>NZ_CP085232.1:0-3574926 GCF_044805175.1 Vreelandella aquamarina | reverse complement strand
TCATCTCACCATCGGTTGAAAACGGCCGACCATTGTAGCGCCCAACGAAGCGGTTATCCACACGCACCTAGGGCCATTTTCCACCTGTGGACAACTATGCGCAGGGGCTCAGGAAAACCTTGTGATGACGTGGGTACAGCCTTAGATTTGGCCATCTTATCTTGGGCTTAACCACACCTAATACACAGTTTACCGGCGGGTTATCCGATACTTATGCACAGATTTTTTATAATTTTAAGCGATTGATAAAATTAAATTAAACAAACTTATCCACAATTAGTATCCCCACTATTAATAACAGCAGGTTTTAAATAATTTCATTAGTAATAATAGCCTGATGCAAGTCGCAGGAAAGAGCGCAGTAGGCCGCGGGGCTATTGCCTTTTTCACGCTTTTTATGCAAGGAAAAATTGCACCCGGCGCGGGAAGTCTCTACAATTTCCGGTCTTGAATTGAAACTCCCCGGCTAGTTCCTCACTGGACCGGGTCTTTTGGAATACACTTCCGTCCTAAACCACGTGGGAATAACGAGTTATGAAACGCACTTTTCAACCCAGCGTTCTCAAGCGCAAGCGCGCGCATGGCTTCCGTGCTCGTATGGCAACCAAAAACGGCCGTGCCGTTATCGCACGCCGCCGCGCCAAAGGCCGCAAGCGTCTGAGCGCCTGATCTCGGATTGCGTGTGTCGCATCAAGGCTTTCCCCGGTGCTTACGTTTGCTAACTGCCGGGGATTTTAGTCACGTGTTTGAACAGGCCGACCTTAAAGTTCATGGCAAAGGTATGATGGCGCTAGCGCGCATAAGTACCCGGGGGCACCCCCGCGTTGGACTGGTGGTCAGCAAAAAAAATGTAAAGCTCGCTGTTGATCGTAACCGCTTCAAGCGACTCGTTCGGGAATCTGTTCGTCTGCGCCAGGATCACCTACCCTCTGTGGATATCGTGATATTGGCAAAGCGTGGCGTGCAGGATATCGATAACGAAACGCTTACTCGCCAGCTACACGGCATGTGGAAACGGCTTCAGCGCGACGCACAGGCGGTGTCTACACCTCCCCCGCCTCATGGCGTAACACGTGACGCTTGACGACACACCTCGCCGCTCGACCTCGGCCTGCCGCTTGGCAGGCTTTCGTGTGTCATGGGTCGAGTAAATGACACTGCGCCATTAGCATGTTCACCACCCATCGGGCAGAACCCTCATGGACGTAAAACGACTTTTATTACTGATTCCACTGGCAGTGCTTGCCTACCTTTTGGTTGTACAGTGGAATCAGGATTACGGGCAGACTACCTACGACTCAACGCCTGAGATGACCCAAAGCAGTAACGGGGCTCCGGCGAGCGAGAACGGTAGCGATGACCTCTCCGTACCCAGCACTTCCGCACCTCAAAACGCCATCAGCGAAGGCGTCGGTGATGCCGAAAGTGACACCGCCAGTCGCGACTTTATTGCCGTCACCACCGACGTACTCGACGTACGCATCGACCCTTTTGGTGGCGATATTGTCTACGCTGCCTTGCCGCAGCATAAGCTCACGCTGGATTCCGACCGCAACTACGTGCTGCTATCGGATAACGCCACGCGCAGCTATGTGGCCCGCTCCGGCCTGCAGTTAGATGGCCAAGCAAGCCGCATTCCTTTCACTCCTGAGCGCAACGAATACCGCTTGGGTGATGACGAAGAGCAGCTTAGCGTTGACCTGACAGCCGATGTTAACGGTGTTGAGGTCATCAAGCGCCTGACGTTTGACCGCGGCAGCTATGCGGTGAACGTGAGCTACTATCTGGCCAATAACACCGATGCACCGGTGAGTGCCCGCTTTATCGGCCAGTTGGCCCGTGATAACAGCCCGGACCCGTCTAGCGGTGTGGCCATGGGCATGAACTCCTATCTAGGGGCCGCCTACTCCACACCCGAAGCGCGCTACGAGAAGATCGACTTTGATACGATTCAAAGCCGTAGCTTCGAAAACCGCGAAGCGCAGGGCGGCTGGATTGCGATGATCCAGCACTACTTTGTCTCCGCCTGGGCACCGCCGCAAAACCAGCAGAACCTCTACTACGTTACAACCGATTCCCGTGACCGTAACGTAGTTGCCTTTGCTGGCCCTACCAGCAGCGTTGCCGCTGATAGCGAAGCCACATTGAGCGCGACTCTCTACATGGGTCCGAAGGTTCAAGACCACCTTGAGCAAGTAGCGCCTAACCTTAGGCTTACCGTTGACTATGGCTGGCTATGGTTTATTGCCAACCCGCTGTTCTGGCTGCTGGACAAGATCCACGACATCGTCGGCAACTGGGGCTGGTCCATCGTCCTGCTCACCGTGCTGGTGAAGCTGGTGCTCTTCCCGCTCTCTGCTAAGGCCTACAAGTCCATGGCGCGTATGCGCAAACTTGGCCCGGAGATGCAGCGTCTCAAAGAGATGTATGGCGACGACCGTCAGAAAATGTCTCAAGAGATGATGAAGTTCTACCAGAAAGAGAAGATCAATCCGCTGGGTGGCTGTTTGCCGATTCTGGTACAGATGCCGGTGTTCATTGCCCTGTACTGGATGCTGCTGGAGTCCGTTGAGCTGCGCCACGCGCCGTTCATGTTCTGGATCCAGGATCTGTCGGTGAAAGATCCCTACTTCATCCTGCCGATCCTGATGGGTATCTCGATGTTTGTTCAGCAGATGCTGAACCCGACACCGCCAGACCCCATGCAGGCGAAGATTATGAAGATGCTGCCGATTATCTTCACCTTCTTCTTCCTGTGGTTCCCGGCCGGTCTGGTTATCTACTGGGTAGTTAACAACATCATCTCGGTGGCGCAGCAGTACTTCATTACGCGCAGCATTGAGAATGACCCAAGCGTCGGCAAAGGGATGCGAACCAAATAATCGCTCCCCTCTGCTACTCCCAGACCCCCGCCTTTGCGGGGGTCTGGCGTTTTAGGCCTAACCTGCTCATCATGAGCGCCATCGAGATACACTCTCCCTCTTTCGTCATTAGGAAGCGTCATGGCCGATCGACTCTATACCCAAGACACCATTACCGCCTTGGCAACCCCACCCGGCCGTGGCGGCGTTGGCATTATTCGCGTGTCAGGCCCCGCCTGCCGCACGATAGCCGCCGAGATACTAGGTGATTGCCCAGCCCCCCGTTATGCTCACTACGGCCCGTTTCACGGCGCTGATGGCATTATCGACGAGGGCATCGCGCTACTGTTTAACGGCCCCCACTCTTTTACCGGTGAAGACGTGCTGGAGCTGCAGGGTCACGGCGGCCCCATCATTATGGATATGCTGCTTGAGCGCTGCCTGCAGCTAGGTGCCCGCCTGGCCCGGCCTGGGGAGTTCTCCGAACGCGCCTTTCTTAACGACAAGCTGGATTTAGCCCAGGCAGAAGCG
This sequence comes from Vreelandella aquamarina, assembly GCF_044805175.1. GTDB lineage: Bacteria > Pseudomonadota > Gammaproteobacteria > Pseudomonadales > Halomonadaceae > Vreelandella > Vreelandella aquamarina_B. The sequence continues at coordinate 3,571,534 of NZ_CP085232.1, read as the reverse complement.
ATTGCCGACCTGATTGATGCCACCTCCCGCTCCGCCGCTGAAAACGCCGTACGCTCGCTCCAGGGCGAGTTCTCACAGCGGGTTTCCACCCTGGTGGAGCGGCTGATTGAGCTACGCGTCTATGTAGAAGCCGCCATCGATTTTCCAGAGGAGGAGATCGACTTTCTCGCTGATGGTCATGTCGCCACGCATCTAGAGAGCGTTCAGCAGGCGCTAATGGCCGTTCGCAAAGCCGCTGGCCAAGGGGCGCTGCTGCGCGAGGGGATGAGCGTGGTGATTGCAGGACGCCCCAATGCAGGCAAATCCAGCCTACTGAACGCACTGACCGAGCAAGAGACCGCCATCGTCACGGATATCGCGGGCACGACTCGGGACGTACTGCGGGAGTACATCCACCTAGACGGCATGCCGCTGCATATTATCGATACCGCGGGGCTGCGCGACACGCCCGATGCGGTGGAGAAAATCGGCGTTGCCCGGGCGTGGGAGGAGATCGAAAAAGCCGACCGCGTACTGCTCATGGTGGATGCTTCCACCACGGATGCCACCGACCCGATGAGTATCTGGCCTGAGTTTGTGGAGCGCCTTCCCGATCAAACCCGGCTCACCCTGGTGCGTAATAAAATCGATGCCAGCGCCGAACCGCCGGGCATTGAATTATCCACAGCCACTCCTATTGTCCGGCTGTCTGCAAAAACCGGAGAGGGTGTGGATAGCTTGAAAACGCATTTAAAAGACGTCATGGGGTTCTCTGCAACGACGGAGGGCCGCTTCTCCGCCCGCCGCCGCCATCTAGATGCCCTTGACCGCGCCATGGCTGCCCTCGATACCGGCCGCGCCCAGTTGGATGGCTACGGCGCTGGCGAACTTCTCGCCGAAGACCTGCGAGACGCACAGCAGGCGCTGGGAGAGATCACTGGTGAATTTAGCGCCGATGACCTGCTGGGCGAAATTTTTGGTAGCTTCTGCATCGGCAAATAGCCGCTGCCATTCACTACCACTACTCGCCCACTAGCCATTTGGCGCGGTAGTGGCTGTCGCTCCCTAGCAGCGGTGTCACCTGGGACATCGCTGCGGCTAGCTGCTCATCCAGCCCCCAGGGCGGATTGATCACCACCATGCCGCTGCCGTACATGCCGTGTGTACGCTCTCCTGCTGACCGTAGTAGCAGTTCGCTATGCCAAATCTTGCGAATGCCGCTCGCTTCTAGGCCGCTTAGCAGCGTTTCATGGTGTCCGGCGGGCAATAGTGGGTACCAAATCATCACCACGGCGTGGCGCGCTTTTTCGAGGGTGTAAGCAACCGCGTCAACGACCTCTTGGTACTCTGCTTTACGCTCGTAGCTCGGGTCTATCAATACGCATAGCCGGGGTGTCGCCACCGGAACCAGCTGTTTCAAGCCCAGTAAACCATCGCCATAAATCCGCCGCGCCTGTTGTGGCAGCGCTTGGCCACTCAAATGCTCATGCTCACCTGGGTGCAGTTCAAACAGGCGTAGCTGATCCTGTTCGCGTAACGCATGTGCAAGCCACCAGGGCGAGCCAGGGTAGTGAGAGAGTTCCGCAGCGTTAGGCTGTGCTTCAGCCAAGGCAGTCAGCCAATGGCTGAGGAGTGGGTCGGTTAACCGCTGCCGTGCTTGCCATAGCGGGTCCACACCTTCGCGGTACTCTTGGAGCCGTTGGGTCTCTTTGGTGGCTAATGGATAGAGGCCCCTTCCTGCATGGCTATCAATATATGTAATCGCTGTTTTTTTACGTAATAAATAATCAGCCACCGCATAAAGCGTTAAATGCTTCTGAACATCGGCAAAGTTACCGGCGTGATAGGCGTGTTGATACGACAGCATGGCAGCTCGCTTGCAAGTCAATAAAAAGCCCGCTATGTGAGCATAGCGGGCGTTGGACGGCAACGCTGGGATACCTCTTCAGGCGTTACTGGCCGTTACCGGTGGGGGTAAGGGTAATCTCAACCCGACGGTTTTGGGCGCGGCCCTGTTCGGTGTCGTTACTGGCAACCGGCTGGTTGGCACCGTAACCCATGGTGTTTAAGCGCATAGAAGAAACACCGTTCTGGCTCAAGTAACTACCGACAGACTGCGCACGGCGCTCGGAGAGGCGCTGGTTGTAGATGGCATCACCGGTACTATCCGTATGGCCTGCAATGTTAACGCGGGTGTCGGTATATTGGGTGAGTACGTTGGCCACTTCATTGAGGGCACTGCGCGCATCGGCGGTAAGCTCAGCCGAATCAAACCCAAACGTAACGCTGCTGGGCATGTTGAGCACAATGTCATCGCCACGGCGGTCAATTTCTATGCGTGAGCCTTGCAAGTTATCACGAAGCTGCTGTTCTTGGCGGTCCATGTAAGCACCTACGCCAGCACCGGCCGCCGCGCCTACTGCAGCGCCAATCAGCGCACGGTCACGGCGGCTGGTGCTGCCATCGCCAGAAAGCGCACCGGCTGCCGCGCCAATCGCCGCACCAATGCCGGTGCCCATCGCGGTGCTAGAGCGCTGCGTTTGACCGCCGTAAGGGTCAGAAGTCGCGCAGCCAGCCAGTAGGATAGCTGCTGCCAACGGCGTCAGTAGTCGAGAAATACGCATCACTCACTCCTTGTTTATGATCGGGTTCTGCCTGTTTAGATCGCTGGTCACTTTTTACTGATCACTCTTCGCTGATCAAGGCCAGCAACTCGTTCAAGAATAATAGACCTTGGGGCGATGCACGCAGCTTTTCAGGCATTTCCATTAAAAGTCCTTTTTCATGAGCGCTTTGTAAACGACTGAGTAACAGAACGTTTGACTGGCCGGTATGGGCCTCCCAATCCGCTAATGATACCCCTTCGGTTAAACGCAGCGCGTTCATGGCAAACTCAAGGGGCAGCTCCTGGGGTTCGATGGGCTGCTGACCTGCCACAAAACCACGTGGGTCGTTAGCACGACGCAGGTAGGCATCGGGCTGGCGGGTTTTCCAACGCCGTTCGATCTGCCACTCCCCCTGGGAGTCTATTTGGGTGAGTTTTCCATGAGCGCCTGCACCAATCCCCAGGTAGTCGCCAAATCGCCAGTAGTTCAGGTTATGGCGGCTCTGTAGCCCCGGGCGGGCATAAGCGGAAATTTCGTAGCGCTTTAAGCCTGCCTGTTCAAGACGCTGGTGCCCTGCTTCCTGAATATCCCATAACGCCTCCTCTTCCGGCAGCGCTGGAGGGTGGGAGAAAAAAGCTGTGTTGGGTTCCAGGGTTAACTGATACCAGGAGAGATGCTCGGGATTCAGAGCTAATGCCTGTTCAATATCCTCCATGGCCTGTTCGGGGGTCTGTTGGGGCAACCCATGCATCAGGTCGATATTCAGGTTATCAAACCCCGCCGCCCTGGCTTCGCTCACTGCCGTGATGGCTTCCTGGCCGCTATGGATGCGCCCCAACGCACTCAGCTGGGTTGGACGGAAGCTCTGTACCCCAAGAGATAAGCGGTTAATGCCCGCTTCCCGATAGCCCACGAACCGCTGCTGTTCAGTAGTGCCTGGATTCGCTTCCAGGGTAATTTCAATCGTAGGGGAAAAGGGCAACCGTTGGCGGATGCCATCAAATAGCTGCTGATAAAAGTGAGGTGAAAGAAGGCTAGGCGTACCACCACCGATAAAGATCGTTTGAATGGTCCGGCCGGAAGCTAGCTCTAGGTCGCTATCCAAGTCACTAAGCAAAGCGGCTAAGTAAGCCGCTTCAGGTAACTCGTTGCTGCCAGGCTCATGGGAGTTGAAGTCGCAATAGGGGCACTTTCTTACACACCAGGGCGTATGGATATACAGCGATAACGGCGGCAGCTGGTTAGCCATGCGCCACCTTCAGAATATCCACCAAGGCATGCAGCGCACGCCCCCGATGACTCAACCGGTTTTTGGTTTCGCTAGACAATTCAGCGACGCTCATGCCCTGATCAGGCAACCAAAAGAGAGGGTCGTACCCAAAGCCGCCCTCCCCGCGTGGGTGGGCAAGGATTTCCCCCTCCCAACTACGCTGCACAATCACTGGTACTGGGTCTGCCGCATGACGTAGGTACACCAGCACACACCAGTAGCGCCCGCTACGTTGCCCTTCGGCGCACTCACTGAGCGCTGCTAGCAATTTCTCATTGTTACGTTCGTCACTCTTAGGTTCCCCCGCGTAACGAGCGGAGTAGATGCCGGGTGCGCCATGCAGGGCATCCACTTCTAGCCCAGAATCATCCGCTAACGCAGGCAACCCGCTTACCCGGCTGGCCTCACGCGCTTTTAACAGCGCGTTTTCTACAAATGTCAGCCCTGTCTCTTCCACATCATGCACGCCAAACTCTGCCTGCGGGCGCACATCTAACCCCAGTGGTGACAATAACTGATTGAATTCTCTTAGTTTGCCAGCATTGCCACTGGCTAGGACGAGTGTGTTCGCTGCATTCATCGGGCTACCTCCTCACAGAAGGCCTTCAGTTTACGCCTAACCGAAACACAGCTAAAGGCGACACAATGTAACCCAATGTATCTCGTTTATTTCTACCAAAATAAAATATGCATTCAAAATTATTATTAATAATCAACAACTTAAATATATAACAAAATAGAATAATTATATGAAAATTACTTTTGCTATTATTTTGATAACAAAACTTTACGAAATGTGGCTTATGAGCAACACTCTAGTAGTCACCTGCTCACGCTTTATTTCCATGAGGCCTACCTAATGTCGCAAGAGAAATTTCAAGGCTTGGTGTACATCGTCACCGAGAAAAGCCCTCAATCGCAGCTGTTTGCTGACTACTTACATCAGCACACCGGATGTACCATTAGCATCCACTCCCCCCGTAGCGTCTTGCCATCAACCACTTCTGATAAGCTGCTTATATTGATTGATAGCGATCACATCGGGATTGATGCCCTACCAGAGTGGCAGGACAAGCTTCCCGAGCCATTATCCAAAACCCCTCTTGCTGCCTTTAATATCCGCGATATGGACCATGCGTTGGAAGCACTCTCCTGTGCACAACTCAAAGGCGTGTTTTATCGAAATGAAAGCCTAGAGGTAATTTGTAAAGGCATACATGCATTACTGGAGGGCGAGTTGTGGATGTCGCGGGATTTAATGGCGCGTTTAATTCTCTTTTATCGTAAATATCAGAGTAACGCGTTTCGTCCTGCCTGTGGGTTAACTAATCGTGAGATGGAAATTATCTCATTGTTAAGCTCAGGATCATCTAACCAACAAATTGCCGACAAGCTATTTGTTAGCGAACATACGGTTAAATCACATCTGTATAATATCTTCCGAAAAATTAATGTTCATAACCGTATTCAGGCACTTAACTGGATACACCAAAACCTAGGCCCCATTCTTCCCAATATTGAAACTGCTCGAAGTTTGCAGCGTCACCGGTAGGTTATAACCTCAAAAGGTGATTCACCATGTTATCGCTATACCGTTTATTCATAGGCATGTTTACCATGGCAGCGTGGCTAACAAGCACTGCTGCCTTAGCCGAAGAGTCGTCTGCCCAACCGGACAATGCATTGCCTGCTAACGCACAAAGCGAGCAAGAAGCTATCGATGCTATCAACAAGCTTTCTAGTCCTGATGGGCCTGAAGTGCTGGCTAATACCAATGGGGGTAGTGAGCTTACCGGTGTTCTGGTGGACCGCACCATCACCATGGCTGGCAAGACATTCTATCGCGCGTTTAGCCAACTGGCGATGGATAACCCACTGATTGGCAACGCCACGATTACTATTCAGGAGCGCCCTGATGCTCGTTGGGGTAGCCAATTATGGATCATGGAAGGCAACCGAATGTATTTCAGAACACAGCTCTCTCCCAGGATCAGTGAAGCGGATCGCGTAGCTGGAGACGCTGTGCAAATCGTCGAAGAAGCACTACTTCAGCAGCGGCTGACAGCAGCACTTACGTCAGACAAAGACCTAGGAAAAGAGGAGCTAAACTAATGAATACAACGTTTTTAACAGCCTTGCATGTAAACGCTAGGCGTATGGATACTTCGCTTAAGAGGGCGGTTCATCTTAAGGCGACGCTTAAGAAAAGTACTTTAAGCGCAGTCATCATCGCCGGCATGGCAGGATTATTTTCTGCGAATAGCGTGGCAGGTGAGCTCATCTACCAGCCTATCAATCCTTCCTTTGGCGGTGATCCTTTTATTGGTAGCTATTTACTCAGTAAAGCGCAGTCACAGGATACTAACACCGACCCTAATGCAAGAAGCATCGAAACACTCTCGGCAACAGATCGCCTGATTCAAAGTCTGGAAAGCCGATTAATATCCCAACTAATTAGTGATGTAGGGGCTGGAGATATTGGTGAAGGCTCTTTCGATAGCGGCGAATTTAGTGTCGTTGTGCGTGACGAGGGCGGGCAACTCATTGTCAGAGTCATCGATAAAGTGACTGGCGATGTGACTAATATAAGCGTTGGTGGCCTTTTTAACCCTTAACGTACCCTCCTTTATATTAAAAAATATACGGCAATTAAGCCGAATAACGAGTCATTGGTGCCATCAGGGGATCAACATGAAAATTATTGCTTCAATAATAGTGGTCAGCCTTTTAAGTGGCTGTGCCGGAGTGGTAGCTACCTCAGAAAACCTAGAGGGTGCTCAGGCAACATTGACACCCCGAGGAGCGACCTACCAAGACCTTGTCTCGCTCCCCCCACCCGCTGGGAAAATTTTTGTTTCGGTATATGATTTTCGCGATCAAACCGGCCAATATCGGCCTGCACCCGCCAGTACCTTTTCAACGGCGGTAACGCAGGGGGCGGCTGCGATGCTCACCGGTGCGCTGGCAGACTCTGGCTGGTTTATTCCCCTGGAACGCGTCGGGCTTCAGAACCTGCTTACCGAGCGTCGCATCATTCGCGCTGAATTCGAGCGTTTTGGTCAACCCGATACACTTCCATCGTTAAGAGCGGCATCGGTCATGCTGGAGGGCGGTATTATCGCCTATGAATCTAACGTGCGAACCGGTGGGGCTGGCGCTGAATATTTTGGTATCGGGGCATCGGGGCAGTATCAAGTTGACCAGGTCACCGTTAATTTACGAGCAGTGGAAATATCGACGGGTGAAGTGCTCGCTAACGTGACGACAACGAAAACCATCTACTCCAAAGAACTACGCGCAGGGGTATACCGCTTTATCGACTTCCGACGTTTATTAGAGGCTGAGGTGGGAATAACCACAAACGAGCCTGTGCAACTAGCAGTGATGTCGGCCATCGAGTCTGCTGTTATCCACTTAATTGCTCGGGGTGTCGAAAATAACCTATGGAACCTATCGAATGGTACGGATCTACAAAATACTGTTTTAGCCGATTACCTTAACGCACCTACCCCAGTCTTATAACAAATCTTCTTCTCGCATATCAGCTAGCTATAAAACCAAGAAGTGATCCCTTGCGGCTTTTCATCGTAGAAAAGCCGTTTTTTTATGCGCTAAAAAGGATGAGAACACTCAAACTTTATTTCTATTTTTTGGTTAAAAAAAGCATCCCCACCATAAAAAAATATCTTATTGCGTAAAAAAATAAATAACCCAAACTCAACACACGAATACAAATTGATACAAAACGACACAAAGAGAGCACTGCAATGACAACACCTAATCAAACCAAGCCTAAGACAGTAAAGCTGATTTTTTCTGAGGCAGTTGCCATTAGCGTGATGATGGCAACGATTTCTCTGCCGTCTTTTGCAGGCTCTTTTAATCACCGTGTTGAGCAGTATTACAGCGATACGCCCCATCATTATTACCAAGGCAACTACAGCATTATTAAACAAATGGGTAGCCATAATAGCGCCAATGTTTATCAGTCCTACTCGGCCCGTTATCAAGCAGGGAATTTTTCTAGAATTCACCAACAAGGCAATTGGAACGCTGCCAATATTGAGCAGAGCGGTGGCAACAACATTGGGGTGATCCTTCAAAGAGGCAATCATCATATTGCCAATATTTCTCAGTCGGGGAATGAAAAACAAATAGAAACCTATATTTCCCAGACTGGCCATTATAGCGATATTCAAGTCTCACAGTCGGGGAGTGGCTACCGTGGCATTAGTGTTGAACAACAAGCGTTTTCAGCCAGTGCGCGTCCAGTCACCGTCGAAACCTACTGAGCAGCATTCCGTTGTCTCAGTAATAACTAAGCAAGTATGACATAAAGGGGAAACACCATGAAAACTCAAATCACTACTATTGCTGCCGCCGTTGCCTTCGCTATGAGTGCAACTGCTTCTGCACAGTACTGGTCCTCAGGTAGCGATTCCACAATTTATCAAAGCGGTAACCACAATACTAACAATGTTACCCAGTGGGGTACTCAAACATCACGTATTTACCAAGAGGGAAGCAATAACTCGACGGTTGTTACTCAAGACGATGTTTCAGGCATTGCTACTCAGTTCCCTGGTAATAATGACTCCGACATTGACCAAATTGGGCAGTATAACACAGCCAATGTTTCACAATTAGGCGCCTTTAACGACTCGACTGTGTATCAACAAGGTGACAATAATACTTCAACCGTAGACCAGGATGGCTTTAAGAACATTTCAGTAGTAGAACAAATTGGCAACTACAATGGCGCTAATGTTTCACAGGATGGCAAGTTTAATGATAGCTATGTCTATCTTGAAGGTAGCCATAACAAAGCCACTGTTAAGCAAGATGGCGAAGAAAACGTGTCTGTGGTAGAAGAAAATGGCACTCACAATAATGCTAACATTACCCAGATTGGCAACTACAATGATAGTTACACGTATCTAAGTGGCAACTATAATGAGGCCTTCGTTACTCAGAATGGTTACTCACTAGACAGTACAATTCTAGCTATTGGTGACCATAACACCCACAACGTCATGCAGTCAGGTTATAACCACGACTCCTATATTTATACCCAAGGTAGCAATAACGTACAAAACGTTACCCAAAGCGGCTACTTATGGGGTGGCAACCATACCTCTACCATTGAGACTTATGGTAATAACAACACTAATTATGTGAGCCAAGGCCACTAAACGAAGTCATACACGGATAAGCGTACCCAGCGCTTATACAAACCGCCCTCACCCAGGGCGGTTTTTTATACTTTAACGCTTTAACGCACCATTACCATTAGCGTGCTGCCTTTACCCTGAGTAGAGGAGCGCGAACGATTGCTGCCCTTCACAATATCTACTTCCAGCCGCTCATCATCGCTCAGCAGCGTTACCGTTCCCTCTAAGGCATCGCCTTCAAACGTGAACTCTGAGGGTACCGTACCCCTGGTTTCAGGATGATCAACGGTCTCGCCATTATGGGTAATGCGCCACTGAGCTGAAAACTCAGCGCCGGGGGAACCGCCCATGGTGATGTGGATCCGATTCATATCCTGCTCCTGGGCAGCTAGCCCTATCAAGGGAACGCCAAAGGTGAGCGCGGCGGTTAAAAATACGCCGCTCAATCGTGAAGCGTGCCAAGCCGATGGTTGTTTCATGGTTAGCCCTCATTAACCACAAGAGCCGCTCAATAGGAGCGGCTCTTGCAGTGTAGCAGGCGTTTTATCTAATAGTTACTTAACGTTACATAAGGGCAAAAGCTTTTTCTGCCGCATCCAAAGTGAACTGGATATCTTCTGGCGTATGGGCGCTGGACATAAAGCCCGCTTCATAGGCTGAAGGCGCAAGGTACACACCGTGATCAAGCATCGCACCAAAGAAGCGGCGGAAGGCATCTGGGTTACACGCCGTTGCTTGTGCAAAGTTATCGACCCGGGATTGTGAGGTAAAGAAGATACCAAACATTCCGCCTGCCGATTGCGTCATCATCGGCACCCGCGCGGCATTGGCACGCTCTTGCAGACCGTTACATAGCGTTTGTACGCGCTGGCTTAACGCATCATGGAACCCCGGCACCTGTAGCTTGGTCAACAGCGCAACGCCCGCCGCCATGGCCAGCGGATTCCCCGAGAGAGTGCCCGCCTGATACACCGGCCCCAATGGGGAGATGTTTTGCATGATGTCGCGCTTACCGCCAAACGCACCTACCGGCATACCACCGCCGACGATTTTACCCAGGCAGGTTAAGTCGGGGGTAACGCCGTAATGGGCCTGGGCGCCGCCTAAGGCAACGCGGAAACCGGTCATCACTTCATCAAAAATCAGGATGCTACCGTACTCGTTACATACCTGACGAAGGGTTTCCAAAAAGCCTGGCTGGGGCGGAATACAGTTCATGTTACCCGCTACCGGCTCAACGATAATGCAGGCAATCTGCTCACCGATTTCCGCAAAGCACGCTTCCACCCCTTCCGGGTCGTTGTAGGAGAGCGTAATGGTGTGCTCGGCAAGCGAAGCGGGTACACCCGGCGAGCTGGGTTCACCGTGGGTAAGGGCGCCGGAGCCCGCTTTCACCAGCAGGGAATCCGAATGGCCGTGGTAGTTACCCTCGAATTTGACGATCTTATCCCGGCCGGTAGTGCCACGCGCCAGCCGGATCGCGGACATGGTGGCTTCGGTGCCGGAGCTGGTCATCCGCACCATTTCCATAGAGGGAATCATGTCGCAGATCAGGTCCGCCATGGTGGTTTCCACGGCGGTGGGGGTACCGAAAGAGAGTCCGTTATCCAGCCGCGCACGCACCGCTGCCAGCACGTCTTGGTCAGCGTGGCCGGTAATCATCGGCCCCCAGGAGCCGACGTAGTCAACGTAGCGGTTGCCTTCCACATCAAATAGGTAAGCACCCTGGGCACGCTCCATGAAGACCGGCGGGCGATGCAACCCTTTAAAGGCACGGACAGGGGAGTTCACTCCCCCCGGAATATGGCGACTAGCGAGATCAAACAGTTCAGCAGATGTGGTCATGGCATCCTCAATATAAATGGCTTGCTACCAATGAGATCAAAAGCGTATGGGGCGTGGCAAGCGGTTCGGCAAACACTGGCCGCTGGGCGGTTGGTAGCCGTGAGACAAACTCTCCCAAGTAAAGTGCTGCGCCTGTTCACACGCTGTTGGTAAGCGCTCACCAGCAGCGAGTCTTGCCGCCAAGGCAGAAGCAAGCGTACAGCCGGAGCCATGGAACACCTCGGGCAAACGAGGCCACTGCCATTGGCGGGTCGTGTCGGGTGAGTGCAGCGTATGCACGACCTGCTGATCCGTGCCCGGAAGCGGGTCATCCGTTGCGGTGACTAACACCGCTTGGCAGCCCTGGGAAAGCAGTGCCACCGCTCGGGCGGTGTCGTCATACGGCTCGCTAATCTCAGGCGTCAGCGCGGCTAGCTCAAAGCGATTTGGCGTTAAGATATCCACAAGGGGTAATAGCCGGTCGCGGTAGAGCACCTGCAAAGCGGCTGTGGATAACACAGCGCCACCGCCCGCTTTGAGTACCGGGTCAGCCACCACAGGCACTCCGGGAAAGCGGCGAATGATCTGCTCCGCAGCGCGCAGCGTGGCTTCATCCGCCAGCAGTCCCAGCTTAATAGCCGCAATCTGCATACCACCCAGCGCCTCGGCCATTTGCCGCATGGCACCTGCATCAACCGGAATCACCCGCGATACGTTGTGGCAGTTCTGTACCGTCAGCGCCGTAGGAATCGTCACCGCCCAACCACCGCAGGCGGCAATTGCTTCGCTATCGGCCACCAGACCGGCACCACCAGTCGGGTCATGGCCCGCTAACACTAAAACAACAGGAGGAAGGGGTTGGCGCATCAAAAGGGTTTCACTACCGCCAGCAGAATAATCGCCACCAGGGCAATTACCGGCGCTTCATTGAACCAGCGGAAAAACACATGACTTTTGGTGCAGCGCGACTGGGCCAACTGCTTGAGATAAATCAAGCAAACGTGATGGTAGGCAATCAGCAGCACCACCAGCGCTAGCTTGGCGTGCAACCAGCCCTGACTAAACCAGGCCGGCACCAGATAGAGCATCCAGCCACCAAAAATCAGTACCGCAATCATCGATGGCGTCATGATGCCACGGTAGAGCTTGCGCTCCATGGTTGTGAAGTAAGTGATTGCTTGCTCATCGCCCTTATCACGTGCCATGGCGTGGTACACATAAAGCCGTGGCAGATAAAACAGCGCAGCAAACCAAGTGACAACGGCCATTAAGTGAATAGCCTTTACCCATTCGTACATGGTCTCTCCTTAGGCGGTGGGCTTATTGCTAGGAATCGGTCTCGCGGGCATCCGTCTGTCGAGCGTCAGTGTAGTGGTAATAGCGCTCGATCGCGCCCCGGGTAATGATACCTGAAATTCGCTGTTGCTTTGGTCGATATCCATGCACGACATAAAGCGCTCCAAGTGCGCTGTCTTGAAGCTTTAAAAAAGCCTCCGATAGCGTAGCCTGTAAACCGATAGGAGCCATTTCCAGCCGCTGGCCGGGAATTTCTAGGAGATCGATCAGCTCATCCTCCGGCGGCGCTTCCCCATTGAGCGCCTCGTCATGCTCTAACAGCCAACGGGCAAGCTCAGCAGCTTTTAGCGCCAGCACCGGTTTCTCGTCACTGGAGCGCTCGATCACCAGCCACATGGGATTAGTGTCCAACAGGCGGCGGGCTTGCTCCGGGGTAATCATCCGTTCGGTTCGCACCAGTTGGCGCTCCATCACCGCAGGCACCGATACTCGGGAGAGCGCCTGCATCAGCGGCTGCTGCAGCGGATGTAAGCCATAGCGCACCGAGCTGATAAAAAAGCCCTCGCAGCCCGTCAACTGCCGCGACGTCAAGCAGGCCACGACCACTGCCAGCATTCCCGGCAGCATGATATTAGGCGTGTGCGTCAGCTCCAGCAGCGCCATCAATGCCGCCAGGGGAGCCTGCAGCACCGCTCCCATCATTGCTGCCATGCCCAGCATGGCATAAATACCTGGGTCAGCGGCTTTCTCAGGCCACAGCCAGCCGCCTAACATGCCGCCTAGCGCCCCGGTGGCCGCCCCCGCCACCAGAACCGGGCCAATAATCCCTATCGGCACGCCGCCCGCCACGGTCATCGCCGTTATCAGCAGTTTGGCCACCATCAGCGCCAGCAGTACATGGATAGCCAGTTGGTTATTCAGCGCTGCCGCCACGCTGTCATAGCCGATGCCTTGAATCTCCGGAAACCACCAGGCCAACGCTCCGGTTGCCACGCCCACGATACCCAGCCGTAACCACAGTGGTAGCCGCTGTAAGCGCTGGCTGCGGGAAATGTGGATGAAAAGACCAGCCATCAGGCCGATCACTAGGCCAAGCACCACAATCCACGGCAGGTTCATCAGCGACCCTAACGCCACCTCGGGAATCCGAAAGGCAGGCTCGTTGCCATACACCACCTGCGCCACCAGTGCCCCCATAGTGGAGGCTAAAATTACCGGCATAAAGCTCATTAGGGTGTACTCCATCATCACCACTTCCATAGCGAAGATGACCCCAGCGATGGGCGTGTTGAACGAGGCTGAAATACCCGCTGCCGTTCCGCAGGCCACCAGCACCCGTAAGCTATTATTGGGTAGCCGCAGTTTTACTCCCAACCCACTGGAAGCCGCCGCACCTAAATGAATCGCGGGGCCTTCCCGCCCAGCGGATAAGCCGCCAAGCACCGATACCACCCCCACCCACCACTGGTTCAACCAGTTACGCAGTGGAAAGCGCCCTTGGTGGTAGGTCAGTCGCTCAATGACATGGCTTACCCCGAGTTTGCGCGCGGCAGATCGCTGTCGGTAAAGCAGCAGGCCGATCACCGTCACGGCAGCCATAGGTAACAGCGCCCTTAGCCAAGGCGCTAACCCTTCAAAGGCTTCCGGGTCCCCTTCCGGCATATAGAGCACCGCCCCCGCTTCCAGCAACAGGCGGAACGCCACCATCACCGCACCGGTAATCACTCCAGACACTAACCCCAATACACATAGCTGTGGCAAAGCATCCACATTCGCCAACTGGCGGCGAAAGCTCTCTAGGGTGAAGTCTGATCGTGAAAAACGTGCCACAACGTCGGTGTCCTTGCGTTTGTTTTTCGTTTCATCGTTTAGCGGTGCACAGCGCTCTTATGCGCTTGCTCTCTTGTGTATCATAGCTAGATACACTTCAACAGCCTGGCACACTCATTAGGCTGTTAATTATTCCAGCGTTGACTGCGCTAAGCGCACAAGGAGTGGTTTGTGATTAAAGTTGGCATCGTGGGCGGCACCGGCTACACCGGCGTAGAGCTGCTACGGCTACTCGCCCAACACCCCCAAGTAAGCGTGGAAGCCATTACTTCGCGCTCGGAAGCGGGCGTAAAAGTATGCGATATGTACCCGAATTTGCGCGGCCACTACGACACCCTGGCGTTTAGCGAGCCTGACGCCAAGTCGCTGGGCGCCATGGATGCGGTGTTTTTCGCCACGCCCCACGGCGTAGCGCACGCCCTGGCGGGCGAGCTGCTAGCCAACGGCACGCGGGTGATCGACCTTTCCGCCGACTTCCGCCTGCGGGATGCCGACGAGTGGAGCCGCTGGTACGACCAGCCCCACGGCGCGCCGGAACTGCTTGAAGAAGCCGTCTACGGCCTGCCCGAAATGCACCGCGAAAAGATCAAGACGGCTCGCCTGATTGCCGTGCCCGGCTGCTACCCCACTGCTGTTCAGCTGGGTTATCTGCCGCTATTAGAAGCTGGACTGGTAGATGCCAGCCAGCTGATTGCCGACTGTAAATCCGGCGTGACCGGTGCCGGCCGTGGTGCAAAAGTCGCCTCGCTGCTGGCCGAGGCCAGTGAATCCATGAAAGCCTACGGCGCGGGTGGCCACCGCCACCTGCCGGAAATTCGCCAAGGCTTGGGAGACATGCAGCCTAATCCCGTCGGGCTAACCTTTGTTCCCCACCTAACGCCGATGATCCGCGGTATTCACGCCACGCTCTATAGCACGCTCACCGCTGAGCCTGGCGACTTACAGGCGCTGTTCGAGCAACGCTACGCCAATGAGCCGTTCGTCGATGTTATGCCCGCAGGCAGCCATCCCGAAACCCGCAGCGTCAAAGGCAACAATACCTGCCGGATAGCAATCCATCGCCCGGGTAACGGCAATACGGTCGTGGTGCTATCAGTCATCGATAACTTAGTGAAAGGTGCCTCCGGCCAGGCCATCCAAAACCTGAACCTGATGTTCGGCTTTGACGAACACATGGGACTCAATGCGCCAGCACTAATGCCTTAACATCTAGGTAATTCCCGGCAATAGTTGACCAATTTGCTGGGAATTACCCATAATCACCCCCCAATGCCGATTATTCGTTCTTAAAGCTCGCGGGAGGTACCCATGAGCGGTGCAGAAGCTTTCGTTCCAACCCCTTTACTCCTCTCTGATAGCGCACGCAAACGTATCAAAGCGCTGATGGCCGAAGAGGATAACCCAGCGCTGAAGCTGCGCGTCTATGTAACCGGCGGCGGCTGTTCAGGTTTCCAGTATGGTTTTGACTTCGCGGAAAACGTCGCTGAAGACGACACACTCATTGAGTTTGGCGACGCTACCCTGGTCGTCGACCCGCTCTCGTATCAGTACTTGGTAGGCTCCACGGTGGATTACGAAGAGGGCTTGGCAGGCGCGCGTTTCCGTATCCAGAACCCCAATGCCACTACCACATGCGGGTGCGGTGCTTCATTTATGGTGTGACCAACGTTGGTAACAACCTCTCCCCACGACTTGACGCCTTGGCGGTTTCTCGCCAAGGTTGAAAGGTCAATAACGGTTGCAAGCCAAATTTATAAGCAAAAATCTTTATAAATCGCGCTGCCAACCACATAAACATGGGGAAACTAATGAAATACCTACTCACGACCTCTGCTGTTGCTACTGCCGTTGCACTGGGTTTGGGCAGTACCGCCACCTTCGCACAAACACCCTCTGTTAACGTGGCCACTGACCCAAGCTTTGTGCCGTTTGAGATGCTTGATCCCGATACCGGCGAAATGGTCGGCTTCGATATGGACATCATTAACGAAGTGGCCGAGCGTGCAGGCTTTGACGTCAACCTTACCACTATGGAATTTTCTGGCATTATTCCCGCCGTACAAACCGGCAGCCAGGAAGTCGCCATTGCCGGTATTACCATCACCGACGAGCGTGCCCAGGTCGTCGACTTCTCTGACCCCTACTACGACTCTGGTCTGCAGATCATTGTGCGTGCTGATAACGAAGAGGTCTCCTCTCTCGAAGACCTCGAAGGGTTGAGCATCGCTACTAAAATTGGCTCTACCAGCTACGACTTTCTCCAACAAGAGCTAGGCGAAGACGCTGACATCACGCCCTACCCAGGCACCGCCGATATGTACATGGCGCTGCTGGGCCGCAACGTAGACGCCGTGTTTTATGATGCACCAAACGTAGCTTACTTCTCGCAAACCCGCGGCGAAGGCCGTACTAAGGTGGTTGGTCCGCTGTATGAAGGCCAGCAGTACGGCATCGTGTTCCACAAAGGCAGCGAGTGGGTAGAACCAACTAACGAAGCGCTGGCCTCCATGCGTGAAGATGGCACCTACGATGAGATCTACACCAAGTGGTTCGGTGAAGCACCCAGCGCTGAGTAATCCGCGCGATATGCCATAACCAACGCTTAAAGCGACTCTCACCACAGGGCCGGGCGGCCATTTCCCCCGGCCCTGTGTCGTTGTTCCTCTTATTATCTGGAGATAACGCGTGGACGTTAACTTTCAGTTTGACTGGTCGGCTGCGTTTAGCTCGATTCCCTATTTGCTGCCCGGCATTCCCTGGACCCTGTTGATTTCATTTGGCGGTCTGGCGATTGGCTTTTTCATCGGTATTTTCTTCGGCCTGCTGCGTATTAGCCCGGTACGCTGGTTGCGTTGGCCAGCCATTGTGTATGTCGAAGTGTTCCGCGGCACGCCCATCTTGGTACAGGTGCTGTTTATTTTTTACGGCTTGCCACAGCTCTTGGGCGGGCCCATCAATGCGCTGGTTGCTGGGATTGCCGCTATTGCCGTCAACTCCGGTGCCTATATCTCTGAAATTGTGCGCGGCGGCGTGCAGTCCATCGAGCGCGGCCAGCGGGAAGCCTCGCTCTCGCTTGGCCTCTCCCGGGTACAGGCCTTTCGCTATGTGATCTGGCCTCAGGCACTGCGCCGTATGATTCCACCGCTGGGTAACCAGGGCATCATCAGTATCAAAGATACCTCGCTCTTTTCCGTCATCGGGGTGAGTGAGCTGGTGCGCCAAGGGCAGATCTATATCGCCACCACTTTCACCGCCTTAGAGGTCTACTTCATGGTAGCCCTCATGTATCTCGCCATTACCTGGTCTCTCTCACTGGCGCTGCGCCAGCTTGAGCGCCGTGGCCTCGCAGGACAATAAGGAGCGCACAATGACCTCTAATCAACCGCCGATTGTGCGCATGCAGCAGCTCAACAAACATTTTGGCAGCCTGCATGTACTAAAGGATATCAACCTTGAGATTATTCCAGGGGAAGTTGTTGTAGTGATCGGTGCCAGTGGTTCGGGTAAATCCACGCTGATTCGCTGCATCAACGGCTTGGAAGAGTTTCAGTCGGGCAGCCTGGAAGTAGACGGCAACACGCTGCTACCCGATGGCAAAAGCAGCCAGGCGCTGCAAACCATCCGCACCGAAGTGGGTATGGTGTTCCAGCAGTTCAACCTGTTCCCCCACCTTAGCGTGCTCGATAACATCACCCTCGCCCCGATGAAGGTGCGCGGCTGGAGCCGCCAGGATGCCGAAGAGACTGCCAAACGTCTGTTGGAACGGGTGGGCATCTCAGACCAAGCGGACAAGTACCCCAGCCAACTCTCCGGTGGCCAGCAGCAGCGTGTCGCCCTGGCCCGCGCCCTGGCCATGGAGCCGCGCCTCATGCTGTTTGACGAGCCGACCTCAGCCCTCGACCCCGAGATGATTGGCGAAGTACTGGACGCCATGCGGGAGCTTGCTAAGGAAGGGATGACCATGGTGATCGTCACCCACGAGATGGGCTTTGCCCGAGAAGTGGCCGACCGCATTATCTTTATCCACAAAGGCGAAATTACCGAACAAGGGCCACCAGAGCAGCTATTCGATACTCCCCAGCATGAACGCACGCAATCGTTCTTGGCACGGGTGCTGAAGCACTAACTCAACGCTTAAAACAGCGTTTCAAACTGCATCTATCACGCCCTATAACGTGGCCTGTCTTCATGACAGGCCATTTTTTTGCCTGTGGATACTATTTTTTACAACGCCACCGTGATCCTGCCACGTCCCCCGCCACAAGCGCCTTTAAACGATATATGCCCAACACTGTGTGGTTGTTCACAGCTGCGGTAACAAGCATGGTATGCAGAGGTGGATAACCCGTTGCTAGACAGCGCTGTGGACAAGTCGCACATTCATCCACAGCTCCAACACCGTTTCTATGCAGGTAATCCGCCGCTTTACCACCTAAAGGTCAACAATATAAGCAATTGATAAAAATGTATTTATTATACTTATCAACAGATTTTGTCCACACTAGTAGTTACTACATCAACAGAACTTCTTTTATTTATTTTTATTTTGTTATTAATAGAACCAAAACCCTGTAAACCTGGGTGTGGAAAAACCTGACGGTTACCCACAGGAGGTTTATACTGGCGGGCTTACTCCATCAGCGGTGATTCGCTGACCACATCATCCGTGCCAACAGGCGCAAGACGAGGTGTCTCTTGAACTACCCCGACCGCTTTGACGTGATTGTCATCGGCGGTGGCCATGCGGGAACCGAAGCCGCACTGGCCTCTGCTCGTATGGGCTGTCAAACCCTATTGCTAACCCACAACATCGAGACGCTCGGCCAAATGTCGTGCAATCCCGCCATTGGCGGCATTGGCAAGAGCCATTTGGTGAAAGAAATTGATGCGCTTGGCGGTGCAATGGGGCTAGCCACGGACCTCGGCGGCATCCAGTTTCGCGTGCTCAACGCACGTAAAGGGCCAGCGGTACGCGCAACCCGTGCCCAGGCAGACCGCATCCGCTACAAAGCAGCCATTCGCGGTATGCTGGAAAACCAACCAAACCTGACGATTTTTCAGCAGGCGGCTGGCGATCTGATTGTGGATAACGACACCGTGCGTGGCGTTGTGACCGAAACCGGCATTCGCTTTCATGCGGAATCCGTCGTGCTCTCAACGGGTACGTTTTTGGGTGGGGTTATCCACATCGGGTTAGATCAAAGCCGAGGAGGCCGTGCCGGGGACCCCCCTTCCAATGCGCTGGCGGAACGACTGCGTGCGTTGCCGTTTCACGTTGACCGGTTAAAAACCGGCACCCCGCCGCGTATCGATGCCAAAACCGTTGATTTTTCTCAGTTGGAAGAGCAGCCAGGTGACACGCCAACCCCGGTAATGTCTTACCTAGGCTCGCGGGAGATGCACCCCCAGCAGGTCAGCTGTCATATCGCGCACACCAATGAGCGCACCCACGAAATTATTCTGGGTAACCTGGATCGCTCGCCGATGTACTCTGGCGTGATCGAGGGCATTGGCCCGCGCTACTGCCCATCGATCGAAGACAAGGTGCACCGCTTTGCCGATAAATCGAGCCACCAAGTGTTCATCGAACCGGAAGGTCTCGATACCCACGAGCTTTACCCCAACGGCATCTCTACCTCGCTGCCCTTCGATGTTCAGCTGCAAGTGGTTCGCTCAATCAAAGGGCTTGAAAACGCGCACATCACACGTCCTGGCTATGCCATCGAGTACGATTTCTTTGATCCACGGGATTTGAAACACTCCCTGGAAACAAAATTTATCCACAACCTGTTTTTTGCCGGACAGATCAACGGCACAACTGGTTACGAAGAAGCGGGTGCCCAAGGGCTTCTCGCCGGCCTGAACGCTGCTCGCCGAGCCAAGCAGCTTGACGCGTGGTACCCACGTCGTGATGAGGCTTACCTAGGTGTCTTGGTGGACGACTTGATCACCATGGGCACCAAAGAGCCTTACCGCATGTTCACGTCCCGTGCGGAGTACCGCCTGCTGCTGCGTGAAGATAACGCTGATCTGCGCCTTACCGAAAAAGGCCGTGAACTGGGGCTGGTAGACGACACCCGCTGGGCAGCCTTTAGCCAAAAACGCGAAGCCATCGAGCGCGAAACGGCACGCTTGGCCACCGTCTGGGTGCAGCCCAACAGCCCGGCAGCCGCAAAAATTGCGGAAAAAACCGGCAAACCGCTGCCACGTGAGTACTGCCTCAGCGACCTGCTGAAGCGCCCTGAGCTGACTTATGCCGATATCGCAGACTTACCGGGCATGGAAAGCGGCGGCGTTGACGATGACGCCGTTGCCGAGCAGGTACAAATCCAAGCCAAGTACCAGGGCTACATCGACCGTCAGCAGGATGAGATCGATAAGCTGAAGCGCCATGAGGCAACGCCGCTGCCCACCGAGCTGGATTACCAACGGGTAGAGGGTCTCTCCCATGAAATCCGTCAAAAATTAAGTGCTGCTCGTCCAGAAACGCTGGCCCAGGCCGCACGTATTTCCGGCGTCACCCCCGCTGCGATATCGATTTTGTTAATTCACCTGAAAAAGCGCCGCTTAATTAGCCATACCGAGGTAGCCAACGGATGAGCCCACTGCAGCCGCTGATCAACAGCTTGCCCAACGGCGTTGCACCAAGGTTGGATCAAGGTCTGGCCGAACTGGACGTGACCATCACGGCGTTACAGCGGGAGCAGCTCCTGGGATTGTTGGCGCTGTTGCACAAGTGGAATCGGGCTTATAACCTCACCGCAGTGCGCGATGTTGAAGAGATGGTCTCTCGCCACGTGCTGGATAGCGCCGCTGTGGCGCCCTATGTTCATGGCCCTGAGCTTCTTGACGTGGGGGCCGGGCCGGGTCTGCCGGGATTAGTCTTGGCTATCATGAAACCCGAGCTTCGGGTGACGCTGCTAGACAGCAATGGCAAGAAAGTTCGTTTTCAGCGCCAGGCGGTGATGGAGCTGTCGCTGACCAACGTGACCCCTACCCAGGCACGGGTAGAGCAGTTCACCGGCCAATCGTTTGATCAAGTCATTTCACGGGCGTTTGCCAGTTTGGTCGACTTCGTGACGTTGACCCGCCCGCTACCCGCCGCCAACGGCCAGTGGCTGGCGATGAAAGGCCCCGGTGCTGATGATGAGCTGCGCGAGTTGCCCGAAGGCATTGCACTAAGCGGGCGCCACCTGTTGAATGTACCTTTTGAAACGGCCGAGCGGCAGCTGTTGATCCTGACCCCAAAAGGAGTTGAGTAGTGAGCCAGATCATTGCCCTGACCAACCAAAAAGGCGGCGTGGGCAAGACCACTTCAGCCGTTAACCTCGCCGCTAGCTTGGCCGCTCTGGATCGCCGCGTGCTGCTGGTAGATCTTGACCCCCAGGGCCATGCCAGCATGGGCAGCGGAATCGACAAGTACGATCTTGAAAAAAGCGTGCTTGATGTGCTGCTGGGCGAAGCCACCGCAGGTGAAGCAATCGTTCGCGGGCTTCCGGTGCATTACGATGTACTACCCGGTAACGGCGACCTGACCGCGGCGGAAGTAGAGCTACTGGATAGCGACCAGCGCCAAAGCCGCCTATCGCTGGCGCTCGCCAGCGTTGCTAACGACTACGACGTGGTGCTGATCGACTGCCCGCCATCGCTCAATATGCTGACGGTGAACGCACTTACCGCCGCTCATGGCGTACTAATCCCGCTGCAGTGCGAATTTTATGCGCTAGAGGGGCTTTCGGCACTGCTGGATACCGTTGAGCAGATCAAGCAGAGCGTGAATCCTGAGCTTGCTGTCTCCGGCATCCTGCGCACCATGTATGACAAGCGCACCAGTCTTACCCGGGAAGTGGACAAGCAGCTGCGCGACTTTTTCGGTGATGCGCTGCTGAAAACCACTATTCCGCGCAACGTAAAAGTCGCTGAAGCGCCTAGTCATGGCGTTCCCGTAACGCAATATGCACGCTTTTCGCGGGGTAGCCAGGCCTATCGCGTGCTGGCAAAAGAGATGATTCGGCGTTTGTCGTTGTAACGGTTGTCGCCGTGACGTTCAAAGTACATAACGTTCAAAGTACGAGGGAAAGCGAATGACGCGTAAACGCGCGCTGGGACGTGGCCTGGATGCCCTGATTGGTGCGGGCGCCCGTCGTCGTGACAGTTTAGACCTAACCGGTGGCGCTACGCTTGAAAGCGCTGAGGCGCCGCTGTCCGAGGTAGAGCAGGATAGCGCGCCCGCCGAACGTTTGGAGCGCCTACCGCTAGGGCAACTGACGCGGGGCAAGTATCAGCCGCGTCGTGACATCCAGCCCGAAGCGCTAGAAGAGCTCGCCGACTCTATACGCGCCCAGGGCGTCATGCAGCCCATCGTGGTTCGCCCTATCGGTAAAGAGCGCTACGAAATCATTGCCGGTGAACGTCGCTGGCGGGCTGCTCAGCTTGCTGAGTTGGATGTCATTCCGGCGGTGATCCGCCATGTCAGCGATGAAGTCGCATTGGCGCTGGCGCTGATCGAAAACATCCAGCGGGAAAATCTTAACGCCATTGAAGAAGCGCTCGCCTTAAAGCGCTTGGGCGATGAATTTGAACTGACCCAGCAGCAGATTGCCGATGCGGTTGGTAAATCCCGCACCCAAGTAGCTAACTTGCTTCGCTTACTGGCGCTAGACCCGGAAGTACAAACGCTGCTTGAACGCGGTGATCTGGATATGGGCCACGCCCGTGCGCTGCTCTCACTATCTAGCGCCCAACAGCGGCAAGTTGCCCACGAAGTCGTCAACAAAGAGCTGACGGTACGCGATACTGAAGCGCTGGTGAAAAAGGTGCAAAACCAACAGGTGCCTGTCCCAACCGCCAAGCAGGCACCCAAAACGCCAGACGTTACCCGTTTAGAAACCCATCTAGGTGAGTTATTGGGCGCGCCGGTGTCGATCGATCATGGCCAAAAAGGCAAGGGTAAAGTCACTATCCGCTATAGCAGCCTTGAAGAGCTGGATGGAATTCTCGCCCATATTAAATAGCAGGCTAATAAGTAGGGCGACCTGTTTTTAGCCCTTTGGTCGCAAGTAGGCGCTGAAACGCGCGAAATCCGTGCAACTTCGGTTGAAGGTGTGATAGCGCTTCCCTATAATCGCGCAAGATTTATGCAGGTTGGCCATTTGTTGCCTACCAGCTGACAGTAATAATGGCCGTTCATTTAACGTACTGGGGAAATATGCAGCGAATCGAGACCCAGCGACGTAAAGCGTACATCCTACGGTTGGCCATTATTCAACTGCTAGTGACGCTGATGGGAATATTGCTTGCGTATCCATCGGCACAGCTAGCGGGCGTAACCTCAGTACTGAAGGGCGCTCTTGTGGCACTGCTGCCACATGCCTTTTTTGTCTATCGAATGGGGTTTTTACATACGAACGTTTCTCAGCGGTCAGCGACGCTGCTGCGCGCCGAGGCAGGTAAGTTTGGTTTGACGGTGGCACTCTTCACAGCCGTGTTTGTTGCCGTGCCTCCCTCAAACCCAGCTTTCTTTTTTAGCGCTTATGTCGCGATTGTTCTGACACATTGGCTCGCTCCATGGCTGATGCTAAGGCACCGCGCAACTAAATTGAGGTGACATGTCTATGGCCGCAGGTAACGAAGTCTCAACGACTTACTATATCCAGCACCACTTGCAGAACTTAACCTTTGGTAAGCACCCAGAGAATGGTTGGTCGCTGGCACACTCTGCTGAAGAAGCAAGTGAAATGGGCTTTTGGGCCATCCACTTGGATACCATGGGCTGGTCCATCGCTATGGGGCTGTTGTTCATCTATCTGTTCCGTAAAGCCGGTAAAATGGCGACCACAGGGGTTCCAGGCGGTTTGCAAAATGCCGTTGAGATGGTCTTCGAATTCGTAGAAGACATGATCAAAGGCGCCTTCAAGGGTCACAACCCTATTATTGCCCCCCTAGCGCTGACGCTGTTCGTGTGGATTCTCTTCATGAACACGCTGAAGATCCTTCCTGTCGACTACTTCCCTGTACTCTTCAGTAAGTTAGGCGTCGACTACATGAAGATCGTGCCGACAACAGACGTCAATGCCACCTTAGGTCTGGCTTTGGGCGTGTTTGGCCTCATCCTCTACTACAGCTTTAAAGTCAAAGGCGCAGGTGGTTTTGCCAAGGAGCTGTCACTAACGCCGTTCAACCATTGGGCGCTGATTCCGTTCAACCTGCTGCTTGAAATCGTCGCTTTGTTGGTGAAGCCGTTCAGCTTAGCAATGCGTCTATTCGGCAACATGTTTGCCGGTGAAGTTATCTTTATTCTGATCGCCATGCTGCCGTTCTGGGCAATCTGGCTGTTGGATGTGCCGTGGGCGATCTTCCACATTTTGATCGTTGTCCTGCAGGCATTTATTTTTACTGTTCTGTCCGTGGTGTACCTCAGTGCTGCTCACGAGCATCACTAAGCGCACCGCACACGTGAGATTAACCCTTAACCTTAACCCTCAACCTTGCAATTAAACTTGAAAAACTAGGAGCATTACCATGGAACTTATCTACGTTGCTGCCTCCATCATGATCGGCCTGGGCGCTTTGGGTACCGGTATCGGTTTCGCTATCCTCGGTGGCAAACTGATCGAGTCCACTGCACGTCAGCCTGAGCTGGGCGACCAACTGCAGACCAAAACCTTCCTGATGGCGGGTCTGCTGGACGCCGTTCCGATGATCGGTGTTGGTATCGCGATGTACCTGATCTTCGTTGTTGCCGGTTAATGATTGCATCGCCGAGCGGCTAATCCGCTCGGTTTTGTTTCACTCCGGTCGCCACGAACTTGTCAGAGGTACATCCCTGTGAATATCAACATGACGCTTATCGGGCAGACGATCGCCTTCGCGATCTTTGTCTGGTTTTGCATAAAGTATGTGTGGCCTCCGATCAGCAACGCGCTTCACGAGCGTCAGAAAAAGATTGCTGATGGCTTGGACGCAGCCAGCCGTGCGACTCGCGACCTTGAGCTAGCTCAAGAGCGTGCTGAGCAAACGCTGCGTGAAAGCAAGGAGCAGGCTTCTCAAATTCTCGAGCAAGCCAACAAGCGCTCTGCTCAAATGATCGAGGAAGCACGCGAACAGGCTCGTGCCGAAGGCGAACGCCTAAAGGCAAGTGCCCGTTCAGAGATTGAGCAAGAAGTGAATCGTGCAAAAGAAGAGCTTCGTGCCCAAGTTTCTCACCTCGCCATCCTTGGTGCTGAGCGTGTACTAGAGGCTTCGGTCGACGAGAAAGCACATCGCAAGTTACTTGATGAGCTTGCTGCTGAACTGTAAGGAGGTGACCCATGGCGGAATTACTTACCGTCGCTCGTCCTTACGCTAAGGCGGCGTTTGAATACGCGCGTGATCATGAGGCGCTTGATAGTTGGTCCCAGGCGCTGAGTTTTTTAAGCGCAGCGGTTGCTAACAGTGACTTTCGTCGCTTGCTGGGCAGTCCAAAACTTGAGAATGACAAAAAGGTCGCGCTGCTTTCCGATATGTTGCCGGAACAGCAGGGTGACGATCTGTCACGCTTTTTGGATACCTTAGCCGACCAGGGTCGCCTAACGGCACTGCCCTTCATCGCTGAACAGTTCGAGTACCTGCGTGCCGAGCATGAGCAGCGTGTTGAGGTAACCGTTACGTCCGCTTATGAGCTGGACGGCGAGCAGCAGACCAAGCTAGCAGGCGCGCTCAAGAAACGTTTGAATCGCGAAATCTCCATTACTACTCAGGTGGACAAGTCGCTGATTGGCGGTGTCATCCTTCGTGCCGGCGATACCGTCATTGACGGCTCGGTGCGTGGTCGATTGAACCGCCTTTCTGAAGCACTGACCGCTTGAGTCTGAGGGACATGGCATGCAGCAACTGAATCCTTCCGAGATCAGCGACATCATCAAGCAGCGAATCGAAAAGCTTGACGTCGCATCTGAAGCCCGTAATCAGGGCACCATCGTCAGTGTTTCCGACGGTATCGTGAAAATTCACGGCCTCGAAGACGCGATGTTTGGTGAAATGATTGAATTCCCCAACAGCATCTTCGGCATGGTACTGAACCTGGAGCGTGACTCCGTCGGTGCCGTTGTCCTGGGTGACTACCTGCAGCTTGAAGAAGGCATGACCGCCCAGTGTACCGGTCGCATTCTTGAAGTTCCGGTAGGCCCCGAGCTGATTGGTCGCGTTGTCGACGCGCTGGGTAACCCCATCGACGGCAAAGGCGATATCAACGCTAAGCTGACCGACGCGGTAGAAAAAGTAGCGCCCGGCGTTATTACTCGTCAGTCTGTTGATGAGCCGATCCAAACGGGTCTGAAATCCATCGATGCCATGGTGCCAATCGGTCGTGGTCAGCGTGAGCTGATTATCGGTGACCGTCAGATTGGTAAATCTGCCATTGCCATCGATGCGATCATCAACCAAAAAGGCAAAGGCGTTACCTGTGTCTACGTGGCAATCGGTCAGAAGCAGTCGACCATTGCTAACGTCGTTCGCAAGCTAGAAGAGCACGGCGCGATGGAACACACCATCGTTGTGGCTGCAGGCGCTGCCGATCCGGCACCTATGCAGTTCTTGGCCGCCTACTCTGGCTGCACCATGGGTGAGTACTTCCGCGACCGCGGTGAAGACGCACTGATCGTTTATGATGATCTCTCCAAGCAAGCCGTTGCTTACCGTCAGGTATCCCTGCTGCTGCGTCGTCCGCCGGGCCGTGAAGCCTACCCGGGTGACGTTTTCTATCTCCACTCGCGTCTGCTGGAGCGTGCTGCGCGCGTCAACGCCGACTACGTTGAGAAGTTCACCAACGGCGAAGTGAAGGGCAAAACCGGTTCTTTGACCGCACTACCGATCATTGAAACGCAAGGCGGTGACGTATCGGCGTTCGTTCCGACTAACGTTATCTCCATCACCGATGGTCAGATCTTCCTGGAAACCAACCTGTTTAACTCCGGTATCCGTCCGGCAATTAACGCAGGTCTCTCGGTTTCCCGTGTAGGTGGTGCCGCGCAGACCAAAATCATCAAGAAGCTGGGTGGCGGTGTACGTCTGGCCCTGGCTCAGTACCGCGAACTGGCGGCGTTCTCGCAGTTTGCCTCTGACCTTGATGAAGCCACGCGTAAGCAGCTTGAGCATGGCCAACGTGTTACCGAACTGATGAAGCAGAAGCAGTACTCGCCGATGTCAGTTGCAGAAATGGCGCTGTCTCTGTACGCCGCTAACGAAGGTCACCTGGATGACGTGAGCGTCGATAAGGTGCTGGACTTCGAACGTGCCCTGCACGATTACATGAAGTCTGAGCACAGCGAGCTGCTCGATAAGATCAACCAGACCGGCGACTACAACGGCGAGATTCAGGACGGCTTGAAGTCAGGTCTCGAGAAGTTCAAGGCGACTCAGAGCTGGTAATGTTCGGCCCGCCTGCGGGCGGGCTTGCATACTTTCTGAGAGCCACGAACGAAGGGTAGATCGCTATGGCAGCTGCAAAAGAGATACGCACCCAGATCGGGAGCATTAAAAATACGCAGAAGATCACCAGCGCCATGGAAATGGTGGCTGCATCGAAAATGCGTAAAGCGCAAGATCTGATGAAGGCTGGCCAGCCGTACGCCAAGCAGATTCGTAACGTGGTAGGCCACATTGCTGACGCAAACCCCGAGTATAAGCACGACTATATGGTCGAGCGTGAGGTGAAGCGCGTTGGTTACATCGTGGTGTCCACCGACCGTGGCCTGTGTGGCGGCTTAAACGTCAACCTGTTTAAGGCAGTGGTGAAAGATGCCGCTACCTGGAAGCAGCAAGGCGCTGAGCTAGACTTCTGCGCCCTCGGCTCTAAAGCTGGTGCTTTCTTCCGCAACTATGGCGGCAACTTGATTGCCGCAAAAAGCGGGTTAGGAGAGTCACCGACCGTTGAGGGTCTGATCGGTAGCATTAAGGTGATGCTTGAAGCGTACGATGAAGGACGCCTAGACCGCCTGTATGTGGTGTATAACGAGTTCGTTAACACCATGACTCAGCGGCCCGTTGTGCGTCAGCTTCTTCCTCTGTCGCCTGATATGGGCGCAGACGCTAAGCATGACGAAGAAAACGCCCGTCCCGGAAGCTGGGACTACCTGTATGAACCGGATGCCAAGGCGTTGCTAGACAGCCTGTTGGTTCGATTCATCGAATCGCAGGTGTATCAGGCGGTAGTCGAAAACGGTGCGTGTGAACAGGCCGCCCGAATGATCGCTATGAAGAGTGCCACTGATAACGCGGGCAACCTGATCGACGATCTGGAGATGGTTTACAACAAGGCCCGTCAGGCCGCCATCACCCAGGAAATTTCCGAGATCGTCGGCGGCGCCTCAGCCGTATAACGCCTAGGGAGCCTGCCATCGCTTAGGTGGCTCCCGGCAGACAGGTTTCATTTGCAGGTTTTTGAGAGGAACCAAGATGAGCGGACGTATCGTACAAATCATCGGCGCGGTGATTGACGTAGAGTTTCCGCGGGACTCTGTGCCCAAGGTCTACGACGCGCTGAAGGTCTCCAACGTTGAGACTATCCTCGAAGTCCAGCAGCAGCTGGGCGACGGCGTAGTACGCGCCATTGCCATGGGCTCCACTGAGGGCTTGAAGCGTGGCATGGACGTGACTAACACAGGTGCCGCGATTTCCGTACCGGTAGGTAAGGAAACGCTGGGTCGCATCATGAACGTGCTCGGCGAGCCGATCGATGAAGCAGGACCGATTGGCGAGCAAGAGCGTATGCCGATCCACCGCAAAGCACCGAGCTATGCTGACCAGGCAGCCTCTAACGAGCTGCTGGAAACCGGTATCAAGGTTATCGACCTGGTTTGCCCCTTTGCTAAGGGTGGTAAAGTTGGTCTATTCGGCGGTGCCGGTGTTGGTAAAACCGTTAACATGATGGAGCTTATCCGCAACATCGCCACCGAGCACAGCGGCTACTCAGTATTCGCGGGTGTTGGTGAGCGTACGCGTGAGGGTAACGACTTCTATCACGAAATGACCGAATCCAACGTTATCGATAAGGTAGCGCTGGTATATGGTCAGATGAACGAGCCGCCCGGCAACCGTCTACGCGTAGCGCTGACCGGCCTGACCATCGCTGAGAAATTCCGTGATGAAGGCCGCGACGTTCTGCTGTTCGTCGATAACATCTACCGTTACACCCTGGCCGGTACCGAAGTATCTGCTCTGTTGGGTCGTATGCCGTCTGCGGTAGGTTACCAGCCGACACTGGCCGAAGAGATGGGCGTTCTTCAGGAGCGTATCACCTCTACCAAAACGGGTTCTATCACCTCCGTACAGGCCGTTTACGTCCCTGCGGATGACTTGACCGACCCGTCGCCGGCGACCACCTTCTCTCACCTTGATGCGACCGTAGTACTGGCGCGTTCCATCGCTGAGCTAGGTATCTACCCCGCGATTGATCCGCTCGACTCCACTTCGCGTCAGCTGGACCCGCTGGTGGTAGGTGAAGAGCACTATGAAGTTGCGCGCGGCGTGCAGAACGTTCTGCAGCGTTACAAGGAACTGAAGGATATCATCGCAATTCTGGGTATGGATGAGCTGTCTGATGAAGATAAGCTGGCCGTTGCCCGTGCGCGTAAAATCCAACGCTTCCTGTCGCAGCCGTTCTTCGTGGCTGAGGTCTTTACAGGCTCGCCCGGTAAGTACGTGTCGCTGAAAGACACCATCCGCGGCTTCCAGGGCATCCTTGCTGGCGAGTACGACAACCTGCCGGAACAGGCCTTCTACATGGTCGGCTCCATCGACGAAGCTGTCGAGAAAGCCAACCAGATGAAGAAGTAATCCCGTCCATTAGGGGGATTCGCTATGGCGAATAGCTTCACTTGCAATATCGTCAGCGCTGAAGATTCCATCTTCTCAGGTACTGTCGAGATGGTGGTAGCTGCAGGGATTATGGGTGACCTCGGCATTTTGCCGGGGCACACCCCGCTGCTGACCGAGCTACAGCCAGGCCCGGTTCGCGTGATCCACGATGATGGCAAGGAAGAGAACTTCTTTGTCTCTGGCGGCTTCATGGAAGTCCAGCCTACCGTTGTCACGATTCTGGCCGACGCAGCGACTCGCGCCAGCGACCTCGATGAGGCCGCTGCAGAAGAAGCGCGTCAGCAAGCGCTGAAAGCCTTTAACGACAAGTCTGCGGAGCTGGATTATACCCGCGCCGCCGCTGAACTTGCCGAAGCCGTTGCTCAGCTGCGAACGATTCAGCAGCTGCGTAAAAAGGCGGGTAAAGGCTAACAACACGCTTCGCGTGAACAAAACGCCCCTTGAACCCGTAACAGGGTTCAGGGGGCGTTTTTTTATCCGATAGTAAAGAATAATGGTTAGCAGTATGGCGCTTGTCTGCACACAAGGAGCTGGCGATGGCACTACACGAAGAAGCCCTACAGGCCCTAAAAAACGAGCTTCTTGAGGAGCTTACCCAAGATTCGCCAAATAAGGCGCGGCTTGCTGAACGCCTAGCGGAGATCCGCTCGGCCGACATTGGTGAAGTGCTGGAAGAGCTGATTGAAGAGGATGAGCAGCTACATGCAGCGCTAATAGTACTGGATACACTGTCGGCAGAGCGGGCGGCCAACGTGCTGGGCTACCTGCCGGGAGAAAGCCAGCTTGAGGTGGTAGGAGAGCTCTCTGATACCCAAGTGCTCAAGCTCTTGGAGGAGATGGGCTCCGATGAGCGGGCGGACTTATTTAACCTGTTGGGGGAGGACCGTCGCGAAGCGCTGCTGCGCCGCATGGCGCACCAGGAGCGAGAAGATCTCAAACGCCTCGCCAGCTATGAAGAGGGTACCGCTGGCGCCATTATGACCTCTGACTATGTAGCCATAGCCAGTGGCATGACGGTGTCGCAAGCGATGATGCGGGTTCGACAAACCGCTCCAGATGCCGAAACCGTTTACCAGCTCTATATTTTAGATAGCGATGGGCAACTGATCGGTACCATGTCGTTACGGCAGCTAATGGTGGCCCGCCCAGGGGCAACGGTGGATGACATTATGATTAAAGATGTCATTAAAACCCCCGTGGATAAAGCCCAGGAAGAGGTGGCAAGGATTGTTGCCCGCTACGATTTGCTGGCCTTGCCCGTGATTGATGCCGAAGGCCGTATGGTGGGCATTGTGACCCACGACGATGCCATGGATGTCGCCGAGTCGGAAGCCACCGAAGATATCCACAAGGGGATGTCCATTGGGCAGCTAGAGGATGGCGTTAGCCGTGTACCGTTATGGAGCCTGTATCGCAAGCGAGTGTTCTGGCTGGTACTGCTGGTATTTGCCAACCTCTTTTCTGGAGCAGGCATTGCCTATTTCGAGGACACCATTGCCGCCCAGGTAGCGCTGGTGTTCTTTTTACCGCTGCTGATCGGGAGTGGTGGTAACGCAGGCGCTCAGGCGGCCACGCTGATGGTGCGCGGTATGGCTACCGGCGATGTGGGCGTCAAGGATTGGAGCAAGATGCTCGGGCGCGAGCTGCTAGTGGCAGGCTCATTAGGGCTAACCATGGCGGTTGCCGTGGCCCCGATTGGCATTTTCCGAGGCGGCGAAGCGGTGGCTATCATCGTCGCGTTAAGCATGGTGACGATTGTACTGTTTGGTAGCATGATCGGTATGTGCTTACCGTTCGTGCTGGAGCGTTTTAAGGTGGACCCCGCCACTGCCTCAGCGCCGCTAGTCACCACACTGATCGATGCCTCCGGGGTGTTGATCTACTTCAGCATCGCTACCGCCATACTGGCGGGTGTTTAGCGTAACCTAGCGCATGGCGCTGCTGGCGGCGCGGGTAATAAACAGCACTTCCACATGACCTAGCCACTCAATGTCACTCGCTAGCGCTTTTAGCTGGCTAGCCAAGCACTGAGGTGGCTGGTGGACGGCGTCGCTAATAATCAGCGATACCGATACCTTATCGTTTAGGTAGTGAAGCTGAAGGTCGCTCAAGGTGCGCCATACTGGATGTTTATACCAGCGTGCATCCAGCGCGGCTTCCACTTCCGGGCGTAGCGGCAAGCCGGGCAGGCGGCTGGGGTCGCCTTCCCCCGCATCATCTTCCGGGTCAATGTGGAAAATAACGTCGGTCAGAAGCGGAAACTCATGGCGCAGGCGGCGGCTGACTTCGTTGCCGATCTCATGGGCTTCCGAGACGGTGATCTTTGGCCCCACCACCACATGCAGGTCGACCATTACCCAACCGGCGGATTGGCGTGTACGCAGATCGTGTACGCTATCTACTCCAGGCACACTGCAGGCGACATCGTGCATCTGCTGCTGAATATTTTCCGGCAAAGCGGTGTCCACCAGCTCCCGGGCCGACTCCCACAGCAGATCCCAGCCCACTTTACCGACCAGCAGCCCTACGATGATAGCGGCCACGGCGTCTAGCCAGCCTAAGCCGAACTGTGCCCCAACCAACGCCACCAGCACGACCGCCGTTGAGAGTGCATCGCTGCGCGAGTGCCAGGCATTGGCCTCCAGCAGTTTGGACTTCACCCGTTTAGCCACTCGCATGGTATAGCGGAAAATCCACTCTTTGCTGAGTAGCGCGAGTACGGTGATACCAATGGCAAGGAAGCCGGGAGCATTGACCTCCGTACCGCTAAACAGGCGATCCAGGCTTGACCAGGCGATACCGCCGGCCACGAAGATCAGCACGCTGCCCAGCAGCAGCGTAGTGAGAGTTTCAATACGGCCATGGCCATAGTGGTGGTCGCTATCTGGCTCCTGGCGACCGTAGTGAATGGCTGCCAGTACGAAACCATCGGTCACAAGGTCCGAGAGCGAGTGAATGCCATCGGCAATCAGCGCTGCAGAGCCGACAAAAAAGCCGACGGCCACTTTAATAACGCTCAGCAAACCGTCTAGCCAAGCGCCAACATAGGTAACACGCTTGGCCTCTTGGCTATCTAGCTCGCGGTTGGGAACCACTGGCGTTTCTACGGTCTGAGTCATGGGTTACCCTGCGGACGCACACTTCCAATAGGCCTCTATTGTAGCTTACCGCTGGGTAAGCTCTATACCCCCTTGTGAATTCGCACACCTACCCGTGGGGACAGCGAATTAATGGATGTGTATCCTTAGCGCCACTTCTAAACGAGTGCGCATCATTTCATAACGAATATAGATAGGACGACTATGGATTGGCTCCAAGTGGTGGTATTAGCGGTGGTGCAAGGGCTTACTGAGTTTCTACCTATTTCTAGCTCTGCTCACTTGATATTGGTGCCGGTTCTGACCACCTGGGAAGATCAAGGGCTTGCTTTTGATGTGGCGCTTCATCTAGGCAGTTTAAGCGCCGTGGTGATCTATTTTCGCCAGGAAATATGGAAAATGATCGTCAGCAGCTTGACGGCGGTAAAAGGCAACGGCGTCGATGAAGACGCACGCCTGGCGTTTTGGGTCGCCGTGGCCACGCTGCCGGTGTGTATCGTCGGCTTCTTACTCCATGACGTTATTTCCGGCTATATGCGCTCCACGTTGATTATCGGTATCAGCTTAATTGGTTTTGGTTTTTTGCTGGGCTACGCCGACTGGAAAATGCGCGGTACCCGTAGCGAGTATCAGCTGACCCTCAAAGATGTGCTGATTATCGGCGGCGCCCAGGTGCTGGCGCTCATTCCCGGCACATCGCGTTCGGGCATCACCATGACCGCAGCGCTGATGGTTGGCATGAACCGCGAAGGGGCGGCACGCTTTTCGTTTTTACTCTCGATCCCGGTCATTGTGCTGGCGGGCGGGCTTGAAGTGGTGAATCTGCTCAAAGCGCCTCACTTAATTGACGTACCCGCTATGCTAGTAGGGGCGCTGCTGTCGGGAGTCAGCGCCTATTTATGTATTCACTACTTCCTGGTGGTGATTAAGAAGCTGGGGATGCAGCCATTTGTGGTGTACCGGGTACTGTTTGGTGCCTGGCTACTGTGGTTTTTTCACTTCTAACCCAGCGCGTTTTATTGAAGGAAATTGAATGAAGGGCTATCAAACCGCGCTAGGGCGTGTGGGCGTTGTGGCACTGGTCAGCGCTTTTCTGGTGGGCTGTTCAGAAAATGATCGGCCGCTGGAGTCACCAGTACGTTTTGAAGGCGGCATCTTCGGTACTTATTACCAAATTACCCTGGTGGATCCGCTAACCCAAGGCGAAGCCAATGCCTTGGAAGAGGGCATCCTGGCCGAGCTGGAAGACGTTGACCAGGCGATGTCGACCTACCGTGACGATTCAGAACTAGTCGCCTTTAACCAGGCACCGCTCAATGAGTGGCAGCCGCTTTCCAACGAGCTTCTTGAAATGCTAGCCGTTAGCCGCTCGGTGGCGGAAGCCAGCGATGGCGCGTTCGATATCACCATTGGCGACGTAGTGAATCTATGGAGCTTTGGCCCTGAAGCCCGGCCGGAAGAGGTGCCTAGCGATGCTGAGCTAAGCGAACGCATGGCCACCATTGGGTTTGATGCAGTCGAGGTAGATACCCAGCGTATGCAGGCGCGCCGCCTACGGGACGTTTTTGTCGACCTTTCTGGTGTTGCTAAGGGGCATGGCACCGACCGAGTAGCCGCCTATCTAGACCAGCAAGGCATCGACAACTATCTGGTCAATATCGGTGGCGGTTTAATTGCCCGTGGCTACCGCGATATTGAAGCGCAAACGCCCTGGCGCATTGGCATTGAAGTACCGCAAAGCGGGGCGCCGAAAGCGCAGCATGTGGTTGCCTTGGAAGGAATGTCGGTGGCTACCTCCGGCGACTACCGCAACTACTTCGAAGTCGATGGCGAGCGCTTCTCTCACCTGTTGGACCCGCGCACCGGGCGGCCCATTAAACACCAGCTCGCCTCGGTTTCTGTATTTCATCCCTCCAATGCCTGGGCAGATGCCTGGGCAACGGCGCTCACCGTGGTAGGTAGCGAAAAGGGTATGCAGCTTGCGGTAGAGAATAACCTCAATATTTTAATGTTAGTGAAGGATGGGGAGCGCTGGCGCAGCCTCGCCAGCCCGGCATTCGTCAACTATTTTGGTGAAGCGTTGGTGAATGAACTGGGTATAGAGCCGTGGGGTGGGCCCACTGCGAATCACCAAACGGAGACAGGTGAATAACATGCACGACCTCGATATCGTCATCCTTGCGGCAGGCAAGGGCACGCGGATGCGCTCACAGTTGCCGAAGGTGCTGCACACGCTGGCGGGCAAACCCATGGTGCAGCACGTGTTGGATACCGCCAGCGGTCTCAACCCTAGCCGTACCCATGTCGTGATTGGCCACGGCGCCGATCAACTGCGCGAAACCTTAGCGGAGTACAACGTCTCCTTTGCGTTGCAGGAAGAGCAGAAGGGCACCGGCCATGCGGTTGCCCAAGCGCAGCCCCACCTGGGCAGTGGCGTTGTGCTGGTACTGTATGGGGACGTACCGCTGATTCGCCGCGATACTCTGGCCAACCTGCTCTCCCAAGTCGATGAGCAGCATATGGGGCTACTGACCGTGACGCTCGACGACCCCAGTGGCTATGGGCGTATTGTGCGTGACAGCGATGGTCACGCCGTAGCGATTGTTGAGCAGAAAGATGCCAACGACGAGCAACGGGCGATCACCGAGTGCAATACCGGCATTATGGCGATGACCAGCGCCCAACTAAAGCGTTGGCTGCCCCAGCTATCGGCAGACAATGCCCAGGGCGAGTACTACCTGACCGACGTGATCGCCATGGCGGCCAGTGAAGGCATCAAGGTCGCCACGGCGCAGCCCCACAGCGCCACCGAGGTGGAAGGGGTCAATAACCGCTCGCAAATGGCCCGCTTGGAGCGTGCCTATCAGCAACAAATAGCCGAAACGCTAATGGCCCAAGGCGTCGCATTAGCAGACCCCGCACGGATTGACGTGCGCGGTAAACTGACCTGTGGCCATGATGTGTTCATTGATGTGGGCTGCGTATTTGAAGGTAACGTAGAACTGGGTGAGGGCGTGCGGGTTGGCCCCTACTGCGTGATTAAAAACAGCACCATTGGCGCCGAAAGCGAGATCCATAGCCATAGTGTCATCGACTCTACTGTAGCGGCAGGCCTCAACCAGGTTGGCCCTTATGCACGGCTTCGCCCCGGCACGCGTTTAGCCGTGAAAGCCAAAGTGGGCAACTTTGTCGAAACTAAAAATGCAGACGTTGGCGAAGGCAGCAAGATTAACCACTTAAGCTATGTGGGCGATGCCCGCCTTGGCCGTGATGTTAATGTCGGCGCAGGCACCATTACCTGCAATTACGACGGTGCTAATAAGCACCATACCGAGATTGGTGATAATGCCTTTATCGGTTCTAACACAGCGCTGGTAGCGCCTGTCTCGGTTGGCAAAGGTGCCACTGTCGGGGCTGGCTCAACGATTGCTAAAGACGTTACCGACTACGCCTTAGCCGTTTCCCGTAGCCGCCAGTTAGAAAAAGTGGATTGGCCACGCCCCAGTAAAGTTAAAAAGCCTAGTGCTAAGAATCATTAAAAAGCCGTATTCATCTATCCGTGCTGCCGTTTTAACGTTGCGCGGACTGGTTAAGTAGCTTGGAGAAAAAACTATGTGTGGCATCGTCGCGGCGGTTGCTCAGCGTAATGTGCAGGGAATTTTGCTGGAAGGGCTTAAGCGTTTGGAGTATCGCGGTTATGACTCCTCTGGCATGACGGTGCTTAACGAAGGGTCGCTCACGCGCCACCGTGCCTTGGGGAAAGTAGCAGCCTTGGAAGCGCAGCTAGATAGCGCGGCGCTGCCGGGCAGTTGCGGCATTGCCCATACCCGCTGGGCGACCCATGGCAAACCCTCCGAAGCTAACGCCCATCCACATCACAGCAGCGACAACGTTGCCGTGGTGCATAACGGCATTATCGAAAACTACGAGAAGATCAAAGAGACCCTACAAACCAATGGGCATACTTTTACCTCGGAAACCGATACCGAAGTAATTGCCCACTTACTGGCTGAAAAGCTGGCGGCTGGGCTAACGCTATTCGACGCCACCCAACAGATTGTCGGCGGTTTAGGCGGGGCCTATGCTCTGGGAGTGATGAGCGCCGCTGAGCCCGGCGTTGTGGTAGGTGCACGCCAAGGTAGCCCCTTGGTGGTCGGTGTGGGTATCGATGAGACATTCCTGGCCTCCGACCCGCTGGCGCTCTTGCAGGTAACCGACCGCTTTATCTACCTGGAAGAGGGGGATTTGGTCGAGCTGCGGGAGCATGGCGATATCCGCATTATCGACCGCGAAGGAAACAGAGTAGAGCGGCCCATCCATACCTTTGAACATGGCGATGGCGCGGCCAGTAAAGGCGAGTACCGCCACTACATGCTCAAAGAGATCTTTGAGCAGCCTAAGGTGATCGAGGCGGCACTAGAGGGGCGGCTTAGCGCCAGCAGCGTGTTGGTCGAGAGCTTTGGGCCGGATGCCCAGGCGCTGTTTCAGAAAACGCGCCAAGTACACATCATCGCCTGCGGCACCAGCTACCATGCAGGCTTGGTTGCCCGCTACTGGCTAGAGCGCTACGCCGGCGTACCGGTGCAGGTGGAAGTCGCCTCGGAGTACCGCTACCGACATCCGGTGGTACCGGAAGGCACGCTGTTTGTGACGCTCTCCCAGTCGGGGGAAACTGCCGACACCCTAGCGGCGCTACGCTTTGCAAAAACGCTGAACTATGTCGGTTCGCTGGCCATTTGCAACGTGCCCGGCAGCTCGCTAGTGCGTGAGTCGGATATGTCGCTGATGACCCGGGCAGGTCCCGAAATCGGCGTGGCCTCCACTAAAGCGTTTACCACCCAGCTCATTGCGCTAATGCTGCTGACGCTGGCCGTAGGCAAAGCAAAAGGGCAGGCCGACTATCCGGATATTGTCGCCGCGCTGCGTACGCTTCCCGGCGTGTGCCAACGGGTACTGGCGCTCGACAGCCAAATCGAAACGCTATCCCAGGCGTTTGCCGAAAAAAACCATGCGCTCTTTTTAGGACGCGGTGCCCACTATCCAATTGCCCTGGAAGGCGCGCTGAAGCTAAAGGAAATCTCCTATATCCACGCCGAGGCGTATCCGGCCGGAGAGCTAAAGCACGGCCCGCTGGCATTGGTGGATAGCGAGATGCCGGTTATTTCCGTTGCTCCGAATGATGACCTGCTGGAAAAACTGAAATCCAATCTCCAAGAAGTCCGCGCCCGTGGCGGTCAGCTGTTTGTGTTTGCTGACAGGGAAGTAGGCATCAGCCCCGAGGACGATATTCACGTA
This sequence comes from Vreelandella aquamarina, assembly GCF_044805175.1. Taxonomy (GTDB): domain Bacteria; phylum Pseudomonadota; class Gammaproteobacteria; order Pseudomonadales; family Halomonadaceae; genus Vreelandella; species Vreelandella aquamarina_B. Next base: position 3,533,310 of record NZ_CP085232.1, on the reverse strand, counting down.
TTGGAGCTTCCCCATGTGCACGAAGCGCTGGCCCCGCTGCTCTATACGCTGCCGCTGCAGCTGTTGAGCTACCATGTGGCGGTGTTAAAAGGCACCGATGTGGACCAGCCGCGTAACCTCGCTAAGAGCGTGACCGTCGAATAAACGACCTGTCACAATTAATTGCAGTTGTGGGATAAAAAGCGCTTTACAAGATGCGGCAAACGGCCGCATCTTATGCGCCATCGCTGCGTTGCAGCACATAGTTAGTGTGCTTATTATCGTGGCGGTACTCTCTAACCCTGCCAGGATCACGCTGCCATGAAACCACCTAACGTCCTTGCAACCCGGCATCCTACTTGCCGGGTTGCTTGGTTGTTGACCGCGCTCTGCCTATTCGCTTTTCCTTCGCTCTCCTATGCTGCTGCCGGCCCACTAGATCTCACTGCCTCGCTTACCGGTATTGCCTCTGTCACCATCTTCATTCTTGCCTATGCCCTGGTCATGAGTGAAGAAATTATCCACATGCGCAAATCAAAGCCCGTGCTAGTGGCCGCAGGCCTTATCTGGGCATTGGTGGCATGGGTTTATGTGCAGGCGGGTATGCCTCATGAGGCGGAAACGGCCTTTAAGGAAACCCTGCTGGAGTACGCCGAGCTTCTGCTCTTCCTGCTGGTGGCGATGACCTATATCAACGCCATGGAAGAGCGTCGGGTGTTTGATGCGCTGAGAGCGTGGCTAGTGCGTAAGGGGTTTAGCTACCGCAGCCTGTTCTGGATTACCGGATGTCTGGCGTTTGGCATCTCATCGATTGCCAACAATATGACGACGGCCATGCTGATGTGTGCGGTGGTGCTGAAAGTTGCCGAAGGCGATAACAAATTTATTAGCCTGTGCTGCGTTAACGTCGTGGTAGCGTCCAACGCCGGAGGCGCATTCAGCCCGTTTGGCGATATCACCACGCTGATGGTGTGGCAGGCAGGCCAGGTGCCCTTTGAAGGCTTCTTTGCGCTGTTGGTGCCCGCGATCGTGAATTTCATGGTGCCTGCGGTGATCATGAACTTCTTTATTATGAATCGTCAGCCTGCCGCGCTTACCGAGAATGTCTGGTTAAAGCGTGGTGCCAAACGCATCATCGTGCTGTTTTTAATCACCGTGGCGATCTCGGTGCTTTGCCACTCGATCCTCTACCTACCGCCCGCTATGGGCATGATGTTTGGCCTGGGCTTACTGCAGTTCTTCGGTTACTACCTGCGCCGCAGCCTGCCCCGCTCCCTGGAGCGCAAGCGTGAGCGCTACTCCCGCCGCGGTGATTGGCAAAAGCTGGAACAGCTTGGCAGCGTGGTGCCGTTCGATATTTTCAGCCGTATCGCCCGCTCCGAGTGGGATACCCTGCTGTTCTTCTACGGGGTCGTGATGTGTGTGGGCGGCCTTGGCTTTATGGGCTACCTGAGCCTGCTGTCTGAGACACTGTACGGCGGCTGGGACCCGGTATGGGCTAACGTCGTGCTAGGCCTGATTTCAGCGGTAGTAGACAACATTCCGGTGATGTTTGCAGTGCTCTCTATGGCGCCGGAAATGTCTGAAGGCAACTGGCTGCTGATTACGCTCACCGCTGGGGTGGGTGGTAGCCTGCTCTCTATGGGGTCGGCAGCGGGGGTGGCGCTGATGGGCCAAGCCCGTGGCATCTACACTTTTGCGGTTCACCTGCGCTGGGTGCCAGCCATTTTACTGGGCTATGTGGCCAGCATTGTGGCGCACCTGCTGATTAATGCGAGTATGTTCTAACCCGCCTTGGCAACGCTGCCTGCTTAGCTCTTATAGTCGCTAGGCAGGCAAACAAAACGCCCCTTATCGCAAAGATAAGGGGCGTTTTGGTTAGTCGTTTGGTTAGCCGGTGTGATACGGCCGCATCACTATCCAGGCCGTGGGTAGGCCTATAGGTCGTGGCCGGTAATCACTTGGCAAATATCCGCGAAGCTGCGTGCCATGGGCATAACGGTTGCTGGAAGTTCCCCTTTAAGCTGGCTGCCCAACACCGCTTGAATATCGGTGGCCGAGATAATGCCGCGAATGCTCAGTTCCTGGCTCGGCTTGCGCTCGGTAATTAGCAGGTGCTGCTCGGTAAAGCTTGCCATGGAGCGCACTAAGTCCTCAATGGTGAGCGATGCCAGCTGCTCCAGTGGCATGGCGCTGAGCTTCTCCCAGGGCGTCATGATCATGGCAGCAGTGACTTCCGAGCGCTCCAGGTTGCGCTGCTGCATGGCAAGGTTGATACGCCGGGTGCCAATCACCTCTTTGGCCGTGAGAACGCCAATGCAGTGGGAGTGTTTATCCATCACAAACAGCAGGCGGACGCCGCCATGACGCATTTTGAGATGGGCGTCGTCAATCGGGGTATCTCCGGCAATGGACTGCGGCATTACCTGGGTAAAATCGGTCAATACCGACATGGCCGGGCTGCTTGGGGTGAGCTGCTTAGGAGCCGGTGTGGTCAGCACGGGGGTAACGCCGAACGGTACAAGCGGTTTGTGGGAGTTTAGGGAAGCGTGCAGTGACTGGTTCATCGAGGGGCACCTCCGTGGTGGGAAGAAGTAGGTCGTATGTTGAGTGCCTACCTTGTCCCTTCACAGTTGCACGGAATTCTTACCACAATCTTAAGAATTCGATGGTATGACACTTTTTCTCACGCTTTTGTATGACGCTGGGTGAGAGCATCCTTTGCTATCACCGCCCTTACGCGCAGGCCACCGCTAGGCGCATCTTCCAGTTGTAGTAAGCCTTCATGGCGTTTCACTAAGCGCTCAACGATAGATAAGCCCAATCCTGCCCCGGCACCAGGGCCGGCACGCTGGAAGCGCTCTATCACCCGGCTGCGCTCCTGTTCGGGAATCCCTGGCCCCTGGTCATCCACCATTACCGTAATACTTTCAGGGTCGGTATTTAAGGTGATGGTAATGGTGCCCTGCTCGGGGGAGTGTTGAATGGCGTTGCCCACGAGGTTCTGCACCAGGGTTTCAATTGCGCCTGGCTCCTCCTCTATTTCCCAATTCGCTGCGTCATCGGCATCCAGCAGCAGCTGCTGTTGGCGCTCGGCGGCGAGGGGAGAAAGCTTGGCTAGGGTTTCACGGGTTTCAATGAGCACATTGGTGTGGCGAATATCAGGTAGCGGCTCCTCTTCGGGGTCGAGGCGCGCCAGCGTAAGCAACTGGGAAACAAGCCGAGTGGAGCGCGCTACGCCGTTGCGGAGGTGGTGCAGCGACTCTTCGCGATCCTCGGCATTATCGGCGGTGAGAGCATTCTGGGCGTGAAGGTCCAGCACCGCCAACGGCGTGCGCAGCTCGTGGGCAGCATCAGCGATAAAGCGTTTTTCGCGCACGCGCATTTGGCGCAGGCGCTCCAGTAGCCTGTTTAGCGCGCCGGCAATGGTGCCTAGTTCCTGGGGGAGCGGGTAGAGCGACAGCGGCTTTAGGTTATGCGGGTCGCGGCTGCGGATTTGTTCCGCCATGCGGGAAAGGGGTGCTAACCCCCAGCCGATGGACCACCATAGCAGCAGCGTTAAGAAGGGCAGGCCAATCAGGTCCGGCAGCAGGGTACGCAGTGCCACTGCGCTGATTAGCTCTCCGCGCACATCCTCCCGCTCGCTCACCACCACGCGTTTTATGCTCTCGGGTACTTCAAGCACATAGACCCGCCAAACGTGCCCATCCACGCCGAGGGTTGAGTAGCCTGCTGGCTGATGCACCAGCGGCGTGGTGGGGGCGCTGGCGGAGCGCAGCAGCAGACGGTCGCCTTCCCATAGCTGAAAGGCCAGCTTGCTTTCATAGCGGTGGCCTGCAAAGCGTTTATCCGACTGCTCGGCGCGCAGCAGCGCATTCTCCAGGCTGGTTAATAAAATATCGCGGTCATCATCGGGCAGCGGTGCCTGGAGCAATCCTTCCAACAGGCGCGCATTCTGCGCCAGGCTGGCATCGTACAGCTCTTCAATCTCGTGGGCCGCATAGCGGTAGCTGATAAACCCAATCACCAGCATACTGGTTCCGAAAACCAGCAGGGCAAGCCCCAGGGTGCGTTGGCGGATAGAGTTCATGCGCTCGCCTTATCGGGTTTATCCATCACGTAGCCGATGCCGCGCACGGTGCGAATAGCATCGGGAAAGAGTTTGCGCCGTAAGTGGTGGATATGTACTTCAATGGCGTTACTCTCCACATCCTCCTCCCAACCGTAAACCAGCCGCGTTAGGGTATCGCGGGTAAATACCCGGCCAGGGTGGCTCATAAACTCCTGCAGCAGCGTTAACTCACGGCGGGAGAGCGTCACGGATTCCCCCTGGAAACAAACGTGTAGGGTATGTGGGTCCAGAGTAATACCGCGGCAGGCGAGCAGGTTGCTAGTTTGGCCCTGGCTGCGGCGCAGCAGGGCGCGAAGGCGGGCTTTTAGCTCGGCTACCTCGAAGGGTTTTGTCAGGTAGTCGTCGGCGCCAGCGTCAAGCCCCGCGATGCGGTTATCCACCGCATCGCGGGCGGTGAGTACCAAAATGGGCACTTGGCTACCGTGGCGCCTTACTGCATTCAGTACTTCCATCCCATCTAAACGCGGTAAGCCTAAATCGAGAATCACCGCGTCAAACGGCTCGCCCTTGGTGAGCGCACTGAGCGCGGTTGCACCGTCGCTCAGATGATCCACGGTGTAGTGCTCAGGCTTTAAGGCTAGCCGAATACCCGAGGCCAAACTGGGGTCGTCCTCTACCAGCAAAATGCGCATAAGGTTCCTTGTTCTGTCTGTGCTGCGCTATTCCAGCTCAGCGAGTAGCTGGCGTATTTCACCACGACGGCCGCTGTCCGCCAGTTCGCGGCCTTGTCTAGGGGGTGCCAGTAGAGCGCTCTCTAACGCTTGGCGCGCTTCGGCATCACGACCCTGCTCGTGTAAATAGTCGCCCCAGAAGTAGAGACTGTCGATCCCTTCGGGGTTAATCGCCAGGGCGCGCTGCAAGTGCCACTCGGCTTTGTCCTCATCGCCAAAGCCAATGGGCCAGCCGGGTACTTGATAGTAGAGTGCTCCTAAGCTGGTATAAGCCGAGCCTTCCAGCGCCAACGGGTTGAGCTCCAACGCGGTTTCAAACTCCTTTTTAGCCTCTTTCACCAAGCCCAGCGCGCTTAGCCCACCGTTCACCCCCGCTTCCGTAGAGCGGATAATACCGGCCCAGATATGCAGTTCGGCGGCCTCAGGGTAGCGCTCAACCAGCTGCTCAGCGCGTTCGCCCAACTGGCCGAAGGCTTGGCCTTGCTGCTCTTGGGGCAGGGAGTATTTAATCTCCGCCCAGCGCTGCTGTAATTCAGTAAGAGACGCTGCCACCGATGGATGTTCGGGTTCACTGGCAACGCTGGGTAGGCTGAGTAGCCCAATGGCGCTGGCCATTAGCGTATGACGTAGGACTTTCATGTTAAACATAGCTGCTGAACGCTTCATGGGGTGGACTCCTTGGTAGTCACAAAACGACGAATCACAGGCAGTTGACGTAGCAGGGCGCGATCCACAGCGCCGGGCCACAACGTATTCAGCCGAGTGAAGAAGCGCTCCGGCCGGCCAATTTGCAGCTCCTCGCGCTGCCGCTCCACGGCGTTGATAATGGCCAGGGCAACAGCGCTGGGGGAGTCAACGGCGTTTCCCAGCGCGGCGTTAAGCGCATTGGTTTGCGGAGTGTTCATAGCGGTGCGGGTCGCCCGAGGGGCGATATACATGACTCTTACTCGGGTGTCCGCTAGTTCCCGACGCAGTGCCTGGCTAAACCCGCGTAGCGCGAATTTGGTGGCGCAGTAGGTCACCTGGCTTGGATACCCCAACTGCCCGAAGGTAGAGCCGATGGTGATAATGGTCGCCTGGGGGCAGGCCATCAGCTGTGGCAGCAGCGCTCGGGTAAGCTGCAGCGTCGCGGTCAGGTTAATGGCGACCAGCTGTTCAATCTCGCTGTCGCTGGCGGCATCGAATAAACCTTGTTGGTTACTGCCCGCTGCGTTAATCAGCATATTGCAGCCCGCCATATGGGCCGCGCTGATCAAACGATGGCGGTCATCGGCACGGGTTAAATCTGCGCTTACGGCGACGATATGCTGAGGAAAGCGCGCAGCTAGGGTAGTGAGCACCTCCTGGTTGCGCCCACTGATCAGCAGGTGCGCGCCGCGCTGGGCCAGGGCTTCGGCGAGGGCAGCACCAATGCCGCCGCTGGCGCCGGTAATCAGCACCCGCTGGCCTGCCCACCCGCCTGGGAGCGCCCGCTTGCTAGGCCAACGCATGGCTAAGTTCCTCCACCGCGCTGCCACCCGCACAGCGCGCTTCAATGCCTCTAAACATCGCGCCGTACAGGCGATAGAACATATTAGCGCTATCAATCACCACGGCGAGGTCTTCGTCGCCCAGTTGGTTGATCTGTTGCTCGAAAAAGGCCAGATGGCCAATATCCAGGCTGCCGTGGGAGGTGAGGTAGCGCACGGCACTATTGGGCAGTGAAAGGCTCGCCTGCAGCCGCTCGGCGGACTGGGTCGCCAGCGCCGTGCTGGTGCCTTCCAGTACCTGCACCATGCCGAAAAACGCCACCGGGTTGCCGTGCTCCACCGCATCACGAATCCAGGCCACCATCAGCCGAGTGGCGGGGTCGGGCGTGGCTGCCACTGCGGCATCCGCGTCACCGCCTGCGGCGCGAATATCGTCCAGAATCCACTGCTCGTGGCCGTGCTCCTCTTCGATGTACTCCACCAGCGCGGCACGTAGCCAGTTCAGCCGGTCCGGTAGCCGTGCCCCGCAGGCCATCATGAGTGGTACGGTAAAACGCACGTGGTGGTATGCCTGGCCGAGAAACGCAAGGTACTCCTCCAACGTAACATTGCCCGCCAGAGCGCGGTTGACGATAGGCGTGGCCAGTAGCCAGGTGCGTGCTTCCTGGGTAGCGTCTTGCAATTGTTGATAAGCGGTCATGGTGTTACTCCTGGTTGATCGAGTTGTGCTGAGTGGTTCGCTGCGGCGCAGAGCCAATCGCCATAGGCAGCTAAAAGCGTGTCGCGGCGCAGGCGGCCATTGGCCGTGAGCTGTTGGTTGTGGGGAGTGAAAGGGGCGGCGCGCTGCCACTCGTGCACCTGGGCGTAGTCGGGCAACGTGCGATTGACGGCATCAATAGCTGCGTTAATCTGGGTATCGATGATGTGAGCGGAAGCGGGAACGATCAGCGCGCGGTTGGCGGGCAGGGCCTCGCCGTAGACCATGGCCTGGGCAATGGCTGGCTGCATGCATAGCTCACCCTCTACCCACTGCGGGTTCACGTTTCGGCCATAGGCGGTAATAAACACCTCTCTCTGGCGGCCATTCAGGACGACTGCGTCGCCTTGCCAATGTCCGGTATCGACGGTGGCATACCACTCGCCGTTTGGAGCTTCGCCGAGATAGCCCAGCATCAGCGCGCCGCGCACGTGCAGCTGGCCGTTTTCATCCACCTGAACTTGCGCGTGTGGCAGCGGGCGACCCACGCCGCGGCTTGGCTCGCCGGGGCGGTTAAGGCACACCACCGAGGTGCACTCTGATAAGCCGTAGCCTTCATACACCGGCCAGCCGCTTTGCCGAGCGTGGGCGAGCAGGGTAGGCGCGACCGTTGCGCCACCCACCGCGACAAAGCGCAGGCTGCTAGGGGCAGAAGGGGTGTAGTGAACCAACGCCTGTAGCAGCTGTGGTACTAAAATCATGCTGTTGGGCTGATAGCGGTCAATCGCCTCAATAGCTTGGGGTGCGTGAAAGCCGCTGGCGCCCTGCCAGCCGAGTGCCGCCATGCTGGGCAGCACGCTACAGGCGCCTAACCACAGCGGTAGATACAGCCCACCGATGTTTTCCAACAGCGTGGAGAGCGGCAACAGGGCAAGGTGACGGCGTATATCGAGCGGTGCGACGACGGTGGCGAGGCTTTCGGTCACAGTCAGCAGCGCCCTATTATCCAAACACACGCCTTTGGGCGAGCCGCTGGTGCCGGAGGTAAAAGTGATGCGTGTGGTACCGGCATGTAACGCGGGCGGCTGTTCCACCCTGCGATGGGTGATGGCCATATCATCGGTGGGCTGAAAGCCGTAGGCTTCGCTGCCGCGGCCAATCCAGCTATCCAACCCCGCTTGCTGCACGATGTGGCGGCGCTGCTGGTCACTGAAAAACTCAGGAATAGGCACGGCCACGCAGGCTTCCATCATCAGCGCTAAGTCCCAGAGCGCCCACTCCAAACCGTTATCTAGCGCCAGCGCGACCCGCCGAGCGTGAGCGTTACGTAGCCGCTGGCGGCGCTGGGCAATTTGCCCAAGCAAGTCGGCATAAGAGAGGGAGCAGGTGCCATCAGTCAGCGCAATGTGCTGGGCAGCATTGGTGGCATAGCGCTCAATGCGTGCCAGTAAGGCATTAGGCTGAGCGGGCATGGAGCACCTCTGCGCTAACGAAGCTGGCAGGCGCAGACGAGGCCTGCAGGGTGCGCATGGCGCTGCGTAAGTCACCGGCCATCACCCATGGGCGATGCTCGTAATAGCGCCCCCACAGGGGCAGCTCATTCCCTATGCGAGTGGGGTCGGCAGGGGTGATCGGCTGCGGTTCAAGCCCTAAACGGCGCAGCCCATTGGCAACTTCCGGCGTGGCGGTAAACAGCAGCCAGGCGATGCCTTCGGTCGCCAGCTGGTGGGCTAAATGGATGAATAGCTGGCGCTGCAAGCCAGGGCGCAGGCTGGCTAAGTTGCCAATTTCAGCGATATCCTGGCGGCGAAGGGAGTGATGAAAGCGCTCGTTGATGACCTGTTCGGCCAGGGCATCCAAGTAGCGCTCTAAAAAGAGCGGCCCGCTGTCAGCAACGCGTAGCCCGACCGCCGCCTGAGGCTGCTCCGTCTGCCAAAGGCCAAATAAACGCGGTAGAAAGTGGTGAACCGTGGCGTTGTGCTGATGTGCGAAACGCGCCTGTATCAACTGCTGAAGCTGTGTCTTGTCATGCCAGCTGTAGGCTTCTTGCCAGCGCAAAGGCGTTAAGGGCAACGAACGTAGGTGAGCCATCGGGCGATCTCCATCGTGTTTCCCGACACTCTCGTTGACATTACTTAACGAAAACTTAAGCCGTTAAAAAAATCAGACCATCCATTAGGCAGAGGAAGCCACGGGAGCGTGCAGTGACAGCAGAATCGCAACGGAACCATCACATGATGCCCTGCCCCGCCAGCCGGCGGCGCGAGGCGCTGCTGCACTTGGCTGCGGTTCACGACCCTGCCCTGCAGCCAGCCCTGCAACATGCATTAACGGCGACCAAAGCGGCGCCAAGTGTTGATTGGCAGGGCCTGTGGGTGGCGATGGATGGTGACCAAATAGACGCGGCCGCCTGGGTGCAGCCGCTGGCGAACCATACGGCGCAGCTATGGCTGCCTAAGCGGAATAACCCCGTTGCTCGGCAACTGCTGTGTGCATTGCAGGCTTGGGTGAACGAGCAGCCAATAGTGCTTTGCCATGTGGCCCTGCCCGCGCCTTGGTCAGCTTGGGAGGAAACGTTGGTTAAGAGCGGTATGCGCGTATTGGCCACTCTGGAGCACCTTGTGTGGCCTTGCCAGGCAGTGCAAACACCGCAAACCTTGACGCTGCACCCTTTCAGGGAGTTAACGCTGGCCGAGCAGCAGGCGCTACTTGAGCGGGTGGGTGAAGACTCCCTGGATTGCCCAGCGCTTCGCCAAGTGCTACCCGTAGAGGCGCTGTTGGCGGGATTCTACGCCCAGGCCGCATCTGCCCAGGCGTCACGCCCCGCCCACTGGTATCGGCTTGAGTATCAAGGCGACACCGTTGGAGTGCTGCTACTCGCCACCACTACCCAGCGCTGGAGCCTACAGCTAATGGGGCTGGCACCTGAATGGCGGGGCCAGGGGCTGGGGCGAATAATGATTCAGCACGCTCAAGCGTTGGCGGCTCAGGCTGGGGCGCAGTGCCTCACCCTGACGGTGGATGTACAAAATACGCCCGCACAGCGGGTTTATTCCCAAGCGGGGCTGGTACGGGAAGGGCGGGAACGTTTGCTAGCATGGTGTTAACCACGGCGATGAACGGCGAAATACTCAGATAGCGCATGTCATGGGTTCAATTGCCGCGCTTAGTAGCATTTTCTTACTCTTTGCGTTCTCGGTATACTAACCCTACACGTATGTCTTGGCGTCTCGGTTGCCGGAGGTGGTGGTGGCACGGTCGCGGGTAGGGCAGGTGTCGCGTCTCCAAACGCTAGGTATTAAGCATAAGCACTAGACTTGAAGCACTAAGCTTTTAAGCACACTGTTTTAAATAAAACTCAAGAGGTGGTGAGAGTGAAATCTAAGCTGATCATGAGCGGGCTGGCGGCCCTCGGCGTCATGGCAGGCACATCCGGTGCTTATGCCCAAGATGCTGAACGTGACGCAATTGCCGAGCGCCTAGCGCCGGTAGGACAACTCTGCCTTCAAGGCCAAGACTGCGGCACGGCAGCAGCGCCTGCGGCTGCCAGCAGCGGCGGTGGTGATGAGGTAGATGGCGAGGGCATCTACAACAACGTCTGTATGGCGTGCCACGAAACCGGCGCTGCCGGTGCGCCGGTACGCGGTGATGAAGCTGCCTGGGCCGAGCGTACCGAGCAAGGCTTTGCCACGCTGCTAGACCACGCCATTAACGGTATTGGCGCGATGCCTGCCCGTGGCGGTAACCCCAACCTCTCTGATGAAGAAGTGGAAGCGGCGGTAGCCCACTTGGTCTCTCCCGTGATGGAAGTACCGGAACTTGGCGGCGGTGAGGAAGCGGCAGCAGAAGCAACTGACGAAGGCTCTAGCGATGACATGGCCGCTAACGAAGCCGCCGCTGAAGCGCCCGCTGCTGAAGAAGCTGCGGCCAGCGACGCCGAAGCCACCGGTGGCGACAGTGGTTTAGACGGTGAAGCACTCTACGCCAGCGTTGGCTGTGCGGCGTGCCACGGTGCCGGTGTTGCCGGCGCACCGAAGCTAGGCGACGCGGAAGCCTGGGGTCCGCGTATCGAGCAGGGTAAGGACGCGCTCTACCAAAGCGTCTTCAACGGTAAAGGCGCGATGCCGCCGCGCGGTGGCAGCAGCGCTTCCGATGAAGAGATTATGGCCGTGGTGGACTACATGGTCTCGCAAGTACAGTAATTGCTTACTGCCCGCCCTCATGGGGGCGGGTAAGCCAAGCGCTATAAAACTATCCACAGGTGGGTGTTCCAAACCCCTTGTGGATATTTTTTTGCACGATACATTGCGCTTGCCCGGCACGCTTACCCCAGCAGCGAGCGCAGCCCGGCAATGGCATCTTTGCCGCGCGCCTGCTTTTTCTCCGGGTCTTCTTTATCGGCACGGCCCTCCCACTCCAAATCATCAGCGGGCAGTTCATCCAAAAAGCGGCTGGGTTGGCAGTCCATCAACTCGCCATACGCCTTACGCTGGCGGGCCAGCGTGAGCGTCAACGTGCGCCGGGCGCGGGTAATGCCCACGTAGGCTAAGCGGCGCTCCTCCTCCACGGTGCCCATCTCGATGGCGTTGCGGTGGGGCAGCAAATCCTCTTCCAAGCCCATCAGGTAGACATGGGGAAACTCCAAGCCCTTGGAGGCGTGCATGGTGAGGAGCTGAACCCGGTCCGAGTCATCCTCCTCTGCCTGCTGTTCGAGAATATCCCGCAGCACCAGGCGTGAAATGGCCGCTTCCACGCCATCGGTTTCCGTCGCGGTGGAATCCGCAGTATCTTCAGGTTCGCGGTCCAGCGACTTTTCAAGCTGATCAATCAAAATCCACACGTTAGCCATTCGCCGTTCGGCGATGGTGGGAGCGCTGGCGTTTTGGTAGAGCCACGCTTCGTAATCCATATCGCGCAGCATATCGCGGATCGCGGCAATGGCATCGCCCTGGTCCATCCGCTTGCGGACGCCATCAATAAAGTGGGTAAAGCGTGCGAGCCGCTCAACGGCACGCGTAGGTAGGGTCTGCTCCAGGCCTAGCTCATGGCAGGCAGAAAACAGCGAGATTGAGCGCTCGGTGGCATAGTTGGCGAGCTTCTCCAGCGTGCCGGGGCCGATTTCGCGGCGGGGCACGTTGACGATACGCAAAAAGGCGTTGTCGTCGGCGGGGTTGATCAGCAGGCGCAGGTACGCCATGGCGTCTTTAATCTCGTTACGAGAGAAAAACGACGTGCCGCCGGAGAGCTTGTAAGGGATTTGATAGTGCTGCAGCTTCAGCTCCAGCAGCCGCGCCTGGAAGTTACCCCGGTAGAGCACTGCAAAATCGCGCCATTCGGCTTTTTCTTTAATGCGTCGGGTGAGTATTTCGCTGGCCACCCGCTCGGCCTCGGCCTCTTCATGGCGGTTCACGATGACCCGAATCGGCGCACCGTCGCCCATATCTGACCACAAGGTTTTGTCATAGACGTGGGGGTTGTTGGCAATCAGCGTGTTGGCCGCGCGCAGTATCGTGCCGGTGGAACGGTAGTTCTGCTCTAGCTTGATGACCTTCAAGCGGGGGAAGTCCTCCCCCAAGGTGACCAGGTTCTCTGGCCGCGCGCCCCGCCAGGCGTAAATCGATTGGTCGTCGTCGCCTACCACGGTAAAGGTGGCCCGTTCCGCCATCAGCAGCTTTACCAGCAGGTACTGGGAGACGTTGGTATCCTGGTACTCATCCACCAGCATATAGTGGATTTTGCGCCGCCAGCGGGCCAGCGCCTCTGGGTCGCGCTGTAAGAGCACCACCGGCAGCAGAATCAGATCGTCGAAATCCACCGCGTTGTAGGCTTTTAGGTGGCGTACGTACGCTTCATAGACGCGGGCGGCAAAGTGCTCGTCATCGTCGGCAGCGAACGAGAGCGCATCGCCAGGCAGTATCAGATCATTCTTCCACTGGGAAATCTTGGCCTGTACGGCGTTGATTTGCTCGGCGTCTACCTGGGCGTCTTTGTTCATCAAGTCGCGCAGCAGCGCCTTGGCATCCTCCGGGTCGAACAGCGAAAACCCCGGCTTGTAGCCTAGGGTTTTCAGCTCGCCGCGAATGATGTTGAGCCCCAGGTTGTGGAACGTAGAGACCGTTAGCCCGTGGCCCTCTTTGCCCTTCAGCATTTGGCCCACTCGTTCTTTCATTTCCCGGGCGGCCTTGTTGGTAAAGGTCACCGCGGCAATTTTGCGCGCGCTCATGCCACACTCTTGCACGAGGTAGGCAATCTTGGTGGTGATGACGCTGGTTTTGCCCGACCCCGCGCCCGCCAGTACCAGGCAGGGGCCATCGATGTAGCGCACCGCCTCTTGCTGGCGTGGGTTGAGCCCTTTGATACGGCTAAGAATGCTCTTTGGCGGTTGGGGCATCATGGCGAAGGGTGACCTCTACAAGTGTTTCGGAGCAATTTCTATTACAATCAGCGGCGCTGACGAAGGCGCAGCAGGCAAATACAGCAGGTAACTCATAGGCAGGTGGTGATGTTTGAAGTAGCGCTATTCGAGCCGCGCATGGCTCCCAATACGGGCAACATTATGCGCCTAGTGGCGAACAACGGCTGCCGTCTTCATTTGATTGAGCCGCTGGGCTTCGATCTCGAAGAGAAAAAGCTGCGCCGCGCTGGTTTAGACTACCGCGACCTCGCCAACGTGACCCGCCACGCGGATTTTACGGCGTTTTATACCGCCATGCAGGGGCGCATCATCTGGGCGATTACCACCAAAGGCACCCGCGCCCACAGCGATGCTAACTTCGCACCGGGGGATGTGCTGCTGTTCGGCTCAGAAACTGCCGGGCTCTCCCCGGAAGTGCACGCCATGCTACCTGCGGAGCAGAAACTGCGTATTCCCATGCAGCCCAATAACCGTAGTTTGAATCTCTCCAACGCGGTAGCGGTAGTGAGCTACGAGGCGTGGCGCCAGCAGGATTACGCCGGCGCCCTCGAGATCTAGATTTATCCGGCAATGCCGTATTGGTCGCGGTAAGCGCGTACCGCATCGGCGTAGGCGAGCATCTCGCCGCCTGCGTGCTCTTCAAGATACGTCAGCACTTGCTCAAGGGTGACAATACTGACCACCGGCATGCCGTACTGCGCTTGCACTTCTTGAATAGCGCTCTGTTCGCCCTGGCCGCGCTCCTGGCGGTCGAGGGCAATGATCACCCCACCGGCACGGGCGCCGTTTTGCTCGATCAGGCTCATCACTTCACGGATCGCAGTACCTGCGGTGATCACGTCATCAATGATCAAGATATCGCCCGCCAGCGGCGCCCCTACGATATTGCCACCTTCACCGTGGGTCTTGGCCTCTTTACGATTGAAGGAGTAAGGCATGTCGCGGTCGTGGTGGTCGGCCAGCGCGGCAGCGGTTACCGCTGCCAGCGGTATACCTTTATAGGCCGGGCCGAACAGTACATCGGCTTTCAAACCGCTATCGACAATCGCTTGAGCGTAAAAACGGCCCAGTTTGGCGAGTGCTCGTCCGGTTTGGAACAGCCCTGCGTTAAAAAAGTAGGGGCTAACGCGTCCGGATTTAAGCGTAAATTCGCCAAACTTAAGTACGCCCTGTTCAATGGCAAAAGCAATGAAATCGCGCTGGTAGGGTTGTAGAGTGGTAGCCACGGTATTCCTCACTAGGCGGAAGGTTTTAATCGGCACGAAAGCAACAATAAAAGTGGGGTAAATGGCAAGTTTTAGTCGCTGCCTTTACCCAAACGTCTAAACGTCGGGTATCATACAGCAGCGACGCAAAAGGGACGATTTATGAAAATTGCCAGCATCAATGTCAATGGTATACGTGATGCCGTCGACCGTGGCTTCCTGGACTGGCTGGCTCAGCAGGATGCCGACGTGGTCTGCGTGCAGAACATCAAGGCGAAAAGTTTTGAACTGGGTGACCATATTCTCTATCCGGAAGGCTACGAAGGCTACTTCCTGGATGCTGAGGAGGATGGCTTCTCCGGTGTGGCGCTCTATTGCCGCAAAATCCCCAAAGCCATCATGTACGGCTTGGGGTTCCCTCAGTGCGACCACGAAGGGCGCTTTCTGCAGGCGGATTACGACCGCTTCAGTATTGCCACCTTCCTGATGCCTGATGGCAGTGACCAAAAAGCCAAACAGGCGTTTATGGAGCAGTACCAAGAGTATCTGACGAAGATGTCGCGCAAACGCCGCGAGTACATCATCTGCGGTACTTGGCACATTGCCCACAAAACCATCGATTTGGCCAACTGGTCGGACAACCAGCTTACTTCCGGTTTCCGCCCAGAAGAGCGTGCCTGGATGGATCAGGTGCTTGGCCCAACAGGCTTTATCGACACCTTCCGCGAAATTAATCGCGATGCAGGCGAGTACACCTGGTGGCCAAAGCTTGACCAAGACGTGCCCCGTGAACGTCAAGAGGGCTGGCGGATCGACTATCAGCTAGTCGGCCCCAACTTCCGGCGTCACGTGGTGGACGCGTGGATTGATTACGATGCGACCTTCTCCGAGTTCGCACCGCTGATCGTTGAGTATGATCTAGCGCTTTAAGCGTTAGCTACTTCCCGCGTCGCACCGACAACAGGCCAGCTCACCGCTGGCCTGTTGCGTTCTAAGGCCCCCGTAAGCCGGGTTCCCTTAACCGCGAATCCCCAGCGCTTCCCGCTGCTGCTCGCGCAGCTCATCACCGGCTTTCTCGGCCAAATCCAGCATCGCGTTCAGCTCTTTACGATTAAACGCGCCCGCTTCCGCCGTACCCTGTACTTCAATCAGCTCGCCGCCCTCGGTCATCACCACGTTCAGGTCGGTATCGGCTTTGCTATCTTCGGGGTAGTCCAGGTCCAGCACCGGCACGCCTTTGTAGATGCCCACCGAAATCGCGCTGACCAGCTGCTTGAAGGGGTCGCCCTTGATCTTCTTTTCCCGCTGCAGGTAGCGGATTGCATCCACCAGCGCCACGCAGCCGCCGGTAATGGCCGCCGTGCGTGTGCCGCCGTCGGCCTGGATCACATCGCAATCCACAGTAATGGTGAACTCACCCAGCTTTTTCAAATTCACCGCTGCGCGCAGGCTGCGGCCAATCAGCCGCTGAATCTCCAGGGTGCGGCCACCCTGCTTGCCACGGGTCGCTTCGCGACCGCTGCGGGTATGTGTGGCGCGGGGCAACATGCCGTACTCGGCGGTAATCCAGCCCTGATTCTTACCGCGCAGCCAGCGCGGAACGCCCGCTTCCACGCTCGCGTTGCACAGCACCTTGGTATCGCCAAACTCCACCAGCACGGAGCCTTCCGCATGGCGGGTGTAATCACGGGTCAAGCGAATCTCACGGAGCTGGTCGGCCTCGCGACCGCTGGGGCGAACAACATCAGGACGCATAGCACCTCACATCATTTTTAAAGTGGAAAAGCCCTCTATTGTACACGTCTGGGCGTGCGCTGATGGGCCTATCGGTTAGACTGTGCGGAACCTATTGACTGACAGGATAAACCGCCCATGGCTGCTTACCGCCACGTACACAGCATGACCGCCTTCGCCCGCACCGAGCAGGCCGCCCCGTTTGGCACCCTGCAAGTCGAGATCCGCTCGGTGAACCAGCGCTACCTAGAACCACATTTTCGCCTGCACGAAAGCCTGCGTGATTTAGAACCGGCACTGCGCGAAGCGCTGCGTACCCGTCTGGCCCGTGGCAAAGTAGAGTGCAGCGTGCGGTTCGAGAGCGCCGACACTACCCAAGCGCCGGCAGTGAACGCCCAGCGCCTAAAAGAGATTTCCGATGCCCTGGCCGCCATTCAGCAGCAGGTACCCAGCGCCGTGCCGCCCACCACGCTGGCACTGCTCAACCAGCCCGGCGTGATGGAAACCCAGCACCTTGACCAAGACGCCATCAAATCCGCCGCCAAAGCGCTGTTTAACCAAGCGCTGGATGAGCTGATCGACGCCCGCGCCCGCGAAGGCGACAAGCTGGCCGAGATGATTACCACTCGCCTAGACGCGGTGAGCGAGCAAGTGGCCACCGTACGCAGCCTGCTCCCGCAAATCCTGGAACGCCAGCGCGCCCAGCTACTAGAGCGCCTGGACGTCGCCAAAACCGAGCTCGACCCCCAGCGCCTGGAAGCCGAACTGGTACTGGTAGCCCAAAAAGCCGACGTGGACGAAGAGCTAGACCGCCTCACCGCGCACATTGAAGAAGTGCGCCACCAGCTCGCCCAAAAAGGCCCCAAAGGCCGCCGCCTGGATTTCCTGATGCAGGAGCTTAACCGCGAAGCGAATACACTTTCATCGAAATCGGTGGTAGCGGAGACGACCCGCTGCGCGGTGGAGCTGAAGGTGCTGATTGAGCAGATGCGGGAGCAGATTCAGAATATTGAGTGATGAGCATGATTCGAGTGACAGCTTGGAGTGCAAGCGAGGTAGAGGCAACCGTTGCTACCTACCGGCAGATGTTGGTAGCAGAACTGAGTGGGCAAAGTTATAACAAGCGCGCACTTAATCGAGCGCTGATGACACAGCTTGATGGCCGCTCAGCCAGCGCCATAGAGTTCAAGCACTGTAATATCAGCGCAGTGTTGCGGGATGCCAACTGCCCCTATGTCGATGGCTATAAGCCGCGTAGCAACTATCAACAAAGTCTAGTTGAAGCTGTCGAGGAGCTGTTGCTGCGAAGCGAACTCGTTGATCGTGCAGCGCGTTTGGCCGCTGATCTTCCAGTGGTTGATACCATTGGCATCGTAGACGAGCGCATTATCGTCGAACCTCCTAGAACGACACCACCGCAACAAGGCGTTCGGGAATTTCATGCAGACTATTCCGTGCGCCCACCACAAAAACGCGACTACCTAGCCCGAGAAACCCGCAACCGTGAGCTTGGGCTAGCCGGTGAGCACCTAGTGATTCGGTTCGAGCAGAACCGGCTGATCCAAGCTGGGTACGATAAGCTGGCGGAGCGGGTTGAGCACGTTGCGGTAACTCAGGGTGACGGGCTGGGATTCGATATCCGTTCCTTCGAGCCCGACGGTCGCGACCGGCTGATTGAGGTCAAGACCACCGCCTTTGCCAAAGAGAGTGCGTTTTTTATTACGCCCAACGAGCTCGAATGCTCGCATGCCCATTCGGAACATTACCATTTGTTCCGACTGTTCAACTTCCGCAAGGGGCCGAAGCTTTTTTTCTTGAAAGGTGACCTCCACGAACAGCTCTGGCTGGAGCCAGATAGCTACCGGGCGGGAGTGCGTTAATAGCTTAAAAGAGGGAACTGCTTCGAGAAATCAAAAGTTCAGCCGCTGAGATTGTTCGTGAAGCTATCGTTCACTCATCGCCCCGCTCGTGCTGCTGAAGCTGTTCAACGGCCTGTGCCCGTTCGCGCTCTAGCTCGCGTTTAAGTTCATCTTCAGAGGGCAGATACGGCAGGTATTTCGCTGCAAACAGCTGTTTTTGTTCGGCCAGCACCGAGTACTTCACCACGGCTTCGCTCTTTTCACTGCACAGCACCAAGCCAATAGTGGGGTTATCGTCGCTGCCTTTGCGCTGCTCATCGTATAAGCGCACATAGGTATCCATTTGGCCGATATCCTGGTGCCTGAGCTTGCCGAGTTTTAGATCCACCAGCAAAAAGCACTTCAGTTTGAAGTTGTAGAACACCAAGTCGATGTAGAAATCTTCGTCATCAAAACGAATGCGCTGCTGGCGCTCCACAAAGGCAAAACCTTTGCCCAGTTCCAGCAGAAACTGCTGTAGGTTGCTGATAATGGCCTGTTCTAGCTGGCTTTCCTGATAGGTTTTATCCTGCAGATTAAGAAAATCCAGAATGTAGGGATCACGCAGATAGTCTTTAGCGCTTTCTGCCAGTGGCTGGGTGTTTTGCTGGGCTTCTGCTGCCACCAGGGATTTATCTTGGCTGGCTAGCAGCCGCTCGTAGTAGAGGGTGCTAATTTGGCGTTCTAGAGCTCTGGCGCTCCAGCTTTGGTTGATCGCTTCTTGCAAATACCAGTCGCGGGCTTGGGCGTTTTCTATTCGCAGAAGGGTGCGATAGTGAGTCCAACTCAATTCAAGACGCACTGCGTCGCGAATTGGAAAGGCGTGATAAAACTGGCGCATATTGCGTAAATTGGTGACATCAAAACCTTTCCCAAGCCGCTCGGTGAGCTGTTGTGAGAGCTGCTGTAGCTGCTGCTTACCATACTCAGCACGACGATTGCCTTGCTGTTCGTGCTCGACAATTAAACGGCCTATTTCCCAGTAGCTTTGTACCATGGCCGTATTCACGGCTTGGCGAACCTGCCCGCGTGCTTGCTCTATCTGTTGAGTAATTGCGCTAACGAGGCGGCTAAAAGCGGTTGGGTTCTGCTCCGTCATAGGCTTAACCCCTGGCGTTATAGAGTAATGTCAGCTGGCTTAGGCTTAACAATATCAAATTTTGCCTATTCAAGGACGCCTCTCCATGCGCACTCTGCGCCACCTCACTTTAACCTTGTTGCTCGGTGTGTTGGGTATGCTCCCTATTGCTCAGGCAAACGAAACAACCTGGCAAGCGCTCCAAGAGGGCGGTCTGGTCATCCTCATGCGCCACTCCCTGGCTCCCGGTATCGGCGACCCGCCGGGGTTCGTGTTGGAGGCGTGCGAGACCCAGCGCAACCTGTCCAGCGAAGGGCGTGCCCATGCGGTGCAGGGCAGGCGCTGCGGGAGCGGGGCGTGGCGATTGATGCGGTGTACAGCTCCCAGTGGTGCCGGGCGTTGGAAACCGCTGAGCTGATGGCGCTGGGGGCTGTGGTACCTGCGCCGTGGTTGAATTCGTTCTTCCGCGGGCGTGGGGATCAGGTGGCCATTACCCAAGCGGCTCGTGAGCGTATTGCGGGGTGGCAGGGGCCCGGGAATATGCTGCTAGTGACGCATCAGGTGAATATCACGGCGCTGACCGGCGGGGGCGTTAGCTCCGGGGAAATGGTGGTGGTGCGCCCGCAAGAGGATGGCTTCACGGTGGTGGGGCGGCTGAGCGTTCGCCGCGTGATCGCTCAGCATCCTGCCAGCCGGGCTGATATTGGTGATCTGGTCACTCGAAGGCCGCCGCCTGGATTTCCTGATGCGGGAGCAGATACAAAATATTGAGTAACCTGAATCACTCTCCAGGTTGATTCGTGTCAGCATTGCATGAGTTGACACATAATACGATGGCAGCCAAAACCCCCTACCTCGTATTACCGAATAAGAGAGCGTTGTGATGACAAAAGCAGGCAGTGCAAACAAAGAGATATCAGTGCAATCTAATAAGCAAGTGCCATGGGTAGATGAGTTCAGCGTGGTTAAAAAGACTCATGGTGCCCAAGGCGCGCAAGCGGCTGCCATTGCGGATATTTTAGGTCTGAAAGGCCCACTGCCTGAACCCCATGAAGAAACCTTAAAAGCGGTAGCAGATATTATTGATGGCGCATCGCTTGATGATGTTGCCGAACTGAAAAAAGCTCTAATTCATTGGAAGCAGTTCGATAAAGGCCGCACGGTATCGAAAGATGAGGCGCTGGTTGAGAACTGGAGAACGGCGACCTACCCGTACAAAAACCGTCTTTCACGTAAAACCTATGAAAAGCAAAAGTACTATCTACAGGTCGAGCTTTTAAAGTTGCAGGCGTGGATTAAAAAGACCGGCCAGCGTGTCGTGATTATTTTTGAAGGTCGAGATGCGGCGGGTAAAGGGGGAACGATTAAGCGTTTTATGGAGCATCTAAACCCCCGTGGCTCGCGGGTGGTTGCGCTTGAAAAACCCACGGAGGCCGAGCAGGGCCAATGGTACTTCCAGCGCTACATTAAACATTTACCGACTCACGGTGAACTCGTGCTGTTTGACCGCTCCTGGTACAACCGTGCCGGCGTTGAGCGAGTGATGGGGTTTTGCACCGACCAGCAGTATCAGGATTTTTTGCGGCAAGCTCCTGAGTTAGAGCGCAACTTAGTGGGTAGTGGGTTGCACTTAATTAAATTCTGGTTCTCAGTAAGCCGCGAAGAGCAGCAGCGGCGCTTCAAAGAGCGTGAGTTGCACCCGCTCAAGCGCTGGAAACTTAGTCCGATTGATTTGGCGTCGTTGGAAAAATGGGACGAGTATACCGAGGCCAAAGAGACCATGTTTTTCCACACTGATCACTCCGAAAGTCCTTGGATTGTGATCAAGTCAGACTGCAAAAAGCGCGCACGCCTTAATGCCATGCGCTATGTGTTGAATGCCTTTAATTATGAAGGTAAAGACATCAATAACATTGGAGC
The DNA here is from genome assembly GCF_044805175.1 of Vreelandella aquamarina. Classification (GTDB taxonomy): domain Bacteria; phylum Pseudomonadota; class Gammaproteobacteria; order Pseudomonadales; family Halomonadaceae; genus Vreelandella; species Vreelandella aquamarina_B. The sequence continues at coordinate 3,512,112 of NZ_CP085232.1, read as the reverse complement.
AATCGACCCACTGGTGGTAGGCCGCGCTGAGTTCTCTAACGGCTGATTGATTTCTAACAATTTCTTTCAATGAAACGGGGCAAATTATTCGCTCCCCATCGGCGGGTTGAGGTTTTACGCTGGGCGTATTGATAAGGAGGGCATTATGTCATCAGCCAATACTCAATCCGTTCGCCGCGTGGTTGCCCAGCACCCTGCCCATCGGGATGATATCGGTGATTTGGTCACTCGCAGGCCGCTACCGGGGCCGGGGTTGGATCAGCTCGACCCCTTTCTGTTCTTGAATCATCACGGCCCGCAGGTCTACCCGGCAAACAATCAGGGGCTGCCCTTTGGGCCGCACCCGCACCGTGGGTTTGAAACGGTCACTTTTATTCTGGAAGGCTCGTTGGCCCACGCCGATAGCGCCAAGCATCAAAGCGTCATTCACGCAGGCGGCGTGCAGTGGATGACCGCAGGCAGCGGCATCGTCCATGCGGAAATTTCACCGCCGGAGTTCCTGCGCGAGGGCGGTCCACTGGAAATCTTGCAGCTGTGGGTCAACCTGCCGTCACGGCTGAAAATGAGCGAGCCGCGCTATGTGGGCTTGCAGCGGGAGGGGATTCCCGCTATCGCGTTGCCTGGTGGGAGTAAATTGAACCTGATTGCCGGGCAGTGGCAGGGCCAAATGGGGCCGATCGAGTCGCTGACCGGCGTGTTTATGTCCACGCTGGCGTTGCCTGCGGGCGCACTTGAGCAACTCCCTGTTGCCTCGGGGCGGCAGGTATTCCTTTACGTGGTGAGTGGTGACGTGAAAGTGGGTAGTGAAGCTGTCAAACCTCAGCATCTCATCGAAGTGGACCGCGATGGTGAAAGTCTGGTCATCGAGGCAGACAGCAATGCACGCCTGCTGTTTGGCCATGGCGAGGTGATTGATGAACCCGTCTACTCCCACGGCCCCTTTGTGATGACAACGCGCGACGAAATTGTGCAGGCGGTGGAGGATTACCAGAACGGCAAGTTTGGCGGGCTAACGATCTAAACGCCTGCCCTATACCGGCTCGCCTCGATAGTAATGCCACAAAAACAGCGACCCCACGCTGCGCCAGGGTGCCCAGTGCTCTACCAGCTGGCGCGCCTGCTTCGGTGTGGGTTTGTCCTCCATGCCCTTCAAGCGGCCTAGCGCTACCCTGAGGGCGAGGTCGTCGGCGGGAAAAATATCGGGCCGTTTGAGCGAGAACATCAGGTAAATCTCAGCGCTCCAGCGGCCAAAACCTCGCAACTGGGTAATCGCGGCAATGGCGTCGTCGTCGCTGAGATGCGCTAGCCCATCGGCGCTAAACGTGCCTGCCAGCTCCGCCTCTGCCAGCCCTTTGGCGTACTCGATTTTACGCCACGATAGCCCCGCATCGCGCAGCGCTTGACCTTCTACCTCCATCACCGCCTTGGCATGCAGCTCTGGCAGCAGAGTATTCACACGCCCCATGATCGCGCGAGCGGCTTCGGTGGAGATCTGCTGGCTCACGATGGTGGAGAAGAAGGTGGCAAACCCTGGATCGCGCTGGCGCGGAGTGGGTGCGCCTACTAAAGGGTAGGCACGTGCGATATCGGGGTCGACATTGGCCAGTGCCTGCATGGCGTGCTCGATGGTGCTGGAGGTCATAACCGGCTCACTTAATGAAAAGATCATCGTAACATCCTAGCAGTTGCCTCTTGGGTGCTGCCGCGTAAGTGTCCACGGGGCTACCCCTTTGCGGGCTAACTTTTTTAGCGCGATATATTTCTACTTTCGTCTAATCCTGCCATCATTTGCCGCTATTTAAGACCGTTTTGAGAAGCGGGCGCTTTAACCAGCGTCTGGGGAGAGAGGTATGCAAGAGTCGTCATCGGGGCTGGCGCGTAACCCGCGGTTGGCTGAATTTGTACTGGCGCTGGGCGGGTTTGGCATTGGCACTAGCGAGTTCGTCATTATGGGGTTGATGAACCGCGTCGCGGGGGATCTAGCCGTGACCGTGCCCCAAGTGGGCTATGCGATTAGCAGCTATGCACTGGGCGTCGTGGTGGGCGCGCCGCTGATCTCCGCGCTTGCCGCGCGGGTGCCGAAGCGGGCGCTGCTGATTGCCCTGATGCTGGTATTCGCCGTGGGCAATATTGCCAGTGCCATGGCGCCGGGGTTTTGGTCGTTTGTGGGCCTGCGTTTTATTGCCGGTTTGCCCCACGGGGCTTACTTCGGCGTGGCGGCGCTGGTCGCGGCCGGGGCGGTGCCGATTGACCAGCGGGCGCGGGCCATTGCCAGGGTGATGATGGGGCTCACCGTGGCTATTTTGATTGGCGCGCCGCTGGGTACCTGGGCGGGTAACCAATTTGGCTGGCAAATCGCGTTTGCGGCGGTGGGCGCTATTGCACTGCTCACCGCGATGTTGATTCGTGTGTGGGTGCCGGTACAGCCCTTCGATGCTCTTGCCAGCCCGCTAAGGGAGCTTTCCGCGCTGGTGAAGCAACGGGTGTTGGTGACCATAGCGATTGCCTGTATCGGCTGCGGCGGTATGTTTTCGATCTTCAGCTATGTAATGCCGACGCTGACCCAGCAAGCGGGTATGAGCGAAGCGCTGGGGCCATTGGTGTTGGTGATTTTCGGCTTGGGCTCGATTGCCGGTAATCTGGTGGGTGGGCGCATGGCGGATAAAAACCTGATGCGGGCCATTCCCACCATCTTGGTGTGGTGCGCCGTGGTGCAGGGGCTCTTTTACTTTGCCGCTAACGAGGTGTGGTCAGGGCTGGTTTTTGTTGGCTTGGTAGGCACCAGCATGGCGCTGGCACCTTCGCTGCAAACCCGCTTGATGGATGTAGCTGAAGACGCCCAAACCATGGCGGCCTCTATGAACCACGCGGCCTTCAACGGGGCGAACGCGCTGGGTGCGTGGCTAGCGGGCTTGGCAATTAGCGCCGGGTTTAGCTGGTCCAGCACGGGGCTGGTGGGCGCTGGCCTTGCGCTGTGTGGCCTAGTGATCTTTGCCTGGGGGCGCTGGTTAGAGAAACGCACCTATCCTGTGGAGCCTGCTGTAGCCCAGGGCTACAAATAAGTCGTTGCTAAACAAAGACGCAGGATATTTAAAGTGGCAAGAAGCGCGCATCGTTCCTAGGGTGTAAAGGTGCAATCCTTGACCTCCTCCCTCAGCTTCTTAGGAAGCTGCCGCCTGCGGCGGAAAGGAAGGGAATTCCCTGGTTGTCGCCTTCCAGGTTCCTGCTTCGCTGTCCGTTGCCTTCAATGCCTTGGCATTGCCGGTCTTACACAAACTCAACAGGCGTCAATTCCCGAGGGCCCCTCGGTATTTGCTGCAACTCTCGGCACCGGCGAGTAGCGCGGTGCCGGCTTGTAGGATGTTTCGAGCGGCATTGAGGTCACGGTCAATGCCCTGGGTACCGCAGCTTGGGCAATCCCAAACGCGCACATCGAGCGGCAGGGCCTCCCGCACAAAGCCGCAGCCATGGCAGCGTTTGCTGCTGGGGTACCAGCGATCGATCTGGACGAACTGCCGTCCCGCCCACGCCGCTTTGTACTCAAGCTGGCGAACCAACTCCCCCCAGCCGACATCGCTGATCGCTTTGGAAAGGTGACGGTTTTTAACCAGGTTCTTCACCTGCAAACTCTCCGCTGCGATCACTTGGTTCTCGTTCACGATCTGGCGGGTGAGTTGATGCAGGTGGTCACGCCGAGTATCGGCAATCTTGGCATGGCATTTAGCCACTTTTAGCCGCGCCTTGGCACGGTTATTCGAACCTTTTTGCTTACGGCTCAATTGCCGCTGCGCCCGCGCCAGCTTGCGCGCATAGCGTGCCGTATGGCGGGGATTGTTGACCCGCTGACCCTCGCTGGTGACGAATAGGTCTTTCAGCCCCAGGTCGATACCGACCATCTTGGGCGTGATCGGCAGCGCTTCAGTGTCCACTTTGCACAGGCAGCTAATGAAGTAACGACCGGCGCGGTCTTTGGAAACGGTCACCGTGCTGGGTGCTGAGGGCAGGTCGCGGCTCCAGCGGATGTTGAGCGGTTCGCGGCACTTGGCCAGCGTGATTTGGCCATTGCGGTACGAAAACGCCGAACTGGCAAAGGTGGCCGACTGCCGGTGTTTCTTGGATTTAAAGTGGGGGTAGCGTGCCCGCTTGGCAAAGAAGTGTTTGAACGCGGTTTGCTGATGGCGTAAGCATTGCTGCAACGGCACCGAACTAACCTCGGTTAGAAAGGCGGTGTCCGGCTGCTTTTTCAACTGCGTTAGAAACGCACTGGCGTCGTGATAGCCGATTCTCTCCTGGCGCTGATAGAACGCATCGGTGCGATAGCGCAGCACGGCATTCCACACAAACCGGACGCACCCGAACGTCCGTGCCAGCAGGGTTGCCTGCTTGGGCGTCGGATAGAAACGGTATCTGTAGGCGCGTTCGGTTGTCATGGCTTACACATTAGCCATCTAGTGGTAAGAAAACAAGGCGTCCTGGCGGACGCCGCGCTATCCATCCGCTCACTAAAAGTAAGCGGTTTTCCGCGCTGACTGATAAAAATGGACGGCATGCGCGGTGTAATCGTCCTGTTCCAGCATGTTGTACAAGTTTTTGCAGGCCTCACCCTGGTGGCGTACAAACATTAGTCCGCCTCTCCTTCATCGCCCCAATCATTAACCAGCGAAATACGACATACGTTGGCGATGCTTAAAATGATTGCACTGCGCCTTCTGACCTCCTTATGGCACTTTGGAAACGCTACAGTCCCTGCCATGGGTGTGCGATACTGCCTCCTATTCTTACGCCGGTAGAAATCGGCTTGTGTGATGACGAACGATCATTTTGACTAACTAGGGAAGCGCTTCATGTCCCAGGGTACGCTTTTTATTGTTTCTGCCCCGTCGGGCGCGGGTAAAACCAGCCTCGTTCGTGAGCTGATCGAAAGCCTGGATGGCATTCAGGTGTCGGTGTCGCACACCACGCGCGCCAAGCGAGAAGGTGAAGTGGACGGCGTAAACTACCACTTTACCCAAGTGCCTGACTTTGAAGCCATGATCGCCCGTGGCGACTTCTTTGAGTATGCCAAGGTCTTCGACAACTACTACGGTACGTCCCGCCAAGCGGTCCAAACCCTGCTGGATGCGGGGCAGGATGTGATTCTGGAGATCGATTGGCAGGGTGCTCAGCAGGTGCGCGAACAGATGCCCTCTGCGGTATCGATCTTTATCCTGCCGCCGTCGCGTAGTGAGCTGGAGCGCCGCCTCTCAAGCCGGGGGACCGACGAGCACGCGGTGATTGCCCGGCGTATGCGCGACGCGGTCAGCGAGATGTCCCATTACGACGAGTACGACTACCTAGTGATTAACGACGATTTCACCACGGCGCTGCAAGAGCTGCAGTCGCTGGTGATCAGCCGCCGCTTAACGCGGGCCACCATGCAGGAGCGCCACGCGCCACTGCTCGATGCGCTCTTGTCACAGGCGCCTGGCGTCGAGTAATCTATCAGGTCCTATCACCACTCTTTTCGCTGGGTCGGCGGCGTTATCCAACAACGCCGGCCCGGCGCCGTTATTACAGGAAGGCCCCATGGCTCGCGTAACCGTTGAAGATTGTCTGGAAAATGTTGAAAACCGCTTCAAACTGGTGATGATTTCCACCCAGCGTGCCCGCCAGCTGGCCCGAGGCTCCCGCGATGCGCTGCTGCCCTGGGAAAACGACAAGCCGACCGTAATGGCGCTGCGTGAAATCGCTGCTGGTCTGATTGACCACACCGTTCTGGACGAGCCGGTTGAAGCTCCCGTGCGTGCGCGTCCTGCCATGACGCCCAGCGCTCAAATCGACGATTAAGCAAGCACCGATTAGAGGCGCGGTACATGTTCACCATTGATGACCTAGCTGACCGACTCGGCGGCTATTTACCTCCGGACGAGATCCAGCAGGTCAAGCGCGCCTTCTACTATGCAGAGCAGGCCCATGATGGCCAGCGCCGCCGCTCTGGCGAGCCTTACGTCACCCACCCGCTCGCAGTCGCCAATATTCTCGCCAACATGCACATGGACCATCAGAGCCTGATGGCGGCCATGCTGCACGATGTGATTGAAGATACCGGCGTCTCCAAAAAAGCCCTGGCTGCCCAGTTCGGCAAGCCTGTGGCAGAGTTGGTGGATGGCGTCTCCAAACTGACCCAAATCACCTTTGAAGATAAAGCCGTTGCCCAGGCGGAGAATTTTCAAAAGATGGTGCTGGCGATGTCGCGAGATATCCGCGTCATCATCGTCAAGCTGGCCGACCGGCTGCACAATATGCGTACCTTGGGGGCGCTGCGGCCGGATAAAAAACGCCGGATTGCCCGGGAAACCCTGGAGATCTACGCGCGTATTGCCGGGCGGCTAGGTATTAATACGATCCGTGTCGAGTTGGAAGACCTCTCATTCCAAGCGATTCACCCCATGCGTGCCGAGCGTATCAAGCGCGCGGTGGCCAGCGCGCGGGGCAACCGCCGCAGCGCCATGCGGGAAATCCAGTCATCGCTACAGCAGAGCCTGGACGACGAAGGCCTGAAAGGCACGGTGATTGGCCGCCAGAAGCATCTGCTCTCGATCTACAAAAAGATGCGCGACCAGCGCAAGCCGTTTGCGGAGATTATGGATGTCTTCGGTTTTCGGATTATCACCGAAGACGTGGCGAGCTGTTACCGCATTCTCGGTGTGGTGCATAACCTCTATAAGCCGGTACCGGGGCGCTTTAAAGATTACATCGCGATTCCCAAGGCGAACGGTTACCAGAGCCTGCACACTACCCTGTTTGGTCAGCGGGGGATGCCCATTGAAGTGCAGATCCGCACCCGCGAAATGGAAGCCATGGCCAACAACGGGATTGCCGCCCACTGGCTCTATAAGGCCGGGCAGACGGCGCACCCGATTGCCGAAGGCAGCCACGCCCGCGCCCGCGCCTGGGTGAAGGGGCTGTTGGAGATGCAGCGCCACGCGGGAGATTCGCTGGAGTTCATCGAGCACGTCAAGAACGACCTGTTCCCCGACGATATCTATGTCTTTACCCCCAAAGGCGACATCATGGAGCTGCCCCAGGGCGCCACGGTGATCGACTTTGCCTACAGCGTGCATACCGATATCGGCAATAACTGCATTGCCTGCCGCATCGACCGCCACTTGGCACCGCTCTCGACGCGCTTGGAAAGCGGTCAAACGCTGGAAATTATCACCGCCCCCGGCGCGCGGCCGAACCTTGCGTGGCTGAACTTTGTCACCACCGCCAAGGCGCGCTCCGCCATTCGCCATGCGCTGAAGCATCAGCAGCAGGCGGAAGCGGTGATGCTCGGGCGGCGGCTGCTCAATAAGGCGCTGGCGCCCTTTGAAACGAGCCTGGAAGAGCTGGACGACAGTATCTTTGAGCAGGCGCTTAAAGAATTAGATGCCACGTCGCTCGACTCCTTGCTCGAGTCGCTGGGGTTAGGCAACCGTATGGCCCACGTTGTCGCGCGGCGCCTGGTGGATGTCGCCCATGGCGATAGCTTCGATAAAACCCTGACGGAAAATAGCGATAAAGCGGTGGTGATTAGCGGTAGCGAAGGCATGGTGATTAACTTTGCCCGCTGCTGCCACCCGCTGCCCGGTGACCCGGTGGTAGGGCATCTGTCGGTCGGTAAAGGGCTGGTGGTGCACCGTAGCGAGTGTAAAAACCTCGCTGACCGTAAAAACGACCCTGAAAAGCTGTTTGCCCTGGAGTGGTCCGAGCATATCGACGAGGACTTCCCGGTGGCGCTGCGTATCGAAATCGAAAGCCGCCGTGGGCTCGTGGCCGAGCTGGCAGGCCTAGTGACCGATGCCGATGCCAATATCGAGCGTATCGGCATCGAGGAGCGCGATGCGCGCCTTTCCACCGTTAATTTAACCCTCTCGGTGAAAGGGCGGGTGCACCTTGCCCGCATTATCAAACGCATCCGCAACCTGCCCAACGTTGGCAAAATTACCCGTACCGCAAACTAAACGCCCATGCGCCTACCGCTGGCTTAACCGCTGGCTGCGTAGGCCATGGCGATAATAATCAACGTTTCATACCTACAGGAGCATGACACCCATGAGCAACAAAGCAGTTATCAACACTGAAAAAGCCCCTGCCGCCATCGGCCCGTACTCCCAGGCGATCAAGGCGGGCAACACGGTTTACCTGTCGGGTCAGATTCCGCTCAATCCGGAAACCATGGAAATTGTCTCCGACGATTTCGAAGCCCAGGCGCGCCAGGTATTTGCCAACCTGCAGGCCGTGTGTGAAGAAGCGGCTGGCTCGCTGGGCGATATCGTCAAGCTCAACCTCTACCTGGTCGACTTGGACAACTTTGCGATCGTGAACAAGGTCATGGAAGAGTTCTTCACAAAGCCTTTCCCCGCCCGCGCCGCCGTAGGCGTGAAGGCGCTGCCCAAAGGCAGCCAGGTAGAAGCCGAAGCCGTGATGGTGATTGGCGACTAATCGCTACGCTCACGCTAGGCGCGGCGTTTAACCGCCGCATAAAAAGCATAAAAAAGAGCGAGCTGGGATTCAGCTCGCTCTTTGCGTTTAGGGCAGCGCTATGAGGGCAATGCTAGAGGGTATTAAGCTTTTTGCAGCTTTAGAAAGCCGCCCTCTTTCAGTACCTGTGCATACCCCTCTTTGTAGGTGGGGTAGCGGAACTGATAACCAGTTTCGAGAATGCGACGGTTATCGCAGCGCTTGCTGGCACGGCGGCGCAGCGGCGACTGCATGGTATCGGTAGATTCCACCTTTAATTGCTTGGCCAGCCACGCCATCACGTTATGCAGAGTGACCGGCTCACAATCGCTGCCCAGGTAGAGGTCTGCCAGCGGCGTACCGCTCTCCTGGCAGCGGATCAGGTGGGCCAGAATGCCGGTGCAGTCGTCCCGATGGATGCGGTTGGAGTAGATCACCGGTGTCACGGCGGCAATACGGCCCTCCGCAACCTGGTGGATCAAGCGGTCACGCCCCGGGCCGTAAATACCGGAGAAGCGTACCACTGTGCCAGGCAGCGGATGGTTGAGCAGCGCCTGTTCCGCCTCGCGCATCAGGTTGCCGGAGAAGCTGGTAGATTCCGTAGGGCTCTCCTCGTTGACCACTTCGCCCTCTTGCTGGCCATAGACGCTGGTGGAGGAGACAAAAAAGACGCGCCGAGGCGGCGTTTTGTGCTGTTCCAAGACGCTGAGAACACGCTTTAGGCCATCTGGATAGGCGCTTTGGTAGGCACTCTCTTCGAAACGGTCTGCACTGACGGTGTAAATCACGTAGTCGGCCTGGGGCAGCGCGCTGGCGTCGGCCCCTTCCAGGCTGTTGAGGTCAAGGGCCAGCGGCTCAATGCCGGTATGCTCCAATGCCTTGGCTTGGCGGCGCACGCCAATTACCCGATGCCCCTCGTCCAGCAGCTCTTGTCCAAGCGTGACGCCGATGTCTCCACAGCCGATAATCAATACCGTTAGCTTCACCTTGCTCACCCCTCTTGATAAATATTCCCTATTAGATACAAAGTCCCTATGAGATGTGCCATCTTCAATAAGGCTTGTCTGTCCTTTTCCGTCTCGCTAACACCATTACTAGTCACGAGCTGCAACGAGAGGATGCCACTGGCACCGCTATGACTTTAACAGAACTTCGCTACATCGTAACCCTTGCCCAAGAGCGCCACTTTGGCCGCGCCGCTGAGCGCTGTCATGTTTCCCAGCCGACGCTTTCGGTGGCGGTGAAAAAACTCGAAGACGAGCTGCAAATCCCCCTATTTGAACGCTCTAAATCCACCGTGCAAGTCACTCCTCTGGGCGAAAAAATCGTCGCTCAGGCCCAGCGCGTGCTGGAGCAGAGCGGGCTGATTTATGAGTTGGCCAGTGCCGGCAAAGACCAGCTAGCGAACCCGCTGCGCATTGGCGCGATTTACACCATCGGGCCTTACTTATTTCCCCATTTGGTGCCCGCGCTGGCCAACGCCGCGCCGCAAATGCCGCTCTATATCGAAGAGGGCATGACTGGAACGCTGCGTGCCAAGCTGCGCAGCGGCGAGCTGGACGTGATCATTGTCGCGCTGCCGTTTACCGAAACCGACGTGGTCACCAAGCCGATCTACGACGAGCACTTTGAAGTGTTAATGCCCGCCAGCCACCCCTGGGTGGAGCGCGAAGCGATTCATAAAGAGGATTTATTAGAAGAGCGGCTGCTGCTGCTGGGCGAAGGCCACTGCTTCCGCGATCAAATTCTGGAAGCCTGCCCAGCGATTACCCAGAAGCTTAACAGCCCCAACAACACCCTGATTGCCGAGGGCGGCTCGCTAGAAACGATTCGCCATATGGTGGCCTCTAAGCTTGGCATTACCGTGCTGCCGCAGTCGGCCCTGGGTACCGACCAGTACGAAAACGCCATGCTGGTCAGCCGCCCGTTTGTGGACCCGGCACCTTCCCGCACGGTGGCGATTGCCTGGCGGGCCAGCTTCCCGCGGCCCAAAGCCATTGATGCCCTGGCCCAGGCCATTAGCCAGTGCCAACAGCCGGTGCATAAGGCGAAAGCCGCCTCATGAGTGGGCTTTCCGCACCGGTCACGGCGCTGAAAGGCGTAGGCGAAGCGCTGGCGATCAAGCTCGCGCGGCTCGGAATAGAGCGCGTCAGCGACCTGCTCTTCCACCTGCCGCTGCGTTACCAGGACCGCACGCGACTCACTCCCATTGGCCAGCTGCGGGCGGGGCATGAAGCGGTGGTAGAGGGCGAGGTGACCGCCAGCGATATCGTCAAGGGGCGGCGGCGCAGCCTGCTGATTCGCCTGCGCGACGGTAGCGGTATTTTAAGCCTGCGCTTTTTCCACTTCTCGCCTGCGCAACAGCAGCAGCTTCGCCCCGGCGTGACCGTTCGTGCGTTTGGCGAAGCGCGGGCGGGCGCCACGGGGTTGGAGATCTATCATCCCGAGTATCGCCTCAGCGGCGGCAGCGAGACGCCGGTCGAGGAGTACTACACGCCGATTTACCCCACCACCGAAGGGCTGCACCAATCCCGCCTGCGGGCGCTGACCCAGCAGGCGCTGCGCCTGTTAGAGCAAGCGCCCGAATCGCTGCCCGATGTGATCCCTGACGCCCTGCGCCAGCGCTTCCAACTGCCAGGGCTGCACGCCAGTCTGCAGCTTTTACACCAGCCGCCGCCGGATGTGGATTTAGAGCAGCTCACCCACGGCCTTCACCCTGCCACGCGGCGGCTCGCCCTGGAAGAGCTTTTGGCCCACCAGCTGAGCCTGCGGGAAGTGCGCCTGCGTATCCAGGCCGACGGCGCGCCGGAGCTACCTTCGGGGCGCAGCTTGCAAACGCGCTTTCTAGCGCAGCTGCCATTTGCGCTGACCGGTGCTCAGCGTCGGGTGCTGGAAGAGATCGCCCTCGATTTGGCTCGCCCCGCGCCCATGCTACGGCTGGTGCAGGGGGATGTGGGCTCCGGCAAAACCGTGGTGGCCGCCATGGCGGCGCTTTCGGCGCTGGCGGGCAACTGCCAAGCGGCGATAATGGCACCGACGGAAATCCTCGCCGAGCAGCACTACCGCGCCTTTAAAGCCTGGTTCGAACCGTTGGGCATCGAGGTGGCGTGGCTGGCGGGCAAGTTAAAGGGCAAGGCACGGCTGGATGCCAAAGCCGCTATTGCCGATGGCCGAGCGCGCATGGTGGTGGGCACCCACGCGCTGTTTCAAGACGACGTGCACTTCCAGTGCCTGGGGCTGGCGATTATCGATGAGCAGCACCGCTTCGGCGTTCACCAGCGTCTCGCCCTGCGGGAAAAGGGCGAAGCGGGCGGATTGACGCCTCACCAGCTGATCATGACCGCCACGCCCATTCCCCGCACTCTGGCCATGAGCGCCTACGCGGATCTCGATGTCTCAGTAATTGATGAGCTTCCGCCTGGTCGTACGCCGGTAAAAACCGTGGTGGTTTCTGACGAGCGCCGCCCAGAAGTCGTCGAGCGGATTCGCAACGCCTGCAGCGACGGCCGCCAAGCGTATTGGGTATGCACGCTGATCGAAGAGTCCGAGGCGCTGCAGTGCCAGGCCGCCGAGGTGACCCGCGACGAACTTACCCAAGCGCTACCGGAATTGGCCATCGGGCTGATTCATGGGCGCATGAAGGCAGCGGAAAAAGCCGAGGTAATGGACGCTTTCAAGACCGGCGAGTTGGATCTGCTGGTGGCGACCACGGTGATCGAGGTGGGCGTGGATGTGCCTAACGCCAGCCTGATGATCATCGAAAACCCGGAGCGCTTGGGGCTTTCACAGCTTCACCAGTTGCGCGGTCGGGTAGGGCGCGGCAGCACCGAAAGCTTCTGCGTGCTGCTTTATCATCCCCCGCTCTCCAAAAGCTCCCGGGAGCGGCTCGGCGTGATGCGGGAAACCACTGACGGTTTCCGCATTGCCGAAAAAGATCTGGAGATTCGCGGCCCCGGCGAAGTGCTGGGCACCCGCCAAACCGGCCTCGCCCAAATGAAAATTGCCGATCTAGAGCGCGATGCCGACCAGCTAGAGCGGGTGACCGCCCTGGCCCAGGCGCTGCAGGGCAACGCCGACGTAACAGCCGTGCTGGTACGCCGCTGGCTGGGTGAAGCCGCAGGCCGCTACGGGCAGGTTTAGCGGCAGGAAGTGGGTATGCGCGCGGTGCTAAACCGCCGCATTAGGTTCGTGGAGCTTTTCGGCGCTTGGGCTTGTTAAGCGGTTGGCGGCATCGCTCAGCGGGCCAAGCTGGCTGGCAATTAGGCGCAGCTGGCTTTGGATGGGCCGATAGAGCGTGACGGCCTTCTCATCCAGCGCGCCGCTTTGCTCCTCTAACTGGCTCAGCAGGCCGTTGGCGGGCTCGGTCAGCGGCTCCACGGGCAGGCGTTTATCCAACTGCTCGGCCAGTTGCTCTAACAGGGCGCTAATCCGCTTGGCGAGCGGTACGAAGGCGGCATCGTCTTCATCCTCTGCCAGCCGGTGGCGGTGGGCCCCCAGCGCGGAGAGGTGGCTTAACAGCGTGTTGGAGAGCACCAAAAAGCGCAGCCCATTGTCGGCATCTTGCTTACGATAGTGCCCCGGCTCGTGGAGCATGTTGGTGAGCAGCGTCGAGAGCGCCGCATCCGCGTTATGGGCGTTCCGCCGCGCTAAGCGGTAGGCCAGATCATCCTGCTTGCCCTCTTCGTACTGGTGAACAATCTCGTCCAGATAGCGGCGGTGGTTGGTCAGCACCTTGGCCGCTTCCCGGTACAGGCGGCGGCCCTGCCAGTCCGGCAGGATAAAAAACACCGCTAGCCCCGCAATCAGCGAGCCAATCAAGGTATCAAACAGTCGCGGCCAGATCAGGTCAAAACCATCCCCCACTTGGTTAAAGCTGCACAGCACCAGCAGGGTGATTGAGGCCGTGGCAATTACATAATGCTTTTCCCGATTGGCGAAGAACGAAACGCCCGCTGCCACCGCAATCATGCTCTGCACAATGGGCTGGGGGAACAGGCTGATGGAGGCCCAGCCTGCAATTAGCCCAAGCACCGTGCCCAGGATCCGCTGGGAGAGAAAGCGCCGGGTGGTGGCGAAGTTGGGGCGGCACACGAACAGCGTGGTGAGCAAAATCCAAAAGCCCTGCTGCGGGTCAAGCCACTGCAACAACCCGTAGCCTACTACCAACGCGGTAGCAAGGCGTACTGCGTGGCGAAAGGTGGGCGAGCCAAGGGTGAAGTTGAGCTGCACTCGTTTCCAGGCTTCCAGCAGGCTAGAGGGGGAGCGGTCGTAAAGCGCGCTGTCCCTGCGTTCGCTGCCGGTATCCGGGTTATGGGCGCTGGCGATTTGCGCTTCGAGCGTGGTGAGGTTATCCGCCAGGGCGTTAAGCGGGCGCATCAGCGGCCGCCACTCGGGCTTGCCACGCTCGCTGAGGTTATCGATCGAGGCGCGTAGGTCGGCTAGCGCCTGCTCGCTCTGTTCGTGGCTGAAGGGGCGATTAAGTAGCAGCGACTTGGCTAGCTGGCGGCAGGCACGGCCCTGTTGGTCCAGCAGCCGCTGGCAGCGAAACAGCACGTCGTGGTGAAAAAACGCCTCGGTGAGCGCGCTGTAGGGGTAGTGGGTGGAGCTGGCCCGCTCGTGGATATCCTGGGCGATAAAGTAAATTTGCAGGTAGCGGTTGAGCTTGCGACTACCGCGCTGGCCCTCCAGGCGGCGAAAAATCATCTCTTTCGCCTGGTTGAGCGCATCCACCACTTGGCCGTTCTGGCGGGCGAGCGCCACGCGGCGGGCTTCTACATCGACGCCCCGCACCGGCTCAAACAGCGCCGACTTCAAAATCAAGAACTCACCCAGAGCTTTATACACCCGCGCCATGCTCTGTTTCACCGGCTGGCGGGAGAACAGCGCACACCACACCACCGAAATCGCCCCGTACCAGGCGGCACCGGCCAACAGTAGCAGCTGGCGGGCGGCGACGTCTTCATCCACGCCGCCGTGCTGCTCGATATTGATCATGGAGTAGATCGAAAGAATCAGCGTGCCGGAGGCAATGGTAGCGTAGCGCTGGCCAATCGCTCCCAACATAATCAGCGTGAAGGTGGAGACCGCCAAGCCCACCGCAAACAGCCACGGCCAAGGAAATAACCACTGCACCACAAACGACGCCGAGGCAAAGCAGAGCAACGTGACCACTAACGCCTGCAAACGCCCCTGCCAGCTATCGTCGGTCTCTGAGAGCGCGCTGGCAATAATGCCCAGAAACAGCGGAATCACCAGCGCCACATCCCCCGCCAGCCCGCTAAACAGCAGCGCCCCGCTGAAGGCGATAAACACCCGCAGACTGTAGGCGAACTTATCCAGGGTCCAAAGGCGGCGCAGAGGAAGGGAGAGGGGCATAGAGGCTCTTATTAGGTTGCTATTTTTAGACTTTAGTATAAATAGTATGCCGGTAAGTGGCTATGGTGTGCCGTTAACGAAAAACCCCGCAGCGTTTGGCTGCGGGGAACAGGTTGCCTGCGGCTGGGCGTATGGCGCTACAAATACTTCAGCAATTTTTGCAGCTTGTTCATATCGGCGGAGTCGCCGACGAGGCGGACATCGCCCGCCACCATGCCATCTAAAAATGCCTGCTGGGTGGGTTTCTTCAGAATACGCAGCGCGGAATCTTGGTCGCGGAAACGTAGTTCAAGGTCCAGGTCAACGGGCAACCCTTTTCCCGTGGTGATGCCATTGGGCGCCATCCGGTAGTAGCGGGCAATGCTGAGGTCTTCCGTGGCAACTCCCCAGTCCAGGCCGCGCATACGTTCAAGCTGTTCACGAAAGCGCGGCTTGCGGCGCAGTGCTCGCTTGAGCATAAAGCCCAGCAGCCACAGCGTCAGCGAAAGCTTCATTAGGAAACGGCGTCCTTGAGCGCTTTGCCTGGCTTAAACGCGACGTTTTTGCTGGCCGGAATCTGCAGCGGAGCGCCGGTTTGCGGGTTTTTACCGGTGCGGGCAGCACGCTCGCGGACGGTAAACGTACCAAAGCCGATCAGCGCCACATCTTCGCCTTTGGCCACACTGTTGGTGATTTCGTCCAGGATGACATTGAGCACTTGGCCGGCTTTATCTTTGGAAAGGTCGGCGCTTTCAGCGATGGCTGCAGCGAGTTCAGGTTTGCGCATAAGGAATCTCCCTTGTGGAAAACAAACATCAATGTTGTTGGTAGCCTACCCAGCAGGCAGCGCTTCTTTAGCCTAGTCGTGAATGCGGCGAAAATCAGCCTAGCAGGCCTGGGGCAGCTCTGGAAAGCTCCACTTTCCTTCTCACGCAGCCGCCTGTCAACGCAAAACCAATCAAACGTCCGTCTTTATTTTCCGCTAACGCGGTGAAATCATTGCCGTCGCCCTCAATTCGCCACTGCTCTGGCGGGGTGGCGGGTGGGTAAGCCACCACCGGTAGCAGCGGCGTTTTCACCACCACCGGCCACGCGCCGAAGCTAACAGGCGTTGGGGTGCCGCCAAGGGTGGCGGCCAGGGCTTTGACGCTGGCCTGCAGTGGCTGTACGTACATAGCATTTACCCCGTCAATACACGCGGCATCACCCAGCGCATAGATATTGGGCTGACTAGTGCGTAGCTGCCGGTCCACTTGAATACCGCTGGAGCTAACGCTGAGCCCCGCCGCTTCAGCAAGCTGGGTGCGTGGCACTAAGCCGGTGGCTAGTAGGACAATATCCGCTGTGTAGCGCTCGCCATTATCCAGCTGTAGCGATAAGGCGTTATCGGCATCCTGGGATAACTCTGCCAACGTGTGCCCAAGTGCTAAACGCATACCGGCATCCTGAAACGCACCGGCCAACACGTTACCCAGCGGCTCGGGGAGCAGACGCGGCAGAGGAGCACGCTCTGGTGCCACCAAAGTGACTTGGTGCCCGCCTGCGTGCAGGTCGTTGGCGAATTCACAGCCTACGAGCCCCGCGCCAATAATGGCCACTCGGGTAGGTTGGGTGAGCGCCCTATACAGGCGGCGGTAGTCGTCCAAATCGTTGACGGTGAAGCAGCGCTCGGCCAGCGTACTAGGCACGTTAAACGGCGTGCGAGGGGCCGCCCCGGTGGCAAGCACCAGGTCATCGTAGTGGAGTGTGGCGCCGTTGCTCAGTTGCAGAGTTTGGTTATCCACATCCAGTTGGCTGACTTGGGTGTGGGTAATCACTTGGGCGTTTAACTCGTCGGCAAGCTCGCTAGCGCTGCGCTGGGCCAGCTGATCGAGGCTTAGCCGCTTGGCAAAGCCGGTGGTCAGTAGCGGCTTGCTGTAGTCGTCGCCGCTATCGGCGCTGACCAGTGTGATTGTTCGCGTATCCCCTTGGCGGCGTAGCGTGCGGGCCAGGCCAATGCCTGCCATGCCGGTACCCACAATCACCAGCGCCGCATGGCGGGGGGAGGTGGTGGGAGAGGTCGCGGAAGAAGTCGTGCGTGAGTCGGGCATACAGTCACCAAACGTCGGTGGAGCAAAAGCCTGCAAAGCCACCATGTTACACTAGCCCGCTCTTAGTTGACTGCCCTGGAGGCTTAGGTGACTGCCCCCGTGTTATCCGCCCCTGCGTTTTTGCCCTTTCCCCAGTGGCTGCCTGTGGCTGCTGCTCAGCCAGCGATGGGTGCGCCCTGGTGGCAGTGGGTGGCGTCCACCGACTCCTTAACGGCGCGCCTGATAGCCGCCGGTGAACCGGGGGCGTTTCGGGTGCGCTTGCTGCGCCAAGCCATTGGCCTGCCCCAGCGGGATGAAGCCCTTGCCCTGGGCATTGCACCCCGCCGCTACGCTTGGCTGAGGGAAGTAGCGCTATGTATTGACGATACCCCTTGGGTGGTGGCGCGCTCGGTGGCACCGCTTAGCCAACTCCAGGGGAAAGGCTTAGGCAAGCTGGGCGAGCGCTCGTTAGGCAGCTGGCTGTTTCAGCAGCCGGACCTAGTGCGCGGCCCGCTGCAGGCCACCGTGCATCCGCCGCGCTTTGTAGAGGGGCAGCCCGGTTTGGCGTTTGCCAGCGTGTGGGGGCGGCGCTCGGTCTTTCAGCACGCTGGGCTTTCGTTGCTGGTGCAGGAGTACTTTTTATCCACCATGGCGGATGCGCTTGGCCTGCCGTCGCGCTAGGCTAACGCAGCGACTTTTTCGACGAGGTAAGCATGAGCATGGAGCGTTCTCTGTTGCGGCCAACCGGGTGGGCCCGGGTGGCAGACTTCTTACAGCTAATGCGCCTGGACCGGCCCATTGGCACCTGGCTATTAATGTGGCCAACCCTATGGGCGCTGTGGGTAGCGGCGGAGGGCGTGCCGGGGCGCAGCGTGTTGCTGATTTTTATTGCCGGAGTGTATGTCATGCGCGCAGCGGGCTGCGTGGTGAACGACTACGCCGACCGCCACTTTGATGGTCACGTTAAGCGCACCAAGCAGCGTCCGTTGGCCACGGGGCGAATCAGTGAAACCGAAGCGCAGCTGCTGTTTGTGGTCCTGGTAGCCGCCGCCTTTATTTTAGTGCTGCTGACCAACTGGTTTACCGTGCTGCTCTCCATTGGCGGGGTGCTGCTGGCGTTTATTTATCCGTTTATGAAGCGCTATACCCATTTCCCGCAGGTGGTATTGGGGGCAGCGTTCTCCTGGGCGATTCCGATGGCGTTTGGCGCGGTTCTGGGCCATGTGCCGCTAGAAGGTTGGCTGTTATTTAGCGCTAACCTGCTATGGACGGTGGCTTACGATACCCAGTACGCCATGGTAGATCGTGATGATGACCTGAAAATCGGTATTAAATCCACGGCGGTACTATTTGGCAGCGCCGACCGTTTGATCATTGGCCTGCTGCAGCTTGCTACGCTGGCGCTGCTTGCCTGGGTAGGGCTGCGGGTTGGGTTAGGCGGCTTTTTCTGGCTGGGCTTGGTAGGCATGGCGGCGACGTTTGCCCACCAGCAGCGGCTGATCTTTCACTGTGACCGTGACCGCTGTTTCCAGGCGTTTTTGAATAACCACTGGTCGGGGCTGCTAGTATTTGCCGGTATTGCGTTGAGCTGGTGGCCTGCGGCTGGTTAATTCCGCTGGGTGTCATAGAATTGTCATTAAGTCATGGTGTCATCGTCACAGACATGTCATTGAACTGTTTTGTATAAACGAGTTTTCATAGAACACCGTGAGGCCCTGGAATGACCGCCAAGACCGTACTGATTGTCGATGATGAGGCGCCCATTCGCGAGATGATCGCTGTGGCGCTAGAAATGGCTGACTATCGCGTGCTTGAAGCGGACAACGCCCAGGATGCCCATGCGATGGTGGTTGACCACCAGCCCGACCTGCTGCTATTGGATTGGATGATGCCAGGCACCAGCGGCATTGAGCTGGCCCGCCGCCTTAAGCGCGAAGAGGCCACCGCTGAACTGCCGATTATTATGCTAACCGCCAAAGGCGAAGAGGATAATAAGATTCAGGGCCTGGAAGCGGGTGCGGATGACTACATCACCAAACCCTTTTCGCCCCGTGAACTGGTGGCACGCCTTAAAGCTGTGCTGCGTCGGGCAACCCCGCGCGGCGTGGAAGACCCCATTGAAATCAACGGACTGCTTCTTGATCCGGTCAGCCATCGGGTGAGTGCCTATGGCAAGGCGCTGGAGATGGGCCCCACCGAGTATCGCTTGCTGCAGTTCTTTATGACCCACCAAGAGCGGGCCTACACCCGCAGCCAGCTGCTTGACCAAGTATGGGGCGGCAATGTGTATGTAGAAGAGCGCACGGTGGATGTGCATATTCGCCGGCTACGCAAAGCGTTGGGCGAAGCGCACCAAAACCTGATCCAAACAGTGCGGGGCACTGGGTATCGTTTCTCTGCCCGGGTGTAACCGTGCGCCTGTGGAGCCGTGAACTGTGGCGTATTACCTGGCTGGCTATTCTGGGGATGTGCCTGGGGTGGCTGCTGGGTTATCCCGGCTTTGGGTTAGCCGCGGGCCTGATGCTGTGCTTGGTGTATCAACTCCGCCAGCTTAGGGCGCTTTATCAGTGGCTAACGCTCAATCCCCACGATGAGCCCCCCGCCGCTGCAGGCATGTGGGGCGAGCTATTCGACCGCCTTTACCGCTACCAGAAAAGCCAACGCATTACCCAGAGCCGCCTCCGGGCAACGCTGTCCCGCATTCAGGAGTCATCCGAGGCAATGCGCGACAGCGTGGTAATGCTGGATCGTCACGGTGACTTGGAGTGGTGGAACAGCGCCGCCACCGACATGCTTGGCCTGCAAACCGCCCATGACCGTGGCCAGCATATTACCAACCTGCTGCGTGACCCGTGTTTTATCAGTTACTTTAACGCCCGCGAGTATGGCGAACCACTGACGCTCACTTCGCCTATCGATGAACGGCGCATCCTGCAGTACCAAATTACCCTGTATGGCGATGACGAACGCTTGGTGATGGCGCGGGATATCACCCGCCTGCATCGGCTTGAGCAGATGCGCCGTGACTTCGTCGCCAATGTTTCCCATGAGTTGCGCACTCCGCTTACTGTGCTTTCCGGCTATTTGGAAACCTATGGCGATCTTAAAGAGATGTTGCCACCGCGCCTTAGCAAAGGCATTGGCCAGATGGAAGAGCAGACCAAGCGTATGCAGAATCTGGTGAATGATCTCTTGCTGCTGTCTCGCCTGGAGATTGACCGAGGCGGCGAAGATCATCAGCCGCTAGAGGTAGGGCCGTTGCTCGAAAGCATTCGCCGGGATGCGCTGGCACTCTCCAACCAGCAGCATAGCGTTCAGGTGGCGCTGGAGTGCGAGGCGCGCCTAGTGGGCAGCGAGCAAGAGCTACGCAGCGCCATCTCAAACCTAGCGTTTAACGCAGTGCGCTATACGCCTGCCGGCAGCCAGATCACGCTCCGCTGGGCCGCCATTCCCAACGGCAGCGCCTGCATTGAAGTCGAGGATGACGGTGAGGGGATTGACCCAGTACATATCCCGCGCCTCACCGAGCGCTTCTACCGCGTTGATAAAGGTCGCAGTACGGCGACTGGCGGTACAGGGCTTGGCCTCGCCATTGTGAAGCATGTGCTGTTGCGCCACGACGCCCAGCTGCAAGTGGAGTCGCTCCCCGGTGAAGGGGCGCTGTTCCGCTGTGTTTTTCCCGCTAACCGTCTGGTGATTGACGAATCTATCCAGCTAAGCAAATAACCCTTCCTACCTTTTGCATAACTTATGTATAGATGTGTCATATTGGCATACAAGCATGGTCAAGCCCTGCGCATGTGCCATATATAGCCAACTGATTACCTGCCTTTCGCCCGCTTAGTGCCTCTTTCCGGTATAGAGTTTTTTCATTAAGTTTTTGTTTTTTGGTTTTTTTATTTTCATGCCGTGTAGTTGGCACACCTGCTGCAAAGTTTTTGGTAAGGAAGATTACCGCAGGAACTGGTAAGACGCTTTGTCACTCTTCCTTAAGGAAGCAGTATTTAACAGCGATCGAGGAGGCGGAATATGATGTCCAAGGAACTACTCAAGAAAGCTGGTATTTTAGGTGTAACGTTTGGTCTGGTAGCAAGCCCATTAACATTTGCTCAAGAGCCTGCTGACCCGGCAAATAATATTTCTCCTGATGAGCAGCCAGTGGATGCTCAATCACAAGATTCTGAGATGTCATCAGATTATGACAAACAGGATCTAACCCATGATGAAGGCGACAATGCTAGCGACATGGAGCCTGAATCTATGAACGATGACGAAGATGCCTCCTACGAAAGTACGGAAGAGCTGCGTGAAGAGAATAACAGCGGTATGTAACGAGTAACATTTCTTTACAAAGCTGAAAAACCTTTTATGCTTAAAGAGTGAGCAATAAAAGAGGTATGGATGCCTCGCTGCAAGGATGCTTACCGATTCAAGGAGTGAATCAAAAACGATCAATACACTGGTCAGGGTAAATTCCAAGGTTGGAGTCCCGCAAACGGATGGGAAGCCAGATGTAACTATCGTGCAGGTAAGAGTTATCCACAAAACCCCGCTTCGGCGGGGTTTTGTACGTCTAAAAGGAATGTGTTTGAAAGGGATGTGTTCTTGAGTGAAGACATGCGTTCTAGCGGCTTGCCACCACGTCCTGTGTGCCACGGTAGTGGCCATCCCACATCAGAACGGCACCTGCAACGGCACCGGGAATCAAGAAAAGATTCGCCAGCGGTATCCAGGTCACCAGCATAATCAGCCCACCATAGGTGAAGCTTTGCCACCAGCGGCGCGAGAGGCGGCTGCGCATATCGCGAAACGTCACCTTGTTGTTATCCATCGGATAATCCAAGTAGGTAATCGCCATCATCCATGCGGAAAATAGCGCCCATAGGATAGGGGCCAGCAGGTTGAGGCCAGGAATCCAGCTGATAATAAACAGCGCCGCCATGCGTGGCAGAATATATCCGAGTTTTACCAGTTCACGGCCAAGCGCGTCGATGGCCGTTTTGCCCAGCCCACGGTCATCCAACGGTTCCCGCCCGGTCGCTTGACGCTCGACTTTGGCGGCTAAAAAGCCGTAAAACGGCGCGGCAATCAGGTGGGTCACCAGGGTAAAGGTAAAAAAGATCACCACTAACAGGCTGACGAAAAAGAGCGGCCAGATAAGCCAAGAAAGCCACTCCAGCCAGCTAGGCACCATAGCCATGGCACCCTCCAACCAGCCGGAAAAACGGTTGAATACCACACTTAGCATACTGGCATATACGATGATGTTGACCAGAATCGGCAGGAAGATATAGCGCCGTAACCCTCTCTGGTACACCAAGCGGGTGCCCCGGCTAAGTGCGGTTATCGCATCGACCATGCTTACTCCTTAGAAAAAATACGCCCAGATAAGTTATCTGGGCGTATTGCAGGAGGAATTAACCGCTAGGTCAAGACTTTTTAAGCACCTTCTGATTTAAGGTTTCTGGGTCGCTGTGGCGAATATCCAGGCCTTTTACCAGGTAGACCACGTACTCCGCTAGGTTGTTGGCGTGGTCGCCAACGCGCTCCAATGCGCGCAATACCCACATGATGCTGAGTACGGAGCTGATAGAGCGGGAGTCTTCCATCATAAAAGTCATGAGGGAGCGCATGGCACTGCCATATTCGTCGTCTACCGACTCATCTTCACGCACCACCTGCATGGCAAGTTCGGTATCGAAGCGGGCAAAGGCCGTTAGCGCATCGCGCAGCATTTTACGCACGTGTTCGCTGATGTGGCGCACTTCTACCAAGCCACGAATGCCACCGCTGTTTTCACTCAGCAGCAGCGCATTACGGGCAATTTTGCTGGCTTCATCGCCAATGCGCTCAAGATCTGAGGTGGCCCGGATCACCGCGAGCACCAAGCGTAGGTCAGAGGCGGCCGGCTGGCGGCGGGCCAGTACGCGGGTACACTCGTCATCAATCTGCAGCTGTAGATCATTCACCTGACGATCGTTATCACGCACTTTTTCGGCTAGGCGGCTATCACCTTCCAGCAACGCGTAGACGGCGTCCTGTACCTGTTTCTCCACCAGACCGCCCATGGCCATCAGGTGGGTTTTCAGCTCTTCCAGCTCCTGGTTGAACTGGCGAGAGATATGCTGGCTGTGGGTATCACTCGTAATATCCATGGAGCACTCCTGACGTAACGTCGATTGGGCCTAGGTCATGCGGCCGGTAATGTAGTTTTCGGTGCGTTGTAAACGCGGGTTGGTGAATACTTGATCCGTTGGCCCGTATTCAACGAGTTCACCTTGCTGCAAAAAAGCAGTGTAGTCGGAAACCCGCGCGGCTTGTTGCATATTGTGGGTAACCAGCACCAGCGTCAGCTGGGATTTCAGGTTACGGATTAACTCTTCGATTTTAAGCGTAGAAATAGGGTCTAGTGCAGAAGCGGGCTCATCCAGCAGCAGTACATCGGGCTGTACTGCCAGCGTGCGGGCAATCACCAAGCGCTGCTGCTGCCCGCCGGATAGTTGCCACGCTGAGCGGTGCAGGCGGTCTTTCACCTCATCCCAAAGGGCCGCCGACGTTAGTGCCCACTCGATAATGTCGTCGCGTTTGCGCTTGGGCAAACGCCCCTGTAAACGCAGCCCGAATGCTACGTTTTCATAGATCGACATCGGGAACGGGTTTGGGGTTTGAAACACCATGCCAACGCGCCGGCGCAGTTCGGTGACATTCACCTGCGGGGCGTGGATGTCCTGGCCTTCTAGCTGAATATGCCCTTGATGCGTCACCGACTCATTGAGGTCATGCAGCCGGTTGATCGCGCGCAGCAGGGTAGATTTGCCACAGCCCGACGGGCCGATAAACGCGGTCACACGGTGGCGGGGTACTTCAAGCGTTAGGTCGCGCAACGCGGTTTTCCCCGCATAAGCGAGGTGGAACTGGTTGATACTCAAGCAGCAGTTGTCGGCTGAGAAGCGGGTCACCGATGCTTGAGTGGGATTGGCGGACGATAACGCTAGCATTCGCTTCCTCGTTGACGCCTTAAATAATGACGCAGAAATATGGCAGTTAGATTAAGCACCAGCACAATGAGCACAAGCAGCAGGGCGGTGGCGAACACCAATGGGATGGCAGCCTGGACATCTTCACCATGAAAGGCGGTATCAAACAAATGATAGCCGAGGTGCATAAACTTGCGCTCTAGGTGCAGATAGGGAAATTCCCCGTCGACGGGCATTTGTGGGGCCAGTTTTGCGACACCCACCAGCATCAACGGTGCCACTTCCCCCGCTGCTCGGGCCACTGCCAGAATCACGCCGGTCAGCATGGCCGGAGTTGCCATAGGTAAGACCACCCGGGTCAGCATTTCCAGGCGGGTGGCACCCAGTGCCACCGCGCCCTCCCGCTGAGCGTCAGGAATGCGGGCCAGCCCTTCTTCAGTTGCCACAATCACGACCGGCAGCGTTAGCAGCGCCAGGGTCAGCGATGCCCATAGTAGGCCGCCGGTTCCAAAGGTGGGCGAGGGTAGCGCATCCTCAAAAAACCAGCTGTCGATGGAGCCGCCGATGCCGTAAACGAAGACTCCAAGGCCAAACACCCCATAAACAATCGAGGGCACCCCCGCGAGATTGCGCACGCCGATGCGCACTAGGCGGGTTAGGCGGTTCTGGTGGGCGATCTCGTTAAGGTAAATTGCAGCCAGTACGCCAAACGGCGTCACGATGACCGACATCAGAATCACCATCAATACTGTCCCGAAGATGGCGGGCCATACGCCACCTCCGGTATTAGCGGCGCGTGGCCCTTCGCTGAGAAACTGCCAAATACGCTCACCCCAAGCGGCCACTTTCTGCCCCCAAGACATGGCGTTGGGCGCTTGAAAAAGCGTGACGCCCGCCAGCGGCTGGGTAATGGTGTGGCCATTGGCAGCGGTTAGTTGGAGCTGTGCATTAGGGCGCTGGCTGTCGGGCAGTGTCAGGGCATTGGCGACAAACGCCCAGGCGGCCTGGCCTTCCAGACGTTGGCCGGCACTCTCCACGGTGGTTAGACGACCGATAAAGTCACCCCATGGGGTGCGTTCGAGCCTCACAAGATCGTCGGGAATGGTTTGTTCCACGATGTCGTCAACGGCCACCCAGCGCCAACTTACGCCGTCTATATCCCGGTTGCCGGTAAAGTAGAGCCGCTCCATGCCCTCTGCGTTAGGTAGTGGCGCCTCGCGCACCGGCTGGCCGATAACCGTTTCGCCGGAGTGAAGGGTGAGTTCTTCTAAGGTTGCGGGCCAGAAGTGGCCCAGCCCCCGCGTGGCGAGTAACGTCAGCAGTGTGGCGAGCATCAGCAGTGACAGTGCCACGCTGCCCGCACACAGCCATGGCCACAGTAAATTGCTCGCGGCGCTGATACGGGGGAGGCGGTTTAGCCAGCGCATTAGAGGTTACCCCCCAAACGCTGATAGCGGCGGCGCAGTCGCTGGCGTACCACTTCTGCTAGCGTATTGACTAAGAACGTGAAGATAAACAGCGCCAGGGCGGCGAAAATAAGTAGGTGGTAGGTGAGTCCGCCGGGAGCGGCCTCGGGCAGCTCGATCGCAATAGAGGCGGACAGCGAGCGTAGCCCCTCAAAGGGGCTGGCGCTAAATAGAGCAGTATTGCCGCTGGCCATCAAGACAATCATGGTTTCACCCACGGCGCGACCGGCACCAATCATGACTGCTGAAAAGACCCCAGGCCCGGCCGTTGGGAGCGCTACTTTCCACAGTGCTTGCCAGCGGCTGGCCCCCAAGGCTTGGGCGCCTTCCATCAAAGTGGCGGGCACATCAGAGAGGGCATCCTCGGCCAGCGAGTAAATGCTAGGGATCACCGCAAACCCCATGGCAATGCCGACAATCAATGCGTTGCGGGTGGCGTAATCCAAGCCGTACTGCTGGTCGAGCAGGCGGCGCAGGTCGCCACCGAGCCAGTACTGCTCAATCAGCGGAGCCAACCATAAGGCGAGAGACGCCATGATGGCTAACCATGGCATGAGCCATAGGCCAGCCCAGGAGAGCGGAAACCATTGGCGCAGTCGCGCGCTGGCGAAATACCAAAGGCTGCCCGCCAGTGCCGCGCTGAGCGGTAGCCAAACAATCACTAACAGGGTGCTGGCTAAATGGCGCTCAACCCACGGTGCCAGCAGTAGCCCGGCAATAAAACCCACCACTACGCCGGGAACTGCTTCCATCAGCTCAAGAATGGGCTTTACCCGGCTGCGAAGGCGGTTCGACATAAACAGCGCCGAGTACATGGCTGCACCCAGTGCAATGGGGGTGGCAAACAGCATGGCAGCGAGTGCTGCTTTGAGGGTGCCCCAGGCAAGCGGTGAGAGGGTGCTAAGCGTCAATGCATCGCCAAACGCTAGCAGCGGCAGCGTTTCCCAAACCAGAAACACACCGATAGCAAGAATCGATAGTAAGACGCCTATGCCTCCGGCGGTAATGAGCCCGGTAGCGATACGGTCTTGAATAAGGCGCAGCGGCTGACGCGAAAGGGGTAGCCGAGGGGGAGTCATGTCGACATCATAAAGAAACGAGTGCCGTAGCAAAAAAGTACGTACATGGCCGAAGCTCACCACCCTACGGTATGTTTATGACAGTTAAGTGACAATCTAGTCTCTCGGGAGAAGAGAAGTGCGCTGTGCTTGCGGTAACGGCACAAAGCCAGCGGCTTGTACAATCTGTTGCCCCTCATTAGAGAAAATCAGCGAGAGAAATGCTTGCTCGGCAGGTGGCAATGACTCACCGGGTGGCAGGTTAACGTAAAGATAGAGATCTCGCGACAGCGGGTATGTACCCGCTTGGATGGTCGCAACGCTAGGGGCAATCGGTGTGCCCTCGCCGCTGATCAGCGGCACAGCGCGCACCATGGGGTTTAAGTGGTTATACCCCGCATAGCCCATAGCATTGGGTGATTCTCCCACGGCAGCAATGACCGCAGAGGAGCCAGGGTGCTCGCTGATATCGCGGCGAAACTGGCCGCTGCACAGCGCCCGTTCCTGAAACAGCCCGTGGGTGCCCGAGGCTAAGTTCCGGCCATGCAGAGCAATCTTGCCGTAGGGCCACTGATCAGCGGGCAGCAGTTCTTCCCAGCGGCGGATGGCGTGGGAGCCTCCGCAATTCAGCGAGGTGGAAAAGATGGCATCGACCTGCTCACGGTTCAGCGATGCCAAGGGGTTGTGGCGGTGTACCACCACTAGCAAAGCGTCGCGGGCAACGCTCAGCTCACGAGGGGGATAACCATAGCGATCAATAAACTGCTGACGCTCGCTTTCCGTCATGGGGCGCGACATAGGGCCAAAGCGTGTAGTACCTGCCACCAGGGCTGTAGGAGCGCTGGCCGAACCGCTTGCTTGAAACTGCAGTTTAATATCAGGATGGCGGGTATTTAAGGCTTCCCCCCAGCGCAACATTAAGCCAGCCATGGTATCGGAACCGACCGCCCCCAGTGTGCCTCTGATAGGGTCATTCTGCCCCCAGGCGAAAGTGCAGAAAAGCAGCAGCCCGCTTGCTAACCAGAGGCGATAGCGTTGGCTAAAACCTAAGCGGTAGCGCTGCAAAGCATTGTCCTCTAGACCATTGTCCTTTAACCCATTGCCCTTCAAACGTCACCCCTCTTATGATTAACTATCAACATCCTATTGCGATGCAGCAACCAGCGACGCAACGACCACCAGTATGGCTCTGTATCATCACAACAATAACTTTATAAAGTGACTACCTTTTATGACACCGTTGGATACCGACTTGGACGACGCACCCGCCCCTCAAGGGCAACTCACCTTAAAGTTACTGGCTTCTCGTCAAGATACCAATCTCTATGGCGACATTCCTGGCGGCTGGCTAGTGAATCAGATGGACCAAGCGGCGGAATTGGCGGCCGGTCGCGAAGCCGGTGGGCGCACCGCCACAGTGGCCATTGAGGCGATGGACTTTCTTAGCCCTGTACGAGTTGGCTCTATGGTAAGCGTCTATACCCAAGTACAGAGTATAGGCCATAGCTCAATCAAGATTGATGTAGAGGTATGGGTACGACCGCCCCATGGCCGCCATATTGAAGAGCGCCAGAAAGTTACGGAAGCACGTTTTGTTATGGTCGCGCTGGACGATAATGGCCGTATTCGCGCGGTGCATGGCTAGATATTCGTTCGTAATCAAAAGTGCTAATCAGCAAAAAGGGCGCCGAAGCGCCCTTTTTGCCGTTCATCGTGGTGATGATGTTATGCACCTACGTTGTCACGGCTCTTCAGGTAGGCGTATTCGCCCACATCGGTAAACGGACGCACCACTTTCTGGAATGCAGAGTACGACTCATACACGCGACGGGACTCTTCATCGCTTTCAACCTGGCGCTGGATCGCCTGCTTGGATGACTCATATAGCGCCGCCATTACATCATCAGGGAAGGTACGCAGCTGAACGCCGTGCTCTTGCACTAGCGTTTCCAGTGCTTGAGCATTGCGGAAGGCAAATTCGCTGATCATCGCCAGGTTAGAGGCGCGGGCTGCTTCGCGAATGACGTCCTGCAAATCTTCCGGCAGCGCATTCCAAGCGTCTAGGTTGATGGTGCCTTCTAGCACGGCGCTGGGCTCGTTCCATACGGAGGTGTAGTAGTAGTTCGCTACTTGGTGCAGGCCAAAGGCCATATCGTTGTAGGGGCCAACCCAGTCTGCGGCGTCCAGCGCGCCGGTTTGCAGCGAAGTAAAGATCTCTGAGCCTGCCATGTTGACGGTGCTCACGCCGATGCCGTTCATGGCTTCGCCAGCGAGACCCGGCAGGCGCAGCTTCAGGCCCTGCATATCGTCGAGGGAGTTGATCTCTTTTTTGAACCAGCCCGCCATCTGCGTGCCGGTGTTACCCACCGCAAAAGGTTTCAGGTTGTGGTTGGCGTAGATCTCGTCCCACAGCTCCTGACCGCCGCCGTGGTACAGCCAGGCGTTCATTTCGGTGGTGGTCATGCCGAATGGAACCGCAGTGAAGAACTGTGATGCCGCTACTTTACCGCGCCAGTAGTAAGAGGCAGAGTGCCCCATCTCGGCCGTACCTGCGGCAACGGCGTCGAAAACTTCCAGGGCCGGAACTAGCTCGCCTGCACCGTGTACGCGAATGCGCATACGGCCGTTAGAGAGCTGCTCAACCCGGCGGGCAAAGTCGTTAGCACCAGTACCCAAGGCTGGAAAGTTTTTCGGCCAAGAGGTCACCATATCCCAGGTGTAGGTTTCGTTAGCGCTGGCAGTGGAGACGAAAGGGGCGGCAGCGACACCGGCGGCACCTAGGCCAGCGGTTTTTAAAAATTGACGGCGTTGCATGGCAGGCATGACTCCGAAATTATAGGATGTTTTTTTATAAGCGCAGTGAGCGCAGTGTCCGCCTGCCAGTATGCGCTAAGCAGCTTTTATAGGGCAAGTGCCTGTCTTGTCTTGCCCTTTGCACAGTTTAAAGCGGCGTGAGTTTGGCAAACCCTAGCACTAACCACTTCACGCCTTCACCGTCAAAACTGACCTGCACCCTTGCACGTGCCCCTTCACCTTCCGTATTCAGGATGATGCCTTCACCAAACACGGGGTGCTCAACCCGCTGGCCCACGTGCAGCGCGGGCAGTTCACCATCGCTTTCAATACTGGTTTGGGCGAAGCTTGGGCGCGATGCGGTGACCGGGCGGGAGACATGCCCCCGCAGGCGCACTTCTTCCAGCAAATGGGGCGGTAGCTCCCGCAGGAAGCGCGACGGGCGTGGAAACACCTCTTTGCCGTGCAGGCGGCGGGTTTCCGCGTGGGTCAGGTAGAGCTTCTGCATCGCGCGGGTGACGCCTACATAGCAAAGCCTGCGTTCCTCTTCGAGCCGCCCTGACTCCTCCACCGACATCTTGTGGGGAAATAGCCCCTCTTCCACGCCTGCGATAAACACCACGGGGAACTCCAGCCCTTTTGCGGAGTGCAGTGTCATCAGCTGCACGCTGTCCTCGAACTCTTCGGCTTCGTGGTCACCTGCATTGAGCGCCGCTTCCGACAGAAACGCCTCCAGTGCCGCCATGCCTTCGCCCGCTTCTGGGGTTTCAAAGGCATCGCCGTGGGTAAAGGCGCGAGCGGCGGTGACCAGCTCTTCCAAGTTCTCGACCCGAGCCTGGCCTTTTTCGCCACGCTCGCTTTTATGGTGCTCAATTAACCCGGTGTGCGCGGTGACATGGTCGATGATCTCATGCAGCGGTAACCCCGCGGCGTCGTTATCGAGCTGCTCAATCAGGTTGGTAAAGGCTTGAACGGCGTTGCCTGCGCGACCTTTTAGGGTGCCGTCCTGAATAGCATCGTGCAGCGCCTGCCACAACGAAACGCCCTGTTCACGGGCGCGGTGACGAATGATTTCCACTGTGCGGGTGCCGATGCCCCGGGTGGGCACGTTAATCACCCGCTCTAGGGAGGCGTCGTCGTCCCGGTTGAGCAGCAGGCGAAGGTAGGCCAGGGCGTTCTTGATCTCCAGCCGCTCATAGAAACGATGACCGCCATAGATGCGGTAGGGCATGCCTTGGCGAATCAGCGTCTCTTCCAGCAGCCGCGACTGGGCGTTGGAGCGGTATAGGATGGCGATATCACGGCGATTGAAGCCTTCCTCGACCTTCTCTTTGATGGTATCGACGATGTAGCGGGCTTCTTCCAGGTCGTTAAACCCGGCGTATACCGAGATCGGTTCGCCCTCGATACCGTCGGTCCAGAGGTTTTTGCCCAGCCGCTCGGTGTTGTGGCTGATCAACATATTAGCGGCGTCGAGGATCGCACTGGTGGAGCGGTAGTTCTGCTCCAGGCGTACCGTGTGGGTGTTGGGAAACTCTTCCTCAAAGCGGCGGATGTTCTCCACTTTGGCGCCCCGCCAGCCGTAAATCGACTGGTCGTCATCGCCAACCGCCGTCATCGGCGTTTGCTGGCCGGTGAGCAGTTTGAGCCACGCGTACTGCAGGGTATTGGTGTCTTGAAACTCGTCCACCAGCACGTGACCGAAGCGCTCGCGATAGTGGTTCAGTAGTGGCGGGTTGTCGCGCAATAGCTCCAGGCTGCGTAGCAGCAGCTCGCCAAAATCCACCAGCCCGCCACGCTCGCAGGTGAACTGGTAGCGTTCGTACAACTCGACCATTTGCGCCAGGTAAGCATCGCCATTCACGTTCACCTGATGCGGCCGCAGGCCTTCTTCTTTGCAGCCAGAGACGAACCCCTGCACCTGGCGAGGGGGGAAGCGCTCATCGTCAATGGCGTAATCTTTGAGCAGCCGCTTAATCAGCCGGAGCTGGTCATCGGAATCGATAATTTGGAAGTGCTGGGGCAGGCGGGCGTCTTGCCAGTGGGTGCGCAGCAGCCGGTGGGCAATGGAGTGGAAGGTGCCGACCCATACATGGCGCATGGAGATTCCCAGCAGCGCTTCAAGGCGCGTGCGCATTTCCCGGGCGGCTTTATTGGTGAACGTGACTGCCAGCAGTGCGTAGGGGGAGAGCCCCTCGGCCTGCATCAACCAGGCAATGCGGTGAACCAGCACGCGGGTTTTACCGGAGCCAGCCCCAGCCAGTACCAGTAAGTTGCCCTGGGGGGCGCTAACGGCCTCCCGTTGGGCTGGGTTGAGCTGATCGAGTATCGCCGTGACGTCGTCCATATAAGCCGCTGCCGGTTAAAAAATGGGCGGCCAGTTTAGCACAGCCCACCCACTGGCTGGGTATACAGCGTATGCCTCGGTAGCTGGTGGTTACTGCTCGTCTGGGTAGCGCAGCGTGCTGAGGCTCTTTTTCACTGCCTTGAGCTGTTCCGCAAGCTTGGGGCCGCGGGTTTTGGCCACCCCTACTGCTAGCACGTCGATCAGTACCAGGTGGGCAATACGCGAGCTGAGCGGCGTGTAGATTTCGGTATCTTCGTGAACATCGATAAACAGCGGCAGGCTGACCTCATGGGCCAGCGGCGACTCGCTGGGGCACAGGCCAATGACCGTGGCACCCGCTTCGCGGGCCAAGCGCACGCTGGCGACCAGCGCCTTGGTGCGCCCGGTTTGTGAAATCGCGACCACCACATCGCCCTCTTGCAGCGTCACCGCTGACATGTTCTGCATGTGCGGGTCAGCATAGGCGGAGGTCGAGATCTGCAGGCGGAAGAACTTGTGCTGGGCATCGAATGCCACGGCACCGGAGGCGCCAAAGCCGTAAAACTCTACCCGGTTTGCCATGGCCAGGGCGTTGACCGCCCGCCCCAGGGCTTCGTTGTCGAGGCGGTCGCGCACCGACAGCAGCGTGCCAACGGTGGAGTCGAAAATGCTGTGGGAGAACTCGGCCACCGAGTCGCTATCGTTCATGGAGAACTGGGCGAACTGGCTGCCGCTGGCCAGCATCTGGGCGAGCTGGAGCTTGAAGTCCTGGAACCCGTTGCAGCCGAGTGCGCGGCAGAAGCGCACCACGGTGGGCTCGCTCACCTTGGCCTCGGTGGCCAGATCCACGATCCGCATATGGATCACTTCATCGGGGTTACGCAGCACGAACCGCGCTACCTTTTGTTCGGAGCGACGGAAATGCTCCATACGGCGTCTCATTTCATCGAACAGGGCGCGGCTCACGGTCAACTCCTTAAATTCTTTATCGTGCTTAATGCGGCCAAGGGGTCGCTACAGTATGCCTGAGTGACGCGAAGAGGGCAGCGGAGAACCTCCGAAGTGGCTGCCGTTTAAAGGGCGTTAACCCATTTCTTTAAGATGCGTCATCATTTTGTCAAGTAGGTTATAGTAAGAAGTGACGTGCCGCACTGCATCATTTAAAAATCAGTCGTCACGGATGCAGGTGGACGTAGGCAACTTCACCTGGAGGAGCGTCGATCATGAGAAACGTCGAACGAATTACCTCGGTAAAAAGCGAATTGCTCGACATATTTATGAGTATGGAGGTCGATGAGCATGCCCAACGCCGGCGCAGCGCCGCTCAGCGTAGCCTAAGAGCACGCAGAGGAATTGAGCTGCATCGGGAGTTTCAAAAGCTTTCGCGGGATATCGCTCCCCTGCCGGACGATGACGAACCGCAAGAGAGCGAACTGCACTAAAACAGCGTGTGATGATACCGCCCCGCTAGCTAGCGGGGCCGTGACGGCTTAGATCAAGCCTGTTACGAAGACAGCGATAACACCTGCGGGCGCTACATAGCGCGCGATGATATTCCACATGCTTACGCCAGTGGCTGACAGCCCAAGCTCAGCTTCCACGCTCTGGCGATCCAGGCACCAAGCAGCGAAGAGAATCGCACCCAACCCAGTTAGCGGCAGCATGATTTTGCTGGTCAGCGTATCCAGCAAATCAAACACGCCCATACCAAACATGAGCGGCTCGCTCCATACGTTGAAGGAGAGCAGCGCGGCAATACCCAGCGCCCAAGCACCCACCCCGGCAACAACGGTCGCCATCACGCGAGAAAGCGGCATGCGTTCTTCAATAAACTCAACCACGGGCTCAAGCAGCGAAATGGCCGAGGTAAGAGCTGCGAAGGTGAGCAGCAGGAAGAACATCAAGCCCAGGAGGGAGCCGCCGTCCATGTTGCCAAACGCCAGTGGCAGCGTGACGAAGATCAGCCCAGGGCCCGAGGCGAGGTCAAGGTTGTTCGCAAACACGATGGGGAAGATCGCAAGACCGGCTCCGAGAGCAATTACTGTGTCCATAATGATGACGGTGCGGGCAGTTTGGAGCAGGTTGATATCTTTGCCCAAGTAAGAGCCATACGCCATCATAATGCCCATACCCAGCGATAGGGTGAAGAAAGCGTGCCCTAAAGCGGCTAGAACTGTTTCTGCGCTTAACTTGCTCCAGTCTGGGTTAAACATATACCCCAGCGCTTCACCAAAATGGCCGGTAGACATACCATAACCAATTAGCACTACAAGCAGTAACGCAAGCACCGGCATCAAAACGCGCACAGCGCCTTCCAGGCCCTTCGTTACACCACGGGCAACAATGCCAATCACCAATAGCATAAAGGCGGAGTGGCCAATCAGAAGCAACCCAGGGTTGCTAAGCATGCCGCTAAACAGCGCCCCAATGCCGTCAGCGTCTTGGCCACTGAAGGTTCCAGTGACGGAGTTGAGGGTATAGTAGAGCGACCAGCCGCCGATCACGCTATAGAACGACAGAATTAAAAACGCCCCTACAATACCGCTAATACCCACTACGGCCCAAATGCTGGGCTTGTTGGCTTGGCGTGCCAGTTCAGCCATCGTACTGGCGGGGTTTTTCTGGCCGCGCCGCCCGATCAGCCACTCAGAGACGAGAATGGGCAAGCCAATGAGCGCGATACAGAGTAGGTAAACAAATACAAAAGCAGCCCCGCCGCTTTCGCCCACCATATAAGGGAATTTCCAGATATTCCCCAAGCCAACCGCTGAACCCGCTGCGGCTAGCACAAAGGTCATACGAGATGACCATTGTGCATGTGCAAGTTTTGCCATAAATCACCTGTTTTTCGTTCAATTGTAATGAGTCGTTATCGGCTTAATAGCGCCGATTTTCGGAAAATAGAGAAATTGCCAGCGTACTTTTCCGAAAGAACAGGCAATTTATCCGATCATGGAGGGGCTTGCCAGTCAGCTCACCCAAAAAGGCGACTTAGAACAGCTGGCTTTGCTTTTCATCGGCAAAGGGGGCGAGATGCGGGAGTGCCACCTGGTGCTGCAAGATACGATACAGGTGGCGTGCCATCTCAGGAGACTCACGGTTATCCGCAGTATGCACAAATAAGAAAGGGGTTTTCCCCTGACTTATCCACAGGCTAAGGCGTTCTATCCACGGCGCGAAATAGCGGGTATTGATAGCTTTGTCAATATGGCCAATGAAGCGAATGATGGGTTGCTCTGCCGTGGAAAGCACGTGTAACGGGAGTTTCGGTTTTTCTTGCTGGGCATGAGCAAGGCCCGCATGGCCATTAGCAGGGGTAGAGAATACCGGCCGTACATCCAGCATGACGCGGTTGGCGCCATAAGTTATCAACAATCGGTTGAGGGCCCGCTCCTCCTCTCCTTTGTGGAAAAAAATCGGGTGACGCACTTCCACCGCACAGGGTAAGTGTGCAGGCCATCCGGCCAGCAAGGCTTCCAGCTTGGGCAGTTCCGAGGGGCCAAAGTCACGGGGTAGCTGAACCATGGTCGGCCCCAGGCGGTCATGCAGTGGCTCTAGTGCAGCCAGAAAGTCCCAAGCAGACGCTAACTGGCTTAGGCGCTGGTCGTGGGTAACGCTGGCGGGCAGCTTAAAGCAGAAGCGGAACTGGGGTGGTGCCTGGCGCGCCCAAGCGGCGATGGTATCGGGTTTGGGGGCGCCACTATAAAAGGTGGTATTGCCTTCAACGCTTGAAAAAACCGCCGCATAGTCGCTTAACAGATCGGTTTTAGCTTGGCGAGGATAGAGGCTGCCCTGCCAATCCTGATTGGCCCACATGGGCAAGCCGAGATAGAGCGGTAGCGGTGCGCGTGGGGCAGTCATCTAAGCGGTGGCCTTTGTCGAAAAGGAGAAAAAGAACGTAAACAAAACCTAGTGTACCCGTAACACCATGAGCGGTGGTGGGGGCTCAAGGCGTGTTAATGAAGATAACGGCCAAAATTATGAAATTTTCCCGGCCACTGCAGCGCTACTATGGTGATCATCGCATTCTTCAAAAATTAACCGACAGGAACGCTTCATGGATGCTGCTTATGTAAGTGCCGACGATATTCGCGATCAGTTTTCCAAAGCGATGTCGGCGATGTACCAACAGGAAGTGCCGCAATATGGCACGCTGCTCTCGCTGGTGGAGAGCGTGAACCGTGACGTATTAGAACAGGATGCCGCATTAGCTGATGCGCTTGAAGAGGCTGGCGAGCTGGCGCGCCTGAATGTAGAGCGTCATGGAGCGATCCGCGTTGGTTTGCCTGAAGAGCTTTCACTGCTGCGGCGCATGTTTGCGGTGATGGGCATGCAGCCGGTAGGCTACTATGACCTCGCCGCTGCCGGGGTGCCGGTGCACTCAACGGCGTTTCGTCCGGTGGACGATGAGGCTTTGAAGCGTAACCCCTTCCGTGTCTTTACCTCCCTGCTGCGCCTTGAACTGATCGAGAATCCACAGCTACGCGAGCAGGCGCGGGAAATCCTCACCCGCCGCGACATCGTAACGCCCGAAGCCCAGGCGTTGATTGCCCGCTGTGAGGAGCAGGGTGGCTTGAACGCCACTGACGCCGACGCATTTGTGCAGGCCGCACTCAACACTTTCCGCTGGCATCACGATGCCACCGTGGACCGCGCGACCTATGACCGTTTACACCACGAACACCGCCTGATTGCCGACGTGGTGAGCTTTCGCGGCCCGCACATCAACCATCTCACCCCGCGCACCCTGGATATCGATGCGGTACAGCGGCGCATGCCAAGCGTTGGCATCGACCCCAAGGCGGTGATTGAGGGTCCGCCCCGGCGGCGCTGCCCGATTCTGCTGCGCCAAACTAGCTTTAAAGCGCTGGAAGAGACGATCACCTTTGCCGACAGCGTGGCCGGGCACCATACCGCCCGCTTTGGCGAAATTGAGCAGCGCGGCATTGCCCTGACCCAGAAAGGGCGGGCACTCTATGATCGCCTGCTGGCGCAGTCGCAGCAACTCCCCCCTGCCAAGGATAACGATGCCCATCAGGCGCAGTTGGCGGAAGTGTTTGAGGCGTTTCCAGACGATGCCGCCACGCTGCGCCGCGAAGCGCTGGCGTTCTTCCACTACCGCGCCGTAGCGGGCGTTCGCGTGTCGCTACCGGCGCAGATAGACGCGGATACCATTGAAGCGCTTATCGAACAGGGCGCGCTGACTTGCCAACCCATGATTTATGAAGACTTCTTGCCGGTCAGTGCCGCAGGTATCTTCCAGTCCAACCTGGGCGGCGAGCAGCTGGGCGGCGAGCAGCGCGACGAATACGAAAGCCACGCCAACCAGGCCCAGTTCGAGCGCGACTTGGGGGTTGCCGTGATTGATGAGATCGCGCTGTATGCAAAGCGCCAGCAGGCATCACTGGATAAGGCGCTGGCAGCGTTGGGGGTTACGCACTAATCGTAGTGCGAATGAGGCGCGCGGTTTCCTGTAATAGTGGCAAATACTCTTTGAGTAAGGTGTCCATGTCGACGCGAGCGGCGTTAGTGCTGATATTAATAGCGCCAAGCAGTTTGCCGTTTGCGTCGAAGGCAGGCACGGCCAGCGAGCGAAGCCCGGAATCCAGCTCCTGGTCGGAGATGGCATAGCCTTGCTGGCGCACTTCGTTAATACACGTTTTTAGGCTCGCTATGTCAGTGATGGTTTTGTCGGTATATCGCTGCAGTGAAAGGCGGCTTAAATAATCGTCTAGGGCAGTTTCAGGCAGCTGAGCCAATAAAACACGCCCCATTGACGTATGCGCGGCGGGCAGGCGTGTACCTACTGAGAGCGTTATTGCCATTAGACGATGACGCGCGGCTGAACGTGCAAGATAAATCACGTCATCGCCATCCAGAACGCCTAGCGAAGAGGATTCACCACATTTAAGCGTAATATCTTCTAAATATTGTTGGATAGCGCTGCGGTAATTATTGGCTGATAAGTAGGAATACCCTAGCTGGAGTACGCGCGGCGCTAATTCAAAGTAGCGTTGCTGCTTACGCACATAGCCGAGCGCATGTAGCGTGAGTAGGAAGCGCCGAGCCTTGGCACGGTTCATCCCTGTGCGAGCAGCCACCTCGCTCAGCGTCATGCGTGGGTGGGCATCATCAAACGCCATGATGACTTCCAAACCACTTGCCAAGGCAGTTACAAAGTCGCGGTCATCGGGCTTGAGCGCCTCTTCTTGGGGGAAGTCGTCCATTCTTGTCTACTCATCGTCATGGTGCATGGTCAGCCGGTAAGGTAGCACAGTGTTCGAATAGCGAACAGTTGCGCTTTATAGCTGATGGGCAGAGGAACAGCTCCCTCATTATGGTAAATTTACACTAATCGATTCATTCACAATGAGGCAGAGCAATGAGCCAACATAAAGTCACCGTGTTGCATGGGCCTAATTTGAATCTCTTGGGAACTCGTCAGCCTGAGATTTATGGCTATGAGACCTTAGAGGATGTGAATAATACGTTGCGTGAA
Source organism: Vreelandella aquamarina (assembly GCF_044805175.1). Taxonomy (GTDB): domain Bacteria; phylum Pseudomonadota; class Gammaproteobacteria; order Pseudomonadales; family Halomonadaceae; genus Vreelandella; species Vreelandella aquamarina_B. The sequence continues at coordinate 3,474,086 of NZ_CP085232.1, read as the reverse complement.
ATAGCCGTTATGTCTGGCTGGGAGATCAACTGTTTTCAGAGCAACCATGAAGGTGCGTTAATTGACGCAATTCACGCGGCGCGTTTAGACGGAACAAGTGCCATCATCATTAATCCTGCTGCCTACACGCACACGTCGGTGGCTATCCTAGATGCACTGAATGCTTTTGAAGGAAAAGTGATTGAAGTGCATATTTCCAACGTACACAAGCGGGAGAGCTTCCGACACCACTCCTATGTGTCGTTGCGTGCTGATGGCGTCATTGCGGGTCTTGGCACCTATGGCTACCAGGCGGCTTTAAATGCGGCTATCAATGATCATGCTAAATCTAAATAGCTTGTATATTAATAATATCGCTGAGTGTCATTAGCCAAATGATGGCACTTAGCGTAAAAAATGAAGTCACCGTCGCCACGAGCATGGCGGTGGCGCTAACACCTCCCAAGTTATAGCGTTGTCCAAACAGTGGATAAATGCTGATCATCGGCGAAGCTGCAAAGAGCAGTGCGCCAGCGAAGTAAATTGGATCAATGTTAGGGATCAGCAGGAAAGCTATCAAAATAGCTAAAGGGTGAATAAGCAGTTTGCCGACTACAATTTGTCCCACATCCCGCATCATTCCTTGTGCTTTAAGACCAAATAGTGACCCGCCGATGACAAACAGTGCTGCGGGCCCTGCTGCTTCTGCAAGCATATGAATGGCTTTATTAATAGGATCGGGGATGGTGAACCCGGTGAATGCGATAAATATACCCACCGATAACCCAATCAGTATCGGGTTTTTGGCTAGGCTAAGCGTCGTTTGACGCATGGTTTGCCATAAGCTTGAGCTATGTTGGTTGCCCATCTCAGCAAGAATAAGAGCAGTAGGTATAATAAGCAGGTTTTCAACGAGCATATTAAGCGCTAACAGTACCGCTGCGGGTGAGCCAATGACCATCGCAGCGACAGGGTAACCGACGAAACCGCTATTAGCTGCAGACATCCCTAATGCCTGCATTGCGCTGGCGTTAAGTGGTTGGCGCTGCAGCTTTATACAAAGCATTAAACCAGCACTCAAAACTGCGAGCGAGCCTAGCCCGTACGCAATCAAATAGTTGGGTTGAAAAATGCTCTCCAAAGGCTGCTGGGTTAACGCTCGAATAACCAGTGCTGGCAGGGCACAGTACAGTACAAAAATACCTATGCCCTGCATCTGTTCACGCTGGATAATCCCGCTCCACCGAGCAATATAGCCAATACCGATCAGCAAAAAGATGGGTGTGGTAATTGCTAGGATTGCGAGCATAGCAGCCTCTTCAGTACATAATGATCAATAGCATGGTTCGAATAGCGAATTATTGTGCGCTATCTCGAAGGCTATCATGGCACACTATCGGCTCGAGGTGAGACAAGTTGCTCAATATAGTGGGTGCGTAGCGGAATCACATGGGGATCAATCTGTTCACAGGCGATACGGCCTTTGGTGAAAAAGCGAAACGCATCCACGCCTTGAAATACGAATAGATCAACGCCCGAGAGAGTTTTAGCTCCAGCTTGGTAAGCGGCATTCAAAAGCTCGGTATGAGCAGGAATGTATACGGCGTCAAACACCCAGTGCTGAGCACCTAGACCAGCAGTATTGATTGGGCAGCCAGGGTGGTTGATATGTCCAATCGGTGAGCAGTTGACGACACCGTGCCAATTAGGCAGTTCGCGCTGCGCCTGTTCCGGTGATACGCACTGGGCTGTAATGCCCATGGCGTTCAAGTCTCGGCACAGCATGTCTGCTCGTTGGCTGTCGCGTTCAAGGATATGGATACAGCTGGCAGAAAGCTCGCCTAGCGCGCATGCCACTGCACGTCCTACACCTCCGGCGCCAATTAATAGCACATCGCCTGCAGACTGGCGGCCGAACGAGTGGCGGTAGGCGCTAATAAAGCCTGTATAGTCAGTATTTTCTGCACGTAACCCCTGTTCATCGAACAAAAGCGTATTGGCGGTGCCTACCCGACGCACGCCTTCGCCACAGATATCAGCTAACTTTGCAGCTTTCTCTTTAAAAGGAAAGGTGACATTGGTGCCCCGGTAGCCTTCGTCGCGTAGCCTTTGAATGGCGCAGGGGAAATCAAAATCCGCGATACCCAGACTATCTACTAAATCGTAGCGTACCGATACGCCGAGTGACGCTCCTAGGCGTTCATGCAAATCGGGAGATTGTGATTTAGCGATGCCTTCGCCTACGAGTCCGAGTTTGATCATGCTTGGCGCGCTCCCGTGTCCTGGCTAGCGTTTTCAGCGCCGCCGTTAGTGTCCTTGGATAAAATGTCAGCTTCTAGGCGCTGCTGCGCCGTAACGCGTACAAAAGCATTCGGTGCGCCGAGCCCTTGATAACCTTCCCGTTGTACCAGTTCGATGAAGAAGGCTTTACGGCCAGGTTGTGTGTACAACTGATGGAAGTCGCCGTGACTATCTTGGTCGTAGAGAATGTGGTGATCTTGCATCCAGCGCTGCGTTTGCGCGGGGAGATCGAATCGCGCGGCAAGGTCGCGATAGTAGTTACTAGGTATCGGCAGCACTGGCGTATCCGCCTTGTGCAATGCCGCGCTGATGTCACGCATGCAGGTAGTGCTTAGCGCAACATGATGAACCCCCGAGCCGCCATACTGACGTACAAAACGATTACTAGCGGTGTCTGGTGACGCGCTGGCATTCAGCGCTAAACGAAAACGGCCATTGCCGTTCTGTAATACTTGGCTTTGAATCAAGCCGCGTGGGTCCGTGACATCAAATGACGGAGTGACCTCCAACTGGAAGATAGCTCGGTACTGCAGCATCAGGGAGAGGTAGTCGTGGTAGGAGAGCGCAACGCTAATGTGGTCGATATCTACCAGCGACCCCTGGGGTACGGGCTTTACATCGACTGGAAACTCGCGATCCCATGTGCGGCTAAGCTGTGAGTCGTCAATGATGTAGGAGAGGCTGCCATCCACGTTGCGTAGTGCGCTCATGCGGTGGCTAGCACCGACGTCCTCAGGTTCAACAATATCGTAACCGAGCTTGTCAGCCCGCTTGAACGCCTCATAAGCGTTGCTTACCCGAAGGCCAATTGCGGTTACGGCGGTGGCATCGCGCCCAGGCACACGTCCTGTAAAACTCGACTCGGTGTTTAGAACCAAGTTAACGTCGCCTGCAGCCCAGCGTTCAGCGTTTAGTGTGTGATGGCGCCCCACGCAAGCCATGCCCAACGCGCTGAGAAGCTCGCGTAGTCGTGTCAAATCTGCAGGCTCAACGGCAATTTCTAGGAAGGCGACGGACTCAATAGGCTGCGGCGCGGGAATGTCACTTTTTTCTTGCATGCTGCGCAGCAAATTGTAGGAGCGCAAACCATCGCGGGCGGTTTGGTCACTGTGTCCCATGCGGAAAACATCGTTAAATATCTCGTGGGAGAGGGGGCCGTCATAGCGGGTTTCCTGCAGCATGGTCATGAAGCTATCCATCTGCAGCTCGCCCTGACCAGGGAAACACCGATAGTGTCGGCTCCAAGATAGGTGATCCATCGACAGGCGTGGCGCATCGGCAGTCTGTACTAAGAAAATGCGATCACCTGGAATGCGGCCGATGGTGCTAAGCTCTGTCTGGCGCGAGAAAATGTGAAAAGTATCTAGCACCAAACCGACATTCGGGTGCGAAGCTCGGCGGACCACTTCCCAGCTATCGCGGTAGTCGTGGATATGCCTGCCCCATGCCAGCGCTTCATAAGCAACGCGCAGATTACGCCGGGCAGCGCGTTCGCCCAACTCATAGAAGTCATCGGCAGCACGGCTTATACCTGGTAGAGCATCTGGGTGGACAGTACTGCAGACCATAAGAAGGTCTGTGCCGAGCTCTTCCATCAGATCAAACTTGTGTTCGGCTCGGTCGAACGCCCGCTCCCGTGCGCGCCCCTGCAAGCCTTCAAAATCACGAAACGGCTGAAGGGTAACCAGTTTAAGACCACGGGAACGAATTAGCTCCCCGGCCTCAAGCGGAGTGCCGGCAAATGCTGTTAGGTCGTTTTCAAACAGCTCAATGCCCTCAAAGCCAGCCTGTGCAATGGCGTCTACTTTTTCTTCCAGTGACCCGCTGAGGCAAACGGTAGCAATAGATGAGTACATAGCATCATGCTCCTTACATTATTAATGAAGGTCAGTAGCCAGCCAAACGCGGCAGGAAAGTAACCAATGACGGTACAAAAGTAATGAGTAGCAGCACTAAGAATTGCACGGCGAGCATCGGTATAATGCGACGGATAATAGCGCCCATCCCAACGCCAGAGACAGAATCAGCAACAAACAGGCAGAGTCCCATAGGTGGTGTGATCAGTCCCATCATCAAGTTGAAGATAACGACAATGCCGAAGTGCAGCGGATCAATGCCCAGGGCCATTGCAATGGGATGCAGGATAGGCACAAGAACTAAAATGGCTGCGATCCCTTCCAAAAATAACCCTACTACCAGTAGCAAGAGAATGACTGCGATTAGGAAGGACCACTGAGTATCAATGCTCATCAACGCCCATTCGGTCAGCATGTTGGGTACGCGCTCAAACGTTAACACCCAGTTAGCGGCGGCAACGGCGCCCATAATGACCATGATCACCGCGCTATCGCGCATCGCGCGGGCAAAGATGCCGGGTAAGTTGACTAGTTTTATATTGCGGTAGAGCACCACACCCAGAATCAGTGCATAGACCACGGCAAAGGCCGCAGCTTCAGTGGGGGTGACGATTCCTGCGAGAATTGCGCCAACGACAAACACTGGCATGAGTGCTGGTAGCAACCCGTGGAGCAGAGCATGACGGCGTGACTGCTGTTTGCCCTGCGTTTTACCGATGTCACCAGCAAAAAAGTAGACATAGATTGACAGGCCCAGTGCTAGCAAAAAACCTGGCACGATACCGGCCAAAAAGAGTCCTGGCACCGACACGCCGGAGACGGTCAGTGCATAAATAATTACCGGGATGCTTGGCGGAATAATAGGGCCTATCACCGATGAAGCGGCGGTAAGCGCTGCTGCAAAATCGCGCGGGTAGCCCTCTTTTTCCATAGATGGAATAAAGACACGCCCTAGCGCTGAAGTATCGGCAATTGCCGACCCTGAAAGCCCGGCAAAAATGACCGACGCCCAGATATTAACGTGTGCCAGCCCAGCCTTGAGTCGGCCTACAATAGCGCTCGCCAGATTAATAATACGGTGTGTGATACCCGCTTCATTCATTAGCTCGCCAGCTAAAATGAACAATGGAATCGCCAGTAACGGGAAAGACTCCATCCCACCGAAAAACTGCTGTGAGACGATGCGAATGTGGTAAGGCAAGTCTCCAGTGCTCATCAGCACCGTTAATGAGCCGAGAATGGCAAAGGCAAAGGGTACACCCAGTAAGACAAGTGCTAGAAGCAGTAAAAAGATCATGATGATGCCTCCTCGCTGGGTTGCTCGCTCAAACGCAACGCGCTCATCACCAGAGCAGAGAGGCAAAGCAAACCACCGCCTATTAACATCGAGGCTTGGAACAGCCACATTGGCATGCCGGTGCTTGATGAGGTACGTCCGCCGCGTGCGGCAATAAACTCAATCGCCGATACCATCAACCCAATACCGACCGCTAGCACAACTAAGTCGACAATGATGGCTTGCCAGCGCACCCAGTGAGGTGGCAGTAAACGGCGAAACAGGTCAAAGCCGATATGCTTATCTTGGAGATAGGCCCAAGACATGCCGAACATTAGACCGTAAATCATTAGGTAGATAGCAGTGTCTTCTCCCCAGCTAATGGAACCGCCATAGGTGTAGCGTGCAAAGGCATTGCTCGCGACCAGCAGAAAAATCAGCATCATGGCAAGCCCTGCCAAGCTGCCGTTGAACAGTATCAGGCCGCGATGTATTCGGCTGAGAAGAGCAGACATAAGAGCACCTTCAATCAATAGTCAGGCACGTAAGTTGGCGAGTAGGCCGCTAGTGGCCTACTCGCAAGCTAGCTATGAACGGTGTGTTAGAAGCGAGAGGAGGCCTCATCTACTGCAGAAGTGAGGCGGTCAATCCACTCGGCATCATCGCCTAGTTCATCACGTAGGTATGCCTGTACAGGCGGCTGAGCTGCTGAACGGAAGGCTTCCATCTGTTCAGCGGTAGGTTGGGTGATTTCCATGCCTTCTGCTTCTAGCTTGGTGATCCCCTCGGCCGAGTTAAATTGCTGGATGGCGCGGCCGGTATTACCAGCAACCACGGCGGCACGCTTCACTGCGGCTTGCTCTTCCTCGGAAAGAGACTGGAATATCTCATCGTTGATCAGAATGTGATCCACACCATATACATGGCGATCGAGCGTTAGGTAGTCCTGAAACTCGTAGAAGTTGTTGCCATAGATCACCGATATGGGGTTCTCTTGGCCGTCTACTACGCCGGTCGCAAGTGCTGTCGGTACTTCACCCCAGGCGATACCTTGAGGCTCACCACCTAGCGCGCTGACCATTTCTAAGTAAAGCGGAATGGTTTGCACGCGGAATTTTAAGCCCTGCATATCTTCCGGTGAGTTGATCGGGCGGACAGAGTTGGTGAAGTGGCGAAAGCCAGTTTCGCCATAGGCTAATGTACGCAGTCCGGTTTGTTGTAAGCAGTGTTCAGCTAGCGCGGTGCCAAAATCACCATCCATAACTTCCCAAGCTACTGGCGCTGAAGGAAATGTATAAGGAATATCCGTCACCGCGACGGCTGGGCAGAAGTTGGCATAGGCGCCAGAGACCATCGCAATGCTAATGGTGCCATCCTGTGCACCTTCAATAAGTTCGGTTTCCCCCCCTAAAGAGCCCGCCGGATAGAGCTCAACCGTCAGGTCGGTTTCGGCTTCTACTAAGTTTTTGAATACTTGGCCAGCTGCCCCCTTTTTAGAGGTTGTCCAGTCATCAGGGTCAACATGGGCAAAGCGTAAGGTTTGTGCAGAAGCATGAGCTGCAGAGAGGAGCGCCGCCGTTGTGATCGCCGCCGTGAGCGTGCGTTTCATAGGTGCTTTTTGTAATGAAATCATCGGGAATAGAGACATTATTATTGTCCTCTTATCGGGCCGTTGTCATAGGGCTTGAAAAGCCATGAGATTAGCGTGCATGGTCCTTTCACTCTGTCCAGATCAACAATGTACGAAATGGTACGTTCAGTCAAGGTATGGCATACTAGACTAAAGACGATCACGATAATAAAGGTCTATCAATGACAGCTAAATCCAAAGCTTCTTCGCCCCCTTCCACACGACGCGGGCGTAAAAACGACCCTGAGTCTGTCCAGGCCGATATTCTTGCTGTTGCTACTCGAGAATTCTCAGAAAAAGGCTTATCAGGGGCGCGAATTGATGAGATCGCTGAAAAGACGCGTGCCTCTAAGCGAATGATTTACTATTACTTTAAAGATAAAGAGACGCTCTATCTGCATACTTTAGAGGCTGCTTATAAAAAGGTGCGCTTGCAAGAGACTGAACTGCAACTAAATCACTTGGCTCCGCTGGAGGCACTCAGCCGGTTAGTGAGATTTACGTTTTGTCACCACGCCAAAAATCCTGATTTTATTCGCCTCGTCATGATTGAGAATATTCACCATGGCCGCTATCTGGCGCAATCGAAGCTGATTCAGTCGCTAAATGCGGGGGTGATTGATGCTCTTACCAACGTATACAACCGCGGTGTTGAGGAGGGGTGTTTTCGTGAAGGGCTAGATCCCCGTGAGCTTCATTGGCTCATTAGCGCGCTGTCATTTTTTAATGTCTCAAACCAACACACCTTTTCGCGTATTTTTGACTGGAAACAGGCGGCTCCAGAAACTCAGCGTAAATTGGAAGATCATGTCACGGATATGGTCATGCGTTACGTCCTACTTGGCGACTCAGCTACCGAAGCGCCCCGATAACGATGTAGATTGTCTTCCTTAATTTTTGGTTGCCTAAAATGCAGAGGCCTATTTAGCCTATAGTTCGAAGAGCGAACATAAGTACAAATTAGATGGTGAGCTCAGAACTACTGTAGCTTGGCACTTTCTTGCCAAGCCCTTGCTAACGGAGGCCTCTTCACCATGCCCGCTACCTTTATAAAAACCCCTTTTATAAGCCAACACGCGTTAGATGCATGCGATGAAAACGCCATGCTCAACGCCATGCTGGCCTTTGAGCTCGCCCTGGCCGAGGTACAGGAAGCCAGTGGGGCACTTCCCAGCGGTGCAAGCCAAAACATGCGTCGCCAGTTGGAAAACGCCACTTTTAACGTGGCCGACATTGCTGCAGGCATTGCCAGCGGAGGCAATGTGGCGATTCCTTTCGTCAAACGGGGCCGTGCGCTACTGGCTGATGATCTCAAACGCTACTGGCACCAGGGAGCGACGAGTCAGGATGTGGTCGACTCAGCGTTAATGCTGCTGTTGAAACCGCGCTTAGCGTCGCTGGATCGTTGGTTGCAACGATGCCGCTCTGCGGCGCTGGTGTTGATGGAGTCTCATGCCCAGACACCCATGGTAGGGCGCACATTAATGCAGCAAGCACTGCCGATCACCTTTGGAGTGAAGGTGTCTCATTGGGCTATCGGGCTAGAGCAGAGCCGTCGTCGCTTGCGGGCACTGGAACTGCCCGTGCAATTTGGCGGCGCGGTGGGCGTGCACTCGGGCTGGGATAACCTTGGGCTTGAATGGATGGATACCCTGGCCGCGCGGTTAGGCTTGGCAGCCCCGGTACTTCCCTGGCATACCGACCGTTACCCCATTCATGCGCTCGGCACGGCGTTGGATGCAGTGGCGGGGGCAGCTGAAAAAATTGCGCTTGATGTATCGCTACTGACGCAAACTGAAGTGGGAGAGGTGGCGGAGCCCTCGGCACCGGGAATGGGAGAATCTTCCTCAATGCCCCATAAACGTAACCCGGTACGCAGCGCCATGATTCGGAGTGCAGCACGGCAAGTGCATGGCCATACCAGTGTATTGATAAACGCAGCTGCGCAACCCCTTGAGCGTGGGTTGGGCGAATGGCATGCGGAGTGGGCGCCCTTAATGGAAAGCGTTCTATTGGTAGAGGGCGCTCTGGAGCAGGTTGCAGTACTGCTTGAAGGGCTTGAAGTCTACCCTGCGAATATGTGGCGTAATCTGGCGGCCACAGGTGGCGGCATTATGGCCGAACCGGTAGCCCGATTACTGGCTCCCACTTTAGGCACGGATAAAGCCAAAGCGGTGAGTGCCGAAGCCGCGGAAACTGCTCGCCTGGAAGCTCGCGCTTACGCAGAGGTGCTTATCAACCATCCTAACGTACAAGGTGTTATCGAGGTGGGTGCGCTACGTGATGCCTGTAACCCCGCTTTATACCTTGGTAGCAGCGAAAAGCAGGTACAACGTGCTCAGGCGTGGCTGGTTTCTGAGTAAGTGATTGTTATTAAATGTATTTTTGGGTGTGGCAATCACTAGACGTGGACTTGCGTGGGGTGCCGCTGGTCTGTCGCCATTTGACCCAATCGGGTTTCAGCAGTAACTTGTTCGTATTAAGAATCTATGTTCGTTTAGCGAACAATTCCTGACCAGTATGGCAACGACCAGTAAAGAGGCACCCATCATGGCCGAGTTTCTCAGCTTGCATGACGCGGTAGCGCGCTACGTTCAAGACGGCGCTACCGTGGCCATGGAAGGCTTTACCCACTTGATTCCTTTTGCGGCGGGTCATGAAGTGATCCGTCAGAAAAAGCGTGACCTCACGCTCATCCGCATGACCCCCGATATTATTTACGATCAGTTGATTGGCGCGGGCTGTGCCAAAAAAGTGATCTTCTCTTGGGGCGGCAATCCTGGCGTGGGTTCATTGCACCGCCTGCGCGACGCGGTCGAAAAAGGCTGGCCACATAAAGTGGAGATTCTTGAACACAGCCACGCGGCCATGGCCTGCGCCTTTGAGGCAGGGGCAGCGGGCCTACCGTTGGCGGTGTTCCGTGGCTATGTGGGCAGTGAGCTACCCAGCGTTAATGACCAAATCAAGTTTATCGAGTGCCCGTTTACCGGTGAACGTCTTGCCGCAGTACCGTCGGTTCGCCCTGATGTATCGATCATTCACGCCCAGCGTGCCGACCGCCAAGGCAATGTGTTGGTAGAAGGGATTGTTGGTGTTCAAAAAGAGGCAGTGTTGGCGGCCAAGCACAGCATCGTGACAGTGGAAGAGATCGTCGATGACCTAAATGCGCACCCCAACGCCTGTGTGATTCCTGGCTGGGCGATTAGCGCTATCGCGGTGGCTGAAAAGGGCGCGTTGCCCTCTTACACCCACGGCTATTACGGTCGCAGCAACCGTTTCTACAAAGAGTGGGATGCCATTGCTCGGGATCGTGACACCTTTACCCAGTGGTTGGATGAACATGTCTACAGCGCAGAGGAGCGTGCCTGATGAGCTTGGAATATACCGCTTCTGAAATGATGACAGTGACCGCCGCGCGGGCACTGGAAAATGGCACTACCTGCTTTGTGGGCATCGGGCTACCTTCGGAAGCCGCGAACCTGGCGCGCTTAACCCATGCCCCGGATGTCGTGCTGATTTACGAATCCGGCACGCTGCAAACCAAGCCTAACGTCTTGCCCCTGTCCATTGGCGATGGAGAATTAGCAGAAACCGCGCTCACGACGGTGGCCGTGCCCGAAATGTTTCGTTACTGGCTGCAGGGCGGGAAAATCGACGTAGGTTTCCTTGGTACTGCTCAAATTGACCGTTACTGCAATCTAAATACCACGCTGATTGGTGATTATCGCGAACCCAAAGTACGTCTGCCGGGCGGCGGCGGCGCGCCTGAGATTGCCACCAATGCCGGTGAAGTCTTTATCACGTTAAAACACTCCAAGCGTGCGTTTGTCGATGAGGTGGATTTCGTGACAACGCTGGGCTTTGGCCGCGATGGCAAGGGGCGTGACAACGTTCCCAATATTGGTAAAGGCCCTACTCGGGTCATCACCGACCTGTGCGTGATGAAGCCCGACCCCGACACCAAAGAGTTAGTGGTGGTATCGCTGCACCCCGGCGTGAGTCGCGAAGATGTGATCGATGCTACCGGCTGGGACATCCGTTTTGCGGAGCAGTTGGCAACCACGCCCGTGCCTAACGAGAACGAACTAACCATTCTGCGCGAGTTAAAAGCGCGCACCGAACGTGCCCATGCAGGCCAGTAGGAGTGAGTGATGAGTCATGTCTATTTATGCCACCCTCGCCGTACTGCGGTAGGCCGTTTTGGCGGTACGCTGGCCAGCGTTCGTCCTGACGATTTTGCCGCCACGATTTTTAAAGCAGTACTGGCTGAAGCGCCGGATCTTGATCCAGCCGCCATCGACGAAGTTTTTATGGGCTGCGCCAACCAAGCCGGCGAAGATAATCGTAACGTAGCGCGCATGTCGTCGCTGCTGGCGGGCATTCCCACCTCAGTACCCGGCACGACCATGAATCGCCTGTGCGGCTCGGGCATGGACGCGGTAGGCACGGCTTTTCGCGCTATCAAAGCGGGTGAGATGGAGCTGGCCCTGGCAGGCGGTGTGGAATCCATGTCCCGTGCGCCCTATGTGATGGGCAAGGCCGACAGTGCTTTCGCCCGGGGTCAAAAAATCGAAGACACCACCATTGGCTGGCGTTTTATTAACCCCGTCATGAAAAAAGCGTACGGGGTAGACTCAATGCCGGAAACGGCGGAGAACGTCGCCGAACAGTTCAACATCTCCCGGGAAGACCAGGATGCCTTCGCCCTGCGTTCGCAGCAAAAAGCCGCCGCCGCCCAAAAGGCCGGGCGCTTTGCCCAGGAGATCACCGCGATTGAGATCCCGCGCCGCAAGCAGGAGCCGCTGATCTTTGACCAGGACGAGCACCTGCGGGAAACCACGCTGGAGAAGCTGGCGGCACTGCCTACTCCTTTCCGGGAAGGCGGTAGCGTGACGGCGGGCAACGCTTCTGGTGTCAACGATGGCGCAGCCGCCATGCTGGTGGCCAGCGACGCGGCGGTGAAGCAGCACGGCCTGAAACCGATGGCAAAAATTATCGGCATGGCCACGGCTGGCGTTGAGCCGCGCATCATGGGTTACGGGCCGGTACCCGCGGTACAGAAACTGCTCAAGCGCGCCGGTATCACCATGGACGATATCGATGTGTTTGAGTTTAACGAGGCATTTGCCGCCCAAGCGTTAGCGTGTATGCGCGACCTGGGGCTGGCTGACGACGATCCTCGCGTTAACCCCAACGGCGGTGCGATTGCGCTAGGCCATCCGCTAGGCATGTCGGGTGCCCGCCTGCTGCTGACCGCCGCTCATGAGTTGCAAAACAGCGGCAAGCGCTACGCACTATGCACCATGTGCGTAGGTGTCGGGCAGGGGATCGCCACGCTGATTGAACGCGTTTAACGGAGGTAGTATGGCCTTTCATACCATCAATGGCCGCAGCGTCGCCTACCGATTGCTCGGCTCAGAAGTGAATCCCCTTATCGTGCTGGCGCACCCGCTGGGCATGAGCCAAGCGGTATGGGACGACGTGATCCCCGCGCTGCTGCCCCGCTATCGAGTGCTTACCTGGGATCTGCCCGGCCACGGCGCCAGCCAAGCGGTCAGCGGCACACAAATAACTCCTGCCGATCTGGCCGAAGAGTTGCTAGCGTTGGTAGCGCTGGCGGGCGTGCAACGGTTTCACTTTGCCGGCACCTCGATTGGTGGTGTGGTCGGCCAGCAGCTGATTGCCGCACATCCTGACCGGCTGCTTTCCGCGACGCTGACCAATACGGGTGCAGTAATCGGCAACCCCGATTTATGGAACACCCGCGCCGGCCGTGTGCGTCAGGAAGGCTTAACGGCGATGTCGCAAGAGATTGTGCCGCGCTGGTTTGCCCCCGCGGCGTTTGAGGCAAGCCCCGCGCTGAAAGCGGGATGGTGCGTGCAGATGGGCCGTGGCGATGATGAGTCCTACGCCCAGCTGTGTGAAATGCTGGGTCGCGATACTTTTACCGGCAAGCTGTCTGGAAAGGGCGCCAAAGTGCAGCTGTTTGGCGGTAGTGAAGACATGGCCACTCCGCCCACTACCCTAGAGGCCCTGGCCGAGGAGCTTGATGATGCACCTCTGGAGGTGTTTGACGGTGTGGGCCATGTGCCTTCGGTAGAAGCTCCGGTGCTGTTCTCGCAAAAGCTGCTTGCCGTGCTGGCAACGGATCTAGGCGATGTGGCCAGCCATGGTGTGGCGTATGCCACCGGCCTGGAAACCCGCAAGCAGGTATTGGGAGAAGAGCATGTCGCGCGCTCTACTGCCAACGCCAACAGCCTGGATGCGCCTTTCCAGCAGATGATTACCCGCCTAGCCTGGGGGGAGCTGTGGAGCAACGATGACTTGACCCGCCGCGAGCGCAGCATGATTACTACCGGGATTCTCGCCGCGCTAGGGCGTGAAGAGCTAACGCTGCACTTAAAAACTGCCAAGCGCGTTGGCCTGAGTGAAGCCGAGTTGCGCCAAGTGCTGATGCATGTGGCGATTTACGGCGGCGTTCCGGCGGCCAATCACGCCTTCGCGCTTGCTAAAGAGCTGGGCTGGGGGGAGTAGAAATCCGTTCGCAGTGTTTGTGCTGACAGAGTATCCTCATAACCAAAAGGTTATTGAGGAGATATAATGCTAAACGCACGTATTAAACTCCGGCATTTACAGGCGTTTCTCGAAGTGGCACGGCAACGAAGTTTTGCACGTGCCGCAGAGCGCCTGTCTATTACCCAGCCGGGGATTTCTAAAACTATTCGTGAGTTAGAAGATACCCTCGCTGTTTCACTATTCGAGCGCACGCCAAAAGGGGTTTCCCTTACCCAAGCCGGGCTGACGCTGCTTCGCCACGCAGGCCCGGCGGTGCGTACCCTTGAGGAAGGTGTCAATGCCCTACAAGCGGTGCAGGAGGGGTCGCACTGGCTGCGTATAGGAGTTTTATCCACCGCAGAAAGCTATTTATTGCCCGAAGCGCTGCGACGTTGGCAAGTTGATACCACCATCGAAAGAGGTGCCCAGGTAGTAACGGGGACCAGCGCTTTCTTGCTATCGCGTTTGCGGCGCGGAGAGCTGGATGTCGTAGTTGGACGTATGACAGAAGCGCGGGAGATTCATGATTTAAGCTTTGAGCATCTCTACTATGAACGTCTCCAACTGGTAGTGCGCGCAGGCCATCCATTGCTGGCCGAGCAGGTGTTAACAGCCGATAAGCTGTGTGCCTACCCCTGGATTGTGCCACCGCCGCAGACCACTCTACGCCAACAAGTCGATAGCTTTTTTGTACGCCATGGCCTTTCGTTGCCTACCCAGCGTATCGAGACGTTATCGCTAGCGCTTGGCTTACACTATACGCTGATTGGCGAGGCTATTTGGGTAGCCCCAGAGGAAGCGGTGCGTTCTGCCCAGCAGCGCGAAGAACTGTGCGAATTAACGCTGCCCTTGGAACTCAACGGTGGCTCCGTTGGCTTGTGTATCAATCGTTCGTTACACCCCACGCTTGCCACTGAGGCATTTTGCGAAGTATTAAGGGAAGTGGCCTCAGATGTAGTGAAAAGTCATAACTCATAGGTTATGGAGGCTGTGTAAGTTATTAATTGGCAGGCCGGATACTAATCACGACACTAATACTGTCTGTTCAATTATTGAGATAACTGTATGCAAAACGATAACAAACGCTTTGTGACGCGTGATCGCAACTGGCATCCGCCTGCCTACGCGCCGGGCTATAAAACCTCGGTGGCACGCTCGCCCCAGCAAGCGCTGGTGAGTCTGCAACAGCCAACGCTCTCTGAATTGACTGGTCCTGATTTTAGCCACCTACGCATGGGGCCGCACGATAACGATCTGTTACTTAATTTTAGCCACGGCCAAGGATTACCGCAGGGCGAGCGGATTATTATGTTTGGCCGAGTGGTCGACCAGTTCGGCAAGCCTGTTCCCCATACGCTGGTGGAAATGTGGCAAGCCAATGCCGGTGGGCGCTACCGTCACAAAAACGATAAGTATTTAGCACCGTTGGACCCTCACTTCGGTGGCGTGGGACGCTGCCTGACCGATGAGCAGGGCTTTTATCGTTTTCGCACTATTAAGCCCGGCCCCTACCCATGGCCAAATGACGTCAATAGCTGGCGGCCTGCCCATATTCATGTCTCCGTCACTGGACCTGCGATATCCACTCGGTTAATCACCCAAATGTATTTTGAGGGTGACCCGCTGATCCCGCTTTGCCCGATTGTGCACACGCTAAAAGACCCAGAGGCGGTTGAAACGATGATCGGAAGGTTGGATATGTCCCACAGTAAGCCGATGGACTGCTTAGCCTATCGCTTTGACATCGTGGTGCGTGGCGAGCTGCAAACCTACTTTGAAAACCAATAAGGGCGGAGAGATCATGAAACAGCCTTCTATTCAGCCCAACAGTCAGCCGACCAGCGAGCTGTTACTGCGTGAAACGGCCTCGCAGACCGCAGGCCCCTACGTGCATATAGGTCTTGCTCTTGCCGCTGCGGGCAACCCAGTGCGCGATGAAGAGATCTGGAACGAGATGGCCAAGCCTGATGCTGAGGGCGAACACATCGAAGTGGTAGGTACTGTTATTGATGGCAATGGCGATTTAGTGCGCGATGCCTTTATTGAAGCCTGGCAAGCCGATGCTAACGGTGATTATCAGACCGATTACGATCTTAAAAAGCCTTTCAATAGCTTTGGGCGCACTGCCACTACGTTTGATCATGGCAGTGAGTGGACGTTAACGACTATCAAGCCCGGAGCGGTGAAGCACCCTAGCGGCCAGCCAATGGCACCGCACATTAATCTGACGCTGTTTGCCCGGGGTGTGAATATTCACTTGCAAACGCGGCTCTATTTTGATGACGAAGCGGAAGCGAATGCCCAGTGCCCGGTGTTATCCCGCATCGAGTCTCCGGCTCGCCGTCAAACACTGATTGCCAAGCGTGAAGAAGTTAATGGCAAGGTACGCTATCGCCTGGATATTCGCTTACAGGGTAAAGGTGAAACGGTCTTCTTTGACTTCTAACTCTGTTAATCAACAGTACTGTTAATCGAGATAAAAAGGCGTTGCTCATATATGGGTAACGCTTTTTTGTTTTAGGTTAGACGTTGGTAGATTATTAGTCTTGTAAAAGTCCAATTTTTTCACGCCATTGTACTTTTTAGTAAAGGCATAAAAGCAGCAGCGCAGATGACTTAAGGTTAGGCGATAAAAAAGCCATGTGGCTGAGCCTGTACATAGACGAATGTCGATTAGCCCTGAGCAGAATAGTCAACTAATGTAGGTTTATAGCGAACTACTATTCGCTTTGCGAACTTATAATAATCCAAATAAGCCTGGAGCCCCATGATGAAGACATTTGCTCGGTGCGTATTAGCTGCTGCAGTTGCAGGACTCTCTCTTAGCTCGGCGCAGGCTGAAACAACACTGCGCATGGCCCACTTCTGGCCAGGTGCATCTGGTGTCAATGAGGATGTTCTACAAGCGTGGGCAGATACGATTGCTGAAGAGTCGGATGGTGCGCTGACGGTGCAGATGTTTCCATCCGGCACTCTGGCCAAGCCGGATTCCATTTATGAAGCCGCCGCCAACGGTATCACCGATATTGGTGCCACGGCGCAAGGCTATACCGCTGGCCGTTTCCCGCTGTCACAGATTGTTGAGCTGCCGGGCGTTGCAGCCACGGCAACACAGGGTGCCTGTGTACTACAGACCCTCTACGACGATGGACACTTAGATAGCGAATACGAAGACACGCGCCCGCTATTTATGTTTACCACAGGCCCTGGCGGCATTCATACCATTGATACTGACGTACAGACCCCAGCTGATCTTGAAGGGCTGCGCATTCGCCGCCCAACGGCGGTAGCAGGTGAAATGCTGGAAAATATGGGGGCTAGCCCAGTCGGTATGCCCGCGCCCGATATTTATACGTCCATGCAGCGTGGCGTTATTGATGGTCTCAGCTTCCCATGGGAAGGGTTGAAAGGCTTCCGTATTAATGAATTGGTGAATTACCACACTGAGGTTCCCTTCTATACGCTGATCTTCGTTGCCACGATGAACCAGCGCACCTATGACAGCCTGACCCCAGAACAGCAGGCGGTAATTGATAACAACTCTGGCATGAAATGGGCGGAAAAGGCGGGTGAAGTCTTTGATCGGCTTGACGTGGAAGGCAAGCAAGAAGCTGCTGATGCAGGCCATACCATCCGTGAAATTGAAAATCCGCTGGAGCATCCTGATTGGAGAGAGCCGCTTGAAACAGGCATTGAAAATTACTTGACGCAGTTGGAGGAGCGCGGCTTGGACCAGGCGCGTGACGTTTACCAAGCTGCTTTGGCAGCCAGCGAGTCTTGCCGCGCCCAATAGAGATTACGTGTTATGCAGTCTACTCTTTACCGGGCCAGCCACTGGTTGGCCCTTATTTGTCGCTTCGTGGCTGGTGTTGCCCTTCTTGGCCTATTAGCAGTCACTATTGCGGATGTGAGTACTCGTTATCTTTCACGGGTAACGGAAGGCGCTATTGCACTACGGGTTGCTGGCAGCGTTGAGCTGGTCAGCTACTTAATGCTGTTTGCGCTATTGGCAGCGATGGCTGCTAATGTTGAAAAAAGCCAGGTAGTGGTGGAGGCATTTTCTCACCGCTTACCTCAAGGAATAAAAAATCGCTTACAGGGCTTCTTTTTGCTTGGTTTCATGGCCCTAGGGCTAATTCTTTTTGTGGGCCTGCTGGATTCGGCAGCGGCTGCTACCCAGTATGGAGAGGTGACTCAAGACCTCCGTTTGCCTATGGGGCCGATTTATCAGTTGGCAGCGTTACTTAGTTTACTGCTTGGGTTGCGAAGCCTGATCCATGCCTTGTTAGGCATTTTTTATGCCACGGAGGAGGGGACGACTCATGGGGAGTGAAGCGATTGGTGCCATTGGTTTAGGGCTATTACTGGTACTGATGATTCTGCGCGTACCAGTCGCTCTCACGATGCTAATTGTGGGCGTAGTGGGGTTTGCTCAGATTATTAGCTGGGATGCGGCGGTCGCTCAGTTAAAAACAGTCCCGGTAGAAGTGCTCTCCAACTACAGCTTCAGTGCTGTACCTATGTTTATTTTAATGGGCGTATTAGCCGCCCATTCGGGTATGGCCGGTAAGCTGTTTGAATCGACTCGCATCATCTGCGGTGGCTGGAGGGGAGGCTTGGCCATCGCAGCCGTAGGCTCCTGCGGTATCTTCTCCGCTATTTCAGGTTCTTCGTTGGCGACGGCGAGTACCATGACGCGGGTGGCGTTACCGGAAATGGAGCGCTATGGCTACAACCGTGGCTTGGCCACCGGAGCCTTGGCCGCTGGCGGTACGCTGGGGATTATGATCCCGCCCAGCATTGCGCTGCTTATCTACGCGATTCTCACCGAACAGTCTGTGGGCGATATGTTCATGGCTGGGCTGATTCCCGGTCTGCTGGGGCTAGTCATGTACTCACTCACCATTACCGTGGTGATGTATCTACGCCCTTCTATGGCGGTGGCTGGTGAGCCTACGCCCTGGAAAGAGAAATTGCTCTCGCTGACCGGCTTGGTGCCCTTCTTTGGCGTTTTCATGGTGATGATTTTAGGCATCTATTTTGGTGCCTTTACGCCAACAGAAGGGGCCAGCGTAGGGGCATTTGCCACGCTGATCTATGCCTTAGTGAAAGGTATGCGTGGCGCGCAGCTATGGCACAGCGTCCAAGAGACATTGGCGCTCTCTGCGGTAGTGTTCTTTATGCTAGTGGGGGCCGAAACGCTGGGTTACTTCATCTCGGTATCGCGTATTTCGTTCTCCATCACAGACGTGCTGTACGGCATGGATTTGACGCCACTCGTCGTGGTGCTCTGTATCCTGGCGCTTTACTTTGTGTTGGGCATGTTTATGGATTCTATCGCCATGCTGGTGATTACCGTGCCGGTGGTATATCCGATTATTCAGGCGATGGGTATCGACCCGGTATGGTTCGGTATTTTGACCGTACTGACCGTTGAACTGGGACTCATGACCCCGCCGGTGGGGATGAACGTGTTTGTGATCAAGGCCATGGCGCCCCATGTCGGACTAGGGGAGATTTTCAAAGGGGTGGCACCCTTTGTCGTCTCCGACTTGATAAGGCTGTCGCTGTTAATTGCCTTCCCCATTTTAAGCACGCTGTTTCTCCTCTAGGTAGAGGTACGCTTGTCGCTACCCATCAAGCCAGCACGATTGCAGTCACAATAATAGGAGCTTATGCCATGTTCTCCACGCAGCTATTGTCAGCTGGGCAATCAATCCCAGCGGAACACACAGCCACGTTTACGCGCGCTAACCCATTAAGCGGTAATGTCGTCACCACTGCCGCAGCGGCGAGCGTGGGGGATGCGAAGGCGGCCGCCAATGCCGCCGATAAGGCGTTCGCTGTGTGGTCACAAACCGGACCAGGAGAGCGGCGCGCCAAGCTGCTGAAAGCCGCCGAGCTCATGGAGCAGCGCCAGGCTGACTTCATTGACCGAATGGTAGAAGAGACCGGCGCTACGCTTGGCTGGGCAGGCTTTAATGTGAAGGTGGCGGCCGATGTGTTGCGCGAGGCGGCGGCATTAACTACCCAGATCCAGGGCGATATCATCCCTTCCAACGTGCCTGACAGCATGGCGATGGGGGTTCGCGTTCCCTGTGGCGTTGTGGTGGGCATCGCGCCTTGGAATGCACCGATTATTCTAGGCACGCGGGCTATTGCAACGCCTTTGGCGTGCGGTAATACCGTCATTCTGAAGGCGTCTGAGCAGTGCCCGGCAACACACCACTTAATTGGTGAGGTGTTACAGGCAGCGGGATTGGGGGATGGCGTCGTCAACGTGATTACCAACGCACCAGACGATGCGGCCGAGGTGGTCAGCGCTTTGGTTGCCCACCCTGCTGTGCGGCGAATCAACTTCACTGGCTCCACAGGTGTGGGCAGAATCATTGCCGAGCAAGCCGCCAGGCATTTAAAGCCTGTGTTGCTTGAACTCGGCGGCAAGGCACCGTTTCTGGTGCTAGATGATGCAGATATTGATGCGGCGGTGGACGCAGCCATCTTTGGCGCGTTCTTTAATCAAGGCCAGATTTGTATGTCCACCGAGCGGGTGATTGTCGATCAACGTATTGCCGACGCGTTTGTTGATAAGTTTGCCGCTCGTGCCAAAGCGCTAAAGGCAGGCGACCCGCGCGATGAGCGCAATACGCTGGGCACGTTAATCAACGCAGCATCAGGGGAAAAGCTCAATGGCCTCATTGACGATGCGGTGGAAAAAGGTGCCCATATCGCTGCTGGCGGTAAAGCAGAGGGTGTCGTGATGCAGGCCACGGTCATCGATGGCGTGACCAGCGACATGCGGCTTTATAGCGAAGAGTCTTTTGGCCCGGTCGTAGCGGTGATCCGTGTGGATAGTGAGGAAGAAGCGATTCGCATTGCTAACGACAGCGAGTACGGCCTCTCATCAGCGGTGTTTAGCCGCGATAGCGCACGTGCAATGAAAGTGGCGGGGCGCCTGCAGACGGGCATCTGCCATATCAATGCGCCCACGGTACACGATGAGCCGCAGATGCCGTTTGGTGGCGTAAAATCAAGCGGTTACGGGCGCTTCGGTGGTAAAGCGGGCATCGAAGAGTTTACTGAACTGCGTTGGATGACAGTGCAACTGGGAGCACGTCACTACCCTATCTAAGACCGCGGATTGAAAGCCATGTTTGCTGGTTTAAGCAGTACCGCTAGCCGCTGTTTGGCGCAGCCGAAATTCCCGTGGTGAAAGCGCGGTATTGCGCTTGAAGAAGCGTGTGAAGTAGGCGGGTTCGGAGAAGCCTAGGCTATCAGAGACCTGACCAATGGTCATATTGGTGTAGGTGAGCTGGCGCTTGGCTTCCAATAGCAAACGCTCGTGCAGTAGCTGCAGAGCGCTGCGCCCGGCAAGTTGGCGACAAAGCATATTCAAGTGCGCACTGCTGACGCCTACCTGCCCAGCGAACCACTCAATGCTGGGCTGCTCGCGATAGTATGCGTCAATCAGAGTTTGGAAGTGCTCTACATGCTGCCGCCCCCGGTCACTTTGACGAGGGGCATAGCGTTTCGACGTACTTCTTGGTTCACTAGCAAGACGCGAAAGCTCAACGATAAGTGCCTGGATCAGTGCTTCGAGTAGCTGGTTTCGTCCGGGGGCAGGCTGGCGGTACTCCTGATCAATGTGTGCCACTAAGGTGGCAACACGCTCTTGCTCGCGGGAAGGTGATAGTCGAAAGAAGTCTGCCTTTTTAAGAGCACTGCTCTCTCCCATCAGAGCATGTAGATGATCCGCCAGTGGCTTGGCCAGCGTAATAATATGGCCTTGAATGTCCGGCGAAAAACGAAATCCATGAATCGCCATGGCGGGCACAACAATGGTGACAGCGCCTTGCAACTCATGACGTGTTCCCTCTAATTCCACGACCACGCTGCCCTGACTAATCAACAGAATATGAACCAGATCGGCATGGCGATGGGGTCGAATATGCCAGTCATGCAGCCGGCTGCGCTCTGGGATAGATTCGCAGTGGAGTAAATCCGGCGTAGGCCAGTGCTGTGTTTCGCCATATAGCTTGAAAACGGGCACGGGGTGCACTGCCATCACTTAACTCCCTTTTTAACTCTCTTTTTAGCTACGACTTTAACTACGACTAAGGTGGTGCGTAAAGGCTGGAAAAGTCCAAATAATCATTCTTATCATGCCTTATATAGGGGGGAGTTTCATTGAAAAATACAAGTACCATATTTTTATAACGATAATGCTGAGACATCCCCTATGAAAACGCAGGTCGCTATTATTGGTGCAGGGCCTTCTGGCTTGCTGCTTGGGCAGCTTTTGCATCGCCAAGGTATTGATAACGTGATTGTTGAGCGCCGCAGCGGCGAGTATGTATTGAGCCGTATCCGTGCCGGTGTTTTAGAACAAGGTATGGTGGATCTCTTGCGCGAGGCAGGAGTCGACCAGCGTATGAAGCAAGAAGGCTTGCCCCACGATGGCTTTGAGCTTGCCTTCAATAACCGACGCGTGCGTATCCCTCTGGATGAGCTGACCGGTGGTAGCAAGGTAATGGTATACGGACAAACAGAGGTTACGCGGGATTTGATGCAGGCCCGCGAAGCAGTCGGCGCCACAACGCTCTATGAAGCAGACAACGTTCAGCCGCATGATCTGGAGAGTGACAACCCCTACCTGACGTTTGAGCACAATGGAGAAACGGTCAGGCTCGATTGCGATTATATCGCCGGTTGTGACGGCTACCATGGGGTCTCCCGCCAAGCGATTCCTCACGACCGCATCAAAGAGTTTGAGAAGGTGTATCCGTTTGGCTGGCTCGGTGTGCTCTCTGATACACCGCCTGTCTCTGATGAGTTGATTTACGCACGCCACGAACGTGGCTTTAGCCTTTGCAGCATGCGCTCTGCTACTCGAAGCCGCTACTACCTTCAGGTGCCGTTAGATGAAAAAGTGGAGCACTGGTCTGACGAGCGCTTTTGGGAAGAGCTGAAGCGCCGCCTGCCTGACGAGGTGGCCGCCAAACTTGTCACCGGGCCATCCATCGAGAAGAGCATCGCGCCACTGCGTAGCTATGTGGTCGAACCCATGCAGTACGGGCGATTGTTCCTGGTCGGCGATGCGGCGCATATCGTACCACCCACCGGTGCCAAGGGGCTGAATCTGGCCGCCAGCGATGTGAATACGCTCTATCGGCTAATGGTGAAGGTCTACCAAGAGGGGCGGACGGATTTAATCGAGCGCTACTCGCAAACGTGCCTGAAGCGTATCTGGAAAGCGGAGCGCTTCTCCTGGTGGATGACTTCTATGCTGCATAATTTTTCTGATGAGGAAGATTTCAATAGCCGCATGCAGCTGGCCGAATTGGACTACGTGACCAGCTCAAAAGCAGGGCTGACTACCATCGCGGAAAACTATGTCGGCTTGCCTTACGAATCGCTTGAATAATTCTGCAGCACTCCAGTAATACCCAAAAAGCCCAGGCCCCTACTTGGGCTTTTGTTTTCAAAAGTAGTGGGCAATTAAGCAGTGAGGATAGGTTTGACGCTGGCAACTATTTAGCCTATTTTGTTCGTATTGCAAATTATAATACGCATCACGAACAAAAAGGTCAGGTTCTTATGTCCCAGCCCTGTATTATCTGCGTCGCCATTACCGGTAGCCTGCCCCGCAAAGAGAACAATCCTGCTGTGCCCATTACGGTTGATGAGCAAATCGAAAGTACCCAAGCGGCGTTTGAGGCGGGGGCGACGATTGCTCATTGCCATGTGCGTAACGATGACCAAACCCCCTCCTCAGACCCAGAGAAGTTTGGCCGTTTGATGGAAGGGCTAAACAAACACTGCCCTGGCATGATTATTCAGCTCTCCACTGGTGGCCGTTCCGGCGCTGGGGAGGCGCGGGGCGGCATGCTGTCGCTGAAACCGGATATGGCCAGCCTCTCAGTGGGCTCCAACAACTTCCCTAACCGTGTTTATGAAAACCCACCGCACCTGGTGGAGTGGCTCGCTGATGAGATGCTGACGTATAACGTGAAGCCTGAAATTGAAGCCTTTGACTTGTCGCACATCCATCAAGCGGTTGCGCTTTCTAAGCAGGGTAAATTGAAAGCACCGCTTTACGTGCAGTTTGTGATGGGCGTTAAGAATTCCATGCCAGCGGATAAGCCAACGTTTGATTTCTATATCGAGACGCTAAAGCGGCTGGCACCGGATGCACAGTGGTGCGGGGCAGGCATTGGTGCCAATCAATATGTACTCAACGAGTGGTCGATTGCGGCAGGTGGCCATACCCGCACAGGGCTTGAAGATAACATGCGCCTAGACAGTAATACGCTAGCACCCTCCAACGCGGCGCTGGTCGAGCGCACCGTAGCCCTATGTGAAAAGTACCAGCGCCCTGTAGCTACTTGGCAGCAGGCGCGAGCAATGCTGGGGTTATAAAAACAAAACCAACAATTCATTGGCAGGAGTTAAGAAATAATGGATATCACTATCGTAGGTGATGCACCTGAGATTGGCGAAATTAAGCGTGTGGTGCAGCTATACGTTGATGGCTTTCAAGGTAGGAGGGACAAGCTAGAAGAGGCATTTCATAAAGAGGCATGGATTTTTGCGCTAGACGCTGATGGCGTGTTGGTGACTGATCTGATCAGCGACCGTTTCGAGCGCTGGGCGAACAGTCAGCGAACGGTAAAGAGCCGTTTTATTGCCGTGACCCAAGCCGGAGAAGTGGCTAGCGTGCTGTTAGGCTTTGATAACAGCGAAAACTCTGAGGATTCCTGGGTTGACGTGATCACTCTCATCAAACGTGAAGGTGCTTGGAAAATCACTAATAAGACGGCTGCTCACAGCAGCCGCGCTGCCTGGGCTAAGCCTTAAGCGATACATAAGACGAGCGGTGTAAAATAAAACGGCAATGTTAATAACACTGCCGTTTAAGTTTTTGGAGTGGCTAGTTTAGATATGCCAAAGCGCCTACCGTCATGGCTTCGATACCTGTGCGCAATGTTACGTCGTTGCCGGGGAAATAGTAGGGCGAATGCGGCATTTCAAGATGGCGCATTTTTTGTGAAACGCTCGTTCCTGGGATTTCTGCCCAGCGTTCAGCGGGGGTTGCGCCAATAAACCAGTAAACGGAGGGAATATCGTCTCCGCCAAAACCACCTGCTTCAGCATTGCCAAAAAATGGGAAATCCTCGCTTCCGTTAAGGCGTGGCATGGCGTAGAGATGGGTGTCGCCAAAGTACTCGGCGTGTGCAAGACGAACGTGGTCAACGGCCATAGGGTCGTTGTGCAGGGCAATGGTTTCGTTTAGGACTTGGAAAGATGGCGGCTTGGGGGCACGGCCGGCGTCGCACTCAGCGCGGATAATTCGTTCGATCGAGGCTACGACTTGGCGGTGCAGCGCGTTATCAAAGCTACGGATATTAATTTCAAGTTCGGCGGAGTGGGGGATGATATTGGCCTGAGTACCCGCATGCAGCTTGCCCACGGTGACCACGACGGTCTCCTCCGGCGGTACTTCCCGGGAAACAATGCTTTGCAGGCGGGTGACCACATGGGCCGCCATCACTACCGGATCTATGGTTTGCGCAGGCATGGAGCCGTGGCCCCCTGCACCGTGAATAGTCACCGCCAAATTAGTGCAGGCAGCCATGGTGCTGTTGGCGCGGTGGCCGATAGTACCTGCTAGCGCAGGCATATTATGCTGACCAAGAATGATGTCGGGACGTGGAAAGCGCTCATAAAGCCCATCCGCCAGCATGGCCTTAGCTCCGCCAAAAACCTCTTCTGCTGGCTGGCAAATAAGCATTAAGGTGCCTGACCACTGCGTTTTTAGTCTGGCCATGACTGCTGCTGTGCCCACGAGGCAGCTACTGTGAAGATCGTGACCGCAGGCGTGCATTAGCGGGACTTCATTGCCACTTGGGGTGGTGGCGGTTTCATTGCTGGCATACTCAAGGCCTGTCGCTTCTTTAATAGGCAGTGCATCCATATCGCCGCGCAGCATGACGGTTGGTCCTTCGCCGTTGCGCAGCAGCGCGACCACGCCTGTGCCGCCCACGTTACGAGTGACATCATAGCCAAGAGTTTCTAAGGATTCTGCGAGCCGCGCGCTGGTGTTGTACTCCTGAAAGGGGAGTTCGGGCATTTGGTGCAGCTGTTGATAGAGTGTCTTCACGTCTGCAAAGACGGCGTTAACCTGGGCGCTCACGGCGCCCTTGATATTCACACGTTCAGAGGTGTGCATAGTGCTCTCCGTAGGCAACTTAGCGGTGGGTAGGCGAGGGTTTAGCAAAGGCGGGTTTGATGAGCCATTGGCAGGCTGCCACCACGCCGATGTTGAGCAGCATTGCCCAGGTACCTGCGTGCCAGTTGAGCGGTGAACTCCAGATAAACTCCATCATCAGGTAGGCAAAGCTGCCGACCAGCGCTCCAGCCATCACGCTGGCGCGCCTAAGCTGCGGCATAAACAGCGCGCCAATCACCATTGGGAACAGCTGCACAATAAGCCCATATGCACCCAGTAACAGCAGCACTAGCGAGGCGGGGTTAGCCAGCGCACACAAGTAAGCAACCAGTGATAGTCCTAATACGCTCCAGCGGGTTGCGCTAACCACGGCTTTCTCGCTGGCGCTTTTCATTAAGGTGGGGCCTACCACATCGCGAACTAATACCACGGCGGCGGTATGGGCCAAGTTGGCACCGGTGGACATAGCAGCGGCCAGCGCGCCGGAAAGCATCAAGCCGATGACCCAAGGCGAGAAATTGGCCACCTCCATCACCATGCGCAGCAGCACCGTATCCGAGCGTTCTAAGGGAGTGTCGGCAAAGGCGATAATACCGGCAAAGCCAATAAACAGCAGCGGTACCAGCAGGTAGGCGTAAAGGGGGTAGAAAACGCTGACTTTACGCAGCGTTTTGCCACTATCAGCGGAGTAGAACTTCATAAACAGGTGTGGCCACATGGCACCGCCAAAAGCGCTGACCAATACCGCAGTGCTGAAGTAGCCCCAGTTCATTCCGTTAGCGCCGGGCATGGTTAAATACTCGGGCATGGTCAGTTGGATTTGGCTAAACATCTCGCCTACGCCACCGTAAAGGCGCTCGGAAATAGAGAGCCCCAAGAACCAAGCGATGGCAATCATCATGATGCCCTGAACTAAGTTGGTCCAGCCGATGCCGTTAAGGCCGCTGCAAAAAACGTACGCAGCCACCACTAGAAAGGCCAGCAGCGCGCCAAGCCAAAAGGGGATTAGCCCATCGGTGGCAGCCTGAAACAGTAGCCCGGCACCCGCAATTTGGATGGTTAGGTAGGGTACCAGCGCCAATACACCGATCACCCCGGCCAGCAAACCCAGCGACTTGCTTTGGTAGTGGTCAGCAATCATATCGCCTTGAGTGAGATAGCCTCGCTCGCGGCCTAACTTGGCCACACGCGGCCCCATAGCCCATATAGTAATGGGGACCAGCGATAGATAAGCGAGAATGTAGAAGGCTGGCGCACCGTGCTGATAGCTCCACCCCGGCGCACCCAGGAATGCAAAGGCCGAAAAGATTTCAGCACCGAGGATGAAGAACAAAATCACTACGCCTACGTGACGACCGCCCGCGACATAGCCTTCCAAACTGGAATTTTCCTGACCACGAGCGCGAAGCCCCACCCACAAAACCAAGGCGAGGTAGGCCAGGGTAATGCCGACAACAATGAATGAATCATTCATGGCGGTCACCTCCATGGCGTACGACAAAGGCGACCCACATGCCGACAAATAGAATCAGCATCCAGAGGATGTACCAAAAAAATAGAAAGGGTAGGCCAAGCACAATGGGCTCAATACGGTTAGCGATTAACGCGCCGGGCCAGATCATTGCCAGAGTGCACAGCGTAAAGTGCAGCCCTGTTAAGAGGTGATAGGTCTTGTTCATCAGGTGTCCTGCTCGTTTGCAAGTTTTGTTATGGGTTGTTTATGCACTATGAAACAAGCGAGCAGATACCAGAAATATAGATTTTAGATGCTTTCCATATCATATTGGCATGGGTGTCACTCGATAAAACCAGACTTGTTGCCACTTTGAGAAACAATGCAAGGGAATTAGCCCATGGAATTTCGCCAACTGGAGTACTTCATTGCCGTAGTGGAAACTGGCTCAATCTCGGCGGCTAGCCGGCGGGTGCATGTTGCTCAACCCGCGCTAACGCGCCAGATGCGCTTGTTGGAAGACAATGTAGGCACACAACTGTTGGATCGCCACGCCCGGGGTATTCGCTTAACCGTGGCGGGCCGAGCACTTTACAGTGAAGCCACTCGGCTGTTGGACGAACGGGCGGATATCAAAGCGCGGCTATTAGCGCTGGGCAGTGGGCAAACCGGCAAACTGAGTTTAGGGGTCACGGTCACCCATTTATGGCTGCCGGAGGTCGCCAAGTTAATGGGCGGCTATCGTGGCCGCTATCCGCAGGTGGCTTTAGATGTGTTTCCGCTGCTTTCCGGCCCCCAGTTGGAGAGACTACAGCAGGGCGGGCTTGATGCCGGTATTCTCTACTTGGATGAGTATACCCCCCAAGGCATTGAGGCACGCCTGCTGCAGCGCGACCACCTGCTCCTCGCGGTGCCCGACACATCGCGTTGGGCCTGCTCGCCGCCCACCTGCCTAGCTGCGTTGGCTGAGGCTGAGTTTGTGTGGGGGTATCGCAGTATTTCGCCGGTTTATTACGACCGCGTGGTGGCGCACTTTTCACGGCTAAACTTTGAACCCCGCGTGGTGCAGTATGGCGCGGATAACCTCACCATTTTGAGTATGGTCGCTGCAGGCTTAGGGGTAGCTATTGTGCCTGCCGCAAGCCGCTGCCACCCAATGCCGGGAATCTGCTTTATCGAGCTAGAGGAGTTAACCACCTGCGATATGCCGCTATGGCTGGCGTGGCGCGAGGGGGAGGGGTCGCCCGTGTTGGATAATTTTATTCAAATGGCCGTAGAGATATTCCGATAGGTCCAGCATCCCTGTAGCGCTTGGATGGTTAGTCACGCTATTTTTGATTTTCACCCTTCAGGATTATCCTTTTGTCGCAAATACGGTCATGGCCTAATGACAACAAAATCTGAGCCTAAGATTGTTTTTTATATTTTAATCAATTGATTTGATTGATTTTTTTGGATATTTAGGGCGCAGGGTGTTTTTCTGTGCGTTGAAACAAAAAATATGTGGTAGCAACAGCCAAGCAATGTAGTAACACGCAAGGGCTGTTATGTGTGGCTGATACCTCTTCGGTATGACTAGGCACCTAAACAATATTGGTTCCAGCTTCTAACGCCAATCAAACTGATACCCAGTCAAATGATTGCCAGAAGCCGGAGCTGCCATGTCAACCGTCATCCAACAGATTGAGACGATACTGGTCGATTTACCGACCATCCGTCCCCACAAACTTTCCATGACCACCATGGCTTGCCAGACCATGGTGATCGTTCGCATGCGTCACTCTGATGGCATCGAAGGACTTGGCGAAGGCACCACCATTGGCGGTCTTGCTTACGGGCCGGAAAGCCCGGAAAGCATCAAGCGTAATATTGATACCTATCTGGCTCCCCTCTTGATTGGCCAGCCCTCTCACAATGTCCACCAACTACGCTCCCGGCTTCATCGCCATGCCCGTGGCAACATGATTGCCAAATCTGCGCTTGAGACCGCGCTATTAGATGCCCAGGGCAAACGCTTGGGGTTGAGTGTGGCCGAGCTGCTTGGTGGCGCACGCCAGGAACACTTGCCCGTGCTATGGACGTTGGCCAGTGGTGATACGGCTAAGGATATCGATGAGGCTATGCTGCGTTTAGAGCAGCGTCGGCACTGCGACTTCAAATTAAAAATCGGTGCCAACCCGGTAGAACAAGACGTACACCATGTGGCAGCGATTAAGGAAGCATTGGGCGACCGGGCCAGCATTCGCGTTGATGTTAACCAGGCGTGGGATGAATCCACGGCGGTACGAGGCATCCAGGCGTTGCAGGATGCTGGTATTGAGCTCATTGAGCAGCCCATTCCCGCCCGTGAGTACGCCGGGCTCGTTCGCTTAGCGAACCGTTTCAATGTGTCCATGCTCGCCGATGAAGCCGTGCAAGATGCTCGTGATGGGTTGGATCTCATCTGCAGCGGCTTTAGTGGTGCTTTTGCTCTGAAAATTGCTAAATCCGGCGGTATCCATGGTGCACTGGAACTGGCGCATCTTGCCCAAGCAGGAGGCGTTGGCCTTTATGGTGGCACCCTTTTGGAAGGCACCATTGGAACAGCCGCCTCCCTACACGCCTGGGCAACCCTACCGGAAATGGCCTGGGGAACGGAAATGTTCGGCCCACTTCTGCTGACAGATGACATTGTCGTTGAGCCACTTCATTACACCGAATTTGGGGTCGCCCTGCCGCAAGGTCCTGGGCTGGGGATCTCCTTAGATGAAGATAAATTGACGCACTACGCACGTAAATAAACGACGCACGCGAATAACGACATGCCACTGCCTGCGTTTGTCCGTGATGCAAGAGGAGAGCTATATGCTATTTCAAGTAGAGATGACCGTTAAATTACCGCCCGATATGCCAGCCGAGCAAGCGGCCAAGATCAAAGCGACCGAAAAGGCATATTCTCAAGAGCTTCAGCACCAGGGCAAATGGCGCCACCTGTGGCGAGTGGCGGGCAGCTACTCGAATGTCAGTATTTTTGACGTTGAAGACAACGCCGAACTGCAAGAGCTGGTCAGTAACCTGCCACTGTTCCCTTACATGGAGATCAGCGTCAAGCCCCTGTGTCGTCACCCCTCCTCAGTGCGCGATGACGACAGCTAGTCCTCCACGTAACACGCCCGTTCATATAAATAAAACAACACCCTATAACAAACAGAGGGTTTCACCATGACCGTTAAAATCTTTGATACGCCCGAAGTCCAAGACTTTCTCACTGCCATCGCAGGCCTGGATCAAGCCGGTGGTAACGACCGCGCCAAGCAGATTGTCCATCGCCTGGTCGGCGACCTGTTCAAACTGATCGACGACTTCGATGTTACCGAGGAAGAGTACTGGGCCGCCGTGAACCTGCTGAACGCGCTCGGCAGCCAGACCCAGTTCGGCCTCTTGTCCCCTGGGCTCGGGTTTGACCATTTCCTCGATATGCGTCAGGACGCCATCGACGCCGAAGCCAAGCGCACCGGCGGCACTCCGCGCACCATCGAAGGCCCGCTCTACGTGGCCGGCGCCCCCGAGGCGGAAGGCTTTGCCCGTATGGACGACGGCCAGGACAACGAGGGCGACACCATGTGGCTCACCGGCCAGGTGCGCGACGTGGACGGCACGCCGATTGCCGGCGCCAAGGTGGAAATCTGGCACGCCAACTCGAAAGGCGGCTACTCCTTCTTTGACCAGACCCAGAGCGAGTACAACCTGCGCCGCACCATTTATACCGACAGCGAGGGCCGCTACACCGCCCGCAGCATTATTCCCTCCGGCTATGGCGTGCCGGAAGGGGCACCCACGGACGTGGTGCTGAAGGCATTGGGGCGTCATGGCCAACGTCCGGCCCATATCCACTACTTTGTCTCGGCGCCAGGCCATCAGCACCTGACCACCCAGATTAACCTGGCCGGCGACCCCTATACCTTCGACGACTTCGCCTTTGCCACCCGCGAAGAGCTGGTGGTGCCCGCCGAGCGGATTGAAGACCCGGCCGAGATCGCCCAGCGCGCGCTGGAGGGCCCCTTCGCCCAGGTGGTGTTCGACGTAGAACTAACGCCCACCGAACAGCCCGAGCTGCAAGTCCGCCACGCCCGTCCCCGGGCCAAGGAAGACGAGCACGACCTGGCCAGCCAGCTGGCCGGCACCGCCAAGGTATAACCCTCACGCCTGGCGTCAAGGCGGGCCTGGCCCCTTGGCCCGTTGACGCCCTAACAGCGCGACAGAATAACGACGAGGAGAACGATCATGACCACACAGCTTGATCAACTCGAAGCCCGCGTGCGCGGTGCGGTACAAGACGACCCTGACAACGGCGTGTTCCGTTGCCACCGCAGCATGTTCACCGACCCTGCCTTTTTCGAACTGGAGATGAAACACATCTTCGAAGGCAACTGGCTATTCCTTGCGCATGAGAGCCAGGTCGCTGAACCAGGCGACTACATGACCGTCACCATGGGCCGCCAGCCGGTGATCATCACCCGCGACAAGCAAGGTCAACTGCACGGCCTGATTAACGCCTGTGCCCACCGCGGCGCCACCCTGTGCCGTCGCAAGCGCGGCAACAAAGGCACCTTCACCTGCCCGTTCCACGGCTGGACCTTTAAAAACGACGGCCAACTGCTCAAGGCCAAAAACGAAAAGACCGGCGCCTACCCAGATAGCTTTAAGCAGGACGGCTCTCACAACCTCAAACGCCTACCGCGCTTTGAAAGCTACAAAGGCTTCCTGTTCGGCAGCCTGAGCGACGACGTAAAGCCCCTCCAAGAACACCTCGGCGAAACCACCAAAGTCATCGACAACATCGTTGACCAAGCCCCCGAAGGCCTCGAGATCCTGCGCGGCACCTCATCGTACACCTACACCGGCAACTGGAAGCTACAAGCCGAAAACGGTGCCGACGGCTACCACGTCAGCTCCGTACACTGGAACTACGCCTCCACCATGGAGCGTCGCAACTACGACGCCGGCGGCACCAAAGCCGTGGACGCCGACGGCTGGTCGAAGAGCAAAGGCGGCTTCTACTCCTACGAAAACGGCCACATGATGCTGTGGACCCGGCTGCTCAACCCCGAAGTCCGCCCGGTCTACCAAGAAAAGGAGTGGATCCAAGAGCAGTTAGGGGAAGCCCGCGCCGACTCGATTGTGAATCAAACGCGCAACCTGTGCCTCTACCCCAACGTCTACCTAATGGACCAGTTCTCCACGCAAATTCGTGTGCTGCGCCCCATCGACGTCAATAAAACGGAAGTCACGATCTACTGCTTCGCCCCCAAAGGCGAGTCAGCGGAAAACCGTCGTGTGCGTATCCGCCAATACGAAGACTTCTTCAACGTCTCCGGCATGGGCACACCGGATGACCTCGAAGAGTTCCGTGCATGCCAGGAAGGCTACAACGGCGCCCTGGCCGAATGGAATGACCTCTCCCGCGGGGCCAAGCAATGGATCGAAGGCGCGGACGAAAACGCCCAGGCCATCGACATGAAACCGCTGCTCAGCGGCGCCTCTCCCGAAGACGAAGGGCTCTACGTGCTGCACCACAAACACTGGGTGACAGAAATGCTGCGCGCCATCGACAAAGAGCGCAGCCAGTTTATCGCCACCGCGTCTGCCTAAGCGCCCGATGTCTAAAGAAAGGAGAGAAAGGCCATGAGTATCAGCTATCACGACATCCAAGCCTTTTTGTACCGCGAAGCCCGTCTGCTGGACGACCGCGAGTGGGACGAATGGCTCACGCTGTATCACAAAGACGCCGAGTTCTGGATGCCGGCCTGGGACGACGACGACCAGCTCACCCGCGACCCCCATAGCGAGATCTCCCTGATCTACTACCCCAACCGCGAAGGGTTAGAAGATCGGGTGTATCGCATCAAGACCGAGCGTAGCGGCGCCAGTACGCCGGAGCCGCGCACCACGCATCAGGTAACGAACCTTGAGGTCTTGTCGCAGGAAGGAGACACGGTCGCGCTGCGGTTTAACTGGCACACGTTAAGTCACCGCTACAAAAAGACCGACAGCTTTTTTGGCACCTCGTTTTACACCCTGGACGTGTCGGGCGAGCGCCCGCTGATCACACGAAAGGTCGTGCAGTTAAATAACGACTACATCCATCAGGTTATCGATATTTACCACGTGTGACCTGATGGGAGAGGAGATTTAATCATGAGTTATACCATTGCCCTCAACTTTGAGGACGGCGTGACCCGTTTTATTGGTTGTAAAGAAGGGGAAACCGTTCTTGATGCCGCCTACCGGCAGAAAGTGAACCTTCCGATGGACTGCTCTGACGGCGTGTGTGGTACCTGCAAAGGCCACTGTGAGCAGGGCGAGTTCGATATGGGCGACGAGTACCTGGAAGAGGCGCTTTCTGACGAAGAAGCTGCAGAAGGCCAAGTGCTGACGTGCCAGATGGTGCCATCGTCGGATTGTGTGATCCAAGTGCCTGTAGCGTCCACCCTATGCAAAACACAGGTGGGCAAGGTTGAGGGCACGGTAGCGGCGGTTGAGCAGCTTTCCGAGGATAGTATTGAACTGGTGGTAGAGTTAGAGGATGAAGAGGGGTTGGCCTTTTTGCCGGGTCAGTACATCCATATTGACGTACCCGGCACTGAGCTACACCGCTCTTATTCATTCAGCTCTCTACCAGGTGATAAGCGAGCCACTTTCTTGATTCGCAATATTCCCAACGGGGTAATGAGTGGCTATTTGACCGAACGTGCCGCCGTAGGCGACAAGCTCACCCTGACAGGTCCATTAGGCAGCTTTTACCTACGTGAAGTCACGCGTCCGGTACTGATGCTGGCGGGCGGTACGGGCCTTGCGCCATTTTTGTCCATGTTAGCGCAACTGGTCGATAAGGGGTGTGACGCGCCCATCCACATGATTTACGGCGTTAATAAAGATGATCACTTGGTCAAAATCGATGCCTTGGATGCATTCGCAGATAAGCTCCCCAGCTTCAGCTACTCCACCGTGGTGGTAGATGAGGCAAGCGAACATCCACGCAAGGGGTATGTGACGCATCATATGGATGCTGCTGTCATGCATGATGGTGATGTGGATGTTTATCTGTGCGGGCCACCTCCGATGGTAGATGCGGTGCTCAAGTATTTCGACACTGAAGGCATTGAGCCGCAAAGCTTCCACTATGAGAAATTCACCCCTAACCAAGTGGGAGCGCACGAATGAGCAATCAACGGTTAGAAGTGGCACGTTTTCAAGACCGCGTCATGGTGGTCACCGGCGCTGCTCAAGGAATTGGGCGGCGAGTTGCTGAGCGAGCTGCTTCCGAAGGGGCATGCTTAATCCTCGTTGATCGCTCTGAATATATCCAAGAAGTGGTAGCTGACATCAGCCAGCAGGGTGGTAAAGCAATCGCGGTGCAAGCGGACCTGGAAACCTGGGGAGGTGCTGAGCAGGCGATGCAGGCAGCGCTCAAGCAGTTTGGGCGTATTGATATTTTGATCAATAACGTTGGCGGGGCCATCAACTTCAAGCCGTTTACTGAGTTCACTGATGTGCAAATTGCCGCTGAGATCAACCGTTCTTTAATGCCCACGCTGTGGTGCTGCCGCGCGGCACTGCCGACCATGGTAGCGCAAGGTAGCGGCGTGATTGTCAATGTCTCCTCCGTGGCGACCCGGGGCATCCACCGTATCCCTTACTCGGCGGCCAAGGGAGGCGTCAATGCGCTAACCGAATCCTTGGCCTTCGAATATGCCGAGGCTGGTATCCGCGTGGTGGCCGCTGGCATCGGTGGCACCGAAGCGCCCCCGCGTCGGATTTCTCGAGGCACGCCCGAGCCTAGCAACGAGACCGAGCGGGCTTGGTTTCAAGCACATATTGACCAAACCAAGCAAAGCTGCCTGATGAAGCGCTACGGCACGCTTGATGAGATGGCCGCACCGATCCTGTTCTTGGCATCCGATGAGGCGAGCTACATAACGGGTAGCGTTCTACCGGTCGGGGGAGGCGATCAAGGTTAGCTAAACATTTAAAAAAATAATTTTAATTAAGTTTAACTCTAACTCTAACTCTAAGCACAACATTTCCCCTGGAGCAAACCGTGAAACATATCGAAAAAGGCGTCAGCCTACGGCACGCCCCCCGAGATTTTTTGCGTGATCTTAACGCTGATAACGCTAGTACTGGCTTAGTCGCAGGCATCTTGGGGCTCAGTGTTGGGGTCGTACATATCAGTGCAGGGACATCAGCGGGCCTCGACTCATCCTTTATCATGATCTGGGTCATCAGCTATTTGATGATCAACGGCTTGTTTGGGCTTTTTATGCCTGCGTACTACCGCCTACCGCTACCGATGGCGAACTCCATTCCAGGCGCGTTGATGTTTGCTGCGGTCATTCCCGTGATAGGGCTGGAGGCGGCATTAGGAGCTGGTCTTATCGCTGGAATCATTACTCTTATTGCGGGCGTGACTGGTGTGATGGGGATTGTGATGCGGTTGATCCCAATGCCCATAGTGATGGGCATGGTGGGCGGTATGCTACTTAGCTTTGGTCTCAACATGGTAAAGCCGCTTGAAAGTGCCATCGTGCCAGCCTCCATTATGATTTTGGCCTTCTTTATTTCAGCTCGGCTTTTCCGCAAAATTCCTCCGCTCATCATCTCCATGGCGGCCGGCCTTGCCTACCTGACAGTGACAGGTGTGGATTTGTCGGGTATCGAAGCTACTATTCGTTTCCCTGAGTTCATCCTTCCAGAATTTACTCTAGAAGCGTTTCTGACCTATGGGCTTCCCCTGGCCATTATTCTGGTCGGTATGGAGACTCCTGCTGGCGTCGGCCTCGTCAAAGGAATGGGGTATAAAGATGCTCCTGCAAATGCAATAACCGCCGTCGGCGGCATTGGTACCATCGTGTCATCGTTCTTCAACTTACACAGTACTTGCATCGCTGCACCAATGACCGGCGTATGTGCTTCACCTGAGGCAGGAACGCATGACAAGCGCTGGGTAGCTGCCGTGATTGCAGGAGCTATTTTCGTGGTTGCTGCGCCTTTCTATGGTTATGTAGTGAGTCTACTAGAGGCCACGCCCCGCTACTTTATAACTATTATCGCTGGGCTGGCACTTATGCGGGTTATCACCTCTTCAATGGCAATCGCTTTTTCAGGTAAGAAGCATGAAATAGGCGCTTTGTTTGCATTTTTGATTGCCGCATCTGGTATTCAGATTCTGGGTATTGGGGCAACATTCTGGGCATTGGTTCTTGGCGTTGTGGTGTCAGCAATTTTCGAAACTAAAGATTTTGATTTCATATTCACCCGCGGGGTTGTTCAGAAGAGTAGCGGATAGCACGAAGCTTCTACATATCTACCTTCCATCCTTTGACCCGTACATGCTTAGGCAGTACGGGTCTTTTTTATACGGTTCTGCTTGTTGCTGTTTTGTTCTTTGGTCGTATTTTAAAAAATATCTGGGCAGTTGCTGAACGCATTTATAAGAACATAACGCTCTATGTAAATGGCGACGCATGTCTATGGGTGTCTTGTTTGAATTGTTGTTTAGTTGGCTATATTTCTCAATTTATTTTTATCTATAAAAAACAGCACCTTATGTTAATTTCGTGATATCTAATGAGGCATTGAGATTAGGTTGTTAACTTTTTGAGATACCTGTGAAGTATGGAAAAGAACTCAAACGATATTGGTCTATTAATTGCTATGTGTTCGATATTAGTACCAACAAAACGAAACACTGTCTTTATGCCCTGGGCAGGTACATAGGCATCGTGCCGACATGAACTGCTGTAGTTGCCGTGTTGTAGTTGCCGGGTAAAAAAATCAACGATAAAAACTAGCAATAGGGTTTCACCATGACCGTTAAAATCTTTGATACACCCGAGGTCCAAGACTTTCTCACTGCCATCGCAGGCCTGGATCAAGCCGGTGGTAACGACCGTGCCAAGCAGATTGTCCATCGCCTGGTCGGCGACCTGTTCAAACTGATCGACGACTTCGATGTTACCGAGGAAGAGTACTGGGCCGCCGTGAACCTGCTGAACGCGCTCGGCAGCCAGACCCAGTTCGGCCTCTTGTCCCCTGGGCTCGGGTTTGACCATTTCCTCGATATGCGTCAGGACGCCATCGACGCCGAAGCCAAGCGCACCGGCGGCACTCCGCGCACCATCGAAGGCCCGCTCTACGTGGCCGGCGCCCCCGAGGCGGAAGGCTTTGCCCGTATGGACGACGGCCAGGACAACGAGGGCGACACCATGTGGCTCACCGGCCAGGTGCGCGACGTGGACGGCACGCCGATTGCCGGCGCCAAGGTGGAAATCTGGCACGCCAACTCGAAAGGCGGCTACTCCTTCTTTGACCAGACCCAGAGCGAGTACAACCTGCGCCGCACCATTTATACCGACAGCGAGGGCCGCTACACCGCCCGCAGCATTATTCCCTCCGGCTATGGCGTGCCGGAAGGGGCACCCACGGACGTGGTGCTGAAGGCATTGGGGCGTCATGGCCAACGTCCGGCCCATATCCACTACTTTGTCTCGGCGCCAGGCCATCAGCACCTGACCACCCAGATTAACCTGGCCGGCGACCCCTATACCTTCGACGACTTCGCCTTTGCCACCCGCGAAGAGCTGGTGGTGCCCGCCGAGCGGATTGAAGACCCGGCCGAGATCGCCCAGCGCGCGCTGGAGGGCCCCTTCGCCCAGGTGGTGTTCGACGTAGAACTAACGCCCACCGAACAGCCCGAGCTGCAAGTCCGCCACGCCCGTCCCCGGGCCAAGGAAGACGAGCACGACCTGGCCAGCCAGCTGGCCGGCACCGCCAAGGTATAACCCTCACGCCTGGCGTCAAGGCGGGCCTGGCCCCTTGGCCCGTTGACGCCCTAACAGCGCGACAGAATAACGACGAGGAGAACGATCATGACCACACAGCTTGATCAACTCGAAGCCCGCGTGCGCGGTGCGGTACAAGACGACCCTGACAACGGCGTGTTCCGTTGCCACCGCAGCATGTTCACCGACCCTGCCTTTTTCGAACTGGAGATGAAACACATCTTCGAAGGCAACTGGCTATTCCTTGCGCATGAGAGCCAGGTCGCTGAACCAGGCGACTACATGACCGTCACCATGGGCCGCCAGCCGGTGATCATCACCCGCGACAAGCAAGGTCAACTGCACGGCCTGATTAACGCCTGTGCCCACCGCGGCGCCACCCTGTGCCGTCGCAAGCGCGGCAACAAAGGCACCTTCACCTGCCCGTTCCACGGCTGGACCTTTAAAAACGACGGCCAACTGCTCAAGGCCAAAAACGAAAAGACCGGCGCCTACCCAGATAGCTTTAAGCAGGACGGCTCTCACAACCTCAAACGCCTACCGCGCTTTGAAAGCTACAAAGGCTTCCTGTTCGGCAGCCTGAGCGACGACGTAAAGCCCCTCCAAGAACACCTCGGCGAAACCACCAAAGTCATCGACAACATCGTTGACCAAGCCCCCGAAGGCCTCGAGATCCTGCGCGGCACCTCATCGTACACCTACACCGGCAACTGGAAGCTACAAGCCGAAAACGGTGCCGACGGCTACCACGTCAGCTCCGTACACTGGAACTACGCCTCCACCATGGAGCGTCGCAACTACGACGCCGGCGGCACCAAAGCCGTGGACGCCGACGGCTGGTCGAAGAGCAAAGGCGGCTTCTACTCCTACGAAAACGGCCACATGATGCTGTGGACCCGGCTGCTCAACCCCGAAGTCCGCCCGGTCTACCAAGAAAAGGAGTGGATCCAAGAGCAGTTAGGGGAAGCCCGCGCCGACTCGATTGTGAATCAAACGCGCAACCTGTGCCTCTACCCCAACGTCTACCTAATGGACCAGTTCTCCACGCAAATTCGTGTGCTGCGCCCCATCGACGTCAATAAAACGGAAGTCACGATCTACTGCTTCGCCCCCAAAGGCGAGTCAGCGGAAAACCGTCGTGTGCGTATCCGCCAATACGAAGACTTCTTCAACGTCTCCGGCATGGGCACACCGGATGACCTCGAAGAGTTCCGTGCATGCCAGGAAGGCTACAACGGCGCCCTGGCCGAATGGAATGACCTCTCCCGCGGGGCCAAGCAATGGATCGAAGGCGCGGACGAAAACGCCCAGGCCATCGACATGAAACCGCTGCTCAGCGGCGCCTCTCCCGAAGACGAAGGGCTCTACGTGCTGCACCACAAACACTGGGTGACAGAAATGCTGCGCGCCATCGACAAAGAGCGCAGCCAGTTTATCGCCACCGCGTCTGCCTAAGCGCCCGATGTCTAAAGAAAGGAGAGAAAGGCCATGAGTATCAGCTATCACGACATCCAAGCCTTTTTGTACCGCGAAGCCCGTCTGCTGGACGACCGCGAGTGGGACGAATGGCTCACGCTGTATCACAAAGACGCCGAGTTCTGGATGCCGGCCTGGGACGACGACGACCAGCTCACCCGCGACCCCCATAGCGAGATCTCCCTGATCTACTACCCCAACCGCGAAGGGTTAGAAGATCGGGTGTATCGCATCAAGACCGAGCGTAGCGGCGCCAGTACGCCGGAGCCGCGCACCACGCATCAGGTAACGAACCTTGAGGTCTTGTCGCAGGAAGGAGACACGGTCGCGCTGCGGTTTAACTGGCACACGTTAAGTCACCGCTACAAAAAGACCGACAGCTTTTTTGGCACCTCGTTTTACACCCTGGACGTGTCGGGCGAGCGCCCGCTGATCACACGAAAGGTCGTGCAGTTAAATAACGACTACATCCATCAAGTTATTGATGTGTATCACGTTTGAGAACTAGCGGTGAAGACAAGGATGTCGCTTATTGTGCTTTTTATAAAACAGAAGCACGTTGGAAATAACAATCTAAAACAAAACAATCCTGGTGAAAATATAATGAAAACTTTCAAAAAGACTTCCCTCATTACGTTGCTGGGTACTACAGCCGCTTTGTCAGCAATGAGCGTTTCAGCTAATGAAGACCCTGTAAAACTTGGCTTAATGCTACCTTATTCAGGTACCTATACCGCCCTTGGAGAAGCCATCACTAACGGCCTGAAGTTGGCCATTGAGCAAGAAGGTGGCCAGTTAGGTGGCCGTGATGTGGAGTACATTGAACTTGATTCAGAGGCTGACCCTTCCAAGGCACCTCAGAACATGAGCCGTTTGGTCAATGGAGATAATGTTGACTTCGTAATCGGCCCGGTTCACTCCGGGGTTGCAATGGGAATGTTGCGTGTTGCCAAACAGACTGGCGCTATCACCATCATTCCGAACGCAGGGTTGGGTGCCGCCACCAATGAGCTGTGCATGCCGAATGTGTTCCGCACTTCGTTCAGCATGTGGCAAGACAGCTATCCAATGGGCAAGGTGGCGTACAATCAAGGGCATCGAAAAATTGTCACCATTACATGGGATTACGCTGGGGGCAAAGAAGACCTGGCTGGCTTTGAAGAGGCTTTCACCGCTGAGGGTGGCGAAATCGTTCAGCAGATTTTGGTGCCATTCCCAAGCACCGAGTTTCAGAGCTACTTAACCCAGATCGCCAGCCTAGAGCCGGATGCCGTCTACACCTTCTTTGCTGGCGGCGGCGGTGTCAGCTTCGTTAGAGATTATGCTGCAGCAGGGTTAAAGGAGAGCATACCCCTGCTGGGTTCAGGTTTCCTGACTGAAGGTAACTTGGAAGCGCTGGGCGAGGCGGGTGAAGGGGTAATGACGACGCTGCATTACGCTGAAACCCTCGAAAATAACGCCAATCAGTCTTTCTTGACCGCCTACGAGAATGCTTACGGAGAAACGCCTGATACCTATGCCGTGCAAGGTTACGACACAGGTATGATGCTGGCACAGGCGCTTAGCGTGCTGGGTGGTGATACGTCTGATCGGGAGCGTTTGATCGATGTGTTGGCCAACGTGCAACTGGCTAGCCCTCGTGGGCCGCTCAGCTTCTCTGCTTCCCATCATCCTATCCAGAATGTCTATCTGCGCGAGATTCGCGACGGCAAACATGAGGTCGTCAGTATCGCTGCTGAGAATCTTGAAGTCCCTGATGACGCTTGCCAGATGTAACGGCTTATCGCATCACCTTGGGGCGGGTATAGCCCGCCCCTCACTCGGATTCTCGGAGGGATCGTATGGATCTCGCATTTTTTAGCGTACAGCTTTTGAATGGATTGCAGTACGGGTTGCTGCTGTTTTTGATCGCCAGTGGGTTAACACTGATTTTTGGCATTATGGGCATCATTAATCTCGCCCATGGTGCCATGTACATGATTGGTGCCTATTTGGTGTATGACCTGACTCTGCGCTTTGGCAATTTCTGGCTGGCCATGTTGGCGGCCATTCCCATCGCGATTGCCCTGGGGCTCATCATTGAGCGCTTGTTTCTCGATACGCTTTACAAGCGTGACCATCTGTACCAGGTCCTGCTGACCTTCGGGCTGATTTTAGTGCTTAACGAAGCACAGCGAATGATCTGGGGAGGCGATGTGCATCGAGTGCCGGTACCCGCACCATTTGACGCCAGCATCCCACTGACAGACAACCTTCAGTACTCGGTCTACCGACTCTTTGTGATGGGCGTCTGCTTGGCCTTGGCCGGGGTGATCTATGGGGTGATTCGGCATACGCGCCTGGGCATCATCATTCGTGCTGGGGCTGTCAATCGCGACATGGTGGAAGGGCTGGGGATCAATGTTCGTACTCTTTTTACGCTCATCTTCAGTGTTGGTGTGGCGCTGACAGCCTTTGCGGGCATGATCGCCGCACCACTCACCTCTATTGCGCCGGGCATGGGCGACAGCATTTTGATCACGTGTTTTGTGGTTGTGGTCATCGGCGGGATTGGTTCCATTAAAGGGGCATTTTGGGGCGCCATTATCATTGGCATGGCCACCACCTTTGGGGCGGTGCTCATCCCCAGTCTCGCCAGCATGGTGATCTATCTGATCATGGCGGCGGTTTTACTGGTGAAACCGCGCGGTCTTTTCGCGTGAGGAGAATAAGCAATGTTACATAGATACCCCAAGCGCGTTGCCTACATCATGCTGGCATTGACGGCGCTGGTAGCTACTTTCCCGCTTTGGGGAGTGGCCGTGTTCGGTAGCCAAGCTAACTTCATGTTAGAGAAGCTGACGTTGATGCTGATTCTGGCGCTGTTTGCGATGAGCCTGGATCTGTTAGTGGGCATCGTAGGCCTAGTAAGCCTCGGGCATGCGCTCTTTTTCGGTTTAGGAGCTTACACGCTGGCCTTGGCCAGTCCTGATTTTAGCCCAGCGTCTATGTGGTGGATGTTACCACTGGTCATAGGTGTCTCGGCCTGCGTTGGGCTAATAGTAGGCATCTTGGTCATTCGTACTAAAGGCATCTTCTTTATTATGACCACCCTGGCATTTGGCCAGATGCTTTACTACTTCATTAGTACTTCCCAGTTTGCGGGTGGAACCGACGGCGTCTTTATTATGTTCCGACCCAGCCTCGCAATAGGCGATACCACGTTGGTGGACCTGGATAACTCTTATAGCTTCTTTTACTTCTGCCTGGGAATGCTGCTGGTCGGGTATCTCTTTCTACGCTGGCTGACCCGTTCCTATTTCGGCCAGGTGCTGGACGGTATCCACGACAACGAGCACCGCATGCAGGCTCTAGGCTATGCCACCAGTGGCTACAAATTGATTGCCTTTGTGATTGCCGGGGTCATGGCAGCCATTGCTGGCATGTTGGCGGCGATGCAGTACGGCTTCGCCAACCCGGCTCAGCTTGGCTGGCACACCTCTGGCGAAGTGTTAATGATGCTGATTTTAGGCGGCATGGGTACCATTTTTGGCCCCATCCTAGGCGCTTTTGCTTACGAGATACTGCTGTTTGTCTATGAACACGCCACAACGCACTGGCCGATCCTGATGGGCTTGACGATTATCGTCGCTGTCTTGGTTCTCCCTCGAGGTATTGCAGGTGTGATGATAGCGCCCCCCTGGCAACGCAAACGCACTACGGTTTCTAGCAACGAGGACGAGACAAAACAAGCATCTTCAGTCTCCGCTCAACCCGCTGCACAGAGTAAGGGGGACTAAACCATGCGCAATGATATCGTCTTAGCCACCCAGGGCCTGACCCGTCGTTTTGGTGGTCTGGTCGCCGTCAACGACGTTGATTTTGATGTAAAAGCTCACGAGATACATGCCATCTTGGGGCCGAATGGAGCTGGAAAAAGCACGCTGATCAATTTGCTTTCTGGCGAGATTCCACCCTCGGAAGGCGAGGTGCTATATCAACAGCAACCGATTCAAGGCAAAAATGCGCGTCAGATCGCACGCCTAGGTATCGGTCGCAGCCATCAAAAGACCAATATATTCCCCCGCCTTACATGCCTGCAAAACTGTGAGCTCGCAGCGCGTATTCATCTGGGCGGTGTGTTTGGCAGTTGGCGTTCACGGCATACCGCTCGACAGGTGAGCGAGCGGGCTCAAGAGGTACTGGAGACCTGTCAGCTGAACCATCGGGCGCATACGACCGCCTCGGACATGAGCTACGGTGAACAGCGCCAGCTCCAAATTGCCATGGTACTAGCAACTGCTCCGACACTAATGCTGTTGGATGAGCCGATGGCAGGCATGGGGCGTGAAGAGACTGCCCAGGTCACGGAGCTGCTCGCCAGTTTGACCGACCGCTACACCCTGGTGCTGATTGAGCACGATATGGACTCGGTCTTCCGCTTGGCCGACCGAATCACGGTCATGGTCGATGGCTGTGTGCTAGAAAGTGGCCCAACGGAGCAGATACGTAACAGTGAGAAAGTCCGTGATGTCTACCTGGGACGCCATGATGAGGGGGCAACCGCATGACCACAAACGCTACAGAGACGCCCTTGATTGATGCCCGAGGGCTGCATACCTACTACGGCGAAAGCCATGTATTGCATGGGGTCGATTTGACCCTAATGCCCGGAGAGACCCTCAGCCTGCTGGGCCGTAATGGCATGGGCAAGACCACCACGTTGAAGTCTATCCTCGGCTTTGTACCGCCACGCCGGGGGGAAGTCTTTATCAAGGGTGTGTCAACCGCGAAGCGTCGTCCCTGGCAGCTGATGCGTCAAGGGATCGGATACGTGCCGGAAGGGCGTGGGATATTCCCCGGCATCAGCGTGCGTGAGCACCTCATCATGGCGGCGCGCCCCAATGAGCGGGGAGAGACCCCCTGGACCATGGAGCGAGTTTTGGACACGTTTCCGCGCTTGGGGCAGCGCATTAATCATGATGGAGCGCTGTTGTCAGGTGGAGAGCAGCAGATGCTCTCGATTGGTCGCGCACTGACGACGAACCCAGATCTGATGATTCTCGATGAGGCAACGGAAGGG
Organism: Vreelandella aquamarina; assembly: GCF_044805175.1. Classification (GTDB taxonomy): domain Bacteria; phylum Pseudomonadota; class Gammaproteobacteria; order Pseudomonadales; family Halomonadaceae; genus Vreelandella; species Vreelandella aquamarina_B. Next base: position 3,429,446 of record NZ_CP085232.1, on the reverse strand, counting down.
TTAGCGCCGCTGATCCGTGATGAAATCTGGAAAATCATTCGTACGATCAAGGCGACGGGCATTTCGACCATCATTGTCGATAAGAATATCGATAACCTGCTGGAAGTGGCCGAAAAACAACTACTGCTAGTCAAGGGTGAAGTGATGTACAGCGGCGATTCTCAGGGGCTAAAAGACAACCCTGCGCTCCTGGAAACTCACCTAGGCGTTGCCTGAGAAGAGAGCCCGGCAAGCCAATACTTGTCGGGCTATTGATGGCAGGCAGTGCAATTCAATGGCACTAGGAAGTTTGTTGCATGCAATTACATAAGGATTGGTCGGTTCCCGCGATCACCGCAGGCTTTGTGGCAGTGCTGGTCTCGTACTCTGGCCCGCTGGCTATCTTTTTTCAGGCGGCTCAGAGCGCTGACATCTCAAACACGATGATGACCTCTTGGGTCTGGGCCATCTCTATTGGGGCTGCTGTCTCGGGTATCTTGCTGAGCCTGTGGCTGAAAGTACCGGTCGTGACTGCCTGGTCTGCTCCGGGCACTGCCTTGCTGGTCACCCTATTTCCGGGATTATCTCTCAATGAAGCAGTGGGGGCGTATCTGACGGCAGCGATGATCATTTTCGTGATCGGTATAACGGGCTCTTTTGACCGTATTATCCAGATGATTCCGCCCGGCATTGCCAGTGCCATGATGGCGGGCATCCTATTTCAATTCGGTATTGGCGTCTTCGTTTCATTGGAAAGTGTGCCAGCATTGGCGATTGGTATGTTGATTGCCTACTTGGTATTTAAACGGCTAACACCGCGTTACAGCCTAGTACTGCTATTGGTGGTCGGCGTTGCCTTGGCGGTCTTATTAGAAGGTGCAAGTTTGGAAGGGGTTGCAGTGGAGTTTGCGCAGCCGCAGTTCATCCGTCCGGAGTGGACGTGGAACGCTACCTTGAGCTTGGCTATACCTTTGGTCTTGGTCAGTCTAACGGGGCAGTTCTTGCCCGGCATGGCCATTCTGCGTACCTCAGGCTATTCAACACCAGCTAAGCCAATTGTTACTGTGGCTAGTCTAACATCTTTCGGGACGGCCTTTTTCGGCGGTATTACCACTGTGATCGCCGCGATTACAGCAGCTATCTGTACCAGTAAGGAGGCTCATGAAGACCCCGATAAGCGTTACGTCGCAGGTGTAGCAAATGGAGTGTTCTATCTAGTTGGTGGCATTTTTGCGGGCACCATTGTGGCGCTATTTACCTCCTTGCCTAGCGAATTTGTTGCGGTACTTGCAGGCTTAGCACTGATTGGCGCTATCAGTAGCAATATCAGCGCGTTCGCTGCCGAGAAAAGCCATTTAGAGGCCTCTGTGATGACGTTCATTGCCACGGCATCGGGAATCAGTTTTTTAGGTCTTGGTTCAGCTTTCTGGGGAGTGATCGTTGGAGCGCTGGCGTATAACTTGCTGCACCGGCGTTTCACCCTACTTAACCACAAGGCTTAATAACAATAAGGACTGCTTAAACAGTCTTTGGAGAATAACTATGCATAATATAGTGGTTGCTATTGATGACAGCGAGTACTCACTGAACGCTGTAGAGTTTGGACAACGTCTCGCATCGCAGCTGGGCATAGAGGTAAAGGCTATCTCTGTGGTGCCAGAGCAAGATGCGGTAGCTTCACGCCGTGCTACGCTGAAAACACGCTTTGAGGCCCACCAACTCCATAACATAGCTATTGATGTTGTCGTTCATGACAGCGCTAAAGCTTACCTTGGTCAGCTTGCCAGTCGCGAGGATACAGGAGTGTGCATGATGGCACACGGGCGGCGCCCTGTACCGGAGATGCTGATCGGCAGCGTAACGGCAGGCGTTGTGCGGCGCTCTCAGCGGCCGGTGTTTCTGTGCGGGCCGCGCTATAATAACCGTCTTCACCAGCAAGTTGACGTATTGGCTGTTTGCGTTGATGGTTCTACGCTATCCGAACAAATACTGCCCTATGCCGCAGCGCTGGTGAAGCGATTAGGAGCGCGCTTACAGCTGCTTCAGGTAATAGATACGTTTGCTGTTAGCAAACCAACGTCGTTAGGTCATACCGACGTGTTAGAGTCGGCCTATTTGGCTGGATTGGCACGCCGTGTTGAAAGCGAGCAAGCGCTTGAGGTTGACTGGGAAGTGCTCCATGGCGATCCGGCTGACTCTATCGTGAATTACTTAGCAGATAGCCACAATACCATGCTGGCCATGACCACCCATGGCCGTAGTGGTATCACTCAGGTAGTCACAGGAAGCGTTAGCCATGAGGTCGTCCATGAAGCTCCTTGTCCGGTCGCTGTGCTCCGACCTTAAAACAGAACATTTCCACAATTATGGATACCGGCCTGAGCGCCGGTTTTCAACCAGCACATCTAAAATAGCATTGGCTGTTTGCATGAGGTGAGAAGGCTTTTCACCACGACGGCGGCTACATATAACAGGTGATGTGATACTGCTATCCGCTAGCGGTACATAGGTAATACCATCTCGCTGAACACGCTTGACCTGTTCTGGTACGAGTGTAATGCCTATACCTGAAGCTACTAGGCTCAGAGCGGTTTGTACTTCATTCGCTTCCTGAACAACCTGTACTTTCAGCCCCCTTCTACGAAAAATACCCAGCACCATATCAGCTAAGCTCGGGCGTGGCTTGGCTGGGAAGAGAATGAGAGGGTAGCAGGCCAGCTCTTCACAGCTTGGGGCTGTGCCTTCAAGTGGGTGCCCGCTGGGTAAAGCAGCAATAATTGGCTCATCGAAAAGAATTTCTTGCTCTACGTCTGGGTCATCAATCCGTATACGGCCAAACCCCATATCGATCCGACCTGCCTTCAAAGCCTGAATTTGCTGAACTGTCGTAAGCTCTGCTAAAGATAACTCGACATTGTCCATTTGTCGCAAGTCGCGAACCAGCATCGGAAGCTGACCGTAAAAGACGGAAGGAACAAAGCCAATACCAAATAGTTGACGCTTGTTACGGGCCATATGCCGTGTAGCTTCAATGGTGACTTCGACCTTTTCGAGTATCTGGATGGCGTGTTGCTGGAAGAAGATTCCAGAAGGAGTTAACTGTAGCCCTCGTGAGTTACGTTCGAAAAGCTCTGTACCCACCTCTTGTTCTAGCTGCTTGATTTGGCGAGACAGCGGAGGCTGAGACATGTGCAGCCGTTCAGCGGCACAGGTGAAGTTGAGCTCTTCGGCAACAACGCAGAAGTATCTGAGGTGGCGTAGTTCCATGATACCTCCAGAGTATAGTCAGTTATTCAAATAATATTGGAATTGTTGTATGAGAGGCCACAAGCTATCGGCTGTATGGTTTTAATACATAACTGTTTGGAATACTTAAAAAGTATAGCCTACCAGTTTTAAGAAACAAAACGCCTAATGCTTTAGTTGAATAGGAGACGAGGCCCTTATGTATACACGTATTTTGGTTCCCATAGATGGCTCTGCTCATGCACAGCATGCCCTGCGGATTGCTTGCCAGTTATTAGATAGCAACGATGCAACACTCCATCTACTGCATGTGCCCGAATCACTGATGTATGCAGCCACCTTGGTATGGGGGCTTGGTGCCGTTAATGCGGAAGCTTCCAATGCTGAGCGGGAAAAGTTGGGCAACGAGCTTTTAGAGCAAGCAGCAAAATCAGCCAAAGAGCATGGTGCTCAGCATGTGGAAAAGCAGCTTATCAACGGCGATCCAGTACGGGTGATATTAGCGACTGCAGAGGAGTGTGGAGCTGATGCCATTGTTATGGGGAGCCGTGGGCTAAGCGATTTAGGCGGGGTTGTAATTGGTAGTGTTTCACACAAAGTGAGCCACCTCGCTAAGTGCCATGTCATTACCGCAAGCCAGTAGCGCGCAACAACCAAATTGCGTCAACACTAAAAAAGGGTGCCCAATGATAGGCACCCTTCCTTAAGTTTAGAGCATAAGGTTAACGCTCGAAGATAGCGGGTTAGGCGCTTTTCTTCTGGTTTTCCTTCTGATCAACGGTTTTACCTTTCTGGTCGCTCTGCTTGCTGTCACTGGCGTCGCTGGGTTGTGGCAGCGACGGCAGTGACTTAGCTAGCATATCCACGCTATGGCGATAGTAGAGCTGGCTCTTGTTGTGCTCGCCTAGGCTTGCGTAAAGGCGGGCAAGCTCGGCGCACACTTCGCCATTGGGGCGCTGACGCTGGCTGGCTTCAAAGTACTCCAGCGCTTTTTCCCACTGGCCCACACGTAGCGATAGGCGGCCACAGGCGAGCAGTAGCTCGGGGTCGTTGGGGCGCTCTTGTAGCCACTTTTCGGCTTTGGCGAGCTGGCGGGCAGCATCTACATTAAGCAGGCCGTAGCGCTTCACTAGGCGGGCGTCCCAGTGGCTATCCAGCGAGTGGTTGAGCAAACGCTCGGCAATCGGCTCTTCGTTAGCGTGCAGCAGTGCCTCGGTGTAGAGCACGATCAGCTCGGTATTGCCGCGCAGGTAGTCAGGCATATCCGCCCACAGCCCGCGAACCCGCTCGATATTGGTGGGGTTTTTCGCCTCGAAGATAATCAGCTCGCGATACGCTTTGAGTTCCAGCTGTTCGCGCTCTTGCTGGGTAATCAGCTTTTGCGCGGCCAGGCGGGGGATCAAGCGGCGCAGGCCTTCCCAATCGTTCACGCTCAGGTGCACCTGCTTGAGCATCTTCAGCACCTGCGGGTGGTTGGTAAGCTGCTTATCCAGACGGTTAAGGATCGCCAGCGCCTCTTCCGGCTGCTGACGGTCAATCATCAGCTGCGCCTGCATGAGGCCAATGGCGGTATCAGCACCGTCGGTGGTGAGCTGAGCTTGGTGCAGATGCTCCTGGGACTTCTCGTGATGCCCCTGGTAGTGGGCCGCCAGGGCCGCCGAGAGGTAGTTCACCAGCGGCGTGCTGGAGTCATCGGCAGCGCGCACCAGGGTTTTCTCGGCTTTTTTCCAGCGGCCCTCAGTGAGTGCCACCAAGCCACGCACGGTACGCTTCATGGCACGGCGGTTACGGGCGCGGCTGTTCCAGGTGCGGAAGCGGCCAACCGGACGAATAATGCCGGTAAGCAGGCGCAATGCAAAGTGCAGCACGATAAACGCGCCCAGCAGCAGGACGAGACCGAACCAAAACGAGGTTTGAACCGAGGTGTCACCAACCCGAATCAGCCAGTAACCGGGCACCGACATCATCAGGTGCCCAAAGAGCGCGCCAACCGCAAGGCCCGCAACGATCAGCAGGACGAGTTTTCTCATGCATCACCTCCGCCTTGGCGGCGTGACTCAAAGCGGTTGTCGATAAAGCTGGCCAGTGCCTGCTGGGAGGCACTGATATCCGGTAGCTCAGGCTGTACCTGAACCTGCTTCAGCTCTTGTAGACGGGCAATAACGCTTTGGGTCTCTTCACGCTCGGTATCGTAGTAGCCGTTGAGCAGCTCTAGCGCCTTATCAAGGCTGGCTGCGTACAGCTCCTGCTCCTCTTTGAGCAGGGCTAGCTGAGACTGCTCGAGGATTAGGCGCAGGCTCTGACGCAAGTAGGACTCTTGCTCAGGTGTAATCAGGGCTTCTAGCGCTTCGTCGTGCTGGCGAATGACCACTAGGTCTTTTAGCTCCTGACCAAAGCGTGCCAGCTGGCGCTGGAAGGTGCCGGTAGGTGGCTGTTCGATACCAGAGGTAACCGCACGTTCTTCAATTTCTTGGGATAGGCGCAGGCCAGCAATACGCTCTTGCTGAGCGTTCAGGGCAAGGTAAATGCCGGTGCGATCCACTTGAGGGACGGCGTCCAGCGCGGCGAGTTCATTGGCAATTTCCCGGCGCACGGGCGTTAGCGCTGGGTTGTCGGCATCCGCTAGGCGGGCATCAGCGGTACGCAGCAGTGCAGCGGCACCTTCCACATCGCCTTCCAACTGCAGGCGCTGATTAGCTAGGCGTAGCAGGTAGGCTGCTTCGGCGTGTAGCCAATCGCGCTCGTCGGTATCCTGCTCTTGAGAAAGCTGAGCCAACACGTCATCCAAAGTGCTGTTCACTTCGCTGCGGTAGCTATCTAGCTCGCTACGCAGTTCGCTCATGGTGCTATCCAGCGCTTGGCCGCGTTCGGCTTCGCTCTCTGCGATGCGCGACTCAAGAGCGCTCACGGCCTGCTGAGAAGCGCTGTTTTGGGCTTGCTGTGCTAGTTCATCTAAACGTTGCTGCTGGCTATCCAGGCGCTGCCAGCCTTGCCAAGCGACTAGCCCTAGGGCGAGTGCCAGAATAACGACCGAGGCGATGGCAACGCCGCTGCCTTTACCACCGCCACCGCTGGTGGACGCAGCTGGGGGCGTCGGCTTACCTGTGCTGCCAGCGGAAGAAGAGCTACCACTTTTAGCGTGGTTGGACTCTGCCGCAGGCTTGGCATCGGTGGAGGGTTTGGTATCCGCGGCTGGTTTAGTATCTGCGGCCGATGCTTTCTCATCTTTTTGAGAATGACTGGACGCAGTGCTGGCGTTCGCTGCACTGCTGTTGGAAGCACCGTTATTGGAAGTGCTGTTGTTAGTAGCGCTGTTGTTAGAAGCACCGTTGCTAGAAGCAATGGTGTTAGAAACACTGCTATGAGAATGGCTACCGCCTGTTTTGTTGCGGCGGCGTGAACGGCTGTTTTTGGCCGCATAAGACGAGGAGGCGCTGCCTGCGGCCGGCTCTGTCGAGGCTGATGCGGCAGCATCGCTCGGTTTTGCACCGCCCTGGGATGCATCGGCAGACGTGTTGTTAACGCCTTCCTGGTCGTTTGGTTGTTTGCTCATCTGTCGCTAGCCCTTATTAAGTTCCTTGATCGACATCGGCACCCTTTGGGTTGCAGGACCGATCCAACGCGGCTACTAGCGCAGCCGGCGTTGCTCCCGACGCCACCTTGAAGTCACAAAAACCCAGTTTACCGGCCAGTGTAGCTAAACGGTGACTGGAAACGATTAGCGGTTGGTTCAACGCTGCTTGACCACACCATTTTGCCAGATATTCAAGCAGTTCGCCGCTGGTCACGACTAACGCCTGATAAGCGCCTGTGGCAAGGCGCTCTTGCATGGCCGCCGAGGGCGGCTGATAAATACGCCGATAAACTGCTAGTCGGGTGACTTGGGCTCCACGCGCTTCTAGGGTGTCGGCGATCACCTGGCGGCCGCCTTCTCCTGCCACTAGCAGTACCCGCTGATGCGCTAAGTGGCTAAGCGAAGCAAGCGATAACAGCGCTTCGCTGGTGTCTTCACCCTGCTGGGGCGGTGGAACGCGCACCCGTACCCCTAACTGGTCAAACAGTATGCGGGCAGTGCTACGCCCAACGCTATAGTAATTAATGCCGACCGGCAGCTGCGGCCAGTAGCGGTCAATCGCTTCGCTTAAACAGTAAGCGGCAAAGGGGCTGACCACCACTATCTTATGGTACTGATCAAAATCTAACCAGACTTGCCGCTGTGCCGCCTCTTCAGGCAGCGCTGCCAGGCGCATAACGTCCAGCTGTTCGACCTGGCTGCCGTTTGCGCGTATCGCATCGGCCAGCGCTTCGCCCCGCTCGCCTGGGCGGCAAATCAGTACTGGCTGGTTCATACGTTGCGGCCGTAAACCTCTGCCAGGATATCGCCAGCGCCTTGATCCAGCAGCTCTTCGGCTATACGAATACCCAATGCTTCCGGCTCGTGAATCGAACCACGCCCCTCTGCACGTAGAACTTCGGTGCCCTCTGGATTGCCCACTAGCCCGCGCAGCCAAAGGGTATCATTGGCTTTATCCAGTACAGCGTGCCCGGCAATCGGCACTTGGCAGCCGCCTTCCAGGCGTGTGTTCATGGCCCGCTCCGCGCGAACACGGGTAGCGGTATCCTGGTCGTCCAGCGGTGCCAGCAGCGTGATCAGCTCAGGGTCGTGCAGGCGGCACTCAATGCCCAGCGCCCCTTGGCCGCAAGCGGGCAGGCACACTTCGGGCGGTAGCGCCTGGGCAATACGCGCTTCAAGCCCCAAGCGCTGCAGGCCGGAGGTGGCTAAAATAATAGCGTCAAACTCGCCATCGTCGAGCTTGCCAAGGCGGGTTTGCACGTTGCCGCGCAGGTTGAGGATTTGCAGATCGGGGCGTGCCTCGCGCATCTGCAAACCGCGTCGCAGGCTGGCGGTGCCAATCCGCGCGCCTTCGGGCAGCTCATCAATGCTGTTATAGTGATTGGAAACAAACGCATCAGTAGGGTCGGCACCCTCCAGAATCACCGATAGCCCCAACCCTTCTGGGAAGTGCATCGGCACATCTTTCATGGAGTGCACGGCAATATCGGCGCGTCCATCCAGCATAGCGTCTTCAAGTTCCTTGACGAAAAGCCCTTTGCCACCAATTTTGGAGAGGGGCGTGTCGAGGATTTTGTCCCCCTTCGTAGAGAGAGGGACAAGCTCGACCTCCAAGCCGCTGTGTTCCGCCATTAAGCGGTCGCGGACGTACTCGGCCTGCCACATGGCCAACTGACTTTTACGCGTGGCAATGCGCAATTTAGTGATGGATGACACCTTATTCTCCCTTTGCCGCTGACACGGCGCGTCGAACTGTGATAAGTCTCATCATAAAGCACCCGGCCACACAGTAAAAATAACTGGCTAAATTTAAGGCCAGCGCTGAATACACTTTCACCCTTTAGGAAATGCTATGCCCCCTGTTGAACCGCAAGGCAAGCTAGATCAATTCTTTCTGCTTTCGCAGGATTTGTTCTGCTGCATTGACTTTGCGGGCACGCTGCTCAGTGTCAACCCCACCTTTGCATCGCTGCTGGGTTACCAGACAGAAACACTGCTCGGTAGACCCTGTGGGGTCGTCGTTGAGCCACGGGATCATCCCGTTATTGAAGCGGCGTTGGCAAGTGTGTGCCGGGGTGAAAAAATTAATGCGTTCGATATCTGTGCATTAGCGGCGGATGGCAAGCGCGTTTGGTTGGAAGTGACCGCTTCCGCCGGTGAACAGGTGATTTACGTGATCGCCCGGGATATCTCTCGTCGCAAAGCGGTGGAAAAGCAGCTAAGGCGTAATCAGCGGTTGTTTCGTATTGCCGGTGAGACAGCGCACATAGGCGGCTGGTATATGGATTTAGCGGTGGGGCTGCCGATCTGGTCGGAGGAGGTGTGTCGCCTGCACGATATGCCTGTTGGCCACCAGCCCACGCTGCAGGAGGCGATTGCTTTTTACACGCCAAACTCCCGGCCGCGTATTCAAACAGTCTTTACCGCCTGCTGTGAGCAGGGGGTGAGCTTTGATGAAGAGCTGGAAATTATTACCCGACAGGGGCGGCGGCGTTGGGTGCGGGTCATTGGCCGCGCAGTGCGGGATAGCCAAGGCCACCTGATCCAAGTGCAGGGCTCTACCCAAGATATTACCGAGCGCAAGGATACCGAACGCCAGCTGACGCTGTTGGAGCGCAGCGTGGAGTCCAGTACCAACGGCGTGGTGATTGTGGATGCCCAGCGCCCCGACCTGCCCATGGTATACGTGAACGCTGCCTTTGAGCGCATTACTGGCTACTCGCGGGAGGCGGTGCTAGGCCGCAACTGCCGCTTTTTACAAGGCTCAGACACCGACCCCTCGGCCTTAGTGCAGTTACGCAAAGGCATCCAGGAGCAGCGCGATGTGCACGTGGTCATTCGGAACTACCGCCGTGACGGCGCACCGTTTTGGAATGACCTGTATATCTCCCCGGTGCGCGATGAAACCGGTGTGGTTACGCACTTTATTGGCGCGCAAAACGATATTACCGCCCAGCGCGAGTACCAGGCCCAGCTTAGCCATAACGCCAACCACGATGCGTTAACTGGGCTGCCCAACCGGTTGCTGCTGGATCAACGCCTTGCCCAAGGCTGTTTGCTAGCCAGGCGCTACCGGCGTTATTTAGCGGTGTTGTTTGTTGATCTGGACGACTTTAAACCGATCAATGACACGCTTGGCCATGAAGTGGGCGACTACATTCTGACGGAAGTGGCTAAACGGTTGGAGGAGGAGCTACGGCCCTGGGATACCGTGGCCCGCTTCGGCGGCGACGAGTTTATCGTACTACTGCCGGACTTAGCCCAGGAAGATGACGTGCTGCAGGTGGTCGAGCGGCTGCTGGCGCGAGTGTCGGCGCCTTACTGGTATCGCGACAGTGAACTGCGTATTACCGCCAGTATCGGAATTGCCACCAACGATGGCACCATCAAGGCACCGCGCCAGCTCATTCAGCAGGCGGACCTCGCCATGTATAAAGCCAAACGCCGGGGGCGTAACACTTTTCAATGGTATACCGACGAGCTTAACCGCAAGGTCACCGAGCGGGTGAGCCTACGCCACGCGCTGCAGCAGGCCATTGAGCAGGGGCAATTTGAGCTCCACTACCAGCCGCAAATACACCACAGCGGTCGCGTCGCTGGGATAGAGGCGCTGATTCGTTGGTATCACCCTGAGCGTGGCAACATACCACCCGGGCAGTTTATCTCGTTGGCCGAAGATACCGGGCAGATTATCCCCATTAGCGAATGGGTGTTAGAAACCGCCTGCCGCGATGCAGTCACGCTCAATGCCGAGAGTTCGACGCCTATCACCGTGGCGATCAACGTGTCCCCCATGCAGTTCCAGCGGCCAGGCTTTTTAGACTCTGTAGAGCGGGTGCTAGCGAGCAGTGGCTTGGCGCCTGAGCTACTAGAACTTGAGCTGACCGAAGGGGTGTTGATGGATAGCACTGAACACACAATTCGGGTTCTGCAGGCGATTCGCCAACTGGGCGTGCACATTGCCCTCGACGATTTCGGCACTGGCTTCTCAAGCCTGAGCTATCTAAAACGCCTACCCATCAATAAGCTGAAGGTCGACCGCTCTTTTGTACGAGATGTAGCCAGTGATGCCCGCGATGCAGCCATTGTGGAGGGGGTGGTGACCATGGCGGATAAGCTGGGGCTTGAGGTGTTAGTCGAAGGCGTTGAAACCGTCGAGCAGCTCCGCTTCCTCCGTACTCTGCAGTGTGACCACTTTCAGGGCTATTACTTTGCCCGCCCCATGCCCCTGAACGACTTGACGGTGTTTTTGCACACGCCCTTGACGTTTCATACAGAGCCTACCGCATAGGGATCGCGCTAAGTAACGGGAACGGCAAAACGGCATGCCGCTCGACGCAATGACTCTGGTACACTTTCCGGTAACGAATCCATTAGTTTTGTCAGCAGGATATGCCTCCGATGAGCCAAGCTACGAACCAGTCTTGGGGCGGTCGCTTTAGCGAGCCCACCGATGCCTTTGTTGCACGCTTTACCGCGTCCGTAAATTTTGACCAGCGCCTGGCGCGTCAGGATATTCAGGGCTCGATTGCCCACGCCACCATGCTGGCGAGGGTAGGCGTGCTTACTGAAGAAGAGCGCGATGCCATTATCAACGGCCTGACCGAGATTCAAGGCGAGATTGAGCGCGGCGAGTTCAACTGGTCGGTGCCGCTGGAAGACGTGCACATGAACATCGAAGCACGCCTGACCGACAAAATCGGCATTACCGGCAAGAAGCTGCACACCGGCCGCTCGCGCAATGACCAAGTGGCCACCGATATCCGCCTGTTCATGCGCGATGAAATCGACGTGATCGAAGCGGAGCTGACACGCCTGCGCGACGGCATGATTGCGCTTGCCGAGCGCGAAGCCGATACCATCATGCCGGGCTTCACCCACCTGCAAACCGCTCAGCCGGTCACCTTCGGCCACCACCTGCTGGCCTGGCAAGAGATGCTGGCCCGCGACCACGAGCGGCTGTTGGACTGCCGCAAGCGAGTGAACGTGATGCCGCTGGGTTCCGCCGCCCTGGCAGGCACCACCTACCCGATCGACCGCCACGTAACCGCCGAGCTGCTCGGCTTTGACCGCCCGGCGGAAAACTCCCTGGATGCGGTGTCGGATCGTGACTTTGCAATTGAATTCACCAGCTTTGCCAGCATCCTGCTGATGCACCTGTCGCGGATGAGCGAAGAGCTAGTGCTGTGGACCAGTGCGCAGTTCAACTTTATCGACCTGCCCGACCGCTTCTGCACCGGCTCCTCCATCATGCCGCAGAAGAAGAACCCCGACGTGCCCGAGCTGGTGCGCGGTAAAACCGGCCGCGTGTATGGCCACCTGATGGCGCTGCTGACGCTGATGAAGTCGCAGCCGCTGGCCTACAACAAGGATAACCAGGAAGACAAAGAACCGCTGTTCGATGCCGTCGACACCGTGCGTGACTGCCTGAAAGCCTTTGCGGACATGGTGCCCGCCATCGAGCCGAAGAAAGAGAGCATGTATGAAGCGGCGCGGCGCGGTTTCTCTACCGCGACCGACCTGGCGGATTACCTAGTGCGCAAAGGCGTGGCTTTCCGCGATGCCCACGAAATCGTTGGTTTGTCAGTCGCCTACGGCCTGAAAACCAAGAAAGACCTCTCTGAAATGACCCTGGAAGAGCTCCAGCAGTTCTCCGATATCATCGAGCAGGACGTGTTCGACGTGCTAACGCTAGAAGGCTCGGTGGCCGCCCGTAACCACATTGGTGGCACGGCACCTGACCAAGTGCGCGCGGCCGCCAGCCGTGCCCGTGAAGCGCTGGCGGCGCTCAAGGGTGCGTCATGAAGCGCCACACGTTTGCACTCAGCGCGTTACTACTGGCCGCGTTGCTGCTAACCGGCTGCGGCCAGAAAGGGCCGCTCTATCTGCCTGATGACACATCCGATTCGGCCGCCGAGCAGGAGGGGTAATGGATCACTTTAACTACCGTGACGGCGTGCTCTATGCTGAGGACGTTCCGCTAACGCAGCTGGCTGCCGAGCTGGGGACACCCTGCTACGTCTACTCCAAAGCCACCCTAGAGCGCCACTTTCGCGCCTACACCGAAGCCTTGGGCGGCCACCCGCACCTGATCTGCTATGCGGTGAAAGCCAACTCCAACCTCGCCGTGCTGGGCCTGCTGGCTCGCCTGGGCGCCGGGTTCGACATTGTTTCGGTGGGCGAGCTGGAGCGGGTACTGAAAGCCGGCGGCGACCCTGCCAAGGTGGTGTTTTCTGGCGTCGCCAAGCAGCCCCAGGAGATGGCCCGGGCGCTGGAGGTCGGCATCAAATGCTTCAACGTCGAATCGCGCCCGGAGCTTGAGCGCCTGAACGCTGTGGCAGGCAAACTGGGGAAAATCGCCCCTGTGTCGCTTCGCGTCAATCCCGACGTGGATGCGGGCACCCACCCGTATATTTCCACCGGCTTGAAAGACAACAAGTTTGGCATTCCGGTGGACGAGGCGCTGGAGGTGTACCAGCTAGCTGCCAGCCTGCCCAACCTACGGGTCACTGGGCTGGACTGCCATATCGGCTCGCAGCTGACCGAAACCGCCCCGTTCTTGGATGCCTTGGAGCGCCTACTGGTGCTGATGGAGCGCCTGCGCGAGCGCGGTATTGAGATCGACCACCTGGATTTAGGCGGCGGCCTGGGCGTGCCCTACCGCGACGAGCAGCCGCCCCAGCCGTTCGACTACGCCAGCCAGCTGCTAACACGACTCTCCCGTTGGAAAGGTGGCGAGAACCTCACGCTGCTGTTCGAGCCAGGCCGCTCCATTGCGGCCAATGCGGGGCTGATGCTCACCCGCGTAGAGTTCTTGAAACCCGGCGAGACCAAGAACTTTGCCATTGTCGATGCGGCCATGAACGACCTGATTCGTCCGGCGCTGTATCAAGCGTGGCAGGCGATTGTGCCGGTGGATACCCGCCAGCCTCGGGAAAAAGCAACCTACGACGTGGTGGGGCCGGTATGTGAAACCGGCGATTTCCTGGGCAAAGAGCGCGAGCTTGCCATTGCCGAAGGCGACCTGCTGGCAGTCCGCTCGGCAGGCGCCTACGGTTTTGTCATGTCGTCGAACTACAACAGCCGCCCGCGCCCGCCTGAGGTAATGGTGGATGGGAGTACGTACCACGTGGTGCGTGCCCGGGAAACGCTGGAAAGCCTGTGGGCCGGCGAGGCGCTGCTGCCGGAAGGGGCGCGCTGATGCTGCTGCACTTCACCAAAATGCACGGCCTGGGCAACGACTTTATGGTGGTGGATCTGGTCACCCAGCGGGCACGCCTGCGGGACGAGCAGATCCGCCAGCTGGCGGACCGGCGCTTCGGCGTTGGCTTTGACCAGCTGCTGATCGTCGAGCCGCCCCGCGACCCGGACATGGACTTTCGCTACCGCATCTACAACGCCGATGGCAGCGAAGTGGAGAATTGCGGTAACGGCGCACGCTGCTTTGCCCGCTTCGTGCGTGACCAGCGTTTGACCCACAAGCATGAAATCCACGTCGAAACCGCCGGCGGCCCGCTGGTGCTCACCGTTCAGCACGATGGCATGGTGCGAGTGGATATGGGTAGGCCGCGCTTTAATCCCGCCACGCTGCCGTTTGAAGCGCCAGGCGACCAGCCGTTGCACGAGGTAGAGGTAGACGGTGAAACGCTGCCGCTGGGCGTGGTATCCATGGGCAACCCCCACGCCGTCCTTCAGGTGGAGAGCGTCGATAGCGCCCCGGTGGAGCGTCTGGGGCCGCTGTTGGAATCGCACCCGCGTTTTCCCAAGCGGGTCAACGTGGGCTTTATGCAGGTGGTATCGCCCAGCGAAATTCGCCTGCGAGTATTTGAGCGCGGCAGTGGCGAAACCCTGGCCTGCGGCACCGGCGCCTGTGCGGCGGTGGCCAGCGGTATTCGCCAAGGGCTGTTGAAAAGCCCGGTGAAAGTCCATTTGCCCGGCGGCCAGCTCAGTATCGAGTGGCCCGACCCCGAAGCGTCGCTCGTCATGGTGGGGCCCGCTACCCGAGTGTTTGACGGACGGGTATCACTCAACTAATTCGAGGAGAACGGCGATGTCTCAAGCTCCCGAGCCGCGCAAAACGCTCGACCCTGACCAAGTGGCGTTTTGGTTGGCCCGCCATCCCGATTTTTTTATTGGCCGTGAAGGTCTGCTGCAGCAGCTCAAAGTCCCGCATCCCCATATCGATGGCGCGGTGTCTCTGCTAGAGCGGCTGGTGATCGACCTGCGTCAGCGGGCCGAAACGGCGGAAGGGCGGCTTGAGCATCTGCTGGAAACCGCGCGCCATAACGAGGCTCAGTATCGTCGTCTGCGTGAAACGCTACTCAATTTAGTTGAGGCAGAAGATCGAGATGCCCTAGTCCAAGCGCTGGCGACTCAGCTTAGCGAGCGCTTTCAAACCCCAGCGATGGCTCTGTGGTGCCCAGCATCGTTAAGCGATGAAGAGCCCACACCGCCCCAACCACCGCGCCATATACTCGACCAGCACGCCAGCGCCCGCCTAGCGGCGCTGCTGGATGGCCGCACTAGCCGCTGCGCCAAGCTAAGCGTTAGCGACTGGAAGTGCCTGCTACCCCATATCAATCCGCCCCGCAAAGCCGGCTCCTGCGCGATTACCCGCCTCTC
Source organism: Vreelandella aquamarina (assembly GCF_044805175.1). Classification (GTDB taxonomy): domain Bacteria; phylum Pseudomonadota; class Gammaproteobacteria; order Pseudomonadales; family Halomonadaceae; genus Vreelandella; species Vreelandella aquamarina_B. The sequence goes on along the minus strand of NZ_CP085232.1, from coordinate 3,414,025 downwards.
TGCGGGGGAGCAGTTGGGCTATTTGCTGCTCGCCAGTCCTGATCCTGAATGCTACCGCGCCAGTATGGATACGCTGTTTACCGAATACCTTGGCGATATCGTTGCGCGGCTGCTGCTGCGATTAGGGCCGCACGGTGTGGAGCACCATGGGTAGCGAAAGCCGACTGGCAGACACGGTGAATAACTACCTAGCGCAGCTTGCCACCCACGCCAGCCCCGCTACGGTGGCCGCCTACCGCCAAGACTTAGCCGCTTTTTGCCGGTTTGCCGAGCAGCGTGGCATCACCCAGGCAAGCGCGCTGGATACGGCGCTGGCGAGGGCCTTTTTAGGCGCCGAACGTAGCCGAGGGTTGGCGCCGAGAAGCCTAGCTCGCCGCCGAGCGGCGCTGTCACGCTTTGCTGATGCGCTGGTGCAGCGCCACGTGCTGGTGGATAACCCGGTCAGCCTGCTGCGTACTCCTAAACAGCCCAGCCATCTACCTAAGCCGCTGGATGTGGATGCGCTGGCACGCTTTCTGGACACGCCCCACGACGGCTCGCCGCTGGCGCTGCGTGATCAGGCCATGCTTGAACTTTTTTACTCTAGCGGTCTGCGCTTGGCCGAGCTGGCGGCGCTGGACGTGGGTCACTTAGCGGCGAATTATGTGCGGGTGATGGGTAAGGGTAGCAAACCCCGCCAAGTGCCGGTGGGCAGGCGCGCCCAACAGGCATTGGCAGCTTGGCTAACCTGCCGGGCCAACTTGGCGGCTAGCGGTGAAACGGCGCTGTTTGTCGGGCAGCGGGGGCGGCGTCTGGGGCATCGGGCGATTCAGAAGCGCCTCGCCCAGCTCTCGGTAGTGCGTGGCCTGCCCGAACATCTTCATCCCCATCGCCTACGTCACTCTTTTGCCAGCCACTTGCTGGAGTCAAGCCAGGATCTGCGCGCGGTACAGGAGCTACTTGGCCACGCCAACCTATCGACCACCCAGGTTTACACGCGGCTGGATTGGCAGCACTTGGCGGAAAGTTATGATGCCGCCCATCCGCGCGCCAAACGCCGCCCCAACGAGAGTTAGCCATGGTCACCTTAGACGCCATTACCTTTGATCTAGATGACACCCTATGGGACAACCAGGGCGTGATGCTGAAAACCGAAGAGGGCCACTACCGCTGGCTGCTGGAAGCGTTGGCGGCGTGGCGCGCGGCCCGTCGGGAAGCGCCGCTTTCATTAGCGTATGAGACGGGCGTGGCGGACTACTTGCAGCGTCGCCAACAGTGGGCCAGCGATGTACCGGAGCGGCGTGGCGACTTTACCTGGCTGCGGTTGCGGGCGTTGGAGGATCAGCTGGAAGCACACGGCCTGCCGCGCAGCGCCGCGCTGTTGTGGGCGGCAGCGGCGATGAATGAGTTCCACCGCCTGCGGGTGCAGGTAACGCCGCATCCAGAAGCCGCAGGGCTGCTATCGGCGCTGGCCGAGCGCTATCGGCTCGCAGCGATTACCAATGGCAATATCCACCTCAAGCGCCAGCCGTTGGCGGCCCATTTTCCGGTAGCGATTGCCGCCGGAGAGCTGCTGGCTCCCAAGCCTGACCCCAAGCCTTTTCTGACTGCCCTAGAGCGGCTGAATACCGTGCCCCAGCGTGCCATGCACGTGGGCGACTCTTGGAATGAGGACGTGCTTCCCGCCCAGCAGCTTGGCATGCACGCCGCCTGGGTAGCTGAACGTGGCGACCAAACGCTGCCCGAGCGGGTTCACCGTGTTGCCCACGTCAAAGAGCTGCCAGAGCTGATTGAGTGGCTGGAAAAACGTGCCTAAAGCACCAGCTTACTGATTTACTTCTTCTGGGGTGTGTAGCCACTGGTCAAGCTTTTGGGAGAGGGTGTCCACGCCGTCACGTTTTAGCGACGAGAAGAGCTGTACCGACACCAAATCTTCCCACTCTTTCAGGCGTGAGCGGACTTTTTGCAACGCCGCACTGGCCGGGCCTTTTTTCAGCTTATCGGCCTTGGTGAGCAGGATATGTACCGGCATCCCGCGCTGGTCCGCATAGTCGAGCATCATTTGGTCGAACTCAGTCAGCGGGTGGCGCACGTCCATTAGCAGTACAAGACCGCGTAGGCTAAAACGCCCGCGAAGATAGTCAGAAAGGTGTTGTTGCCACTCAATTTTGACCGCTTCCGGCACCTTGGCGTAGCCGTAACCGGGTAGATCCACCAAGCGGCGCGACTCATCGTTCATCACAGTGAAGAAGTTGATGAGCTGGGTTCGGCCAGGGGTGCGCGAGGTGCGCGCCAGCGCATTTTGTTGGGTTAACGCGTTAATGGCGCTGGATTTACCGGCGTTTGAGCGTCCTGCAAAGGCCACTTCTGCACCGGTATCATTGGGGCATAGCGCCAGGGTCGGCGCGCTGATCATAAAACGCGCTGTCGGGTAATTCAGCCGAGGGGCTGGGCTATCATGGGGGGTAGACATGGAATTTATCCTGAAAAACAAACGTATAACACGGCCCGCTAGCTCACCCTAGCGTGGGAGAGAGCGGTACCGCGACGAATTACCCCAAAAGCAGACCTGGACTTGCATTCCCGCCGCTAGGGTGATTCGTTATAATGCAAGCGGTTTATAACTGCGACCTGGGGCGCTAGTGTACCATCGCGCTCTAGCCAGCAGCGACCAACGCGACATGTTGTTCGTTTTGGCGGAGCTGACCCTGGTAATGTGCTGAACCTGGGCAGCGCCCAGGGTGCGTACCAGTCAATAATCAAACGGCATAGTGGATTAGCAATGAGAAAGTTACTGGCAAGCCTGGCAATTACCATGGGTGCCGTTGGCACCGCCCACGCCCAAGCGGACCTTCAAGCCGATGCTGACGCAGCGGCAGGACGTGAACTCGCGCAAACCTGTGCAGCCTGTCACGGCCAGCAAGGCATCAGCGCAGTGGGTACTTTCCCCAATTTGGCAGGGCAGCAAATGTCCTACCTCGCCAAACAGATCATGGATATCCGTGACGGCAACCGTGTAGTCCCACAAATGGCCGGTCTGGTAGATAACTACTCTGACCAGGACGCCTGGGATGTCGCCGCTCACTTTGCGGGTCAAGATGCTAACCTCGGCCAAACCAGCGATGAAAATGCTGAGCTGCTGGCCCGCGGTGAAGAGCTTTACCGCGCGGGCGATATGTCCAAAGGCATTCCTGCCTGTAGCGCCTGCCATACGCCCACCGGGGTAGGCATTGGCAGTGCGGTGTATCCCGGCCTGTCCGGTCAGCACCCACAGTACACCGTTTCTACGCTGCAAGCGTTTGCTTCAGGTGAGCGTGCTAACAGCCCGAACAACATCATGGGCGATATCGCTTCCAAAATGAGCGACCAGGATATGGAAGCCGTGGCCAACTACGTGTTAGGCCTGCATTAACTTCCCTGCCGCTGGCCTCCCCATCCTGTGAAATATCAGCAGGATGGGGAACCTGTTCACCGCGCTAACGGTCACACGCTCACTTCTATTGGCCTGCTTTTTGGAGAGTTCTCGCTATGTTGAAAACGTTGATGGTCGCATTGGCCGGTCTTGGCTTGTCTGCCGCAGTAAGCGCCCAAGAGCTGGTAGAAGGCCAGCACTACACGCTGATTGAACCGCCAGTGGCTACTCAGGTAGACGAGGGGCAGGTTGAAGTGACCGAAGCGTTCTGGTTTGGTTGCCCGCATTGCTATCGGCTACAAACGCCGGTGAATGAGTGGTACGAAACCCTCGATGACGACGTCAGCATTGTCAAAATGCCAGCTACCATGGGCGGCGATTGGAATACCCACGCCACAGCTTTCTATGCGGCCCAGTCGCTGGGCATTGAAGAAGAGCTGCACCAAGATTTCTTCGATGCTATTCACCAGGACGACCGTTCGCTGACCGAGGCGGACGACATCGCCGAGTTTTTCTCTAATTATGGCGTTAGCGAAGAGGAGGCCAAGCAGGCGCTCACCGCCTTCAGCGTGCGTAGCGATGTCAACAAGGCCAACAGCCGTATGCGTGAAATGCGCCTGATGGGCGTGCCTGCGCTGATCGTAGATGGCCGCTACTTAGTATCGCCGCAGACGGCCGGCAGCCTGGAAAACATGCCGCAAATCGCCGACGCGCTGATCGAAAAAGTCCGCAGCGAGCGCGCACAGTAACGGTGCTTGAACACGGCCACACGGGCAGACAACCGCGTTCGCCTGCGTCCCAACCCACCTCCGCGTTAATGGAGCGCGGCCACATCCGGCTGTTAACGTTTAATCTACAGGTGGGTATTCAAACATCTGCCTACCATCACTACCTCACGCGGAGCTGGCAGCATGTGCTGCCGCACCCCCAGCGGCTGAAGCGTTTAGCGCTGGTGGGGAGTGTATTAGAGCAGTTCGACGTGGTGGGGCTACAAGAAGTGGATGGCGGTAGCTTTCGCTCCAGCCGTGTGAATCAAGTGGAGTACCTAGCCACTCAGGCTGGGTTTCCCCACTACTTCCAGCAGCTTAACCGTAATTTAGGCCAATTTGCCCAGCACAGTAACGGGCTACTTTCACGTTTAACCCCAAGCTATATTGAAGAGCATCGGTTACCTGGTATGTTGCCAGGGCGCGGTGCTATTCATGTGCGCTATGGTGAAGGCCCCGATGCACTACATATTTTTGTCGCCCACTTGGCGCTTAGCCACCGTGGCCGCGTGCGTCAGCTCAACTACCTAAGCGAGATTATTGAACCGCTGCGCCATGTGGTGGTCATGGGTGACTTAAACTGCACGCCTGAGCAGCTCCATGCCCACGAGCGGTTTAGCACCTCGTTACCGCTGCACCCCGTTAAACCACTGCTTAGCTACCCCTCCTGGCAGCCGCGCCGTGCGCTAGATCATATCTTGCTCTCGCAAACGCTTGAGGCAGCGGATGTACGCGTGTTAGATCACCTATTCTCCGACCATCTGCCCATTGCGGTAGATCTACCACTGCCTGCAGCGTGTCTCGCTGCGATTCGCTCAAACGTTTAACAATAAGCCCGCCAAACGCTCGCTGGACGCTGCATTGTCGGCGCATATGCGCTATTGTCTGGGGCGCTGACTCCCCTTAGCTGTTTTACACGAGACACTTCCATGTCGGATACAACACAACTACCTGCGTTTATCGGGGCGCTGGATCGCGCTTCGGAGTGGTTCGGGCGTACCCTTGCGTGGCTGATCATCATCATGATGTTGATTCAGTTCGCGATTGTACTGCTTCGCTATGCCTTCAGTGTGAATAGCATTTTTATGCAAGAGCTGGTGATGTATATGCACGCCAGTGTCTTTATGCTCGCCGCTGCTTACACTTTTCGCCACGATGGCCATGTGCGCGTCGATATCTTCTATCGCGGTATGACGCCTCGTCGGCAAGCATTGGTGAATATTCTAGGCATCGTATTGCTGCTGATCCCGGTGATGCTATTTATCATTGCCTCGAGTTTTGGCTATGTCGTCAACTCTTGGCGAATTATGGAAACCTCCTCAGATTACGGTGGCATTCCTGCTGTTTACGCACTGAAAACACTGATTCCGGTGTTCGCGGTCTTGATGATTATTCAAGGGCTGATCGAAGTCGTGCGCAATGGCTATGTATTCACCGGGCGGATAACGCCGCCATCCGCTGAAGATAATCATCTTGAGGAGCGTGTTTGATGCTCGAATTTATGCCACTGATTCTGTTTGCCGCCATCTGCGTTGTGCTGATGTTCGGCTTCCCTGTAGCGCTTTCGCTGGCGGGCACCGCGCTACTGTTTGCAGGCATGGGCATGGGCCTGGAAGCGATTGGTGTAGATGCCAACTTTGATAGTGGGTATCTCGCCGCCCTACCGAACCGGCTCTACGGCATTATGACCAACCAGACGCTCTTGGCGGTGCCGCTGTTTGTGTTGATGGGCGTGCTATTAGAGAAGTCCAAGGTAGCCGAGACACTTCTGGATGCCATGGCGCTGCTGTTTGGCTCCATGCGCGGCGGCCTGGGCATTTCCGTGACGCTAGTGGGCATGCTGATGGCGGCCTCTACAGGCATTGTGGGGGCCACGGTGGTCACTATGGGCCTGATGTCGTTACCGACAATGCTGAAGCGTGGCTATAGCACGTCACTGGCTACGGGTACCATCTGCGCCACCGGCACGCTCGGTCAGATTATTCCGCCTTCTATTGCGCTAGTACTGCTGGGAGACGTGCTCTCTTCCGCTTACCAGCAGGCGCAGCTGGATATGGGCATTTTCAGCCCAAAAACGGTTTCGGTTGGCGACCTGTTTATGGGCGCGCTGGTACCGGGTTTGATTCTCGTCGTCATGTACATGATCTACGTGGGCTTGGTGGCGTTTTTCCGTCCCAGTATGGCGCCAGCAGCGGACCGCGAAGAGTTAATGGCCGAGCTTGGCCACACCTCGGGGTTGGGTATCCTGCTGCTCAAAGGCTTGGTGCCGCCGGTGGTGCTGATTGTTGCCGTGCTTGGCTCGATTCTTAGCGGCTTTGCTACGCCCACCGAAGCCTCGGCCGTGGGGGCCTTTGGCGCGCTGGTGCTCGCATTAGCCTATCGCCAGTTGGATTGGGCTACCTTGAAAGAGGTGCTGCGCTCGACGACTCACGTCACCACCATGGTGTTTTTGATTCTGATCGGCGCGGCGCTGTTTTCGCTGGTCTTCCGCGCCTACGGCGGTGAGCACATGGTCACCGAGCTGTTTGAGGGCATGCCAGGGGGTGTGGTTGGCGCGACGATTATCGTTATGCTGGTGATCTTCCTGCTCGGCTTTATCCTCGACTTTATCGAAATCACCTTTGTCGTGGTGCCGATTGTCGGGCCGATTTTGCTAGCGATGGGGCTAGATCCAATCTGGCTGGGTATTATGATTGCCATTAACCTGCAGACGTCGTTCCTGACACCGCCGTTTGGCTTCGCACTGTTTTATCTGCGCGGAGTAGCGCCGCCATCTGTGCCCACCTCGGCCATTTACCGTGGCGTTATTCCGTTTATTTTGATGCAGTTAGGTATGTTGCTGATGCTGACATTCTTCCCCCAGCTGGCGACGTGGCTACCGACGCAGTTTTAGTGTTGCTGGGTTGAAAAATAACCCTGCTATCAACGCAAGGGAGTGGCAACCTTAACTAAAAGGAGCCAAGCTGCAGTCATACAAGCTTGTAACAAAACCGCCTGACTTCCCGTTAGGCGGTGATTCCCTACCCATAACAGCAATAACTGAAGCAAGAGGGTTAATGCATGAAAGCTAACGCCTTACCTGTCGCCATCGCCATGACGACCGCTCTTTCCGCCAGCTTGCTGGTGGTTTCAAGCTTTGATAACCAAGCCCAGGCGCAAGATAACTTCCGTTGGAAGATGGTTACCTCCTGGCCGAAAAACTTCCCTGGTGTGGGCCAAGGTCCTGAGCGGCTTTCCCAGCTAGTGGAAGAGATGTCAGACGGCCGCCTGACGATCGAAGTCTTTGGCGCAGGCCAGCTCGTACCTGGGTTTGAAGTCTTTGATGCCGTGGCTGACGGCACTGCCGAGCTAGGCCACTCCGCCTCCTATTACTGGAAAGGTAAAGCGCCTGCGGCACAGTTCTTTGCTGCTGTACCGTTTGGTATGAATGCTCAAGAAATGAATGCATGGCTCAGCTACGGCGGCGGTATGGAGCTGTGGAACGAGCTGTACGATGATTTCGGTGTCGATGTACTGGTCGCCGGGGCTTCCGGTGTGCAGATGGGCGGCTGGTACAACAAAGAGATCAACTCAGTAGCTGATCTTGAAGGCCTGAAAATGCGCATGCCGGGCTTAGGCGGCGAGGTAATGAACCGCATGGGCGTGGCGATTGTGAACATGCCGGGCGGTGAGATCTTCACCTCGCTGCAGTCTGGCGCCATTGACGCCACCGAGTGGATCGGCCCTTACAACGATTTAGCTTTTGGCTTGCACCAAGCCGCTGATTACTACTACTACCCCGGCTGGCACGAGCCGACGGTAATGTTTGAGGCGATCGTCAATGAAGAGGCCTGGGCCGAGCTGCCCGCTGACCTGCAAGCGATTCTGCGTACGGCGATCAGCGATGTGAACCAGAGCGTCTTGGACGAGTACACCGCCCGTAACAACGACGCGTTGGAAACGCTGGTCAACGAGCATGAGGTGGAGCTGCGCCGCATTCCTGACGACGTGCTGGCCCAAGCCCGCGAGCACTCTGCAGATGTTGTGGAAGAACTCGCCGCTTCCAGCGAGCTAGCGACCCGGATCTACGACTCTTACCGTGCCTTCCAGGATAAGGTTGAGGATTACCACGCGATCTCCGAGCAGGCGTACTACAACGCCCGTAACCCGGACGGTGATACCACTCAGTAAGGAGTGGGGTCCTACATGCCCTCTGTGCTACACCCTGGCCGCCTTCGGGCGGCCTTCTTGTTAAGAAAGACTGGCTCAGGCGATAGGGCTGCGATTAAATCAGCGTGAACACCGCTGCTTGGGTATCCTAGAGCAGATACTGTTCTGCCTCGTAAGGAACTCTATGTCTACAAGCCCCGTGTCTACAAGCCTCATGTCTAGCCCTAGCTCTACCGAGCCCCGCCTGCGTAATGTGCTCACCATTGCAGGCTCTGACCCCTCCGGTGGCGCAGGCATTCAAGCCGATCTCAAAACGTTTTCTGCGCTCGGTACTTATGGCACCAGCGTAATTACCGCGTTAACCGTGCAGAACACCTGCGGTGTGGCGGCCGTGTACCCTGTTTCACCCCAGGCGATTCGCCAGCAGCTTGAACACCTGTTAAGCGATGTCACTATTGATGCGGTGAAAATCGGCATGGTGGCCAGCCGCGACGTGGCCGAAGTGATCGCCGACGTGTTGCGCCAGCAGCGCCCCCGCTGGATTGTGCTGGACCCGGTGATGGTGGCGAAGAGCGGCGATATCCTGGTAGATGATGCCGGTATCCGCGCCGTGAAGGATATCCTGGTACCGCTAGCGGATGTGATTACCCCCAACCTGCCGGAAGCGGCCGTACTGCTCGATTCACCACCTCCCGCCAGCTTGGACGATATGGAGGCACTGCTGCCCAAGCTGGTGGCACTAGGCGCCCCCTATGTGGTGCTAAAAGGCGGCCACTTACGGGGCGATACCTGCCCGGATTTGCTGGCCACCCCACACGGCCACCAGTGGCTGCCCGCCTCGCGCATTGCCACCGAGAACCTGCATGGCACGGGCTGCGCGCTCTCGTCGGCGATTGCTGCTTGCTTAGCAAAGCTACCGGAAGCGGCCGATGCGGCCGCACCAGAGCAAGCCATCACCGAAGCGAAGCAGTGGCTCTATGATGCCCTAGCGGCCAGCCACCGCTTAAGCGTTGGCAAAGGGCGCGGCCCAGTACACCATTTCCATGCCTGGTGGTAAAACTGCTGCCGCCGTATTAGCAAAAGTTGGAAAAAAGTGGGGAAAGGGGATTGAAGGGCAGGGCGAAGAGTCTCCTTGCGGGATAAGCAGACGGGCACCATGCTGAAGGGTGCCTGTTTGTTTGCCGTCTAGGCTGAACTGTTCGGCCAAGGAGCTGCCCATGTCCCGCACGCTGCTGTTTGCCACGGATCTCTCCCAGGAAAACCGCGCGGCCTTTGCCCGCGCGCTGCGTTTAGCCCACCAGCAGGGCGTCCAGCTCGACACTATCCACGTGCTTGACCCCTACCTGCCGCACCGTATGCTTCATGACCTAGAGCGTGCGGTAAATGACGACATTAGCGCGACGCTCACCGACCTACGGGAAGATTACGCCCTGGAGCTGCCACCACTGATGATTCAAACGGTGGTGGGGGAACCCCATACGGAAATTGTGCGGGAAGCCCACGAGCGGCAGGCCTCGCTTATCGTGTTGGGAATGCACCGCAAGCGCGGCCAAAAAGACTTGCTTTACGGCACCACCCTGATGCGTGTGTTACGTAGCGCACCGTGCCCTGTGGTGGTAGCCTCCTATCTGCCGACCCAGGCGTGGGAGCATATCGTAGTGCCTATCGACTTCTCGCTCACCGCCCGGCAAACCCTGAAAGAAGCGCTGATTCGCTTTCCTGAGGCAAAACTCACGCTGCTGCACGCCTGGAGTTTGCCCGGTGAGCGAGAACTAGGGAGCCAGGCATTTTATGCCCAATGGCGCGACCATGAAGTCGCCCGCCTGCGGGAAGCGCTGGATAACGAAGTGGAAAGCCTGTTACGGACGCTGGACGGCGTGCCGGAGATCGAGCTGGTGCTCGAACCGGGCCAGCCTTGCGATGTGCTGCACGACTACATCAAGCGACACTCGCCGGAGTTGGTCATGCTGGGCAGCCGCAGTCGGCCGCACCAACCTAATCCGTTAACCGAAATGCTGCTGAGCGAACCCCATTGCGATCTTATGTTTTGTCGCCCTTGGTGAAGGATGAGTTACCGACCACCTTGTTGTACGGAACTTTTATAAATGGCTTGGGTATGTATAGCGAAGGCCCTTCTATCCAAGTCAACGTGGGAGGTATCCACCGTGCAACGACGCAACACAAGGACGCTGCTGGTGGCGGCGCTGCTGCTGAGTGCTGCGCTTTCTGCCACTAGCGCCACCGCCAGTAGCGTCACCGAACGGGGCGAGCGCTTTGACCGCGTAGTGGAAGGGAACGGCCAGCGCTATACCCTGCTGGGGAGCGGCGTGTTTCGCTATATGATCTGGACCGCCTATGCGGGCGCTTATTATCAACTGGAAGGAGAGCGAGAGCCCCAACCGCTCAGCGATGTGCCTCGCCGGTTGGAGCTGGCCTACTTCCATGAGATTGCCGCCGAAGACTTTGCCGAAGCGACGGAGAAAACCCTTAGCGACTCGTTAACGCTATACGAATTCAATCAGGTGAAAGAGAACCTGGAGCAGTTGAATCAGCAGTATCGGGATGTGGTGCCCGGCGACCGCTACCTGCTGAGTTGGGATGGCGAGCAGCTGCGTCTCGCACTCAATGGCGAAACGCTCTATGAAGATAACAGCGCCGAGTTTGCCAGCGCGATGTTTGGTATCTGGCTTGGCGAGCGCCCGCTAGGCGAAGATTTCCGCGATGCATTGTTGGGATTAAACTAGTTGGGGTGAAACTAGCTGGGAGTGAGCTTGTTGGGATTGAACTCGCTTGGGCCAGCGCCCCCCTGCGGTTACACTTTGCCTTTTCAGCAACGCCTAATGAACGGACGAAGGGGCAAGCGTGAAAGCACTGATTCAACGGGTTAAGAGCGCCAGTGTCACGGTGGAAGGCAGCAGCGTCGGTGCCATCGAGCATGGGCTGCTGGCACTGATAGGAGTAGAGAAAGGCGACAACGAGGCGGACGCCGATAAACTGCTCCACAAGCTGCTGCACTACCGCGTGTTTAGCGACGAGGCGGGTAAGATGAACCACAACCTGCAGCAGGCCGAAGGCGGGCTGCTGCTGGTGTCGCAGTTCACCTTGGCTGCCGATACCCGCAAGGGGCTGAGGCCCAGCTTCTCTAGTGCCGCCCCGCCTGCCGAAGGGGAGCGGCTGTTTAACTACCTGGTAGTCCAAGCCCGTGCCGCTTGGCCCCATATTGCCACCGGGCAGTTTGGCGCGGATATGCAGGTTGCCCTGGTCAACGATGGGCCGGTCACCTTCCTACTAGAGAGCTAGGGCCCATCAGGCGTTTTCGCTGGCCAGTAGCTCGGCTTCCATGGTCTCTAACGCCTCTTCTGCGGCGAGCCACGTCTGCTCGGCGGCATCCAGGCGCGCTTTAATCTCCGCCTGCCTGGCGAGTGCTTGGGTCAGCTCTGCCTTACGGGCGCTGTCGGTATAGAGTTCAGGGTCAGCGAGGACGGCTTCGACTTCCTCAAGCGCCTGCTGCGCTTTTTCCATGCTCTTTTCAGCCTGGTCGCGCTCTTTTTTCAGCGGGCGCAGCTTTTCGCGTAGCTCTGCAGCAGCTTTGCGGGTGGCTTTGCGGTCGCCGCTGGGCTGCTGACCTTGGCGCTCGTTTTTTTCACTACGGGCGTCCCGGCGGTTCTCTTCCAAGCGCGCTTTCAACCAGGCCCGGTAATCCTCCAGGTCGCCGTCGAAAGGCTCGACCCGGTGGTCGGCTACCCGCCAAAACTCATCCACCGTGGCACGCAGCAGGTGGCGGTCGTGGGAAACCAGAATGACTGTGCCCTCGAAGCCCGCCAGCGCTTCGGTAAGCGCCTCGCGCATCTCTAAATCCAGGTGGTTGGTTGGCTCATCCAACAGCAGCAGGTTGGGCTTTTGCCAGGCCACCAGCGCCAGCGCCAGCCGCGCTTTTTCACCGCCGGAGAAGGTGGCGACTTCACCGAAGGCATCGTCGCCTTTAAAGCCAAAGCCACCCAGAAAGTTGCGGATCTCCTGGTCGCTGGCGGTGGGAGAGAGCCGCTGTACGTGGACAAACGGCGTGGTGGTGACGTCCAACCCCTCCAACTGATGCTGGGCAAAGTAGCCGATGGCGAGGTGCTCGCCGGGCACCCGTTTGCCGTTCAGTAGCGCAAGTTCGCCGGTTAATGACTTGATCAGTGTTGACTTGCCCGCGCCGTTGGGGCCCAACAGGCCAATACGGCTACCGGGTAGCAGCGTAATGTTCACGTGATCGAGCTGTGCTACGTCGCCAGCCTCGCTGCGATAGCCCAGGGTGGCTTGGTCTAGTACCAGTAGCGGATGGGAGGTTTTATCGGCGGCAGGCAGGGTAAAGTGGAAGGGTGAATCCACGTGGGCCATGGCAATATCTTCCATGCGCTCCAGCATCTTCACGCGGCTTTGGGCTTGGCGGGCTTTGGTGGCTTTGGCTTTAAAGCGGGCGATAAAGCGCTCGATCTCTTCGCGTCGTGCCTGCTGTTTAGCGGCTTCCGCCTGCTGCAGGGCGAGCTTTTCCGCCCGGGTGCGCTCGAAACGGGAGTAGTTGCCCCGATACAGCTCCAGCGTTTGGTGGTGCATGTGCACGATGTGGTCGCATACTGCATCCAGGAAGTCCCTGTCGTGGGAGATCAGCAGCAGCGTGCCGGGGTAGCGGGTTAGCCACTGCTCCAGCCACAGCAGGGCATCCAAATCCAGGTGGTTGGTGGGCTCATCGAGCAGCAACAAGTCTGATGGCATAAACAGCGTGCGGGCGAGATTGACCCGCATCCGCCAGCCACCGGAGAAGTCAGAAAGCGGGCGGGTCAGATCCGCCTGCACAAAGCCCAGCCCCACCAGCAGCTGCGCCGCGCGGGACTCCGCGCTGTAGCCATCCAGCGTTTCGATCAGCCCATGCAGCTCCGCCTCCCGGTGGGCGTCCCCGGCATCGCGGGCGGCCTGTAGGTCCGCTTCGGCCTGGCGCAGGGCGTGGTCGCCATCTAGCACGTACTCCACAATCGGGCGGTCTAGCGCCTCCACTTCCTGGGCCATGTGGGCGATCCGCTGGCCACCGCTCATCTCCACATCGCCCTGGTCGGGGCCTAGCTCGCCCAATAGAAGCTTAAACAGGCTCGACTTACCGGCACCGTTAGCCCCGATAATGCCGGCCTTTACACCGTTATGTAGCGTAAGGTCGGCGCTTTCTAGGAGCGTTTGCGTTCCCCGTTGCAGGGCGACTTGGCGCAGTGCGATCATGTTTTCTCCCGAAAAAAGTGGGTAAACCAATGCGCGATTCTAACCGATTGCAGCGCTTGCAGCAGAGACCGCTGTGGGATTTTGCGCTGGCGCTCTATGCTCAGCCCGGCGTTGAGCAGGCCTGTCTTACCCTGCAGGATGACGCGGGGGTGGATGTTTGCGAGCTGCTGTTTCACTGTTGGCTCTACCACCACGGCTTGCAGGCGGAACCTGGCGCGCTGGCAGCGATTCGTGAGGAACGCCACCGCTGGCAACAGCAGGTGACGGCCACGCTGCGCCAACTGCGTCGAGACTTAAAATCTCAAGCTGCCCATAGCGAATCCATCAGCACACTGCGTAAAACGCTACAAACTGCTGAAATACAAGCCGAACGTGAAAACCTTCAACGTTGGCAACAGTGGGCGTTAACGCTTTCTGATCAGGAGGAGCGATTAATAAAAAGCGACATAAGTCAGCATAATGTTGCTCAGTGGCTGCAAGATATGCTGTTTTCACGACCACTTGCCCCCCTTCCTAAGCAGGTAAGAGGCGTAGACAAGGAGGCCCAGAGGGCATTGACCGTCTTATCTGGTCAGCTTGACCGCTGTGAATCACCACGCTAGCCTGCAGTTAGGCTGTTTTTGCATTGCCCGCGTTGGTGCTCACCCGCTAACCTGCAGCAATGAAAAACGTTTCTGAGTGTTAGCGGCTGAGCTCAAGAGCTACTCATCAAGAGCTACTCAGCACGGGATAGACAAAAATTAGATCCTTGCGCACCCGCAAGGCGCGCGTACCACAGCTAGGGGAACTCTGCATGAAGGCAAGCAAGTTTGTTTCGACTCGTTCAATGACCACTAAGTTAATGACAACAGCGAGCGTCGGTGCTCTGCTGTTGGGTCTGAGCGCTACCGCTCAAGCGGATAACTGGCGTTATGCTCACGAAGAGTATGAAGGCGATGTGCAGGATGTGTTCGCGTATGCGTTCAAAGAGTACATCGAAGAGAACTCCGACCACTCGGTGCAAGTGTATCGCTTTGGCGAGCTCGGTGAGTCTGACGACATCATGGAGCAGACGCAAAACGGCATCCTTCAGTTCGTTAACCAGTCGCCTGGCTTCACTGGCGCGCTGATTCCAGAAGCGCAAATCTTCTTTATCCCTTACCTGTTGCCGACCGACGAAGACACCGTACTGGAGTTCTTCGACGAGAGTAAGGCGATCAACGAAATGTTCCCGGAGCTGTACGCGGAGCAGGGTCTTGAGCTGCTGAAGATGTATCCAGAGGGTGAAATGGTAGTCACCACCGACGAGCCGATTAGCTCGCCGGCAGACCTGGATAACAAGAAAATCCGCACCATGACCAACCCGCTGCTGTCGGAAACCTACGATGCCTTCGGTGCAACGCCGACCCCGCTGCCCTGGGGCGAAGTGTATGGCGGCCTGCAAACCGGTATTATCGACGGCCAGGAAAACCCGATTTTCTGGATCGAATCCGGTGGTCTGTATGAAGTGTCTCCGCACCTGACATTCACTGGCCATGGTTGGTTTACGACTGCCATGATGGCCAACCAGGACTTCTACGAAGGCCTGTCTGACGAAGATAAAGAGCTGGTACAGGAAGCGGCCAACGCGGCTTACGACCACACGATTGAGCACATCAAAGGCCTCGCCAATGAGTCGCTGGCTAAGATTCAGGAAGCGTCGGATGAAGTAACTGTGACACGCCTGAACGAAGAGCAGATTCAAGCGTTCCGTGAGCGCGCTCCGCAGGTGGAAGATGCGTTCCTTGAAATGACAGGTGAGCGTGGTGAAGAGCTTCTGCAGCAGTTCAAGGCAGACCTTGAAGCCGTCAGTAACAAGTGATGCACGGGTTAGCAGCTTTGCTGTAATGAAGTGACATCACAAAAGGGGGCAGCCAGCGCTGCCCCCTTTTTATTTTCAAGTGCTCATGGCAAGACATATAAACTGAGGGTACTCCGCCGGTTACAAAAAAATGCGCTTTCCGGCGGCATAACACAGAAAAATCTACGTATATCCAGCGTTGAAGCGAAAAGAGTCATTACCCATTACGCTACAAAATGAGCAAGGCCGAACATACTCCGTTCGGTAGTCAGTGAAGGGAAGAGCGCTATGCTAAACAGCTAGCGGCTACGCTGCATTAAGAGGAGAACGGCCATGTCCGAAGAAGAGTCCGAAAAGAACTACCGCTCCGGTTTACCCGGTATTCTAGGGGTGGTCGACACTGTAATTAGCAAAATCGAGGCCGTCATACTGGCGATGGGGGTTTTGCTAATGGCGCTGAATACGGTCACCAATGTTATTGCTCGCTTCATATTTGGCAATAGCATTATGTTCTCGGGTGAGCTGAACCGTATTTTGATCATCATGATTACCTTTGCGGGAATTGGCTACGCTGCCCGCCATGGCCGACATATTCGAATGTCAGCTATTTACGATGCACTTCCGGTAGGTGGCCGCAAAGTGCTAATGATCGGCATTGCGTTCTTTACCTCGCTAGTGATGTTTTTCCTGCTGTATTACTCGGTGGTGTACATCCTTGATCTCTACAGCAAGGGGCGCGTACTGCCTGCCTTGGGCCTACCTGTGTGGATTATTTACATCTGGGTGCCCATGGGCTTTCTGATTACTGGCATTCAATACATGTTGACCGCAATTAAGAACCTCACTACCCGAGATGTGTATCTCTCAACTGGGGTAGTGGATGGTTATAAAGACACCGAAACTGAAGTGTAAGGCAGGGAATGCACCCTAGGGGAACGCTATGACAACGATAATGGTAGTCACCATGATTGCCCTGCTGCTGCTGGGCTTTCCAATGATGATCCCGCTGATCACTGCCGCAGTGATCGGCTTCTATATGATGTTTAACGGCTTTGGCCAGATGGATACGTTGATCCAGCAGATGATGGCAGGTATCCGCCCTGCGTCGTTGATTGCTGTGCCGATGTTTATTCTGGCCGCCGATATTATGACCCGCGGGCAGTCAGCTAACCGGTTGATTGATATGGTGATGTCATTTATCGGCCATATTAAAGGTGGGCTGGCAGTCAGTACGGCTGCCTCTTGTACTCTGTTTGGGGCAGTATCTGGCTCTACGCAGGCAACGGTGGTGGCCGTGGGTTCGCCGCTTCGCCCGAAGATGCTGAAAGCGGGCTACTCTGATCCCTTTACCCTGGCACTGATTATCAATGCCAGTGATATTGCCTTTTTGATCCCCCCAAGTATCGGCATGATTATCTATGGGGTTATCTCGGGCACCTCCATCGGTGAGCTGTTTATTGCTGGGATTGGTCCTGGACTGCTGATTCTGCTTATGTTTTCGGTCTACTGCATCATCTATGCGATCGTAAAAGATGTCCCCACCGAGGCGCGTGCTAGCTGGAGAGAGCGTGCCACCGCCGTGCAAAAAGCGCTCTGGCCGTTGGGGTTTCCCGTTATTATCGTGGGGGGTATTTACGGTGGTATCTTTAGCCCCACTGAAGCGGCAGCAGCCTGTGTACTTTACGCAATCTTGCTGGAGTTTGTGGTATTTCGCTCGCTGAAAATGAGCGATATCTATGCAATTGCCAAATCGACGGGTCTGATTACTGCCGTCGTCTTCATTCTGGTGGCCGTAGGTAACGGGTTCTCGTGGATTATCTCTTTTGCGCAGATTCCCCAGGCCATCTTAGAAGCCGTAGGCGTTAACGACGCTGGGCCAACCGGTGTACTGATTGCTATCTGCGTATCGTTCTTTGTGGCTTGTATGTTCGTTGACCCTATCGTTGTGATTCTGGTGTTAACGCCCATTTTTGCACCTGCCATCGCAGCGACCGGGTTAGACCCCGTGCTAGTGGGTATTTTGATTACGTTGCAGGTGGCGATAGGCTCTGCAACGCCACCGTTTGGCTGTGACATCTTCACTGCCATTGCGATCTTCAAGCGCCCCTACTGGGAGGTGATCAAAGGCACTCCGCCGTTTATCTTTATGCTAATCCTGGCGGCGGCGCTGCTGATTATGTTCCCGCAAATTGCGCTGTTCCTGCGTGATGTTGCCTTCCGTTAAGCAGTCACAAGGAGAACACAGATGTTTAATCGCATTTTGGTCCCGGTCGATGGCTCCAAGGGAGCCATCGACGCGCTGGAGAAAGCGGTTGGCCTGCACATGCTAACCGGTGCAGAGCTGTATTTGCTGTGCGTGTTTAAGCACCACAGCTTGCTGGAAGCGTCGCTCTCTATGGTGCGCCCCAACAGGCTCGATCTTCCTGATGATGCGCTCAAAGAGTACGCCACGGAAATTGCCGTGCATGCTAAAGCGCGTGCTATTGAGCTAGGTGCCGATAGCGTGCGGGTGCGCGCCTTTGTCAAAGGCGGGCGACCTTCCCGCACTATCGTGCGCTTTGCCCGCAAGCGTGAGTGCGACCTGATTGTGATTGGTGCCCAGGGCACCAATGGCGAGAAAAACCTGCTGTTGGGTAGCGTATCTCAGCGCGTGGCGGGGGCTGCCCACTGCCCCACCCTGGTGGTGTAGCGTTCGTTAAACCTCCAGGCTCCTTCGTGGTCTGAATAACACCCACCGTTTCAGGTAATGCAGCCTGAAGCGGTGGGTGTTAGTCTTTGAGACACTCAACAACATTTGGCGCGCTGCGCCGCTGGATAAGGTTTTTTCATGAAAGCACTACTCTCTTCTACCGCGCTCACCGGCCTTCTACTGGTGGCTCCGTTTGCCGCCGCTGCCCCAGAAACCGACGAGCAGCGTCTCGCTTACAGCCTGGGCGTCACGCTAGGCGAAAGTATGCAGGCGGACATTGAAGATTTGGATATTGATACCTTTACCGATGGTATGCGCGATGTCTTCGAAGGCAACGAGCTGGCGCTGAGTGAAGAGGAGATGATGGAAGCGCTGATGGCTTTCCAGCAGCGCTCCATGGAGGCTCGCGAGCAGCAGGCCGCTGAGCTTGCCCAGGCAAACCTGGAAGAGGGGCAGGCGTTTTTGGCTGAAAATGCCGAGCGCGATGAAGTCGAGGTGACCGAGTCTGGCTTGCAGTACGAAGTGCTTGAATCGGGTGACGGCGCGATGCCTGGGCCGGAAGACACCGTAGAGGTGAACTACGAAGGCATGCTGCTGGATGGTACCGTCTTTGATAGCTCCTTTGAGCGTGGTGAGCCGGTGAGCTTCCAGGTTAACCAAGTCATTGAAGGCTGGCAGGAAGCCCTACAGCTTATGAGCGTTGGCGATAGCTGGATGCTCTACATTCCCGCTGATCTTGCCTATGGCGAGCGCGGCCAAGGCCCGATTGGCCCCAATGAAATGCTCACGTTCCGTGTTGAACTGCTAGGCATCGAGTAAATCATGGGTATGGCTGTACGTCAGCGCCGCCTTATGGCCGCGCTTATCGTGTTGGGCAGCAGCGCTGCCCTCGCCCAGGAAGCGCCCCCGGGCCTGCCCGCGTTGGGGGCTGCTAGCGAGCAAGCCAGCGTGGTGGGTGTCTCCTCGGGGGGCTATATGGCAACCCAGTTGGCGGTCGCCTGGCCTGAGCGCTTTAGCGGAGTTGGCGTGCTGGCTGCAGGCCCCTGGAGCTGTGCCCAAGGGGCGCTAAGCCTAGCCCTTAACCAGTGCATGATGACGCGCCGTGGCCTGCCGTCCCCAGAGGAGCTGGAGCAGCGGCGTGAGCGTTACGCTGAACTGGGCCAGGTGGGCAGCCAGGAGGCGCTGGGTCAGCTACGCGCCTTTGTATGGCATGGCGATGCAGATGAGACGGTCTCACCCGCATTGGGCGACCTGCTTGCCCAGCAGTGGCAGCGCTGGCTGGCAAACCCAGAGCAGCAGCTGCGCTACGTGCAGCGGGAAAACACTGGGCACGGCTGGCCGGTTGCGATGCCAAAAGATGCCCCTATCGATCCACAGTCGCTGGGTGATTGCCACAACGGCGGCGGTAGCCATGTACTGGCCTGCGGCGAAGACGTGGCTGGAGAGATGCTGGCCTGGCTCTATCCCGAGCGCGAGGCTAACGCTAGTGAAGGGGAACTGCTGGCCTTCGACCAGTCCGACTTCGCAGTAAAGGGCTTTGCCGATACCGGCTACCTGTTTGTGCCCGAAGCCTGCGAAGCGGGCGGCTGCCCGGTAACGGTGGCGCTACATGGCTGCCAGATGAATGCGGATGCCATCGGTGAGACATTTGTGCGCTACAGTGGCTTAAACCGTTGGGCCTCTGAGCATGGCCAAGTGGTGCTTTACCCCCAGGCCGAAAGCAGCATGGCTAACCCGCAAGCGTGTTGGGACTGGTGGGGCTTCGCTGAAAGTACCTGGCAGCTCAATCCACTGCACGACACCCGAGAAGGCACCCAGGTAAAGGCATTTATGGCAATGCTGGATCAACTGCAAGCCACCCTCGACACAGGGGCGGCACGGGCAGAAATGGCCGAGTAACGCTAGCACCCTTTTGGGGATTAGCTGCCAAGCTCACTCTCCAGCGCCGACACTAAGCCGTGGGGCGTTGGAGAGTAGAGCACCCGCTGTAAAATCTCCCCTTTACGATTGACCAAAAACAGCGAGGCGCTGTGGTCGATGGTATACGCCATGGCGGATTCCGGCGCTTCTACCCGCCGCCAAATCACTCCATAGCGTTCGGCTACATCGGTGAGCTGCTCTTGGCTGCCCACTAAACCGATAAACTCACTGCCGAAGAACTGCATGTATTCGCTCATCCGGGCGAGCGTATCGCGCTCTGGGTCTACCGTAATCATGATGGGCACTACCCGATCACGTTGGGCATCGCTGAGTTGCGCTAGCGCTTGGCGCTTTACCGCTTGGTTCATTGGGCAGACATCGGGGCAGTAGGTGTAGCCAAAGGAAACAATGGCGATCTCGTCATTGCTTAGCTGGGTGAGGGAGAAGTCGCCCTGGGTAGAGGGCATGGCGATAGGGCCGCCTTCAGGCTCGCTGTCGCTTTGGCCGATGCCAAACCGGTAAAGGCCGATGGCGGTAACGCACAACAGTATGGCCAGCACCCCCAGGCCGAGCCATAGCGGTTTGCGTTTGGTGGATGCGGCCATGCGCTTAGCTCCTTGTAACGTCGAAATCGAACCAGCTACCCAGCTTGCCGTCGGGGGTATCCAGCACCACCCGTGCCCGCCAGGGCATAACCTCCTGGGTGCAAACCCCAACTTGGCCCTGGCCGTGGAAGTGCCCTGGTGCAGTGGCGGTTAGCGCAAAGCGGTTTAAACCCATATCCATGCCACGGCCAATAAAGTCCACCGTCACTTGGCTGGGGGTGACGCCTTCCACCTCGACATCTAAAGGCAGCACTTCAAGCGCTTCGATGCGGCCATCGGCATCAATGGCTAAGGTTAAACGACCCTTATCCCCCAGGGTTGCTGAACAAGGGCTAGTGTGCAAGTTGCATTCACCATTGGAGGAGAACCACACAATATCGCTATCGTCGCGTAGCCAGTTGGCAAACACGTACCATGTGCACGCGGCTAGCGCTAGGCCGGTGATAAGGATAAGCGCTTTCAACACTGGAAAACCCGTAACGTCGACAGGTTTAGGCAAATTCTTCATGGCAGAATAGTCGCTACGCAGGCCATTAGGCGGGAAAGTGTGTTTCAGGGTATCCGTTTTATGGTAACAGCTATCCCGCAGATGTCGCTGTGCTGGGATGTCGCACTTAATAAGGACGTATCATGGAGAGCATTACCGGAGCACTAGGGCCACTGTTTTTGCTGATTTTATTAGGCGCAGCCCTGGGCTATGGCCGCTGGCCAAGCGTCGATTTTTGGGCGCAGATGGAAAGGCTGATCTACTTTGCGCTGTTTCCTGCCATGCTGGTCGGTACCCTAGCTACCGCTGATGTGGGTCAAGTGCCCGTAGGCCGATTAGCGCTGGCGCTGCTGGGGGCAATGGCCCTGTTTGGTCTAGCCCTATGGCACTTCCGTGCAGGGTTACGGCTAAACCCAGCGGCCTTCACCTCGGTATTTCAAGGTGCTGTGCGCTTCAATACCTACGTCGGCGTGGCAGGGGCGGCAGCGCTGCATGGCTCGCTGGGGGCCACAACGGCTGCGGTCGCCGTGGCGCTGATGGTGCCCGTGGTGAACGTTATGTGCGTGGCCAGCTTTGTGGCGGCGGGCACGCTGGGTCGCGCAAGCCTGGGTAAAAGCGCGCTAGCGCTGGCGAAAAATCCGCTGATTTTGGCTTGCTTGGCAGGGATTGGGCTGAATCTTAGCGGCGTTGGCCTGCCCGGCTGGAGCGAAGATACCGTCACGTTACTGGGACGCGCAGCACTACCGCTGGGCCTAGTGGCCGTGGGGGTCGCGCTTAAGCCCATGGCGCTGCTGCGTATTGACCGAGGGGTGATTGCTACTAACGCCATTAAGCTACTGTGCATGCCAGCATGTGTACTGCTGTTAGCGTGGCTACTGGGGCTCGACCCCGTCAGCCGGGACGTCGCGCTGCTGTTTGCTGCGCTACCCACGGCCACCTCGGCATACATCCTTGCCCGCCAGCTGGGCGGCGATGCGGAATTAATGGCGGCCATTATCACCGGGCAAACACTGCTTGCCATGCTGACGCTGCCGTTTTGGCTCAAATTAGTCAGCTGATATAAAAATAAATAAAAAGTATTCGCATTTGTGTTGACGAGGTAAATGAGAATGATTATATTGTGTTTGTCAGCGTTTGATGAGCCGCTGGCAACCACGACAGCGACTAGGCAGTTCAGCGCCGGTACCCTGTCATGGTTTCTCCCTCTCATTGCTAGTCACGGTCTTTTGCCGCTCCCTTTGGAGCGGCTTTCTTTTTTCTAGAACGCCAAACACCTTTTGTTGATGCCAGCCAAGCTTTTTCCGCAAGATTTGTGCAGATAATAGGGGCTATTGCCTATTCTGATGACACTATTGCTGGGAGCCTTCGCCATGCGTATCGCTGTGTTTAGCGCTAAGCCTTACGACCAAACGTTTCTGACCCGCGCCAACGCTGCAGGGCGCCATTCGCTGAGTTTTTTTGACGCGCGGCTCACTGCCGATACCGCACCGCTAGCTTCAGGGTTTGAGTGCGTGTGCGCATTTGTGAATGACCACCTGGATGCGGCGGTGCTGGAGCAGCTTCACCAAGGCGGCACTCGGCTAGTGGCGCTGCGCTCGGCGGGGTTTAACCACGTGGATTTGGCCGCAGCAGAGCAGCTGGGAATCACCGTAGCGCGGGTGCCTGCCTACTCGCCCCACGCCGTGGCGGAGCACGCGGTGGCGCTAGTAATGAGCCTGAACCGTATGACCTTTCGGGCCTATAATCGGGTGCGGGAGGGCAACTTTGCCCTCGATGGCCTGCTTGGGGTTGTTCTGCACGGCAAAACCGTGGGGGTGGTGGGCACAGGCCATATTGGGCTCATCTTTGCCGATATCATGCACGGGTTTGGCTGTCGCATCGTGGCCTACGACCCTTACCCAAACCCTGAGGCTAAGCCGTTTGTGGAGTATGTATCGCTGGAGTCGCTCTACGCTCAGGCGGACATCATTTCCCTGCACTGCCCGCTCACGCCCGACACCGACCACCTGATTAACGCAAGCGCCATTGCCCAAATGAAGCAGGGCGTCATGCTGATTAATACGGGCCGTGGGCGGGTAGTGGATACCCAGGCGGTTATCGCGGGACTCAAAAGCGGCCATATTGGTTACTTAGGGCTGGATGTGTACGAAGAGGAGGAGCAGCTCTTCTTTGAAGATCTCTCCCATAAGGTGATCGACGATGATCAGTTTATGCGCCTGACCACCTTCCATAACGTGCTTATCACCGGCCATCAGGCGTTTTTTACCCAAGAAGCGCTGACTAATATCGCCGAGACGACCCTTGCCAACATCGACGCCTTCGAAAGTGGTAGCGGCACGCTGCATCGGGTGGTTTACGATAAGCGCACGTAACCGATCAGCGAGGCCTCTATGCAGCTCTATCTCAATACCTCTTCTCCCTACGCCCGCGTCGTCCGGGTGTGCTTGTATGAAAAAGAGCTAATGGAGCGCACCGAGCTGTGTTGGTGCGACCCGTGGGCAGCGGATAGCGAGCTTTTAAAGATTACCCCGCTGAGCCGTATTCCGACGCTAGTGACGGAAAGCGGTGAGGTGCTAACCGAATCGCTGCTGATTGCCCAGTATCTGGATGCCGTGGGCGAAGGCGCGAAGCTGCTACCGACGGATGGTTTAGCGGAAACCCTGGCGCTGGCGGGGTTGGGGCAGGGCTTAATGGAGGCGGCGTTCAACGTGGTGATTGGCCGTAAGCATGGCGGGCCAGACGTGGATGAGACGCTGTTAGGAAGCCGACGGTTAAAAGCGATTGAGCGCACGCTGGTCACGCTGGATGCGCACCCTAGCGTGCTGGCTGGTCATACCCAGCGCACGCTTGGGGCGATTGTGGTCGCTGTCGCCCTGGCTTACCTCAGCTTTCGCTTACCGGCCTTTGATTGGCCGAACCGCTTTCCACGGCTGCAGGCGTGGTGTGCGAAGGTGACCGAGTGCGACAGCTTTGTGCTAACGGCGTTTGAGTAAGCGTTACGCTTCCCGCCGGTAAATCAGATCCCACACGCCGTGGCCGAGCTTTTCGCCGCGGGCCTCAAACTTGGTGAGCGGGCGGAAGGCCGGGCGGGGCACGTAAGGCGCGGTCTCGGCGGTGGCGGTGTTGGCGTAGCCGGGGGCGGCTTCCATCACTTCCGCCATCCACTCAGCGTAGGCTTCCCAGTCGGTGGCCATGTGGAACGTGCCGCCTAGCTTTAGGCGCGTGCGAATCAGCTCCACGAACGCAGGCTGGACGATGCGCCGTTTATGGTGCTTCTTCTTCGGCCACGGGTCGGGGAAGAATAGCTGCAGGGTGGTCAGTGAGCCTTCGGGCAGGCACTGCTCCAGCACTGCCAGGGCGTCTTCCCGGTAAACGCGCAGGTTGGTCAGGCCGCGTTTATCCACTTCATCGAGCAGTTTGCCAACGCCGGGGGCGTGCACTTCGATTCCGATAAAGTCGGTATCCGGGTGGGTTTCGGCCTGCTTGATCAGCGAGTTGCCCATACCAAAGCCAATTTCCACCACGCGGGGGGCTTGGCGACCGAACAGGGCGTCTAAATCCTGGCGGCCATCGGCAATGGTCAGCCCAAGGCGCGGCCACACTTCTTCCAGGCCGCGTTGTTGGGCTTGGGTCATGCGTCCAGCGCGAATCACATAGCTTTTAATGCCACGGCGGTGCAGCGGTGCATCGGCACTTTCGGGGCCGGTGGTGTTGCTCTCGGGCGCGGTGTCGTTCGTATCGGTCATGGTGTCTCGGTATCAGCCGTTGATTCGGCCTGCAAAAGGCGAAGAGGGGTCGGCACTTTGGCGGCGCGGCATGCGGCCTGCCAAGAACGCATCGCGGCCAGCCTCCACAGCTAGCTTCATGGCGCTGGCCATGCGCAGCGGGTCGCGGGCGTGGGCAATAGCGCTGTTGAGCAGCACGCCGTCGCAGCCTAGCTCCATGGCCATGGCGGCATCGGAGGCCGTACCAATGCCTGCATCCACCAGTACCGGCACGCTGCTCTGCTCCACGATCAGGCGAACGTTATGCGGATTTTGAATGCCGTGGCCCGAGCCAATCAGCGAGCCCAGCGGCATGATGGCGCAGCAGCCCATGGCTTCCAGTTCTCGTGCCACAATCGGATCATCGCTGGTGTACACCATTACGTCGAAACCGTCGGCCAGCAGGGTCTCGGCTGCTTTGAGCGTCTCGACCACGTTAGGGTAGAGCGTGTGGTCATCGCCCAGCACCTCCAGCTTGACGAGGTTGTGGCCATCCAGCAGCTCGCGGGCTAAGCGGCAGGTGCGCACGGCATCTTTCGCGTTGTAGCAGCCAGCGGTATTGGGCAGCAGGGTGTACTGCGTGGGCGAGATAACGTCGAGCAGGTTCGGCGCGTCGGCATCTTGGCCAAGGTTGGTACGCCGCACGGCAAAGGTGACGATTTCGGCACCGCTCTGGGCAATGGCAGCACCGGTTTCGGTAAAGTCTTTGTACTTGCCGGTGCCTACGAGCAGGCGGGAGCTAAAATCACGTCCGGCAATGGTGAACGGTGTATCGGTCAGT
This sequence comes from Vreelandella aquamarina, assembly GCF_044805175.1. Taxonomy (GTDB): domain Bacteria; phylum Pseudomonadota; class Gammaproteobacteria; order Pseudomonadales; family Halomonadaceae; genus Vreelandella; species Vreelandella aquamarina_B. The sequence goes on along the minus strand of NZ_CP085232.1, from coordinate 3,388,400 downwards.
TGCGTCATAGCGATTCCTTAAAAAAGCACCGGCAGCTAGCCGCCGCCAATAGCGTGGACCACTTCGATCTGGTCGCCTGCGGCCAGCGGGGTCGCGGCCAGTTGGCTCTTGGGCACAATCTGTTCGTTGATTTCGACAGCGATACGACGCCCGCCAAGGCCAAGCTGTTCCACTAAATCAGCAGCGGTGAGGCCAGCGGTCATGGCGTAGGGTTCGCCGTTGAGCGTAAGCTGTATCGACTCATTGGGGGTAGACATAAACAGTAAGCACCCTGGTGGATGAGGCAAAACGGCCCCTATTGTAGCGGTTTCGCCCCGTGCAAGGTATGCAACAGCATGAATATCTCAATGATTAACGGCGCGGCGATTCGTCGCCAACATGGGTAAAAAGGAGTAGAGCGTGCAGCGAAGCGACAGGCTGTGGTGGTGTGTGGTGGCGCTTTCAGGGGCAGTTATGGTGATGCTGGGGGCCTACGCCGCCCACGGGTTAGCGGCACGCACCAGTGCTGCCATGGTGGATATCGTGGAAACTGGCGTGCGCTACCAAGCGTGGCACACCCTAGCAATGCTCGCGGTGCTGGCTTGGCGCAGCCACCGCCCGCATCTTGGCCAGCAGGTCGTACTGGCACTATGGGCGTTGGGCATCATAGCCTTTGCCGGTTCGCTCTATCTGATGGCGCTGGCGGGGCTGAGTGTTGGCATCGTGACGCCGATCGGCGGGCTGCTGCTGATGGCCGGTTGGCTGGCCCTGGGCGTCACGGCGCTGCTTAGCCGCTCCTAATCGATGTTAGCCCAGTAGCATGCGCAGCGGCATCCACAGGCCCATGCCGATCATCACCAGGTTTTCGGTGAGCGAGACAAAGCCCAGCGGTACGTTGCTGTTGCCGCCCACGCAGGCGCACTTGAGTTCGCGCTTGTCGATGTATACCGCTTTGAACACCGACACCGCGCCCACGGTGCCGACGAATAGCGCCAGCGGCGCGGCCACCCAAATCAGCGTGCCGGCCAGCATCAAAAGACCGGCGGCCGTTTCGGCGTAGGGGTAAACGTAGCTGTAGGGTACATAGCGTTGGGAAAGCAGGTCATAGTTGAGAAACATGGTGCTGAAACTCTCGATATCCTGCAGTTTCTGCAGGCCCAGCAGCACCATGGCGGTGGCTACGGCGTACTCTGGCAAGCGTGGTGATACCAGCGTGCCCTGAGCCGCCCAGCTCACCGCCAAGCCGATCAGCAGCGCGACGGCAAAAATCGCCAGCACCGGGCGGTAGGTAGTCTCTTTGGCATTGGGAACACTCATCCCCAGGTGCTCGCGCAACGCTTCGTAGCCGCCGATCCGTTCCCCGCCGATATATACTTGAGGCGTGGTATCGACGCTTTCCCGCTCTTTAAATGCGTCGATCTCCTCGCGGGAGGTGAGGGTGTGGTCGTCAACCGCATAGCCTTTGCGCTTGAGCAGGTCGACAGTCTTCAAACCGAACGGACACATATGCTCGGCGGTTTTCATCCGGTAGACCTGTGCGTTGCGTTGGGTCGTCGATGCCATGATTCACCTCCTTATTCGTGAATTATTACTTGTCCTACACACAAGCCTAGAACCCAATGCCACCCATAGGTCAACTTTTTCGGTTTGCGAGGGTAGGTTGAGCGCTTGACCTATGGGTTACCCATAGGTTGTAAGCTTTTGTTCATCCAATCATGTGAAAGGAGATGGTTATGAAACGTAAAGCCACGGCCCTGCTAGTCTCTGGTGCATTAATGCTGGGCGCTTCTGCCGCGCAGGCAGCGCTGCCTGCCGAAGCGACACTCTATAAAAACCCTCAATGCGGCTGTTGTGACGAGTATGCTCGCCATTTGGAAGCGCTGGGCATTGATGTGACCATTATCGATAACGTTGAGCTGGGCGAGGTGAAGCAGCAGGCGGGTGTGCCTTACGGGCAGGGCTCCTGCCACACTATCGAAATTGGCCAATACTGGATTGAAGGGCATGTGCCGATGGAAGCGGTCGAGGCGCTGTTCGAGCAGCAGCCCGACATCGATGGCATTGGCTTAGCCGGTATGCCGATTGGTACGCCAGGAATGCCTGGGCCCCAAAGCGAACCCTACAACGTTTATGCGTTTAGCGATCAAGAAGCCCAGCCGTTTATGACGCTTTAATGAGATAGAGCGCAAGCGCTAAGCCTTATCCGGCAGCGCATAGCTAGCGGTGACATGCACCACGGGGCGCGTGTCATCGCTGGCGGAGAAAATCTGCACTTCGCCCACCGCCAAGCGGCGGCCCAGCTTAATCAGCTTGGCGTGGGCGATAATATCGTGATCGCCGGAGGCCGCCCTTAGAAAGTGGCAGTTGAGGTCGCTGGTCACGGCCATCGCTTCGGGGCCAATTTGGGCCAGTATCGCCACATACAGCGCCACATCGGCAAAGCCCATCATGGTAGGGCCCGAGACTCGGGGGCCAGGGCGCAGGTGCTCATGGCCAATGTTTAGACGCATGGTGGCACACATCTCTCCTACGCTCTCTACCCTGCCCATCCGCTGGGGAAAGACCTCGTCCAGGAAGTACTCAATCTGCTCGACGTTCATGACGGTCATTGTTGTTATTCCTCGCTATTTTCTTATAGGCACATTAGGGCCTTCAGCGCCACTTTGCTTTGACGTTAACGTAAACCAGCATAAATAAAAAAGCCCCAAGGCGCGAGCCTTAGGGCTGGGTGGCTTTAAGCGATTGGGCTTATTTAGCCTTGTGTACCTGGCGCCATGCGTGCAGGAGCGGCTCGGTGTAGCCAGACGGCTGTACGCGGCCCTTGAACACCAGGTCAGAGGCAGCTTTGAACGCGGTGGAGCTTTCAAAGTCGGCGCTCATGGCCGTGTAAGTGGGGTCGCCAGCGTTCTGCTCGTCAACTACTTTCGCCATGCGCTTGAGGGTTTCCTCTACGCGGGGTGCATCAACGATGCCGTGGTGCAGCCAGTTGGCAATGTGCTGGCTGGAGATACGCAGCGTGGCGCGGTCTTCCATTAGGCCGACGTTGTGAATATCCGGCACCTTGGAGCAGCCGACGCCGTGTTCCACCCAGCGCACGACGTAACCCAGAATACCCTGGCAGTTGTTATCCAGCTCTTGCTGAATCTCTTCATCCGACCAGTTGGGGTTTTCCGCTACCGGCACGGTGAGCAGGTCGTCCAGGAAGTCCGGCTCGCCTTGGGCTTCCAGCTCGCGCTGAACGTCGTTCACGTTTACTTGGTGGTAGTGCAGCGCGTGCAGGGTCGCCGCCGTGGGGGAAGGTACCCACGCAGTATTGGCACCGGCTTTCGGATGGCCAATCTTCTGCTCCAACATGCTGTGCATCAGGTCCGGCATGGCCCACATGCCTTTACCAATCTGGGCGCGGCCACGCAGGCCACAGGCCAAACCGACCTGCACGTTGTTCTTCTCATAGGCGGTAATCCACGCAGCGCTCTTCATATCGCCTTTGCGAACCATCGGGCCTGCTTCCATGGCGGTGTGCATCTCATCACCGGTGCGATCCAGGAAGCCGGTGTTGATAAACACCACGCGGGAGGCGGCTTCGGCAATACACGCCTTGAGGTTGACCGTGGTGCGGCGCTCCTCGTCCATGATGCCCATTTTCAGGGTGTCACGGCTCATGCCCAGGATGTCTTCCACGCGGCCAAACAGCTCGTTGGAGAACGCGACCTCTTTGGGGCCGTGCATCTTCGGCTTGACGATGTACACTGAGCCAGCACGGGAGTTGCGCGGCTGGTCGGCATCTTTTTTCAGGTCGTGCAGGGCCAGCAGCGAGGTTACCACCGCGTCCAGAATACCTTCCGGCAGCTCGTTGCCGTTCTCGTCCAGCACCGCAGGCGTGGTCATTAGGTGACCCACGTTGCGTACGAACATCAGCGAACGGCCCGGCAGCGTGACGGTGTTACCGTCGGTAGTTTGCCAGGTGCGGTCGGCGTGCAGTTTACGGGTGAAGGTTTTACCGCCCTTCTCGATGCTCTCTTCCAGGTCGCCTTTCATCAGGCCGAGCCAGTTGCGGTACACACCGACTTTATCCTCAGAATCCACCGCCGCAACGGAGTCTTCGCAATCCATGATAGCGGTCAGCGCGGCTTCAACCACCACGTCTTTGACGTGGGCCGGGTCGGTCTTGCCGATGGGGTGGTTGGCATCGATCTGGATTTCCAGATGCAGGCCGTTGTTAGCCAGCAGAATTGCCTCCGGCGCAGAGGCATCGCCGTTGAAGCCAATCAGCTTGCCGGCATCCTTCAGGCCGGTTTCACGGCCACCTTCCAGGCTGACGACCAAGTGGCCGTCGCGAATGGCGTACTTCACCGCATCCCGATGGGAGCCGGTGGCCAGCGGAGCCGCACGGTCTAGCACGCCACGGGCGTAAGCGATCACTTTCTCGCCGCGCTTCGGGTTGAAGCTGGTGCCTTTTTCCGCGCCGTCCTCTTCGGAGATGGCGTCGGTGCCGTATAGCGCATCGTACAGGCTGCCCCAGCGGGCGTTGGCGGCGTTCAGGGCGTAGCGGGCGTTGCTCACCGGTACGACCAGCTGCGGGCCGGCTTGAATCGCCACTTCACGGTCGACGTTAGCGGTGGTGGCTTTTACGCTGGACGGTGCATCGGCCAGGTAGCCGATCTCTTTCAAGAAGCTGCGGTAGGCGGGCATGTCACGAACCGGACCGGGGTTTTCCCGGTGCCAAGCGTCCAGCTTCTCTTGCAGCGCGTCGCGCTCTTCAAGCAGTTGGCGGTTTTTCGGGGTCAAATCGTGGAACAGAGCATCGACACCGGCCCAGAAGGCGCTTTCGTCGACGCCGGTGCCCGGCAGAGCCTGCTCGTTGATGAAACGGTCCAGGTCGGCTGCCACCTGTAAACGGTGACGCGTGATACGCTCGCTCATGGGGTTCTCCTGTGAAGGTGCCCGTGGTTGGTTTGAGTGCCACGGTCAGGGTAAAAGCTAATTTATGGAAAATACTTCCACACCTGCGCGGGCATGTAAACAGCGTAGACCCTAAAGCGGTAAAATGCTCGACCAAATGATGAGAGCGGGCACCACTGCCGCTGTCATTGTGTGCTGTTATTCAGCCCATGGAAGTGTGGCGTTCACGGAGAGACGTTGATGCATAATTTCCAGCACTTGGAAGGCCTGTTTCGGCAGGCGCAAGGTGAGTCGTCGCTCTCCCGCTTGACACCGGGCGATGCGCTAACGGAAGCGGTGCATGACTACTTTCGCCACTACGGCCTAGAGGCGCTGCTCAACGACACCAGCGACGTACACGCGGGGTTTATCGATACCGGGCGGTTCGCGCTGTGGTGCCAAGTGTGGAGCCCGCCTGCGCCCACCGGCACTGCGTTTGTGATTCATGGCTACTTTGATCACCTGGGCCTGTATCGCCACCTGCTGAAATGCCTGCTGGCCAAAGGCTGGCGCGTGGTGCTGTGGGATTTACCCGGCCACGGGCTTTCTAGTGGCCCCCGGGCGGAAATCGAAGACTTCGACGACTACCAGCACTGCCTAGCGCACTTGCAGGAGGCGCTGCAAACCCAGAAAATGGCGCCGAAACCGTGGCTAGGCGTGGGCCAAAGCACCGGCGCGGCGATTTTAGCCACCGATGCGCTCACCCGCCGCGATACCGCCGGTTGGGCAGGCATTGTGCTGCTGGCCCCGCTGGTACGCCCCTGGCGCTGGAGCCAGGCCAGCTGGCTGCATTTAATCGCCAGCCCCTTTGTCAAAGAGCTGCCGCGTAAGTATCGTCCCAACTCCACCGATGAGCAGTTCACTGCCTTTCTACGCGACCAAGACCCGCTACAGCCAGAGCGCCTAAGCGTGGCCTGGATTACCGCCATGCGCCGCTGGATGCCACGCCTGCTGGCGCGGGAACCCAACCCGCTGCCGACGCTGATTCTGCAGGGTGAGCAGGACCTGACCGTGGATTGGGAGTGGAACCTCGCCATTTTGGCGAATAAATTTCCCAATGCGGAGATTCACCGCCACCCAGAAGCGCGTCACCACCTAGTGAACGAAGCCGAGCCGATTCGCCAAGTGCTGTTTGAAGCGCTCGATCACTTTATCGAGAGCGTGCACTAAGCCCCCTTCAACAGCCGATCCAACTGCCGGTAGCCGATGGCTTCGATGAAATGCGGCTGGGAGGGTTTGGGTTCGCCCTGCAGGTCGGCCAGGGTGAGCGCGACGCGCAGCACGCGGTGGTAGGCGCGGGCGGAGAGCTTGAGCTTTTCCAGTACGCCTGCCAGCCAGACGCGCTCTTCATCGTTAAGAGCGCAGGCGGCTTCCAGCGCTTTGCCGCTAAGCTGGCTGTTGAGCGCGCCCCGGGCCATTTGCCGCTCCCGAGCGGCCATGACCCGCTCGCGCACTGCGCTGGAGGGTTCGCCCTGTGTTTGTGCGGTGAGCTGTTCCGGTGGCAGCGCGGGCACTTCCACTTGCAGGTCGATGCGATCCAGCAGCGGGCCAGAGAGGCGTGCTTGATAGCGCTGAATTTGGCTGGCGCTGCACTGGCAGCGCTGGCGCGGGTCGCCCAGGTGCCCGCAGGGGCAGGGGTTCATCGCGGCAACGAGCTGAAATTGAGCAGGATATCGGCGTTCATGGCTGGCACGGGATAGATGTATTTCCCCAGTTTCGAAAGGTAGGGGTTATTATCAAACAAGCAGGAAGGTAATATCCCAGTTGGGAAATGTTATGATGCTGTGCCAATTTCTGCTTGTGGCAACAGTTTCCGAGCTTCTTTTTGACTTTTTAAGGTGTATGACATTGAAACCCGTTCTTTTAAGTTTTTTTAGTGGTGCTATGGGCTTAGATATTGGCTTAGAAAAAGCTGGCTTTAAAACTGTTTTGTCCTCAGAAATAGATAGTTCTGCACGACAAACCATACAAAAGAATAAGCCGAACATCCCCTTACTAGGTGATATAAGGAATTACACAAAAAAAGATATATTGAGTGAAGCTGGTATAAATAATAGTGAGGACGTGGATTTGATAGCAGGGGGCCCCCCGTGCCAAGCATTTTCGACTGCTGGGAAAAGATTAGGACTTGAAGATGAACGAGGTAATGTTTTTTTAAAATATTTAGATTTATGTTTTGAAATCAGGCCAAAATATTTTGTTATTGAGAACGTTCGTGGTTTATTATCCGCTGCGTTAAAACATAGGCCTCATGATAAGAGAGGTGATCTGTATCCACCTCTTGAAAGCGAAGAACAACCGGGTGGTGTTCTACACTATATTATTAGAATGATAGAAGATGCAGGATACTCATATTCTTTTAATTTGTATAACGCTGCTAACTTTGGTGTTCCACAATCACGAGAGCGAGTAATTATAATTTGCAGTCGTGATAAAAATAGAGTTCCTTTTCTTGCTCCTACCCATTCTAATGATAAAAAATATGGCCTATTACCTTGGGTAACATTTAGAGAAGCAACAAAAGAATTAGATGAAGAGCAAGATTATATACCCTTTCCAGAAAAAAGATTAAAATATTACAATATGTTGACAGAAGGGCAAAACTGGAAAAATCTACCTGAGGCTTTGCAGGTTGAAGCGCTAGGAAAGGCTTATTATCTAGGGGGAGGAAAAACAGGCTTTCTTCGTCGAGTTGCCTGGGATAAACCTTCACCTACTCTTGTTACGCATCCAGCTATGCCAGCTACTGATTTGGCACACCCTGTGGAGAATAGGCCGTTATCTGTTCAAGAGTATAAAAGGCTCCAACAATTTCCTGATTCTTGGATCATTGAAGGGAAATTATTACAGCAGTATAAACAACTTGGAAATGCTGTTCCAGTTGGATTGGGTGAAGCTATAGGTAAAGCTATAACTAATCATATGAATGGAAAAGAAGAAAAATCTATCGAGGGTTTTAAGTATTCAAGATATAAAAACACTTCGGATATAGATTTTCAAAACAAGTTTTCAGACATAAAACAAGCAAATCTGTTTTAAAAGGGCCTGCCATTTTACAAGCCCTTTTAGACTGCTTACTGGAGATAAGTATATAGGAACTGTATGAAGTTTTCTTCAGATAGCCCATAACCTTGCATCAAATGTGGGACGTTATGCCAATTGGTTTCTGGTCTCTTGGAGAAAGTTCTAAACCATTTTTCAATAGTAGTTCCATTGCGTATAGCTGAACTTGATGAGTTCTCGGAGTTGTCACGGTTTTTAATTTGCAATGCATACCACTGATTTTTGCTTTGGTCATACATTATGAAGTCAACTGCTTTCACCATATCGCCACAGCACCAGCTCCAACCATGGGGACGAAGTTGTGAGTCTAGATAGCGTTCTAATAGTGAACCAACCGCATTTTCAGCACACATCGCATACTGATGATCCAGAATGGTCTGTTGCATGCCTTGAGGGTAGCCAAATGCTAACTGCATCACGATTGACAGAGCAGGGTCTGGGCAGGTTGAAGGATGTGCTGGGTGGTCGTTGCGCACATATGCATCGAAGTATTTTTTGGCTAGCATGCCAATATCGTTATCACTCATTGTGGCCACGTCAGGTTTCAGCTTGGCGCGCCAGGAAAGAGCATCTGGATTTATATGTAAAAAAGCACAGTTATCGGCAAATGCTCGCGCAATATGCGCCTGTTCATTTTGTGGTATACCGTAATTTTTTGCCCAATTTAAGCCAATTTGGTATGCATTTTGCAACATTGTGTTCCCTGCTGTTTGTTTCGTGGGATAGGCAGCATACCAGAAATAAAAAAATTATCTAAGTTGGCAGAGCTTTCTAAAAAAATCCTTATATTACAATTGGATAGTGATATGACAATCGCTGTAGCTTATGTTAGGTACTCCACGGCCGTCCAATCTGAAGGCGATTCAGTCGATAGGCAAACAACTCCACTTGAGGCTTTTGAGAAAAAGTTTGGTGTTAAAGTTCGTGACATATATATAGATGAAGGCGTTTCATCTTACAAAGGCGAAAACATTAAAAAAGGCAAGTTTAAAGAAATACTAGATGAAATAGATAACCAGGTTATATCAAGTGGAGATTATCTTGTAATAGAGAGCATTGATAGAGTTAGTCGCCAGGCTCTAAGTAAAACCACTAGTATTTTATATGGCATCCTTGATAAAGGAATAAATATATATACTACAAGCGATGAACATTTATATTCTATCGAGGACTATTCTAAAGATTTTGAAAACTATTTAATGATGGGGTTAATTGCAAAGCGTGCTAACGAGGAAAGTGAGACTAAAAGTAAACGTAGAAAATCAGCTTGGAACAAAGCAAAGAGATTGGCCGAAGATGAAGGAAAGGTATTTACCAGCTCCAATAATGTCCCTTATGGATTAACTGTAACAGAAGATGGTAGGCTTGAAATAGTTGATGAAGAAGCAGATGAAATACGAGCAATTTTTGAAAGCTTAAAATATGTTGGTGTTTTAAAAACAATAAGAGAAGTGAATAAATGGTCAAAAAGGAAATGGGCCTCTAAGCATATAGCTTATATGCTAAAGTCTAAATACCCAATAGGAGTTTATAGAGCTAGTAGAAGAGAGAATGGGAAGAAAGTTTTTGAGCATAATATAGAAAATTACTACCCTAAGATTGTTGACGAGGATGTTTTTTACAACGCTGTATCTGCAATGCAGGATAGAAAGAGAAAAACGCACTATGGTAACGAAAGTGTTGGAAGTTTAAATATATTTAAACATTGTGTAAAGTGTGCTGAGTGTGGTGAAACAATGTCTTTTACAAGGGGGAAAAACCCTTCTGGAAATCAATATGCTTATTTTAGGTGTAGCCGAAAAAAAGAAACGGCAACCGGTTGTGAAGAACAGTCCTTCCGCTTTGACTACGCAGTTGGAACGCTTCTGATATACTTGAAAATAATGTTTGAAAAACATTTGCGTGAACAAGAGTTTAAAATGTCTAGCGCTAGTGTATCAATAGACTTACCTGAGACTTATTTTTCTAAAGAAGCTATTGAAAAACAAAAGTTTGCCAACGCATCAAGTATGTTGATGCTTGAAATGACAAGGAAAAAAGATGGCGAAGCTAATAAACAACAAGAAGCCATAAGGATTGAGCTAGTTAAAGAAAAATCTATGTTGAGAGATTTAGAGGACTCCGCTAAAAAATATGGAGGTAAACTGCCACACTTTGTGATAAGAAGTATGGTTGAACAAGAAGATAAAATCTTAATGCTCAATAAGAAAATGGATGAACAAATATCTGAGAAGGAGTCCCTTGAAGTGGTTGATTTTAACCATTTTGTTGAGATGTTGAAATATGAAAAAAGTAGACAAAAAATCAACAAGTTTTTCAAAGATAATAATTTTGTTTTTAGTTTTCATTATGCACGAAAATATAGACGCGTTGATATGTTTGTCAAAAAGGATGGAATAGAGGTGGTTGGGATTACAGAGAAGTTTAATCTACATCATCCATTAAAAAACTTCGGTATTAAAAATATCAATGATTATTCTACACAATAGCTCTTCCTCAAGGTAGGTTTGTTTGTATTCCCATCTTACCTTGTAATCGTCTGTCAGGCTTTATTTTTAATGTTCATTGGCATCTTTAAAAATTAAAAGCCTGGCCTAAATGGCTCTTTATCTAAGTGTTTCCTTTTCAATAACTCGATTTTATTTTTTGAAATATTAAATCGCCTCGCAATAGACTCTGCATCTTCGTTTTTGTTTCTTTTAATATAAGATATTATTTCTTTTCTTTTTTCTTTTGATAGACTTTCAAACATCAACATATTAGCTCCTTTTTCCTTTATTATAACACAAATATTTATAATAACTTAAAATTAAGTTTATATGTTATAATGTTTTAAAAGGTTATAAGCCAGCATACACTTGTAATGACGCCACTTCGTGGCTCGCTTCGCGCATTACCGTGATACTGGCAAAGGGGCTCCGCCCCCTTGACCCCCGAAAACTATCCCCAGCAATGGAGACAAAAATAAAAATATGGAGGTTCATTTATGGCAAAGAAAAAAGAGGTTCGAGACTTATTTATATATGTTAGGGCGTCCCGAAACGAGAAAGAGTTATTAAAGGCTAAAGCTCATTCTTACGACTTGACCCTTAGTGAATGGCTTCGCCAACTTGCCTTTACAGGCAAGCCAAGAACGCAAGTTCGAACAGTTCCCGATGCTGACCCACTTTTAATTCGTGAAATTAACCTGCTCGGTAGAAATATGAATCAGTTGGCGAGACACGCCAACGAAAGAGCAAAAGTAGGGCTATCACTTGATGCCTTGGAGATTCTAACCGAGCTTAGCGTTATTCAGAAAGAGCTAGCAGTAATCCGCCAGAGCTATACGGCTTTTGGAGGTGCTGAATATGATAGTTAAATTATTCAAGCACGGTAAAAGCCAAAAAAACCCGCTTAGAGCTGTTAAAAACTCGGTGGGGTATTTGTTTAGCGATAAAGATGCGAACGGCCAGCAGAGAGCCATTGAACCCGCTTTAATGCGTGGTAGCGTGCAGGAGTTCAGCGACATTGTAGGCTATGGCAAGTTCGCTGGACGCTACACCAGTGGTGTATTGAGCTTTGCAGAGAATCGGTGATTTTCAACCCAGTTGTCCAAATGGCTGCGCTTAAGCAGCCTGTTGATTACGCTCGATTTCGTGCATTTTTCCCGGGTTAAGCGAGACTGGGCCGGTGACTTCCCAGTTTCGAGTGTGGCCCGACCAGCGTTGCGGATGTCGCTGCTTCGCACGTTGGTATACCGCGTTCCGGCGTTCCAGGCGCTCTTGGTCTACGCCGCGATGACGGTCCGCTGGCGTGACATACTGGATGCCACTGTGCAGGTGCTGTTCGTTGTAAGCCCGCTCGAACGCTAGCATCCATTCTCGTACCGCGCCCAGCGATGCGAAGCCCTTGGTGGGCCACGCTGGACAGTATTTGACGGTACGGAACAGCGCTTCCGAGTAAGGGTTATCATTGCTTACTCTCGGCCGACTGTAAGACATCAACATGCCCAGCTCTGTTAGCCTCGCTTTGAGCGTATAGGAGGTCATCGGTGCTCCGTTATCAGAGTGCAGTACTGGCGGCTGATGCCAGCAACCTTCTCGCAGCAAGGCACGTTCCAAAAGCTGTTTAGCCAACTCGCCCGATTCCGTGTCGTGGACTTCCCAAGCAATGATTTTGCGGCTGTAGATATCCATGATCAGGTAAAGATACCAGTGCTGACCTCGCACAACGGAGGCACAATAACTGATGTCCCAGCTCCAGACCTGGTTTGGCCCTGTAGCCGTAAAGCTAGTCGGCTCGGGGACTGAACGACGTGGTTTCATACGGCCACGATGGTGCTGCTGATGATGCTTTTTCAAGACCCGATAAAACGACGATTCGGAGGCCAGATAGACGCCTTCGTCGGCCAATAAAGGAACGATTTGAGACGGCGGCAAGCTCTGATACTCGGGGCGATGGCACGTGTTCAAAATGGCTTGCTCTTCCTCATGCGTCAGCTGATGCGGCTGCCTGTGTTGCCCTGCATGTGGACGCTGATCCTCGACAATAGCGCCGCGCTCAGATCGCCACCGCTTCAGTGTGCGTTCGCTTATGCCGATCACGGCAGCCGCTTGATAACGGGACGCGCCACCCATAACCGCTTCGTCAAATAGCGCGATGAGCCTTGCACGTTCCTTGAGAGGCGTTAGTCGTCCTCGCCGCTGTCCGGATCCTCGCCGTACAAGGCTTCGAGCTTTTTTGAAAGCACTAGCAACGACGTTGTTTCTGCCAGCACCTTGTCTTTGCGCCGTACTTCCGCTTTGAGCTGCTTGATGGTCTTTCGGTCTTCTTTGCGCTGTTTCTGCGCTGCTTTTGCCTGCTCTTCTTGCCGACCAGCTCCTTCGAGACAAGCGGCTTTCCATTGCTGGATTTGCTCGGGATAAAGGCCTTTTTCACGACAGTAAGCGCCAAGCTCTGTTTCTGACATCGTCGCGGTTTCGATGACAACGGCTAGCTTGGCGTCAGGTGACCATTCGTTGTCGCCTTGGGTGTAACCCGGCACAGGGACTCCTTTTTCTCGACACTGTTTTAACCAACTATACAGCGTCGCGTTGGAGATGCCTTCTTCCGTTGCTACCGACGCCACACTGCGATTGTGGGGCGGCAATAACTTTTTCAGGATGGCGGCTTTACGCTCTTCAGAATAACGTGGCACATGAATTCCATACCGCTCCCTCTGGACTGAGTTTAGGCGATATCGCCAACCGGACAACTAGGCTGACAGAGGGGGATACCTTATAAACTCACCTTCTCGGCCACCCCCCCCCCCCAGCCAATCAATCCCTGCCAGCGAGGCTTTTAGGTCGCTTCTAGCTTGCCCTAACTAGCCTCTTCCGGTAGAACAGGCACAACACGAACCGCGAGAACCTAAATGAAAGACATTATCGAAAATATTGAACGGCTATCACTACGAATCGTTCACATCGAACCACAAGCCGTATACATTAAGACGGAGCTAATGGGCGAGCACACCTTACCCTGTGACCTTAATGCGTTCAGAACCGACCCAGAAGCCCTAGAAAGCCCCGAGCTTGAGGAATGGGCGATGGAAGCCCTTGAAGAGCTTAGAAAGGCCGAGGATGCAGATTTTGACCCCAATCAGGAGCCAACAACGAGAGACGAATTGTATTTTTTAGAAATAAAAAGCTATGCGAAGGAACAGATAGAAGAACAGCTTGGAAATTGGTAATAAATATATAGGCCAGTTATTTGCTGGCCTTATCATTTTCTAAGCTGCTCTAAGCTTTACTTCAAATGGCCTATCAGCAAACTCTTCTTTTAATTCTCGCATTAAATCATAGTGGTCTTTTGCTTTCCCTCTCCAAATTATAAATGGAGAAACCAACACTTTTTCTAAAGCGTGGCCTGACTTCGTGAAGTTTATTATATTTAGCTCTTTAAGCTTTTTAAAAGCTCTTGATACTTCCGCGTTATCTAGACATAACTCATTTGCTATACTTGTTTGAGTTTTCTTAACCTTATCCATATCTACTTTATTGTTGTAGTCAATATGCTCAATAAAATAATATAAAACCGCATTATCAGTGTTGTTTAACAACCTTGACTTGAGCTGTTTGATCTCTTTTTCCATAGCTTTCAATGTGTCTTCCTTGGACACTAATTTCTTATCTTCTCTAAGCTGTTTTATTTTTCTTCTTATGCTTGTTTCATACTTTCTTAATCTCATAACATACCCCTCCTTATCAAAACTTAAAAAAGCGAACTTATTAAATCCAACTTTTGTTTTAAAGTTGTCGCTTGGATCTTTTTTAGATTTAGTGTTATTATAATCCATCCTCTTAGTCTCCCTGGTTAAGTAAAAAGTCTTTTGATTATTATTGGGCACTTGCCCGAGTGCCGATAAAAGTTTCTAAAATATATCAGACTTTGGATATTATCTCAATTACTTTGGATATTATCCAAAGTCTTTTTTTCGTTTTTAAAGCTCTTTTGCTTAACATATAACTTTTATTTTTTTTTGCTTATAGAGTAGTAATCAGTGGAGTGTTTTTTTTCTAAAATGTTAGTTTTTCTATATTGAAAAAAACTCCAAAGCTCGCTTCGCTCCCTTGTTTTATTGTTTTAAATCTCTCCCGCCCTTCGGTTGGGGTTATTGAGAAAGGAAGTATTAGTTTTTTTACAGGAAAGGAGTAGCAAAAGTCTAACCATCACACTTACTCAACTGCTAACTGTCACAGTTAGCTAATCTAATCAAGGCAGTTAGTTTTTACGAAATAAAGTGGTTGTGCGTATTTTTAAAGAACGATTCTCATTTCCTTTGCATATATACGTGGTTTTATAAGCCCGCCAATATAAGGTGTTGCTAAATCAAAGCAAAAGGGCGGGTAACAAAACATTTTTTTTGTTCATTGTCAAGTATTGTTTTAGGAAAACTCGCTTTCCGCGTGTAAGGCTTTCTATGGCGTTTCGGGTGCTTATGGCTATGTCGCCTAGGGTAAAGAGGTTGAAACGGCTAAAAATACGGTTTTTTTAGCTTCTAACGGGTTTGCTGAAGGTACTCATTGGGCAATTTTTGATGTATTTTCGCGTTTACGTAATTTGTTTGGTAATAACCCCTTCCTTTCTCCAGCGGTTGGCGTAATACTTCCAAGACGTTGCGGGAGAACTCCGGCAGCTCATCCAAAAACAGCACGCCGTGGTGTGCTAATGAAATTTCACCCGGTTTGGGTTTTGAGCCGCCGCCGACCAGCGCGGCGGCGCTAGCGCTATGGTGGGGTTGGCGAAAAGGCCGCTGGCCCCAGTCGGCTTCCAGCGCCAAGCCGCATACCGAGCGCACCGCCGCCACTTGAAGCGCATCGTCTTCAGAAAGCGGCGGCAGAATGCCGGGCAAGCGGCTGGCCAGCATAGTTTTGCCGGTGCCAGGTGGGCCAGCTAGCAGCAAATTATGGCCACCTGCCGCCGCCACTTCCAACGCTCGGCGAGCCTGATGCTGGCCGCGCACGTCGGCCAAGTCTGCCATGGGTGCGGTGGATTTAACGGACGCTGAGAGCTGATGCGGCTGAATTTTCTCCTGGCCGAGTAAGTGGGCGACCACTTGCCAGAGAGAGTCGGCGGGTAGCACCGGTAAATCGCCCGCCAGGGCGGCTTCATCGGCGCAGGCGCGGGGTACAATCAGCGCTTTGTTGGCGCGGCGGGTAGCCAGCGCAAAAGGCAGCATACCGGGCACCGCGCGCAGCTTGCCATCCAGGGCCAGTTCGCCCGCGCACTCCATGCCTTCCAGCGCATCCACCGGGATTTGGCCGGAGGCCGCGAGAATGCCCAGGGCAATGGGGAGATCAAAACGGCCCCCCTCTTTGGGCAGGTCCGCCGGGGCGAGGTTGAGGGTAATGCGCTTGGTGTTGGGGAAATCAAAACCCGCGTTGATCAAGGCGCTGCGTACCCGCTCGCGGCTCTCTTTCACGGCGGTTTCCGGCAAGCCCACCAGGGTTAACCCCGGCAAGCCGTTGGCTAAGTGAACCTCTACATGTACCGCCGGTGCTTCCAACCCCACGCCCGCCCGCGTGGCGACAATCGCTAGCGTCATCGCCTTTCCTCTGCTGTTGTCACTTACTCCAATGTAGGCTAAAGCTACATTAGCCTAAGCATTTAACCTAACGTAATTAAGAAGGCTTTGGTAGCGCTTAAGCAACCGGTTCAAGTAGCGGAGACGGCTTGACGAAGTAATGCGCTTGCATTAACTTCGTATGCATTACCTTTGCATTGCTATCAAGCGGAGAGCGACAGTGAGCACGCTTATCGAAGACGACTCAACTCTGACGGATCGCTATCAAACGACTGTTCCGGCATCGATTCGCCGGGCGCTAAAGCTGAAGCGCCGAGACCGTATCCATTATACCGTTCGTCCTGATGGAGAAGTGGTGCTTTCCCGGGCAAGTGATGAGGCCAAGCACGACCCTGTAATGGTCAACTTCCTCAATTTTCTAGAGCGCGATCTTCTGGCGCATCCAGAAAATATTCGCCCGGTGACTGCCAGTAGCTTTGCCGAGGCCGAACGGCTTACCGCAGGTATTGAGGTAGACCTCGAAGAGGCGCTGGAAGAGGATGATGACGACGAATGAAGCCTCTGGAGGTTAATGGATGGACGATTTATGCCCATCCGTTGTTCTTGGAACAAGTCGAAGCACTCACCTTGAAGGTGAGACATCTTCAATCGAAAGATCCTGCCGGTTATCGCAACAAGGCGGCCACCAAGCGCCTAGCAGCGATCATGAAGCTGGCCTTGAATGATATTCCGCAGGATCCATCAGGCACTCAATATCGCCAAGGGAACACGCTTGGCGCAGAGCACACTCATTGGCAACGAGCAAAGTTCTACCAGCAGTACCGGCTGTTCTTTCGCTACGATGCTGCGAGCAAAATCATTATTTATGCGTGGGTCAATGATGACGCTGCAAAACGCGCTTATGGCAGTAAGCATGATGCTTACTCTGTCTTTCAGAAAATGCTCAGCAGTGGCAACCCACCGGATAGCTGGAAAGCCTTACAGAAAGCCTCAATGAGCGAAGTTGAACGAATTCATTTACTTTTAGCGGCAGATAACAACGATAACTAAATCACACTAGATCTCTTTGGGGAGATCCGCCGGGGCGAGGTTGAGGGTAATGCGCTTGGTGTTGGGGAAATCAAAACCCGCGTTGATCAAGGCGCTGTGCACCCGTTCGCGGCTCTCTTTCACGGCGGTCTCCGGCAAGCCCACCAGGGTTAACCCCGGCAAACCGTTGGCTAAGCCTACTTTATTTAAAGCGTTGAGCGCTACTGGGCGTAAGGTGAGTGCGCTGATGGCGGTTCGGCACTATAGGCATTCAGCGCGCTGGTGAGCTCACGGGCAAAGCGCTGGGCGGAGGGGAGAGCGCCAAAGCTCCACACGGGGGGCAGGCGCAGTAGGCGGCCACTTTGAACGCTGGGCAGGTGCTCCCAAAGACCGCTTCCTGCAAGCTGCTCTTCCACGCCTGCGGGGAGTGGGTCGACGACCACCAGCGTGGCATCGGGGTAGCGTGCCAGCGCTTCAATACCGGCCAGGGCAAACCCCCAGGCGTTGGTGGGCTGGTCCCAGGCGTTGGGCAGTTCAAGCTGTTCTAGCACGGCGTTGTAGAGGCTGTTCTCGCCAAACACTCGCACATGGCGGGCATCCATAAACTGCACCATCAGCAGTGGGGGCGAGTCGCTGCGCTGGCGGCGCAGCTCGGCCATCAGCTGCTGGGTGTCCTCGATCAGCGCGTTGGCTTCGGCATTGCGCTCGGTGAGCTCGCCCAACTGGCGGGTAAGGCTCTGCATCTCTTGCCACGTGTCAGCGCCGGGTGAGTAGAGGGCGAAGGTACCCACCGGGGCGATTTTCTCCAGCCGGGGAATCAGCCCGATAAACATAGGCGAGAGCAGCGTTTGCTCGGGGGGCGATTGGGCCAGCAGCTCGAAGTTGGGCTGGGTACGTAGGCCAATATCGGTGACATGCTCGGGGATGCGCGGTTCGCCCACCCAGTCATGGTAGGCCGGCTGCTGCGCGATACCGCTGACCGGCGCGTCAATGGCCAGCAGCGTTTCGGCAATGGTCCAGTCGATGGTGGCCCACTGGGCGTGACTGGCAGTAGACAACAGCAGACCTGCCGCGAGCAGGCTGCGGCGAGCCAGGATAAGCAGTCGGGGAAAGCAGCGCATGGCGTTAGTACCTAGCAATAAGCGCCTTATTTAAACGAGTCTGTTTATCAATTGCAAATAGAAACACCCAGGCATGCACAGGGCGCGTATGCCTGGGTGTGGTCGCTGCTTAGAAACGGTAGTGAATGCTGGCGGTGACGCCGCGTTCGGCACCGAAATAGCAGTACTCCAGTGAGTTACACGACGCCACGTACTCTTTATCCAGAGCGTTGTGCACATTCAGGCGGGTTTCTACGCCATTAAGGCCTGCCTGGCTCCAGTCGTAGCCCAGCGTGGCGTCAACTAGGGTGTAATCCGGCACCGTGGCGGTGTTAGCGCGGTCGGCGGCAATGTCGGCGTAGTGGCGCACGCCCACGCCGATATCCACACCGCTTAGCCAACCCTCCTGCACGGCATAGTGGCCCCACAGCTGTACTTGATGGCGGGGTGAGTAAATGGCGTTATTGCCCTGGTTACCGTCGTCGCTTTTGGCGTAGGTAATGTCGGTAAAGCTGTAGCCTGCCTGAAGTGAGAGCGCCTCGGTGAGTTGCGTTTGGGCTTCTAATTCGATGCCTTGTGACTCAATCTCGCCCACGGCACGATAGGGGTCGGTGGGCTGCTCTTTAGTAGCCACGTTCTCCTGGCTGATGTGGAAGAGCGCTGCGCTGTACTGCTGCCGGTCGTTGGGTTGGTACTTCACGCCGGCTTCCCACTGTTCACCCTCCATAGGAGCGAGCAGGTCGCCATTGGCGTCCACGAAGCTGGTGGGGGTGAAGGACGTGGAGTAGCTGGCATAGGGCGCAAGGCCATTATCGAACAGATAGACCACCCCCGCGCGGCCGCTGAACTGGGTGTCGTTGAGCGCGCTGGTAGCGCCGCTGTCGCGGTTGGTGTTGTCGATAGACACCCAGTCGAAACGCCCGCCCAGCGTCACGCGCCAGTTATCCACGGCGATTTGATCCTGAAGGTAGGCACCGGTTTGTTCCAGCTCGTGGCTCTCCCGGAGGGGAGGGTAGAACGCTAGCGGCTCGCTGCCATACTCTGGGTTAAAGGCGTCCAAGGAAGGAAACGCACCGGAGGGCCAGGAAACCTCGTTCTCGCGGTGCTGGTAATCCACTCCAAACAGCAGGGTATGCTCCATAAAGCCACTGGTCAGGTGGGCTTCTACCTGGTTATCCACCGTTAATGCCTGCAGCGACTCGTCGCTGCCAGCGTAGTAGCGGGTCAGTTCGCTTGAAGTAGGCGATGTCCAGCCAAAGCCATACACCTGATTGAGTGTGACGTCTGAGTTGAGGTAACGCAGCAGTTGGCGGGCGGATACGCGGTCGTTAAAGCGGTGCTCAAGGGTGTAACCCAACATGCGCTGGGTGCGCTCATAGGCGTCGTAATCGGCTTCGCCATCGAAGAAGTTGTTGCTAATGGTACGGCCATTGCGAGGCACAACGGCACCTTCATAAGGCACGCCGGAGTGGTAGCCGCCCTCCGGCTCGTCTTGCAGGTAGGCCTCCACGGTTAGGCTGGTGGCATCGGTCATATCCCAGGTAAGACGTGGTGCAATAGCGAAGCGCTCCTCTTCGGCAGGGCCGAACTGGGTATCGGCGGCGCTGGCGATACCGGTGAGGCGAAACGCGACGCGTTGCTCTTCCCCCAGCGGGCCAGTGAGATCAAATGCGGCGCTGCGCTGATCATTATTGCCGACCCTAAAACGCAGTTCGCCGCCTTGCTCAAACTCAGGGCGTTTGCTGTTGAGGGCCACCACACCGCCCGGTGAGGCGCGGCCATACAGCACGGACGCCGGGCCACGCACTACTTCAATGCTGTCTAAAAACCAGGGGTCGATACGCATACTGCTATGGGAGTTGGTGTCGCCCATTACCTTTAGGCCATCCAGAAAAGAGTTGCCCAGGCTGCCATCGGAGAAGCCCCGCAGCACCAAGTAGTCAAAGCGGTTCGAGGCGCCAATCTGGTTGCTGTACACGCCAGGGGTGTAGTCGGTAGCGCGCTGCACCGTATTTACCCCCCGCTGTGCCATCTGCGCCTCGGTGATGGTCGAGACGCTCTGCGGTGTTTCAATAAAGGGCGTAGCGACTTTGGTGGCGGCCTGTTGGGCGGTCACGGTGACGGTATCCAACGCAGTATGCGACTGCGCCGCTACGGTTGGTGTCATCGCAATCAACAGGGCACTGCTTAACGGAGCCAATAGGAAGGTGCGGTGCGTGAAGGTCATAAGCACTCCTGGGGAAAAGGAACGAATGTTATTAATTAATGAGAATTATTGCTTTTAATGGTGGGGGAAAGGTATGCGCAGCGCCACGGAAGTTATGCGTACTGCCAAATGTCGGCTAGTAAGGGAACCTTCCGGTGGCCTATGAACCGGTCCGTTGGAGTGCGTGGGGGGCAATGCCGAAGTGGCGTTTAAAAGCGGTAGAGAAGTTACTGGCGTGGCGATAGCCGCAGCTATGGGCGGCTTGCTGAACGCTATGGCCTTGTAGCAGTGATTTGTACGCCTGCTGCAGGCGCGCTTGGCGAATGTAGTCGAACAGCGCACAGCCGTAGCAGGCGCGAAATTTCTGCCGTAGGCTGCTGGGGCTCATGGCAGCCTCTTTCGCCAAAGCCGTAAGGCTGTAGGGCTCGGCGGGGTGCTGGGCAATACGCGAATGCAGTGCTGCCAAGCGGCGGCGGTCGCGGGCAGAAAGGCCGCTGTGTTCAGGAAACGTTGGTGACGGTTCCGGCAAGCCTAAGCCAATGAGTTGCAGTGCCAACCCCTGCCACACCAGCGGCTGCCGCCAGGTGGAGGGCGGCTGCCTGCTAATGGTGCAAAGGGTATCCCGCAGCGCCTCGGATAATGGCCAGCAGTGCAAATGCGGTGAACCAGACGGGTCGGGTAGCCCTAATGGGGTGGTGGTCAATACGGCAAGATTAACGGTGCGAAGGCGCGGCTGGGCAGGTTGGTGCACTGTTAGCGGATGCTGTGCATCAAAGTGAACACAGACGCCGTCGCCCGCACCGAGTATCACCTGCTGTTTGTTCATGTGCAGCTGGATGGTGCCTTCCAGAATAATGCTCAAGAACCACGGTACGCTTTGATAGGAAGTGGAAGTATAGCCACGCTCTACCTGAAGATCCGAGAGCGTTAAGTGCATCCCTTGGGGCAGGCTAACGTCGTGGACATGGCCGATGGCGACTGGCTGGCGCGGCGAGTCGGAGCCTTCAATGCGGTAGTGAATGCCAAAGCGCTGGCCAAGCCGAGCCAGTGAACGGGGGGTGATTTCCGGCGTGGCGAAGCGTTGCTGCTGGGGCATAGGGCAGTTGCTGTCATGGAATTATGCTTGCGCCTTATTGGTGCTTAGCGGCACGCATGAGGCATGGGATAGGCGCACGATAGCACTATGACGGCCAGAGTCAATGATAGTGATTCTTGTTCGCTGCTTTGGTCTGGAGGCAAGGGTAGAGGCAAGTACCGGGAAGGAGCAATGAAGAGTGGGGCAGATGTCTGCCCCGTACCGTGCTGAACCGTGTGCTTAGCCAGCGTCGTTAGCGTTGGGCTTGGTGGCGTTGGTGGAATGTGACGGAGCGGGTGGAGCCTCGGCCTCCACGGGCGTGACGGCGGTGGTACTAGAGGCTTCTACCGCGGCTTCCAGGCTGGCGACTTGGCGCTCTAAGGCCTCAACGCGGGCGCGGGTGCGCTGCAGCACATCCATCAAAATATCAAAGTCTTCCCGTGATACCAGCTCCAGGCGGTCGAACGCGCCGCGCACGACCTGCTGGACGCCTTTCTGAATATCTTCCGGGGCTTGCGACGCATGTTGTAGACGGTCGCCGATCTGCTGGGCTAAGCGGCTAATGCGATCTTGGGGCGCCATGGCTCTCTCCTTAAACGATCACGCATAAATGTGAACTGCTTAGGGATAAGGATACGCAACCCGCCGACGATTCGCATGTGCCGTGTGTGAATTAAGGCAGCGGGTGCGTGTTGGTGAGTGCATCGAAATGGGGCGGTTAGCTTTTTTTAATGTTCTTTTATGGTGCAAGGCAGCGCTAGCCCTTTCCGAGCAGCGCCGTAGCACGACCTCCTTCTATTCATGGCTATTATTTAAGTTGTTGAATTTTAATAATTAAAAAATGAGTGGCACGGTATGAGCATTAGCTGGGCAAGCACTAAATTCGGGC
This sequence comes from Vreelandella aquamarina, assembly GCF_044805175.1. GTDB lineage: Bacteria > Pseudomonadota > Gammaproteobacteria > Pseudomonadales > Halomonadaceae > Vreelandella > Vreelandella aquamarina_B. The sequence goes on along the minus strand of NZ_CP085232.1, from coordinate 3,366,074 downwards.
GGCCACGCCGCTACTTACCGAGTGGGACTGATCCAGCAGGGGAGATCCGGTATGAAACTCATCACCGCTATCATCAAGCCATTCAAGCTTGACGACGTTCGTGAAGCACTTGCCGACAACGGCGTTCAAGGGATTACCGTCACCGAAGTAAAAGGGTTTGGCCGTCAGAAAGGCCATACCGAACTCTACCGCGGTGCCGAATATGTGGTCGACTTCCTGCCCAAGGTAAAAGTAGAGGTTGCCGTAGACGATGCGCGCTTGGAGAGCGTGCTGGATGCCATTTGCAACGCAGCGAACAGCGGCAAAATTGGCGACGGCAAAGTGTTTGTGACGCCGTTGGAAGATGTCATCCGTATTCGTACCGGTGAGCGCGGCGCCGACGCCGTTTAAGGGTCGCTGGCCGGCCTATCGATAACGCATAACTTCTCTATTAGTTCAACGGGGAACACCTCATGAATGAGTTAGCAGATTTGAGCTACGCGCTCGATACGTTCTACTTCCTGATCTGCGGCGTACTGGTCATGTGGATGGCCGCAGGTTTTGCCATGCTGGAAGCGGGTTTGGTTCGCTCCAAGAACACCGCCGAGATCCTGACCAAAAACATCGCGCTATTTGCGATTGCTTGCACCATGTATTTGCTGGTGGGCTACTACATTATGTACTCCAGCAGCGCAGGTGGCTTCCTGCCGAACCTGGGCTTCTTGATCGGTACCGAAAACAGCGCCGATGCGGTGCTGGCCGGTGGTGACGATGCGCCTTACTACGCCATGCGTTCTGACTTCTTCTTCCAGGTAGTGTTTGTGGCTACTTCTATGTCGATTGTATCCGGCGCGGTGGCTGAGCGTATGAAGCTGTGGGCGTTCCTGGCCTTTGCCGTGGTGATGACCGCGTTCATCTACCCGGTATCCGGTTACTGGACGTGGGGCGGCGGCTGGCTCTCCGCGTTAGGTTTCTCTGATTATGCGGGGTCGGGCATTGTCCACATGGCGGGTGCGGCCGCTGCGCTGGCGGGGGTGCTGGTACTTGGCCCGCGTAAAGGCAAGTACGGCAAGGATGGCTCTATCCACGCGATTCCAGGCGCCAATATGCCGCTGGCAACGCTGGGTACCTTCATTCTGTGGATGGGTTGGTTTGGCTTCAACGGCGGCTCCGAATTGAAAATGTCAGATATCGGCTCTGCCAATAACGTGGCTCAAGTGTTTGTTAACACGAATGCAGCCGCCGCTGCGGGGGTTATTGCGGCGCTGGTGCTTGCCAAACTGTGGTTCCGCAAGGCCGATCTGACCATGGCGCTGAACGGTGCGATCGCCGGCCTGGTGTCTATCACCGCCGACCCGCTCTCGCCCACGGCACTGGGCGCAGCGCTTATCGGTGCGCTGGGTGGCTTGCTGGTCGTGGCTGCTATCGTAACGCTCGATAAGCTGAAGCTGGATGACCCAGTGGGTGCAATCTCCGCCCACGGCGTAGCCGGTATCTGGGGCCTGCTGGCGGTACCGTTGAGTAATGGCGATGCCTCTTTCGGTGCACAGCTGGCGGGTATCGTGGGTATCTTCGGCTGGGTCTTCATCGCAAGCTTAGTGGTATGGCTGGTACTGAAAGCGGTCATGGGTATCCGCGTTAGCGAAGAGGAAGAGTATGAAGGCGTCGATATTGCTGAGTGCGGTCTGGAAGCCTACCCCGAGTTTAGCGTTAAGAAATAAGCTTTACGCTAATCATGTGAGCTGGCGTGCTCCTTTTGGCCCCCTCGTGGGGCCTTTTTGTCGTTAAGACAAAGCGTTGCTTTGGCTGTTATTAGCTAGGTACATACTGGTTTTTTATTCTCCGCCCATGGCGGTGTATGCTTAACCGACTGGGTAACGGGCTTGGCTATGCGAGCGCCCCGCTAACCTTGATGGGTTATGACAACCGTTTAACAATGCTGTTTTGAGAACAGTGGGCCACCAAGCTAGAGGATGTCGCAATGAAATTGATCTCAGCCATTATCAAGCCGTTCAAGCTTGATGACGTACGCGAATCGCTCTCTGATATCGGCGTGCAGGGCATTACGGTAACGGAAGTGAAAGGGTTTGGCCGTCAGAAGGGCCACACTGAACTCTACCGTGGCGCGGAGTACGTGGTGGATTTTCTGCCCAAAGTAAAACTTGAAGTGGCCGTCGACGATGATATGGCCGAGCAGGTGATCGACGCGATTACCCAGGTTGCCAACACCGGTAAAATCGGTGACGGTAAAATCTTTGTGATGCCCCTTGAGCAGGTCATCCGTATCCGTACCGGCGAAACCGGTAAAGACGCGGTATAACCCCCGCACGGTGCACAAACAAACACCCCGCCAACGCAACCGCTGGCGGTGTGTTTTAGGTTTAGCAGCGAATTAACCTTGATCGCTGAGCACCCTATTTTTCGACGAAGGCACGCTCAATCACGTAGTCGCCCGGCTCGCCCATGCGCGGGGAGATATTCAGGCCCAGCTCGTCAAGCAGCGCGCTGGTGTCGTCCAGCATGGCGGGACTGCCGCAAATCATCGCACGGTCTTGGCGCGGGTCGATGGGCGGCAGGCCGGTGTCTTCGAACAGCTTGCCGCTGCGAATATGGTCGGTCAGGCGGCCCATGGTGTGGAACTCTTCACGGGTGACCGTGGGGTAGTACACCAGCTTCTCGGCGATTTCTTCGCCCAGGTATTCGTGGGCGGGCAGCTCTTTGGTGATGAAGTCGGCGTAGGCCAGCTCAGAGACTTCGCGCACGCCGTGTACCAGCACGACTTTTTCGAAGCGCTCGTAAACTTCCGGGTCTTGGATCAGGCTCATAAACGGCGCCAAGCCGGTGCCGGTAGAGAGCATGTACAGGTTACGGCCCGGCAGCAGGTCGTCGCACACCAGCGTGCCGGTAGGCTTGCGGCTGACCATGATCTGGTCGCCTACCTGCAGGTGCTGCAGACGTGAGGTGAGCGGGCCGTCGGGCACTTTGATGCTGAAGAACTCCAGGTGATCTTCATAGTTGGGGCTGGCGATGGAGTAGGCGCGCATCAGCGGTTTACCGTCCACTTCCAGGCCAATCATGACAAACTGGCCGTTCTTGAAGCGCAGGCTGCGCTCGCGGGTGGTGCGGAAGCTGAACAGTGTGTCGTTCCAGTGGTGAACGCTTAGCACTTCTTCCAGGGCAAACTTGCTCATACTAACTCCTCCAAGGGCAGCGCGGCCTAAGCCTTGCTCGCCATATTCCAAAAAAGAATAAAAAATAGCTTTATCGACTGCTGCTAATTCTAAATAAAGGGTGGTATATCTGTTAAGCAAATTATCTTGATAACGCTTATCTTTAAAATCGATATAGCCCTTTTCGCCGATCACTTTTCTATGGATAGGTTTTGGCCATGCACTACACCCTGCGCCAGCTAGAAGTCTTTGTCGCGGTTGCCCAGCACGAGAGTGTTTCCCACGCGGCGCGGGCGCTAGCCATGTCGCAGTCGGCCACCAGCACAGCGCTGGCCGAGCTGGAGCGCCAGTTCGACTGCCAACTGCTTGACCGCATTGGTAAGCGGCTAAAGCTCAACGCGCTCGGCTTCCAGTTACTGCCTAAGGCGGTGGCCCTGCTGGATCGTGCCGAGGAGGTGGAAGAGCTGCTGCGGGGCCAGCAAGGTGTGGGCGCGCTGGACGTAGGGGCGACCCTAACCATTGGCAACTATCTCGCCACGCTGTTGATCAGTGACTTTATGCAGCGCTACCCCGGCAGTCGGGTGCGGCTGGCGGTGCGTAATACGCGGCATATTATCGAAGGCGTGCGCCAACACTCGCTGGATCTAGGGCTGATCGAAGGGCAGTGCGATGACGATATGATCATCAGCCAGCCCTGGGTCGAGGATGAGCTGTGCGTGTTCTGCTCGCCGCGCCACCCGTTGGCGGGGCGAGAGCACCTGGAGCTGGATCAGCTGCTGCGGGAGGATTGGATTATGCGCGAGGAGGGTTCCGGCACCCGGATGACGCTAGAACATGCCGCCCGCCACCGCCGTAGCCGGTTTAATACCCTGCTGGAGCTTGAACACACCGAGGGGATTAAACGGGCTGTAGAGTCGGGCCTAGGAATCGGCTGCGTTTCGCGGCTGGCGCTGCGCGATGCCTTCCGGCGGGGCAGCTTGGTGCCGCTGCCCACGCCGGAGTTGGATCTAAAACGCCAGTTCACGTTCATTTGGCATCGCCACAAATACCTGACCACCGGCGTGCGGGAGTTTTTACGCCTCTGCCGCGAAATGACCGCCGGGGCCAAGCGCAGTGACGATATCTCGCTGCCGCCGATTCCTTAACTGTTAGCGATCATTCTCTATCGGTGCTTGTAATGCAGGAGTCGCTGTTTCGCGGGATAGTTTGAAGCTACTAATCGTGCCGGTGAGGTGATCCGATTGCTCCTTTAGCTGCTCGGCGGCGGTAGTGGACTCCTCTACCATCGCGGCGTTCTCTTGGGTCATCCGGTCCAGTTCTGCTACCGCAATATTGACCTGCTTAATGCCATCGCTCTGTTCGCTGGTGGCAGCGTTGATCTCTTCCAGTACGTCGGAAACGCGAGTGATGTGCTCTACGATATCCTGCATGGTGCTGCCCGCGCTACGCACTAACGAGGTGCCGTTGTTTACCTTCGTCTGGGAGTCTTCGATCAGCTGCTGAATATCGTTGGCAGCGTCGCTGCTGCGTCCGGCCAGCTTGCGCACTTCATCGGCCACGACCGCAAAGCCTCGTCCATGCTCGCCCGCCCGTGCGGCCTCAACGGAAGCATTCAGCGCCAGCAGGTTGGTTTGGAAGGCGATGCTGTTCATCAGGGTCACGATCTCGCCAATCTTATTCGAGGCGTCGGAAATATCTTCCATGGTGTTGACCACGTTAGATACCACCTGACCACCCTCTTTGGCGACCTCAGTAGCCGCATAGGAAAGCTTGTTGGCCTCCTGAGCTGCCGCCGCAGTGTGCTGCACGGTGCTAGTGATTTGCTCTACCGATGCGGAGGTTTGCTGAAGGCTAGAAGCCGCGTTATCGGTACGGCGGGAGAGGTCTTGACCACCCATGGCAATCTCGTTAGCGGCGTGGTGGACCGATTCGCTGCTTTCGCGCACATCGATTAAGACGTGCTCCATTTTGTTAACAAAGCGGTTAAAGGCGCTAGCGATTTGAGTGACTTCATCGTTGCCGTCTTCAGGCAGGCGCTGGGTCAGGTCACCTTCGCCTGAGGCGATATTATCCATGGCGCTGCGCACCCCCAGCAGGCGGCGTAACAGCAGTGACAGCAGCACCCCAAAGACCACAGTGGTAACCGCCGCGACAATCAGTAGGGTAACAATGGACGTGGTGGCAATGGCTCTCAACCCTGCAGTGGCCTCCGCTTCATCCAGTGCCACCACAAGCTGCCAGTCGCTATTGCCACCGATGGAGCGGCTCAGCAGTAATTTACTGCTTTCCTCCAACTGCATCTGCTGTGGTTGCTTGGTGTTGGCCAGTTGCTCGATATAGGCTGCATTTAGTTTATCGCTTAGCACTGTCGTAGGTTCTAGCGATAGCTCACTGTTGGGGTGGGCGATTAGCGTCCCATCACCGGTGGTAAGGAAACCAAAGCTTGACGGTGTTGGAGCGATATCACGTACGATTGCGATCACATCGCGAATATTGACATCGGCTCCTACCACTGCCTGTAGTTGATTATTTTGATAGAAAGGGCGGGCAAAGGTCACAACTAAGTCGCCAGTTTGGGCATCGACATACGGTGCTGTGACAATGGTGTCCTGTGCGGCAACGGCGGCTTGGTACCAAGGGCGCTCGCGTGGGTCAAAATCGGCGGGTGGCTGCCAGCCGTTGAAAAAAATAGTCTCTCCGCTATCGGCCACGCTTAGGTAGGTGGCCATAAAGTCGCCCGAAGCCGTTAGCTGTCGCAGGGCAGTACGTGGATCATTGCTGGAGATAGCTTCTTCCATGCCGCTTAGCATGGTGCTGCGGGATGCTATCCATTCGTGAAGGGCGCTACTGTTGCCGCGCACAACAGCATCTAGGTTGCGGGTCACCTGTTGGGTATTGTGCTGCTTGACGGTGTAGTAACTGGCAACACCATTGATGATCAATGCAAGGGTGATGGCCGTGAGTGCGGTTAGCAGTATGCGTGCTCGCAGGGATGAAAACATGGTAGCTCTCAACGTCGTTTGGAATCAGTACGCGGGTGCCACGTACACTAAACTCGACGTTAGCTATCGGCGGAGAGCCACCAGGCCTTTAATAAAAATGTCAAATAGCGTTAATTTAATTAGCGGAGGTCGCTGACGGCATTTTGAATATCGGCCATTGATGCCTTACTAAGATCTTTCGAAAGCGTATGAATGACCAGCTTCTGGGTCGGGTGATCGAGTTTCTCCTTTAGCAACCCTAAAAACTTGGGCGGGGCGACCATAATTAGCTTTTCCATGCTGTTATCCACACGAGCGTTATACAGGCGTTGCGCCACCTCTTTGGCAAACAGCTCATTCTCATGTTGGGAAGCAGCGCCCTCTTCACCGGATGAGCGCGACGACGTTGACGTTGATTCATGGACATCGGCACCGCGGCGGTCAGTGATCAAGTCTCCTTCATGTAGCCTACCGGCTGCGTGTACCAAGCTCTCCTGCTCGGTAAGATGGAGCGCGTCACGGGTGAAAATGCGTGCGCGGGCGGCGTCAGCTACCACGATATAGGTGGTCATCGTCGTACGTCCTCCATGTCGTTGATTACCCTTTAAACATGGCAAGCGTTTGGCGTTTGGTCAAACGCTTACCTGTGGTGATCATCGCTTCGTTACAACACCTTACGACGCAGCAGGCTGGTAATGGCTTCGCCCAGCAATACCAGCACGATAATGGCCATCAAAATGGTAGCCACCGTTGGCCAGGCAAAAGTATCGATAGCACCTTGGAGAATCACCCCAATCCCGCCAGCGCCTACCAGCCCTAATACCGTAGATTCACGGATATTGATGTCCCAGCGCAAAATCACAATGGCAAAAAAGGCCGGCATCACCTGGGGCACAATGGCATATGCCACTACTTTAGCTTTTGTCGCCCCTGTGGCTTCCATGGCCTCCACAGGGCGGCGGTCGATCTCTTCAATGGCTTCACCCATCAGCTTGCCGATAAAGCCAATGGAGCGAAACACAATGGCTAAAATGCCTGCCAGCACGCCGGGGCCAAAAATCGCCACAAACAAAAGCGCCCAAATAATCGTATTGACCGAGCGGCTAGAAACCAGAATAAAGCGTCCCAGCCATAGGCAGGCGCGATTAGGCGTGGTGTTTTGGGCTGCGATATAGGCCACGGGTAGCGCTAGGAAAATTGTTAAAAAGGTGGCGAGGGTGGCGATATGCACAGTTTCTAAAAGGGCATTAAGGATATTGCTTAACCCAGCAGAACTCGGCGGCCACATACGGCCGGCCAAGCCAGAAATTTGGTTTGGGGCATCCCACACCCAGGGCCAAAAAATGTCGATATCGCGCACGGCCCAAAACACCAGCATGAGCGTGGCGAGTAGCACGCTATAGCGAATCAGGCGGGCTTTCCTGTCATAACGTTGCCAAACTCGATCGGCGAGTTGCTGCGCATGATCTACCATATTTTTTTCCTCACCCAGCCACTGATGCCTTCGCTAACTAAAATAACCGCGATAATGACCAATAAAATGGCAAACGCGAAATCGTAGTCGTAGCGCCCAAACGCATTCATTAGCGTGCCGCCAATACCGCCTGCGCCCACAATGCCGACTACCGCTGAAGCGCGTAAATTGCTGTCGAGCTGATACATCGAAAGCCCTACCTGGCGGGGTAATATTTGTGGAAACACTGCGTAGAACAGAGTGGCCAAATAGCCTGCGCCGGAGGCGCGCATTGCTTCAACTTGCCCCCAATCGATCTCTTCAATCTCCTCTGCAAGCAGCTTTCCCACAAAACCAATAGAGTAAAGGGTGAGTGTCAGAATCCCTGCAAGTGGGCCAAATCCGACGGCGGCCACAAATAAAATCGCCACAATCACCGGGTGAAAGCTGCGTGAGATGATGATCACCGCGCGGCCAATCACGTAAACAGGCATAGGGGCAATATTGCGAGCGGCCATCACTGCAAACGGGATAGAGAGCAGAACTCCCAGCAGCGTTGCTAGAACGGCAATTTGGAAGCTCTCTTTGAAACCGGTGAGCAGCAGCTCATAGCGCTCTAGGCTGGGTGGAAAGCCGCCGCTAAAAATTCGCGCTGCCCGCGGCAGCCCTTCTGAAATACGTGCCCAGTTGAAGGGCAACGAGCCGAAGGCCCATAACAAATACGCCGCAGCGATAATGATCAAACCGTAGCGCAGCAATGGGTTGGCGATAAACGGTGGTTTTTTCCAAGTGCGTGGCATATCAGACGGCATCATGGCGTAGTTCCTCCACGGCAGTGCCGGGCTGCTCGGTGATCGCATCGTCTGGTGCTTCAATGCCACCGTAAATCGCATCTAGCGCGTCTTTGTTGAAGTCAGTGGGTAGGCCATCAAAGATCATTTTACCGTGGCGTAGGCCCACAATACGTTCGGTATAGGTTTTCGCCTGGGCGACGTTGTGAATGTTGATCAGCACAGGCAGCGACAGCTCACTGGCTAAGCTCTGCAGCAGCATCATGATCTGTTCAGATGTGCGTGGGTCTAGGGAGGCTGTGGGTTCGTCAGCGAGCAGCACGTCGGGCTCTTGCATTAGAGCGCGTACTACGCCAACCCGCTGGCGCTCACCACCGGAAAGCTCATCGGCACGCTTGTTTGCGTAGTGGGCAATGCCGACCCGCTCCATTAGCGTAAACGCTCGCTCAATGTCGGATTGGGGGTAGCGTCTTGAGATGGCTTGATAGAGGTTGACATAGCCAAGCCGGCCTGCCAGCACATTCTCCATCACGGTTAGTCGATCAAGGAGATTAAACCCTTGAAAAACCATGCCGATTCTTCGCCGTGCTCGGCGCAGCTCAGCGCCTTTCAGGTTAACAAGCTCGGTGCCATTGAGTTTGATGGAGCCTGAAGTGGGCTCCACTAGCCGATTAATACAGCGCAGCATAGTGCTTTTACCGGCACCTGAAGCGCCTACGATAGACACAACGCTGTTGCCTTCTACCTTAAGGTCGAGACCTTTTAAAACAGCCTCGCTATGGCCGTACCGTTTGACCAGATTCGTAATTTCCAGCATGTATTCGCATCCATCAGTTAACCGAGAACTGCGCCGCTAACAAGCGGCGCAGTATGTGTTACTCCAGGTTTTCGGGCGTGTAGCTCACGCCATTTGCGGCCTGAATGGTGCGAATAACTTTCCAGTTGTCTTGGTAGTTGATGGGGATAAATTTCTCGACACCTTCGAACTCATCACCCAACTCGGTGCCGACGAAGTCGAAAGTGAAGAAGGCTTCTTCAATTTTCTCCACGAGGTCAGGGTGAAGATTGTGCGCGTAGTTATAGGAGGTCGTGGGGAAACGGTCGGACTCAAAAATCAGCCGAACATCTTCTTCGTCGTAAAGACCGCGTGCGGCCATACGTTCGACCACCTCAGATGCTACCGGTGCGGCATCGTAATCCCGCGCTACGACGCCTAACATGGATTGGTCGTGGCTACCGGAGTAAACCACTTCATAATCCTCTTCTGGTGTAATACCCAGCTCGGGCAGCAGTGCTCGTGGCGCTAAATTACCAGAGTTTGAGGTGGGGGAAGTGTGCGCTACCCGCTTACCCTTCAAATCCTCAAGAGTTTCAATATCGGAGTCGACGTGGGTAAACAACTGCAGGGTGTAACCGAATTGGCCGTCATCAGAACCCATGAGAGCGAAGGGCACGGCACCGGCTAAGTTGACTGCAAACGGCGTTGGGCCGGTTGAAAAGCCAGCGATATGCAGTCGGCCGCTGCGCATAGCTTCTACTTGCGCAGCGTTTGATTGCACGGCAAAGAAGCGCACATCGCGCCTCGTCACGTCAGATAAATGGTCGATGAAAGGCTGCCAAATATCGGAATAAATGGCAGGATCTTCCACCGGTGTATAGGCAAAGATCAGTGTATCGGGGTTAGCCCATTCGGATTCATCGGCAGGGCGGTCGGCGACCATATCGCCATTTTCGTCGCAATAGAGGGTATCCAAGTCGCCCCGTTCGCACTCGGCGTAGGCGTTGCTTGAGAGTAAAGCGAAAGGAAATAGTGAGATAGCCGTGAGCATAGCAAGCGGACGCTTGCGCAAACGTGGCGTTTTCATAGTCAGCCTCTTATGTGCATTATTGTTGTAGCGTATTGCCCTCTGCGATGCGCTTTGTTGCCAGATCAGTACTGCAATCAGCGTGTGTTTCGCAAATGGACATTTAAAGACGCAGATGTTTATTTTTCGAAAACGAGCACCTTCAATCTAGGGTTTGTTACAAAGATATGTCAAACACTTTCCTGACTCCCTCCTACCATTGGCGCAACCGCTATCTCCTTATGCGCCATGGCCATAGCCAAGCTAATGCCCAAGGGAAAATTATCAGCTCGCCAGAGCGAGGCCTGGCCAACTACGGACTCTCAGAGCAGGGCGAGCAGCAGTTGACTGACGCGCTGGCACAATGGCACTGGCCGATTCCTACGCAGGTGGTGCATTCGGATTTCTTACGCACTACGCACACTGCCGCCAGGGTAGCGGAGGTTTTTGGGCTGCCCATGGCGCAAGAGGTGCGCCTACGTGAGCGCTATTTTGGCGAATTGGAGGGAAAGGCTGATAGCCACTACCCGCAAGTGTGGGCTCTCGATGCTCAGAGTGCTGACCATACCCAATGGCAGGTGGAACCGGTAAGCCGGGTAGCCGCGCGTATGTGTGCCGCGCTGGAAGCGTTAGAACAGCGCTTTACTGGGGAAACAGTGCTGGTGGTTAGCCACGGTGACCCGTTGCAGATTCTGCTCACGGCACTGGCGGAGAAGCCCCTCACCCAGCACCGCGAGCAGCCAGCGCTACTACCCGCCAGCATTACGTTGGTGGGTGGCTAGGCTTCTTCTTTGGGGGGAATCCAGGCGATCATATCCACCTCGACATCTGCGCCGCCCGCAAGCCCTGTCACGCCGATACAGGTGCGGGTGGGTAGCGGTTTTTGGAAGTAGCTGGCATATACCTTATTCACTTCATCGAAGTGGCCCATGTTGGTGATGAACACCCGCGACTGCACAACGTATTCAAAGCTACTGCCGACCTCTTCCAGCACGATGGCAAGGTTCTGCATCACCCGGTGCGTCTGCTCAGTAAAGGTGCCCAGCAACATCTCGTTAGTTTCGGGCACCGTGGGCATTTGGCCGGTGATAAAGACTAAATCGCCCACCCGGCAGGCGTGCGAAAACGGGGCGATGGGCTGCGGCGCGCGGTCAATAAATAGCTTTTCCATGTGGCGACTCGTTTTAATGTGGTAACGGGGAGACACAAAAATGGGCCTCATAGGAGGCCCAGATTGGGCATCAAATGATGCTGTCGGTCGTGTTAATGGCCCAGTATCTGGCTCAAGAAGAGCTGGGTACGCTCGGATTGAGGGTTGTTGAAGAATGGCTCGGGTGCGTTCTCTTCAATGATTTGCCCTTGGTCCATAAAAATCACGCGGTCAGCAACCGTTTTTGCGAAGCCCATTTCGTGAGTGACGCAGAGCATGGTCATGCCCTCTTCGGCCAGCTCGATCATAACATCCAGCACTTCCTTGATCATTTCCGGGTCAAGGGCCGAAGTGGGCTCGTCAAACAGCATGACGTCTGGATGCATACACAGCGAGCGGGCAATGGCTACACGCTGCTGCTGGCCGCCGGAGAGTTGGCCGGGATACTTTTTGGCCTGCTCAGCAATGCGTACCCGCTCTAGATAGCGCATGGCCTGTTCTTCAGCCTCTTTGCGGGGCTTCTTTTGTACCCACATCGGCGCGATACAGCAGTTTTCCAGTACGGTTAGGTGAGGAAATAGGTTGAAGTGCTGGAACACCATGCCCACGCTGCGGCGAATTTGCTCGATGCGTTTAACGTCCTGGGTTAGCGGCACACCACCTACTACTATTTCGCCTTCTTGGTGCTCTTCAAGATGATTGATACAGCGAATCATGGTGGATTTTCCCGAGCCTGATGGCCCGCAAATAACAATCCGCTCGCCGCGTTTAACTTCTAGGTTGATATCGCGCAGCACGTGGAAGTCGCCGTACCACTTGTTAACGCCACGCATTTCAACCATCAGATCATTGGTCTTGGGGGCTGCTTGAGTCATGTCACTATCCTGCTAAAAATCGTTAATAAAAGCGGCGTTAGCGCTTGTGGCCGGTATGCAGCTTGCGCTCTAGGTACTGGCTGTAGCGCGACATGCTGAAACAGAAGACCCAGAACATGAAGGCGGCAAATACATAGCCTTCCAACGAGAATCCTAGCCAGCGTGAGTCGGCCAGTGCCGCTTGCACGACCCCTAGAAGGTCAAAAAGCCCGATAATCATCACCAGCGTGGTGTCTTTAAACAGTGAGATAAACGTATTCACAATACCGGGAATCATCATCTTCAACGCTTGGGGAAGGATAATCAGCCCCATCCGTTTCCAGTAGGTCATACCAAGGGCTGCCGCTGCTTCCTCCTGGCCTTTGGGAATCGCCTGCAAACCACCGCGAATTACCTCAGCCATATAAGCGCTCTGGAACAGGGTTAAGCCAATCAGCGCTCGCACTAAGCGGTCCACGTTCATTTCAGAAGGCAGGAAGAGTGGCAGCATCACCGAGGCCATAAACAGCACAGTGATCAGCGGTACGCCACGCCAAAACTCGATAAACACCACGCAGAAGCTCTTAACGATTGGCATATTAGAGCGCCGCCCCAGAGCCAACACGATGCCGATAGGTAGGGCGCCTACCATGCCGACGGTAGCCAGCAGTAGGGTCAGCATTAAGCCGCCCCAGCGGTGCGTGGGCACTTGGGGAAGGTCAAAGTAGCCGCCGTGGAGCAGTACAAAGGACAGAATCGGGAAAACAATCAGCGCAAAAATGGCGACCCAGCGCTTAGCTGGCAGGCGCGGTATGGCTAGCCAACCAATCAAGGCAAAGAACATGGCAAACACAATATTGGCGCGCCAGATCTCCTCGTTGGGGTACAGGCCATAAATGAACTGGGTGATGCGTGCATTGATAAACACCCAGCAGGCGCCTTCGCGGGAGCAGTCGTCACGGGTAGTGCCGATCCAGTCGGCGTTGATCAGCGCCCACTGCACGGTAGGCACCACCAACAGGTAGAGAATATAGAGGCCGATTAAGGTGAAGAGGGTATTCACCGGGCCGTTAAATAGGTTAGTGCGCAGCCAGGCAACAGCCCCCACAGAGCTACTGGGCGCTGGTCGCTGCTCAATCATTGTCTTGTTATGAATCATCTGTGACTCCTCGCCTCAACCTAGCGTTCAACCAGTGCCACGCGGGCGTTGAACCAGTTCATAAACATAGACACCAGCAGGCTAATGGTCAGATAGACGGCCATGGTCATGGCAATGACCTCAATGGCTTGACCTGTCTGGTTGAGCGTAGTGCCGGCAAATACCGAGACCAGGTCCGGGTAGCCAATGGCGGTGGCTAGCGACGAGTTTTTAATCAGGTTCAGGTACTGGCTTGTTAATGGCGGAATAATGACCCTCAGCGCCTGGGGAATAACCACTAAACGCAGGACCAAATTGCGCGGTAGGCTAAGTGCCTGTGCAGCTTCGGTTTGGCCATGAGAAATGGCCTGGATGCCTGAGCGCACAATTTCAGCAATAAACGAAGCGGTATAGATCGACAGTGCAAACCATAGCGCCAGGAATTCAGGAATGACCGTAATACCGCCGCGGAAGTTAAAGCCCTTCAGTTCAGGCATTTCCCAGGTGATGGGCACGCCAGTCACCACCATGACGAAAAGCGGTAGGCCAAAAATCAGCGCAAAAGAAATCCAGTAGGCAGGAATGCGTTGCCCCGTGGCTTCCTGGCGGCGCTTTGCCCATATGACCAGCGCGATACTGGCGACAATGGCTACCACAAAGGTCACGGGAATCAGCCCGAAGCCGGACTCAAACAGCGGTTCAGGCAGGTAAAGCCCGCGCACGTTGAGGAAAATGGCTTCCCCAAAGGCAAGGCTGTCTCTTGCACTGGGTAGCGCCCGCAGCACGGCGAAGTACCAGAAAAAGATCTGCAGCAGCAGCGGGATATTACGAAACGTTTCAATGTATGCCGCCGCCAACTTGGAGATCAGCCAGTTGGGCGATAAGCGAGCGATACCGACAATAAAGCCAATAATAGTGGCGGCGATGACACCTAATCCGCCTACAAGCAATGTATTCAGTAGGCCAACCAAGAAGGTGCGGCCGTAGGTGCTTTGGGAGGAGTAGTCGATCAGACTCTGCACGATCCCAAAACCGGCGGTATTGTTTAGGAAACCAAAGCCGGTGGTGATACCCCGTGAGGATAAGTTGTCTTGAACATTGCCGACAATATAGAACAGAAACACAATGACAGCGGCAATCAATAGACACTGGAAAATGAGCGCACGCTTGGCGCGGTCTCGCCAAAACGGTGGCTTGTGGCCAACCGGGCGAGCATTAGGTCTTACAGACATGGATGGCGTCTCCGCGATACGGCAGGTCAATCAGATGGCCCGCCATTCCCTGTTAAGAGGGAGCGGCGGGCCGGGGTCAAGCGAGACGCTTAGCGAATCGGCGGTGCGTACTGAATGCCGCCTTGGGTCCACAGAGCGTTAATACCACGCTCAATTTCCAGCGGTGAGCCCATGCCTACGTTGCGATCAAAGCTTTCGCCGTAGTTACCTACTTGGCTCAGAATGTTGTAAGCCCAGTCGGCTTCTAAGCCCATACCTTCACCGTAGTTGCCGTCCTGACCCAGCAGGCGAGCAATATCCGGGTTGTCTGAGTTGAGCATCTCGTCAACGTTTTCGCTGGTAATGCCATACTCTTCACCGTTGATCATGGCGAACAGCGACCATTTCACGATGTTGAACCACTCATCGTCGCCTTGACGTACCACTGGGCCCAGCGGCTCTTTGGAGATGATGTCAGGCAGAATCATCGCGGCAGAGGGGTTGTCGAGCTGGATACGTAAGGCCGCTAGCTGAGAAGTGTCGGAGGTCAGCACGTCACAGCGGCCAGCTTGGAAGCCGCCCACGGTTTGCTCAGACGTGTCGAATACGATGGGGTCAAACTCCATGCCATTGGCACGGAAGTAGTCGGCGACGTTAAGCTCGGTGGTAGTACCAGACTGGATACAGATCGCGGCGCCATCGAGCTCGTCTGCGCTGCTAATACCTAAATCCTTGTTCACCATGAAGCCGATACCGTCGTAGAAGGTAACGCCGGTGAAGTTCAGGCCCAGGGTGGTGTCACGGGTAGTGGTCCAAGTGGTGTTACGGGACAGTACATCCACTTCGCCAGACTGCAGCGCGGTGAAACGCTCAACAGCATTCAGGGAGATGTAGTTGACGGCATCCGCGTCGCCCAGTACCGCTGCAGCAACGGCGCGACATACGTCAACGTCGAGGCCCTGCCAGTTACCGCTATCATCTGGGGCGGAAAAACCTGGTAGGCCGTCGCTAACGCCACACTGCACAGCACCGCGCTCGCGGGTATCTTCTAACGTATTGGCTTGTGCGGTGGCGATACCGGCGAGGGAGATGGCACCCGCTGAGGCGAGCAGTACCAGGTGTTTCTTATTGATCATGTTTGTTCCCCTTCCTCGATTTAATGTCGTTATGCATGGTGATGCATCACTAAAAGCTAGCAAGGAAGGTGCCAAGAAAGATATGCCGTCAAATTCAGCGCTTTTCAACGTAAAATCAGCGGATTTGACGAAGGTCGTGGTGCAAAACGTAAGCCAGTGGCTAGGTGGTGCACCTTTAGAGAGCGTTAAAGAGCTAGTAAAAAGGCCGAGCAGTGCCCGGCCTAGTGCATGTCGTTATGGTGACGTTACGCAAAGGCTTTACGCATAAAGGGCGGCAACGCCAGGGCACCACGGTGGGCCTCTACGGTGTAGTACTGTAGCGGCATGTTGTGGCTGGCGGCCGCCTCTTCGCGGAAGCTTTCAACGTTGGTGCCTTTGCCTGCCAGCGTCACGCTCCACCAGCCGGAGGGGTAAACCGGCTGAGGGAAGGGCAGCGTGGCCACGCTATCAAAGCCCGCTTCGCGCATGTCGTTACGCAGTTCGCGGATGATTGAGCCGCTGTGATACAGCGGTGACTCGCTCTGCTGCACCATCACGCCGCCGCTTTTCAGAATGCGGTGGCAGCGCTTCAAAAAGTCGGTTTTAAACAGGCCTTCGGCGGGGCCGACCGGGTCGGTGGAATCGATGATCAACACGTCGATGCTCTCATCGGCGGCGTCATCGACCCACTTTACGCCGTCGGCAAACAGCAGCTCGGCGCGAGGGTCGCCGTTGGCTTCCACCAGTGATGGGAAGAAGCGCTCGGCGGCCTTGGTCACTTCTTCATCAATATCGATCTGGGTAACTTTCTCAACGCCCGGATGGCGCAGCACTTCTTTCAGCGTGCCGCAGTCGCCGCCGCCAATGATCACTACCCGCTTGGGGTCTTGATGGGTGAACAGTGCCGGATGGGCAATCATTTCGTGGTAGAGGAAGTTGTCGCGATCGGTCAGCATCACGCAGCCATCCAGTACCATCAGGTTGCCGTAGGTTTCGGTGGCGTACACTTCTAGGTGCTGGTAGGGGCTCTGCACATCCAGCAGTTTTTCGGTCACTTTCAGCGAGAAAGCGCTGCCGTGGCTATCAAAAACTTCGGTGAACCACTGGTCGTCGCGTAAGTCGCTCATTGCTGTGCTCCTGGGCATTGGTCGTTCGATTGGGTCGGAATGCCCTGATGGTATTGCGGGCTTAAGTCGTGCAGCGCCTCCATGAAGGCGGTGACATGATCGGGGTTGGTAAACTGGCTAATACCGTGGCCCAGGTTAAACACGTGGCCAGGGCCGTGGCCGTAGCTCTCCAGCACGCGGGCCACTTCGGCACGAATGGCCGAGGGGCGGGCGAACAGCACGTTGGGGTCCAGATTGCCCTGTAGCGCGACTTTATGGCCGACACGGGCGCGGGCGTCGGAAAGCTCGGTGGACCAGTCGATCCCCAGGGCATCGGCACCGGCACAGGCGATATGCTCCAGCCACTGGCCACCGTTTTTGGTAAACAGAATGACCGGCACGCGACGGCCATCGTGTTCACGAATCAGGCCGGAGACGATCTGTTCCATATAGCGCAGCGAGAACTCCAGGTAGGCAGGCGTGGAGAGCGCACCGCCCCAGGTGTCGAAAATCTGAACCGCCTGTGCACCCGCGCGGATCTGGGCATTCAGGTAGTCGGTGACCGCCTGCGCCAGGGTATCCAGCAGCTGATGCATGGTGTCCGGCGTGTCGTAGAGCATGGTTTTCAGGTGGCGGAAATCCTTGCTGGAGCCGCCTTCCACCATATACGTCGCCAGTGTCCAGGGGCTGCCGGAGAAGCCAATCAGCGGTACGCGGCCATTCAGCTCGCGGCGGATGGTGGACACCGCCCGCATCACGTAGTCCAGGTCACGCTCGGCGTTCGGTACGGTCAGCGCCGCCACTTCTTCCGGGGTACGCACGGTTTTTTTGAATTTAGGCCCTTCGCCGGTTTCGAAGTAGAGGCCCAGCCCCATGGCGTCGGGGATGGTCAAAATATCCGAAAACAGAATCGCAGCGTCGAGCGGGTAGCGCTCCAGGGGTTGCAGGGTCACTTCGCAAGCCAGATCATGATTGCGGCACAGGTCCATAAAACTGCCTGCATCGGCACGGCTGGCGCGGTACTCCGGCAGGTAGCGGCCCGCTTGACGCATCATCCACACCGGAGTGCGGTCGACGGGCTGGCAAGCCAGCGCGCGAAGAAAACGGTCGTTTTGCAAAGGTGTGGTGGTCATAAATACTTGCTCTTGAGAAATTTGCCCGCATTGTAAGGGAGTCATCGTACCCGAAGATAGGAATTGTACGTGAAGATCGGCGTGGTGGCGGCGTCAGTAGTGGCAAAAATCGTCGCACCCCGCTAAGACCGTGAGGCCAGCGCGGCTTCCTGGTAAACTATCCGCCCACTTCGCCAACACTGGTGTGGTTAACTGGTTTGGTTAATCAGCGAGGAAACCTGTGACCATTCGCTTCATTGCTGCCTCTCGGCTGCCCACTCCCTGGGCCACATTCACTATGCACGGCTTCGAAGACGACGCCACGGGTAAAGATCATATCGCCTTAACCCTGGGCGATGTGGACAGTGGCGAGCCGGTGCTAGGGCGCGTGCACTCCGAATGCTTAACCGGCGATGCGCTGTTCTCCATGCGCTGCGACTGCGGCTACCAGCTGCAAGAGGCGCTGAAGCGTATTGCGGAAGAGGGGCGCGGCGTGCTGCTCTATTTACGCCAGGAAGGGCGTGGCATCGGCCTGCTTAATAAAATTCGCGCCTATCATCTGCAGGACCAGGGGGCCGATACCGTGGAGGCCAATGAGCAGCTCGGCTTCGGTGCCGATATGCGCCGCTACGACCTCTGCGTGCCCATGCTCAATCACTTGGGGGTCTCCGCGCTTAAGCTGATGACCAACAACCCCCGTAAGGTGGATGCGCTAACCCGCGACGGCGTCAACGTCGTCGAGCGGCTGCCCATCACCACCGGCCTCAATCCCCACAACGAGCAGTACCTCTCCACCAAGGCGGGCAAGCTCGGCCACATGATGGCACTGGATGATTTCACCCAGGCCAGCGACGTGGATATTGAGCGTAAGGGCTAGGTTGGTGGCTGCTGCTCATTGTTTTAACTTAAATTGCTCTAAAAAGGGCGTGATTGTCGTCGAACGCCCATAAAAATGCTTTTCTTAACTTTGGTTGCCGGAAGTCTGGGCTATGGTGATACATGGCAGGAGGCTATGCGTACCCAGGTAAGGAGAAGCAACCATGAAAGCACTTTGTTGGCACGGTAAGAACGATGTTCGTTACGACACCGTGCCCGACCCTGCGATTGAACACCCCCGCGACGCCATTATCAATGTCAGTAGCTGCGCCATCTGCGGCTCTGACCTGCACCTCTACGACCACTATATGCCCGGTATGTCCTGTGGCGATGTCCTTGGCCACGAGTTTATGGGCGAAGTGATGGAAGTGGGCAGTGAGACGAAAAGTCTCAAGGTGGGCGATCGGGTGGTGGTGCCCTTCACCATTTTTTGCGGCGAATGCGAGCAGTGCCAGCGCGGCAACTACTCGGTTTGCGAGTGCTCCAACCGTAATAAATCCCTGGCGGATAAAGTCTTTGGTCATGGCGGCGCCGGGCTGTTTGGCTATTCCCAACTCACCGGCGGCTATGCGGGCGGCCAGGCCGAGTTTGTGCGCGTACCTTTTGCCGACACCACCCATATTAAAGTGCCCGATACGCTTACCGATGAGCAGGTGCTGTTTCTGGGGGATATTTTCCCCACTGGCTGGCAGGCCGCCGTGCAGTGCGACATTCAACCTACCGATACCGTGGTGATCTGGGGGGCAGGCCCGGTTGGCCAGTTCTGCGTGCGTAGCGCGGTGCTGCTGGGCGCCAAACAGGTCGTGGTGATTGATAACGTGCCCGAGCGGCTCTCGATGGCCGCTGCCGGTGGCGCGATCACCATTAACTTTGCCCACGAAAGCGTGCTGGGCAGGCTGCAGGAACTGACCCACGGTAAAGGGCCGGAGAAGTGTATCGATGCGGTGGGGCTGGAAGCCCACGCCACGCGCTCGCTGGACTCGGTGTACGACCGCGTCAAACAAGCCATGTGGCTGGAAACCGATCGTGCCCACGTGCTGCGCGAGATGATTTATGTTTGCCGTCCGGCGGGTATTTTGTCGATCCCTGGGGTGTATGGCGGGCTGGTCGATAAAATCCCAATGGGGGCGCTGATGAACAAGGGGCTCACCGTGCGAACCGGGCAAACCCATGTCAACCGCTGGACGGATGACCTGCTGCGGCGCATTGATGAAGGCCAGATTGACCCTTCGTTTGTGATTACCCACTCGGTGGATTTAGCCCAGGGGCCTGAGATGTATCAAACCTTTCGGGATAAACAGGATGGCTGCGTCAAAGTCATTCTGAAGCCGTGATACTGCACAGGGAGAAGAGCATGAAAACATCGATGAAACGCTATTCCCGCGCAACGCGTTCGATGTCGCCAGCGGACAAATTAGCTAGGGGCTTGGGTTGGCTAAGTCTGGGAGTGGGGCTGTATCAGCTGGTGGCTCCGCGCCGGTTGGGCCGTGCGCTGGGGATGCCCCACCGTGACAACAAGAAGATACGCGCTTGCGGTGCGCGGGAGATTGTCAGCGGTATCGGCGCACTATCGGATAACCCGACCAACGCGATTTGGAGCCGCGTGGTGGGGGATGTGTTGGACTTTTCCGTGCTCACCTTTGCCTTAAAGCGCCACACAGCGCACAAAGAGAATCTCTATTTAGCACTCACTGCGGTAGGCGTGCTGACGGTGGTGGATTATAGCTGCGCCAAAGCGCTGAGCCAGCGCCATGCCTACCAGGGCGGCATCACGCCGGATTACAGCCAGCGCAGCGGCTTCCCAGGTGGGGTGGAAAGCGCCTGGGGAGCCGCCCGTGCGGAAGGCAGCAAAGCACAGGTGCCGCCCCGGTTGCCTGCGCCTAACGCGATGTAATTAAGTAGCCTGCGCCGCCGCCTGCTCTTTTTCGGCGGCGCGGGCCAGCGTTGGGCGGTTGGCGTGGCGGGCGCGGTAGGCTGCCAGCGGTTCCGGCAGGCGGTGCTTCATGCTGGCTGCCCAGGTAAGCGTATGGGTGAGGAAAAGATCTGCCAGGGTGAAGGTGTCGCCGACCAGCGTTTCCTGGCCGTGATAGCGCCGCTCTAGCGCTAGCAGCGCTCGCTGGAACTCCCAGGCTGCGGTGGGCAGAACCGAAGGCACGCGCTTATCCTGGGGCAGGGCGAATTTGTGCTTGGCCTGCAGCCACAGCGGCTGCTCGATCTCGGTAATGATAAAGCTGAGCCACTGGTCGACCTGGGCGCGCTCGGCAGCGCTGTTTGGCAGCAAGTTGCCGTCTCCATACTGTTCTGCAAGGTATCGGCAGATAGGCGCGGACTCAAACAGCAGTAGCTCGCCATCTTCCAGCACCGGCACCTTACCATCCGGGTGACGGGCAAGGTGCTCAGTACTTTGCCCTTCGCCTTTATCCAGCGCCACATGGTGGCACTGGTACTCCAGGCCCAGCTCTTCAAGCGTCCAAGCGGCGCGTAGCGAGCGGGAGTTGGGGAAGCTGTATAGCGTGATCATTCGGTGGCTCCAGGCGGCACAGTGGCGCTTTCACAATAACGCTTTCAATGTAGCGACTCCCTGAAAGCCTGTCACGGGCTACTGGCCGCGGGCAGCGCGGATGCGCTCGTAGGCGTTGCCGATTTCACTGGTGCGCGCCTGGGCCACTTCGCGCATGCTCTCCGGCAGGCCTTTCCCCGCCAGTTTGTCTGGATGGTTTTGACTCATCAGGCGGCGGTAGGCTTTCTTAATCTCGGCATCGCTGGCGTCTTCTGATACCCCAAGAACGCGGTAAGCATCTTTTAAGGCTTCTTCGCTGGCCCCTTGGGAATTCGCGGCCGCACCGTGGAGCATGGCTTCGATTTGCTGTACCTCAGCGTCGCTACAGCCAATGCCCCGGGCAACGCGCAGAATCATCTCGTGCTCGGCGGGGTGCAGCACGCCATCGGCGGCAATCGCGCTGAGCTGTACCTGCAAAAACACCTGGCGCAGCACTGGCTGGCGCTGGGTGAGGCGGTTGACCTTGGCCAGCTCGGCTTCCAGGTTGAAGTCGTCGCCACGGCCACGCTCGAAAGCGGCGCGGGCCTTGGCGCGGTGCTCGCCCTGCAGGCGCATTTGATCGAAAAGCTTTTCGGCCACGCCAAGCTCGCCCTCGGTGACCTTGCCATCCGCTTGGCAAAGACAGCCCATCACCGAGAAAATCGACTCCAAAAAGCCCTCTTGAAGCTGCATGCGGGCCGCGTACAGGCGGCGACTAATGCGCCGACCCAGCCACCAGCCAAGGCCGCCCCCCACCAGCAGGCCAATGGGACCACCGGCGGCAAGACCAATCAAACCAAACAGAACAATCAGCAATAACATAGCTATCTCAGTAGGTTAAAAATCGCGTGGAGCGCACGCGCGGGTTACGGCAGCCGGGCGCGAATGGCGCGCTCGATGCCTTCGGCATCCAGGCCGCAGTCGCGCAGCAGCTCGGCAGGGGTGCCGTGTTCCACAAAGGCGTCGGGTAGGCCTAGGTTCAGCACCTCCACCTGGACGCCTTCGGCGTTGAGCAGTTCGTTCACCGCGCTGCCCGCACCGCCTGCGATCACGTTCTCCTCGAGGGTAACCAGCAGTTCATGCTCGTCCGCCGCGTGGAGCACGGTGTCCCGGTCCAGCGGTTTCACCGAGCGCATATTGATATGAGTGGCGTTGAGCTTTTCAGCCACTTCGGCGGCGGCGCTGTTCACGCTGCCAAACGCCAGCAGTGCAATGCGCACACCGTCGCTGGTGCTCTCGCGGCGCACCTGTGCTTGGCCAATGGCGAGCGGCTCCAGGTGTTCGGGAATAGCGGCACCAGGGCCGGTGCCGCGCGGGTAGCGCACGGCGGCCGGGCCAGGGTGGTGGTAGGCGGCGCTGAGCATGGCGCGGCACTCGGCTTCATCGGCAGGTGCCAGAATCACCATGCCTGGTACGCAGCGCAGGAATGAGAGATCCATACTGCCGTGGTGAGTGGGGCCGTCTTCTCCTACCAGGCCTGCCCGGTCGATGGCGAAGGTGACGTCCAGATCCTGCACCGCCACGTCGTGAATCAACTGGTCGTAGCCGCGCTGCAGGAAGGTGGAGTAGATCGCCACCACTGGCTTCATGCCTTCGCAGGCCATACCGGCAGCTAGGGTGACCGCGTGCTGCTCGGCAATGGCGACATCGAAGTAGCGCTCGGGGTAGGTTTGCGAGAAGCGAATCAGGTCCGAGCCTTCACCCATGGCAGGGGTAATGCCCATCAGCCGTGAGTCGGCGGCGGCCATATCGCACAGCCAATCGCCAAACACGTTGCAGTACTTTTTCTTCAGGACGTTCTTCGGCGCGCTGGGGGTGGCCGCTTTGCTCACCAGCGGGGCGCTCACCGTCGTGCTGGTTTTTTCCAGCTTGGTGATCGCGTGGTAGCCAATCTGGTCTGCTTCGGCGGGCAGGAAGCCTTTCCCTTTGACCGTTTTGATATGCAGGAACTGTGGGCCTTTTTGGTCGCGCAGGTTACGCAGCGTTTGGGTCAGCGCCTCTAAGTCGTGGCCGTCGATGGGGCCGACGTAGTGGAAACCCATCTCTTCGAACAGCGTGGCGGGGCTGACCATGCCCTTCATGTGCTCTTCGGTACGCTTGGCAAGCTCCAGGGCGCCCGGCAGGTGGGAGAGCACCTTTTTACCCTCCTCACGCATTTTGAGGTAGGGCTTGCTGGAGAGCACCCGTGCTAAATACGTGGCAATGCCGCCGACGTTTTCGGAGATCGACATCTCGTTGTCGTTCAACACCACCAGCATGTTGGCGTTGACGTGGCCAGCGTGGGCCAGCGCTTCAAACGCCATCCCTGCGGTGAGCGCGCCGTCGCCAATAATGGCGCACACCCGGCGCGGGTCGTTCTGCGCCTGGGCGGCCAGGGCCATGCCCAGCGCCGCCGAGATGGAGGTGCTGGAGTGGCCCACACCAAAGGTGTCGTATTCGGACTCCGCTCGGCGGGGAAACGCCGCCAAGCCGCCGTGCTGGCGGATGCTCAGCATGGCATCGCGCCGCCCGGTGAGGATTTTATGCGGGTAGGCTTGATGCCCCACGTCCCACACTAGGCGGTCTTTCGGCGTGTGAAAGGCGTTGTGCAATGCAACGCTTAGCTCAACAACGCCCAGACCTGCGCCAAAGTGGCCGCCGGTAACGCCGACGCTGTACAGCAGGTAGGCGCGCAGCTCATCGGCTAGCTGGGCGAGCTGCTTAGCATTCATGGCCCGCAGCGCGGCGGGGTGGTCAAAGGAGTCGAGCAGTGGCGTCGCCGGGCGCTCGCGGGGTATCTCGTCGAACAGCTTCATAGGCATGTGTTAGTGGTCGCGCTCGATCATATAGTGGGCAAGGTCAGCCAGGGGTGCGGCCTGCTCGCCTAACGGGGCGAGGGCGGCAATGGCCTCGTCAATAAGCATGTTCGCTTTGCGCTGCGCCCCCGCCAGCCCCAGTAGGCTTGGGTAAGTAGGCTTGGCGCGGGCGGCATCAGCGCCGGAAATTTTGCCCAGCGTGGCGGTGTCACCCGTCACATCTAGGATGTCGTCATGAATCTGGAAGGCTAGCCCAATGGCGCGGGCGTAGCGAATCAGCGCCGCCAGACGCGGGTCGTTTTCGTCAACCACGATCAGCCCACCCAAACGCACGGCGGCAACAATCAGCGCGCCGGTTTTATGGGCGTGCATATGGGCCATCGCCTCGGCATCCGGATGGCCGCCCACGGCGGCTAAATCCAGCGCTTGGCCAGCCACCATCCCGTTGCGGCCAGAAGCCACCGCCAGGGTCGTGACTAACTGACCCAGGCGCGGGTGCGGGCGGCTGGCCAGCACTTCAAACGCCAGCGCCTGCAGGGCATCGCCCGCCAAAATGGCGGTGGCCTCGTCAAAGGCTTTATGTACCGTGGGTTGGCCGCGCCGCAGGTCGTCGTCATCCATAGCGGGCAGGTCGTCGTGGATCAGCGAGTAGGCGTGAATCAGCTCGATGGCTGCCGCAGGGGCGTCTAACGCCTCCTCATCGGCCCCCAGTGCTTGGCCTGCTAGATAGACCAGCAGCGGGCGCAGACGTTTGCCGCCTACCAAGAGACCGTGGCGCATGGCCGCTTCCAAACGCTCATCCACTGCTGGCCGGGCATCAAACAGTGCGGCCAGCGTGGCATCCACGCGGGTACTGCTGGCATGGCGCAGCGTGGCTAATCGGGAGGCGTGGGCGGTTACCATGGCGGCGTCTCCTCGCTGTCGTTACCGGCATCCGGTGCGGCGGTAAACGGGGCGACTTCCGGCTTACCGTCGGGGGCTTCGCTTAGCGCCCGTACTTTCAGCTCGGCGCTGTCGAGGCGCTGCTGGGCATCGCGGGCCAGCCGAACGCCCTGCTCAAAGGCGGTCAACGCATCTTCCAATGAGAGTTCGCCGGACTCCAGGCGTTCCACAATGGTCTCAAGCTGGGTAACCGTTGCGGCAAAATCTTGTGAGGGTGTGGTGTCGCTCATTGGGCAGTGCCTACCGTTTTCCGGGTGCCCTGGCATCAGCAGGGCGACAAGTGTGGCTGCGGGTGCTGTTAAAAAGCGTACAGTATACACCGAGGCGAGGGGGTGGCGTCTGCCCTCGCTGTGGGTCGATTGGTAGACTTGTATTCAGTTCATCTTGAAAGCGCACACTTTTCATCACGCCAAGCCACCGAGAGCGCAAGCGGCTGTGCTACCATACGGGCCTCCCGTGAACCGATACACGGCGCATGCCGCCGACCATAGAGGTTGATTCAGCCATGGCCAAAACGTCCCTGGAAAAGAGCAAGATCAAGATCCTGCTACTCGAGGGCGTCCACCAAAGCGCGGTGGACAATTTTCACAACGCAGGTTACGAGAACATTGAGCATCTGCCGACATCGCTGGATGAAGAGGCGTTGATCGAGAAGATTCGTGATGTTCACTTTATCGGCATCCGCTCCCGTACCCAGCTCACTGAGCGTGTGTTTGAGGCAGCCGATAAGTTAGTAGGCGTTGGCTGTTTCTGTATCGGTACCAACCAAGTGGACCTGGATGCAGCGCTGAAGCGCGGTATCGCGGTGTTTAACGCGCCGTACTCCAACACCCGCTCGGTAGCCGAGCTGGTATTGGCGGAAGCGATTATGCTGCTGCGCGGCATCCCCGAGAAGAATGCCCGCGCCCATCAGGGTGGCTGGCTGAAGTCAGCGAAAAATTCCCACGAAGCCCGTGGTAAAACGCTGGGTATCGTTGGTTACGGCAGCATCGGCGCGCAGCTTTCTGTATTAGCGGAATCGCTAGGCTTCAACGTGATTTACTACGATGTAATCACCAAGCTGGGCATGGGGAACGCCAGTCAGGTGGCCAGCCTGGAAGAGCTGCTGGGTCGTTCGGATGTGGTCAGCCTCCACGTGCCAGACCTCGCCTCTACCCGCTGGATGATTGGCGCGAAAGAGATCGCGGCCATGAAGGATGGCGCGATCTTGATTAACGCCGCCCGTGGCAGCGTGGTGGAAATCGAACCGCTGGCGGACGCCATTAAGGCGGGTAAGCTGAACGGCGCGGCCATTGACGTTTTCCCGGTGGAGCCGAAAGGCAACGACGAGGAGTTCCAGAGTCCGCTACGCGGCCTGCACAACGTGATTCTAACGCCGCATATCGGTGGTTCTACCCTGGAAGCCCAGGAGAACATCGGTATCGAGGTGTCCGAGAAGCTGATTACTTACTCGGATAACGGTACTACGGTTACCTCGGTCAACTTCCCGGAAGTGGCGCTGCCCGCGCATCCAGACAAGCACCGTCTGCTGCATATCCACGACAACGTGCCTGGCGTGCTCTCCCAGATCAACCGCGTGCTGTCGGAAAACGACATCAACATCTCTGGCCAGTACCTACAGACCAACGATAAGGTCGGTTATGTGGTTATCGATGTGGATAAAGCCTACGGCCCGCAAGCGTTGGAAGCGTTAAAGCAGGTGGAGCACACGCTGAAAATTCGCGTGCTCTACTCGGCGCAGAATAGCTAGGCGTAGCTTTTACGACCCGAACAACCCTTGGCGGGGGCGCTGTAAACCCATCCTTGGGCGCTACTTTCGCCATCCCTGGCGAAAGACCCCCGCTACGGGTTGGTTCGGGTCTTAGTTTGCAGTGTAGCCTTCAGCGCACAACGGCCCACAGCTGGGCCGTTGTGCGTTATGCCACCTGTCAGGCAGGTGCTGTTAGGCCAGATCAAACAGCAGCACTTCGCTGGCGTCGCTGCTGGTAAGCTCGAAGTGCTCATCGGGCGTAAAGGCGGCGGCATCGCCGGTGGTCAGCCGCTCGCCGTTTACCTCAACAGCACCTTTCACCACGTGCAGCCACGCATAGCGGGCAGGCGGTGCCGATACCTGATCTCCGGCGCTTAGTAGGCTGGCGTACAGGTTCACATCCTGGTTCACGCTCACCGAGCCGTCGCGGCCCTCCTGGGAAGCCACTAAGCGCCACTGCCCCTGGCGCTCTGCGCTGGGAAAATGCTTCTGCTCGTAGCTAGGAGGAATGCCGCGCTGGGCGGTTTCGATCCAGATTTGCAAGAAGTGCAGGCCGTTCTCTTTGGAGTGGTTGAACTCGCTGTGCAGCACGCCCGTACCTGCCGACATCCGCTGCACATCGCCGGGGCGCATGACTTCGCCATTGCCCATGTTGTCCTTGTGCTCCATCTCGCCTTCCAGCACGTAGGAGATAATCTCCATATCCCGATGGGGGTGAGCGCCAAAGCCGTGGCCGGGGGCCACGCGGTCTTCGTTAATCACCCGCAGCGCCCGAAAGCCCATATGGTTGGGGTCCATGTAGTTGGCGAACGAGAAGGTGTGGTAAGAGCGCAGCCAGCCGTGGTCGGCGTAGCCCCGCTCGTGGGAGCGACGAATCTTCATTAAAGCACCTCATCACTGAGTTAAGTTACCGCCTACTATACGACCGAGTGCGCTCGATGTGGGGTGAAGCTTTCTCAATGGTGGCGACGAATAAATCGACGAATGTGCGGGTGGGCAAGTCGGCAGTGCCGAGGTGCACCGAGGGCGCGCTTTTTGCTATCATACGCGCGTTTATTTCACCCGGTCCGCCCTTTGCGGGGGCGACTACCAGGAGCACTCCATGACGACCCCTACCCCAATACCGCCCATCGTGGTGGCAGCGCTGTACAAGTTTGTCACCCTGAATGATTTTGAAGCCCTGCGCGAGCCGCTGCGCCAAACCATGCTGGATAACGGCGTAAAAGGCACGCTGCTGCTGGCCAAAGAGGGCATTAACGGCACGGTGGCCGGTAGCCGCGAAGGTATTGACGCGCTGCTAGCATGGCTCACCGCCGACCCGCGCCTTGCCGATATCGACCACAAAGAGTCGTTCTGCGACGAGCCGCCGTTCTACCGTACCAAGGTGAAGCTGAAGAAAGAGATCGTGACCCTCGGCGTGCCCGGCATCGACCCCAACGACACCGTGGGCACCTACGTGGAGCCAGAGAACTGGAACGACGTCATCTCCGACCCCGAAGTGTTGGTAATCGATACTCGCAACGACTACGAAGTGGCGATTGGCAGCTTTGAGGGGGCGGTCGACCCGAAAACCACCACCTTCCGCGAGTTTCCGGAGTATGTGCGCAAGCACTATAACCCGGAGCAGCATAAGAAGGTTGCCATGTTTTGCACCGGCGGTATCCGCTGCGAAAAGGCCTCCAGCTTTATGCTGAAAGAGGGCTTTGAAGAGGTGTACCACCTGAAAGGTGGCGTGTTGAACTACCTGGAAAAAGTCCCGGAAGAGAAGTCGCTGTGGCGGGGCGAGTGTTTCGTGTTCGATAACCGTGTCACCGTGCGCCACGACCTCACCGAGGGCGAGCATGAACAGTGCCACGCTTGCCGGATGCCGATCTCCCAGGAGGATATGCAGTCGTCGGCCTATGAGCCGGGCATTAGCTGCCCCCACTGCATCGACTCGCTGCCCGAGAAAACCCGCGCCGCTGCCCGCGAGCGTCAGCGCCAGATTGAGCTGGCTAAGGCGCGCGGTGAACCCCACCCGCTGGGCTATAATCCTCGCCAGGACGCCCGCGAGAAAGCGTAGCCAGCCTCGTGGCCTCCCGCAGTGCGGGAGGCCACTTTGGTCGTATCCCGCCAACAGAGGCCCAAGCAAGCGCTAGACTGAGCAGCAACATCTGCTCAGGAGCCTGCTATGTATTCACTCACTTCCGTACTAAATGACTGCCTGCAATACCACCAGCACCATGAGGGTGTGGTGACGCTTACTCTCAACCAGCCCGAGCGCTTCAACGCACTCTCTGAATCGATGCTGGAAGCGCTGCAAACGGCGCTGGATAAGATCGCCCAGGATGACCAAGTGCGCTGTGTAGTGCTGGCAGCAAACGGTAAGGCCTTCTGTGCGGGGCACGATTTGAAGCAGATGCGCGCGAACCCGGTTAAAGCCTATTACCAAGCGCTATTCGAGCGCTGTGGCAAGGTAATGCAAACCATTGTGCACTTTCCCGTGCCGGTGATTGCCAAAGTGCAGGGCATCGCCACTGCGGCAGGGTGCCAGCTGGTGGCGAGCTGCGATTTAGCCGTAGCCACCAGCAGCGCCCGCTTTGCGGTCTCTGGCATTAATGTTGGCCTATTTTGCTCAACCCCGGCTGTGGCGCTCTCGCGCAACGTGCCCCGTAAGCGGGCCATGGAGATGCTGCTAACCGGCGAGTTTATCAGCGCCGCCCAAGCCGCCGAGTGGGGGCTGATTAATCGCGTCGCCGAAGAGGGCGAGCTTGATACAGCGGTTGAAGCGCTCACCGCGAGCATCTGCGCGAAAAGCGCGGTGGCGGTACGCACCGGCAAAGCCATGTTTGCCCGCCAACTTGCCATGCCCCTGGAAGAGGCTTACGCCTTTGCCGGAGAAACCATGGCGTGCAACATGCTGGCCGAGGATGTGGCCGAAGGCATTGATGCGTTTATCGAGAAGCGCCCGCCCCAGTGGCAGCACCGCTAGCAATCCATTGGTGGAATTTGTTTCCGTAAACGCGACAGCGCCCGCGCGGCGCGTTATCCTGCTGGCTTTTTACGTCATTCAGCGCCTTCAGGAGAGTATCAGGTGAGTGAAGCCAAGCGCAGGTCAGTCGGACGTCCAGCGGGAGCCACCAAAGCAAGCGGTGGGCATAGCCAATCGTTGGTACGCGGCCTCACGCTACTCGAGTATTTATCCGCCAGCCCCCTGGGCCTTGCACTCTCGGAGCTGGCGGAGATGGCCGACCTTGCCCCGTCCACTACTCACCGCCTGCTGCAGGCGCTGCAAAGCCAGGGCTTTGTCACCCAAGAGAGCGAGCAGGGCCTGTGGCGTATCGATGTCAAAACCTTCCGCATTGGCAACAGTTTCCTTGAAGCTCGCGACGTGGTGGCCAAAAGCCGCCCGTTTTTGCGCCGCTTGACCGCTGAAACCGGCGAGACCGCTAACCTGGGTATTCGGGATGGCGCGACTGCCGTGTTTCTTGCCCAGAACGAGTCGCCGCAGATGATGCGTATGATCACCCGCTTAGGCTCCCGTGCCCCGCTTCACGCCTCCGGTGTAGGCAAGGCGCTGCTGGCCTGGATGAGCGAGGAGGATCGCAGCGCGCTACTGGAAGGCGGCTATGAACTGGCCCGTGTCACTGAAAACACTCTCTACCAAACCGATGCGCTGCAGGCGGAAATGGCCGCGATTCGCGCCCAGGGCTTTGCCTGCGACCGGGAAGAGCATGCCATTGGCTTGCACTGCGTGGCGGCCTGCATTTTCGACGAGCACGCCACTCCGTTAGCGGCGATTTCTGTCTCTGGCCCCATGGCGCGTATTCCCGAAGAGCGCCTGCTGGTGCTGGGTGAGTTGGTGCGCCGCATTGCCGAAGAGATTACCCAGCAGCTTGGCGGCCAGCTGCCCCGCTAACGGCACCTGAAGGTCACGCCTCGTGTTTAGCCTGTTTTGGGTAGCGCTGGCCAGCGCCACCTTGCTGCCCGGTGGCTCCGAGATATGGTTAGCGCGGCTATGGTGCCTGGGCGAGCCTGCCGCTGCCCTGTGGTTCTTCGCCACGGCCGGTAACACGCTCGGCAGCCTGATCAACGTGGCTTTTGGTCGCTACGCTCGCCAATTTCAGCATCGCCGCTGGTTTCCGGCGTCGCCCCAAGGGCTTGCCCGCGCCGAGCGCTGGTATCACCGCTTCGGCGAGGCGAGCCTGTTGCTCTCCTGGCTACCCATCATTGGCGACCCGCTCACTGTACTGGCGGGGGTGATGCGCCTTGCCTGGTGGCGGGCGCTGCTCTGGATTGTGTTAGCGAAAGGCGGCCGCTATGGGCTGCTGCTGGCGCTCTCCCACCAATGGTTAGCCCCTTACTGCCAATGAACCACGGCTAGCGGCGACAGGCGTCATTAGTGCACCCCACAGGCGCATTAACGCCTCACTCATAGAGGCGTGTTACCCTAGCCAACGTTATACAAAGTTTGCACTCTTCGCGGATTCATCATTCTGTGGTTAACATGAATGCGTTAAATCTTAGCGAGTCGCGGGATTGCAAATACTCACCCAAAGGGAGGTTATGGTGTGACGTCACTACGTTTACTACCCTGGCTAAGCGTCTGGTTGTTGACGCTGTTGGCCATGCTGGCAGGGCCAGCCATGGCGCAAACCACGCTGGGCGCTGGGAGTGAAGCGCCTGCTACCGAAGAGCAACCCTCGTATGCGGCGCTTGCTGATTTGTTGGAAGACGAGCAAGCCCGCCAAGAGCTGATTGAACTGTTACGTAGCCAAGCCTCGGAGCTACCCGCCGGTGTCGCGACCGAGCTGTCTCCCGAAGCGGCGGCGGCTGGCGGCAATGTGGCACCTGAGGATGTCTCGCTGCCCCGTCAATTGGC
This sequence comes from Vreelandella aquamarina, assembly GCF_044805175.1. Taxonomy (GTDB): domain Bacteria; phylum Pseudomonadota; class Gammaproteobacteria; order Pseudomonadales; family Halomonadaceae; genus Vreelandella; species Vreelandella aquamarina_B. The sequence continues at coordinate 3,334,407 of NZ_CP085232.1, read as the reverse complement.
GGAGCTGACCAGTCGGGTGGTGGGCGATGTGGGTGGCCAAATCGAGCAGGCCGTGGTGATTGTCGGCAATATGTTCACCGGCCAGGGGGCTGCTGGCAGCCGCTTTGAGATGGCGGCGTTTATCAGTGCTGCCATTAATCTTGGCATCGTAATCGTGGCGACCTTCGCCATTTTCATGGTGTTCCGCCTTTTGGCGAAGTCCCTGTTTACCAAGATTAGCGGCTGGTCGCAGCAGGGTAGTGGCTTAACGCCAGTACTGCGTTTAGTGATTTGCGTAGCTATTGCCGCCGTGCTGGATGTACTGCTGGTAGCATTTGCGTATGTAGGAGGCAACTTGATTGCCACCTTTGCGGTGGGGGAGACCGGCGAGCTATCCACCCGCGCATCGCTATTTTTAAACGCCTTCCTGGTTATCGAGTTATTAAAAGCTGGTGTGCGGATGCTGTTCTCTTCCCGCTATGAAGGCCTGCGCCTGCTGCCGATCTCAGCGCAAGAAGCTTCCTACTGGAACCGCTGGCTAGCCCGTCTGGTGGGTATGGTGGGGTATGGCCTGATGGTGGTGGTGCCACTGGTTAATTTCTATATCGCCGCCTCCCTGGGCCAAGCGGTCGGCACGCTGATCATGCTGCTAGCGTTTATTTATGCGGTTGGGGTGGTGCTTAAAAACCGTGTGCGCCTGCGCGATAACCTGAACCAGCTGGGCGCGCGTGCAACGCTGACCGCTAGCCGTGTATCGCTGCAGCTGTTTGCCCGCACCTGGCACCTGTTTGCACTGCTCTATTTCTTAATGGTGTTTGTGCTAACCCTTACTCGCCCTGGGGATGCACTGCCTTTCGTGCTATTTGCCACCTTGAAAACCTTAGGGGCGGTGGTCGTTGGCCTCTTGCTGTCTGCCTTCCTGACCCAAACCATTGGCCGCCGTATTCGGCTCTCCGACGACTTACGCCGTAAGCTGCCACTACTGGAAGTGCGTTTAAACAGCTATGTGCCCAATGCGCTGCGCGTGCTGCGCACGGTGATCGTCGTCGCTGTGGTGATGGTGGTGCTGGATGCCTGGGGTGCGTTTAACCTGGCTGCTTGGTACGCTTCTGAACGCGGTGCCAACCTGGTAGGTAACCTGATTAGCGTTGCGGTGATCCTGGTGGTTTCGCTGGGAATATGGCTGGGTTTGGCGAGCCTAATTGAGCATAAGCTCAATCCGGAAACGGGCAGTGGTGAACCCTCTGCCCGTGCTAAAACGCTGCTAAGCCTGTTCCGTAACGCCTTGGCGATTGCCATGGTGACCATCACCGGCATGATCGTGCTGTCGGAAATCGGCATCAATATCGGCCCGCTGATCGCTGGTGCCGGTGTATTGGGTCTGGCAATTGGTTTTGGTGCCCAAAAGCTAGTGCAGGATGTGATTACCGGGGTGTTCATCCAGGTGGAGAACGCCATGAACACCGGCGATGTGGTGACCGTGGGCGGTATTACCGGCACCGCAGAGCGCTTGAGTATTCGCTCAGTGGGTATCCGTGATCTCTCTGGCACTTACCATATCGTACCGTTCTCCAGTGTGGATACCGTTTCAAACTATATGCGCGAGTACGGTAACCATGTGGGCGAGTACGGCATTGGCTATAACGAGAGCATCGATGATGCCATCGAGCAGCTACAGCTCGCCTTTGAAGACCTCAAGGCCAGTGAAGAACATGGCAAACACCTGCTGGCAGATCTGACCGTGGCAGGGGTTACCGCCCTGGCCGACAGCTCGGTGAACATCCGTGTGGTGATCAAAACCACGCCGGGTGACCAGTGGGCTGTGGGCCGTGCCTATAACCGCCTTGTGAAGCTACGCTTCGATGCGGCGGGGATCGAGATCCCGTTCCCGCATACCACGCTTTACTTTGGCGAAACCAAAGGCGGCAAAACGCCACCTGCCAACGTGCGTATTCTGGAAGCAAAAGCACAAAGAAAACGTACCGAAACGGCGCCGCTTGCCGAGCGCAGCGAAGACTCGCTGGCGCATGAACCGGACCATCACAAGCCGGACCATGATGATGTAGAGGAAACCTAAACCTCGGTTTAGGTCAGCCAGCGGGGCCGCCTTGGGGCGGCCCCGCTGCGTTTAGGCTGCCGCTAGCGGCTAGCCAGGGTAGTTTTCGGAATGGCGACCCTCAAGGTTGATCGATTCGCCGCCGTCGACAAAGAGAATCTGCCCGGCCACAAAGGCGTTATCCAGCAGGTAGTGCAACGCCTGTACAAGGTGGGCAGGGTCGCCCTGGTGGTTGACCGGAATGCCATCGATGCGCCACTGGATATAGTCGCTGGTACGCTGGGAGGCGGGCAGCACCACCCCAGGGGCGATACCGTTAATCCGTAGGCGCGGGGCAAACTCTAGCGCCGCCATCCGGGTCATCTCCGCCAGGCTTTTCTTGGAGAGCAGGTACGCCGCATAGGGGTACTGGTGATAGGCCACCTTGTTATCGATGATGTTAATCACCTGGCCTTCCTCTACCGCCTCGGCAAAGTGGCGGGTCAGTAGCAGCGGCGTGAACATATTGACCCGAAACTGGGTTTCCAGCATGGCCATATCAGTATCAGCGATAGGTGCCGGCTCATAGGCGGAAGCGCTATTGAGCAGCACGTTTAAACCAGGAAAGCGCGCTTTGGCCCGGGTAATTAACTCTTCCAGCGAATCTTCCAGAAAGTTGCAGGGCAGAATCTCGCACGCACGCCCTTTGCCGCGAATCACCTCGGCCACTTCCTCGGCTTCGCCGCGGGAGCTATTCACATGCAGTGCGATATCAAAGCCCTTATCGGCCAACGCCTCAGCAAAGTAACGGCCCAGGCGGGTGGCGCCGCCGGTCACAAGTGCAGCAGGTCTCTCCATTACGTTGTTCCTCGCAGCAGGTAGTGTCTGGTAACTAGCCGAAACATGGTTATCCAAAGACTCTCTGCGTGAGCGTAGCGTTTGTCAATAACTTATACAGAGATTGAACAAAATAGCCGACAGACTACTCTGTTGTAACGCCCGCTGATTGCTATACGCCCAATCGGCGTTGCCAGATCAGCGGCACGACCGCTATGGGTCACCCTGTCTCTTACATTGGGATGTAGCTATGTCATCAAGGTCATCACACGCCATGCCCGCGTCGGCCCCGCACGAGTGCATTATCTCGCTCGGTACGAATATCGAGCCAGAGCATCACTTTGCCCAGGCCCTGGAGATTTTAAACAGCGAGTGCGAGTTACTGGCCCGTTCTGAGGCAGTACGCACTGCTCCAGTAGGCTTTCAGCAGCAGCCTGATTTCCTCAATGCCGCGCTGGTGGTACGAACCACCCTTGAGCGTGACGCCTTTAAGGCCTATCTAAAGGACGTTGAGCATCGTTTAGGCCGCGTGCGCGGCCCTATCAAGTCCGGCCCCCGCACCATGGATTTGGACATCGTTGCTTGGGATGGTGAGGTGGTCGATGACGGTTATTACAAACACGACTATGTGCGCGGGCCGGTGGATGAGGTACTAACGGCAAGCGGCCGATTCCTTACGGTTCGTGCCAGACCATAATTACTAACGCCCCCCAGTGACGTACTCAATACGCCGGGAGTTTTCAGCCTTGCGACGAGCCGATGATGCCCTGCTCACTTGCCATGGCGTAAGCCGCCTGCGGGCCGTTCCATAGCGAGGGCAGCAGAATCAGCGACACTGGAATCGCGGTGATCACGATAAACTGCTGCAGCGCGCTAATTTGACCTGCACCCATATACAGCAGCACGGCCGCCATCAGGGCCATCGCAATGCCCCAAAAAGCGCGCATGTAAGGGCTCGGGTCATCATGGCTTGCGCCGACAACGGCAATCGCGTAGCTCATGGAGTCGCCGGTGGTGGCCACAAAAATCGTGGTCAGCAGCAGGATCGCCAGCGCCATCCAAGTGCCACCGGGCAGCGCTTGAGCCACCGTGAGGGTCGCCACGTCAAACTGGAAGTTATTGAGCGCTTCGGTCAGGTCGATCACACCCGTCAGCTGGTAATAAATGCCGGAGCCGCCCAGTAGCGTAAACCATACGGTAGTGGCAATCGGGGCGAGTACAGCAACCGCCAGAATCATTTCACGAATGCTGCGGCCCCGTGAAATGCGCGCCACGAAAATCGCCATCAGCGGTGCATAGCCGATAAACCAAGCAAAGAAGAACACCGTCCACCACTGCATCCACCACGCCGGGGCGGTTTCAGCGGTCATGGTGGCCATGGTGAAAAACTCGCTGACATACGCCCCCATGCTGGAAACGTAAGTGTTCACCAGGAACAGCGTTGGGCCGAACACTACAATTACCGCGCCGATGGCTAAGGCCAGCAGCACGTTGAAGCGGCTCAGCAGTTGGATACCTTTATGCACCCCGCTCATGGAGGAGAGCACATAGATGGCCCCTAACACGGCCAGGATGATGAGCTGGCCCGTGTAGCCTTCCGGCAGGCCAAACAGCTCGTGCAGGCCAAAGCTCACCTGGGTCGCCAAAAAACCGATGGGGCCTACTGTGCCCGCCACTAGGGCAATCACGCAGCAGGCATCCACTAGGCTGCCCAGCAGGCCATGCATTAAGCGCTCCCCAAACACTGGGTAGAGCAGTGTGCGGGGCTGCAGCGGCTGGCCTTTCACGTAGTGCGCGTGAGCCAGCACCACGGCGGTGAGAGAGCCTAGCACCGCCCAGGCCATAAAGCCCCAGTGCATAAACGACTGCGCCAGCGCGCCGGATACCGCTTCAGCGGTGCCAGCTTCGGTATCAAAGGCGGGAGGAGTGACCACAAAGTGGTACACCGGCTCGCCTGCGGCAAAAAACACCCCGCCACCGGCTAACAGCGTACATAGAATGATCGAGAGCCACTTAAACGTGCTCATTTCTGGTGCATCTAGATTGCCGATCTTAGCTTTTGCCGCAGGCGTTAAAGCCACGCCAATGGCGATAAAAAACGTCAGCAGAAGCAGCAGCTGGAAATAGCTGCCCAGCACCAGCGCGGTCCAGGCAAAGCCTGCGCTGATGGAATTGGCGACTAGGTCAATGTCGTAAAACGAAAGCGCCAGAAATGCCACGATGAAGCCGATGCTAAGCACCAGCACAATAGGGTCACCGAGGGAAAACCGCGAGGGCCCCTCGGCGCGTTGGGCAGGTTGGTTCATGAAGAGCACCTATTTGGAATGGGAGGTTGCAGGAAAGAGCGGGAGCAGAACCTTTAGCTTAATAAACCCAAGAGGGAGCCGACTTAACGCCGCTGGCCACAGGTTTTCAAAGCAAAAAAAAGCGCCATTCAATGAATGGCGCGAGGACAGGAAACTGCGCATAGTATACGTGGTGTATAGACGAAAGTCTAAAAAAGTTGCTATTTGGTGCATATGGTTATGTCTACGCACCTTCATAAGGCATGTTGGCTTGGGAAGATAAGGCGATAGACGGCGATATCTTCCTAAGTATTATCTATCAATGCTTATTAACGTATTGAGATAATTATAGTTGTAAAAGATTGGCAGCATTCATGCTTGGTACGTAGCACAATTTTGTATACAAGGTGTGCTTGCTATGAATGCTTCAACAGCGGTTTTTCCGGGATTAAAACGCGTTGCATTAGTGGGGGCGACGGCTCTTTTATGGCTGCCTGGGGTCAGCCAGGCGGAAGAGACAACCATCCGCTTCCAGTTAGATTGGCGCTTTGAAGGGCCTTCTGCCCCCTTCCTATTGGCTGAATCCCGCGGCTACTTTGCTGAAGAAGGCCTTGATGTACAAATTGATTCCGGCAGCGGGTCAGCAGGCGCGATTAACCGAGTGGCCTCGGGTGCCTATGAGATGGGCTTTGGTGACCTTAATGCGCTAGTGGAATTCCTAGCCGAGAACCCCGATGGCCCCGGTATTAGCGGCGTCTATATTGTATACGATGGTACGCCTGCCGCCGTTTTTGCTCGTAAGGATAGCGGGATTGAGACGCCCGCTGACTTAGCAGGCAAAACCATCGCTGCCCCTGCCTTTGATACCGGCTACCGCGCTTGGGGTATTTTTGCAGCGGCCAATGATCTAGCGGCCGATGCGGTGGAGTGGCAAAACGTCGACCCTACGCTGCGCGAAACACTGCTTACCCGAGGTGATGTAGATGCCATTACCGGCTTCTACTTCACCAGCCTGCTGAACCTGGAAGAGCGGGGAATGAGCGAAGATGAGCTCACCATCATGCCGTTCCCCGAGTATGGGGTCCCGCTTTACGGCAATGCCATCATTGTTAGCGAGTCCTTCGCCAACGAGAACCCTGAGGCCGTGCAAGGTTTTTTGCGAGCGTTCAACCGTGCCCTGGGCGACACCTTGGATGATCCCGAAGCGGCGATTGAGTACGTGCGCGAGCGCGATAGCTTGATTGACGTTGAAATGGAAACCCGCCGTCTGAAGCTGGCCCTGGAAAGCGTGGTAGACACCCCAGATGCCCGCGAATATGGCGTGGGGGGAGTGGACGATGAGCGCCTACGGGATGCTGTTGCGCTAGTGGCTAAGGCCTACGACCTACCCACACTGCCATCCCCCAGCCAAGTCTTCGACTCCCGTTTCTTACCGCCCATCGATGAGCGCATGCTGCTGCCGGAGGCTGAGTAATGTCGGCAGCGTTTGTCCGCTTTGATGACGTGAGCCTGGCCTATGACGGCACAGGCAACGCGATTGAGGATATTAATCTTTCCATCCGCGAGGGCGAGTTTGTCGCCTTCGTGGGGCCATCCGGGTGCGGTAAATCCACCTTTATGAAGTTATGCACGGGGCTGCACGCACCCACCCAAGGAAGTGTTAGCGTGGATGGCGCGCCGGTCACCGGGCCTTTGAAAATCTCTGGTATGGCGTTTCAGAATGCCAACCTGCTGCCCTGGCGTACCACGCTGGATAACGTGCTGCTGCCGCTGGAAATTGTTGAGCCCTACCGGCGTCAGTTTCGTAAGCGTCGCGAGGAGTTTGTGGGCTGGGCGCGCTCATTGCTGAAAACTGTCGGGCTCGCCGAGCATGAAAATAAATACCCTTGGCAGCTCTCCGGCGGTATGCAGCAACGGGCGTCCATTTGCCGGGCGCTGATCCACCAGCCGCGTCTGCTGATGTTGGATGAACCGTTTGGCGCGCTGGATGCGTTTACACGCGAAGAGCTGTGGTGCGTACTGCGGGATTTATGGGAAGCCCAGCGATTTACCGTTGTGCTGGTGACCCATGACCTTCGTGAAGCGGCCTTCTTAGCCGATACGGTGTATGTGATGAGCCGCCGCCCAGGTCGCGTTATTGAGCGTCGCTCCATTGAGCTGCCTCGCCCCCGAGCGTTGGAGACCACCTACGAAAAACCCTTTATTGATCTGGTGCAGGAACTACGCGCCCAGATTGGCGAAGTGCGTAGCACCTGATCGATGACTCTCTGCGTCGGCACCATTAAGGCATTTTTTTATGACCGTAAATAGCAAACTGATTGAACGTCTGGCGCCCTGGATCGCGGTGGTGGTGCTGGTGATGATCTGGGAAGTCACGGTGCGGCTATTTAACGTACCGAGCTTTATCTTCCCCAGCGCCTTGGAAACCGCGCAGGCGTTGATTACCTATGCAGGCCCCATTGGTCAGCACTCTTGGCAAACCTTCTGGACTACGCTGATCGGCTTTGGGTTGGGAGTGGTGGTCGGGTTAGTGCTGGGCTTTATCATCGGCTCGTCGCGCTTTTTGTATAACGCCTGCTACCCGCTGCTGGTGGGGTTTAATGCCATTCCTAAAGTGGCCTTTGTGCCAATTCTGGTGGTCTGGTTTGGCATCGGCTCGGTTCCTGCGATTCTCACTGCCTTTTTAATCTGCTTTTTTCCCATTGTCGTGAATGTGGCCACAGGGCTGGCAACCCTGGAGCCAGAAATGGAAGACGTGCTGCGAGTACTGGGTGCGCGGCGCATGGATGTGCTTTTGAAAGTAGGGCTGCCGCGTTCGCTGCCGTACTTTTTTGCCTCGTTGAAAATCGCCATCACCCTAGCGTTTGTGGGCACCGTCGTATCGGAAACCGTCGCCTCTAACCAGGGCATCGGCTACCTGATGATGAGCGCTGGTTCGCAAATGCGTATGGGGCTTGTATTTGCCGGGCTGCTGGTGATCAGCGCGATGGCTATGGTGATGTACGAACTGTTTGCCCAACTAGAAAAGCGTATGACCGCTTGGGCACATCGTAGTTAAGGAAAGAAACGCCGCAGTGGCCAAGTACCGCTGCGGTTTGACTGAATTTGCTGGCATAGCCAGTGTTGATCAATAAGGGGACCCAATGAAATATTTACCCATCGCTAGTTTAGCCGCTGCCATGTTGATATCACCGCTTGCCTCGGCTGAAAAACTGTTTTCAGACTCAAGTATCTCTCTGTTATATAGCGATCAGTACCAAGCGTTTGGGCGTAATGAGCGCACTGATACCTACGTAACCTTTGAAAATGTGACGGCACACGACTGGGGCGGCACTTTTTTGTTTGTGGATCGTAACCAAGGGCGGGGCAGCGCCGATGGTGACGACGATCTGTATGGCGAATTCTCTCCAACGCTCAGCCTGGGATGGCTAAGTGGCGTCGATTTGCAGCGGGGCGCGCTTAAAGATGTGTCGCTGGCGGGTACCTATGAATTTGGTGGCGGTACCAATGCTACCAATATTCTGACAGGCGTGAGCTTCGCCTGGGATGTGCCAGGCACAACGTATTTCAACAGCACGTTCTACTACGTCAATAACAGTGAAATCGCCGATGATCTGCAAATGACGCTCACCTGGGGCGCACCGTTTGAGGTGGGAGCATCGCGGTTTCTGTTTGATGGCTATATCGACTACTCAACGTCGGCATCGGACCATGACGCAGAGTTTCATTTCAATCCCCAGCTAAAATTAGACTTAGGGCACTACCGTGGCCGCCCAGGGGTGCTCTATGCAGGGATTGAGTACTCCTACTGGAACCATAAGTACGGCCTTACCGATAGTGTTATGGATACCGAAAGCGCGGTGAGTGCACTGGTTAAATTTCACTTCTAATCGGCGAAGGTAGCACCATGATGGTGCTACCAGCTATACAACAGCGAGGCGCTGGTGGTGGTATCAGTGCGCTCGCTGGCATCCTCCGGGGGCTGTGAGTTGTGCTTCACTTCATAAGAGAGGCGCAGCGACAGCCTAGCGTTAAGACGGGCGGTGAGCGCCGTTAGTGAGCGGCCGGTGGTGTTTGCATCGGTGTACTCCACCGACATCTCCTGGGTGATATCGGCGTAATCAGAAAACCGGTAGCGGTAATCCAGCGCGGTATAAGCCACGGCTAGCTGTTGATGATCTGTCTCCCGCAGGCGGTCGTTACGGTAGCCTGGCCCCGCTTCTAGTGAGAGCGTATGGCGCTTATTTTTCAATAGCTGACGCCCGTAGCCGCCAATCACCGAGAGCTGCTGGTCGTACCCGGCAAAGCGGTCTTTCTCCCAACGGGCAAACCCGAATAAATAGTGCGGCCCGCTGAAGTCGTAGCGCTCGCGTCCGGCCAATACGTACTGCTCAGCACTGGTTACGCCATCCTTGCTTACGTTACGCACCTCCCCCCGCAGCGAGTGGGTCAACGGCCCCGTTAGCCAAGTCAGGCGGGTCTTGCCGATCAAGGTCTGGCTATCGGTATTGCCGGAGAGACGGGTAAAACCAAGCTCCGCGTCACCACTAAAGAGTGGTGTATCCTCCTTTGGTGGTGGCGGCGCATAGAAGGGGGAGGCCGCCGCGTGACTAGCCCATAGCGCACAACCGACGAGCGCAAGATAGCGGGAAAGGGCTTGGGGCAGTCGTTGGAAAAGGGGATGCACGTATCTCCTCCTTGAGGGAGCATGAGTAAGTGGCTGCTATATAAGCAAAGTAGCGGGTGAACGCAACGACTAACGTCACCTGACGCTGCATGCCATAATGGCGTTGTCGCGCATTGTGAGTTCCGTTATGACTGCCACCCGCCCTAGAACGCTGGCCGAATTACAGCGCTGGCGCCGCACCCGCGCCAAGCGCCGCTGGTATAAGCGCAGTTTTCGCCTGCAGGTCATGATGCTGGTGGGGCTGCTGCTGGCGGGTATGTTGCTGGCTCAAGGCACTTATTTGAACCACCGCAAAGCCGAAATCATCACCCACCAAATGGGCGAGCGGGCACTGGCCGTGGCCAAAACCGTGGCTGGGATGCCGCAGATTGTAAACGCTTTTTTCACACCTGACCCCTCCGCCATTATCCAGCCCCTTGCCGAACGAGTGCGCCAGGAGACCGGTGCGCGCTACGTGGTGGTGGGTAATGCCCAATCGATCCGTTACTCCCATCCAGTGCCTGAGCGTATCGGCCACCCCATGGTGGGCGGCGATAACGAGCAGGCGCTGGTGTATGGCCAGTCGTATGTTTCTGAAGCCACCGGCACGCTAGGCACGGCCATGCGCGGTAAAACCCCAGTATGGGACGAGGAGGGCAATATCATCGGGGTGGTCTCGGTGGGCTTTATGCTCGACCGCGTCGATATGGACGTGGCCCGCTACACCAGCCTCGGCTGGGCGCTGGTGGCGCTGATGATTATGCTGGGATTCGCCGGTGCCTATTGGCTGTCGCAGCACTTGAAAAAGATCATTTTAGGGCTGGAGCCTTACGAAATCGCACGCTTGGCGATGGAGAAAGAGGCCATCTTGCAGTCGATCCATGAGGGCATTCTTGCGGTGAATCGGGATGGCCATATCACCCTGGTGAACCAGCAGGCGCGGCGCTTTTTAGAGCTGCCCGACGATCATGTGTTGCTCGGCCAGCCGATCCGCGAGGTGGTGCCTAACTCGCGGCTGTTGGAAGTGTTAAAGCGCGGAGAACAGGAGTTCAACCAGGAGATGTGGCTGGGGGATCACCCTGTGGTGGTCAACCGCGTGCCGATTCTGCATGAAGGAGAAATAGAAGGGGCAGTGGCTACCTTCCGCAGCCGACGGGAAATCATCGACCTCTCCCAAGCGCTCACCCAAGCCAGCCGTGATGTGGATATGCTGCGCGCCCAGGCCCACGAGTTCTCCAACAAGCTCTACACCATCTCCGGCCTGTTGCAGCTACAGCGTATTGATGAAGCGCTGGCGCTGATTCACCAGGAAACCGAGCGTGCCCAGGCGCAAATGAGCTTTTTGATGCGCCATGTGGCGGATGCGGTATTGAGCGGCACGCTGCTGGGCAAACTCACCCGCGCCCGCGAGCTGGGAGTTGCCCTGGAGATCGATGAGCAGAGCTCACTCTCCTGCCCACTGACCCCCACCGGCCAGGAGGTGATGATGAGCGTAGTCGGCAACCTGCTGGATAACGCCTGCCACGCCGCGCTCAACGGCCCCCACGGTGACCAGCCCACTGTGCGGCTGTTTTTCACCGACCTGGGCGAGCAACTACTTATTGAAGTGGAAGATAACGGTGCCGGGGTGCCCGCCGAGCATGCGGAGTCGATTTTTGCCGACGGGTTTTCCACCAAAACCGGCAAGCATCGGGGCATAGGGCTTGCCCTGGTAGCGAGGCTTTGCCGCCAGCACGGTGGCGCGGTGACGCTGGAAGAGAGCGAGCTGGGCGGTGCATGCTTTATTGCCGTGCTGGACCGCTCGCTATGCGCCGAGGCCGCCACCCAGCCCCTGACCTCATAACGAGATCATGACGACAATAAGAGGACACCGCATGTCTGCGACGCAATACGGCATTTTGGTCGTCGAAGACGATTTTCGCATCGCCGATATCCACCGCGCCTTTATTGAGCAGAGCGAGGGCTTTTATGTGGTCGGCATGGCGCGCAACGGCAGTGAAGCCAAGGCGCTGATGGCCCAGCACGCCGCTGAAATTCAACTGATTTTGCTGGATGCCTACCTACCGGACGTAGAAGGGCTGGAGCTACTCTGGGCCATCCGCCGGGACTATGTGCATGTGGATATTGTAATGGTGACCGCCGCCAAGGAGGTGGAGACCATTAGCGAAGCGCTGCGTGGCGGCGTATTCGATTATCTGATCAAACCCATTGAAGCGGCCCGCATGAACCAGATGTTGACCCGCTTTCGCCGCGAGCGTGAAGTGCTGGCGAACCGTGCCGAGATGAGCCAGGACGAATTGGATCACGTGCTGGCCCGGGTTACCCCGAGTGAACCCACACGCTCCGCTAGCCGAGCGCTGCCCAAAGGCATCGACCGCTTAACGCTGCGCCGGGTGGTGGATGCGCTGGCTGCCGCGCCCGACTCGCTCACCGCAATGCAGGTAGCACGCACCATGGGCGCCAGCCGTTCAACCGCACGGCGCTATTTGGAATTCTTGGTTGCTGAACAGGCGGTGAGCGCCGAGCTAGGGTATGGCGATGTGGGCCGCCCCGAGCGGCGCTATCGGCTGTTAAACGCCGCTAAGGGGTGGCTAGAAACGTTGTAAGCACGTCTGCGTGAACAAAATGAACAAAACGCACAAAAAGAACAATTTGTCGTTTATGGTCATAAGCTTGCCGCTAGGGGTGGCGCTCTTCTAACGTTCGCTGCGTAACCACACAAAGTTAATAGCCGAGTGCCCGGCGCCGTTTATTAACTCTGCGTATAAAGAAGCTTGGTTAACCATAAGCCAACGTTAATAACAACACTGTCTGAAATAACAATGTGGAGAACGCCAATGACGACGCTACCCTTAAAGCGCCTCGCCGTGCTTGCCTTGCCGATGGCTGCCCTGGCCATGACGACATCTGCCCAAGCGCAAGAGTGGACCCCGAGCCGTTCTATCGAATTTATTGCACCGGCTAACCCCGGTGGCGGCTGGGACACCCTGGTACGCACCATGTCCCGCGTAATTCAGCAAGAGTCCCTGGCGGATGAGAGTTTTGCAGCGATCAACGTGCCCGGCGGTGGCGGTGCGGTGGCGTGGGCCCAGGTGGCTCGCGATAGCGGCAACCCCCACAAACTGTTTGCCACCAGCCCGCCGATGATTCTGGTACCGCTGGCAGGCGCTTCCCGCTACGACCACACCGACTTCACGCCGATTGCGCGTATTAACACCGACTACTCGATTATTCTGGTCGCGGCGGATTCCGAATACCAAACCCTGGATGATCTGTTTGAAGCGCTCAAAGCCAACCCTGGCCTGAGCGTGGGCGGCGGCAGTGCGCCAGGCTCTATGGATCATATTTCGGTAGCGGGTCTAGCCTCGGCGGCGGGAATGGAACCCTCGGCAGTGAACTATATCCCGTTCTCTGGCGGTGGCGATGCCATGACCAACCTGATGGGCGGCCACATTGAAGCGGTGATCGGCGGTGCTGGTGAAGCCGTGGGCCAGCTAGGCGAAGGCAGCCAGCTGCGCGCACTGGGCGTCTCTTCTGAAGAGCGTCTGGGCGGTGGCCTGGCCGACGTGCCCACCTACCAAGAGCAGGGCTACGACTACACCTTCGATATCTGGCGTGGCGTGATGGGTGCGCCGGAGATGCCGGAAGAGGCGGTGGAGTACTACGAAACACTGTTCGCTGAAATGCTCGAAACCGACGCATGGCGCGAAGCCAGCGACCAGCTGGGCTGGATCGATGCCTACCAGGATAGCGAAGCGTTCGGTGCCTTCCTGGACGATCAGCAAGAGCAGTTCAGCAGCGTGCTGACCGACCTGGGCCTGCTGCGCCAGTAAGCGCCAGCGCCCGCTAGAGATTCCCCGGTGGCGCTATGCTGCTGGGATCTTCTGTCTGTTACCGCGAGGGCCAGCGCATTCGCGTTGGCTCCTTCGGAGAAATCCCAATGACCCGATTGAATACGAACCAGTGGCTAGCGCTTGTACTGGCGTTAGTGGCGGCTGCTTATTTAGCCATGGCCTGGCAAATCCCGACGTTCCCCTTACCGCGTCCGGTGGATTCCGACCTGTTCCCCAAAGTGTTGGGGGTGTCTCTGCTGCTGCTGGCAGCGCTGCTGTTCTTTGAAAAGCCGAGCGCCATTGCCGGGGCCGATGAGATCGACCATGAGGCCACCAACGGCCCGCTGCTGTTCACTCCCTGGGCGCGTGTCATCGTGACCTCGTTAGCCATCGCCGCCTATGCGTTTTTGCTGGTGCCGCTGGGCTTTGTGCTGGCCTCCACGTTGCTAAGCGTTGGTTTAACCGCCTACTACGGCTATCGCCGCCACGGCGTCAACCTGGCGGCATCGCTGGGTGTGGTACTGGCCCTTTACCTGACCATGACGCGGGTAATGGATGTTTACCTACCCACCGGCGTACTGCCGTTCTAAGCAGGGTGTGCTGACGCACGCTTAGCGGGTTTTAACGAGAGACACTCCCATGGATGCCTTAAACAATTTGATGTATGGCTTTGGCATCGCGCTTGAGCCAATCAATATCGCTTACGTTTTCGCCGGTGTGTTTGCCGGTACCATTATCGGTATGTTGCCCGGCCTGGGGCCGATCAGCGCGCTGGCGCTGATGATCCCAATTACCTTTGCCATGGAGCCCTCCTCCGGTTTGATTCTGATGGCAGGGGTCTATTACGGCGCTATTTTCGGCGGCTCGACCTCATCCATTCTGCTCAACGCCCCCGGCGTGGCGGGCACGGTAGCGACCTCTTTTGACGGCTACCCGATGGCCAAGCAGGGCATGGCGGGTAAAGCGCTGGCCATTGCGGCGTATGCCTCCTTTATCGGCGGTACGGTATCGGTCATCTTTTTGATGCTGGTGGCGCCGCTGCTCTCCAAAGTGGCGGTGAGCTTTGGCCCTGCTGAGTACTTTGCACTGATGGTGCTGGGCTTAACGGCGGTGGTGTCACTGTCGGATAAGTCGCTAGTCAAAGGCCTGATTGCGGCGGTGGTGGGTGTCATGATCTCGATTGTGGGGATCGACACGCAAACCGGCACCGAGCGCTTTACCTTTAACTCGATTCAACTACTCGACGGTATCGACTTCCTGGTGGTGGCGCTGGGTATCTTCGCCCTGGCGGAAGTGTTCTACATGCTGCTGCGCGGCAGCGGCGGTAAAGAGGTGCCGCGCAACGTGATTGGCTCGCTGAAGCTGAGCCGTGGCGAAGTGAAGAAAATTGCTGGCCCCATTAGCCGCAGTTCCGTACTGGGCTTCTTTACCGGCGTATTACCGGGGGCGGGTGCCACCATTGGCTCCTTCCTGGGCTACAGCATGGAGAAGCGCCTGGCGAAAGATGGCGACACCTTTGGTCAGGGCAACATTAAGGGCGTGGCCGCGCCGGAAGCGGCGAACAACGCTGCCTGTACCGGCTCTTTCGTGCCGCTACTGACGCTGGGCGTACCGGGTTCCGGCACCACGGCGGTACTGTTGGGCGCGCTGCTGGTAATGGGCGTCACCCCTGGCCCGATGATGCTGGAGCAGCGCCCGGACGTGTTCTGGGGCGTGATTGCCAGTATGTATATCGGCAACATCTTCCTGCTGGTACTGAACCTGCCGCTGATCCCGCTGATCGCCAAAATCCTCGACCTGCCGCGCCCGCTGCTGCTGTCGATGATCCTGATCTTCTGCATGATCGGCGTTTACGGCATGAGCTTCAGTATCTTCGACCTGCTGCTGCTGTTGGGCTTTGGCCTGTTGGGCTTGGGCATGCGCCTGTTTGGCTTCCCCACCGCACCGCTGATTCTTGCACTGATCCTGGGCAATATTATGGAAGAGTCCATGCGTCGGGCACTGCAGATCTCCGGTGGCGACTGGACCACCTTTATCGACAAGCCGATTTCGCTGTCGCTCCTGGTCATCGCGGTGCTCTCCCTGGGCCTGCCGCTGCTTAAAAAGCGGCGTAGCAAAGCGGCTACGGCGGCTAACTAAACACCCACGCTTTACGCCTCAGCGCTCTAGGTCTCCTAGGGCGCTTTTTTGTTGGCGGTATGAATACCCCTTAGTGGTGCAAGGCCTTCTGCTGGTGCCTAACAATTGTGCATCGTGGCTGCGTCATTGCGCCATGTTTGTGCTTATAGCCTAAATCTGCGTTTTTATAAAATAACTAAGTTATTGATTAATTATGTGTTAATGGCTTTTGCCTCAATCTGGCGCACCCCTTGCTAAGTGAATAGCGACGTGTGAATAACGAGCAACACCTCGCTAACCACAAGTGGACGCACCAAGTACTCCCGTCGCATTCACAACGACAACGCTTGGTCGCGGTACCCCAAACACGAGCCCCAACGATAAGGGGCGCAAGGAGGTTCAAGTGACCACACTGCAGCGCAAGACACACCCACGCACCCTTAGCCGCTTCGCCACTGCCCTGATCACCGCCGCTGTGATGGGCGCCAGCGCGCAAGCGGTTGCCCAAGACGATGACCCCATCAAAGTCGGTATTCTGCACTCGCTCTCCGGCACCATGGCCATCAGTGAATCGACCCTGAAAGACACCGTGGAAATGCTCATCGAGCAGCAGAACGAGGCCGGTGGCTTGCTGGGCCGTCAGTTGGAAGCTGTGGTGGTCGACCCCGCTTCTAACTGGCCGCTGTTTGCCGAGCGTGCCCGCGAGCTGCTGGCCCAGGAGGAAGTGGACGTCATCTTCGGTAACTGGACCTCCGTTTCCCGTAAAGCGGTGCTGCCGGTGGTGGAAGAGCTGAATGGTCTGCTGTTCTACCCGGTGCAGTACGAAGGCGAAGAGTCGTCTGAAAACGTTTTCTACACCGGTGCCGCGCCCAATCAGCAGGCCATCCCTGCCGTTGAGTATTTGATCAACGAAGTCGGTATCGAGCGCTTTGCGCTGATCGGCACCGACTACGTCTATCCGCGCACCACCAACCGCATCCTGGAAGCGTTCCTGAAAGATGAGCACGGCGTGGCGGACGAAGACATCATGGTCAACTACACGCCGTTTGGTCACTCGGACTGGCAGAACATCGTCTCCGAAATTCGCCGCTTTGGTGAAGAGGGCAAGCCTACCGCCGTGATCTCCACCATTAACGGCGACGCCAACGTGCCGTTCTACCGCGAGCTGGCTAACCAAGGCATCGATGCCGCCGACATTCCGGTGATCGCCTTCTCGGTGGGCGAGCAGGAGCTGTCCGGTATCGACACCGCGCCGCTGGTGGGCCATCTGGCCGCCTGGAACTACTTCATGAGCGTGGACACCGACGCCAACTACGACTTTATCGACGCCTGGATTGAGCACACCGGTGACGAGATGTCGGTGACCAACGACCCCATGGAAGCGCACTACATTGGCTTCAACATGTGGGCCGAAGCGGTGCGTAAAGCAGGCACCACCGATGTAGACGCGGTGAAAGACGCGATTATCGGCGTGACCGTGCCGAACCTCTCCGGCGGTTACGCGGCGATGATGCCTAACCACCACATCACCAAGCCGGTGCTGATTGGTGAAGTTCAGGATAACGGCCAGTTCGATATCGTCTGGCAAACGCCCTCGACCGTGGCCGGTGACGCGTGGTCGGATTACCTGCCGGGCTCCCGCGACCTGATCGCTGATTGGCGCAAGCCTATGGAGTGCGGCAACTTTAACGTTGTGAACGGTTCCTGTGGTGGCAGCACCGCAGCAGAAGAAGCCGAAGCAGCGCTTGCCGAGTAACTTTCGTCCCCTACTGCGCCAGCGCAATGGCGCAGTAGGGGAGCACGCTATCTCCCCCATTTGATCACCAAAGGAAGAACCCCATGAGGCGTTTCCTTTCCTTGGGGCTGCTGTGCTTGATGCTACTCGGCACCGCCGTGTCGGCGCAGGCACAAAGCAGCTCCTCGACTCCCGATGACCAAGCAGCACTCGCGCTGTTGACCGCGCTGGATGTGGACTCCTACCGCGATAAAGGCGAAGCCATTACCGCTATTTTGCAAAGCGATGACGAGCGCGCCCGCGACTGGCTGCAGGCACTGCTGGATGGCCGCCTACAACGCACCGACGATGGCCGCTTTGTGCTGGTGCTTGAGAACCGTGGTCGCGACTGGCCAGTGGCCGATGCGCTGACCAACGAGCCGCTGGGTGAAATGTCCCGCCGCGACCTGGACCGTATCGGCATCAACAATGCGCTGCGCAACCAGCTGCGCAGCGCCATTGCCGTGGTGGACCTCTACTCACCTAACGTAGAGCGCCGCCGCACTTCCGCTGACCGCTTGCTGGGCGAAGTGGACGGCGA
Source organism: Vreelandella aquamarina (assembly GCF_044805175.1). Taxonomy (GTDB): domain Bacteria; phylum Pseudomonadota; class Gammaproteobacteria; order Pseudomonadales; family Halomonadaceae; genus Vreelandella; species Vreelandella aquamarina_B. Next base: position 3,316,339 of record NZ_CP085232.1, on the reverse strand, counting down.
GCTGGCCGAAACGCTGGAACCAGTCATTGCCGACGCGGAAGATGAGTATGTTCGCACGCGCTTGGCTCAGGCGGTGGCAATTTACCGCGCCGAGCAGGGCGAGATGGTGGGTGTCGAGGCGCTTACCGGCAGCCTTCACCCGCGTGCTCGCGTGGCGTTAGGCCGTGCCGCGAACAGCGACGATCCCATGGTTGCCGAGGCAGCAGCGACGGCGCTGGCAGGCATTGAGCAGCAGCTCAAGATTAACCGGGGCCTGGAGACGCTCTATTTCGGCTTGAGCCTGGGCTCGGTGCTGGTGCTGGCAGCGATTGGCTTAGCGATTACCTTTGGCGTGATGGGCGTAATCAACATGGCTCACGGCGAGCTGATGATGCTGGGCGCCTACACCACCTGGATGATGCAGCAACTGCTGCCGGGCCAGCCGGGGCTAGCGCTGATTCTATCGATTCCGGCGGGCTTTATGGTCGCCGCGCTGGTGGGTATTGCCATCGAGCGGGGCGTGATCCAGTTCCTCAAAGGCCGCCCGCTGGAAACCCTGCTGGCCACTTTCGGCATCAGCCTGATTCTGCAGCAGCTGGTGCGCACGGTGATCTCTCCGCTCAACCGTACCGTGGTGACGCCAGAGTGGATGAGCGGCTCGCTGGTGATCAACGACGCGCTGTCGCTCACGCTCAACCGGATGTTCGTGCTGGGCTTTGCGCTGGTGGTGTTCGCTGCGCTGATGCTGATTATGCGCCGCACCCGCTTAGGGCTTGAAGTGCGTGCCGTGACCCAAAACCGCGCCATGGCGCGCTCCATGGGCATCCGCGCCACCCGCGTGGATATTATGACCTTTGCGCTGGGCTCCGGCGTGGCGGGCTTGGCGGGCGTGGCGCTCTCCCAGCTCACCAACGTGGGCCCCAACCTCGGCCAGAACTACATCATCGACTCGTTCATGGTGGTGGTGTTTGGTGGCGTAGGTAACCTGTGGGGCACGCTAGTGGCGGGGCTCTCGCTGGGTGTCATCAACCAGGTGCTGGAACCCTGGGCAGGCGCGGTGCTGGCCAAGATTATCGTGCTGGTCTTCATCATTCTGTTTATTCAAAAACGCCCGCGTGGACTCTTCCCGCAGAAGGGCCGGGCTGCGGAGGGCTAACCCATGATGACGCAAGCAACTTCCAGCCAGTTTTGGCTGACCCGCCCATTCGGTGAGCGGGCCACGCAGACCTTCCTCGGCGTGCTGTTTGCCGCGCTGCTGCTGGTCACCGTGCTGCATCTGGCGGTGCCCCAGGGGCATCCGCTGCATGTGAACGCTTACACCGTCAACTTGTTCGGCAAGTACCTGAGCTACGCGCTGCTCGCCGTCGCGGTGGATCTGGTATGGGGTTACCTGGGCATCTTGAGCCTGGGGCACGGGGCGTTTTTCGCCATTGGCGGCTACGCCATGGGCATGTACCTGATGCGCCAAATCGGTGACCGTGGCACCTACGGTCATCCGGTACTGCCGGACTTTATGGTGTTCCTCAACTGGGACAGCCTGCCCTGGTACTGGCACGGCTTCGATATGGCCTGGTTCGCCTTTGCCATGGTGCTACTGGCACCGGGGCTGCTGGCGCTGGTGTTCGGCTTTTTGGCCTTCCGCTCACGGGTGACGGGGGTGTATCTCTCGATCATCACCCAGGCGCTCACGTTTGCCTTGATGCTGGCCTTCTTCCGTAACGAGATGGGCTTTGGTGGCAATAACGGCCTGACCGACTTCCGCGAGCTGCTGGGCTTTAACCTGCGTAGCGATGCCACGCGCTTGGGGCTGTTTATCGCCACCGGCGTAGCGCTGGCGCTGGGCTATATCCTCTGCCGGGCAATCGTGACCAGCAAGCTGGGCCGGGTATGTGTGGCCACCCGCGATGCCGAAGCGCGCACGCGCTTTATTGGCTACCGCGTCGAGCGCTTCCAGCTGTTTGTGTTTGTGGTCTCGGCCATGCTGGCGGGCCTTGCCGGGGCGCTCTATGTGCCGCAGGTGGGTATTATCAACCCCAGCGAGTTCTCGCCGCTGTTCTCGATTGAAATCGTGCTGTGGGTGGCGCTGGGTGGCCGGGCCACACTGTACGGCGCGGTGATCGGCGCGATTTTGGTCAACTACGCCAAAACCATCTTCACCGGCATTATGCCCGACGCCTGGCTATTCGCCCTGGGCGCGCTATTCGTGCTGGTCACGGTGCTGCTGCCTAAAGGCGTGGCGGGGCTGTTAGGCCACCTAAAGCGCCGCAAAGAGGATGATCACCCATCCAAGGAGGCCGCTGCATGAGCCTATTACAATCGCTAAAAGCGCGGGATCGGGTGTTTGATTTTATGGCCACCGAGGCCTCGCCGGTCGACGTGCGCCACGGCCCGATTCTGTATATGGAAGATGTCACCGTCAGCTTCGACGGTTTTAAAGCCATCAATAACCTAAACCTGACCATCGACGACGGCGAGCTGCGCTGCATTATCGGCCCCAACGGGGCCGGTAAAACCACCATGATGGATATCATCACCGGCAAAACCCGCCCCACCGAAGGCAGCGTGTGGTTCGGCAGCCGCCATAACCTGCTGCAGATGAACGAGCCGGAAATCGCCAGCCTCGGCATTGGCCGCAAGTTTCAGAAGCCCACGGTGTTCGAAGCGCTCAGCGTATTCGAGAACCTGGAGCTGGCCATGGCTGCCGACAAGCGCATTTTCCCCACGCTGACCGCCCGCATGACCGGGGAGATTAAAGACCGCATTGACGACGTGCTGGAAACCATCGGCCTCACTGCGCTGCGCTTTCAGCCCGCCGGTATTCTCTCCCACGGCCAAAAACAGTGGCTGGAGATTGGCATGCTGCTGATGCAGCGCCCGCGCCTGCTACTGGTGGATGAGCCGGTGGCAGGGATGACCGAGCAGGAGATGGAGCGCACCGCTGAGCTGCTCACCGGCCTGGCTGGCAAGCAGTCGGTGGTGGTGGTAGAGCACGACATGGGTTTTGTGCGCTCGATTGCGCGCAAGGTGACCGTGCTGCACCAGGGCAGCGTGCTGGCCGAAGGCAGCATGGATCAGGTCTCCAACGACCCCAACGTGGTCGAGGTGTATTTAGGGTCGGATGAAGAGGAGAGCGCCTGATGCTGGCCATTGAAAAGCTCAACCAGTTCTACGGCGAGAGCCATACGCTGTGGGACTTAGACCTAGACGTGCCCACCGGGCAGTGCACCTGCGTGATGGGCCGCAACGGGGTGGGTAAAACCACCCTAATGAAAGCCATCATGGGCGAAGTCGCGGTGAAAAGCGGCCAGCTGCGCTACCAAGGCGATGGCAGCGAGATCGAACTCACCAAAAAGGCCGTGGAAGCGCGCTCGCGCATGGGCATCGGCTTTGTGCCCCAGGGGCGGCAGATCTTCCCGCTGCTGACGGTGGAGGAGAACCTGCGCACTGGGCTTGCCGCGCGAGGCGACGGGCTGAAAAAAATTCCCGAGCGCATCTACGAACTGTTTCCGGTGCTCAAAGAGATGAAGCACCGCCGGGGTGGCGATTTATCCGGCGGGCAACAGCAGCAGCTCGCCATCGGCCGCGCGCTGGTGATTGAGCCTAAGCTGCTAATTCTGGACGAGCCAGGGGAGGGCATTCAGCCCAATATCGTCGCCCAAATTGGCCAAGTGATTCGCCAACTAATCAAAGAGGATGGCCTGACAGTGCTGCTGGTCGAGCAAAAGCTGCCCTTCGCCCGCAAATACGCCGACCGCTTCGTGATTATGGATCGCGGCCGCCCGGTGGCTAAAGGCGAGATCAGCGAACTCTCTAACGAGCTGATTAAGCAGCATTTGACGGTTTAGGTTATCCACAGCCACTCTTTGCTAAGCCTCATTCACTTTTATTTACCTACAACAAGCCCGCCCTTTAATATGCATCAAAAGGGCGGGCTTGTTGCTTAGAACCCTGCTTTGGGTTCGTATTGGTTATCCTTATTTATGTGTAATATGGTTGGTCTTTACAATGATCATCGGGTGGGGTATGCGTTATAAAGATAAACATCAGCTCGCCGCCGAGTGGCAAGCACTGTTAGAGCGTACACCTGTGGCGCTACGCCAAGCAGTTGAAACGCTGGTCGATGCTCATGGCACCCATCTTGCCGACCACTTCTATAGCGTGATGCTAGATGATCCTCATGCCTCGCTGTTTCTCTCGAACGACCAAGTTCAGCAGCGCTTGCACCCCTCCATGCGGCGCTGGTTAAGCGCAATGTTTGCCGTTGAGCACGCTGATTTTGTATCGCTGGTAGAACAGCAAGAGAAAGTTGGGCAAGTGCATGCCCGTATCGATATTCCGGTGAATCTGGTGCTTAATGGTGCCAGGCAGCTTAAACAGGCGCTATATAAAAAGATCAATGAAACATTTAACGCGTCACTTTCACCAGGAGATGCCTCGGTCTATGTATCGGATCATATCGATATGGCCATGGAGATCATGAGCCACGCCTATTCTGTTGCCAGTGACCGCCACGCTCGAACTGAAGAGGCTTATAGGCTCTTTTCCCTTACCCAAAATATTGGCGATGAGCGTGAGCGGCAGCGCGCTGCGTTACTCAACTGGGAAAACGCGCTGATGTTTGCCATTGCCGCACAGCAGGCTACTAGCGCATTACCTAGATTGACCAGCTCAGAGTTTGGTCTTTGGTACTTCCATAAAGCTTGCCACGCTTTTGATGGCGCGCCGGAAATAACCACTATCTCTCAACATATTCAACGGATAGATGAGGAGTGGCTAACACAGTTAAGCCATCAACATAATGAGATGCGATTAGCAGCGCTTGGCCATATTCGAGATGCTGCCCGTACAATTTTGATGATGCTTGATGACATCCTTAATCGAGCATCGGGGCTGGATGCAGGGCGCGACAGCTTAACGAGTCTACTGAACCGTAAATTCTTGCCTGTGGTATTAAATCGAGAGATTGAATTGTCCCGCAGCTCTGAAAAGTGCTTTGCGCTGTTAATGGTGGATATTGACCACTTTAAATCCATTAACGATACCCACGGCCATGATGCGGGCGATAGTGTGCTACAGCAGGTGGCGAGCATTCTCGACCGCTCCACGCGAGGTGGTGACTACGTATTCCGCATGGGTGGCGAAGAGTTTTTAATCGTGCTGGTGGATACCGACGAGAACGGTAGTCGACTCTTTGCTGAACGTTTACGCCAAACGGTAGCAAAAGAGTCTATGCTCGCGACAGCGGATACGCTCTTAAATATCACGGTCAGCATAGGGGTAACGCTCCATGACGGCCATCCCGACTATCAGCGCACTATACAGCGGGCAGACCAGGCGCTGTATCAAGCGAAACGCAGCGGACGCGACCAAGTGGTAGTAGCCGCCTGTGCTGAGTAATATCGCGGTGGAAGACACGCTGTTGCTGTTTTACTAAGGGAGAACACTATGTTGATGCGCCGCGTCACGCTGTTAATCGCACTGCTTCTGATGAGCACACCACTGGTGGCGGCCCATCATGGAAGCGATCACTCTGAGGCAATGGCAGGCCACTCCTCTATTGAGGTCACCCACCCCTGGGCCCGCGCCACTCCGCCAGGGGCCGGAGCGGGCGGCGGTTTTGTCACCCTCACTAATCACGGCGATAAGGATGACACGCTGGTAGGCGCAACTAGCCCGCTGACCGAACGTGTCGAAATCCACATGATGGAGATGCACGGCGATGTGATGCGTATGGTGCCACTGCCCGGCGGCATTGATATCCCAGCCGGAGAGACAGTCACGCTGGCGCCGGGTGGTTTACACTTGATGTTTATGGAATTGGCATCACCGTTGGTGGAAGGCCAACCTGTCCCCGTTACGCTGGAGTTCCAGCATGCCGAACCCATCCAGGTAAAACTACAGGTACTGCCAGTAGGTGCTGCGCTAGAGAGTAGTCACCACCAAAGTGGCCACGGCCATACCACTCATAACTGATTTATTTAGCTAACAGTAAGATGAGCGCCCCATCAGCCTTGGTTGATGGGGCGCTCTTATTTTTAGAGGGAGCTAGCTGGGACTCTGGCAAGTAACGCAGGGCTAATTGGCTCAGGTTTAAAGTGTAGGCCCCATCCAGGTGCATAACGCTATTTTTATGTGCTTTTTTGGTGCGCATAAGGACGAGATAAGAGATCAGTTGCTCAAAAAAAGGTCTTTATGACGGTGTGGCAGCGCTTTTCACCATTTTGGCGCACTCTTTGCATTTGTCAGGCAATGATGAATCCACCAGAAAGCGACAGCGCCCATGATGTTAAGCGAACTTGCCCCACCGGCTGCCGGTTCCGGTCACCGTTTCGACGCTGAACGCCGCTGGGCCGCCTCGCTGGCCTTGCGCTTTGCCAACCGCGATGGGGTGACCCGGTTAGTGCAGGCGCGCCACCAAGGGCCGTTACGGGTTCAGCGCCCCTTCTACCCGGAAGGCAGCCAGGAAGCGTGCCACGTTTATGTACTGCACCCGCCCGGTGGGCTTGTTAGCGGCGATGCGCTGACCATCCGCGCCCATGTAGAGCGCGGTGCCCATGCGCTGCTCACCACGCCCGCCGCCAATAAGCTCTACAAAGCCGACAGCCAAGGCGTGGCCTGGACACAGCACACCGAGCTAACGGTAGAAGAGGGCGGCACCCTGGAGTGGCTACCCCAGGAAACCATCGCCTTCAACGGCTCCAAAGGTACCCAACGCACCCATATTGCCCTGAATGGCAATGCCCGCTGCCTAGGCTGGGAAGTGATGGCGCTCGGCCGCCCGGCAAGCGATCTGCCCTATGTCACGGGGCGTATCGAGCAGCACTTTCGCTTAACCCTAGATGGCAAACCGCTGTGGCTTGAACGCCAGCCGCTGGACCCCGCCCACCCACGCTTTGCAGGCCGCTGGGGGCAGGGCGGCGCCACGGTGCAGGCCACGCTCTGGGCGGTGGGCATTGACGATGCCGCTGCGGCCATTGAAGCACTGCGCGAAGCGCTGCCGGATAACCCCCGCTGGGCGGTGACCGTGCGCCACGGCGTGCTGCTGCTGCGCTATCTAGGCACATCCCGTAACGAAGCCTGGGCGCTGTGTGAACAGGCCTGGCACCTGCTGCGGCCGCGCTGGATCGAGCGTGAGGCGCATACGCCGCGCATTTGGCTAACCTAATTGGCAACACGCTGCTAACGCTGGAGATACTCCATGGAACTGACCCCACGAGACAAAGACAAGCTGATGCTGTTTACCGCCGCTCAGCTTGCCGAGCGCCGCAAAGCGCGTGGTTTAAAACTGAACTACCCCGAAGCGGTAGCGCTGATCAGCTTTGAGATTATGGAAGGCGCACGGGATGGCCGCAGCGTGGCGGATTTAATGAGCTACGGCCGCGAGATCCTCACCCGAGACGACGTGATGGAAGGCGTGGCGGAGATGGTCGATGAAGTGCAGGTAGAAGCCACCTTCCCCGACGGCACCAAGTTGGTCACCGTCCACACGCCGATCAACTAATCATCCACCGTTAGGAGAGCGCCATGATTTCCGGCCCAATGATTCCAGGACAGTATCAGTTAAAAGAGGGTGAGATCGAGCTGTGCGCGGGTCGCGAGCGTATCACCGTGGAGGTGGCCAATACCGGCGACCGCCCCATTCAGCTTGGCTCCCACTACCACTTTGCCGAAGCCAACCCCGCGCTGGTGTTTGATCGGGATAAAACCCGTGGCTATCGCCTGGACGTCGCCGCCGGCACCGCCATCCGCTTCGAACCCGGCCAAACCCGCGACGTCACGCTGATTCCGTTTGTCGGCAAGCGGGAAATCTACGGCTTCCGTGGCGATGTGATGGGTGCGCTCGATTAGCCAACGGCTTAATAAAGAACAACCGACGGTAGGGCGGCCATCGTCTGTGTGACTGTCTGCGCCATGGATGGCGCAGTCAAGCGTACAAGGACGTATTCACAGCGTGTCACACAGACGATGGCCGCCCAGCACTGGACTCAACGCTTGAGGCAGAGGCAAATATGAAACCGGTAAACAAGATCAGTCGGCAGGCCTACGCCGATATGTACGGCCCCACCGTAGGCGACCGCGTGCGCCTGGGCGACACCGAGCTGTGGATTCAAGTCGAAAAAGACGCCACCCACTACGGGGAAGAAGTGAAGTTCGGCGGCGGCAAAGTCATCCGAGATGGCATGGGCCAAAGCCAGCGCCAGGATGCCACGGTGATGGACACCGTGATCACCAACGCGCTGATTTTAGACTGGTGGGGCATCGTCAAAGCCGATGTGGGGCTACAAAACGGCCGCATCGCCGCCATCGGCAAAGCAGGCAACCCTGATACCCAGCCCGATGTGGAGATCGTGATTGGCCCCGGCACCGAAGTGATTGCGGGCGAAGGCAAAATCCTCACCGCAGGCGGCATCGACGCCCACATCCACTTCATCTGCCCTCAGCAGGTTGAAGAAGCGCTGATGAGCGGCGTGACCACCATGCTCGGCGGCGGCACCGGCCCCGCCACCGGCTCCAACGCCACCACCTGCACCCCCGGTGAGTGGCACATTGGCAAAATGCTTCAAGCGGTAGACGACCTGCCAATGAACATCGGCCTGCTCGGCAAAGGCAACGCCAGCCTGCCAGAAGGGCTCGAAGCACAGTTGGAAGCGGGCGCGATGGGTCTCAAGCTGCATGAAGACTGGGGCACCACCCCGGCCTCGATTGATACCTGCCTGAGCGTGGCGGAAAAGTACGATGTGCAGATCGCCATTCACACCGACACGCTCAACGAGTCCGGCTTTGTCGAAGACACCCTGGCGGCGTTTAAAGAGCGCGGCATTCACACCTACCACACCGAAGGCGCAGGCGGCGGCCACGCCCCGGATATCCTCACCGCCTGCTCCAAAGAGTACGTGCTGCCGTCCTCCACCAACCCCACGCGGCCCTACACGGTGAACACCATTGATGAGCACCTGGACATGCTCATGGTCTGCCACCACCTGGACCCCAATATTCCCGAAGACGTGGCCTTTGCCGATTCACGCATTCGCCGCGAAACCATCGCCGCCGAGGATATTTTGCACGACCTGGGCGTGATCTCGATGATCGCCTCCGACTCCCAGGCCATGGGCCGCGTGGGCGAAGTCGTCTGCCGCACCTGGCAAACCGCCCATAAAATGAAAGTGCAGCGCGGCCTGTTGCCGGAAGATGAAGCGCTGGGGGCCGATAACCTGCGTGCTAAACGCTATATCGCCAAGTACACCATCAATCCCGCCATTACCCACGGCATTGCCCACGAGGTCGGCTCGATTGAGGTCGGCAAACTGGCGGATTTGGTGTTGTGGAAGCCCGCCTTCTTCGGCGTCAAACCCGCGCTGATTCTGAAAGGCGGCATGATTGCCGGTGCGCCGATGGGCGACCCCAACGCCTCCATCCCCACGCCGCAGCCGGTGCATTACCGCCCCATGTTCGGCACCTTTGGCCGCGCCGCCAGCCAGACCCGGCTCAACTTTGTTAGCCAAGCGGCGATTGACGCGGGCATCAAAGAGCGCCTGGGCCTACAGAGCACGCTTTCCGCCTGTAAAAACGTGCGCGGCGTGCGTAAAAAAGACATGAAGCTCAACGACGCCTGCCCAGAACTCACCGTCGACCCGCAAACCTACGAAGTGCGCTGCGACGGCGAACTGCTCACCTGCGAGCCCGCGACCGAGCTACCGCTGGCGCAGCGGTATCACTTGTTTTGATTGAGTTGTTGCCCGGGGCGCCGGGGGTAGGCCTACGAGAGGGCGCTGTAAATACGTCCCTGTACGCTACTTTTGCCATCCATGGCAAAAGACCCTCTCTACGGCCTACCCCCGGCTCAGCCTTCATGGATCGAGAAAGGATGAGAGCATGCTGAAATTAATTGAGCGCTTAGGGCCGATAGACGCAAGCGCCGCCAGCGACACACTGACACTGCCCTTTGAACTACGCATTCGCGGCCGTTTAAAAGCTGAGAGCGACAGCGGCCAGCCGCTGGGGCTGTTTCTGGATCGCGGCCCCGTACTGCGCGATGGCGAAGGCCTGAAAGCCGAAAATGGCGAGATCGTGCGCATTTGCGCCGCGATCGAACCCGTGGTGACCGCGCGAGTGAGTACTGGCTTACCGCTGGCACGGCTTGCTTACCACCTCGGCAACCGCCATGTGCAGCTCGCGCTGGGTGAAGATGCTAAAGGTGGCTGGGTACGCTTCCCGCCCGACCACGTCCTCGAAGAGCTGGCCGAGCTGCTGGGTGCCACGCTTGAGCACCACAACGCCACCTTCGACCCCGAACCGGGCGCCTACAACCAAGTGGGCGGTGAGCACCCGCACAGTCATTCACACAGCCACGGCCACGCTCATTCCCACGACCACGACCACGACCACGCACATGATCACCACCATGCCCACTGAGCAGCCATCAGACCTCGCCCTGCTAGGGTTGATGCAGCTGGTCAGCCCTGCGCTGCCCATCGGTGCCTTCGCCTTTTCCCAAGGGCTGGAGAGCGCTTTTGAACTGGGCTGGGTGAGTGATGAGCCAAGTCTAACCGAGTGGCTATCCGGCGTGCTGGAAGATGGCATAAGCTGCTGTGAGCTACCGTTGATCGAGCGGCTATATCGCGCTTTCGAGGAGCAGGATGGCACTGCGGTGGCAGAGTGGGACGACTGGCTGGCTGCCACCCGTGAAACCGCCGAACTCGCCGCCGAAGATAGCCGCCTGGGCGCCTCGCTGAAGCGGCTGCTGGGCAGCCTCGACCTATTACCAAAAAATGAAGGGCTGCCCAGTGAAGATGCAATCACGCCCTTGCTGCCGGCGCAGGCAGGCTATGTGACCCTATTTGCCTGGGCGGCCTACCAGCGCGGCATCCCCGTGCGCCAAGCGCAGCTCGGCTTTGGCTGGGCGTGGCTGGAAAACCAACTCGCGGTGGCCTGTAAAGCGTTGCCGCTGGGCCACACCGCTGCCCAGCGCATTATCGAGCAGTTACGTGGCGAGTTGGTGGATGCCGTCGATAAGGCCCAGCGGCTAGAAGATGACGAGCTTGGCCCCGCTCTGCCCGGCGTGGCGCTGGCCAGCGCTCTACACGAAACCCAATATTCCCGCTTGTTTAGAAGCTAACGAGCGTTGTTATTTAGGAGAAAACCATGACTCACTGTTTACGTGTTGGTGTAGGTGGGCCGGTCGGTTCCGGCAAAACCGCCCTGCTCAAGCAGCTCTGTACCGCGTTGCGCGACCACTACGATATCGCCGTCGTCACCAACGATATCTACACCCGCGAAGACGCCGATTTCCTGCTCAAGCACGATGCACTGCCCGCCGACCGAATTTTAGGCGTTGAGACCGGCGGCTGCCCGCACACGGCGATTCGTGAAGATGCCTCCATGAACCTAGCGGCGATTGACGAGCTGCACGCCCGTCATCCCAAGCTGGAGCTGGTGCTGGTCGAATCCGGCGGCGACAACCTCTCCGCCACGTTCAGCCCCGAGCTTTCCGACCTGACCCTCTACGTTATCGACGTATCCGCAGGCGATAAGATCCCCCGCAAGGGCGGGCCAGGCATCACCAAATCGGACCTGCTGATTATCAATAAGATCGACATCGCTGAGCAGGTGCACGCCTCTTTGGAGGTGATGGAGCGCGACTCGAAAAAGATGCGCGGCGAGCGGCCGTTCGTGTTCACCAATCTCTACGATGGCGTGGGGCTTGAAGAGATCATCCGCTTTATTCTCGATAAAGGGATGCTGGACGAGCGTCGCCCACAGGCGGCGTTAGCGTAAAGTCGTTCTGCTCTATCTGAGCAGCAAAAAAAAGCTGCCCAGCTCCTGAATTAAGGGAGCTGGGCAGCGTTGTTTCGTGCCTAGCATCGTGCCAAAACGGGCCGTCCCTGGCCACCACGTCTCTACAGTGAACTGATAAGCCATTGTTATCCTTAACATAGGTTATTAAGTTTTGTTATATCGCGTTAATTTATTGTTCATAAAGTAAAAATTATGAAAAGTGACTAAAGTTGACACACTTTGTGTCGATAACAAGGCACTAATTATGATGTGTCACTCCCTACTTGATGAGGCTGGAACTCAAACATGATGGCTACTTCTGAAAAAAGAAGTCGTTGGGCCTTGGGTTTGCAAACCAAGGTACTGATGTTGGTATTACTCCCCCTGCTATTGGTCACCATAGCTTTGGCTGGCTTTGAAGCGTATAGCAGCGCCAAAGATAGCCGTGAGGCGCTAGCGGAACAGCGCGAGCTATTAATTAAAGAGCGTCGAGACTCGGTGCGCGATATCGTGCAGCTAGCCACGACCGCCATCGCCCCGATTTATGAAAATGCCAGCGCCAATGACAGGGAAGCCAAAGAGCTTGCCGCCGATATGCTGCGCTCTATGCGCTTTGAAGGTGACAACTATATTTTTGTATATGAATACGATGGCACCAACGTCGTGTTGCCTCACTCTCAGGAGCGCGAGGGCCAAAACCTTAGCAACCTGCAAGCCCCCGATGGCTCTTATATCGTGCGGGACTTTATCCAAGTTGGCCAAGATGGCGGTGGGTTTTACGAATATCCCTGGGAATACCCCGGTACCAACGAGCCTCAGCTGAAGCACTCTTATATTGATCGCTTAGAGAAGTGGGGATGGATTGTAGGCGCCGGTGTGTATGTAACGGATGTTGATGAATCAATGGCCGAGGTGAAAGCCGCCGCCGCTGCTGACCTACGAAACGCGATTATATTCACAACGTTATTGGGCGTCGCTCTCTTTGTAGGCGTTGCTCTGCTGGCCTTTGGCTTTGTGCGTCGCATCGTCGGACCGATAAAGCGTACCGCAGAGGCGATGGGAGATATCGCTCAAGGGCGTGGCGATCTCACCAGCCGCCTAGCAGTAGAAAGCCGTGATGAAATTGGTAATCTCGCCGTTCAGTTCAACGCCTTTGTCGCGCGCATGCAGGATACCTTACGCGATGTCCGTCGCAGTACCGCCAGCGTTTACCACTCAGCTGAAGAAATTTCCCGCAGCTCAGAAGATCTAGCCACCCGTACCGAGCAAGCTGCGGCCAACCTGCAGCAAACGTCAGCCTCTATGGAGGAGATTACCTCTACCGTAAATCACAGTGCCGATAACGCTCAGCAGGCCAACAAGCTGGTACAGTCCACGGCGGAAGTAGCGTACCAGGGTGAAAAAGCCATGGGGCAGGTAGAAAGCACCATGCAAGATATTAATAATTCGGCTACGCGCATTAGTGAAATCATTACCATGATTGATGCGATTGCCTTCCAAACCAATATCCTGGCACTGAACGCTTCGGTGGAGGCCGCCCGTGCAGGTGAGCATGGCCGCGGCTTTGCAGTGGTTGCCCAGGAAGTGCGGACCCTAGCTAGCCGCTCTAGTAATGCGTCTAAAGAGATCCGTGCACTGATTGATACCTCCGTCCAGCACACCTATACGGGTGCTGAGCTAGTGCGTAACGCCGGTGCTACGATGCGCGACATTGTTGAGAGCGTCTCGAAAGTTACCGACGTGATTGGCGAAATTAGTGCAGGTGCCAAAGAGCAGAGCAGCGGTATCGGCCAGATCAATTCCGCCGTGGCAGAAATGGACACTATGACCCAGCAGAACGCCGCCATGGTGCAAGAGTCCACCACGGCCGCCGCCAATATGCGCCGTCATGCTGAGCACTTAAATGAGCTTATCCACTCCTTCGTATTGGGGGAAGATGAGCCACAAAGCAAAACGACACGGCAATTGCAGGGCCAGTCTCGCCAAGCATTACCTGCCAGTAAATCGAGCAGTCGCCAAGAGCTCAAACGCCCAGCACTCTCTGCTAAACCTTCAGCTACTAAAGCTGGTGGCGATGAGTGGGAAGAGTTTTAAAACAGCAGCGGGTCATCTTACCTGAACAGCAGTAACGAGAAGGGGCTTGCCAAACGGCAAGCCCCCTTTTCTTTCCATTCGTATTCCATTGGTAGCGCTAGCAATAGCAGCGCTAACTACCCGACCAGCCTAGCAGTATGGGCACGTAAACCACCAACAGCAGCACGCCGATCAGCCCCAGCAGGTAAGGAATAATCGCACGGGTAATTCGCTCTAGCGGCAGTTGGGTGACGGACGACGCCACGTAAAGGTTGATAGCCACGGGTGGGGTAATCATGCCAATCGATAGCCCGACCACGATAATCAGCCCGAAGTGGATCGGGTCGATACCCAGCTGCAGCACCAGCGGCAGCAGCACTGGTGTCAGAATGATCAAAGCGCTGGCCGTTTCGATAAACACCCCGGTCAGCAGTATCACCGCCACTACCAGCAGCATAATCACGTAGGGGTTGGTGGAGAGCGACAGCACCGCTTGGGCAATCGCACCGGGCACCTGCCAGCTAGAGAGCGTCCAGCTCAGTACCGCCGACATGGCAATCACCAGCATAATCACCGCCGTGGTCATCGCCGAACGGATCAGCAGCTTATACACCTGGGGCAGGGTTAAATCCCGATACACAAACAGCGACACCAGCAGCGCGTAATTCACCGCCACCACGGCCGCTTCCGAGGGGGTGAAAATGCCCGAGAAAATGCCGCCAAGAATAATCACCGGCGTCATCAGCCCCCAGCTGGCCGCCTTTAGCGTGCGCCAAATGGTCGCCAGCGAGAGCGGCGTGCCTTTCGGGTACTGGCGCTTGTACGCCTGGGTGATGGCGATAGCGATCAGCCCCAGCCCCATGGCCAGCCCCGGCAAAAAGCCGTTCAAAAATAGCTGGGAGACCGACTGCTGGGCAATCACCGCGTAGATGATCATTGGCACCGACGGGGGAATCACCACGCCAATGGTGCCGCTGGCGGCAATCAGGCTGGCCGCCGAGGCGGGGTCGTAGCCTTTACGTTTCAGCTCTGGCACCAGGCTTGAACCCACCGCCGCCGTCGTGGCCGCACCAGAGCCGGAAATGGCCGCGAAGAACATGCCCGCCATCACCGAGACAACCGACAGCCCACCTCGCATAAAGCCTACCAGCGAATCCGCAAAGCTCACCAACCGCTCGCTGACTTTACCCTGGGCCATTAAATCCCCAGCCAGGATAAACATCGGGATGGCGACCAGGGCAAAGGAGTTAATGCCCTGGAACATCTGCTGGGTGACCACCATCAGCGGCACGCCGGATTGATACAGCGCGTATAGCGAACTGGCACCAATCGCAAAGGCAATCGGCACGCCCAGCAGCATAAACAGGAAGAACAGCCCAAACAGTACCAGGGTCATAGCGGCTCCTCCTGGTCGGCGGCGGTGGGTTCACCGTTCACCAGCACTTCCACCATATCTACCAGGGCGTACCAGGCCATAATGCCCGCTGCGATTGGCATCACTGCGTATACATACGTCATCGAGAGCCGCAGCGAGGCGGATTTCTGGAAGCTCTGCACCTGCATATAGCGGTAGCCAATCACGATCAGCGCGATCATAAACGCCACGACAATCGCCAGCGCTGCTAGCCTGGCTAGCTTACGCAACGGCAGCGGCAGGGCATCTACTGCAAAAGTAACCGCAATGTGCCGCCCGCGCTGAAACGCCAGCGTGCCCGCTAAAAAGGTGATCCACACCAGCAGAAACCGGGCGACCTCTTCGGTCCAGCCCACGGCGCTAAACAGCACCCGCGAGATAATCTGCAGTGTAATTACGCCGATTAACGCTGCCATGCCCGCAAAGACTACGGGCTGGATGATGGCAACCAGCCCGCGTTCAATGCGTTGCAGCAGCGTCAAAAGAGGCTGTGCAAACGGCATCACTGTTGCAGCGCCTCCTGGATGCGCGGCAGGTAGTCACCAAACTTCTCGCCGTACTTCTCATATACTGGGGCTACAGCGGCTTGGAAGGCTTCCATATCCGGGGTGTCGTTAATTTCCATCCCCGCTTCGCGCAGTGCCGCGAGCTGTTCGGCTTCCATATCCGCATTCATTTGGCGCTCATGCTCGGCAGCTTCTTGGGCGGCCTCTTCCAGCACCGCTTGGGCTGCTTCGGGGAGCTGGTTCCAGGCGGGCATTCCCATTACGAAAATCGCCGGGGCGTAGGTGTGGCGGGAGAGCGTCATGTAGTTCTGGGTTTCATCCAGCTTGAATGAGTGAATCACGTTCACCGGGTTTTCCTGGCCATCGATAGTGCCCTGCTGCATAGCGGTGAGCGCTTCGGTCCACGCCATGGGAATTGCGTTGGCACCCAGCTCGCGGAAGGTGTCGGTGTAAACGGGGTTTTCCATCACGCGGATGCGCAGGCCATCCAGGTCTTCCGGCGAATTTACCGCCCGCTCGCTATTGGTCAGGTTACGGAAACCGCGCTCGGCGTAGGCCAAGCCTTTCAGATTCACGTCCGCCAGCTTATCCAGCAGTTCCTGGCCGATGGGGCCATCCAGCACTTCGTAGGCGGCTTCGGGGGAGGGGAAGAGGAACGGCAGTTCAAACACCGCCATCTCTTCGACAAAGTTGGCGACCGGCCCGTTGGTAATCACGCCCATATCTACGGTGCCGATCTGCATCCCTTCCAGCAGCGTGCGCTCATCGCCCAGCGTGGCATTGGGGAAGATCTCGATATCCACCTTGCCGTCAGTGCGTGCTTCCACCAGCTCTTCAAACTTGGTGGCAGCGATATGGAAGCCATCCTGCTCGTTGACCACGTGGGCAAGGCGCAGCGTCACGGGGTCCATATCGGCAAAATCGTTCGCGTTGGCGGCGCTTACCAGTGCCAGTGAGATGCCCAGAGCCAGCGTACTACGTGCAAATGTTTTCATTATGTTATGTTCCCAGCGTTGCTAAGGTTTAGAAGTGCCTGCAAAGCATGCACCACACTGGGGAAAAGGGTCAATTTCGCTGCCGCGCAAAACCGCTAAGTGGCTGGACACAGCGCGCCCACACGGGTACGATACGCACCCAAAGCGCCCGTAGCTCAGTTGGATAGAGTGTCGGCCTCCGAAGCCGAAGGTCGCAGGTTCAATTCCTGCCGGGCGCGCCAAATATATCAAGGGCTTACGTTAACGCGTAAGCCCTTTTGTTTTGGCTGTGTCAAATCTGTGTCATCCATGTGCCACGCCTGCCAATATTGCCTTCAAGCCTTGCTACTCAGCCGTTGACCTATGGCTTTTATCTGACACCGGTGTGTCACACGCATATTAGCGTTCTGCTACCCAGTGTGTCGCTTGTGGGTATAACTATCGATATTCTCACGTCCGCTTAGCACAAGATGCTTAAGTCGGCTGAGTATCGTAAGCTAGTGCTTATAAGCTCACCCGCCAGAATAAGCAGGATGCTGCCATGGATAAGAAGGCCCTCAGCGAACGCGATATTTGCACCAAATTCATTACCCCGGCCCTTGTACAGTCGGGGTGGGATATCCAAACGCAAATTCGTGAAGAGGTGACCTTTACCGCCGGGCGGATTATCGTGCGGGGGCGGTTGCATACCCGGGGCAAAAAGCGCCGGGCAGATTACCTACTTAGCTTCCAGAAAAACCAGCCGATTGCGGTGATAGAGGCGAAAGACAATAAGCACAGCCTGGGCGATGGCATGCAGCAGGCGCTGGCGTATAGCGATGCGCTGGATGTGCCTTTTGTGTTTTCAAGCAATGGCGACGGCTTCCTGTTTCACGACCGCACGGGGCTGGGTGGGCAAACCGAAACTACCCTGACGCTGGCAGAGTTTCCGTCGCCTAATGCGCTATGGGAGCGCTACTGCCAATACAAAGGCATTCAGCCCGATGCTCGCCCGGTGGTGGAGCAGCCCTATTACGATGATGGCAGTGGCCGAAGCCCGCGCTACTACCAGCGCATTGCCATCAACCGCACTGTTGAAGCCGTGGCGCGGGGGCAGGATCGTATCCTACTGGTGATGGCCACCGGCACCGGCAAGACCTTTACCGCGTTTCAGATCATCTGGCGGCTGTGGAAGTCACGCCAGAAGAAGCGAATCCTGTTCCTCGCTGACCGCAATATCCTGGTCGACCAAACCAAGAACAACGACTTCAAACCTTTCGGCCAGGCGATGACCAAGGTCACCAACCGCACGGTGGATGCCTCCTACGAGATTTATCTCTCGCTCTATCAGGCGGTGACCGGCAGCGAAGAAGAGCAGAATATCTACAAGCAGTTCTCGCCGGACTTCTTCGACCTGATTGTAATTGACGAGTGCCACCGGGGCAGCGCAGCGGAGGACTCCGCCTGGCGCAAGATTCTGGATTACTTCAGCGCGGCAACGCATATCGGTTTAACCGCTACGCCGAAAGAGACCAAAGAAGTCTCCAACATCGATTACTTCGGCGCGCCGCTTTATACCTACTCGCTCAAGCAGGGCATCGAGGATGGCTTTCTGGCCCCTTACAAAGTGGTGCGGGTGGATATCGACAAGGATCTGCAAGGCTGGCGGCCCAGCAAGGGCCAGCGGGATAAGCTTGGCCAGGAGATCGAAGACCGCATCTACAACCAGAAGGATTTCGATAAACAGCTGGTGCTGGAAAAGCGCACCACCTTGGTAGCCGCCAAGATTACCGAGCTGCTGGAAAGCAGCGACCCCTATCAGAAAACCATCGTCTTCTGTGAGGATATCGACCACGCCGAGCGTATGCGTCAGGCGCTGGTCAACGCCAACCCCAAGCGCGTAGCCGAGAACCGTAAATACGTGATGCGGATTACCGGCGATGAGCAGGAAGGTAAGGCCGAGCTGGACAACTTCATCAACCCGGAAGAACGCTACCCGGTGATTGCTACCACCAGCAAACTGATGACCACCGGCGTAGACGCCCAGACCTGCAAGCTGATTGTGCTTGATCAGCGCATCCAGTCGATGACCGAGTTCAAGCAGATTATTGGCCGAGGTACCCGCATCAACGACGACTACCACAAGCACTGGTTCACCATTCTGGATTTCAAGAAAGCCACCGAGCTGTTTGCCGACCCGGATTTTGACGGAGAGCCGGTGCAGGTTTATCAGCCCTATGCCGATGACGCCCCAATTATGCCAGCGGATGAGCAAGACGGCGCATTAGATGAAGAACAGGCAGGCTCACAAGATACAGCAGACACAGCCGCAAAAGGCGTTGAGACCGACTGGGCCGAGTACGAGGTAGACAGCAACGAGGTGGACGACAACGCCACTTGGGAATCTGACGATGCGGTGGGCTTGGATATCACCGAAGGGCCGGAACTGCGTCGGAAATACGTGGTAGATGACGTTGAGGTCAGTATTGTTGCCGAACGTGTTCAATACCTGGGGGCGGATGGCAAGCTGATCACCGAAAGCCTGCGTGACTACACCCGCAAGCAGGTGAAAGCCCAGTTCGCCTCCCTGGATGCGTTCCTGCGCCGCTGGCAGGATGCCGAGCGCAAGCAAGTGATTCTTGATGAACTGGCCGAGGAAGGCATCTTCTGGGATGCCCTGGTGGCCGAACTAGGCCAAAAGTGGGGCGAAGAACCAGACCCCTTCGATGTGATTTGCCATATCGCCTTTGACCGCCCACCGCTGACCCGCCGCGAGCGCGCCGAACAGGTCAGAAAGCGCGATATCTTCAACCGCTATGAAGGCCAGGCCCGCCAGGTGCTTGAATCCTTAGTGGATAAATACGCCGACTCAGGTATTGCTCCGATCGAAGACCCCAAGGTACTGACGCTGGACCCTTTCAGCCAGTTAGGTGCGCCGATGGAACTGATCAACGCCTTTGGCGGCAAAGCGGGTTATATACGTGCTGTTCACGAACTCGAAGATGAGTTGTACGCCTAGAATTTAAAGGAAACCAGCAAGCATGTACGCTTACATTTACAGCGGTGAAACGTCTGTTGAAACACTCCCTTCGCTTACTATTGACAAAAAAAGCATCAATTTTTTTATAAAACCGTTGATGGCCGGTAGTCAATTCCAGCAGCAGATCCAAGGCCCCGAGACGTGGCAGCTGACGTTTTTCAAGCAGACTAAGTTCTCCATTACCCTGACCGTACGTTTATATGAAAAACCGTTATCGTCTGATGATTCGAACTGTGTTGCGAAGGCGGCTTGGTTTAATAACGAATTCCAGACGGCTAACAACGAGCAGTTCTCACATGCCATGTCACAGTTTTTGAGGGGCTCTGGTGCGCTTTCGTTAGATCAGCTTATGCCCACAACTCAAGCTCGTTACTTGGTCAATGACCGTAGCGGGTTGGCTTATTTTTCTGCTAGTGCGGATCAGTTTAAGCGTGTTGTACTCTGTCAGGCGCTTGCAGTGGCTTATAGTCAAGTAATGAGCCAATGTATGGAACAGCTGAGCACCACTCTCAAAGGTAAAAAGTACAGTGAGATACTGACGCTTTACGAGCAGATACTCTTCTTCAATGCCTCCGACTATTTTTCACTTCCCGTTAAATTAGAGCGTCACGAGCTTTTTACCGTTTGGAAGTTGGTCCGTGACCACTGGCATCTTAATGAGCTAAATCGCGAGCTGACCGGCCAGCTTTCCAGTGTAGCGACTTTCCTTCAGGGGTACCGTGATAGGGTCGAAATGAAATCTCGTCAAGAAGAGCGCCAACGACAATCCCAGCGAGAAAAAGACCAAGAACGGCGAGATAAGCAGGCGGCGGAAGCTCGGGGGGAAGAGCGCGAACGGCGGCGTAAAAGAGAAAGAGACGAAGATCGTATTCGCCAGCAACGTGAAGAGGAACAACGGGAAGCTGAAAAAGCCATCGCAGAGCGTGAAGCGAAACGAGATCGCAAGATTAACTACGCTATCGGCTTTGCTAGCCTTCTACTCACTTTTTTATCAATTGTTTCATTGGTCGAGTTAACGCCTGAGCACTTCAGTCAGGCTTACAAAAACTGGGTTACTCCTGTCATCGAAAATATAAGCGATATCGAATGAGCATTTCCACCACCATTAAGTCCATTCAAGACATCATGCGTAAAGACGTGGGCGTTGACGGCGACGCCCAGCGTATTGGCCAGCTGGTCTGGCTACTGTTTTTAAAGATTTTTGACGACCGCGAGCAAGAGTGGGAAATGTTCAGCGATGACTACCGCTCGCCGATCCCCGAGCCGCTGCGCTGGCGTAATTGGGCCGCCGACCCGGAAGGCATGACCGGCGACGAGCTCAAGGATTTTATTGATAACACTCTTTTTCCCGGCCTGCAGCAGCTACAGCCCCAGGGCGACGACATTCGCGGTGTGGTGATTCGCAATGTGTTCGAGGATGCCTATAACTACATGAAGTCTGGCCAGCTTATGCGCCAGGTGATCAACCGCCTGCAGAGCGGCGTCGACTTCAACAAGTCCGCCGAGCGCCACGAGCTGGGCGAACTCTACGAACAGATCCTTAAAGACCTGCAAAGCGCGGGCAACGCCGGTGAGTTCTACACCCCGCGGGCGGTGACCGAATTTATGGTTAACCGGGTCGATCCCAAGCTGGAAGAAAGCGTGATGGACCCGGCCTGCGGCACCGGTGGGTTTTTAACTTGCACCATCGAGCACAAGCGCCGCCATTACGTGAAAACGCCGCAGGACGAACAGACCCTGCAGAACAGCATCCACGGGGTCGAGAAAAAGCCGCTGCCGCACCTGCTGGCCACCACCAATATGATTCTGCACGGCATTGAGGTGCCCAACCAGATCCGCCACGACAACACCCTGGCGCGCCCGCTTCGCGATTGGGGGCCGAAAGAACGGGTGGATGTGATAGTGGCCAACCCACCGTTTGGCGGCATGGAAGAAGACGGCATTGAAACCAACTTCCCCAGTGCCTTCCGCACCCGGGAAACCGCTGACCTGTTCATGACGCTGTTTATCCAACTGCTGAAAAACACCGGCCGTGCCGCCGTGGTGCTACCGGATGGCTTTCTGTTTGGCGAGGGCATGAAAACCCGCCTCAAGGAAAAGCTGCTGGAGGAGTGCAACCTGCACACCATCGTGCGCCTACCCAACGGCGTGTTTAACCCTTACACCGGCATCAAGACCAACCTGCTGTTCTTCACCAAGGGTCAGCCGACAGAAAATATCTGGTATTACGAACACCCCTACCCGGAAGGCTACAAGAACTACAGCAAGACCCGCCCGATGAAGTTTGCCGAGTTCCAGACAGAGATCGATTGGTGGGGCGATGAAGTCGATGGCTTTGCCAGCCGTGAGGAAACCCATCAGGCCTGGAAAGTCTCGATCGATGAGATCAAGGCGCGCAACTACAACCTGGATATCAAGAACCCCTGGCAGGGGGAAACCATCACCCACGACCCGGACGAACTGCTGACCGAGTACCAGCAGCAGCAGGCGGAGATTCAGGAACTGCGCGACCAGCTGAAAACCATCCTCGGTGATGCGCTGACCCGTGATGCGGGGGAGCAGGCATGAGTGCACAAACGCTGATAACAGAGCATCTGGATCTTTGGATGCAAGCGGTCACCCAGAAATCTACGGCGGGCCGGGGGCGCAACGGTAAAGTTGAGCTAACCGGCATTAAGAAGCTACGGGAGCTGATTCTGGAACTGGCGGTGCGCGGGAAGTTGGTGGAGCAAGATCCTGATGATGAGCCTGCTAGTGTGCTGCTGGAGCAAGTTGCTAATGAAAAGGCCCAGCTTGCTAAGGTAGGGAAAATCAAGAAGTCTAAGAAGCTGCCCGATATTGATGAAGAAGAAAAACCTTTTGGCCTTCCTGATGGTTGGCTATGGGCACGCATGGAGGCCATTAGCGAATATATTCAGCGTGGGAAAGGGCCTAAATACGCGGAAACAGGGGGAGTGAGGGTTGTCTCCCAAAAATGCGTTCAATGGTCAGGTTTTGATCTGAGTGTTTCTCGCTTCGTCGATGACAGTAGCTTAGACGGCTATCAGGATGAACGTTATATTCGTGATGGAGACGTTCTTTGGAACTCAACAGGCACAGGGACTGTTGGCCGGGCTATTGTGATTAAAAAGCCACAATATTCTATCGTTGCTGATTCACATGTGACGATTGTTCGTCTAGTGATTGCAGAACCACGCTATGTCCTAAATTACATTTCATCGCCTAGCGTGCAACATAGAATAGAGCCTGGTCACGAAAATTCATTGGTATCAGGCACCACCAAACAAGTCGAATTGAATTCTGGTTCAGTTAAGCTGCTTCCGGTTCCATTACCTCCCTTAAAAGAACAGAACCGCATCGTCCAGAAAGTCGATGAACTGATGGCCCTCTGCGACCGGCTGGAACAGTACACCAGCGACCAGCTCGACGCCCACGAAACACTTGTAGACACACTGCTTGGCACCTTAACCCAATCCGCCAACGCCACCGAACTGGCCGACAACTGGGTGCGCCTCTCAGAGCACTTCGACACGCTGTTTACCACCGAACAAAGCATCGACAAGCTCAAGCAGACTATTCTGCAACTGGCGGTGATGGGGCGGCTGGTGGAGCAGGATGCGGGGGATGAGTCGGCACACACTCTGCTTAATCGTTTGACGGACAGCAGGCAAGCATGGCTCCACGAAAAGAGCTCAAGCAACCCTGAGTGCAAGACCATGCTCCGTAAGCTGGGTAAGTTACGCCCGGCTCAACCCCCATTCCCGCTGCCCAGAGGTTGGCAGCCTGCACACTTGATCCAGCTTTGTCGTATGCTGGTTGATTGCCATAACAAAACCGCACCCTATGTTGAGGAAGGCATTCCAATCATTCGCACCTCAAACATTCGTGGACGGCGATTCAATTTCAACGAAATTAAGTATGTAAACGAAGAAACCTATGCTTACTGGTCCCGCAGAAGCCCACCAGAGCCTGGAGACATCATTTTTACCCGCGAGGCGCCAATGGGCGAAGCAGCCATAATCCCTGAGGGTAGAACTTGGTGTCTGGGCCAGAGAACCATGCTAATTCGGCCAATGCACGAGCACATAAACAATAGTTTTCTTCTCTTAGCTTTGACCGAACCCCACCTACTTGAGAGGGCAGCAGAAAAGGCAATTGGCTCCACAGTTAAGCATTTGCGCGTTGGCGACGTGGAGAATCTTGTAGTGCCAGTTCCACCACTAGCTGAACAACACCGCATCGTCCAAAAAGTCGATGAGCTGATGGCCATCTGCGACCAACTCAAGGAACGCCTGAACCAGGCCAGCAACACCCGCTGCCAGTTGGCGGGGGCCATTGTTGAACAAGGACTTTCAGTATGACGACCGAATATAACGTGTACTGCGATGAATCCTGCCATCTGGAAAATGACGGCCAAAAGGCGATGGTGTTGGGCGCGGTCTGGTGCCCGAAAGACAAACGGTTAGAAATCGCCGAACGGATTCGCGAAATCAAACAGAAGCACGGCCTCAAACGAGATTTTGAAATCAAATGGACCAAGGTGAGCCCATCAAAGCTGGCTTTCTATAAGGACATCGTTGATTACTTTTTCGATGATGACGACCTGCATTTCCGAGGCCTGATCGTCCCTGACAAAAGCATTTTGGACCATGGGCAGCATCAACAGGACCACGACGAGTGGTACTACAAGATGTACTTCACCATGCTGAAAACTATTTTTGACCCGGAGTCGCGCTATTACGTCTATATCGATATCAAAGATACACTGGGGCATGAGAAAGTCGAAAAGCTTCAGGACATTCTCTGTACCAACGCCTACGATTTTTCACGAAAAATGATCGCGGACGTTAAGCGTGTCCAATCGCATGAAGTCGAACACCTTCAAATTGCGGACTTGCTGATAGGTGCCCTTTCTTACTTGCACCGCGAATTATCCGGCAACAGCGCCAAGGAAGCTCTCATCGCCAGAATCCGCCAACGCAGCGGCTATCGGCTGACATGTAACACCATGATACGCGAGCTAAAGTTCAATCTTTTGATCTGGAGCAGCAGGATTTGACCATGGATGGAATACCTGAGTGGATACCCGATCTGGAGCTGTTTACTGACTACGGCGGTGACTGGGAGCAATACCTTGATGCGATTTACAGAATCTTCTGCCGGGATTTCGTAGACTCAAAGCCCCTCTTCCGAGGTCAGCGTTTGGCGTTGAAAAGACACCCGGTTTTAGACGGAAAAGAAGCAACCTTCTGGCATATGACCAGCGAAGGCAGCGTGGAATCCGAGAGAACACCAGATTTCAGACGATGCGAGCGAATCCGCTGGCCTCGTCCCGTCATCGAAAACGAGCAAGACTTGGCTTTGAAAGTGTGGTCAGAAAAACGGGGCAACGAAAACCGTATTCATCTATGGTTTGAGGCAGAAGGTTATTTGGTGGTTCTGGCCGAACGAGCGACATATACGCTCCCTTGGACAGCTTTTTATATCGAACGCCAACACCAGCGGGACAAGTACACGAAGCGTTGGAAAAGGAACACTGGGAGGAAATAAGGCTGGCCGCGCCCTCTAAGAGAACGGGGCCGTAACTCCTTCCACACTGACGCCTATAGGCTGGTAGATGAGCTGGATGAACTATAGTGACACCGTAGCCTGATTTCAATGATCATCTAGCATCCTTTGCCAAATTGGACGCTAATACTGTGCTGTAGGGTCTAAAAAATAAAAAAACAGCGTAGGTTGCAAGCAGCCAAGAGGGCAGGGTCGTATTATCAAGAGCGGTAGGCCGACCAAAGTGAGTTTGCAACTACCCCAGGGCCTGTAATCGCAAAAGAACCCCCGCTATATCGACGGCTAAGGTGCAGTTATGGCACAAAGCTTTGTCTACAGGATCAATAAAAAACCCCTAAGCAACTCGACTGGTTAGCAGTCTCATCGATAGGGGCCGTGTTGATATCAACCATAGTCCCCTCGTGAGTCACTAGCAATCGGTTTTGTATAGCCAAATAGCATAAAACGTACATCTGGTCATCGAACAAGGAGGCTGGCTGGGATGACAGGCGAGCGATGAAATTTGGCGATATTGGGCCAACTGAAAGAAAAACGCTGCTTGCAACGTGTCTCTGGGGGCTGCAACAGCCGAGCAGAGTATCTATTGCCTTGTGCTTCCACCATTATCACTGAAGTAATCGTCTTTAGCGACCAGCCCAATGTCACCTGCCTGTAATCCAGCATCACCCTCTTCACTGAACAAGTTTTGCACACGACGTTCTTGCTTGAAGTAAGCTAGGGTACGGAAGAAGCAGTCTTCACACAGATGCACTTCGTAGCGTTCGCCATCGTGTTGAGACCCATAGCCCCAGTGTGCTTGGAGTGTGGCAAATTCAAGTCCGCCGCTTGTTGTTTGCGTAGAGGTTAGGCATACATCACAGTGCACATCAGTAACTGTATCGACTTCTACTTTTTCAGTCACTTTCATCTTGATCTCCCTTATCTGCTATTAGCTTTTGCTAACTTGAAGCACTGCACTGCGTCAATTAGTGCTGCATAGATCATGTCAAACGCTTGGTGGTTAGCTCACCAGCAATGGGGTGTTGTGCCAAAAGCTGGGGGGATCGCGCCAACTGAGTTTGTGAAAAGCTCAGTCATGGTCGCGGGGTAGATATTCAAATAAGTCTCCTACCTGACAGTCAAAATATCGGCATAGCGCTTCCACCGCTTCAAGCTCGATGCGGCTTGCTGATTCGTGATAGAGCCTCGTAATCGTTCCTCGATTAATGCCCGTTTCACGTGCCACATCGACAATCTTTAGCTTTCTTTCTCCCATGATCCGAGATAGGTGGCACTTAATCATAATGTCCCTCTGTAGATTTATTTGATCTTCTGTAGGTCAAAAATTGTTGCAATAGGTCTTTTATGGGCTATTATGTCCTCTAGGAGGTCATAAGGGCTTTTTGATGCGCTTAATGATCTTCAAGACAATATCATAAGGAGAGCAAAAATGTCCTATTGCTACCTCACTACAGCCGAGCTTGCGGAGCGCATCAAGTATGACGCACGCACCATCCGCGAACGTTTAAAAGATGACGTGCTGCTGGAAGGTATTCATTACATTCGCCCATTTGGCGGCCGCAAGATTTTATATCTCTGGGAGCCCATTGAGCGCGATATGCAGCTGCACTCGAAAGAAGAAAGTCTTGGCGTACCGATGGCGGGTGGAGGTGTATGCCATGGGTAGAATTGCAATCAGGAAAGAAACTCAGAAGCTATTTTTTGACTTCAATTATTTGGGTAAACGCTGTCGTGAGCAAACAACGCTGGATAACACAGCAGCTAACCGTAAGAAATTAGAGCGGATTCTGGAGAAGATCGAGGCGGAGATTACGCTGGGGTCGTTTGATTATGGCCGCTACTTCCCGGATAGTCCGCGTGCCAAGACGTTAAGCAAGCGTGCATTAACGGCGGTTGGGGGTTATCACGCCACGCCGTTGCTACGCCAGTTCGCCGAAACGTGGTTTGCAGAGAAAGAGATCGAATGGCGTGAATCACAAATTGTCACGGTGCAAGGCTGCTTAGACCGCCATATCTTGCCCGCGTTAGGGCATAAGGAAGTCGGCAGCATCACTCGTGCAGAAATTCTTGAGTTCCGGGCCTCACTCGCCAAAGTTAATACCCGGAGCGGCAAGAAGCTTTCTGCCAGTCGCATTAACCACATCATGACGCCATTGCGCATGATGTTGAATGAAGCCGCCGACCGCTATGAGTTTAGCTCACCCTATCGCGGGATTAAATCGCTCAATGTGCCGCGCACGGATGTGGAGCCTTTTACGCTTGAGGAGGTGCAGCAGATCATTCAGCGCGTACGGGAAGACTTCCGTCAGTACTATACCGTGCGTTTCTTCACCGGCATGCGTACCGGCGAGATTGACGGCTTAATCTGGGAAAACGTGGATTTTGGCCGTCGCCAGATTTTAGTTCACCAAGCGCTGGTCCGTGGCCAAGTAGTACCCACTAAAACCGACGGTTCCTTCCGTTCTATCGACATGTCGCAACCCGTTTTTGATGCCCTGAAGGCGCAGTTTGAGGTGACGGGTAAAACGGGGCTGGTTTTTACCACGCGCAAGGGCACTGCCTTATCTCACGTCAATGTAACGAAACGGGTGTGGTATCCCTTGCTGGAGGAATTGCGGCTGCGTAAACGCCGCCCTTATCAAACTCGCCACACTGCCGCCACGCTCTGGCTGGCGGCAGGCGAGAGTCCTGAATGGATTGCCCGCCAGATGGGCCATACCACCACGGAAATGCTGTTCCGTGTGTACTCACGCTTTGTGCCTAATTTAACGCGCCAAGATGGCTCTGCGTTTGAGCGCATGCTGAATCAGAAACGTGCCTAGGAGAAAACGATGAAACCGATCGATACGCCAACGAAGCGCCGTGACAACATCGAAGATACCCTGCACGTGATGGCAGCACTGCAATCTCAACAACGCCTTGAACGCCGCTTGGCAGAAGCGCTCGCTGCAGCGACCAGCTTAGCACCAGGGTGTGCTTTGGTCATGTGGCTGGGAGATGGCCAAGAGCGTACTAACCTGGATGCGCTAACTACTTGGGTAGGTCGTACCCTTCAGCAGCTTGGGCTTGATGCCAATCGCCAAGCTATCCCGCGTTTACTTGCGGAACTAGAGCGCACGCTTTGGGCCTGGGAGGATCAAGCATGGCACTAACAAAGCAAATTGACACCCAAAAGGTAGATCGTCAGTTTGAAGGTGAGGTGTATGTCGCCGGAGTTGAAGGACCCGAGTGGTTGATGCAGCATCATGTCTGGTCGCTTTATCTGATTAGCGCTAAGGGCAACCTTCGTGTCTTCTTGACCGACCGCCATGCAGCTGAAGAGGGGGTCCCGAAAATGGGGCAGCGGCTTAAGGTAACAGTACGTTGGGCTAATTTCGTCAGCCAAAAGCTGTGTTTCATCACTCGTTATGAGGTGTTGGGCGAATAGAAGTAGGGCGGTCCATATTTCCCACTCTCCAGTTTATCCCCACCCCTTTTAACAAAGGCGGTGGGGATAATTGGTTATATGACTCGGTGTTTATATCATGCTGACTTTCTATAGGCGATGCGAAGCGTGCCGCTTCTCAAAGTAGCTGTAAAAGTTAGACTCCTGACAGTCACCCTGCAATTATCACGCTTGCCAAAGGGGCTTAGCATCGAAGGCTAGTATTTTGCAATGTAACTTAGGTACGCTTAACAGCCGGGTTGAGGTAAAGTATACTTTTAAAGTGATTTGAAATTTAGCGTGTGCATATCAATAGTTCAGCTTAATTGATATTCGCCTTTTGAGCTTGCTAAACACAGTCAACGCTTTTCGAGCGTCATTGGGAGACGCCGGCCCCTCCTGATAGGCATTAAAAGAGGCCGATAAACTAAAAAGGGAACTAAAATCATGAAATTATTTACTTTTTCTGCAGCTGCGTTAACTGGAAGCTTGCTGGTTTTAGGCAGCACCGCAGCGGTTGCAAACACTCACAGCGCCAATGTCAATCCTTGGCAGCACTGCGGTATCGGTGCAGCGATTTTCGATGACAATACCACTGCGGCCGCTATCTCCAACGTCATTTGGGACTCTGGTACTACCGCCGTTACCTCTGCCACTCTCTCTCCAGACACTTGCAGTAGCAAAGAAGTTAAGGTGGCACAGTTCATTGATACGACTTATGACCAGTTGGCGTTAGAAACTGCCATGGGTGAGGGTGAGCACTTGGCCGCCGCACTGGGTCTGATGAACTGCGGTACTGATGTCCAACAAGGTGTCGTCAGTCAATTGCGTACTGACCTGCAGGCCTCTACAGCCGCCGCGGGTTACGCTGAACAGGCGCACGCCGACAAAGCTTTCGAGTTTTATAGCAGCTTAACTCAGGCTGCCGCTGACTGCTCTGCCAGCTAAGCGGTGTTACCAGCGGAGCCGGTGATCACTTCCCGGCTCCGTCATCGCTGTCTCTTGTGTTTTCGTCATACCATTCAAGGATTTCTTCGCTATGCGACGCCTTTTGATGGCGCTTTCGGCATGCCTGTCTTTTCAATCAGGTAGTATCCAGGCCGCTGAACCGGCGCTTTTCAATCACCCCCAATGGCGTTCGCTGCTGCATTTCGACCGGGTTGGCATGCTCAGCCGGCCGCGCAGCGCTGTACTGGATGAGGCTTTTTTTCTGGCAGAGGATGGTCAGTTCAACCCAGAGGCTGAGCTCACGGCGACGCTAGCTGCACTGCGAGAGCATCCTCAGGACGATGAGAGCCATGCGAGCTGCCGCTTTCCCGCTCGTGCACTCTGGCTAACTCAAATGACGGGTGAGCGCTGGCCGGATGCTGTATGCCCTGACTGGGAAGCTTGGCAGTCACAGCACAGTGACTCAGAAGTAGGTCTGATGTTCGCTTCAGGCTATCTTGGCAATCCGGCTTCTTTCTTCGGTCACTTGATGTTGCACCTTGAGCAGGAAAATGAAGGTGCCAATGTGACAATGTCCCGGCTTCTCGACACCAGCCTTAACTTTGGCGCGGACGTGCCTGACGGTGAAGGACTGATGGCGTATATGGCCAAGGGGATCTTTGGTGGGTACGAAGCCCGGTACTCACACGCGCCTTTCTACCAGAATAATACTGTTTATTCAGAGCGCGAAATGCGAGACCTTTGGCACTATCAACTTGCCTTGCCACCTCAAAAACGTGAGCTTCTGGTCGCTCATTTATTTGAAGTTATTGGGCAAGACTTTGATTACCTCTTCCTTTCACAGAACTGCGCTTCTCGAATCGCCCGTACTCTGGAGCTAGTCGTGGAGGAAGACCTAACTCCGGGACACATGCCCTGGGTAGCGCCAGAAACATTGGTGCGCGCTATTAGCGACGCCAGTATAGATGGCCAACCACTCCTTCAAGATGCTCAACACGTACCTTCCAGACGTTTACAGACCGAATGGCGTTACCAAGCACTTGCACTCGAAGAGCAGCAGGTTATCCAGAGCGTCTGGCCTAGCATGGAGGACTTGACGCTGGATGATGAGGCGTTTAGCCACTTGCCGCCAGAGAGCCAGGCTGAGGTGCTAAACACCTTATTGAGCCATGTGGCTTTTTTAAAGCAAACCGGAGATGAGCACCATTTGGCCGAGACTGAGCGCCGTCTACTTCAGGCTCGCTTGGCATTACCATCATCCAGCACGTCGCTGTTACCCACCGAACGGCTGCCCTTGCATGAATCGACACCTCCGGCACTCATGCGTTTAGAGAGCGTTTATAATAGCGAGTTAGGAGAAGCAGCACGTCTAATATTGCGACCACTTCAGTACGATCTACTAGATAGCAACGCTACCCGGATGCCTAATGCCGCGTTGGAAATCGGCCGTACGGAGCTGTCGATGACAGATGAAGGCGTTCGTTTGCACCGCTTATCGCTTTTTAATATTACGAACTTGCATGCTCATAGCGTACCGCTGCCAGCATTGCCCAGCATGACATGGCACGCCTCTGGTGGTATTGAGCGCTCAAAGCTTGACTGTAACAGCTGCTTAGAAGGACAGGTCACATTACTGGCAGGAAAGTCGCGCCGTTTTGGTCGCCATTTACCTTTTGGTATGCTGGGGGGGCAACTGCGTACAGAGCGTCATCTGGTGGGGCCGCTTGCCCCAGTAGTCCAAGTTGGGATGCTGAGTGACTGGAGCAAAGGCCACCGAACCCTGTTGCAGGCGACTCATGTTGATGCATTAAAAGGAGAGGCGGGGCGCACTACCTCATGGCATTTACAGCACCGCATCTCGTTAGGCAGCGACTTGGACGCACGCATGGGTATTGAAAGCGACAAGGATTCTGAAGAGGTAAGCCTTGGGGTCTCATGGTACTTCTGAACCTCTGTAGCACCGGTGCTTATTTAACTATCCCTATCCAGGCTAAACTTTGATATTCATGCGCTGTTTAATTTGAAGACGGATCGTCTCCACACAGCCCTAAAATAAGCATCGTCATAAATGCTGCGAAGCGTACTGCCTCCCAAAGAGGCTGCTGAGCACTTTTGTAACTACCCCGAGTGATTTTTAGGTTGGCGTTTCCGTACCAATAGCGAGTGCGGCCCGAAGGGGAGGGCGTCGGTAT
This sequence comes from Vreelandella aquamarina, assembly GCF_044805175.1. Classification (GTDB taxonomy): domain Bacteria; phylum Pseudomonadota; class Gammaproteobacteria; order Pseudomonadales; family Halomonadaceae; genus Vreelandella; species Vreelandella aquamarina_B. The sequence continues at coordinate 3,284,467 of NZ_CP085232.1, read as the reverse complement.
CAGCTCAATACGTTTATGAGGAATATCCGTCGCTTTAGCCCAGTGGTGTTTGACGCTTTTTTCCTTGGTATTAGCTGCTACCTCAACGACCAGATAAGTGTGCTGAAAACAGCGCAGTGGTCGTAATAGTTCACGTACGCGATTGATGGCTTCTGCGTCGGGGAGCACAATATGCCCACTACTGCGCTGCATATGATTTCGCAAGGTGACCAAGCTCTCTTCGGCCTTGATGGGTTCTTTCTGGTGCCAATCAAGTAACCTGTGAAAAAACTGTCCTGCCTCTCTCAGTACGTGCGGTTTGATAGGGGGCGCCATGCAGCGGTGAAGTTCTGGCATATAGATACGTTTTGAGGCAACACGCCGCTGCCGGTCATGGCGGTTCTCTTCACGGCTAAACTGCTGGTTGGTGCGCCGCGTTTTGCGTTGCATCAGCTGTTCGCCATTGGCTACCCACTGGCATAGTTGGCCTTTATCAAGCGCAAACCTTCTAGCTGTCTGCTGGATGGCGTTGTCTAGCGATATCCCGTGAACTTCTTGTTGCTCGATAAGGCGGAGACACTGATAAATCGTCGTTGCCTCAGGCCAGTTAAGGACCGTTTCTAAAGAGGTGTCGAGCGGATTAACGTGTGGAGGCTGGTATTTTGCCCACGTGTGTGTCAGCGGGTCGTTCGCAAGAAACGGTTGCCAGTCAGCTTTCAAATAGCTCAGCAGCACGCTAGCTTGCGTCTTACCTATTAGATCGCGACGGCTGCGCCAGCTGGTTAGTGCCGTTTTGGAGGGTAAGTTCAGCAGCGTGAATTGCTGGTCGAGACAGAGTGATGGATTAAATTGTCTATAGGTTGTTTGGCCAAGTGCCCAATCTAACAAGTGAGAGTAAGAGCCGAGAGTTTCATCAGGGCTGGCATGCCCTGCCCAAAGTGCAAGCTGCCATAGTCGTTTGCGAGAAGGGCGGTCTTGGGGCGCAAGGCCTGCCAACACAGAAATATCAGCTTCTGTATTCGGCAATGCAATGTCTCCATTGTCATCAAGCAGCCAGGCCTCGGGGAGTAGTTCGCATGGCGAGCGCTCCAGCAAGCGCAATAACGTAAAGCTAACGAAACTATGCCTAAGATGGTGATAGCGTAGGCTGGGATCGCCACTTACCGTTTTCAAAGCCGTTTGCACGGGATGAAAGAGGGCTTTTTCATCAAGCAATAAGCGACCACTGCCACTGCTGCAAAAAAGTAGCTGCTTTTGTATTTGCTGGGTAGTGGTTTCGCCCTGGCGACGTTTTACCCACTCGATAAGTAGCTCCCGCTCTTTAGGCATTAATAACCACAGCGGTAACCGCCGCGTTGCTGCATAGCTCTTTCCTCGTCGATACGCATTGGAGCGGATGGATAGCTCCCCTATGAAGGTGTCGTTACCATCGATATAAACCACATCTCGAACTAGAAGCCCCGCGCACTCACTACGTCGCAGACCCAGGCGATACCCCAAGATGAGAGCGAGCTTTTGCATGGTGCGAAAGCGTTCAGGCTGTTTGGAAGATTCGATTAAGTCGAGTGCACGGCGATACTCAGCAGGCGTCACTATATTCACGTCTACGCGTTGTTGGGCGCCTTGCGTGTTTTCAAGGTCAATCGGTGGTGCTGCAATGGTATCTACTAAAAAGGCGTGGAAATCGCACAGGCGGTTCTGCACCTTTGCCCGATCACCGCTCGGCTTGATGCTATTTAAGACGTTCTCATACAGGGCCTCCCACTCATCCGCACTGGCCGTCTGAATATCGCCGAACTCCAAGCTGTGAGCCACAAGAGGTTGGCCAATTGTCGATAAGTATGTGGTGACCGAACTGACTGCGAGCCTAGACTTTACACGGCCGCCTTTCTTCAGAAGCTTATGGCACCATTTTGCCAGCAACGTCACCATCGCACCGTTACGGCTTGAAACATTCAAAAACGTGTCAATGTTATGGATCGCTTCACGCTCGCTGACTCGGCCAACTAACGAGTTAGAGAAACACCTTTGCAGTTGGCGGAGTTGCTGTAGCTGATCGGAAGGGGATGTGTGAGACTGAGTGGGTTCCTGAAACTCCAAATATACATCGTTGTCACTGGTGTCTACGGACGTATCGGTTAAAACGCAGCGGTGGAGCAGGCGCTGCCAAGATGAAGGACGTAGTGATAGCGCAATATTAGCTCTACTCGCGTAGTGATTCAGTACGGGAGGCCTGTCCAGCGATGAAGCAGTGTGAGCCATAGACAGCAGGGCCGAGTTATGCGCTGGCGACGCGTTGTTAGTAATATGTTTGAGATAAGACCTGAGGCACTGCGCGACAGGGAGGCGACTGTTTGTAGCGGTGCGAGGCCACTCTTTGCCTCTTTCTTGGTAGATATTCAGGAGCAGTAATTGGCTTATAGGACTCAGAAATAGCCGCCGATAGCAAAAGCCTTGCTCCTTTTCGATGAGCGTCTCGGGGGGCGTTTTAGAAGGTGCGTCGCCATCAACGGCGTCGTTGTATTCTGCTTTTTCTTCATCCTTGGTTGACTGCATACCCTCCACTAGGGTGAGAAACGCCGTATTGTTAGCCAACATTATACCTTGCTCAAAGGAAGCCGGCAGTTGCTCAACGTAACGTTTGTGCAGCAGAGCTCCTTCGCGAATTAGCTGAAATAACCATCGCCCTATCAGCCATTTATGCAAAGCATGGCCGCTAAGTGCTGCTACTCTTGGAAAAGCGTCGTGCGCTTCGACAAGCGCATCCCAGTTATTGAGTTCAGCGAAAGACGCGGTGGTGATGGTCGGGGGCTTGCGAGTTACCGTGACCAATGGGCTCGGAATTGTCACCGACCATTTCAGCTGTTTGTGTCCACGCTCTAGGCCCTTCACTAAGAAGTTGTGCGTTTTGCGCAGCGCCTTGGGTGGAGTGTTCAGATGTAGCGCGTCAAACACCGCTGTTATGGTCGCATCGGGAATCACAAGGCCTTGTTGACCTTCTATGATACCGGGAGCGTTTTGCTCTAATGTTTCGAGAATGCTCCAAAGGCGTTGGTAGCGCTCACGAGCGCGCTGATAGCGACGCTCCTCTTGGCCATCGGATGACATTTTTTTAGGCGGTGATAGTTGCCAACCTGACCAGGCGACCTGTGCGCTCATAACGCCTTACCCTTCAATGCCTTCCAGCCCTGCTCCTTCATCAGCTTTTCGATGGCGGGGGCGATAAGCTCACAGTACTCACGTGGGCAAAACGTTGAGTAGTTGTCCCAAGGTGCCTGTCCTGCATCCCAGTGCCCCATAAAAGCATCGACAACCTCGGAAGAAAAACCTTTTTCTTTCAGCTGAGTATGTAAATAATGGCGGTTGATATTGAGCGGCGGAGTGTCTCGCCAGTTCAAATGAGCCTCCAGCCTGGAGGGAGTAACTTCTTGCGGAGTACCGGACGGGTTCAAAAACATAAACGGGGTCTCCCATGCTTTTTGTAGGTAAACCTCCAAGCGGCCCAGAAGGCCGGTGCGATGGTGCTGGTAGTGCTCTAATTGCTCAACCATGAGCGAAGTGAGCGGTAAAAAGCGGGCGTGGCTTTGCTCATCATCTGTTTTATCCGCGATGACAATCATGCGCCGAGATAGCGAAATGTTTTCCCAGACTGGCAATGGATCGCGAATGCTGCGATAGCCGGTTGAAAACATCAGCATAGCGACGGTATACGCGACGTAGGCATTGTGCATACTGAACAGATCTAATGGTTGCACGCTTTTCTTAGCGGCTTTGATTCGCTGCTGCAGGGTGGCAACGAGCTCTTTTACGTATGTCGTTTTAGGTACCAGCTTGGAGCCTACATACTGGGGAGTGTCGGATATGGTAGAGCTGGCAGTCGCACAAGTGTGCTTGATTTCATCGGATTGAGGCGCAGCGGCGGAGCATTGCTGTTCAATCGCGCGCATAGCTCGTAAATACTGCTGCTCTAAATGGTGTGTGCTAGGTGCGTAGTAATACAGAGAGGTTTGCTGTCCAAACGATGGCATACGCGCTGTTATCAGGCACGCTGCCGTCAAATCGGCATCGCCGGCGTTGAGTGTATTGAAGAGGTGTGCCCCCAAGCGATGTACGGTTAACCGAGAGCCTGTTTTTCGGTTGGTTTCAGAAAGCAGCGTTTTTAAATCATTTTCCAGCTCTGCTCTGTTGTTGTTGTTGAATAGGGGGAGTGCACGTTTATTGACGCGTCGCACGATATGTGACGCGTGTCCTTCTACCAGCTGCCAGCTGAATGCCGGAATCGGCAGTCTCAACGATGCCTGAGTAGCGCGCATATGCGTTGGCCACTCCCCCGTCATTTGACGGCTGCTTTCTGGTCGCAAAATGCCAGACACCCAGTAGGCGTGCTCACCATGCACAACAATGATTGATTGTTCATCGATGGTGCTAGGTGATTTCCTTTTCATAGGTAACACCTGAGCATCTAAAACACTTTCTAAGCTGCGGCCGGTGGTTAACAGCAACCCGATCACGCAGCCAATGTAGCGGCGTTTGTTTGAAGGTAATTGGTTCAACTGCTGCATGAGCTGATAAAGATCAAATGCACTCAGCTGCTCCCACCGCCCCGGCAGGAGCTGCGCCGCTTTATCTTGAAAGATTTGCTGGCTGCGGGCACGAAATACCGCTTGCAAAGAGGAATCTCCCTTTGCCGTTTTGACAGGCTGATCGCTCTGGATTAGCTCAGTGGATGAGCGCTCTTCGGCGATGGATAAACCAGCGGTACGCAGCGTACTTTCGGTGTTTTCATTGAGGTCTTGGGCGAGTGTTAATACTGAGGCAGCCGTTGCTTCCCAGTAATCGTCCGCGTCATCATCGAAAAGCCGTTTACGCTGAACAGTGGGATTTTTTTGTGAATGATGATCTGTTTTTTCTTGATACCCGCGCCGTGGCTGCCTCCTATTCAGCCCATAGGCTAAGAAGCGTCCTAGCTCTTTAATATAAGCATCTTGTTGCTTACTTTCCTCATCCACCTGAAATGCATCACAGCGTATGCTTAGTTCGACAGTTGGCCGGTCCAAAGGAGCTAAAAAATCTAGCCAGCTTGCCTCAATGCGCCTTGCTACCTTGCAAGCCGCCTCTAAGCTTTTAGCGTATGTAGTCGGCTTGAGGCGCTTTTCGCGTTGTTCCGTAAACGCTTTGTTGTCCTGGGCCACTCGCATATCAAGGCGCCACTTAAACGCCGCATTAATGATGTGTGCGAGAAGAAGAAGCCGCTCGCTTAGCTTTTTTGGCTGCTCTTGTGCTGTCGAAAGTTTGAACAGGGCACCGTGGATAGGGTTTGAGCCATGAATGCCCTTCTCGCCACGATCCGATTGTGATCGTAATACTAACTGACCGCTATGAATTGCGTTTGCAAGCGCAGAAAGTTCAGAAGGGTTCCAGCAGTGATCGCCTATATCGATCAACTGTTCAATCGTCTGGATAAGAAGTGGTTTTATCGTCTCTATATCAAAGTAATCGTCACGGGGCTGAAGGATTTCTTCTAAAAGCTCATAAAGTTTAGCTTTTTCATCCATGAGGTAAGTCACTTTTAATAAAGTCGTCGGTCAAGATTGAAAGCATCACAGAAAGCGGTCTTATTGCTGAAGCGCTCAGAGACATCAATTAATGATGTTGGTTGAGCAGACGCTAGCGCTTTCCATACAGCAACTAAGTAGTGACCAGCCTCTTTTGGAGAGAGTGCATGGCACGCATCCGCAGATAACGCGAATAACAGAGCAAACGCATCCGTTTGTTGACTGGGCGGTGCTTCTACCAATGTGACGCGAACCCTCTCACTGCCGTGAAAACGGTTTTTCGCTATATACAGGGCATGCAGGTTCGCAAGACAAAACAGCGGATCGTCATGCTTTTTGCTCCTCTTGGCTTCGTAGACAACAGGAGGGTGCTGAAGGATATAGGCTTTCAGAGCATCGTCGGTCATCCTCTGAATCACTTGCAAAAATGGTGGGCGGGCTAATAAAAGGCGACGCACCGGGGGCGAGAGATATCGGCTTACCTCTATATGCGACAGTGGAGCCTTTCTTGAACCACGCTCTTTTAGCATCAAAACACCTGTTTAATTTTGTGAGAGTGCCTTTGCTTACCATCTGAAGGCATCATGCTTTAGGTATGTGTGACTTCTTTTTTATCATGATTTTTAAATGACGCAACCCCTGTAGCGTAAAAAACTTCAGCGTGACATCGTCACGCTGAAGTGTTCGCTTAGAGGTGGGCTATTGATATATATCTGTTCAAATAAGTTTCGCCGTTTGTTTTTAAAATATAATTGTAGTCAATTTTAAGAGTTATCCATGACATCGTCACGCTGATCTTCCAAGTGTCTTGAAGCCTGCACTTACCCGTACAATACGCCATCATTGCAGCGACGTTTTACACCTGGACAGGACTGCCCTTAAACACGACACTGCAGGCCTGACAGCTCTCTGGCTATATCACGGCGGAAGCCACGCTCAACGTTAGTTACTTTGGTGTGGATTAGCCTCTGCCGCGCATGCCATATGCTAGGTGTTTCTTAACGGTGGCACGCTGCGTAAAGTGGGTTTAAATATGCTGAAGTGCGAATTGGCCAAGTGCCACGGCCATTTTACGCTCCTGGTCATAGGTTATACTTTTCGACGGTAGTCGGCATCCGGTTCAAGGCGGCACTGAAGCCTACTACCGCTGATGTGGCGGTGGCGGCATCGTCCATTTTCGCCAGGATTAGAAAGCTGTCACGATTCGGCCGCATCCGATCAACTGCGGGTCGCGAAAAATATCATGGTTGGCGTCGGCTACAGCGACGGTATGCTCTACAACTTCCATAAAGTGGCTATTGGCTGGGGCATTGACCGATTTCGGCCCGCTGCGCTAACCCGCGCACGCTATTCCTGGGCGCGGCGGCCCAGTTCGGTATCTTTGCCACGCTGTTCGGCGCGGTGCTGCTCACGTCCATGGGCATTATGGACTTCTCGCTCAACCAGGCGGCGGCGATTGGTATTATCGGCGGGGCGGATGGCTCGACCTCGATTTATGTCTCTAGCGTGCTGGCGCCGGAACTGCTCGGGGCGATTGCCGTGGCCGCTTACGCCTATATGGCGCTGGTGCCACTGATCCAGCCGCCGATCATGCGTCTGCTGACCACTGAAAAAGAGCGCAAGATCACCATGACGCAACTGCGCCCGGTCTCCAAGCTCGAAAAAGTGGTCTTCCCGCTGATGCTACTGATTGCGGTAGCGCTGTTTCTGCCGGACGCCGCACCGCTGCTGGGGATGTTCTGCTTCGGTAACCTGATGCGCGAGTGTGGCGTGGTGGAGCGTCTCTCCGATACCGCGCAAAACGCACTGATCAATATCGTGACGATTATCCTCGGTCTCTCCGTGGGCTCAAAGCTCATGGCCGAGAGCTTCCTGGCATTTGAAACCCTGGGAATCCTGGGGCTGGGGATCGTAGCCTTCGGTATTGGCACGGCCGCTGGGGTATTGATGGCCAAGCTGATGAACCTGGTCAGCAAAATGCCCATCAACCCGCTGATTGGCGCGGCTGGGGTCTCCGCCGTACCGATGGCGGCGCGTGTTGCTAACAAGGTGGGTTTAGAGGCGAATCCGCATAACTTCCTGTTGATGCACGCCATGGGGCCGAACGTTGCTGGGGTCATTGGCTCGGCGGTGGCTGCTGGGGTGATGATTAAGTACCTGGGTTAAGCAGCTAGTTAGATAGCACTTCTGCCGCTATAGAACGCGGTTTACCGAGCAAGCGCTCGTGTAAGCCGCGTTTTTTTATGCTCGTTGGAGCTCAATAGCCGTTTTGAGGCGGTTTTCCAGACCGCTGATGTCCAGCTCTACATCTCGTGGCCAGCGAATAGTTAAGCAAGCGCCTTTCTTGGCCGAACTTGTTTGCTTCCTGCGTTCTCCACTTCAATAATTTCATGCCTATATATTTGTAAGGTGTTATGAGCCATAAATTTGACCGCAATATCAACATCTTGTTTCGAGTACGGTAAGGCTTTCTTTCATATTGGCGTTTTAGCATCATTTGCCTAATTATAATTTATTTTGTGCAGTATTGTTAAAGATAAATTATTCGGTGGGTTGACAACAACCAAAGTGGCAGGCAGCTCCGCTATTAAACTTATGCATACCATCTGCCTACTGGTAGAGGTGCTGGATCAAATGGTCAGGTTGACTTGCGAACCAGCTAAATGCCACCAGCTTACCAACGCTAGTTAGTGCCCCCTTAAAATGGTTGACCAATTTTTGATATTGATCAATCTGCTACTGATTGAAAGGATTTTTAAAAGCAAGATTTATCTCAATAAACATTTATATAAACGATGTTATCCTAAAGTCTCAGCTTTTTTTACTAGGTTTTAATCCATTTTTTCTGTTGTAATATTCATAGATTTCAATATCTTATGTTTTTCAGGGGGGGTGGGCGCTAAGCGCTGATAGCCGAGAATGGTGTGTCTAATATTAGCTGAAAATTTTTTAGACTAAAGTTCTGTTTCATAAATTCACGGTTGTCTCTATCTTGAAATGGTCAACCATTTGGAGGTGACTGGAATGAGTCAAATAGCTACCGCATCGAAAGCTAGCGATATCGAAGCACTTCGACAGCGGGCTTACAAAATTCGTCGCCACGCCCTGCGAATGGGTGAGGTGCAAGGTCAAGGTTATGTTGGCCAAGCTTTGGGGGTTGCTGATGTTTTGGCGGTTTCTTACTTCCGCGCGCTAAAACTGGATCCAAAAAATCCTGAGTGGGAAGAGCGCGATCGTTTTCTGCTATCCATCGGCCATTACGCCATTGCTCTTTATGCTGCCCTAATTGAGGCCGGTGTCATCGCCGAAAACGAGATCGAAGATTACGGAAGTGATGACAGTATTTTGCCCATGTCAGGTATGGCCGACTATACACCGGGTATGGAAATTACCGGTGGATCTCTAGGCCATGGTCTTGGCATTGGGGTGGGTATGGCGTTGGGGCTCAAGCGCAAAGAGAGTACTTCACGTATTTTTAACCTGCTTTCGGATGGTGAGCTAAATGAAGGCTCGACCTGGGAGGCCGTAGCATCCGCAGCTCACTGGAACCTGGACAACCTGATTGCCATTGTTGACGTCAACGATCAGCAGGCCGATGACAAATCGTCCACCGTACTTAACTACGAGCCGATCGCTGATAAATGGACGGCGTTTGGATGGGAAACTTATCGCGTCGATGGCAATAATCTCGAAGCATTGGTTGATGCCTTCGATAGTGCCATGGAAAGCAGTTCCAATAAGCCCCGTGTCATTATCTGCGACACTCTGATGGGGCGTGGTGTGCCTTTCCTCGAAGAACGTGACAAGAACCACTTCATTCGTGTTGATGAGGATGAGTGGAGTGTGGCGCTCAAACAGCTCGACGAAGTTTACGGTGTCCAGTAAGGAGGAAAAGAAATGAGCGCCAAGAAGAAATTAAAAACCTCAGCGATGATTGCGTCCATTGCCGGTGAAGGCCAGCCGGTAACAGCGGCTCCTTTCGGTCATGCGTTAGTAGAAGCTGCCGAGAAAAATCCAAAGATTGTCGGCATGACTGCGGATCTAGGAAAGTATACGGACCTGCATATATTCGCCCAGGCATATCCTGATCGTTATTACCAGATGGGTATGGCCGAACAACTGCTAATGATGGCAGGGGCAGGTATGGCGCGCGAAGGCTTCATTCCTTTCGTGACGACCTACAGTGTCTTTGCCTCGCGCCGGGCCTACGATTTTATTTGTTTGGCAATTGCCGAAGAGAAGTTGAATGTCAAAATCATCGGCGGGCTTCCGGGGTTGACCACAGGTTATGGGCCGAGTCACCAAGCCACTGAAGATATCGCCATATTCCGCGGCATGCCGAACCTGACCATCATTGACCCCTGCGATGCAGTAGATATTGAGCAGTCGGTGCAAGCAATGGCGGATTACGATGGCCCTGTCTACTTGCGCCTGTTGCGTGGCAAGGTGCCTCGCGTCCTAGACCGCTTCGAGGATTACCATTTTGAGATTGGTAAAGCTAAACGTCTCATGAATGGTCAAGATGCCTTGATTATCTCTTCTGGGCTCATGACGACACGGGCGATTGAGGCTGCAGATGAACTGAAGGAGAAAGGAATTGAGGTGGCTGTCATGCATTGCGCTACGGTTAAGCCGCTGGACACTGATGCCATCCTGGCAGAGGTTCGCTCTATCCCAGACCGCCCCGTCTTCGTGGCTGAAAATCATTCGGTTATCGGCGGTTTAGGTGAAAGTATTGCGTCACTGCTGATGAAGGAAGGAGTGGCAGTCAAGTTCCATCAGATCGGTCTTCCCGACGAGTTCTTGGATGCTGGTGCACTACCGACGCTTCATGATCGCTATGGTATTTCAACCAGAGAGGTAGTGAAAGCAGTCGCCAAAAATGTATCTGTAGAGGAGGAAGTCAGTCCAACCATCTAGATCGCTATCTGCATTTATAACCACTATCTGTACTTACAACAATTATCTGAACAGAGAGAAACGCCATGAAAAAAACAGTCCTAGCATCGGTGATTACTGGTGCATTTTTCCTCACCGGTACTGCCGCTGCTCAACAGACCCTTCAACTTGCTCATAATGCGGCTGAAGGCAATCCTAAGTGGGATGCTTCAGAACGCTTCGCTGAACTAGTAGAGGAAGGTACCAACGGTCAGTTGGTTGTGGATGTTGGTGGTAATGCGCAGTATGGCGATGATATGGAAGCCTTGACTCAGATGAGAATGGGTACGTTGGCTTTTAGCACCAATAGCCAAGGCGCTACCTCCAGCGTGGTGCCACAGTTCTCCGTTCTTGGCTTACCGTTTCTGTTCGACTCTCTTTCCAGTGCTTGGAAGGTAATGGACGGCGAGGTCGGTGATGAGCTGAAAAGGCTTTCGGAAGAAAAGGGACTAGTCCTTCTTGCACTGTGGGATAACGGCATTCGCCATGTCAGCAACAATGTTCGCCCTATCGAAACCCCCGAAGATCTGGAGGGCCTCAAAATCCGCACCCCTCCCGATGAAATGACAGTGGATATTTTCGAGGCACTGGGTGCTAACCCCACTCCAATGAATTTTTCCGAACTGTACATAGCACTAGAGCAGGGTGTTGTGGACGGTCAAGAAAACCCACTAATGAATATTCACTCCTCTAAGCTTCATGAAGTGCAGGACTACATCTCACTGACTGGTCACAAGTACGAGTCTACTCCGCTGTTAATAAGCAAGATGGTCTGGGATACGCTTTCACCAGAGCATCAAGAAGTGATTCAAACAGCAGCAGTTGAGGCTGGCGAGTTTAATCGTCAGGCATCTCTTGAGGCGGACGAAGCGCTGCGGAGCGAGATGGAAGAAGCTGGCGTCACCTTTAACGAGGTGGATACTGAGCTGTTCATTGAAGCCACTTCATCCGTTTATGACCAGTGGGCTGAAGAATATCCTGAACTGGTTGAGTTGGTCGTCCAAGCGGCACAAAGCGGGTCGCAATAACGGGAGGGGCTTTCATGAAGCTCTCAAAAGAGAGCCGCCACAGTGAAGTGGATGAACCCACTTCACTGTTAGTGAGCTCAAAAAGTATGATTTACCACGCTTTTAAATGGGTATCTATTTTAGCCATCGTGATCATCTTCCTCTCGCTGTTAACGGGTGTGCTGGTGAGGTACCTGTTTTCCACTAACTTGGGCTGGGTAACAGAAGTGCCAAACCTAGTTTTTCCCTGGTTAACCATGTGCGCTATCGCCGCTGCAGCGGCTAGAAACGAGCATATCGGAGTTGAGTTATTGGTAGCTAAGTTGCCAAGACTGCCCAAGAAGGTAGTAGTGCTGGTCGTGAACTTAATCGCGATGATTGCCTTTGGTGTTATGGCGGTTCACGGCCTAGATGTCGTTGAAATTGCAGGTTCACAAAGGCTTCCCATAACACAAATAGGTATGTCCTGGGCTTACTGGTCGGTCGTCGTCGGTTTTATCGGCTTGGCAGTTGTTTCATTCATTAACATCGCGATGGTACTGACCGGAGGAGAACAGTTCTCCGAACCTCAAGTCTCTCACGGGGAGGATGGGATATGACGGTCCAAATGCTTATTGGCTTTATTCTGTTTTTATTAATGGCGATGCCGGTTGGTTACTCATTGGTGATTAGCGGCTGGGCGGCGCTATCTGTTTTCGGGCCTATGCCATCAAGTATGGCAGTGATGAAAATATTTCAACCGACACAAAGCTTTCCTTTACTGGCGATACCCTTCTTCATTCTGTCAGGTGGCCTGATGATGTCAGGTAAGCTGGGCCAGAAGTTGGTGGGGTTAGCGTCTATGCTGGTCGGCAAGTATCACGGTGGTCTCGGCCAGGTCACCGTGGTGGGCTCCACAGTATTTGGCGGGGTGTCCGGCTCTGCGGTAGCTGAGGCCTCGGCATTAGGCTCCATGCTGATTCCTTGGCAGAAGAGGGAAGGTTACCCCGGCGCTTTTGGGGCGGCAGTTACCTCGGCTTCATCCGTCATTGCGGGTCTGATGCCGCCTTCGATACCCCTCATCCTGTTTGCCACCGTCTCGAACACCTCAATTGCGTCATTGTTTGTCGCGGCAGTGATTCCAGCACTGATGCTCGCCGGGGGCATGATGCTGGCCTGTTATATTGTGGGTAAAAAGCGCAGGTTCCCGCGCCTAACAATGAAGTACACCGGTGCTGAGGTAAGGAATACATTTTTCACGGCGCTGCCTGCGTTGTTGATGCCGGTATTTATTGTCGTGTTGCTGCGCGCCGGTATTGCCACACCCACTGAAGTGAGCATTATCGCCGTTGCTTATGCACTGATAGTCAGCAGTGTTATCTATCGCGACCTGACGACAGAACGCGTTATGAGCGCGTTGGTAAACACGGTAATTACTACTGGCATCGTGATGCTGATTATTGCGGCGGCCAACATCATTGCTTATATCTTGACCTCGGGTGGTGTGCCTCAGGCCGTCGCACAATGGTCGGTGGAGTATTTAAAACATCCAATACTGATCATCCTGGCAATTAACCTGCTCATGCTTTTTATTGGCATGTTCCTTGATTTGCCTGCTGCCATCTTACTGCTGGGACCGACACTGGTCTCTATTGCTAATGCAATTGGGCTGGATCTCGTACAGCTCGGCATCATTATGTGTGTGAACCTAAGCATCGGACTGTTTTCGCCTCCCATCGGCACGACGCTGTTTGTCTCTTCTGCCATTGCTCGTGAGCGTATTGGCGCCGTAGTGAAGGAGTTGGGGCCTTTCTATCTAGTAGCCATCACTGTGCTACTACTGGTGTCGTTCGTGCCCGCGCTGATCATTTATTGAGGAAGCGTTATGCGAAATATTGTTTTTGCAGGACTAGGTGCTATGGGGAGGCCCATGGCAACCCGGTTGAAAGAAGGTGGCTTCCAAGTGCTGGGCATTGACGCCTTTGAACAAACAGAAACGGCCTTTAACGGCCAGTCGATCTCATCCGAGGAAAAACATCACTGTCTAGCAAGTTGTGATGGACTTTTTATCATGGTGGTGAATGCTGACCAAGTGCGCTCCGTACTATTTGGTGCAGGGTACATTGAGTCGATTGGACAAGGCGCCTGCATCGTTCAAATGTCGACCATTGCTCCGGATGATGCAGTGTCCATCGCAAAAGAAGTCGCGGCGGCGAGGCCCGATTTGCTTTTTGTAGAAGCTCCGGTTTCGGGCGGTGTGGTAGGCGCTCAAGCAGGTGAACTTACCATTATGGCGGCGGGCGCTTCTACTGCTTTGAAAGAGTGTCGTCATGCATTTGAAAAGCTGAGCAAAGTTGTGTTTGAGGCTGGGCAACAGCCGGGGCAAGGTGCAGCGATGAAGGCGGTTAACCAACTGCTGTGTGGCGTGCACATTGCCGCTGCAGCCGAAGCTATGTCCCTAGCAGAGAAAAGCGGTCTTGATACATCAACAATGCTTGCCATGCTGCAGGGGTCGTCGGCTTCTAGCTGGATGCTTAAAGATCGAGGGCCACGAATGATCAATGAGCCGGGCGATGTCACTAGTGTTATCGATATCTTCTGCAAGGATATGGGAATCGTTTGTGATTCGGCAAAGGCATCTAAAGCTTTTACCCCCTTGGCTGAAACTGCGCGTCAATTATTTATCTCTAGCTCAGAGCGAGGAGAGGGCAAGCTTGATGATAGTCAGTTGATTCGCACCTATCGGCTGCTCAACGGAATGAGCTGAGGAGTCTTCATGGCATCTTTTGTATCAGTTAGTACTGCTGCCTATGACGGTTATGGGTTCGACGTGATCTTGCCATCGCTGGCAAGGTGTGGCGTGCAGAACGTGGAGTTTGCTTTTATTGACGGTTATGTGGAGGCCTTTACCGACAGCGACTTTACGGAAGCTTTCGCCAATGAGCTAAGAAGTGAAATGCAACGTCATGGCCAGCAGTGCCGATATTTCTCAGGCCATATCGATTTGGGCATTGATAACGCGACAACCAGACTTGAAGCGCGCTGCCGATTTGCCGCCTCTTTGGGCGCTTCTTTTGTGATAACCAACGCCGCCACCCGTGAGCGGTCGTCCACTTTTTTTCAGCAAGCTGATACGTTGGCTGCGATTGCCCGTAACTATGGCATACGCATTTTGCTAGAAAATCCAGGTAATAGGGTGCCCAACTTGCTAGACCACGCGGGTGATGTACTTGGGTTGTTGGAGCAACTAGATACCCAGGCTTTTGGTCTAAATTACGACATTGGCAATCTATTAGCGCATTGCCCTGACCGGGAGCCGCTTGCTGACGCTCGTGCGGCAATACCGCTTGCCGATCACGTTCATCTCAAGCCATGTGTCCGGAAAGGCGACAGGATCGACTTTGTTTCATTGGGCGAAGGGGACATAGATGATACCACGTTAGCAGCCGAGCTTTTTCGTCAGGACAAGCCGTTTTCGCTTGAACTTCCGTTTCGTCTTCATCGTGATGCTAATGCTCAGCCTTGGCGCGATGACCAACCACTGCCGCTTGATTTAATCGAGATGCGTATTGCCCGCTCCCTTGAAGAGCTGCTGGCATCACTTAACTAACGACTTACTAACCATTAATAAAAGGAAAACATCATGCTGCTTAAAGATAAAGTATGTATTGTCACTGGCGCTGCAGGTGAGAAAGGTATTGGCTTGAAAACTGCTCGGCTCTTCTACGAGCAGGGCGCCTCCATCGTGATTTCCGATATCAACGAGCAGGCCTGCGAGAAAGTGCGCGTAGAGTTCGACGCCGAGCGTTCATTAGTCGTGACTGGAAATGTGGCAAATCGCGAAGACTGTTTCAATCTGGCCAAAGCAGTGATCGATAAATTTGGTCGTATTGATGTGCTGGTCAATAACGCGGGCATCACTCAGCCGGTAAAGTTTGAGGACATTTCGCCTGAAGATTATGACCGGATTCTGGATGTTAACCTACGTGGCATGATGTACATGTCGCAGGCAGTAGTGCCGCATATGAAGCAAGGTGGGGCTGGGTCAATTATCAATACGTCCTCTGTTTCTGCGCAACGCGGCGGGGGGATCTTCGGTGGCCCGCATTATAGTGCTGCCAAAGCCGGTATGCTTGGGCTTGGCAAAGCCATGGCACGTGAGCTTGGAGCCAATGGCATTCGGGTTAACGCTGTTACCCCGGGCTTGATCGCGACTGATATCACTGCAGGCAAGCTTGATGATCAAATGAAAGCCAAGATTCTTGAAGGGATTCCTCTGGGTCGTCTGGGCGCTCCTGATGATGTAGCCAAAGCCTTCCTGTTCTTGGCGAGCGACCTATCAAGTTATATAACAGGGGCCACCCTGGATGTTAACGGCGGTATGCACATTCACTGACTATGGTAAGCTACCCCTGTACTTACGATACGGTATAGGGGTGGCGCTTGGGCGATATTATGAGCCAAATTGATCCGAACCTTTTGGATAGGCTTAAGGAGTTTGTTTCTGTCTCCGAACTGTCTAAAGATGGCCGGTTAAAGCTTCCGGCAGAAAGGGCGTTGTGTGAGCATTTTGATATGCATCGCTCGTCAGTCAGAAATGTTCTTTCCTTACTGCAAAGCCTTGGGTTCATCGAACGCAAGCAGGGCAGTGGTACGTTTCTTAAAATGCCCGAACCAGTTTTTATTCAGCTGTATTTTGAGCTGGCTCTTAAGCTTAATTATATATCGGTGGATCATCTTGAGTCTGCTCGGGAGATGTTTGAAAAAGAAATCGTACAGGCAGCAGCCGTCAATCATCAGTCCCATGAGCTAAAAAAACTTGAGATGCTATGCGATAAAATTGTAACTTCTACTGATGTGCTAGAAGGTATTCAGGCTGATTATGAGTTTCATGAGCTATTAGCCATTATGGCTAAAAACCCCGCTGTATTGATTATTTTCCAGGGGCTATCCTCGGTGCTGAAAAAAGTGCTTCACCAGCGCCGAATTTTGGCAAGACAATCCCGAGAGGCACAAAAGAAAACCAATGAAACGCATATTGCCATCGTCGATGCAATTAAAACACGTGACAGGGAACTGGCCAGACAAGC
The DNA here is from genome assembly GCF_044805175.1 of Vreelandella aquamarina. Taxonomy (GTDB): domain Bacteria; phylum Pseudomonadota; class Gammaproteobacteria; order Pseudomonadales; family Halomonadaceae; genus Vreelandella; species Vreelandella aquamarina_B. Next base: position 3,267,919 of record NZ_CP085232.1, on the reverse strand, counting down.
AATGCATGATCATTTCGAAACCTGGAATCAGCACACGATGCGGGCTTTTCCGGAGATGGTAGTGGCAAACGTGCTTGAGGAGTAAACTTGATCTTCTGCCAGCGGCTTTTAAACGCCCAAGGTATTATCAAACACCTTAAATTAACGGCTTGTTCTATAACTAACTGGTGAAAGTTAGCAAATAATAACATGTTGGTTCATTGGGTTACCGCTTAGAGCTTCTTTCAAAACTGTCGTGTGAGCTGCTTCAAGCAGATCAGGGAGCAGCCCAGTAAAGTGAACGCATAGTGGATGTCAGTGCGCCGCTCATATCGTGTTGCGAGTCGGCGCATCTGTTCCAACCAGGCAAAGGTTCTTTCAACTACCCAGCGATGGCGTCCCAGTCGCTGAGTATCTTCCACACCACGTCTGGCTATGCGAGCCTGAATATGGCGTCGATGGCAGGCACGACGACAACGAGCAAAGTCGTATGCCTTGTCGGCGTGAAGCTTACGTGGTCGCTGTCGAGGTCGACCAAGACGACCTGCTACGGGGGATACCGTGTCTAGCAGGACAGATAGGGGAACGCTGTCATGCATATTGGCTCCAGACAGAACGACCGCCAGTGGTGTGCCCTTTCGATCCGTCAGTAGGTGCCGTTTAGTCCCGGGTCGCCCACGGTCTGTCGGGTTTGGACCGGTAGCTGATCCCCCTTTTTTGCCTTGATGGAGGCACTGTCCATGCAAGCACGATCCCAATCCAATTGTTCCGCTTCTTGCAGGTGTTCCAGCAACGCCTGGTGAAGCTTTTTCCAGACACCCGCTTCATGCCAGTCCCGCAGCCGTCGCCAACAAGTGACGCCAGAACCGCACCCCATTTCTTGAGGCAACATCTCCCACGGAATGCCTGACTTAAGAACGAACAGGATGCCAGTCAAGGCGGCACGGTTGGACACACGTGGCCTGCCACCATCAGGCTTGGGTGGTTCAGGTGGCAAGAGCGGCTCGATAATATCCCAGAGTTCATCAGGTACAATCTTCTTAGCCATACTAACTAAGTTAGGCACGTAGGCGAGCTGTTTCAAGGGTTTTGAAAGGAGCTCTTAATGAGATGTGATCGGACAAGTCAACCTCAATCAATTTATTTGCTAAGAGATCACTCGCCTTAGAGGGTGTTTACAAATTTTCAGGACAGGCGAGTTAATCGGTTAAGCAACTGACGACTCGCTGCCAACCAAACCCAGGCTTCAGATACTTCAACACGTCGGTCATGGTGCATCACCAAACGGCGGGCCTTTTCGATCCAGGCATGGGTTCGCTCAACGACCCAACGCTTGGGAATAACTATGAAGCCTTTCGCATCAGGCTGGCGTGTGAAAAGGTTTTCCTGGTTCGGTGTACACCACTGGCCCACATTGGCATTACCAGGATGGCGTACGACTTCGACCGAAATGGCATGCTATTGGCTGATCGTCTGTGCGCAGCGTCCCGCATAGCCAGCATCAACAAAAACCCGTGATATGCCCGCATATTTTTCTATTCCACTGACCATGACAGGATGTGCGCCGTCGCGGTCTTGCACGCTGGCAGCTGTCACACTCACGGCAAGTATCAGCCCCAAGGTGTCGACCAAGACATGGCGTTTGCGACCTTTGACCTTCTTCCCTGCATCGTAACCACTCGTCCCTCCTTGCGGTGAACTCCGCGTCGACTGGGCATCCAAAACGGCGGTGCTGGGCATGGGGTCGCGCCCCTCACGTTCTCGCCATTGTGCACGTAACCGGTCGTGCATCTGTTCAAACTTGCCCTGTTGGCTCCAGCGGCGAAACGTCCGGTAGACGTTCTGCCAAGGCGGAAAATCCTTGGGTAGCATTCTCCACGAACACCCGCTTCGGACCACATAACAGCAGGCATCGACTAACAGGCGGCGAGGATAGCGAGGCGGTGTGCCACGCTCGCCATCACATTTCGAAAATGTCGGCTACAAGGTGCCACTCCTCATCAGTGAGTGAGCTGGGATAGCGCTGTTCTGGCTGTTGGCGACGGTGGGCTGGGTGATAGCCATAACGCCTTTCATGCTCAGCCTGAGGGGGGGGGTGGTGTCGCCACTTGCTTACGCCGAATGCCCATCTCGTCCAAGCCCCTGCGTACGGTCATGTGATGCACGGAGACACCTGTATGCGTGCAAAAGGCCTCGGTGATCTCGTCTAGAGTCGCGAGTGGCTTCTCCTCAACCAACTGGCACAGTAGGCGCTTCTCCGCGTTACCCATTTTTCTGGGTCGTCCACCTGTCGACATGATCCCTCCCCTTAATGGAAGGCCTCATCGTGTCAGGCATCTATTGTTTTTGTAAACACCCTCTAAACCAGCAGCGCTAAGCCATCAATTTGCTTGCGCATATCAACAGGTTCTAGATACAGGTATACCTTGAGGTCAGGGCCGGAGCGAGTCATGTCACAACCACGATTAACCGTTTTTCCCATGCTATCAGGTCGGCTAACGTGACTGTCTGTACTTTGGCATATGTACTTAACGGTATCTGCAGGGCGGCGGCATGAGACAGATGACCTAACCAAAACGCCTGATTGGGTTTGGGTTCGCGGCTCATGAGGATCTCCAAAGCAAAAGAGGCCATCGGTGTGATCAGAGAAGATACGCTTCGGTAGATGTGTTTTGTGGCGCGCTTACACCTACGGTACCGGCACAATCTACATAAAGCTGCGTCAAGCATATGAACAGGACAACCATAAGCGTTTAGAACCCCTCCTTGCCTTTATTCGGTTACAGGCTACACGACGCAGACATAAGAAAGCCCCAGCCTCTAATAGAAATTAGTTTTTCTGCTCTGGTGTTGTCCTTTGGGTCTGATGCAGGAATTTCGGATTTGACTCAGCCACATAGGAATTGGTGCTTCACGGTTGGCATGGCAACCCCTAACGAGTGGGAGATCTCATCTTCGTCTGCGTGGCTAGGAAATACACCGCTACAAATACCAGTCGTGGAATAGCTCAGAAGTGCTTTGAGGTGAGGCTTCGGGCCGGCGAGGTTATGGCATTGCAGGAGCTTAAAATAGGGCGCGCCATTCACGGCGGTTCGTTTTCGACAACCCGCAGCATGTTCTCCTTGGCATTGGCTATAACACTAGGGGTCGCGAATGAGAATACAAATGAAAATTTTATCTCGCTTGCGATGAATTATTTTTATAATAAAATCATGAAGTTATAAGTGATATTGGCTGAGGTTGATCTGCCTTATCAAGCTGTTTCTTGTTTTTCTGACTCCATGGGGTGTCTGAGGTGAAAAAAAAATTTGACCAAACGGAAAAATATGGTCTAGTGTAATATTTACCGAATGGTAAAAAACAAAATAAAGCGCACAACAATAACAGGAGCGCTACGTACCATGCTGACACGTCCAGAAGCTTTGGCGCTGGAAAATGCGTCAACCCATGAATTAGAGAACTTCTCTCGTCATGCTGCCAAACTTCGCGATGAATATTGGGGCAAGACGATGACTTATTCGCGCAAAGTTTTTGTTCCTCTTACTAACATGTGCCGCGATGACTGTGGTTATTGTACTTTTGTTCAGAAACCTGGGTCGCCTAACGCTCGGATCATGACGCCTGACGAAGTCATGGCTGTAGTTAGAGAGGGCGAGCGATTGGGCTGCAAGGAAGTGCTTTTTAGCCTCGGCGAAAAGCCAGAACAACGTTATTCAGAGGCTCGAGAGGCCTTGGCTAAGTTAGGGCATGTCAGCATGATTGATTATCTAATCGAGATGTGTAGACGTGTATTAGACGAAACTTCGCTTCTCCCTCATGTCAACGCTGGCACTCTTTCTGATGAAGAAGTTGCTCGCCTTAAACCCGTCAGCGTCAGTATGGGAATGATGTTGGAGAATGTTAGCCGCCGATTATTGCATCGCGGGCAAGCACATTACGCCTGTCCAGATAAAGTGCCGGTTCAACGTTTACGCACTTTGGAGCGAGCAGGTAGACATGGTGTCCCTTTTACCACAGGTATCCTTATTGGTATCGGAGAAACTTGGGAAGAGCGCGTCGATAGTCTACAGGCTATAAACTACCAGCATCGTTATTATGGTCATATTCAAGAAGTGATTGTCCAGAATTTCCGTGCAAAACCTGGCACCGCTATGGCTAACCATCCAGAGCCGGACTTAAACGATATGGTCCGCACTCTTGTTCTTGCGCGTCTGATACTTGACCCATCAATTAGTCTACAAGCCCCTCCTAATTTGGAGTCGCGATTTTCAGCTTATATAGGTGCTGGTATCAATGACTGGGGTGGCATTTCCCCTGTAACCCTTGACCATATCAACCCAGAGCGGGCTTGGCCCCAAATAGATGCTCTGCGTGAAGCGACAGCTCGCTGTGGATATGGCCTTGAAGAGCGTCTAGCTATTTATCCGAGATATTTAAAATCTCCGGAACACTTTCTCTCCACTTCACTCGCTGAACGTCTTGAAGAAATCGCTCGTGACGATGGTTTGGCTCTACAACAATGCGTCTAACACAGCGCCCATGAACCGGAGATATTTTTATGACTACAACGATAACACCACTCCATTCAATTGATCGCCTATCTGAAAATCTTGCATGTTCAGAAGTGAGTTGGAAAACGCGACATATATTAAAGAGTGTATTGGCGGGGGAAGAGTTAAGTGAGGCAAATGCCATACACCTTTTCCAAGTAGACGGAGCTGACTTAGATGCTTTAACTGCAACCGCTGACGAGGTACGCCGGCGTCGTGTAGGTGATGATGCCTCATTCGTGATTACTCGTAATATCAATTATACGAATGTTTGCTATATGGGGTGCCGTTTTTGTAATTTCGCCAAGCGCAAGAGCGACCCTGAAGCTGAATTCTTCGATATTGATGAGGTTGTACGTCGTGCCCAAGAAGCTTGGGATCGCGGGGCTACTGAGGTCTGTATACAAGGAGGGCTTCACCCAAATATTCCAGGCCATTTCTACCGAGATATGCTTAAAGCTATCAAGCGGGTCTTGCCAGACATGCATATCCATGCCTTTTCACCATTTGAAATTTGGTTTGGCGCTCAAAAAAGTCGCTTGTCTTATCGTGATTTCATTCGTGACTTAGTAGATAACGGTTTGGGTTCGATGCCGGGTACTGCTGCAGAGATCTTGGATACGGAAGTACGCAAGCAGTTAACTCGCGACAAATTAACTACCAATCAATGGGTAGAGATTATCACGACAGCTCACGAGGAAGGAGTACCTACTACTGCGACCATTATGTATGGCCACATCGATGGCCCTGAGCACTGGGCATCCCATATTGCTTTACTTCGAGACATACAAAAACGTACTGGTGGCTTTACCGAATTCGTACCGCTAGGGTTCGTGCATTATAAGACCCCTTTGTTCCTAGAGCATGAAGGAGTGCGTCCCGGTCCTACTCGTCTTGAGCATATCAGGATGCATGCTGTCTCGCGTCTGATGCTGGATGGTTGGATCAATAACATCCAGGCTTCCTGGGTAAAACTAGGGCCAGATCTTGCCCGTCAGATGCTAGCTGCTGGTGTCAATGATATGGGGGGTACTCTGATGAATGAAAGTATCTCACGAGCAGCCGGTGGACAGCATGGCCAGGAAATGCTTCCCAATAATCTTGTATCTATGATCCGTGAAATGGGTCGTCGTCCGGTTCGTCGCAATACACTTTATGAGGTAGTTGAAACTTTTAATGAAGAAACTCCTGCTTCATCATTTCGTCATGTTGCTGGAGGTTTTGCATGATACCTCGCGTCACCTTGCTTGCTGGCGGTGTGGGAGGCGCAAAACTAGCCGAGGGGTTAGCTGCCATTTGCCCATCTGAACGCCTCTCAGTCATCGGTAATGTAGCTGATGACCAGGAGTTTCATGGACTTTGGGTATCGCCAGATATTGATACTTTGACCTATAGCCTAGCGAATATGATTGATCGCCAACAGGGCTGGGGGCTAGCCAATGATAGTCATGGGGTACTGACTGCTTTGGAGCGCTTTGGCTGCGATACTTGGATGACGCTAGGTGACCAAGATATGGCAACACATATTTTTCGTACTCAACTACGACGCCAAGGTATTAGACCTAGCGCTATTGCTCAAAGCATTGCTAATTCTCTTGGTGTGAAAATCAACCTATTGCTGCCTACAGATGATTGCTTACAGACCATGATTAAAACGGATCAGGGCTGGCTAGCTTTTCAAGAATATTTTGTTAGGGAGCACTGTAAACCCGAGGTACTTGAGATTCGGTTTGAAGGTGCCAACCATGCGCGTCCAACTTATGAAGCCCTGGAAGCTATTGAAAATGCAGACTTGCTATTAATTGCACCTAGTAACCCTGTGGTCAGTATTGCACCCATCTTGGCTGTGCCTGGTATTCGTCAAGCCATAGAGAACTCTCACGCTGTCAAGCTGGCTGTCTCACCTTTGATTGGTGGTCAGACTGTTAAGGGGCCCGCTGATCGTATGCTGACAGCAATGGGGTATAGCAGCAGCAATTTAGGAGTCGCCGCCAATTATGCAGGTTTAATCGATGGTTTGATTATCGATGAAAGTGATCGAGCCGATCAAGATGCTTTAGAGGCTGAAGGGTTACGAGTCATGACTACGTCTACTCTCATGACCTGTCTTGAGGACAAAGCTCGCCTAGCTAAAGAAACCCTTACTTTTGCCAGTGCTTGTCGTCGTCAGGAGGTGGAAAGATGACTCAGAAACCACTGATCGTAATTCCAGTTAAAGAATTTAGCCAGGCTAAGAGCCGACTGGGGAAAACGCTTTCACCTTATCATCGCTCCACTCTGGCAAGGCGTTTGTGTGAGCGCACCCTGCGTTTTCTTGAGCACTGTTTTTATGACTACGATCGTCTTGTTGTCACCGATTCATCGGCTATCGGAAAACTGGCTATGGATTACGGTGCTATGGTCCTTGAGGAGCCAATTGCTGATGGGTTATCTCAGGCGGCTCGGCGTGCTGCAGCCTGGGCCTGTCGAAAGGGGTATCCGGCACAATTGCTTATCCCAGCAGACATTGTACAGCTTGAGGAAGCGGAAATACGACAATTGTTAGAGACCCATCAAGACGAGCCATTTGTGGTTATCTGTCCAGCTAACGACGGCGGTACAAACGCTTTATTAACTTCCCCACCCGATGTAATACCGTTCCGTTTTGGGCCTCGCTCAGCGGAAGCCCATCGTGAAACAGCCTTACGCCTTAGCTTGGCCTGTCAGGTACTTGATTTATCTAATTTACGCTTCGACCTAGATACACCCTCAGATATTAACACGCTGGGTTCCTTCATCCAGCAACACGGCGCTGAGACGCCGCAGGAGCTAAAGAAGTTATGGAACCTGTGCACGATACCTCACAGCATGACTCCCTGGACAGCCTGGCTGACAACGCCATGATCAATGACCACGTGGCACTTCAGGCCCTTTCAGGCATACCCGATATACATCCGGGAGATGACTTAGCTGCGATTTTGATTGAGAGCTTGCAGTGTCAAGGCATGGTTCTGCGCGAGGGTGACATCTTGGTGATTGCGCACAAAGTGATCTCCAAGGCCGAGGGTCAAGTTGTGGCTTTAGCGGGCATTACGCCAAGTAAAAAAGCACTCGAATTGGCTGAGCAGGTTAATAAAGATCCTCGGAAGGTTGAGGCTATTTTGCGGGAATCGACGCGTGTGGTGCGTGCTGTAAAACGTCCTGAACAAGAGGAAGGTACTCTCATAGCCGAACATCGCTTAGGTTTTATATGTGCTAATGCAGCGGTGGATGAATCCAACGTTGGTGCTGAGGAAACTGTCATTCTATTACCCCATGACCCTGATGCTAGTGCACGCCGCCTGTGCGAGCGCCTAGAAGAAGCTTTCGGGGTGAGTGTAGGTGTTGTAGTAACCGATACTTTTGGCCGTCCTTGGCGAATGGGTTTAGTTAATGTGGCTATTGGGCTAGCCAAGGTTCCGGCACGAATTGACCTGATAGGTGAGCGTGATGCATTCGGTCGAGTGCTGTCTGTGACCATGCCTGCTTTGGCTGATGAGCTGGCTGCCGCTTCTGGTTTGGTAATGGGCAAAAGTGACAAAACTCCGGTGGTGTTGTTCCGCGGCATCAACTGGCAACCCTGTGTCAGTTCTGCAAACGAGCTGATAAGACCCCAACAAGAGGACTTGTTCCGATGAGCGTTGCAATTCTTGGTGGTACCGGCCCACAGGGCCGAGGCTTGGCACTGCGCTTTGCGCGTGCTGGTATTCCGGTTGTGATCGGTTCCCGCGATGGTGAGCGGGCACAAAGTGTGGCTGAAGAGCTTAATGGACAACTCAACGATGCTGCAGCTATTACAGGTGAGGATCTACGTGGTGCTGTAACTACTGCCGATGAAATGGTTATCTTAGCTGTCCCCTACAGTGCCCATGACGCCACTCTTGAAGGAATCCGAGATCTACTTCCTGGGAAAATTTTGATCGATATTGTGGTGCCTTTAGCAGACGGTGACCCCAAAAAAGTGGATATGCCCGCTGCTGGCTCAGCTACTGAAGCTGCTCAGGCCCTCTTGGGTGATGACATCCCCGTAATTGGTGCACTACATAATGTTTCAGCGGCAACTCTTAATCACTTAGATCATCCGATCAACTGTGATGTTCTGGTATGCGGTAACGACTTAGCAGCGAGAGAGAAGGTTATAGAGCTGATCCGTAAAATCGACGTAGAGGCTTACAACGCTGGCCCGGCAATCAGTGCTCGTTGTATTGAGGCTATTACACCAATCTTAATACGCATCAATATCTCTAAAAAAGTTCCTTTTACCCATGCTGGTATACGTATCTGGGCTCCAGGCACCTGATACATTTATAAGACTAGTAACACTCAATAAGTACAATGTAAGGAGAAATACAATGGAATTCGGCATTTGTTTTAAAGGCTTCGTAAGTCCAGATCGTGCGCGTAAGCTGGTTCAGCAAGCTGAGGCAGCTGGTTTCGACTACTGCTGGTTTTATGATTCGCATATCTTGTGGCGTGAGTGTTATCCAGCTATTGCTATGTGTATGGAACACACCACTAAAATGCGCTTTGCTCCTTGTGTTACCAACCCTAATGCTCGTGATTGGTCATTGGCTGCCAGCTTGTTTGGTAGCCTCGCTAAACAGAGTGGTGGGCGGTTTGATATCGGTTTAGGACGTGGCGATAGTTCAGTCCGGGTTATGGGAAAAAAGCCTGCTACGCTAGCTCGCGTTGCTGAGTTTACTCATAAAGTCAAGGCGATGGTACGTGGTGAAGAAGTACACTACGGAGAATGTCCTGAGCCGGTCAAATTCCCTTGGGCGGATGGTTATGAGCTACCAGTTCATATCGGTGCCTATGGCCCCAAGGCTCTTAAAACTGCAGGCGAAGTGGGTGACGGTGTCATTCTACAGATCGGCGATACTTACCTGGTTGAGTGGCTAGGAAAACAGTCCATCAAAGCGGGTGAAGAAGCCGGTCGTGACATGTCAGACTATAAGGTTATTGTTGCAGCACCTGCTTACTTTGGTGATAAAGAAAGTTGCATCGAAGCTACGAAATGGTTTCCGGCCATGGTCGGCAATCACGTGGCCGATATTGTGGAAAAATATGGTACTGATAGCGGCTTAGTTCCTAAAAGCCTTACTGACTATATCGAGAAACGCAAGGGTTATGATTACTCGAAGCATGGGCAAAGTGATAACCCCTATCTCGACTTTATTACTCCAGAAATCGTAGAAAGTTTCTGCGTTCTGGGCCAGCCAGAAGATCATGTTAACAAGCTTCAGAAACTGCAAGAAGCTGGCATGACCCATTTTAATATTTATCTAGACAACGGTGACGAGGAAAACATTATCGCTCAGTACGGCGAACATGTGATCCCTCGCTTCCGTAGCTGATTTCGTCTGCCGATAAATAATCGGCTTCCATATCAATACAACATGAGGGCCACTAAAAGTGGCCCCCTAGAGCCCTTTGTGCTCCGTTTATGGAGCTCTTTAGTTTGACGCTTAAGGAGTAAATTATGGAAGACATTCGCATTAACAAGCAGCGCCTATGGGATAGTTTGATGGAAATGGGCGAAATCGGAGGTACTGAGAAAGGTGGCTGTTGTCGTCTGGCTTTGACGGATTTAGATAAGCAGGGCCGAAACTTATTTGTGAAGTGGTGTGAAGAATCTGGTTGCAGTATCACCGTGGACAAAATGGGAAATATCTTTGCCCGTCGTCCTGGCCAGGATAACTCACTGCCTCCAGTTGCTATGGGTAGTCACTTGGATACTCAGCCTACTGGTGGCAAGTTTGATGGTGTGTATGGCGTGCTGGCTGGCCTGGAGATTTTTCGAACATTGAATGAGCATGGCATTCAAACTCTTACTCCTTTGGAAACGATAGTTTGGACTAACGAAGAAGGCTCACGCTTCCCACCAGCTATGGTTTCTTCGGGGGTTTTTGCAGGTGCTTTTGACCTTGAATACGGCCTAAGCCGTGCTGATCTTGATGGCAAAACAATGGGTGAAGAGCTGAAGCGCATCGGTTATGCAGGAGATGCTGAAGTAGGTGGTCGACCCTTTAAGGCATTTTTTGAAGCACATATCGAACAGGGTCCGATCTTAGAAGATGAGCAAAAACAGATTGGAGTAGTTACCGACGCACAGGGACAACGTTGGTACGAAATTACTCTTACAGGCCAAGAGTCGCATGCTGGCCCAACACCTATGCTAAGCCGCCGCGATGCATTAGTTGGTGCCTCGCGTATTGTTGAACTGGTCAATCGTATAGGCATGATCAACCAGCCCAATGCTTGCGCTACGGTTGGGTTGATGCAGGTTTTTCCTAACTCACGAAATGTTATTCCTGGCCAAGTGTTTTTCACTGTGGACTTCCGTCATCCCGATGCGAAGGTCCTAGAAAGGATGGACCAGGAGCTAAGAGAAGGGGCACTTCGTATTGTTGAAGAGCTCAAGCTGGAAATGGATTTTGAACAAATTTGGTACTCGCCACCTGTGCCGTTTGATCAGACCTGTGTCAACTCTGTTCGCAAGGCCGCCGAAGAACTTTCGTTAAGCCACCGAGAAATGGTCAGCGGTGCTGGGCACGATGCTTGCTATATCGCTCGTGTAGCTCCTACTTCCATGATTTTTGTTCCTTGTGAAAAAGGCATCAGTCATAACGAATTGGAGCGAGCTGATGCAGACGATCTGGCGGCTGGTTGTAATGTTCTGCTTAAAGCGGTGTTGGAGCGTGCTAACGCTTGATTAAGCATCCGATTGTGTCACAGGAGAATAACAATGAAATTATCGGTGATGCGGGAGCGTCACCCTGGTGAAACCAGGGTAGCGTTGACTCCTGCCAATATATCGACTTTGACGAATCTTGGTTGTGAGGTTTTTGTAGAAACTGGCGCAGGCGATGCTGCTGGTTTTTCCAACGATAGCTATCGTGAAGCGGGAGCAGTAATACTCGAAACACGCTCTCAGTTGCTTGCCCAAGGTGAAATCATACTCTGTGTAGATGCCTCACACGAAGAAGCGCTGGCAGACTTACAAAAGGGGCATATTTGCATCGGCATGATGGATCCCCTTGGGCGAGCCGAACAATTCGTTAAATTAGCTGAACGAGGAGTTACAAGCGTAGCACTTGAATTAGTACCTCGCATTAGTCGTGCCCAGAGCATGGACGCCTTATCCTCTATTGCCACTTTGGCTGGTTACAAAGCTGTATTACTAGCAGCACTCCATGCCCCACGTATCTTTCCGATGATGATGACTGCAGCCGGCACGTTGAATCCCTCTCGGGTCTTTATTATGGGAGCTGGTGTTGCAGGTTTACAGGCAGCCGCTACGGCTAAGCGCTTGGGTGCAATCGTAGAAGCTTATGATGTGCGTCCTGCAGCAAGGGATCAGATCCTCTCTGTGGGTGCTAAACCTATTGAACTGGATCTTGATACTACATCCAGTGAAGGGCAGGGTGGCTACGCTAGTGAACAGGATGATGATTTCCTAAATCGGCAGCGAGAGCAGATGGCCAATATTCTTGCGAAACAGGATGTAGTCGTGACGACTGCAGCAATTCCGGGAGCCAAGGCGCCAGTTTTAATTACTGAGGAAATGGTGAAAAGCATGAAGCCGGGTGCCGTCATCGTTGATCTTGCAGCTGAACGAGGAGGTAACTGCGAACTGAGCCAGCCGGGTGAGACAGTAAAAGCTTATGGTGTAACTATTATCGGCCCAATCAATATCGTCGCCACGTTACCTCACCATGCCAGCCAGATGTATGGACGCAATGTAGAGAATTTACTGCTTCATATATTGGATGATGAGGGGGCGCTGAAGATGGATTTCGAGGACGAAATTCTTGATGAAACCGTAGTTACTTATGAAGGGGAAGTACGTGCCTCGCGTATTCGTGAGCGTCTATGTGTGGCTCCTTCCCATGAAGAGGAGACAGCCTGATGGATATGCTTGTAATGCAAATATCGCTCTTTGTATTAGCTGTCATCCTCGGTGTTGAGTTAATCACTAAAGTTCCTGCAACACTCCATACGCCTCTGATGTCGGGTAGTAATGCTATCTCTGGTATCACTCTGGTTGGGGCTTTACTTGCAGCAGGCTCAGGGGAAGTTGGTGGTATCTGGACTTCAGTACTTGGCATGGTTGCTGTCACCCTGGCTACTATCAATGTGGTGGGAGGTTTCCTAGTCACCAACCGCATGCTGCGCATGTTCCGCAAAAGGGGATAAACATGAGTCTATCTTTCGTAAACCTATTTTATCTTGTATCTGCGGTACTGTTTATTATCGGCATTAAGGGGCTGACTCGTCCACGCACCGCTGTCCGCGGTAACTTGCTAGCTGCTGTCGGTATGCTGGTTGCAGTTGTAGTCACTCTTTTAGATCAGTCGATACTTTCCTACGGATGGATTCTTGCTGGGGTTATCTTGGGTGGTGCGGTAGGTGTCTTACTAGCTACTCGCATCCAAATGACTGCGATGCCACAAATGGTTGCCTTGCTGAATGGTTTCGGTGGAGGTGCCTCTTTAGCTGTCGCTATGGCAAGCTTTCTTTCAACGAGTGGGCCAATCGCTGCTGCTGGCACCATCAGCTTTATAGCAATAGGCCTGACAGTATTAATCGGTGCAGTAACCTTGACCGGTAGTGCCATAGCTTTCGGCAAGCTACAAGAGCTGTTGCCGGGAAAACCGATTGGTTTTAAAGGCATCACACTTTTTAATGCTGCTTTGCTAGCTGTCGCTGTTGTGATTGTTGCAGTCCTATCAAATGGTAACGGTGGTATAGGCTTATTGCTATTGTTGACGGTTGTTGCCCTAGTATTAGGTGTAACGTTAGTCATCCCTATTGGGGGGGCTGATATGCCAGTCGTGATTGCCTTACTTAACTCTTATTCTGGTATCGCTGCTGCTGCAGCGGGTTTCATCATGGGTAACACGGTACTGATAGTTTCAGGTGCTTTAGTCGGTGCTTCTGGATTGATACTTACTCGTATCATGTGTGTAGCCATGAACCGCTCTTTGGCTGGTGTCTTGTTTGGCTCATTATCCGAAGAAGGTGGTGAGACTCTCGATGCTGACGAAGTATATGCTGGAAAAGTTAAGTCTTCTTCAGCAGAGGAAGTCAGTATGCTGCTAGAAACTGCGCGGCGAGTGGTAATTGTTCCGGGCTTCGGTCTAGCAATGGCTCAGGCCCAGCACGCAGTTAGAGATTTGGCAGATACATTGGAAAGGCGCGGTGTGGAAGTGATCTATGGTTTGCATCCGGTCGCTGGTCGTATGCCAGGCCATATGAACGTACTACTCGCCGAAGCTGAGGTGGACTATGACAAGATGCAGCCCATGGAGCAGGTGAATCCAAGTTTTGCGCAGACAGATGTCGTCATTGTTATCGGAGCTAACGACGTTACTAATCCAATGGCTCGAGAAGATAAAGGAAGCCCAATCTATGGAATGCCGATTCTAGATGTCGACCAGGCGCGGACTGTCGTAGTAGTAAAACGTAGTCTGAGCCCTGGCTTTGCCGGTCTCCCTAACCCTTTGTTCGCCAAAGACAACACTTTGATGCTGTTTGGCGATGGAAAGCAAGCAATTCTTGATCTTACAGGAGCTCTAAACGAAGCGGCATAATGCCATAGTTTTCTGACTATAAGCAGGGTGCCCGTAAAATGGCACCCTTTCATTTCAAGGGAATTTATTAAGATAATCTTACGACAACAACCACAAGAGAATTAATATGAATCATTATAAAAAATACCTCGCTGTTACTTGTATTTCCATGACTGGTATTTCTGCCGCCCATGCTGAGAAGCTTTTTTCTGACTCAAGTATTACTTTACTACACAGTGATCAGTATGAGGCTTTTGGAAAAGAGCAGCAGGAACATACTTTTTTTACCTTTGAGAATGTGACTGCCCATGATTGGGGAGGGACCTTCTTTTTTATCGATGCCAATCAAGGACATGGTAGCGCGGAAGGGCAGGATGATGTTTATGGTGAGTTTTCACCTTCAATAAATCTGAGTTGGCTGTCTGATCGAGATCTGTCAGCCGGACCTATTAAGGATGTTTTTCTGGCAGCAACCTATGAATTTGGTGGTGAAACCGACCTGAATAACTATTTAACTGGTTTCGGCTTCGCGTGGGATGTTCCAGGCTTTTCGTATGTCAATACAGCTTTCTACCATGCTAATAATAGCGAAATCGATAACGATCTTCAGATGACGCTGACTTGGGGAGCTCCCTTTGAGCTAGGGCCTGCTCTCTTCCTCTTTGATGGGTTCTTAGACTATTCAACTGCGGAGTCTGATCATAAATCTGAGTTAAACTTTACACCACAGTTGAAGCTTGATATTGGGCATTTTCAAGGCAATCCTGGTGTGCTCTACGCAGGTGTCGAATATTCTTATTGGAGAAATAAATATGGCCTTTCAGATAACTTAATTGAAACCGAAAGCTCGGTGAGTGCACTATTAAAGTTCCATTTTTGAATATTTAGAGTGACGTGGGGCGCATTTTGCGCCCTTTTTATTTTATATGTTTTTAAGCCCTAACCCTTTGAGAAGTACATGGGTAAGAAAGTCACCTGCGCGACGAAAGTCTTCTTCCTCCAGTTCACTCTTACCTAGTGCCAAACTAACCTGGGCGGAAAAATCAGCATAGGTTTGAGTGGAAGCCCATATGGTAAAGAAAAGATGTTCTGGGTCAATCGGATCCATAATGCCTTGTGTGATCCAACTGCGTACTAGCTCAATATCTGCAGTAAACTGGGGTAGTAGATTCTCCTCGAGATAAACCTGCAGGTGAGAAGCGCCGCTGATCACTTCGTTGGCGAATACTTTAGAGCCGTAAGGATGTACCCTTGAAATCTCAAGCTTGCCGCGAATGTAATTCTCCAGCATGCTAGCAGGCGTATCACCAGCTTGCTCAATTAACGCCATTTTTTCGATCCAAAGATCGAGAATATTTTTTAGGACGTGATGATACAAGCTGTCCTTCGAGGGAAAATAGTACAGCATGTTTTGCTTAGAAAGGCTTGCCTTTTCAGCGATAGCCTCTAAGGAAGCGCCGTTGAATCCCTGTTCTGCAAAAACAATTTCGGCAGCGGCGATAATTTTTTGCTCGAGAGCTTTACGGCTGGCGGAACGGCGAGGTGGTTTATGCTTGGTGATTGGCTGATTCATGGGACTCTCGACCAGGTTTTCATGTGCCACCGTACCCACCACTCAAGGTGTCATCATCAGTATAACTAATCGCGATCAGCGTACCAATGCACCGGATGGTTGGTTGCACCAAGGTGGTGAAACGAGTGACAGAATACCGATAGCCTTGAGCCACGTCTAGCCGTTCAGAATCTGCGAATAAGGATCACTCCTAAAAATAAAAGAACAACACCCAGAAGTCTTGGTAGAGAAATTGCCTGCTGTGGGAATCCCAAAACTCCAAAGTGGTCGAGCAAGGTGGATGCTAGCATCTGGCCTGCTACAACAAGTGCTAATAGAGTTGCAGCCCCCAGCTTGGGTGCAAAAATAACCATAACGGTCACATAGAAAGCGCCTAATATTCCTCCTGACCAGCTCCAAAGGGGAATATCAGAAAGCTGCTGCCAGCTGGGTACTGTAAGGCGTAAGGCTGTAGAAGCGCCCAGTAGTACTATAGTTCCTATACCAAAAGATACGGTTGCTGCCCACAATGGATGTCCCCAACCACGAGCCAACCCAGCATTGATACCAGCCTGCATCGGAAGCATAGCACCTGCTACCAATACTGTGATGAAATGGAACCACATAATAGTCACTCCTTTAAAGCAGTGATTACGGTTCTAACTTTATGAGTTAAATATCAAATATAAAATGGGCCCACCTTCATAAATACAGTGGGCCCTAATCGAAAGACATTTATGCAATTTTTGGTGAAGATACTCCCACCAAAAAGTTAGTAATTAACGTCTTACAGCTTGTGGTTCATTTAGCTCAGTTTGGCGAGCTACGGCTTCCAGCACCGGGGCAAAAGGTGCCCGCTTGATGTACTGGCCGGCGCCACGCTCCGCATTTAGCTCCCCATTACGCCAAACTATTTTCCCATGGCTCAATGTATGGGAGGGAATGCCTTTGACAGTGCGGCCTTCAAAAATATTGAAGTCTACGTTCATGTGGTGACTATCGGCAGAAATGGTACGTGTGCCCTGGGGATCCCATACAACAATATCGGCATCCGCACCTTCCGTGATACTGCCCTTCTGCGGATACATATTGAACAGTTTTGCTGTATTAGTAGATGTTACCGCAACAAACTCATTTAGGGTCAGCCTACCCTTATTAACCCCTTCGTCCCACAGAATTGCTAGGCGATCCTCCACCCCTGCCGTACCATTGGGAATCTTGGTGAAATCATCACGACCTGCTGCTTTTTGATCTTTGCAGAAACAGCAATGGTCCGTTGCTGTAGTATGAAGGTTGCCACCTTGCAAACCATTCCAAAGCGCGTCCTGGTGCTCCTTCGGACGGAAGGGAGGGCTCATAACGTGGCCTGCCGCGAAGTCGAAATCCTCATTGCGATAGACACTATCATCAATGGCTAGATGACCAGCTAGTACTTCACCATAAACCCGCTGCCCCGCTGATCTTGCTCTGGTAATAGCATCTAAAGAGTCTTTGCAGGAAACATGTACGATATAGATGGGTGTGTGCATCGCATGAGCTACCTGAATAGCTCGGTTGGCCGCTTCTCCTTCAACAAAAGGTGGGCGCGAAAGAGGGTGAGCCTCGGGGCCGGTAATACCTTTGGCCAGCATTTCTTGCTGAAGCTGATAAACTAATTCACCATTTTCCGCATGCACAGTAGGCATTGCTCCCAACTCTACACAGCGGCGGAAGCTGTTAACTAAGGTTTCATCATCGGCCATAATAGCATTTTTGTAGGCCATAAAGTGTTTGAAGCTGTTTACCCCGTGTTCTCGTACCAGAGTTTCCATATCTTCGTGTACAGAATCGTCCCACCAGGTGATCGCTACATGAAAGGTATAATCAGCTGCAGATTTTTCGGCCCATTCTTGCCACTGGTTGTAAGCGTCTAGGAGACGCTGCCCCGGTTGTGGAATGACGAAGTCGATAATACATGTAGTGCCACCGGCCAGGGCTGCAGCTGTGCCTGTGTAGAAATCATCGCTAGCTACAGTGCCCATAAAAGGAAACTGCATATGCGTGTGGGGATCGATTCCTCCCGGCATAACGTACTGGCCGTTAGCATCTATTACTTCTGCAGTTGTGGGGACATCGAGATTCTCGCCAATGGCAACAATTTTTCCACCTTCACAGTAGACATCGGCATTGAAGGTACGGTCTGCAGTGACAATTGTGCCACTCTTGATCAAAACGGACATGGATATCTCCTTTTACTCTTGTAAGTTATTGCTAATAGTTAAGGTTACGGCGTTATTGTTGTCCTTCAGGCACAACTACCGTTACAGGGCGGTACATTTTCATAAGGCCTAGATAAACAATGGCCCCAAGAACGACACCGACAAACCAGGCGTAGTTATAAATGTTCAAAAATATTCCGGGAACACTGTCTAATATTCCTGCAGCTGATAGGAATCCAGGAAGGTTGGGGAGAACTGCAATAATAAAGGCAATCCAGGCCACAGGATTCCAACCATTGCTGTAGCTGTATCTACCATTGGTCTTGAACAAGTCATCATGTGATAACTCTGTCTTCCTAAGCAGCAGATAGTCAGCCAGCATGATGCCTGCTAGTGGGCCGAGTAGAGCAGAATATCCAATGAGCCAAGTGAAAATGTAAGCGCCTGTAGTTTCTAATAGTTTCCAGGGCATGATGGCAATGCCCAGACCTGCAGTAATGTAACCCCCCATGCGGAAGGAGATTTTTCCTGGCATCAGGTTGGCGAAGCCGTTTGCTGGAGCTACTACGTTAGCGGCTAGGTTAGTGGTTACCGTAGCAATTATTAATGCCAATAGAGCAATAACAACAGCAGTTCCACCCATACGCTCAGTGATAGCTACAGGATCCCAAAGTGCTTCTCCATAGATCACAACAGTTGCAGAGGCAACGGCGACCGCGATGAACGCCAAAATTGCCATGGGAATAGGTAAACCTAGAGCTTGGCCGACAAGTTGATGTTTTTGACTTTTAGCGAACCGGGTAAAGTCAGGAATATTCAAAGCCAGGGTTGCCCAAAAACCAACCATGGCAGTTAGGCCCGGCCAAAAAGCTAGCCAAAATTCACCCTCTCGAGATCCCCCTGCCACAAACTCTGATGGAGTAGAAAGCATGGGGCCAAATCCCCCTGCTCTTGTGACCGCCCAAATCAATAGCCCGAAGCACATGGCAATCAGAAAAGGAGCCGCATAAGTCTCAAGGAAGCGAATGGACTCAGTACCGCGTGCAATAAAGTAGACATGCATGCCCCAGGAGGCCATAAAGCAAAGGAATTGCGCTAAGTCTATACCTAAGCCCGGTATCGGCTCGCCGACCAGAGCACGTTCAGTAAGGATATTGAGAATTGCGTATATGGCTGAGCCGCCTATCCATGTTTGGATGCCAAACCAGCCACAACCCACAATACCTCGCATCATGGCTGCAAGTTTGGCACCGGATGTGCCAAATGAAGCCCGAAGCAGAACAGGAAATGGAATGCCATGCTTGGTTCCTGCATGCCCCAGCAAAAGCATGGGAATAAGAATAATAGTATTAGCCAAGAATACAGTCAGGACTGCTTGCCACCATGACATTCCTTCTGGTATCAGGCTTGCTGCCAGCATGTAAGCCGGAACACACACCACCATTGATACCCACAAGCTGGCAATATTTAGCCAAGACCAAGTACGTTCTTCTTGCTCTACTGGTGCTAAATCGGCATTCCACAGCTCATGGCTGTAACCTGCCTTAATATTTTTGTGTTTTATTTCGCTCATGAATCAGCTCGCTATTTAGTTGTTATAGTGATGGGATAAGCTGTTTTCCCGAGTTTAATGAATAAAAGCCATTTAATAATGGACTAGCTCATCATAGGATTCGGGACGACGATCTCTGAAGAACTGCCACCCCTTGCGAACTTCTCGGATCATATCTAGATCAATCTCGTGAATAAGCAATTCATCCTTGTCTTCGCTGGCCTGTGCCTCGATCTGTCCCTTGGGGTTGACGATATAGCTAGAACCGTAAAACTCACCCATCTGCTCATCCCAAGGAGCTTCTTTACCTACACGGTTGATGGCACCGATAAAGACGCCATTAGCAGCGGCAGAAGCAGGCTGTTCCAGCTCCCAAAGGTATTGACTCTTACCTTTTACTGTTGCTGATGGATTGACAATATATTCTGCACCGTTAAGCGAAAGGGCCCGCCATCCTTCCGGAAAGTGTCGGTCGTAGCAGATATAGACACCTAACTTGCAGTAGGCTGTGTCAAAAACGGGGTAGCCCATATCTCCGGGTTTGAAGTAAAGTTTTTCCCAGAAACCAGGTGCTGTATCAGGAATATGGTTCTTACGATATTTTCCGAGATAACTCCCATCTGCATCTATGACAGCAGCAGTATTATAGAAAACACCGGGCATATCTTCTTCATAGATTGGCACTACAATGACCATATTGTGCTTTTTTGCATATTCTTGCATTAGCTTGGTCGTTGGTCCGTCAGGAATTTTTTCTGCTGAGTCATACCATTTACTATCTTGGCTCGGGCAGAAATATGGCTGAGTAAATACCTCCTGGAAGCAGAGCACTTGCACACCCTGTTCTGCCGCTTTTTCGATGAAGGGAATATGGGCGTCAATCATCATATTACGGATCTCCTCAGGACTCATTGAGGTATCACCCTTCAGAGACATTTGGATCAAACCGCATTTTACTTTTTTCACCATTTTGAAACCTCATTATTTTATTGTTGAAGTGTTGCTATGGAGGTTGTGTCGTTGCACTTCCTTTAGATTTAGCGGGCTTAGCCGCTTTTTTCGGGCACATAAAGGCCCATTTGCTCAGCAATCCTTGAGCTGAACACTATGTATTGATGCGCGATACAAACTCCAGCTGTACCAAGCTCACCCTAAGAAGCTGTGGGCAGGTGAGAAGTCAGATGGCACATCGCGATTATTCAGTAAGCTGATGAATAGTAAGTATTTTTTTTCATTGGCGGTATGCTCAAATTGTGATTGTATTTTTTACCTTTTGGTAAAGATAAAAGCCATTTTTCTAGTGGTCAAGGGGTTTTTGCAACTGAGGGTCAAGAGTTTTTCCCTCATGTAACGCCGTATTTTGACACTAGGATTCCCAAAGGCTGTATTGATGAGCAGGTTGAAAAGTACATCCTCGCGTTTTTAAAAGAGAGGAAGTGCTTGAAATTCAAGCAGCTAATCAAGGGTTAGTAGCGAGGAGCATGATTAATTATGGGCGTGTCACCAGGAGTGTTGTGCTTATATATCAGGCTTATTGATTAGCTTATTCAGCTCCTCTAGATAGCTTTCTAATACAAGGTTAGACATTCCACCTTTGCGTGTAATAGCGCTGTACCTTGTCAAATAGTGCCATTGATTAGAAAGGAGAGGTCTCATTTGGCCATCATGTACCCACCGCTCAGCGTAATGAGTGGGTAGGTAGCCAATATAGCGGCCTGAAAGAATTAAAAAGGCCACGCCTTCTCGGTCAGTGGCTGAGGCAGAGGCTTTCAGTGAGTCGTGGACTGATTTGATCTCCGGTGTCTGAGCGTAAGCTGGAACGACTGCATCATAGTCGCTCAAAGTCTCTTTGGTTATGTCTACGGTGTTAAATAGCGGATGACCAACAGCGCAATAAAGTCTTGATTTCTCTTCATACAGCGCCAGGTAATTGAGCCCCGGTAGAGTTTTGAGGTTGGGTATTACTCCGGTGTGCAGTCGTCCATCAAGTACTGCCAGCTCAATATCGCTTGGTGGAATCATTCGGATGTTGATGCGGACATCTGGTCCGCGTTCTTTGAGTGCACTAAGGGCATGGGTAATGTGCATCTCTGGCATGGTGACCAAGTTGTCAGTGATGCCGATGTTTAGCTCGCCCTTGAGTTGGGCGTGCAGCCCATTGACCTGTGTTCGAAAACCTTCGACTGCAGCTAGTAGCTGTAAGGCTGATTGGTAGACCTCGGTACCTTCACTAGTTAGTGCAAAGCCGCTGCGCCCGCGCTGGCAGAGGCGCAGTCCGAGCCTAGTCTCCAAGTCGCTCATCGCCATACTTATAGCAGCTCGACTGATACCCAGTTCAATTTCGGCAGCAGAGAAGCCCCCGCATTCAACGACTTTACGGTAAATTCTTAATAGACGAAGGTCTGAGTCGCCGGGCTGCCCCATAGGGGCAATTTTTTTGTGTTGTCCCATTTTTCTTCCTTTTGATTGTGAGCCTATTCAAGCCGTTCATCCTCATCGCTTAAGGTAGCAACGAGGATGAGGTGTAAAGTTAACTAAATGGTTGCGTGAAATTAAACAACTTTCTATTTAACTGATTCAATGAGATGCCTAGCCTGACACATGAAACCTACAATAATGGCAATAGAAAATAGAGGTCAGTGGCCATGTCAGCTCAAGAACTCTCTCCTACCGCCGGTCTCAGTGCTGAGCAGATTGATTCCTACTGGATGCCTTACACCGGTAACAGACAATTCAAGCGTGATCCACGCATAATTGTTAGTGCTAAAGGCAGCTATCTAACCGATGCCCACGGGCGACAAATATTTGATGGTCTATCGGGTCTGTGGACCTGCGGCGCTGGTCACTCACGGCCAGAAATAGCCAATGCAGTCAGCAAGCAACTGCGCGAATTAGATTATTCTCCCGCTTTCCAGTTTGGCCACCCTAAAGCATTTGAGCTGGCACACAGGCTGCGTGAGCTAACCCCGAAAGGTTTGGATTACACATTTTTCACTGGTTCAGGATCTGAAAGCGCTGATACTTCTTTAAAAATTGCTAGGGCCTATTGGCGAAAGAAAGGCAAACCCACCAAGACTAAATTGATTGGGCGCGCTAAAGGATATCATGGGGTGAATTTCGGTGGCTTCAGTCTGGGCGGTATTGGCGCTAACCGTGCTCTTTATGGACAGGGTGTCGATGCTGATCACCTCCCCCATACCTTGATTCCAGAGAATGCTTTTACTCGCGGCATGCCTGAAAACGGTGCCGAAAAGGCTAACGAATTATTGGAGCTGATTGCACTGCACGACGCTTCTAATATCGCTGCAGTGATTGTTGAGCCTCTTGCTGGCTCCGCAGGAGTAATTCCTCCCCCCAAAGGGTACTTGAAGAGATTACGCGAGATCTGCGATCAGCATGACATATTGCTGATCTTTGATGAGGTAATCACGGCCTTTGGCCGGATGGGGTCTATGACGGGTGCTGAGGAGTTTGGCATCACCCCAGACATTATGAACTTTGCCAAGCAGCTGACTAATGGCGCGGTTCCTATGGGGGGGGTGATTGTGCAGAGCGAGATTTACCACACCTTTATGGAGCAGGGTGGCCCTGATTATATGCTTGAACTGCCCCATGGTTATACATATTCGGGCCACCCTGTGGGTTGTGCAGCAGCTCTGGCGTCCTTGGATGTGTTGGAGAAAGAATGCTTGATCGACCGAGTGCGTGAAATGAGCCCGGTCTTTGAAGAGGCGCTGCACAGCCTTAAAGGAACTCGTTATATCAGTGATATACGAAACTATGGCCTTGCCGGAGCTCTTCAGATTGAGTCGTATCCAGGTGAACCTGCACGCCGTCCCTACGAAATTGCCATGAAATGTTGGGAGAAGGGTTTCTATGTGCGCTACGGCGGTGACACCATCCAGCTCGGACTGCCATTTATCGTAGAGCGTGATGAGATTGACCGGGTGGTCAATGCTATTGGTGAGGCCATTGGCCAATTGAACTGAAATTTCAACTTTAATAGACGCAATAAGAGGCAACCAATGACAAAAATCGGCCATTTAATCAACGGTGTAAATGTTGATCGCGAAGAGCGTACTCAAGATATTTTCAATCCATCTGTTGGTGAGGTTATCGGACAGGTAAGCCTTGCTAGTAAGGCTACTGTTGAGGAAGCCATTGCAGCTGCTCAGTCCGCATACCCGGCTTGGCGTGACACTCCGGTAGCAAAACGTGCAAGAGTCATGTTCCGCTTCAAGCAACTGCTGGAAGAGCATGCAGATGAGATTGTCCGGCTAGTTGGTCAGGAGCATGGTAAGATCGTGCATGATGCGCGAGGTGAACTTGCCCGTGGCATCGAAAATGTAGAGTATGCTTGCTATGCCCCCGAACTTCTCAAAGGCGAACACAGCAAGAATACAGGCCCAAGTATTGATTCTTGGAGTGAATTTCAACCTCTAGGTGTAGTTGCTGGCATTACACCGTTTAACTTCCCTGCCATGGTACCACTATGGATGTATCCTATGGCTATCGCTTGCGGCAACACCTTCGTTCTGAAGCCGTCTGAGCGTGACCCCACTTCTGCGCTATATATTGCTAATCTGGCCCAAGAAGCTGGATTGCCCGCAGGAGTTCTTAATGTAGTCAATGGTGATAAAGAAGCTGTTGACACTCTTCTCGATGACCAGCGTGTGCAAGCCGTCAGCTTTGTTGGCTCTACTCCTATCGCTGAATACATTTATGCACGGGCTAACGCCAACGGCAAGCGATGCCAAGCTCTAGGCGGTGCCAAAAACCATGCTATCGTCATGCCCGATGCTGATATGGACAACGTAGTAAACTCCCTTAACGGGGCAGCTTTTGGCTCTTCCGGTGAGCGTTGCATGGCACTTTCTGTTGCAGTGGCAGTGGGAGATGAAGCTGCCGATATGCTGATAGCCAAGATGCAAGAACAGATGGCCTCGCTTAAGGTTGGCCCTTTTTCTGATAAGAGCAACGACTTTGGCCCCGTGATCACTAAAGCACACCAAGAAAAGGTTTGTGGCTATATTGACAGTGCTGAACAGCAGGGTGCCAAGATCGTAGTTGACGGGCGAGACGTAAAGGTGTCCGGACATGAAAATGGCTTCTATGTTGGCGGAACCCTGATCGACCAAGTTACTCCTGAGATGAAGTGTTATAAAGAGGAGATTTTTGGTCCGGTCCTGCTAGTTGTGCGGGTAGGTTCTATGGATGAGGCCATGAAGTTAATTGATGACCATGAATATGGTAATGGCACTTGTATCTATACCCGTGATGGGGAAGCGGCACGTTACTTTAGTGACCGTATTCAAGTGGGTATGGTAGGGATTAACGTGCCGCTTCCGGTGCCGGTGTCCTATCACAGCTTTGGTGGTTGGAAACGTTCACTATTTGGTGACCTTTCTGCTTATGGTCCAGATTCAGTTCGTTTCTACACTCGACGTAAAACAATAACGCAACGGTGGCCCTCCGCTGGAGTGCGTGAAAATGCACAGTTTTCGTTCCCTTCGTGATTGAGCAACGCTCACCATAAGTGCATGAGCAAAGGCTTCATGCACTTTGTTTCTAACAATAAGAGATCATGATCATGCATATTGCTATTCCAAAGGAAATCAAAAATCATGAATACCGCGTTGCGTTGACTCCTAGCGGCGCACGTGAATTAATTGGCCGTGGTCATACCGTCACTATACAGACTGGTGCAGGGGAGGGCGCTGGTTTTGCAGACGCTACTTATACAGCTGCTGGCGCTCAGATTGAGAACGATGTAGCCAAGTTGTGGAGTAATGCTGAGCTAATTCTTAAGGTCAAAGAGCCTCAGGCTGAAGAAGTCAAACGCCTCAGTACAGGTCAAACTTTGTTCACCTATTTGCATCTGGCCGCCGAGGAGTCTTTGACTCGTGGTCTTATCGAAAGTGGTGCCACTTGTATTGCGTATGAGACCATCACCGATCGCCAGGGAGGTTTGCCGCTTCTCGCTCCAATGAGCACAGTTGCTGGACGAATGGCTATTCAAGCAGGTGCACACAGCTTGGAAAAAGCCCAGGGTGGCTCTGGCGTTCTTTTACCTGGCGTGCCAGGCGTGGCTCCGGCGAAGGTGGCTGTAATAGGCGGTGGTGTGGTGGGTGAAAACGCTGCACGGATGGCGCTTGGGTTAGGTGCTGATGTAAAGGTTCTAGATAAATCGATTCCTCGTTTAGAAGTGCTTGATGATCGCTACAAGGGGCGTATTAAGACGGTATTTTCTACGGCAGACGCTATTGATGAGGTAGTGCGTGAATCTGACCTAATAGTGGGGGCAGTACTGATTCCAGGTGCCGCCGCACCTAAGCTTATCACTCGCGCGATGCTTGCTGATATGAAGCCAGGCAGCGTCTTGGTAGACGTTGCCATCGACCAAGGTGGCTGCTTTGAAACCAGCAAGGCAACTACTCATGCTGAGCCAACTTATATTATCGATGGTATTGTCCATTACTGCGTCGCCAATATGCCAGGAGCTTTGGCTCGTACCTCAACGCAAGCACTAACCAATGCTACATTGCCCTTTATTCTTGCGCTAGCTGATAAAGGGTGGAAGCAGGCGCTTTCCGATGATCCTCACTTCCTTTCCGGGCTCAACGTCCATGAAGGACATATTACTTATCAAGCCGTAGCTAATGCTTTTAACCTTGAATGTGTTGAGCCGACTAGCTTGTTAAAATAGGCCAAAATTGAATTGGTTGAATTTTAGGTATTAGTGTTGCCTTATCGATTTGAATCATGTGCTGATAGGGTAACGAATTGGAATGTTAATATACCTCCTTCAGGGTGGCATGCATTATAATGTAGGCTTGAAGGAGGTTTTGTTTTGCATTAAAAGTAAACTTGAAATATAGAGGCTCTTTTAATAATCCTGCTCTGGTCGACTGGAGTTACCTCTCAAGCAACGCCAAGTCATTAATTTTCTTGCACATAACTACAGATTCTCGACAGACGTATACCTTCAGGCCCGGTAGATGTCAAGCAAGTTGTCGTGTCTGATCATTGTCACGCCGCCTGTTTTTCTGGTTCAACCAGCGTGACTTCGGGTTCCCGCTCCGGATTGAGCGAAACGGTTTCGATAGGCGCCCAGTTGCGGGTCTTGCCGCTCCAGCGCGCTGGGTTGGCCTTGCGGGCCGCCAGGTTCAGTGCGTGACGCCGCGTCAGGATGGCCTTGTCCTTGCTCGTATGGCGCTCGCCCGGTGTCACGAAACGGATGCCGCTGTGGCGGTGCTCATGGTTGTACCAGTGGACGAAGCCATGCACCCATTGCCGTGCTTCACCGACGCTGGCAAAGCCGTCCACCGGGTAATCCGGCCGATACTTGCAGGTACGGAACGCCGCCTCGGAGTAGGGGTTGTCGTTACTGACCCATGGCCGGCTGTAGGACGGCGTGATGTTGAGGTCGTGCAGCTTCTCCAGCAGCGTGGCGCCCTTGAACGGGCTGCCGTTGTCGGCATGCAGCACCAGCGGCTGGTTGACCACCTTCTCAGCCAGCACGGCCCGCTCGATGACGGTGCGCGAGTTGAGCGCTGACTCGGCCAGGAAGACCTCCCAGCCAACGATCTTGCGGCTGAAGATATCGAGGATCATCACCAGGTAGTAATGCTCACCCTTGATCGGTCCACCGAGCCAGGTGCAATCCCAGCATCAGGTCTGATTGGGGGGCGATCGCGTGGTAGGTCGTGGGCCTGGCGTGGTGCCTCGGCGCTCTGGCACGACCGCGATGGACGACCTCGTGATGCCGTCGCAATACCCGGTAGAACGTCGATACCGAGGCGATATAGCGGCTTTCCTCGTCCAGCAGCCGCACGACGATCTGGTCGGGTGGCAGGTTGGCGAATTCCGGCCGGTGGCACGCATCAAGGATCTCCTGCTCCTCAGCCGCTGTCAGGGCATTGGTGGGCACCGGCCGCTCGGCAAAAGGGCGCTGATCCTCCCGGAGTTCGCCATCACGGGTCCAGCGCTGATGGGGCCGGGGCGTGATGCCCAGGACCTCGCAGGCGTGCTCGAGACGGGCACCAGCGTTGCGCGCCTCATTGATCAGCTCGACAGCATGACGGCGATCCGGGGTGCTGATCATTCGTCCTCGTCCCCCCAGATCGCCTTCGCCTTTTTTGAAAGGGTCAGCAGCGCTGCGGTTTCAGCCAATGCCTCGTTCTTGCGCTTGAGTTCCCGTTCCAGCTCACGGTTGCGTTTGCGCTGCTCCTTGAGCGCGTCAGCCTCCCGCCGGCGCTCGTCGTGCGAGAGGCTGGCGGCCTGCTCGCAATCATGGCGCCACCGCTGGAGCTGTTCGGGATACAGGCCACGGCGTCGGCAATACTCGGCGACTTCCTCGGCATTCATGGCCGCGGTCTCGACCACGGCACCGAACTTGTCCCGAGAGGACCAACCTTCGGTCCCTTGGTCAGAGGCATCGGGCAGGCAACGCCCTTCGGCACGGGCCTCCTTGCGCCACTTGTAAATGATGGCGACGGAGATACTTTCCTGATCCGCCACCTCCTGGGCGGTCAGGAGGTGGGGTGGCAGCAGCTTGGCCACCACGGCTTGTCGGCGTTCCTCGGAGTAGCGAGGCATGAGCGTCTCCTTTCGCCCCCTGATCGGTTTATAAGAACAGGGTATCAGAGGACACGACACTCATCCTGACACTGGGGGACGGTAGGGACTGAAAAATGCCAATAGGAGTTTAACGGTACATAACGAAAGTGAATCTGCTTAGGCAGTACAGGTGGGTTAGCGTGCAAAATAGCACTGCGTCCGATATTAATCTTGAGGGTAGCGTCGTTAACAGTGAGCCAGTGCAGTGACCGGCAAAGTCTGGCGTAGGATCCGGGCAGGCCGGTTTCCGTGGTGCAAGGTTAGAGTCAAGTCTTTGGTAGTTGGGAGGTAGCAAATTGCGTTTGATCCACAACCAGGGTACCTAAATAAGTACACTTTGTGCGTTGACCAAAGGTCAAATCTGGTCAAAAACAGGACACAGAAAAGTCACGGCGTGTGACAGTATTGCGCCATCAATAGGCACAGCATGGTGTTAATCGACTTAATGATAGTTGGTTTTATAAAAGAAGTTTTGTTAGTAAGATTTTGTTTTATAAGTTTTTTTATGATTTATGCCGGTAGTGAAGAAGATGGAGTGAGATGACAAAAAGCGGCCTCCGAAGCCGAAGGTCGCAGGTTCAATTCCTGCCGGGCGCGCCAGATATATCAAGGGCTTACGTTTATGCGTAAGCCCTTTTGTTTGCGTGTGCCCAAATGGTGCCCACTTTGCGCCCTCTTTTGTTTTCCCCCTCACGGCGTCAGGCGCTTTCTGAATGACGTTCGGCTATTTCAAAGCACAGCGTTGGGCACACCATTATCATTAGGTAATGCCCATCCATTCTGCCAACTGCTGATTTGCCTTCAATCGTTGGCGTTGTAACAACGCACTATTGAAAATCACATCCAGAGGTGACGTCGGCGTAGCCAATGGCAGTGTCACAGCCGCCTCATCACGAAACTGCTGACAGACCGTTTCATTGTTATCGAGACATTGCCACCAGTGCAAAATATCTTGTTTCGCCTTTTGCATCACCTGGGCAGCAGGTAATCGGTCTGATTTGGATTGATTGGCTTTTTCCGTCGCTGGAAGTAAATTCCATAGGTCGTTGTTGTTCCAGCGCGACCAAGGAAAGCAGTGGTCGATAGCATACGTTTTCTTGTGTAGATCGCTGCGTGTCCAGACACAGGGTAGGGGCATTGGGTTTTGTAGACGCTGCGCCACCAGCTGGCGCACTTGCTGTGTATCTCGACGACTTTCCTGCCACTGTAAAGCGAGATGTAAGGTGCCGGTATCGTAGGAGGCATCATAGCGTTGCATTAACTGAACCCACTCGTGCACGATGGCGGGTTCTAGCCAGCAGGCATAGCGGCTCATCGAATCCCACAGTGTGGCAGGAATATGAAAGGTTCCAAACGATGCCAATGTAGCGCTATCGAGTCGAATGGCCTGCTCGCGAATGCGTAGGCGTTGATAACTTCCATCAAATATTGGGCGCTGGCTACCGGGCCAGGTAGTGAAGTGGGTCGGCATTTTGAGAATGGTCTGGCAGGCATCGCGAATAGCCCGCATGACCGTGGCAGCACACTGAGGGTCATAAAAAGCTGAGCCAATACGAAGATCATGCGGCGACAGTTGCTTCAAACGATAGAAATCATCTTTCGCGAAACCGTACCCTTTGTTGCCGGGAGCTTGGCGCAAATCACGCTCTACCAACAAGGGGCGGTACAGCTTTATCCAGAAAAGCCCTACCGCCCCCAGAGGCACCGTGACCCACTCATCAGTTCGTGAGAGCACAATACCAGGTGCGCTATCGGCCAAGCGCACTAGGGTACGCAGTAAGCCGAGCTTATAAGAGGATGATTTGTCATCATTAACGATAATATGGCGTAAAGAAGGCAAGGCTCCCGTACCATCATCTGGTAACTTGAGCACACGCAAATGCCAAGCAACACCCGCACGACCAAGTTGGTCTCCATGGTGGCCGCTTTGCACGGGGAGCAGCGCTAGGTGTTGAGCCCAGCGATCTAGAACCCCCATATCGACAGGGTAGAACTGCCGCTCATCGTGGTTTGGACCTTCACGGCAGGTCATCACGAGGTGCCCGCCAGGGGCTAAGAGTGAGCATAAGACGCGTAAAGCACGCTGCTGCTCATCGGGCGATAAATGCATCCACACTGCGGATACCAAAATTAGCTGAAAGCGCTGTGACAATTGGCGCACATGGTTTAAGGCAGGCAAAGTGTCGTCCAGCCAACTAACATCGAGTCCGGCAGTAGAGGTTTGACCCAGGGCCCTCAACTTTTCCGCTGGTTCAACGGCCATGACCTGCCAGCCACGTTCGGCTAATGCTTTGGCATCACGCCCACTACCAGCTCCGATATCCAGTGCTAATCCTGGCTGTTCAGGCAAATGATGGAGCCACTCACCATGAACGCGCTCGAAATCCAGCGACTGGTACTGCTCAAACAGACGCTGAGCATACTCGTCATAAAAACATGTTGCTTTAGAAATCGTCATGCCAGATTCCTAGCAGAAAGTTACAGGGACAGTTATAGCCGGTGCGTCAAAGGGTTAGAACATTGTGGTTTTTGAGCATAACTTGTACTTAAAAGCGGACGTCCTTAATTAAGTTCTTCCACCTCAAATGCCACAATTTGCCGCTGTACGCTGGAGAACTCCACGCCAATTAAGTGAATCGGTTTGCCGCTGGCACGGTACTTGTCGGCATAGCCCTTGGTTTTGATCTGCTCAAGCGCCTTGCCTTCAGGCAGCTGTTCCACCACTTTGAACTCAAACAAGTAAATATGGCCGCTGAAATCGACGCTCATATCCACTTTGCCGTGGTGACTAGCGTCTTCCACCGTCACATTCACGCCCAGCGCGGCGAAGTGGCTGTAAAACACGCTCGCGTAGTGGCCTTCATACTGGGCTATAGGGTTGTTGCGGTACCAGTCATGGGGTAAACCGGCATAAAGCGCTTTGAGGTGGGTTTCTAAGCCCGTAATATCATGCTCCAGCAGCACGTTAAACAGCGCCAGTTGATAGGTCTGCGCTGCGCTGTCCTGGATACCCAGCACGGGCAATAGAAACTCGTTGAGGCTGCTTTCTACTTCCCGGTTAGGAAAGCCGAGCGAGTAAAGACGGTAGCCGGTCATGGGCTCTTGTACGTCTTGAATCGTAATGTAACCCGTCTGGAACAGCAGTGCCTCAGTAGCGATGTCATCCACGTCAAAACGGCCTAACAACTGCGCTTTCGCTTGAAGCTTATTAAGTTGCGGCGTAAATACTCCGCGCTGTTTTAGCAGCGCCACTAAAAATGTGGGCGTGGCGCTTTCAAACCAGTAGGGGCTGAAGGTACGTTTTTGCAACAGAAGCAGCACATCGAACGGGTTGTAAACGCTGGACACGTCTTGCCCGCCCCAGCGGTAGCCGTTGTACCAGCGGCGAATCTCGTTACGGTCAAGCCCTGGCAGCTCTGGCGCAAACACCGTATCTACATCGTGGTCGGTGTAGCCGCAAATGGTGGCGTAAGGGGCATCTAACGTAATGTCGTTGAGGTTATTTAGCCCTGAAAACAGGCTGACTTTGCTGAACTTGGAAACGCCGGTCAGCAGCACAAAGTGGAGGTGGGGGTCGGTGTCTTTCAGCACGCTATAGAGGTTTTTCAGACCCTCACGCAGTTCGCGGGCCCTATCGCCATCGAGGATATTATCCAGGATAGGCTTATCGTACTCGTCGATCAGCACGACCACGCGTTGGCCGTGAAGACGATGCGCGTGCTCGATCAAACTAGCAAAGTCGTCTGCAATGCGCTCAGGTGGCGTTGATGTAATCTGCAGGTGTGCCCGCTGCTGCTGCAACTGATACCGAATGTTAGCGTCTAGGTCCTCACGGTCAGTCGCCACTCCATTGCCAAAGCTTAAGCGCACCACCGGGTAGCGCTGTTGCCAGTCCCACTTACTGTGAATATATAACCCGTCAAACAGCGCTTCGCGCCCCTCAAACAGGCAGCCCAAGGTATCCAGTAGCAGGCTTTTGCCAAAACGGCGCGGGCGGGAAAGAAAGTAATAGCCACCCGTTTCGGCCAGCGCATGCATAAAGGGCGTTTTATCAACGTAGTAGTACTGCCCCTGGCGCAGTTTCTCAAACGATTGAATACCAATGGGCAACTTACGACGATGAGGAGATGGCATGCTTGGCCTCCAAGGCTGAAGCGATCAATCACAGGGCAGTTTAGCATGGTGGCGATAAGGGCAGGTTGCGAGTACGATGATGCGTCTTTTTGTAGCGGCACTGCTCGCGTTTTATCCTTGCATATCGACGATAGAGCTTGTTGTCTTCGGCATGGGTGGTGTTTGCTTCCGTACAGCATCTCTCTGCTCGAACGAAACAAGCGCTATTAGCCTCAAGCCTGAAAAGGTTGCTAGCCCAATGGCTTGCACGTGAGCGTTCAAGAAGCCTCCCACTCTTTTGTATGCAATATTGCTCGCCACTATTTATTATTAGCCACTATCTATTGTTAGCCACTGTCTAAAGCCCGCCCCTTCGCGGTCGATAATAAAAAATAGGATGCATCTTCATTCTGCCAAGGTTGGCCATCACTACAATAAGTTAGATAACCCACAGGTGGCTCAATGCTGGAAAAGCTCCACAAGATCAATGTGAAATATACCTTGGCGTTTATCCTGGTGGCCTTGTCGCTGCTAGGCGTTGTGGTGGTCGATAGCCTGCTTGTCCAGTCAATGCGCGAACGCATGACAGCGTTTAGTGGCTCCTTTAACCCGGCGGTATCAGCAGTGCTCAATGCGGACCGCGACCTGTATCAGGCCCGGGTGGCTGAGCTTGAAGTGTTGCGTGAAGCGCCGGGGAGTGATGGGGCGAGCGCTCAGTTCAACGATTACCGCGAAAATGCTGAGCAAGCCTATGATCGAATGCATAAATTCCTCGCACTGCTGGACGCATATCCGCAGGTGAGCGAGGGGCTTGACCCGTTCGAGGATCTTTATATGGCATGGGAGACGGCGTCACAGGCCGTCTTCGACCTACATGCGGAAGGCGAGCTTGATGCCGCTGAAGAGCAGTTAGAGGGAGACTCGTTAGCGGCCTTTAATGCCTTGCGTGAGCTATACAACATTGCCGGAGAAAGTGCTGATGCGCGTGGCTTGGCCCTGGAGCAAGAAACACTGGCGGCAGTCGCCGTGCAGCAACGCTGGGTGTTGGGCTTCACCCCCTCTGTCAGCCTAGTTGTCCGGTTGGCGATATCGCCTAAACTCAGTCCAGAGGGAGCGGTATGGAATTCATGTGCCACGTTATTCTGAAGAGCGTAAAGCCGCCATCCTGAAAAAGTTATTGCCGCCCCACAATCGCAGTGTGGCGTCGGTAGCAACGGAAGAAGGCATCTCCAACGCGACGCTGTATAGTTGGTTAAAACAGTGTCGAGAAAAAGGAGTCCCTGTGCCGGGTTACACCCAAGGCGACAACGAATGGTCACCTGACGCCAAGCTAGCCGTTGTCATCGAAACCGCGACGATGTCAGAAACAGAGCTTGGCGCTTACTGTCGTGAAAAAGGCCTTTATCCCGAGCAAATCCAGCAATGGAAAGCCGCTTGTCTCGAAGGAGCTGGTCGGCAAGAAGAGCAGGCAAAAGCAGCGCAGAAACAGCGCAAAGAAGACCGAAAGACCATCAAGCAGCTCAAAGCGGAAGTACGGCGCAAAGACAAGGTGCTGGCAGAAACAACGTCGTTGCTAGTGCTTTCAAAAAAGCTCGAAGCCTTGTACGGCGAGGATCCGGACAGCGGCGAGGACGACTAACGCCTCTCAAGGAACGTGCAAGGCTCATCGCGCTATTTGACGAAGCGGTTATGGGTGGCGCGTCCCGTTATCAAGCGGCTGCCGTGATCGGCATAAGCGAACGCACACTGAAGCGGTGGCGATCTGAGCGCGGCGCTATTGTCGAGGATCAGCGTCCACATGCAGGGCAACACAGGCAGCCGCATCAGCTGACGCATGAGGAAGAGCAAGCCATTTTGAACACGTGCCATCGCCCCGAGTATCAGAGCTTGCCGCCGTCTCAAATCGTTCCTTTATTGGCCGACGAAGGCGTCTATCTGGCCTCCGAATCGTCGTTTTATCGGGTCTTGAAAAAGCATCATCAGCAGCACCATCGTGGCCGTATGAAACCACGTCGTTCAGTCCCCGAGCCGACTAGCTTTACGGCTACAGGGCCAAACCAGGTCTGGAGCTGGGACATCAGTTATTGTGCCTCCGTTGTGCGAGGTCAGCACTGGTATCTTTACCTGATCATGGATATCTACAGCCGCAAAATCATTGCTTGGGAAGTCCACGACACGGAATCGGGCGAGTTGGCTAAACAGCTTTTGGAACGTGCCTTGCTGCGAGAAGGTTGCTGGCATCAGCCGCCAGTACTGCACTCTGATAACGGAGCACCGATGACCTCCTATACGCTCAAAGCGAGGCTAACAGAGCTGGGCATGTTGATGTCTTACAGTCGGCCGAGAGTAAGCAATGATAACCCTTACTCGGAAGCGCTGTTCCGTACCGTCAAATACTGTCCAGCGTGGCCCACCAAGGGCTTCGCATCGCTGGGCGCGGTACGAGAATGGATGCTAGCGTTCGAGCGGGCTTACAACGAACAGCACCTGCACAGTGGCATCCAGTATGTCACGCCAGCGGACCGTCATCGCGGCGTAGACCAAGAGCGCCTGGAACGCCGGAACGCGGTATACCAACGTGCGAAGCAGCGACATCCGCAACGCTGGTCGGGCCACACTCGAAACTGGGAAGTCACCGGCCCAGTCTCGCTTAACCCGGGAAAAATGCACGAAATCGAGCGTAATCAACAGGCTGCTTAAGCGCAGCCATTTGGACAACTGGGTTGAAAATCACCGTTCACGGCATTTGTGTTATTGGTCACGCTGGTCATCGCCTTGATGGGGCCGAATCTGATGTCCCGAGCAATTCGTCAAGTCAGCGGGCGTATTCGCGATATTACCCAAGGTGAGGGTGATCTTACCGCACGCATTGATAGCCAGCGGCGTGATGAGATTGGTGAACTAGCCCGCGAGTTTGATGGTTTTATCGCGCGTATGGATGTCAGCTTCCAGTCGGTTCGTGATGGGGCCTATAGCATCAATATGACGTCTGGCGAAATTGCTTCAGGTAGCGAAGACCTCGCTTCGCGGACCGAGGAGCAAGCTTCCGCTCTGCAAGAAACGGCGTCTAGCATGGAAGAGATGTCCTCAATCGTGCGCCAGAACAGCGAATCGGCCAGCAATGCCGATACGCTTTCCAGTCAGGCCGCTGAAAAAGCTGAGAAAGGTGTTAAAGAGGTTCAGCACTCGGTTAAATTGATGCGTGAACTTGAGGCCAGTTCGCGCCAGGTGGGCGAGATTGTTGAAGTCATCGACTCGATTGCCTTCCAGACTAATATTCTGGCGCTTAACGCCTCGGTTGAGGCGGCGCGTGCGGGTGAGCATGGCCGCGGCTTTGCGGTAGTGGCCAGCGAAGTGCGTAATCTCGCCAGTCGCAGCGCGGATTCATCCAATAAAATTCGTGAAATGATCACGGATATCAGTCAGCGCATCGCTAGCGTAGCCGAGCAAGCGGTGCGAAGCGGTGAGGGGATTCAGGATACGGTGGATGCCATCCGCCAGGTGGCGGGGCTGATGAATGAGATTTCGCTTGCCGTTCGCGAGCAGGAGGCAGGCATCCAACAA
The DNA here is from genome assembly GCF_044805175.1 of Vreelandella aquamarina. Classification (GTDB taxonomy): domain Bacteria; phylum Pseudomonadota; class Gammaproteobacteria; order Pseudomonadales; family Halomonadaceae; genus Vreelandella; species Vreelandella aquamarina_B. Next base: position 3,232,199 of record NZ_CP085232.1, on the reverse strand, counting down.
GTCGGTGCGGCGCTGACGCAAATGGATTCAGCCACTCAGCAGAATGTCACCATGGTATCGCAAACCAGTGGATCAGCAGCGTCGCTCCAGCAGGAAGCCAACCGACTCACCCGCCTAGTGGATACGTTCAAGCTCAGTGGTGACAAGTCAGTGGCCGCGTCTTCGACGCTACCCAAACAGACCTCTCAGCACACACCGCAGCGCAACCAGGCAAAAGATGAACCTGATTGGGAAGCTTTTTAGAGGATGATCATCACAGCAGATTCATCGGGAAGTAAGTGTTGGGCAGCGCATTCTATGATTGGGCAAGCGTGTTGGCACGTTTGCCCGTTCATTAGTAAAAAATACTCCCAGTTTTTTAAAAATATAAACAGCCGAGTACAGCACATTATAAAATCGTTTTGGTGTGACGGTTGACGCGATACTTTAAGAAGCGCAGACTGCCTTCAGTTGGTTAGCAAGTTGCACGTTGTCAGTTGTATCGAAGCATTTAGCGTTGAGCCTGGTGAAAGTTTCTTGTTCTACCCTCTGTAACTCGGGTAATTCCCCGGCATTTATTTCGCTAAATCGAGGATTTCGATCATGGCTACTGGCACCGTAAAATGGTTTAACGACGCAAAAGGCTTCGGCTTTATCTCTCCTGAAGCGGGCGGCGACGACCTGTTTGCTCACTTCTCTGAAATTAAGGCTGATGGCTTTAAATCCTTGCAAGATGGTCAAAAGGTCGCTTTTGATGTCACGCAAGGAAAAAAAGGTCTTCAGGCCTCTAATATTCAAGTGATGGCGTAACTGCCTTAACGGAATATCACTTGTCGGTTTAGCCGATAAGTCTTGAAACCCCGCCTTGCGCGGGGTTTTTGCGTTTGATGTGCTTTGCCTGCTGGCAACTACTCTATGACTTTCAAACAGGTAAAGCCGGTAGCCAACAACCGGCTCCTGCACCTCCTTAATCATGTACCCCGCCTGGAAGAGCAGTGCTTCGGTGGCGATGCCATCCACATCAAAGCGGCCTAGTAGCTGCGCTTTGGCCTGAAGGGGGCTGAGCTGCGCGGTAAACACACCGTGTTTTTTCAACAGGCCAATCAGAAAGGGGTGAGCGTGGCGCGCTCAAACCAGTAGGGTCCAGTTCGTGTTTATGAGTAGGCGGCTGAAGCTTATACTTTTGAATAAAAATCTTTATCATTATTATTTGTATTAGTGTCTGATGTGTTAGCCTATCAGCGTAACCACCATTGTCCCATCAAGCCTTTAGAGAGGTGTATGCATGAAACGAATTTCTATCGCGATTGTGGCGGGTCTACTGAGCAGTGGTATTGCGTTTGCCGATGAGCAAAATCGCATGGATCATTTTGAAGGTGAAGCCTCCGAAACGCTCACTCAAGCTCTTGAAAATATGGCGGAAGGGAATCAGCGGTTAGCTGAGCTTCTCGGCGCAGAGGCTCTTACAGACGAGCAAATGGGTGAGATTCACATGCTGACTTATACCCTGGAAAATGCCCTTCAGCGGGTGGACCAAGAGGTAGAGTCGATGGCGGTCTCGTTAGAAGAGGTTCACCTTGGTTCTGAATCGCTTGACCAAGAGCGTGTTGCGATAAACGGTGCTGACTACCTAGATGCAGCAGCGCCCTTTGTTCAATAAAGCGCACTATCCGCCGCTGCATACGCGCAAGTTGGTGCGGGTGCAGCGGCGCCTTAGCCGCAAAAAGGTTCGAACAGGCGGGCTAAAGCCAAGCAGATGGTGGGTGAGTAAGTGAGTTTCGAGCTCTACCACTGTTCAATGCGGCTGTGGAAAGCCAACAACGCGGTTTTTGCCAGTCAGCTTGGCTTGATAGAGAGCATCATCTGCTTTTTTAATCAGCTCGAAGGTGCTTTTAATATCACTGTCTGGCTCACGTACCGCTACGCCGATACTGACAGTGACTACGTGCAGCGGAGAATCCTCATGCGGAATATCGAGGTCTGCTATCCCGCGACGTAAACTTTCGCCCATCGCCATGGCTTGTTCGCGGTTGGTGTCCTGAAGGGTGATGATAAATTCTTCACCACCATAACGCGCCACTAGGTCATTCCCACGGCGCAAGCGTTGCTGCAGTGAGCGCGCAACACTTTGCAAGCAGTGGTCACCTGCTTGGTGGCCGTAGTAATCATTGAATGCCTTGAAATAGTCGATATCGAGCATAATAACGGTCATGCTTAAACCATTGCGTAACGCCGTCGACCATTCCCGAGCCAGAACTTCTTCGAAGTAGCGTCGGTTGATCACGCCGGTGAGACCGTCGATACGGGACAGTTTTTCTAACTGTTGATTAGCTTCTTCTAATTCCTGGGTGCGCTCTCTCACTCTGCCTTCCAACGCTTCACTGATTTCTCGATACTGGATGAGTAAGCGCTCTGTTTCCTCGTTCTTTTCGCGAAAGACCTCAGATGCTCTTGATAGCTCCTGAAGCTCAGGGCTGGCTTTTTGGAGCGGTATGACGGAAGTCGTTTCACCCCGTGCGAGACGCCGAAACGTCATGGCCAAATTCTCAATCGGCGTTGCGATGCTTCGGCCGATCGCATACGAGAGACCAATGATGAGTAGCAGCGTAATAGCGCTGCCAGCTAACGCCAATATAAATACCTGGCGTATTGTGCTGGTGACACCTTTCTCAATTTGTGCCATTTCGAGGTGAAGTTCCTCGGAAAGCCGGTCTGACTGATAAAGAATTTCGTAGGTTTCTGCCGCCATGACGACGTTGACCAGGAAAAGATAGCCCCGTGTGCGCTGTATGGCTTCCAGTATGACTTCTTGATAGGCGAGAACTGATTCATCCATTTGGTGAAGTAAGGCCAAAGAAGTGCTGTCCTGGCGCCGCTCTTTTAACTGGCGAATCAGCGCCTGTGATTGGCGAACATTGTTTTTAATTTGCCAAATCAGAGAGTTGTCGAGGGTGTCAAAATACTGGTGAGTGAGCTGTTCAATTTGTAACGTTGCATTGCGAAGGCGCTCCAACATGGTGGTCGAAGCCGATCCCGCACCGCGCGATAGGAACTCATCCAATAGTGCGCCATGTGCATTCGCTCGGGTTTGGATGGATTCATTGGTTAGCCAACTTTGGCGGTTACGTTGCTCCTTTACCTCTGAGAACGCTTTCTGAAAACTATCCAAGTGCGTGGCGATTATGCCAGCACGCGCCATGACCGGTTCGCTGGCATCGCCCTCAAGCCGAGACAGCAATGCTCTTGCCTGCTCGAAAACCAAGTCGGCTTGGTTCGCCGAGAAACTTTCACCTTCCTGGACAAACTCTTCCGATAGGCGCTGGAGATCCATCATCTTGGTGGCCAAATTCTGGCCTAGCTCTACCCGTTCGCTGAAAACAGTGAACCGTTGGAAGTCAGAGTAGATATTGCGGATGGCAAGACCCATGGAAAGTGCCATACCTACGCCGATTAACCCAATCACCAAAAAGCCTGTAAAGAGCTTATTCTTTAGGTGCCACCGCGAAAATTGCATCATGCCAGCAATAGGTCTCTCCACTTGGTCAGCGTGTATTCATACGTATCCATGACCGTATTCCAGACCGCCACGTTTTCGAATCGTTGCTGATAGCTCCCACCGCGACGAATCTCACCCGCCTCTGCCACGATGTTGCCATCTGTCCCGGCCATGGGGCTTTCAGCAGGCTTGCCTGCGTACCAGAAGTCCCATTCGCCAGTACTGAGATGCTGTTTAGTTCGCTGAGGATTGGAAATATAGTAGCCCTGCCTTGCGATAAAGGCTCCGGGCCAGCCTGACAGCCACCAGTTCATGAAGGCATAAGCGGCTTCCTTGCGCTCATCGTTTACGGCTGACGATAAGCACATGACTCCGTACCAAGCGCGATAGCCTTCCTTGGGGGCGGCATACGTGCAGGGAATGCCCATGCCACGCAGGCGGGATGCCGCCGGTGAAAACATGCTCTCAATATCAACGTCGCCTCTTGCCATTAGATCCACAGAGTGAGGCACGGACGACCAAAACCCACGGAAATGGCCTTGCCGCTTGTAATCAATCAAGATATCGAACAGCTGGTCCACTTCTTGTCGGCTCATTTGGCCAATATTCTCAAAGCGGATAAGTCCACGGGCTTGAGCAGCCAGCGCAAGGTCAAAGAGGCCGATACTGGGAGCATTAATGATAGCGACCCGGCCACGGTGCGCTGGGCTTAACAGCCACCCCCAACTCTCCGTTTCATAGGGAGTACCTTCATCGATGGTATCTGTGCGGTAGCCGAAAGAGTCGACGTTATGTGCATAAGGCAGGAAGCTGATGAAGTCGGAAGGTGCAGAACCCAGGGTGCCATTAGGCTGAATATAAAGTAGTCGGTGGGGAGCATCCCCCTGACCAATCTGGGCATGAGGCGAAATTCGACCCATTTTGGGTAGGTCATTGATTTCATGCCAGTAATCTAACCGCTGGGTTTCAATTGGCTGGATAGCATTGGCTTGCCAAAGCACCCGAATACTGTCGGACCATTGCTCGTAAAGGTCAAAAGCTCCGGGGTCGGTGGCTGCCTTGAGTAAAACCTCGGCACTGCCACCGGGGTAGAACTCAATATTGATCCCTAGATCCTGCTCTGCGCGGCGCCGTATCGGCTCTTGCAGAGTCACATGCGTACCAACCACTCGCAGGGTAGGCTTGCGGTTCACAGCCTGCACAATGGCTGGAAAGCTTGCCTTACCTAGCAGAAGACCAATACCACCGGCTTTTAGTAAGTCGCGACGTTTCAACAGGGTACTCCCTTATAACGAGGACTTTTAACCCTGCTGAAAAACGCAGGGTCCACGCCTTGAGAGAATTTTCTACCCCATCATATTCAAAGAGCTGAGTCTCTTGCTAGCTTTTGTTAAAGTTTTGTAAGCCACTGTGGTTTGATGAACCATTAGGTAGGGTGGGACATAGCGTAATGTTTACTCCGTACTGGCGGCCATTAATTCAGGCAGTGCCGCTTTGGTAGACTGCTCCGGTAGCTGGAAACGGCCTACCGTCTGCGCCATGACGTTGGCGGTTGATGTCAGCTTATCGGCTGTCTGGCGTGCATCGGCAACCGCTTGGCGTGAAATATCGAGCGCGCTATAAATCTCATTGACGCTGCTTTCCAACTCCTCAATTCCCTGCTGCTGTTGCTCAATCGCTCCGTCTACGCGCGTGAGTCGTTCGGTAACTTGCTCAAATGCCTCGGTCAGTGCTTGTGTCGAGGTGTCCAACGTCTCCGTTTGCGCAACGCCCTGTTTTATCTGGGTAGTAGTAGCTTCAATGTTGGTGCGAATACGCGCTGCGGTATCTTGGGTGTTGCCCGCTAGCATACGCACTTCGTTAGCAACGACAGCGAAGCCACGGCCATGCTCACCCGCACGCGCAGCTTCTACCGATGCATTAAGTGCCAGCAAGTTGGTTTGAAAAGTGATTTGATCAATATCGCTAAGCAGCTGAGCAATGGTTGCCGACTGTTTATGAAGGCTATCCATCATGCTTCGCATGGATTGCATGTGCTGGCGACTTTCTTGAACGTTCTGCTGTGCTTCTTCTGCCAAGCGACGCACTTGCTTGAACTCATGAGCAGTTTCACGGGTAGTAGCGGAAAGCTCAGTGCTACTGGTAGAGATGCGTTCTGTTTGGCTAGCATTGCGAGTAGTTTGGTCGCTCAATTGGTCTTGGGCGTGTAATAATTGATGGCTGTAGTCATTGACGGCTTGAGCGGCAGTCTGGGTTTGGCGCAAGCTGTCGGCCACGTTATCCCGCATGGCCGCAATGGCATTCACGGCGGGTAACTGCTGCTCCCGTGCTGAGAACGCCATATCCAAACGCCCTTGGCTGGCTTCAGCTGCAAAACGGCTAACGTGCAAACCCTCTTTTACCATTCTCCTTAATACCGTGGCGAGATAACCCAAGATAGCCACCTGAACAACCACAGCTCCGCCATGCATCGCCAAGCAGACAAGCAGCTCAGCGATGCCATGTTGGCCTTCGTGCATGTTCAATAGATCGCCATAAAGCGAAACAAGGCCCAGGTACTGAAGCCAGGTGAATACAGCGTGGTGTAGTGCAATAACCCCGCCCCCAACCACTATGACACGCCAATCGCTGTAGAGAATAAGCGCTGACAGCAGAACGAAAATACTGAAATGTGCTTCAATCATGCCCCCGCTCTGCTCGATCAGCACCGCCGACCATCCCATTAGGATGGCAGCTTTCGTAAAGCCATTAATAATGTGCCCTGTCCAGGTGCGCTGTATCCAGTAAGTAAGGGGGAGCGTCAGAAGCCCGAAGGTTGCCGCTAGCCAGAATGTGCCGGTAAAAGCCCCCACCACGAGGCACAGCGCCGCAATTAGACTGATCGGTAGCCACATAATGCGGTCAGTGCGAGCCGTGTGCCGTGCGAAAAGGCTAGTTTGCATGAGAGCTCCTGGGATCATGAAGCATGCTGCTTGAAGGTTGTACATTGTCTGTACAAATGGTTTTTCGTGTCAACGAAAAGTGATGAAAACTTGCACAGGGTCAAGAAAAGATGCCCCTAGACGCTGTAGGGCGCAGTTTAATGTTTGTTTTTGTGTCGGCAAGTAATTTTTAGAAATCTGAAAGGACGCGCTGTTGCGGAGGGCAGCTATTGCGCTGATAAGTGGATATGATTGAGGATCCCGCAAGAGCCTGGAAAGTGTCCTCAGCCACTTGAGTCGCTAATAAAATAGCTAATACAGTCGTTAGTAAAGTAGCTAAATAGATGGTTAGGTAGGTAGCTAAAAAGCGTGGACCCGTTGTTATCACAGCTGGCTATTGAACACTTCGTAAATACAGCAACTTAATGGAAAAATTAAAAATTATGAAAATTCAACAAGATGCTGAAAAAATGAAGCTCGTCACGCTAGCCTTTGATCAGGCGCATAATGCGGTGATGATGACCGATGCTGACTTTAACAACGGCGGGCCTTTTATTGTTTACTGCAATTCAGCGTTTTGCCAGATGACCGGCTACGAACGCGAAGCGCTGATAGGGCGCTCGCCTAGCATGCTGCAAGGCCATGATACCGATGTTGCCGTCATCAATTCACTGCGCCAAGCGCTAAAAAACCGCACTTTTTGGGAAGGCAGCACGATTAACTACCGAAAAAGCGGAGAAGCTTATGTAGTGAATTGGAGCATATCGCCTGTTTTTGACGAAAATAATCTGCTTACGCACTTTTTATCCATTCAGCAAGATATTACTTCTCGTATTGAAGCAGACAGGGGGCGTAATGCTCTTTTAAAAGCGCTTGATCAGGCTAATGACCCAGTACTGATCACCGATAGTCGAGAAACTATTGTGTTCGTCAACACAGCATTTGAAAAGCTGACGGGCTATTGCAAAGAAGAAGTGTTGGGGCGGACACCGCGCTTTCTGAATTCAGGTGAACAAGATGCAAAGTTTTATCGCGACCTTTGGCATGCGCTAAAAAATAGGCTGCCGTTTCAAGCACGTTTCGTCAATCGTCGTAAAGATGGCAGCCGCTACTATGTTGAGCAAAGTATTGCCCCCGTGCTGAATGAGCAAGGTAATTGCACACACTTTATTAGTACTTCGTGGCAGGTGGATGACATTGTTGAGCGGGAAAAAGTGCTGTATGCAATGGCTACGGAAGATAAATTAACCGGGCTTTTAACGCGTCGGGCTGGCGATGAAGCCTTAACACGCGCGTATCATCGCTACCTTGAAGAGCACTGCCCACTTAGCGTTATCATTTGTGATATTGATCATTTTAAAGCTGTTAATGACACCTATGGCCATTTAATTGGTGATCGGATTATTGAGCAAGTTGCTAAGGTACTAAGAGAGCAAACACGACCAGACGACCTGGTGATTCGCTGGGGCGGCGAAGAGTTTTTGGTAGTGATTAATGCGCCTATCTTGACGGCAACGAACTTGGCGGAGCGTTTGAGAAAGGCTGTTTTTTCGCTTAAAGATGAAGACGTTGGCCGCTTGACGCTCTCACTTGGCGTGGCTGAACTACTGCCCGAGGAGTCGGTAGAGCAACTCCTCGGCAGGGCGGACGGTGCGCTGTATCGTGCCAAACGGAATGGCCGTAATATGGCGGTGACCGCCGCAGGCCAGAATACCTCGGGCACAATGTTAAGCAGCACGTTATGAGGAGTCCGCCACTTGATGATAGAGAGCTATAGCACGCTCGCCGGCCAGTTCTTTGGCCTAGTGTCGCTAATACTGTGCGTATGGGCGTTTGCAAGCAAGCAGGATGACCGGCTATTAGTGCTGCTGCTCTCCGCTAATGTAGCGTTTGCCTTGCAATTTATGTTTTTCGGCAGCTGGACGGCAGCGGCACTATCTTTATTGGTTATTATGCGCATTGCCCTGGCACGCCGCTACCCAGGCAGCAAAATGGCCATGGCAGCGACGCTAGCCGCAAGTGGTGTCGCTGCAGCCTTCACTTGGCAGGGCTGGGCAGACCTACCTGCCATCATTGCCATGGTGCTAGGTACTGTGGGTATGTTCCTGCTGCGTGGCATTCCAATGCGTGTCTTTTTAGGGTTAGCCGCATTGGCATGGGCGCTTAGCCATATTCTCGTAGGTTCGGTAGGAGGAACCTTAGCCGAGGCGCTTGTGATTGTGACCAATGCCATCACTATTTATCGCCTCTATCGAGCCAAGCAGCGCTATCCAGGGGTTATGGAACGCGTTTAGACGCCGCCAGCACATATAAAAACTCCAACCCCAGCGTAGCGGCCGCTAGCGATGTGATATCGCCGTGGTCGTAGGCGGGGTTGACTTCCACTAGGTCCATCCCTACCAGCTCCATCCCCACCATGCCGCGCATTACTTTTAGCATCAGATCGGTGGACATACCGCCGCATACCGGCGTGCCGGTGCCCGGTGCGAAGGCTGGGTCTAGGCCATCGATATCCAGCGTTACATACGCCGGGTGGTGGCCTACTTTGGCGCGGATGCGCTCCAGCACGGCGGCGGGGCCGTGGTCGTTCACCCAGTCGGCGTCTAGCACCTCATAAGGGTGGTTGTGGCGGTCATAGCTAGTGCGAATACCAATTTGCAGCGAATGCTCTGGCACCACCAGGCCCTCTTGTAAGGCGTGATGGAAGATAGTGCCGTGGTCGAAACGCGTGCCTTGCTCGTAGGTGTCGGTGTGGGCATCAAAGTGAATCAGTGCCAGCGGGCCGTGCTCGCGGGCATGGGCGCGCAGCAGCGGCAGGCTGATGTAGTGGTCGCCGCCCAGCGTTAACATCTTTTTGCCCGCTTTCAGCCAGCGCATGGCGTGGGTTTCCAGGTTGTCCACCAGGCTCTCCGGCTCGCCGTAGGCGTAGTCCAGGTTACCCGCATCGCATACCTTCAGGCGCTCTTCCAGGGCGAAGTCCCACGGCCAGCGCTTGCCTTCCCAGATCAGGTTGGCGGTGCTTTGGCGAATGGCATTCGGCCCCATACGGGTGCCTGAACGGCCTGAACACGCTAGGTCAAACGGCACACCGCTGACCACTACCTCGGCATCCGTGGCGTGCGGGTCAGTGGCTTTAGGCACGCCCATAAAGGTGGAGATAACATCACCAAACAGGCTGGGCATGATCTGCGATGGGGTCACCTAACGGGTACTCCTGTAGTGAATAGTGAAAAGGATGGGCAGTGAAAAGGGTGTACAGTCGAAAGCGAGCGGTGGTAGGGAGCTCAAAGAAGCGCGACGATAAGGAATTTTTGGCGATGAATAAAATGAATGTTTAGAATGAAATCATTCGTTACATAAATAATGAGGCGCTATGCGTTCGCTCCGCCACTTTGATCTAAACCTGCTACTGGTGTTTGAGGTGCTGATGCGCGAGCGTCATGTGACCCGCGCCGCTGAAAAGCTTCATTTAAGCCAGCCAGCGTTGAGCCATTCACTCAAGCGCCTGCGTGAAGCGCTAAACGACCCGCTATTGGTACGCACCGAGCAAGGGCTGCAGCCAACCCCCAGAGCGCTCGCGCTGCTGCCGGTGGTACAGCAAGCCTTAGCCGCGTTGCAGGAAGGCCTTGCACCGCCTGCTTCCTTTGACCCAGCCACCAGCACCCGGCGCTTTACTCTGGCGACCACCGACTACTTTGAAGAGGTCATGTATCCGGCATTTCTTAGCCAACTGCTGAGCTATGCGCCGGGCATCAGTTTCTCGATTGAACTTATTACCCCGGAAGTGCTTAGCGAGGCCCTAGAGCAGCGCCAGGTGGATATGGTAGTGGGGCTAGATAGCCAGTCATCGCTACCCAGCGGCGTGGTGCAAACGCCCTGGATGCACGAAGAGCTGGTGTGTCTAGCCGCCCGACACAACGCCCATGTAGGTGATGCCTTGGCGTTAGAGCAGTTTGCCCGCCAGCCTCATGTAGAGCTGGCCGATATCAGTGGTTTAGTGCCGAGCCGTATCGAAAACTGCCTTGCCCAGCATGGCCTTAGCCGTAGGGTGATCTCTAAAAACCTTAACTACATAGCCGCCGCACGGGTAGTAGCGCTCACCGATGCGATTATTACCTTGCCCCGGCAAATGGCCGAGCGCTTCGTTGCTATGCTGCCCGTTCGCATGGTCGCCCCGCCTGACGAGCTACCCGCCTTAACCATGACGCTGATCCAGCACAACCTCTACGCCAATGCCCCTGAAAACGTGTGGCTCTATGACGAGCTGACCGCGTTTGCACAGAGTGCTAGCCGGTAAAAAAATGTCTGGTATGTAGCGGTGTTGTAGATAAACAACGCAGTTGAATCAAAGGTTGAATGGCCACTGGCGGGTTTGAGGACACATCCTAAACTGCTATCTGTCGCGTTATTTTGCGCAATAGTGAATAGGCAATAGTGAATAGGCGGTGCCCAAAGACGCTGGGGTCATTACCCAGCGGCGAGGGGTTGGGCGCTGAATGCGAACAAACCAAGGGAGAAGGCGTGTGAAAATAGGCGCACCGAAAGAGATTGCTCGGGGAGAGGCGCGGGTCGCGCTGACCCCCGAGAGCGCGAAGCACCTGCAGAAGCTGGGCCATGAGTGTCTTGTTGAAACAGGTGCCGGCTTGGCAGCGGGTTTTAATGACGACACTTATCGTGACGCTGGTGTGGCCGTGGTGGAGAGTGCTGAGGCACTCTGGCGCGACGCTGAGGTGGTCATTAAAGTCCGCGAGCCGACTGATGCCGAAGCTAAACAGCTGCGGAAAGGCCAAACGCTAATTGCTTTCTTCTGGCCAGCGCAGAACGAAGCGCTGCTGGAAACCTGTAAAGCCCAAGGCGCGACCGTCATCGCGATGGACATGGTGCCGCGTATTTCCCGGGCGCAGAAGATGGACGCGCTCTCCTCCATGGCGAACATTGCGGGCTACCGTGCGGTGATTGAAGCGGGGAACAACTTCGGCCGCTTCTTTACCGGCCAGGTGACCGCCGCGGGCAAAGTACCGCCTGCCAAGGTGCTGGTGATCGGGGCCGGGGTCGCGGGGCTAGCTGCGATTGGTACGGCGACCAGCTTAGGGGCCGTGGTGCGCGCCTTTGATGTGCGTCCCGAAGTCTCCGAGCAGATCGAGTCCATGGGCGCTGAGTTCCTGTTCCTTGATTTCGACGAGAGCCAGGATGGCTCCGAGAGTGGTGGCTACGCGGCACCCTCAAGCCCTGAGTTCCGCGAAAAGCAGCTAGCGTGCTTCCGCGAGCAGGCGCCGGATGTGGATATTGTGATTACCACGGCGCTGATTCCCGGCAAGCCTGCGCCTAAGCTGTGGCTGGAAGATATGGTCGCTGCCATGAAGCCCGGCTCGGTGATTGTGGACTTAGCCGCCGAGAAGGGCGGCAACTGCGACCTGACCAAGCCCGACGAGCGCGTGGTGAGCGATAACGGCGTGGTGGTGATCGGCTATACCGATTTCCCCTCGCGCATGGCGACACAGGCCTCGTTGCTCTACGCCACTAATATTCGCCACATGCTTACCGATCTCACCCCAGAGAAAGACGGCGTTATCCACCACAACATGGAGGATGACGTCATTCGCGGGGCTACGGTGACCCACCAAGGGGAGATCACCTTCCCGCCGCCGCCGCCCAAGGTGAAAGCCATTGGCGCGGCCAAGCCGAAGAAGAAAGAGAAAGAACCCACGCCTGAAGAGAAGAAGGCCGCCGAGCTTGCCACCTTTAAAGCGCAAACCAAGCGCCAGGTGAGCATGCTGGCAGTGGGTGGCGCGCTGATGTTGCTGCTTGGCTTAGTGGCACCGGCCTCGTTCATGCAGCACTTTATTGTCTTTGTGCTGGCCTGCTTTATCGGCTTCCAGGTGATTTGGAAAGTCAGCCACTCGCTGCATACACCGCTGATGGCGGTCACTAACGCCATTTCCGGCATCATTATTTTGGGGGCGATCCTGCAAATTGGCTCGGGCAGCGCGGTGGTTAGCGTGCTGGCGGCGATTTCGGTGTTAATCGCATCAATCAATATCGTGGGTGGCTTCCTGGTAACACGCCGGATGCTGGCCATGTTCCAAAAATCCTAAGCGGCGGAGAGACGATATGTTAGAGCAAGGATTCGTATCTGCCGCAGCGATTGCGGCAAGCGTGCTGTTTATTCTGTCGCTGGGCGGCCTGAGTAACCAGGAAAAAGCCAAACGGGCCGTGTGGTACGGCATTGTTGGTATGGCGCTGGCGGTGTTTTTCACCTCGTTCGGCCCAGGTATCGGCGGCTACTGGTGGCTGATTCCGATGATGCTGATTGGCGCGGCCATTGGGGCCTACGTGGCGGGTAAGGTCGAAATGACCGAAATGCCCCAGCTGGTAGCGGCGCTGCACAGCTTTGTGGGCTTGGCAGCGGTATTTGTGGCCTGGAGTGCAGACCTGGAACGCCGCCGAGTGATGGCTGCCCGCGCCGCTGAGGCATCGCTGGACCAGTTCTCCGCCTTTGCCGCCCTGGTGGCCACCAAAGCCCCCGATGAGCTGATGTTCCTGCAAATCGAGGTGGTGCTGGGCATCTTTATCGGCGCGGTAACCTTTACCGGCTCGGTGATTGCCTTCGGTAAGCTCGCTGGCAAAGTGGATGGCAAACCACGGCAGCTGCCCGGCGGCCATATGCTGAATGCCGGAGCGGCGGCGCTCTCACTGCTGTTGGCGATACTTTACCTCAACGGTGCCGGCTTCTGGACGCTGTTGGTGATTGCGGCGCTAGCGTTCTTTATCGGTTACCACCTAATCATGGGTATCGGCGGGGCGGATATGCCGGTGGTGGTCTCGATGCTGAACAGCTACTCCGGCTGGGCGGCGGCGGCCATTGGTTTCACGCTCTCCAACGACTTGCTGATTGTGACCGGTGCGCTGGTGGGCTCCTCTGGTGCGATTCTCTCTTACATTATGTGTAAGGCGATGAACCGCAACTTCGTCAGCGTGATCCTAGGCGGCTTTGGCGGCACTAAAGGGCCAGCTGCAGAAATTGAAGGCGAGCAGGTGTCCATTGATGCCAACGGCGTTGCCACGGCGCTCAACGATGCCGACAGCATCATTATTGTGCCGGGTTACGGCATGGCGGTGGCCCAGGCGCAAACGGCGGTGAGCGATTTAGTGCGTAAGCTGCGCACTGCAGGCAAAACCGTCCGCTTCGGCATTCACCCCGTGGCTGGGCGCTTGCCAGGCCATATGAACGTGCTGCTGGCGGAAGCCAAGGTGCCCTACGATATCGTGCTGGAAATGGACGAGATCAATGACGACTTTGCCAGTACCGACGTGGTCATCGTTATCGGCTCCAACGACATCGTCAATCCTGCCGCCGAAGAGGACCCCAACAGCCCCATCGCCGGGATGCCGGTTCTCAAGGTATGGGAAGCGAAGCAGGTGTTTGTCAGCAAGCGTGGCCAGGGCACCGGCTACTCGGGCATCGAGAACCCGCTGTTCTTCAAGGAGAACACGCGTATGTTCTACGGCGATGCTCGCGATAGCATTAATGCTCTACTGCCACTGGTGGAGTGATTCAGTGAAGCGATAGACTGACGTGGAGCGGGGCACTTAGCGCTCCGTTCCACGATTTAATTACTAATAACTATCAGGCTGGTGATTAAATGCAAATTGTAGCTATCGGGAAGGTGCTTTAAAACTGTAAGACATGAATACCGCATCCGCTGGCGTTGATACAGCCGCGTACAGCCATGATGCAAAGCATTTGTTCCCTTGGTATCGCCAAGGCATAAGAGCAATAAGGGAGAGAGCTATGAGCGGTAAATGTCCTGTCATGCACGGTGGTAACACCTCGACTGGTACTTCCAACAAAGATTGGTGGCCAGAAGGGTTGAACCTGGATATTTTGCATCAGCAAGATCGCAAATCGAACCCGATGGACCCGGATTTCAACTACCGTGAAGAAGTGCGTAAGCTCGACTTCGACGCGCTGAAAAAAGATGTCCATGCGCTAATGACCGACAGCCAAGAGTGGTGGCCCGCAGACTGGGGGCACTACGGCGGTTTGATGATCCGTATGGCTTGGCACGCCGCAGGCACCTACCGTATTGCTGATGGCCGTGGGGGCGGCGGAACCGGCAGCCAGCGTTTTGCACCGCTCAACTCCTGGCCGGACAACGTCAGCCTGGATAAAGCACGCCGCTTGCTGTGGCCGGTTAAGAAAAAGTACGGTAATAAAATCAGCTGGGCAGACCTAATGATTCTGGCTGGTACCGTGGCCTATGAATCTATGGGCCTACCCTCCTACGGCTTCTCGTTTGGCCGCGCCGACATTTGGGAACCCGAGAAAGACATTTACTGGGGTGACGAAAAAGAGTGGCTGGCACCTTCTGACGAGCGCTACGGCGATGTGAACAAGCCGGAAACCATGGAAAACCCGCTGGCTGCGGTGCAGATGGGCTTGATCTACGTTAACCCTGAAGGTGTTAACGGCCAGCCCGACCCGCTGAAAACCGCCCAGCAGGTGCGTGAAACGTTCGCCCGTATGGCGATGAACGATGAAGAGACCGCGGCCCTTACCGCAGGCGGCCACACCGTGGGTAAGTGTCACGGTAATGGCGACGCCTCGGCGCTGGGTGCCGAGCCGGAAGCCGCAGACGTTGAGAACCAGGGCTTTGGTTGGAACAACCCCAATATGCAGGGTAAGGCGAGCAACGCCGTGACTTCGGGCATTGAAGGCGCCTGGACCACCAACCCGACTCAGTTCGATATGGGCTACTTCGATCTGCTGTTCGGCTACGAGTGGGAGCTAAGAAAGAGCCCCGCCGGTGCCCACCAGTGGGAGCCTATCGATATTAAAGAAGAAGATAAGCCGGTCGACGCCAGTGACCCTTCTATTCGCCACAACCCGATCATGACCGATGCGGACATGGCGATGAAGATGGACCCGACCTATCGCGCCATCTGCGAAAAATTCATGGCCGACCCGGAGTACTTCAAGAAAACCTTCGCCAAAGCCTGGTTCAAGCTGACCCACCGTGACCTGGGGCCCAAGTCTCGCTACATCGGCCCGGAAGTACCGGCGGAAGACCTGATTTGGCAAGACCCGATTCCAGCAGGGAATACCGACTATTGCGAAGAAGTGGTCAAAAAGAAAATCGCTGAAAGCGGCCTGAGCATTAGCGACATGGTGTCGACCGCTTGGGATAGCGCACGTACTTACCGTGGTTCGGATATGCGCGGTGGTGCCAACGGCGCCCGTATCCGTCTGGCACCGCAGAAGGATTGGCAGGGTAACGAGCCGGAGCGCCTGGCCAAAGTGCTAAGCGTTTACGAGCAGATTTCTGCCGACACCGGCGCCAGCATCGCGGACATTATTGTGCTGGCGGGTAGCGTAGGTATCGAGAAAGCAGCGAAAGCCGCCGGTTACGAGGTGCGCGTGCCCTTCCTGAAAGGTCGTGGCGATGCCACTGCGGAAATGACCGATGCCGACTCCTTCGCGCCTCTGGAGCCGCTGGCGGATGGCTTCCGCAACTGGCAGAAGAAAGAGTACGTAGTGAAGCCAGAAGAAATGCTGCTAGACCGCGCCCAGCTGATGGGCTTAACCGGCCCGGAAATGACCGTGCTGCTTGGCGGTATGCGCGTACTGGGCACCAACTACGGTGGCACTAAACACGGCGTATTTACAGACCGTGAAGGCCAGCTAACGAACGACTTCTTCGTTAACCTGACCGACATGGGCAACGCTTGGGTGCCGGTAGGCAATCATGTTTACGAAATCCGCGACCGTAAAACCGATACGGTGAAGTGGACCGCCTCCCGCGTTGACCTGGTGTTTGGTTCCAACTCGCTGCTGCGCTCTTACGCAGAGGTATACGCCCAGGACGATAACCACGAGAAGTTCGTCAAAGACTTCGTTGCCGCCTGGACGAAGGTGATGAACGCCGACCGTTTCGACGTCGCCTCGTAAATCCCCCGGGCGCTGTATGCCCTAGCAAGCACCCACCGAAAGAAGCTCGCACCGAAAGGTGCGGGCTTTTTCGTTGCTAACGCCAAACGCTGAGCTGCTGGCGATACGCCGCCTGCGCCTGGGTGGCGCTAATCGGCTGCAAACGCACTTTCGTGCCCGGCAAGCACTGGGCGAGGCGGGCGCAGGCCATCGGCGTCAAAGCGCCTAAGCGCGGGTAGCCGCCGATGGTTTGTCGATCGTTCATCAGAATAATCGGCTGGCCGTCGGGGGGAATCTGCACCGCCCCCAGCGGAATCCCTTCGGAGACGATGCCACCCAGGCGGCTGTTCAGCGCTTTACCGGTTAGCCGGATACCCATACGGTCAGCACGCTGGTCCACCGTCCAGGACTGGTTGAAGGCGTCAAACAGGCTGCGCCCGGCAAAGTGCGCGGCTTGGGAACCCAGTACCATGTCCAGCACATTTTCTGCTGGATCGGGCAGGGGAGTATAGGCACCTTGAGGCAGCCTACGCGGTGTGGCGCTGCTGCCTTTCCAGGTGAGCTGATCGCCGGTTGTTAGGGGCTTGCCATCTTCGTGCAGGCCGCCGATGTGCTCTCTTACGGTGCACGCTTGACTGCCTAGCACCTCTGGCGCATCGAGCCCGCCAGGAAAGGCGAGATAGGCGCGCAGGCCCCAGCGAGGCTGGCGAAATACCAGCGCTTGGCCGGTTTTCATTATAAAGCTGGCATTGGGCGCAAGTGACTGGCCATCCAGCGTGGCGGCAAGGTCGGCCCCCGCTAGGGCGAGGCGTACCTCGCTATTGGCCACCAGCGTGAGATTGCCGCCCATGACGATTTCCAGCGCTGCGCTATCGAGCGAGTTGCCCAGTAGCCAGTTGGCCCAGCGGAAGGAGATCCAGTCGGCGGCACCGCCCTGGGTAACGCCTAGGTGGCCGACCCCGAAACGGCCCGAATCTTGAATCAGCGCCAGCGGCCCGGCTTGTTTAACGGTCAACATGGGTTGGCTCATGACCGCTCCTCCAGCGGGGTGGTATCGCCCCCTGCTGCTTCAAATGCTGATTGGGATATCGCCTTAAAGCGCACTTTATCGCCAGGGCGCAGCAGCGGCTCGCCGCGTTTGGCGTGCTCGAAAAGCGGCACCGCCGTTCTGCCAAGAATGTTCCAGCCGCCCGGGGAGAGCAGGGGATAAATGGCGGTTTGCCGGTCGGCAATGCCGACGCTACCGGCTGCGACGCGGCGGCGTGGGGTTTTTAAGCGCGGGGTGGCAATGGCTTCGTCCACCAGGCCCATAAAGCCGTAGCCAGGGGCAAAACCGAGTGCGAACACGCAGTAGTCGTGGCCACAGTGGCGCTCAATCAGCGCCTCGACGCTGAGCCCTGCGCGCTTGGCGACTACCGGTAGCTCGGGGCCAACGCTCTCGTCGTACCACACAGGGATTTCATGGAGCTGGCCCTGCTGGGCATCGGCAGGCGTGAGGTTGCGCAGCGCGTTGCGTACCAGAGTGGTAGCCTGGGCAAAGGTGAGTTGCTGGCAGTCGTAGTGCACCAGCAGGGTGGTGTACGACGGGATCAGGTCGATCAGCGCGTGACCAAAGGCGCGCCGCAGCGCTTCGTCAGCGGCGATGATCCACGCCATATTGGTTTCATCTATGGCCTCGAACAGGCGCACCGTCAGAGCGTCCATCGCTGCCGTCTCCAAGCGCAGTTTCACGCGGACTCCAACGCCGTAAAGGCCTCACGGATGGCGCGCACGGCGGCCACGGATTCGGGGTTATCGCCATGCACGCACAGCGTATCGCAGGGGAGCTGTAAGGCGCTGCCGTCACGGGCGGTCAGCGCTTCGCCTTTGGCTAGGGCCACGGCTTGGGCAACGATGGTGGCCTGATCGTGGTGCACGGCCCCGGGGAGGCGGCGGGAGGCCAAGTGGCCGGTGGCCTCATAAGCGCGGTCAGCGAAGGTTTCAAACCATAGCGTCACACCCATTTTTTCCGCTAATTGGCGATGTAGCTCTGGGTTAGCCGTGGCCATCACCATCAGCGGCAGGCGGGCATCGAATGCCTTCACGGCGCGCATGGCACCTTCCAGTAGCTCCAAGTTGGCGGCCATGTCGTTGTACATCGCGCCGTGGGGCTTCACGTAACTCAGCGTGGTGCCTTCCGCTTGGCAAATACCCGCCAGCGCGCCGATCTGGTAGAGCATCATATCCTCCACCTCGGCAGGCGAGCAGGCCAGGGAACGGCGGCCAAAGCCCATTAAATCCGGGTAGCCGGGGTGCGCGCCGATCTTCACGCCATGCTGGACGGCCAGTGTCACCGTTTTACGCATCACATGGGGGTCCGAGGCGTGGTAGCCGCAGGCAATGTTGGCACAGTCAACATGGGGCATGACATCGGCATCCAAACCCATCGACCAGTTGCCGAAACTTTCGCCCATGTCGCAGTTAAGTAGCGGAATCGCCATAACGTCTCCTGCAGGGTTGCGTGTTGTTAGTGGTTGATATCGCGGTTGATTAGTCAAAAGAGTGCGAGCAGGCGCTTATCATGATTACTAACTAGTCAGCGTGTTTATGTTTGTATTAGCGCAAAAATAATATATGGAGCCTATGGCGCAAGTGCCAATCGTTTTTAACGATATTAAGTATCGGCACTACCTATCATACTGTTATTTAGTGGAAAAATAGTTGACGCTAGAGCGCTATACGATTATCAACTAAATAAAGCGACTCAAAAAAGATTACAAAAAAGACGCCCTTATCTGCCGTATGTAACGCCGTTGCGCTACCCATAAAAATGGCAATGAAAGGGGGATGTCGAGGAGTACCACATGTGGTTGCCAGCCCCGCAACAGCTTGCCCATGCTCATTACGGCAGGTTGTACACACATTTGCATAGCGACGCTTCACCTTGGTTACCTAAGGTGGGCGGCGTGGTGAAAGTACCTCACACGGTGCTTTCCCTAAATGCTTTTTTACAGGCTGGTTAAGTACGATGCTGGATTTTAAGGAACTCGACGCTTTTGTATGGGCAGTGCGGCTTGGCTCTTTTCGTAAAGCAGCGGTGCGTTTGCATATTACCCAGCCCTCGGTGTCTGAGCGCATCTCGCGGTTAGAGAGCACGGTGGGCGAGCTACTGCTTGAGCGCTCGGCGCGTCCCATTCAACCCACCATGCGCGGGCGGGAGTTCTTTCTTCACGCCGAGCGAATGCTGGCCCAGCGCGATGAAGCCCTCAAGCTCTTCGATAGCGAAGAGGCCTTTTCCGCCCCGCTGCGCCTGGGCACGATTGAAACCATCGCCCACAGCTGGTTCCCCACGTTTATGCAGCGCCTCACCGAGCGCTATCCGCGGCTGATTATCGAACTCACGGTGGATTACTCCCCAGCACTGAACGAACGGTTGAACAGTAACGAGCTTGATATTCTGCTGGCCATGAACGGTTATCTACCCCCCGAGCAGATCGACCATGAGACGCTCAGCCCCTATGAAATGGGGATGTTTGTTTCACCTCGGCACGCCCGGATGTTAAGCAAGCGCCCTGATGCCTGGCACTCAACCCTGCCGTTTATCTCCTTTGGCAAGCTGGCGCGCCCTTATGAGGAGTTAGTGCGCTATTTGGCCGACCAAGGGGTTCGCCAGCCGCGTATTCATAGCGTGAGCACCTTGATGACCATTTTGCGCTTAACCACGGAAGGGCTGGGGATTGGCGCGCTGCCGGTGGCCACCGTGCTGGATGAGTGGCGGCGGGGCGAGCTGTACCGTTTGGCGCTGCCCGCGCCGCTGCCTGCCATGCACTATGATGTTATTTGGCGCAGTGCTAACCATCCACGCTTCTGCCGTAGTGTTGGCCGTTTGGCGCAGGAGTGCGCGCTAGAGTATGCCGCTGAAAAACATACGGACATTACTAATACTTGTTTGACTGGGCGCTGGGTAACCCCTAGCGCTTCTTCCTCCACCCCGAAGCAACACCTCCCACATGATAATTAAGAGGATTTCTCCCATGCGACCACGTATTGCTACACCTCTGCTTCTCGCTACTGCTTGCAGCTTGGCGGCAGCCGCCACGGCCCAGGCCGCCGAGTGGACCATGGCGACGCCCTATGGCGATGCCAGCTTCCATACCCAAAACACCAAGCAGTTCGCGGAAGACGTGGCGGAAGCCACCGACGGCGAGCTGACCATTACCGTACACAGCGGTGGTTCGCTGGTTTCCCACGGTGAGATTAAGCCCTCGGTTCGCCGCGGCACGATCGATGCCGGTGAAGTATTCCTGTCAATCCTCTCCAACGACGACCCAATCTTCGAAGTGGATACGCTGCCCGGTGTGGCCGGTAGCTACGATGATGCATACGCGCTGTGGCAAGCCACCAAGCCGATGATTACCGACCTATTCGCTTACGAGGGGTTGATTCCGCTCTATGCCGTCGCATGGCCTTCGCAGGGTATCTATACGTCTGAGCCGCTGACCGACCCCGCTCAGTTTGAAGGACTGCGCGTGCGTGCGCCGAACATCAACACCCAGCGCTTCGTCGATAACCTGGGCGGTAGCCCAACGGAAACTGAAGAGTCCGATATCCCCACTGCCTTCAGCACGGGCCGTGTAGACGCCATGATTACCTCAAGCTCTACCGGTAACTCCATGGCCGCGTGGGATTACGTCACCGACTACACCGACGCTAACCTGTGGCTACCGAAAAACATTGTATTTATCAGCCAGCGCAGCTTTGACCGCTTAGACGAGGCGACGCAAGAGGCGTTACTGGAAGCAGCCGCCCGTGCCGAAGAGCGTGGCTGGCAGATGAGCCGCGAAGATAATGAGGCGAGCCTGGCTGTTCTGCAGGAGAACGGCATTAGCGTCTCCCAGCCCAATGCCGAGGTAGCCGCCGCGCTGCAAGCTGCAGGTGATGAACTGTTTGCCGATTGGCAGTCCCGTGCGGATGACGAAGCCAAGCAAGCGCTGGAAGCGTATCGTGCCCAGCGTAGCAACTAATCTCTCGTTGATGTGTTAACCCTCGGGGGCAGCCTGTGTGCTGCCCCTTTCTCCACGCGCTCTGCGAGGCTGCGAACATGACGTTTAAATTCGACAAACTCTACCGCCTTGGTGCCTGGGGCGCAGCAGCGTGCATGGTGGCGATTTGTGCGCTGATCGCGCTCCAGGTCACTTTCCGTTTAGTGGATGCGCTATTGGTGTTGGTCGGCCAGGAGCGGCTGGGTGTCAGCATTACCGGCGTCTCGGAAATGGCTTCCTATTTATTGGTAGGTGCCACCTTTCTTGGGTTGGCCTATACGTTTGTGCATCATGCCCATATTCGGGTAACGCTGCTGATTTCCCGCCTGCCCTCGGCGCTACGCGTTTGGTTTGAGGTATTTGGCCTGATCATCGCGTTAGTGATCAGCGTGCTGCTGGCCTATGGCCTGATTGGCTTAGCGAGAGAGAGCTTAGAGTACAATGATGTGTCATCAGGCTTTCTATCGATTCCCCTGTGGATTCCCCAGGTGGTGCTGGTCGTTGGAGTAGGGCTATTAGCTCTGGCGCTGTTAGAAGCGCTGTGGATGGCCGGGCGCATTGCGCTACGCGATCCGTCAAGCTTCCGCGAAGCCACCTCCATCGACGATAACGAAGCGCATTAAGCGGCTACCCGGGAGATACCCTCGTGTTACTACTAAGTTTAGCGACTATTTTTACCCTGGTGCTGCTGCTGGGCAGCGGGGTGTGGATTGCCTTCGCCTTGATTGGCACGGCGTGGATTGCCCTGCAGTTTTTCAGCCCCTTCGACCCCGGCCCGATTCTGGCCTCTGATTTCTGGGGGGCAAGCTACGGCTGGGATTTAACGGCGTTGCCGATGTTTATCTGGATGGGGGAAATTCTGTTCCGCTCGGGGCTGGCGGATAATATGTTCCGTGGGCTATCACCTTGGTTGAACCGTCTGCCGGGCCGCCTGCTGCATACCAACATCATTGGCAGCGGCATGTTCGCAGCGGTGTGTGGCTCATCGGCGGCGACCTGCGCCACGGTGGGCAAAATGACCCTGCCGGAGTTAGAGCGCCGTGGTTACGACAGCAATATGGCAATCGGTACGCTCGCCAGTGCTTCCACGCTGGGCCTGCTGATTCCGCCCTCTATCGTGCTCATCGTTTACGGTGTGGTCACCGAGCAATCCATCTCGCGGCTGTTTATGGCGGGCATCGGCCCAGGCCTGATGATCCTGGCGCTATTTATGGCCTATTTGGTGCTCTGGGCGCTGCTCAAAGGCAACCGTGACGGCCTGACAGGCGCTGACGAATCCGATATGAGCTTTACCGAAAAGCTGCGCAATACCTGGTCGTTGGTGCCTATTTTGCTGCTAATCGGCGGGATTATCGTGTCAATTTACGGCGGGCTGGCATCGCCGACGGAAGCGGCGGCGGTGGGCGTGGTGCTGTCGATGATCATTGCCCGGTTCAACGGCCACTTTAATCGGGCGATTTTTACCGATTCGCTGTTTGCTGCGGTACGCACGGCCTGCATGATTGCCTTTATTATTGCCGGGGCGTCGTTTTTAACCTCGGCCATGGGCTTTACCCAGGTACCCATGAAGCTGGCGCAGGCGATTGGCGAAATGGGGCTGTCGCCCACCATGCTGCTCATTGCGCTCACGCTGCTGCTGCTCATCATGGGCTGCTTTCTGGACGGTATTTCGCTGATTCTACTGGTGACGGCGATTATCATGCCGGTGATCAGCGCGGCAGGCTTTGATTTAATCTGGTTCGGTATCTACTTGGTGATTGTGGTGGAGATGTCGCAAATCACCCCGCCGGTCGGGTTTAACCTATTTGTGATCCAGGGGTTAACCGGTAAGGACATTCTGACCATTACCAAAGCCACGCTACCGTTCTTCCTACTGATGCTGCTGGCGATTGCGCTCATGCATTTGTTCCCCAGCATTGCCCTCTACCTGCCTTACGCCATGACCAGCTAATTGCCGGGGTTTAATGGCCGTAAACTGATACACCGCCCCGGCCAGAGCGTTTGACGAAGTACATGCTCTGGTCGGCGGCGTCAATCAGCTCTCGTTCGTTGCCAAAACCACCGTCGGTGAGGCAGGCCACACCAATCGAGACGGAAACATGCACTGGCTCTTGTCCTACCCGTGCCAGGGGGCACTCCCGCAGCCGTCGGGTAATGCGCTCAGCAAAGCGCTTCGCTCCGGTGGCATCTTCATCTGGCAAGATCACCAGGAACTCTTCCCCGCCATAGCGGCCCGCCAAGTCGCCCACGCGAATGAGAGAGGTGAGGGTTTTGCCAAACTGGGCCAACACCTCATCGCCTGCTTGGTGCCCATAGTGGTCGTTAAGCGCTTTAAAGTGATCCAGGTCGATAAATACGACGGACATTGTTCGCTGGGTAGTGAGGCAGAGGTGGAAGCGCTCCCGTAGCTGCTCTTCAAGCCAAGCACGCGTAGCTAGCTGGGTGAGGGGGTCAGTACGGCTCCGCCGTTCCAATGCCGTGTAATCGTTGAGCAGAGTGTCATGGGCTTTTTGTTGAGCATCCAGGCGCGAGCTAAGCAGTAATGTGTGCTCATACAGCAGCTGCTGTGCGCTCTGGAGCAGCTCCAAACTGTCAATCACTGTCGGTGTGCTTAATCCTAGCGTCTCCGTCAGCGGAGGCACTGTTTGCTCTAAGTGCGTTAGCAGTGACGCTAATACCCAGTCATGGGAAGAGGCTAGCGCTTGTAGCTGCCGCATTACACTTGCTAAGGCCAAGGCTGGGTTGGTCGATAGCCACGCATCTGCAATAGGGCCCGACATACGCAAGCAAAGTGCTGCTGTATCGTCTGTCTTAAAACCATCATGGCTGTGGTAAATCGCGCTGACAACGCTATCATGTGCGCCCCATTTGGCCATGAGCCATGCGCCTACCAAGGCATGATGACAGCCGAAGTGACGCTTTTCATTCTGAATCAGCTGCTGATGTGAGAGATGGGCATCATAGGCATCAGCATAGAGACGTTCTGCATCGTCGGGGTAAGCCATTTGCAGGGCCAGTATGCCAATATCCTGAAGGAGAGCGGCGGTGAATACGCTACCTGCTTGATGCGGACAGAGCTGGTGAGCGAGGTAGCTAGCTGCTACTGCTGACGTGAGGGCGCGCTGCCAGAACTGTCGCCTACCGTGCGCCTCATCGCCGTTTCTAAATAAGCTGAAGCTTAGGACGGTGGCCAGGGTAACATCCAGGCCCAGGCGTTGGGTGGCATCGAAGCAAGTATGCGGAGGTTGCGCCGCGCCGAGGTAGTGCACGCTGCTAGCAACGCTCATGATACGGGCGGTAAGGGCGGGGTCATATTCGATGGCTTTGGCATAGTCGCTTAGCGTCGCATCAGCAGCGCGCGCGACATTTAATACCTGAAGCGCTGCCGCCGGGAGCGAAGGCAAACGTTGACACTGCAGCAGGGTGTTACTGAGAAAGCTGGGGAGCTGGTCAGCGAGGGTGGTGTAAAGCGTTTCGCTGACGGCAGTGGTCTCCGTCATCGTTATCTCCTTGTATGCCGTGCAGCGAAGCTGGAAATGCATGCGCTTGGGAAAGACGCTTCTAGCATATTGTGGAATATTGTGAATTACGCCGATATCGCATTAGGCAGCATTGTCAATCAGTAAGGTAGCTGTTTATGCTGCAAACGTCGCTGTGCTTTGTTAAAACAGTGGGAATGCTTAGCTGCTCTAACTGAAATAAGCGAGTGCGACAATGCGCATAAAAACAGAAGCAGCAGAAGTTTTTTGCCAGTTAGCAGAAGTCATTGGATGCACGGGTCACCCTAACTTCTTTGCCACACTGGTTGAACAGCTTGCTCGCCTATTAACGGTGGATCACGCGCTTGTAGCAGTGGTCGCTCAAGATAATATAGCTGAAACATTGGCCGTTTGGTCAAATGGGGCGCTTCAGCCCAACATCTCTTACTCATTAGCGGGTACACCCTGCGAAACGGTAGTAGGCCACCAGCCGTGCCTCTACCCCTGCAATGTCCAGTCGCGCTTTCCAGATGATGACTTGTTATGCCAGCTCAATGCGGATAGCTATATGGGGCTGCCGCTTTATGCCCCTGATGGCTCGGCGATTGGCCTACTGGCGGTGCTGAACAATCAGCCAGTACAGTTTGATGGCCTGGAAAATGAAATCCTTCGTATTGCAGCGGCCCAGGCGGGGGCGGAGTTAGGCCGCCGCCAAGCGGAAAGTGCACTACGCAAAAGCGAGACGGCCTCCAAAGAGAGTGAGCGTCGGCTGAATACGCTGCTTAATCATTTGCCAGGAATGGCCTACCGCTGTTTGAACGATGACGACTGGACGATGCAGCTGGTAAGTCAAGGAGCCGAAGCGCTGACCGGCTATCGGCCTGATGAGTTGGAAGAAAACCGTGTCATCAGCTTTACCAACTTAGTTCATCAGCATGATAAAGAGCGCCTACACAGAGACATACTCAGCGCCATTCGTCAGCGGCGTCCTTACCGTGTGACATACCGCATTCGCCATCGAGACGGTAGTGAACGCTGGATGTGGGAGCAGGGGCAGGCAGTCTTTACGGACACAGGCGAGGTGCACTGCCTGGAAGGTTTTATTACCGATGTGACTGATCAGCAAGAAGCGCAGCGGGTGCAGCAGGCGGTGGTAAAGGTGGCCTCAACGGTTACTTCCCGGGTGGGGGATGACTACTTTCAACAGCTGATTGCTACGCTGACCACTCTGTTAGAAGCCGATGCGGGCTTCATTGCGTTACTGGACCATCCGGTGTCGCCACCGCAGAGCGATACGTCTTACCCGTATGACCTGCTACCAGCCACAACCGCAAGTACGGTTAGTTTGGTGGCCAATGGTGCGGTGCGTAAAAACCACTCCTTTTTATTGCGTGATACACCGCTAGAACGAGTGGTGCTTGAGCAGGAGGGCGTGGTGCATCATGGGCAGCGGTTTATGCTGCCGGGAGCAGCACTAAGTGCCCAAGCGTGGATTGGTAGGCGGTTAGATAATGCCAAAGGCGAGGCTATCGGCGTCATGATGGTGTTTTATAAAGCACCACTGACGACCAACGCCTTTGCCACCTCGGTGTTACGCATTCTCTCCACCGGTGCTGCTGCAGAGTTAGAGCGCCGCCGTGACCATCGTCATATTCATCAACTAGCGTACACCGATAGCACAACTGGGCTGCCCAACCGCGCACGGTTTATGGAATTGTTGGCCAAGATGGGGCAGGCATCGGAGCAGCAGTGCTCGCCACTGGCGTTGCTGTTGCTGGATTTGCGCCGGTTTAAAGAGATTAATGACCTTCATGGCCATCAAGTGGGCGATCAGCTGCTTGCCACAGTGGCGGAGCGAATACGGCATCTTGAGTTGCCAGACGTACACTGTGCACGCCTGTCGGGAGACGAATTCGCACTGCTATTGCCGAGTATTGATCGCACGACATTAGATGAGCTAGTGAAGCAACTGAGTACACTGATTAAGCGGCCTATTCGCTTAGGCCATCGTGTATTTAACTTAGATATCAGTATTGGCTTTGCCCGCTACCCTGGCGATGTGGCTGACCCTGGTGAGCTGTTTAATGCGGCCAGTATTGCGCTACACCATGCCAAAAAGCTTGAGTCTAATCTCTCCCCCTATACCCAAACCATGCGCCATGCCCTAGAGCGTCGCCAGTGGATGACCGAGCGGCTGCATTTAGCGATCATAGAGCGCCGTCTTGAACTCTATTTCCAGCCACAGGTAGACCTGAAAACCCAAGCGCTGACCGGTGCCGAGGCGCTTTGCCGTTGGCACGACCCGGAGTGGGGCTGGGTGAGTCCGGGCGAGTTTATCCCCCTGGCCGAAGAGCGCGGGCTGATTCGGCTATTAGGCGACTGGGTGCTGGAAGAGGCCGCCCGCCAGTTAAGCGCCTGGCAAGCCGCTAAGACCCCACTGCCTGGCAGGCTATCGATCAACATAGCGGCCCAGCAGTTCGCCGATCCGCAGTTAACGGCCCATATTGCTAAGTTGACGCCGGATATCTCGCCCAGTGCCATTGCCCTGGAGCTGACGGAAAGCGATTTTATGCGCGACCCTGATCAAGCGGTGATGATTACCCAAGCCATGCGCCAGGCCGGGTATGCGCTATTTATTGACGATTTTGGTACCGGTTACTCTTCGCTCTCCTACCTGCGCCGTTTTGCTGCCGACGCGCTGAAAATCGATATCTCCTTCGTCCGCGCGATGCTTGATAACCGCCATGATCGGGCGATTGTGCAAACCATCATTGCCATGGCTAAAACGCTGGAAATGAAAACCCTCGCGGAAGGGGTCGAGTGTGAAGCACAAGCAGCGCTGTTGGCAGATATGGGTTGTCATCAGGTACAAGGCTACTGGTTTGGCCGCCCGTTACCGGCTGATGAGTTTGCCAAAACGTGGCTGAACCGCTGAGCGCCGTCATCGTCCTGTCATCATCGCTGGCATACCCTACGCGCGCCAAACCGCGACGATAGGAGTTTTCCATGCGCCTGGCCCTGTTTGACCTTGATGACACCCTCCTGGATGGAGACTGCAGCGACCGCTGGAATTTATGGATGATTGAGCAAGGGTGGATCAGCGATGTAGCGCCTTTTATAGCGCGCGCTGAGCAGATGCAGCAGGCCTACCATGCGGGAAAGCTCAAGTTGGAAGAGTATCTGGCCATGACCTTGGCACCGCTACGTGGGCGTCGGGTCATCGACGTGGAAAAAGAGGTCGAGCGCTTTGTCGCTACCCATTTACAGCCGCGCATTTTTGACCAAGCATGGCGCTGCCTGGATAACCACCGGCAAGCTGGTGATACCCTGGTGTTGATTTCCGCATCGTCACGTCATTTGGTAGCGCCGATTGCCGCCGTGCTGGGGATTGAGCACGTGCTTGCGGTGGAGCTGGAAGTCGCTACGTCTGAGGAGGGGAATATTTATACCGGACGCAGCCAAGGCGAACTCTCTTACCGTGGCGGCAAGGTGATTCGCTTCCAGCAGTGGCTGGCGGAGCAGGCGATTACACCTAGCCACACCACGTTCTACTCCGACTCCCGCAACGACCTGCCGCTACTGCAGCATGTGGATTGCGCCGTGGCGGTGAACCCCGACCCGGTACTTGCCGAGGTGGCTAGTGTTGAAGGGTGGCGGCGCTTAGACTGGCGAGCAGCCGCGCCTACCCCAGTTGCCAAGGCGGTTTAAACCGCCCGCCAAACCCAGTGAATCCACCGCCTGTTGGGCATTTGCTGGATCACAAAATAATCAGCGTAGCCAACCCCAAGAACGACAGAAAGCCCACCACATCGGTGACCGTGGTGAGAATCACCGCGCCGGAGAGGGCGGGGTCAATCTGCAGGCGCTTCAAAACCAACGGGATGAGGACGCCGGAAAGGTTGGCGAGGCTCATATTGATAAAGATCGCCAGGGTAATGACCAGGGTAATCAGCGGGTCGCTGAACCACAGGTAGGAAATACCGCCCACCACCAGCGCCCATACCAGGCCGTTGCTCATGCCTACCCATAACTCCTTGTTGTAGAGCCACTGCTTGTTGTTACCGGCAATTTGCCCAAGCGCTAAACCGCGAATGACCACCGTCAGGGTCTGGCTGCCTGCAATGCCGCCCATGCTGGCAACCACCGGCATGAGAATGGCGAGCGCAACGATTTGATCCAGCACCGCTTCAAACTGCCCGATAACAAAGGCGGCCAAAAAGGCGGTGAGTAAGTTAATACCCAACCAAATACCGCGGCTTTTGGCACTACGCAGAATAGGGGTAAATACTTCTTCCTCATCGCTGATCCCCGACATGTGCTTGAGCGTCATGTCGGCATCGTCTTGGGTAATTTCCAAAACGTCGGCAGCGTTTAACTGGCCTACGAGCAGCCCGTCGCTGTCGCATACCGGCACAAAGGGCAGCTCTTTGGAGCGCAGCAGGGCGGCGGCATCGCTGACTTTCATCTGGTCGTTGAGCGTGTAGGGAGCATCGTCCATGAACTCATCCACAGTGCTCTCCTGATTCTGCTTGACCAAGTCGATCAGTGTCAGGGTGCCCAGCAGGCGCTTCTCCTTATCGGTAATCATGATCTGCTGGGAGTCATCATCCAGCAGGTGGTGGATACGGATATAGCGTTGTACCGCTTCCAGCGAGACCCCTTGCTTTACATTGACCGTTTCTGGGTCCATGTAGCGGCCCACCACGTCCTCTTCATAGGCATGGAGGTTTTCAACCTGGGCGCGGATCTCCTGGTCTAGGCTGGCGTAAACGGTGGTCTTAACCTCTTCGTCAGCAACATCAAGAACCTCAGCGACTTCCTGGGCATCCAGGCCTTTAACAATTTGCTCAACGTCGCTAGCGGTCAGGTCTTCGATGTAGTCGGCACGGATGTCTTCATCTACTTCAGCGAGTACCTCACCGAGCAGTGCTTCTGGAACGTACTGCCACAGCAGGTCGCGGGTTTTGGCGGGAAAAGACTCAAGGGTGCGCGCAATCGCTAAAATATCGAGCTCAGCAAATAGCTCATTCAGGGCGGCTGTATCTTCTTCGTCTAGCAACTTTTGAAGATAGAGCAGCTGCTCCTCGGTGTTGGTGTATTTCTCTTCATCGCGCATAGAGTCCATCCTTTGGGGAAATTAATTTTTAACACAACTACTTGAAAGCGCTTGATGGCTCACGATGAATCTTATCGGCAGGCGGAGTTGAAAGCCACGAAGGCTTTTTTACCTTCGTGGCGAAGAGAGTATGGTGGTAAGTGGGGATATGAAGCGTTTAGTAACGTATTGCCTAGTGCTGCGTTGCAAAGGCCACGCGGACGCCATGCTGCAACCGCTGCTGGGCAGAAACCGGTGGTGTAGGATTGCCAATCATCTCGTCGGCGGCATCGGCCCAAGTAAGAATGCCGTGGGTAAAGCCAAGCGGGGCGAGTGCCCGGCTGACCCACTGTGTACCGCTAAAGCGCTTGGTTTCGCCCTGCGCATTGACCAGCAAGCTGACCGACTCATCGCGGTGTAGCCGCACGATATACCAGCCCATATCAATCCCGTGCAGCTCAACATCAGGCAGCGGCTCGGCCAGTTGAGAAAGCTCATCCAGGGTTAAACGAGGGGGAAGTGCGGGCATGACGTCACCTCATTAGCTTAACAATATCTATATGTAGTCTAATGAGTGCGTTGTATTTGTATAGATATTTTTAATCCGATGTCGCCGGTTGGTCTCTGCCCTGGCTACTGTGCCAAAGCAAGCCACAGTGATCTCCCCTGCTTGCCATCGGTGGAGTGGGAGAGCGCAGTAATCTCTGCCTGATACACCGTCGCGATGCGTTCAGGAACGAGCACGTCGCCGGGCCTGCCATCGGCAATGCGCTGACCTTGATGCAGTAACCAGATACGGTCTGCATAGGTGCCTGCGAGATTTAAATCGTGCAGTACACAGACAATAGCCATACGGTGTTGGGTCGCCCACGTGCGCAGCTGGCGCATTAAGCGCTGTTGTTGGCCGATATCCAGCGCACTGGTTGGTTCGTCCAGCAGTAGAAGGCCACCATCCTTGGCGGCCGGAGAACGGTGAGACAGCAGCTGACAGACCCCCCGGGCAATCATCACACGCTGTCGTTCGCCCCCAGACAGCGAGAGTACGCTACGGGGTGCGAGGTGAGTGATGTCCAGGTCATCCAGTAACGTCGATATTAACGCTCGACTTGGTTGGCTTCCCAGCGCTATCAGCTCTGTCACTTGCCAATCGAACCCCGTGAGTTCCTGCTGTGCGACGAGCGCGCGACGGCGGGCCAAAGCATCGATAGGCCACGATGTCAGTGGTTGCCCATCGAGCAAAAGCGCACCGTGTTCGCAGGGACGAAAGCCCGATAGCATGTTGAGCAGTGTACTTTTTCCGGCGCCATTAGGTCCCACAATGGCAAGTAGCTCACCTGGGTGCAGGGTAGCGCTAAACGGGGCAATGGCGGGAAGCGTGGTTAAACCGGCAGCTTGTAGCGTTAGCATGATGTAGTGCGGCGCATGAGCAGATAGAGAAAATAAGGGCCACCCAATAGGCTGGTCAGTAGCCCCACGGGCAGTTCGGCAGGTGCCGCGAGGGTGCGGGCAAGCGCGTCGGCCATGACCAATAAAATGGCGCCTCCCAACATTGAAGCGGGCAGCAGCAGGCGATGGCCGGGGCCAAGCCACAGCCTCAAGCAGTGGGGCACCAACAGTCCTAAAAATCCAATGACCCCGGTCAGTGCTACGCATAATCCCACCCCCAGCGAAGTTGCCAGCACGATGCGTCGCTTCAGCCGCGTGGCATCGAGGCCGGCAGCATAGGCGGTCGCCTCACCCAGCTGTAAGAGGTCTAGCGCTTTGGCGCTGCCTAGCAACAGCCAGAGGGCAAAAGCAATAAGCACCAAGGCAAGCGCGGTCGTGTGCCATAACGCGTTGGTTAGCGTACCCATGCCCCATAGGCTGAGTTGGCGCAGCTGTTCGTCGCTGGCGACAAAGGCCAGTACGCCGCCCGCGGCGCCCGCGAGCGTGTTGATGGCCAGCCCCGCCAGCAGCAGCGACATGACGGCACCGCCGCTTCCCCCTTGGCGTTTGGCAATGCCGAATACCACACCGCACACGCACAGCGCGCCGAGAAAACCTGCCGCAAATTGCCCATACAGGCTACCGGCACCTTCCTGAAACAGAACAATCCAGAGCGCGACGAATAGCCCAGCGCCACTGGCGAGGCCTAGCAGCGTCGGGTCGGCCAGCGGATTGCGAAAGAGGCCCTGCATTGCGGCACCGCTTCCGGCCAGCATGGCACCTACGGCCATGCCTAGCAGCAAGCGAGGGAGACGCAGCTGCCACCACACCTCAATACTCAAGGTATCGGCATGGCCGCTCAGCACTGCCCACGGAGTGATGCCTAATGCCCCAGTGCTGGCCCCCAACAGGAGCGCTGCGATGAGCGCAACAGTGAGTATGACCAGCACTTGCGTTGAACGGGGCATGAGACACAGTGGCCGTCGGTATAGATAGCTGTGCGTCGTCATGGGTTTACCTGTGCCGTCGCTTGGGCCACCAACTGCTCAACGCGTTGGCGCAGTGCGAGGAGTTGATCGGGCGCACGTGGGCCGAAGCCTAACAGCGCCTGATCATCGATTACGATTAACTGCCGCGCTTGACCAGCGGGCGTTAGCCGCATGCCGGGCAGTTGCCATAGCGCCTGTTTGCCTCCCAGCGCTTCTAGCCCTCGTGCCGACATCACGATGATGTCTGGCGCGTGATGGGCAAGCGATTCAGCCGAGACGCTGTGATAGCCCCGCATCTCTGCAAAGGCGTTATGCAGGCCAACGGCTTCCAAGGTGGCGTGAGCCGCAGTATCGCGTCCGGCTGCCCTGGGCGTTAGCCCGCTATGGTGCAAGATAAACATGGCCTTGAGAGGCGGTAGCGGCGGCTGTTCGGCGAGCCGTGCGAGCTTGGTATCAATTGCGGCTGCCAAGGTGTCGCCGGCCGGTTCATGGCCAAGATGCTGGCTGATCTCGCGCACCTTATCGGCAATCCCGTTGAGGGATGTCGAGGCGGGAATGATACTCACCTCAACGCCAACAGCGGCCAGTTGTTCGAGCACCTCGGGCGGCCCCGCGTGGCCTGCAGTGAGCACGCGGTCAGGCGAAACCGAAAGCACGCTCTCGGCAGAAAGCTGACGAAGGTAGCCCACCGAAGGCAGCGCGGCCATCTCAGGGGGGTAAACAACCGTATCATCCCTGGCGACCACGTTAATACTTGCTCCCAGGGCATCCACCGTTTCAGCGATATCGCCGCCGAGCACTACCCAACGCTCGCTGGCTTGGGCAGCGCTACTCAGCATCATAGCCATAAGGAAGCTGATCGCGTAGTGGCCAAGCTTCATGCGACGGCCTCATGGCGGTGTAACTCATTGAGCAGCTGTCGCCACTCGCTGCGCTCAGCGCGGCCCTCTTGGCGCTCTGCGTAGAGCTGCAAGACGAGCGAGCCTTGGGCATCAAAGGCTTCGACGCTGGTAACTCCGCCATCACGGTTAGGCTTGCTGACCATCCATAGCTGGTCAATGTCGGTGTCGTTAAGGTGCAGGGTGAAGCGTTCACCAAACAGGTTGAGCCAGCCACGCGCCCGCTGAGGAGCAGGCAGGGTGCCCGTGTGAATTTGCACGCAGCCGGGGCTGGCAACGAAAAGCATCAACGGTAACGACCGCTCACTGGCTTGTTGCAGTAGCGTTTCCAATGCTGCCACGGGGAGCGCCTGAGTAAAGCGTCCCTCCATCAGACGGTTGGCTTCCAGGCGCTCTAAATGATGACGCTGTAGCAGCGTGAAGAACTGATGCACATCGCGCATAGCACCCCACTCTTGGGCCAGCGTTGGCGCGCTGGGTAGTGGGCGTTGAGTGCGCGGCATGCATTGCGTAAAGGCCGGTGTATCTTGTGTGCCCATGGCAGCTAAGGTGCCCCAGGCTCTGGGGAGCGGCATTTCCAGCGCAAAGCACTTATGCACGGCAACGCCATGTTGGTTGAAGATTTGAACGCTCCAGCGCCAGGTTGTCTGTTCGCTCGTTGTGGAAGCGGGGTCGCGAATTAAGCATGCCCAGTGCCAGTGTGTGTAGAGCAAGCGCATGTCGAGGCCACCCGGGTCGAGCAGCAGACCTGTGTGAGCGCCGCCGCTCAGTTCGGGGTAGTCACCGGTTTGCTCGAGAACGGCCAGACGCGAGCGGGTGAGCGCTTTAACTCTGCCAAGCTGAGGCAAATAGGCAGCGAGCGCTTGTGGAGACAAAGGCAGTGTCCATACATCACGGCCCAAGCGTGCGGCTTGCAACTCGCCTTCACTAATGGCTAAGCGTTCGGCAATATCGATGGCGGGCAGGCGCGGCTGCGCCGCTCGTGCGGCATCAAAAGCGTCTAAGATTGCCGTTTGCTGCGATAACATCATGATTCACCTCCAGGATTACCACTGCCAGTTAAGCGTGGCGAGCAGGCTGCGCCCATCGCCCAAGCTGCCGTCAGGGCGATACCACTGTTTGTCGCCTACATTCGCTAAACGCAGCGAAGTGTCGACGGTGGGAGTCAGCTGCCACGCCACATGAACGTCGTGCAGGCCGTAACCTGGTAGGCGCGCATCGCTGCCCTGTTTGTCGAAGGATTGCGCGAAGCGGCCTTGCCAACCTAGGCGTAACTGATGGCTATACAGGGTCACTTCGCTGCCCAGCGTGAGCTCCAATGGCGTTTGGCTGCCCAGCGGCTCGTCGCTATCGCGATCTTTCCCCGATACCTCTGATAAGCCAGCGGTGCTGCTGATCATCGGAAACGCACGAGGCTGCCACGTAACGCGGGCATCAAAGCCCCAAAGCTGGGCTCGTTGAACGTTCACGGCTTGCGTGGTGCCGGCCATGATATCGACCTGAGTATCGATGAAGTCATCGGCGCGAGTGTCGAAATAGCTGGCGCGCACCTGCCAGTCGCCTTGCTGCCACACTAGGCCGCTTTCCCAGGTACTACTGGTTTCAGGGGACAGGTTGGGGTTGGGAACCCAGTAGTTATCCGGTGTGCAGAAGGAGGGGCCTGCACAAAAACCTGCAAAGTGGCGCTCATTGGCGTACAGCTCCGAGAGGCTAGGTGCGCGGAAGGCTTCGGCATAGCCTGAGAACAGCATCAGCGCGTCGTCGGGCCGCCATGCTAAGCGCAGCCGTGGTGACATTTGGTCATGGACACTGTCGGTGCCGTTTTGTCCGCTGGCGTCGTAACGGTCATAGCGGCCGCCCAGGCCGATATCGAACTGCCCGGCTCCCCCTTCCGCCCAATAACGGCCCGCCGTGAGCGTGGTGTCAAGATAGGCGGCCTGGGTGTCGATATCGGCGTTGGGAAAACCGTTCGCTTCGCCTGCCGGTCGCTGTCGGGCGCGCTCTAGCTCTGCGCCAAACACGAGGGTTTGGGTGAGCCAGCCGTGCTCTATGGTGTGGTAGCCGTCGCTCTGCAAACCGAGGCGTTCCAGCGTTCGGCTAGCCTGCGGCTCATCAATGTCTTGCTGGCTGAACGTTAATCGGGAGGTCACATCCGTCACGGCGCTTGGCTGCCAACGGTGGCCAAGTTGGGCGTTGTGGCTGGCAACCTCGCGGTCGCGTAAGGGGTTGCTGTCGGTGGCCAACCGCTGCTGCGGGTTCGCAGGTTGGGTCGTGTCTTCATGGTAATGTTGCCAACTAGCGAAAAAGCGCTGCTCGTCGCTGGGCTGCCAGCCGCCTTTGAGTAGCAGGCTGTTTAAGCTCGCCTCTTCCGGTGCCAGTGGGCCTCCTGCGCGGCGAATATCGCCCGACTCACTGTGACCCACGGAAAACACGCCATCTAAGTGGCCATTGTCCGTTTGTCGCTGCCCAAAGGCGGTCACACTGCCCCGTACTTCATCGTTGGCCGTCGCGCCACCCAGGGAAAGGCGGGCGCCGCTCTCTTTTCCCGGTGCCAGTAAGTCGTTTGCTTCTACGCTGGTAAAACTCACCACGCCACCCATCGCATTGCTGCCGTAGAGGCTGGAAAGGGCGCCCCGGGCGACCTGCACTTCTTGGATCAGCGCTGGGTCGAGAAAGAAATTACCCACATGGCCCGTGGATATATCCTGGCGAACGCCATCGAGTCGAACCAGCACGCCGTTGCGACCAAAGCCACGCATGCTCAAGGTTTGGCCATTTCGGCGGCCCTGGCCCGCCACATGCAAGCCGGGCTGGCGGCTAAGCACGTCTTCGACACGGGTGGCCGTGGAGAGCACAGCATCATCACGACGAATCACATCAATGATCAGCGGTGCTCGAGACAGGTCTGTAGGCGCTCGCGTGCCCGTGACGGTCATCGAGGTTAGTTCCGTCTCGCTTGCTTGTGCAGTGAGTAGTGGCAGTAAGGCAAGGCAAACGCCGAGGGGGTAGGTAGGTTTCATGGGCCAGCAGTTCCAACAAAGGGTGATGGAGTGAGTTGCTGGCTGGGTGCGATGGGCTACCTGGCTGGCTGAAGCGAAAAGGGGTTATGCCGTCAGAATTAGTTTGCCGCTTTTAGTGCGGCGTAAAATGTAGCGCCGCTGGTCATGATGAATCACCAGTTGGCCTTCTTGGCCTAGCAGTGCTTGGCTGGTGACCTCACGTTGGGCGCTAGGCGAGCCTTCAGGCGAGGCATATTTCTTCCTAGGCTGCATGAGATGTTATTTCCTGTGCTAATGATAACTATTAGCATTAATGTATCAGTATCTCTCACCTGCTTCAAGCGCTGAGCTGCCTTCCTTGGGGTGACATATACCCATGTGTCAGCTAGCCGTCATTAAATGGTCGCTTGACCGTCATACGCATTTCATTTTGCGCTACTAGCCTCCTTAGCAAACCGTTATGACGATGTCAGTGACTCTGCCAATGACTCTGCCAATGACTACGCCAACGAAAATGAGGGGGACATTATGAGCAAGGAAATCGAAGATCATCGCCTGTTTAACCAAAGCCACAACCAGCCGTTTGCTGAGGTGCTGGCCCAGCACGTTTCTCGTCGCGCTGTGATGCGGGGCGGCCTGGGGTTAGCAGCGGCCTCCATGCTGGGGTTTGGCGGTGCCGCTCAAGCGCTGGCGGGTGATCAGGCGAAAACGCCGTTAACCCTCGCCTTTGAAGCGGTTAAAGGCTCCCGCACGGATGCGGTCGTTGTGCCGGAAGGCTACGTGGCGCAAGTGCTGGTGCCTTGGGGCACGCCGCTGCAGGAAGGCCAGGAGTGGCAGGCTGACCAGCCCATGACGCCCGAGCGCCAAGCGATGAGCGTGGGGATGCACCACGACGGCATGGCCGGTTTTGCCCTGGATGCGGATAACGCCTCGCGCCGTTTTGTACTGGCGCTAAACAACGAGTACATCGACCAAGCAGCGCTATGGGCACCCCAAGGTGGGCCGACCAATGCCGAAGAGGGGGCGCGCCCCGCAGACGAGTCACGCACCGAAATCAATGCCCACGGCGTGACCATTGTTGAAGTGGAAAAAGGCGCCAATGGCCAGTGGACTCACGTTGCCAACTCCCCCTATAACCGCCGCTTCACCAGCGCCACGGTGATGGATCTCGCAGGCCCCGTGGCGGGTAGCGACTATGTGAAAACGCAGTTCTCCCCTGACGGCACGCAGACTCGCGGTACCAATAACAACTGCGGTAACGGCGTGACGCCCTGGGGCACCTATATCGCCTGTGAAGAGAACTGGCCCGATATTTTCGTCAACCGTGGCGAGCGCTTCCAGGATGATGCGCGCATCGGCATTCCCACCGACAAGAGCCGCTACGGCTGGGATACCTCGGCGGGCGACGCCACCGAGCAGAACGGCGAGTTTGCCCGCTTTGACATCACCCCACGCGGTGAGCGTGCCGAGGATGACTACCGCAACGAAGCGCGCACTTTCGGCTACCAAGTAGAAGTCGACCCCTACAGCGGCGCCCGCGCGGTGAAGCGCACGGCGCTGGGGCGCTTTCGCCATGAAGGGTGCTGGCTGGGTAAATTAGAAGCAGGCAAGCCTATCGTCTTCTATTCAGGCCACGACGCCCGTAACGAGTATGTCTACAAGTACGTCTCCGACGCCGCCTGGGACCCCGCCGATGCCAACCGCCCCGGTGAGGAGTACGACCGTCTCGCCATCGGCAGCAAGTACATGGACAACGGCACGCTCTACGTAGCGCGTTTCCACGCGGATGGCAGCGGTGAGTGGCTGCCGTTAACGCCGAGTGCCAAGACTCAGGATGGCCGCACGTTGGCCGCCGCGCTTGGCCTGGCCGAGAGCGATCTTGCCGGTATCATCATCAACACCTGCGATGCCGCCGACCTGATGGGGGCAACGCCGATGGACCGCCCCGAGTGGGCTACGGTAGACCCCGCTTCCGGCGAGGTGTACCTCACCCTCACCAATAACTCAAAGCGCAGTGAAGAGGGTACGGCTGCTACCTTCACTAACGAAGGCAGCGATATTGCCCAGCCGGGGGTAGGGTTTGCCACAGCCCCGACGAATGCCACTAACCCACGGGCCAACAACGAGGCTGGGCATGTGATTCGCTGGCGGGAGAGCCGCTTGCCCAACGCCTTCACCTGGGAAGTATTTGTGTTTGGCGCAGCAGCCGACGACGCGGATAACCACTCCGGGCTAAACGAGATGAACCAGTTCGCCAGCCCCGACGGCCTGTGGTTCGATGAGCGTGAAGATGGCCAAGGCATCCTGTGGATTCAGACCGACAACGGCTACGAAGGCGTTACCGAGCACACCAACGACCAGCTACTGGCCGTAGTGCCCAATGGGCTGGAGGATATTCGCGGCACCGGGCCGGTGATCAACAGCAGCAACCAGCAGCAGCTCAAACGCTTTGCGGTCGGCCCGAACGGGTGTGAAGTCACCGGCATCTTTGCCACGCCGGATAAAACCGCGCTGTTTATCAACATCCAACACCCCGGCAACTGGCCCGCCGATGGCAACGCCCTGGTGCAAGACGCCACCGCTGCCGCCAGCGGCCAGGTACGCCCCCGCGCCGCTACCGTGGTGATTCAGAAGCGCGATGGTGGGCCGGTGGGGGTGTAAACCGCTAGCGTGCTACCGCTGTTTCAAGCAGTCACCAAAGCCTCGCGAATGCGGGGCTTTTTTTAGGAAGGGCATATCAACGCCGCCCATACGCCGCTAAAAACACGTCCACGGCGCTGGTGACTTGGCGCTTGAGTTCCTCATCCGTGGGCGGTGGGCGCACGCCCATACGGACTTCTTTGATGAGCATCCCCTGCCACATGCTGCAGAGTTGATCGGCAGCTAGCGCGGGGGTGGGTAGGGTGAGGTGCCCGGCGCTGGCCAGCCCTTCCAGCTTTTCCCTTAGCCACTGGGTGATGGCCCAGGGGCCCGCCTCAAAAAACGCCTGTAGTAGCTTGGGGTGCTGCTCGCCCTGCTGGCTCATCACTCGCTCAACCGCCAATACGTGGGGTTCCAATAAAAAGCGCACCATACCGATACCCACTTCAATGAGCGATTGGCGTACCGCGTCGTGGGTGTCGGGGAGCTGCGCTAGCCCTTGCCGAATCGTCGCAGTTTCCCGCCGAATCACGCTGCCAAACAGCGCTTCCTTAGACGTGAAGTGCCCATACACCGTTACTTTGG
This sequence comes from Vreelandella aquamarina, assembly GCF_044805175.1. Classification (GTDB taxonomy): domain Bacteria; phylum Pseudomonadota; class Gammaproteobacteria; order Pseudomonadales; family Halomonadaceae; genus Vreelandella; species Vreelandella aquamarina_B. The sequence continues at coordinate 3,192,743 of NZ_CP085232.1, read as the reverse complement.
AAACGCCTGCCTCCCGCGCAACGGCCTCCATGGTGACGGCCTCCAAGCCATTACGGAAAAACAGGCACGCCGCAGCGTCCATCATCGCATCGCGTTTCGCCATATCTTTAGGGCGGCCCGCGCTGCGCTTTTGGTCAGATGACGGCGGTTGAGCGTCTGTCATGCAATGAACCCCTGGCCATGCGTAAATAGTTATTGAACGGCAGCGTACACATATTATAGTGAACGATACCGTTCAAGAATAAATCATTTTGAGGCCAACATGGGCACGTTAAACACTTCCTGGGGCCACCGGCTGCGCGGCGCGCTGGCGGCACTGCTGATGATAGGCGCTACCGTCGCCGTGGTGGTACTGCTAACCAGCCAGCACAGCAGCGCACAGCAGGCGCGCCAGCAAGGGGCGGATAACGCCTTGCTCCAGGTGGCCACGCTTCCGCTCTCCCAGGCAGAAACGCTCAGGCGGGAGGTTCGTTTAACCGGACGGGTGGTCGCGCGCCAGTCGGTGTCATTAGCTTTTGAACCCGCCGGGCGGGTGGCAACCATACTGGCCGAGCGTGGTGATGCCGTAGAGCAAGGGGAGGTGCTGGCTACCCTGGATACTCGCCGCCTGGAGAGCCGTTTAGCCGAAGTGGCAGCGCGCAGCGAAGAAGCCCGCGCCAGCCTCGCCCTTGCCCAGCGCCAGGAAGAGCGTGAAGCGCAGTTGAATCAAAGCAACTTCGCCAGCCGCACGGCGCTGGACCAAGCCCGCACCGACCGTTTAACCCTGCAAGCGCGACTCTCTGCCCTAGCGGCCGAGCGCGATAGTCTCACGGCGGATTTAGAAGACAGCACCTTAAAAGCCCCCTTCGCTGGACGGGTGGTAGAGCGCCATATTGATGTGGGCAGCTTGGTGAGCAGCGGCACGGCCGCTTTCGATATCGTGGATACCCGCCAGCTAGAAGCCCACCTTGGCTTGCCAGCTCGGCTAGCGGCGACGTTCACCATGGGGGAGTCCGTCACGCTGCACGTAAACGGCCAGTCAATTACAGGCGAGGTGCGCACTCGCCTGCCCCAGGTGGATAGCGACAGCCGCACGCAAACACTGGTCGTGGCGCTGACAAGTGACAGCCGCGCGGTGCCTGGCGATCTGGCCGAGTTGAGCTACTCGATGACCGAACCCGCCAGCGGTTACTGGGTACCGCTATCTGCACTGCGTGCCGCCGACCGCGGGTTGTGGAACGTACTGGTTGCCGAACCCCAGGAAAATGAGCGCTACCGTGTGGCACAGGCTAGCGTAGAGCTGCTGCATACCGAAGGCGACGACGCCTTTGTACGTGGCACGCTGGCCCCCGGTATGCGGTTAATTAGCAGTGGCACCCACCGCGTTACGCCTGGGCAGCTGGTCACGCTTAGCGAGGAAGTGGCCCATGCAGCGCATTGAGTGGTTGTTTAATCGCCGCTTGTTGGCACTTTCGCTAGGCCTGCTGATTGTTGCCGGGCTGTCGGCCATCCAAACCCTGCCCAGGGCGGAAGACCCGCATCTGGTGGCGCGCAACGCCACCGTGCTGGCGCCGTATCCGGGCGCAACCCCCGAGCAAATCGAAGCCCTGGTGGCGCGCCCGATCGAGCAGGAACTCCGCACGATTGCAGAGATTAACGTGCTGGAGTCCACTTCTCGGCAAGGTATTGCCGTGATTAGCCTGGAGTTGGACGATGCGGTGACCAATGTCACGCCGGTCTGGAGCCGCGTGCGCGATAAGCTGGGTGATGTAGCGTCCTCGCTACCGGAAGGCGTACAAACGCCTGAGCTGTTGGATGACCGTAGCTACGCGTTCAGCATTGTGGCCGCGCTGCGCTGGACGCTGGATACACCGCCCAACCCGCAGCTGATGGAGCGCTACGCAGAGCGCTTGGAAGATGCGTTCCGACAGGTGGCGGGGACCGAATATACCCACCGTTTTGGTGTGGCTGGAGAGCAGGTCGAGGTAATGGTCGACCCGCTGGAACTCAACGCGTTAGGGCTCTCCGTGGGCCAACTGGCAGCGGCCATTGAAGCCAGCGACGGCCGCCGCACGGCAGGCGAGGTGGTCACGCAAGGGCATCGGCTCACGGTGGGCTTAAGCGGCGAATTTGATGCGCTTGACCGGCTGCGGGAGGTCAACGTCACTACTCGGCAGGGCCAGAGTGTCAAGCTGGGGGAAATTGCCGAACTGCGCCGTGGCGTGCAGGACCCACCCCGCGCGGTGGCGCTGCTCAACGGTGAGCGGGCCGTGTTTGTGGGTGCCCGCATGGAGCCTGGCCAGCGGATCGACCTCTGGGTGGCGCGGGCGCAGGCGCGGATGGCGACGTTTGCGGACGAGTTGCCGGTAGGGTTGGCGGTAGAGGAGGTGTTCGAGCAGGCCAGCTATACCAATCAGCGCCTAAGCGATGTGGCACTCAGCCTGCTGATGGGCCTGGTACTGGTGGTAGCGATTCTGTTTCTAACCATGGGCTGGCGCTCCGCGCTCACCGTCGGGCTAGCCATTCCGGCAACGGCGTTGCTCACTCTGGCGCTCTTTAAGCCGCTAGGGATAGACATCCACCAGATGAGCATTATCGGCATTATTGTCGCACTGGGGCTGATGGTGGATAACGCCATTGTAATGACCAATGCCCTGCGCGAGCGCTTCCTCCAAGGGGATTCCGCGCTGGCCGCCACCCGCGATGCGCTGCGCCATTTAGCGGTGCCGCTGCTCGCCAGCACGCTCACCACCATTTTAGCCTTTATGCCCATCGTGCTGATGCCAGGCCCCGCTGGGGAGTTTGTCGGGCCGCTCGCCATGGCGGTGATGGTGGCGCTGGTCAGCTCTTATCTGGTTTCGCTACTGCTGGTGCCCGCGCTATCCCCCATGCTGCTGGCCAAGGTAGCCGCCAAACCGCCCGCCCCGCGGGATAGCGCGATGAAGTGGGCGTTTCGCGGCGCGGTACGCAGCGCCCTGCGCTACCCTGTCGCGGCGATGGTGATCACCCTATGCGTGCCGGTGGGCGGAATGGCGCTGATGCCGACGCTAGACGTGGCGTTCTTCCCACCCGCTGACCGCGACCAGTTCCACATTGAAATACGCCTGCCCGCTGCCAGCAGCATTGCCAAAACAGAAGCGTTGGCCCACGAAGTAGACGGCATGGTGCGCGAGCTGCCGGGCGTGGTGCGCGTCTCCTCGTTTATCGGTGAAAGTGCGCCGATGATGTATTACAACGTGTTGACCCATGAGGATAACAACCCCGCGTTTCTGCATCTGATCGTCGATACGGAGTCGTTAGAAGTCACCAATCAGCAGGTGCCGCGGCTGCAGCAAGCCCTTGACCGACGCTTTCCCCAAGCCCAGAGCGTCGTGCGTAAATACGAGCAGGGGCCACCCTTTAAAGCGCCCATTGAGCTACGTGTGTATGGCGATGACCTGGAGGTGCTTTCATCCCTGGGGCTGGAGCTGGCGGGCCTGATGCATCAGCTACCCCAGGTCACCCACGTGCGCGCAGGAATGCAGCGTGACCTGCCCCGGCTCATGCTTGATATCGACCACACCGCGCTGGGCGATGTCGGGCTGACACCGCAGAACCTAGCGGAGCAGGTGGGTGCCGCGCTCTCCGGCCAGCCTGCCGGTATGTTGTTGGAAGATACGCAGCAGCTGCCGGTGCGAGTGCGTTATGCGGATGAGTGGCGTACCGATGCTGAGCGGCTTGCCGCACTGCGCCTGGTGAGTGACCAGGCCAGCGAGGGTTTGCCGTTAGCCGCCGTGGCCGAAAGCTACCTCGCCCCCTCCTGGAGTGTGATTACCCGCCGCAATGCCGAGCGTGTGCAGCTGGTGCAAGGCTATTTAGTGGCCGATGCGCTACCGGCAGTATCCATGGCGCAGCTGGATGCCAAGCTTCAGGCGGCGCTTGAGAAAGGTGAGCTGACGTTGCCAGCCGGGTATCGCCTCGAGATCGGCGGGGAAGCCGCCGAGCGCGATGAGGCGGTCGGTCAACTGCTGGCATCGGTGGTGTTACTGGTGATTGCGATGGTGGCTACGGTGGTGCTGGCGTTTAACTCCTTCCGCCGCGCTGCCATTGTGTTTATTGCCGGCGCCCAGGCCATGGGCATGGGGATAGTAGCGCTGCTGCTGAGCGGCCATGCGTTTGGCTTCGTGATTATTGTCGGTGTGATGGGCTTGGTGGGCGTCGCCATCAATGCCACGATTATCATTATTGCCGCCTTTGATGACGATGACGCTGCCCGGCAAGGCAATACGGAAGCCATGCTCGCGGTCATCAGCGGCCCCACGAGCCGGCATATTGTGTCTACCACCATCACCACCTTTGCCGGATTGATTCCGCTGATGGTCGCTGCCGGTGGCCTATGGCCGCCGTTTGCCCAAACGGTGGGTTTTGGACTACTGCTAGCTACGCTGGTGTCGTTTTTCTTCACGCCAGCGCTCTATCGGCTGTGGGTGGCGTCTTCTGGTGGTGAAAGCAGCCAGAGCTGATGCCATAGCATCGCCAGTTAAGCGCTCACTGCGCGTCAAGAGCAAAGGAGAGGATAAGGGGCCAAGCGGCCCCTTTATCGTTGATCAGTTTTTAGCGGGTGTGGCGGCGAAAGAGGCGGTGGCGGAGTGATCCACCGCGTCCGCCAGCATTTCGGCGGTAATAGCGGAGAGCGTCCAGCCCAAATGGCCGTGCCCCGTGTTATAGAACACCGTGGGCAGGCGTCCTGGGCCCACTTTGGGTAGCATGTTCGGCAGCATCGGGCGCAGGCCTGCCCAAGGCACTACGCGCTGGGTGCTGACGCCAGGGAAGCACTGCTCTACCCAGCGCACCAGCGGCTGAATGCGGTCGTTACGGATGTCGCGGTTCGCGCCGTTAAACTCGGCGGTACCGGCCACGCGGAAGCGGTCGTTGCCCAGACGGCTGGTCACTAGTTTGGTCTCGTCATCCAGCAGGCTCACCGTTGGCGCGGCCAGCTGTGAGGCTTCGTCGTCCAGCTGTACGGTGATGGAGTAGCCTTTGACCGGATAGATATTCACCCGATCGCCCAGCTTCGCGGCAATGGCGCGGCTGCCAATACCAGCACACACCACCACGCTATCGAAGCTGTGCCGCACCTCTTCGCCGTCCACCGAAGCGCTAACCCACGCGCTGTTCTCATCCGCCCCCAGGTCGGTGACTTGATGGCCGTAGTTAAGATGCACACCCCGTTTGGCGGCTGCGTTCGCCAATCCATTGGTGTACTTATGGATATCCCCCGTGGCGTCGCTTTCGGTAAAGAAACCGCCGTAATAGCTGCCAGCCAGTGTGGGTTCGATAGCGCGCATCTCTTCTGGGGTCACCGCGCGGCGCTCAAGCCCGCCTTTGCTTAGCAGTTGCGAGACCTTGGCGGCATGTTCGTAGCCGGCTTTATCGCGATAGATATGCAGAATGCCTTTGTGCTTCACATCGAAATCGATCTGCTCGTCCTTGGCCCACTGGAACAGGTGTTCCCGGGCAGCAATCGCGAGGCGAGCGGTCTCGGTGGTATTGTCGGCATAGCGGGGAATAGCGGCGATGAATTCTGAGAACCAGCTCAGCTTGTGCCAGGTAGGGCGAGGGTTGACGAGCAGCGGCGCGTCGTTTTTCAGCATCCAGCGCAGGCCTTTGATGACCGTGGGCCAGTGGTTCCATACCTCAGCATTGGAGGCGGAGAGCTGCCCGCCGTTGGCAAAGGAGGTTTCCATCGCGGCGTAGCGATGTTTTTCAAACACGGTTACATCGAAACCGCGTTTAGCGAGGGCGTAGGCGCTGGTAATACCGGTGATACCACCGCCAATCACTGCAATGCGTTGCATGAGTCTCTCCACAGATTGTATGAGCGTCGGGCGATACTCCCGGCCAAGTGATGGCTAGGTGTACCCCTTCCGTCATGGAACCTGAGAGATTCACGCATCAATAGTGAAGCGCTTGCTCCTTCGGTGGGCTGAGTGACGCCGTCATCAACCGCTCTTCGGAACGTATAAAGACATCTGCAGTCGCGGTCCGTGGGCCTGAGAGTTTCCGGGGTCGTTGCTCCTTCGGCGCTGGTGGAGAACACCAGTCTCTCCCGCGATTATCTGGTGAGTGTTTTAACGCGACAGAGACAAAAAGGAAATAGGCGAAAGGTGGAAGCCTTCAATAGTGCCGCTTTGCTAGACCGTGTGTTTTCACCGACAATATTCCCTACCTTCCAGCAACGGACCAACGCGCATGCAGGCAAACGGATTTTTTGAGGGCATCGGCGAAGCGATTGGTGAAGTCATTCGCGTCGTAGTGAAGTTCTTGGTGGGCATCTTCACCAACTTTTTTGGTGCGTTTGACGACTTTATCGGTGGGCTGACTCGGTCGCTGGGGATTAGCGACTCCTTCTTGAGCTTAGCGGTACTGCTTATTGGCCTGCTGGTGCTATGGGGCGGATTGCGGGCGTTTCTGCGCGGCTCCCTCATTGGCGGCATTCTACGCACGCTGATTGGGCTATTTATCCTGTCGTGGCTGATGATGTAGCGCTTATCAACAGCTGAGAGATTCGGCTTCTTGAATGTGTTTCATGAGCAGATGACGCATTGTCATTTGCTTGTTTGGAGCATTTTGTCATCATTTGCCCCCTTTTTGTGCAAAGGCGAGTGCGATGAAGACGTATCTTGGCAAGATGCGGGGAGAACGAACGGCGCGCCCTCGAGTCGGCTGGCAGGATGCTTGCTGGTCCTGGCTTGGAGCGTTTAGTGGCATGGCGCTCATTTGTTGGTTAAGCGCCGAGTGGCTCTCGCATCAACTACTTATCGTGGGCTCTTTTGGGGCAACATCGGTATTGATTTACGCTGCACCGGAAAGCCCGTTTGCCCAGCCTAGCCATGTGCTATTCGGCAGCGTGCTCTCCGCCTGTGTGGGCGTATGCTGCTACCAGTGGCTGGGCGCAACGCCTCTTTCCATGGCATTGGCGGTATCGCTCTCCATCCTGTTGATGCAACTGACCCATACGGTGCACCCACCAGGAGCGGCCGCCGCGCTGATTGCTGTGGCGGGTGGCAGCAGCGTGCATCAGTTGGGATGGTGGTATCCATTGATGCCTATTGGCTCTGGCAGCATCATTATGTTGGTGGTAGCGATACTGGTGAATAACTTAGCGCGCCACCGTCGCTATCCGCGCTACTGGTAACGTTGTAGCTGCTCTTCCAGGGCAAAAATATGCGCATCCTCGGTGCCCAACTCGCGCAGCGCTTGGGCCAGATTCAGCAAATAGGCGCTGTTAGGGCCGCTGGGGCCGTGGGCCTGGGCAATTTGCCGGGCAATCTCGGCCAGCGGCGCGTCACCTAAAAATGCTGGGTTGTCGTCGCTGGCCAGGTAAATCAATCCGTCAGTGGGCGCTTGGGTGGCATCGGGGTTGCCCGTCTCATCCAGAAAGGTCAGCGTAACTTTTTCCCGCAGATAGCCGTTTTTCTCTCGCACATCCAGCGGTGCCAACACCTCTGGGGTGATGCGATAGGCCATACCGTGGCATACCGCGCCTTCGGCACGAATCAGCGTCGCCACACGCCCCGGCGCTTCTGGCGTGCCGCGGTGGTCGTGGGAACCTTGCCAAAAGCGCCGCGCCCAGCCGGTAATCGCCGCAGGCCTGCGCTCTAAATAGTCAAAATCGGCCTTCCAAATCAGCGAACCGTAGCCAAAGAGCCAGATATCCGCATGGCCGTCGAAGAAGTTTCTTTGCTGGTTTAACGTCGTGGTATCAAGCAACATAAGCGATCTACATTTGTGACCAAAGTGGCTGTACGCGCATGGCGTTAACGGTAATTTATCATCCGGGTTATACGATTGATTTGCCAGCCAATTACTTTTTTTCATAGCGAAAGGCAGAGTACGTTGTTCATAACACCGCTACGGTGAGTGGGTCGACGAGTAACCAACGCCCCTATTTAGAAAGGAAACCTGTATGCGCGCTATTTTTCTGGTTGATAACGGCTCCTTGCGGCCCCAAGCGACCCACAACCTGCGCCGCGTGGCGGCGGTGTTGAGCGAGACGCTGGGGGAGACCGTTCAAGCGGCCTCGCTGTTGCACTCCAATAAAATTTCCCCAGAAGAGGTTGATGGCATTCCGGCCATTACGTTAGGCCCCGCTGCCGAACGCAGCGCCGAGGCAGGTGCGACCGAGATTATCGTGCTGCCGTTTTTCTTCGGCCCCAGCAAAGCGCTAACCGGTTACCTGCCGGAGCGTATGGCCGCGCTGCAGGCACGCTTTCCTAACGTGATGGTGCGGGTTGCGCAGCCGCTGGTGGATGAGCTGGGGAATAACGACCTGCGCTTAGCCAGGCTACTGGCCGATCACGTGCGCGCCCAACTGCCTGGCAAGGGCGCGGCCAAGGTAGCGCTGGTGGATCACGGTAGCCCGATCCCCGAGGTCACCGCTGTACGTAACCGCCTAGCCGGGCAGTTAAGCGTGCTGCTGGGTGATGAAGCGCGCTGTGTGGCGGCCGCCTCCATGGAGCGCCGGGAAGGTGACGAGTACCGCTTTAACGAGCCACTGTTGGAGCATTTGCTGGATACCCCCGAATTCAGCAGTGGGGAAGTGGTGCTGGCGATGCTGTTTCTCTCGCCAGGGCGCCATGCCGGTGAGGGCGGTGATATCGCTGAAATTTGCGCCGCCGCCGAGCAGCGCCACTGCGGGTTGAACGTCACGACCACCGCGCTGGTAGGAGAGCACGAGGGAATTGTTGAAATTCTCCACTCGCGCCTGCGCCAAGCGCTTGACGGGGAACGTTTTCTGCTCGAAATGGCCGCGCAGCCCCAAAAGGGCCGGTAAAGGGAGGCTTGCCAGGGAGGTGTAACGTTGCCCAAAGGCGCGTAGAATCGCGGGCTTTTGCAAGCGTGCTCGCTTTCCCACACGCGCTATTTCGCCACTTCCCTCGCCAACCAGGGCCTCTATCTTGATCGCAACCGCCAATATCACCATGCAGTTTGGGGCCAAGCCCCTGTTTGAAAATGTTTCCGTCAAATTTAATAACGGCAATCGCTACGGTTTGATTGGCGCGAATGGTTGCGGTAAGTCCACCTTTATGAAGATTCTCGGTGGCGAGCTGGAGCCCTCCTCTGGGCAGGTGATGCTGGATAGCAGTACTCGGCTGGGTAAGCTGCGCCAGGACCAGTTCGCCTATGAGAACGAGCGGGTGATCGACACCGTCATCATGGGCAACGCCGAGCTGTGGAAAGTCGCCGCCGAGCGCGAGCGCATCTACTCGCTGCCTGAGATGAGCGAAGAGGACGGCATGGCCGTGGCGGATTTAGAAGTACGCTACGCCGAGCTGGATGGCTACACCGCCGAATCCCGCGCGGGCGAGCTGCTGCTGGGCTTGGGTATTCCTATCGAGCAGCACACCGGTCCCATGAGCGAAGTCGCCCCTGGCTGGAAGCTGCGCGTGCTGCTGGCCCAGGCGCTGTTCTCCGACCCGGACGTGCTGCTGCTGGACGAGCCTACCAACCACTTGGATATCAACACCATCCGCTGGCTGGAAGAGATTCTAAAAGCGCGCAGCAGCACGATGGTGATTATTTCCCACGACCGCCACTTCCTGAACAGCGTGTGTACCCACATGGCGGACCTGGATTACGGCGAAATTACCCTGTTCCCCGGTAACTACGATGACTACATGACGGCGGCCACTGCTGCCCGTGAACGTCAGCATGCGGACAACGCCAAGAAGAAGGCGCAAATTGCCGAGCTGCAGCAGTTCGTTAGCCGCTTCTCGGCCAACGCGTCTAAAGCGAAGCAGGCCACCTCGCGGGCGCGCCAGATCGACAAGATCAAACTGGAGGACATCAAACCCTCCAGCCGGGTGAGCCCGTTTATCCGCTTCGATCAAAACAAGAAGATCCACCGCAACGCGGTAAACGTGGAGGCGATTACCAAAGGCTACGACGGCGAGCCACTGTTCAAGCGCTTCTCCATGACCGTCGAAGCGGGCGAGCGCATTGCCATTATCGGCCCCAACGGCATCGGCAAAACCACGCTGCTGAAAACCCTGGCGGGTGATCTACGCCCGGATGCCGGTGAAGTGAAGTGGACCGATGCCGCTGAGCTAGGCATCTTTGCCCAAGACCACGCCGATGACTTCGCCGTGGATGCCACGCTATTCGAGTGGATGGGCCAGTGGACCAAAGGCGGCGAGCAGGTGGTACGCGGCGCGTTAGGCCGCATGCTGTTCTCCAGCGACGACATCAACAAATCGGTGAAGGTGATCTCGGGCGGCGAGCAGGGGCGCATGCTGTTCGGCAAACTGACCCTCACCAACCCCAACGTGCTGCTGATGGACGAGCCCACCAACCACCTGGATATGGAATCCATCGAAGCGCTCAACCTAGCGCTGGAGAACTACCCCGGCACGCTGCTGTTCGTCAGCCACGACCGCGAGTTCGTCTCCAGCCTCGCCACGCGCATCATCGACATGCAGCCGGATGGCATTGTCGATTTCAGCGGCAGCTACGACGACTACCTGCGCAGCCAAGGCGTGGTGTAATGGCGTGGTGTAGTTGCGCCGCTAGCCAATGATTTGGGCTCCCTTGAGAGGGAGCCCGAGCGGTGATGGCGCTAGTGTCTCGGCTTACCCTATGCGGTCATAGCCGTTATCCATGAAGGGATAGTCGGTGTAGCCCTTCTCATCGCCGCCATAGAACGTTTCGTGGTTCGGCTTGGTGAGCGGGGCGTTCACGCGGAAGCGCTCCGGTAGATCCGGGTTAGCGATGTAGGGGCGGCCAAAGGCTACGGCGTCGGCGGTGTTTTCGTTGATGCGTGCCTCGGCGCGCTCGGCGTCGTAGTTACCGCAGTAAATCAGGCTGCCGCTAAAGCGCTCACGCATCTGCTCGCGGAAACCGTTGGGGAAGGTGATATCGCCACCCGCCCAGTTAGGCTCGTTCAGGTGCAGATAAGCCAGGCCGCGCTTGGAGAGCTGCTCTGCCATGTAGAATGCCATGGCTTCTGGCTCGTCGTCGGTCAAGCCGAATAGCTCGATAAACGGTGTCATGCGGATGCCAACGCGGTCAGCACCAAAGACTTCCACCACGGCATCAACCACTTCCAACGGGAAGCGGGCACGGTTCTCCAATGAGCCGCCGTACTGGTCGGTACGCTGGTTGGTGCCGGTGGCCAGGAATTGGTTCAGCAGGTAAGCGTTGGCGGCGTGGACTTCGACCATATCGAACCCAGCACGCTTGGCGCGGATGGCCGCTTGGCGGTAGTCATCTACAATGCCGGGAATTTCGTCGGTTTCCAGGGCGCGGGGCGTGCTAGTGGGGTGCTGGCCAGCGGTACCGTCTTCAAATTCAACAAAACACTGGGCGCCTTCGCCTTTCAGCGCACTGGGTGCTACCGGTTGCTGGCCGTTGGGCTGCACCATTTCATGGGAAACGCGGCCTACGTGCCATAACTGCAGAGCTATGCGGCCACCTTTGGCGTGAACGGCATTTACCACACCCTTCCAGCCTGCTTCCTGCTCATCGGTCCAGATGCCGGGGGTGTACACATAGCCACGGGCCGTGGGAGAGATATTGGTGGCTTCGCTGATGATTAAGCCCGCACCAGCGCGCTGACCGTAATAGGCTTCCTGCATCTTGCCCGGCACGCTATCCGGCGTGCGCGCTCGGGTCAGTGGTGCCATGATGACGCGGTTGGGAATCGTCAGGCTACCCAGCGAGATGGGGGTAAATAGCGTTTCATACGCCATAGGGCAAACTCCTTTTGATGTGGTTAGTGTCATCGTGGCGCATAGAATAGACCAGTTTACTAGTAAGCGCCAACGACGATGCCATGCTCGTGTTAATGGGGACGTGGCGCGCAAAACAAAACCCCGCCAAGGAAATGTTGGCGGGGTTTTCAGTTATAGGCAGGCGTTGTTAGCGCCGCTGCCAAGGCCAGCGGCGTTTGGCGGGAGTGTCGATTTGGCCGATAGCGCTGGTCAGCGGCAGCATAATCGCGCCGAGCTGGCGGTGGCAGACGGCGCTGCTGAGCACGCCGGGGCACTGTTTTAGCAGCAGGTCACACTGCTGCGAGGCGATAAAGAGCTGCTCGACGACCGCAGGTGCGAACAGGGGTTTGGCCTGCTGGCAGCAGCGAGTTAGCTCTCGGGAAAGCATCGAGAGCATGCTGGTGTCTAGCCAACAGGGCAGCGGGTCTTCCAGCCGTCCGGCAATCGAGTGCTGAACGGCTTCAAACGATGTGCGTAAAAACAGCAGGGTTTGACGAAGCTGGCGCTGCTCACTGGTCATGTGACGTCCCTTTACCTCAATGGCTCTTTACCTATCTATTATCTACCCATGCTAGGGCAGATAAAGAGATTGTTTCTCATTTGCATCTTTGGTGAAGATAGCCTCCCTTAATCGTGCTGTCAATCACAGGCTATTTTTAGGCTGGTGTATCGCTTGCCCGGTAGAGCTGCCAATCGTTGTTGGTAAGCGGCTTGGCACCCTGCTCGGTGACCACCACGGTATCGCTCAAGCCAACGCCCCATTGGCCGGGCACCCGCAGGCAGAGCGGTAAATGAAACACCATGTTGGTTTCAAAGGTGCGCGTTTGGCCTTTAGCAATGTAGCCCGTGCCTTCTACCCAGCTAGGCGGAAATTGAGCCCCAACAGCGTAGCCAAACACACCGGAGAAGAAGAGCTGGTCGCGCTGAGGGGCGAGCAACGCATCGGCGGCTTGGGCGGCGGCATCAAAGGAGTGGCCGGGGCGCATCGTCTCGCACAGTGTTTCAAAGATAGACCGGCACAGGTCCTGAGTGGCGGTGAGGGCTGAGCTTGGGGAGCCGGTTACAGCGGTGCGCATCATCGGAGCGGTATAGCGTTGATACGCCGCGCCAAACTCTAAAAACACCGGCTCGTTGGCCTGAATCACACGGCGCTTATGGTTAACGTGAATCACCCCAATGCGATGTCCGCTGGTCACGATAGGTTGCAGGCTCATAAATTCGCTGCCGTTTTCGAGCAGTGCCTTCGCGCCGATGGCGGCGATGTCGTTATCGGTCATGCCGGGGTGAATGGCAGCGATGGCCGCGTCTAAACCGGCAGAGGTAATGCGGGCGCTCTCTTTGAGCATCTCAAGCTCGGCACTGCTTTTGACGATCTTGATAGCATCGAGCAGGTCGCCCGCCTCATAAAAGCGCTCTTTACCTACCGCCTGGGCCAGTGCGTCCATCACGCCGACCCGCAGCCCGCTGCTCCAGCCGTCAATGCCAATGCGTGGGCAGGGGGTTAACAGGTCGGCCAGCGGGGCGATGATTTCATCGAGGTTTTCCCACCGGTAGCCGATAATCTCGTCGACACGGGCGGTCACTACCGCAGCACCTGTTTCAATTGAGGCCACCTGGAGAACAAGCTTCTCCTGCGTACAGACCAAGCAGGCATGAACCGACACCTCAAAGGTGTGATAACCGGTTAAATAGTTAATATCGGCGGGGTCGGTCAGCAGCAGTGCGTCTAGCTCGCGCTGGGCCATGGCATGGCGCACTTTCTCAAGGCGCGCTTGGTACTCAGCGTGTGCAAAGGGTAGTTCGCTTTGGGCAAGCGTAGTTGCAAGGGCTTCGCGGTAGTGATGGTAATCCATGGCGACCTCCAGTGTTAGATAAGGCCAGTATAGAGAGTACGAGAGCGAGTCCTTGATAAAATGCTTCAACCCTTGTGTTAACGTTTGACTACGACAGAGCGGCTAATTACGACAGAACGGCCACACCTGATAGAACTTGCGGCACTGAAACTCTGCTTGGCAGCTGTTGAGCTGAGTCTGGTAGCGGTGCGCGAGGCTAGCCACTTGCCGGCCTGCATTTAATACATGGGGTTTATTGCGGTAGGTGCCCCGCTGGTAGCCCCCGGCACCCTCATGGTAGGCGTAGTAGAGGTGTTCGGGGTTGTTCAATGAAATACCTGTTTGGGCATGAGTGCGGGCGTTATACCAGCCAATGAAGTCGGTGGCGTGCTTCATGTGCGTGCGCCGGGCAAACAGGCTGCCCGCTTGGTCTTCGTACTCGCCCCATACCGGATCTTGGGCTTGGGCGTAGCCTTTAGCGGAAGAGGGACGCGGGCCGGGGATAAAGCCAAGATAATATTTGCGCTCGGGGCGTACATGGCTTCGAAATGAAGATTCTCTCTGAATAAACGCCATCTGGGTTGAGATAGGAGTGCCCCACTTCGCCTGGGACTCCTGGGCGTAGTCGTACCAACTGGGTTGCTCGCGGAAAATTTCGCAGATGTTGGTCTGATCCTGAGGTGGGTTAGGCGCAAAGGTGGCGCAGCCGGAGAGCAATAGCGCAATACTTAAACTTACCCATAAACGCCACGTTAATGAGCCAGATGGCATGCCTGCAGAAAAACGAGTAACTAGGCCGTGCATGGGAAAGTCCTTGTGAGTCAATGGGTGGTTATGCACACTCAGATATTAGATGTCAAACAGGGTAGGCGTTGAGCCTTGATAAGTCAGCTTTCCTGGACATCAAACAGCATTTGCGTCACCAATTCAGTAGGAACCGTTTAACAGGAGCGTCATAATGTATATCGCCATGAACCGTTTTCGGATTGCCCCAGGCCGCGAAGAAGATTTTCTAGAAGTGTGGCGCAACCGCGATTCCCACTTGGACGAAGTGCCGGGCTTCAAGCAGTTTCAAATGCTGCAGGGCGAAAGTCAGGAAGATCATACCGTTTTTATCTCTCACAGCGTGTGGGAGTCCGAAGAGGCCTTCCGCGCCTGGACCAAGTCAGAGGCCTTCCGCAAGGCTCATGCTAATGCCAAAGCGCCGGAGGGCATCTATCTTGGCCCACCCAAGTTTGAAGGATACGAGGTAGTGCTGTAAGGCGCTTTCAAGGCTTTGTCTGCGTCGTGAACGCTGCTTGCAATGCTACAAGCGGGCAAAGCAAGACTGGCGGAGTCTGATAAGCTCTGCCAGCATGAACCCAGAAGGCGATAACTGGTAATCACCGTCACTGCATGGCGGTTAGGAGGTTAAGTTGAGCAGTGCTAACACCGCTAGTAAGAGCGTTTGACGTTGTCTTTAGCTGCCGTGTGCAGCTACCCCACCAAGTATTGTTTTAAGATTCTTTTACCCAGAGCGCAGAATCAACGCTATTTTTATGCTGCAGCCAGCCCCTGGCGAGCAAGACAGATCATTTTGAAGGAGTACCCTCTGTGACCCGTGATGTTACCGACGCGAAGCGTGCCGAGGTTGAGCTGCAAATAGCTGCCGCTGCGTTTCAGGCGCATTTAGGCATTATGGTGACCGATGCGCGGGGCAATATCCTTAAAGTCAACGACACCTTTAAGCGTATTACTGGTTATAGCGACGAGGAGATGATCGGCAGAAATCCGCGCATGTTCAGCTCTGGACACCATAATGCCACGTTCTATCGGCGACTTTGGAACAGCGTTGCAGAAACGGGTAGCTGGGAAGGGGAAATTTGGAATCAGCGTAAAAACGGCGAGCTGTTCCCTGAGTGGCTGACGATTAGTGCAGTGTATGATGCCGACGGTAACCTCACGAACTACGTTGCCACGATGAGTGATATCAGTGAGCGCAAGGCGGCCGAGCAGGAGATCCACCAGCTTGCTTTTTATGACCCCATTACGGGTTTCGCTAACCGGCGGCTGTTTATTGACCGTATTGGCACAGCGCTAAAAGAGCTGAACCGCCATCAGCGCTGCGGTGCATTAATTCTGATTGATATTGATAACTTTAATCACGTTAACGACACCTTGGGCCACCATGCCGGTGACCAACTGTTGCAGAGCATTGCTCGCCGCTTTGGGCAAATGCTACGGGATACCGACACCCTAGCAAGGCTGGGGAGCGATGAGTTTGCAGTGCTGATTGAAGGGATGGACGGTAGCCCCCGGCAAACTCAAAAACTGGCTGAGCATATTGCTCAAAAGCTGTTAGCAGCGCTGGATGAGCCAATCAAAGTGGGAGATGAGAGTGCTACCGTAACGGCGAGTGTGGGCATTACGATTATGTCGGATAGCCAGCTCAGCGCGGATGATTACCTGCAACAGGGGGATATGGCTCTCTCTCAGGCTAAATCCAGCGGTCGGCAGGCGCTGCGTTTCTTTGATCCTTCCATGCAAGCCGTTCTGCTGGCTAAGGTAAAGCTAGAGGCAGATTTGCGCCAAGCGATGGAGAATCAGCAGTGGCAGCTGCACTACCAACCTCAGGTTAACAGCCAGGGCAAATTAACCGGGGTAGAAGCTCTGCTGCGCTGGCATCATCCTGAGCGTGGCATGGTCTCACCCGGTGAGTTTATACCGCTGCTGGAAACCACCGGGCTGATTAACGATGTAGGCGAATGGGTACTGGAAGAGGCCTGTCGCCAGCTCGCTCAGTGGGCAGATATACCGCTACTAGATAGACTGACCATCTCGGTTAATATTAGCCCGCTGCAGTTCCGTGAAAGTGATTTTTTGCAGCGGGTGGAACAGGTATTTGAGCGCACGCAAGTGCCTTTAGAGCAGCTAAAATTAGAAGTGACTGAGACGCTTTTCGTGGCAGCGCGCGACGACGCACGGGATAAGATGCTCAGCTTGAAAGCCAAGGGGGTGCGCTTTTCGCTAGACGACTTTGGCACCGGATACTCGTCTCTTGCCTACTTAGCTCAACTGCCGTTGGATCAGCTAAAAATAGATCAATCTTTCGTACAGCAAGTGCTAGACAGCAAGGCGAATGCAGCGATTGTAGAGAGTACCATCGCCTTGGCGAAGAGCTTACACCTGGATGTGATTGCAGAAGGCGTGGAAACGAGTGAACAACAAGCGTGGCTACTAGCGCATGGTTGCCACGCTTTTCAGGGATATCTTTTCGGCCGCCCTGCGCCTGCAGCAGAGATCGAATCGGCCTTATTAGCTCAGTCGCGCACCTGATGGACTCAGCTTGGCATGGTTCAACTTGGCGTGAAGTGTGGAGAGCAGTTCGGAATGCTCAACACTCTCGGGAGTAATCACCTCAAGCCGTGAGTCTTGCCGCCAGGCGCTGCTGGCTACGCTTAAGGCACCCTCCGCACGGTTAAGCTGTTTCCAACCATCCGCGGTGTGGAAGACCCCTTTTACCCGCGCGGAGGAGGGTAGTTCGCTCAAATACATGGCAAGGCGGTCAAGGTCAAAGCGCTCAGTGGGGTGCCAGCGCAGGCCCGTGCTGGTGTAGCCAAGGGCGCTGGCGGTTTGCTGCTGGGGCTGTCCAGGCGGTGGAGGGAAGTCGAAAAAAGCGCCTTCTAGGCTGGGGCTGGCAGCCAGTGCCTGATGCGCTTGAGGCATGGCGGGCTGCTGTTCCTGGCGAGCTTGGCCGCTGCCTAAGAGCAGTGCCACGGGCAGCCCTCCCGCCTCAACGGTATGCACCCATTTGCGCGGCGGCCAGAGCCCGTCGATAAATTCCTGCGCTTGTTGATGCTGAGCCGCGCTTGCCTGGTCACCCATGGTGATAGCGATGGCATCGGCCATATGGAGCTGGTCTTGGAAGGTATCGTGCTCACGCACCCGCGCTTCATCCAAGCGCCTGGGGTCAAGCGTAGCGATAATATCCTGCACTTCTACCACGTCTTGAAACGCTTCGCCGCGCAGTAAGTCGAGCAGACCAGCAGGGTGGCCGAGGCCGGAGGGCTCGATAATGACTCGGTCGGGCTTGCTGCGTGCCAATAAATTGACCAGGGCAGCCTGGAGCACAAACGCTAGTTGGCAGCATAGGCAGCCACCGGGTAAACCCTTCACCACCACATCGTCGCGGGTCTCGAACATGGCTTGGTCAATACCGATCTGACCAAACTCGTTGACCAGAATGGCCCATTTTTCATCCACAGGCTTTTGCTCGATTAGGCTGTGGATAAGCGTGGTTTTACCGCTTCCTAAAAAGCCGGTGACGATGTGAACGGGAACGCATGGGGCAGCTGCCAACGGTTAACCTCCGGTCATGTTCATAAAACGTACCACCTGTACATCGCCATCGGTGGTGAAATGGTGGCGCTCGGGCTTGAGCGGCAGCGCGTTGATAATAGCGGTTTTCAGCGCCTGCATATCGCCAGGGTGGCGGCGCAGCACAGCACGCAGGTCGACCGAGTGCTCGTTGCCGAGGCAGAGCAGCAGGCGGCCCTCTACCGTTACCCGAACGCGGTTACAGCTATCGCAGAAATTGTGGCTGTGGGGCGAAATAAACCCAACTCGGCTGTCGCTGTCGGCCATCTTGAAATAGCGCGAGGGCCCCGGGGTGCTCTCGGTGGTGGGCGTTAGCGGGTAGCGGGTTTCGATCAACGCCTGAACATCGTCGCTGGAGTAGAACGTCTCTGCCCGGGAGTGATCCGAGACATCGCCCAGGGGCATCTCCTCAATAAAGCTGATATCCAACCCTTCCTGGCGGGCAAAGGTCACCAGGTCGAGTACTTCGTCCTCGTTGCGCCCTTTTAAAATCACCGCGTTCAGCTTGATACGCTGGAAGCCAGCCTCTTGGGCCGCGTGAATGCCATCGATTACCTTGGCCAAGTCGCCGGTGCGGGTAAGCTGCCGAAAGCGCTCGGGGTTCAAGGAGTCGAGGCTGATATTGAGTCGGCGCAGGCCGCCTTCGTACAGCCGCTTGGCATGTTTGCGTAGGCTGGCGCCGTTGGTGGTCATGGTGAAATCGTCTAGCCCCGGCAGGCTGCCAATCTCGTCTACCAGTTGCTCAATCCCTTTGCGCACTAGCGGTTCGCCGCCGGTTAAGCGAATCTTCTCGACGCCCAACTCGGTGAAGGCGCGTGCCACCATCGCTAACTCTTCCAGTGTGAGTACTTGGGCGCGGGGAAGAAAGGTCATCTCCTCGCTCATGCAGTACACGCAGCGGAAGTCGCAGCGGTCCGTGACGGAGATACGAACGTAGCGGACACGGCGGCCAAAATCGTCAATCAGTTGTTCGGTCATTGCCAGCTCGTTATAGGTTGAATGCAGACCGTCTCGCCTGGCTGGACGTCTGCTTGGTCATCGCCTAGCTCAATTAAGCAGTTGGCCATCACCATGGAAGTCAAAATGCCCGAGCCCTGGGCGCCGGTGCTGCGAACATGCAGCACACCCAGGTCATCACAAGTATAAATGCCGCGCAGAAAGTCGCTGCGTTCCAGGCGGCTTTTTAGCGGCGCTTGGGCAATCGCGGTTAGCCGTTGTGGTGGCACGGGGGGCTGCCCCTGGAGCCGTTGCAAAAGCGGCACCACAAACTGGCTGAAGGTGACCATTACGGCCACTGGGTTGCCGGGTAGCCCCACAAACGGCGTGCGGGAGTCGCCTAGCTGGCCGCAGGCCATCGGGCGGCCAGGGCGCAGTGCTACCCGCCAAAAGGCAAGCTGCCCCAGCGTTTCCAGCGCCTCGCGGGTGTAGTCCGCCTGACCCACGGAGACGCCGCCGCTGGTGATCACCAAATCGCACTGCGTCGCTGCGTCTGCCAGCGCGCGCTCAATGGCGTGCGGGTCATCGGGAAGAATACCCAAATCCACCACGTCGGCCCCTTGCTCGCTGAGCATTCCTATCAGCGTAAAACGGTTGGTATCGTAAATACCTGCGCTGGGTAGCGGCTCGCCCGGGGGCGTGACCTCGTTACCGGTGGAGAAGATGGCTACCCTGGGGCGCTGGTACACCGCGACCTCGGCATAGCCCAGCGAGGCCACCAGCCCCATGCTGGCAGCGTCTAGGCGGGTACCGGCTGCAAGGGCCACCGCGCCCTGGGTAATGTCTTCTCCGGCTTGGCGCACGTTCTGGCCGACGTTGACCCGCTCGGGGGAGTTAACGGCCACGCTAGTATCACCCTCTACGAGCTGTTCACGCATAATCACGGTATCGGTGCCGCTGGGCAGCGGTGCGCCGGTGGTAATACGCACGCACCAGCCTGGAGGCACCTCGCCTTCATACGCTTGCCCGGCGAAGGCATCGCCCGCAACAGGCCATTGGGTTTGAAAGGGCGGCTGCTTTGGCCAAGCCACGGCGATGCCATCCATCGCCGCATTGGTATTCTGTGGCACGTTAATAGGCGCGGTGATATCGGTAGCGAGCCTGCGGCCGTAGGCGCTGCCTAGCGCGACCCGCTCTACCGCTACCGGTTGCTCAACCAGTGTCATCA
The DNA here is from genome assembly GCF_044805175.1 of Vreelandella aquamarina. Taxonomy (GTDB): domain Bacteria; phylum Pseudomonadota; class Gammaproteobacteria; order Pseudomonadales; family Halomonadaceae; genus Vreelandella; species Vreelandella aquamarina_B. Next base: position 3,172,662 of record NZ_CP085232.1, on the reverse strand, counting down.
GCGCATCGCGGGCAGCATCAACGCTGAGCATCTGCTCGCCAAGCTCAAAACACGACAGGCTCATGGCGCCTCCTGGGAAGGCGGGGTCAGCGCAAGCTCCAAGCGGGCTTTCTCCTCTTCGGTATTCAGGTTGGCGAAGGCTTCAGGGCAGTCGGACATATCCACTCGGCACCAGGCGTGGCGGGCGTACCAGCGGTCTATTTTGCGCTCACCCTCTGCCAGCGCGGCGGCCAGGTCATCGGCAAGCGTTGTACGCAATAGCGCCACCACCGGATGCAGGCGCTCGCCATCAAACGCTACCGCAATATCGTGTTCGCCACTCTCGGTAGTGATGCCTGCCACCATTCGCGCCACTAGGTCATGGGGGAGCGCGGGGGAGTCGCAGGGCGCTACCAGTAGCCACGGCGTGCAAGCGGCGCGCAGCCCGCTGTAAATGCCCATGAGCGGGCCTTTAAAGCCGCCTTCGGCATCCTCGATCACACGGTCGGCAAACAGAGCGTACGCATCGCCATTGCGATTGGCGTTAATCACCAGCTCATGTACCTGGCCTTCGAAACGCTTGACGGTATGCGCCACCAGCGGCAGTCCGGCAAACGGCTCTAGGCCCTTATCACGGCCACCCATGCGACGGCCTTCTCCGCCCGCGAGGATCATACCGGTGAGCTCGTGTTTGGCGATCATATGCCTGCCTCCTTGGATGAGCGTGCACTCGGCGGCTTGGGGGGAATCGCGTCCAGCGTTAGGCGGCCTGCGGCATGGATCGCCTGGAAATTTTTGCCTTTCGCACGGGCAATCAGCATCACCCCAAAACGTTCGGCAAGCTCGACGCCTTTTTGTGTGACGCCCGAACGCGAGACCAGCACGCTGATCCCCATTTGCGCCACTTTCAGCACCATTTCCGAGGTTAAACGCCCCGTGGTGTAGAAAATGTCGGCGCTGCGGCTGTCGGCTTGGTTCAGCCACTGGCGGCCCGCCAGCGTATCCACCGCGTTGTGGCGGCCTACGTCCTCAACAAAATCCAGCACCCTTGCCTGATGGCAAAGGGCGCAGCCGTGCACCGCGCCGGCGCTACGGTAGGTGTCGTTATAGGTGTTCAAGTTGGTTAATAATTGATACAGGGTGGACTGTGCCAGTGGTGTCTCGGGCAGCGCAGTGAGAGAGGTTTGCTCTAGGAGTTTACCAAAGACCGTGCCCTGCCCGCAGCCGGTGGTGACCGTGCGCGTGCTTAGGCGAGTTTCTAAATCTTCGGGCAGATGGCGGGTGACCACGACGGCGGCTTCGACGTCCCAATCGACCTGGACGGCGGTTAAGTCCTCTGCACTTCTCAGCAGCCCCTGATTGCGTAGGTAGCCAACGACCAGAGCCTCTGGGTCGTCGCCCAGGGTCATCAGGGTAACGATTTCACGCTTGTTAAGATACACCGTCAGCGCGCGCTCGGCGGCAATAGCCTGCGGGCGGGTGTCGCCGTAGGCATCCATGACATCAATAGTAGTCGTGGCCGGTAAGCGGGCTCGGCTTAACTGAAGGGCGGGCATCCGCAATCCTCACTGAATACCTAATACGCTGTGTGGCCTAAGCAAACACGGCGAACAATAATAGTTGAGTAAAACACTCTGAGTTGACGATGATGGCGCTCAAAAGGCTTACTTGTCTACCCGTTCAAGGTCTAAGGTGGTGAAACTCCATGAGTGATAATCTGCGTGCGTTAAGCGTTACCTTAGTGGCAGAGCCCAAGCAGGTGAAAAGTTTCACGCTGACCCAGTGGCGCATAGCCGAGCTGGTGCCCGGCGACCAGGGGGAGTGCGTGTTGAACCTGCAGCTATATATGACCGAGCGGGCGGCCTACCGATTTAACTTAACCTCGCCGACGCCGCGCCTGTTTGTGCGAGCTGGTTTTACCGGACAGACCCCTAAGCCGGATGCGGTGACCGCCAGCCAGGATGTAGCCGCGGGTTGGCTGGATGGCGAGCAACAGGTATTGGAAGCGCCGATGCCGATGGCGATTCAGGTGTGGATAGAGCATTATCTCGCCCGCCACGGAGAAGCGCCCGTTGAAACCCGTAAGAAAAAACGTAAAGGGGCCGGCCGTGGTAAAGAGACGCCGACCAAGGAGCAGCCGCAGTGAGCCGTTTGGAGCGCTGGTCGCGTAAAAAGCGCGGCATTGAAAGTGACGATATCGAGAAGGATGTCGAGCAGAAGGAGAAAATGGAGCTTGCCGATCATGAAGAGGGAGGCTCCACGTTAGCTGCTGAGCAAGAGGCTACAAAGCAAGAAGCGACTGAGCCAACAATAGCTGAGCAAAAAGTAGCCGCCCCGCCGCCTCCGGGCAGCCTTGATCACACGCTACCTGACCCGGATACCCTACCTGCGGGCAGTGATTTCAGCGCCTTTATGGTGCCAGGCGTCAGTGCTGCCCTGCGTCGCCGTGCGCTGCGTCGGCTGTGGGCCACCGGCAACTACAACGTACGCGACGGGCTGGATGATTACGATGCTGACTACACCCAGCAGCTAAAGCCTATGGCCAGCGAGCTGGCGGGCAAACTACGCCGCTGGGCCAATAAAGCGGAGGAGGCGCTAGAGCGTGCAGAGCACCGTGATAACGACGATTCCTCGGACCATGCCAACGCAGACGGTGTAAACGCTTGCACTAGCGATGACAGTTTTGTACAAAGTGCCCCACTAGACGACCAGTCTGATTTTTGCGATCACGCCCCAGACGAGCGTAAAAAAGGCGTCTAGTGTTTTAAATCAGTAGCTTAATATATGCCTGCTAAGCTTGCGTTGACAGCGGTACGACCAATGGAAGTGGCAAAAACGCGATAGGCACCATACGCTGATGAAGTAAGCCGCGTCGTTATAATGGCGGTACATGCCAAAAAGGCAAAAAAAACTTATTATTTTATTATAACAAAAACGACCTCTTGACCGTGAGAATGCATGAACCAACGAATCCAACTGGCGTCGATTGACGACCAGCGCAATGTGGCCGCTCGTGAAACGGTGCGTCGGCGTATCTCATGGCCGGTGAACTTGACGCCTGCCAATGTGACTTATCACAGCCGTGGCCATGCGTTGCTGCTTGGCAGCGAGCGCGATACTCGGCAGGCAGCGCGTACTCTGCAAGGGCGCGGGCTTGCGTCATTGACACTGGTGTTCACCGCCCCCAATGCTGCAGAGGCTGATGGTGAGATCAATGACAGCGACTTGTTCGCTGCTACCGAGATGCTTACCACCCAGGCGCTCACCCGTGCCCAGTCTGAAAAGCTACGCATAAGCGGCTACTTGGGCATGTTCAAGGCGGTGCTTGACGGCGACGAGCCTGTTGATCTTGCACGTGCGTTGATTGAGCGCGAGTCGTTCGATGTAGTACTGGACTTAAATGCCACGCCCCTTTTGGCGGTGGAGTTACTGCCGCCTGGCTATGTAGCCATGCAGTGGCAGAACAATGAGCAGCGCAGCGACACCCTCGACAGTTTTGCTGACTTGATAGGCGAATTCGACAAGCCGCGCTACTTCCAGGTTAATAATGACCTCTGTGCCCACTCCGCCAGTGGTAACGTAGGCTGTACCCGTTGCCTGGATGTTTGCCCGGCAGATGCGATTTCCAGCATCCAGGGTCGCATTGAGTCGCGTATCGAGATCGACCCTTTCCTGTGCCAGGGGGTGGGTAGCTGTACCAGCGCCTGCCCCACGGGGGCCATTGAGTTCCGCCTACCTGAAACCCGCCGCCAGCAGGATACTCTCGCCGCTTGGCTGACCGCCTACCGGGAAGCCGGTGGTGAGGTGCCGGTATTGCGCTTTATTACCCACGAATCGCTGGATGCCGAGCGCGCTGCAGGCGTTACTACTCCTGGGCACGTGATTGATGTGCCCTTGGAAGAGCTGGGAGCGGCCGGGCATGACCAGTGGTTAACCGGATTAGCGAACGGCGCCGCCGAAGTGCGTATTCAGCTCCACGACGGTATGCCGCCCCGATTAAGCGCATTTTTAGAGCACCAAGTCGCCCAGGCCCACGGGCTGCTTGCCGCACTCGGCCATGACACCACCCGCATCAAGCTACTACCGGTAGACGCTGGCAGCGAGCGCGACGCACTGCCGAGCCTAACGCCCCTCACCGATACGTCACTGGCATTTACCGAGCCGAACAAACGCGCACGTCTTAACTTAGTGCTAGCTCGGTTAGCCGAGTTGGGTGCGCCCAGCGGTGAGCGTCACGCCGTGCCAAAGGGGGCGGCCTACGGCGGCATTAACGTCAATAGCGCTGCCTGTACGCTTTGCCATGCGTGCGTCAGCAATTGCCCGACGCCCGCGCTTAAATCCGGCGGCGATACGCCAGCGCTGAGTTTTCTTGAAGCCGATTGCGTTCAGTGCGGCCTTTGCGAACAGGCCTGCCCAGAAGATGCCATCACCCTGACGCCTGGCTTCCTTGCTGCGTCTGAGCGCGTAACGCGGCATATCTGCCATGAAGAAGCGGCGTTCGAATGCATCGGCTGTGGTAAGCCGTTTGCCACCGCCAGCACGGTTGCCACCATTAAAGCCAAGCTGGCCAACCACCCCTACTTTGCCGGTGACGCCATGGCGCGCTTGGAAATGTGCGAAGACTGCCGGGTAAAAGACGTATGGAAAACCATGGCACGCGACCCTGACGCGCAACTAAAGGTGTAATGCGATGAGCGATGCAATGCCAACGCTAAGCGAAACCGACGCACTGCGAATGGATATTTACCAACTGCTCGCCAGCCTGCTGCGCCAAGCGCCCGATGGTGAGCTGCTGGCGTGGCTGGAAAGCCTGGATATCGAACAGGATGGCAGCCGTATTGCCGAGTGTTGGGCTGCGCTTTCACAGGCGGCTGGCCAAAGCGATGTCGAACGCCTAAAGCGGGCGCATTTCCGCCACTTAGTGGGCGTCATTCAAGGAGAGGTGGTGCCTTATGCCTCTTGGTATCGCAATGGCGAACTGATGGAAGCCGCGCTCGTGGTGCTTCGCCAAGATCTGCGGGCGCTGGGCTTCGAGCGCAGCGAACACACCCGGGACCCGGAAGACCACCTAGCTGCCCTCTGCGAAGTTATGGCAATGCTGGTTGAAGGGCAAAGCAGCGAACAGTTCACCTTTTTCCAGCGGCACCTTGCCCCCTGGGCCAGCCGCTGCTGGGATGACCTTGCAAAAGTAGATACTGCTTTCTATTCAGCGCTGGGGCAGTTGGGTAGCGCTTTTATGGAGAGCGAGCAGGCACGTTTGAATCATCAAGCGGCCTATCAGCCGGTGCGAATAGTGGAGCCTGCTCCCTATAACGCCGGTGCAGCGCGCAAAGCCACACCGTGACGTGACCGTGCGCAGCGGTAAGCGAACAACAGGGCCTGCGGGCCACGTATAAAAAAAGGGCATGAAAGAGGAGAACCCCATGCACAAGTCACACAATCCTGAGCGCCGCCGGTTTATGAAAACCGTTGGTTTAGGCACCGCCGCCGCAGGCGCAGCCGCTGCGGTAGGCCACGTCACGCTGGCGCAGGCGGATGACAAGACCCCGGTTCAGCGCGATAAGCAGGCGGTGAATTACCGCGAGACCGACCATATTCGTGCCTACTACGCCTCGCTGCGTGACTGACGGCGAACTGCCAGGAGATTTGCCATGCGTCTAACTCGCAAAACCAACACCCCTGCTGCCTCCGGGCTGGGTATTTCACGCCGTCAGTTCCTAAAGCGCACAGGCGCTGCGACCGGCGGTGTTGCCGCGGCCGGTTTTATGGGCGCGCCGATGATGCAGCGCGCTGAGGCGGCGGAAAAAACGCCGGTACTTGATTCGCCGGTGGAAACCAAGCGCACTATCTGTTCCCACTGTTCCGTGGGCTGCGGCGTGTATGCCGAAGTGCAAGAGGGTATCTGGACCAAGCAGGAGCCAGCCTTCGACCACCCGATTAACCGCGGTGCTCACTGCGCCAAAGGGGCGTCGCTACGCCAGCACGGCCACTCTACCCGCCGCCTCAAGTACCCGATGAAGCTGGTGGCCGGTGAATGGCAGCGCATGAGCTGGGATGACGCGGTCAACGAGATTGGTGACAAGCTGCTTGAGCTGCGCGATGCCCACGGCCCCGACAGCGTTTACTGGCTAGGCTCGGCGAAGTTCAATAACGAGCAAGCGTACCTGATGCGCAAGCTCGCCTCCATGTGGGGCACCAACAACACCGACCACCAGGCGCGTATTTGCCACTCCACTACCGTAGCGGGTGTGGCTAATACCTGGGGTTATGGAGCGATGACCAACTCGCTCAACGACATGCAAAACAGCAAGGCGATCCTATTCATTGGCTCCAACCCCAGTGAAGCCCACCCGGTCGCCATGCAGCATATTCTGATCGCGAAAGAGCGCAACAACTGCGAGATCATCGTCGCTGACCCGCGCTTTACCCGTACAGCAGCCAAAGCCAACAAGTATGTTCGCATTCGTCCCGGTTCGGACGTTGCTTACATCTGGGGCCTGTTGTGGCACATCTTTGAAAACGGCTGGGAAGATAGCGAGTACATTAGCCAGCGCGTTTACGGCATGGACGATGTGCGTGCGGAAGTCGCCCAGTTCCCGCCCAACGTGGTGGAAGACATTACCGGCGTGCCGGAAGCGGACATGTACGACGTGGCCAAGCGCCTTGCCGACAACCGTCCTGGCTGTGTGGTGTGGTGTATGGGTGGTACCCAGCACACCACCGGTAACAACAACACTCGCGCCTACTGCATTTTAGAGCTGGCGCTGGGTAACATCGGTAAATCCGGCGGCGGTGCCAACATTCTGCGTGGCCACGACAACGTTCAAGGCGCGACCGACTTAGGGCTAGGCTGTGACTCGCTGCCGGGCTACTACGGCTTGGCGGAAGGTGCATGGCAGCACTGGGCTAAAGTGTGGGACGTGGACTACGAGTGGCTGAAAGGTCGCTTTGATGACACCGAATACGCTGATGGCAAGCCCATGTATAGCGCTGGTATTACCGTATCACGCTGGGTAGATGGCGTGCTGGAGGAGGATGAAAATATCTCCCAGCGCACCTCGCTGAAAGCAATGTTCTACTGGGGCCATGCGGTAAACTCGCAAACCCGCGGCGTTGAAATGCAGAAGGCGATGCAGAAGCTGGAGATGATGGTCATCGTTGACCCTTATCCCACCGTTGCCTCCGTTATGCACGACCGCACTGATGGCGTTTACCTGCTGCCTGCGGCGACACAGTTCGAAACCTCCGGTAGCGTGACCGCCACCAACCGCTCGATCCAGTGGCGCGACCAGGTTATTGAGCCGCTGTTTGAATCGAAGCCTGACCACGAAATCATGACCCTGTTTGCCAATAAGCTCGGCTTTGGCAACGAGTTCGTGAAAAACTTCGCAATGGAAGGCAACCGTCCGGTCATTGAAGATGTGCTGCGGGAAATCAACAGCGGCATGTGGACCGTTGGTTACACCGGCCAAAGCCCCGAGCGCCTGAAAGAGCACCAGCAAAACTGGCACACCTTCAGTTTTGAAAACCTGCGTGCCCAGGGTGGCCCCGCTGATGGCGACTACTACGGTCTGCCGTGGCCCTGCTGGGGAACAGCGGAGTTCAAGCACCCAGGTTCGCCCAACCTTTACGACACCAGCGTGCCGGTGATGGAAGGCGGCATGGGCTTCCGCGCCCGCTTTGGTATCGAGCGCGATGGTGTCAATCTGCTGGCGGAAGGCTCTGCGCCGGTGGGTGGGGAGATTGACGACGGCTACCCGGAGTTCACCGACCAACTGCTTAAAGACCTGGGCTGGTGGGATGACCTTACCCCGGAAGAGAAAGCCGCCGCAGAAGGGCAGAACTGGAAGACCGATCTCTCCGGTGGTATCCAGCGCGTCGCCATTGAGCATGGCTGTGCGCCCTACGGTAATGCCAAAGCCCGCGCCGTGGTGTGGACCTTCCCAGATGCGGTGCCGAAGCACCGCGAGCCGCTCTACACCACCCGCCGTGATTTGGTGGAGCGCTACCCCACATGGGACGACTTTGACTCCATCATGCGTCTGCCCACGCTCTATCGAACCATCCAGGAGCGCGACAACAGCGCGGACTACCCGATTATCCTGACCTCCGGCCGTTTGGTGGAGTATGAAGGTGGCGGTGAAGAGACGCGCTCTATGTCATGGCTGGCCGAGCTGCAGCAGGAGATGTTCGTCGAAATTAACCCTGCCGATGCCAACGACATTGGTATCCGTGACGGCGACCAAGTGTGGGTCGAAGGTGCCGAAGGCGGTCGGGTCAAGGTAAAAGCGCTAGTCACACCGCGTGTTGATCGCAAAGTTGCGTTTATGCCGTTCCACTTCGGTGGCATGTTCCAGGGTGAGAGCCTGCGGGACCGCTACCCGGATGGTTCAGACCCTTACGTGATTGGTGAAGCTGCCAATACGGCAACGACCTACGGCTATGACCCGGTGACACTGATGCAAGAGACCAAGTGCACCATTTGCCGCATTGAGCGCGCCTAAGCGCACAGCACGCGACCTGACCTGACAGCATGATGCCGGTGCGGTAGTGCCCGCACCGGCAATAGGAGAACACCATGGCTCAAATGAAATTTATGTGTGACGCCGAGCGCTGCATCGAGTGCAACGGCTGTGTCACTGCCTGTAAAAACGCTAACGATGTCGAGTGGGGCATTCAGCGCCGCCGCGTGGTTACCTTAAACGACGGCGAAGCGGATGAAATGTCGATCTCCGTCGCCTGTATGCACTGCGATGACGCCCCTTGCATGGCGGTTTGCCCCACTGACTGTTTCTATAAAACAGACGATGGCATCGTTCTGCACGATAAAGACCTCTGCATCGGCTGCGGTTACTGCCTGTACGCCTGCCCCTTCGGCGCGCCGCAGTTCCCTCAGCAGAACGCCTTTGGCGAGCGTGGCAAGATGGATAAGTGCACCTTCTGCGCCGGCGGCCCCGCAGAAACAAAAGAAGAGGAGTACCAGAAGTACGGCTCCAACCGTATTGCGGAAGGCAAGCTGCCGCTATGTGCGGAAATGTGCTCCACCAAAGCGCTGCTGGCGGGGGATGCTCAGGACGTAGCTGATATTTTCCGTCAGCGCGTTGTGCACCGTGGCCACAAAGATGGTGCGTGGTCGAACAACCCACAGGCCAGTTCTGACAACCTTGCCTACGATGCTGCCCGCAAAGGGTAAGGAGGCGTGTCATGACAACCTTGACCATGACAACCGCACAGGTGCCCTCGCGGGCACCTAGCGACACTGCCAACTGGGTACAGCGCTGCTGGCGTTTGTGCTTGATGCTAGTGCTGCTGGTAGCCAGCCTAGGGGTTACCCAGCTTGCAGTGGCTCAAGCGGACCCAGACCGTGAAATGACCACCGCCGCCCCAGGTATTACTGCCGACCAGTGGCGCCAAGTGCGTAGCGGTGAAACCGGGCCGAACTATCGAGACTCCCGTTACGAGAGTAACTACAGCCTGATTAATGCCAGTGGCGAAACATGGCGTCAGATCCGCAACCGCTGGGTATCGCCGTTTGGCTTAATTACCGTCCTAGGTATGGTAGGCATTATCACGCTGTTCTACCTCGTGATGGGGCGTAAGCACCTGGACGAGCCTCGCACGGGCCGAAAATTGCTGCGCTGGTCACTCTTCATGCGCTCGCTGCATTGGACGGTCGCCGTGCTGTTCATTACTCTGGCGTTAACCGGGCTTAACCTTCTGTATGGTAAATTCGTATTCCGCGCGCTGTTTGGCGATGCGGCATGGGCGTGGATGATCTCAACGTCGAAAGTGCTCCATAACTATCTGGGGCCAATGTTTGGCATTCTGCTCATCGTGCTGCTGGTGAAATTGTTGAAGGACAATATTCCGAAAAAGCATGACCTACAGTGGTTTAAGCAGGGGGGCGGACTTGTCGGGAAAGGGCATCCCGATGCAGGTTTTGCCAATGGCGGTGAAAAAGCCTGGTATTGGCTGCTGGCGACAGCGGGCCTGCTGGTCGTGGCAAGCGGTTTCGTGCTCGACTTTCCTAACTACGGCCAAGCGCGCGACACCATGCAGTGGGCCAACGTCATCCACGCCGTCGGTGCGCTGGGCCTGACGGCGGTAGCGCTAGGCCATATCTACATTGGTACAGTGGGTACTGAAGGCTCCTTGGAAGGCATGACCACTGGCTATGTCGACGAAACTTGGGCCAAAGAGCACCACAACCTGTGGTATGAAGAGGTCAAAGATCAAGCGATCAGTGAGGAGGAAGTGGCGGCGCGTAAAGCAGGCGGCAACGGCGCGCCTTCGGCAGCCAAGTCAAGTTGATCTACCAGATCGATAAGGCCAGCCAGCACTTATGAAAGCCCTTCGACACCGCCTTCGGGCGGTGTCTTTTGTTATGCTGCACATCAACGGTTTTTAAAGAGGAAGTGACATGGCGACATTTGATGAACTGGATGCCAACACCCGCACTGAGCTTGAAGCCGCCGCGTTTCGCCGGTTGCTGAAGCACTTGGATGATAATAAGGACGTGCAGAACATCGACCTGATGATTTTGGCGGACTTTTGCCGTAACTGCCTCTCTAAATGGTTGGTGACGGCTGCAGAAGAGCGCGGCACGTCGCTGGAGATGGAGGCCGCCCGTGAGTACGTTTACGGCATGCCCTACAGCGAGTGGAAGGCGAACCACCAGGGGGAGGCAACGCCTGAGCAGCTAGCGGCACTTGAGGCGCGCCAAGCTAAGAAAAAGGTGAAAGCCCAGTCTGAGAACGGGCATAAGGAGTAGCGCCATGGAAGCAATGGAAGCGCTGAATATTGCGGTACTCACCGTCTCGGATACCCGCACGGAAGAGACCGACCGCTCGGGACAATCTCTGGTACAGCGGTTAACTGAGGCGGGTCATCGCCTGGCCGACAAGCGCATCGTGCCAGATGATGTGTATCAAATCCGCGCGGTGGTCGCCCAGTGGATTGCCGACCCTGGCGTACAGGTGGTGCTGACTACCGGCGGCACTGGGTTTACCGGGCGCGATTCCACCCCGGAAGCGGTCTCGGTGCTGCTGGATAAGCGTATCGAAGGTTTTGGCGAGCGTTTTCGCCAGCTCAGCGGCGATGAAATCGGCAGCTCCACGATCCAAAGCCGGGCGTTAGGCGGCTTTGCCAATGCCACGGTGGTGTTCTGCCTGCCTGGCTCTACCGGTGCTTGCCGCACTGGCTGGGACGGGATTCTGGCCGAACAGCTCGATAGCCGCCATAAACCCTGCAACTTTGCCAACTTGGTGATTCCTGGCCGGGGGCAGCATGGCTGATCTGCAGCCGATTGAAGCGGCGCTTGAGGCGCTGCTGGCCGATGTTGCACCACTCTCCACTGAGCAGGTAGCGCTGGATGACGCTGCTGGCCGCGTGCTGGCCGAACTGGTGACGGCCACACTGGATGTACCGCCGTTTGATAACAGCGCAATGGATGGTTATGCGCTGCGCGCTAGCGATGCGGGCAAGCGGCTACCGGTCAGCCAGCGGATTGCCGCTGGCGATACAGCTCAGCCGCTGGCGGAAGGAACCTGCGCACGGATCTTTACTGGCGGGCAGATCCCGCCAGGTGCCGACTGCGTGGTGATGCAGGAGCGGGTTATTCAGGAAGAGGGCGAGGCACACATTCCAGCGGATGTGCCGGCAGGTGACAACGTGCGCTTGAAAGGCCGTGATGTGCGCCAGGGCGACCTGCTGCTTAACGCAGGTGAGCGTCTCGAAGCCGCTGCGCTAGGGCATTTAGCAGGGCAGGGAATCACCGATGTTAGCGTGCGTCGCCGCCCTCGGGTGGCGCTGCTCTCTACCGGCGATGAGATCATTGACCCCGGCACACCGTTAAAACCGGGTCAGCTGTATAACTCCAACCGCCCCATGCTCAAACGCTTGCTGGAAACGTTCGGAGCCGAGGTGGTTCAGTTGGTGAGCGTGCCCGATGACTACGCCCAAACCGTGGCGCTGTTAAACCACACGGCTGCCGAGGCCGATGTAGTGGTGAGCACTGGCGGCGTTAGCGTTGGGGAAGAGGACCACGTCAAAGCGGCGCTGGAGTCGCTGGGCCAGATCGATATGTGGAAGCTGGCGATTCGTCCCGGTAAGCCGCTGGCGCTGGGTCGTCTGCCTCGCAGTGATGGCAGCCAAGCGCGTTTTGTAGGGCTACCGGGCAATCCGGTGTCCGGATTTGTGGGTGCATGGCTGTTCTTGCGCCCGTTGATGGGTGCGCTGTTGGGCTGCCCTGCGCTAGCGGCGCTGCCGTGCTTGGCAGCTACGGCTACCTTCACCACCGAGACCGGCCCGCGCCAGCACTATATGCGGGTGGCGCTGCGCTTTACGTCCAGCGGTATTGAAGCCGATGCGTTTGATGACCAAAACTCAGCGGTGCTTTCATCCTGTATAGCCGCCGATGCCCTGGCGGTGATTGACCCGCATACCCGGGTAGAGAAGGGTAGCCCAGTGCGCTGCTTATGGCTGGTGGGGTGAAGCAGTGGCGGAAGGCGGGCTTAGCCGTGCGCCGTTGAGCAGCAGGGTGAGCTGCCTCCCTTCCAGCGCGACGCCACACAGCGCCGGAAGGCGGGAGCGTGCGGCCAGCAGCGGCGGTAACGGGTGAATCGCTGTGCTGGGCAGGTGGATAATCTCACTGTCGCCGGTAATACCTAGCTGCCAAGGGCCTTCGGTGTCTTGAAGGGTTAGCCAACCCGTTGGGCGGCTGTGTGCCTGAAGCAGTAGTTCGTCGGCAGTGATATGTCTTGGTTGGGTGGGTGCACTGTCAATCCGCAGGACATGGCGCGCCTCAATGGCCAAACGGTAACTGCCTGCATAAAAAAGCACGCAGGTGACGTGGCCTGTAACGGCAGATGAGTATGCGGAGGGCACTGCCTACCCCAACCCTTGCTGGTAGGCTTTAAACAGCGCATCTGGGTCGAGCAGAGCGGTGGCGCTTTGGTGTTCACTAGGCTGCCACAGTGCGCTGACATAAGGCCGTAACGCGCTGGGCAGTGTTTCGGGAGGCGTTTTAAAAGCGCTGACAGGCAGGTCGCAAACATCGTCAAGTCGGTCGATACGTACTGCGCTATGGATGCCTGCCCCATGGACGACCAAGATCATGCCCTCCGCATTTGCGTGGGTGTCGGTTAGCCCGAGTAAAGACTGTAGCGTAATCAGCGACTCGATATTGCCGCGCAAGTGGATTACCCCCTCCGTAGAGGCAGGTAAGCCCGGCACAAAATAGACAGGCGTATCGCCCTTGAGAATTTCACTCACTGCCTGTCCAGGGAGAGCAAAGGGCTGGCCAGAGAGCTGAAACAACACTACCTGCTGGCTTGGCTCATCCACGTCGACAATCGTTGTCTCATCACTGCGCTCGCTGAGCGCTTGCTCAAAGGTCACACCCTGTGACTCATGGGTGGGCTGTGGGGAATCCGTCATCGTCCTGCTCCGTGCTAGTAACCACCTGATTACGCCCCTGGTGTTTGGCGCGATAGAGTGCTTGGTCGGCACTTAGGCGCAGCAACTCTGTAGAGGGTTGAATGGGAAAGCTGCTAACCCCAGCGCTGAAGGTACAGCGAAAGCGTTCTCCACCCGCGTGGAAGTCGACTTGCTCGAAATCAACTCGCAAAGAATCAATCAGTTCACTGGCGCGCTGAACGTTAATGCCTTTTAGTAGTACCACAAACTCCTCACCGCCATAGCGGCCAATGATGTCGGACATGCGCAGGCGGGTTTTGAGTAGTCGAGCCAGGGTGATGATCACTTGGTCACCTGCCAGATGGCCATGCGTGTCGTTGACCGTCTTGAAGTGATCGATATCGATCATGGCCATGGCGTGCTGGGTGTTATCTCGGTAGCCTTGCGCCAGCGCCTTACTAATGAGGTCGGTGGTGGTGCTATGGTTGTAAAGCCCGGTCATGCTGTCGCGAGTCATTAGCGAACGCAGTAGGCGTAAGCGTTCAGCGCGCAGCTTAACCGCTGATACAAGCTCATCGGGTACAACGGGCTTGGTAATAAAGGCTTCAACGCCTGCGGTCATCGCTGAAAGCTGCTTTTGGCTATCGGTCTCGCTGGAGAGATAGATAATTGGCAGGCCAACATACTCAGGCTGCTGGCGAATAATGCTGGCGAGCTCCTCACCTGAGCAAACAGGCATATAAACATCGACCAACAGCAGGTCGGGGCTAAAGCGCTCAAGGGCATTGAGCGCATCAGCAGGGTGATTGACCTGCTGTACGATCATTCCAGCCTCTTCTAAAAGCAGGGCATGATAGGCCGCTACTTCCGGTTCATCATCCACCACCATCACGCGTAGCGGCTCCTCGTCTGGAGGAGCGGTCAGCTCATCAATGGCTAGCATGAGGTCCAGCGGCTTAACCGGCTTGGTGAAGTAGCCATCACAACCTGCCCGCACGGCGCTTAGCCGCGAGTGAAAATCGTTGTGGGCGGAAAGCACAATAGAGGGCAGCTGCTCGTCGGTCAGTTTGTTTAGGCTGGTCAGCGTTTCGGTGCCCGCGGTATGCCCATGGGGGAACTGCACGTCCATAATAATCGCATCAGGACGGCGGGTAATCACAGCATTAAAGAAAGCGTCGGTATCTTCAAAATGCACTACCTCATGGCCAAAACAGCGCAGGTGATGGAGCAGTTGACCGACTTGGTCGGGTTCGTCGTCGCATAGGTAGATCAAGCGCTGGCGTTTATTGCGGGATTGCGCCGGTGTGGGTGAGAACTCCACGCTGTTTAGTGCGGCCAACGCCTTCTGCTGGTCAGGCAGTGACTGCAGTTGCTGCTGCTCATGATCCAATTGCGCCAAAATGTGCTCAATGACCTCTTCCGAAGGCGCTGATTGATTGAGTGCGTCTTCACCCTGGTCTGCCAGCAAGGCAATGCGCTCAAACCCTAGGGAACGGCTGGTGCCTTTCAAACTGTGGAAAAAGCGGTGCAATTCGGGGGCCAGACGTGCTTCAGCCTCCGCAGATGTGCGGCTTTGCTGCCACTGAGCGGTGGTTTGCTGCAGCCGGGAGGGAAGCTGTTCAATAAACCGTTGGCGCAGCTGGTTGAGCTTATCGTGCAGCGAAGGTGCTGGAGGTGACATCAGACTACCTGTGCAAGTGAGCGAGCAGTGAGCGTGCTAAATAGTACATGCCGCTAACCATGGAGCGCTTGGGCAACGGCTTGCTCAAGCGTGGTTTCAAGCGCTGCATCTTTTTGCAGGCAGGCACTAAGCCCTGGCGTTTGACGCAACTGGTCATCTGGCGTGTCACCCGTCAGCAGAATAAAGGGCAGCGTAATACCCTGCTCTCTCAGCATGTCCAGCAGCTCAATGCCATTAATCAGCGGCATATACATATCACTGACAATCAGCGCAATGTCGTCATGGGCGTCCAACTGGTTAGTGGCCTCCATCGCGTCGTTGGCTAGCAGAGTTTCATGGCCTTGAAACTCTAGGAGTGCCGCGGTCATTTCCCCAGCTAGTGGGTCGTCGTCTACGACCAGTATTCGCATGGTAATCCTCTGTGTTGAAGAAGGCCTAGCCCAATAGGGCTTTGAGCGTCTCCACTAAGTTATTCTGGTCAAAGCTGCCTTTCACGATGTAGGCGTCGGCGCCCACTTCCATACCGCGTTGACGGTCAGCCTCTTTTTCCCGTGAGGTAATAATGATAATTGGCTTATGACGGTAGTGGTCATTTTCGCGTAGACGGCTGGTCAGCGCAAAGCCATCCATCACTGGCATTTCGACATCGGTGAGTACGGCATCAAAGGATTCGGCGAGAGCTTTGTTTAAACCGTCTCGGCCGTTTTCTGCTAGCGTCACCTGATAGCCCCACGCTTCGAGTACATCTTTTTCGATCTCGCGGGTGTTGAGCGAGTCATCCACGATAAGGACGCGGTGCTTTTGAGGAGCCGCCGTCGTCGGTTTGCTATCACGCTGCACAACATGCCGGGCTTGCTCTAAAAGGGCGGGAACGTGCAATAGACTGACCAGCTCATTGCGCCCTTGAGACACCATGCCGGATACCAGCGGTAGGTAGCGTAGGTGTTCGGGGAGCGGCTTAATGACCATGTCGCGCTCATCGACTAGCGCATCGACAATCAGCGCCAGCTTCTGCTGGCGCTGGTGCACGACCAGCAACAATACGTTTTCTGGCAGGCGTTCTGGAGTCGGGAGTGATAATAACGCCGCGAGTGAGACGACTGGCACAAACTCATTGCGTAGAATGAGGGTGGGTTGTCCGGCAGCGTCAATAAAGCTACTTGATGAGCGTTCGACTAGCGCTGCAACGTGGGGCGCTGTGACGCCTAAGGTAGTTTGCCCAACCTTGACCAGGAGTACCCGCATCATAGCGAGCGACAGCGGCAGACGAAGAGTAAAACGCGTTCCTTTGCCAGGTTCGCTGGTGAGCTGTAAATCGCCGCTGAGTTCGTCAGCAATGGTGCGTTTAACCACGTCCATACCGACGCCACGACCAGAAAAATCGGTAATCATGGTTTTCGTAGAGAACCCGGGTAGCAATATTAGTTCCAGGGTTTGCTGTTCACTCAGCGCTATCAGCTGCTCTTCGGTGAGTAGCTGTTTTGCCAGGGCTTTTTGGCGCACGGCCTCTAGGCTAATCCCCGCACCGTCATCGCGCATTTCTACCACGACCCAACCACCGTCCTGCCAGGCTTCTATCGTTAGCTGGCCGCGTGGTGGTTTGCCTGCGGTTTGGCGCTGTTCAGGAGTCTCTAAGCCATGATCCAGGGCGTTGCGTAGCAGGTGGATCAAAGGGTCGGAGAGCCGATCAATCATTTGGCGGTCTAGCTCGATTTCACTACCTCGCACTCGGCAGTCTACGGTTTTACCTAATGAATGTGCCAGCTCTCGGGCCAGTTGAGCAAGTGGGTCAAAGACCACGCTTAGCGGCAGCATGCGCATTTGCAGTGCCCGCTCGTGTAGGTCGCTCATCAGTGAGTCATGGCTTAGCACGCTATTTTTTAACTCGCGGCTGAAAGCGTGAAAGGTACTTTGGTGCTCTGCCGGTAGTGCCTTCCCTAGCCTTTGGGCTTGCTCCACTAAGCTATGTAAATGGTGGTGGCCGGAGAGGACCTCGCCCATCAATCGGATCACGTCATCCAAGCGGTCTACACGCACGCGCACGGTGTCAGTGAGGGCTAGTGAAGAGGAGGCAGGAGGAGTTTGCTCACTATCAGCCGCCACTGGTGTCTCTACAGTGGGGGCGGCTGGCGCAGTAGGCTGAGTGCTTTCAGGTAGCGTGCCCGTCGCGGCGGCTTCCAGTGCTTGGCAGAGGGCGTGGTCGGTGTCTGGAAGCTCTTCAGGCTTCGCGCCCTGATTCAGCTGAGCGACTAGATCTGCCAAGGCATCAATAGCTTGATTAAGCAGGCTGATGGCAGCCGGTGAAGGCGTTTGACTACCATCACGAAAAGCACTCAGTAGCTCTTCGGTGCTGTGGGCGATGGCCGTGATAGGAGCGAGCTTCAGCATCCGCGAGGAGCCTTTTAGCGTGTGCGCTGCACGAAATAGCTCGTTGATGCGCTCCTTGTCGGCATCTCCCTGCTCTAGTGTGCTTACCCCTTCACGCAAACGGGGGATATGGTCGGCGGCTTCTTCCACAAACCGCTGAATGAAACGTCGAATATCCAGCGCCATTAACCAACTCCCTGTATGGCGGTTTGCTCATCTAAGTAGCGCTTTGCGAGGAAACAGGCGTCCCCAGGCGGTAGCGGTGGGCTAATGGCTTGTAGCGCGCCGGTGGCTTTAGGCGAGGTTTCCAATAGGCGCACCACCGCCGCATACCCCCGTTGGCGCTGTGTCGGGTTATCAGGCAGTTCACCTTGGCGCAGCAGCTCAGCTTGATAAAAATGGGCAGGCCAGCACTCTGGGGCGACATACAATGCCCGTTTGAAGTAGTCAAACGCCTGCTGAGGCTGCTGCTGCCAGCGGGCAACCAAGCCTGCTAGCAGCAGTGCATCCACGCACCAGGGCTGCGCTGCTAGCAATGGGGCAAGCAGGTGGTCGGCGTCGCTAAAGCTATTCTGGTTGAGCAACTCATGGGCATGGCGTAGCGTGTCATGGAAAGAGTGCGTGGGCGGCTGAGGGGTTGTTGCCTCTGGCTTGCAAGGAGGAGGCTCGGCGTGAAGCGGGGGGCTATGCTCAATCGCAAGCTCACTGCTCTCTTTGGGTGTAGAAGGCAAGGAAGGCGAAGAAGGAACGCTGTCTGATTCATCAACAAGTTCAATGCTCATAGGGGTAGGGCGGTGCCTATGGGCAGGCTGAACAGTCGCCGATGGCTGTGCTTGAAAGTAAAAAATCCCTTGCTCTTCGACAAGCGATAACACACCCAAGTCGTTGCCCAGGGTTTCGGTGACCCCGCATAGCACAATACCGCCAGGAGCCAGCAGCTGCTTTAAGTGCTGCTGAATCGCCCGCCGGGTCGCTTCGTCAAAATAGATCGAAACGTTACGGAACAGGATCACATCAAAGGGGCCATCTAGCTCCTGCTCGCCGGGTGCTAGCAGGTTAAAGGGGCGAAATGTGACCCATTGCCTTAGTGCATCGACTAACTGAAAACTGCGCCCAGCCGGGGAAAAGTAACGCGCTTTAAGAGCGGTGGGCAGCGCGCGAAAAGCCATTCCGCCGTAAACACCTGCTTGGGCTTTGTTCAGCACCTGATGATCCACATCGCCCCCGGTAATCTGGAACAGCTGCTTGGCGCGCTTACCGTAACGCTCCAACAACGCTATCGCGACGCTGTAAGGCTCTTCTCCCGACGAGCAGCCGGCGCTTAATAGGCGCAGCGGTGGCTGCTGTTTAACCAGTTGGCGGGGCAAGTAGGTGTCGATAAGCCAATCTAGCGCTTCGGGTTCACGGAAAAAGTAGGTCTCATTTACTGTTAATTGGCTAATAAAGCGGTCAAATAGGGAGCTATCTTGCTCTAGCTGGGCAATCAGCACTGCCGGATCATAAACACCGGTAAGATCGTTGAGTAAAGCGACAGCCCTGGCTAGCCGCGCTTCGGCTAGCCCCTCTAGGTGTAGTCCGCAGCGCTGATGTACCAGTTGTTTAAAGGGAGCCAGCATACTCATTGTGGCCCCTGCCAAGATGAATGCGGAGATCCAACCTCACGCAGCAGCTGGTCGGGTAGGTCGCTCAATGCGACAACTTTCTGTACGGCACCTGCGTCCACAGCTTCCTGATTCATCCCATAGATCACTGAGCTTGCTTCATCCTGGGCAAGTGTTGTGCCTCCGGCAAGCTGTATGGCGCGCATACCGCTGACCCCATCACGCCCCATGCCCGTCAAAATGACACCGATCGTGTCAGACCCATAGACACTCGCGGCGCTATGCAGGAGCACGTCGCAGCTAGGGCGATAGAGGGCACCTTGGGAACTGGGCAGCAGACGAAAACGGTGCTGAGGAGTAACGCATAGGTTGCTTTCTGAAGGTGATAAATAGATATGCCCCGGCGCTATCTGTTCGTCTTCTTTGGCGACGCTGACGGGTAAGGCGCATAGCGCACCAAGCCAAGTTGCCATGCCTTCAATAAAGCCGGGGCTAATATGTTGCGCGACCATGATGGGGGCAGGAAAGCCTTGGGGTAACTTGCTGAGTAGCCTTGCCAGCGCTTGCGGCCCACCGGTTGAGCAGGCAATGGCGACAATACGTTTGTAGTGTCGAGGGGCGGGAGGGCAAGGGCTTGCGACGGGAAACTGCGCCAAGGGCGGTGGAGGAAGTGTGCGACGGCGCAGCCGGGTAATGACAGCCACGCCGGAGAGCAGCCGAACCCTGGCCCGAAGCCGCTCTGCATCTTCACTGTCTAGGGTTGGCTTGGGCAGCACCTCTAGCGCACCGACTTCCAGCGCTCGGTAGGCTGTTTCCGCATCTGAACGATCGCTAATGACCAGGATCGGCACACCTTTGGTGTGCATGATCTCTTCAATGGCGCTAAGGCCATCCATCACCGGCATATTCAGGTCCATCGTGATGAGCTGCGGCGCAAGACGCCGCGCCATGTCAACGGCCTCCTGGCCATTGGTGGCTTCGCCGACAACCTCAATATCGCCATCGCACGTTAGGATATCACGCAGTACATCTCTCGCTAGCTGGCTGTCATCCACCATCACTACCCGGATCGCACTCATTACAGCATCCTCACGTGGAGCGTTGCGGGCCATCGTGCTGTGCCAGCGTAAACTCTTGAACAAGGTCGTTAAGCTCTGCCGACATTTGAATCATATCCTCGCTAATCTCAGTAATGCTACGAACGGACTGGGCGTTGCGAGTGCTGGCGGTATCAATATCGCGTAGTGCAATCACCACTTGGTTGCTGGCCGTTTTCTGCTGCTGGGTAGAGAGCGAGATTTGCTGGGCAGCGCTGCTCGTTTGGCTGGCGGCTTTCAACAGGGCTTCTAGGTCCTGTGCGGTACTGATGCTGGCTTCGACCCCTTGCTCAATGGTCGATGCTCCCTTTTCAGAGGCGACAACGAGTCGGTTGATCGCCTGTTGGATGTCATCGGTGTGCCCCTCAATCTCATGGGTGGAGTCCGTTACGCTATCGGCCAAGCGGCGGATCTCGTTTGCCACGACAGAGAAGCGGCGTCCTGACTCCCCGGCGCTGGAGGCTTCCAGGGCGGCATTGAAGGCGATCAGCTTGGTTTGTGCCGCCAGCGTATTGATCAGCTCCATCACTTTACTGATTTGTTTAGATTTGGCGCCCAGCGTCATAATTTCAGCAAGGCTTTGCTCGCTGTCGGTGCGGATATCCTGCATTTTGGACTGCAGCAGCTGCATGGCGGTACTCCCTTTACGGCTGCGCTCCAGGGTTTGGTTGGCCACATCGACAACGGACTGAGAGTGGTCGGCAATTTGGGTCGAGGAAGTGGATAGCTCCTCCATGGTGGAGGTGATTTCCGCCACCGATGACGCCATTTCCTCAACAGCGGCCGCCATGGTTTGGTTGGCTTCGTGGCTGATATCGCCACCTTGAACGCCGGAAAGCCCCGCAGTTTGCGCCAGCCGGTCGGCGACCTGGGTAAGTGCCGAGGCGTTATTAGAGACCGCCAGGATCGCTCGGGAGAGGCGTTCCAGTAGCTCATTGGTTTGGTCAGCTAAGTCGCCCAGTTCCGCTTGGTCGTCGGTTTCCACGCGCCGCGACAAATCAAGGCTATGAGTGATCTCTTTTAGCTGATGCTGAAAGCGTGTTAGCGGGCGCGTAAGGCTACCGGTAAGCGGATAGAGCACAATGAGTGCAGCCAATAAAATCAGCAGGCCAATGCCGCTCGACTCAATGAAGCGTTCACGGGTTAGGTTTAGATACGCTGTTTTATTGACCTCAACGGCTAAGTGGCGCTGTAGCTCAGGCAACCAAAGTGTGCCAACGAGCCAAGCTTGGCCGTCACGCTCTATTTCATGTGTTTGTACCGTGCCATCACGCAGCAGCTGTTGCGATAGCCGCTCGGGCAGTGTGCCCACAATACTTGCGCTATTGTGGATACGCTGCTCTTCATCGGTACTCAGCAAGTAGGCCTGGCCGGTGTCACCTAAGCGAAAGTTCTCAATGAGTGCGGTCATTTGGGAAAGCTGAATCCCAGCGCCAGCCACGACTAAAGGTTGACCGTTGGCAGCATTGACTGTGCTGCGGTAGTTAACAAAAACAAAAGGCTCGGAAGGCGAAAAGATGTCGTTATCCAAATTAAGTTCATAGGTGCTACCGCTATCAGTAAAGCGGTGGTACCAATCATCTTCGCTGCCTGGTGGTTGGATCATACGCTGTAAAAATTCATCATGACGCAGCTGAAAATAGTAGCCCTGACCCTGGTACTGGGCGGCAATAAACAGCAGCTCGCTATCCAACTGGCCCATCAACCGCGATAAGTAAGTGGCAACTTCCGCCTGGCGCTCTTCGGGTAATCCTTCACGTACCCACTGTTCAATAAAATAGCTATTGGCCAGGCTTTCAGAAACGCTTAGATCCTGGCTAAGGCTAAGGTTAATGCGCGCTGCAAGACCTTCCACGTGGGCAGGCAGCTCTTCGTTGTGGAAGTTACTGAGACTCGCTTGGCTGTCAGAGCGTGCTTGAAGGAATAGCGCCAGTAACATGGCGAGTGCCAGCACGGTACCAAAGGTGATAAACAGACGTAGCCGTAATGGCAGTGATTTCCAGCGCGCTGTCATTATCGCGATTACTCCAAGTGAACTCATGACCAAAAAAGAAAAAGAAGACCTGCTACCCTTAATACCAGTGCATTAAGCCATTGCTGATGCAGCATGATAACAACGATTTCAGCGGCTTTTAGGAAGTGTGTCCAGTATTTGTACCAACGCGGATTAAGCGGCGAGTGCGGTTATGAGACATAACGCAGCTAAATAATGGCGTGAGGAATAAAGCACGATGTGTCTTTAGTAATTCGCCCCACGTCTTCTCGAATGCCCATGCCGCAGGCGCGGTCGCCCACCACCCAGCTGCCAATCAACGCGTGCTTGTCACCAAAGCGCGGCAGCGGCTGATAGGCCTGACGTATCCACGGGCTATCGGTGTAAGGCCCCCCCACGCTCTCTTCCTGGCCGCTGGGCGTTATCAAACTGATATTGCTCCCTTCCCGTGAGAAGAATGGCTTGCGCACCCAGCCTGCTTCCAGCGGCGAGTGACTATCTGTTTCAAAATACGCCGGTAGTAGATTCGGGTGCCCTTCAAACGTTTCCCACAGCAGCGGCAGAATGCCCTTGTTGGAGAGCACGGCTTTCCAGGGCGGCTCAAACCAGTGGGTGTGGAGCTGCGTGACCGCCTCGCCAAATGCCTCTACGGCCATTTCTTCCCACGGATAGAGCTTAAACAGCGCGGTGATGGGTTGGTCGTCTAGGTCAACAAAGTGCTCGACTCCTGGGGCCACGCCAATATCCTCGATGTAGATAAACGGCGCCTGTAAGCCTGCCTGCAGCGCAATATCCTGCAAGTAGCTGACGGTGGCGCGCTCCTCGTCGCTGCCTTTTACACAGGAGAAATAGAGCGTGCGGTTTTCCAAGCGGTCGCCCAGGTGCGCCATGGCGTTGAGCAGGCGCTCTTGAATCGAGTTGTACTGGTCGGCGTGGCGGGGCAGGATGCCTTGCTCAATCGCCTGCTCCAGCCACACCCATTGAAAAAAGCCCGCTTCATAGAGCGAGGTGGGCGTGTCGTAATTGAGCTCTAGCAGCTTCGCGGGGCCGTTGCCTGAATAGGCAAAGTCCATTCGCCCATAGAGTGGCGGCTGCCCGCTTCGCCAGGAGTGGTGGATGGTGTCCCACATGTGTTCGGGAATAGCCAACCGCTGCATTAAGGCATTGGAGTGGCAAACTTTATCCACCAGCTCCATACACATCTCGTGCAGGGCTTCGGTGGGCGCTTCGATCTCCTGTTCCACCTGCTTCAGGGTGAACTGGTAGTAGGCGTCCTCTTTCCAGTACGGCTCGCCATCAATAGTGTGGAAATGAAACCCCAACTCTTTAGCCAGGGCTTTCCATTGCGGGCGTTCGGGTACGTTGATTCGCAGCATAGCGGCTCTGCAGTGAGTGGCTAAGAACCCCAGAAGCTAAGAGCCCCATGAGGCAGAGCGGGTGCCCAGGCCACGCCGTGTCGTAGCTTGGCGGTTTTGCACCACCGAGCTACGCATGGCTTCGTTGCGCTGATTGACCCGCTGGGAGGCTTGGCTAGTGGCAGCGTTCCAGTTGCCCTGGTTTTGGCGATTGCGATAGACCGGCTCTTGATACACGCGCTCAAAAGAACGCCCACGGCTGGTATTCGCCAGCATATTGCCAACCATATAGCCCATCATGGCGGGCATAAACCAACCGCCGCCGCCCGCTGCCTGGGCTTGCTCGTCGGTGGGGGCTGCGCAGGCGCCTTCGCCGTGCTCGGCTTCACAGGCTTCCAGGGTATCGAAGCGGGGAACGGACTCTAGAGAGGCCTCGTAAGCGTCTTCGCAGGCGCTGCGGGTGTACACATTGGCCGCCACGCAATCCTCAACGCTTTGGTAGCTTTTCGGCTCATCGAAGCGCACGTCGGTCAGGTGCTCGTCTTCCGCCGGCTGGGTACAGGCGGTCAAGCCAAAGGCGCTGGCGCCCATCATCGCCAAGGAGAGGCGCGCGCTGCGTTTACGGCGGGGCAGGTGAGTGGGGTGGGTCTGCTTTTGCATGAGTGCGCTCCGTTACCAGGTCATTGAGGCCGCGTTGAGCAAGCCCACGGCAATCGAGATGCTGCCCACCAGCGTGCCGTAGGCTTGATGGCCCTCGGTGATGTGCTGGGACAGGCTCTCGCCCTGGCGGTGCAGAAACAGCTTCAAGCCAAAGAAGGTCGCCAGCTGAACGCCGAAGGCGATAATCCCCCACAGAACAAAATCGATATAGCTAATAGAGTTGGCCATGGCGCTGTAGAGCGGCAGGGTGAAACCCAAAATAGAGCCGCCGTAGGCGGTGGCCGCCGCCGCATTGCCCGCTCGAATCAGCGCCCACTCATGATGGGGCGTCAGGCGGCTATAGCAGTACATAAAGGCCACCAGCAGCGCGAGCGCGCCAAGCAGGTAGGCAAAGAAAGACGGTAATCCCTGTAAATAGTGCAACATGGCGGTGTGCATCCCTGTAGTCAAAGACGTGTGGCCAATCAACAGTGGCCATTGTGTCATAGCTTAGCGGAGCTAGGGGGAATCACGAGCAGGGTTTCATTGCACTCTTCTGAAAGTGGTAAAAAAACGTATTTTTAATTTTATATGCGACCAAAGGCTAATAGATGAATCGTGTCACCTAATTAGAATCCCGCGATTCTTGGTATTTTTACCTAAATTCACCGTGTCGTATCGCTTGATACCGCTCTTCGTGCCCGTGTTGGGCACTGCTTCAGACGCGACCGCATCGAAGGACCTCCCCCATGCATGCCCTAACCCTGGCATCGTTTCTGTTTTTTACGGGCCTGGTGGCCTTTGTCACATGGCGCATCACGCGGCGTGATGACCACCGCAGTACCAGCGGCTATTTCTTGGCAGGCCGAACGCTGACCTTCCCGCTGATTGCCGCTTCCATGCTGATGACCAATCTCTCCACCGAGCAGATGGTAGGGCTGAATGGCTCGGCCTTTACCGATGGCTTGAGCGTGATGGCGTGGGAAGTGATCGCTGTGATTGCGCTGGTGGCGCTGGCGCTGTTCTTCCTGCCGCGCTTTTTGAAAAGCGGCATTGCCACGCTGCCACAGCTGCTGGCGATTCGTTTTGATACAGGCACGCAGCTGATTGCCAACGTTATCTTCCTGATCGCTTACGCGGTGGTGCTGCTGCCGATCATCCTTTACTCCGGGGCCATCGGCCTTCAGGGCATGCTGGATTTACAGGGCTTGACCGGCATTGAATCCAACACCGCGCTGCTCTGGGCGACGGTATGGACGGTGGGGCTGATTGGCGCGGTCTACGCGCTGTTTGGTGGCCTGCGGACCGTGGCGGTGTCGGACACCCTCAACGGAGTGGGCCTACTGATCGGCGGCTTTGTGATCGTTTACTTCGGCCTACAGGTGGTAAGCGGCGGCACTGGCGTGATGGAAGGCTGGAACATCCTGAAGGAGAGCGACCCCAGTAAATTCAACTCCATGGGCGGCCCGGAACAGCAGGTGCCGTTCTCGACCATCTTTACCGGCGTGCTGCTGCTGCACCTTTTCTACTGGACCACCAACCAGCAAATCATTCAGCGCACCTTTGCCGCCAAGAACTTGGCTGAAGGACAGAAGGGCGTACTGCTCACAGGTTTTCTAAAGCTGCTGGGGCCGCTGTACCTGGTACTGCCCGGCATCATCGCCTACCACCTGTATGCCGACCAAGGCATTCGCGCCGACGAAGCGTATGGCCATTTGGTGTTCAACGTATTGCCGCCTTACCTGACCGGCTTCTTTGCCGCCGTCATGGTCGGAGCGATTCTCTCCTCGTTTAACTCTGCGCTGAACAGCACCACGACAATCTTCAGCCTGGGTATCTACAAAGGTGTCCTGAAAAAAGACGCCACGGAAGAGCAGGTAGTGAAATCCGGTAAAGTGTTTGGCTGGATCATGGCGATTACCACCATGATCATTGCGCCGCTGCTGGCGGGCCAGGATAGCCTGTTTAGCTACCTGCAGAAGATGAACGCGATCTACTTTATTCCGATTCTTGCCGTAGTGCTGGTCGGCCTGCTGACAAAGCGTGTGCCGCCCATGGCCGCGAAAGTAGCGCTGGTAGGCGGCTGCTTACTGATTGCAGCGGGCTACTTCGTACCGCCGTTCAACAATCTGCCCATGGTGATGCACGAGTTCCACTTCGTCGCGGCGGTGTTCGTGCTGCTGGTGGCGGTAATGCTGGTGATTGGTAAGCTGCGCCCCCGCGCCACCGACTGGGTGCAGGAAGACTCCGGCGATGTCGACCTCACTCCGTGGAAAGGCGCGGTGCCCACCGGTATTGTGCTGGTGATTTTGGTCGTGATTATGTACGCCTCGTTTGCGGGTGGCTAATCACGCCAGTGTTTGAAAGCAGCGTTCGAGAAAAGACAGCGCCCACGCCCCGCTCTGCGGGGCGTGGGCATTTTTGTAACGCAGTTTATCTGCTCAAACTCTTTAGCATTTCACGCTGCGAATATTCTCTCAGGTGCTTAAAAATATAGGGATAGACCGTGGCTCCCCGGTGTTTCACATGCCATACCTCTAGTGATTCCCAAAACCACTCGGGCACTTCTAGCCCGTTGTCTTCAACACAGTAGATGTGGTTGAAGTTATCTTTGAACCGTACCGGTTTTCTCGGAGACCCGTTAGTTTGAGTCAAGCAGCCTTATTTGCCTGACTCTGTTGCTCATAATACATGGCTTCTCGCTCTGCTGGTGGGATGTGGCCAATCGGCTCCAGTAACCGCCGGTGATTGAACCAGTCGACCCACTCCAACGTTGCAAACTCAACCGCTTCTAGTTGCCGCCATGGTCCGCGTCGGCGAATCACTTCGGTCTTGAAAAGCCCTATCACGGTTTCAGCCATTGCGTTGTCGTACGAATCGCCCACGCTTCCGACAGAGGGCTCAATGCCGGCATCTGCTAAACGTTCCGTGTAGCGAATTGAGACGTATTGAACGCCTCGGTCGCTGTGGTGAATAAGATCACCTTTAGGTCGCTGAGGGCGCTCATGAAGCGCCTGTTCAAGCGCATCCAACACCATATCGGTTCGAGGTGTACTGGAAACTCGCCAGCCGATGATTCGGCGAGCAAACGCATCAATGACGAAGGCGACATAAACAAAGCCCTTCCATGTGGCAACGTAGGTAAAATCTGATACCCACAGTGCGTTCGGCTGAGCTGGCTGAAACTGCCGCTTGACCAAATCCGCCGGACAGGCCTTGTTAGGGTCAGATACAGTCGTACGCACCGGCTTACCACGTATCACACCGCGCAGCCCCATTTGGCGCATCAGGCGAGCGACGGTGCAGCGAGCCACCGGAGTGCCTTCTCGGTGTAGTTGACGCCAGACTTTGCGGATGCCGTAGACACCGAAGTTCTCTTCCCAGACGCGCTGAATTTCGGCCCTCAGCCAGCGCTCACGTTTATTGCGGGGAGGCGCTCGGTTGGGCTCGCGTGCGCGGGCACGATGCTCATAGTACGTCGACGGGGCGATCGGCAGGACACGGCAGATCGGCTCGACCCCGTATAACGCTCGGTAATCTTCGATAAAGTTGATCATCACTTCCCGCGGCGGTCGAGCTCCGCCTGGGCAAAATACGCAGAGGCCTTTCGTAGGATCTCGTTGGCTTGCTTCAACTCTCGGTTTTCACGCTCTAGCGCTTTGATCCGTTCACGCTCGGAGGTCGTAGCGCCTTCCCGACGCCCTGTGTCACGCTCGGCCTGTCGGACCCAACTGCGCAGTGTTTCAGGCGTACAGCCGATTTTTGGGGCGATGGCACCGAGGGCTGCCCACTGGGAGGAATAATCGGCCTCGTGGTCGAAGACCATACGTACCGCCCGCTGGCGAACT
Source organism: Vreelandella aquamarina (assembly GCF_044805175.1). Taxonomy (GTDB): domain Bacteria; phylum Pseudomonadota; class Gammaproteobacteria; order Pseudomonadales; family Halomonadaceae; genus Vreelandella; species Vreelandella aquamarina_B. The sequence continues at coordinate 3,144,686 of NZ_CP085232.1, read as the reverse complement.
TCAGGGGAATATCGATTTGATTTACTCATGGCTCCATCCTCTCAAGGTTTGGAGCCTCCGGGAATCCCGGTACGGTTCACTTTGTATTGTTCTTTGTCGTTTACCAACAAAAGGTTCCATCCGCCAGGCTGAACCGCTGGACTTAGTTCCGACTGCATATTCAGAGGTAGCAGAAGTGCCTGTAACCTAGCCGCAGCTTCTGGGTCATCGCTGTGGTTTGTTATCCAGATTGATTGTTGTCGTACGAAATCGAATAAGCTGGCGTAGCTCTTGTTTATCGATGCGCTGGTCACCGGTACGTGCGCGGTTGGCTCTATTTTTTGAGAGTGATGCTGAAGGCCTCACCGTACGCCCGCTGAAGGTCATCTAGGAATAGGGAAAGAACTCCTAGCCGGGTTTTGTAATAAGACTCAAGCGTCACTAATCCATTAAGCCTGAAGGCTGGGACTCGATTTTTGGTTTTTCGCCAAAGTGCTCTTTTAACGTAATCTCCAGAGCCGTCACGGACTATGTTTTGGCCGAGCAAATCAAGACTATATCGTGGCTCTTTTGCAATTTTCCTGGGTAACCTCCCGTCTGGATTTTCGTGAGCTTGTAGGGGGGTAAATGTGACAGTTTTGACGGTAAGTCTGGGGTTTTGGATAGGTTCGCACCAGGCTGAGTCAATATTAACCGTCGTTATTATGTTGCCTGTCCCATTGAGTGTTTTGCGATCAACGACGTAGTATAAACCGTCGGCTTCCAATCGTTTTGGGTCTCCTTCGTCCTGCTGGAGTAATCTTGGTATTGCCCTCATTAGTAGGGATGTGATGATCCATTTCGGAAGCGTATCCAGTCCCTGCGGTTTGATGCTCACCGACGCATCATCTAGTTGCAGCGCTTTGCCTCTAGGTAACAGTACCCAGTACATCTGAGCTTTACGCTGCCAGACGAGAGAGAGCACTGGCCCGGAGCGATAAATACGAGTGGCTAGCGTTGATATGTGTCTTTCTGTTTTCTCTTGGGAATAGCTTTTATAAGAGACACTTGTGACTGTAACTCGCTCATAGAGCAGTTCATGGTCGATGTTGGTATGTTCAATGAATGAAGTTAATACGGTTGTCATTAGTGTTCGCCCATCCATTCTAAAAATGTTTTTAAGTGTTCTTGAAGAATATCGCCAGTTTGGGGGTCTAGCAGTCCGGGTACTTCGATGACGGGACTATGTCTTCGGTTACAGGGGGTTAGCTCTCGACTGAGATATCGGCACGATTGATCAGGGGTGCCGAATAAGTTGATGTAAGCAAATTGTTTAATTCCGAGAGCATCGCGCAGCTTTGCGGTTTTATGCCTGTGATTTTCAGCGGTGCCATCGGTGCTCCAGTGTTTCGCATCAACGGCAATCGGGGGGTGGTTGGCGTAGGGGCGGACTAAGAAATCACATATTTCATACGCCTCTGGGATTAAGGCTTCGATTGTCAAACCGATGTGTTTAAGGATAGCAATGATCCCTTCCTCACCAAGGGCGCCTTTATACAGGTTAAAGAAGGCTGCCGGATTCATGGTGTAGGGCTGTAGCTGCCACTGTGTTGCGTAGCCTTTGCGTTGGAAATGACTGCGCACTATGGTGTTTTTCATGAGCTGTGGGAGTCCGCTGGTACTTTCGTTGACCCATCGGCTACCGGTGGCTTGTTCAAAGAATTTCAAGCTTTTATAAGATTCAAGCTGGTCGTCTACCTCCAGACTTCCAGAGAGCCGGTAGCCAATAGTGCCTGGTGTTTGAAGGTATAAGCGTGGGTAGTCTGATGAGGGTGAAGACACGGTAGGTTCTGACAATAGTTGGCGGCGTAGGCTTTCCCAGCTTTTGATAGCGCTCTCGGGAGCGGCTCCTCTAAATCCAGACATTAGTTCTCGGATCAGGCCTAGAGTATCGGCAGTGTAGAGGGCTGCCTGGTTGTGTAAACGGAGTAACTCGCGGTTGTCGTGAACTGGCTGAGTGGATTCTACTGCTGCCTTTCTTAGCGCAATGTATTCATGGGAAAGGGTGTCATCTGGCCGGTGGTCAGAAGCTAGGATTGGCCGAAGATCACCATCAGCAAAGAGCCTGATGATGGGGCGTTTGAAAGCTGTGCGGGCCATGCGCCCCACTGCTTGTTCGACAACCTTACGGATGAGCCAATCGTAGTCTTTAGTTTCGTAGTATTTTTTTAGGTGGTGGTTGTGATGCGTTCCTTGCAAGGCCTGTTTTACCCAGTCTCGTGCTTCATCAAGCGATATCCAGCCTACTTCTTGTAACACCATAATCTGATGGAACAGAAGAAGTTGATTGGCCTGGTAGTTGTCGGGATCGCTGAGGAGTTGATGGGTTGGTTTTTCGAGATACAACGTGTCGATGTCGGTTGTAATCTTGTCTGGTGGGTTACCGTCTCCCACCCAGACAAGTTGATCACGATCTTGCTGGTGGTTTACCTCATAATCCGGGTTTTTCCCTTCGCCCATTGAGGCATAAGTAGAAAGCACAATAACTTTGTCGTTAGTGGTACTCAGGTGGTTGAGAATGTTATCGAATTCCCCGTGGTTCATGGCCTGGGCGTTTATTCCGCAGAATAGTTTGTAATTTTTTCCAGAGGCTGCGCTTTTGCGATTAAGGTGGTCTTGCAGGAACTCGATAAATTTAGGGCATTTAGCCGAGCTAATCGTTCTGCTGAGCAGGGCAACCATATACCGATTGTTCTCTGTGTCCATGAATCGGTTAAGCGCATTGAACAGAGTGCCTACCCAGCTCAGGGCAAAGGTACCACTATCTTCTGCATTGAGCAGGTGATTGATGGCTAATCCGGGTTTCCGGACGGGGCCATTGAAGTAAGTCTCAAGCGCAGTGGGTAACAGGCTGGACTCTGGGACCATAAATTCTGTTTCAATACGCACTCCGGCTTTGCTGTATTGTCTTCGTGTGCGATACCAATTACCAATCTCGACTTGCTGCTTAGTGGAGAGCTTTATGAACTGGTTGCCTAGGCGTGTTTGCAGGTAGTCCAGATCAAAGTTCTTGATAACGGTTCGTGAGGTTGCGGTGGCACTAATACCAACAATTTTTACGCCACTTTCTACAAGGCGGGCGATTAGGCCGGAGGGTGTGACGGTAAACCCTGAGTAATAGCAGCTTACGGTATCAATTGTCCCATCGTTTCGGCGAACGTCAGTTAGCTTGAGTCCATTGTCGTGATAGGTTCGCGATGCCGCCCGGTTGTCTGAGGTAGCACGTTGCCCCCGTTGACCGGTGAAGCTGGCTTGGGCATCAAGCGCTGCAATGACCGCGCGGCTTAGGTCCTGAAGATTGAAGTGGCGCAAAATTGAGTGCACGGCGTCTTGAACTGTAGCAGCTCTCAGCGCATCGTCTTTTCCCTCAGACTTTGCATAGTTACTCAGATAAAGCCACACCGATGAGCGCATAATCCAAATAAAGCGCCGGAATAGCCAGTCGGCCTCGTTAATGAAACGGCTTAGGCGGGCATCTGTCTTGTCGTGGTGGGTTCCTATCTCCCTGGTGTCGGTTTGAATGATGTTCTTCTGCAAATCTTCATTAGTGACAAGACTCAATAGGTAGGAGGAGCTGTGGACATGTGTGACGGTCCGGTCTGAAAACAGACGAACCTTCTCATTTTCAAGGCTGGCCCCATCGGTATTGAAAGCGAACTGTAGATTCCAGCGTTCGGCAAATTCTGCAAGAGCGGACCGAAGGGTATCAAATTTCTCCTCAATGCCTTCATAACGGCTCGACCGCTCGAGCTGGTGTTGCTGGAGGTTGGCATTGAGGGTGCGGGTAAGCTCAATCAGATCCACAGCCTTCTGGTCTGCCATAAACTGTAGAATGATTTCATTTTGACGATCAAATTCGTCAATCAGTAACAGGGCATTTCCTAGCTCACGTATAGGATGAATCCGAGCTTTGAGGGTTTGATAGCCCTCCAGAAATTTCCGGGTGGTCATAAAACAAATATGTGCGTCCTGGCGGTGTAGGCGGTCGCCGGGAATGAGTTCGTCGATGAATTCAAAGTCTTGGGGTGATAGCTGGACCGGGTTTTTGCTGCGCTGACGTGCCTGGATTAAGCTAATGAGTAACCGATAGATTTCAGTGGCGTGTTGATTCAGCGTGTCCTGTAGGACAGGCTTTAAACTTGGGTTTCCGTTTGTGAGGCGTTGGAGTTTGCGAATTTGCTGCCAACCTTGTTGGAGCTTCTTGTCTGCTTGAAGGTCAAAAAGTTGGATGATTTGTTCAACGCAAGTGGGAGCTACTTCCTGAACCGTACCGGTTTTCTCGGAGACCCGTTAGTTTGAGTCAAGCAGCCTTATTTGCCTGACTCTGTTGCTCATAATACATGGCTTCTCGCTCTGCTGGTGGGATGTGGCCAATCGGCTCCAGTAACCGCCGGTGATTGAACCAGTCGACCCACTCCAACGTTGCAAACTCAACCGCTTCTAGTTGCCGCCATGGTCCGCGTCGGCGAATCACTTCGGTCTTGAAAAGCCCTATCACGGTTTCAGCCATTGCGTTGTCGTACGAATCGCCCACGCTTCCGACAGAGGGCTCAATGCCGGCATCTGCTAAACGTTCCGTGTAGCGAATTGAGACGTATTGAACGCCTCGGTCGCTGTGGTGAATAAGATCACCTTTAGGTCGCTGAGGGCGCTCATGAAGCGCCTGTTCAAGCGCATCCAACACCATATCGGTTCGAGGTGTACTGGAAACTCGCCAGCCGATGATTCGGCGAGCAAACGCATCAATGACGAAGGCGACATAAACAAAGCCCTTCCATGTGGCAACGTAGGTAAAATCTGATACCCACAGTGCGTTCGGCTGAGCTGGCTGAAACTGCCGCTTGACCAAATCCGCCGGACAGGCCTTGTTAGGGTCAGATACAGTCGTACGCACCGGCTTACCACGTATCACACCGCGCAGCCCCATTTGGCGCATCAGGCGAGCGACGGTGCAGCGAGCCACCGGAGTGCCTTCTCGGTGTAGTTGACGCCAGACTTTGCGGATGCCGTAGACACCGAAGTTCTCTTCCCAGACGCGCTGAATTTCGGCCCTCAGCCAGCGCTCACGTTTATTGCGGGGAGGCGCTCGGTTGGGCTCGCGTGCGCGGGCACGATGCTCATAGTACGTCGACGGGGCGATCGGCAGGACACGGCAGATCGGCTCGACCCCGTATAACGCTCGGTAATCTTCGATAAAGTTGATCATCACTTCCCGCGGCGGTCGAGCTCCGCCTGGGCAAAATACGCAGAGGCCTTTCGTAGGATCTCGTTGGCTTGCTTCAACTCTCGGTTTTCACGCTCTAGCGCTTTGATCCGTTCACGCTCGGAGGTCGTAGCGCCTTCCCGACGCCCTGTGTCACGCTCGGCCTGTCGGACCCAACTGCGCAGTGTTTCAGGCGTACAGCCGATTTTTGGGGCGATGGCACCGAGGGCTGCCCACTGGGAGGAATAATCGGCCTCGTGGTCGAAGACCATACGTACCGCCCGCTGGCGAACTTCAGGGGAATATCGATTTGATTTACTCATGGCTCCATCCTCTCAAGGTTTGGAGCCTCCGGGAATCCCGGTACGGTTCATCCAGTAATTGGCTTCCCTGTCTGGGGAGGTAAACAATTTTGCGTTTCAGAATATCCTTTTCGCTGCTGGAGAACCTGGGGCTTCCTCCAATTTGTTGCTCATCAATTAGGTCGATCAACTCCCGGTGGGTTTGGCGAACGTTGTCCACCGAATTGGTGATGTAGTAAATCGTTTGGGCAGGCCGAGATCCGTTAATAGAGGCAACGAGCTCTTCAATAATCAGCTGCTTGATGGTGTGGGTTTTTCCAATTCCGGTTTGAGCATTTATTAAAACAAGGCATCCTGACTCTGCTTCAGGGCCAATTTGAGAACGAAGGTCCTCTTGTAGCAATCTATCTAGCGGGGTTCTTACACTAGAATCGGCTGGGAGCGTTTTCATCTGGATTTCCTGTCTGCATCGTTGGTAATAGATTTACCGGGAAGCTTTGCTTTTGGCGATACTGGACAGGCTTACAATATTTCTAACTTTTGAGCAGTCACGGGTGTGATGTAAGCAAGGATATCTCGTGGAAAAGGCGGTTGACGCGGGAATGTCTCACATACGGAGTAGGTTGGAAGCCTCCGACGATAGCTGTCTGGATAGCGTTTACGCGACTTATCCTGACAACCGCCTGCGCTCGTCGAAGGTGTTGGGGTTTATGGCTTAGGCTTACCTAGTGTGCGCACTGTTGGCGATACGCCCTACTGGGATAAGGCTAGCCCGCATCAATAAAGTTAAGAGGCTGCGGTGTGTCGACCACTTCCGCCCACAGGTCATACTCATCGGCGTGGGTAACGGTCGCTCGCACTACATCGCCCGCGCGTAGGGCATGGCGGCTCTCCAGGTAGACCATGCCGTCGATTTCTGGTGCATCGGCTTCGCTTCGGCCAATCGCGCCCTCATCGTCTACCTCGTCCACCAGAACGCTGATCTCACTGCCGATTTTGGCTTGGAGACGAGCGGCGGAAATCTCCTGCTGGTGCGCCATAAAGCGTTCCCAGCGCTCTTGCTTCACGTCATCTGGCACTTGTGCCAAGCCGAGCTCGTTGGCGGGAGCACCCTCCACCGGGGAGTATTGGAAACAGCCTACGCGGTCAAGCTGCGCTTCGGTCAGCCAGTCCAGCAGGTACTGGAAATCCTCTTCGGTCTCGCCGGGGAAGCCGACGATAAAAGTCGAACGAATCGTCAACTCAGGGCACTGCTCGCGCCAGCGTTTGATGCGCTCTAGGGTGCGGTCTTCAAAAGCGGGGCGCTTCATGGCTTTCAGCACCTTGGGGCTGGCGTGCTGGAAGGGGATATCCAAATAAGGCAGGATTTTCCCCTCCGCCATCAAGGGAATCAGCTCATCCACATGCGGGTAGGGGTAGACATAGTGCAGGCGCACGCGAATACCCAGCTCGGAGAGCGCGTCGCATAGTTCCGTCAGGCGGGTTTTTACCTGCCGTCCGTGCCACTCGTTCTCCGCATAGCGAAGGTCAACGCCGTAAGCGCTGGTATCCTGTGAAATTACCAGCAGCTCCTTAACGCCAGCCCGGGCCAGCGATTCAGCCTCGCGCAGTACCTCGCCCACCGGGCGGCTAACGAGCTTGCCCCGCATGGAAGGAATAATGCAGAAGCTGCACGTATGGTTACAGCCCTCGGAAATCTTTAAATAAGCATAGTGGCGGGGAGTTAACTTGATGCCCTGGGCAGGTACGAGGTCGATGCGGTGATCGTACTGGCTCACAAACGGCACGGCGCTGTGGACGGCACTGACCACCTGTTCGTACTGCTGGGGGCCTGTTACCGCAAGCACGTTAGGATGCACATCGCGGATAACTGCTTCATCCACCCCCATGCAGCCGGTCACGATAACCTTGCCGTTTTCAGCGATCGCCTCGCCAATGGCATCCAGCGACTCCGCCTTCGCGCTGTCGATGAAACCGCAGGTGTTAACGACCACCACATCGGCATCGTTGTAGGTGGGTACGATCTCATACCCATCGGTACGCAGCTGGGTCAGGATGCGTTCGGAATCGACCAGCGCCTTGGGGCAGCCCAGTGATACAAAACCGACCTTGGGTGTGGACATAGCGAGCCTCACGGAGTAGAGCGGGGGCTATCGCTTTATGCACAGGCCCCAAAATAAAAGGCGGCATTTTAGCGCCCTAACCTAACGCTGCAAACTCTTAGGTGAGCTGATCGGTATATGTGTGGTGAGAGGAAACTCTTGGCGGCCTGTTGTTTTATCTTTTTGGGTGCCCCCAGGTCAGATCGACTTCACCCTCGCTGAATTGACAACGCCGCGTGGGTATGACAAACACACACCCATTTTGCGTGAGGAACCAGCAGTGGCAAACGAGCAGACCTATCAAGCGTTAGAGGTAGATACCCTGGCCCAGCGGCTAGGCGGTGTGGAGGCGGTGGCAAGCCGCGTAGGTGGCAACCCCGCTGAGTGGCAAATCCGCGAAGTGGGCGATGGCAACCTCAATCTGGTGTTTATTGTGACGGGCAGTACCGGCAGCGTGGTAGTCAAACAGGCGCTGCCTTACGTGCGTATGGTGGGCGAAAGCTGGCCGCTGCCGCTCTACCGCGCCCATTTCGAGTATTACGCCCTGGTACGCCAGGCCAAGCGGGCACCGGGCGTGGCCCCCGAGGTGTACTACTTCGATAAGCCCCAGGCGCTGATCGTGATGGAGTATCTCCACCCCCATGTGATTTTGCGGCGTAAGCTGATCAACGGCGAGCGAGTGGCCAGACTTGGCGAAACCATCGGTGAGTTCTGTGCCCGCACGGCGTTTCGTGGCTCCGAACTCTCCATGCCAAGCCCCGATAAAAAGGCCGATGTGGGCCTGTTTTCCGGCAATGTCGCTATCCCCGCGATTACCGAATCCCTGGTATTCACCGACCCCTACTACGGTGCCGAGATGAACCGCCATACGCCGGAGCTTTCGCCGGTGGTGGATGAGCTGCGTCGCAACGCACGCTTGAAAGCCAAGGTGCAGCGGCTGCTGATGAAGTTTACCGCCAACACCGAAACCATGCTGCACGGCGATTTGCATTCTGGCTCCATCATGGCCACCGACACCAGCGTGCGGGTGATTGACCCTGAGTTTTCCCAGTATGGCCCGATGGCGTTTGACTTGGGCATGGCGGTAGCCAACTTCTTCATGGCCTACTTCAGCCAGCCTGCCCACCGCGCAGAAGGCGATCTGGAAGCGTATCAAACGTGGATTTTAGAAGTGATTACCGCGTGCTTTACTCGCTTCGACGAAGAGTTTCGCCACCTTTGGCAAACCGAGCGCAGCGGCATTCTGTTCCCCAAAGCACTGTTTGAAGCCCAGGGCAACAGCGCCGACGACGCCTGCGATGCACTGCTAGAAGAGATCCGCCTGGATGCGCTGGCCTACTGCGGCATTGAAATGCACCGCCGCGTGCTGTCGCTGGCTCACAACGCCGACTTTGAAGAGATCGAAGACACCGCGCTACGCGCCAAGCTTGAAGCACGCAACGTGCTGATGGGCCAAGCGCTGATTCTGGAACCGGAAGCCTACTGTGACCTAAACGCACTGACGGCGCTCGCCAAAACATATAACCAGAAGGCAGTGCTGTAAGCGGTTAGTCAAAGCCTTAAGATGACGAGAGAGGGGCGTTTCGCCATGAGCAGCGACTGCGTTTTTGATAAAACAAGCCAAGCTGCATTTGCGGCGACCGCCTCCTTTGATGACCCTTTCTACTACCTAGCGAACTTCCGCTTTGTGGTCGCGTGGGTGCAGGCACGCCACGGTGATTTGCTTAATGCCGAGGAGCATCACGCCCTCCGGCAGTGGTCGCAGCTGCCGCGCGCTTCTCAAGCGCTTTTAGTGCGGATGGTGATGCGTAAAGGCGAGCTGTTTCGGGTGGATAAGCTCCGCTACCCCGAAATCGGCGATACCCATCAGGCGTTGGCGCCGCTGCTGGCCCTTGGCTGGGTGGATGACGCGCCGCTGCTCAGCGTGCAGGAGCTATTTCGGCTGCTGCGCCTAAGCGAGCTGCGCGACGCCTTGCAAGCCTCTATGAGTTCCGTTGGGCTGCCGTCTAACGCCACCAAAACAGCGCTTCAGGCGGCGTTAACGCCGGTGCTCACCGATGCAATGCCGCTTAGCCAGTGGTGGCCAGAGGCGACGACACGGATCGTTCGGCTTGGCATCATGGCGCTGTGCGACCGCTTGCGGCTGATGTTTTTTGGCAACCTGCGCCAGGATTGGGCCGAGTTTGTGCTCACCGAGCTTGGCCTACAGCGTTTTGAGCAGGTGCCACTGACCGCAGAATCGCGGGCGTTTCAGCATCGGGAAGAGGTGGACACCTACTTGGCACTGCACCGCCTGCGCGAGCGCCTGGAGAGCGGCGAACCGCCAGATCAACTGGCCGCCGCCGCACCCGCCGCCTCCGGTAACCGCTGGCTAGATGCCCGCCGCTCGCGACTGCTGCTCACCCTAGGGCGCACGGTGGAGCGCAGTGGCGATGCGGAGCTGGCGGTTTCACTTTACGCTGAATCGAATAACAGCGAGGCACGCATACGCAGGCTGCGAGTGTTGGAGCGCCTGGGACGCTATTCAGAGGCTTATGAACTCGCCCAGGCCGCGTGCGAGCAGGCGGGGGAGAGCGAAGCCCAAGCGCTGGGTCGCTTGTTGCCGCGCTTGGCGCGCAAGTTGAACCAGCCCACGCCCTATGCTCCAAAAACGGCTGACGCCCCGGCCTACGTGCTGGAGCTTCCCGGCCCGCAGCCGGTGGAGCGTGCCGTTGCCGAGTACTTATCCACCGTCAGTGCCCCGGTGTTCTATGTGGAAAACAGCCTGATCACCGGGCTTTTTGGCCTGCTGCTCTGGCCGGCGATTTTCAAACCGCTGCCGGGGGCGTTTTTTCATCCGTTTCACAGCGGGCCTGCAGATTTGTACCGCGAGGATTTCGTTCGCCAGCGCCAAGCCGAGATCGACGCCTGCCTGGCGCAGCTAGACGACGGGCGCTACCGCGAGACGATACGGGCGACCTGGCAGGCTAAGCAGGGCATTACCTCGCCGTTTGTGCACTGGGGTATCCTGAGCGAACCGCTATTAACAGCCGCGCTTAGCTGCCTACCCGCCGCGCATCTGCGCGCCTGCTTTACCCGCTTGCTGAGCGACTTAAAGCACAACCGCGCGGGCCTGCCGGATCTCATTCAGCTCACGCCCGATGCGCCCGCCGGGGAGCCTCGCTATCGCATGATTGAGGTGAAAGGCCCCGGCGACCGGCTGCAGGATAACCAGCGCCGCTGGATCGACTTCTTCTGCCGCCACGACATGCCGGTCGAGGTGTGCCACGTGCGCTGGCAGCCCGCGCCATGAGCCGCTATCGGGTCGCGGTACGCACGCTGTGCGACTTTACCGCCCGTGAGGGCGACCTTGACCACCGCTTTACCCCCGCTCCCAGCGCCCAAGAGGGCATTGAAGGCCACGCGCTGGTAGCCAAGCGGCGGGAAAACATACCGGGCTACCTGGCCGAATTGCCGCTTTCCGGTGAACATCAGGGGCTACGCGTAGCGGGCCGCGCCGATGGCTTCGATGTGGCGGCGAATTGCGTTGAAGAGGTCAAAACCCATCGCGGTAGCCTGGCGCGCATGGCGGATAACCAGCGAGCATTGCACTGGGCCCAGGTAAAGGTGTACGGCGCGCTGCTCTGCGCCGAGTGCGGCCTTTCGCACATCACGCTAGCGCTGGTGTACTTGGATATTGCTAGCGGCCAGGAAACGCGGCTGACCCTGGAGGCCAGTGCCACAGAGCTTGATGCGTTCTTTACCGACCAGTGCCAGCGCTTTTTAGCCTGGGCCGAGCAGGAGACTGCCCACCGCGAGCGCCGCGATGCGTGGCTTGCTACCCTTACTTTTCCCCACGCGGATTTTCGCCCCGGCCAGCGGGCGTTGGCCGAGGATGTATTCAAAGCCGCCAGCACCGGGCGCTGCCTGCTGGCCCAGGCCCCTACCGGCATTGGCAAAACCCTGGGCACGCTGTTTCCCATGCTCTCCGCGATGCCCCGCCAGCGGCTTGACCGCATCGCCTTTCTGACCATGAAAACTCCCGGCCGCCGCTTGGCGTTGGACGCCCTGGCGAGCCTAGGTGCCCCCGCGCAGCCGCTGCGGGTGCTGGAGCTGGTGGCCCGCGATAAAGCCTGTGAATACCCCGGCACCGCTTGCCAGGGCGATGCCTGCCCGCTGGCCAAAGGGTTTTACGACCGCTTGCCTGCCGCCCGCCAAGCGGCGGTGGAAAACGGCTGGCTGGACCGCGATGCGCTGCGCGAGGTGGCGCTGGCGCATCAGGTCTGCCCCTACTATTTGGGCCAGGAGCTGGCCCGCTGGGCGGATGTGGCGGTGGGGGATGTGAACCACTGGTTCGATAGCCACGCGCTGCTGCACGGGCTTGCCCAGGCCAACGACTGGCGGGTGGGGCTGCTGGTGGATGAAGCGCATAACCTGGTAGAGCGTGCCCGCGGCATGTACAGCGCAGCACTTTCCCAGCAGCGCTTGAGCTACCTACGCCGCCACTCCCCGCCTGCGCTAGCCAAGCCGTTAGCCCGGGTGGGCAGGCAGTGGCAGGCGCTCAATAAAGAGGCAACTGCCCAAGCGCCGGAGCGGCATTACCACTTGCTAGAAGCGCTGCCCACCAAGCTGGTGGGCGCACTGCATACCCTGGCCGGGGCGATTACTGATTATCTGGTGGAGCACCCCGAAGGGGCGAATCAGGCGCTTCAAGAGTTGCTGTTTGAAGCGCTGGCGTTCTGCCGCTTAGCGGAATCGTTCGGCGACCACTCGCTGTGCGACTTGGAGATCCAAGGCAAGGGGAGTGCGGTGCTTGGGCTACGCAATGTGATCCCGGCGGACTTTCTCGCCCCGCGCTTTAAGCGCGCCCACTGCGCGGTGCTGTTTTCCGCCACGTTGTCGCCGTTTTGCTACTACCGCGACCTGCTGGGGCTGCCGGAGCGCAGCGTATGGCGCGAGGTGGAGTCTCCCTTTGTGGCGCAGCAGCTAGAGGTTTATGTGCGTAGCGATATCTCGACCCGCTATCATCACCGCGCTGCCTCGGTGCCATCTATTGTGGCAACGCTGGCGGAGCACTATCAGTGCAAGCCGGGGCACTACTTAGCGTTTTTCAGCAGCTTTGCCTACCTAGAGCAGGTGATGGGCGCGTTTGAGCAGGCGCACCCCGCTATTCCCGTGTTCGCGCAGACTCGCAACATGCAGGAACCCGAACGCGAGGCGTTTTTGGCGCGCTTTGTTCCCGGCGGTAAAGGCATTGGTTTTGCCGTGCTGGGCGGTGCCTTCGCGGAGGGAATCGACCTGCCCGGCGAGCGATTGATCGGTGCTTTCGTGGCCACGCTGGGCCTGCCGCCGTTTAACGACTTCAACGAAGCGCTAAAAGCCCGGTTGCAGGCGCGTTTTGGTCAAGGTGACGACTACACCTACCGCATTCCTGGCATGATCAAAGTGGTGCAGGCCGCGGGAAGGGTGATCCGCAGCCCCGACGATGAAGGGGTGGTGGTATTGATGGATGACCGCTTTGCCCAAGCCAAAGTGCGCGCACTGCTGCCGCGCTGGTGGCAGGTGGGCTGATCGCCCTAAAGAAAGTAAAAACGCAGAAACAAAAACGGCCACTTGCTCTAAGAGCTAAGTGGCCGTTTTCATTAAATTCGTGGTCGGAATAGCAGGATTCGAACCTACGACCTCTGCCTCCCGAAGGAGATTTAGGGGGTTGAGTGGGTAATAGGCGATCTCTTTGTTATGTGCGGTTAGTCCATTTTTCTCAAAGAGTTACTATCGTTCTGCCTTGTCATCTTTTTGCTGAGCCATAAGGGTAATTTCCAACCTCTGGAACCTATTTGGAACCTAGAAAAAGGTGACCTTGATGGCTAAAACAACCGCTAGCTTGACGACCCGTACATTGGATCGCTTGACCAAAACGTTACCTGATGGCCACGAGGTGTGGGACACCGCCTTAGGTGGTTACCACATCCGCTCAGGTAAGCGTGGCCTTGCCTGTCGACTGTCTTACTACAACACGCTCGGCCAACGTCGTGTGCTGACGCTTGGCCGCTATGGTGAGGTTACCGCGGAAGAAGCCCGCCAGTTGGCAAAGGAAGCATTGGCTGACATTGCTCAGGGTAAAGATCCCCGTGCCGTTGCTGAGCAGGCTAAATTTGATCATCAGCTACAAGCACAGCAAACGATTCGTTCTTATCTGGCCGGCCCCTACAAAGCTTATCAAAGCCGTAAGAAAGGCGGGCAAGCTACGTTGAGCCGTCTGCGTAAAGCCTTTGCTGACTGGCTTGATAGGCCTATGGGTAGCATTACACGTGCGGATGTTGAACGTTGGCAGGCAGCACAAGAGGCCATGAAGCCTTCTAAGCCCAATAGCAAAGTACCTAATAAACCACGTGCCTTCTCTACCATGAAGCGTGACTTTGGGGCACTCCATACCTTGCTCGCTCATGCCGCTGAGCGAAAAGTCATTCCTACTAATCCACTCAAGGGTATCAAGCTCCAGAAACCAGCCATGACAGAGCAGGAGCTAGCATCTGTGGGTAATGAGCGGCGCTACCTTGAGCCAGAAGAAGTACATGCACTTTTTCTAGGCTTAGAGCTGTATCAAGAGGAGAAGCGTAAGCAGCGACGTAGTAGTCGAGCACACGGTAAGGCCTTTCTTCCAGACCTGGATCAAGTGGCCTATGTCGATCATGTGAAGCCGTGGATTCTGTTCATGTACTACACAGGCTTTCGTCCAGGAGACATTGCAGGACTCCGCTGGGAGCACGTCAATTTGCCCTTCAAAGTCGTTAGAAAAACTATTGAGAAGACAGCGCACCACCACCCTGAACCACAGACCTTCCCTCTCTCCAGTTCAGTCACTGAGGTGCTTGCGACTTGGCACAAGCAGCAAGGGGAGCCTAAAACAGGGCTGGTATTTCCTAACCCTTTAACAGGAAAGCGCTTTGATAGAACCGCTATGCAAAAGCCATGGGCGAAGGTCAGAGCGTTTGCCAAGCTACCTGATGACTTGGTGCTCTATACCCTTCGCCACAATTTTGCATCGCAGCTGGTCATGGCTGGAGCCGATCTGCTAGCAGTGTCCAGACTGATGGCACACAATGATATCCAGACGACAATTCAGCACTATGCCCACCTTAGGCCCGACCATACCCGCGACATTGTGGAATCATTTGCTGTCTCTGCTGTAGCCAACTCACAGGAACACCTAACGGATAGGCTACCCTGTGAGAGGCCAAGTGCTACTAACCAGCCAATGCCTGCTCAATAACATCACGGGTCTTCGATGGATCAAAGACAGTACTGAACACCCAATGACCAAATCCTCCTTGGGTGTTCACCGCCTTTATCCAAATATCCATAGCGGCACGCTTTGCTGCATTTTGCGGGCTGTCTTGGCCTTTCACTTCAAGAACCAGGGTTTTGCCATTGGTAAAGCGTATTAAATAGTCAGGCACGAAATTACGAGAGGAACCACGCCATAGGTAGCGGAGTTTGAAATCCAAATGGTCATTCTTAGCCCATGCTGAGATATCAGGATGCTGCTCACAGATATCCGCTACCATTTTTTCCCAAGTACTGTCGTACACGACATGACTAATCTGCGAACGCTGGGTAGGGGCGCATGGCTTAGTGGTTAACCAAGGGCGCATGTAAGCAGTTGAACCAATCGGTTGATGTTCGTCGTAGATAAGTTCTTGCCGCTCAATGTTTTGCTCTGTAACAAAGCGGCTAACATGCGCCACTACCGTATCCATGTTCAGAGCAAATAACAGTCGACGACGAATAGGGTCTTGATGCCAAAGGCTTGGTATGTCGAGCTTATCACTGTCCAGGAACTGCTCGACAATACGGATTAGTTGCACGGCTAGATACTGCTTGTCACCACCGAAGGCATCCGTATTTTGCTGGTAGAGCTTACGTGCAGCCCTAAAGACTAAGTTCTGTAAGCGGAAGTCCTGAACGGCATCTTCAAGATCAATCTCTTTCACCATTGCCAAATTAGGTGAGCCTGTTAATGAAGGCGCTATATCGGCGTTTAAAGGGGTTTGCCCAGGGTCAAGTTTAAGGTCGGGTACGCCTGCCCAATTCATCACCAGTTCAGGCTTCAGCACGTTATCGACCCGATCAACATTAGGCCAACGAATTTCCAAATGATTGCGTCCAGTTTCGACTTCTACCCGAACACTGGGCTTGGGTGGAGGAGGTGGATCGCCGCCACCACTTTCATCTTGAAAAATAGAAAGGGGCACACCGAAGACGTTCACATACTCCGGTAGAAACTTCTTTTCTGCATCCATATCGTGGGAAACACGGCGCAGCCCACGCCCGATGACCTGCTCACATAGCAACTGACTGGTGAAGGCACGTAAGCCCATAATGTGGGTCACATTCGCCGCATCCCAACCTTCAGAAAGCATCGCCACAGAAACCACGTTCTGTAGCTGTTGGCCAGGTTGCCCACGCTTGCCCACCGTATCCACCAATGCGCGTAGCTGTACCTCTTGTTTGTTGGCTAATAGATCTTTTTTCTTATCTTCCGGCAAGCCAGAGGCTTCAATGACTGCTTCAAGACGTTGTGCATACAGCTTATCTTTCGTGATGCTCTCGCCCTTCTCGGCCTTTTCCAACACTTTTGAGTCTACTCGCAACGTAGCCTCTGGTGCTTGGGTGCCAGAGATCAAGCAATCACCGCTATTAAAGAAGTGTTCAATGCGTGCAGCTGTCTCGGTACGATTACATACGGTCAGCATGACAGGCGGAATGGTATGCCCAGCGTTTTGCCATTGCTGTTTGGTTTCTTGCCAATCATAAGCGAGCAGTGCATAGGCCTTCTGCACTAAATCAGGCAGGGGAGCCGTGACTTCGGCTTTACGGTTCAGGTCTTCTTTCACCTCATCTTCACGGTAAAGGTGGTAAAGCTTGCTAGCATAGGTTTTGGCATTGGCGAGTGCATCATCGCGTACAACCACTCGTGGTGTTTTTACTAAACCGGCTTCAATAGCATCGTTCAAACCAAAGTCGGAAATAATCCACTCAAACAAGCCAGCATCCGTATTGCTTTTACCGGTAGGTGCAAACGGTGTGGCTGAAAGGTCAAAGCAGCGGCGAATGCGGCGAGTTTTATGAATACGATCCAGCCCCTCAACCCAGCGGGTGGCCTCGTCCAGGTCGATGCCAAGCTTTTCAGCCTGCTTTTTACTGATTTTGGCTTCAGCTGGTTTGCGGTAAGCGTGGTGGGCCTCGTCGTTGATGACGATAATGTCCCGCTCATTCGCTAGCTTACCGAGTACTCTGCGGGTAAAGGCTTCGTCACTCTCTTTGCCTTTCCGAACCACAGAACGATCCTGTTCTTTTAAAGGCATCAAGGTATGCCAGTTTTCGATAACCAGCTGCACTTGGTTCAGTTGCTGCCGCATGGCTTCATTAGGGCAAAGATTGAACTCGTCATAGACGTTTTGTGGGTGGCTAGGCATCAAGACCTGCAAGCGGCTCTTCACCGTCAAGCCAGGTGTGACGATAAATACAGCCTTGGAGTAGCGTCGATCTTTAGGGTACTGAAGGGCGTTCAGTGTCTGCCAGGTAATAATTAACGACATAACGGATGTCTTACCTGAACCTGTGGCCATCTTGTTACAGATGCGCTCCCACGGTCCACCATCACCCTGGAGGTAAATACCTTGCCGATACTGCTCTTGAGCTTCCAACCACCAAATCAGCGTTTCGATGGCTTCCAGTTGGCAGAAATAGAAGGGGTACTGGCGTGGGCCTCCTTCCCAGCGGCAGCTATCGGCATCCCATTCACCACGCTCATGCCAGTGCTCTAACAACTGGCGAGTCACCGATGTAACGCCTGGGTAGCCGTCTTCACGCCACTCATCAACACGTTTGCGGATGTGATTGACCTGATCCAGTGACTCTGAGCGAGTGGTGTTATTTCGGGTATCAAAAATCTCATAGGCAGCAGGGCGTCGTCCTTGCTGTAAATTCAGCTTCTTATCATCCCGCTCCCAGTAAGCCGTTGGTACATCATAAGGCGAGTTGATGATCAGCGATGGATGGCTCATTCGGTGGTTCCTTCTACCGCGGTATATTTTTGCTGGCTATGGTTGGGTGTGTCGGGATACAGCAAAGCTAGCTGTTGATTGAGGACCATAGGCTTAAGGTAACTGTGGCGTAAGCTTTCACTGTTACGCTGCATCAACGTAGCAAGCTCATATACGCTGAGGTAACGCCCTTGGCAAAGGGTGAGCAGTATTTGCTTCACTGCCTCTGCAGGAGGCTTTTTCCCACGAGTGGGGCTAGCAATCTGCCAAAGATAGTCAGCAGCCTCCTTACCGAAACGTTCTTCTAACTCAGTCACAGGCCTAGCATCGTTTTCAGATTCTAGGGAGCTATCCTCGGATAGTAGGGAGCTAGGTTCAGATGCTAGGGAGCTAGGTTCAGATGCTAGGGAGCTGCTGGAATCGTCGTTCGCAGCAGTAACGGCGCCAATGCCTGCGGAGTGGAGGTGGTTGGGTTCTGCCAAGGTGTAGTACATGCCACGGCTGCGGCCGTGAGGCTCTAAAAAACCCTTATCAACGAGCCCAGCCAGCATCCCTGTAATGTCGACACGATGTAGGGTCAGCATTGCCTGTAGACGCTGGTTAGTGACCTGGTTTTCTGTAGAAGCGATGACGATGGCTTGAGCTTCATCACGAGAAAGAGCCTTGAACTCAGGACCAAACAACTGGTGAAGCCGATCGAGCACATCTTCAGGCATCATGCTAATTAGCGGGAGTGATAGCTTGACGCGATCCGGGCGAAACGTCTCGCTCAAGCTAGGTGGCTGCCAAAGATTGGTGTGCCAGCTACGGCGAATTTTATCCAATCCTGAACCTGCTTTATCGCCTACGCCTAGCCATTGGAACATCTTCTGTAGCGACTTGTTACGGCACTCGCTCACACCTCCGGCGACCAATTGTTCTTGTGAGAGCAGCAATGTACCGGGGTTCGAAAACTCAAACGCATCCTTGAAGCGCTCAATGATGATGCCACCCTGGCCAGAGTGGTCAGCGTGAATCAACGCATTCACCAGGGCTTCTTTCAGAGCTTCATGGGCATCACTAGACCCACGTCGTTCTTGATTGAAAGGCACTTTCAGCGCCGGATCATGGGCCAGCTTTTGTGAGACGCGCTGATAAAACTGAAAAAGATTGGCTTCCCAGGTGCCATCGATATGCAACCGGTCACTCCAGCGAATGTTGTCGTCGTCTGCTAACCGCTCACGAAAGTCGAGCTGAAAGCCGGGGAGTACCTCGTTGTCTTGAATGGCTTCCGTTTTGCCGAACATCAACAGCCCAGCTACCGTTAAGCCAGTACTACCTGTGCGACGATCCTTACGCCAACCACCTAACTTAGTGAGCAGGCCAATATCATCTTCAGTAAGCCAAGGGTGGTCAGGTACTCGTGAAGCCACACGATTTCGGAATTGCTTAAGTGAAGCGGCATCCAAGTCGTCTAAGTCGAAGTGAGCCAGGATACGGCTATCTGCAGGTTCATGGTCGAGACGATCCGCGAACATTCGCTGTACTTCCGCATCGTTACAGCGGAAATCACCTTCATGGTTACGCCGATAGGTTCCCTTGAAGGGGTCTACACCAATATAAACGGGGCGTTCGCTTCTCGAAGCACGTGGCACTTCAATCACCAGGATGGTATCACCGCCATATCGTTCGATACTGACGTGATGCTCCTGAAGAATATTGGCACTGACTTTCTGGACATTGTTAATCGTCACCCAGAAATCACCCCGTAACTTTTCCACATCCACGTCGCTCAACCCGGCGGTGCTAGGGCCATCGTCACCTTCTTCTACCCCTAGATAGAGCGTGCCACCTGCGGTGTTAGCAAAGGCGCTGTAGGTTTCCCACAAGCTCTTAGGCAGCCCGCCTTTGGCTGCCTTGTACTCGGTATCGACCCCTTCATGGCGAGCCAGTACCTCAAATAAACTAAGTTGCTGGGTCATGGCTCAATCCAACCGAACGACTTTGAGCGATTCAATGCCTCGGTTATCAACAATCTTCACCGCAATACACTGGTTATTGCCTGGCTCGAAAGGTAACGATTTAGTACCGTGGTACTGGTCTAACAGCGATTCATTGAGTTCAGCACGGATGTCTTTCTTCAGCTTGTACCAGCCGTCTTTCTTTCCAGCCATAGGGAAGAACACCTGGCGTGGGTAAAGCGAGCGGTCATCGTAGTCGGTGTCCAGCTCCCAAACCGCGATATCCCGCTTACCACCCGATTTCAGCTCGCCCGTTTTAGTATCAAAATAATCGAAGCCATGTACTTCTACCTGTAACTTGCCACCTTCTAGCTGATGAACTTCTACATCCGGTTGACCCATGAGCCAGAAAGACTGGTTGCTACGGCTGTTTTTCTTCAAGTCTTCGGTCAGCAAGTCGGTGTTCATCTGTACCCGTAAGGCCTGAATGCCTCGGATACTGTCGATATCTTTGGCGGCCTCAGGGTCGAAGGTGAAGGCACAGAACACCAGTAGCTTGGGAGTAGGGAAAAGGTCGCTGGCATCATTTTTGGCAATCTCTACTTGTCGCTGTTCTAATGCGGCATACTCCGGGCCAAAGCTAACAGCAACACGCTCACCAGTATCAGCCACTGTGCCAATGGCATGTAAATATTTACTTTCCAGGCCACTAGGTAAAGTCTTCAGGTCCATCAATTTGAGGTGCTGGCCGCCTTTGCCGCGTATCCCCGCCTTTAATAGCTCATCCCGCCACTGGGCATGGCGTGAGGTGGCACCAGAACGAGCAACAGCCACATCGGCCTCTTTGGGTTGTTCCGCCTCATCTAAACCAAGCACCGTCGCAAAAGGTACGGCTTCCACAGTGAAGGGGCCGGTAATACGCAGCTTGTCTTTGCTGGCTTCAGGCTGATCGTAGAGCGTTTCTTGGCCAGCATGGTTGGCAATGCTTTCATCCATACGCTGTTGCATACGAATACGTTGTTTATGGAAATCCTCAAAGGCATGAAGCGCTTCTTCTGGCCACTCTTTAGGCCAATCAAAGGGTACTTCCCACTCCAGCAGGGCATTCATAGGGGCTTCTTCACCGCTGGGGAGCGTAGTGGTTTTACGGTCAGGGGCGGTAAAGTCAACTTTCTCTCCCTTGCGGCCTCCTTCTGTCACCGTGAAAGAGGGAGCTGACTTTTTCTGCAGCTCACCATTGAGCCAGCCCAGTGCCTCAACGATGGCAGGGTGGTACTGATCATAAATTTGATCAATCTCGGGGTTATTGGCAATCGATTTGAGGGTGATATGCGGCACGGTCTTGTAGATAAACCCACCGCTTAAACCTTCTTGCGGGTACTTGAGATCGAAGTAGTCGTAGCTGGCGGTCATCAAGCGCTGCTTGGCCAAAGTGACAGCTACACGGGATGTGTCACAGGTAATCCAACGCCGGCCCCATTTCTCGGCCACATAGGCAGTAGTGCCAGAGCCGCAGGTAGGATCAAGGACTAGGTCGCCAGGATCGGTGGTCATCAGTAAACAGCGCTCAATAACTTTTGTTGATGTTTCTACTACGTACTGTTTGTCGGATGCAAAGCCAGCAATGCTGGTGTCGTCCCAACTGTCGTTGATGGGAAAAGCAGGAAAATCATCAATAAATCTAATGTAATAGAGGTTATCTTTGCTGACTCCTACCCGTTCGCTTTTTAGAAGGTTTTGTATGAGGGAGGAGTCTGTTTTCCAGTATCCTTTCGGATAAAATGAGCTCCCTTTGAGTAATACGTCATATCTCGTGCCAGGGCTTTGGCTAGTGAGATTATCAAAACGGAAGACTCGCCCCTCTGGAAGTGAGGTTGGTGATACTTTTTCAGCTTTAGTGAGTGATCTTTGTTGGCCGTTAAGTAATCTAATTTTTCCATATGCTGAAGACCCCAGCCCACCGATAGATTTCACATGATAGAGCTGACGATATTTTATAGCTTCTCTGTTTTTTCCATACCAAACTAGGTAGTCAGAAACGCCGGCTAACAAGTTTGATGTGGAGCTAGAGGTTTTTCGAAAAGCAACAACACTGATGAAATTATTTGTGCCAAATACCTCATCCATAAGTTCCCTGACATGGTGTAGGTTCTCATCAGAGATCTGTACAAACACTGACCCACTATCACTGAGTAGCTCTCGAGCCAATAACAACCGATCACGCAGGTAGGTGAGATAGGAGTGAATGCCCAGCTCCCAGGTATCCCGAAAGGCCTTGATCATCTCCGGCTCTTGGGTCAGATCCTCATCCTTGCGGTCCTTCACGTCCCGCTTATGGGTAAATGGCTGGAAGTTGGAGCCGTACTTAATGCCGTAGGGCGGATCGATATAGATCATCTGCACCTGCCCAGCCATACCTTCTTTCTGCAGCATGGAGTTCATCACCAGCAGGGAGTCACCGGCAATTAGGCGGTTGGCCCAGTCACGTTCATGCTTATAGAAGTCGATGGCTTCACGTAACGGTAGGTTTTCAAATGGCGCATGGAACATATCCGGCTGAAAAGCACTGCCGCTTTTCTGGCTAGCTTTCATGCGCTTTTGCACTTCACCCAGAATCGTCGCTGGGTCGATCCGCTCGTGGACGTGCAGAGAAACCGTATCCACGTCAAAACTGGTTCGTTCAGCTTTGCCTGCCCATTGAAGGTACGGCGACTGAAGGCGCTTTAGCTCTTCTAACGCTGCCCGCATCTGCTCTTGATCACCCGATGCCAAGGCATCATCAATCAGCGTTTCTACCTGGGCACGATTAGCAGAGGAGTCAAACTGTAGCTCAGGGTCTAAGTGGGGGTCATACGCCCACATGGTTCGTTCTTCTACACCATCGCTGGCGGTATCCACCATGCCTACGTGTGGGTTGTTCTTGCGCTTTTCATCGTGACGGTAGGAAAGCACCTGAGCTTGGTCGGCCTTCTTCTGGCGGGCTTTGCTGGTAGGAGCTTTCCTGGTGGGTGCTGATGCCAGTGGCGGTTCAGCAGGCACCTCCTGCATTTTCAGGGTGAGGTCGGGTTCTTTGTTGGCAACCTCCGATGATTGAACCAGGCAAACAGATCCTCCACGACCACGCCCTTTACCCAGCACGCCTTCCTCAACCAGGGCATCGCGTACACGCTCAAAGGCGCTTCTATCGATGCTGCTGTCTTGATCAGTAATCAAACCCAGTAACTTGACGTTACCTACAGTAGAGCCGTCCTGTGGAACGCTTGAAAGAATTAACTCACGCAGTTGGGTATCGGTAAGGCTCATGGGGGCATCCCTGTCATACATCAGAAGGTGTCATTAGGGCGAAATAGTGCCTGACCCACCAAGAAATGAGAAGGCGACAGCGTAAGGACATGGTCACTTCGGCCACCAACCCACTGTTTTTAGGGCTGTCATGAGTACCAACCTGGATCTGACAATTAGTCCAAGATGATGAAATTTTTCTAGGTTGAATTAGGTTTTGATTGTACGATTTTTTACCCAATCCAAGAAAAAAAGTATGAAACAAAGGCGATTGCAACCTAATGGCAGCTGCCACCATGGAAAGGCTCAAGGAATCGATATCCCAGCTTGGGTGAACCGAAACCTACAAGCCTTGCAGAACCAGATCAACCAAACCGGCCGGTCATCTGTAACCGCGTCGGTACTTACACGATGTGCCAGTAAAGGAAGCTACGAACATGCTTGACCAGTTAAAAGACCTTGTTGAGAAAAAGGGATGGATTCGGTTGTGGTTAGTCGTTGGTCTAATAATGGCCCTCATGGGCCTGTTTGCTGAAAGCGAAGGGTTGATTTTGCTAGGGATACTGGCCATTGGTTTAGGCTGGGTGTTGCGTTGGGTGGTGCGAGGGTTTGAGTAGCAATGCAGGCTAGGCTCCGCAAGGAGCCTTTTTTATATGGGAAATATTTATTTTAGTTCAATAAGTTATCATTATTTCTGCCTAAGTAATGGTCAGCATCCTTGCACAAGGCCTCTCCTATAAAGAGACTGTCTATATATACAGTTTAAGGAGGGCCATACCCATGTCACTGAATGCTTCATTTGTCGGAAAAGCTGATCCACTGGCTAGTTTCCAGCCTATACCTATGTTCTCCAGCGCTGTTAGGGCTGGCTTTCCATCACCGGCCGATGATCACCTCGATACAGAGCTAGATCTGCACAGCTATGTCGTAAAACGACCAGCGGCTACCTACTTTGTGCGTGCCGAAGGGGACTCCATGATTGGTGATGGAGTCCATCACGGTGATTTGCTTGTGGTGGACAGAAGCCTGGAAGCCCTTCCCGGACGCATCATCGTTATCGCTGTAGATGGCGAACTCACTGTGAAGAAGTTGGATCGTATTGGCCAGCGAACCTATCTCAAAGCCAGTAACCCTGCTTATAAGCCCATTCCTTTAGACGGTCGAGAATCTCATGTTTGGGGCGTGGTCACCCATGTGCTCCACAGCTTGCCGGGAAGTATGTTGTCATGATGGCTCTAGTCGATTGCAACAACTTCTATGTGAGCTGTGAACGAGCCTTTAATCCTCGTTTAGAAGGAAAACCGGTGGGTGTCCTATCCAACAATGATGGATGCATCGTAGCTCGCTCAAACGAACTCAAGGCATTGGGCATCAAAATGGGGTCTCCCATGCATCTGCTGCCTCCCCACATACGTCGGAAAACGGTTCTGCTTTCTAGTAACTATGCCCTGTATGGCGATATGTCTAGGCGCATCAATGAGGTCCTGGCGGAGTTCTCTCCCCATGTTGAGGTGTACTCCATTGATGAAAGCTTTGTCGGCTTCCAAGGATTTGAACCAGGAACACTAGAGGAGAGAGGTCAGCTATTACGCCAAACCGTACGGCAATGGACCGGCATTCCGGTATCTGTTGGATTTGCACCGACCAGGGTGCTTGCCAAAGTAGCGAACCACGCTGCAAAGAAGAACGATGCTTTTCGGGGTGTCTGTCTGCTAGAGGCTGACAGCCCAGTTACCATTGCCTTACTTAAGCAGCTACCCGTGACAGAGCTTTGGGGCATTGCCCGCCGAACAGGTGAAAGGTTACAAGTCATGGGGATAGAAACTGCTTGGCAGTTACGAGAGGCAGACCCTAAACACATTTGTCGACGCTTCTCTGTGGTTCAAGAGCGAATTGTATGGGAGCTACGTGGTCAGCCCGCTATTCACTTGGACGATATGAGTGAGCCAAAACAACAAATCATGGTATCTCGTTCATTTGGCCGGCTGACTAGTAGCCCTCACGATCTGCGTGAAGCGTTAAGGCAGCATGCCTGTCGAGCAGGAGAAAAGCTTCGCAAGCAAGCCAGTGTCACCAGTGCTGTGATGGTCTTTGTTCGCACCAATCCCTTCCGTGAAGACCTTCTGAACCGTACCGGGATTCCCGGAGGCTCCAAACCTTGAGAGGATGGAGCCATGAGCAAATCAAATCGATATTCCCCTGAAGTTCGCCAGCGGGCGGTACGTATGGTCTTCGACCACGAGGCAGATTATTCCTCCCAGTGGGCAGCCCTCGGTGCCATCGCCCCAAAAATCGGCTGTACGCCTGAAACACTGCGCAGTTGGGTCCGACAGGCCGAGCGTGACACAGGGTGTCGGGAAGGCGCTACGACCTCCGAGCGTGAACGGATCAAAGCGCTAGAGCGTGAAAACCGAGAGTTGAAGCAAGCCAACGAGATCCTACGAAAGGCCTCTGCGTATTTTGCCCAGGCGGAGCTCGACCGCCGCGGGAAGTGATGATCAACTTTATCGAAGATTACCGAGCGTTATACGGGGTCGAGCCGATCTGCCGTGTCCTGCCGATCGCCCCGTCGACGTACTATGAGCATCGTGCCCGCGCACGCGAGCCCAACCGAGCGCCTCCCCCGCAATAAACGTGAGCGCTGGCTGAGGGCCGAAATTCAGCGCGTCTGAGAAGAGAACTTCGGTGTCTACGGCATCCGCAAAGTCTGGCGTCAACTACACCGAGAAGGCACTCCGGTGGCTCGCTGCACCGTCGCTCGCCTGATGCGCCAAATGGGGCTGCGCGGTGTGATACGTGGTAAGCCGGTGCGTACGACTGTATCTGACCCTAACAAGGCCTGTCCGGCGGATTTGGTCAAGCGGCAGTTTCAGCCAGCTCAGCCGAACGTACTGTGGGTATCAGATTTTACCTACGTTGCCACATGGAAGGGCTTTGTTTATGTCGCCTTCGTCATTGATGCGTTTGCTCGCCGAATCATCGGCTGGCGAGTTTCCAGTACACCTCGAACCGATATGGTGTTGGATGCGCTTGAACAGGCGCTTCATGAGCGCCCTCAGCGACCTAAAGGTGATCTTATTCACCACAGCGACCGAAGCGTTCAATACGTCTCAATTCGCTACACGGAACGTTTAGCAGATGCCGGCATTGAGCCCTCTGTCAGAAGCGTGGGCGATTCGTACGACAACGCAATGGCTGAAACCGTGATAGGGCTTTTCAAGACCGAAGTGATTCGCCGACGCGGACCATGGCGGCAACTAGAAGCGGTTGAGTTTGCAACGTTGGAGTGGGTCGACTGGTTCAATCACCGGCGGTTACTGGAGCCGATTGGCCACATCCCACCAGCAGAGCGAGAAGCCATGTATTATGAGCAACAGAGTCAGGCAAATAAGGCTGCTTGACTCAAACTAACGGGTCTCCGAGAAAACCGGTACGGTTCAAAAGTGTTTGTGGGCCTATTCAACATAGACCCACAAACCGATGTAAAGCTCTCTGGTAAATCCGAGCTCCACAGCGTTATCAAATGCTAGCGATTCGTCATGGTGCCAGGGTTAGTCTCTTTGACAAAGTACTCTCCCTCTAGCTCATTCAGCAGAGACAGCGTATTACGTGCCATTACTAGGCCCATCTTAGCGTGCTGACGGATGAATACCGTTTCACCTGGTGCAACGTCTACATCAATCGATGCCCAGTTTTCCGCTTTGGAATAAACCGTGTGCTGTCCCGGCTCAACTGGGAAATAGATATGCTGGCTACCACGGGTATGGCCAACCTCGGACGCATCCTCTTGGTCATTCAAAAACACATTAAAGCGAACCAGGGTGCCTGTTATTTCAGGACGTACCACATACACCATGCCTTCATCAGCAGAGGGTTGCTGTGGCAGCTCAAAGCCCTGCAATGCTGCCTGCATATTGCTTGAGGAGGGTGCTTTGGCAGCACAGCCGGTGATCAAAGCCATAGCGACTAATGCCAGAACCAGTTTTCCCATTCCCTGAAGTTTCATGTATCCCACCTTTGTCATCCCTTGAGCGAGAGTGATCTCGCTAATTCGTTTTGTATTAGCCATAAAAGGCTTCGAGTGCTCCGATATTGGAGCCCTTGGCCCATGATATCGGGCAATGTTATGTTAACTGTATTTAGCCAAATGTCATCCCGAAATTAGGTTTAATTGATATAGGGCAGCAAGCTAAGTAGTGGGTGTTGTTGGAAACCAAGCGCAGGATCAGTAAAGAGAGCCCCTGACCATAATTCTCACGGTGCTTTTTTAGAGATTATTGGCTCATGGTGGTACCTACTTATTCATCTATGCCTCAGTAGTGACAGGGGCTTTGAGTCAAGGGACAGTAATGAAGCCAGGAATCTTACTTGTAGCAGGCGCCATGATGGGGCTGGCAGGTTGCACATCTAACATCCAGCATGGAAGTGGTGATGTGCAATCAACGGTGGCGGGGGAGGCTTATACCCTCAACTTGGAAATGGATCAGCAGATCATTCCCGGTGTTTTAGTCAACGACATCAGGTATGACGTATCTCTCTACGTAAATGGTGTTCGTACTGTACGTGGGCCTTTACATAAAGATGGCTCTGGTAGCCTTCAAGGCAGTTATGAGGGAAAACCAGTAGAGCTGGATTGCCTCAAGCCACATGCCTTTACCAACATTCGGTGCGATGTACATATTTCGGGCAGGAAAGTTGAGACACTGACCTTCAAACCAGGCGCCCGGTGATAAACCGCTGATCTTAGCCAACAACGCCAAAACCACGGGGATGTCATCCATGATCGTGACAAATTGGGTTACCCTAAGTATTCAATTTGTCACCCAAACCAGTGACAACCATGATCTTACTCGTGGTTATTTCCACTGTTCTTAGGTGGACTCTGCCTGTCCACGACATAAAGCTGGCATCGGCGTTGTGACCTAGTTTGATACCAGCCTACAGCACTAGCAGTTACCGGTATGCACCACCACCATACTGGTTCAAATTGTTCCTATCGATATTGACCCGGGGGTCATGTTGGTCACGTATCTGAGCGGCTGGGTCTGCCCCATAACGAACTCGATCAGCAGGGTTGTTGAGGTCGTATTGGTAGCTAGTTCCTGAGCTACTACGGTAGCGTGTTGTTTCTTCTTGGCGAGTTTCTCTGTTGGAACTTGAACCCCATCCACTGTTGTTCTCTTGACCGAAAGTGACCGTTGGGGTGACTGGTTCCCAGGCAGATGCTTCGAAAGCCAATGAAACCAATAAAAGAACTGAAGCTACAGTTACCTTCTTCACGTTTTCATTCCTATGAAAATACACGTTCATGTGTGCTGGCTTATACGTCCTGTGGGTACTGAAGGTGTGACGTACTCGTCTGCTCCCTTAGGCATCAAAATGCCTAAGGCAATATAGCGCCGTCCTTGGTGCTTGTATGTAGAGACTTTCCACTATGTGCCTGAGTTATGGCACAGAAGATAGTGGTGCCAGTCAGTGTCAGATGACTGAGTGGGTAGTGAATCGACTCTGCTTCCAACCGGTGAACCAGGGGTATCCTCCTAAGCTCTATGGCTGATGGAGAAAATAATAGAACACTGCTTCTTAAAAGCCTTGGTAAGCAGTGGATAGCCATTTGTGCATAGGGGTAAGCAAGCCTACTCTGAAATTGAAAGCAGAAGCACCAGCCTGTTCGTCGTGTTCAGCAGAATCAATAACCCTTTGAAAATCACTTAGAGAGGCACATCGATATGGATGAGTACTACCCAAAACCAGCTGTTATCTCAAATACCTCAGGTATGGATGTCCGCATCACCAAGACGGTACGTATGCGTCAACGCTTTGGCATGATGCTTAAGGAAGAAGCCTACCGTCAAACCATGGAGACAGGTCTAAAAGTCAGCGAAGCTGACCTGCTTGATGAAGCCTTGGAAGAGTATGAAGTGAGGCTGGCAATACGTAAGAAAAGAGAGGGGCGCTGTTAGATATCCTCCCAACCAAGTCAGTGCAGCAGCTACTTTGAGGGGTATACCAAGAGGCTTCTGTTGACGATCAGGTGCATAGGTGAAAGCACACCGACGTGTAAGAGCCAGTCGCTAACAGCCTCGTTGGTGACAGGTGAATCCCGCGTGTGCTGCTCAGCCTAGTCTGTGGCTTAGAAAGTTTATTCCATTGCAATGCCAGAAGCATGTATGCAGAGCACGTGCTGCTAAAAAGCACACCTGTTGCTAAAAGTGTTGCTAGATAAGCAGGAACAGGGGGAAGTGATCGTATCGTCATCCACACAGGAAAGGGCTACTGCTCGGGCGGTAGCTGAGGCCAGAGCATCAGATCGATAAGGATCAATAGAGATCATAGCCTCGTTGCTAGCTGACGAGTGAAAGCGGTGAAGTGTTTGGTACCTTCCATTCTATTGAAGCCATACTTCTCAGCAAAAGCTTGAATCGATGGGGAGCTAGCTTGTTCGATGCCAATGACGTTGTACTGCCGCTCACTGGCAAAGTTAACGAGGAGTTTCAGCAGGTCGGTACCATACCCTTGTCGGGTCTTATGGAAGCCTATACGACTTAGCACAAGGGCTTTGCCTCCCCAGAAATCATCTCCCGTTTCAAGGACACGAATATATAGATCGAACCTCTGTCTACGAGCGTCGATAGCAAGCCCAAAGGGGGAGGGGTAGGCACACGTAGCTTTATACCCAAATCGCGTCTTCAAGAAGCTATTTAGGCGGCTACAGAGGGTGTCTATGTCTGGGGTGATACGGTGGGCAAGGCATGGAGTCATGATAAGCACGTCAGCGGGAAGTGGAGTCGTTGATCCTATCCAGCCGTTGAGCCAGGGAGCAATATTAAAATACTGAACCAGGAGTATGAGATGTAGTGGCGCCTACCCTGCCAAGCAGCTATGAAGACGTCGGTGGGCTTCACTTAAGTAGCGAACCAAGCCCCCCTCCCATATGACCATTGATATCAGTCTACTGACGCTGGTTGGCTTGGAGACAGAAAGGGCTATCCCCAAGCCAGGGGATGCTTCATATCTACGAAACCTCCACACAACAGGGGAATGTTGGTAGCACTGACTAGGGGGGATAGCCTTCTGGATAAGGTAGTGGATGAGATATATAGTTCTCATCTATATAAGTAATAAAACCTACGTTACCTATCCCCCCTGCCGGGGGATAGGTAACGTAGGTTAAGTCATTATATATAATATATATAGGAGATTAAGCCGGGGATATACTATTAATATTTATATATTTATATATTTATATATTTATATATTTATATATTTATATATAGAGTTTGATCAGATTCATATGGATTTTTGCAAGGCGTAATTTGGCGCTCCGCTTGGATTGTAAGGAGAGAATACGCCCATGCTTTTTAAGGCGCAAGCAAAATTTTAGGTGATGAGCGTTTTTTTTAAGGCTTCTGCTTCCAGTGTTTCGGGAAGCCTTAGTGCTTCCTGTGTGCTTATTAATAAGGCCGTAGGGGCTTTTCTAGGCTAAGGGCTATATATAAGGGTGGTGGCGCTTTAAAAGCTCCCAGAAGCCCTTTTTAAGCCGTTTCATAGGAAGGGTGGCACTTTTGGAAGAGCCCACTTTTAGAAGCCGTGACTGCTTGGAAGCTATGGGCAGAGAAAAACCAAGGAATAGGGAGGGACATGGGTAGGCTGGTTTTGTTTTTAACGCAGATTGCCAAGAGCGCGACACGGCACAAAGGTGGTGTAGTTCTAAGGATTATGCTGTTAGTTACAAAATTTAGGATCACAAAAATCAACATTAGCTATGAGCAGTAGCATTAAGAGAGCGTGCATCGTATCGATCGCCTCTCCATGCACCTTGTGGTTGCTGTGCTATCTGATCGTGACCTGTTCGTTTGTGACACTGAGCCAGTAGATAGCAGTCACACACTGGCATTCAGTCAGTTTGGCGCATATCGCTCGGCACCAGCATGAAGAACTGCTACCTATAAACACACCAAGCTATAAGTGCTTTAAGAAAGGGTGTGCTTTGTAGTTTTGTAGGGCACAGTGCCAGCATGGATGAGAAGTAGGATCGATATCGTTTTTTCTCTCCTTTCCCCAGGCGGTGCCGGAACGTGCGCAGCAGACACTCCGCCGCTGCGCGTCGGTCTCTACTGCTTGTTCCTTACCGTCTGGGGAAAGGGAGTTAGCTGCTTGTCAGTTGTGAAGGCTTTAAAGATGCGGTTTAAAAAAGTAACCTATCTATTAATTCTTTAATGAAGGGTGTTCTTTTTGCTTCATCTCACTGGTTCAAGATATGTGCCCTCGAATGGGTACTGATAGCCATTGGTAAACGATCATGGGGCAGCTTGCTTCAAGAAAAATATCCATGGGTGGCTGAGACAACAGTCGTGCTTGCTGGAATAATGCCTGTCTTTTTTACTTAGCATGGCGCCTAGCATGATCCAAGAAATCCAGCATGTGAGCGGTAGGTGTGGTGGTGGTAAAAGTCGTGAAACGATCAAAGCACTCATTAAGTATTTGGCGGGGACACAGCCTGCTGCAGAAACGTATCTCTTTGCTTCCAAAACGCTTGAGTTATCAGATCAGAACTATCAGTTAATGCTGGGTGAGGCGGCTTCGTTTTCCAACGCTATTATTCCGGTGAAGAAAGTCGACTCTTCAACCTGTGCAAGCTCAGTGTTACTGGCTCTGATAGAGATCATGAAAGAGGGCTTTCGTGGCGTACTGTTCATTACTCACAAGACACTGGCGTTGCTTCCTGAAGAGCAGTTACGCGGTACCTATGTCCTCATCGATGAGGTGCCACAAGTCCTGGCAGGTTCTTTAATGGTTCGGTATGACCTCAAGGATAAAGGTCACTCATGGGAAAAATACTTGGATGTAACGGCGTCTTCCTGTGGGTCTGGTGATGTCGTGCAGTTGGCTCCTCACGTAGATAGAGGTGAGGTGAGCCGTCGTATCAGTGATATTCGTTGCGGGCGTGATACTACGACAGCACCAAAAGTGGCGGATCTGCTTGAGTGCCTACTGTTAGGCAAAGAGCCTGTTTATGCCTCTAGGAAATCCTCTGTGAATGGTGTGGAACAAGTCTACCAATGTGTTCATTACCACCGGCTCACCAAACTGATCAGCAGCGTAGCGTTTCTAGCGGTACTTAGTACACAGCTTTCAAGCACACTCTTTGGCTTCATTGCGGAAAAATTACTGGGCATACCCATCGTAGAAAAAGACCCAAACCCCGCAATGAAGATAGAAAAGAAACATGAACACAAGGTGACGATCATGCCTGTACTGTCGTCAGGACGTTGGTCATCGACTTTATTAAACTCTCAAGCTAGCGAGACGCTTACACGCAACGGTAGTGCGGTACGGTCAACAATGACAGTAGCGGAGCTTGCCCAGGCCTTTGCTAAAAGCCATATAGGCAGTAGACCATTCCTACTGACACTCAACAGAAAGATAAAAAAGTTGGAAGCTCTGGAACAGCACGGGGTTATACGAACCAATACTGAGGTGCATGGTTTGAGCAGCTATGAACACGTGCATATCGGAGTGTATCTGGCAGCAACCAACCTTACTCCTTTTGACGCAAGGGTATTTCGCAAATTCGCCGCACGAAATGGTTTGAATGCCGATGACCTATTGTACGCTATCAAAGTTGAGCGCTCCTATGAAGCTGCTTACCAATGCATCGGGCGAACAAGCATTCGTCAACCTGCCAACGGTACCAACCGCCATCTGATTATCGTGCCAGATTTAAAGTATGCGTATTATCTGCGTGATAACTGGTTCGATCCAGCTAAGGCAGATATATTGGCTCGTTATTCTTATCAGACGAAGCGTGCATACGAGCTTGCAAGGGCAAAAAGGCATCGGTTCAATAAAACCGTATCAATTCTGCAGAGCTATCACGATAAGAATGGAAAGCTGAAATATCTGGTGCCAGCGGCAGGCATCTCCATGACCTCGTTTAGGAAGTATCTGAAAGAGTTTGAGCAACCACTGACGACAAAGCGTTTACTACCTCTTAAGCCAAAACGAGGGCCAACCAAAGAAAGACTATATGTTAAAAAATCGGCAGTGACGAAGGTGCTATAGCTAAGTGATTGATTAATTTGGATTGGTAAGAAGTCAACATACTTCTATGTAGACTTCTTACCTATATACTAACCCTATCACAATAGGTCGTTACGACGAAGAACGCCTATATTCTATCAGTCCCCTGGTTCAATAAATGTCAGATGCAGTCTATGCACGCTGACAGTCCAAGACTTCTTAACTAATCAGGATCAGTCGAAGCCCTTACGGCTTGGACAGTGAGCTGCAGCTAACCTGGGTTAAGGGCTGACGACATCGCTAGGTAGTATCACCTTCATTGCTACTCGTCTAAGTCCAACTGCGTTGAGCCCAAGCCAAGTGGCTTGTGTGACCGTCTGACTACTGAGGGCATAGTCGTGAAGCCACTAATAGAACAACCTCAAGGCATTTGCTTTCATAAGCCCCTTTTTTTGAAGACTTTTTTGCTTTTGGTTGTGTTGCCAGGCATGTCGTTGGCCAGTGAGCAAGAGCAGACACAGGTAGAAAGCACATTACCCTTCTTAATCATGTCAGAAGACCCAAGCCCTACTATGAATTACGGACGGCCCTACGTAATCATTGCAGAGGAGTACGACATAGCACAGTTCCCACCCCAGGTGGGTGAGGGTCCCTGGCTTCCTGAGGCTCGACTAACCCCCAGTGTCGAAGACATACCGATGCAGGCCTTCGCTGATTTCAAAGCGAAGATCGAAGAGGCTTTTGATCTGATGGGTGATGCACCTGATAGCAACTACCAACTAGAGTCGATAGAGCTTCACGTTACCGCTAGTGCAGAAGGGAAGTTATTGATTGCTACTGCTGGTATGGAAGGTGGGATGAAGCTGGTTTTCAAAAGGAGATGATAACTTGTCACTACCTAGAAACCGTGTGCTGACGAAACACCATCTCAGATGAGCTGGCGTGTCGGCCAGTATATGAAAGCACTCACGCTTGCTCTGTAGGTAGCTGCATCAATGGCTCTGTCCGACTTGAGTCAGCCGCAGGTTTTCACCATTTTTATAAAATTCGTACGGCCCCTGCTGATAGCTATCGGTTGCTGTTCACACAACTACCCCCCCGGGGGTGCCTAGCTCAGAAAAAACATCATTGGCCCCCTGGAGTTCACTGGTTCAGCAGTGAGCTTTATTCCTATGCACAACACAACACAACACAACACAACACAACACAACACATCCAGCCAGACAGTTTGTAGTCTTCCCTGAGTCTGTGCTGATGCTCTCATGGCTACGCCCTTGTGCTGGGTCTATGTTAGTAGTGGTAGCAAGTGACCAGACCTCAACACCACAAGAGCGAGCCAATATGAGAGATGAGTGTGGCTCCGCCACTCTTGTGAAAATGGTAGGAGCAGGCACTGGAGTCAGCAGAGCTAACCGGTTTCCTAGACTAGCTAAGCAAAGTCAAAATACGTTAGCGGATAAGGGCGAAAGCTCAGCAGCTAACATCGGCCCTGTGCATAGCTAACGTCACTCTGACTCCTCATTACCTTGGCTCCAGAGTAACCGGTGTCTGCTTGCTGGTTCATGCAATAGCAGTCATCCGTACCGCTTTTCCCAATCAAATCTTTATACCCCTGTGTCGCTCTCATCCATGGCCTCAGTCGCCAGTGGAGGTATTGCTACACCTTTTATTCGTTACTCCACCCTTTCAAAAGGAACCCTTGATGAATGCATTTTCGTCTCTGTCGGAAGACAGTATGACCTCCACCCCGTCTTACCTTGTGATCAGCCTGGCTCTCATGCAGCGTGAGCATCAACGTCTGGACGTGGCTGCCATGCGTCTACGATCGCGTGTTATACCTGTCGAGCAGCTTTATGAGTTACGACAGCAATGGCAGACCACTCTGGGCTTTTTGGCTCACTTACCTCCGCTGCTGGCGTCACTGGATCGGTTAATTGAACAGTACGAGCACGGCAATGTGGCTGAGGCCGCTTATGGTGATGTGCTGTACCAGATCGCTGTCTATCGTAATGCAGGCTGGAAGTGTTTAGAGCAGCAGTACGGTCATCTTGGCCATTACCTAGATACTAAAGGGATACTTCGAGCCAGTTACCTTCAACTGTTCACGGATACATTCGAAGCTAGTGCAACCCTCACAAGCCAGGAATCTGCCGATTTGCTCCAGCGTTTGCATCCACAATGGTGTGGAGGGCCTTGGGCAGAAACATGCAGGGAAATACATGAGCGAAACCAGAAAGTGCTGTCTGGTACGCTAGCTCGTTACATACTGCGCTCAATGGCTGGATCGATGGGTGTGACAGTGCAAGGCAGTAACGGTATGAACCAAGCTGCAACAGCTTCCAGACGCCAGCCCACTCAGTGAATCCACCAATGAACCAACACAATATCTACACACTTCTTGGCTGGGTGGGGCGAGGCTTAGCGTCGTGGTCCCTCTATGCTCAATACACTGCTTACCTAAAGCCTTACATTATGTTGATGGGCTGAATTCAAGGGGACTTCTTTATTGTCAGCATAAACATGCAAGGGAGGGGAAGTGGGGGCGTGGCGCTTCTATCGTCTGTGCCATATCTTTGTCCAGAGTAGGCGATGATGAGCTATCCAGATCGCGTTGGTTGGAAACCCACAATCCCACGATGCCCGCTCACAAACAGCGACCCAATCTTGCTGGATCGTATACGGTGTCTAGTTCTCCTAGCCGTTGTGCAACCGTAAATTAGACAGATGCCACTTTCAAAAAAAATCGAGTGGCATAAGGCTAACCAATAGATATCCCAAAAGAAACGGCGAACCAACACCATTTTTTTGGAGTTTTGCCTCTTTAACAGTGATAACAACATTAGGTGTAAGAAAAGAGGCCCTTGTTGGAGCCAGTGAAAAGGAACAGATCAGAAGGGTTTAGGCCTTCCATGGTGGGTGACATCCATGGGGCGAGGCTTCATGCCATAACGTATATTGATCTAAACGTTATTCTACGCCGGTTCAAATTAGATATTCATTGATTAACTCGTTGCCTTCGAATGTCCTCGTCATGGACGCGTAGCCTGCCAATCTCCATGCTGACCTTGATGTATTTATATTCCATTAGGCTATATGTTTATTGGGTATTTTGGTAAATTCCTGATCTTGGCAATCTTCACCAAATATATGGCTCCCCGCCTATCGTGCCTACTTGAGCATTTGTTGACGTGCCAGCTGATTCAGCATTTTTTCATTTGTTATGATGACTAGACTTTTTAGACAAAAGAGGCGATATGCGATCGCGTTGAACCTTCGCCTGCCAGGTGCATTTCATGACAATGTTATCGAATGAAAACGACGCTCCAGGACATCGTGGCCGGCGTTCGTTTATGTGCGTGATCAGGTTGCCTTTTGCTACGCTGCGCGGGCGCTTAGTCGTGGGGGCCGTGGCGCTGTGGATTTTGCTTTGCCTTATTTTCCTGGCTTTTGGCTGGCAGGCGGGCAAGCTCTTGGTCAATGAGACTAACCATCAGCATCTGCGGTATGAGGCAGAGCTCATTAGCAACTCGATCACCCTAGATGTGAATGAGCGGTTCAGAGAGCTTGAGCGTTTGGCCGAGAGAATTTCTCTCCCCAAGCAAGGGGCTCTACTCGAACACCATGCGTATACGATGGAGTCTCTCTTTGAAGCGATAATAGTCTTTGATCTGAGTAGCCGAGTCGTTGACGAGTGGCCTATCGACGTAGGACGCATCGGTAACAATTTTGCCGACCGTGAATATGCTCGGTTTATGCATGCTTTCAAAACGCCTTATGTCAGTGCTCCCTTCATTGGACGCATTACCAACACGCCGTTGATACTGATGTTGGTCCCACTATATGACAACGAGGGTCACTACAATGGTTTTCTAGGTGGTTTGGTCAATATTAAGAAAAGCCGCCTGTTCAACAACTTTGATCAGCTCCGTTTAGGCGATGGCGGCTATGTCACGATCTCAACTGCCGCTGGTCAGCGTATTTACGCTCCGCATCAGCAAGAAGCCATCGTGACGTTACCCGACACCATTTCCCCCGTCTTAAAGCAGGCTCTGGATGGCTGGGAAGGAGAAAGCTTGGATCATTCAATATTTGGCGATCCTCAACTAGTGGCCTATCGACAAATTTGGCCTGCAAACTGGGTAGTTGGTGTGCACTTGCCACAAGCCCAAGCCGAAGCCCCTCTTATTGCGGGCATGAAGATCATCACCACTTACGCCGGGGGCGCGCTTTTGCTTATTTTCCCCTTGGTGTGGGGGGGGATTTGGTTGGCATTACGTTCCCTGGCGCATCTTGCTCGACAGATTCAGGAGCTTCAAGACGGACGCCGCTTTGTATTGAATATTCCGACAAATATGAAGGAGCTTCGCACCGTCATTGATGTTATTAACTCCGCGGAGTCTTCGCGTCAGGGGAGCTTGCGTGACTTAGCTGAAAGCGAAGCCTTGCTGAAAGGCACGTTATCTGCTTCTCCACAGGGTATGTTTGTGACTGATCAGCGTGGCCAAGTAACGTTTATAAATGATGCTCTACAACAACTTTTGGGTAATGACACTCCTCGTGATCTGAAACACTGGTGCGACCGAGTTCACTCTGACGACCGCCAAGATGTTGAGGCTGCTTGGTTACACAGCCTTGAAAATCAGACGAGCTTTGCTCGTCAATTCCGCTTCCTAGATGCCGACCAGAAATCGTACTGGTTAGACGTGCATACAGCGGCCGTTCGGGTCAGCAATCAGTTTATTGGGACCGTCGGTACGGTGCGCGATATTACTCAACATCAAAATGAATATGCCCAGAAGCACTGGGAAGCGGAGCATGATCCTCTTACTGGTTTACTCAATCGTCGTGGCCTGAGGAGGCATCTCGAAGAGTTGCTTATCCAATGGCAAAGTATGGAAAAACCGACGGCGGTCATACTTTTCGATTTAGATCACTTCAAACCAGTCAATGATCAAGGTGGCCACGCTTTAGGCGATCAAGTGCTGCAACAGGTCGCGAACATCTTACAGAGTGAAATTCGCAGTAGTGATTGGGCAGCTCGCCAAGGCGGGGATGAATTTGCCGTCATAATGCCAGGCTGTACGACAGCGCGTGCGCTTACCATTGCAGATTCTCTGCGTGGAAGCATTGCTGCAAGCTCGATTGAAGCGCAAGGGCGTCAATGGAAAGTCACGGCCAGTATTGGGGTGAGTCATTTTCATCCAGGAGATAAGACGATCGACGAGGTTCTCAATCGTGCCGATACGGCCAGCTATCAGGCAAAGCAAAGTGGACGTAATAAAATCGAAGGTTATGTCGATGGCTAGCTGATAATCACTGTACTTTCCTGGAATATAGGTACTTTCGTGCGACTTAGGCCCTTCATATGTATGAAGGACTATCAGGCAAGGTGATGCTACTTCAGAGCAGCGGCACGATTTTAGAGAGCTGTATTACAGCTTCTGGAAGGGGGGAGATGTGTTGTTGCTATACAGGAAGCCCTTCGATACGAAGTTGCTGATGCTTTTAAGCCAGTTACACCGAGTGTCTGCTCAAGCAATACCGGCACCAGGAATGCCTAAAGCTTAGTGATCCGTCGGCTGGGCTGGCTTATCATGAAAAGGCTCAGCAAATATGACGTAGCCGTAGTTCGTGATCCTTGGAACCTATATGGAACCTAGAACCAACACAAACAAAAACGGCCACTTGCTCTAAAAGCTAAGTGGCCGTTTTCATTAAATTCGTGGTCGGAATAGCAGGATTCGAACCTACGACCTCTGCCTCCCGAAGGCAGCGCTCTACCAAGCTGAGCTATATTCCGAAAGTTGCTAAGGCGCGCTCAACAACGGGACGAATCATACGCAGGCGAAGGGCTTTTTTCAAGCCCCTTTTGCGTGGTTTATACAGAGATGGCAATGCAGGCGGTTAGGCTTGGCGGTCCACCGCTAGGCGGGCGAGTTGCGCCATGCTGTCGCGGTAAGGGCTTGGGGGCAGGGCTTCTAGTTCGGCCAGCGCTTTGTCTGCCATCTCTTCCGCCCGTGCGCGGGTATACTCCAGCGCACCGGTAGCTTGGATGATCTCAAGAACGTCGTCTAGCTGCTCGAGGCCGCCTTTGCGGATTACCTGGCGAATCAGTTTGGCCTGCTCGGGGGTGCCGCGCTCCATGGCGTGGATCAGCGGTAGCGTGGGCTTGCCTTCGGCCAAGTCGTCGCCAACGTTTTTGCCCATGGCCGTGGCGTCGCCTTGATAGTCCAGCAGGTCGTCAATCAGTTGGAAAGCGAGGCCTAGGTAGCGGCCGTAATGCTGCAGGGCGCGCTCTTGCTCTGGTGTGGCCTCGGCGAGCACCGCGCCGCTATGGGAGGCGGCTTCGAACAGCATCGCGGTTTTGCCCTGGATGGTCTCGAAGTAGTCCGCTTCGGAAATGCTGGGGTTGCCAATGTTGGTCAACTGCAGCACTTCGCCTTCCGCAATCACGCAGGTCGCGCCGGAAAGGATCGCCATGATACGCATGGAGCCGACGTCGACCATCATCTGGAACGAGCGGGAGTAGAGGAAGTCCCCCACCAGCACCGAAGGCGCGTTGCCCCAAGCATCGTTGGCGGTTTTCTTGCCTCGGCGCATGTGCGATTCGTCCACCACGTCGTCGTGTAGCAGCGTCGAGGTGTGCATAAATTCGATCAGCGTGGCGAGGGTAATGTGTTTGTCGCCCTCATAGCCCAGCGAGCGGGCCGCCAGCAGTACCAAAAGCGGGCGCAGGCGCTTACCGCCGCTCTCGATAATATACTGGCCGATGGTCTCTACCAGCGGCACTTTGGAGTTGAGCTGCGCCACAATGGTGCGGTTGACGGCCTCGAAGTCATCGGCCACCACGGCGTGCAGCGGTGAAGGCGAAGGGCTGGCAGGCGGGGTTGGAGAGACGTTGGCTGTCATGGGTTCCGTTCATCGCGGCGGGTAAGAGAGTGAGGCCATGCTATGGGGCTGTCTGTAAGGCGTCAAGGTATAGCGCGACGGGGAAAGCGTCTGGGTGATTGACAAGCCCAGGTAGCCTTGTGGTAGGCGGCGATAGTCGTTATAATCCGCGACCCACTCATCATGCTCCCTGTCAGATGGCTGCCAAAAGGGGCGCCACTCGCAGCAGGTCGATAAGAGCGGAAGGCGATGAGCGTTGGTTACGCGGGGCGTAACCGGCATTAACGACAAGTCCGGAGAGCGACATGTACGCAGTTATTAAAAGCGGTGGCAAACAGTACCGCGTTCAAGAAGGTCAGACCCTCAAGCTCGAAAAAATCGAAGTCGCTACCGGCGAAACGATTGAGTTTGATGAAGTGCTGCTGGTTGCAGACGGCGACGACGTTAACGTTGGCGCTCCGCTGGTAAGCGGTGCCAAGGTTTCCGCTGAAGTTGTTTCCCACGGCCGTGGCGACAAAGTCACCATCATCAAATTCCGCCGCCGGAAGCACCACATGAAGCGTCAGGGCCACCGTCAGTGGTACACTGAAGTCAAAATTACCGGAATTTCTGCGTAAGCAGCCAATTCCCTTTAGGAGGATTTTGCAATGGCACATAAAAAGGCAGCCGGCTCCACGCGTAACGGTCGCGATTCCGAATCCAAACGCCTTGGTGTGAAACTGTACGGTGGCCAAGCGGCAACCGCCGGTAACATCATCGTTCGTCAGCGCGGCACCCGTTTCCACGCCGGCACTGGCGTTGGCGTTGGTCGTGACTACACGCTGTTCGCACTGAACGATGGCGTCGTGAAGTTCGAGACCAAAGGTCCGAAGAACCGTAAATTCGTCAGCATCGTTTCTGCCTAAGCAACCTCGGTTGCTTTGTGTAAGTGGGTTTGTGTGACTTACGCAGTGCGAAGATGACGAAAAAAAGCCCCGCCATGGCGGGGCTTTTTTGTCTTTTCGATCCCTTTTGCCCGCATAAGGCGGGTAGGGATAGCGCAGTTAGGGCGGCGGAAGCGGCCGGGAGAATCCAATGCAGTTCGTCGATGAAGCCTCGATTATTGTTGAGGCAGGTAAAGGCGGCAATGGCTGTCTGAGCTTTCGCCGCGAGAAATATGTGCCCAAGGGTGGCCCCGATGGTGGCGATGGCGGCCACGGTGGCAGCGTTTATCTGATTGGTGATGATTCGCTCAACACCTTGATTGATTTTAAATTTCAGCGTTTCTACAAAGCTGAAAATGGGCAGGGCGGCATGGGCCGCCAGATGAGCGGTAAAGCCGGGGAAGACCTGCACGTCAAAGTGCCGGTGGGCACCACGGTGATTGATGAAGACACCCTTGAGGTGATTGCCGACGTGACGGAAATCGGTCAGGTCGTGCTAGTGGCCGAAGGCGGCCGCCGTGGGTTGGGGAACATTCACTTTAAATCCTCCACCAACCGTGCACCGCGCCGCACCACGCCGGGTACCGAGGGCGACCGCCGTAATCTTCGCCTGGAAATGAAAGTGATGGCGGATGTGGGCCTGCTGGGTATGC
This sequence comes from Vreelandella aquamarina, assembly GCF_044805175.1. GTDB lineage: Bacteria > Pseudomonadota > Gammaproteobacteria > Pseudomonadales > Halomonadaceae > Vreelandella > Vreelandella aquamarina_B. The sequence goes on along the minus strand of NZ_CP085232.1, from coordinate 3,103,324 downwards.
CCAACGCCGGTAAGTCGACGCTGATTCGTTCGGTGTCGGCGGCTAAGCCAAAAGTGGCTAACTACCCGTTCACTACGCTGGTGCCGAACCTGGGCGTGGTGAAGCTCGGTATGCATGAGCACTTCGTGATGGCCGACGTGCCGGGGCTAATTGAAGGTGCCTCTGATGGCGCGGGCCTGGGGCTGCGCTTCTTGAAGCACCTGACCCGCACGCGGCTGCTGTTCCACGTGGTCGATGTGGCGCCATTTGATGAGTCCGACCCGGTGGAAGCGGCGCAGGCGATCATTCACGAGCTTGGCCAGTTCTCTCCGGCGCTCTCCGAGCGGCCCCGCTGGCTGGTGCTAAACAAGTTTGACCTGCTGCCGGAAGATGAGCGCGAGGCGCGCGCCCAAGCGATCATCGAGGCGCTGAACTGGGATGGCCCCGTGTTCCGTATTTCGGCGATCAGCAGCGAAGGCACCGATAAGCTGGTGCAAGCCGCCTACCGCTGGCTCACCGAGCAGCAGCGCTTGGAAAACGAAGACGAAGAGGCCCATGCTCGCGAGCAGGAGATGCGCCGCCGCATGGAAGAGGAGTCGGTGGCCCGTACCGAAGCCCGCCTTGGCCGTCGCCGCAAGCGCGACGACGAAGAGGACGATGACGATTTCGACGACGATGATTACGATGTCGAAGTGGAGTACGCCCCGTAAGTTAGCGGCGTGCTGGGTAGGATGAATCGCGTGAGCGCAATGGCGTGGGAGAGTCGCGACGTGGAACACAACGAGCAGTTGCCGGGCCGTGAGGCGCTGAGTAGCGCCCGCCGGGTAGTGGTCAAAATTGGCAGTGCGCTGCTCACCAACGATGGTCGCGGGCTGGATGAAGCGGCCATTGGCGGCTGGGTAGACCAAATTGCCGCGCTTCACCAGCAGGGCAAAGAGGTGGTGCTGGTCTCCTCCGGTGCGGTAGCGGCTGGCATGGTGCGCCTGGGTTGGCAGGCGCGCCCCAGCGCCGTGCACGAGCTGCAGGCCGCCGCTGCCGTGGGTCAAAATGGCCTGACCCAGTGCTACGAGCAGCACTTTGCGCGTCACGGCATGCTCACCGCGCAGATTTTGCTCACCCACGACGATCTCTCCAACCGCAAGCGCTACCTGAACGCACTCTCGGCGCTGCGCACGCTGGTCGAGATGCGCGTGGTGCCGGTCATCAACGAAAACGATACCGTCGTTACCGACGAGATCCGATTTGGCGATAACGACACCCTCGGCGCGCTGGTAGCGAACCTGCTGGAAGCCGATGCGCTACTGCTGCTCACCGACCAGGAAGGCCTGTTCGACGCCGACCCCCGCCACAACCCTGACGCTACGCTGATCGCCGAAGGGCGTGCCGACGACCCACGTTTGGCCGCCGTGGCGGGCGGCGGCGGGGCGCTGGGCCGGGGGGGGATGAGCACCAAGGTACGTGCTGCCCAGCTCGCGGCGCGCTCCGGCGCGGTGACCGTGATTGCCAGCGGCCGCCAGCCGGAGGTGATTACTCGCGTCATGGGCGGCGAAGCGCTAGGCACGCTGTTGCGCCCGGACCAAGCCCCCATGGCAGCGCGCAAGCGCTGGCTGGCTGGCCAGCTTCAGGTGCGCGGTACGTTGGTGCTAGATGCAGGTGCGGTCAACGTGCTGCGCGGCAAAGGCTCCAGCCTGCTGGCGGTGGGCGTTCGTGACGTGCAGGGCAACTTTAAGCGCGGCGATATGGTGCTGTGTGTAGACGAGCAGGGCGCTCGCGTGGCCAAGGGATTGGTCAACTACGGCGCTGACGAAGCCCGCCAGCTAGCGGGCCAGCCAAGCCATCAAATCGAAGCCATTCTCGGCTACGTGGAAGCCCACGAACTGATCCACCGCGACAACCTGGTGGTAGTTTGAACGGTGGGTTAGCCGCGCCGCTTGGGTGGTAGCGGCACCTGGCGTGGCCAGTCATCTGGCACCACCATCAGCCGCGTCAGCGGTCTCTCTTGGCCGCTCCTTTCCTGACCACTCTCTTCTCCCTGCGGGTCGTACAGCACCACTTGCTGCGGCCCGTAGCGGTTTACCTGCGCCATCACCTTGGCAACCTGTTCCTCGGCGGGGGAAAATGCCTTATGTGGTGGCGGCGCCAGCCAGTGGGGCTTAGCTAACCATGCTAGTTGCAGCGCCTTGCCATAGCGCGCCGCGACGCTAGGCCACTCGTGTTGATGACACCACCATCCTCGTCGATGCTCTGCCGTTGCCCCAGCGGGCGGTGGTAGGGCAGTATGCCACGGGTAGAACAGCACGCCGGGGATGGCGACCTGCTGGGTGAGTGCGGCGACTAGCGAGGCATGAACGCCCGCATCCCTAGGGGCTAGCCAGTGGGCCATTGAAGCGTGTGCAGCAGCGGTGCGGGAGAGCGGTAACTGATGATAGAGCAAGTGGCTGCACTTCAGGGCCAAGCTGTCCAAACCGCCCGGGCCAATCCAGCGGGCTTGACTGGTGGACTCTCCTGGTCCTTCGGGCAGGCCGAGATAGAACTTAATCGCCACTTCCAAATGAATAGGTACTGGGTTTTCCCGCGTGCGGTAGAGCATATCCAGCTCGCCCAGGGTGTTACGGCGCTGGGTGATGCGTACGTTATTGGCCAGCAGGTGGGTATTAGGGGCGTTGTCCAGCAGCAGTTGCCACAGCCGCTCATGGTAGTGGCCCATGCGTGTGGCCAACTTGCCATCGAGCGCCTGCACCCTGGGTAGCAGGGAGTCGATCCAGTCATGCTGCTCCTCTGCAAGGCCCAGCGCGGAACGTGTGGGACGGCCCGGATAATCGCCAAGGGTCACTAAATCCGGCGTGACGATGAGCCACGCCAGGTCGCGCAGAACCGCGTGATGAAGTGTGTCGCTGACACCTTCGGCGTAGGTCATCAAAAGTCTCTCCTATCAACCGGCCTGGGGGGCGGCTGAACCCTGTTTGTGACTACGCTAACCACATTAACGCGCGTTGCCAATCAAATCAGGCAACTGCCTGCGAGCTATAACAAACACTGCAGGATGTAACGACACGCGCTGGGCTCGGGAAGCGTATTAGGATTAGCCATCGTGATGAATCTCATCAACCTTTATAATGGCCAGATGCGCCTACAGCGCGCCGAGTCTGGCGGTTTAGAGGTAGTCATTGAGAGGTAGTCATTGAACTGCCTGTGGTCGCTACTTAGATAAATTGATTAAGCAGCGATGCAACATAAAACACAGAGGGTGTGAAATGACACAAAGCGCCAATCCGCTGCCGGATGTACTGGTAGGGCCACTATTACGCCGCCTTGCGCCAACACGGCTAACCCTGTGGCTGGTAGCCTCCCGCCCGCTGACCATGCAGTTGGTGCTAAACCCGGGGCAGCAAGAGCAGCAGACCCACGCGCTAGATAGCGCTCACCAGCGCGTGGCGATTGGTCGGCACGCTTACATTCACTGTATTGATCTCAACCTGCCCACCGCACTGCCTACCGACACGCGTATTGCCTACGACCTGCAGGTACAAAGCCGTGAGGGCGAGTGGCAGCACTTGCCGGCGTGGGCGCCTTGGCTGTGCCACGACGGGTACGCCTACCCAGGGTTTGTGCTGGCTTCCCGCCACCACCGCCTGATGCACGGCTCCTGCCGTAAACCCCATCACGACAGCGCCGATGGCCTAGTGCGGGCCGATAGCTGGCTAGCCGAGCGCCAGGAATCCCCCACCGAGTGGCCTGCCTGGCTGCTGATGACCGGCGACCAGGTGTACGTGGATGACGTGGCAGGCCCCATGCTGCGGGCAGTGCATGCGCTGATTGCCCGGCTGGGGTTAGCGGATGAGTGGCTGGAAGGCGCCACCGTCGACGACAGCCAAGCGCTGTATAACGCCCCCGAAAGCTACTACCACCGAGAAGCGTTGCTGCCGGATGTCACCAGCAATGCGGCGCTGCGCGAGCGCTTTTTTGGCGGTGTCAAAAAGCCGGTCTTCACCTCGGCCAACGCCCAGAACCACCTGATGACACTGGCGGAAATGCTTGCCATGTATTGCCTGGTGTGGTCGCCCACCCCGTGGCAGGTAATTGAGTATGACGCCCCGGCGTTAGGCGAAAAAGAGGCCGAGGCTTACCGGGAAGAGCAGGCGATCATCGAGGCGTTTGTAGAGGGCTTGCCCCAGTGTGCGCGGTTGATGGCCCATGTGCCTAGCCTGATGATTTTTGACGACCACGATGTCACCGACGACTGGAACCTTACCGCCGATTGGGAGCGCTGTGCCTACGGCCACCCATTCTCCAAGCGCATTATCGGTAACGCCCTGGTGGCGTACCTGCTTTGCCAAGGCTGGGGGAACGCACCGGATAAACTCAACCCCTTGCTGCATCAAGCAATCACACTGTTTGACGGTGGCAGCCCGCTCAATGCCAGCGCCCAGGATGGCTTTATTGAGCGGCTATTGCGCTTTCAGGGCTGGGAGTTCCAGGTGCCTGGCGCGCCCGCGCTGATTGTGCTGGATACCCGCACGCGTCGCTGGCGCAGCGAGCGAAGCCCTAACCGCCCCTCGGGGCTGATGGATTGGGAGGCGCTGATGGAGATGCAGCAGGCGCTGCTGGGTACCAAAAGCGCGGTGATTGTATCGCCTGCCCCGATGTTTGGCGTCAAGTTGATTGAAAGCATCCAAAAACTGTTTACCTGGATAGGTAAACCGCTGGTGGTGGATGCCGAGAACTGGATGGCGCACCGCGGTGCGGCCAACGTGCTGCTGCATATCTGGCGGCACTCGAAAACCCCCGGTAACTACGTGATTCTTTCGGGAGATGTTCACTACTCCTTTGCTTACGATATTGTTGTGCGTCGCCATAAGCGAGCACCACAGCTATGGCAGGTGACCTCCAGCGGGGTGAAAAACACCTTTCCCAAGCAGCTGCTGAATACCTTTGACCGCCTGAATCGCTGGCTCTACGCGCCGCTATCGCCGCTTAACTGGTTTACCAAGCGGCGCAAACTGAGTATCTACCCCCGCGACCCCGATCAAGCCAGCGCAGGCGAGCGGCTGTGGAACGCCAGCGGCATCGGATTAGTCAGCCTGGATGAGCAGGGCAAGCCGACTGATATCCGCCAGCTGGATGCCAATGGGAGTGATGTGGTCTTTCCACCCCCTAACGTACCCATCGACTCCTGAAGTGTCTGTGCTTGTCACGTTACTGTCATGGAAATGACGCACGCTTGCTGTCCAAGAACCTTCCTCTTGGAGCGTTACGAAACATAGGAATAGTGGACGTTGGATAGGGCAGCAGGCATATGACCGCACAAGAAGCGCAGTGGCTAAATAAAATTATTGCGGCAGAAGAGCTAAACGTGCTGTTCCAGCCGATTGTGGACGCGAGTCAGCAGGCCATTTACGGCTATGAGGCGCTGATCCGAGGCCCCAAAAACTCTCCATTACGCTCACCGTTGCGGCTCTTTGATGTGGCGACCCAAGCTGGCTTGCTGGTGGAGTTGGATTTACTCTGCCGTCGGCTTGCTATTCGCCGCTTTGCCGAGCTTGAATTGCCGGGGCTGCTGTTTCTCAACGTGATGCCGCTGACCATCGTGGAGCGGGATTTCCGCGAAGGGCTAACGCTGAGTTTTATCCAGGAGAGTGGGTTGCCCCCTGAGCGGGTGGTTATTGAGCTGACCGAGCACGTTCCAATTCACGACTACGACTTGATGCGCCAAGCGGTCGACCACTACCGCGATATGGGCTTTCAGGTGGCGCTGGACGACCTGGGTGCGGGGCATTCCAGCTTACGCCACTGGTCGGAACTGCGGCCCGATTTCGTTAAGCTAGACCGCCACTTTATCTCCGGTATTGATCAAGAACCCGCCAAACGGGAGTTTCTGCGCTCTATTCTAGACGTGGCGCGTAGCCTGGATTGCCAGCTTATTGCGGAAGGGGTAGAAACCGCCGCCGAGCACCTTTGCCTGTGGGAGCTGGATCGCGGGCTGGCGCTGCTACAAGGCTTCTACTTTGCTCGTCCAAGCCCCCAGCCCCCGATGCAGCTTAATATGCTGCTACCCGCCACCACGCAGCTAAAAAGCCCGGCAGGGCGCACCGCACACTCCATTTTGCGGCCTATTGAGAGTGTGTCGGCGACCTGTTCGGTGCCTGCGCTTGCCGAGCGTTTTCGCGAGGACCCGCGTTTGCGCTGTGTAGCAGTGATCGAAGAGGGCGTTCCCGTGGCGGTGGTACGCCGCAACGCCTTTCTAACCCTGTTCACCAATCAGTACAGCCACGCCCTGTATGCGAGGCGCCGCGTGCTAGAAATTGCCGATCCTAAAATGATCGTGGCGGAGGCTGACCTCTCTCTGGAAGCGCTCAGCCAGCAACTTACCGATAGCCGTGATATCGAGCAGGAAGATTTCGTGATCGTTGATAGCGATGGCCACTACCTCGGTATGGGGAACATCGTCGATCTCTTGCGCGAGATTACCGCGATTCAGGTGCGCCAAGCCCGCCACGCCAACCCGCTTACCGGGTTGCCCGGCAACATTCTGATTAATGAAACGCTGGCTTCCTATTTATCCCAAGACAGCGGATTCGCCGCCGCCTATGTAGATCTGGATAACTTCAAAGCGTTTAACGATGCCTACGGTTACGCCCGCGGCGACCATGTGATTATTTCGCTCTCAAGGCTGCTACAGGCTCAGGTGGAGAGTGCGGGTGGCTTTATCGGCCATATCGGCGGCGATGACTTCATGATGCTGCTACCGCTGGGCCACTGGGAAACCGTTTGCCAACAAATTCTCTACTCCTTTGAGGTCATGGCCCCCGGTTTTTACGAGGAAAGCGATCGTCAACAGGGCGGTATCACCATAGAGAGCCGTCAGGGTGACGTGAGGTTCTTCCCCTTTGTGAGCGTCTCCATTGCGGTCAAACCGGTTACCAGCCCCGGCCCCTGTAAAGCGCTGGATATTGCCGCCCAACTCTCCGAACTTAAACATCAAGCTAAAAAGATCGCGGGCAACAGCCTCTTTGTTGAGCGCCGTGGCTGCTGTGTGGGCGTGTATCATTGATGGGGTAGCTCATTTGGCCATGTGCTCACTCGGCCGGTCATAGCTATCTACGCTTGGAGGGGGGGGGCGCAGGAGCACCCTCAGCGAGCGGAGAGGGCGTAAACCTATTGTGAAGCACTTGCGGGTAAATGACGCTTAGGGCGTGATAAGGGCACTAGGCTACTTTGATCATTCCATGCCCTTAACCCACTTATCCCGTTCTTGGCGCTTTGCCTCCTGAGTCGGCTGACAGGCTGATACAGGTCAAGATATGTTTTGCTTATCGCTATACACTCAGGCTGTTTTGTCAGCTAATTGAGTTTAATTGCCCGGCAAAATGCGGCAAACTTGAAAAATAAACAGTCTGTGCAGGCCAATAAAAAAACGAGTACGCCGCTTACCTCCCTGAACGATGCAAATTGAGGCTAAGCAACGTAATGAAAGATATTCTCCACCGCTTACCCATGCGGTTTAAATTTGCCCTTGTACTGGTGCTTCCTTTGATAGCACTAGGATGGTTTGCCACTAGTGGGGTGATCGCTCGGCAAGCCGCAGTTAACGAGCTGTCCCGTATACAAGCACTAACCGCACTGGCTCAACAAGCAGGGGGCTGGGTGCACCAGGTGCAGCGTGAGCGAGGCATGACGGCGGGCTTTTTGGGCAGCCAGGGAAATGCTTTTGTCGAGCAGTTGCGCCAGCAGCGGCCGGAAACAGATACGGCAGCAGAGGCGTTTTTTCAACAGCGCGACCAGCTAGATGAAGAGCTGTTAAGCGCTAGCATTAATAACCAACTATCAGCGATTGAGCAGCAATGGCAAGGTAATCAAGGGTTACGTCGCCAGGTGGATCAGCTCAGCGTGGCGCTGCCTGAAGCGTTATCTCACTATACCAACCTTAATAGCTTGCTAATGGTGTTGGTCGGCGAGCTTGCCCATTTGACGGGGGAAGGCACCATCACCCGAAAGTTAGCGGCTTACTATAATTTGCTAGAAGCGAAAGATTTGGCGGGTATTGAGCGAGCGTTACTCTCCAATGTGTTTGCTGCCGATGCGATGCCAGCAGCAACGCTACAGCGCTTGTTGGCGTTAATAGGTGAAGAGCAGGCATTCTTAGAGACATTTCGTGTTCTGTCTAATGCGGAAAATCGTGAGGCGTTAGAAGCAGCGCTGAGCGGCCCTGATATTGAGCGCGTGCTAGAGCGTCGTGCGTTAGCGATTCAGCAGTCGGAAGGTTTCGGAGTAAGCTCTGAAGAGTGGTTCGACTGGCAAACAGTAAAAATTGGCCGCTTAAAGACACTAGAAGACAGTGTGTTGGCATCGGTTGTAGCGAAAACGGACGAACTCAAGCAGCAGGCCCAGAGCGACTTATGGTGGTACTTAGCGGTTGCGATAGCCGCTACGGCTATCGCTATTATCATGGCCGTACTGATCGTGCGCACCATGACGCGGCCCCTGCAGCGTGCACTGGTAAGCATTGCAGAGCGTGGCGATGACTTGACGCAGCGTTTGCCAGTGCCTGGCAGTGATGAACTCTCTAAACTTTATCAGGCAGTTAACGATGCCTCCGCACAAACTGAGCGGCTGATTGCCGATATAAAGCGCAACGCCCAGTCGGTGGCTCTTGCCAGCAATGAAATTGCTCAGGGTAATCAGGATCTTGCTCAGCGTACTGAAGAGCAGTCCGCTTCGCTGGTACAGACAGCGTCTAGTATGGAGCAGATGACCGCTACTGTACGGCAAAATGCAGACAATGCGCATCAGGCGCAACGTATGACCGGAGATGTTGCTACCCAGGCTCAAGAAGCCACGCAAGTAGCAGCGCAGGCGCGGGAGGCAATGCAGCATATTCATCAGGCTAACGAACAGGTCACCACCATTGTGACGGCCATCGATAATATTGCCTTTCAAACTAACCTGCTGGCACTTAACGCATCGGTAGAGGCTGCGCGCGCAGGTGAGCATGGCCGTGGGTTTGCCGTTGTGGCCGACGAGGTGCGTAAACTTGCTAGCCGCAGCGCTGAAGAGGCCAACCAGATCCGTCGCCTGATTGATAATAATGTTGCACGTATCAACGAGGGCGAAACGCTGGTGACGACAACGAGTGATACATTAGAGCAGATAGCCGAGCGCGTTCAGCAAGTGGCGGCACTGGTAGATGAAATTGCCACTGCTAGTCACCAACAGTCGGCAGGAGTTGAACAGATTAGTCATGCCATGGCGCAGCTTGAAGATGTCACTCAGCAAAATGCCGCGTTGGTTGAGCAAGTGGCCACTGCTAGCCGTTCGTTAGATGGACAAGCTGAGGAAATGACTACGTTGATTAGTCGTTATCAGGTGCATGATCTGTCATCAAGCGAGAGCCAACAGCTCGCTTACAGCGAAAATTACTAAATGATAGCGTTCCGGGGGAGCTTTATGCTCCCTCTATTCTGTCGGAGGACAGGTTTTGATCGATGTAGCCATAAGTATGTGCCCCGTTTGTTTTAACAACACGTAGGGTTAGGCAGTGTTAATATGACTGAAAGTCATTAAATTTATACTGTTTATAAAGGAGAGCAGAGACGTATGTGTACGCCCTTGAACGATCCTAAGGAGCAGTCTTTGCCTCATTCATCCGCTAATTCGGCTGCCCAGCGTGGGCCATTGGCCTTTAGCGCCGCACCGTCAGTTATCGATTCCAATACGCCGCTAACGCCGGCAGAGTCTGCATTTCGTTATGCCAACGAAGCTATTATTATTACCAATGCTGATAACCTTATCGTGGATGCTAACCCTGCATTCTACGAGCTAACGGGCCTAACGTTTGATGATGTCCGGGGCAGATCGCCAGAAGCCTTTAGTATTTTGCCGCTTGATGATAGTCGTACTAACCGCTCAATACGTGAAGAGTTGCAACTACGAGATCGAAGTAAAAGCCAGATAAGCTATCGTAGCCATGATGGCAAATTTTACCCAGGGATGATGTCGATCAATCGGGTGCGAAATCAGCAGGGGCACATTGATCACCATGTCATTGTCGTTGCTGACCTCTCCGCTATTCCCTCCCATGCCCGCCACTTGAACCGAGAAGTCTATTTTGATGCGCTGACTGGGTTGCCAAATTTGCAGCTGTTAACCCAGCTGATTCAAGAGTCGATCCAACACGCAGAAAGCCGACAACTGCCTTTGGCGATCTGCTCACTGGATATTGATCACTTTCACGCCATTAATGCACGCCTTGGCCCTGAGGTGGGCGATGCTTTGTTATCGGCCTTTGCGCAGCGCATTAGTCATCTGCTATTTGGTGATGATGTGCTTGCGCGTGTCGGTGGCGATGAGTTTGTACTGTTGCTTCACCACAGCGTTGAGGAAGCATTTTTTGAAAAGCTCTTGGCCTCCATTCGCCAGCCGTTGCTTGTGGAAGGCCAGGCCATTTACCTGACCGCCAGTCTAGGGGTTACCCGCTACCCTAGCGATCACGCCCAGGGCGATGTGTTGCTACGCCATGCCAACCAAGCCATGTACCGCGCCAAGCAGCGGGGTCGGGACACATACCATCTTTTTGATCCTACTCATGACCTGCTGCTTCAGGTGCGACACGAACAGCGCCAACGCTTTATGGATGCGCTGAAGCATGGTGAGCTGCGGCTTTTCTATCAGCCGCAAGTTGATATGCGCAGTGGCCAAGTGGTAGGGGTTGAGGCGCTGATTCGTTGGCAGCACCCAGAGCATGGTTTGCTCTCTCCTGGGCAGTTTTTATCGTTTATTGATGCTACGCCACTGGAGATAGACCTGGGTGAGTGGGTTATTGAACATGCATTGCAGCAGCTTGCTCTATGGCAGAGCGACGGTATTGCCTTACCCATTAATGTCAATATTAGTCCCACGCATCTTCTGGTGAGCAATTTTAGCCAACGCTTAGCAGAACTGCTCGCACGCTACCCAACAGTTTCGCCTTCACTGTTAAAGCTTGAAGTGCTGGAGAGTGCGGCAATGCATGATATCAAGGTAGCCCTCAAAAATATGGCCAGCTGCCAAGCGTTGGGGGTTAGTTTTGCCATCGACGACTTTGGTACGGGGTTCTCGTCGCTAACCCATTTACGCCAACTGCCTATCAATTTAATTAAAATTGACCAAAGCTTTGTGCGCGATATGCTCAGCGACCAAGACGATATGGCAATTGTGGAGAGCGTTATTTATATGGCGAATCGCTTCAAGCGCCCCATGCTGGCGGAAGGGGTAGAGACACTTGAGCATGCTAAAGCGCTGATGTCTCTCGGATGCGAGCTAGCCCAGGGGTACGGTATTGCTAGGCCGATGCCACCAGAAGCAATCTCTGAGTGGCTAACCCATTGGAGTGAGCAGCATGAGTGGCGTGCATTAGCCACGCTTTAGCAAGTTAAATAATGTGTCGGTTAAGCCGCCTGTACGGGTGGTGCATCACCGGTTGTTACTCTCTCCTGTTCGCTACGTGCTTGTTCACTACGTGCTTGGTTCATCTCGCTCTGCTGTTGTGCCGCCTCTAGCTTTGCTTCAAGCAGGTACTGTCGCGCTTGGGCAGCAACTTGCAGATCCTTTGGCGACGGGTCAGCAGGCGCCATTGCGGCGGCAATCACCGTCTGCATCTTTTCGACCGTAGCATGTGGGTCACCGGGTACGGGGCCGTAATCAATTGGAACCTCACCAGCGACTGCATAGCGTTTTCCATCTGGGCCAACTTCATACTCATAAGAGGCTCCTCCTGTGTAAGGGCCTCCTGCCGTTTGATGGGCCATTTCATGCTGACGTACCTCTCGGTCAGTCTGCTTTAACTGCTCAAGCTGCTGGATCTCTTCGGGGGCTAATGGCGTACCATCTGGACGTGTAGGACCTGCCGTTGGCTCGCTGCTCTCTTCGAGCTCTTTAGTATTCTCACTTGAACCAACGTCCGCTTCTTTGGCCGCAAGCTTGTCGTCGATTTTCGAGCGCTGGCCATCAGCCTCGTGTCGCTCTACCCGAGCTAAGGGCATGGGAGAGGCAGGCCAACCCACAGAGGAGTAGGCGGAAAACGCATTTAGAGTAGAAATATCCATAAGCGATTACCGATGGTTAGGCCATTTCAGTTAGCATAGAGTATCTGCGAGCCAGTCGAATTGCGCAATGTTATGCCCTCAATAGACGTCATTATTCATCTAAGTGTCAACGAATGCCTTGCTCACTATGAGGGGCAGTACGACAATGTGCGTACACGCAGTGTGGATGGTCGTTGGGTTGTATTTCCCGCTCAGGCGCTGAGGCGCGTAGTGGGTAAGGAAGGGGTGCATGGCGTGTTTCGGTTAACATTTACCGAACAGGGCCGTTTTCACGATATTGTTCCAGTTAATCGCTGTTGAGCCTGTTTATGCCCCAATATGATGCACAAATGACGTTGTATGAGCTTATTTACTCCGTCATTCCCAATTTGAATACCGCCGAGCGTTTAGTTTGCAACACCTTAGATAGCTTGATTGAGTCGGCGGAAAACCCTCTTGATATCTTCAAGCGAACCGAGCAGCGTCAAGCCTTCAATTTAGAGCTGCACCGGATCCGCATGAATATAGAGCACCTGTTAGATCGCTACCGTGCGGATGTAGACGAAGTGCTGCGAAAGGAGGGAGGTGTGACTGGCCCCGTAATCGAGCCAGATGCACTAGAAGCAGATGCGATTCAAAGTGCTATTGATATTTACCAGCATGTTCGAGCATTTCAGCGCGGTGAGCAGCGCCATCCACTCCCGCGTCGGTGGTAATACATACATGGCACTAATATTGCCTTTATAATGTGGCACGCGCTTCAGGGGTACCCACCTGAATGCCTGTAGCTCGCCTACCCGGCAATAGCTGCTTACACATTAGGAGATTACCCATGTCTGCCTCACCTGTCACGCTCATGGTTGCCCGCCGTGTTGCTAATGGCCGCTACCAGGACTTTAATCGCTGGCTGAATGAAGGTCGTGAACTGGCGACTGACTTTCCTGGCTATTTAGGGTCTGGTGTATTGGCACCCCCTAAAGAAGATGATGAGTATCAGATTGTGTTCCGCTTTGATAGCCAGGAAACCCTTGCTGTTTGGGAGCATTCGGCTTCTCGCCATGCCTGGCTTGAGCGTGGTAAAGGTTTATACGAGGCGCCTCACGAGCATCGAGCAACAGGCTTGGATGCTTGGTTTAAAGTAAGCCCTGGCGTTACCCCACCACGCTGGAAGCAAGCCGTGGCGGTCTGGTTGGCATTCTTCCCTATTTCTCTCTTATTTCAGTGGACGTTTGGCGGCATTTTGGTCGAGTGGCCGCTTATTCCTAGGGTGCTGGTGAGCACGATGATGCTGACCCCCGTCATGGTGTTTGTGTTTATCCCGCTATCAATGCGTTTACTAGCACCTTGGTTACAAGGGAAATGGTCGCCCATGGATCTGTTTACCCGCTTTCGGCAGCAGCATAGAACATAAGTAGCTGTCCTGTTTAACTTCCTGGTAATTCACCAATCACTTTTTAAAACAAAAGCTTAATCGCATGTCATAAAAAATAATGACAATACCAAGACATGCGCTTGCCATAATATTAAGTAGGTTACTGCTTTCTCCGTGGGGTTCAACGCTGCAATAGTGCTAAGCTGGAAAGGCTTGCAGTCAATGGATAACTGATACTGGCTTAATGCTAGTGTACCAAGTCACCTCATGGAGTAGTTATGATTCGCGTCCACCATTTAGAAAAATCTCGCTCTCACCGTATTTTATGGCTTTTAGAAGCGTTAAACGTTGATTATGACATTGAGATTTACCAGCGAGATCCTAAAACCCTGCAAGCTCCAGACGCATTAAAAAAGGTTCATCCGCTGGGTAAATCGCCGGTGATTACCGATGGCGATCTAACGGTAGCGGAGTCGGGGGCAATTATTGATTATCTGGTGAGTCGCTATGGGGATGGGCGCTTGCAGCCCGCTGCCGATGAGGGCGAAGAGTGGGTAAATTACCGCTATTGGCTGCATTACGCAGAAGGCTCCCTAATGCCGCTGTTAGTCATGGGTTTGGTCTTTAGCCAACTTCCTAAGCAGTCTCCGTGGTTCATTAAGCCTTTGGCTAAAGGTATTAGCTCAACGGTACAGCAACGCTTTATTCAGCCTCAATTGAAACAGCATCTCGCTCTAATTGAATCTCACCTCTCTGAACGCGGTAACTTTGCAGGCCAGTGGCCGAGCGGTGCAGATATCCAAATGAGCTTTCCCTTGCAAGCGGTGGCAGCCACGCATTCATTGTCATCTTACCCAGCAATTTCTGCCTTTATTGAGCGTGTCGAAAGTGATCCGGCTTGGCAGCGCGTTGTGGAGCGTGCTGGCCCGCTAACAATGCCAGGTGAGTAATTGCTGCTATGGTGCGCAAGGGAGTGTTTGCGCCAAGTAGGGCGCTAGACAAACTGCCCGTAGAGTACTTAAAACGCTACGGGACACTCATAATTGTATTGCTTACATCGGTAAGTTGGAGTGAGGGTTCGCTGGCTAATGAGACGCTTAGGGTAGGGGTATACCACAACCCTCCTAAACTATTTGCTGACGAGCAGGGGCAGCTCAGGGGCGTATTAGGCGAGCTTTTAGAAGCGATGGCTCAGCAAGAGCAGTGGCAGCTTGAAAGCCGTGCTTGTGACTTCCAAGAGTGCTTAACACTATTGGAGCAGGGCGAGATTGATCTTCTGCCAGATGTGGCTTGGAGCGAAGAGCGCGCCCAGCGCTTGGCGTTCCATAGTGAGCCGGTAATGCACAGCTGGTCACAGCTCTATCAGTCTAGCGATAGCCAGATAGAGGCTATTCTTGATCTTGAGCAGAGCCGCATCGCAGTGGTTGAAGGGTCTATCCAGCAGCAATATTTAGCATCCATTACCGAGCGATTTAATATTGCTGTGACGTGGCTGCCGGTAGACAGTTTTGCAGCGGGTTTTCAGGCAGTGGCCAATGGCAGTGCAGAGGCTGTAGCAACCAACCACCTCTTCGGCGATTGGCGGGCGCGTGACTATGGACTGCACAAAACGCCCATTATTTTTCAACCCTCTCGGCTATTTTATGCTGCTTCTCCCCAGCTCTCGACCCACGTGCTTGAGCGTATTGATTCTGTCCTGCTGAGCTGGAAGGACGATATGAATTCGGTCTATTACAGGACGCTCAGCGCATGGCGTTCGCCCTCGTCTGGCGCGCTTGTGCCTAAGTGGCTGTGGTGGTTGGTTGGCCTACTGTTATGTGTACTGGCGGCCACACTAGGCGCTGCTTTGTTACTCAAACGTCGTGTTGCGATCAATCATGCACGTCTCTCAACAAATGAGACTTTATTAACCACTATTTTGGATAGCGTTGACGCCTATATTTATATCAAAACGCCAGCGATGAAATATCGCTACGTTAATCGTCAGATAAGTGAGCTATTTAATCGCCCAGTCGAACATATTATCGGTAAAGGTGACGATGAGTTCTTCGACACGGCCAGCGCGGCAGGGATGGCTGAAGTGGATCGCCAAGTACTGGCCTCGGGAAAAAAAATGACCGTGGAAGAGCACAATGTACTGAAAGGAGAAGAGCGAGTTCGCACGTTTCTATCGATTAAAATGCCGCTTAAAATGGCCCCAGAGGAAGCGCCCTGCCTCTGCGGTATTTCTACGGAGTTAACGGAATATCTCGAAATGCAGTCTAGAACCCATCATCTTGCGTTTTACGATGCGCTGACGGGTCTGCCGAACCGCCGTTTACTCTTAGAATCGCTTGCCGAGGTTACCGATCCCTCTGGCGGTGCGTGTGGGCATAGTGCGGTCTTGATTGTAGATCTGGATAATTTTCGCTTAGTGAATGATATACAGGGGCACGAAAGTGGTGATCAACTGCTGATTAACGTCGCTCAGAAGCTACAGCAGCGGCTTACCGGCGACGCCACGTTAGCGCGTTTTAGTAGTGATGAGTTTGTTGTGCTGCTGAACGGTTTAGGAGAACAGCAAAGCGAAGCGGCAGCCAATACCGAGAAGTTAGCGCGCCAACTACTGGAAGCGGTTGCCCAATTGCGCAACGATCGAGCGTTACCCATCAGTGCCAGTATTGGTATTACGCTATTTAACAGTGTTGACCATGGCATGAACGGCGTGCTGCAGCAGGCCGATATGGCGCTACAGCAAGCAAAAACCGCCGGTGGTAATACGCTGCGCTTTTTTAATGTTGATATGCAAACCAGCGTTCTGGAGAGAGCTAGCCTAGAGGGTGATTTACACCAGGCACTAGCCCGCAACGAGCTAGCGCTGCACTATCAAGTTCAGATTGACCATCAGGGGGTGACTACCGGTGTAGAGGCGCTGCTGCGCTGGTATCACCCCCAGCGGGGTTGGGTTTCCCCAGGCACGTTTATTCCTCTGGCCGAAGAGAACGGGTTGATTGTACCTATCGGACGCTGGGTGCTGCAGTCTGCCTGCGAACAGTTGGCTAAATGGGCTGAGCAACCGTCGTATGCTGGCTTGACGATCTCCGTTAACGTTAGTTCGGTGCAATTTCAGCAACCAGAATTTATCCGCGATGTGGAAGGGATACTGGCCCAAACGCAAGCTCCCCCTGGGCGTTTGGTATTAGAGGTGACGGAAAGCCTACTGATGCGTGAGCCTACCCGAGTGCGTAATACCATGTTGAAGCTACGCGCCCAGGGTATCCGCTTTGCGCTGGATGATTTCGGTACTGGTTACTCATCGCTTAGCTACTTAAAACGCCTGCCGTTGGATGAGCTGAAAATAGATCAGTCCTTTATCCGCGAACTGCTCACTGATAAGGCCGATGCAGCGATTGTCGATACGACGATTTTGCTGGCGGTCAGCTTAGGACTGACCGTAGTTGCAGAGGGCGTTGAGAAAAAAGAGCAGCTCAACTGGTTGAAAGGCCACGGTTGCTATCGCTATCAAGGCTATCTATTTGGGCGACCTACGCCTATTGATTATCTTTTTGAAGCTTATTAAAAAGCCCGCCCAGGGGTGAGCTGGGCGGGCTGTGCTTTCTCATTTCCTACTATAGTGGCTAGCCAAACAGGGCAAAGCTCTCCGCATTGAGCCACATATGAACCATAATACTGGCGATATAGCCCAGCAGAATCACTGGCGACCAGCGTAGGTGGCCCATGAATGTATAAGAGCCGCGCGCTTGCCCCATTACCGCCACACCAGCAGCCGATCCAATTGACAGCAAGCTACCGCCCACGCCCGCTGTCAAGGTGATCAGCAGCCAATGCCCGTGGGACATATCGGGTTCCATGGTCAGGACGGCAAACATCACCGGAATGTTATCCACTACCGCGGACACGACCCCAAGAGCAATATTCGCCCAGGTAGCGTTCCAGCCGGTGTAGAGTGCTTCCGACAACAGCCCCAGGTAGCCCATAAAGCCTAGGCCGCCTACGCACATCACAACCCCGTAGAAGAACAGCAGCGTGTCCCACTCCGCCCGGGCAACACGGTTGAACACATCGAAAGGTACCACGCCACCCAGCTGCTCCAGCTTCTTATTATCGCCCAGGCGGCTATAGCGCTCACGCTTACGTTCCAGCGAGCGGGGTAGGCTTTGGCGCAGGTAGTAGCCAAAAAACTGCAGGTAGCCCAGGCCGGTCATCATACCCAGTACCGGCGGGAGGTGTAGCAGCGTATGGCACAATACCGCTGTGACGATGGTGAGCAGGAAAAGGGCGATAATGCGCCGTGCGCCGCGCTTGAGCTGTACATCTTCATAAACACTGCTGGGCTTTTGGTCTTTAATAAACAGGCTCATTACCACTGCTGGTATGAGGAAGTTCACCAGCGAGGGGATAAACAGGATAAAGAACTCCTGGAACTGAATAAGCCCTGCTTGCCAAACCATCAGTGTTGTAATGTCACCAAACGGGCTAAAGGCACCGCCTGCGTTTGCCGCCACGACAATATTGATACAGGCAAGGTTAATAAAGCGTTTATCGCCTTCGGCTACTTTAGTGACGACTGCACACATTAGGAGTGCGGTGGTTAAGTTGTCGGCGATGGGGGAGAGAACGAAGGCGAGGCCACCGGTTAACCAGAAAAGCGTCCGGTAATTAAAGCCTTTACGAAGCATCCAAGAGCGCAGTGCATCAAATACCCGGCGCTCTTCCATGGCGTTGATATACGTCATGGCAACCAGCAGGAACAGCATTAGCTCGGTAAACTCCAGAAGCGTCACGCGGAATGCGTACTCCGACGTATCCGACATGCCGTTCTGAACATATACCCAGCCAATGAGTCCCCAAATGATACCGGCAGCCACCAGCACAGGCTTAGATTTGCGCATGTGGATCTTCTCTTCCGCCATGACCAAGGCATAGGCCAGGACGAAGATGACCACCGCAAAAAAACCAACCGCCGAAGTGGTTAGATCGATTTCGCCTGTCACGGCAAACGCTGCTGGACTAACAAAAAGTAGTAAGGATGCTAACAAAAAAGGCCAGCAACGAGTATCTCGAGGCTGGCCTGGGTCACGATGTAACGTCAGCATGGCGTGTTTATCCTTATAGGGGTTAAAAGAAAGGGGGAATAAGCGACGCCAGTTTAACAAGCTATATTGCGTTGCAATACGGAATAAAACCGAATGAAAGTCGTTGATAAGTAAGTTATTACGTCTTTTTTTTGGAAATTATCCGTTTCGCTAATAGTAAATTCTGCTAGATACTGTAAAGAGTTAATTCTTCCCTGTTAGTTAGACGATAGTCGCCCCAGCGCGCTTAATAACCGAGCTGTGCAGGCGCTATTGGCATATAGAGCTAGGATAACAGAGAGCGGGATGAACGCTAGCAGTCGGCAAGTATCGCACAGGCAGGTGGCGGTCAGGGCCGCTACCTGCCTGGTGGGAGAGTGTGACCCCAGAGCGCTACGCTATTACAACGAAGCGGGCTTCGAGCTTCCTGACCATGAGCGTTAAAACACAGTAAAGCTCAGTGCAATATAAGCTGCGTAGCCACCCAGCAGCGCGGTGCCTTCCCAGCGCGATAGGCGCATACCGGTATAGAGAAACAGTAGCAGAAGGCCCGCTGAGCCTAGCATCACCCACTGGTCGAATTGGCTTACCCGCTCGGCAACCGGCAGCGGCTGGAGAAAAGCGGAAATACCCAGGATGCCAAGCAGGTTAAAGATGTTGCTGCCGAGAATATTGCCGACGGCAACATCGGCATGGCGGCGTAATGCGGCAATCACCGATACGGCCATTTCAGGCAGCGAGGTGCCAACGGCAACGATGGTGAGGCCGATCACCGCTTCGGAAATCCCTACTGCCTGAGCCAGGCCAGTTGCGCCGTATAGCAGCAGCTGCGAGCCGCCAATCAGCATAGCAAGACCAATGGCCAGGGCACCAATAATGGTTGCCGTAGAGCGAGGAACGGCGGAAAGCTCATCGGCTTCGGCGCTGTGCATCTCAGCTGCTGGCAGTGGTTGATCACGCTCGGTTCGGTAGGCCCAAATAAGATAAGTAGTGAGTGATGCCAGCAATAGCGCTGCTTCCCAGCGGCTTAACGCACCGCTCCATGCCAGCACGATGAACAGCAGGCTAGCGGCTACCACCACTACCCCATCCCGACGCAGGGCTAGCGGATGGACACTCATCGGGCAAATAGCGGCACATAACCCCAAAATAAGCAGGATATTGCCGATATTGCTCCCCACGATATTGCCCACGGCGATATCCGGTTGCTCTCGAATAGCGGCATCCACCGAAACCACCAGCTCCGGGGCGGAGGTCCCGAAGCCTACCACCACTAAGCCAGTGAGCAGTGGTGTGACCCCTATACGCTTTGCGCCAGCCACGGCGCCGCGAATCAATGACTCCCCTCCTAGAAATAACAGCACAATACCGGCTAGCAAGCTTAACCCATACAGCATGTGTCATATCCTTATTGGTCGGCTCAGCTATATGCTAAGCGTAGGCTTATTACATTAGCTGGCTTCAGTATGGCTGCAAAGCCCCTGACAAGGCCTTTATGCGCGCAGTGGGAAAGTGGGGTAAGCCTCAAGCAAGGTGATCAACTCGTTGCATACAAAGCGCGGCTCTATCCACTGCTCCAGGTGCCCGTGAACATAGTGCAAAAAGCGTTGGGCCGACTGCGGCAGGCGCTGGTCGTTACGCACAATAAACTGCCAGTGGCTCTCAATGGGCAGTCCTTCAACGGGGAGTACCGTCAGCTCAGGGTGCTCGTTTGGCAGTACATGTTCCGATAGGACGGCAACTCCCATATTCGCGGCAACGCCCACCCGAATGGCCTCGTTGCTGGCCATTTGCAGGGTTTTACGCATGGTCAGGCCATGCTCCTGCAGCCAGCTCTCCAGCAGCATACGCGATGCGGAACCGGGCTCACGCAGCAGTAAGCGTTCATTCAGCAACTGCTCCATGGCTACCGTTGAGCATTGGGCGAGAGGGTGGTTGGCGGCGGCAATAGCCACCAGCGGATTACGCATAAAGCGTGCCGCC
This sequence comes from Vreelandella aquamarina, assembly GCF_044805175.1. Lineage (GTDB taxonomy): Bacteria > Pseudomonadota > Gammaproteobacteria > Pseudomonadales > Halomonadaceae > Vreelandella > Vreelandella aquamarina_B. Next base: position 3,082,856 of record NZ_CP085232.1, on the reverse strand, counting down.
ACCGCATGGGCAAGGGCGGGTGGGTGGCTAAACACATAGAGGTCATCCTCCTGGCGCTCAAAACGCGCTAGCACTTGGCGGCGGTTACCGATATTGACCGTCACATCCACCTCTGGAAAAGCTTGGCTGAATGGCCCCAGCAGGCGTGGTAGCACGTATTGCGCGGTGTTCACCAAAGCAATGCTGAAACGCCCCTTACTGCCGTACTGCAGCTCACTTAGCTGATCGGCAAAGTCGTCAAAGCGGCCGAGCACATCGCGGCTGGCCTGATATAAGGCTTGGCCAGTAGCGGTCATGGTTAAGCCTTGGGCGTGATGCTCAAGTAGCGGGCTGCCAACCGCATCGCTCAGCCGTTTTAGCTGTTGCGACACCGTTGGCTGGGTGAGATGGAGCTGGCGTGCCGCCTCGCTAATAGAGCCGTAACGCACCACGGCAACATACACTTGCAGTAAGCGGAACGTTAAGTGACGAATATTCATGTGCCAGCCCTCTCTTGTCAGCGGTGTTCAGCAGTCTGTATAGATAATTATCTATGTTTTTTATGCAATATATTATTAGTTATCTAGCAGTGTCGCCCGCAAAATGCAGCTTTCTTTAAAACAACGGAGCGGTAGCGATGCCAGATATTGTGGTGATGTTCTTCCTGCTAGGGCTATTGGCAGGTGCAGTGAAGTCTGACCTGCAGGTGCCTAAGGCCACCTATGACACACTCAGCTTGCTATTGATGCTGACCATCGGTTTGAAAGGTGGTATGGCGCTGTATGGCAATCTGCACTGGGGTCTGGTGCCTGAGCTGTTAGGGGTTGCGCTACTCTCTGCGTTGATTCCGCTGCTATTGATGCCGGTACTGCGCCGGTTTGTGCGCCTCTCTGCCGCCGATAGTGCCAGTATTGCTGCCCACTACGGCTCGGTGAGTGCCGGTACCTTCGCGGTGGCGCTTGCATACGTAGAGGCGCGCCAACTACTGGTAGGTAGCGAAGTAACACTCTACTTGGTAGCGATGGAACTGCCCGCGATTATGATCGCCATTGCCCTCTTTAGGCGTCACCAAGGCGCGGCGGTAAAAGAGAGCACTAGCAAACTATGGCACGAAACCTTTACTAACCGCGGCGTGATTCTACTCGCTGGCGGCGTAGTGATCGGCGCGCTCTATGGCCCGTTCAAGGGGGAAGAGGTGACAGCACTCTTTACCGGAGCGTTCAAAGGCGTATTGGCGCTGTTCCTGCTGGAAATGGGCTTAACCGCCGCGCAAACCCTGCGTCCTATGCCGTGGCACCATTGGCGGCTGGTGACTTTTGCTCTGGTCACACCGCTATGCTTATCGCTACTCGGGATTTTGGTGGGAGCGTTGGTGGGGCTGCCGATAGGGTCGGTGGTGATTTTGGCAGCGTTAGCAGCAAGCGCTTCCTACATTGCCGCTCCGGCCGCCATGCGCGCTGCTATTCCCCAGGCCAATATTGGCCTAGCAATGCTGGCATCGCTAGGCATCACTTTCCCGCTGAACGTTATGCTGGGTATCCCGCTCTATCATCAGTTGATCGAGTGGCTACTGGTTTGATAACGCAAGGTGGTTCGCTGGGCGCTTGACTAAGCGCCCAGACACAAAAAAAGCACCCGTAGGTGCTTGATTTGTAGGGGTGTCTGGTGGAGGCGGCGTCCCCCTTTGAGCGGTATCACACCATGCTATGCTGAAGCCGTAACCTGCTGAACCCCTTGTGTTTCCTGGCTTTCCTTGTCTTGTGGCGTATCAAGAAATATCACCCTATGCTATCTTTTATGGCTAATAGGTTGGCTAATGGGATGGCGTATAGGGGGAAAGGGTAATGCCAAAGGTAGCGAAAGAGTTAAGCGCGGCTGAAGTGAAGCGGATAGACCGCCCCGGCTTCCACCCCGTAGGGGGAGTGCCCGGCCTGCTGTTACAAGTTAGTCCCGGTGGTGGGCGTTCGTGGGTATTGCGCGTGATGGTAGGCCAGCGCCGCCGTGGCTTTGGGTTGGGGAGCTTCCCCGCCGTTTCTCTTGGTGACGCCCGCAATAAGGCCCGAGAATTACGCGAAAAGCTGGCGCAAGGTATCGACCCGGTAGCAGAGCGCCAAGCCGCCCGCGCCGCCCATATTGCCGCCCAAGCCAAGCGCCTGACGTTTCGGGAAGCGGCTGAACAGTATCACGCCACCAAAGAAAAAGAGTTCCGAAACGCCAAGCACCGTAAAGACTGGATTGGCTCGCTAAAGCGTTACGCCTTTATTCATATCGGGGAAGTGCCCGTTGGTGATGTGGAATTGCCCCACGTCCTGAAAGCACTGGAGCCAATATGGGAAAAGAAAACCGAAACCGCGACCCGTGTTCGCCAGCGTATTGAGAGCGTGCTGGCGTGGGCTGCTGTGCGTGGCTATCGCAATGGTGATAACCCGGCCCGCTGGCAAGGCAACCTTGATGCAGTGCTGGCTAAGCCCGCCAAAGTAGGAAAAGGCAAGCGACACTTCCCAGCCTTGCCGTGGCAGCGTGTCCCCGAGTTCCTGCAAGACTTACGCACCCGTGAAGGCATGGGCGCTAGGGCGCTGGAGTTTGCCATTCTGACCGCCGCCCGGTCTGGTGAAATACGCGGTGCCACTTGGGATGAAATCGACCTGAGCGCCAAGGTGTGGACTATCCCGGCTGACCGCATGAAGGCAGGCAAGCCCCACCGAATACCGCTATCACCCGCCGCTGTTACCCTGCTGGAAGCGTTGCCCCGTATGCAAGGCCAGCCATTGGTATTCCCGGCGGTGCGTGGGGGCAAAATTAGCGATGTGACCATATTGGCCACCGTGAAGCGGATGAACGCCACCAAAGAGAAGGAAGGCGGCGAACAATACACGGATCCCACCGATGGCCGCCCGGTGGTGCCCCATGGTTTCCGCAGTGCGTTCAAGGATTGGGCGCGCAACCGTTCAAGCTATCCCGATGAAGTCAGTGAATTGGCGCTTGCCCACGTCAATAGCGACGCCACCCGCGCCGCCTATGCCCGTGATGAATTGCTGCCCCAGCGTACCAAGCTGATGACTGCATGGGCTGACTACTGCGCAGAACCGGCCAAGGCCAGCGCCAGCGTTACTGCTATTCGTAGGGAGGCGTAACGATGAAAGCGCTAGAGACGGAAGAATATAAGCGCCAGCTAGACATGCTGGATGAAGAATGGCGGATCCATGAAAAGCTTGAAAAGCTTACGCCCGAGCGTCAAGCACAGAAAGAATACGCATACGCCAAGCTTGAAGCGCGTAATGCCTTGGGCTGGGATGAAGGCGACATTGTAGCGGGCTTGATTTATCGCTGGCTAACAGAGCGTAACCCCTACCATATTGACCTTGCTGTTATGTACTGTCACCAGCATGGCCTTATGCCGCCGCCGGTGCTTTGGCGTTACATGGGTGAAGTCGCTACCAAGCGATTTAATGGTGAAGCGCCAGCCGGTACGCCAGCAAAAATAACTAAGGAGCAGACAAAAACCAATGCCATGATATTAATGGCCAATCTGATATTTTATGGAGACACTATCGAGGCCGCCGCAAGCAAAGCCGCTGCCTACTATGTTAGGCACAAGGCCAGCACACTCCAAAAAGAATACGTTAAGCGATGGCGCAAGCCTTACAAGAGGTCGTCCCTTCATCCTGATGAGTTAAAAAAGGCCGCTGCCACCCTTGGCATGGAAGTTGACCTGAGGGACGTGCCAATACCGCCCGCCAATCTGGAAGAAGAACACTTCCAAAGATGGAGAGAGCAAGGCTTCATTCCCGATGAATGGCGTGAACAGTGGTGCCAACTGCGTGAACAACTACCTGAAGCGGATCCTGACCTGAAGGGGGAAAGGCGCTAGAGGAAAAAAAGGATTCTGTTTTTTCCCGTCCAATACAGAAGCTTAAAAACGATGATGCGTAGCGAACCCATAAGATATGAGGTAAATCGCTATGCCCCACTATACCTACCTGACCGTTCGCCAAGCCGCCGCCCGTCTAGCGGTGTCGGTGCCCACCGTATGGCGTTGGGCGCGTGAACGCCCTGACTTCCCGAAACCCCACCGACTTGGCCCCAACTGTACCCGCTGGCGCTTATCTGACCTTGAAGCATGGGAAGCCCAGCGCGGGGAGGTGGTGTCATGAGCCGCCGCTTAATTCGACTAGCCGCCGCCTTGGCAAAAGGCCCCGTTACCCGTGAACAGGCTGACCGGATAGCGCCAGCCAGTAATGGCCCCCACTTTATCGGAGTGTTGCGCCGCAAGCTGGAAATTGACCTTGATTGTGACCGCGTACCGTTTACGACAAAAGACGGGGAACCGTCATGGTATGGCCGCTATACGCCCACCCGAGAGGAACGCGCCAAGCTGATGGCGTTTGTGATTGAGCAGGGAGGTAGCCTTGATGACTAGCGCAGAAAATAGCCCCGCTGTGGCTGCAACCACTGGCGAGGCCCAAGATATTACTTCACCCGAAAAGAATAGCACCGTTACCGCCGCCCTGACCATTATCACGTCAACGAAACCGGCACGGTTGGCTAAGTGTTACCGGCTGGCTAATGATGGCGAGCTGGTGAAGGATCCAGGCGGGGATATGTCACAAGGCAGCGCCGCCGTTGAAAGCGTGGATAGTCTGGCGACCTTTGCCCGTTTGCTGCAATCGCTCAAGACCAACCAAGCGCTGGCCTATGGCCGCCCTGAGCGCATGAATACCGGGCTGGTATCTAAGCGCCGCTGGCTGGAAGCGGGCCGCCCTGATGATCCTATCCCCCGCAGTAAGGAGCATTTTTCATGGCCTGCTGGCGCTGGTGTGATGATGGCCGATTATGATCCCGGCGATGGTGCGAACACGCTTTCCCGTGATGACCTGCTGGCTTGCCTTCATGAAGTCGTGCCCGCATTGGCTGACGTTGGCGCGCTGTGGTGGCCTTCATCGTCTAGCCATATTGTGAACACGGAAACCGGCGATGATTTAACCGGGCTGCGTGGTCAACGGCTGTACTGGCTGGCGCTGGATGCCCGAGATATTGAGCGGGCCGGTAAGGCGCTGCAAACCTACCTTTGGGCTGCTGGCCATGGTTGGGTAGAAGTTGGCGCTGCTGGCCAACGGTTGAAGCGCACCCTGCTGGATGCCAGCGTTTACCAAGCCAACCGGCTGGACTTTGCCGCCGGTGCTGAATGTATCCCGCCGCTAGAGCAACAGCGAGGCGAGCCGGTGCCCGTTGGTGGTGTGGTGGCTGTGCTGGATACCCAAGCGGTAATCCCCGACCCGGATCCCGCTACCTTGGCCGCTGCTGAAAAAAATAAGGTAGCGGCAATGCTTGCCGCCAAGCCTGGAGCCGATATGGTGCAAGCGGACTATATCGAAACCCGCGCCAGCGAAATGGCAGGCAGTGAGGCCAGCGACGAAACGCTAGAGCAGAGCCGGGAAACCGTAAAGCGCGCCCTGAGTAATGGCGTATTGGCCGGGGACTTCCCCATCATGCTGGTGGCTGACAATGGCAGCCAGCAAGCGCTAACCGTTGGGGATGTGCTGGATAACCCTGAGCGCTATCACAATAGCCTGACGCTTGACCCAATCGAACCGGAATACCAAGGCGGTAAGACGGTGGGCAAGCTGTATCTGATGGGTGCTCGTCCGCGTCTGTATTCGTTTGCTCATGGCGGTAAAACGTACAAGCTGAGCAGGCCGCCCGCCCGAGTAGAGTTGGTCAGAGGGCGTACCGTGGAAGCGGTGGAGCAAGTGCTGGCTATCATGCGCCGTGCCCCGGATGTGTTCGACTTTGGCGGGCCGCTGGTGAACGCTACCGATGGTCGCGTTTATCCACTGGATGAACACGCCCTGAAGCATTGGCTTGGTGGTGCTATACAATTCTGGCGCTGGCATAAGCTGAATAACGGGAATCATGTGGAGGTGCTAGAGGATCCCCCGGTAAGCGTGGCCAAGGCCCTGCTATCCCTTGGTGAGCGCCGCGCGTTGAAGCCGCTGAACGCCATTATCACCGCACCTACCTTGCGCCTTGATGGCTCGCTGCTGAACCGCCCCGGCTTTGATGAAGCTACCGGCCTGCTGTTAGAGGCGGAAGGCGACGAAATCCACCCGGTGCCCATGCACCCGACCGGGGAGCAGGTCGAAACGGCGCTAGAACGCCTGATGAAGCCGTTTGCCGACTTCCCGCTAGTAGGCCCCGTAGATAAGGGCGTTTTGCTTGCTGCGCTACTGACAGCCGCCGTTCGCCCCGTTCTACCCACCGCGCCCGCCGTTGGCTTTGACGCGCCCACTCAAGGCAGCGGTAAGACCCTGCTAGCTAAGTGCGTGGCTGTGCTGGCGCTGGGGGAAGTGCCTACGATATGGCCGCATACCCACGCCCGCGATGATGAAGAAATCCGCAAGCGTATCATGACCATCCTGATGACCGGCACCCGTGCGGTGATATGGGATAACGTCATTGGCGTATTTGATAGCGCCGCCCTGGCTGGCGCGCTGACTTCCCAGCATTACAGCGACCGCATACTAGGCAAAACTGGCCATGCTAACGTGCCCAATAAAGCGCTTTGGCTGCTGACCGGTAATAACCTGACGTTGGCCGGGGATTTACCGCGCCGCGTTCTCAAGTGCCGTATTGATCCCGAAACGGATAGACCCTTTGCCCGTCAATTTGACCTGGATCCCGAGGCGTATTGCCAGCACCACCGCCAACGGATGGTAGCCGATGCCCTGACCGTTATTCGTGGCTGGCTGGCGTCTGGTGATGCGCCAGCACCGGGAAACATGGCGAGCTTTGAAGCATGGGACTTGATGGTAAGGCAGCCGGTGGCATGGGTAGCCCGTCATTTTGACTTGCTGGGGGAGTATACCGACCCGATGGAAGCGGTAGATGCTGCCCAAGCGGCTGACCCTGAACAGGAACAGTTAGACGCGCTGCTGTGCGCGCTGGCTGATGTGTTCGGTGCCGATCCCTTCACCGCTAAGGAGGTGAAGAAGATCCACGATAACTATCACGACCCCCAGCTAAAAGACTTCGCCTTGCCGGATGCTGAACAGGCATTGGCGGAAACCATAACGGAGTTCAAGACAGCAAGGCAGCTAACAGTTCGCACGGTAGGGAATATACTCAAGTTCCGAGCTGACCGCGTGGTTAATGAAAGGCGCTTGCGTAAACGCAATGGTCGGGGAGGCGTTGCCGCTTGGGTAATTGAGAACGTCTAACATCTATTATCTAAAATGGTTGCTTTGGTAAGTCTGGGGAGTCTTGTTTCTACCGTCATGAAATAGCCACCCAGAACCTTTAAAGATACCTATAGCAAAACAGGGGAAATCTAACCAATCAGACTCCCCAAACCACTCAAAAAACCAGCATGAGGTAAAAAGCCATGACACGCTTCAATTCACAAGAGTTAACCAACGCCGCCCGCAATGGTGAGGGCTATCGACATCTAACGCCCGCACAAGCCTGGAATGCAGATACCCAAGGCTTTACACAAGAACAACTAACTCACCCATTGCCACCGCTTTTGACATTGGTTTTTGAATTGGCAGAACGTAAACAGCGCGCTGATTTTAATGAACCAGCGAACGACCCCAGAGCCATGTACAATGCCGCCTTTGATGAAGCACACCCGCCTTATGTTCGTTTGCCAGTACTGAAGCAGCTGCGTGAAGGTATCATGAACCACTTGCTTGGTTTGGCTCCCCCTGGTGTGGATTATTCAGACTATGGGCGTTTCAGCTTAGCAGAAGTAGCCCATATTTTTGACACAACAGAGGATAAGCTGCTGGCGCTAGCTGAGGCTACGGGGACGGCTGACCGGCTGCGTGATGGTAGCATTTAACGCAAATTTCCCGACTATAAAAGGAACCGGTGCCATGAGCCACAATCCGCGCCGCTTTATCCGGCCTGTTCGCCTAATCGTTTCTGTAGAGGCTGACACCGTGGCCAGTATCGACCGCCTGATGAAGTATGGCCGCCAGCATGGCCACCGGAACCGGGCGGAGTTTGTTAGACGTGCGATTGAAAGGGAACTAACCCGCTGCCAGTCTGATGATTTTCACACCCCATAAAAAGGGTGATGCTTTCCTGACACATAGAGCACACGGCACCTGATTACCATCCCAATGGCAGGTGCCGTGATGATTTTCAGAGCAGTACGCATGGCTTATTCATGCTAATCTTAATTTGCGATAGAGCGCTATGAATTTTAGATCCAAAACGGAGAGCTAGATGAAAAAATTATGGATTGTGCCAGCTTTGGGAATAGCCTTAGCGGCCTGTGGCGGCAAAGAGCCAATCGGTATGAATGAAGCTAATGAAATTGCGGCGCTTTCACAGGATGCAGAGATACACCAAGAAGCATTTGCTGAGGCAATTCGTGAGCTTAGCACTAAAGAAAAATGTAGTGCAGATTTTATGCGAGATTATGGTGGTTTTATGCGTGTAACCGGTGAAAGATATTATTTTTTATATTGTGGAAAGCCTGAAAATATAAGTCGCAGATGGTACTTGGATCCCGTAACTGGAACACTGACCAGAACGGACGCAGAACTATAATTTGAAGGTATTTTTCGCCTAGTTGCTCAACGTCTAAAGTAGAGCAATTTAGAGAGCCTGCAGCAAAACAACACGGCTGTAAAACAGCGCCCTTACTAAGTTTTCACTAAGGGTTCACAGCGCCCATGATGGCGCTGCTTTCGTTTGTATGGCTGACGCTAATAGGCTGATGATGTGCTGGGAATAGGCGGCTGATGTGGTGCCTTTGGTTTCCCTGTTCAATTCCCAAACCCGGATTTGAACCGGCGTCCCTAGCACGTAATTGAAAAAGCGCCAGCATGGTGGATAAATCGGTTTCGATTTTGGGTAGGCAAGCGCCAGCCGCCTTACAAGCGAAGGTAAAACATGCCTTAGGTATGGCTTTGGGGGATGGCTAATAGGATGGCTAATAAACAAAAAAAGCACCCTTAGGTGCTTGATTTGTAGGGGTGTCTGGTGGAGGCGGCGGGAATTGAACCCGCGTCCGCCAGCACGCGCCCATTGGCTCTACATGCTTAGATTCCGTCATTTGCTTTAGCGCGACTGACTCCGACGGTCAGGATTCAGCCACGCGAGCCTTCTAAAGTTTAACGGTTGACGAGAAGACACCGCCAACCGCGGTCCTATCAGCTTTAGCTCATATCCCCGCAGTGATGAATAGGCACATCACCTTGGGGCCAGACAAGAAGCTAGCAGGGTTTAAGCTGCCAGCGCGCCTTGAGCGTAGTTTTCGTCGTTTGCGACTATTTTTCGTGATGTGGTATTTACGAGATACATCACGCTCTCGGCATGCACCGCAGGGTTTGTCACCGGCGTCGAAACCATGTCGCCCCCTTAGTCAGAGCCGCATTCTAACGTGCTCATCGCTAATTGACCAGTTATGCCTTGTTATGTTCCCGCATAATTCGACCTTTTTGGCGATTCCAGTCGCGGTCCTTCTCAGTGGCCCGCTTGTCGTGGATTTTCTTGCCGGTTACCAACGCCAGTTCGCACTTCACCTTGTTACGCTTCCAGTAGAGCTTGAGCGGCACGCAGGTGTGCCCCTTGTCCTGGGTGACCGAAAAGATTTTGGCAATCTCTTTACGGTGAAGCAGCAGCTTGCGCGTGCGCGTGGGGTCGGCGATTTCGTGGGTGCTGGCCGTGTTGAGCGGCATGATGTGGCTGCCCAGCAAAAACGCTTCGCCGTTGCGGATTAAAATGTAGGTATCGGTGAGCTGCGCCTTACCGGCGCGTAGGCTTTTCACTTCCCAACCCGCCAGCGCCAAGCCCGCTTCGAAGGTTTCGTTGATATGGTACTCAAACCGTGCCTTCTTATTCTGGGCAATGACACTGCTGCCGGGGCCCTTACTGTTACCTTTCTTAGTGGCCATGGAACCTCATCGTTGATCTGTCAGTAGCATCCCCCTTCGTTATGTGGGGAGGCGTGATACCATTCAAGGTCTGAAAAAATGTTTCCCATGATACGCTTTGGGCACTGTGAAGTCAGCGGAGAGGTCAATGCCAACGGTTAATCGTACCGCCTTGGTGCGGCACACCCCCCAACAAATGTTCGATTTGGTCAATGACTTCGAACGCTACCCCGAGTTCCTGCCGGGGTGCCGGCGTGCGCGTTTGCTTGAGTACGACGCCGACCATCTCATTGGTGAGATGACCTTAGGGCGCGCCGGGGTGGAGCAAACCATCACCACTCGTAACGACCTGTTTGCCCCCGAACGCATCGAGCTGTCGCTGGTAAAAGGACCGTTTAAGCAGTTGAAAGGGCGATGGCTGTTTACGCCCATGGGCGAAGATGCCTGCAAGGTGAGCTTGGAAATGGAGTTTGTGTTTGCCAACCGGCTACTCAGCATGGCGTTTGGAAAGCTGTTCCAGCAAATTGCTGGGCAGCTGGTAGATGCTTTTACCAAGCGCGCTGACGAGATGTATGGCCGATAACCTGCTGAAGGTAGAGGTCGCCTTTGCTCTACCGCACAAGCAGCGCATCGTCGCACTCGCGGTAACGGAAGGCACTACCGCACGGCAAGCGGTCGAGATGGCCGATTTGCCCAGCCTGTTCCAAGAAGTGCCCAGCGACATTTTTGCACAGGCGCCGCTGGGTATTTTTGGCAAGGCCATTCGCCACCCGGAAAAAGAGCCGCTGCGCGAGGGCGACCGTGTGGAGGTGTATCGCCCGCTGCAGATCGACCCGAAGGCGGCCCGCCTAGAGCGGGCCAAGCGTCAGGCCAAAGAGCAGTAGCCCGGCGCTTACTCGCCAGTGATGATCGGCTGCGGCTCGGGGGCGGTTTCCGGCGTGGGCGTTCGCTGGCTGGGCAGTGCATCTAGCGGGTCGGCACCTTCAACGGCTGGCCCCATACCGCGGTCTGTGCTCACCGGCAGGTCGCGGGATAGGTCTCCCTCCTGCTCAATGTTGACCAGTCGGCTCGCGTCATCAAACGTGAGCGTGACGCGGCGCTGCTCAACACCTTCATAGGCTTTATCGATGCGGTAGACGTAGTCCCATTCGCGGGAGTCGAAGGGCGCTTCCAGCAGCGGGCGGCCCATTACGTAGGCTACCTGCTCTTGGGTCATGCCCGGTTGGAGCTGGCTAACCATCTCCTGGGTGATCAGGTTGCCCTGAGGAATGTCGCGCTTATAAACGCCGACATAACTACAGCCGCTGACAACGGCCAGGGCGACGGAAAGGGTAATGATACGAGTCAATTTTTGCATTTGAGCCTGTTCTTCACTATCGTGGTTTCGGTCGATGATACCCGACCTAACCTGTTACTGCGAAGAGCAACCATGGCCGATCAGAACCATGAACTGCGCAAAGCCGGGCTGAAAGTGACCCTGCCGCGCGTCAAGATCCTGCAGATTCTCGAAAATGCTTCGGGCCAACACCACCTTAGCGCAGAAGAAGTGTATAAAACACTGATTGATGCGGGCGAGGATGTTGGCCTGGCAACCGTCTACCGCGTATTGACTCAGTTTGAGTCAGCGGGCCTTGTGATTCGTCACAACTTCGACGGTGGCCATGCGGTCTTCGAGATGACCCAAGAGGACCACCACGACCATATGGTGTGTCTGGAAAGCGGTGAAATCATCGAATTCGTCGATGACATCATCGAGCGTCGCCAGCAAGAGATCGCCGAAGAGCACGGCTACGAGCTAGTGGACCATGCCCTGGTACTGTACGTACGCCCCCGCGGGTCGGACGTGACACGCCAGGACAGCGGCCCAACGAATCGCAAATAGTGAATCGTTAAGCACAACGCTGTGTAAAAAACGCCCCCAAAGTGCGAGTGAAAGTTTCACTGGCGCTCTGGGGGCGTTTTGTATCCAACGGAGGCTTGGGGTAGGGCGCGCCGTTGGTAGATCAGTGGGGTGGGCGCTGGCTGGCGTAGAGCATTTCCCGTGCATGGGCCAGGGTTTGGTCGGAGAGTGTGATACCCCCTAACATGCGCGCCAGCTCGCTGATCCGGCCGCGCTCGTCCAGCAGCGCCATATGGGTTTGGGTGGTATCCCGCTTGGCGCGTTTTTCTATGTGTAAGTGCTGGTGCGCTTGGGCGGCCACCTGGGGTAGGTGGGTCACGGTCATTACCTGGCCGTTTTCCCCGAGTTTACGCAGCAGCTGCCCGACGATTTCCGCCGTTGCCCCTGAGATACCCACGTCCACCTCATCGAAGACCAGGCTGGGAATCGTTGAGTGCGAGGCAGCCACTACCTGAATCGCCAGGCTAATGCGCGACAGCTCACCGCCGGAGGCAACTTTGGTGAGTGGCCGTGCAGGCTGGCCAGGGTTGGCGCTAATTAGAAACTGAACGTGGTCCAGGCCTTCCGGCGAGGGCGTTTCGCGGGGAGTCACGTCCACTTCAAAACGTGCTTTGCCCATCGCCAAAAACGCCAGCTGCTGCTGCACCTCTTTACCCAAGCGCACAGCGGCCTTTTGGCGTGCTTCGCTCAGCTGCTTGGCCTCGCTGCGGTAGCGCTCACGGTACTCAGCCACTTGGCTGCTTAACGCCTCTAAATCATCGTCGCTGGCTTCCAACTGCGCCACTTCCTGTTTAAGGCGGGTGTGCAGTGCGCAGATCTCTTCTGGGGCGACGTGGTGCTTGCGGGCAATGCGGTGCACATCGCCCATGCGCTCTTCCACCCACGCCAAGCGCTCAGGATCTAATTCAGTGGTGCTGGCCAAGCGGTGCAGCTCGCTGGCGGCCTCTTCTACCTGAATGCGGGCGTCGCTGAGCATGGTGAGCGTATTGGCAAGCGTGCCTTTATCGCTGCCGGGTAGGGCGCTGAGGTGGGCGTACGCCTGGTTGAGTAGCGACAGCGCGCCGCCTTCATCGCTTTCACAGCAGTCGGCGGCAAACTGGGTTTCTCTTAGCGTCTCTTCGGCGTGGGCCAGGGTGTGCTGCTCCTCCTCCAGAGTTTGCAGCTCGCCTTCGGCAAGGCCTAGCTGGTCCAACTCCTCGACTTGGTAGCGCAGCAGTTGGCGCTTGGCCTCCACCTCGCTGCCCTCTTCACTGAGCTTTTTCAGCCGTCGGCGGGCGCTGCGCCACTCGCGAAAGGTCTCGGCAAGCTGCTGGCTGCGTTCGCGCAGCCCGGCGTAGTCATCCAGTAGCGCTAGGTGCGTCTCTTCCCGCATTAATGCTTGGTGGGCATGCTGGCCGTGAATCTGAATCAGCTGTTCACCGAGAGATTTTAAATCCGCGATCGTCACAGGGTGGCCGTTAATCCACGCCTTGGAGCGCCCGTTGGCGGTGACCACTCGGCGCAGCAGGCACTCATCGGCGGGCAGTTCGCGGGCTTCTAGCCACTCAGTAGCGGCGGGCAGGTGCTGGATATCGAAACGGGCGGAGAGGTCGGTGCGCTCGCAGCCGTGGCGCACGCTGCCCGCATCGGCGCGCTCGCCCAGGCAGAGGCCTAGGGCACCCAGCAGAATGGATTTACCCGCCCCGGTTTCCCCGGTAATGGCGGTCATGCCACGGGTTAAGTCGAGTTCAAGGCGGTCAACGATAGCGTAGTCTTGGATCGCAAGCTGCGTAAGCATAAGGCCTCCTGAGGCGGTGCGGCACAGAAGCTGGATACTTATCCAATAATTGTTGTTTTATACAGTAGTCGATAACTCACTTCAATGCCCCTCTTGAGATGGCTTTTATGGCCCCCATATAGGCTGCATACGTGGATAACACCCGCTACTTAACTCAGGTGGCCGCCACCGGCACCGCTACTTATTTCAGGAGCAAGGCATGGCAAAAGAACCGCAAACCCCGTTGGAAGATGAGCTGGCACGCCAAGAGCAGGAAGCAGAGATCACGGAACAATCTGCCGAAGAGCGTTTGGTGGAAGGCGAACTGGAAGGGTTGATTGACGACGACGCCCCGCTGGAGGGCGGCAGTGGCAACCCGGAAGCCGACGTGCTGGCCGCCCAGGTGGAAGAGCTGGAGCAGAGCCTAGCGGAAGCTAAAGACCAAGCGCTGCGCGCTGCCGCTGAAGCTCAAAACGTGCGCCGCAGGGCCGAGCAGGAAGCGGAAAAAGCGCGCAAATTTGCCCTGGAGAAGTTCGTTAAAGAGCTGCTGCCCGTAGTGGATAGCCTGGAAAAAGCGCTGGAAAGTATGCAGGAGGACGCTGCCGAGGCGCACCGCGAAGGTGTCTCCATGACGCTGAAAATGCAGCTGGACGTGCTGGGTAAGTTTGGCGTTGAGAGCATTGAGCCACAAGGCGAGCCCTTCGACCCGCAGGTGCATGAAGCCATGGCGATGGTGCCGAACCCGGAGCTAGACCCCAACACCGTGATGGATGTGATGCAGAAAGGCTATCTGCTGAACGGACGCCTGGTGCGCCCGGCCATGGTGGTGGTCAGCCAGAAAGCGAATTAAGCCGCGTTGACGCGATGCAGTAAAAAAAGCCCTTGAAATGCTGCAAGCGGCCCCCAAATAAAGGGCAACCCGCGGGAAAGCCCGCAGACGCCAAGATTAAGCAACAGCGGCGTAAAACATCAGTTTTGTTTCAACCGAATTCGAGGTTTTTGCTATGGGACGCATTATTGGTATCGACCTGGGCACCACTAACTCTTGTGTGGCCGTTCTGGATGGTGACAGCGCTAAAGTTATCGAAAACGCCGAAGGCGGTCGTACCACGCCTTCCATCATTGCCTACACCGACGACGGCGAAACCCTGGTAGGCCAGGCCGCCAAGCGTCAAGCCGTTACCAACCCGGAAAACACTCTCTACGCCATCAAGCGTCTGATTGGCCGTCGCTTCAAAGACGACGTTGTACAAAAAGACATCAAAATGGTGCCGTACAAGATCGCTGAAGCCGATAACGGCGACGCGTGGGTAGAAGTCAAAGGCAAAAAAATGGCACCGCCGCAGGTGAGCGCGGAAGTGCTGAAGAAAATGAAGAAGACCGCCGAAGACTACCTCGGCGAGACCGTGACTGAAGCGGTTATCACCGTGCCGGCCTACTTCAACGACAGCCAGCGTCAGGCCACTAAAGACGCGGGCCGCATTGCCGGTCTGGACGTTAAGCGCATCATCAACGAGCCGACTGCCGCTGCGCTGGCCTACGGTATGGACAAATCCCGTGGTGACAAAACCATCGCGGTCTACGACTTGGGCGGTGGTACCTTCGATATCTCCATCATCGAAGTGGCTGACGTTGACGGCGAAACCCAGTTTGAAGTGTTGGCCACTAACGGCGACACCTTCCTGGGCGGTGAAGATTTCGACCTGGCGCTGATCAACTACCTGGTTGACCAGTTCAAGTCTGATAGCGGTATCGACCTGTCTGGCGACAACCTGGCCATGCAGCGTCTGAAAGAAGCCGCCGAGAAAGCCAAAATCGAGCTTTCCAGCGCGCAGCAGACCGACGTGAACCTGCCCTACATCACTGCCGACAACACCGGCCCGAAACACCTCAACGTGAAGGTGACCCGTGCCAAGCTGGAAGCGTTGGTCGAAGAGCTGGTTCAGCGCTCCCTCGAACCGTGCAAAATGGCACTGAAGGATGCTGGCCTTTCCTCCTCTGAAATCGACGAAGTGATCCTGGTCGGCGGTCAGACCCGTATGCCGATGGTGCAGAAGAAGGTAGCCGACTTCTTCGGTAAAGAAGCACGTAAAGACGTGAACCCGGATGAAGCAGTTGCCGTGGGCGCTGCGATTCAGGGCGGCGTACTGGGTGGCGACGTTAAAGACGTGCTGCTGCTTGACGTTACCCCGCTGACCCTGGGTATCGAAACCCTGGGTGGCGTGATGACGCCGCTGATCGACAAGAACACCACCATCCCGACCAAGAAGACGCAAACCTTCTCCACCGCGGATGACAACCAGACGGCCGTGACCATTCACGTCGTTCAGGGTGAGCGTAAGCAAGTGTCGCAGAACAAGTCGCTGGGCCGTTTCGACCTCGCCGACATTCCGCCGGCACCGCGCGGCGTACCGCAGATCGAAGTTGCTTTCGACCTGGACGCCAACGGTATCCTGAACGTGTCTGCTAAAGACAAGGCGACTGGCAAAGAGCAGTCCATCGTTATCAAAGCGTCCAGCGGCCTCTCCGATGAAGAGATCGAGCAAATGGTACGCGATGCCGAAGCCCACGCGGATGAAGATAAGAAGTTTGAGGCGCTGGTGCAGCTGCGTAACCAAGCGGACGGCATGATCCACGCCACCCGCAAAACCGTTCAAGAAGCGGGTGACAAGGCGACCGATGACGAGAAACAGGCCATCGAAACCGCCATCGCCGAGCTGGAAGAAGCGGTGAAAACCGATGACCAGGACAACATCCAGAAGAAACTGGATGCGCTGACCGAAGTCTCCGGCCAGCTGGCGCAGAAGATGTACGCCGAGCAGGCGGAAGCGGCCCAGGCGGGCGGTGAAGGCGCTGGAGAAGCCAACACCAAGCAGGACGATGACGTGGTTGACGCCGAGTACGAAGAAGTCAACGACGACAAGAAGAAGCAGTAACCCACCTCTTTCTGCCAAGGAAAGCGGTGACGCGGGAGGCAACTCCCGCGTTGCTGTTTCCGCGGCCGAGACGCCTATAGTGCGTAGCTAACCAGGAGGCGTAGGACCCATGTCCAAACGCGATTATTACGAAGTCCTGGGTGTCGAAAAAGGGGCCGATCAGAAAGAGATCAAAAAGGCCTATCGCCGTCTGGCGCAAAAATTCCACCCTGATCGAAACCCGGACGATAACACTGCAGCGGAAAAATTCCGTGAAGTGTCAGAAGCCTACGAAGTCTTGAGCGATGGCGAGAAGCGCGCGGCCTACGACCAGTTTGGTCACGCCGGTGTGGATGGCCAGGGCGGCGGCTTTGGCGGTGGTGGCTTCGGCGGCGGTGGCGCAGGCGATTTCAGCGACATCTTCGGCGATGTGTTTGGCGATATTTTCGGTGGCGGCGGTGGTCGTCGTCGTGGACCCAACTCACCCGCCCGTGGTTCTGACCTGCGCTACAACCTAGAGCTGGATCTAGAGAGCGCGGTCGCGGGTACCACGGTGGACATTCGCGTCCCGCGCCATATCGAGTGTGACCGCTGCGACGGTGGCGGCGCCGAGCCGGGCTCTACCAAAGAGACCTGCCCCACCTGCCACGGACACGGCCAGGTGCGCATGCAGCAGGGCTTCTTCGCGGTTCAGCAAACTTGCCCGACCTGTCATGGCAGTGGCCAGCACATCAAAGTGCCGTGCCACAAATGTAACGGTGAAGGCCGCGTGCGCGAAACTCGCACCCTCTCGGTGAAGATTCCGCCAGGCGTGGATACCGGCGACCGCATTCGTCTCAACGGCGAAGGCGAGAGCGGCGTCAACGGCGGCCCAGCGGGCGATTTGTATGTTCAGGTCGCCATCAAGCCGCACCACATCTTCAAGCGCGACGGCAAGCACCTACAGTGTGACGTGCCGATCAACTTTGTCGATGCAGCATTAGGTGGCGAGCTGGAAGTACCCACGCTGGATGGCCGCGTGAAACTGAAGATTCCGCCGGAAACCCAAACCGGTAAACTCTTCCGCCTACGCGGTAAAGGCGTGAAACCGGTCCGCGGCGGCGCCCCCGGCGACCTGCTGTGCAAAGTAGTGTTGGAAACGCCCGTCAACCTCAACGACGAGCAGAAAGACCTGCTTCGCCAGCTGCAAGAGAGCTTCGATGGCAGCAACAGCCACAGCCACTCACCGAAGAAGACCGGCTTCTTCGATAGCGTGAAGAAGTTCTTTGAAGATATGAAGCCGTAAGAAGTCTTTATTAACGTTAGTCAGCTTACATAACGTTGTCAGAAGCCAGTGCCTACTAGGTGCTGGCTTTTCTATGAGGCGCAGCGAAGTGAACACACCGTTGCAAGGAATTCTCATTCGCTGCTTGGCTCTTTTCGCTGCGGGGATGTAGGCTAGGGGTAAGTACTTCTATTAGATTGGAGAGAGCTGCATGCCTTTATCCCGAGCAGAGATTGCCACCCCATCCGGCGCGCGGTTGATTAACCGCCTGTGTAAACACTGGGCGCATAAGCTTGAGGTGGAGCACAGCGAGCAGGATGCCAAGATCGTGTTTGCCAGCGGTACTTGCCTGTTGCACGCCGAGCCCGAGCGGCTGCTGGTCTCCATCGAAACCTTGGAAGAAGAGCACCTAGACCAGCTAGAGGGCGTGGTCGAGAGCCATCTAGTGCGTATGGCGAAAGATGAGCCGCTGGAGATTGTCTGGGAAAACTGAAAGTGCATGCAGGGCGCTGCCGTTAGCGCCGCATCGCTAAGGGTGGTCTGCTATAATCGCGGCCACCTTTTTTGTTTCTAGTTGATGCCATAGCACAGGCGTAGGAGTATCCATGACCCGAATTGCCATTGTAGGCGTAGCTGGCCGCATGGGCCGCACGTTAGTCAACGCCGTTGAGCAAGACCCCGACGCCTCGCTTGCCGGCGGTATTGTGGAGCCGGGTAGCTCCCTGGCGGGCGTAGATATCGGTGAGCTGGCCGGTGTGGGTAAGCGTGGCGTGGCCGCCGTGGATTCGCTCGACGCGATTGTGGATGACTTCGACGTGCTGATCGACTTCACCGCCCCCAAGGTCACTCTGGCGAATCTGGCATTCTGCGCGCAGCATGGTAAACGCATCGTGATTGGCACCACCGGCATGAATGACACAGAGCTGGCCGAGCTGGATAGCTACCGCGATAAGGTCGCCATGGTGTTCGCCCCCAACATGAGCGTGGGCGTGAACTTGACGCTCAAACTACTGGAAACGGCAGCCAAGGCGTTGGGTGATGAAGGCTACGATATTGAAGTGATCGAGTCCCACCACCGCCATAAAGTCGATGCGCCTTCCGGCACGGCCATTAAAATGGGCGAAGTGGTCGCGGAAAGCCTGGGCCGTACTCTGAAAGAGCACGGCGTGTTCGAGCGGGTAGGGCAGTGCGGTCCGCGTACCGATAAAGAGATCGGCTTTGCCACCGTGCGAGCGGGCGATATCGTGGGTGAGCATACCGTGATGTTTGCCACCGAAGGCGAGCGCATCGAAATCACCCACAAAGCCTCCAGCCGTATGACGTTCGCCAAGGGCGCCGTGCGTGCCGCCCGTTGGGTGGTCGATAAAGCCAACGGTCGCTACGACATGCAGGATGTGCTGGAGCTAAGCTGATCGTTCAAAGGCCCTTGAGTGCCGATCCGGCATAAAGGGCTAGCCTACGGCCAGGAAATCCTGTAACATTCCAAAAATTTTGGCCGAGTGGCTGCCAAGACGCAGCAAAACGCCTGCAGCGAATGGCTGTGGAGAGCACCGCGCTTGTTGCACTGGCCGTTAGGTTAGAGAAGATAGTCAGCGAACTGCTGCGCCATGGCTACTACCGTCACGGTGGCATGGAAGAGAACAACAAGCGGGATGAAACCGATTTTTTATTGTCGGCTTCGTCCCGCTTTTTTACGACCCGACGTTTGCACGCAAACGCCGACAACCGGATCGCCGAGCCTGCGCCCACAGGCTCCCACCAGCATGGGAGAACTTGTCTTGAATAACCCCGCATTGAGCAAACCCGCGATATTAGCCCTGGAAGATGGCAGTGTGTTTCATGGAACTGCCATTGGCGCGGATGGAGTCACAAGCGGTGAGGTGGTGTTCAATACAGCCATGACCGGCTACCAGGAAATCCTCACCGACCCCTCTTACACCCGCCAAATCGTCACCCTAACTTACCCGCACATCGGCAACACTGGCATTAACTCTGAAGACGTAGAGTCCGCCTCGATTGCGGCAGCTGGCTTGGTAATTCGCGATCTCCCCCTGCTGGCCAGTAGCTTCCGTTCCGAGCAAACCCTCTCTGATTACCTGAAAAGCCAAAACGTGCTGGGTATTGCGGATATCGATACCCGCCGCCTGACGCGTATTTTGCGCGATAAAGGTGCCCAGAACGGTGCGATTCTGGCGGGTGCCGATGCAGAAGGTGAGGATGCCGTAGAGCGGGCGCTGGCGGCGGCGAAGGCGTTCCCAGGCCTGAAGGGCATGGATTTAGCCAAGGAAGTCTCGTGCAAAGAAGCGTACGAGTGGTCAGAAGGTGAGTGGACCTTGGGCGAAGGCTACGCGGATACCACTCAGGGCGAGCGCCCTTACCACGTGGTCGCGTTTGATTACGGCGTGAAGTTCAACATCCTACGCATGCTGGCGGCGCGCGGCTGCCGCTTGACCGTGGTGCCGGCGCAAACGCCTGCGGCAGAGGTGCTGGCGATGAACCCGGACGGCGTGTTCCTGGCCAACGGCCCCGGCGACCCTGAGCCCTGCGACTACGCGATTAAAGCGATCCAGGATGTGCTGGAAACCGATACCCCGGTGTTTGGTATCTGCCTGGGCCACCAGCTGCTGGCGCTGGCCTCCGGTGCCAAAACCGTCAAGATGGGCCACGGCCACCACGGTGCCAACCACCCGGTGCAAGATCTGGATACCGGCACGGTGATGATCACCAGCCAGAACCATGGCTTTGCCGCCGATGAAGCGACCCTGCCTGCTAACGTACGCGCGACGCACCGCTCGCTGTTCGATGGCACCCTGCAGGGCATTGAGCGTACCGACCGCCCGGCGTTTAGCTTCCAGGGCCACCCGGAAGCCAGCCCCGGCCCGCGCGATGTGGCGCCGCTGTTCGATCGCTTTATCGCCATGATGCAGGCGCGCCGCTAAGTTAGCCGCGCTGCCTCTCATTGCCTAGTTACGCCGTTTTGATGCTCATCGTCACCACTTTTTGCGGGAACCGTTATGCCTAAGCGTACCGATATCAATAGCATTCTTATCATTGGCGCTGGCCCGATTGTCATCGGCCAGGCCTGCGAATTCGACTACTCCGGCGCCCAGGCGTGTAAAGCGCTGCGTGAGGAGGGGTACCGGGTTATTTTGGTCAACTCCAACCCGGCTACCATCATGACCGACCCCGCCATGGCCGATGCCACCTACATCGAGCCGATTACCTGGCAGGCGGTTGAGAAAATTATTGAAGCCGAGCGTCCCAACGCCATTCTTCCTACCATGGGCGGCCAGACCGCGCTGAACTGCGCGCTCGACCTCGACAAACACGGCGTGCTGACCAAGTACGGCGTGGAGATGATCGGTGCCAATGCCGATGCCATCAACAAAGCCGAAGACCGCGATCTGTTCGACAAGGCGATGAAGAACATCGGCCTGGAGTGCCCCAAAGCCAAAGTGGCGCACACCATGGACGAGGCGTGGGAAATCCAGGCGGAGCTTGGCTTCCCGACAATCATTCGCCCCTCCTACACCATGGGCGGCTCCGGCGGCGGCGTGGCGTACAACAAGGAAGAGTTCGAAGAGATCTGCACCCGCGGTTTCGAGCTGTCCAATAACCACGAGCTGCTCATCGATGAGTCGCTGCTGGGTTGGAAAGAGTACGAAATGGAAGTGGTGCGCGACCGCAACGACAACTGCATCATCGTCTGTGCGATCGAGAACTTCGACCCTATGGGCGTACACACCGGCGACTCTATCACCGTCGCGCCGGCACAAACGCTGACCGATAAAGAGTACCAGATCATGCGCGACGCCAGCCTCGCGGTGCTGCGCGAGATCGGCGTGGAAACCGGTGGCTCGAACGTTCAGTTCGGTATGGACCCGAAAACCGGTCGTATGGTCGTTATCGAGATGAACCCCCGCGTCTCCCGCTCGTCGGCGCTGGCCTCGAAAGCCACCGGCTTCCCGATTGCCAAGATCGCCGCGAAACTGGCAGTGGGGTACACCCTGGATGAGCTGCAGAACGACATCACCGGCGGCCAAACCCCGGCGTCGTTCGAACCCTCTATCGACTACGTGGTTACCAAAATTCCGCGCTTCACCTTCGAGAAGTTCCCCCAGGCGAACGACCGCCTGACCACCCAGATGAAGTCAGTGGGCGAGGTGATGGCGATTGGCCGCACCTTCCAGGAGTCGCTGCAAAAAGCGCTGCGCGGCATGGAAACCGGTAACGACGGCCTCGACCCGATCATTACCGAGTTCAACGACGAAAACATGGCGTTGATCAAGGGCGAACTGCAAGCGGCGGGTGCCGAGCGTATCTTCTACGTGGCCGACGCTATACGTGCGGGGATGAGCGTGGACGAGGTGTTCGCGCTGACCAATATCGATCGCTGGTTCCTGGTGCAACTGGAAGACCTGATTCTGACCGAAGCGGCAGTGTCCAAGCGCGCGCTGGCGGATCTTTCCGCCCGCGAGCTGTTCCAGCTTAAGCGCAAGGGCTTCTCCGACGCGCGTCTGGCGAAGCTGCTTGGCGTGTCCGAGAAAGAGTTCCGTAAAACCCGCCAAAAGGCCGGTATCCGTCCGGTCTACAAGCGGGTGGACACCTGCGCCGCCGAATTTGCCTCCGATACAGCTTACATGTACTCCACCTACGAGGAGGAGTGCGAAGCAGACGTCTCGGATCGCCAGAAAATCATGGTGCTGGGCGGTGGTCCGAACCGGATCGGTCAGGGTATCGAGTTTGACTACTGCTGCGTTCACGCCGCCTTCGCCATGCGCGACGACGGCTATGAAACGATCATGGTCAACTGCAACCCGGAAACCGTCTCTACCGACTACGACACCTCTGATCGCCTCTACTTCGAGCCGGTCACGCTGGAAGACGTGCTGGAAATCGCCGACAAAGAGAAGCCGGTGGGCGTCATCGTCCAGTTCGGTGGCCAAACACCGCTGAAGCTGGCCCGCGAACTGGAAGCCGCAGGCGTGCCGATTATCGGCACCACGCCGGACGCCATCGACCGCGCCGAAGACCGCGAGCGCTTCCAGGTGATGATCGATAAGCTTGGCTTGAAGCAGCCGCCCAACGCCACTGCGCGCAGCTTTGAGGACGCCTTCGCCAAGGCCGAAAAAATTGGTTACCCCTTGGTCGTGCGCCCGAGCTACGTACTGGGCGGTCGGGCAATGGAGATCGTCTACGACGCCTCCGAGCTTGAAAACTACATGACTAACGCGGTGAAGGTCTCCAACGACTCACCGGTACTGCTAGATCACTTCCTGAGCGCGGCGGTGGAAGTGGATATCGACGCTGTCTCCGACGGCCAGCAGGTCGTGATTGGCGGCATCATGCAGCACGTTGAGCAAGCGGGCGTTCACTCCGGCGACTCCGCCTGCGCGCTGCCGCCTTACTCGCTGCCTGCCGACGTGCAGGACGAGATGCGCGAGCAGGTCAAGAAAATGGCCGTGGAGCTGGGCGTGAAAGGCCTGATGAACGTGCAGCTGGCGTGGCAGGATGGCGAGATTTACGTGATCGAGGTCAACCCCCGCGCATCCCGTACCGTGCCGTTTGTTTCCAAGTGCATCGGCACCTCGCTGGCCCAGATTGCCGCGCGTTGCATGGCTGGTAAAACGCTGGCCGAGCAGGGCTTCGAACGTGAAATCGTGCCGCACTTCTACAGCGTCAAAGAAGCGGTATTCCCGTTCAATAAGTTCCAGGGCGTTGACCCGATTCTCTCGCCGGAAATGAAATCGACCGGTGAAGTGATGGGCTCGGGCGATACCTTCGCAGAAGCCTTCTTTAAAGCGCAGCTAGGTGCGGGTGAAGCCATCCCGGCGCTGGAGGGTGAGCGTAAAGCGTTCCTGTCGGTGCGTGAACCTGACAAGCAGGGGATTATCGAAGTGGCCCGTTCTCTGCTAACATTGGGCTTCACGCTTTGTGCGACACGCGGCACGGCAGCAGCGATTGAAGCCGCCGGGCTACCCGTGGAGCACGTCAATAAAGTCTACGAAGGCCGTCCCCATATCGTCGATCTGCTGAAGAACGACGAAATCGCCTACATCGTGAACACTACCGAAGGTCGTCAGGCAATTAACGACTCTTCGATTATTCGCCGTACTGCTCTCGCGCGCAAGGTGCCCTATGCGACCACCTTGGCGGGCGCTAATGCTGTTTGCATGGCGCTAGAGTACGGTAGGGAGATTACGGTGCGGCGCCTTCAGGATCTGCATGCAGGAGCAAGTCAATGAACAAGGTCCCGATGACGGTAGCGGGAGAAAAAAGCCTTCGCGAAGAGCTCAACCACCTGAAGGGCGAAGCCCGCCCCCGGGTGATTGCCGCGATCGCTGAAGCGCGTGAACACGGCGACCTGAAGGAGAACGCCGAGTACCACGCTGCCCGTGAACAGCAGGGGTTTATTGAAGGTCGTATCCAGGAAATCGAGAGCAAGCTCTCCGGTGCCCAGGTGATTGATGTCACCAAGCTGCCGAAGACCGGCAAGGTCATTTTTGGGGTGACTGTGTCGCTGTTAAACCTGGACAGTGACGCCAACGTGACCTACCGCATTGTGGGTGAAGATGAGGCCGATATTAAAGCAGGCCTTATTTCGGTCACCTCACCCATTGCCCGTGCGCTGATTGGTAAGGAAGAGGGCGATGTGGTGGTGGTGAAAACCCCCGGCGGCGACGTTGAGTATGAAATTGAGAGTGTTGAACACCTCTAATGCCGTGCGGCTAGCACCATAAAAAAGGCCCGAAGCAGCTAGCTGCTTCGGGCCTTTTGGCTGGCGGCGTTTCGCGCTGCCAGGGCGCGCGTTAGCGTGCGTATTTAGTGCCGCCCGTGATGGTTCTCGTAGCGAACAACGTTGGAAAGCTTGGGATTGGCCTTTGGGTTGTGGCGATATAGCAGCGCCATCTTGCCAATGGTTTGTACCAGCTCGGCGTTGCTATCCGCCAGCAGCTCGTTGAGCATGGCGGCGCGGTCGTCCCGTTCGGGCAGGGCGAGCTTCACTTTAATCAGTTCGTGATCATTGAGCGCGCGGCTGAGTTCTGCGAGCAGGTTTTCGGAGACGCCGTTCTCAGAAACGGTGACCACCGGGTTCAGGTGGTGGCCAATGCTACGAAATGCTTTCTTTTGTGCCTGTGACAAGCTCATGGTATCTTGCGGTATCCCGGTTAGCGCTTAACGCTCCATCTTACGGTGAAACGCCGCTAAGTGAAAGCAATCGCATGAATGCGCCCATCTCTTATTTATTCCAGTGTCAGATTCCCACATGCAGCAAAAGCCCCCAAGCCGTAAACATTCAGTGAGCAAAACCAGCAATAATTGGAAGAAAGAACACTTCGACGACCAGTATGTAAAACAGAGCTGGCAGGATGGCTACCGCTCACGGGCAAGCTATAAACTGCTGGAGCTGGATGAGAAGGACAAGCTGTTTCGCAACGGCATGACGGTGATCGACCTGGGTGCCGCTCCGGGCGGCTGGAGCCAGATTGCCGCTGAAAAAGTCGGCCCGGAAGGCGTGGTCATTGCCTCTGATATCCTGGAGATGGATGCGCTGGCCGGCGTGGACTTTATTCAGGGCGACTTTACCGAGGAGAGCGTACTTAACGCGATTCTTGAGCGCCTGGGAAATCGTCCGGTAGACCTTGTTATGTCGGACATGGCCCCCAATATGAGTGGTATGGCGGCGATCGACCAGCCTCAAGCGATGTATCTTGTTGAGCTGGCGTTAGAGCTGGCTCGTGAAACGCTCTCGCCCAAGGGGCGGTTTTTGGTAAAAGTATTCCAGGGGGAGGGCTTTGATGCCTACCTGAAAGAGCTGCGCGGCAGCTTTGACCGCGTGGTAACCCGCAAACCGGATGCCTCCCGGGCGCGCTCCCGAGAGGTCTACTTTTTGGCGGAGGGTTTTCGCGGTTAAGCCAGTGCTGGTAGGGCCCTGGTGTGATGGCGAAGCGTTATAGCAAAGATTTATCACCACGATTGCCAGACAGGCAGGCGTAAGGTGTGTCACATTATGCACATTGGACGAGCGTGACACAGATGGCCCAAAGCCAAATGTGCTTTGGCAATGGTTGAACGTTAAGCTCTAGTGTAAGGTCAGAGTATTGACGGTTAACTGACGGATTCTTGTAATGAGGGTAGCCCCTTGAACGATATGGCGAAGAACCTGATTCTGTGGTTGGTCATCGCGGCCGTTCTACTGACAGTGTTCAACAATTTCAGTACGGAAAGCGCACCGCAAACCACTAACTACTCCCAGTTTGTGCAGCAGGTGCAAAATCAACAGGTCCGCAGCGTTACCATTGATGGCTATACCATCACCGGTGAGCGCACGGATGGGTCGCAGTTCCAAACTATCCGTCCGGCGGCGGAAGATCCTAAGCTGATGGATGACCTGCTGAGCAATAACGTAACGGTGGTAGGTAAAGAGCCAGAGCAGCAAAGCATCTGGACACGCCTACTGATTGCCAGCTTCCCAATTCTGCTGATCCTGGCCATCTTTATGTTCTTTATGCGCCAAATGCAGGGCGGTGCCGGTGGCGGTAAAGGCGGCCCGATGAGCTTTGGCAAATCCAAGGCGAAGCTGCTCTCCCAGGATCAGATTAAAACCACCTTTGCCGATGTCGCAGGCTGCGACGAAGCGAAGGAGGAAGTAGAAGAGCTGGTCGATTTCCTGCGCGATCCCACCAAGTTCCAGCGTTTGGGCGGTACCATTCCCCGCGGCGTGCTGATGGTGGGCCCGCCCGGTACCGGTAAAACGCTGCTGGCCAAGTCCATCGCGGGCGAGGCTAAAGTGCCGTTCTTCTCTATTTCAGGCTCTGACTTCGTTGAAATGTTCGTCGGTGTGGGTGCGTCCCGCGTACGTGATATGTTCGAACAGGCCAAGAAGCAGGCACCTTGCATCATCTTCATCGACGAGATCGATGCCGTTGGCCGTTCGCGTGGTACCGGCATGGGTGGCGGTAACGATGAGCGCGAACAGACGCTTAACCAGCTGCTGGTAGAGATGGATGGCTTTGAAGCTAACGAAGGCATCATCGTCATCGCGGCTACCAACCGTCCGGACGTTCTCGATCCAGCGCTGCTGCGTCCAGGCCGCTTCGATCGTCAGGTCACTGTTGGCCTGCCGGATATTCGTGGCCGTGAACACATTCTTGGCGTTCACCTGCGCAAAGTGCCGCTGGCGGATGACGTGAAGCCGCTGCTGATCGCCCGTGGTACGCCGGGCTTCTCCGGTGCGGATCTTGCCAACCTGGTGAACGAGGCTGCGCTGTTTGCCGCTCGCCGTAACAAGCGTTTGGTCAGCATGGAGGAGCTGGAGCTTGCCAAGGACAAGATCATGATGGGCGCTGAGCGCAAATCCATGGTCATGACCGATAAAGAGAAGCTCAATACGGCCTACCACGAAGCGGGCCACGCGATTATTGGCTTGGTCATGCCTGAGCACGACCCGGTCTACAAGGTAACGATTATTCCTCGTGGCCGAGCGTTGGGCGTGACGATGTTCTTGCCTGAAGAGGATCGCTACAGCCTGTCGCGTCAGCAAATTATTAGCCAGATCTGCTCGCTGTTTGGCGGTCGTATTGCCGAAGAGATGACGCTGGGCGCTAACGGTGTTACTACCGGTGCGTCTAACGACATTAAGCGCGCGACAGAGCTGGCCCATAACATGGTCGCTAAGTGGGGTCTGTCCGATGAGATGGGGCCGATCATGTACGACGAGGACGAGTCTCACCAGTTCCTCGGTGGCCCTGGCCAAGGTGGCGGTAAGCTGAAGTCGGGCGAAACCACCACGCGCCTTGATAAAGAAGTGCGCAAGATCATTGATGAGTGCTACGAGCAGGCGCGTCAGATTCTTCATGACAACCGCGATAAGCTGGATGCCATGGCAGAAGCGTTGATGAAGTTTGAAACCATCGATGCCAGCCAGCTAAAAGACATCATGGAAGGTCGTGAACCGCGTCCGCCAGAAGGCTGGAGCGACGGCGACTCCTCCGGTGGCGGTATGCGCGCCAGTGACGACAAGCCGGAAGTGAAGGCGGATGATCAAGCGCCTAACGCGTCAAGCGATGATGGCGAAGAGGATGATGATGAGCCTCGCCGCCGTCCTTCTGATCCGCTAGGCGGCCCTGCTGGCCCTTAAACGGTTAATACCATTGGTGTTAGCAAAGGCGTCCCATGATGGGGCGCCTTTTTGTTATGCTGTGGAGCAATAGCAGTTCCGTTTCTTTTATTTTTTAGGCGGTAGCATGACACCGAACGTTGATCCTTCAGCGCCTTCGCAAGCAGCAAAGGCGTTGCAACTGCGCTGCGGGCGCCATGAACTTGATCTCTCCTTTCCTAGGGTGATGGGCATTCTAAACGTCACGCCCGATTCGTTCTCCGATGGTGGACAGCATGTCGCGCTTGATGACGCGCTGCGCCATGCTGAACGTATGCTGGCCGAAGGGGCCGCTATCATCGATGTAGGAGGCGAGTCGACCCGTCCAGGCGCCACGCCAGTTTCCGAGCAGCAGGAGTTGGACCGCGTGGCCCCGGTGGTAGAGGCGCTGGTGCGCGAGCTGGATGCGTTGGTCTCGGTGGATACCAGCAGTGCGGCGGTCATACGTGAAGCGAGCGCCCTAGGGGCGGGAATGATCAACGATGTGCGGGCGCTTGAGCGTGAGGGCGCGCTGGCAGCCGCGGCCAGCAGCGGCTTGCCGGTATGTCTGATGCACCGGCAGGGTGAGCCGCAGGATATGCAGCACTCGCCCAACTATAGCCAACCCATAGAGCGGGCCGTTGCGGCTTACTTAACCGAGCGCGTAGCGGCCTGCGAGGCGGCTGGGCTGCGCCGCAACCGGCTACTGATCGATCCTGGTTTTGGGTTCGGCAAAACCGTCGAGCATAACCTGCGCCTGCTTAAGTACATGGCGTCGTTACAGGCGCTCGACCTACCGATTTTAGTCGGCATGTCGCGTAAAAGCATGATTGGCAAAGTACTGGGTCGTCCAGTAGAAGAGCGTTTAGCGGGCGGCTTGGCGCTGTCGGCTATGGCAGTTGAGCGGGGAGCGAGCATCCTACGCGTGCATGATGTTGGGCCGACGGTGGATGCTGTCAATATGGCTTGGGCGGTACTCCAAGAGGGGTGTGAACCGCCCGCGGATAAGGAACTTTCGTTATGACACGACGCTATTTTGGCACCGACGGTATTCGCGGCACGGTGGGGCAAGCTCCTATCACCGCTGACTTTATGCTCAAACTCGGCTGGGCGGCAGGACAGGTGCTGCGCCGAGAAAAAGGGCGCACCCGCGTCTTGATCGGTAAAGACACGCGTATTTCCGGCTACATGTTCGAGTCGGCGTTGGAAGCAGGGCTTTCCGCTGCAGGGGTCGATGTTGCCCTGCTGGGGCCGATGCCCACCCCAGGGATCGCTTATTTAACACGCACCTTCCGGGCGGATGCGGGCATTGTGATCTCGGCATCCCATAACCCGTTCGATGACAACGGCATTAAGTTCTTCTCGGCGGAAGGTAAAAAACTGCCCGACGAGATTGAGGACCGTATCGAGGGGATGCTGGAAGCACCGCTGACCACCGCCGATGCGGCGCAGCTGGGTAAAGCAACACGTATTGACGATGCGGCCGGGCGCTATATCGAGTTTTGCAAATCTACCCTGCCAGACCGGCTAAGCCTGCACGGGCTGAAAGTGGTCTTGGATTGTGCCCACGGCGCGACATACCATATTGCGCCCAGCGTTTTCCGTGAGTTAGGAGCGGATGTCAGCATCATTGGCGCGGCTCCAGACGGGTTAAACATTAACCATCAGGTAGGCTCTACCCATCCTTCGGCGCTGAGGGCGGCGGTGATTCAGCAAGGGGCAGATTTAGGGGTTGCCTTCGATGGAGATGGCGACCGAGTCCTGCTTGTCGATGCCGACGGCCGTGAAGTTGATGGGGACGACATTTTGTACCTGATCGCCCGTGACCGCTACGAGCGCGGCCTGTTGGAAGGCGGCGTAGTCGGCACGCTGATGAGCAACTTTGGTTTGGGCCTGGCGCTGGATCGGCTGGGTATTCCTTTCCAGCGCGCCAAAGTGGGTGACCGTTTTGTGATGGAGATGATGGCAGCCAACGGCTGGGAACTGGGCGGCGAAGCATCCGGCCACATTGTGTGTGGCCATGTGCAGACCACCGGTGACGGTATCGTATCCGCCTTGCAGGTGCTGGGCTTGATGGTGCGCGAACAAAAGCCGCTGCCCGAGCTGCTCACAGGGTTGGAGAAGGTGCCTCAGTCGTTGGTGAATGTGCGCCTGCCCGCAGGAGCGAATGCCAAAGAGGTCATGGCTGCCCAGCCGCTGCAGGATGCCGTTGCGGCATTGGAGGCGGAGCTAGGAAACCAAGGGCGCGTGCTGCTTCGTCCATCTGGAACTGAGCCGCTGATCCGCGTCATGGTAGAAGGACGCGCCCACCTTGATGTAGATCGCCTAGCGAATAAGCTGGCAGGTCAGGTAGAGTCACTGCTTGGCTAACGTGCACAGCCTGGTTCAACCAACCAGGCTGTACTTATAACAGCGGTTGTCTTGACAAGGCGGCTCCTATACCATTTCGCTCCACCTTGAGTGAGGATCATCCATGCGTACGCCATTAATTGCCGGTAACTGGAAGATGAACGGTTCTGCGGCGTTGATTGAGTCGTTCGGTAAGACCTTTGCCAACGCCGAGCTACCCGCCAATATCGACGTGGTGGTTATTCCACCGTTTCCCTATCTAGAAGCTGCACGCCAGGCGTTCAGCGGCACACCGCTGCAGTTAGGGGCGCAAACGCTAAATCCCCACCACTCAGGGGCGCATACCGGTGAAGTGAGCGGGAGTATGCTCAAAGAGTTTGGCGTGGCCTACGCTTTGGTAGGGCATTCCGAGCGTCGCCAGCTCTACCGCGAGAGCGATGAGCAGGTCTTCGACCGGCTGCTGGCAGCCCTTGACGCAGGGCTAACCCCTATTCTGTGCGTGGGTGAAACGCTGGAGGAGCGGGGCGCAGGACAAACAATGGACGTTGTTTTGCGCCAAGTGGGCTATATCATGGCCCGTCTAGCACCCGAGCAGCGTCTAAAGGTTGTTATTGCCTACGAGCCCGTTTGGGCTATAGGTACCGGGCGCACAGCGACCCCTGAACAAGCCCAGGAAGTGATGGCAGGCATTCGTGCCTATCAGGCAGAGTTTGATGCGTCGCTTGCCGAGCAGCTAAAACTGCTTTACGGCGGCAGTATGAACGCAAGTAACGCGGCTGAGCTGCTTGCCCAGCCGGACATCGACGGCGGTTTAGTAGGCGGTGCCTCACTCAAAACCGACGATTTCTACGCCATTTGTCAGTCAGCAGGATAACTCCATGCAAGTTGCAATTCTTATGGTTCACGTGGTGATTGCGGTCGCCCTGGTTGTACTCATCCTGCTCCAGCAGGGTAAAGGTGCTGAAGCGGGTGCCGCTTTTGGTGGCGGAGCCTCGCAAACGGTGTTCGGCTCCCGGGGTAGCGGTAATTTCCTCTCCCGCACCACGGGTGTTCTCGCAGCGGGCTTTTTCGTCACTTCCATGGCGCTCGCCTACTTTGCGACCCAAGCAGGCCAGGCACCGGAAGCTGGTATTCCCGATGCACAGATGATCGAACAGCAGCGCAACACACCAATGCTTGACGACACCCCGGCAAGTATGGATAATAACGCGCCAGTGCTAGAGGAAAGCAGCGAGTAAGTATTTGATGCTGCTTTTTTTTAGCCTCCCCTGATGCCGAAGTGGTGGAATTGGTAGACACGCTATCTTGAGGGGGTAGTGACCTTACGGTCGTGCGGGTTCAAGTCCCGCCTTCGGCACCATCTGTTTTGCTGGTCTACCAGCTTCCCAGAATGTCAGGATTGGCACCTGAGACAAAAATACACTTGAAGCAAGTTGTTGGAATGAGTTCTTGACGTAGTGTTTTCAAGTGTCTATTATTGTCGACCTAGATTGATGCGGGGTGGAGCAGTCTGGTAGCTCGTCGGGCTCATAACCCGAAGGTCATCGGTTCAAATCCGGTCCCCGCTACCATTTATTTAGTAGCAGTGTTTGCAGCTTAAAGTGTCCAGTAAGATACTATTAGTCGGTAAATAAACGGCGAAAAGCTCGTAGCATGTTGCTAAAATGGTACTACAGCTTTTTTTCAAAAAGCCCCTTCCTGTGAAGGGGCTTTTTGTTAGTAGCTTTTTGTTAGTAGCTTTTTGTTAATAGCTTTTTGCGAGCCAAGAGTGTCTCACGAGCGGATGTTGTCCGAGTAGCCAGAGGCACATTCCCAGGTAATGCCAATCAGCCACCTAGCTTTTCTTATGACTCCTGGCCAGGTGCCTGATGCAACGGCTATAGGAGCTTTGTCTGTGGCCACAAAACACGCTGCGCTTCATGCGCTGATCGAACCTGTCGTTGCCGCCATGGGCTTCGAGCTATGGGGTATCGACCATATTTCCCAGGGCAAGCATTCGCGGCTGGTGATTTACATCGAGCGCGAAAGTGGTGTCAGCGTGGAAGATTGCGCTGATATTAGCCGTCAAGTCAGTGCCGTTCTGGATGTGGAAGACCCGATTCCCGGTGAATACCGCCTGGAGGTCTCGTCACCCGGCATGGCTCGTCCCCTCTACTCCCTGGATCACTTTATCCGCTATCAAGGCCATCAGGTGGCGTTAAAGCTGCGTGTCGCTTTCGATGGGCGGCGAAAATATCAAGGTCTGCTCGCAGGTGTCGAGGGGGATGAAGTGCTGCTGCAACTGGATGGCGAAGAGTACTGCTTTCCGATCGAAAGCATCGATTCTGCGCACGTTGTCCCGCAGTTCGACAAATAACACGGGTCGCGGCTTCCGGCAGACGTCGGGATGATGCACAAAAGGACAGGTTTTCTGGCGAGGCAAACGCATGAGTAAAGAAATTTTAATGGTCGTGGACGCGATCTCTAATGAAAAAGGCGTCCCCCGCGATGTTATCTTCGAAGCGGTAGAAGCCGCGCTGGCCAGCGCGTCGCGTAAGCGTTTTGAGCACGAAGAAGCGAATGTACGCGTACATATTGACCGCCGCACTGGCGACTACGAAACGTTCCGCTACTGGACCGTGGTTGAAGATGATGAGTTTGAAACCCCTGACTACGAAATCAAAGAGAGCATTGCCGAGCAGCGCGATCCGCCGCTGAAGCTAGGCGATGTTGTCGAGCAAAAAATTGAAAATGCCTTATTCGGCCGTATTGCTGCGCAAACCGCTAAGCAGGTAATCGTGCAGAAAGTGCGCGAAGCCGAGCGTGCTGAAGTTGTGCGTCAATACGCCGACCGTGAAGGCGAGCTGGTCGCCGGCATCGTCAAAAAGACCACCCGTGACGGTCTGATCATTGATCTGGGTGAGAACGCTGAAGCGTTCCTGCCGCGCAATGAAATGATCCACGGCGAGCGCTACCGTATGAATGAGCGCGTTCGTGCACTGCTGGTCAAGGTTGACCCAGATGCTCGCGGTGCCCAACTGCAGCTCTCGCGGACCTGCCCCGAGTTCATCATTGAGCTGTTCAAAATCGAAGTGCCGGAAATTGCCGAGCAGCTGATTGAAATCAAAGGTGCCGCTCGCGACCCAGGCTCACGTGCCAAGATCGCAGTGAAAACCAACGACCGCCGCATTGACCCGGTCGGTGCCTGTGTCGGTATGCGCGGATCTCGCGTTCAGGCGGTGTCGTCTGAGTTGCAAAACGAGCGGGTGGACATCGTCCTGTGGGACGACAACCCCGCGCAACTGGTGATCAACGCCATGGCACCTGCCGATGTGGCGTCTATCCTAGTGGACGAAGATGCCCACGCCATGGACGTTGCGGTGGCACAAGACAACCTGGCGCAAGCGATTGGGCGTAGCGGTCAGAACGTTCGCTTGGCGTCGGAATTGACCGGTTGGCGGATCAACGTCATGACCGAAGATGAAGCCGAATCCAAGCGTGAGCAGGAGCTGGATAGTCTGGTCGAATCCTTCGTTCAGCACCTGGGAGTGGAAGAAGACATTGCCCGCCTGCTGGTGGAAGAAGGGTTTACCACCCTAGAAGAAGTTGCCTACGTGCCGCTGGAAGAGATGCTTGAAATCGAGGAGTTCGATGAAGAGCTGGTAGAAGAGCTGCGTGCACGTGCGAAAGACGAGCTGCTGACGATGGCCATTGCCTCGGAAGAAGCGCTAGACGGTGCCCAGCCGGCAGACGACCTGCTGGAAATGGACGGTATGGAGCGCCACTTGGCCTTCATTCTGGCTAGCCGCGGCATTGTCACCATGGAAGATCTCGCCGAGCAGTCTGTCGACGATCTGGTCGATATCGAGGAGTTGGACGAAGCGCGCGCAGCGGCACTGATCATGACTGCCCGTGCGCCCTGGTTTGAAGACGATGGTCAATCGGACTCAAACACACAGTAAACAGGTCACGGGCTGAGGAGGGTCACTATGTCAGATATGACAGTTAAAGATTTTGCAGTAAAGGTGGGCCGCGATGTGCCCCGCCTATTGGAACAGATGAAAGAAGCTGGCTTGAAGCACTCTTCGGAAAACGACGCCGTGTCTGAAGAGGATAAACAGACGCTGCTGAGCTTTTTGAAGAAAAGCCACGGTGGCGCTGACAGCGAGCCGAGCAAAAACCGCATTACGCTAACCCGTAAAACCCGCAGCCGTATCAAAACCGGCGAGCGCGGTAAAACGATTGAAGTACAGGTTCGTAAGAAGAAAACCTACGTTAAGCGCGAAGAAGAGTCGAAACCGAAAGCAGCCGAGCCGAAACACTCTGGCCCGCGCCAGCTGGTAGGCGATATGGCGGAAGCGGAAGCCGAGCGTAAAGCGCGCGAGGCCCGCGATGCGGAAGAGAAAGCCGCTGCCGCGAAGGCCAAGGCTGCCGAAGAAGCCGCGCGTAAAGAAGCGGAAGAGAAGGCCAAGGCAAAAGCGGTCGTAGTGCCGGATATTGAAGTACCTGAGCTTGAAATCGACGATTCGCCGGTGGCCGATGACCTGCCGCCAGCGCCGCCGAAAGAGGGCCGTAGTGACCGCCGTACCGCGCCGCCGAAAAAGGCCGCTGCGAAGAAGAAAGGCCGTGACGACGATGATGACCGTGGCGATCGCGAAGAGCGTAAGCGCGGCGGTGGCAAGAAAGTGAAGCGTGCCGAGCGCCGTGGCGGCCGTCGCGGTGGCGCAAGCCAAAGCGGTAACGGCAAGCACGGCTTCCAGAAGCCGACGCAGCCGATCGTTCGTGAAGTCTCAATCCCTGAGTCGATCAGCGTTGCCGAGCTGGCCGACAAAATGTCGATCAAGGCCAACGAAGTGATCAAGGCCATGTTCACTATGGGCGCGGCAGTGACCATCAACCAGACAATCGACCAGGATACCGCGGCGATTGTGGTAGAAGAGATGGGCCACAAGGTCAAGCTGGTGAAGGATGACGCGCTGGAAACGGAGATGCTGGAAGGCATCTCCTACGAAGGCGAAGAGATCACCCGTTCGCCGGTCGTCACCGTCATGGGTCACGTTGACCACGGTAAAACCTCGCTGCTGGACTACATCCGCCGTGCCAAAGTTGCCACCGGCGAAGCGGGCGGTATTACCCAGCACATCGGTGCGTACCACGTGGAAGATGACCACGGCGGTGTGACCTTCCTGGATACCCCCGGTCACGCGGCGTTTACCGCCATGCGTGCCCGCGGTGCGAAAGCCACCGACGTGGTTATCCTGGTAGTCGCTGCCGACGACGGTGTCATGCCGCAAACCATCGAAGCCGTCGAGCACTCGAAAGCCGCTGGCGTGCCGATAGTCGTGGCCGTGAACAAGATCGATAAGCCCCAGGCCGATCCCGATCGTGTCAAGAACGAGCTGTCGCAGCACGGCGTTATCTCGGAAGAGTGGGGCGGTGATACGCAGTTCGTTCACGTCTCTGCGAAGAGCGGTGAAGGCATCGAAGATCTGCTGGAAGCCATCCAGCTGGTATCTGAAGTACTCGAACTGAAGGCCGTTCCGTCGGCACCGGGTAAAGGTGTGGTAGTTGAGTCGCGCTTGGATAAAGGGCGCGGTCCGGTCGCTACCGTACTGGTTCAAAACGGTACGCTGAAGAAGGGCGATATCGTCCTGGCGGGCCTGCACTACGGTCGCGTGCGTGCGCTGACCAACGAGCTAGGCAAGCAGGTCGATACCGCTGGCCCCGCCATGCCGGTAGAGATCCAGGGTCTCGACGGTACGCCGGATGCCGGTGACGACTTCATGGTAGTCGCCGACGAGAAGAAAGCCCGCGAAGTGGCTAACTTCCGTCAGGGTAAATACCGCGAAGTGCGCCTGGCGCGTCAGCAGAAGGCCAAGCTGGAGAACATGTTCAGCCAGATGGGCCAGGACGAAGTGGCCAAGGTCAACATCGTCCTCAAAGCCGACGTACAGGGCTCGCTGGAGGCAATCAAAGGCGCCTTGGAAGAGCTCTCCACCGAAGAGGTACAGGTGGCCGTGGTCTCCTCTGGCGTGGGTGGTATCACCGGTACCGACGCCAACCTGGCGCTGGCATCGGAAGCCATCGTGGTCGGCTTTAACGTCCGTGCCGACGCCGCTGCCCGTGAGATCATCGAGCGTGAAGGTCTGGATCTGCGCTACTACAGCGTCATCTACCACCTGATCGACGAAGTCAAACAGGCGATGAGCGGTATGCTCGCCCCCGAGTGGAAAGAAGAGATCGTCGGTGTGGCCGAAGTACGCGACGTGTTCCGCGCGCCGAAGATCGGTGCAGTGGCTGGCTGTATGGTCGTCGAAGGCACCGTCTCACGCAGCAAGCGTATCCGCGTTCTGCGTGACAACGTGGTCATCTACGAGGGCGAGCTCGAATCGCTGCGCCGCTTCAAAGACGACGTACAAGAAGTGCGTAACGGCATGGAGTGTGGCATCGGCGTGAAGAACTACAACGATGTCCAGGTCGGCGACAAGATCGAAGTCTTTGACCAAGTGAAGGTCGAGCGCAGCCTGTAAGGCCGCGAGGAGCAACCATGCGCGAATTTAAGCGTACCGACCGAGTAGCCGACCAGCTCCAAAAGGAGCTGGCGGTACTGATCCAACGCGAAGTGAAAGATCCGCGCTTGGGCATGGTCACGGTGAGCGGTGCAACCGTCAGTCGTGACCTTGGCTACGCCGATATCTACGTCACCCTGCTGGGTGAACAGGATCCCGAGCGTATTAAGGAGAACCTGCAGGTGCTGAAACGTGCCTCAGGGTTTCTAAGAAGCCAAATTGCCAAGCGTATCAAGCTGCGCCATGTACCCGAATTGCGTTTTCATTTCGATGAAAGCGTGGTGCGCGGCCAGCACCTCTCATCGCTGATTGACGAAGCGGTCTCGTCTGACCGCGCTCGTCAGGGGCATGACGAGGATGAGAATGACGAACAGGGTGAGGAGACGCGCTAATGGCCCGTCGCCGTCGCGGATTACCGGTTAATGGCGTGGTGCTGTTGGATAAGCCGAAAGGCATCTCCAGCAACCATGCGCTACAGCGTGTGCGTCGTTTGTTTGAGGCGCAAAAAGCCGGGCACACCGGCACGCTGGACCCCATGGCGACAGGTTTGCTGCCTATCTGCCTGGGTGAAGCCACTAAGTTTTCCGCGCACTTGCTAGAAGCCGACAAGATGTATCGCACCCGGATTGAACTGGGGGTGATCACCGACACCGGCGATGCCGAAGGCACGGTGGTGGAGCGGCGCGAGGTGCCAAGCCTCACAGCCGAGGACGTTGAGTCCGTCTTAACGCGTTTTCGCGGTGAGATCGAGCAGGTGCCGCCTATGTACTCGGCGCTCAAGCATCAGGGTAAAAAGCTCTACGAGCTGGCCCGCGAGGGTAAGCAGGTTGAGCGTGCAGCGCGGCGGGTAAGCGTGTATGATGCGCGCCTGCTTGCGTTTGAGGGCGCGGCGTTCGAGCTGGAAGTCAGCTGCAGCAAAGGCACGTACATCCGCACGCTGGCCGAAGATATTGGCCATGCCCTGGGTTGCGGTGCCCACATTAGCCAACTGCGTCGGCTCAAGACCGGGCCGTTTAGCGGCGACGCCATGTGGACACTAGAAGACCTGGAAGCATTGGCTAGCCAGGCTGCCCGCGAAGCAGAATTGATGCCCGTGGATGTGCTGGTTGATCATTTGCCTTCGCTTAGCGTTGATGAAACCTCGTTTGGCAGGCTTGCCCACGGGCAGTCGGCCCAGCTCGCCATTGGTGAGTTAGCACCGGATGCGCTAGCACGACTTTATTACGCCGAGACGTTTATCGGCCTTGGCGTTGTAAAAGGGCCCCAGGAAGTGGCCCCCAAGCGGCTGTTAAGTACGGTCGCTATCTCGTAAAACGTTGCAAGGATGTGACGATTTGCGCGAAAATAGTCGCCTGGGACTGCAAATATGCGTGGTCCCACCCATTCATTTTTAGGCATATTGCTTACTGGAGAGACAGATGGCATTAACCGCTGAGAAAAAGGCCGAGATCGTCAACGAGTACGGCCGCGGCGAAAACGATACCGGTTCCCCTGAAGTTCAGGTTGCACTGCTGAGCGCCAACATTAACGGCCTGCAGGACCACTTCAAAACCAACAAGCAGGATCACCACTCCCGTCGTGGTCTGATCCGCATGGTAAACCAGCGTCGTAAGCTGCTGGACTACCTGAAGCGCAAAGATTTCGAACGCTATCAGTCTCTGATCCAGCGTCTGGGTCTGCGTCGTTAAGCTTTAACGGCAATGATTCGAAACGGGCAGCCCCTTACAGGCTGCCCGTTTTTTTGTTTCTGGTAGCCGTATGGCGCGTCAACGCCTAGAATGGTGGCGAGTCAAAACGACCCAAGCGAAAAGACAAGTAGCTATTAATGTTAAAGGAAGTAGCCGTGAATCCGGTCAAAAAAACGTTCCAATACGGTCGTAGCACCGTCACCCTAGAAACTGGGCGTATCGCTCGCCAAGCCACTGGTGCCGTGATGGTCACCATGGATGAAACCGTCGTACTGTGTACGGTGGTGGCGAAGAAAGACGTTAACCCAGGCCAGCCCTTCTTTCCGCTCTCGGTACACTACCAAGAGAAAACCTACGCCGTCGGTAAAATTCCTGGTGGCTTCTTTAAACGTGAAGGCCGCCCGACGGAGAAAGAGACCCTTACCTCGCGTCTAATCGACCGTCCGATTCGTCCGCTGTTTCCTAAAGGTTTCATGAACGAAGTGCAG
The DNA here is from genome assembly GCF_044805175.1 of Vreelandella aquamarina. GTDB lineage: Bacteria > Pseudomonadota > Gammaproteobacteria > Pseudomonadales > Halomonadaceae > Vreelandella > Vreelandella aquamarina_B. The sequence continues at coordinate 3,043,947 of NZ_CP085232.1, read as the reverse complement.
GTCATCTGTACTGTTCTTTCCACCGACCGTAACCATGACCCGGATATCGCGGCCATGCTGGGCACCTCGGCGGCGCTGTGCATTTCCGGCGTACCGTTTAACGGCCCGATTGGCGCAGCCCGCGTTGGCTTCAACGAAGAGCAAGGCTACTTCCTGAACCCCACCGTTGAAGAACTGACCACCTCCGAGTTGGACATGGTGGTGGCCGGTACTGAAAGCGCCGTGCTGATGGTGGAATCCGAAGCCCAAGAGCTGCTTGAAGATGAAATGCTGGGTGCCGTGCTATATGGCCACCAGGAGATGCAGGTTGCCATTAGCGCGATTAAAGAGCTGACCGCGGAAGCAGGCAAGCCGCGCTGGGAGTGGCAGGCGCCGGTTGAGAACGTAGCGCTGAAAACCGCCATGGCCGACGCTTTTGAAGCCAAAGTGGGCGATGCCTACCGCATTACCGACAAAATGGCCCGCCAAGACGCGCTGGCTGCGCTGAAAGACGAGGCCGTTGAGCAGTTAGCGGTTGCTGAAGGCGAAGAAGTAACAGAAGGCAAGTTCAGCAAAGATGACGTCAAAGGGGCGTTCGCGGCGCTTGAGAAACGCGTTGTACGCTCACGGGTAGTAAAAGGCGAGCCGCGTATCGATGGTCGTGACAACTTCACCGTGCGTCCATTAAGCATCGAAGTCGGCGTGCTGCCGAAAACCCACGGCTCAGCCATCTTTACCCGTGGCGAAACCCAGGCTATTGCCGTCGCTACGCTGGGTACGCTGCGCGACTCGCAGCTGATCGAGTCGCTGGAAGGCGAGCGTAAAGACCGCTTCATGCTGCACTACAACTTCCCTCCCTACTCGGTGGGTGAAGCTGGCTTTATGGGTGGCCCGAAGCGCCGTGAAATCGGCCACGGCCGCTTAGCGCGTCGCGGCGTGCAGGCCATGCTGCCTTCTGAAGAGGCTTTCCCTTACACCATTCGCGTGGTGTCGGAGATTACCGAATCCAACGGCTCTAGCTCCATGGCCTCCGTTTGCGGCTCCTCGCTGGCCCTGATGGATGCCGGTGTGCCGCTGAAAGCCCCGGTGGCGGGTATTGCCATGGGTCTGGTTAAAGACGAAGACGGCTACGCGGTGCTGACCGATATCCTGGGTGACGAAGACCACCTGGGCGATATGGACTTTAAAGTCGCCGGTTCTGAAGAGGGCGTCACTGCCCTGCAGATGGACATCAAGATCGAAGGCATCAACGAAGAGATCATGGAGACCGCGCTGCAGCAGGCCCACGATGCGCGTATTGGTATCCTGGCGCAGATGAACGCCGTGATCAGCCAGAGCCGTAACGAAGTGTCTGAAAACGCGCCTTCCATGGCGACGATCAAAATTGATCCAGACAAGATTCGTGACGTTATCGGCAAGGGCGGCGCCACCATCCGTAAGATTTGTGAAGATACCGGCGCATCTATCGACCTCGACGACGATGGCACGGTACGCATCTACGCAGAAGATAAAGCCGCTGCCAAGAAGGCTATCGACACCGTACTGGCGATTACCGCCGAAGCGGAAATCGGCAAGCTCTACAAAGGAAAAGTGGTACGTATCGCTGACTTCGGTGCCTTTGTGAACATCATGCCGGGTACCGATGGCTTGGTGCACATCTCGCAAATCGTCCAGGAGCGCGTCAACAACGTTCGCGACTTCCTGAACGAAGGCGACGACGTGATCGTGAAGGTGCTGGATATCGACAACCGCAACCGGGTGAAGCTCTCGATCAAAGAGATCACCGAGGAAGAGAAAGCGGCGTTTGCAGCTGCCGAGGCGGATGTTGCTAGCTAAATAGCGATTAGCGTATGACTCACCGCCCCCGCAGCCCCTGGCTGCGGGGGCGGTGTCGTTTGATAGGCCCAGGAAGTGAGGAAACAAGCATGGAGCAGCAGCAAGCACCGCGGTGGTGGGCGGTGGTGGCCGTGATGATCGGCATTTTCTTGTTGGTGACCGCAGAGCAGCTACCTATCGGTTTGCTCTCTCAGGTAGCGGATGCGATGAGCGTAACACCTGGGATGGCGGGGCTGATGGTGACGGTGCCTGGCGTTGTCGCGGCATTTTCAGCGCCGCTATTGCCAGTGGCGGTAGGGCGGCTCGACCGCCGTATCATGCTCACGCTGATGATGGCGGTGATGGTGCTGGGCAGTGTGCTGACAGCCATAGCAAGCAACTTTGCGTTTTTGCTGGCGGCGCGGGTGCTGGTGGGGATCAGCATCGGCGGTTTTTGGGCGATTGCCGGCAGTATTGCACCGCGCTTAGTGCCGAGCGCCCAAGTGCCCAAAGCCATGACCGTTATCTTTGGTGGGGTGGCGGCGGCCTCTGTCCTAGGCGTGCCGTTAGGTACGCTGTTAGGCGATTTGAGCAACTGGCGGGTCGCGTTTGCTGCCTTGGGCGGCTTAAGCCTGCTCACGGCTCTGGCGCTATGGTGCTGGCTGCCGCCGCTGCCCCCCAGGGAGCCAGTGCGGCTAAGGGTGCTAGCACAGCAGTTGCAAAACCGTGGTGTGCGCGTTGCGGTACTCACCACGGGCTTTGTAGTGGTTGGCCACTTTGCCGCGTATACCTTTATCAGCCCGATCCTTCAGGAGATTAGCGGTATTGCCCAGCGTCATGTTGGAAGCCTGTTGCTGCTGTACGGGGCGGCGGGGATTTTGGGCAATATCGCGGCGGGCGCCTTCGCCGGGCGGCATCCTTACCGAGCGGTGCTGGCCATTCCCAGTCTGCTGCTGGGGGTCGTGGCGCTCTTTCCACTCTTGGGCGTTCAACCGACCAGTGGCGTCCTGCTGCTAATGGCATGGGGCGCGATATTTGGCAGCGTATCGGTAAGCATCCAGACTTGGATATTGCGGACGGCACCCAACACAGAAGCCGCCACGGCGCTCATGGCGTTTGTGTTTAACCTGTCGATCGGCTTAGGAGCGATGGTCGGTGGTCGGGTGGTGGATAGCACTAGCCTGCCGGTTGCCATGTGGGCGGCGTCGGGGCTATTTCTGCTGGGGATGCTGTTGGTATGGCGCACGCCCTCGCGCATCGTGGGAGAGAGGCACCGTTAGCGGCAGACAAAAAAATACCCCCGCGTTGCGGGGGCATTCACTATGGTCGATTTCTCAATGGCTCATAGCCTTACGGACGCTCGATGGCCAGCGCAACCCCTTGGCCGCCGCCGATACACAGCGTTGCGAGGCCTTTTTTGGCATCACGGGCAATCATTTCGTGGAGTAGCGTGACCAGTATCCGGCAGCCGGAGGCACCAATGGGGTGGCCCAGGGCAATCGCGCCGCCGTTGACGTTCACTTTGGAGGTATCCCAGCCCAGCTCTTTATTCACGGAAAGCGCTTGGGCAGCGAAGGCCTCATTGGCTTCAACGAGGTCCAGGTCATCCAGGCTCCAGCCCGCTTTTTCCAGGCAGCGGCGGGTGGCCGGAGCCGGACCAATGCCCATAATCGCTGGATCAACGCCTGCATTGGAGTAGGCCGCAATACGGGCCAGCGGTTCTAGGCCAAGCTCTTTGGCTTTTTCCGCCGAGCAGAGCATGACAACCGCTGCGCCGTCATTCAGCGACGAGGCGTTGCCAGCGGTCACGGTGCCATCTTTCTTGAACGCTGGGCGCATGCCGGCCAGTTTGTCAGCGGAGACTTCGCGGGGGTTTTCGTCGGTATCAAACACCACCGGGTCGCCTTTACGCTGCGGGACTTCGACCGGCACGATCTGGCCTTTGAATTTGCCCTCTTTGATGGCGGCGGCGGCTTTTTGCTGAGAACCAGCGGCGAATTCGTCCATCGCCTCGCGGGTGATACCGTACTTCTCTGCCAAGTTCTCGGCAGTAATCCCCATGTGGTAGTTATTGAAGGCGTCCCACAGGCCGTCATGCACCATGGAGTCGATGGCTTTCCAGTCACCCATGCGTTGGCCGTTACGGGAGTTTGGCAGCACGTGCGGAGAAGCGGACATATTCTCCTGGCCACCGGCCAGAATGATCTCGGCATCGCCGCAGCGAATGGCTTGGGTCGCCAGGTGCAGCGCTTTGAGGCCCGAACCACACACCTTGTTGATCGTCATGGCCGGTACGGTTTCCGGCAGGCCTGCTTTAATGGCGGCTTGGCGTGCCGGGTTCTGACCAACGCCGGCGGTCAGCACTTGGCCTAGCAGCACTTCATCGATTTGCTCAGGTGCAACGCCGGTGGAAGCGATAATGTCTTTGATGACCAGTGCGCCCAGGTCGCTGGCTGGAATGCCCGCGAGTGAGCCACCAAAACTACCAACAGCGGTGCGGCGAGCCGCCACAATGACCACGTCTTGCATACAATAACTCCTTGAGTAGGTGACGCAACGTTTCTACGGCAGATAGACGTAGCTGCCTATCTGTTGTTATTAGCATCGTTATTAGCGTGTCGTGTCAGGCTTGACTACCAGCATAGGGAAGGTTGTGCATTGCGGCAATACGCTTTTTTTGACAAATAAAAAACGGGCCGATCAACGGCCCGTTTAATAACGCCTTCTCAGATGATTAGCTTATGCCAATTGGACCGGAATGGCGTTGCTAGTATGGCTAACGTGGTTGCCTTCTTGGAGGTACACCAGCGCGGGCTGATGGTTTTCAAGTTCGGCTTCTGAGTAGTGGGCGTAGCTGCAAATAATGATGCGATGCCCCGGTGAGGCGAGGTGGGCCGCTGCACCGTTAATGGAGATCAAGCGCGATCCCTCTTCGCCACGGATAGCATAGGTGGTGAAGCGCTCGCCGTTCTCCACGTTATAAATTTGGATCTGTTCATTTTCACGGATGCCGGCCATATCCAGCAGTTCGCCGTCGATGGCGCACGAGCCTTCATAGTTCAATACGGCGTGGGTAACACGGGCCATATGTAGTTTGGCTTTGAGCATAATGGTATGCATGGAAACTCCTGGGTAACGGGCTAGCCTTACCAGGCTAGGCAGTGGCAGCACTGGGTAGCTGCACGCTGATATTGTCGATAAGCCGGGCTGGGCCGAGTTTGGCGGCAGCTAATAGCACGGCGTGGCGCGTGGAGGCCGTCACAGGGCCCAACGTCGTATCACGTAGCTCAAGGTAGTCCGGCGTAAAGCCGGCATCATACAGCGCCGCTTTGCCCCTTTGTAGTACCTGTTCGGCGGATTCGCCCCTGGCCAGCGCATCGCGTAGCTCACACAGGGTACGGTAGAGCATGGGGGCCGTGGCTCGCTCCTGCTCGCTGAGATAGCCGTTGCGGGAGGAGAGTGCCAGGCCATCGTCGGCGCGCACAATCGGCACGCCGATAATCTCGATGGGCAGATGCAGGTCGGCCACCAGCTTGCGAATCACCGCGAGCTGCTGGTAATCCTTTTCGCCAAAACAGGCGACATCCGGCTGTACCAGGTTGAACAGCATACTCACCACAGTGGAAACGCCGTCAAAGTGTCCTGGGCGCGAGCCGCCGCATAACCCTTCGCCTACTTCTGGTACATGCACGCGGGTCTGGGTGGCAAGCCCGTTCGGGTAGAGCGCGCTAACCGTGGGGGCAAAAAGAAGATCGCAACCTGCGTCGGTAAGCTGGCGCTGGTCAGCCTCAAAGGTGCGCGGATAGGCGTCGAGGTCTTCGCCCGGGCCAAACTGCATGGGGTTGACGAACAGGCTAGAGACCACCACGTCGGCGTGTTGGCGGGCAGTGGCGACCAGCGCTAAGTGCCCAGCGTGCAAGTTGCCCATGGTGGGGACGAGGGCAATGCGCCGACCCTGTAGGCGGTGCTCATGCAAGGTAGCGCGGAGCTCGTTAATATCTCGCAAAGTGTGCATAGAGAATTCGCTGCGACTCACTTAAAAACAGTGTTCTGGAGCGGGAAATACGCGGGTTTTGACGGCTTCATGGTACTGCTTAAATGCGTCCTGGATCGAGCCGGCATCCGCCATAAAGTTTTTCACAAAACGTGGCGTGCGCCCATGGGTTACCCCCAGTACGTCATGCATCACCAGAATTTGGCCATCGGTGTCTGGGCCTGCGCCAATGCCGATGACCGGCACATCAAGTGCTTCAGTCACCGCTTTGCCGAGGCTGGCGGGTACACACTCCAGCAAGATGACCGAAGCCCCCGCGTCGACCAGTACTTTGGCATCTTGGATGATCTGTTCGGCCTGTTCGGCTTCTCGGCCTTGCACCTTGTAACCGCCCAGCTGGTAAACGGTTTGCGGGGTTAGCCCTAAGTGGGCGCAGACCGGTACGCCGCGACGAGTTAATTCGCGAATGCCGTCGGCCATCCACGCCTCGCCTTCTACCTTCACCAGCTCTGCCCCTGCGCGCATAAGCGCGGCACCATCTTCCAACAGGCGTTCGGTGGTGGCATTGCTCATAAACGGCAGGTCGACCATCAGCAGGCTATGCCCTTTACCGCGAGCCGTGCAGCGGGTGTGGTAGCAGATGTCGTCAATGGTGACGGGCAAGGTACTGTTATGCCCTTGTAGAACCATACCCAGAGAGTCGCCTACCAGCAGGACATCAATTCCCGCAGCGCTGGCGGCATGGGCAAAGGAGGCATCGTAAGCAGTCAGGCAGCTGAACGTTTCACCGGCGCGCTTGTACGCCTGCAGAGTGCTCAGGGTGACGGTTTTCATGGCGTGCTCTCATTAAATCTTTATGGGGCCGATGCGGCATGGGCTATTAAAGCGCGGGCTACGCTCGGCCATTTTTATCGCAGCGTCCCTGCATACGCGATGTGGCGTAACCGGCAATTGTTACCCGAATGGGGGGGTGGTGTCGAGATTTGTGTCAAATGGTAGCAGTCGTGGTGACACCGGTATCACCTAAGCGTCGGATATCGCTGGTATTTAGTGCGGCTACCCAGTGATTAAGCGGCTGCTGATGCAGGGTGATGGGCTGCTTGAGGGCAGTGGCGACTTCATCCAGAGGCACCAATACAAAGGCACGGCTGTGCATATGTGCATGGGGAATGGTTAAGCGCGGCTGATGAAGCGTTTGCTCTCCGTAAAGAAGCAGATCTAAATCCAGCGTGCGCGGCCCCCAGTGGCGCAGCCGCCGTCTGCGGTGGCGCTGCTCTAACGCCTGCAGTTGGTCTAGCAGCGCCAATGGCGAAAGGTGGGTCTCCAGGCAGGCCACCGCGTTGATAAAGTCGGGCTGGTCTTGCGGCCCCACAGGAGGCGTGGCATAGAGCGAGGAGTGCGCAACGAGCTGGCAAAGCGGCAGGGCAGCAAGCTCGTGGAGCGCTTGCTGCACCTGGGCTTTAGGGTTCTCTAAATTGCTGCCCAAACCGATAAATGTGCGGATAGCGCTATTCACTGTTGGCTTTCCGTGGCTTGCGGCGTTTTTTGCGCCGGCGGTCACCCTGGCTTGCCGGGTCGCTACCTACCTTTTGCAGCAGGCGGCGCTGCTCGTGCTCGTCGCCGTTCTGGAATGCTTCCCACCAGTCGCCTAAGCCACGGGGAAGTTCACCCGCCTGCTCGCGCAGCAGCAGTAGATCGAAGGCGGCGCGAAAACGTGGATGCTCGCGGGTTTGGAACGCCCGTTTGCCGCGACGCATGGGCAAGCGTGCTTGCAGCTCCCAGATTTCCCGCATCGGAATCCCAAAGCGCTTGGGGATTGAGGTGTGCTGAAGCTGGCGCGCTACTACCTGCTGGGCGGCCGTTTGCAGCGCAGGCACGGCAGGCATCCCTTCACGCTCAAGCTCTGCCTGGCGATGCACCACCGGCGCCCACAGGAAGGCGGCTAGCAGGAAGGCGGGCGTTACCGGGCGGTCTTCGGCAATGCGCTTATCGGTATTGGCCAGCGCCTGCTCAATCAAATCTTCTGCCCAGGCCGCGTCGGCCATTGCCTCTTCCGATTCTGGAAAGAGCATCCCGAACAGGTTGTAGTGGCTGAGTAGGCGGAAGGTAATTAACCCGTGGCCCGACATAAACAGCTTGAGCACTTCATCAAATAGGCGGGCGGGGGGAATCTGCAGCAGTAGCGGCGCAAGGTCGTACATGGGTGCTTCGGTCGCCGGCTCGATCGTGAAGTCGAGCTTGGCGGCGAAGCGTACCGCCCGCAGCATCCGTACCGGGTCTTCCCGGTAGCGGGTTGCAGGGTCGCCAATCAGCCTTAACGTGCGTGACTCAATATCCCGCGCACCGTTGGCAAAGTCGTGGATCGTGAAGTCGGCAATATTGTAGTAGAGCGCATTGACGGTAAAGTCGCGGCGCAGCGCGTCCTCTTCGATATTGCCCCACACGTTATCCCGCAGCAGCAGGCCGTCGTCCGACTGGTGAGCAATATGGTCGCCGTGTTCGTCCTGGGGTTTACCACGGAAGGTGGTCACCTCAATGACTTCACGGCCAAAGCGCACATGGACGATACGGAAGCGGCGGCCAATGAGGCGAGAGTTGCGAAACAGATCCCGCACCTGCTCCGGCGTTGCATTGGTGGCAACGTCGAAGTCTTTCGGCATTTTGCCCAGCAGCGCATCACGAATGCAGCCGCCTACCAGGTAGGCGTCAAAGCCTGCCCCGTTCAGGCGGTAGAGCACCTTGAGCGCGGCTTCGCTGATTTGCTGACGAGAAACAGGATGCTCGGAGCGCGGAATAATACGCGGGCTGGGCGCCTCAGAGGCGCTCTCTGGGGAATCGAGCAGGGATTTCAAGTGCTCTCCCGGACTATGTAATAAACGGGTAAATCCTTTAAACATGCGGCGATATCGACTCGCAGTGTATCGAAAACGGGTGCGAAAACAGACCGTATAGAGGACGGTAAGTCATTGAGTGTATCCGACCCCCGGTGGCTTGCAAAGCGCCTAGGCGGGGTTTGATGGGCGGCCAGGGTGGTGGAGTCCTTCAAGAAGCCTTGTCAACAAACCCTATAAACGCGGAAAGGGGAGGCTACGTGAGCCTCCCCTATAAAGCAGACAATCAGCGTCCATGCTGCTGTTTTTATTCATGATGGCACATCGCCCTGAATACGCACCGCAGTCGGCAGGCGTAAGAACCACTCTGATCCCGACCGCCTCGTATTCAAAACAATAATCCAACCGCGAACTTTTCTCTCCCGGCGAGTTGTTATTGTGTCCGGGGTGTACACCAATGCTGCTGTTATTTTTGTTGGGGCGCAGAACCTTGTGTACGTCGCGTCCTTATTTGGGCACTTGCTAGCTGTTGTTATTGTTCGCTGCGCTTAGGTGCGTGGTCCCGTTGGGACCCTGTACCGCGCATGCAAGTAACGAGACTCAAGCCTGTTGTTCTTATTTGTGCCGTTATCTCTACCTGGCACTGTTGTTTTTGTTTTGGCTCAGGTCGGGGCGGTGTCATATTGTTTTTGTTAGCGACTTACCGCGCTGCCCAGTTTGTTCTTCTTGCCCAGTAATATTGCACTCGCCGTGCCACTCATTTGTTATTTTATATATTTCAGTAGCTTAAGATTTTTTGAGTGGAGTGTTGAACTAATGAGACAGGAAAGTGTTACCCGTTTTTGCTCCTATTTTTTGCTTCGTTGTGTGGGAAGGTAACAGTGACTGGGTAACGATTTTTGAATATTTCTTATGGAAATCAATCTATTAGACGTTGGTCTTACGGCTAATGGTTAAGCCCGGCAAACACCAGCCAAGCAGTACCGCTAGCTCTGGCGGCGGGCGGTCTTTTTGCGCGGAATGCCCAAGCGCTGGCGACGCTCCCATAGGTTTTTACGGCTAATGCCTAGCTTCTGTGCTAGCTCGGTTTCGCTCATTTGATCTTGATGCTCTAGTACAAAGTGCTGGAAGTAGTCCTCCAGAGAGAGATCATCCTCTTCGGCGGTAGCGTCGCTAGTGGGAGCGGCGGAGCTGGCGGCAGGCGGGTGCGGGCGGTTGGTTACCGGACCAAGCCCCAGGTCATCTGGGTGGATTAAGTGCCCTTCTGCGAGAATCACGCCGCGCTCCAAGGCGTTTTCAAGCTCGCGCACGTTACCCGGCCAGGGGTAGTCGCGCAGGTCCTGGCGGGCGGCGCGTGAAAGCCGTAGGCCGGGGCGCTCGTGGCGCTTACAGGCCTTTTCCAGCAGGATATCGGCGATTTTGAGCACGTCATCCTCGCGATCCCGCAACGGTGGCAGGGCAATCTGCATCACGTTCAGGCGGTAGTACAAATCGAGCCGGAACTCGCCGCTTTTAGAGAGCGCACGTAGGTCGCGGTGGGTGGCGGCAATCAGGCGAACATCGACATGGCGGGTTTCCACCGAGCCAATTTTGCGGATTTCGCCCTCTTGCAGCACCCGTAGCAGCCGTGCTTGGGCGTCTAGGGGCAGCTCGCCAATTTCGTCAAGAAAGAGCGTGCCGCCATCGGCAGCCTCTACCAAGCCGGTACGCGCAGCGCTGGCGCCGGTAAAGGCGCCCTTTTCGTGGCCAAACAGCTCGGACTCGATCAGCGTTTCGGGAATTGCCGCGCAGTTAACACAAATCAGCGGCGCTTTGGCGCGCTTGCTCTGCTGGTGGATGGCGCGCGCGACCAGCTCCTTGCCGGTGCCGGATTCGCCTTGAATCAGCACGGTGACATCCGCCGGCGCGGTTTTGCGGATGCGCGTGTACACCTCCTGCATGGCGGTGCAGTCGCCAATCATGGTTTGGCGGCCGCCGCCTTCGTCGGTGACATCTGGCGGAGTGCCCTGCTGCATCGACTGCTTATGCAGAATGCGCTCAACGGTTTCCAGCAGCTCGGTGTGGTCAAAGGGTTTGGCAACGTAGTCGACCGCACCCTGCTTCAGTGCATCCACCGCCGAGCGCATACTGGCATAGCTGGTCATGATCAGCACCGGTGCCGGTGCGGCCAGCTCAATCAGCGTTGTGCCCGGCTCGCCTGGTAGGCGTAGGTCGCTGATGATGAGGTCAAAATCGCTGAGCGCCAGCGTGCGGGCCTCTTCGGCGCTGGCCGCTTCGCTGACGCTGTAGTGGTGGCGTTCGAGTAAGCGCTTTAGCGCGCTGCGAATAATCGCTTCATCTTCAACAATCAATATCCTGGGCATGGGGCAAGTGATTATCCTGTTGGTAAAGCGGTAGCCATAGCGTAATGGCCGTGCCGCGAGGCTTTCCGGGAGGTGGCGACGCAACCTCTATTTTGCCTTGGTGCTCATTGATAATTTGATACGCCAACGATAACCCAAGTCCAGTACCTTCCCCCGCCGGTTTAGTGGTCGTGAAGGGTTCGAACAGGCGGTGTTTGACGCTAGGGTCAATCCCGTGGCCATCATCGGTAACGCGCCACCAGGCGTGACTGGCTTGGGTGCCTGCTTCAATATGTACCGTTCCCTGCGGTTGGCAGGCATCCTTGGCGTTGCTCAATAAATTTACCATGACTTGAGTGAGGCGCTGAGCATCACCACGCACCACGATGTCACTCGGGCAGGCGTTGGTAAAGGTGACATCCTCGCCCGAGCGGGCTAAATGGATCAAGTGCAGCGCATCATCGCTCACCGCTTTTAGTGAGGCCGGGGCGCTGGGCAGCGCCGGCCGCCCGCCGTGGGCAAACCCTACCAACGAGTTGACGATTTTGGTGACCCGCTGGGTGAGCTGCTGAATTTGGTCGGCGGTTTCCAGCAAGGCCGGGTCTTCCGTGTCGTAGCGCAGGTTTTGCGCCAGAGAGGAGATGCCGGTGATCGGGTTGCCAATCTCGTGAGCCACGCCGGCGGCAAGCTGGCCAATGGAGGCAAGCCGTGCGGCGTGCACCAGCTCCTCTTCCAACCACTTCATCTCGGTGTGATCCTCCACCAGAATAACGCTACCGCCGCGACTATCATGGCCGCTGAGCACTGCTTTGTGCAGCGTTAAAAAGTAGTCTTTGCCGTGTAGCGTTACCGCCTGCTTATACAGCGGCGTTTGGCTGGCATTCAATACACTGCCCAGCAGGTTGGGCCAGGGTGGCGGCAGGCTGTCGCGCCGGGAGCCAATTACGCTATCGCCGCTGATGCCAGAGAGCTGGGACAGCGCTTGGTTCCACATCAATAGCTCATCGTCGTCGCCCAGCACGCACAGCCCCACCGGCAGATAGGCCAGGGTTTGCCGATGGTGGCGGCGTAGCCCATCTAGCTCCCTGGCAAGCCCGGTGAGGCGCGAGCGGTAGGCCTCTAAGCGGCTCTCTACAAAGTGGATATCGTCGGTAACGGGGGCGTCGTCATGACGGTAAGGGAGGTAGCGGTCCACGATATCCCGCGCCACCGATGGCCCCATTAGCCCCGATAAGTTGGCCTGGATGCGGTCGCGCAGGCGGCGCAGCGCATAGGGGCGGCGCTCTTGGGGGGTGAGGTTGAGCGCTTTCAAAGCGCGCTCCACCTCGCGGCTAGCGGCTTCATCGCCTAGTGCCTGGGCCAAGTGGGCGGGGAAGTCACCCGCCGTGGCGGCTTCCAGTGGTAGGCGTTTCGAGCGGATGACCGCATCTACCGAGCAGGCTTCTGCCGCTGAGCGCTCGCCCTCTGAGATGCGCGTAAACAGCGATACCACGATCAGCAGTACGATATTCACCGCCAGCGAAATCAGCGTAACGTTGTACCAAGTGGGCGCATCCGCCGGCATCAGCGGGGTGAAAGGCAACGCGGGCATAGTGATATCGAACAGCAGCGGTAGCCACAGCCCCCATAGCCATACGCCAATGCCGCCGATAAGGCCGGCAATCATGCCTTTGCGGTTCGCGCCGGGCCAGTAAAGTAGCGCCAGCAGCCCCGGCAGGCACTGAGCCATACCTACAAAGGCGGCCAGCCCTAGGCTGGTAAGGGAGTGGTAGCGCCCGACGCTTTCGGCAAATAGCCAACCGCCGAAGATTACCCCCCCCACTAGCGCTCGGCGCAGCCACAATAGCCAGCCGTAGAGGTCGCTACGCGCCTCCGGCGGGTGGGCGACAAGTACGATATGGTTGAGCGCCATACCTGAAAGTGCCAGCGCGATCATCATCATGGTGCCGCTGGCGGCTGCAAGGCCACCGATAAACGCCAGCGCGCCGACCCACCAGTGTTCGGTCATTACATAAGCGGCGTAGGCAGCCAGTGGCACGCTCTCGTTGGCTGACTGCGCGGCCCAAAGAATCAGCGGCACCGGTAGCGCCATTAGCAGCAGAAAGAGTGGCAGTGTCCAGCTGGCTTGCAGCAGGGTGTGGCGGGAGAGGCTTTCAGCGAAGGTGATTTGGAACAGGTGCGGCATCATAAAAGCCGCCGCAAAAAACAGCAGCAGAAGCGTGCGCCATTGGGGGGCTTCCAGCTGTGGGGTGGCGGCTTGCAGGACTGCACCGGGGCCTTCCAGCCAGCGCTGCACGTCCTGTGGCCCGTCAAACACCCACCACAAGGCAATGGCACCGAGCCCGAGTATGGCCATCAGCTTAATCACTGACTCAAAAGCGATCACGCTAAGCAGCGTATCGTGGCGGTGTCGATGGCTGTGGCGGGCGCCAAACAGCACGGCGCAGCCTGCAATCACCGCGCAGAACAGTAGCGCCACTGCCGCACTGTAGCGGCTGCCGGTCAGCAGTTGAATGGCATCGCTGAGGGTTTTTACCTGAATGCCTAGCAGCGGCAGCACGGCAAATAGGCTGAGCAGTGTTACTAGTGTACCCGCCCAGCGAGAGCGGTAGCGAAAGGCGAACAGGTCCGCCAGCGAGGAGAGTTGGTAAGTACGAGTAATGCGCTGAATGGGCACCAGCAGCACGGGGGCGAGTAAGAAAGCGCCCGCCGGCCCCAAGTAGTAAGCGAGGTAGCCAAACCCGGCGTTCGAGGCGAGCTCGATGCTGCCATACATTGCCCAGGCGCTGGCATACACACCGAGTGCCAGGGTATACACCATGGGGTGGCGGGTAATACGTACCGGTACCCAGCCCCGTTCAACGGCCATGCCGCAGCCAAACAGTAGCCCAAGGTAGCCAAGCCCCAGTAATACGACGCCTATTAACTCAGCGTTCATCCAACTTCCTCTTCTGCTCAAGCCATAGGGTAAGGGCAATCAGGCCGCCCCAAATCGCAAAGGGACGGTACCAGGCCACGCTCGGGTCGCCCCAGCCATCCATCAGCAGCGGCGAGAGCAGGTAGCCGCCAAACACAAGAAATAGCATGATGCGGTAGACGTACATTTTACTGCTCCGGTGGCGTGGGGCGGTGGGCGAGTGGTGTCAGGCGCGACACCGACCAGTTCTCTATAGCCCAGCGTAGCTGTGCTTCCGGTGGCTCATCGGCAAGCGCGGCTGGCGGCGCTTGGTCGAGTAGCCGCAGCGCCTGGAAGAGCTGGCAGCGTATGCCGGTGCTCTCCTCCGCTAGGGCAGGGGCGAGGTTCTGCTTGGAGAGCTTCTGACCATCCGCAGTGACCACCAGCGGCAGGTGCAGGTAGCGGGGTGTTGGCAGGTTGAGCGCGTCTTGAAGCTGGTGCTGCCAGGGCGTGTTATCCAGCAGGTCGTACCCACGCACAATATCGGTGATGCCCTGGTGGGCGTCATCTACCACCACGGCGAGCTGGTAGGCCCATAAACGGTCTTTGCGCTTTAGCACCACATCGCCCAGCTCGGCGGGGTCGAATCGCTGCTCGCCGAACAGTCGGTCATTCCAACTTACGGGGCGTTTGGCGAGGTCGCTGCGCAAACGCCAAGCGACCGGCTTGCTGGCATCGCATACGCCGCTGCGGCACCAGCCGGGGTAGATATCGAAGGCCTGCCACTGTTTGCGTGAGCAGCTGCACGGGTAAGCCAGCCCCTGTGCAGTCAGTTGCTCCAGCGCTTGCTGGTAAGCGTCATCGCGGTGGCTTTGCCAGGTTACCTGCCCATCCCAGGTGAGCCCAAAGGCTTCTAGCTGGCGCAAAATGGTGCTGTCCGCGCCTTTTGGGCAGCGTGGTGGGTCGATATCTTCAATGCGGACCAGCCACTGGCCGCCAGCGGCGCGGGCATCTAAATAACTGCCAAGTGCGGCAACTAGCGAGCCAAGGTGCAGTGGCCCGGAGGGAGTAGGGGCGAAGCGCCCCCGGTAGTGTGCAGTAGCGGTCATGGCAATCCGGCGTTTAAGAAACTGCAGAGCGATGTGTTAAGCACAAGATGACAAACAAAAACGGGCACCTCAAGGGTGCCCGTTGGCTGCCACCGTAGGATGGCGAGGCGTGGGGTGATTAACCGCCTAGCTGCTTCTCTTTTAGCTCGGCCAGGGTTTTGCAGTCGACGCAAAGCGTGGCGGTGGGGCGTGCTTCCAAACGGCGGATGCCGATTTCTACGCCGCAGGCTTCGCAGAAGCCGTAGTCGTCTTCATCGATTTTCTCGATGGTTTCGTTGATCTTCTTCAGCAACTTACGCTCGCGGTCCCGGGTACGCAGTTCCAGGCTAAAGCCCTCTTCTTGCGTCGCGCGGTCGGCGGGGTCGGCGTAGTTGTTAGCATCTTCCTGCAGGTGGCGTACGGTACGATCCACCTCTTCCATGAGGTCCTGTTTCCAGTCCAGAAGCAGCTGGCGGAAGTGCGCGAGCTGCTTCTCGTTCATATACTCTTCGCCCGGTGCCGGCTCATACGGGGTGAAGGATTTGGACGCTTCCGGTTTCTTTTCCGCTACTGGCATGGGAGTGCCCCTTACGTATGTGACTGCTGATCGACCATGAGCGTGTATCACGTTCTCACGCCAAAGGGATGCTTGTTTAGCTGAAAATTTCGCGCGATGCAAGCATAATAGTGCGTTTTGGACCTTGGTCCCACATCTTGTGCAGGCTGGGTCATGGTTTAACTACTGCTAGGTGAAGGAGCCGTTATGGGCTGGAATTCGCGTGTTGATCACGTTGCGCCTTTCCGCGTGATGCACTTATTAGAGATGGCCCAGGCGCGGGAGGCCGCCGGCCATGATGTGATCCATCTAGAAGTAGGAGAGCCCGATTTTGCGACTCCCGAGCCGGTTATCGCAGCAGGCCAGCAGGCCTTGGCTGAGGGTAAAACGCGCTACACGCCGGCGGCTGGGCTGGCAACGCTCCGCGAGGAGATTGCCGGGCACTACGCTGAACACTTCAACGCCACGGTGGACCCTTCACGTATCCTGGTCACGCCGGGCGCCTCCGGTGCGCTGCTGCTGGCTAGCCAACTGCTGGTTGAAAGCGGCGACCGAGTATTAATGGCCGACCCTAACTACCCCTGTAACCGCCACTTTATGGCCCTAGCGGGCGCGGAAATTGACACTGTGCCCGTTGGCCGTGACAGCGGCTGGCAGCTCACCGCGCCGCTGATTGAGCGGCACTGGCAGGCCAAGACGCGGTTAGCGATGTTGGCAAGCCCCTCCAACCCCACCGGGCATACGCTGGATGCCCCGGCGCTCACCGAGGTGATCAATACGGTGGCTGCTAAGGGCGGCGATGTGATTGTGGATGAGATTTACCAGGGGCTGAATTACGACGACGCACCACTCTCAGCCACCTCGCTGTCGGAGGATGCCTTTGTGGTGAACAGCTTCTCGAAGTACTTCGGCATGACCGGCTGGCGATTGGGCTGGCTGGTGGCGCCGGAGAGGGCTGTCGAGCCGCTCACCCGGCTGGCGCAAAACGTGTTTCTCGCCGCAACGACCCCTTCCCAGCACGCGGCGCTGGCGGCGTTTACCCCCGAATGCCGGGATATTCTGGAAACCCGGCGTGCCACCCTCAAGCAGCGCCGCCAAGTGCTGCTGGATGGCTTGGCAGAACTCGGGCTAACGCCCGACCTACCGCCCCAGGGGGCGTTCTATCTCTGGCTGGATATCTCCCGCTACAGCCGTGACAGCCAAACATTCTGCGAACGCCTGCTGGTGGAGGAGAACGTCGCTATCACCCCCGGCATCGATTTTGCCGTGGAAGGAGGCGAACACCACGTGCGTATCGCCTTCACTAACGACGTCGCACGGCTGCAGGAGGCCGTGGTGCGCATCGGGCGCTTTGTGAGCCGCTTATGATGAGCTACCCAGGGCTGGTCCCCAGCACGCTGCTGCGCCGCTATAAGCGCTTTCTGGCCGATGTGCGGCTGGAAAGCGGTGAGGAAGTAGTGGCCCACTGCCCAAATACCGGCTCGATGAAGGCGGTGAACGTACCCGGCTGCCGGGTGTGGCTCTCGCCTAGCGACAACCCGAAACGCAAGCTGGCCTGGACCTGGGAGTGGATAGCGTTGCCCGAGCCAGACGGCGGTACGGCGCTGGCATCGGTGCACACAGGCCGCGCTAACCGCTTGGTAGAGAGCGCCATTGAGGCGGGGGATATCCCGCCGCTGTCGGATTACCAAGCGTTAAAGCGCGAGGTGAAGGTAGGCGAAGCGCGGCTCGATTTTCGCTTGGATGACCCAGAGAAGGGTGCCGCCTATGTGGAGGTCAAGCAAGTCACGCTGAAAGAGGAGGATGGCCACGGCTACTTTCCTGATGCCGTCAGTGTGCGGGGCACCAAGCATTTAGCCACGCTGGCGGCGCTAGCCGAACAGGGCGAGCGGGCGGTGCTGCTGTTCTGCGTGGCCCATGAGGGGATTGCGGACGTAGCACCAGCGGCGCATATCGACCCCACCTATGCGGCAGCGTTAAGTGATGCGGTGAAAGCGGGTGTGGAAGTACTGGCGTATGGCGTGACGGTGGAATGGCAGCAGGGGGTGCCGGTAGCGGCCCGTCTGACGCGGGCGCTACCGGTACGGGTTTAGCGTTCGATATAGAAACGCTGAATAAAGCTTACCGGCTCGGGGTTTTCATTGCGGTCGTAGCGCACGTCGAGATTGAAGCGCATTGGCTCGTCTTGGCGCAGGGTGAAAGTGGCAAGATGGTAGGTGGCATCGCCATCGTGCACGGTGCGAAAGCTGAGCGGCTCGCGGGTATCGGTTAGGTCGCTAACATAGCCCTCAACGCTGGCGTTGACCGGTCGCGTGGAACCATCGGGCTGGCGCTCGCGCACGCTCACGTTCACCAAACCGTGCCCGATGCTGCGCTGGATGCTGTTCGCCTGCGCCACTTCCGGCGTTAGAAAGCGCGTTTCGATGGCGTTGTAGTGGATCTCATAATCGCCCACTCGAACCATCTGCTCAGCAGCTGCCTGGGTGGCACACAGTAGTGTTCCCAGCAGTACCATGAGCAGTGGCAGGCGGCGCAGCGTAGAAATAGCCATGGCGTGTCTCCTCTTTTGGGTGAGGTAAGGGCTAGATTAGGGGCGTCGGCGTACCCGGAAAATGGCGATTTCACCAAACAGGTTAGGCCACCACTTCGAGGTCCAGTGCCCCTTGTGGTCGCCAACACCCACGGCACGATCAACAATCACCAGCCCTTTCTCTTTGCACAGATGTTCGAAGTCGTTAAACGTCGAGAGGTGGATGTTGGGGGTGTCGTACCACGCGTGGGGCAGCGATTTCGATACCGGCATATAGCCGCGCAGCCCTAAATGGATGCGGTGGCGCCAGTAGGCAAAGTTGGGGAAGGTGATAATGCCCTCCTCGGCTACCCGAAGCATTTCATCGAGCATTTTATCCGGGCGGCGCAGCGCCTGCAGCGCCTGGGTCATGATCACCTGGTCATAGCTGTTATCGCAGAAGCTGCCCAGGCCGTCGTCCAGGTTGTGCTCAATCACGTTGACCCCACGCGCGACGCACTGGGTAATGCCGTCGGGGTCGATCTCTAGCCCGTAGCCAGTAACGCCCTTCTCCTTAGCCAGCCTTTCCAGCAGGACTCCATCGCCACAAGCAAGGTCCAGGACGTGAGCGCCCTTGGGTACCCAGTCATAAATCAGTTCAAGGTCCGTTCGCATTAGTGTGTTTCCTCTGCACCCGTGGCATCAAGTTCTAGCTCTCGGGCAATGCGGCCCATAAAGGCGCTGAACAGCGCTTGATAGCGCGGCTCGGGCAGTAAGAAAGCATCGTGCCCGTGGGGCGACTCAATATTGGCATAGCTGACCGATTTACCAGCGCGGGTGAGGGCATCCACCAGCTCCCGCGAGCGCGACGGCGGGAAGCGCCAGTCGGTGGTAAAGCTCACAATCAAAAAGGGGCACTGCGCTGGTGCCAGGGCGCAGGCAAGATCGCCATCGCAGCTGGCCGCCGGGTCAAAGTAGTCCAGCGCCTTGGTCATCAGTAGGTAGGTGTTGGCATCGAAGGCGGTCGAGAAGGTATCGCCCTGGTAGCGCAGGTAAGACTCCACCTGAAACTCAACGTCGAAGCCAAAGTTCAAATCGTCGCTACGCAGGTCGCGGCCAAACTTGCTGCCCATGGCATCTTCGGAGAGATAGGTAATATGCCCCACCATGCGGGCGAGCTTTAGCCCCCGTTTGGGGACAGTGTCGTGCTCTGCGTACCAACCATCGAAAAAGTCGGGGTCCGAGCGGATGGCCTGGCGGGCCACCTCGTTAAAGGCGATATTCTGCGCGGAAAGGCGGGGCGTTGCCGCAATGACCACGGCATTGGCAACCCGCTCAGGGTAAGTCATCGTCCACTGCAGTACCTGCATACCGCCTAGGCTACCGCCCACGGCGGCGGCCCAGCGCTCAATGCCTAGGTGGTCGGCAAGGCGCGCTTGGCTGGCCACCCAGTCGCTGACGGTAACCACGGGGAAGTCCGGCCCCCACTGGCGGCCGGTTTCCGGGTTGTGGCTCACCGGGCCGGTGCTGCCGTGGCAGCCGCCCAGGTTGTTCAGTGACACCACAAAAAAGCGATTGGTATCAATGGATTTGCCGGGGCCGATATGGGCATCCCACCAGCCGGGTTTGCGATCCTCGGCGGTGTGGTAGCCAGCGGCATGGTGGTGCCCCGACAGCGCGTGGCAAATCAGCACTGCGTTAGAGCGCTCGGCGTTCAGCGTGCCGTAGGTTTCGTAGATCAGTTCATACTCAGGCAGCGTCTTGCCGCAGGCAAGCGGTAGCGGAGTATCAAACTTAACCACATGGGGTGTGACCAGGCCAACGGAACCCGTTGGCCGGTCGTCATAAGCAAGAGTGTCTGAATCAGGCATCGAAAGCGCTAGTCCTGCAAAATTAAGTCCTGCAAAAAGTAAGCTCGGGCCGGTAGTCGAGTCGATGGGGCCGTTATAGGCCTACGAGTGCGCCAGAGATGCCCGCCGCGCGGATCAGCGAACCAACCACCACGCCGTCCACCAAGTTAATGGCGATAAAGACCACAATCGGCGAGAGGTCGATCATCCCCAAAGGCGGGATCACCTTTCTCACCGGCGCCATGATCGGCTCGACCAGCTGCATCACCAGCAGCGCGCCTGGATGGCTGGCATTCGGTGCCACCCAGCTCAGGATGATCATCACGATCATGGCAAAGAAGTAAATCTTCAAAATGGCGTTGGCGAGCGCGGCCACGCCTGCGATCAGCAGCCCTGCGATGGGCGGCATGCCCACGCCGATCACCATGAAAATGGCAATCATGCTGACGACTTTCAGCACGAAGCCAGCCGCCAGGGTAGCCAAGTCAAAGCGACCGGCTACCGGCCCTAAAAAGCCTTGGAATAGCCCTACGACGGGCTGGGTGATTTTGACCACCGACTGGCTTAGCGGGTTGTAATAGTCTGCCCGCGATGCCTGCAGCAAAAAGCGCAGCATTAATAGAAACAGGTAAATATTGATCAGCGAGTTAACCAGCATTAACCCGGCACTGCCTAATTGACTTCCCATTGCGGCTTCTCCTACGAAATGTCGTTCTTGAGGTGAGCAGCAGGCGCATTAGCGGGCTGCCCACCTTGTTCTGATACTTAGCTCACGGTTTGGTAACGGTAGTGTTGATGGGGGCGGCGATACCCTTTGCGCTTAGCTGTGTTTATCGCTTAGCTCTTTGGCCATGGCGTCGGCACGGGCAGCGCAGGCCTGCATGGCGTCGGCAATAATCGTACGCAGGTGGGCATCTTCCATATGCGCAATAGCGCGCTCGGTAGTGCCGCCCGGCGACATCACGTTCTGTTTTAGCGTGGCCGGGTCTTTATCGCTGCGCTGGGCCATAGTAGCCGCGCCTAGGGCGGTTTGAATGGCTAGGCGGCGGGCGGTATCGGCAGGCAGGCCGAGCTTCACAGCGGCCTCTTCCATCGCTTCAAACATCAGGAAGAAATAGGCTGGCGCACTGCCGGAAACGGCAGTCACGGCGTTCAGCAGGTGCTCCTCTTCGACCCACTCCACAATACCTACCGCTTCCATAAGCTGAGTGGCGAGGGTGCGCTGTGCATCGCTGACCGCCGCATTGGCGTAGAGGCCGCTGGCGCCAATGCCTACCAACGAGGGGGTATTAGGCATACAGCGCACCAGGGCGTTACCGCCGCCCAGCCACTGGTCGATGGTGTCGGCGTCCAGGCCAGCGGCAATGGAAATCACCAGCGGCGCCTGCTGCTGCACGCTGTCACGCAGCGCTTCACAAACGCCGCGCATAATCTGTGGTTTGACCGCCAGTACGACCACATCGGCACCGCTCACCGCAGCGCTGTTATCGGTGTGGGTATGAATGCCCAGGCGCGCCTTCAGCGGAGCCAGTTCGCTTTCGTTGGGGGCCGTGGCGGTGATGTCGCTGGGTGAGACGCCGCTTTCGATCAGGCCGCCGATAATGGCGCTAGCCATGTTGCCTGCGCCAATGAAGGTGATCTTGCTCGCCATGGGGGTATCCTTTTTCGTAAATGGCTGCGTCTTGCAGCGTGTAAAGTAAACCGTGTGTTGTGTGAGCCGCGTGCTGTGTGAACCGTAGTTAGCCCCGTGCGCCAAAAATAGCGGTGCCTAAACGTACCAGCGTGGCACCTTCTAAGACAGCCGCTTCTAAATCGTCGCTCATGCCCATCGACAGCGTATCCAGCGGCGCTTCGGGCAGTGCCGCCTGTAATTCTTCCAACAGCTGGCGTAGGGCTGCCAGCGGCTGGCGCTGAGCTTCGAGTGTCTCTGCCGGAGCGGGAATCGCCATCAGCCCGCGCAGCGCGAGGCCAGGCAGGGCGGCAACTTCTTGGGCCAGCGGCAAGGCGTCTTCCGGCAGCACGCCGGATTTCGTTGCCTCGCGGCTAATATTCACCTGCAGGCACACGTTCAGCGGCGGTAGCGCTGCCGGACGCTGTTCGCTTAGGCGCTTGGCAATTTTTAAGCGGTCAACGCTGTGTACCCAGGCAAAGTGTTCGGCCACGGCGCGGGTTTTATTCGATTGCAGCGGGCCAATGAAGTGCCACACAATATCGTCAAGATCCGCCAGCGCTGCCTGCTTCTCTAGCGCTTCTTGCAGGTAGTTTTCGCCAAACTCGCGCTGGCCGTGCTGCCACGCCACGCGCAGCATCTCGGCGGGCTTGGTTTTGCTCACCGCCAGCAGGGTGGCGCTGGCGGGCGAGCGTCCGGCGTCCTCAAGCGCTCGGCGTAGGCGTTCGCGCGCAGACGCAAGTGACTCGGGAAGCGCGTTGTCTGTCATACTCAAGCACCTTACCGCAGCTGGGAAAGAGAGATGGATATTACCGAACTGCTGGCATTCTCGGCAAAGCAGAATGCATCCGACCTGCACCTTTCGGCGGGTCTTCCCCCCATGATACGTGTTGATGGCGATATTCGTCGGCTTAATGTGCCTGCCATGGAGAATAACGAGGTTCGGCGGCTGATCTACGACATCATGAACGATCGGCAGCGCCGCGACTACGAAGAGCACTTGGAAGCCGACTTCTCGTTTGAAGTGCCGGGGGTGGCGCGCTTTAGGGTCAATGCCTTTAACCAGGCGCGCGGGGCGGGGGCAGTGTTCCGAACCATTCCGAATAAGGTGCTCTCCATGGATACCTTGGGAATGGGCGAGGTGTTCCAGCGCCTTTCGATGCTGCCAAGGGGGTTGGTGCTAGTGACCGGGCCGACGGGGTCGGGGAAAAGCACGACGTTGGCGGCGATGATTGACTACATCAACGACCACCGCTTTGAGCATATCCTGACCATTGAAGACCCGGTGGAGTTTGTACACACCAGCAAACGCTGCTTGATCAACCAGCGGGAGGTCCACCGCGATACCCATAGTTTCTCGGGGGCACTGAGAAGCGCGCTGCGCGAAGACCCAGACGTGATTTTGGTGGGGGAGCTTCGCGATCTCGAAACGATTCGCCTGGCGCTCACCGCGGCTGAAACGGGGCATTTGGTATTCGGCACCCTGCACACCACTTCCGCAGCGAAAACCATCGACCGGATTATTGATGTCTTCCCCGGCGAAGAGAAATCTATGGTGCGCTCGATGCTCTCTGAATCGCTTCAGGCGGTTATTTCGCAAACGCTGTTGAAGCGCCAGGGCGGCGGACGCGTGGCGGCTCACGAGATCCTGATCGCCACGGCAGCGGTACGTAACTTGATTCGCGAGGATAAGGTGGCGCAGATCTACTCAGCCATTCAGACCGGCGGCGCGTTGGGGATGCAAACCCTCAATGCTTCGCTCGCCAAACTGGTCAAAGAGGGGGTGGTGAGTATGGACGACGCCCAGGCGCGGGCCAAAGGCACGCTTACGCTAAACGATGAATAAAGTAGCTAAAGGAAAAGGGACGCGATGAGTGAGCCAGCCAGCGGTATGACCGCGACCCAGTGGCTGCATCAACTGCTGGGGATCATGGTCGAGCAGCAGGCCTCTGACCTGCTTATTTCAGTGGGCGCGCCGCCCAGCCTTAAAACGCCCCAAGGGCTGGTGCCGCTGGGGCGTCAGCCGCTCTCTGCTAGCCAGGTGCGTAGTTTGGTGCTGAATGCGGTTCCCGATAAGCAGCGGGAGCGATTTCAAGCTGAGCACGAGGCGAATTTTGCCCTAAGCCTGGAAAGCGCGGGACGGTTTCGGGTGAGCGCCTTCCAACAGCGCAACGAACCCGCCATGGTGGTGCGCCGCATTGCCCAGCAAATTCCCACGCTGAGCGCGCTGGGGGTGCCTAGCCAGTTGTCGACGCTGGCCAATGCCAAGCGCGGGCTGGTGCTGGTCGTGGGTGGCACGGGAACGGGGAAATCCACCACGCTGGCGGCGATGATTCAGGAGCGTAACGCCTCGGTGGGCGGGCATATCATCACCATTGAGGACCCCATCGAGTATTTACATCCGCACCAGCGGGGCATCGTTAATCAGCGCGAAGTGGGGGTGGATACGGAGTCCTTCGAGGTGGCGCTGAAAAATACGCTACGCCAAGCGCCGGATGTGATCTTGATTGGCGAAGTGCGTACCCGCGAGACCATGGAGCACGCCCTGACCTTCGCTGAAACGGGGCATCTTTGCCTGGCGACGCTGCACGCCAACAACGCTAACCAGGCGCTGGAACGTATCCTGCACTTCTT
Organism: Vreelandella aquamarina; assembly: GCF_044805175.1. Lineage (GTDB taxonomy): Bacteria > Pseudomonadota > Gammaproteobacteria > Pseudomonadales > Halomonadaceae > Vreelandella > Vreelandella aquamarina_B. The sequence continues at coordinate 3,019,784 of NZ_CP085232.1, read as the reverse complement.
TCCCCACGAACGGCACGAGCAGGTGCTGATGGACCTATCGCTGAATCTGCGCGCCGTGGTGGCTCAGCAGCTGCTGCCTACCCAACAGGGTGGCCGCTGCGCGGCGATTGAGATTCTGCTCTCATCGCCGCGGGTGGTGGATCTGATTCGTAAAGGGCGTATTGATGAATTGAAACAGGCCATGGCAGGCTCTCGCGATGCGGGGATGCAAACCTTTGATCAGGCGCTTTACGCGCTCTATCAAGCGGGTAAAGTGAGCCAACAGGTAGCGCTGGCCCATGCGGACTCCGCCAACGACCTGCGGCTGATGATCAAACACGGTGATGCCGCCGCCAGCGGTAAGCCGTTAGACGCACAGGTGCCGTCCCATCTGGCCCTGCGCGACGGTGACGATTACTGACGGCAGTCGCCGTTAGGGGGAGTAAATACCGCCTAGCACCCGTGGGCCGCTGGCGCCAGTCACAGAGGGTAGGTTGCCGGGTAACCCGTGCAGGCGCTGGTGGGCGAGCCAGGCAAAGGCCCCTGCTTCAATCCAGTCTTCCGGCCAGCCCAGCGTGGCAGGGGAGAGCAGCGTTACCTTGGGAAGGTGCGCGGCTAACCTGTCCATCAAATAGGTATTGTGGGCACCGCCGCCGCCGACCAGCAGCGTGGCGGTAGGCTGGCTCAGCGGCAGTTGGGCAACCCCTTGCGCCACGCTCACTGCCGTTAGTTCGGCCAGCGTTGCCTGAACGTCACTGGGGGCTTCGCCGCCGGTAAGCTGCTTCTCTAACCACGCTAAGTGGAATAGTTCGCGGCCAGTGCTGCGTGGCGGCGGCTGGTGGAAGAAGGGCTCCCGCAGCAGGCGCGTGAGCAGCGCTTGGTCGAGTTGGCCGCTGGCCGCCCAGGCGCCGTTTTTATCAAACCGTCCAGTATGGTGTTTGGCAAACCACGCATCGAGTAGCACGTTGGCAGGGCCGGTATCAAAGCCCACCACCGGGCGCGTTTGTTCCTGGGGAAGCCAGGTGAGATTGGCAAAGCCTCCTAAATTGAGCACGAGCTGTTCGTCTGGGCGCTGCCCAAACAGCGCTTGATGGAAAGCGGGAGCGAGTGGGGCCGCTTGGCCACCGGCAGCCAAATCCCGCCGACGAAAATCGGCCACGACGGTACAGCCCGTTAATTCTGCCAATAAACTCGGATTATCCAGCTGCAGCGTATAGGCAGGGCCGCCTTGGTGGCCTTGGGGCGCGTGCTCAATCGTCTGGCCGTGGCTGCCAATCGCCGCGATCTGTTCCGCAGTGAGTCCTTGTTCCGTTAATAGTGCGGTGACTGCCTGGGCCTGGACACGGCAAAAGGCATCCTCGGCGGCCGCGAGTTCGGCAAAGCTAGCGGAAGGCGCGTGGCAAAGGTGCAGCAACTGCGCGTGCAGCGTATCAGGCATGGCAACGGCGGCCGTGGCTAATAATTGGGGTGGCGCGCCAGGGGTGATAGAGACCAGCGCTGCATCAATGCCATCCAGGCTGGTGCCCGACATTAACCCGATATAGTAGGCCGTTGATGTAGGGGAAGCGGTTTTCATTATGCGGGTCATCCAAAACGGGGTGAAGGCTCAACCAAGGCGGTGGAGCGTGATAACATCGCCCACTATTGATCATTTAAACGCCTTTAACGGCACATAGTACATGGAGAGAGACAATGAGTGAGGTGGATCAGGCGTTAGCGCTGCTGTCGCGGGGGACGCATGAAATCCTGGTAGAAGAGGAGCTGCGTAAAAAGCTCGCGTCTGGTCGTAAGCTGCGTATCAAGGCAGGGTTCGACCCGACGGCACCTGATCTGCACCTGGGGCACAGCGTACTGCTGACCAAAATGCGCCAATTTCAAGAGCTTGGTCACACCGTCATTTTTCTGATTGGCGATTTCACCGGCCGTATTGGCGACCCCACCGGTAAAAACGTCACGCGTAAACCGCTGACCGAAGCAGATGTCAAAGCAAATGCGGAAACCTATAAAGAGCAGGTGTTCAAAATCCTCGATCCAGAAAAGACCGAGGTGCGCTTCAATGCCGAGTGGTTTGGTGAGCTAAGTGCCGCCAAGATGATCGAGCTGGCCGCTCAAAGCACCGTAGCGCGGATGCTGGAGCGCGACGACTTCGAAAAGCGTTACAAAGCGAATCAATCCATTGCGATTCATGAGTTCCTCTACCCGCTGGTGCAGGGCTACGACTCGGTGGCGCTGGAAGCCGATGTAGAGCTGGGCGGTACCGACCAGAAGTTCAACCTGCTGATGGGTCGCGAGATTCAAAAGCACTTCGGCCAGGAACCCCAGGTGGTGATTACCATGCCCCTGCTGGAAGGTTTGGACGGCGTGCAGAAGATGTCCAAGTCTCTTGGCAACTACGTGGGTGTGGATGAAGCGCCGGGTTCTATGTTCAATAAGCTGGTCTCCATGCCCGACAGCTTAATGTGGCGCTACTTCGAGCTACTGTCGCTGAAATCGAATGAAGAGATTGATGCGCTGAAGCTGAGCGTTGAGCAGGGCGCAAACCCGCGCGACGTAAAAATGGAGTTGGCCCGCGAACTGATCGCCCGTTACCACGGTGAAGAAGCGGCTGCCAATGCACACAAGTCGGCGGGTAACCAACTGGCTGACGGTGAGCTGCCGGAAGATCTGCCGGAAGTAGAGGTCGATTTCGAAGGTAGCGAGCAGGCGCCGATTGCGGCCGTGCTTAACCGCTCTGGCCTGACCAAGAACAGCGCTCAAGCGAAAGACATGCTGAAGAACCGCAGTGTGAAAGTAGATGGCGAAGCCGTCGCGCAAGACACCATGCTGGCTACCGGCAAAGCTTACGTCATCCAGGCGGGCAAGAAACGTTACGCCCGCGTGACCCTGGTGTGAGCTTTTTGAAAACTTTTTCACATTAGCTCTTGCCAACCCGGCCGCGAATCCGTAAAGTACGCATCCGCTGCCGGGGACGCCTAGCGTTACCAGCGGTGCAAGAGGTTGAAAAACCTCTGGTTTGTCAGGAGGTTAGCGCCGTCTTGTTGTCGTTTAGATCGCTCGCTTCCCTCGCTGAAAACAGCGGTTGACAAACACCACGGAATGCGTAGAATACGCCTTCCTCGCTGAGGCAACACGGTTCAGGTCATCGAGCCCGCCTCGCGACACAGCTCTTTAACAATTTGATCAGGTAATTCATGTGGGCGCTTGCCGATGAGGGTGATAAATCACCAAAACATCAAGGCAAGCGACTCGTCAAACAGGCTTCGGCCTAATGAATGAATTCGTTTGACCCTTGAGCCAAGTTTGGTTCGCTTCTGTTGCTACGGTGACAGGCAAGAACCGCATAGATCTTAAACTGAAGAGTTTGATCATGGCTCAGATTGAACGCTGGCGGCAGGCCTAACACATGCAAGTCGAGCGGTAACAGATCCAGCTTGCTGGATGCTGACGAGCGGCGGACGGGTGAGTAATGCATAGGAATCTGCCCGATAGTGGGGGATAACCTGGGGAAACCCAGGCTAATACCGCATACGTCCTACGGGAGAAAGGGGGCTCCGGCTCCCGCTATCGGATGAGCCTATGTCGGATTAGCTAGTTGGTGAGGTAACGGCTCACCAAGGCGACGATCCGTAGCTGGTCTGAGAGGATGATCAGCCACATCGGGACTGAGACACGGCCCGAACTCCTACGGGAGGCAGCAGTGGGGAATATTGGACAATGGGCGCAAGCCTGATCCAGCCATGCCGCGTGTGTGAAGAAGGCCCTCGGGTTGTAAAGCACTTTCAGCGAGGAAGAACGCCTAGCGGTTAATACCCGCTAGGAAAGACATCACTCGCAGAAGAAGCACCGGCTAACTCCGTGCCAGCAGCCGCGGTAATACGGAGGGTGCGAGCGTTAATCGGAATTACTGGGCGTAAAGCGCGCGTAGGTGGCTTGATAAGCCGGTTGTGAAAGCCCCGGGCTCAACCTGGGAACGGCATCCGGAACTGTCAAGCTAGAGTGCAGGAGAGGAAGGTAGAATTCCCGGTGTAGCGGTGAAATGCGTAGAGATCGGGAGGAATACCAGTGGCGAAGGCGGCCTTCTGGACTGACACTGACACTGAGGTGCGAAAGCGTGGGTAGCAAACAGGATTAGATACCCTGGTAGTCCACGCCGTAAACGATGTCGACCAGCCGTTGGGTGCCTAGCGCACTTTGTGGCGAAGTTAACGCGATAAGTCGACCGCCTGGGGAGTACGGCCGCAAGGTTAAAACTCAAATGAATTGACGGGGGCCCGCACAAGCGGTGGAGCATGTGGTTTAATTCGATGCAACGCGAAGAACCTTACCTACTCTTGACATCCTGCGAATTCGGTAGAGATACCTTAGTGCCTTCGGGAACGCAGAGACAGGTGCTGCATGGCTGTCGTCAGCTCGTGTTGTGAAATGTTGGGTTAAGTCCCGTAACGAGCGCAACCCTTGTCCTTATTTGCCAGCGCGTAATGGCGGGAACTCTAAGGAGACTGCCGGTGACAAACCGGAGGAAGGTGGGGACGACGTCAAGTCATCATGGCCCTTACGAGTAGGGCTACACACGTGCTACAATGGTCGGTACAAAGGGTTGCGAGCTCGCGAGAGTCAGCCAATCCCGAAAAGCCGATCTCAGTCCGGATCGGAGTCTGCAACTCGACTCCGTGAAGTCGGAATCGCTAGTAATCGTAGATCAGAATGCTACGGTGAATACGTTCCCGGGCCTTGTACACACCGCCCGTCACACCATGGGAGTGGACTGCACCAGAAGTGGTTAGCCTAACGCAAGAGGGCGATCACCACGGTGTGGTTCATGACTGGGGTGAAGTCGTAACAAGGTAGCCGTAGGGGAACCTGCGGCTGGATCACCTCCTTAATCGATGACTCATCCTCGCGGTAAGCGCTCACAATGAATTACCTGATCAGAATGCTGTTGGTACGCAGTGATAAGCGTTTTCTTCATATTAAAAAAAGAGAAAAGACTTTTTAAAGCCCTTTCTTTTTCTTTTGATGTTGACAATACGATTCGTTTATCACTGCTTATAGCAGTCGCTCTTTAACAATGTATATCATGCTGACAAGAACGTTTTCGAACGTTCTTACGTAAATTGTTAAGTGATACGTCTCAAGCGTATCCGGCAATCGTTATCATTGCGAAATCCAGACCCCTTCGGGTTATAGGGTCAAGCAATGAAGCGCACACGGTGGATGCCTAGGCAGCCAGAGGCGATGAAAGACGTGGTAGCCTGCGATAAGGTTCGGTGAGGTGGCAAACAACCTGTGACCCGGACATCTCTGAATGGGGAAACCCACTCAGCACCAGCTGAGTATCCTACGCTGAATATATAGGCGTAGGAGGCGAACCAGGGGAACTGAAACATCTAAGTACCCTGAGGAAAAGAAATCAACCGAGATTCCCCTAGTAGCGGCGAGCGAACGGGGACCAGCCCTTAAGCGTGTGACGGATTAGGCGAACGTGCTGGGAAGCACGGCCATAGCGGGTGATAGCCCCGTAGCCGAAAATCTGATCACGTGAAATCGAGTAGGTCGGGGCACGAGAAACCTTGACTGAAGACGGGGGGACCATCCTCCAAGGCTAAATACTCCTGGCTGACCGATAGTGAACCAGTACCGTGAGGGAAAGGCGAAAAGAACCCCGGAGAGGGGAGTGAAATAGATCCTGAAACCGTGTGCGTACAAGCAGTAGGAGCGGACTTTGTTCCGTGACTGCGTACCTTTTGTATAATGGGTCAGCGACTTATATTCAGTGGCGAGGTTAACCGTATAGGGGAGCCGTAGGGAAACCGAGTCTTAACTGGGCGACACAGTCGCTGGATATAGACCCGAAACCGAGCGATCTATCCATGAGCAGGGTGAAGGTTGAGTAACATCAACTGGAGGCCCGAACCAGGATCTGTTGAAAAAGATTTGGATGACTTGTGGATCGGAGTGAAAGGCTAATCAAGCTCGGAGATAGCTGGTTCTCCTCGAAAGCTATTTAGGTAGCGCCTCACGTATCACCACCGGGGGTAGAGCACTGTTTCGGCTAGGGGGTCATCCCGACTTACCAACCCGAGGCAAACTCCGAATACCGGTGAGTGCCAGCGTGGGAGACACACGGCGGGTGCTAACGTCCGTCGTGAAAAGGGAAACAACCCAGACCGTCAGCTAAGGTCCCCAAATCCTGGTTAAGTGGGAAACGATGTGGGAAGGCTCAGACAGCTAGGAGGTTGGCTTAGAAGCAGCCATCCTTTAAAGAAAGCGTAATAGCTCACTAGTCGAGTCGGCCTGCGCGGAAGATGTAACGGGGCTAAACCAGGTACCGAAGCTACGGGTTCATCCTCTGGATGAGCGGTAGAGGAGCGTCGTGTAAGCCAATGAAGGTGTGTTGAGAAGCATGCTGGAGGTATCACGAGTGCGAATGCTGACATGAGTAACGATAAAGGGAGTGAAAAACTCCCTCGCCGGAAGACCAAGGGTTTCTGTTCGACGCTAATCGGAGCAGAGTGAGTCGGCCCCTAAGGCGAGGCCGAAAGGCGTAGTCGATGGGAAACGGGTCAATATTCCCGTACCGGACATGATTGCGATGGGGGGACGGAGAAGGCTAGGTGAGCCAGGCGTTGGTTGTCCTGGTGAAAGTCAGTAGGCTGGTGTCTTAGGTAAATCCGGGACGCCAAGGCCGAGAGACGAGACGAAGACACCCCGGTGTCGAAGTCATTGATGCCACGCTTCCAGGAAAAGCCTCTAAGCTTCAGATCATGTGCGACCGTACCCCAAACCGACACAGGTGGTCAGGGTGAGAATCCCAAGGCGCTTGAGAGAACTCGGGTGAAGGAACTAGGCAAAATGGTGCCGTAACTTCGGGAGAAGGCACGCCGGCGTAGGGTAAGGGAACTTGCTTCCTCAGCCCGAACCGGTCGAAGATACCAGGTGGCTGCAACTGTTTAGTAAAAACACAGCACTCTGCTAACGCGCAAGCGGACGTATAGGGTGTGACGCCTGCCCGGTGCCGGAAGGTTAAGTGATGGTGTTAGGCCTCGGCCGAAGCTCTTGATCGAAGCCCCGGTAAACGGCGGCCGTAACTATAACGGTCCTAAGGTAGCGAAATTCCTTGTCGGGTAAGTTCCGACCTGCACGAATGGCGTAATGATGGCCACGCTGTCTCCACCCGAGACTCAGTGAAATTGAAATCGCCGTGAAGATGCGGTGTACCCGCGGCTAGACGGAAAGACCCCGTGAACCTTTACTATAGCTTCACACTGGACGCTGATGTTGCCTGTGTAGGATAGCTGGGAGGCTTGGAAACCCGGACGCCAGTTCGGGTGGAGCCAACCTTGAAATACCAGCCTGGCATCATTGGCGTTCTCACTCAGGTCCGTGATCCGGATCGAGGACAGTGTGTGGTGGGTAGTTTGACTGGGGCGGTCTCCTCCCAAAGCGTAACGGAGGAGCACGAAGGTACCCTCAGCACGGTCGGACATCGTGCAATGAGTGCAAGAGCATAAGGGTGCTTGACTGCGAGACAGACACGTCGAGCAGGTGCGAAAGCAGGTTCTAGTGATCCGGTGGTTCTGTATGGAAGGGCCATCGCTCAACGGATAAAAGGTACTCCGGGGATAACAGGCTGATACCGCCCAAGAGTTCACATCGACGGCGGTGTTTGGCACCTCGATGTCGGCTCATCACATCCTGGGGCTGAAGTCGGTCCCAAGGGTATGGCTGTTCGCCATTTAAAGTGGTACGCGAGCTGGGTTTAGAACGTCGTGAGACAGTTCGGTCCCTATCTGCCGTGGGCGTTGGATGTTTGAGAAGAGCTGCTCCTAGTACGAGAGGACCGGAGTGGACGACCCTCTGGTGTTCCGGTTGTCACGCCAGTGGCATTGCCGGGTAGCTATGGTCGGACGGGATAACCGCTGAAGGCATCTAAGCGGGAAGCCCCCTTCAAGATGAGACATCCCCGAGGCCGTGAGCCTCCTAAAGGGCCCAGCGAGACCAGCTGGTTGATAGGCACGGTGTGGAAGCGCTGCAAGGCGTTGAGCTAACGTGTACTAATGGCCCGTGAGGCTTGACCCTATAACACCCAAGGGGTCTGGGCGCAGTGATAACGACGAGTGGACAGCCACTCAGAACACCGGATACGCACAAGCCAGCCAAGGCTTGCCAAAGAGACGATCACCTAACACAGCATGATATGCATTACCTGTTACGCCTGACGACCATAGCACGCGTGAACCACCTGATCCCATGCCGAACTCAGCAGTGAAACCGCTTAGCGCCGATGGTAGTGTGGGGTCTCCCCATGCGAGAGTAGGTCATCGTCAGGCACCTATCCTGCAAAAAACCCAGCCTAATGGCTGGGTTTTTTGTTTTTACCCAACGAAAGCCCCGAGCACGCTGTGTTCGGGGCTTTTTGCTGTGTGGATGATTTAGAAAGCTCAAAAAACCTCACAAAAAGTGAGGTTTTTCAGAAGCCTGAGTAGCTATGAGTTAATGCTACTTTTGATATTCACCCATCCGCACGAATTTTTTCAACAATCTCCGCCAGCGCACTCTCAGCCTGGTCGTTGTCGACTTGGCAGGTGCCTGCGTTCAGGTGGCCACCGCCGCCGTAGCTTAAGCATAGCTCGCCCACGTTGGTGTTACTGGAGCGGTTGAGGATTGATTTACCAATCGCCAGCACGGTGTTCTGCTGTTTCAGCCCCCACATCACATGAATCGAGATATTGCACTCGGGGTACATGGCATAGATCACAAAGCGGTTGGTGGCGTAGATGGTTTCCTCGTTGCGTAGATCCAACACCACCACGTTGCCGTGTACTGTCGCGCAGCGTTCGATTTGCGCTTTAGCTAACTGCTCGTGTTCACGGTAAAGCGTGGTGCGTTCGTGGACATCGTCGAGGGCGAGGATTTCATCGATGGTGTGCTCGCGGCAATAATCGATCAGCTTCATCATTAGCTGATAGTTGGAGATACGGAAGTCGCGGAAGCGACCTAGGCCCGTGCGGGCGTCCATAATGAAGTTCAGCAGCACCCAGCCTTGCGGGTTGAGAATTTCGTCTTTATTGAACTGAGCAGAGTCGCCTTTATCGACGGCTTCCATCATATCGTCCCAGCGTGCGGGGAAGGCCTCGTGGCCGCCATAGTACTCCCACACCACGCGGGCGGCGGAAGGGGCGTCTGCATTGATGATGTGGTTGTCGGCCCGCTCGACGTTACGCACGGTCTCGCTTAGGTGGTGGTCGAAGGCGAGGTGGCAGCCGGGCACATAAGGCAGGTTGGTGGTGATATCGTTGGCATCAATCTCAATCTTGCCATCCTGCATGTCTTTTGGATGCACAAAGGTGATTTCATTAATAAGCCCTAAGTGCTTGAGCAGGGCGCCGCATACCAAACCATCAAAATCGCTGCGGGTGACTAAACGAAACGCGGATGTTTGTTGCGTAGGCATTTGTTTTCTCGAAATAGTGAATAGTCACCAAAAGATACCAGTAGTTCCTGAGGGTTAAAACAACCTGTTAAAGCCCCACAAGAACGTTGCGCGCGTGTTTAGTTGTTAGAGCTGCTAACCGTAAGCGCCAGCTTTGGGTCACGGCTAGCGGCGAGCGTGATAAACTGGCCTACCGTCTTGGGTTTTTTGATTAAGGAGTTTGTTATGGCACGTGCCAGCGCCCGTCATATTTTGGTAAGCAGTGAAGAGCAGTGCAACGCACTGAAACAAGAGATCGAAAACGGCCGTGATTTCGCAGACGTGGCCAAGCAGCACTCCAGCTGCCCCTCCGGCCGCCAGGGCGGCGATCTGGGTAGCTTTGGCCCCGGCCAAATGGTGCCGGAATTCGACAAAGTCGTCTTCAGCGGTGAGCTCAACAAGGTTCACGGGCCGGTACAAACTCAGTTTGGCTATCACTTGCTCGAAATCACCAGCCGCACTTAATACCTTTTAAAGGCCGTCATGCACCGCGGCAGCCATGTCGCGGTGCCATTGGCATCGCGCTGCGCTGGTTCTGAGCTGTCCCGCGATGTAAGGAGACTATCCCGCGGCCAGGGAGCCGAGAGAGGAAGTGTTATGACCACCGTCACACGCATTCTTCATGCAACGAGTCCGGATCTTTTGCGTTTGCTGGCGATGTGCCGGACGATGGGGTTCATTCGGGCCGACCTTTGGCGCCGGTACGGTGCCCTTGGTACCGTTGGCAAGAGCGCCAGCGCCGTTCGCAAGGAAATAACCCAGGGTGGCTGGCATACAGACTTGCCACTGGATGGCACGGTTCGCGCCGAATCCACTAAGGATGTGATCAACGACATCCTGACCTACAAGGCGGCTGCCAAGCACAAGGTGCGCCGGGCCGTGGCCGCACGCACCACGGACGAAACCGAACGCAAACGCCTCTACACGCTGCTGAAACAGGACAAATGGCTAGAAGATACCTATCTGCATCGCATGATGCGCAAACATTTCAGGCATGGCAAAAGCCAGTGTAGTAACCAGTTCGTCGTCCGTTCCGACAAGCACAGTGAGCGACTCATCGACGGCCAACTGGTTATTACATTGCATCTGTCCAAAAAGGTGGGCGGCAGCATCACGCTATACACCACGACGTCAGGCAAGAACGTCAGCCTGGAAAAGAAGAATCTGCGCGTCATCGTTCGGGAGGGAAAGGTCGAGATCCATTATGCCTACGAGAAACCGCCAGGGCGGCCTCATGGGGACAAGGTAATGGGTGTCGATAAGGGCTACACGGAGGCCTTCACTGACTCGCAAGGCCAGCATCATGGCGAGTCGTTCGGTCAAGTGCTCACTGCGTACAGCCATCAGGTATCCGCCACTGGCAAGGCGCGCAATCGCCTGCACGCCCTGGAAAAGAAGCATCGGGCGGCAGGACGGATCGCCAAGGCCGAACGCATCCGCGCCAATCATCTGGGTAAGAAGAAGCAAGTGGCTCGCCGCCAGCGCACCCAGCAGCACCTTCGCACCATCGCCTATCAGGCGGCTCATACCATCATGGACGAGGCGGCGCTTCTCGCTTCGGAAGACCTGACTCAGCCCATCGCGGGCAAGGTACAGTGGCGGGATTACAACCGCCGCATGAGCCACTGGGCCAAGGGGGTGCTGGCCCAGGCGCTCGACGAAGTATCGCAGCAGCGTGGCACCCGTCACGACATCGTGAACGCCGCCTATACGTCGCAAATGGACTCGATCACGGGACGCCTGGAAGGTGAGCGCCGTGGCGACAAGTTTTACCGTGCAAACGGGGACGTGATCCAGGCGGATGTCAATGCTGCGCGGAATGTCCTGGCAAGGCTTGATGACCCCGACATTACGCGGTACATGCCGCACGGCGAGGTCAAGCGACTATTGTTGGGACGTTTCTCCGGCGCAACTGAGCGTCAAGAGGCCCGAGTTGTTTGCCAGCACGGCATGTCAACCGGGTGCGGATAAATCCTTTTTGGCCAATGATGGCCAAGCTTTAAGGAGCAGCACGCCTTGAACGACCCCATCATTACTATCGATGGCCTGAATAAAACCTACGAAGGTGGCTTTCAGGCGCTCACCCGTGTGGATTTAACCATCCAGCGCGGCGAAATTTTTGCACTGCTCGGCCCTAACGGGGCGGGCAAAACTACGCTCATTAGCGTGGTATGTGGCCTGGTCAATCCCTGCGAAGGCCATGTCATTGTCGATGGCTTCGATAGCGTGCGCGATTACCGCCAAGCCCGCGAGCGGATTGGCCTGGTACCGCAGGAGCTCACCAACGAAGCGTTCGAAACGGTCTGGAACACGGTGAGCTTCAGCCGTGGCCTGTTTGGTAAACCCCCAAACCCCGCCCATATCGAAAAAGTGCTCAAGTCGCTCTCGCTGTGGGGTAAACGCCACAACCGCCTGATGACCCTCTCCGGCGGTATGAAGCGGCGGGTGCTGATTGCCAAGGCGCTCTCCCACGAGCCGCGCATCCTGTTTTTGGATGAGCCGACCGCCGGGGTAGATGTAGAGCTACGGCGGGATATGTGGAACGTGGTACGCGGGCTGCGGGACGATGGTGTGACGATCATTCTCACCACCCACTATATTGAAGAAGCCGAAGAGATGGCCGACCGCATTGGCGTCATTAATCGCGGCGAGATCGTACTGGTGGAAGAGAAAGCCGCGCTAATGAAAAAGCTGGGCAGCAAGCAGCTCACCCTACAGCTACACAGCCCGCTAGCGAAGTTGCCGCCTGCGCTAGCGCAAGCGGAGCTAAGCTTAACCGCTGACGGCTATGAGCTGGTGTACACCTACGATGACCGCCAGGAAGAGGAGGGGCGAGGGATCTCTACCCTGTTAACGCAGCTAGAGCAGGCGGGCATTAGCTTTAAAGACCTGCACACCCGCCAGAGTTCGCTGGAAGACATCTTCGTTGACCTGGTGAAGGAGCGCACATGAACCTCTATCCCGTTCGCGCCATTTACATGGCGGAGATGGCCCGCACCCGCCGCACGCTGCTGCAGAGCATTGTCTCGCCGGTGATTTCCACCTCGCTCTATTTTGTGGTGTTCGGTGCGGCGATTGGCTCGCGGATCAGTGAGATTGGCGGGGTGAGCTATGGCGCGTTTATCGTCCCTGGCCTGATTATGCTGATGCTGCTGACCCAGAGCGTCTCGAACGCCTCGTTTGGCATCTTTTTTCCCAAATTCTCCGGCAGCATCTATGAGATTTTGTCGGCGCCGATCTCCTATCTGGAAATCGTCGTGGGCTACGTAGGGGCGGCGGCCTCGAAATCGATACTGCTAGGGCTGATCATTCTCGGCACGTCCAGCTTCTTTGTGCCGCTTGAGATCGCCCACCCGTTCTGGATGCTGACGTTTCTGGTGCTGACCGCCGTCACCTTCAGCCTGCTGGGCTTTATCATCGGCATCTGGGCGGATGGCTTCGACAAGCTGCAGCTTGTGCCACTGCTGGTGATTACCCCGCTCACGTTCTTGGGCGGTAGCTTCTACTCCATCGATATGCTGCCTCCGTTTTGGCAGAGCGTGACCCTGGCGAATCCGGTGGTGTACCTCGTCAGCGGTTTCCGCTGGAGCTTCTACGGCATTAGTGATGTCAGCTTGGGGGCCAGCGTGGCGATGATTTTGCTGTTTTTGGCGGCAAGCCTTGCCACCATTGCCTGGATTTTCCGCACCGGCTACCGCTTAAAGCCTTGATGCTGAAGTGACCTCTTCGACGTTTTTATAAAGGTAATGCCTGTTTATGCCGCTACTGCAAAGTACTGTCTACCGCCTTGAGCCATCCCTCGACGGCGAGCGCCTAAGTGTGACTGCCCCGCCTGCGGAGGCCGACGCCGCCAGCAATGACACGGTGATGGCCAGCCTAGTCAATGCGCTAAACGACACCTACAACACCAAAGCGAAAGGCTGGGGGCGCTTTGCCGAGCAGGGCGAGCAGGCGGGGCCTCTGGTGGCGTGGCTCACGGCGTATCAAGCCGAAGAGCAAACCTTTGCCCAATTGGCGAACGCCATTGCCGAGCGGCTGGCTCAAACGCTGCAAGGGCAGCTCTCCGTTGGCGGTTACTTGGTGATCGCCCATCTGCGCCAGGGCGACACCGAAACGCTATTCATGAGCCTCATTCACCAGCGAGAAGGTATCGGCTTTAACGACGCGCACCAAGCGGTGCCCGCCGCCCAGCTAAACACGAGCCAGCTCACCCTGGCAGCCCGCATTAACCTGACCCAGTGGCAGAGCGGTGCAGAAAGCACGCAGTACGTCTCGTTTCTAAAAGACCGGGGCGGTAAAAAGCTGGCCGATGGCGTAGCGGCGCTGCTGGGTATGGAAGAGGGCATCGATGCCCCCGCCGAAACCCGCACGCTGCTGAAAGCCTTTAGCGACTACGTCGAGAAAGAGGACCTGGACGACGACGCCAGCCGTGAAAAAACCGATACTCTGGTCGATTACGCCAACGAGCAGCTGCGCCGTGGCGAACCCATGACGCTGGAAGAACTCTCCGAGCTAGTGGATGAGAAGCAGCCCAAAGCGTTTTATGACCATATTCGCAATGCCGACTACGGCCTCTCGCCGGAAATACCCCCGGATAAACGCACTATCAGCCAGTTTCGCCGCTTCACCGGGCGCTCTGGCGGCGTCTCGATCAGCTTCGATTCACACCTGCTGGGTTCCAGTATTGAGTATGACGAAGCCCAGGACCGGCTGATCATCAAACAAGTGCCTAAACAGCTCAAAGAGCAGCTCGCCAAGCGGAAAGAGTGACAAGGTTAAACGGGCAGCGTAAAGCTTGGGTAGCGAGCGGCACCAAGGGCTAACCTATAGAGGCCAAGCGATTAACCAAGCAGCGACGCGAAACAGATCTGAGCTAAACAGATCGACGCGAAACATACCTACTTTAAACAGAGCTCAATGGCAAAGGAGCGCCGCAGTGCCCATGAAAGAAACGCAGGATGCGACGAATTTAACCGAGCTGATCCACGCCATGGAGCGGATGGAGCGGGAAAAATCCCAGGTCAGCGTGGATGACGTGGTACACGCGGTGGGGCGGCGCTCGTTTGGGCCGCTGCTGCTATTAGCGGGGTTGATTACCTTGGCCCCCATCCTGGGCGATATCCCTGGCATGCCAACGCTGATGGCCTCCCTGGTGCTACTAACGTCGGTGCAGCTATTAATCGGCCGCGAAACGTTCTGGCTGCCCGGCTGGCTGCTTAACCGCTCCCTCTCCCGGCAAAGGTTCGATAAAGCGCTGCACTACATGAAAAAGCCCGCCAAATGGGTGGATAGCTTGCTGGGTGTGCGCTTGGCTTGGATGACCGGCTATATCGGCATTCGCGTCACCGCCGTTGTGTGCCTGCTCGTGGCCTTAGCCATGCCGCCGATGGAGTTTATCCCGTTCAGCGCCAATGGCGCTGGGCTGGCACTTACGCTGTTTGGGCTGGGGTTGGTAGCCAGGGATGGCCTGATGCTAGCGCTAGGGTTTTTGCTCACCGGCGTGACCTTCACGGTAGTAGTGATGAACCTCGTCTAATGCTTTACTAGGCACTCCCGCTATTTGCCTGAAAGCAAGAAGGAGCTATGTGCCTACTATGAGCAACCCATCCCACTCACCCCATTCACCGCCGCCCCCAAAACCGCCTCACGAGCAGTCGACATGGGAGCGGCGTATTGAAACCGCGCTGTGGAACTCGCGCTTTTTGGTCATGCTGGCAGTGGTGCCGAGCTTACTAGGCTCGCTGATGCTGTTTATCGTCGGCACGCTGGATATCTTCAAGGTGGTGGGCGATGTGCTGCACTATTACTTGGTGGACGACAGCCGCAACATCCACGACACCTTGGTGCCCGATATCATTATCGCGGTGGATATCTACCTGATTGCCATCGTACTGCTGATTTTCGGGCTAGGCGTATACCGGCTGTTTGTCTCGCGTATCGACCAAGCGGAAGTACGCTACCCCTCACACCCCTTCAACGTTGCCTCGCTGGATCAATTGAAAGACAAAATCGCCCGCGTGGTGATTCTGGCGGTGATTATCGAATTCTTCCGGGCGGTGGTGGATATCCGCTTCACCACGCCGCTGGATGCGATCTACCTAGCGCTTTCCGTACTGGCGCTGGCAGCGGCGCTCTACTTAATGAGCCAGGCGCATAAGGGAGAGTAAGGGAGAGTAACAAGGCGAGCCGCGATAGAGGGGGCTGATTACGCAAAACAAAACAAAGCCTGCTAGGCTGGAAGGGTCAGCTCAAGGGCGAGCAACCATCTGATTTCTCGAAAACGCAACAAGCAAGGAGCGCCGTTATGCGTAATATTATCTATATCGTGGGTTTGATCGTGGTAGTGCTGTTTATTCTTTCCCTACTGGGCCTACGCTAAGCGCTACGCTGCTGTACCACTCACTCTATGCCCCCGGCCTGTGCTGTCAAGCACCCGCTCCTGCCTAGCGGGCGCTTGGCTAACGCGTTAGGCGCAGTCTGCGGCTCCCTGCCCAAACATATCAAACATCAGCTCGCGGCCCATGGCCGTTAATACAAACCTGCCGTAATCATTAAAGGTGGCGGCGCCACTCTCCTCTAGCACTTGCTGGCACATCGCCCAGCTGGGGTGCTGGTGATTCAACGATTCAAGCTCGCGGTGCGCAAGGCCACGCTGCGCTAGGGTGATGGTTTCCAGCACATGGCCGTTTTCATACAGCAGCTCTGCAGCGCTAGAGAGGCAGTGGCGCAAGCTGCGCTGTATATGAAAAGCAGCATTTATGGCTTGGGGGGCGGGGGATAACGCTTCTGCGGGCATAAAGGGGTATCGCTCCTACAAACAGCACCAAAGGGGTCGTGCTGCGGCGCATTATAAAACATGGAAAGCGTTAGACCAAGGTCTATGTGTGGCGGTAGGGGCTGGATGTTATCTGAATCACAAAAAAGGTGTGATAGGCTTGCGGCACTCCTTTTTAGAGCTGGTTGATTATGCAAATTAGCGTTTTTGGTACCGGATATGTAGGGCTTGTAGCAGGTGCGTGCTTGGCGGATGTGGGGCATCAGGTGATCTGCATGGATATTGATGCTAACCGCATTGCCCAGCTAAGCCGTGGCGAGATTCCTATTTTCGAGCCAGGCCTGAGCCAACTGGTTACCCATAACGTCGCCGCCGGACGCCTGCGGTTTACAACGGATGCCGCCCACGCGGTCACCGAAAGCGACACGCTGTTTATCGCGGTGGGCACGCCGCCCGATGAAGATGGCAGCGCCGACCTACAGTACGTATTAAGCGTCGCGGAAAGTATCGGCCAGCACATGCAGGGCTATAAGCTGGTGGTGGATAAATCAACGGTGCCGGTAGGCACCGCCGAGCGCGTCAGCGACACCATCCGCCGTGCGCTACAGCAGCGCAATGTAGAGCACCCTTTCGATGTGTGCTCCAACCCTGAGTTTATGAAAGAAGGCGCTGCCATTGATGACTTCACTCGCGGCGCTCGCATTATCGTCGGCACCGAAAGCGAGCGGGTAAAAGAGTTAATGAAAGCCTGCTACGCGCCCTATAACCGCAACCACGACAAACTGATGTTTATGAGCGTGCGAGCGGCAGAACTGACGAAATATGCCGCCAACGCCATGCTGGCGACCAAAATCAGCTTTATGAACGAAATGGCGAACTTAGCAGAGCGCCTAGACGTTGATATTGAAGATGTACGGCGGGGCATAGGGAGCGACCCACGCATCGGCTATCACTTTATTTACCCTGGCTGTGGCTACGGCGGTTCCTGCTTTCCTAAAGACGTACACGCCCTGGAACAAGCGGCGTTGCAATTAGGTTACACGCCAGAATTACTCAAAGCGGTGGAAGCCGTTAACCAGCGCCAAAAACAAACGCTTTACACAAAACTGCAAGAGCACCTTGGCCACTTAGAAGGGAAAGTGATTGCGATTTGGGGGTTAGCGTTTAAACCCGGCACCGACGATATGCGCGAAGCGCCCAGCCGAACGCTAATGGAAGCCCTTTGGGCGGCAGGTGCGAAGGTACAAGCGTTCGACCCGGAAGCCATGGGCGAGTGCCGGAGGCTGTATGGCGAACGTGACGACCTGATGCTCGCAGGCGACCGCATACAGGCGGTAAAAGGCGCCGATGCACTGGTGATCTGCACCGAGTGGAAAGAGTTCCGCACGGTGGATGTCACTTGGTTAGCTAGCCAGCTAAACAATAAATTAGTGGTTGATGGGCGCAATTTATACGCACCTAATGCACTCAAAGCCGCTGGCATTCACTATGTAGGTGTCGGGCGAAAATCTTAATAAACAAGCTTTTATATCAAAATAGTGCTATTTTCTTAACAGAATAAACCTTGAAATAAGAAATTTGCTAAAGTTTATAGTGACACAGCCGACGATATAACTAATTAATTTGAACGACTTCTGCTGCCAATGAAAAGACGCGTGACGGCAGCACGACGCAAAAAGGGACGGTACGTATGGCTTCCATTTCATCATTGGGTATTGGTTCAGGGCTGGACCTCAACGGCTTGCTCGACCAGCTGCAAGACGCTGAGCGGGGGAAGCTTGCACCCATCGAGCAGCAACTGGAAACCCAGCAAACCAAAATTTCTGCCTACGGGCAGCTGCAGAGCGCCCTTTCTGAATTTCAAAGCGCCGCAGGTGCACTCAACGACAGCGCGCTCTATGAAAGCCTCTCTACCAACGTAGGGGGCGAAGCAATCACCGCCACGGCCGATGGCGAAGCGCAGCCCGGCAGCTACAACGTAACGGTGGAAACGCTAGCAACCCGCGGCACCTTAGCCTCTGAAGGCGTTACGGCTGCGGATGAAGCGCTCACCACAGCAGAGCAAACGCTTACTTTTACCTTTGAGGATGGCAGCACGCAGGATGTTACCATTGCGGCAGATAGCACCCTCGAAGATATGCGCGACGCCATCAATGCCAATGAAAATGCAGGCGTTAACGCCACTATTGTGAACGACGGCACTAACTACCGGTTAGCGCTTAGCTCAAGCGAAACAGGCGCTGATGCCTCGATTGCGAACTTCAGCTTCTCAGGCACTGCGCCGTTTGCAGCGGATACCACCAACACGCTTCAAAAAGGCACAGACGCCGCGCTGAATGTGAATGGCATCGCCATCACTAGTCCTACCAACCAAGTCGAGGGCGCCATTCAAGGCGTCACGCTGAACCTTCAAGCAGAAGGGGATAGCACCGTTTCAGTAGAGCAAAACACCCTAGCAGTGCGCGAAGCGGTGACGGGCTTTGTGGATGCCTACAACGACCTAAAAGGCACCATTGGTGAACTCACCAGCTTTAATGCTGAAACCGGCGCCGCCGGTGACTTGTTGGGCGATAGCGCCGTGCGCACGGTAGAATCCCGCCTGCGCAGCGTGCTTGGCAGCGGTATTGAAGGCCAGTTCTCCATGCTGACTGATATCGGCATTTCACTACAGCGCGATGGCACGCTGGAGATCGATAGCGGCAAGCTAGACGACGCCATTGCCAATAACCAAGATGCGCTCTCGGCGTTTTTTGCAGGCAGCGCAGAAGATGAAGGCATGGCAGGCCAGCTGAACCAAACCGTTGAGCAGCTGTTAGGCACGAATGGCGCAGTGGCTGGGGCGAAGTCGGGGGCTGAAAATCGCATTGAATCGCTCGGCGAACGTTATACCCGCATGGAGCAATCCATCGAGCAAACTATCTCCCGCTACCGCACCCAGTTTGGTCAGTTGGACGGCATGATCTCCCAAATGAACCAAACCAGCGCCTACCTCACCCAACAGTTTGATGCGTTAGATGCACAGCTAGGCCGAGAATAATACCAATTTTGTTTAGCTATCTCCAAAGCGCCTGCGATAAGCAGGCGTTTTTATTAGGGTAATAAGTGGGTACTACCTAAAGCACGAAAAAGCGCTAAATTTAGGCGTTGTTCCATCGATAAAAATGCTATTAAATTTCAATAAACACGCCGTACCTGGCTAAGTGTTTTAGATGACTGTTGGTTTAGCCTTTTGCATCGAGGAACATCGGCATGGCGACAATAACTTCCCTAGGCGTTGGCTCTGGCTTAGACCTCACTGGCCTATTAGACCAGCTTCAGGAAGCGGAGCGTGGCAAGCTCGCGCCTATTACCCGCCAAAAAGAGCAGCAGCAAGCCAAGATCTCTGCCTATGGCCAGCTGCAAACATCGCTAAACGCATTCCAAGACGCCGTGGCGAAAGTTAACGACCCAGCGCTTTACCAAAGCCTCTCGGCTAACGTGCGGGGCGATGCGATTAAAGCCACGGCCACGGCTGATGCACTGCCGGGCAGCTACCGCGTTGAAGTAACAAAACTCGCCACCACAGGCTCCCTAGCGTCTAGCAGAGTCACCGAGAGCGATACCGCGCTAGACCTGCAGGGTGCCACCGCCATTCAGCTCACCTTTGGCAATAGCGATACGGTCAGCATTGATATTGCGGCAGACAGCAGCCTAACCGACATCCGCGATGCCATTAACGCCAACAAAGACGCTGGGGTAAACGCCACCATTATTAACGATGGCACAGGCTACCGGCTGGCGCTTAGCTCTAAAACGACCGGCGCGGATGCCTCTATTGCCAGCTTTGGCTTTGTAGATGCAGCCGGAGCCACGGTAGCAGGCCCCTTTGCAGAAGATGCCGCCACCAAGCAAACCGGTGAAAACGCCGCGTTAACGGTAAACGGCATTGCCATTAGCAGCGCCAACAACCAGATCGAAGGCGCCATCCAGGGCGTTACCCTCAACCTAGCGGAACTCAGCATTGCCGATGGTGAAACCGCCTCCAGCACGGTGAACGTAGAGCGCGATACGCTCAAGCAGCGCGAAGCGATTAGCGGCTTTGTAAAAGCGTTTAACGACCTGAAAGGCACCATTGGCAAACTCACCAGTTTTAATGGCGACAGTGAAACCGCCGGTGAGCTGGTAGGCGACAGCACCGTGCGCACCATTGAAAGCCGCCTGCGGAGCGTGCTGACTGGCGGCGTAGCCGGTGGTGAACTTTCTACGCTTAACCAGCTAGGCATTACCCTGCAACGAGATGGCACGCTGGAAATGGATGAAGACAAAATCAGCGACCTAGTCGCCAATAACCCCCAAGCACTCAGCGACTTTTTCGTAGGTGGCGAAGCAGGCAATGGCCTGGCAGCCCAGCTCGACAGCACCGTTGAGCAGATGCTTGGCGATAACGGCGTCGTAAAATTAGCCATTAGCGGCGCTGAAAACCGGGTAAAAAGCCTGGATGAGCGCTACGAACGCATGGAAAAAACCATTGAAGGCACCATCTCCCGCTACCGCACCCAGTTCAGCCAGCTAGATAGCATGATTGCTCAAATGAACAGCATGAGCTCCTACCTAACCCAGCAGTTTGAAGCGCTAGATGCTCAGCTAGGCCGTAAAAAGTAGCCAACGTCACGGTAGCCAATAACGCCAAAAGCGGCCTCAACGGGCGATAAAGTGAACCGCTCAGAAAGAGGCCGCTTGGCGAAATAAAATACCTACCTTGTGAAATAAGTAGAAAATCTGCACAGCTATCAAACGCTAACAAGGTAATCTGTGTTTAGGTGGCACCGCCGACAATACTGTTGTGCACGACTTCTCACCAATTCAAGAACGCTCTTTGGTAAGGTATATGTACCGATAGAGGAGCCATCATGAGCGATCAAGATGACCGTCGTCGCGCTGACCATGACAGCCCATGGAAAATGGCGTTAGAGGCGTATTTTAAAGAATTTCTAGAATTACTGTTTCCGACGATAAACCAGCACGTTGATTGGTCAAAAGGCTACAGTTTCCTTGATAAGGAATTGCAACAGATTACGGTTGGTGCCGAAAGCGGCCGACGTTACGCCGACAAATTGATCAAGGTCTATGCCAAAGACGGTAGCGAGACCTGGGTGCTGATTCACGTTGAAGTGCAGGGTGAGCCCGAAGTTGAATTTTCCGAGCGGATGTTTACCAAACAGCGCGTAAAGCATCGCCCAGTCGGGCGGTGATACAAGCGCGCACCGCGTAGCGGTGCCAGATTGACGTCGCCTCACTACCCTGATATTTATACAGCATGACAAAGCGTGCCTACAAAGAACGGTTCTACCCCACCTCCGAACAGGCTGAGCTGCTGGCGCAGTCGTTCGGGTGTGCCCGTTTTGTCTGGAATAATACCCTGGCCTATCGCACCGAGGCGTATCAGCAGCGCGGTGAATCGGTCTCGCACTCATCGGCGGAAAAGCGACTGGTGGGCTTAAAGGCGGAGTTTCCGTGGTTGCGGGATGTTTCCAGCGTGATCCTGCAGCAAACGCTCCGCGACCAGAAAGCCGCCTTCGACAACTTCTTCAACCCAAAGCTCAAGGCGCGCTACCCACGTTTCAAGCGCAAGGATTGCCGGCAGTCGATCCGGCTGACTAAGGCCGCGTTCCGCTATCGGGAGGGTGAGATCACTATCGCAAAAGCGAAGACGCCGTTACCCATCCGGTGGAGCCGGTCACTACCCTCTGCACCCTCTACCATCACGATTTCACGCGATCGTGCTGGACGCTACTTCATCAGTTGCCTGTGTGATTTCGTGCCAAAAGCGCTTCCGGTCACGCCCAAAACGGTCGGCATTGACCTTGGCTTGAGCGATTTGTTCATTACCAGTGACGGCGCAAAATCGGGCAATCCGCGTCATCTGAAACGCTACGAGGCGAAGCTGGCCTGCTTGCAGCGCCGGTTGGCGAAAAAACAGACAGGTTCAAACAACCGCAACAAACACCGCCGGAAAGTGGCACGGCTACATGCCAAGATCGCCGACTGTCGCCGTGACGCCACCCACAAAGCGACCCGCGCCCTCATTAACGAAAACCAAGTCCTGTGCGTCGAGTCACTTAATATCATTGGTATGATCAAGAATAGACGGCTTTCTAAATCCATTAGCGATGCCGGGTGGGGTGAGTTCGTCCGGCAACTGGAATACAAGGCCGCCTGGGCGGGGCGCCAACTGGTGAAAGTAAGCCAGTGGTTCCCCAGCAGCAAGCGGTGTCATGGCTGTGGCTACAAGGTTGAGAAACTGCCGCTGTCGCAACGTCACTGGCACTGCGAAAGCTGCGGCTACCCCATTGACCGCGACATCAACGCGGCCAGGAATATACAAACCGCCGGGCTGGCGGGGTTAGCCTGTGGAGCGACCGGAGCGGGGGCAGCGGCCTAGCGGCTGTCTAGTGAAGGCGTGTGGAAGCAGGAAGGTTCTGGGGGTGATCTCAGAACCCTCGCCCAAAGCGCGAAGCGCGGCGGGTGGGGAGTGTCAGGGCTATTTAACATTATTGACTGGATGATCCAGTTACCAAAACGCCTAGACCCTGATTTTGCGCAAGCGGTTTATGCGATACAGGAGGAAAAACACATGCCTTACGTGAACACCATTGAGCGCTTAGGTATTGAAAAAGGCCGCCAAGAAGGTCGCCAAGAAGGCCGCCAGGAAGGACTTCAGGAAGCTAAGCGCAACGCAGCGCGCAAGTTGATTGCACTGACCGAAATGAGCGACCAGTTGATCGCAGAAATTGAAGAACTGCCCATTGAAGAAGTGGAGAAGCTACGCGCTGAGACCCATCATTAACATGACGATTTTGCGCAAGCGGTTTATGCGATACAGGAGGAAAAACACATGCCTTACGTGAACACCATTGAGCGCTTGGGTATTGAAAAAGGTCGCCAGGAAGGGCTTCAGGAAGCTAAGCGCAACGCGGCGCACAAGCTGATTGCTTTAACAGAAATGAGCGACCAGCTCATTGCCGAGATTGAAGAACTCCCCTTGGAAGAAGTAGAGAAACTCCGCGCCGAAACCAAGCACTAAAACACCACACGCCCTATCCTGACAAGCCCCTTGGGGCACTCATAAGGCTGCCCTCACAGAGTCTCAGTCAAAAGTAGAAGTCAGCCAAAGTGAGAGCCAGACAAAAGTGGGCCTTAGTCAAAAGTAGAGGTCAGTTAAAAGTGAGAGTCAGTCTAAAGTGGGAGGCCGCTTCAGCGGGCGACGGATTCCAGCACCCTTCTTAATGCGCCCCACATGATTGCAGGGCACAACAACAAAGCAACCTAACCCCTTCCAGCTACTCCCCCTCTCGGTACATGGCCGCCAAACTCTCTTCCGTGATAGGCTTGCGCTTAGCATCCAAAATTTTGCCACCCAGCGCCGCCACCTCATGGGTGAAGGTAATTAAATCCTCCGGGTTGCGCGACACCTTCCGCGTGTTCAAAAAGCGGATCAAGATCGACACGCCCTGCACCGGCGTATGCTCCCCCTCTTTATGCTCTTTATGTAGCGGCGGCAGCTTACCCGGCGAGGTAGCGCTAGCCAGCATAATCGGGTAGCCCTGCGGCCCCGGCGGAAGATGGAAGGCGCCTAGCTCCGCCTCGTAAAAGGCGTTTTTCGCGGCAAGCATTTCCCCCAGCGCTTGGTTAATGGCTTGGCTGGGGGTATCAAACATCACAAACAAGCACTGCTGGGTCGGCTTTTTGCCCTGCTTGCTGGTTGTTTTAGGCTGGCGTTGGTAGCTGGGGATCTCCGCCTGCTCTGCTGAGGAAGTAGGTGAATGAGTAGGGGCCTGCTGAGAGGAAGGCTCGGCCTTACGCGGTGCAATCACCACCTTGTAAAACAGCACAACGCTTATTAGCCCTAGCACAACAGCAATGCCAGCCAGTAGCAAAGGTAGGTAGGTTGTTGACATGGGTGTTTCCTGTCGAGCGTTCAAGTGGGGATACAATACGCGTTCACGCACAAAAATGCAGCGCCTCATCCGAATGGCTTAGCTCTTCCTGCGGTTTCGCTCACCAAAAATTACATAAATTTTTACTATCTACCCTAAAGATTCTCTTCAGTAAGCCGTTAATCAATATAACGGCACACACAGTGGCCGAAAAGCGGGCCTTTTAGGCCAGTGTTCCAGCAAGGAGAATCACCATGTCAGTGATCAATACCAACATCACATCGATGATCGGTCAGCAGAACCTGCGTGAATCGCAAAATGCTCTGCAGACTTCCATGGAGCGTTTGAGCTCTGGCCTGCGCATCAACAGCGCCAAAGATGACGCAGCTGGTCAAGCCATTGCTAACCGTATGAGCGCCCAGATTACCGGCCTAGCAACTGCTCAGCGTAACGCCAACGACGGTATCTCTGTTGCGCAAACCGCTGAAGGCGGCCTGGACCAAATCAATGACAACTTGCAGCGCATTCGTGAGCTGGCGGTACAGGCCGAGAACGGCACTAACAGCCAGGACGACTTGAACTCCATTCAAGACGAAATCAACCAGCGTCTGTCTGAAATTGATCGTATCTCTGAAGAGACCGACTTCAACGGCACGAAAGTGCTTTCAAGCGATGAAGGCCTGCAGATTCAGGTAGGTTCTGAAGATGGCCAAACCATCGAAGTTGGTTTAAAGCAAATCAATGCACAAACGCTGGGGCTGGGTAGCTTTAACGTTAACGGCTCGGGTGAAATAGCCAACCGTGTGGCGAATGTGTCTGATATTACGTCTCAGCCAGGCTACAGTGCAGCAGCTTCTGACCCCGATAACGGACTCTACTCTGTCACCGAATCTTTTGATGCCGTAGATCTTGAGTCACTGGTTGGTCAGCTGAACGATGGTGATCAGGTTACCGTAACAGATAGCGGCGAAGACACTGTCTACACCTTTAATGCCGATACTAGCAGCTTCACTTTTACCAATACATCTTCTAGCTACGGCACTCTTGCTCAACAACATATCCCGTCTGCTGGTAATACCAATACTGGTACATACGAATATGCCGATGGCCAGCAAGGCAGCTTTGAAGTCGATGCTAACGGTAACCTGACTATTCAAGGTGAAGCGGCTTATCTTGAAAATGGTGTTCTGACGTCCACTCCGGGTAACACCGGTGCTACTCAAGCAACGCTAGAAAGCTTATTGACTCAAGTAGGTGATGCTACTACTGCCGCAACAGCGAACATGGCTGTTGAAATTGACGGTCAAACGTATTCTGGCCAAGGTGGCACTACCGGTACACTAGATGTGTCTGGCCTTGATTTGTCGGGTGGTGTAACGGCTGCTACAGCAGCAGACACAGCAGCAGCAGCAGCTGCTGCTGGCCTGACAATTGATTCTGGCACTGCTGGTGCTGCTACGGCTCTTGGGGCGGCCACAGGTGCAGCTACTTTTGCATCTGCATTAGAAGCATACAATGAAATTGAGTCTGCAGATTATGATGCTGCTACTGGTAATATCAATATTACCTATGCTGACGGAGTTTCAGCGAGTGATATAGACTTTACGGAATTTGAAACGACGACAGGGGCTACAGCTCTCTCTGCAGCAGATGATACATCTGGCGGTGGAGTCTCTTTCCAAGATACAGTCTCTGCAGATGAAGTGCTGGCTGCCGCTAGTGGTAACACCACTGCCGTTAGCATGGAAGTAGGCATCAACAGCTCTACAGTTGGGTTTAACGGTAGTGGCGACATGCTTACTGGTGCAGCTGCTACCGCAGGTGGCTTCGATCAGGTATATGTCGACAGTGATGATGAGTTAACTACCACTGCTCAGGTGACCACTCAGTACAATGTTGATCGCAATACTGCGGAAGTGACAATTGCATCTTCCAACGGCACTGGAAAGTACGAGCAGGAGGCTGGTGCCGCTGTTTATATCAGTAGCGATGGGCGTCTAACTACAGATGAAACCAGCGATGGCGACCGTACTGAAGATCCGCTGGCAGCATTGGATAGCGCCCTATCCCAAGTAGATAGCCTGCGTTCCGAGCTGGGTGCGGTGCAGAACCGCTTTGAGTCGGCGATTACCAACTTGAGCACTAACGAAACTAACCTCTCTGCAGCGCGTTCACGTATTGAAGATGCTGATTACGCAACTGAAGTAGCTAACATGACTCGTGCGCAGATCCTGCAACAGGCCGGTACCTCTGTGCTTGCTCAGGCGAATCAGCTGCCGCAGAGCGTTCTGTCTCTGCTGGGCTAAGCGAGTACTAGACGGTAAAGCCAGCTATTTAGCACGCAGTAACACAACGAACCGGCCTTTAGGGCCGGTTTTTTTAACGCTTTTTTGTTAACAATGCATATCCCAAGCCTACTGTTTAAGGTACGCTAGCTTTAACGCTTTATATTGGTTTTAACATTTAATAGAGACTGCAATGGCTAAATCACTCCACAGCAAAGGCAAGCCCATCGCATCGTCACGTAAACCACTTTCGGTTGCACAAGCGAAACGTTTAACACAAAAAAATCCTAATGAAACCGAGTCTTGGAAGCAGCTAGGCTTAGCTTGCATACGCAACTCTCAAAATGAGGAAGCGCTGAGAGCGTTAGAGCATGCAAGCTCGCTAAACGATAGCGACGCGGAGATTCATGCATGGCTGTCTATGGTTTATAACGCTGTAAACCGGTTGACATTAGCGAAAGAAAGCGCTGAACAAGCACTAACTATTGATCCCTATAACGTAAAAGCGTTAACACAGTTAGCCCGTATAGAGTTTGATAGCAGTCGCTTTTCAAAAGCGTTGTCTTATCTAGAAAAAGCTGAGCAATATGAGCCAAATAATGAAGTTTTAATTTTTACTAAAGGGAAAACGTTGGGGGCCATGAGTCGTTATGATGAAGCCCAGGCGTTATTCCAAAAATTAGTCCAGCGTGACCCAAACAACCTCCATTATTGGAATGAACTGGGCATTGTTCAGCGCGATTTGGGAGACCTAAAAGAGGCCGAGCGTAGTTTCCGTAAGGCGATGACGTGCGGGAGTAGCCCTATCCCCTTTGCCAACCTTATTACTGGTATACATTACGATCCAGCTCAACGTCATGACGCTATCGCTGCTATATGTCGTGAATGGCAAGGCCGCTTTGGTGTGAAAAGTCCGCCTTCGCGTCCTGTGCCTAAGGATTTAACACCTAGCCGCCAGCTACGTATTGGCCTGCTTTCAGATGGTTTTCGCCAGCACCCAGTGGGCAATATGGTCATTGAAGCACTAGAAAATACTAGCCCACAGGAAGCGGAGTTCTATTTCTATACAACCAACCTCAGTAGTGATCCGCTAACTAAGCGTTTTCGTAAACTGGCCAGCCGCTGGTTGGATGTAAAATATATCAGTGATGAGGAGTTTGCTCAGCAAGTCCGTAATGACGAAATTGATATTCTTTTTGACCTAGCTGGCCACAACGCAGGCACTCGTTCGCAAGCAATCTCTATGCAGCCAGCACCGCTAATTGTGAAATGGGTGGGGGGATTAATTAATACTACTGGCGTTGAGGCAATTGATTACCTAATCAGTGATCATATTGAAACACCAGAAGGTGAGGATGCACATTATACCGAAAAATTAATCCGCATGCCGGATGACTATATTGTGTATGCTCGGCCTTTTTTGGTACCTTCGCTTGCCTCTTTGCCTGCTAAAAAAAATGGCTATATTACATTGGGCTGCTTTAACAACCCTACCAAGCTCAACGGTGAGTTATTTAGCCACTGGGCAAACATTATGCAGCAGTTGCCAAACTCCCGTTTGCTGCTAAAAGGTAAGCCCTATACTAGCGAAGAGTTCTGTAAGCGTATCTATAATCACTTTGAGCAAGTAGGTATAGAGCGTGACCGCTTAATACTGGAAGGCCCATCGCCGCACCATAAGTTTCTGGCTGCCTACAACCGTGTTGATATCGCCCTAGATACCTGGCCCTACTCCGGTGGTCTAACCACCTGCGAAGCCTTTTTGATGGGTGTGCCCGTAGTTAGCCTACCTGGCCCCACCTTTGCGGGGCGCCATAGCGCCACACACCTAGTCAACGCTGGCATGCCAGAGCTAGTGGTCAACAGCTGGGAGGAGTACCAAGAGCGCGTGTTAGAGTTAGCAAGCGACCTAGATAGTCTGAGTACTATTCGCCAACACCTGCGCGATGTGCTTCTTCAATCCCCAGTGTGTGACGGCCCACGTTTTGCTAAGCATTTTATGCGTGCTATGCGCGCTATATGGCAGCGCTACTGTGAAGGTAAGGCTCCAGAGGCATTATCATTCAACAAACAGGGCGAACTATGGTTTGAAGATGATAAGCAAGTGCTGGATATTAAGATAGATGAAACGCCACGTATTAGTAACGCCAAGGTTAGCCAACAGGAGCACAGCTTTTCGTGGAAGTTGCAAGGTAAGCTAATTGGCATAGATAACGGGGCGAGCCTAGTCAAGCAACCTGCTGTGCAGGAGATGCTGAAGCATAAGAGTTTAGAGCTTATTACGTTCGACCCAGCAGGCGAGCTTAGCAACGATGCGGCGAAGAGTGCCGAAGGGGTACATTACTATTCGGGAGCGCTGCTCGGTAATGGTGAAACCGCTACGCTTTATGCCACACTTGACCCAGCCAATACCGCAACGTTATTACCGCTAGAAAGTGCAAGTTTGCCCAACGCGGTGCGCCGCGCCAATAAAGTGCTTACCCAGCTGCCTGTGGCAACATTAGCCCTAGACAGCATTGAAGGCCTGCCAGCACTCGATTGGCTTGTGTTAGATGCTCACCACGATGCCAATACAATTCTGGAAAATGGTTCGCAAGCGCTGAAAAATGCTCTGCTGCTAGATATTACCGTTGCCTTCCAGCTAACGCACGAGTGCCAGCCTAACCTGGCAGAGCTGCAACACTGGGCAAGCCGGAATGGTTTCCGCTTCTACCGCCTCAATACCCCGCAACACATCAGTCACTTACCAGAAAGCGTGCCCGCCGAAAAACGCCAAGCAACGGAACTGGCAAGTGCCAACGCGCTCTTTTTGCCAAGCCATGAGCGCATGGCGGCATTGGGCCATGAGCAATCCATGAAGCTCGCCTTCCTGCTGCACACGGTCTATGGCATTCAGGATATGGCGTATGCATTGTTGGCTCAGGTGAGTGAGGAGGAGGCGGAGGAGTACTTGGTGGAGGAAGGCTTGGCTGAGAAAATGAAAAAGCCAGCTGTGAAGCGTGAAGTGATTTATGACCCTAGTCTGCTTGAGTGTAACCAGCGTGAATTTACCCTGTGTGTAGGGGTGCCGGTTTATAATGAAGAAAAATATATCCGTGAAACCATTCAGTCATTGAAAAAACAAGACTTTGGCGATGTGAAGTTTTTGATTTCAGATAACTGCTCCACAGATAATACGTTGAATATTATTTGTGAAGAGGTGATAGGGGATGACCGATTTGAAATATTTCAACACCAAAGTAATGTAGGAGCTGCTGGTAACTTTGAGTTTGCATTTAAGAATAGTCAGTCGAAATATTTTATGTGGCTAGGTGGTCATGATTTTTTGTCAGACTCTTATCTTTCAACGGCTATTAAAAGTATGGGGAGGGATTCAGGCGTATCTATGATGATGGGTAAACCAGTTGCGGTAGCTGAAAACTCAAAAGAAATTGGTTTTTTAGAGAGCGGAGTTTATGATTTTTCTGATGATAAAAAGGAAAATCGCTATTTGAAATCTGTTGCTGAGCTTTCAAACTGCACTGTGGTACACGCGATTTTTCTTCGTGAGGCTCTTGAGGATTTTGAGTTTAGAAGGACCGTGTCGCCTGATCATGTTTTGATAAGTCATCTTCTTTGGTATGGAAAGCTAAAGAACTTGTCAAATGTTTTCTATTATAGACGCTTTTTTGGTGAAAGGAAGGAAAGTCAAGATGAAAGAATTACAGGAATACCAGTAAAGCTTGAAAGGAAAGATTTTTTTGATTATTACTTAGATGATTTGAGGAAGTTGTCTAAAGATTTGAATTCCTTAATTCATAAAAAACTTATTGAGAGTGTGGACAATACTCTCAGGGCTAGGTTCGATTAAGAGGAGTTGTTTGTGAAGTGCGTTATATTAGCCGGTGGGCTTGGTACCAGAATATCTGAAGAAACGCATTTAAAGCCAAAGCCGATGATTGAGGTCGGAGGAAAGCCCATGCTTTGGCATATAATGAAGTTGTATTCTTTTTACGGGGTTAATGATTTCATTATTTGTTGTGGGTACAAAGGCTATATTATTAAAGAATATTTCGCTAATTATTTTTTGCATATGTCAGATGTAACGTTTGACATGTCAAATAATACAATGCAGGTGCATGAAAAACATGCAGAGCCATGGCGGGTTACTTTAGTTGATACGGGTGAGGAAACGCTTACCGGTGGTCGTCTGAAGCGCGTTGCTCACTATGTACGCGATGAAGCATCTTTTTGCTTTACCTATGGTGATGGAGTGGCCGATATAGATATTGGTGCTCAACTTGCTTTTCATCAGCAGCATGGGAAGCTCGCTACTGTAACGGCAGTACAACCTCCAGGTCGTTACGGGGCCTTACTTCGGGATGGAACTTCGGTAAGTGGTTTCCAGGAAAAGCCTCCAGGTGATGGAGCTTGGATTAACGGTGGTTTTTTTGTACTCAATCCGAAAGTTCTGGAATTTATTGATGGAGACCAAAGTTCATGGGAAGGCCGTCCACTGGAAAGCATTGCTAGAAGTGGACAGTTGGAAGCTTTTGAACATCTTGGATTTTGGCAACCCATGGATACTCTGCGTGAAAAAAATTATCTAGAGCATCTTTGGGATTCAGGTAAAGCCCCTTGGAAACTATGGTCATGAATAAGGCATCATCGTCTTTTTGGCAGGGTAAACGAGTGCTAGTGACCGGCCACACAGGTTTCAAGGGGTGTTGGTTGGTCTTGTGGTTGCAGCGCTTGGGAGCAAATGTAACAGGGCTTGCTTTAGCGCCTAATACAAACCCCAACTTGTATATGCTTGCCAATGTAGATAACAGCTTGAAGAGCTACGAATGTGATATCCGTGATGCTCATAACGTCTCGCGCATTGTACAAGAAGCTAAACCAGAAATAGTATTTCACTTGGCTGCACAATCATTAGTGCGTGCTAGCTATAAAGACCCGCTGGCTACCTATGCTACTAATATTCAAGGTACAGCCAATGTGCTGGATAGCCTGCGAGAGATGGAGCATGTGCGTGTAGTTGTGGCAATTACCACCGATAAAGTGTATCGCAACCTCGAGCAGCCATATCCTTATCGCG
The DNA here is from genome assembly GCF_044805175.1 of Vreelandella aquamarina. Lineage (GTDB taxonomy): Bacteria > Pseudomonadota > Gammaproteobacteria > Pseudomonadales > Halomonadaceae > Vreelandella > Vreelandella aquamarina_B. Next base: position 2,988,280 of record NZ_CP085232.1, on the reverse strand, counting down.
AAACTGATAATCTTGGTGGGCATGATCCTTATAGTGCTAGTAAGGCTGCTGCTGAGCTGGTCGTTGCCAGTTATCGGGATGCTTTTTTGTCAGAGCAAGGGGTTGCTGTGGCGACGGCTCGGGCCGGTAACGTAATTGGCGGTGGCGATTGGGCTGAAGATCGCTTATTGCCTGATGCCGTGCGCGCCTGGAGTGCCGGACACCCATTATATATTAGACGGCCAGAAGCGGTTCGCCCCTGGCAGCATGTGCTAGAGCCGCTTTCTGGGTATTTGCGTCTGGCAGAGCAGCTCTATGAGGAGCCCAGAAAAGCAGGGGCTTATAACTTCGGTCCTCGCCCTCATGATGCAGCTACCGTAGAAGATGTTATTACACAGGCTTGCAAATCGTTTGGGGTCGGTGAGATTAAGTGGGATGATGGTTGTGGAGGGCCGCATGAAGCGAATTGGTTGGCTCTAGAGACAGCAAAGGCACGTACTGCACTAGGTGTTGAGCCGCGTTGGAACTTGGGGCAATCTATAGCCTGTACGATGAACTGGTACCGTCGCCAGCTTGCAGGTGAATCAGCTCAAGCGCTGTGTTTAGAAAATATCACTGCCTATGAGTCACATATCGAAGGTATGAAATCATAATGGGCCTATTGACCGTGAGCCACACCCCATTAAACGGGCTGATGCTTGTGCAAAGGAATCAGATTGGAGATCATCGGGGCTTCCTTCAGCGACTTTTTTGCGCTGATTTTTTAAAGCAAGCTGGTTGGCATACTCCTATTGCGCAAATCAATCATACCTTTACACGTCACTGTGGCACTGTGCGTGGCCTACATTTTCAATACGCACCTTATACTGAAATGAAATTAGTGACTTGCTTGAAAGGTTCGGTGTGGGATTTGGCTGTCGATTTACGTCCCGGTTCCTCTACTTTTCTCCATTGGCATGCGGAAGAATTGAGTGCAAATAACCAGAGATCCTTGATGATACCAGAAGGGTTTGCACATGGATTTCAAGCCTTGAGTGATGGCGTTGAGATGCTCTATTGTCATTCTCAAAGTTACATGCCTGCTATGGAAGGAGGGTTGCATCCACAAGACCCTCGTCTAGCGATTAATTGGCCACTTCCTATTAAAAAATTGTCGGATCGAGACGCTTCCCATAAGCTGATTGATAATAATTTTGAAGGAGTTGTACTTTGAACTGTCGACATTGTGCAGCATCTTTAAGTCACACGTTTCTTGACCTAGGTTTTGCTCCACCCTCCAATGCCTATCTTACGGTGGCTGATCTTGCTAAACCCGAAAAATATTTCCCGCTAAGAGTTAAGGTTTGTGATCATTGTTGGCTAGTACAGACTGAGGATCACGCCCAGGCGAACGAACTCTTTAATCCTGATTATGCCTACTTCTCCAGTACCTCTAGCGGCTGGTTGGCACACGCTGAACAATATGCTGCACAGATATCTAATGAACTGAACCTTAATGCTGACAGCCTAGTTATCGAAGTGGCGTCTAATGATGGTTATTTGCTTAAAAACTTTGTTGCCATGCGGATACCATGCTTTGGCATTGAGCCAACCGACAGCACTGCTACGGCGGCGGAAGAGAAAGGCATTCCTGTTTTACGGGAGTTCTTTGGTGAAGCGCTGGGTAAACAACTGGCTCGTGAGGGCAGGCAGGCTGATTTAATTATCGGTAACAATGTTTATGCTCATGTGCCGGATATTAACGATTTCACGCGTGGACTCAAGTCAGTACTTAAGCCAAGCGGCACTATCACTCTAGAGTTTCCCCATCTAATGCGCTTGCTTGAGCATTGCCAGTTCGACACTATCTACCATGAGCACTACTCTTATTTGTCGCTTTCAACTGTAAATCGTATTTTTAAGGCTGCAGGCCTACGTATTTGGAAAGTTGAAGAATTGGATACTCATGGAGGAAGTTTACGTATATACGGTTGTCATGATGAGGATGATAGGGCAGATCATCAATCAGTTGCGGCAATGCTGCAATTGGAGTCCAGCCGTGGCTTGCAACAATTGGATACCTACCTTGACTTTCAGTCTCGCGCAAACAAAATCAAGGATGACCTGCTATATTTTCTCATCAAACAAAAGCGTGAAGGGAAAAAAGTTGCTGCTTATGGCGCAGCTGCTAAAGGAAATACCTTGCTCAATTATGCTGGTGTGAAGCCAGATTTACTTCCTTTAGTGTTTGACGTTGCGGTATCCAAGCAAGGTAAGTTTATGCCAGGTAGTCATATTCCTATTTTGGCGCCAGAGAAAGTTTTGGATAGCCAAATAGATTATTTGCTGATCTTGCCTTGGAATATTTCAGGGGAAGTGCGCCAACAAAATAGTGCAATCCAAGAGAGAGGAACGGAATTTTTCATTGCCGTTCCGGAACTTCGTTTTTTAGGAAGATAAATGAAAAAGAAACAAGGGCCACAGGTGCCAGTTTTTAAGCCGCTAATTGAAAAGAGCGAAATATCTGCTGCAGTTGAGTCGCTTGAGTTAGGATGGCTTGGCATGGGAAGTTATGTAAAAGATTTCGAAACTGCACTAACCAGAGTCTGTGATTTTTCCCTTGAAGAAAATCGCCATATTGTAGCTGTCAGTACAGGACATGCGGCGCTTCATCTTGCATTGTTGATGATCGGTGTGAGTTCCGGTGATGAAGTCATTACACCGTCATTTAATAATGCTGCAGATTTTCAAGCAATTCGAGCTTGTGGAGCAGAGCCAGTTTTTGTTGATATAAAAGAAGATACGCTCTGTATAGATGTTGATAAAGTTGAAGAGTTGATAACAAATAAAACTAAATGCATTGTCTGTATGGATTATGATATTTTTCTTTGTGATCATAATGCATTGCAGGCAATATCAAAAAAATACAATATACCAGTTCTCCACGATGCTGCACACTCTTTTGGTTCGTATTATAATGGGCGACCAATTGGCAATCAGCATGAATATACTATGTTTAGCTTTGATCCGGTTAAAGCAATTACATGTATTGATGGTGGCGCTATTGTTGTTAAAGGTATGGAAAATATAAAGCGCCTACAAGCAATGCGTCTGATTGGTATGACACAGCCGGTTGAGCAAATGTATAATAATTCAAGAGCATGGACCTATGATATTGAAGAGCTGGGTTTCAGATACCATATGGCTAACCTGCATGCTGCAATAGGACTTTCCCAAATATCAAAGCTTGATAAAATCCGTAGTTCTCGGCAAGCATCATGTAAAAAATATTATGAAGAGCTATCTTCAATTACGTGGTTAGAAGCTCCTAAAGGTGACTTTGACGAGGTAAATCCTTTTCTTTATTATATAAGAGTTCTTGATGGAAGGCGCGATAAGCTCCGTGAGCATATGAAACTGCAGGGAGTAGATACTGGTATTCACTGGCAGGCAGGCCATAATTTTACTTATTTTAAGGATTGTCGCAGGGGAAGTCTGTTTGTGACTGAAAAGATTGTCGATCAAATTTTATCACTTCCTCTGCATAGTTATATGAGTGATGAAGATCAGTTTCGTGTCATTCAGTCGATTGCAACTTTCTAAGGGTGAGTATGAATTATCAAGATATCTTTCAAGCTCTTAAAGGGGTTGGTGATATAGACTTATCCTCTTTGGTATTGCTTGTGGCTGAAACAGGCTTCGCATTGTATCCCATTACTTGCAAGTCTGATTGTGTCGATGAAAGCATTGTCGACATGTTGACGAAATCTCGAAATATAAATCGTGATTCGTTTTTAACGTATTTTAAAGCCACTCATGAACGAACGCTCGATTGGATTTTAGGTCCTGTTGCTAAGGACAGTACAAGAATTTTATTTGCGCTAAAGGAGATTAGAACAGGAAAGCTTTATGGCTATATGGGACTTGCCTATGGAGATGCTGAGGGTGCTCGCATCGAGGGGGACGCGATTGTTCGTTTCAGCGATAATGTTCGTCCTGGCTTGATGCGTGCGGCATTCCTTAGACTAGTTGAGTGGGTGACAAACGATATAGGTGTAAGGGAGGTTTGGGTTAGAGTTCGATCAAGTAATTCAGCTGTTAAGTTTTATGGCCAATGTGGGTTTTTGGTAGAATTTGAAGCTCCATTGTATGTAGTGCATGGATCCTTTGGTAATGTCGAGGAGCTTAGCGAGGCCCCTTTAAAGGGCTATTCAAAGATTTCTTCTGATTCACTTCTTTATATGAAATATTGTCGCTAAGTTGAAATGTTAATGCTTATTTGTTTTAATTTAACTGGAATAGTGTAAGTGTTGATTGTTTTTTATGATAAGCTATTTAGCGTTGTAGGCGGAGCGCAATTTATTTTTAGTTTATGGAGATGTTCATGAAAAGCAGTGATGATAATTCGTTTTCACAATTTTTGCGGGAAAGCCATGATTCAGTAAGTAGTTACCCTTCTGAAACTGAGTGGAATCGCCAATCAAATCAATGGCTAGTGAGGGCTTTTGATAAAAGATACATGTACAACTTTCAGTGGATGGGAAGGCCTATTATTCAAACTCCAGTTGACATGGTAGCTATGCTGGAACTGGCCTGGCAAGTAAAGCCGGATTTGATCATTGAAACAGGTATCGCCCACGGTGGTTCGCTGATGTTAAGTGCGTCTATGTTAGCGCTGCTAGATATGTGTGAAGCCATTGAGACAGGCGCAACGATTGACCCCAAGCAGTCTAAGCGAAAAGTGCTGGGTATTGATATCGACATACGCGCACATAACAGGGCGGCTATTGAAGCCCACCCAATGTCCTCACGCATCGAAATGATTCAGGGCTCCAGCATTTCGCCTGACGTGATTGAGCAAGTTCAACAAATAGCTAAGGGCTACGAGCGCGTGCTGGTGTGCCTAGATTCCAACCATACCCATGACCACGTACTGGCCGAGCTGGAAGCTTATGCGCCGCTGACGAGTGTTGGAAGCTATTGTGTAGTCTTTGACACCATCGTAGAAGATATGCCTGCTGATATGTTTCCTGACCGCCCCTGGGGGCCAGGTAATAATCCAAAAACGGCTGTCTGGGAATACCTTGAAAAACATGACGGATTTAAAATAGATAAGGATATCCATAATAAACTTATGATTACTGTCGCGCCAGATGGGTATCTGAAGCGAATATTTTGATTTAAGTTTTTCCTGTCGTGAAGCTGTTTGGTTGGATAAGCTGGACGACCATAAAAGCTCCCATGGGCAGCATGCCCTAACTGCCTATGGGATACGAGAGCGGTGCATGCTTACATGCTGTAGTTCGCTGCCCAGAAGGACGGGTAGAGACTCTGTCTGGAGGGTAAGCCACTGAACTACTTCAACCCCGCAGAAAGACTCAAACCTCATTTTGTGGTGTGAGGGTATTGGTGGGATGATAGCCGTTCTTGCGATTATTATGCCAAAAGCGATAAAAAAATAGAAAATTCAGCAAAGCCAGGAATGAATGTGACTCAAACCAGCACCACCATCTCAGCCCGTGAGGTCGTCAACGACCTTGTCCCCAAGCTCAACGCCGTTGAAAAGCAGATCAAGCTGACGATCAGCGCCGTTGTGGAAGCCAGCGGCACAGCGCCTGAGCAAAAAGAGCGCTATGCCAAGCTGAAGGCAGAGTTCCAGCTGGAGCTCACCATGATCCGTATGAACCTGGAGCATTTGTTAAAACGCTACCGTAACGAGCTGGAAGCAGCGATGAACGACCCGCGTAAAGATATGCTGCTCACCCTGGATGAGTATGAAGCCACAGCGGTTGAAAACGCCAAGCAGCTGTATGCGCGGGTGCAACGCCTGCAGCAAGGCCATTAAGTGAGTATGCAGCCCGAGGAGCATGAACAAGTAGCGCTCGCGTTAGAAACGCTGATTCGTGAAACCCAGGCAACGATAGCGCGGGTAGAGCAACACGGGCTGGATATCGCCATGCCGGAAGATTACCAGGCGCTGTTGGATATTTTAGACAGCGCTATCAAGCAGCAGCGCGAGCATACGATGGGGATGCTATCGAACGTTCAATATTCAGCCAAGTGACGCTCGGCCTGAAGGAATGTATTTAATGCTTGATTTCGGCGCGTAGCTTCTCAATCTCTTCCACAGGCAATTCTTCAATATCTGCGATAAGCTGGTCGCTCATTTCGGTAAGTGCGATGAGTTTGCGGGCGGCATTGCGTTTACTTTCTAGCGCACGGTGCTCCGCCTCTTGCAGGCCTTCTTGACGGCCTTCTTGACGACCCGCTTGGCGCTCTTGCTGCGCCCAGTTTTTAATGTTTTCAGCCAATATGTCTTTTTCCTCCCAAGCTTGGGAACTGAACTAGGTTTGTTAACAGCCCGTTAGTGTTGTGTCTCTGCTTGCAACTTGGAAATGTCTTCTATTGCTAACCCTGTTACCTCGGCAATCTGCTCGTTACTAAGCACTCCAAGCTTCAGTAAGTTGCGAGCAGTTTTTTCAATACCTAGCTTTGTGCCCTTTTCAATGCCCGCTTGGTGCTCTTGCTGCGCCCAGTTTTCAAGATTCTCTGCCAACATGTCTTTGTCCTCCATTAAGCTTGTGAGCTGGTCTAGGTTTGCCTTGGCTCCCAACCGTTGAAGATATCGTTTGAGCCAACGGGTGATAATGTTGTCTATTCGCTCTTTATCAGGGGAGACTTGTATGATGGCAACAATGCGATCAACGGCTTGCTGCAGCCCTTTCCTGTCAGCAGACGCCTTTTCAATACTGAACACGCCGCTCAGCGGTGTTGGGCGTAACCCCAGCTCTTCATCAGTATAGCGCCCTTCATCCACAAGGTAATACCGTAGGTGTGGTTGATAGACTTGAAGGAAAGCTGGTGGTTCCGGGTACACCATGTCGTAGATATCCTGGCGTGCCGTCCAGCGCTCAGAGCCGTTGTACAGCACGATAGGCAGAATGGGTGGTAGCCCTTTGCTCGGGGTGGTGGTGCCATTTTTGAGCAGGTGGTCGTAAAAGCAGGCGACGTAGTGCATCAGTCGGATCGGCATAGTGCGATCAACAGTCGACTGAAACTCTAGCAGGATGTAGAGATAAACCTCTTGTGTGAGGCCTTCCCAGGTGATCTCCACCGACCACACCACGTCTTCGAATTTCTCCTCGAACAGGGGCGTGATGTAATTGCCGCTGTGATTTTTGAGCGTAGAGAAATTCATCAGTTGGGCGATTTCTGGAGGTGCAAACCCTTCCATTAACTGCTGAACGAACTCAGGGTAGCTGAATAGCTCCTTGTAGCCGGTGTCCGTGCTGGTTGTTGGCCATGCCTACTCCTGTCTCAATACGCATGTTTTACCACTATTTCATCGCTGGCTACACCTAACTTAAAGCGTCTCCACGTCAAACGCGACTATCTGCCGCTTAACGCTTGAAAACTCAACGCCCACCAAATGGATCGGCTTGCCGCTGGCGCGGTGTTTGTCGGCATAGCCTTTGGCTTTGATCTGTTCTAGCGCTTTGCCTTCGGGTAGCTGTTCAACCACTTTGAATTCAAACAGGTAGATATGGCCGTTAAAGTCGACGCTCATATCGACTTTGCCGTGGTGGCTAGCATCTTCCACCGTCACCTTTACACCTAGCGCAGCGAAATGGCTGTAAAAGACGCTGGCATAGTGGCCTTCGTACTGGGCAATAGGATTGTTTCGGTACCAGTCGTGGGGTAAACCGGCATACAGTGCTTTGAGGTGGGTTTCCAAGCCTGTTAAGTCATGCTGAAGCAGTACGCTAAACAGCGCCATTTGATAGGCTTGGGCGTTGCTGTCTCGTATGCCCAGCACGGGCAGTAAGAACTCGTTTAAACTGGTTTCTACTTCGCGATTAGGCAGTCCTAGCGAGTATAGCCGATAGCCAATCATGGGCTCTTGTACATCTTTAATCGTTATATAGCCTGTCTGGAAGAGCAGTGCTTCGGTAGCGATATCATCCACATCAAAACGGCCAAGAAGTTGCGCTTTGGCGTGTAAGTTGCCGAGTTGCGGCGTAAAAACGCCGCGCTGTTTGAGCAAGTCTACTAAGAATGTGGGCGTGGCGCTCTCAAACCAGTAGGGGCTGAAAATGCGTTTTTGTAGTAACAGCAATACGTCAAAAGGGTTGTAAACGCTGGAGACTTCTTGCCCACCCCAGCGGTAGCCGTTGTACCATCGGCGGATCTCGTCGCGGTCAAGGCCGGAAAGCTCGGGGGCAAATACGGTATCAATATCGTGGTCGGTATAGCCGCAAATGGTCGCGTAAGGAGCGTCTAGCGTAATGTCGTTGAGGTTGTTTAATCCTGAAAACAGGCTGACTTTGCTGAACTTGGAGACCCCAGTGAGCAGCACGAAGTGCAAATGGGGGTCGGCATCCTTCAGCACGCTGTAGAGATTTTTAAGCCCTTCACGCAGTTCGCGGGCTAATGCAGGGTTAAGCAGGTTATCCAAAATCGGTTTGTCGTATTCGTCAATCAGCACGACAACGCGTTGACCGGCGTGCGTGTGAGCTTGACGAAGTAGGTGCGCTAACTCACCGGCAATATCGGTATCATAGGTTAGCGTTAGTTCAAGCCGCTCACGTTCGGTGCGCAACTGGTCGCGGATACGTACGTCCAATTCCTGACGTGTTTGCATCACCCCGCTGCCAAAGCTCAAGCGTACCACGGGGTAACGCTGCTGCCAGTCCCACTTATCGTAAATATATAGGCCTTCAAACAGTGCCTTGCGGCCTTCAAACAGGCAGCCTAACGTATCCAGCAATAGGCTTTTGCCAAACCGGCGCGGGCGAGAAAGGAAGTAATATTTATTTTGGTTGGCCAGCTTCTCAATGAACGGTGTTTTATCGACATAGTAGTAGCCGCCTTCGCGGATGTCTGAAAAAGTTTGAATACCGATGGGCAGTTTACGACGATGAGTAGCTGACATGCTTGGCCTCCAAGGGTGGCGCTGTGCAAACTATGGGTAGTCTAGCATGCGGAAGTGCGGGTTAGTTCGTGCTTAGCGGGCTTGCATGGTGCGAATAGCTAGGTAATAGGCGGTTGTTTCATGGGGCTAATTAGCTGCTGGGGACGTTGGCTGTGCTGGTAGGGTGACAGCGCATTATCACTCTAGATTCGTATGAAGCCACAGCGGTTGAAAACGCCAAGCAGCTGTATGAGCGGGTGCAACGCCTTCAGCAAGGCCATTAAGTGAACCGAGGAGTATGAACAAGTAGCGCTAGCGGCCTCCGTCCGAAAAGCATTGACAACGGCTAGCAAGCCCGCTTTACGCGTGATAGACTACGCCATCCTCTCAGACAAGACCCGTAGGCGGGCAGCAATAAGACTGCTCGTTACACTATTTGGAAGCGTTGAAAACGCTGCCAAATCAACTGGTTGTTGTGGAAAGATCACTACGGAAATGTCGTGACTCGGCACATGCCGGCCGACAAACACATAGTTAATCCGTTGCCGTTTATTGGCAACCTTTATTCTCCAAGGAGATACCTGTGGCGAACAGCAAGCAAGCACGCAAGCGCGCCCGCCAGGCCGAGACTCGTCGCGTCCTGAAAGCCAGCCAGCGCAGCATGGTCCGCACCTACATCAAGCGTGTGATCAAAGCGATCAACACCGGCGACCACGGCAAAGCGATGGAAGAGTTCAAGGCAATGCAGCCGGTCGTTGACCGTATTGCTGATAAAGACGTTCTTTCTAAGAAGAAAGCTGCACGTCTGAAAAGCCGCTTGAACAAGCGCATTAAGGCTCTGGCGGCGTAAGCCGGCAGGCGCCATAAAAAAAACCGGCTGCGGCCGGTTTTTTTGTGCCTAAACGTCGCCCTGGGCGATGTGTGAGTCTCTATTTAGCCTGTAGGGAATAAGTGATGAGCGCCGATACGCCACAGCATGCCAATATGCCGCCGCCGCGCCGCGGGTTGATGCGCTCGGGGTTGGTGGTCAGCGCGATGACCATGCTCTCCCGCGTGATGGGGTTGGTGCGGGATGTGGTCGTCGCGACGTTTTTAGGCGCGGGTAACGGCTCGGACGCCTTTTTTGTGGCGTTTAAGATCCCCAATTTCCTGCGCCGCCTGTTTGCCGAAGGGGCGTTTAACCAGGCGTTTGTGCCGGTGCTCTCGGAGTACTCCACCCAGCGCACCAAGCAGGAAATCCGCGAGCTGCTGAACGCGGTGGCGGGCAGCCTGACCGCGCTGCTGGCGCTGATCACCGCGTTGGCCATGTTGGGCGCGCCCTGGTTGGTGTGGCTGTTTGCCCCTGGCTTTGGCCGCGACCCTGAAAAGCTGGCCTTAACCGCTGATATGCTGCGGCTCACTTTTCCCTACCTGCTGCTGATTTCGCTCACCGCCTTCTCCGGTAGCGTGCTGAATACCTGGAACCGCTTCGCGGTGCCTGCCTTTACCCCGGTACTGCTGAACCTTTCGCTGATCGGCGCGGCGCTGCTGTTAATGCCGCTGATGGAAGAGCCCGCCATGGCGCTGGCCTGGGGCGTGCTGATTGCCGGGGCGGCCCAGCTTGCTTTTCAGGTGCCGTTTTTGCTGCGTTTGGGGCTTTTGCCCACGCCGTGGCCCAACTTCGCCCACGAGGGGGTGAAGCGTATTTTAAAGCTGATGGCTCCGGCGCTGTTTGGGGTCTCGGTATCGCAGATCAACCTGCTGTTGGATACGGTGCTGGCATCGCTGTTGGCGGCGGGCAGCGTTTCATGGCTCTACTACTCCGACCGTTTGGTAGAGCTGCCGCTTGGCGTGTTTGGCGTGGCGATTGGCACCATTATTCTGCCTGCGCTCTCCAAGCGCCATGCGGAGCAGTCCACCGAGCATTTTTCCGCCATGCTGGATTGGGCGATCCGCGTGGTGCTGCTGTTGGGCGTGCCCGCTGCCCTGGCGCTGGCGGTACTGGCCGAGCCGTTTTTGATTACCCTGTTCCACTACGGGGCGATGACCGATAACGATATTCAGATGGCGGCCATGAGCCTGCGCGCCTATGCCTTCGGGCTGGTGGCCTTTATGCTGATCAAGGTGCTGGCACCGGGCTTCTTCGCCCGCCAAGACACCAAAACGCCGGTGAAAGTCGGCATTATCGCCATGGTGGCTAACATGGTGTTCAACCTGCTGCTGATTTGGCCGCTGGCCCACGCAGGCTTGGCGCTGGCCACGGCGCTCTCGGCGTTCCTCAACGCGGGGCTGCTGGGCTACCTGCTGTATCGCCAGCAGGTGCTGGTATTCCAGCCCGGCTGGGGGCGGTTTGCCGTGCAGTTGGTGGGTGGCAGCGTGTTGATGAGTATCGCGCTGATGCTTGTCTCGCCTGACTGGCAGGCATGGCTTGATTTCGAGCTATGGCAGCGCATCCGCTGGGTGGCCGCGCTGGTAGTGCTTGGCGGGGGGCTTTACTTTATGTGGCTAGCGGCGCTTGGCCTGCGCCTTCGCCACTTTAAAATGAACGGCTAGGGAAGCGGGCTGGCGAGAGAAGGGGGCTGGTGCTTAGCGCCGATGATCTTCTCCTGCACCAGGCCAGCGCGTTCGTTATAATCGAACGCTTTGAACACGGCTAGCGACCTTAAAACGGAAAACGCTTTTAAAACAAGCTTTTAAAAAAGAGGTGCCATGCACGTCATTCGAGGTCTGCACAATCTGACAGCGTCCCATCGTGGCTGCGTGGCGACCATCGGTAATTTCGATGGGGTGCATCGTGGCCATCAGGCGATTCTACAGCAGTGCCGCGAGCACGCTGCGCGCCTGAACGTACCGCTGACCGTGGTGGTGTTTGAGCCACAGCCCAGGGAGTTTTTTGCCGGTGACCAAGCGCCACCGCGCTTAACGCGCCTGCGGGAAAAAGTGCGCCTGCTGCGCGACCACGGTGCTGAGCAGGTGCTCTGCCTGCCGTTTAACGATGCGCTACGCAGCTTAACCGGGCGCGAGTTTATCGATCAGGTGCTGATTGACGGGCTGGGCGTGAAGCATTTGGTGGTGGGCGATGACTTCCGCTTTGGCTGTGACCGGCAGGGCGATTTCAGCCTGCTGGAAGCGGTGGGGCGCACCCACGGCTTCGGCGTGGAGCATACCCGCACCTTTAAGGTTGATGACGAGCGGGTGTCGAGCACTCGGGTACGCACGCTGCTGGCCAGCGGCAACTTTGATGTGGCTGCCCGCCTGCTGGGCAGGCCCTATTCGCTGCATGGCCGCGTGGTGCGCGACCAGCAGTTGGGTCGCACCATTGGCGTGCCGACCGCGAACCTGCCGCTGCTGCCCCAGCCGCTTACTCTGCGGGGCGTGTTTGCCGTGGTGGCCGAGCTGGCCAATGGCGAGCGCTACCCTGCCGTGGCGAATGTTGGCTTTCGGCCCACGGTGGGGGCCACCCGCCCCACGCTGGAGGTCCACCTGCTGGGTTTCTCCGGTGATATTTACGGCCAGCGACTAACGGTTTACCCCTGTGCACGGCTGCGCGGGGAAGTGAAGTTTGACGATTTTGACGCGCTGAAAGCGCAAATTAACCATGACCAAGCCAGGGCGCGCCGCTACTTTGCGGCCGCCGAGGCTGATTTAACGACCTCTCTTCCGCTGGCCTCGGCCCCGCTTGGGCGTGAGACCGCTTCTTCTGATTTCACTTCGGCGGATGACGCCGCCGATACTAACGACGGCTGACCGGACTATGGACTATAAGCACACGCTAAACCTGCCAGAAACCGACTTTCCCATGCGCGGCATGCTGCCGAAGCAGGAGCCAGGGCGCGTTTCCAAGTGGCAGGATATGAACCTGTACCAGCGCCTGCGCGAAGCCCGTGCGGGTGCGCCGCTGTTTGTACTGCACGACGGCCCTCCCTACGCCAACGGCAGTATCCATATTGGTCACGCCGTTAATAAAATTCTTAAAGATATTATCGTTAAGTCCAAAAACCTGGCGGGCTTTGATGCGCCCTACGTGCCGGGTTGGGATTGCCACGGCCTGCCCATTGAGCACAAGGTAGAAACTACCCACGGCAAGCACCTTCCGGCGGATAAAGCCCGCGAGCTGTGCCGTGAGTACGCCGGTGCCCAGATCGAAACCCAGCTGGTGGACTTTGTGCGCCTGGGCATCATCGGTGACTGGAATCACCCCTACCGCTCTATGGATTACGCCAACGAAGCGGGCGAGATCCGCGCTCTGGCGGATATGGTCGAGGCGGGTTACGTCTTTAAAGGCCTAAAGCCGGTGAACTGGTGTTTCGACTGCGGCTCGGCGCTGGCTGAGGCGGAAGTCGAGTACGCTGATAAAAAATCCGATGCCATCGACGTGGCCTTCCCCGTGGAAGACGCCGACAAGCTGGCCGCAGCGTTTGGCCTTAGCGAGCTGTCAAAGCCCGCCGTCGTGGTGATTTGGACCACCACACCCTGGACCATTCCCGCCAACCAGGCGCTGAACGTTCACCCCGACTTTACCTACGCGCTGGTGGATACCGGCGAGCGCCTGCTGCTGCTGGCCGAAGAGTTGGTGGAGAGCTGCTTAGAGCGCTTTGGCTTACAAGGTGAGGTGGTAGCAACGACCCAAGGTAAAAACCTGGACCTGATCAATTTCCGCCACCCGTTCTACGACCGCCTCTCGCCGGTCTATCTGGCGGATTACGTTGAGTCTGAAGTGGGCAGCACCGGTATTGTTCACTCCGCGCCTTCTTACGGTATGGATGACTTTGTCACCTGCCGCGAGCACGGCATGGGCTTTGACGATATGCTCAACCCGGTGCAGGGCAACGGCGTTTACGCGGATGACCTGCCGTTCTTCGGCGGCCAGATGATCTGGAAAGCCAACCCGAACATCATCGAGAAGCTGCGTGAAGTGAACGCGCTGATGGCTCATACGCCAATCACCCACAGCTACATGCACTGCTGGCGCCACAAAACGCCGGTGATCTACCGCGCCACGGCCCAGTGGTTCGTTGGTATGGATATTCAGGGTAAAGATGGCAAAACCCTGCGCGAGCGGGCGCTGGCCGGTATCGAGGCCACCGAGTTCACCCCTGCCTGGGGGAAGGCGCGCCTGCATAGCATGATCGCTAACCGCCCGGATTGGTGTATCTCCCGCCAGCGTAACTGGGGCGTGCCGATTCCGTTCTTCCTGCATAAGCAAACCGGTGAGCTGCACCCCAACACCGTGGCGCTGATGGAAGAAGCCGCCAAGCGCGTGGAGCAAGAGGGCATCGAAGCGTGGTTCAAGCTGGAACCCTCCGAGCTGCTCGGCGCGGAAGCTGCGGATTACGAAAAAGTCACCGACACGCTGGACGTGTGGTTCGACTCGGGCACCACCCACCGCCACGTGCTGCGCGGCTCGCACCCCCACGGCCATGAGAGCGGCCCGCGGGCCGACCTGTACCTGGAAGGTAGCGACCAGCACCGCGGCTGGTTCCACTCGTCGCTGCTTACCGGCGCGGCGATTGATGGCCACGCCCCTTATCGCCAGCTGCTGACCCACGGCTTCACGGTGGATGCCCAGGGCCGCAAGATGTCTAAATCCATCGGCAACGTGGTCGCACCGCAGAGCGTAATGGATAAGCTGGGCGCCGATATCCTGCGCCTGTGGGTAGCCTCTACCGACTACTCCGGCGAAATGGCCGTCTCGGATGAAATCCTCAAGCGCACTGCCGATGTGTACCGCCGTATCCGCAACACGGCGCGCTTCTTGCTTTCCAACCTGAACGGTTTTGACCCCGCGCGGGATCAAGTGGCGTTTGGCGATATGCTGGCGCTGGACCAGTGGGTAGTCGACCGCGCCGCGCAGCTGCAGGGCCGTATCGAAACCGCTTATGAGGAGTATCGCTTCCTGGATGTGTACCAGCAGGTACACGGCTTCTGCGCGCGGGAATTGGGCGGCTTCTACCTGGACGTGATCAAGGATCGCCAGTACACCACTCAAACCGACTCGCTGGCCCGCCGCAGCGCGCAAACCGCGCTTTACCATGTGGTGGAAGCGCTAAGCCGCTGGGTCGCGCCGATTCTCTCCTTCACCGCCGAGGAGATTTATGAGCATATCCCCGGCGAGCGTGGCGATAGCGTGCTGCTGGAGACCTACTACACCGGGCTTTCCACGCTGGATGAAGGTGCCGAGATGGGCCGCGCGTTCTGGGAGCAGGTGCTGGAAGTGAAGCACTCGGTGAACAAGTGCCTGGAAGACGCCCGTAACGCCAAAGTGATCAAGGGCAGCTTGGCAGCAGAAGTGACGCTGTTCGTTAATGACGAGCTGCACGCGACGCTGGCGAAGCTGGGCGACGAGCTGCGCTTTGTGATGCTCACCAGTGAAGTGCACCTGGCACCGCTGGCGGATGCCGCCAATGCCGAAAGCACCGAGCTTGAAGGTTTGAAAGTGGCGGTGAGTGCCAGTGAACATGCCAAGTGCGAGCGCTGCTGGCACCATCGGGCGGATGTGGGCAGCGTTGCCGAGCACCCGGACCTGTGTGGCCGCTGCGTAAGTAACCTGCCCGAAGGCAGCGGTGAGCTGCGTCACTATGCCTAATACAGCCGCCCAGGTGAACGATCCACACCAGCGGCCGCCCATGCGGCGGCCGCTGCGCTGGCTATGGCTAGCCGTGGCGGTCATTGTGTTGGATCTTGCGACAAAGTATGCCGCTAGCCACTTTTTAAGTTATGCACAGCCGGTTGAAGTCTTGCCGTTTTTCAACCTCACGCTGCTGCATAACACCGGCGCGGCGTTTAGCTTTCTGGCCGAACACCCCGGTTGGCAGCGCTGGTTTTTTGCGGCGATTGCCATCGGTGCCAGCATTGGCCTCACCGTGTGGCTATCCCGCGTGCGTGCGGATGAAAAGCTGCTCGCCGTGGCGCTGCCGCTGATCATCGGCGGGGCGCTGGGCAACCTGTATGACCGCTTGATTCATGGCTATGTGGTGGATTTTCTCTCCTTCCATGCGGCGGGCTGGTACTACCCCGCCTTTAATGTGGCGGATATCGGCATTACCCTGGGGGCCGTGGGGTTAATCTGGGAGTCCGTTATGGGCGAGCGTCGCCGCAAAAAAGCCGCGCAGTCTTCATCTTCTTAATACGCCAATAAGTGAGGAACCATGGACTACCTAATTGACGACGGCATGGAAATTACCCTGCACTTCACGCTGAAGCTAGAAGATGGCACGGTGGTGGACTCCACTAAGGAGAAAGCACCGGCCACGTTCCAGTATGGCGATGGCAACCTGCCGCCGGGGTTTGAGCACCCGATCAAAGGCATGGCAGCAGGCCAGAGCGGGACGTTCAACATTACCCCCGAACATGCCTTTGGCCAGCACAACCCGCAGAACATCCAAACCCTGAAGCGGGCCGACTTTGGTGATGAAGCGCCTGAAATCGGCATGGTGATGTCGTTTGCCGATAAAGCGGGAACGGAATTGCCTGGCGTGGTCAAAACCATTGATGGCGACCGCGTGGAGGTAGACTTTAACCATCCGCTGGCGGGGCGTACGCTAACGTTTGAGGTCGAGATCCTCAACGTGACGCCGATTACCAAACACTAATTTCCTGAGCGATGCAGGTTGCATCAAGGCGCTTTTATGCAGTCATCAGAGTCATCCCAGCCCGTGCAAATCAAGCTAGCCAACCCGCGCGGGTTTTGTGCGGGGGTCGACCGCGCGATCGATATTGTGAACCGTGCGCTGGATGTCTTCGGCCCGCCGATTTACGTTCGCCATGAAGTGGTGCACAACCGCTTTGTGGTGGAAACCCTGCGCGAACGCGGCGCGGTCTTCGTGGAAGAGCTTCACGAAGTGCCCGACGATGTGATTGTCATCTTCTCCGCCCACGGGGTTTCCCGCGCGGTGCAGCAGGATGCCGAGCAGCGTGGCCTGAAAGTGTTCGATGCCACCTGTCCGCTGGTCACCAAAGTGCATATGGAAGTGCTGCGCTACGCCAAGCGCGGCCAGGAGTGCATTCTGATTGGCCACGAAGGCCACCCGGAAGTGGAAGGCACCATGGGGCGCTACGACACCTCCCACGGCGGCAAGATTTATCTGGTGGAAGATGAGCAGGACGTTACCAACTTGGTCGTCAATGACCCCACGGCGCTGGCATTCGTCACCCAAACCACGCTCTCTATGGATGACACCGCCAAAGTGATCGACGCGCTGCGGGAGAAATTCCCTGAGATTCAGGGGCCGCGCAAAGACGATATTTGCTACGCCACCCAAAACCGCCAGGATGCGGTACGCGAGCTGGCGGCGGATAGCGACTTGGTGCTGGTGGTCGGTAGCCCCAACAGCTCAAACTCCAACCGCCTGCGTGAGCTCTCCGAGCGCATGGGCACCCCCGCCTATTTGATCGATAACGCCGAGCAGATCGAGCCTTCCTGGCTGGAAGGGGTCAGCCGCATTGGCGTCACCGCTGGCGCGAGCGCCCCCGAGGTGCTGGTCAAGGGCGTAATTAATAAGTTGCAAGCCCTAGGCGCTACGGCACCTGTTGAGCTGCAGGGGCGTGAAGAGAACATCACCTTCTCGATGCCCAAAGAGCTGCGCGAGCAAGTGATTGTAAGCGGGTAATGCAAACTGTATCAGTTTACGACATACTCAAAGTATAAGTGAACTGATACGGGAGCATCGCTTAGTGTCTTATGTTTTTGATCGCCGTGCGGGTGACGTTAGTAAGCACCAGCGCGGCTTTACCCTTATCGAATTACTGATTGCGGTGGTCATTATTGGGGTCATTGCCAGTATTGCCTACCCCAGCTACACCCGCTACGTCGAACGCTCCGTTCGCTCTGATGGCCAGACGGCACTCTTGCAAGCGGCTTCAGAAATGGAGCGCTGCTACTCCCGTGACTACAGCTATGAAGATTGCGACTTAGAGATGACCGACTCCCCAAGCGGCCATTACGCCATCTCAACCGACACCGGTAGCCCAAGCGACGGCGGCTACGTATTAACCGCGACGACCCAACGCTCAGATGGCTGTGATGAAGATCTCACCTTAAATGCAAAAGGGGTACGTGCCCCGGAGGCGTGCTGGTAATGAAACATCAGCAAGGGTTATCACTCATTGAAGTGCTAATAGCACTGGTAGTGCTTGCCTTTGGCCTGATGGGGGTGGCCGCCATGCAGATGAAAGCCCTGCAAAGCGCGACCGAAGGGTATCAGCGCTCGGTGGTAACACTTGCCGCTGTGGATGCGCAGGAGAGGCTTTGGGCGCAGCTAGCCCAAGAAACTAGCTGTGACGACATGGTTGACAATATATTAAGTGATTGGCAATCAAGCTGGTTTGCAGATAGCGACACACCAATACGCCACTTCTCAGGAGATATTGAGCTTGGTACGGCAGAGTGTGAATTCAATATTTTAATTACACTCAACGACAATGATTCAGCCAGTACTGATGAAACGTTTACTTACACCTTTCGTCTCCCTGATCTTCTAGGTAACTGATGATGCTCTACCAACGCCAATCAGGTTTTACCCTTGTCGAGCTAATGGTTGCTATGGCAATTGGCACCCTGATTATTCTAGGCGCCGGACAGCTTTTTTTAACCACATTTCAAACCTTTAAAAAAGTAGACGAGCTAAGCCGAAAGCAGGAAACGGTGGTGTTTGCGTCTACAAGCTTGGTGAATAATTACCGCAAAAGCGAAAGGGAATATAGCTATAGTCTTGCCGAGACGACGGGCAGCCCTAATGAGTGTTCAATTACAAGGTCCAGTAATGGAGCAAACCCTCAACCTATTGTAAGTGGGCTGGCACTTTTTGAGGGGGAGTGCGATTCTGATAGGTTTGTTGAGGCTATAGATCTAGAAATAGAGGATGGCCAAATTTTAGACGGCTACCGCCGTTTTACACTTGATTTTGAACGTCAGGATGGTGAATTAGAGACGCTCTCTTTTCATGTAATGGAGCGTAAATTCGGAGAGAGTGAAGGCTATGTGCTGTTATCTGGCGCGGACATAACTATTTCAGGTGCTCCAGACATATTAGGTAATGTACATGCAGAGGGAGATATCACAGGTATTGAAAGGAGTGAAACCGTTACAAGTGTTGGCGCTGGAGATGCATCTGTTTCGATACCCAATGTAAGTGCTTTTATAACTCAAGTTTCAGCTTCAGAACAGGTGCAAAAAGCGTGCGCCATTAATGTTATGAGTAGCCCAGTTGTATATTGTAACGGTGCGGTAAGTGGAGATTTCTCAACAATAAGAAGTGAAGTGGAATTAGTGGTTGCAAGTGGTAGTGTTATTTTCCAAAAGAGCAACACTGAGGATGTTTCGGCTAATGTTTCTATTGTTGCAGGCGGTGCTGTTGCAATTGGTGCTGGCTCCGGTTGGGGCGATATTGAGTTCAACGGTTTAATTTGGGCAGGTGGTAATGCGGCATTTTATGGAGATTCAAACAGTACTATTTCAGGTAGTATGATAGTAGGTGAAACCGTTGATCAAATTAGTGGTGTAAGCACTATGCACTATCGCGATGTTACTGGTTTTTTCAATGTAATACGTGCAATTGATGGTGTGAATACCCCTTCCTTTCCATAGAGGTTAAGTGTATGCCAAAACAACAAGGTGCCGCCCTTATTATTGTACTGGTACTACTGAGCGTATCCTTGATGATTGGTATGTCTGGGATGAACGTCGCACTAGTCGATGAACGGCTTGCAGGGAATTATCGTGCGGCTGCGCTAGCTCAAATGAATGCAGAGATAGCAGCATCAGAGGCATCGAGTGATGGAAGCTTGGATGAAGCGACGTACTGGGTTAGCAATGCGAATGCTGTTAGCAGTGATTTAGCGTTATCAGAATGGAAGGAGATGGTTAGAGACAAAAGCTATATAGAATTAAAAGAGGATTATCCATTAGGGCTAGTCAATGAAGGCGTTTGTGATAGCGGCGACAATATCTATAGCCGGTGCTTATATTTTCCTGTTATCAGGGGCGAATTAGACCACTACGTCGTTGCTATGGGTGCGGTTGAAGATGAGGCAGGAAAAATTATTGCTGAAAGCGAACCTATTTTTTTGAAATATGAGTACGGTAGTAGCGGGGATGATTCAGGTGTTATTAATGAGTTTCTTGATAATCTTAAAAAAAATGGAGGGTTTATAACTACATTTACAGAGTTTGATGAGGATGTTGTTAATGCTAATGGGAATCATGCTGAAAAATGGGTTAGTTATATTTCTAATGCCAATCAAAATGGCTCTATGTTTGAGTCTGATGAGGCATTCTTAAATTTCATAAATATTTTGAAGGATTCTGAACTTGTAAATTTTTTCTCTGGAACTCCTAGTGGTAAGTTGAGTGACTATAATGGAAGTATTGTCGTAGTGGATGGCGACTTTGAATGGAAGGGTAATCAAGGAGATTTCTCTGGGGTTTTAATACTATTGGGAAAAGGAGAATCTGGTTTTAACTATAATGGTGGCGGTAATAATGAGATTAGAGGGAGTATACTTCGTATTCCTTATGAGAATGTCGAGGGGAAAGTTAATTTCTTAGAGCCAAATATACGTGTAAATGGCGGCACAGGTGATTTTGTATTTGATACATCAGTCATTGATGGTTTAAAGGGTGGTGGCGATGGTAGTGGTAACAGTGACGGACTGTTGAGCTTACAAAGGTGGGAATGGGAGTGAAAATTCTTGTGTAGTATCATGGTTTTTCAAGCCATCTATCAGCACATATTGCGAGCTAAGAATTTCACATGAGTGAGCCTACCAAAACCCGCGTTCTCACCGGCATCACCACGACCGGCACCCCGCACCTCGGCAATTATGTCGGTGCCATTAAGCCTGCCATTGAGGCAAGCCAGGATCCGAACGTGCAGTCGTTCTACTTTCTTGCCGACTACCACGCGCTGATCAAGTGCCAAGACCCCAAGCGTGTGCAGGCTTCCCGCCTGGAAATCGCCGCGACGTGGCTGGCGCTTGGTCTGGATACCGACAACGCAATCTTCTACCGCCAGTCGGATATTATCGAGATCCCCGAGCTGATGTGGATGCTCTCCTGCGTATGTGCCAAGGGGCTAATGAACCGCGCCCACGCTTACAAAGCCGCCGTGGCAGAGAATGAAGAGGCCGGTAATCAAGACCCGGATAAAGGCGTCACCATGGGGCTGTTCGGCTATCCGGTACTGATGGCCGCCGATATTTTGATGTTCAATGCGAATAAAGTGCCGGTTGGCCGCGACCAGATTCAGCATATCGAAATGGCCCGGGATATGGCTGGCCGCTTTAACCACCTGTTTAAAGGCCAGTACTTTGTACAGCCTGAAGCTGTCGTGGATGAAAAAGTGGAAGTGTTGAAAGGGCTGGATGGACGCAAGATGTCCAAAAGCTACAACAACACCATCCCGCTGTTTGTGAGTGAGAAAAAGCTGCAGAAGCTGGTACGTAAAATCAAAACCAACTCGCTGGAACCCGGCGAGCCGAAAGACCCGGATACCTGCACCCTGTTCCAGATTTTCTCAGCCTTCGCGAGCGAATCCGAAACGGCGGCCATGCGTCAGCAGTACGCAG
Organism: Vreelandella aquamarina; assembly: GCF_044805175.1. Classification (GTDB taxonomy): domain Bacteria; phylum Pseudomonadota; class Gammaproteobacteria; order Pseudomonadales; family Halomonadaceae; genus Vreelandella; species Vreelandella aquamarina_B. Next base: position 2,966,868 of record NZ_CP085232.1, on the reverse strand, counting down.
AGGGCATTGGCTGGGGCGAAGCGAAAGACCGCGTGTTTGAATACGTTAACGCCCACCTAAGCGCCCCCCGTGAGCGTTATAACGCGCTAATGGAAGACCCCGCCCATATTGAAGCTGTGCTGCAAAAAGGCGCTGAACGCGCCCGTGAGGAAGCCGCCGTGACCATGGATCGGCTACGTGCTGCGGTAGGGCTTGGGCGGTTTGTTTGATTAGTTGATAACCCTTGTCTAAATGAGCTTGAGCGCTTGATTTCTGTCGGCGCTTTTAGCGTTACTTAAAGGTGAACTATGGCGACGACCTCTGCGGTGGCACCGGCCAATCATCGGGTGCCTCTTCTGGCAGCCGCAGCCATTGTGCTGGGTGCCTTGGTGATTGGCGTGCTGTTTGGCGCCAATATCGGCCTGCTGATGATTGTGGGCGGCCTGCTGGGCATGGTGCTTTATCATGCGGCGTTTGGCTTCACGGCGGCGTGGCGAGTCTTTATTACCGAGCGCCGTGGGCGTGGGCTGCGGGCGCAAATGGTGATGTTGGCGATTGCCGTGGTGCTGTTTTTCCCGGCGCTGGGCGCGGGCAGCCTGTTTGGTACCGAAGTGCGCGGCTTTGTGGCGCCAATTGGTATCTCGGTATTAGTGGGTGCTTTTCTGTTTGGGGTGGGTATGCAGCTAGGCGGCGGCTGCGCTTCCGGCACGCTGTTTACCGCCGGTGGCGGTAACGCGCGTATGCTGATTACACTGGTATTTTTTATCGTGGGGTCGGTGATTGGTACCGCACATTTTGCTTGGTGGCAAAGCTTGCCCGCTTTCCAGCCGGTATCGCTAGTAGATGTGGCGGGTGTTGGCGGCGGCATTGGCATTAGCCTGGTGCTGTTTGCTGCCATTGCGGTGTTTACGTTGGTGATGGAAAAGCGCCGCCACGGACAGTTAGAGCAAGCCCCGGTGGTGGATAAACCAGGCTCCGAGCGTTGGTTATCCGGCCCTTGGCCGTTAGTTGCCGGAGCGGTAGCCCTGGCACTGCTGAACTTTGCCACGCTGGCACTGGCTGGCCGCCCCTGGGGCATCACCTCGGCGTTTGCGCTGTGGGGTGCCAAGAGTTTTGAATTGGTAGGTGGCGATGTGAGCCAGTGGGGCTATTGGCAGGCACCCGGTAATGCCGCCGCGCTGGAAGCCAGTGTGTGGAGCGACATTACCACGGTGATGAACGTTGGCATTATGTTGGGCGCGCTGGCGGCAGCTAAACTTGCCGGGCGTTTTGCTCCTAACTTCCGTATTCCGCTGAAATCTGTGCTGGCGGCGGTAATGGGCGGCATCTTGTTGGGTTACGGGGCGCGCTTGGCCTTTGGCTGCAACATTGGCGCTTACTTTAGCGGCATTGCTTCCGGCAGCCTGCACGGCTGGGTGTGGATGGCAGCGGCCTTCGCTGGCAACATGGCGGGCGTTAAGCTGCGCCCACTATTTTTTGATGGTGAAGCAGGGCGCAAGCCGGTCGCGAAAAGCTGTTAAACGCTCTGTTGATCAAACTGTGTCATAGTGCCTTGGTTAACGCCAAGGCGTTTTTTTATGGCCATTATTTATGTCTCTTCCACCTTTGTCGTACTAGCATGTTACATTACGCTCAAACGCCGCTAACGCCCAGCGTTGCTGCATTGCAATAGCAATCGATATAAAAAGAGAGTGCCTATGTCTACGACGAGTAAACGCCCCCTGTACATTCCTTACGCCGGTCCTTCGCTGCTTGAAATGCCGCTATTGAACAAAGGCAGCGCGTTTACTCAGGAGGAGCGGCTAGCGTTTAACCTGATAGGCTTGTTGCCGCAAAAAGTCGAAACGATTGATGATCAGCTGGAGCGTGTTTATCGCCAGTATCAGCAGTGCCATAGCGATTTAGAGCGACATATTCACCTTCGTGCCATTCAGGATGACAACGAAACGCTCTATTTCCGTCTTGTCTCTGAGCATCTGGAAGAGATGCTGCCAATTATCTACACGCCAACGGTAGGTCAGGCGTGCCAGGAGTTCTCCAATATCTACCGCAACCACCGGGGGCTGTTTATCAGCTACCCGGATCGCGAGCATATGGACGACATCCTGCGTAGCGCCACCAAAGATAACGTGAAAGTGATCGTGGTGACCGATGGCGAGCGTATTCTTGGCCTTGGCGACCAGGGCATTGGCGGCATGGGGATTCCTATCGGTAAGCTGGCGCTCTACACCGCCTGCGGCGGGATTAGCCCCGCCTATACGCTACCGATCATGATCGATGTAGGCACTAATAACCAAGCGCTGCTGGATGACCCGATGTACATGGGCTGGCGCCATGAGCGGGTGGGTCAGGAAGAGTACGATGCCTTTATGGCCGAGTTTATCGCCGCCGTGAAACGCCGCTGGCCGAACGTGCTGCTGCAGTTTGAAGATTTTGCCCAGGCTAACGCCGTGCCGCTGCTAGAGCGTTACCGTAACGAGCTGTGCTGCTTCAACGATGACGTGCAGGGCACGGCCTCGGTGGTGGTGGGCACGTTGATGGCGGCCTGCCAGGCCCGCGAAGAGACCATTGCCCAGCAGCGGGTGGTGTTTGTTGGCGGTGGCTCTGCCGGTTGCGGTATCGCCGAGCAGGTGGTCGTGGCCATGGAGGCGGAGGGCCTGACCGAGGCGGAAGCACGGGCGCGCATCTTTATCGTCGACCGCGATGGGCTGATGACCACGGATCAAACGTGGCAGCGGGACTTCCAGCGCCGCTTAGCCCATGACCCTTCATTGGTCGCCGAGTGGAACGGCCAAGGGCTGGAAGAGACCATTGCTCAAATCAAACCGACGATCTTGATTGGCGTATGCGGCCAGCGCGGTATTTTCACCGAGCAGGTGGTACGTACCATGCACGCGGGCTGCGAACATCCGGTGATTATGCCGCTCTCGAACCCTACTTCCCAAGCGGAAGCGGTGCCGGAGGACGTGATTCGTTGGACCGATGGCCAGGCGCTGGTCGCCACCGGTAGCCCGTTTGCGCCGGTGGTGTATAACGGCCGCACCTATCCGATTGCCCAGTGTAATAACGCCTACATCTTCCCAGGCATCGGTTTAGGTGTGATTGCGGCCAACGCCAACCGGGTGACCGATGAGATGCTGATGAGCGCCTCGCGGGCGCTGGCCCGTGAAGCGCCGCTAGTGAAAGAGGGCAAAGGTGCGCTGCTGCCACCGTTGTCGCGGATTCGTGATATCAGTAAGTCGATTGCCTTTGAAGTGGCGGCGCAAGCGCAACAAAACGGCGTTGCGTTGAAGACCAGTGGTACCGTGCTGCGCGAGCGTATCGAAAAAGCCTGCTGGTCGCCGGAGTACCGTACCTACCGCCGTCGCGCTTTCTAAAATCGGACCGCTGGCAAAAAAAAAGCCCCCACCGAGGTGGGGGCGATGCAAGCATTGGTAGGTCGTACCTCTAGGCTGCGCCGATCATCTTGCGCAGCACGTAGTGAAGGATACCACCGTGACGGTAGTACGCCAGCTCATTGACGGTATCAATTCGGCACTTGGCATCAACGGTACGTTCCCCTTCGCTATTTCTGATCACGACTTGTACAGTGCCGCCAGGCGTTAAGTCGCTTAAACCGGCAATCGAGATCTCTTCATCCCCCGTTAACCCCAGGCTTGTACGGCTTTCACCTTCCGGGAACTGCAGCGGTAGTACCCCCATACCAATCAGGTTGGAACGGTGGATACGCTCGAAGGATTCGGCAATCACTGCGCGCACGCCCAGCAAGCGGGTGCCTTTGGCCGCCCAGTCCCGTGAGGAGCCGGTGCCGTACTCCTTACCGGCAATCACCACCAGCGGGGTGCCTTCCTCTTTGTACTTCATGGCGGCATCATAAATCGCCATCTGCTCGCCGCTCGGCACGTGACGGGTTTCGCCGCCGACGACGCCGTCGAGCATCTCGTTTTTGATGCGCACGTTGGCGAAGGTGCCGCGCATCATCACTTCATGGTTACCCCGGCGGGAGCCGTAGGAGTTGAAGTCGACTGGCTTCACGCCGTGCTCTTGCAGGTAGCGACCGGCGGGGCTGTCGGGCTTGATGGAACCTGCTGGGGAGATGTGGTCGGTGGTGACGGAGTCGCCGAGCATTGCCAGTACGCGGGCGTTCTTCACGTCTTCGATGGCGTCCGGCTCCCGCTGCATCCCTTCAAAGAACGGCGGGTGCTGAATATAGGTTGATTCCGGCCACTCGTACACTTTGCCTTCCGGCACCTTGATCGACTTCCAGGTGTCATCACCCTCAAAGACCGCGCCGTACTCCTTACGGAACATCTCGGTGTTGACCTTTTCGACGGCGCTGGCGATATCCGCCTGCGAAGGCCAGATGTCTTTCAGGTAAACCGGGTTGCCGTCGCTATCCTGGCCGAGCGGGTCGGTGGTTAGGTTGCACTGCACGTTGCCTGCCAATGCATAGGCGACCACCAGGGGCGGTGACGCCAGCCAGTTGGTTTTCACCAGCGGATGCACGCGGCCTTCAAAGTTGCGGTTACCCGACAGCACCGACGCCACGGTGAGGTCGCCGTTGTTGATGGCTTTTTCGATCTCTTCCGGCAGCGGCCCAGAGTTACCGATACAGGTCGTGCAGCCGTAGCCCACGAGGTTGAAGCCTAGGGCATCTAAGTCATCGTTAAGATTGGCGGCGGCGAGATAGTCGGTGACGACTTTAGAGCCGGGAGCCAGCGATGTTTTTACCCAAGGCTTGGTGGTCAAGCCTTTCTCGCGAGCGTTGCGAGCCAGCAAGCCTGCCGCCATCATCACGCTGGGGTTGGAGGTGTTGGTACAGGAGGTAATGGCGGCGATGACTACCGCGCCAGGGTCAAGGCTGAAGTCCTGCTCGCCCATGGTGACGGTTTGGCTGTCACTGTGTTTGAAGTCGTGCTCGTAGCTACGGTCGATACCTACGGCGGTTTGGCCACCCTCGGAGGATAGCTTGCCTTTCTCGGTGGTGGGGCGTGCTTTGCCGTCCTCTTCCATCACTTTGTTAAAGGCGCTGGCCATATCTTTAAGGGCAACGCGGTCCTGCGGGCGTTTGGGGCCTGCCAGGCTGGCTTCCACCTCGTTCATATCCAGGCTGAGCGTATCCGTGAAAATAGGCTCGTCGCCTGGCTCGCGCCACAGCCCTTGGGCTTTGCTGTACGCCTCCACCAGCGCAATCTGGCTATCTTCGCGTCCCGTTAAGCGCAGGTAGTTGAGGGTTTCATCATCCACCGGGAAGAAGCCGCAGGTGGCGCCGTATTCCGGGGCCATGTTGGCAATGGTGGCACGATCCGCCAGCGGCAGGTCTTTCAGGCCGTCGCCGTAAAACTCGACGAACTTACCTACCACGCCTTTTTTACGCAGCATTTCGGTGACGGTCAGGACAAGGTCGGTGGCGGTAATGCCTTCCCGCAGCTTGCCGGTGAGCTTGAAGCCAATGACTTCGGGAATCAGCATTGAAACCGGTTGGCCCAGCATGGCGGCTTCGGCTTCAATGCCGCCCACGCCCCAGCCCAGTACGCCGAGGCCGTTAATCATGGTGGTGTGAGAGTCGGTGCCTACCAGCGTGTCGGGGTAGGCAAAGGTTTTACCATCTTCCTCTTTGGTCCATACCGTGCGGCCCAGATACTCCAGGTTTACCTGGTGGCAGATGCCGGTGCCGGGCGGTACAACGCTAAAGTTATCAAAGGCTTTCTGGCCCCAGCGCAGGAACTCGTAGCGTTCGCCGTTGCGCTGCATTTCGATATCGACGTTTTCTTGGAACGCCGCCGCGTTGCCGAATTTATCGACCATCACCGAGTGGTCAATCACCAAGTCAACCGGGGAGAGTGGGTTGATACGGGCAGGGTCTTCACCGAGCTTTTCTACGGCGGCCCGCATGGAAGCAAGGTCCACCACGCCGGGTACGCCGGTAAAGTCTTGCATCAGCACGCGGGCGGGGCGGTAGCCGATTTCACGGCTGGATTTGCCCTCTTTCTGCCAATCCACCAGGGCCTGCATGTCTTCCTGGTCGACGCTCTCATCGTCAGCGAAGCGCAGCTGGTTTTCGAGCAGGATTTTGAGCGTCTTGGGTAGCCGGTCGATGTTGCCTAGCGTTTCAGCGGCCTTGGGTAGGCTGTAGTAATGGTACTGCTGACTGCCAGCTTCTAAGGTGTGAAGCGTGTTGGGTAGCTTGCTCATTCCAATCTCCTCTGATTGCTTGGCATTTCGCAACGGTCACTGCTTTCCTTGGTATGGCTTACTCATGGTATGGCTAATCCACAGTATGGCTTATTAATAGCACATGGGTGTTTCACCGTGGGGTTTCAAGGCATCTTTGCCTAATAGCGTAGACTAACCCTTGTAATAGCTTGTACTTGGCGCCATTTCAGGCAGACTCTCTTGCAACGTTATCTGCTCAATTGTGACAAAGGTGGTGTCATGGGAACACGTCATGAACGTTTGATTATTCTTGGTTCTGGCCCTGCGGGATATACCGCTGCGGTGTATGCCGCACGGGCTAATTTAAAGCCGCTGCTGATTACCGGTATGCAGGCAGGTGGCCAATTAACCACTACAACCGATGTGGATAACTGGCCCGGCGATGCCGAGGGCGTCCAGGGGCCTGAGTTGATGGAGCGCATGAAGCAGCACGCCGAGCGTTTCAATACCGAGGTGCTGTTTGACCATATCAATGAAGTCAGCCTAAACGAAAAACCGTACACCTTGAAAGGTGACAGCGGCACCTACACCTGCGATGCGCTGATCATTGCGACCGGTGCCAGCGCCCGTTACTTGGGGCTGCCCTCCGAGCAGCAGTTTATGGGCCAAGGGGTTTCCGCCTGCGCTACCTGCGATGGCTTCTTCTACCGTAATCAGGAGGTGATTGTGGTGGGGGGCGGTAATACCGCCGTGGAAGAGGCGCTTTATCTTTCCAACATCGCTTCCAAAGTGACGCTGGTACACCGCCGCGATACCCTGCGCGCGGAAAAAATCCTACAGGACAAACTCTTCGAAAAAGCCGAGGCGGGTAAAATTGCTCTGGAGTGGTTCTACGAAGTAGAGGAAGTGCTGGGTGACAACACCGGCGTGACCGGCGTGCGGGTAAAATCCACCAAGGATGGCTCCACTAAAGAGATCCATGCGCCGGGGCTGTTTATTGCTATCGGCCACAGCCCCAATACCGGCATCTTTGAAGGCCAGCTGGAGATGAATGGCGGCTATATCAAAGTGAAATCGGGCAGTGAAGGTAACGCAACGGCGACCAGCGTGCCGGGTGTGTTTGCCTGTGGCGATGTGATGGATCATATCTATCGTCAGGCAATTACCTCAGCAGGCAGCGGCTGCATGGCGGCGCTGGATGCCGAGCGCTATCTGGATGGCATTGCTTAATTAGGTATATGTCTGTTGCTAGAAGATCTCATTAGTCGGCACAGCTAATGGGATCTTCTCCCACTCTCGCGCGTCCTAAGGTACTTACCACAAGCTCTGCCCCTGAAGATGTTGTTTGATCATTGCTAGGGCAAATAGTGTAGGTGCTGTTAAAGCCTCCGACGTGCCCCATTGCGTTATATTTTATTCTTGAGTGGCCGTTCTTAGTAACGTGGGTGCCTTGCGTAGGTGCGAAAACGCGCAAAATATCTTGTTCACTAATGCTCGTCGTTTTGTCCCCGTTGACGATAATGATGGGGTTGTTCCAGTCATCTGAGCAGGCATTTTTCTCTTCATTAGCCGGGCAGACCGTTATATCGCCTCGCTGAGTAATGGCGGTATTACGTGCCAGGGTGAGGATTGTCTGTAGACGATTCACTTCACTAGTGACCGCCGAGCGCTCCCCCAATGCCTGAAAGTTGGGCAAGCCCCAGGCTGCCAGTATGCCCATTAACGCGAGTGCTACCAGCAACTCAATCAGCGTAAAGCCCGTGTTGTTTCGCCTAGCGGTGTGGTGAGGTTGTGCCATAGTCTCTCTCAGTAGCTTGACCTATTGAAACGCATCACTATGCTCATTCTCTTTATGCCACCCATAGCTGGCACTTTGTTAGCGTCTGTTACGGTGACTCTTTCAGCGATTTTTTTCAGCGTCTTTTTCAACGACTTTCTTAGCAATAGCGGGCAATACGTGTGAGCGATTTCTTAATTATAGGCGGTGGTGTTATTGGCATGATGGCCGCGCTGCAACTGGCAGATGCGGGTCAGAATATCACGCTGGTGGAGCGTGGGATATGCGGGGGAGAGGCTTCCTGGGCAGGTGGTGGCATTGTGTCGCCGCTTTATCCGTGGCGGTACGGCGAGCCGGTATCGCAACTTTCCCGCTGGTCGGAGGGTGTCTATCCGGCGTTGGCGCTGCGCCTGTTGGAAGAGACCGGTATCGACCCTGAGTATCGCCAAAAGGGGTTGCTCTACCTAAACGTGGATGACGACGACGCGGCACTTCATTGGGCCCGCCAGCTAGGTAAACCGTTGGAGCGGGTAGATGCCGCTTTTGTCCATCAAAAAGAGCCAGAGGCAGCCGCACCGGAAGGCAGTGCGCTCTGGATGCCCACTCTGGGCAGCGTGCGTAACCCGCGCTTGGGTCAAGCGCTACGGGCGCGCCTAGCCGCGATGCCAAGCGTCACGCTCATAGAGCAGTGTGGCGTGCAGGGGTTTATTCAGCGCCAAGGCCGCGTGGTGGGTGTTGATACCAACCAAGGCGAGCAGCTTGCCGAGCAGTTGGTGGTATGCGGCGGTGCCTGGGCCGCCCAGCTTTTGGAGGGGTTGAACGTGCGCCTGCCGGTGCGCCCTGTCAAAGGGCAGATGATTGCCTATCAAGCACCGCCAGGGTTAGTGCAACGCGTTGTGCTAAAGGATGGCCGCTATGTGATTCCCCGTAGCGACGGGCTACTGCTGGTAGGCTCGACCCTGGAAGAGGCTGGCTTCGACAAAACCACCGATGCAGAGGCGCTAGCCTCGCTTAAACAGAGCGCGGAGAATATTATCCCCGCGCTGGCAGATTGCCCCGTCGCGCACCACTGGGCGGGCCTGCGCCCCGGCTCGCCAGAAGGCATACCGTTTATTGGCGCACTGCCCGATTTTCCGAATGTGTTTATTAATGCCGGGCACTACCGTAACGGCTTAGTGCTGGCGCCTGCTTCGACCCACCTGCTGGTAGACCAGCTGCTGGGGCGTAAGCCGCTCATCGACCCCGCGCCTTACCGGCCAACAGCCGCGCGTTTGGCTTAGCGGTTGCTGCCGTGGCTGTCGTCTTGCTCCTGCAGAAAGCGATCACGGTGCGCGCTACAGCAGAACCACTGCTCCGCATCGCGCAGCGCCTCGTTCTCGGGGACGTGAACATCGCACCAGCGGCAGCGCACCATATTGCCGCCCTCATGGCGGGGAGGCGTTTGCTGCTGGTGGCTCAGTTTATGTTGGCGGTAAATACCGTACAGTTTTAGACCTGCGTACAGCAGCACGGCAAAAATAATCAACCGAATGATCAATAGGTTCATCCTCTATTGCTCCCAGGGTGGGAAAGGGCAGTGGCAAGGTGGATGCTGTATGGCCTTTGCCACTTGGCACGCCTTGCGGGACAATGCAGCTACTATGTAGACGCCACCGTATTCCGAAGATTCTCAAGAGATTTTAACGCCCATGCAAGACTTAACGCTGGTAATGGCCCAACTCGACCCTCTGGTGGGAGATATTCCCGGCAATGCCGCGCGTGCCATTGAGGCCGTGCGAGAAGCGAGGATTGAGCATGGGGCGGATATTGTTGTCTTCCCCGAGCTGTTTTTATCCGGCTACCCACCGGAGGATTTGCTGCTGCGCCCCTCCATGGAAACCCGCCTGCGGGAAGCTCGGGCCAAAATGGCCGAAAAAATTGCCCGTGATGTGTTGGTGATTATTGGCTACCCCGGCGTGCGTGAAGGCAAGTGCTATAACCTGGCGGGTGTGCTGTACAACGGCCAGTGGGAAGCGGAGTACGCCAAGCAGGCGCTGCCCAACTACCAAGTGTTTGACGAGCAGCGCTATTTTACGCCTGGCACGGAGCCGCTGGTCTACGAACACAAAGGTGCCAAGCTGGGGCTGCTGATTTGTGAGGATCTATGGGAGGGAGCGCCGGTAAAAGCGGCCCACGAAGCGGGCGCCGAAGTGCTGATTAGCCTTAACGCTTCGCCCTACCACCAGGATAAGCCCGCCGAGCGGCTGCGCCTTTTAGAGCAGCGCGCCCAAGATGTGCAGCGGCCGATTGTTTACGTCAATACTATCGGTGGCCAGGACGAGCTGGTGTTCGACGGTGGTTCTAGCTGTGTGGATGCCAGTGGCCAACTCAAGGTGCTGGCGCCCTATTGGCAGGCGGGGTTAATGCCCATTCAACTGCTGCAAACCAGCGCGAATACTTGGGAGCCCCAGGCGGGGGAGATCGAGCCAGACGTCGAGCCGGAAGAGAGCCTCTACTGCGCGCTGGTGACTGGCCTGCGCGACTACGTCAATAAAAGCGGGTTTAAAGGCGTGGTGTTGGGGCTATCCGGCGGGATCGATTCTGCGCTGTCGCTGGCCATTGCGGTGGATGCGCTAGGGCCGCAGCGGGTGCAGGCGGTGATGATGCCTTACCACTACACGGCGGATATCTCCAAACAGGATGCCGCCGAGCAGGCGAACCTGCTGGGCGTGCACTATGACGTTATGCCCATCGAGCCGATGGTGGAAGCCTTTATGGGCACCTTGGCGGAAAGTTTTGCCGGCACCGAGCGGGATACCACCGAAGAGAACCTGCAGTCGCGCTGCCGTGGCGTGCTGCTGATGGCGATTTCCAATAAAAAAGGCCTGATGGTACTCACCACTGGCAACAAGAGCGAAATGGCGGTGGGTTACGCCACGCTGTATGGCGATATGGTGGGTGGCTACAACGCGCTTAAAGATGTGTATAAAACCTGGGTCTACCGTTTGGCACGCTGGCGCAACACCCAGTCTCCGGCGATTCCTGAGCGGGTGATTGAGCGCCCGCCCAGCGCCGAGCTGGCCCCCGGCCAGCAGGATAGCGATTCGCTCCCCGATTATGATGTACTGGATGCCATTTTGGTCCGCTATATCGAAGGGGATATGAGCGCCGAGGCGATTATTGCGGCGGGCTTTGAGAAAGAGGATGTCTACAAAGTCGTTAAACTGGTGGACCGCTGTGAATATAAGCGGCGCCAGGCCCCTGTGGGTGTGCGGGTCACGCCGCGAGGCTTTGGGCGTGACCGTCGTTACCCGATTGTGAACGGCTGGCAGCCTGGGGACTAATCACAGGACTAACCAGTTTACGGCCGTAATAATTCAAGAAAGCATTGGGGGAGGGGCCAAGCAGTGTTTGGCCATCTCTTCCGCCGGTACGGGCTTGCAGAAGTAGTAGCCTTGGTAGGCGTGGCACTGGTGCGCGTTGAGGTAGCGCCAGTGCTCCATCGTTTCTACACCTTCCGCAATCACGTTAAGCCCTAGTGAGCGGCCCATGGCAATGATGGTTTCGACAATCGCCATATCGTCAGGATCTTGGTGAAGATCGCGCACAAAGGATTGGTCGATTTTGATCTGATCCAGCGGTAGACGTTTCAAGTACTGCAGCGATGAGTAGCCGGTGCCAAAATCATCCATCGCGAAGCTGATACCCAGTGCCTTCAGCTGATGCATCCGCTCGATGGTATCTTCCACTTTGCCGATTACGGTACTTGCCGTTAGCTCAAGTTTTAGCTTGTGGGGCGACGCGCCGCTTCGCTCTAGCGCGTTAGACGTTAAACGTAGCCATCTGCACCAGCGTATCCAAGTCATTGGACTGCAGCTGGTAGTTTTGTTGCGACTGCTCTTTGATGACCTGGGTGGCTAGCGCTAACAGTATCAGAGCGGGCAGCACGACCATCAGCACCGGTAGTAGAAATACCATGAACAGGCTTTGGGAGGGTTTCATGGGTAACCTCAAGCAAAGGCGATAGGCCGTGGCGCTATAGGCCACGGCCTTCCTAAACAATCAACGACAGGTGACGTCGTATTTAGAAGCTCTCCCACTCTGGCTCAACGGCTGTCGGTTTACGGGTAGAGGGTGTAGTCGCTTGGGTAGGTAGAGGCAGGTTGGGTTTAGCAACGCCGCTTGCGTTGTGGGTCATGCTGCCCGATGAGGAGTTAGCAGGCAGTTTGAACGCATCCATTGCTTGCAGCAGCTGATATGCATTTTTGCGCAGGTTGTTGGCCGCAGTAGCGCTTTCGGTAACCAGTGAAGCGTTTTGTTGAGTTACCTGGTCCATTTCAGCAACCGCTTGCCCTACTTCCTGTACACCGGCGCTCTGCTCGGCGCTGGCATTACTGATCTCTTGCATAATTGTGGTCACGCGCTCAATGGCTGCCACAATCTCTTCAGTTGACTTGCTGGCTTCTTCCGCTCGCTCGTTACCGTGATTGACGCGCTCAAGATTGCTGGTAATGAGGTTGCTAATCTCTTGGGCGGCATCTGCGCTGCGCTGGGCCAAATTGCGCACTTCCTCGGCGACCACGGCAAAGCCACGACCATGTTCACCGGCCCGCGCGGCTTCTACCGACGCGTTAAGCGCCAGGATATTGGTTTGAAACGCAATGGCATCAATGGTGGAGATAATGCCGGCAATCTCTTGGGAGCTTTTGTTAAGGTCGTTCATTGTGGCGACGACCTGATGTACCGCCTCACCGCCCTGAGTGGCTGTTTGAGACGCCTTGACCGCCTCTTGGCTGGCCTGCTCAGAGTTGTCTGCGTTCTGCTTCACCGTGCTATTGAGCTCCTCCATCGCTGAGGCTGTTTCTGCGAGGGAGCTGGCCTGCTGCTCGGTCCGCGATGAGAGATCGTTATTGCCTTCTGAGATTTGCTCACTGTTGGAGGCCACCGCTTCCGCCAAGGCGCGCACTTGTGCCACGATACTTTGCAACTGCTTAGCCATCTCTACCTGCGAGGCCATGATGCTATGCGTATCACCTTGCTTCAAACGGCCTTGGGTGGCGAGCTCGCCGCGCCCAATGGCTTGAGCAAAAGCTTTTACCTCGTGCGGTTCAGCACCTAGTTCACGGAGAAGCTGACGTGTCAGGTAGATGGCAATAGCGCCACCGACCAGTAGGGCGAACAGGGTTAAGCCAAGCATCTGCATTTGAAACCCGGATGCAGTGTTGCGCGTGCTAGTCGTTACCGCATTATTGAGCTGTTCTTCAAAATCTAAAAAAGCGTTGATGCGTGATAACCATTCGGCATACGCCGGGCCTGCTTGGGTAAGTAGTGTTTGCTTGGCCATAGAGTAGTTGCCAGCACTGTGCGAACTTAGCACGTCCTCTGTCAGCGAATGGGTGAGTTCGGCCTGTTCTGCGATGCGGTTAAGCAAACGCTGCTCTTCATCGCTCACTGGATAGTTGGCAATTAACGACTGCATACGCTCAGAAGCAGTTACGTAGTCATCCTGCAGCTCTCGCATCAGCGTCTGTAGGGCGGTGGTATCACCGTTGGCAACCATCACGATATCGCGCAGCGCAATAGCGCGGTCATGAACGCTACCGCGCCAGTCAATGGCGTGGCGCTGTTTTTGGCCATTAATATCGTTAATTTGCTGGAGTCCGTGGTCAATTTGGTTGACCTGGTAGATACCGATACCGGTGAGTAGCACAAGTAGAACCAGTAAAGTGGAAAACCCCACTGTCATTCTTGTGCCGATACGAGTGCCAGAAAATCGCTTTCTGGGAGAAAGCATAGGTGAGCTCCTTAGGCGCGATGTAGGCGCTTTATTATGTTAGATCTTTTGAATGATAGCGCCATGTAGAATGTTTGTACAATACGCGCATGATTATTGCTGGTTCCTAGCTTAATTAAGTCTTTGTTAGTGAAACCGTTTGGAGAAATGTAAAAACCACGCCGAAGCGTGGTTTTTACGAGGAGAAATACTGTACAGCTTAAAGTATTGTACAGCTTGTAGGGCTTTATCGAACATCGCGAAAAACCTCGTACTTCTAGTGCGAGGATGGATAGCGAGGGGCGCGAGAGCGCCCCTAGTCCGGCCTCGATTGTTGCTCAATATACTGTTTGACCATGCTCAGGGGGGCGCCTCCGACACTTCCCGCAAAGTAGCTTGGACTCCACAGCGAGTTCTTCCGGTAGGCGGGCTGCACCAGTTCAGGGTGTAGTAACTTCATCCGCCGGCTGGATACCCCCTTCAAACTATTCACCAGCTTGGATACCGCCACTTTGGGTGGAAAGTTGACAAGCAAATGGACGTGATCGGTTTCACCGTTGAACTCCTGTAGCTCCGCCTCGAAGTCCCGACACACTCGGTCGAAAAGCAATTCGAGGGAGTTGAGATGCGCGCCGGTGAACACCTTGCCCCGATACTTGGTGACAAAGACCAAATGGGCATGGAGTTTAAAAACGCAGTGCCTTCCTGTTCTGATAGCTTGTTTGGTTTCCATAGACCAAGTATATTCGAAGCCATGAAGCAGACCAAGACCCTCAAGGTTCGAGTGAAGGACAAACACGCCGCCGAGCTTAACCGCATGGCCCGCAGCGTGAATTTTGTTTGGAACTACCTCAACGAACTGTCTTCCCGAGCCATTCGGGAGAAAGGTCTGTTTCTGTCTGCCTACGACATGCACCCCTATACCAAGGGTGCTGGCAAGGACCTCGGCCTGCACAGCCAAACGCTGCAATGCATCGCTGCTGAATACGTTGCCCGCCGCAAGCAGTTCAAAAAGCCCCGCTTGAATTGGCGCAAGTCCGGCGGTGTACGCCGCTCACTTGGCTGGATTCCGGTCAATACCGGCGCGGCCAAGTGGAAGAACGGGCAGGTATTTCACAACGGCACCTACTTCAAGGTGTGGGATAGCTACGGCCTGTCGACATACAAGTTCCGTGCCGGCAGTTTCAACGAAGATAGCCGGGGCCGGTGGTATTTCAATGTTGCGGTCGAGGTGGACGTGCAGCCGACGCTTGGGCAGGGCGCCGTTGGCATCGACCTTGGGCTCAAGGATGTGGCCACCTGTAGCGATGGAGGAAGGCTGGAAAATAGCCGCTTCTACCGCCGCATGGAAGACCAGTTGGCGACAGCCCAACGTGCCCGCAACAAGCGGCGGATAAAAGCTATTCACGCCAAGATCAAGAACCGTCGCCAGGACGCGCAGCACAAGTTTTCCCGGAAACTCGTCAACCAGTACGGCGAAATCGTCGTGGGCGATGTTTCCTCAACCAAGCTCGCGAAGACCAAGATGGCCAAAAGCGTCTACGACGCTGGCTGGTCACAACTGAAAACGATGCTGGAATATAAATGCGCTCACGCAGGCATCGTCTTCAAGGTCGTTCGCGAAACCAACACCACCCGCGCCTGTTCGTCGTGCGGCTCGCTTAGCGGGCCGCAGGGCGTCAACGGGTTGCGAGTAAGGGTCTGGGAGTGCGTGGAGTGTGGTGTACTCCACGACCGGGACGTGAATGCGGCCCGGAATATCCTCAGTCTCGGGGCAGGACGTTGCCCTCAAGAAGTTGGAATCCCCGTCCTTTAGGGCGGGGAGGACGTCAAGGCTGTAAATGGCTAAATAGTGCTCTCCGCTTGCCAACAGATTCAGCGGTTAATCGCGGCTACCAGCGTGCTTGGGAACGAAACGTCCATTTTGCAGCTGCTCGTGATCCGGCGCGTTTTCGCGCAATACAGTGAGCACCTCGCGGGCGCGGTCGTCCATGCCTAAGCCTTGGTAGCCTTCGATCATGGTGGCTAGGGCGTCACGGGTAGCGTTGGATTCCGGGTAGTTTTCGATAACCCAGCGGCCTCGCTCAACGGCGGCTAGGAAAGCACCGCGACGCAAGTAGTAGTCGGCCACGTGTAGCTCGTGACGGGCTAATAGCTCACGCAGATAGACAATGCGCTGCTGGGCATCCGGCGCGTACTGGCTCTGCGGGAAGCGCTGAATCAGTTCGCGGAAATCGTTGTAGGCATCCCGCGAGGCGCCCAGGTCGCGCTTGG
This sequence comes from Vreelandella aquamarina, assembly GCF_044805175.1. Lineage (GTDB taxonomy): Bacteria > Pseudomonadota > Gammaproteobacteria > Pseudomonadales > Halomonadaceae > Vreelandella > Vreelandella aquamarina_B. The sequence goes on along the minus strand of NZ_CP085232.1, from coordinate 2,950,930 downwards.
AGATGTCGATCAAGCGCAGGCGCTCTAGGCTAAAACGGCCTGCCTGCCAAGCGGACAGCCCGCGCAGGTAGTAGGCGTAGTCCACCTGGGGGTGGTCTGGGTGCAGGCGGATAAAGCGGCTGGCGGCAGCGCGCGCCTCTTCCCAGTTGCTGTTTTCGTAATAGGCGTAAATCAGCTCAAGCTGGGCCTGTTCGGCGTGGGGGCCGAACGGATAGCGAGTATCCAGGGCTTCAAGGCGCTCGATAGCAATCGGGAAGCGGTTGCTATCGAGTGCGGTGCGTGCCAGCTCATACAGCTCGCGCTCTTGTACCCCCGCAAACTCATCTTCCTCTTCCGGGGTCGTGTCGTTGCTAGCGCAGCCCGCCAGGAGGGCAAGGCTTAAGGCTAGGGCGCCAAAGCGATTGGCAGCGGAAAAAACGCGCATCATCATCCTCGTTGCAAACAAGCCTCAATCACCGAAAAGCGACGATGGCCATAAGTAGAAATGGTAGAATAGGTCGCAGTTAGCCCACTATAAAACACCTAGACGCAAAACGCAGGCTTAGCGACACGTTAAGCGTATTATGTGACACAGCTGGGCGGTTAGCGTCTTAGAGAGGTTATTCATGTCTCGTATTGTTGAAGCCACGCAGCGGGTGCCCGCCTCATTAGCTGGTGCACGCTTGGACCAAGCGGCAGCGGAGTTGTTCAGCGATTACTCCCGCGAGCGTTTGAAAGCGTGGATCAACGCCGGTGAACTCACCGTCGATGGTGCCAAAGTAAAACCCAAAGCTAAGCTGCATGGTGATGAAGTGCTGGCGCTCAACGCGACCATTGAAGAGGATACGCGCTTCGAGCCACAGGACATTGCGCTGGATATCGTCTATGAAGATGAGGCCGTCATCGTCATTAATAAGGCGGCGGGTATGGTTGTTCATCCGGCGGCGGGCAATCCAGATGGCACGTTGCTTAACGCGCTGTTGCATCATCATCCAGCACTGGCGGAGGTGCCGCGTGCGGGGATCGTCCACCGTTTGGATAAAGACACCACCGGGCTGATGATGGTCGCCAAAACCCTGCCCGCTCAAACGACGTTGGTAGAGCAGCTTCAGGCGCGCACCGTTTCCCGCCAATACGATGCGGTGGTGATTGGCAAGCCTGTGGCTGGTAGCACTATTGATGCACCGATTGGCAGACACCCGAAAGACCGCAAGCGTCAGGCAGTGACGGCCTCCGGCAAGCCTGCGGTGACCCATTTTCGCGTGGTAGAGCGTTTCCGTGCTCACACCCACGTTCGCTGCCAGTTAGAAACCGGCCGTACTCACCAAATCCGCGTACACATGGCCCACGCCCGTTACCCGCTGATTGGTGACCCGCTCTATAGCGGGCGTGCCAAGCTGCCGCCCGGTGCCTCGGGGCCATTAAAGGAAATTTTGCGCGAGTTTCCCCGTCAGGCGCTCCATGCCCGCAAGCTGAGCTTTGTACATCCCGTCAGTGGCGAAACCCTCACTTTTCAAGCCGATCTGCCCGATGATCTACTAATGTTGTTGGACTACCTGCGCGAAGATAGCGAGACCATGCGATGAGTGACGCCATTGACCTGCGCCCGACACTGCTGCTGCCAGACTGGCCTGCGCCCGCTAACGTAAGGGCCTTTGTGACTACTCGTGAAACCGGGCCGAGCCAGAACGACTTTGCCGCCTTCAACCCAGCGGCCCATGTTGGCGATAACCCTGCCCATGTGGCGCTATGTCGGCGGTTAATGCAGAAAGAGATTGGTGACGAGCGCCCGCTGCTGTGGCTTAACCAAACCCATGGTGCCCGGGTGCAGCAAGAGTACCAAAGCACTCCCCCTGAAGCAGACGCCGCCGTGGCTAATAGCAGCGAGTACGCTTGCGTGGTACTCACGGCAGACTGTTTGCCGGTACTGTTCTGCAACCGCCAAGGCACGCAGGTAGCGGTGGCCCATGCTGGCTGGCGGGGGTTGGCAGGCGGGGTGCTAGAGGCTGCGGTGGCCGCGATGAACTGTGACCCCAACGATATTTTGGTGTGGCTAGGCCCGGCTATTTCCAACGCCCAGTTTGAAGTGGGCCCGGAAGTTTACGGTGCCTTTGTAGCGGTACACCCCGAAACCGCCGATGCCTTTGATCACAGCCCCTATCGACTTGGTCACTACATGGCTGATTTATATCGGTTGGCGCGCTTTCGCTTAGAGGAGTTAGGGATCCATCATATTAGCGGCGGGCACTTCTGTACCGCCTGCGAATCGCGCTTTTACTCCTACCGCCGCGACAATGGCCACACCGGCCGTATGGCGAGCGTGATCTGGATCAACTAAGAGCCACTTGAAATACGTGGATATGACGCCATCTAACTTGTCAAGCTAATCGTCTTTAGCACGTTCAACGACAAGTTATCGGGAAGCGCCGTGGGTCCAAACGCACGGCTACCCCAGGAGGCACTCCATGCGATTCGATAAATTCACTGCCAAATTACAGGCTGCCATTGCGGAAGCGCAGTCCCTCGCGGTAGGCCACGGCCACAACCAGCTTGAACCAGTGCACCTGCTGCTGGCGCTGATCGACACCAAAGATACCGGCATTAAAGCGCTGATTGAAAAAGCCGAAGGCAGCAGCTCGCGCCTGCGTGACGGCTTGCAGCGTCAAATGGACGACCTGCCCAAAGTCAGCCAGTTCGATGGCGATGTTCAACCCTCCCGCGACTTCGTTAAGCTGGTTAATCTCACCGACCGCGAGGCGCAAAAGCGCGGCGACCAGTTTATTGCTTCTGAGCTTGTGTTGCTGGCTGCGCTGGAAATGAACAGTGCCATTACCAAGCTGATGAAAGAGGCGGGGCTGAGCCGTAAAAGCTTAGAGGCGGCGATTAACAGCCTGCGCGGTGGTGCCAAGATAGATGACCCCAACGCGGAAGAGCAGCGCGAAGCGCTCAACAAGTACACCCTCGACCTGACCCAGCGCGCGCTGGATGGCAAGCTCGACCCGGTGATTGGCCGTGACGATGAAATCCGCCGCACCATCCAAGTATTGCAACGGCGTACCAAAAACAACCCGGTACTGATTGGTGAGCCTGGCGTGGGTAAAACCGCGATTGTTGAGGGCTTGGCCCAGCGTATCGTCAATGGCGAGGTGCCCGAAGGGTTGAAGGACAAGCGTGTGCTCTCGCTGGACATGGGCTCGCTTCTGGCAGGGGCTAAGTTCCGCGGTGAGTTTGAAGAGCGCCTGAAAGCGGTACTGAAAGAGCTCGCTCAAGAAGAGGGTCGGGTCATCCTGTTTATCGACGAGCTGCACACCATGGTGGGCGCAGGCAAAGCCGAGGGCGCCATGGATGCGGGCAATATGCTCAAACCAGCGCTGGCGCGTGGCGAGCTGCACTGTGTGGGCGCCACCACGTTGGATGAGTACCGCAAGTACATTGAAAAGGACGCCGCGTTAGAGCGCCGCTTCCAGAAAGTGCTGGTGGATGAACCCACCGAGGCCGATACCATCGCCATTCTGCGTGGTTTGAAAGAGCGCTACGAGGTGCACCACGGCGTTGATATTACCGACTCGGCGATTATTGCCGCCGCTAAGCTTTCTACGCGTTACATTACCGACCGCCAACTGCCGGACAAAGCCATCGACCTGATCGATGAGGCAGCATCGCGGATTCGTATGGAGCTAGACTCCAAGCCCGAAGAGATGGATCGCCTTGATCGCCGCCTCATCCAGCTCAAGATGGAGCGGGAGGCGCTGAAAAAAGAGACCGACGAAGCGAGCAAAAAACGCCTGGAGGCGCTGAATAACCAGATCCACGATTTAGAGCGTGAGTACGCTGACTTGGATGAGATCTGGAAAGCGGAAAAAGCCAGCATCCAGGGCGCGGCGCAGTTTAAGGCGGAGCTTGAGCAGGCGCGTATTGATCTTGAGCAAGCGCGCCGCCAGGGCGACTTAGGCCGTATGTCAGAAATTCAGTACGGCAAAATTCCCGCGCTGGAGAAGAAAATCAGCGAGGCGGGCGAGGGTGAAGCAGATACCGCTAGCCACCAACTGCTGCGCTCTAACGTCACGGAGGAGGAGATTGCTGAGGTGGTCTCCCGCTGGACGGGCATCCCGGTGTCCAAAATGTTGGAAGGCGAGCGGGATAAACTGCTGCGGATGGAAGAGGCGCTGCATCAGCGTGTCATCGGCCAGAACGAGGCGGTAGAGGCCGTGGCAAACGCGGTGCGTCGCTCTCGGGCTGGCCTTGCCGACCCCAATCGCCCCAACGGCTCGTTCCTGTTCCTCGGCCCGACCGGGGTGGGTAAAACCGAGCTGTGCAAGTCGCTGGCCAACTTCCTGTTCGATACAGAAGAGGCGATGGTGCGTATCGACATGTCGGAGTTTATGGAGAAGCACTCCGTGGCCCGTTTGATTGGCGCGCCTCCTGGTTATGTGGGCTATGAAGAGGGCGGCTATTTAACCGAAGCGGTGCGCCGCAAGCCCTACTCGGTGCTGCTGCTGGATGAGGTGGAGAAAGCACACCCGGATGTATTCAACATTCTGCTGCAGGTGCTGGAAGATGGCCGCTTGACCGATGGCCAGGGCCGCACCGTCGACTTCCGCAACACCGTGATCGTGATGACCTCCAACATGGGTTCGGACATTATCCAGCGCATGGGCGGGGATGATAACGATTACGAGCTGATGAAAAATGCGGTGATGGAGGTGGTGGGTAACCACTTCCGTCCTGAATTGATCAACCGCATTGATGAGGTGGTGGTGTTCCACGCACTCGGCCAAGAGCAAATCCAGGCCATTGCCGGTATTCAGTTGGAGCGCTTGAAAGCACGTCTGGCCGAGCACGATCTAAGCTTGGAGGTCAGCGACGATGCCATGGCGCAGCTAGCGGTGGTGGGTTTTGACCCTGTGTTTGGTGCGCGGCCATTGAAGCGGGCGATTCAAAGCCGTATTGAGAATCCGCTGGCCCAGGATCTGTTGGCGGGCAAGTACGCCCCCGGCGATACCATTCATGTGAGCGCTGATGAAGGGAAGCTAGTGTTTAGTTAATCGCGCTGGCGCCATTCACGCACTGGTACCACTGACATCATCGCGCAATCAAATAGGGAAAATGCCCCGTCAGCACCGCTGGCGGGGCATTTTTTTGGCCTTCTTGCGACCTTTGTTGCGTTTGTCAGGATCGGAGGTTGACAGGCTAAGGGCGCTAATGGAATCTTGTGGGTTCCTGATTTGCGGGCGCGGAACTAACGGGCAACCCCTAATCCCCGCGCGAAGGGTAGGCAAATGCCTCTACCCGCCGAAGGACTTCCGGGCTTGGGCTAACCGCCCGACCTGGCCAACGCCCCGACACGGTAAACCGCCGTGTAAGGGAGTTCCCATTGTGTATTGTCATCAATGGTGGCTCCCGATGAGAGTGCAGGCCCTAACCGGGCCATATTGCCAGGGTTTGGCATCAGGTGCCGGCATGGGCCGGCAGCGGCATACCGTCGCACTCGACCCCGCAGGATGTCCTGCGGATCGCACTCGAGACCTCCAGGGGAGAAACACTGTGGAACTGCTTTCCGGCGCAGATATGATCGCCCGCTTCTTGCAAGATGAGGGCGTAGAGCACATTTATGGTTATCCCGGCGGCGCAGCGCTGCATATTTACGATGCACTGTTCCGCCAGGACAAAGTGAAGCACATTCTGGTGCGTCACGAGCAGGCAGCCACCCACGCTGCCGATGGCTATGCCCGTGCCTCCGGCAAGCCAGGCGTGGTGCTGGTCACCTCCGGCCCCGGCGCCACCAACGCGGTGACCGGGATCGCCACTGCCTATATGGATTCAATTCCTATGGTGGTGCTATGTGGTCAGGTAATGAGCCACCTGATAGGCGATGATGCCTTCCAGGAAACCGATATCGTCGGCGTTACCCGCCCCATCGTGAAGCACAGCTTCTCGGTTCGTCATCCGTCTGAAATTCCTGAAGTGCTGAAAAAAGCCTTCTATCTGGCATCAACCGGCCGCCCCGGCCCGGTAGTGGTCGATATTCCCAAGGATATGACTGCGCCCACCGAGCGCTACGAATACGTTTACCCGAAAAAGGTCAAACTGCGTTCGTATAACCCGGTGACCCGTGGCCACACCGGACAGATTAAAAAAGCCGTGGAAATGATGCTGAAAGCCAAGCGCCCAGTGTTTTATACCGGTGGCGGCGTGGTGACCGGCAAGGCCAGCGAAGGCTTAACCGATTTGGTGAAGCAGCTTGGCTTCCCGATTACCACCACGCTGATGGGCATTGGCGCCTACCCGCAAAGCGACCGCCAGTGTTTAGGCTGGCTCGGTATGCACGGCTCTTACGAATCTAACATGGCCATGCACCACGCCGACCTGATTATTGCGATTGGCGCGCGCTTTGATGACCGGGTGACGAACAACACCTCGAAGTTCTGCCCGACGGCCAAGATTATCCATGTAGACGTCGATCCTAGCTCAATCTCCAAGACGGTTCGGGCGGATGTACCGATTGTTGGGCCGGCATCCAGCGTTATTAATGAGATGATCAGCCTGGTGCAGGGGCAGCAGGTTGCCCATCCCGAGGCACTGGCCGATTGGTGGCAGAAGATCGACGGCTGGCGTGCCGATCGTGAAGGGAAGCTGTATGAGCCCTCCAAGCCAGGCGAAGTGCTCAAGCCCCAGGAAGTGATCGAAGCGCTGTGCCGCGTGACCCGTGGCGAAGCGTACGTCACCACCGACGTTGGTCAGCACCAGATGTTTGCGGCGCAGTACTATAAGTTCGATAAGCCGAACCGTCTGATTACCTCCGGCGGGCTGGGCACCATGGGCTTTGGCTTCCCGGCGGCCATGGGTATCAAGCAAAATTTCCCGGACGACGATGTGGTGTGCGTCACCGGCGAAGGCAGCTTCCAGATGATGATGCAGGAGCTCTCCACCTGTAAGCAGTACGGCGTGGGCGTCAAAATCGTCAACCTGAACAACGCATCGCTAGGTATGGTGCGCCAGTGGCAGGATTTGAACTATAAATCCCGCCACGCACACTCGTATATGGAGTCGCTGCCCGATTTCCATATGCTGATTGAGGCGTATGGGTTTACCGCCATCACCGTGAATACGCTAGATGAGTTGGAACCGGCGCTTGAGCGTGCCTTTGCCAACAAGCATGAGTTGGTATTCCTGGACGTGAAGGTGGACCCCCATGAGCACGTCTACCCGATGCAGGTGCCGCTGGGCGCCATGCGTGACATGCTGCTGTCTAAAACGGAGCGTACCTGATGCGTCATATCATCTCGATTCTGATGGAAAACGAACCGGGTGCGCTGTCACGTGTGGTCGGGCTGTTCTCCCAGCGTAACTTCAACATCGAAACGCTAAACGTTGCACCGACGGAAGATCCGTCGCTGTCCCGCTTAACGGTAACCACCATCGGCGACGACCGGGTGATTGAGCAGATCACCAAGCACCTCAATAAGCTGATTGATGTGGTAAAGCTGGTGGATCTCACCGAAGGCAACCACATCGAGCGCGAGCTGATGCTGGTGAAGGTAAAAGCGCTAGGTGCTGCCCGCGATGAGGTGAAGCGCACGGTAGATATCTTCCGCGCGCAGATCGTCGACGTGACGCCCAGCCTCTACACGGTGCAGATTACCGGCGACGCTTCAAAGCTGGATGCCTTCCTACAGGCCATGGCGCCGGTGGGCATTCTCGAAGTGGCGCGTACCGGGGTGTCCGGTATCGCCCGTGGTGATAAAGTGCTTTCGCTATAAGCCGCACCTGATAGCGGCGAGGTTCAAAGTCGCTGCTGTGAAGACCAAAAGCCGCCCTTCGTCGGGCGGCTTTTTCGTACTTAATGCTCTGACATCAAGTGAGAGTTAGCGCGGATTAACCGCCGCCCAAAACGCATCAATCATCGGGTTTTTTAACCGCCGGTTCAGCACGCAGAGGCCGACATCATAGTGGGGCAGCTCCGGCTTGACGTTAAGTACCTGTACCCGTTCCGCCAGCGGGCTGTTGTCCAGCACGATCTTGGGGACAACACCCACACCGAAGCCAAGCCCGACCATACTCACAATCGCTTCGTGTCCGGCTACCTGGGCATAAATGCGTGGCGCAATGCCCATGGCTTTGAACCAGGTGTTGGCGTACTCCCTGGAGAGGCCCGCTTCCGACAGAATCATCGGCACATGCTGCCACTGCCCGGCAGTGGAGCTTTCCGGCTGAGGGGGCAGCCATGCGTGTGGCTCAGTGGGGGCAATAAACAGCAGCGGCGAGCGGGTCAGCGACTTAAACGCCAGCGCGCTGGGTGGAATACGAGGGCGAGGAGTAATCGCCATATCGTCTGCGCCTTCCAAGACCCGCGACATCGCATCGGCGGGGTCGCCGGTATGCAGTTTTAGCTCGATGCCTGGGTGGCGGGTGCGTACATCACTCAGTAATTCATACAGAAAGCTATAGCTGGCCGTGACCGAGCAGTAAATGCTGATTTCACCGCTTAGCTGTGCTGTGGTTGCAGCCAGGGTGCGTTTTTGGGTTTCCCACTGCTCTAGCGTCTCTTTGGCATAGTGCTGAAAAGCGATGCCGTGCGGCGTCAGCGTGACATGGCGGTTATCGCGTTCAAATAGGCGGGTTCCAAGCTCGCTTTCCACCTGTTGAATAGAGCGGCTCAGCGTCGAAGGGCTGATATGGCAAAGCTCGCTGGCGCGGCCAAAGTGTAGTGTCTCAGCGAGGGTAACCACGTGCTTGAGTAGGCGAAAATCCATAAAGACCTGTATGCTGGGCGTTATTTCATAATATGAAATAGTATGTTGCAAACATAGCGTTTTACGCAACGGGTGTGCTGTCGTAGAGTAACCCCAACGCCGATATCCCAGTGCTGCATAAGACGGCACGGGTGGCCATCAACGCTGACACATACGCTATAAACATTTGATCATATCGACTTCTGGAGTCTCGCCATGCACGTTTATTACGATAAAGATTGCGACCTGTCCCTCATTCAAGCCAAAAAAGTCACCATCGTTGGCTACGGCTCCCAGGGTCACGCCCACGCCAACAACCTGAAAGAGTCCGGCGTTGACGTTACTGTCGCTCTGCGCGAAGGCTCCTCTTCTGCAGCGAAAGCAGAAGCTGCCGGCCTGAAAGTCGCCAGCGTACCGGAAGCGTGCAAAACCGCTGACGTGGTCATGATCCTGGCGCCGGATGAAAACCAAAAAGCCATCTACGAGCAGGAAGTTGAGCCGAACCTGAAAGAGGGCGCGACGCTGGCGTTCGCCCACGGCTTCAACATCCACTACAACCAGATCGAGCCGCGCAAAGACCTCGACGTGATCATGATCGCACCGAAAGCGCCGGGCCACACCGTTCGTTCTGAGTTTGTGAAAGGTGGCGGTATCCCCGACCTGATCGCTATCCACCAGGATGCGTCTGGCAATGCTAAAGAGCTGGCGCTCTCCTACGCTGCCGGCGTAGGCGGTGGCCGCAGCGGCATTATCGAAACAACCTTCAAAGACGAAACCGAAACCGATCTGTTCGGTGAGCAGGCAGTCCTGTGCGGTGGCGCGGTTGAGCTGGTGAAAGCCGGTTTTGAAACCCTGACCGAAGCAGGCTACGCGCCAGAAATGGCTTACTTCGAGTGTCTGCATGAGCTCAAGCTGATCGTCGACCTGATGTACGAAGGCGGCATTGCCAATATGAACTACTCCATCTCTAACAACGCAGAGTATGGCGAGTACGTGACTGGCCCTGAGGTCATCAACGATCAGTCCCGTGCGGCAATGCGCAATGCGCTCAAGCGTATCCAGACCGGTGAATACGCCAAGATGTTCATCCAGGAAGGCAACACCAACTATCCGTCCATGACCGCTCGTCGTCGCCTGAATGCCGAGCACGAAATTGAGCAGGTGGGTGCCAAACTGCGCGGCATGATGCCGTGGATTGCCGCCAACCAGCTGGTTGATAAGTCTAAAAACTAATCGACCGACCGGTTCGCTAACGCCCCGAGAGTTCAGTGCCTCGGGGCGTTTTTTGTTGCCTGGGGTAATTGCTGGCTGCCTGAGCGTCACCGTGTAGAATGAGAAGTGATCACTTTTCATGTGACTTTACTTCAAATGGATGACACTTATGACCCAGGATGCTCGCGATCAAGAGCACGAAAAGCCTCAGCCGTCAGATTCAGATGCTGCTGCCAACGGTGAATCACCTCAGCAATCGTCGACAAGCGATGATGCTGCCAGTAATGAAGATCTGGCGGCAGCGTTTTTGCGCGACACCGAAGTGGTAGAAGAGGCCGTTGAGGATGGTAAGAAAATTCGCCGTAAAGGCATCTACCTCTTGCCCAACCTATTCACTACTTCCGCGCTCTTCTCAGGCTTTTTTGCCGTTGTAGCGGGAATTAACGGTGAGTTCACTTCCGCTGCGGTGGCCATTTTCATTGCCATGGTGCTGGACGGCTTAGATGGCCGCGTTGCCCGTATGACCAATACCCAGAGCGAATTTGGTGCCGAATACGACAGCCTTGCCGATATGATCTCATTTGGCATGGCCCCAGCATTAGTCGCCTTTACCTGGATTTTGCAGGATATCGGTAAAACAGGGTGGGTCGTTGCCTTTCTCTATGTGGCCTGTGCCGCGCTGCGCCTAGCGCGTTTTAATGTGCAGATCGGTAGCGTCGATAAGAAGTGGTTTATTGGGTTACCGAGTCCTTCTGCAGCGGCGTTAGTAGCCGCTAGCGTGTGGACTTTCCATAGTTTCGATGCCGATGCATTTGGCTTCAAACTGCTGATGCTGGTAGTTGTTGGTGCGGCAGGTGTCCTGATGGTGAGTAACATCCGCTACTACAGCTTTAAGGATCTGGATTTTAAAAAGCCGGTGCCTTTCGTTGTTCTATTAGCGGTCGTGCTAGGGTTCGTGATGATTTCGGTAGAGCCTTCCGTCATGCTGCTGCTGCTATTTGCTGCCTACGTCTGTTCAGGCCCTGTACTGGCCATTATGCGTAAGGCAAAACCCAAGAGCTGAACTTTTTGAAAACTTTTTCACATTAGCTCTTGCCAACCCGGCCGCGAATCCGTAAAGTACGCATCCGCTGCCGGGGACGCCTAGCGTTACCAGCGGTGAACGAGGTGAAAAACCTCTGGTTTGTCAGGAAGTTAGCGCCGTATTGTAGGTAGTTTGGATCGCTTACTTCCCTCGCTAAAAACAGCGGTTGACAAACACCACGGAATGCGTAGAATACGCCTTCCTCGCTGAGGCGACACGGTTCAGGTCATCGAGCCCGCGCAGCGACACAGCTCTTTAAAAATTTGATCAGGTAATTCATGTGGGCGCTTGCCGATGAGGGTGATAAATCACCAAAACATCAAGGCAAGCGACTCGTCAAACAGGCTTCGGCCTAATGAATGAATTCGTTTGACCCTTGAGCCAAGTTTGGTTCGCTTCTGTTGCTACGGTGACAGGCAAGAACCGCATAGATCTTAAACTGAAGAGTTTGATCATGGCTCAGATTGAACGCTGGCGGCAGGCCTAACACATGCAAGTCGAGCGGTAACAGATCCAGCTTGCTGGATGCTGACGAGCGGCGGACGGGTGAGTAATGCATAGGAATCTGCCCGATAGTGGGGGATAACCTGGGGAAACCCAGGCTAATACCGCATACGTCCTACGGGAGAAAGGGGGCTCCGGCTCCCGCTATCGGATGAGCCTATGTCGGATTAGCTAGTTGGTGAGGTAACGGCTCACCAAGGCGACGATCCGTAGCTGGTCTGAGAGGATGATCAGCCACATCGGGACTGAGACACGGCCCGAACTCCTACGGGAGGCAGCAGTGGGGAATATTGGACAATGGGCGCAAGCCTGATCCAGCCATGCCGCGTGTGTGAAGAAGGCCCTCGGGTTGTAAAGCACTTTCAGCGAGGAAGAACGCCTAGCGGTTAATACCCGCTAGGAAAGACATCACTCGCAGAAGAAGCACCGGCTAACTCCGTGCCAGCAGCCGCGGTAATACGGAGGGTGCGAGCGTTAATCGGAATTACTGGGCGTAAAGCGCGCGTAGGTGGCTTGATAAGCCGGTTGTGAAAGCCCCGGGCTCAACCTGGGAACGGCATCCGGAACTGTCAAGCTAGAGTGCAGGAGAGGAAGGTAGAATTCCCGGTGTAGCGGTGAAATGCGTAGAGATCGGGAGGAATACCAGTGGCGAAGGCGGCCTTCTGGACTGACACTGACACTGAGGTGCGAAAGCGTGGGTAGCAAACAGGATTAGATACCCTGGTAGTCCACGCCGTAAACGATGTCGACCAGCCGTTGGGTGCCTAGCGCACTTTGTGGCGAAGTTAACGCGATAAGTCGACCGCCTGGGGAGTACGGCCGCAAGGTTAAAACTCAAATGAATTGACGGGGGCCCGCACAAGCGGTGGAGCATGTGGTTTAATTCGATGCAACGCGAAGAACCTTACCTACTCTTGACATCCTGCGAATTCGGTAGAGATACCTTAGTGCCTTCGGGAACGCAGAGACAGGTGCTGCATGGCTGTCGTCAGCTCGTGTTGTGAAATGTTGGGTTAAGTCCCGTAACGAGCGCAACCCTTGTCCTTATTTGCCAGCGCGTAATGGCGGGAACTCTAAGGAGACTGCCGGTGACAAACCGGAGGAAGGTGGGGACGACGTCAAGTCATCATGGCCCTTACGAGTAGGGCTACACACGTGCTACAATGGTCGGTACAAAGGGTTGCGAGCTCGCGAGAGTCAGCCAATCCCGAAAAGCCGATCTCAGTCCGGATCGGAGTCTGCAACTCGACTCCGTGAAGTCGGAATCGCTAGTAATCGTAGATCAGAATGCTACGGTGAATACGTTCCCGGGCCTTGTACACACCGCCCGTCACACCATGGGAGTGGACTGCACCAGAAGTGGTTAGCCTAACGCAAGAGGGCGATCACCACGGTGTGGTTCATGACTGGGGTGAAGTCGTAACAAGGTAGCCGTAGGGGAACCTGCGGCTGGATCACCTCCTTAATCGATGACTCATCCTCGCGGTAAGCGCTCACAATGAATTACCTGATCAGATAGTAGAGCAAACGGTTTACGCACGATCCCCTCTTGGGTCTGTAGCTCAGTTGGTTAGAGCGCACCCCTGATAAGGGTGAGGTCGGCAGTTCAAGTCTGCCCAGACCCACCAAATTGACTCATCGCTGCCATCTTTATGATTCGCATGACTCGTTATGCGCACCATAAAAGGTGTTGTGCTGAGTGAAATTACCGAGAGGTCAGTGTGGTCAGATGGGGCCATAGCTCAGCTGGGAGAGCGCCTGCCTTGCACGCAGGAGGTCAGCGGTTCGATCCCGCTTGGCTCCACCATTCCATAAACTGTTTGTTGTTTCGTGACCACTGATAAGTCGAACGTACCAGCGTCGCTTTATCACTGTTCACTGAACAGTCGCTCTTTAACAATGTATATCATGCTGACATGAACGTTTTTTAAAAACGTTCATACGTAAATTGTTAAGTGATACGTCTCAAGCGTATCCGGCAATCGTTATCATTGCGCGATACCAGACCCCTTCGGGTTATAGGGTCAAGCAATGAAGCGCACACGGTGGATGCCTAGGCAGCCAGAGGCGATGAAAGACGTGGTAGCCTGCGATAAGGTTCGGTGAGGTGGCAAACAACCTGTGACCCGGACATCTCTGAATGGGGAAACCCACTCAGCACCAGCTGAGTATCCTACGCTGAATATATAGGCGTAGGAGGCGAACCAGGGGAACTGAAACATCTAAGTACCCTGAGGAAAAGAAATCAACCGAGATTCCCCTAGTAGCGGCGAGCGAACGGGGACCAGCCCTTAAGCGTGTGACGGATTAGGCGAACGTGCTGGGAAGCACGGCCATAGCGGGTGATAGCCCCGTAGCCGAAAATCTGATCACGTGAAATCGAGTAGGTCGGGGCACGAGAAACCTTGACTGAAGACGGGGGGACCATCCTCCAAGGCTAAATACTCCTGGCTGACCGATAGTGAACCAGTACCGTGAGGGAAAGGCGAAAAGAACCCCGGAGAGGGGAGTGAAATAGATCCTGAAACCGTGTGCGTACAAGCAGTAGGAGCGGACTTTGTTCCGTGACTGCGTACCTTTTGTATAATGGGTCAGCGACTTATATTCAGTGGCGAGGTTAACCGTATAGGGGAGCCGTAGGGAAACCGAGTCTTAACTGGGCGACACAGTCGCTGGATATAGACCCGAAACCGAGCGATCTATCCATGAGCAGGGTGAAGGTTGAGTAACATCAACTGGAGGCCCGAACCAGGATCTGTTGAAAAAGATTTGGATGACTTGTGGATCGGAGTGAAAGGCTAATCAAGCTCGGAGATAGCTGGTTCTCCTCGAAAGCTATTTAGGTAGCGCCTCACGTATCACCACCGGGGGTAGAGCACTGTTTCGGCTAGGGGGTCATCCCGACTTACCAACCCGAGGCAAACTCCGAATACCGGTGAGTGCCAGCGTGGGAGACACACGGCGGGTGCTAACGTCCGTCGTGAAAAGGGAAACAACCCAGACCGTCAGCTAAGGTCCCCAAATCCTGGTTAAGTGGGAAACGATGTGGGAAGGCTCAGACAGCTAGGAGGTTGGCTTAGAAGCAGCCATCCTTTAAAGAAAGCGTAATAGCTCACTAGTCGAGTCGGCCTGCGCGGAAGATGTAACGGGGCTAAACCAGGTACCGAAGCTACGGGTTCATCCTCTGGATGAGCGGTAGAGGAGCGTCGTGTAAGCCAATGAAGGTGTGTTGAGAAGCATGCTGGAGGTATCACGAGTGCGAATGCTGACATGAGTAACGATAAAGGGAGTGAAAAACTCCCTCGCCGGAAGACCAAGGGTTTCTGTTCGACGCTAATCGGAGCAGAGTGAGTCGGCCCCTAAGGCGAGGCCGAAAGGCGTAGTCGATGGGAAACGGGTCAATATTCCCGTACCGGACATGATTGCGATGGGGGGACGGAGAAGGCTAGGTGAGCCAGGCGTTGGTTGTCCTGGTGAAAGTCAGTAGGCTGGTGTCTTAGGTAAATCCGGGACGCCAAGGCCGAGAGACGAGACGAAGACACCCCGGTGTCGAAGTCATTGATGCCACGCTTCCAGGAAAAGCCTCTAAGCTTCAGATCATGTGCGACCGTACCCCAAACCGACACAGGTGGTCAGGGTGAGAATCCCAAGGCGCTTGAGAGAACTCGGGTGAAGGAACTAGGCAAAATGGTGCCGTAACTTCGGGAGAAGGCACGCCGGCGTAGGGTAAGGGAACTTGCTTCCTCAGCCCGAACCGGTCGAAGATACCAGGTGGCTGCAACTGTTTAGTAAAAACACAGCACTCTGCTAACGCGCAAGCGGACGTATAGGGTGTGACGCCTGCCCGGTGCCGGAAGGTTAAGTGATGGTGTTAGGCCTCGGCCGAAGCTCTTGATCGAAGCCCCGGTAAACGGCGGCCGTAACTATAACGGTCCTAAGGTAGCGAAATTCCTTGTCGGGTAAGTTCCGACCTGCACGAATGGCGTAATGATGGCCACGCTGTCTCCACCCGAGACTCAGTGAAATTGAAATCGCCGTGAAGATGCGGTGTACCCGCGGCTAGACGGAAAGACCCCGTGAACCTTTACTATAGCTTCACACTGGACGCTGATGTTGCCTGTGTAGGATAGCTGGGAGGCTTGGAAACCCGGACGCCAGTTCGGGTGGAGCCAACCTTGAAATACCAGCCTGGCATCATTGGCGTTCTCACTCAGGTCCGTGATCCGGATCGAGGACAGTGTGTGGTGGGTAGTTTGACTGGGGCGGTCTCCTCCCAAAGCGTAACGGAGGAGCACGAAGGTACCCTCAGCACGGTCGGACATCGTGCAATGAGTGCAAGAGCATAAGGGTGCTTGACTGCGAGACAGACACGTCGAGCAGGTGCGAAAGCAGGTTCTAGTGATCCGGTGGTTCTGTATGGAAGGGCCATCGCTCAACGGATAAAAGGTACTCCGGGGATAACAGGCTGATACCGCCCAAGAGTTCACATCGACGGCGGTGTTTGGCACCTCGATGTCGGCTCATCACATCCTGGGGCTGAAGTCGGTCCCAAGGGTATGGCTGTTCGCCATTTAAAGTGGTACGCGAGCTGGGTTTAGAACGTCGTGAGACAGTTCGGTCCCTATCTGCCGTGGGCGTTGGATGTTTGAGAAGAGCTGCTCCTAGTACGAGAGGACCGGAGTGGACGACCCTCTGGTGTTCCGGTTGTCACGCCAGTGGCATTGCCGGGTAGCTATGGTCGGACGGGATAACCGCTGAAGGCATCTAAGCGGGAAGCCCCCTTCAAGATGAGACATCCCCGAGGCCGTGAGCCTCCTAAAGGGCCCAGCGAGACCAGCTGGTCGATAGGCACGGTGTGGAAGCGCTGCAAGGCGTTGAGCTAACGTGTACTAATGGCCCGTGAGGCTTGACCCTATAACACCCAAGGGGTCTGGGCGCAGTGATAACGATCGAGTGGACAGCCACTCAGAACACCGGATACGCACGCGCAAGCCAAGGCTTGCCAAAGAGACGATCACCTAACACAGCATGATATGCATTACCCGTTACGCCTGACGACCATAGCACGCGTGAACCACCTGATCCCATGCCGAACTCAGCAGTGAAACCGCTTAGCGCCGATGGTAGTGTGGGGTCTCCCCATGCGAGAGTAGGTCATCGTCAGGCACCTATTTTGCAAACCACCCAGCCAACCGGTTGGGTGATTTGTTTGCACCCAACAAAAGCCCCGAGCACACCGTGCTCGGGGCTTTTTGCTGTGTGGGTAATTTAGATCTAACGCTGGTCACTTGGCTATACACTATGCACAAAGCTTCCTTTAAACATCTGTTTTAATAATTTAAATAACAATAGGTTACTAGGTATGAGTGGCGGGAGTGCCGCCTAGCAACTAGGATGAGTGGGTACCTATCATTGAAGCAGCATCTCAGGAGGAGAGGCGATATGAGTACCCCGTTGATGAAGAAGCTTGCAGTTGCGCTACTGATGGCCATGATGATGGGCGGCTTGGCTGCCTGTGATAATCAAGGCCCTGCTGAAGAGGCAGGCGAAAACATTGATGAGAGCATGGAAGATGCGGGTGAAAGCTTAGAAGAGATGGGCGAGGATCTTGAAGAGTCTGCAGAGGACTAACGAGCGCCTCTTTCGGTTCAGAATATTGATATTTCACTAATACAAAAACAGCCGCAAGAAGCGGCTGTTTTGCGTTTTAAGGCAGTCATACTTTTATCAGAGTAGTTACTGCGCTTATGGAAGTAGCACTGTTACGCGCCTGGGTTTTGCTCGATACCCTGCAAGTACCAAGGGGCTTGGTCGCGCATCGTGCGGGTCAAGTGCCATGTTTCGTTGAACTCGGTTTGCTCACCATTCTCTTCCAGAACACCGTGGAAAATAACGGTTGCTTCAGCGTAGCCGTCATACTCGTTAATATCGCCTAGCTCCGCAAATAGCCGAACTATCTCGGTACGATTGTTAGCAGGCTGCTCGGCACGCTCTTGTCGCAGTAGGTTGTAGAGTTCGGGAGTAACATACTCTTGGATCTGGCTGAAGTCGTTATTATCCCAAGCGCGCTGGAGCGTCATAAAATGCTCTTTAGCACCACCGAGGAAGCGCTCTTTATCAAACCAGGCAGGCGTGCTCTGTAAGCCGCCCGCCAAGCTGCCAGGGGCCGCAGAGAAGTTGTTGGGGGTGTGCTGAGTTTCCTGGCATTCGCGCTGGTAGCCTGTAGCGGTTGCCGGCGCAGGACGGCGTTGCCGCATAAAAGCGCGGAACGCGAAGATAGCCAGCGCTGCGACACCGGCCATCAACAGTAAATCCATGATGCGCAGCTCATCAAAGGCACCGCCGAAGAACAGCGCAGCTAGCAAACCGCCTGCCAGTAAGCCACCAATCATACCGCCCATACCACCACGGCGAGCCGTAGCAGCGCCTGCGCCTTGCTGCTGGGTACCTTGGGCCTGTTGCTGTGCAGGCGTGCTGGCCGGCCGGTCGGCGGAGCGTGACACGCTGCCCATACTGCTACCACCACCTAGGCGGCGTGCCTCGGCGTGTTCAATTGCGGCGCTAAAGCCCATAACGCTAACCAGTAGCATGACAAAGAATTGCCTTAACATATTGATTCTCCAATGAGGATGCAAAGGGTGCTTCACACTTGTGTGAGAAGCGCGTAGAAAGTAGTCAGGCGTCAGTTTACCGTGTAATGCCTCGCCTGGGTGATGGTGGGATTGACTATAAAGACAAAAAAAGGAGCAAAAAGTGCGTTTAGACCAGACTCAAACCGTCCTATTAATGATCGACTTTCAAGCCGGTCTGCTGCCTGTGATTGAGGGCGGTGAGGCTGCCATAAAAGAGGCCGGGTGGCTGGCTGGCATTGCCAATACGTTGCAAGTGCCGGTATGGCTGACCGAGCAGTATCCTGAAAGGCTGGGTGGCACTGCGCCAACGCTGTTGGCGGGCTTAGGAGAGCATGAAGTATGGCAGAAGCTACACTTTAGCGCGGCAGAAGAGCCAGCCTTCAAACAGGCGCTGGCAGCGCTTGGGCGTCAACAGGTGGTGATTTGCGGCACAGAGGCGCACATCTGCGTGCTGCAGAGCGCACTTGGTTTGTTAGAAGCTGGGTATGACGTTTTTTGGCTAAGCGAAGCGACCGCCAGCCGCCGGCCGGAAGAAGCACGCTTGGCTCGGGAACGGGCTTGTGCAAACGGAGCGGTGGCAGTCACTGCCGATATGGTGGCCTATGAGTGGCTCTACCGCTGCGATACAGCCACTTTTAAAGATGTGCACAGGCGGTTTCTTAAGCCGCGAGCCGCCCAAAAAGTAAGGTTTTTCTGACCTTACCGATCGGTTTCCCGGCGTGTGAAGACGAGGGTATCGCCTTCCGAGGCCGCAGCATCAAAACGGTAACCCGCTACATCGAAGCCCGTTAGCGCTTCGGGCTCGTTGATTTGCTGGCGGATTATCCAGGCGCTCATTAAGCCGCGGGCTTTTTTGGCGTAGAAACTGATAATCTTAAAAGTGCCGTTCTTCTCGTCTTTAAAGACCGGGGTGATCACCCGTGCATCCAGCTTCTTAGCATCCACGGCTTTGAAGTACTCGTTGGATGCTAAGTTGACCAACACTTTCGAGCCGCTCTCTGCAATAGCGTGATTTAGCGCCGTGGTTAATGTGGGCTTCCAGTAAGCGTAAAGGTCCTTGCCTGCGGCGTTAGGCAGCTTAGTCCCCATTTCCAGCCGGTACGGCTGAATAAGATCCAGCGGGCGCAATAAGCCGTAAAGCCCCGACAAAATGCGTAAATGCTGCTGGGCAAACTGATTATCCGCATCGCTAAACGTCTCTGCTTCAAGGCCGGTGTATACGTCCCCCTGAAAGGCTTGAACAGCGGGCTTGGCATTTTCAAGCGAGAAGGGCGGTTGCCAATCGGCAAAACGAGCCGCATTCAGCCCAGCCAGTTTATCGCTGATGCCCATTAAATCGCTAAGCTGCTGAGGTGAGTAACCCCGCAAAATGTCAATTAGTGGCTGGCTCTGGTCAAGAAAATCGGGTTGGGTGACGTCGTCGGTTGTAGACGGTGTTTCAAAATCCAGCGTTTTGGCGGGTGAAATAACGCTCAGCATGGCGTGCTCCTTATGCCGTGACAGAAGGGAGTCGCTACTCGGGTGTGATCGTAGCGGGGAAAGGTAACGAGAAAAATGAATGTTGGGGTGATTATACCAAGCCTCGGCGGCGGCCGAGGCTATCGGCTCGATAGGGGCGGTTAAGGGCAGGGATTTGACATACGGCGATGGATATCGTCGATTGCAGTTAGCACTTCGTCATCCAGTTTCAAACTTTCGCTGGCGAGATTGCTCTCCAATTGATCCATGGTGGTGGCACCAATAATGTTACTGGTGAGGAAGCTGCGCGAGTTCACAAACGCCAGCGCCATTTGTGCGGGGTCAAGCCCGTGCTCCTTGGCTAAGTTGACGTACGCTTGGGTCGCGGCTTCCGCCTCTGGTGAGGTATAGCGCTTAAAGCGTTCATAGAGGGTCAAACGGCCTTTTGGCGGCTGGGCACCATTAAGATACTTGCCTGACAGCACGCCGAACCCCAGCGGTGAGTAAGCCAGCAGGCCCACATCCTCACGATGGGCAATTTCCGCCAAGCCGACTTCAAACGAGCGGTTCAGCAGGTTGTAGGGGTTTTGGATAGAGGCGACGCGGGGAAGGCCTAGCTGATCAGAGAGCTGGAGCATTCGCATGACGCCCCAGGGGGTTTCATTGGAAAGACCAATGGCGCGAACCTTACCAGCATCGACCAGCTCTTTCAGGGCGGAGAGCGTCTCTTCCAGCGGCGTCGCCTCTTCCTGCTCGGCGTGGGTGTAGCCGAGCTTGCCGAAAAAGTTGGTGTTGCGGTCGGGCCAGTGCAGTTGGTAAAGATCAACGTAATCGGTTTGCAACCGTGCAAGACTGGTATCAATGGCTTGGTGGAGGTGGTCACGGCTCATTTTGGGGCCACCGCGAATATGTTCTAAACCCGGTCCTGCGGCTTTCGTGGCAATAATAACGTCATCCCTAGCGCCACGGGCTTTCAGCCAGCTGCCGATATAAGTCTCTGTTAAGCCCTGGGTGTCCGCTTTAGGAGGAACAGGGTACATTTCAGCGGTGTCGATAAAGTTGATACCGAATGCCACTGCGCGGTCGAGCTGTTCATGGGCATCGGCCTCGCTGTTTTGCTCGCCAAAGGTCATGGTGCCTAAACAGAGTCGGCTGACCTCAATTCCGGTTCTACCCAGAGGGCGCGTTTGCATGGTTGTCTCCTCGTTAAGGCGAAAAAAAGCGCCGGGTTGGCGGCGATGAGCGCCGCCGTTATTAGCGTGTGGAGGGCATGTTAGCGAGGCTCTACAAAAGCAGCAAATTATCAGTCAGCGCGGAAAACCGCTTATCTTTGAGTGAGCGGATGGATAGCGCGGCGTCCGCCAGGACGCCTTGTTTTCTTACCACTAGATGGCTAATGTGTAAGCCATGACAATCGAACGCGCCTACAGATACCGTTTCTATCCGACGCCCGAGCAGGCAACCCTGCTGGCGCAGACGTTCGGGTGCGTGCGGTTTGTCTGGAACACGGTGCTGCGCTATCGCACCAATGCGTTCTATCAGCGCCAGGAGAAAATCGGCTATCACGACGCCAGTGCGTTCCTGACGCAACTCAAGAAGCAGCCGGACACCGCCTTTCTAACTGAGGTTAGTTCGGTGCCGTTGCAGCAATGCTTGCGCCATCAGCAAACCGCGTTCAAACACTTCTTTGCCAAACGGGCACGCTACCCCCACTTTACATCCAAGAAACACCGGCAGTCGGCCACCTTTGCCAGTTCGGCGTTTTCGTACCGCAATGGTCAGATCACGCTGGCCAAGTGCCGCGAACCGCTCAACATCCGCTGGAGCCGCGACCTGCCCTCGGCACCCAGCACGGTGACCGTTTCCAAAGACCGCGCTGGTCGTTACTTCATTAGCTGCCTGTGCAAAGTGGACACTGAAGCGCTGCCGATCACGCCCAAAATGGTCGGTATCGTCCTGGGGCTGAAAGACCTATTTGTGACCAGTGACGGAAAGCGGGTTAACAATCCCCGCCATACGGCACGCTATGCGCGCAAGCTGGCGCGGGCGCAGCGGCAATTGAGCCGTAAGCAAAAAGGTTCGAATAACCGCGCCAAGGTGCGGTTAAAAGTGGCTAAATGCCATGCCAAGATTGCCGATACTCGGCGTGACCACCTGCATCAACTCACCCGCCAGATCGTGAACGACAACCAAGTGATCGCGGCGGAGAGTTTGCAGGTGAAGAACCTGGTTAAAAACCGTCACCTTTCCAAAGCGATCAGCGATGTCGGCTGGGGGGAGTTGGTTCGCCAGCTTGAGTACAAAGCGGCGTGGGCGGGACGGCAGTTTGTCCAGATCGACCGCTGGTACCCCAGTAGCAAGCGCTGCCATGGCTGCGGCTTTGTGCGGGAGGCCCTGCCGCTCGATGTGCGCGTTTGGGATTGCCCAAGCTGCGGCATCCAGGGCATTGACCGTGACCTCAATGCCGCTCGAAACATCCTACAAGCCGGCACCGCGCTACTCGCCGGTGCCGAGAGTTGCAGCAAATACCGAGGGGCCCTCGGGAATTGACGCCTGTTGAGTTTGTGTAAGACCGTCAATGCCAAGGCATTGAAGGCAACGGACAGCGAAGCAGGAACCTGGAAGGCGACAACCAGGGAATCCCCTTTCTTTCCGCCGCAGGCGGCAGCTTCCTAAGCAGCTGAGGAAGGGGAGGAGGTCAAAGGGTTGAGTCATAGCGAAGGCAGGCGTATGCTTGCCAGCCCATCGACCGGCCAAGTGCCGGTTTATCGTGTGGTTAGCCGTCGCTGTAGGCGAGATGGTTAGCCGAAGATCTCAACAGATAGGCAGGGTGGTTTGCCATGCCGCAGGCATCATCGTTGTTTACCCGGTTGGAGTTTCGTCTAGCCGAGCAGCTGTTTCACTCTCGTTGGTTATTACCCCGCTCACCGCGTACGCAGCGCTTGACCATGCGACTATTTAAGCGGTGTGCAGAAGCAGGGCACCCGGATGCGCAATCCATTTATGGACACATGCTGTTTCACCGCAGCCTGTCTCCTCAGGACAAGGCCCTTGGCGCACGCTATGTACTGGAAGCCGCCCAGGCGGGCGATGTAAAGTCGCAGTATCAGCTCGCGAAAATTCATGAGCATGGCTGTGTTCAGTACCCGCGTCGTGAAGATTATGCCGTCACGTGGTATGCCCGTGCGGCACAGGCAGGGCACTATTTGGCGGCGGAGCGTCTAGCGCGGGCTTACCGGCTAGGTGAGCTAGGCTTAGCGGTAGATAATGAGCAGGCCGATTACTGGCAGCGTGTAGCAGAGCGCCAGCCTGCAGTGGAAATGGCGGTTGCTTAAAGCGCACGCCAGGTTGCGATTCATAAAAGAGGAAGTCAGTGTCCGAGACGCTACCCACAGTGCTAGATATTGAAGCGTCCGGATTCGGGCGCGGCAGTTACCCCATTGAAGTTGGCATTGCCCGTGCCGACGGTAGCTGCTGCGCGTTTCTTATTCAGCCGTTGGATGAGTGGACCCACTGGGACCCAAAAGCAGAGCTTTTACACGGTATTTCCCGGGATAGGCTGATGAAAGAGGGTTATCCGGTGCGCCAGGTAGCGCAGTGGCTCAATGACGAGCTGCGTGAGCTGGGTAAGGCTTATAGCGATAGCTGGGGCTATGACAATACATGGCTATCGTTGCTGTTTCATCATGCGGGTATGCTGCCACGCTTTCGCCTGGAAGCGCTGCGTATATTGCTTAGCGAAGCGCAGCAGGCGCTGTGGAGCGATACCAAAGAGGCCGTAGTGGCCGAATGGGGCATCCACCGCCATCGTGCCGGGGAAGATGCCCGTCTCCTTCAACTGACCTATCAGCGCACCCTGGCGCTGGCAGGTAGCGCATAAGCTTTCTATACATTGAGCCGTGCTTGTCGGCCCTTTGTTTACACCAGCTGAGCTTCTAAAGCGTCTAGCAACTGGCCTGGGGTGGGGGCATCGAGCAGCATATCCCGGGTAGTTTGCGCCAGAAAACCGTGGCCCACTGTGTTATCCAGGAACGCCAGCAGCGGGGCATAAAAGCTATCGGTGTCCAGTAGGCCCAGCGGTTTATTGTGTAACCCCAAATAGCCCCAGGTCCAAATCTCAAATAGCTCCTCAAACGTGCCAATGCCCCCAGGCAGAGCGATAAACGCGTCGGCGTTGGCCGCCATGGTGGCTTTACGCTCGTGCATATTCGGCACGCGAATCAATTCTGTTAAGCCAAAATGCGCCTGTTCCCGCTCCACCAAATGGTCTGGCATGACGCCAATCACCTCTCCACCCGCTGCCAGTGTCGCGTTGGCCAACTCACCCATCAGCCCAATGCGCGCGCCGCCATAGACTAACGTGTGGCCGCGCTGCCCAAGGGCAGTGCCGAGCGCGTTGGCAGCTTGGCGAAAGGCTGGGCTGTTGCCCTCCCGTGAGCCGAGGTAAACACAGATGCGTGACATAGTGGAGGCGTCCTTATCGCAGAGGAGTGAATAGTGGGCCAGCGGACGATAGGGTAAAGCGTTAACCTAGGCAGCGTTGAACGTCGTAGTGTTCGTCCATCCACTGCCCAATAACATTATGCCCGCATAGATGATGGGCGTATTGGGTGTGCAGGCAGCGCACCTGCTGCCAGTTACTAATACCGCCAACACCGCGTTCGGTGAGCACGTCGGTATAGCCCAGGCGAGCTACTTCTTCGCGCTGGGCATCGCTCATAAAGCGCCAGCGGGCGGCCACGTAGTCCTGGTGGCTTTGTCGATAAGCTTCCAGAAAATCAGGCTCTTCCTGCAAGCGCTGCTCTAGCGATTTGATCACGCCGACGGCTTCAATACGCGAGATTTCGATTTTCAGCAGGTCGGAGCAGAGCCAATAAAGAGTGGGGAAAGGCTTACCATCCACAATGGGCGCCATCCTCAGAACTAGCGGTGTGCCGTGGGGATCGGCGGCTGCAACGGCTTCAATACCGCGAGGCGCTCGCCCGAGCTGTTGGGTAATAATCGCCAGCTGGCGCTCGTCGGGTGCTTGGTCGGTACGAATTACCATTGCTTAGAGGTCTCACTTGCGGTCGTCTTGGATAAACTTGTTGGAACGGCCAACGGCCCGGAAGAAACAGCGGTTAAGCTGCTCTGGGGAGGCAACATAGCGCCACCTCTCCTCGCAGTACTCTGCCGCGCGGGCCATTAGCACGTCATAAAGTCGATTGAACGGGGCATCATAATCGTAGGGGTCTGCGCCGAACAAGCGGATATGCGGGTAATCGGCGAAGCGCTCCATAAAGTAGCGCTCAAGATCGGCTTCCACGGCGCGATGCTGCGCCGTGTTGTCAGGATCAATCCAGAGATTATAGCGGATAGCCATGGGTGCTCCTGGAGTGCCTCGCCAAACGGCGAGAAAAATTAAGCAGGGGCTGGCGCGGTATCCAAATGCGCCTCAAGCGCCTCGCGCAGCTTGCCTTCAATAGGCACGGCACGCTTTTCTTGATGGTCATACTGCACCATCACCGTATGGCCTAGGTTGGTCAGCGTACCATGTTGCCGTGCTTCTTGGGTGACAGTAAACGAGCTGTTACCCAAACGGGTTAAGTAGGTACGAATTTCGATATCGTGGCCGTAAAACAGTTCAGCGCGGTAATCCACTTCCATGCGGGCCATGATTAAGCGCCACTGCTTTGGGTTCAGGTCAGGGGTAAAGAGCTTGAAGAGGTCATTACGTGCTAGTTCAAACCAGGCGGGCAGGCGGGTGTTATTAATATGGCCCAGGGCATCCGTATCGTAAAAAGCTGGCTCAATGATGCGGGTAAACATAGCGATATCCTTATTGTTAGTGAAATCAACGCAGAAACACTGCTCAGAATTAACCCTAGCGAGCGCTTGGTCAAGCGTTGCGGCGCTGATACCAAGCGGTTAGCTGCATCCAACTTAGGAGCCATAACGTAGCGGCGAGAAATCCAGCCAGCGTTCCCCAGAACAGCCCCAACGTACTGTAGGTGTAAGAAACGCATAGGGTATAACTAAGTAGCGAGCCAAGGCCCATAGGATAATGTTTTATGACGGTCGCAACAGGGCCATAGCCATGACCTAAGTGGAGAATGAGTAAAAACGGCAGCATAGTGACGGGAAAAGCTGCTAGGGTGCCTGCCCACTCTGGGGGCAACCAGTGGGCAATACTGGTGATGATAAAAATGATGGCAGTGGCAAGCCCAGCGCGCGTTGCTAGCGCAGGCCAGGAAAAGACACTACTCGCTTGGCTCTTAACATCAGGGATAGTGCGAAACAGCCAGCTAAAGATGCCAATGGCACATAGCGTGACCAGCGTGCCACTCAGGCGTGTAAAGCTGAATTGTGCCAGCAGGGTGCTCATGATTAGCCACGCGGCAAAGCCGCCCAGCAGACCACCTGTAATGCCTTTAATACCGGGTTGGCGGCCCATCACTAAATAGCCTGCGCCTAATGCCATGGTCGCGGTGAAACCAGCTAGCGTATGCACAGCGCTTTGGGTGGCAAAGCTGGGTGAGATTTCCAAGCCGATAAAAAACAGGGCCAGCGCAGTGCCTAATGGGTAACCTGCCAGTAGTCCAGCTATACGCGGGCTGGCGCGGACAGCGATAGCACCTAAACCCAATACCATACTGACGGAGAGCCCGAACTTTGCCAGCTGCCAAGTGAGGGGTACTTCTACCATGCGGCGTTTTCCTTACGTTTATTATGTGTTTACTATGCTTGAGCTACTGATTTTTAACGCTTTAAGTGCTATTAACCGTTGAGATATTGCCAGCGTTTGAGGCTGTTACCGTGACTCCTGCCAATCCCTCAGGCACCCACGCGCTTTCTCCGCCACCCAAACCGGATGGCTGCGAACTGTGCCAACGTGGCACGCCACTCACCAAGCATCATCTCATCCCGCGGACGCTGCATAATAAGCCGCGCTATCAGAAACGCTACAGCCGTGAAGAGCGGCTAACCGCCATTGTGTGGCTCTGTCACCCCTGCCATAAGCATATTCACCGCCTGTATAGCGAGCGCGAGCTAGCCGACCGCTTTGCCAGTTTAGAAGCACTGATGAATGATACTGATATCCGTGCCTTTGTGGATTGGCTCGCTACCAAGCCTGCGGGCTTTAAACCGAAATCACCGGTGCGTAAACGGCGCTGAAGGTTATACCAGCCTAAGCCCCTGCTGGTCGCGCCAGGCGGCTTCCAGCGCCTCGGCCAACGGTTCGGTTAAGTGGGCAGGCAGGGCGGCACGGGCAGCGCCCAGTGAGTCGAACGAGCGGTTACGCAGCCAGCAGTAAGCCCAGGCGCAGGCTTCTTCGTCGCTTTGCGGGGTCGGCCGGGCAGGCATCTGGTTCAGCAGAAAAACCGCCGTGCGCGGCGCCCACAGCGGCATTTCACCCTGCTGGTCTTGGCTCCACTGCTCCAGCGTCGCACCGCTAGGCGTGGCATCGGGGGTGCCCAGTTTGGCGACCCTAGCGGTTTCCGCCAGAATCAGCGCCAGCTGGTCGGCATCTGCCTGACCCAACGAGCGCCACTGCCGCAACAGCGCCGATAGGCCTGCGCGCATCTTGGTATAAAAGTCATCTTGCGGCATGCTCAGTGTCTACTCCCGTGGAAATAAGTGAGATGTGTCATGGCGTTTGATTTTGCCACGCCCGTTGAGCGGCGCGCTCCCGAAGGAAATTACGCCTCGCAGAAATGGCACCGCTACGCGGCGGATGTGCTGCCGCTCTGGGTGGCGGATATGGACTTTCACTCGCCGCCTGCGGTGATCGACGCGCTGCAGCGGCGGGTGGCCCACGGCGTTTATGGCTACGGCGAAGTGCCCGCCACGTTAACTGATGCCCTCTGCCAGTGGAGCGCCCACCACTATGCATGGCCCATTGAGCCGGCGTGGCAGCAGTGGTTGCCAGGCGTGGTGCCCGCGCTGCACTTTGCCGCCATGGCGTTAACGCAGCCAGGCGAGGGCGTGCTCACCATTGCGCCGATCTACCCGCCTTTTCTGGCCGTGGCCGAGCGCACCGGGCGGCTAGCGCAACAGGCGATGTTAGCGGAGCCTGCCGCCCCTGGCGAGCCTTGGCGGCTGGATATCGAAGCGCTAGAAGCGGCTATTACCCCGCAAACCCGGCTATTGCTCTGGTGTCACCCGCATAACCCCACCGGCCGCGTATGGACGCTACAAGAGCTTGAACAGTTGGCTGCCTTGGTCGAGCGCTATGATTTATGGGTGGTCTCCGATGAGCTGCACTGTGATTTGCTGCTGGATGAAGGAGCACGCCACCGTCCTCTGGCCGCGCTGTTCCCTAAGCTTGCCAAACGCACGATTACCCTGTGGGCACCGTCGAAAACGTTTAATTTGGCCGGTCTGACGAGCGCCTGCGCGGTTATCCCCGATGCCACGCTACGAAAGCGCTTTGCCGCGGCCACGAAAGGGTTTTTACCGGATGGCAACGTGCTGGGGTTGGTGGCCGCTGAGGCGGCATATCGAGAGGGTGAGCGCTGGCGACAAGCGCTGCTGGACGTTCTACGCAGTCATCGGGCAGCGCTAGAAGCGCGTGTGGCAACGTGGCCCGGCGTCTCGCTGAGCACGCCTGAGTCCACTTACTTGGCGTGGCTGGATATGCGCGAAGCGGGCTTGGGGGAGTCCCCTGCCAAAACGCTGCTGGAGCAGGCGGGCGTGGCCCTGTCTGACGGTGCGGCCTTTGGCTGCCCTGGGTTCGTGCGGCTGAACTTCGGAACCACCGCTTCCCAGCTGGAAGCGGCGTTATCACGGATGGATGCGTTGTTAAAAGCGTGATACGGCGCGCCGGTCACGTAGCGGCATCAATAGAGCAGGGCGAACAGCTTGCGGCGGTAGGTGACCGTGAGAGGGTGATCGGCACCCAGGGCGTCAAAGACCTGTAGCAGCGTTTTGCGGGCTGCGTCATCGTTATAGGCGCGGTCCTGCTTCATCAGCGCCAGCAGTGCTTCCAGGCCTGCATCGTACTGGCCATCGGCCACTTGGCGAAGCGCCCGCTGGTATTGGGCTTCGCTGTCGGTGCGGTCACCTAGTGCGGCGATCTCTTCTGTTGAGAGTGCCTGTTCGCTGAACTCGATGCTGGCGCGGACGCCACGGGCAGGTGCCGCATCGCGCTCCTCTGGCGGCAGGTTATCCAGCACGCTGCGGGCTTCTTCACCACGCCCTTCCGCCACCAGCGCTTTGGCAAGGCCAATGTGGTAGGCGTAATGTTCCGGGTATTGACCAATCAGCGTTTGGTAAATTTCCCGTGCGCCTGCGGCATCGCCAGCGCTCAAGGCTTCCTCTGCCTGCTCTTCGGGGCTGGGCGGTGCGTCACCGGGGGCTGGGAAGTAGCGGTTGAGCCACTCGCGCACCTCTTTCTCGGGTAGCGCGCCCTGGAAACTATCCACCAAGCCGCCTTGGCTCACTAGCTTCACATCCGGTACCGAACGCACGCCAAGCTGGCCTGCAATCTCTGGGTTGGCCTCGACATCCAGCGTGGCTAGCAGAAACGCGCCGCCATACTCAACGGCCAGCTTCTCAAGCACCGGCATCAGGTTTTTACACGGCTCGCACCAGGGCGCCCAGCAATCCAGCAGTACCGGCACCTGCATGGAAGCTTCCAGCACCTGTTGGATATTGCCGGCGTTGAGCTCAATGATGACTTCTTCGCGCGTGACTGTCGGGCGCTCGCCATCTGCTGGTGCATTAGCGTTCGTCGCAGGCTCGGCGCTTAGCGGATTGCCAGTGCGGGGATCAATAATCGACATGGGTAAACTCTGCATTGCATAAAAAAGGTTACTGCATGATATGCAGGCAGCCGTGTATAGATTCAAGGAACGAGAAAGAAATAAAGCAGGGCAGTACAAAAAAGCCGCTACCTTTCGGTAACGGCTTGGACTTGTAACACCACATGGCTTTAGGTGGTGGGTTGATGTCGGGTAATCTCTATTTGTTTAGGACTTACGTTTAGGACTTGGCTTCCTGCAAATACTGCTCTTCGATGGCTCGATCGACGGAAGAGACGTAATACTCATCATCAAAAGCTCCTTCCGGCTCTTTGAGCCACACTAGGCAAATCACCCAGCTGATGAAGGCACCGGTGGCAATGATGTAGAAGAACTGGGTGGGTGTGACAAAGGTGAAGATGGTTAAGTAAACCACCGCGCCCACGTTTCCATAGGCACCTGCCATACCGGAGATCTGCCCAGTAATGCGGCGTTTAATAGAGGGAATGATCCCGAAAGTTGCCCCTTCGGCACCCTGCACGAAAATCGAAGTGCCAATAGTGACGAGAATTGCCAAAAACAGCGGCCAGCTAGAGTTCAGCATCGCCATCAGTAAGAAGCCTACGCTAATGCCAAACATGTAGCACAGCATAACGAAGCGCCTATTGCCCATACGGTCGGAAACCATACCGCCCATAGGGCGTGCTACCAGGTTAACAAAGGCGAATGAGGCGGCAATGAGGCCAGCGGTGGCGGCATTTAGCCCCCACGTTTCCTCGAAGAACATGGGTAACATGGATACCACTGCTAGCTCAGCGCCAAAGTTAGCAAAATAGGTGCTGTTAAGCGCGGCAACGCTGTTGAACGAGTACTTATCGTCTTCAGGTACCCCCTTCCGCAGAATGGGCAAGTTCACCCGTAGAATCTGCACAATCTGGTAGATAACAATCGCGATGATAGCCAAATAGGCAATAATCGCCCCGGTTGTTGATAAATAGCCCATGTACTGGATACGCCAGACCAGGATGGCAAGTACGCCGACCAAGGGGATCGTACAAATAATGAGTTTTATCATGTCGCCCCAAGAACTCACTTCCATCGCAGCCGTTTTACGAGGCTTACGGTGGGCTTGAGCGTCTGGACCATCGGTAATAGCGAACCAGTAATAGACACCATACGCGGCCATCACCACGGCGCTTTGAGCGATAGCCCAGCGCCAGCCATCGGGGCCGCCATACATGCTGAGGGCGATGGTTGGTAGTGACATCGCTGCGACGGCAGAACCAAAGTTACCCCAACCTGCATAGAAGCCTTCAGCGAAGCCAATATCCTTGGGCTTAAACCATAGCGCTGTCATGTGGATACCAACCACGAAGCTAGCGCCAATCGAACTCAAGACAAGGCGTGCCACCAGCAGCTGGGTCATCGTATTACCGAAGGCGAATGCCAATGCAGGGATCGACATAGTGACCATTAGCACCGAAAACACTCGACGTGGGCCGAAGCGGTCCAGCGCCATGCCCACGATAATACGGGCAGGAATCGTTAAGGCAACGTTACAAATAGCAAATAGCTTGAGGTCGTCTGTGGTGAGCCAATCGACGCTCTTGAGCATGCTCGATGCAAGCGGCGCCATATTGAACCACACGTAGAACGTAATAAAAAAAGCGATCCAGGTTAGGTGCAGTGCCCGTATTTCAGGGCTGCGAAATTTGAATACAGCAGAAACTTTCATCGTCGTATCGTCCTGTGGCCTAAAAGTTATGAAGTAGCCGGTTAGGGGCTAGGCAAAATTAACAAGGGACACTCAGCGCGTCGGGCCAGGAACGAACTAACACTGCCGAACGTCATGTAGTCGAGTTCGTCAACGAAGTAAGTCAATGATTTGGCAATGATGCCGCCATCAGGCTGATGGCTGTGGCGTGCAATTACCAACAGGTCTGGTGAGAGCTTTTGGGTTGCTTGAAGCAGCATTTTGCGCGCGTCCCCTTCGGCTAACAGCTGCTCGGCATGAAAGCCCTCGCCAACAGCGAACGCCACTCCCTCTTTTAAGTGCTGCTTCAGCTCTTCTTGCTCTTGTTGGAAAAGCGCCTCGTTGTTATCCGTAGAGTCGAGGGGGTTCTCTACCACCCCAACAAGGACTAGCAAGGGTTGGTTGCAGCGGAACATATTGACGACTTGGGCGAGCGCCAGTTTGGCGTTTCTCGAACCGTCGTAAGCGATCATGATTTTCATGGTGTCCTCCCGCAGTGGGTAGGGGGGTCAAAACCCGGAGCCTAGCTCCGGGGATAGAAAGACAGGTGAAGCTTAGGGGTTCTTAACGTAGGCACCCTTGCGCAAGTAGAACCACCAGTTAATGAGCAAACAGACGGCGTAGAAGACCGCGAAGCCATACATGGCAAGCTCCGGTGTGCCAGCCTGGATCTGCTCACCCATTACCCTTGGGGCAATAAAGGCACCATAGGCAGCAACAGCGGAGGTCCAGCCAAGTACCGGGCCTTTCTGTTGCTGGTCGAAAATGACGCCAATGCTGCGGAAAGTAGAGCCATTGCCGATGCCGCTGGCAGCAAAGAGAACAATGAAGAGCAGCAGGAAGAGCCAAAAGAATTGATTCGGGTCGGTAGCGTTATAAGCCTGCATCATCACATAGCCGGTGGCGATGGAAGCGACGACCATGATGGCTGAAATAATTTGGGTAACGATGGAGCCGCCTACTTTATCGGAGATCCAACCACCCAACGGGCGAATTAACGCGCCCACAAAGGGGCCTATCCACGCCCAGGTCAAAGCGCTAGGCGCTTCTGGGTTGGCCACACGAACCAGCGAGCCATCGGCGGCTGTTTCCATCATGCTGCCGAAGATGACGTTAATGGAGAGCGGCAGCGCTGCTGAGAATCC
Source organism: Vreelandella aquamarina (assembly GCF_044805175.1). Classification (GTDB taxonomy): domain Bacteria; phylum Pseudomonadota; class Gammaproteobacteria; order Pseudomonadales; family Halomonadaceae; genus Vreelandella; species Vreelandella aquamarina_B. Next base: position 2,918,709 of record NZ_CP085232.1, on the reverse strand, counting down.
GATAAAGGAGCCGAAAGTCAGGATGTAGAGAATGGTCATCGACCAAGTGTGTTTATTGGAAAAAATGGCGAACTGCTTTTGGATATTGGGTTTAATATCTCCAGGAATCAGGCGCAACAGCACCAGCGTCAGCACAATGGTTAGGGGTAGCGCAATCCACATATTCAGCCAGCCGAGTGCTAGCATACCGATGATCGCAGTCACCAAACCAACACCGTAAAGCCCCAATATTTTGCTGAAAGCGGCTAGCGGTGAGCCGGGGTTGGGCGTAATGGTGCGCAGGTTGTTCATGCCGAACCAACCAGCGAAGGCGAGTGGGATCAGAAACACGAGCCAGATAAAACCAGCATTTTGGATCCAGGTGTCAGTACCTGCTTCAATACGGCCAATCAAGGTGCCACTGGCGCTTTGCAGTTCCATAGGAGAACCACCCATCGCGCCGAAAATACCAACGGTCATTACCAGCGGGATCAAAATCTGCATGGTAGTGACGCCAAAATTGCCGAGGCCCGCATTCATGCCCAGCGCGTAGCCCTGTTGTTTGCTGGGGAAGAAGGTGGAGATGTTGCTCATTGAGCAAGCGAAGTTACCGCCACCGATACCGGAAAGCAGGGCTAAAGCTTGGAATACCCAGAACGGCGTACCTGGGTTCATTAAGGCAATACCGGTACCGGCAGCAGGTATCATCAGTAGCGCCGTGGTCAGGAAGATCGTATTGCGCCCACCTGCGATACGAATCATGAACGACGCAGGAATACGCAGTGTTGCACCTGCCAGACCAGCCAGCGCGGTCAGGGAAAATAGCTGGTTAACGGTGAATGAAAAGCCCAGGTTCTGCATCTGGGTGGTGATCATTCCCCACATCATCCAGACAGCAAAGCCCATTAGTAGGCTGGGTATGGAGATCCATAGGTTGCGGTTGGCGACCCGTTTGCCTTCCTGCTCCCAAAATTGGGAGTCTTCGACATTCCACTTCTCAATGTCGGCGTTTCTTTTACTCATGGCGGTTTCCCCTTAGCAACAAACCTTTCTTCATCTAGCGGTTAAAATCCAAGATACGCGCGAGAAAGGAATTGGGAAACTAGTGGAAATATCTGAAAAATCAGCGACCTACCACTTGAGAGGTAGTCGCTGAAAAGCCAAAGTGAATTGATTTTAAAGAGAAAAAACGGGGCGGGGTAAGGGGAGAGGAATGTAAAACGTACCCCAAAAGTCTTTGGAGGTAACCACACAGAATCGTTTAGCGGTCGAGTCCTTCCTGCACCGCCCAGACGGCGGCTTCGACACGTGAACGCAAATTGAGCTTTTTGAGCAGGTGCTTCACATGAACCTTAACGGTACCTTCGGTAATGTCCAGCTTGCGGGCGATCAGTTTATTGGAAAGGCCACCCGCAAGCTGTTGCAGAATTTCACGCTCGCGTTGTGTCAGGCTATGAATGTCGGGAGTAGTAGGCGCGCTGCGCTGATTGCGTAGCGCTTCCGCCAGCAGAGCGGTTAGGCTCTCGCTAATCACCATGCGTCCTAAGGCAGCCTGCCGCAGCTGGCGCACCATGTCGTCAGGTTCCATATCTTTCAGTAGATAGCCGTCGGCACCGGTGCGTAGTGCTGCGACAACATCGTCCTCATGGTCAGAAACGGTAAACATCACTATGCGTCCGCTATAGTCAGCCTCCCGTAAGCGGCGCAGTGCTTCTAACCCATTGATGCCTGGCATGTTTAAATCAAGCAGTACTAGATCTGGCTCTAATTTGTGGGCGAGTTCAAGCCCCTCTTCTGGATTGCCCGTTTCACCCACTAGCTCTAGGTCATCTTCCAACTCAAGCAGTTGCGCCACACCACGGCGTAATAGCGGGTGGTCATCAATAATCAAAAGAGTGGCAGGTGTGTCATTAGCGGTTGAAAGTGTCATCAAAAGGTCCCTGTACCTAAAGGAGAATCGGTGTCAGCCGAAGAAGGCTGTTGTTGAATTAAGCGAGCGGTCAATGGTGTAAAGTTAAGCTCAACACGCGTACCACCATTGGGACGATTGGCAATGTTAAGGTCACCGTTCAGGGTATGGGCACGGTCGCGGATAATGACCAAACCGTAGTGCATAGGTGGTGAGCCATCGTCTTTAAGACCGATGCCATCGTCTTCAATTTGTACTAAGAGCTGTGCGTTAGCAAATTTTACTGTAACCGCAGCCCAATGAGCTTGGGCATGCTTATGCGTATTGGCCAGTGCTTCACGAATAATCTGTAGCACATGAATTTCTTCATTAGGATTGAGTAAGTAAGGCGGTAAATCGTAATGAAGCTCTATCTCCACCCCCATTCGCTGAGTGAATTCGTCGATGGTTTCCCGTAGTGCGAATTGGAGTCCTGGTCCTTCCAGCTTAAGCCGAAACGTCGTGAGTAGCTCTCTCAGCTGTCGATAAGCGCTGTTTAAGCCACTACGCAGCTCATCACACACGGCTGCTTGAGTTTCAGGCGTGGCATTTTTCTGCTGCATACGCTCTAGCCGTGCCACTTGCATTTTCAAGTAAGAGAGAGACTGTGCCAGCGAGTCGTGCAGCTCGCGTGCGATGATTGTGCGCTCATTGATTAAAGTGACGTGCTGTTGCTCCTCAATGCGCCTTTGTAAATAAATCGCCGTGGCGAGCTGGTCGGCGAGCATGGTTAGCATGCGGCGGGTGCTATCGTTGAGTCGCTCCTGGTGATACCAAACTTCTAAGGTGCCCAGTAAGGTGTCGCCCACACTAATAGGCAGCAGTAAACAGTGTGATTGGTCTGTCGCTACCAAGTCTAAGGGAGCAGGGTCAATCAGGCAGGCGTGGCACTCCTGGTCGCGGCAATATTCTGGTCGGGTACGTGAATGGGTTTCAAGAACCGGCATTTCTCGCTGATCAAAAGGATCATTCAGCGACAGGCGCATTGGCCCAATATTCAGTAGTTTTTCTAGCTCGCGCAGCATGGGGGCCGCGCTAGAACACAGGTCATTACCACCGCCGTAAAGTGAGCGGCTAGCGTCGTGCATAACTCGTAGCGCTTGATTGCTGCGTTCAAGCTCCTGCTTTTTAACCAATATTTTATCTTCTAGGTCAGCGTAGCTGGTGGCTAGCTCGGCAGACATGTTATTGAACGCCCGCCCTAACAGGGCTAGTTCGTCACTGCCGCGAAGCTGCGAGCGAGGTTTGAAATTACGTTGAGATGCTTCCCGCGCAAGTACCATTAGCTGGCGCAAAGGGACGACGAGGTTATGGCGAACATCGTACAGAGCAATCAACACAACAATGGCGATCAGCATCAAGAAGAGTACTTGCATCATGCCTAATAGCTGCACTTTGGCTTCTGTGCTTTGTTCAAGAAGCAGCACTAACGTCTCAATATCGACCACGATAGTGTCGATCATCGCTTGCAGTGCACTCAGATCGTTCTCAGTGTCATAGGGCGCGCTGGCCAGAGCAGGGCGCAGCGTATGCTGCCAGTAGGCTTCGATCTTTTTCAGCTGGCGATAGCGCTCATGCTGAACATCGTTAGGGATGCTTTGTTGTAGGGTAGGGTTATAGAGCCGCTGTTCAAAACGGGATATGAGGTTGTCGAGTTGTGAATTTTCCTGCTCTGCAGTGTAGGTTAAGCGCTGCAAAGTCCCCATAATTTGATAAGCATTCATGCGTAACGAGCCAGAGATGTTAATAGCCCCGGCTGCACCATTAATGCTATTAGACATAGACATTGTTAAGGTGATGCTAATCAAAGCCATGCCGCTAATGGCGAGCAGTGAAGCGATAATGCGCGCTACTAAGGAGCGTTGAAGTAATTTCATAGCAGTCCTAATGACGCGTAATAAGTAATAAAGAGGCCTGTCACTATTTTCATCCAGCTAAGCGGGCTATCCCTTTGGGGTTAGCCGAACTACCTCCGATGCTTTTTGACCGAAGTTCGGCATTTACCGACAATTCTGGCATGTCTTTCGATGTCTTCATACTCTTGCTGGAAACACCATGCCCTCTTTTACTCCCTTATCGCCGCTGGAGACATCAGCAGAACCAGTCAACGGCTACCAGCTGTTGGTAGCGGTGCTGTTAGTGCCGATGGCAAGTGCCTTAGTGGTAGCTAGCTGGACGCTCTACGGTCTGCTTGCAAAGCACACTAGCTACGTGCTGCTGCCGTTGGGGGTCGGTGCCTTGGTGGCCTGGCCAGCATGGTGTATGGCTCGGCGCAGCGATACGTGCTGCTTGATGCAGTGGCTACTGGTAGGGCTGGCGCTAGTGCTCGGTTGGTTTGGCTTAGCCAGCCAGCCGTGGGAGTTTCTGCTGATTGGTGCTGGACTCGGGTTGGCGAGCGCAGTGATCTCAACGGGCGTTGCGCATGCGCAAGGCTGGATGCCAGGGCGTCCATTGCGCCTTTTGGTTGGACTCTTATTGGCCCTGCTAGCGGGTGTAGGGTTCTCGTTAAAAATGGAACCGTTGGTGGTCCAAGCGTATGGTTGGCGCACCGCCCCATTGAGCCTGTTGGTTCCCCTTGCCATGGTAATGCTGCTGTTATGGCTCTTTGTTGAAGCTCCTACGCGGAAAGCAGTTGATTGTATGGCTAGGCGCGCTTCCGACGCGACAACAGTTCGGCATCCAAACTCATAAAGCAACTTTATAAGCACGGTATAAATACTCAACAAGTACTTGTTAATTAATTGATAAGTACTTGATAAGCACTCGACTTACTCACGAAAGTAACCAAAAGGCCTATGTTATGACAATTGCCACGTTTGCCGATCTGCTGCAGGAAGCTCGTCAGCAGCCTAAGCCCCAGCGGCTGCTGTTTGTGTTCGTTCGTGCGGAGCTGCCCGACTTCCCCGATGCCGAGCAGCGCCGTCGTTTTGAACAGGGGGAAGGAGGCGTACTGGTGCCGGTGGTATGTGTCGACAAGTCGACACAAGAGTTGAGTAACATGGAGGCTTTGGTGGAAGAGTCCCGGCGCACTGGGGTTGAGTGGGATCTCATGTTCACTGCCGCTATGGACGATCCACAGAATGACGCCGAGGTAGAGCGGCAGCTTCAGCGCATTATGGAGTCTTTACAGATGGGCAATGTCACCTCTCTCCTTGCGTTTAATCGCCAGGGCGAAGCCGTTAATATCGGTTAACGCACCTGCCCTAAAGGGTGGCCTTGCGTTCACCAGCCTCCGGCTTAGCCGGAGGCGATTGACAATAGTAGGCCTGGAGCGCGTGGTCACTCACCTTCTGGGCGGTGGGCGTGATCATCTCCCTCGCCACGGCCAAGCTGAGCAAGAAGGGCTAAGTTAATATCTTCATAGGTGATGATGTCGCCGCCATGCACTTCTATAAAGTGGGTGGCATCTTCACGCGTAGAGAAGGGGGCCAAGCTGTGGCCCATACTACCGCGCCGGTTATGCCCAATAACGTACCAAGCCTCTTTCGCTAGGATGAACGCTTCATCACTGGGTGATTCCCAGCGAGTTACTCCGATATCGTGTACATAGGCGTGGCTCAATTGCGCCTGGTTCTCGGGTTGCTGGAGAAAAACAAACATATCCAGCGTAGAGCAGAACTTATAAGCGTTGCTACGGCCCTCCATAAACGCCTGCCCCTTGGGGCCTTCAAATGGCTGAATCAGCATGCCACAGACATGGCAAATATCATCATCGTGAATGGGCTGAGGTGGTGCTAGGTCAGCGCTCTCGGTGGCACTGTTGCAACCGCTCAGCAGCAAGGCAATGAGAGTAAAGATAGGGAGCATGGCATGCATGGTGAAGTCTCGTTAATGAGTGTTAAGCAGCATGGCGATGGAAGCGGCGTGCGGCCAGTAACAGAGGTGCTACGACCCATGCCAGCATGGCTAACAGTGGCCAAGCAGGGTGGAAGTTACCGTGATGAGCCAACGAAGTAATGCCGCTTTCCAGTTGAGTAGCGTCGAAACCAGCAAGGTTAATCAAACGAAAGCTGTCTGTTGGGTTGAGTAGCATCAAGTAAGGAAGCCAATGGCCACCCTGTTTGACGCCAACTAGCAAGGCCAGTAGCACTAAATCAAATACCAGCACGAACAAGAACCAAATCCCAAGCGCTAGCCCAGCAGCACGCGCTTTTTCGTTGACTGTTACGCTGATGAGATAGGCAAACGCCAAAAACACCCACCCCAGGAGTACGCTGCTGACGATCAGCCGTGCGACGCCAGCACTTAATTCGATAAGAGAAACACCTTCAGTGCCAAGTGCGATAATACCGCCTGCTATGCCAAAGCCGAGCAGTGTCGCCACGGCGAGTATGAAACCATGGCCAAGGAACTTGCCAAATAGTAGCGCTGAACGGCTCAACGGATAAGTTAGCAACAGCAGCAGGGTACCCGCCTCTTGCTCGCCAACAACGGAGTCGTAAGCGAGCAGCAGGGCGATAAGTGGAATGAGGAAAACAGCCAGCGTGGAGAGGCTAACTAAGGTAGTGGCTAGCGAGGTAAAGCCTAGCCCGCCGCTCGCAGCTGCACCAAAATAGGCAATCCCCATCGCGAGGGCAGCAAGAATGATCGTAATGGCCAGTACCCAACGATTGCGCAGGCCATCCTGGAACTCTTTAGCGGCGACGATGAGCATAGCCTTCATGGGTTGTCTCCTGATGCGCTTTCCACTGGTAATACAGTGGCAGAGCGGGCGGAAAAGTGGGTATACAGGTGTTCAAGGGTAGGGGGCAGTATGTCGATGTCCTCAACAGACGATGTGGCCGCCAAGCGTCGCAGAGCCTGCATTTTATTGCTCGCTGCTACGTTAATGTCTACATAGCGTTCACCGATTAATGTCGGTTCGGTAGATAGTTCAGCCCAAAGCGTGGAGTGCTTTTCCAGCGACAGGCCGTGAATACGCAACGTTAGAGGAAGCTGCGCCTCCTCCCTTAGCTGCTCAAGGCTACCCAGGGCTAGGCGCTTCCCTTTGCCAACAATCAAGGCGCGGTCGATATAGGGTTCAATACCTGGCAACACGTGAGAGGAGAGCAGCACGGTGCAGCCATTGTCGCGTAGCGCATTAACAGCTTGATAAAAGTCACGGGTAGCGGCAGGGTCCAAGCCGGTGGTTGGCTCATCAAGAAGCAGTAGCTGTGGTGACCCGAGTAGCGCTTGGGCTAAACCTAAGCGCTGGCGCATCCCTTTGGAGTAGGTTTTAACACGCCGATCAGCCGCTTCAACCAGGCCGACACGCTCAAGCAGTTCGGCTATCTGGTGGCGTTCGGCTTGCTTGAGCCGAGCGAAATAGGTAAGCACTTCGCGCCCGGTCAGTTGTTCATAAAAAGTGACATTTTCGGGCAGGTAGCCAAGTTGACGACGGAGCCTATCGGCATGTGGCCCGTCGGGAGCACCGCCCAGTACGTCAATGTGCCCTGAACTGGGCGAAATCAGGCCCAGGATCAGCTTCATAATCGTTGTTTTGCCAGCACCGTTATGGCCTAGCAGGGCAAGCATCTCGCCTTTTTCGATGGTCAGGTTCATCTCTGCCAGGCGCACCAGTTCACCGTGCCGCTTGGTCACGCGCTGCAGTTCTATCACTGGGTTCATAGGGCTTTTTCCTTCTCGGACAGGCTCACTCATTCAGGCTCGCTCATTAACGGAGCGCTATCCTTAACCCCAGGGGGGCGAAACACGGGAAACTGACGCTGTACCCAGCGCAATGCTAATACCGCAGGACTCTGCATGAGTAAGCGTGCGGAAGGGTAGCGCCATAACAAGTGATCCATAGCGTCATTAGGTTCATAAGCAGTGTCGCCAATGCCATCGTCGTCCAAGTCCCATCCGAGGTAGTCACTCCAATAGTTACCGGCCCAGTCCTGTTCGCGGGTAGCGACGTACATCACTTGCTGCTTATTAGCGATGAAGGCATTACCCTCCATCAGGTTATCCTCCGAGCCTGCCGTTAGGTGAATGCCAATATCGCTGGCCGCGAAGCGGTTGTTCTCAATGCGGTTAAACTGAGAGTTATAGACGAACAGCGCTTTACCGTCGCCGCCATCGAGGAGGCCCTCGCCATCGGCACCAAGGGGCTGGGTCACGCCTTCGACATGGTTACCGCTCAAAATAGAGTCGGTAATGTTGTTCATTAGAAAACCGTAGTTATCGTCCTCCTCTGAGCGGTTATCGATGACCTCCAAGCGTTTGGATTGCATCAAGGCATAACCGGTCCGCGTCTGGCGTGTTAGGTTACCTTCCAGACGGTTATCGAAAGAGTACATATAGTGCACGCCATAACGTAGATCGTGCAGAGTATTGTCCCGCAATACGTTGTGGCGGCTGCTATCGAGATAGATACCATCTCGGGTTTGCGCCACATCGTTATCAGCAATGATGGATTCGCTGACATTAAACAAGTGGATACCGTTGCCGCGATCTTGAGAGCGCAGCTGGGTATCACCCCGAATAGTGTTCTCTATCACGCTGACATTGCTAACCGCATCTAGCCAAATGCCAAAGCCTGGGCCGCTTAGTTGGTTATGCTGAATGGTGCTGCCTTGGGCGGTGGCTTCAACGAAAATGGCGGCGTTTAGCTCGGTCAAGTTGTGACCCCAATTCTCAATCTGCACGCCCTCTAAAATGGTGTTGGGCGCAGTGAGTATCACTGCATGGCCATTGCCCCCAGCATCAAGGATGGCTTGCGGCTCACCCTGAATATGCAGCGTGCGATCCAGAATGATCTGGCCTGGGTATCGCCCTGCCGGTAGCAACAATCGATCGCCGCTATCGGCCTGCTCAATCAAAGGCTGCAAGGGTTCTCCGGGGGTCGCCATCCAGTCGGCGGCAACCGCCCAGCCCGGTAACCAAGCCAGCCATAGTAGCCCCCATAGGCAGCCGAAGAAGCCGCGGTGTGGTTTCATGGTGTTCTCCCGCAGCGGGCCGAACAAGTCGGCCCGCAGTAGCGTTAACTTCTTACGCTAGGAAGCGTTAGGCGGGTTCGACTAACATGCGGCCGGTCATTTCCATGTGCATGGCATGGCAGAACCAGTTGCAGTAGTACCAGTGAACCCCAGGCTTATCGGCGGTGAAGGTGACGCTAGCCGTCTGCTGAGGGCCAACTTCCATCTGTACGCCATGGTTAACCATACAGAAGCCGTGGGTTAGATCCTCCACTTGGTCAAGGTTGGTGATCACCACCGTCACCTCGTCGCCCTGTTTGACCTTAAACTCTGTCAATCCGAATTGCGGAGCGATAGAGGTCATGTAAACCCGCACTTTATTGCCATCGCGGATGACCTTACTTTCGCCTTCCAGATTGACGCCATCAGCCTGTGCCATGGCCACGGTTTCGGCGAAGAAGGGGTCGTCACGCCGCCATACGCGGCTCGGGTTGATTTGGTCGGCACGCACCAGAATACAGTCGTGTGGCTCAGCATACGTGGGGCCGTCATGCACCAGCTTCATCTCTTCACCAGAGATATCGATCAACTGGTCGTTCTCGGGACGGAGTGGGCCTACAGGAAGGAATCGATCCTTGGAGAACTTCGAAAGCACCACGAGCCACTTACCATCTGCATCGCGGGACTCGGTCAAGCTAGCGTGGTTGTGCCCTGGCTGGTAGTGCACATCGAGCTTCTGGCGTAGGTAATTGACGCTCTCACCGTTGTATGCACGAATAGCATCTTCGATGTTCCACTTGGCTACCTGGCTGTCGATAAACAGCGTGGTGTAGGCATTGCCTCTGCCGTCGAAGGTGGTGTGAAGCGGCCCTAAGCCTAGCTCCGGCTCGCCGACCACGGTATCACGTGGCTCGATCGTGTCGTTAAAGAGCTGGGGTAGCTTGTCGATAGCGATGATGGAGCAGGTCGGTGACAGCTTGCCGTTGGCAATAAAGTATTTGCCGTCCGGCGAGGTATTTACGCCATGGGGGTTTTTGGGGACGGGGATGTAGCGTGTTAATGATGAGCCTTTACGGCCATCTAGGACGGGGACGTTGGAGTCGCCCAGCGTCTTGTAGTTGCCTGCTGCTACTGCAGCCTCAATCGCCTCAACATCAAATACCACCACCCAATCGCGCTCATTGCGCATAGTTTCGGATAGGGTCATCCCCTTTTCCGAGTTGTAACAGGTGGAAGCAACAAAGCGCCCGGTATAGTCAGCGTCGGTATTATCGAGGTTGCCATCGACGATGACCTGCCAGGCGACCTCCATGGTTTCGGCATCGATACCGTTAAACATGGTGAAGTAGTTATCGGGGTTCTCCAGGTCGCGACCATCATTCACCTGGGGAATCGGCAGTTCGGCGTTAGCAAAAACGTACTTGGTATAAGGTACTTTTTGCAGGCGTAAACCATGAATCGCCTGAACGTTAGGGATCGTCGTAATCTTATCCGTCTTCATAATATCAAGACGAATACGTGCCACCCGGGTATTGGCCTTGTCGTTGATGAAGAGGTATTTGCCATCGTATCTACCGTCGGTCATGGAGATATGAGGGTGGTGGCTGTCGCCGTTTAGAAAGCGGCTCGACTCGCCTAGAATCCGCTTGGACTCGTTACTAATCCCCCAGCCAGTGGCGCTATCGACGTTAAAGACGGGAATACGCATCAGTTCGCGCATCGAAGGGATGCCGAGTACTCTGACTTCGCCAGAGTGGCCGCCACTCCAGAAACCGTAGTACTCATCCAGCTCGCCGGGGGCAATGTTAATACTGCTGTTAGCTCCTGCAGCGTGGGCCTCACGACTGCTCATCAGTGCTCCAGCACCAAAACCGCTGGCCAGGCTAGCCCCAGCGACGCCAGTCACCGCGCTGTTGCGCAGAAAGTGGCGGCGTCCAAGGTTCTCAATTGCTTTCTTCTCGTCACTCATAGGTCACTCCTCCTGAAAAGTAGGGATTCGCTGCAAGTTGCGTTGTCCGGCACTGCCGGGGTCGTGGGCCTCGACGCGACCTCGCCCACTGGCCAGGCCTGCCGCTTTCTCGTAGCGCTTACGGCGCTTAATCATTGGCGGACAACGCTGGTCATCGTGGTAGGTGATTTGGCAATCGAGACAGTAATGGCACTCGTTAGCATTGATGCGGCCATCAGGATGAATGGCGGCCACTTCGCATTCATTGGCACAGATTTGGCAAGGGGTGCCGCAGCTGCCACGGTGCCGCTTGAGCCAATCGAAAAGGCGCAGGCGGGAGGGGATGGCAAGCCCAGCTCCTAGGGGGCACAGGTAGCGGCAATAAAACTTGTGGTTAAACGCGGAAATAGCGATGAGGCCCAAGGCATAGAGCAAGAACCCCCAGTCACGCTGGAAGCGCAGGGTAATCGCGGTTTTAAACGGCTCTACCTCGGCATAGCGTTCCGCGCTGCCCAGTGAATGCAGCGAGACGGCGAAGAGAGCCAGCAGGATGATATATTTAATGGCCCATAACCGTTCATGTAGCCCGAAGGGCACCTCAATCTGCTTCACTTTTAGTTTGCGAGCAGCCTGATTGACCAGGTCTTGCAGGGCACCAAAGGGGCATAGCCAGCCACAGAATACGCCGCGCCCCCATAGCAGCAGGCTGACCGCGACGAAAGACCAGAGAATAAAGAGCATCGGGTCGATCAGAAATGACGACCAGCTGAAATCGGTGATCAGTGAGTTGGTAAACGTGAGGATATTGACCACCGATAGCTGGGCCAACGAGTACCAGCCGATGAAAACGAGGGTATATATCTTGAAGCCCAGGCGCAGTGGGTTCAGCACACGGGGGTGGCGCGCTAACACATCTTGAAACAGCATGATCGCGGTGAGGATCAGTAAACCTGCAGCGAGTACGCTGATTTGAAAAGCCTTATCGCGCCATACCTGTACCCAGATAGGCTCTTCTACCGGTGGCTCGGGTCGTTCAATGTAGGCTTCAGGGGTGCGGTAGTCGGCACTAAAACGGCTGAACTCGGTATCCAGCGGCCCAGAGGCGCGACGCACCAGTAGCTCCAGTTGCCAGGGCTGGCCGGGATTAAAGCCCGCTTGCTCACGAATAATGAAAATATCGCGCTCAGCCAGCGGCGGTATTCCGTCAATGGCTAGGTTGCCTAAGCGGATGTGGTCGCTGTCGTGAAAGCTAACCCGAGTACTTCCTTGGGAAAGCTCAATCCGGTCGAAGATGCCGCCGCGAACATACCCAGACCCCTTGAAGGAGTAGTCGCCCCGGCCCATCACCGCAATGGCGTGCTCATTGTCACCAAGCTCGGCCATAAGCTGTTCGTAGCCACGTTCCCCCAGCAGGTTACGGCCAGCGGTAGGTGGATTGAGATACGTATAGAACAGCTCAATAAAAGTTTTATCAGCGGGCTGGGGAGTGCGTAGGTAGTTCTCCGCAGGCGTGCCGACAAAGCTTGCATCCACCTCCCCGTGGGTCAGGTGCAAACGGCGGATAGTGCCGTCTCCAGTTAGCGTGCTCCAGTCAGCAGCGGTAAAAACGTCTTGTTTAACCTGGGCGGGAGGTGTGAGCGAAGGGTCTTCAATCAGTTGCTGTTCGGCGGCCACCTGACGAGCGCTACGCATAATGGTGTCGCTGACCACGATGACAGTGACGGTTGCTCCAGAGATCGCGTCGAGATTATCGCCTACGCGGAGCCTATCGTTCACATGGGCCGATATGTGCTCGTTAGCAAAAGATGCTAATTTTGTTTCAGGAATACCCACCAGCATAATGGGTTCTTCATGGCTGAGCACATCCGCCTGAACAATATGCCCGTTTAGGTCTATACCCACGAGCATATTGATAGGCTTTCCCGAATAGGCGGGTATCGGGGCGATGTCAACACTTTCAAAGACATAGCCAATCAACTCATTGTCGCCAGCGAGCACTTGCTGGACTGGCCACTGGGAGTTTGCAGGCTCAAGCCGCTGAGCCGTAGGGAATGCCGCGTTTACCTGCTCTAGCTCAATGGCCTGGGCTGGCAGTGCCATTGTCAGGAGCAGCAACAAGCTCATCCAGATACCAGTGAGACGGAGCAGGCAAACCACGCGCATCATAGGGAGTTCCTTTTGGGTCAAAGCGTGTTACAGCACCGGTTCAAGCAGGTAATCGACGGCTGCCTTTACCTCCTCATCACTCAATCCCAACTGGCCACCTTTGGGCGGCATCGCTTGGAAACCGTTAATAGCATGGTCATATAGGGTATCCATGCCTTTTTCCACGCGTGGTTCCCAGTGCTCGGTATTCCCCCGTATGGGAGCACCCGCGGCACCTGTCATGTGGCAGGCCATGCACGCTTGGTTGTAGGTGGCTTCACCATCCGCTTGAGCGTTGGCCGAAACAGAAATGACAAAACCTAGAAAAACCGCAGAGGCGAGGATCTTCATTAAAGTATTCCTTATGCATCTTTTTGGGCTGAATCAACCGCTTCTGCACTGCCTAGGTGAAGCGTTTCTACCTAGATGACTGATTCAGAAACGGTTTCTAATGGAGCGATAAGTATTAGAAATCACTTTAAAGAAGGGAGGTGAACTCATTATTGATGTGGGTCATTTTTGTTGTCGCCTACCTCTTTGGCGATGACGAATTACCCCTTTAGAGGTAGGTAAGGGCTGGCGAATACTCAACCAGTTACCATCGCAAAGATAAGTCATTAGAAACGTAGAGGAAGGGGGTTACCCTTCCTCTAGTATGCGTGTTTTAGTGAGCGTTTTATGGGTGTCTAGCGAGGCTTTTTCAGAATTCTTCCCACTCCTCTACGCTAGCCTTTTTCTTCTGAGGCTGAGAAGTGTTTGTGGTTTCTGCGTGCTTACTCTGCTGACTGTGAGTGCTATTGGGTACTGAATAGAGAGTGCTTGTAATGCTGGCTGGTAGTTGGCTGGTGCTGTGCTGGCCTGACAGCGTAAAGACCGCCACCGCTTCTTCTAGCCGGTTCGCTTGCTCTTCCAGAGAGGCCGCTGCCGAGGCAGCTTCCTGAACCAGTGCTGCGTTCTGCTGTGTGACCTGGTCCATTTGGCCGACTGCTTGAGCAACTTGGTCAATCCCGTCGCTCTGCTCTTGAGAGGCGGTAGAAATCTCATCCATGATATCGGTAACTCGACGAACGGCGGTCACAACGTCGTCCATGGTGCTACCAGCCTGCTCCACTAGGGTAGAGCCTTGTTTCACCTGTGCCACTGAACCTTCAATTAGTGCTTTGATTTCACGTGCTGCATCGGCGCTGCGGCTGGCTAAGCTCCGGACTTCGCTGGCCACTACCGCGAAGCCTCGTCCCTGCTCGCCCGCACGCGCGGCTTCAACAGAGGCGTTGAGCGCAAGAATATTAGTCTGGAAGGCAATAGAGTCGATGACGCTTGTGATATCTGCGATTTGCTGCGAGCTATCAGCGATGCCGTGCATGGTTTTGACAACGCGGTCTACCACTTCGCCGCCGCGCTCGGCAGTATCTGACGCCTCTTTTGCCAAGTCACGGGCTTGTTTGGCATTGTCAGCGTTATGCTTAACGGTGGTGGTGAGTTCTTCCATACTGGAGGCGGTTTGCTCCAATGCTGCGGCTTGTTCTTCAGTGCGGGAGGACAGGTCGGCATTGCCGTTAGCAATCTCACGGGCACCGATATGGATGGAGTTGCTGCTATCGCGCACGTGGACAATCACGGCAGACAAGTTCTCCACCATACGTTTCATGGCGAATAAAACGCTACCGTCATCTTTATCTGAGCGGGTTGCAATATCGATATCAAGCCGTTTGTTTGCGACCTGGCTAGCGATTTCAGCCACTGCCATTGGCTCTGCACCTAGGCGCCGGCTAATGCCAGAAATGATGTACCACGCTAGCAAAATGCCTATTAGCAGCGCTGCGGCCATGGTCAGAACAAACGTAATCCTCATGTTGGCATATTGTGCTAACCCCTGCTCATACTCTTGTTCAGCTACCTCTAACTGAACCATCATCAGCCGATCAAACACCTCCGACACTGGGTCAATGGCCTGATACATGTCATTGGTAATAAAGTCTTGCAAAGCTGGCTGATCTTGCTGCTGAAGAATGGTTTGTAGCTGGCGTTGTGCACTCTCGGCACGTTCAATTAAGGGCTTCAGCTCCTCAACCAGACGCCTCTCCTGCTCGACCAGGGCGGTGTTTAAATAGGCCTCCCACTCAGTTGAAATAGCCGTTTGTGCCTCGGATAGATGTTGACTTCCCTCATGCCAGCTAATGTTGCCATTGCTTACCTTGTGAGCGCTGTCAACGATATTGACCGCATAAGCATCCATGATGGCGGAGAGCTGTTTCAGTGGTATCACCCTATCCTCATAAACTGTCTTTAGGCGGTCTAAGGTGGTGCTCTTTTCGGATAACCCGAAGATGCCTATCCCAATCAAGGCGACGGAAAACACCACGACAAGAACGGCAAGTTGCTGTGAGATCTTCATTTTTTTGAGCATCATGGGTTCCTTTTCTCCATGCAAGATTCTTTTGAATATCAATTGACTGTATTCATAAAAAACCTGGCATATAAGGTGAAAGTCTTGCCGAGGTGGTCAAAAGGCTTAACAACTCCTATCGCCAAAGAGTAGGTAGTTGTTAGATTCAATGAGAAGAGGGAGAAGATTACTGACCTAGGTCAAAAAACATGTTTGTGACCGTGTGTTTTACCATATTAATTACAGTTAGCGAATTTGTTCGCAAGCAAATAATATGTCGATACAGAATGAGTAAGCTAGTGAGGAAAGGTGAGTGAAATACAGGGCGCAATCGCTGTGATGTTAGCTTTTACAGCATGAAAGTGGCTCCGGTCGATACTGCCGAAGCCACTGAACCACAACGCCGCTACCACCACGTTAAACTATGCGGGGAAGCATTAACTTATTAATTATTATATTTATAAATATCGTGCGTATAAGTTATGTATATACTATTTGTGCATAAGTTTTATGTGTAAGTTCTGTATATGAATTCTGTATATAAGTTCTGCGTATAAGTGCTAGGCAGATAATTACTGTATTGCTAAGCACTATTTTTGCAAAACACGGTACTGCAAAACACGGCACAGCACTAAGCTGCATTGAGTGGACGTGAGGGTCCGAAATGCTCAAAGTGACGACGATCTTCACCAACGCCCAGCTCGGAAAGCGCATTATTGACTGCGCTCATGAAGCCCTGAGGGCCCACAAAATAGCAGCGTGTTGTAGGAGCAGGCAGGTAGCGAGCCAATAAAGAGCGGTCGATACGGCCAACATGGTCGGCGCTGCTGCCCCGTTCATGGATACTCACAGACAGCAGCCGTTGAGGATATTCGGCTTTTAGTTTTTCTACCTCGTCACTAAAAGCGTGATGATCGGCATCTAACGCAGCGTGTAAGTAGATAACCTGCCTGCCAAGTGCCAACGCTTGACGAGCAATAGGGAGTAGAGGCGTTTGGCCGACTCCGCCACTGGCCAGCAGCAGCGGTTCATCACCCTCTACGAGCGTTAGGTCGCCTGCTGGAGGCAGCAATTCGATGGTGTCGCCAGGCTTTAAAACATCATGGAAGTAGCGGCTGACATGCCCTTCCGCTTCGCGCTTGATGGAGATACGGTAGCTGTGGCCGTTAGGTGTGTCTGACAGGCTATAGTGCCGGTAGACGGTTTCTCCGCCGATGGTTAAGCGGACACCGATGTATTGGCCTGGCGCATGGTCCGCCACAGGCTCACCATCTTCTGGCTCCAGGACAAAAGAGCGGATTAAGGCACTTTCTTGGCGGATGCCTGCAATGTTAAAGCGGCGAGTGCCGCGCCATCCGCCGGGGCGCTGTTCAAACTCCCGGTAGCGTTTGTCCTCAAGATCAATCAGAAGGGCGGCCAGTTCGTTATAGAGCGCTCCCCATGCATCGGCGATAGCGGGCGTGACGGCGTCACCAAGTACTTCACCAATTGCCGCCATCAAGCACTCCCCAACAATGGGGTATTGCTCAGGTTGAATACCTAAAGAAACATGCTTGCTAACCACAACAGCCAGGGTAGCGCGCGCTTTGGCAGGGTCGTTACGCAGTTGGACATACGCCAGTACTGCGCTGGCTAAAGCCCGGGGTTGCCCGCCACTTTGCTGATGCGCTTCATTGAAAAGCGGTTTGACCTCTGGGTAACGAGTAAACATCAGCGGATAAAAGCGCTGGGTGATGGCGTCCAGGTGCTCTGCAACCACAGGAGCTGTGGCTTCAATCATTTTTTCCTGTTCATAGGTTAGCACGAATAATACCTCGGTTTTTGGTCAGTTTTTTAAGATGCTTTAAATATGCATCTTAAAGGGCGTAAACTAAAAAGCCAACCCTCCCCAGGGTTTGATCACTTGTACAAGCAGTAAGATGCATTTTTGATGCTTGTCATGGTTTTGATTGACTACCTAGCGCACACTTCATTTCCAAGTAATTTAGTAGGGTATTAAGCTATGCCAACGACCACTTCCTCTCACTCCCCCGCAAGACCAAGGCGACTACCGCTGTTGCGTTTAGCTTTTCGACCTTTTTTTCTGCTGGCCGCGCTATTCGGTGTGGTCTCGCTGTTAGTGTGGCTGGCCTTCTGGCATGGCAATATTCTGCTGCGCCCCTATGGCGGCTTAGTGTTCTGGCATCAGCATGAAATGCTGTTTGGCTTTGCTGCGGCGGTGGTCGGGGGCTTTTTGCTGACCGCCGTGCGTAACTGGACAGGGTTGCCAAGTTTGAATGGTGGGCCGTTACTGGCGTTAGTGTTGCTATGGCTGCTAGGTCGGCTGCTGATGGCTTTTCCCATGGAGTTGCCTGGCGGGCTACTGCTAGCAGTTGACTTGGCGTTTTTACCAATGGTCGCGATGGTGATGGCGCATCTAGTGATTAAGGCGAAGCGCTGGCGCAACTTGATCTTTGTGCCGCTATTGCTGCTATTTGCGGTGGCGAATGCTGCCATGCACCTAGGAGTGATGAAGGGCGACCCCGACATGATTCGCCAAGCAGCTTACCTAGCCGTACTGTTAATCACACTGATGATGACAGTCGTAGGAGGGCGGGTGATTGCTATGTTTACTGCTAATCGTTTGGGACGCCCAAAGCCCGCTCCTATTCCCATGCTTGAAGGGGCTGTGCTGCTAACCACAGGCGGTGTTGTCCTACTGCAATTAGCCATTCTGCTAGGCGCGGCTATACCCGCGCCACTGCTGGCAGGGGTCATGCTGCTAGCGGCGTTTTCCAACGCAATACGCATGGCTCGCTGGGGCGGGTTGTATAG
Organism: Vreelandella aquamarina; assembly: GCF_044805175.1. GTDB lineage: Bacteria > Pseudomonadota > Gammaproteobacteria > Pseudomonadales > Halomonadaceae > Vreelandella > Vreelandella aquamarina_B. Next base: position 2,900,593 of record NZ_CP085232.1, on the reverse strand, counting down.
TTGGCGAGTACCCCTGTTGTGGGGGCTGCACGGTAGTTACGCCTGTATTCCCCTGGGCTTTATCATGTGGGCAATGGCGCTGATGGGAGTGCTGCGCACCGAGCTGGCCGTACACGCCTTAACCATTGGTGGAATGGGAACCATGATGCTGGCAATGATGGCCAGGGTATCGCTTGGCCATACAGGCCGCCCCATACGCACGTTACCTGGTATCGGTGTGGCGTTAGGCTTAATGTTGCTCGCAGCACTATTACGCTCACCCATACTGGCGCTATTCCCCCAGATTACCCATTGGACTTATACGTTGAGTATCCTTTTCTGGTGTTTAGCATACGGGGTATTTCTGCTGCACTACACGTGGCCACTGATGACGGCACGGGTCGACGGCCAGGATGGTTGATGCATAGGTAATGTCAGTGATAACCCCAGGTACCCGATTGCTAGGCGCTAACCGTAGGGATGCGCATCAGCTTGGCTAGTTGGGGTTGTTGATTACCTAGTAGGTCTGCCAATGTGTAGCGGTCGAGAGCCGTAAAAAAAGCTGACAACGCATCATTTAAAATCGGCTGGAGCCGACAGGCGGGTGTGATAATGCAGGCGTTGTCCTCATGGAAACACTCCACTAATGACATATCGTGTTCCATCTCACGTACCAGCCCGCCTAACCTGATGGAGGCGGGATCGCGTGTCAGAAGTAAGCCGCCATGCTTACCACGAATAGCCGTTACATAATTCTTCTGGCTAAGTTCCTGCACCACTTTCATCAAGTGGTTGCGGGAAATATTAAAGGTGCTGGCAATTTCATTGATAGTAGAGCGCTCCTCACCTTTCGCGGCGAGATAGATCAATACGCGTATTGAGTAGTCAGTAAATCGGGTGAGATGCATGGAGTTTGCTTGCTCCGAATGTAATGCGCCTATGTGAATCCATACTCTATGAGTGGTTAATGAGATGCAATGGAAACATGGGCTAAGCGGTGGCTCCTATGGTGACCGCTTAGCGTTAAGCATCTTTGTACCCCACGGTGAAGAGACTGATTCTTGACACGGATCAGTTAAGAGCCGCTTTCGTCATTCGATGGATGCCTGAAGCTGACCAAGGCAAGTGCAGGCGGTTTTTAAAAAATATATTGTACGCATATTTAATAATGGGCAAGTCTTACACGCGTCAGTGTGCCTGGTGGTGTTGGCCTCCCAGCGCTGCGCTGGCCAGCTGCCAATGAAAGAAGGCTTGCTTTGCCCCATCTCAAGAGACCTTCTCAATTATGCAAGACGAACTGCTCTTCAACCGCCCCCTGGTAGAAAAATATGACCGCCCGGGGCCCCGTTATACCTCCTATCCCACTGCGCCGCAGTTTCACACCGCTTTTGCTGAGGATGATTACCGTCAAGCCGCGGAGCGCAGCAACCGTGCGGCTAACCCTAAGCCGTTATCGGCCTATGTGCATATCCCGTTCTGTAAAAGCCTTTGCTACTACTGTGCTTGCAATAAGATCATTACCCACAACACGGAAAGGGCTGCCGAATACCTACAGTGGTTAAAACAGGAAATACGTGTCCAGGGGGCGCTGTTTGATGCCACTCGGCGCATGACGCAACTTCACCTGGGCGGCGGTACACCGACCTACCTCAGTAACGCTCAGCTAGGCGAGTTGATGGCAGCATTGGATGAGGCCTTTCACTTCGCGGAGCCTAACGAGCGTGAGTTTTCGCTAGAAGTAGATCCCCGCACGGTGACACCTGCCCAGGTGCACGAGTTGCATGCATTAGGGTTCAATCGCTTGAGCTTCGGTGTGCAGGACTTCGACCACGCGGTGCAGCAGGCGGTTAATCGCGTCCAGAGTGAAGAGCAGGTCATTGAGCTGGTCAAAGCGGCCCGTGAGGCAGGGTTTGAGTCGGTGAGTGTCGACCTGATCTATGGCTTACCCCTACAAACGGTGGAGAGCTTTGATACGACGCTGGCGAAGATTATTGCACTCCGGCCAGATCGTATTGCTGCCTATAGCTACGCGCACCTGCCTAAACTGTTCAAAGCCCAACAACTGATTCGACCTGAAGATATGCCTCCTCCAGAGCGTAAATTAGAGCTGCTGGAGCTGACCATTCGACGCCTGACCGCCGCCGGTTATGTCTATATCGGCATGGATCACTTCGCTCTGCCCGAGGATGAACTAAGTCTCGCCCGTGAAAACGGCACGTTGCAGCGCAACTTTCAGGGCTACTCTACCCACGCTGACTGCGACATGATCGGGCTAGGTATCACCTCGATTGGCAAGGTGGGCGACACCTATAGTCAGAACGTCAAGGAGACCGCCCAATATCAGCATCGCCTCGATGAAGGACGTTTACCGGTGTTTCGTGGTTATCGGCTCAGCGACGATGACCGACTGCGCCGTGATGTTATCAACGCGTTGATGTGCCACGGGCGCGTCGACTTTGCCGCAATCGAAGCCCAGCATGGCATTGAATTCCGCAGTTACTTTGCGACGGCACTGAAAGCGCTGGAGGAGATGGCGGATGATGGCTTAATTGTGCTGCGTGACGGTGAGGTTGAAGTGCTGCCGGCCGGTCGGCTAATGATGCGCAACCTGGCGATGGCCTTTGATGCTTACCTAACGCCCCAGGAAAACCGCTACTCACGAACGGTATAGCGAGATGTGAACTGAATAGCCACCCACCTCCTATTCCCTTGCGGTGGGTGGCGCTATCCCCTTAGGGGTAGAGGGGCGGTATATGGAGGTAATCACGCAGTAATTCAGGCGTTGATCGCTCAGACTGGTCGCCATGGAACCCGCTCACGCGGGGCGTGCACACGTTTGAGGAGCCTGGAGAGCGACCATGAGTCACTTTATCGATCGGCTAAATTTCTTTCGGAAGGCCCGGGAGCCTTTCGCCAATGATCATGGGGAACTGCGCGGTGAGTCGCGCCAATGGGAGGCGGGGTATCGCGCCCGCTGGCAGCACGATAAAGTTGTGCGCAGCACCCACGGGGTCAACTGCACCGGCTCCTGCAGCTGGAAAATCTATGTCAAAAACGGCCTGGTGACCTGGGAGACCCAGCAAACCGACTACCCACGGACCCGCCCCGATCTGCCCAACCATGAGCCACGCGGCTGCCCGCGGGGCGCCAGTTACTCCTGGTACCTGTACAGCGCCAACCGCCTTAAGTACCCGCTAATTCGCAAACCCCTGCTCAAGCTCTGGCGCGAGGCGCTCAACGCGCACCCGGACCCGGTAGAGGCCTGGGCGTCGATTGTTGAAGACCCGGCCAAGACCAAGCAGTACAAGCGCGCCCGCGGGATGGGCGGTTTTGTGCGCGGTGATTGGGACGAGCTGACCGAGCTGGTCGCGGCCTCGAACGTCTACACCGCCAAGCAGTACGGCCCGGACCGGATTCTTGGCTTCTCGCCGATTCCCGCCATGTCAATGGTCAGCTACGCGGCGGGCAGCCGCTACCTGTCGCTGATTGGCGGCGTCTGCATGAGCTTCTACGACTGGTACTGCGACCTGCCACCGGCCTCGCCGATGACCTGGGGCGAGCAGACCGATGTGCCCGAGTCCGCCGACTGGTACAACTCAGGCTATATCATTGCTTGGGGCTCCAACGTGCCCCAAACCCGCACCCCGGATGCCCACTTCTTTACCGAAGTGCGCTACAAGGGCACCAAGACGGTCTCGATCACCCCGGACTACGCCGAAGTCTCCAAGCTCACCGACGAGTGGCTCTCCGCCAAGCAGGGCACCGATGCGGCGCTGGCCATGGCCATGGGGCACGTCATCCTCAAAGAGTTCCACCTGGAGACCCCCAGCGCCTACTTCACCGACTACGTGCGCCGCTATACCGACATGCCGTTTTTGGTCGAGCTGGAAGCCCGCGAAGACGGCAGCTTTGCCCCGGGCCGCCAGCTGCGGGCCAGCGATTTCGACGCCGCGCTGGGCCAGGAGAACAACCCCGAGTGGAAAACCGTGGCCTGGGACGAGCAGCGCGACCAGCTGGTGGTGCCGCGGGGCTCCATCGGCTTCCGCTGGGGAGAGACCGGCGAGCATGTCGGTAAGTGGAACCTGGAACCGCTGGATGCCGACGGCACCGCCATCACCCCGCTGCTCAGCCTGGCGAAGCACCATGACCACGTCGCCCGCGTGGCGTTCCCCTACTTTGGCGGCATCGAGCACGACCACTTCGACCACGTCAAAGGGGAAGGGGACGGCGCCGCCGACGGCCTGCTGTTCCACAACCTGCCCGCCAAACGGCTGACAAAAGCCGACGGCAGCGAGATGCTGGCGGTCACCGTCTTTGACCTGATGTGCGCCAACTACGGCATCGACCGCGGCTTTGTGGGGGAGGGCGACGACGACGGCGCCACGTCGCTGGACCAGGTACGCCCCTACACCCCCGCCTGGCAGGAAAAAATCACCGGCGTCTCCGCCGAGCAGTGCACCCGCATTGCCCGGGAATTCGCCGACAACGCCCATAAAACCCAAGGGCGCAGCATGATCATCGTCGGTGCCGGGATGAACCACTGGTACCACATGGACATGAACTATCGCGGCCTGATCAACATGCTGGTCATGTGCGGCTGTATCGGCCAAAGCGGCGGCGGCTGGGCCCACTACGTCGGGCAAGAGAAGCTGCGCCCACAAACCGGCTGGACGCCCCTGGCCTTCGGCCTCGACTGGCAGCGCCCGCCGCGCCACATGAACTCCACCTCGTTCTTCTACAACCACTCCTCCCAGTGGCGCTACGAGAAGCTCGAGATCAAAGAGATCCTATCGCCGCTGGCCAAGGCCGACGAGTACCCCGGCAGCCTGATCGACTTCAACGTCCGCTCCGAGCGCATGGGCTGGCTGCCCTCCGCCCCCCAGCTCAACACCAACCCCCTGCGGCTGGCCAAAGCGGCCGCCGACGCGGGCATGAGCACCGCCGACTACGCGGTGGAACAGCTCAAACGCGGCGACTTACGCTTTGCCGCTGAAGACCCGGATGCCCCGGAAAACTTCCCGCGCAACATGTTCATCTGGCGCTCCAACCTGCTGGGCAGCTCCGGCAAGGGCCACGAGTACATGCTCAAGTACCTGCTCGGCACCCGCCACGGCATCCAGGGCAAAGACCTGGGCGAGTTCGGCGGCCAAAAACCCGACGAAGTGGTCTGGCGCGACGAAGCACCGGAAGGCAAGCTCGACCTGCTGGTCACCCTCGACTTCCGCATGTCCACCACCTGCCTCTACTCGGATATCGTGCTGCCCACGGCCACCTGGTACGAGAAAGACGACCTCAACACCTCCGACATGCACCCCTTTATCCACCCGCTCACCGCGGCCACCGACCCGGCGTGGGAGTCGCGCAGCGACTGGGACATTTACAAAGGCATTGCCAACGCCTTCTCCAAGGTCTGCGTTGGCCACCTGGGCGAAGAGACCGACCTGGTCACCCTGCCCATGCAGCACGACTCCCCTGGCGAACTGGCCCAACCCGAGGTCAAAGACTGGAAGAAGGGCGAGTGCGAACCGATTCCCGGCAAGACCATGCCCGCGCTGATCGAGGTCAAGCGCAACTACCCCGAAACCTTTGAGCGCTTCACCTCCATCGGCCCGCTGTTAGAAGAGATCGGCAACGGCGGCAAAGGCATCGCCTGGAAGACCGACAAAGAGGTCAAACTGCTCGGCGACCTCAACCACCGCAAGAGCGACGGGCCGCACCAAGGCCGCCCGCAGATCGATAGCGCCATTGACGCCGCCGAGATGATCCTGACCCTCGCCCCCGAAACCAACGGCCAAGTCGCGGTCAAAGCCTGGGAAGCGCTCTCCAAGATCACCGGACGCGACCACACCCACCTCGCGCACCCCAAAGAAGAGGAGAAGATCCGCTTCCGCGATATCGTCGCCCAGCCGCGCAAAATTATCTCCAGCCCCACCTGGTCCGGCCTGGAAGATGAGCACGTCTCCTACAACGCCGGCTACACCAACGTCCACGAACTCATTCCGTGGCGCACCGTCAGCGGCCGCCAACAGTTCTACCAAGACCACCCCTGGATGCGCGCCTTCGGCGAAAGCCTGCTGGTCTACCGTCCGCCCATCGACACCAAAGCGGCCAAAGGCTTCCCGCTGCCCGCCGACAACGGCTACAAGAGCAAAGCGCTAAACTTCATCACGCCGCACCAAAAGTGGGGGATACACTCCACCTACTCCGACAACCTGCTGATGCTCACCCTCAACCGGGGGGGCCCCGTGGTCTGGCTCTCCGAAGCCGACGCCGCCGACATGGCCATCGAAGACAACGACTGGATCGAAGTCTACAACGCCAACGGCTCGATTGCCGCGCGGGCCGTGGTCAGCCAACGGGTCAAAGACGGCATGGTCATGATGTACCACGCCCAAGAGCGCCAAGTGAACGTCCCCGGCTCAGAAGTCACCGGCACCCGCGGCGGCATCCACAACTCCGTCACCCGCGTCTGCCCCAAACCCACCCACATGATCGGCGGCTACGCACAGCTCTCCTACAGCTTTAACTACTACGGCACCGTCGGCTCCAACCGCGATGAGTTCGTCCTGGTGCGCAAAATGAAACACGTCGACTGGTTGGACGGCGAAGGCAATGACACCGTACAGGAGGCCATGAAATGAAAATTCGTTCCCAGGTAGGCATGGTCCTTAACCTCGACAAATGCATCGGCTGCCACACCTGCTCGGTCACCTGCAAAAACGTCTGGACCAGCCGCGAAGGCATGGAATACGCCTGGTTCAACAACGTCGAAACCAAGCCCGGCATCGGCTACCCCAAAGAGTGGGAAAACCAAGCCAAATGGAAAGGCGGCTGGCTATGCCGCCCGGACGGCCGGATCGAACCGCGCATCGGCGGCAAATGGCGGGTATTAGCGAACATCTTCGCCAACCCCGACCTGCCCGAGATGGACGACTACTACGAACCCTTCACGTTCGACTACCAGCACCTGCACACCGCCAAGATCGGCGACCACCAGCCGGTCGCCCGCCCGCGCTCGCTGGTGTCCGGCGAACGCATGAACAAGATCGAATGGGGCCCGAACTGGGAAGAGATCCTCGGCACCGAGTTCGCCAAACGGCGCAAAGACGCCAACTTCGACAACGTCCAGGCGGATATCTACGGCCAGTTCGAAAACACCTTCATGATGTACCTGCCGCGCCTCTGCGAGCACTGCCTGAACCCCACCTGCGTGGCCAGCTGCCCAAGCGGCGCCATCTACAAACGCGAAGAGGACGGCATTGTCCTGATCGACCAAGACAAATGCCGCGGCTGGCGGATGTGCATCTCCGGCTGCCCCTACAAAAAGATCTACTACAACTGGAAGAGCGGCAAATCCGAAAAATGCATCTTCTGCTACCCGCGTATTGAGAGCGGACAACCGACCATTTGCTCCGAAACCTGCGTCGGCCGCATCCGCTACCTCGGCGTCCTGCTGTACGACGCCGACCGCATTGAAGAAGTGGCCAGCTCGCCGGACGAACGCGACCTCTACCACCGCCAATGCGAGATCTTCCTCGACCCCCACGACCCCGAGGTGATCGCCCAAGCCAAACGAGACGGCATTCCCGACAACGTCATCCAGGCCGCCCAAGCGAGCCCGGTCTACAAACTCGCCATCGACTGGGGGCTGGCCCTACCGCTGCACCCCGAGTACCGCACGCTGCCGATGGTCTGGTACGTCCCGCCGCTGTCCCCGATCCAGTCCGCCGCCGAGGCCGGACACGTCGAGTTCGACGGCGTACTGCCCAAGATCGAATCGCTGCGGATCCCGGTGAAATACCTCGCCAACCTACTGACCGCGGGCGACGAAGCACCGGTGGTGCTCGCCCTCAAACGGCTGATGGCGATGCGCGTCTACATGCGCGGCAAGCACGTGGAAGGCAACGCCAACCCCGAGGTACTCGAAGCCGTCGGACTCAGCGAAGCCCAGGTAGAAGCCATGTACCGCTACCTAGCGATTGCCAACTACGAAGACCGCTTCGTGATCCCCACCAGCCACCGGGAGATGGCCACCGAAGCCTTCCCCGAGCGCGGCGGCTGCGGCTTCTCCTTTGGGGACGGCTGCCACGGGGAAAGTTCTGCCAACCTATTTAACGGCCGCTCGCAAACCAGCGTCTTGGTCAAGCCGGTCGATGTGTTTGATCCGCAGTCACACCTTGAGGATGCTCGCCATGACTGAAGCCACTACTCAGACAACTGTCTCATCCGCCTCAGTAGAGCCGTCATTTGAGCCAGTAGAAGGCATGCGAAGCCTGCGTGTTCTATCTCGCTTACTCGAGTATCCGACCCAGGAGCTGCAGGATGCCTGTGGCGAAATGATCGAGATTCTTGATGCAGAGCGCCGTTTGGGAGCCAGCATCAAGACGTCATTGATGGACTGGTGCCAGCGCATTCATGACGGTGACCTGCTCGAACTGCAAGCCGAGTATGTCGCTATCTTCGACAAAGGGCGGGCCACGTCGCTGCTGCTGTTTGAGCACGTCCACGGTGAGTCTCGTGACCGGGGCCAAGCCATGGTCGACTTAATGGATGAGTATCAAGCGGCCGGTTTTGAACTGGCCGCCCGTGAACTGCCGGATCACTTGCCGGTGTTCTTGGAATACCTCTCCCTATGTGGCGAAGAAGATATCGGCCGTTGGTTAGGTGAAATTCGCCATATCCTGGCGCTGCTGACTGCCCGACTAGAGGAGCGTGAGGCTGACCACGCGCTGGTTCCCCTAACGCTGCTGGCGATGATTGGGGCAGAAAGCGATGTGGAAGAGCATCGGCCCCAGGTGAAGAACGAAGCGCCTGATAACACCCCAGAAGCGCTAGACGCGGTATGGGAAGAAGAAGCGGTGCGTTTCTCGGCAACGTCGGATGAAGATTGTGCGTTGCAGTCCGCTGAAGGGCGTCGCTTAGCTGAGCGTAAGCACACCGTTCAGAGCCAGCCGGTGCGGATTATGCCCGCTCCTGCTCCAGCTAACTCTTCCGCTCCGTCCGCCGATCGTTCATAGGAGAGATGTCATGTACGACGCGATTGCGCAGTATGTCACCCATTTAATCTACGGTTACTACCCCTATCTGGTCGGCACCGTGTTCCTGGTCGGCAGCTTAGTGCGTTTTGATCATGGCCAATACACTTGGAAAACCGGCTCTAGCCAGATGCTCTCATCGAAACACATGCGGCTGGCCAGCAACCTGTTCCATATCGGCATTATTGCGATCTTCTTTGGGCACTTGGTCGGTATGTTGACCCCGCACTGGGTATACGAGCCGTTCCTACACGCCGGTACCAAACAGTTGATTGCGATTGTGGTCGGTGGCATTGCCGGTGCTATGTGCCTGGTGGGCGGCGCGATGCTGTTGCACCGTCGCCTCTTTAACCCGCGGGTACGCCAAACGTCCAGCCTGATGGATACCCTGATCCTGGGGCTGCTGGTGACACAAGCCGGGCTGGGGATGGTGACGATTCTGTTCTCGCTCGGGCATATGGATGGCGAGATGATGCTGACGCTCTCTAGCTGGGCGCAGTCGATCGTCTTCTTTAGCGGTGGTGCGGCGGACTATATGCAGGAAGTGTCGTGGATTTACAAGCTCCACATCTTCCTGGGCCTTACCATCATCCTGTTGTTCCCCTTTTCACGTCTGGTCCATGTCTGGAGCGTACCGCTTGGGTATATCACGCGGCGCTACCAGCTTGTTCGTCGGCGCGCTTGAGAACTGACTTTGTTTGACCATACGGAGAGGAGAAATAACATGCAAATGATTGATATCGAACAGCTACCTGGGCGGGCAGCGCCGCCCCCGATACGTGTCGGTGATGTCGCTATTGATGAAGAGGCGATTGCGCTAGAAATGCAGTACCACCCCGCCGAAACGGCGGGGGAGGCCCAGCAACAGGCGGCCCGTGCGCTCGTCGTTAAAGAACTGCTGCGCCAGCGTGCACACTTACTGGGCTTGCTACCGGCACAGTCACAAGACGATCTCCAAGAAGATAGCGTCATCGCCGCCTTGCTTGAGCAAGAGCTAAAGGTGCCTGAACCTACTGAGGAAGATTGCCAGCGCTTTTTTGACATGCACCGAGAGCGCTTCAGCGAGCCGACGCAATTACGGGTTCGGCATATCCTACTAGCAGCCGCTCCCGATGACTCCCAAGGGCGCGACGAAGCGTATCAACTTGGCGAAGAGCTGCTCAAAGAACTCAACCAGATCCCCGAGCGCTTTGCTGAATTTGCTCAACGTCATTCCGCCTGTCCGTCAAAAGAGAGCGATGGTGATTTAGGGTGGCTAGTGCCGGGGCAGACCGTTGCCGAGCTAGACCGCGCTTTGCAGCACCTACCGGAAGGGCTGCATGAACGCCCTTTAGCTTCTCGCTACGGTTGGCATGTGGTCAGTATTGACGAGCGCCGTGAAGGACAAGCGTTAACTTATGAGCAGGTTGCCGAGCGTGTTCATCATCACCTGCGTGAGCAGTCAACTCGTCGTGCTCTACGCCACTATCTCTTAGCGCTGGAAAGCGAAATAGGCGTTGAAGGTATTGTGTTAGATGACGATGCCGGCGGTAGCTTGATGCAATAGGAGAGCGTTATGTCCCATGTTCCTGTAGATGCCTTATTCATACCGCTTGGTATCGCCGTCCTTACGGTGTCTGATACCCGTGGCTTTGATGAAGATGGCAGCGGTGATCTGCTTGTTGAGCAATTAAGCGAAAGCGGCCACTATCTGGTGGAGCGCCGTATCGTCCCCGATGACATTTATCAGATTCGTGCCGTGGTATCGGACTGGGTTGTCCGAGCGGATATCCATGTGGTTCTGGTCAATGGCGGTACTGGTTTTACCGCCCGCGACACCACACCTGAAGCGCTGACCCCTCTGTTTGATAAAAGTATTGAGGGGTATGGCGAATTGTTCCGGCAGTACTCTCTGCAGACAATCGGCACGGCGACGATTCAATCACGAGCCGTCGCGGGGGTAGCCAATCAAACGCTGCTATTTGCTATGCCTGGTTCACCTAAAGCGTGCGCCATGGCGTGGGATAAGATCATCTCGCTGCAGCTAGACGCCCGAACTCGGCCCTGCAACTTTGTAGCGATGGTGCTACCTTCCGCGTCTCCATGCCGTAGTCGTCACGCAGAGGCCCCTGCGCATATCGAGGAGCCTTTATGAACTGCCAATGTGCTGACGTCGTAACGCCAGGGTTAATCGATCTGTTTGAAGCCCGCCAACGGCTAGTGGAAGCAGCAACACCGCTTCATGCTGTAGAGAGCGTTACCCTGCAACAGGCAGCGGGGCGGGTGCTGGCGAAACCGGTTGTTGCTCCTCTTGATATGCCGGGAGTCGACAACAGCGCTATGGATGGCTACGCACTGCGTTTGGCCGACTACCGGGCTGCCACTGATGGCGAAGGGCTGCCGGTGCTACAGCGTGTACCCGCCGGGGCAGGTGTGATGCTGTTACCCCAAGGGGGCTGTGCGCGTATTTTTACAGGTGCGCCGGTACCGCTGGGTGCCGATATTGTGGTGCCTCAGGAGCGGGTTACTCTTGATCAAAGCGGTCATATCCATATCGATGGTGAACTCACCATCGGGGCGAATATTCGATGCCAAGGTGAGGAGACCCGCGCTGGAACTCCATTGCTGCCAGAAGGTAAGTACCTGGATGCGGCCGCGATAGCGCTACTTGCAAGCCATGGCGTAGATAAAGTGACCGTGCAGCGGCGTATTCGGGTGGCACTACTATCCACGGGAGATGAGCTGATTGCCCCTGGAACAGCGCGCTCTCCCGGGCAGGTGTACGACAGCAATCGCGCCATGCTCAAGGTCTTGTTAACACAGGCGCAGTGCGATGTAGTGGATCTAGGCGTGATCGCTGATTCGCCTCAACCTCTGCATCAGGCATTTGAACAGGCGCATGCCGTGGCGGATGTGGTGATATGCACTGGAGGTGTTTCGGTCGGGGAGGAGGATCACGTCCGCCCAGTGATTGAGCAGCGTGGAGGACTGATTTTTCATGGTGTCGCTATCAAGCCGGGAAAACCCTTTGCCTTTGGTTATTTAGGGTCGGAGTTGACTTCGGCAACCCCGCTCATCGCACTACCCGGCAATCCGGTGGCCTCGTTGGTGGGGTGGCAACTGTTAGCTCTACCGTTTATTCATACTCTGCAAGGGCGACATTTAGCAGCGCTGCAGACGTATCCAGTAACGGCTGGTTTTGCTCGGCGAGGCCCTCAAGGGCGACGAGAGCTGTTACGAGTGACGCTTGACTGGTCAGGCGAAACGCCTGTAGCTCACCTAGCCGGCGGGCAAGGGTCACATATGCTCAGCGCGGCTAGTCAGGCTGATGGATATTTACTGATTGAGCCTGCCACAGCGGTGGTTGAAGGAAACACTTATCGTTATTACCCGATTAATCAATTTGCTGCTTAAAAAATTAACTTCCTTGAAGTGCTTTTTTTAAAGCATTTTTACATAATTCTTTATATAGCCTTTTATATAGCTATATAACTTTCCGTCCTCTCCTGACCTGCTGTCATAAGTAGTGTCAGGCTTCTCTAGTCTGCCCTTGCCATGCACTGTCGGCACAGTGCATGGCAAGGGCAGGTATCTATTAATTCCCCCTGTAGTGTGAGCGTGCGCTTTTAAACCAGCGTGAAGAGATCGGGGGTGCTCGAACGGCTGGTGATACAGCCAAGTTATCAATCACTTCCACAGAGGCATTTCCACCGAAGCGGCTGCCATAGCTGTTATAGCTGTTATAACAACAGGCCGAGAGAGGTGAGAGGTGAGAATTTACAATCTATGACATTTGCTTGAGGAATTTCGTTATAGCATTACCTAGCGAAAATAGAAATGATTCTTAGGCTTTATTCTTAATTTTAAATAAGACGTGTTGCCAGTTAGCAATGCAAATGTCAACGGGCGCAAATGCCCACAGGCAATCGCTCGCTTTTTGGGCCGCTGATATTAAGTGGTTTGAGTGTGGCAACACGGCTTTACGATTTCCAGGGCATCGCGACGACACCTATGCCCACCATTACGTAGCGTCCAGGATTGGATAGAGAACAAGGTAGCGTATTAATGGCTTTAAAAAAGAGCACGACACCACGCACTTCTTACGCCGCTTCTCCTGCAGATAGTGAAATCACACGCACTGCTGAGCAGCACCGTCGCCGAGCCCGGACGCTAGCAAAACAGCAGCAGTCGGCTGAGCGTGTCGCAAGCGCGGCCCAGCAGCTTGCTGCAGGTATCACCGAGTCGGGCAAAGCGTGTGACCAACTTAGCGATGCAATGCAAGAAATTGCCTCTGGGGCAGAAGAGGCCTCCTCCGCGAGTCAGGAGAGCTTGGCGGCAGTCAGAAGCATTGCAAAGCACGTCACAGTACAAGCGGAATCAGCAGCGTCGACCCGTAAATTAGCTGAACAAGCCAACCAGCGTGCTGAAGAAGCCGGTGAGAAAATTCTTAGCCTGGTCGATAGCTTGCGTACCACTGCCCAGCGTCAAGAGAGTTCTCTCAAGCTGATGGAGCGCTTAGAGGAGCAGGCCAAAGAGATCAACGAAGCGGCGCGCCAAGTAATGCGCATTGCTGATCAAACAAACCTTTTGGCGCTCAATGCGGCCATTGAGGCTGGCCGCGCCGGACGCCATGGTAAAGGCTTTGCAGTCGTCGCCGATACCGTACGCACCCTAGCGGAAGGGGCTGAGCGTAGCGCGACAGAGATTACCAATTTAGTCGCCAATATCCGTGAAAAAAGCGATGAAGCCGGCTCGGCAGTCAAACACACGGCGCAAGCAGCGAAAGAGCAAATCAAAAATGGCGAGACCATCGAGCGAGGTTTCGACGCCATCTTAAAAGAAGTGCGCAATGTTACGCGTGGTGCTCGCGATGTTAATGACAGCGTAGATGAGGTCAGAAAAGCTGTTGATGACCTTCAGCAGGGCGCAGAAAACGTCGCTTCTGCCTCTGATCAACAAGCTGCCGCCGCAGAAGAAGTAGTGAATTCCCTCGCGGAACAAAGGCGTGCGCTACGCGGTGCTGAAGAAGCGGCGACAGAGCTTGAAGAAGTCTCAGACGAGCTGCGCAGCAGCACAGATGTTGCGAAAAGTGCAGAGAGTGTCGCCTCTTCAGCCGAAGAGCTATCTGCCTCGGTGGAAGAGCTAGGCCGAGGGGCACGAGAAGTCGATACGGCACTTAAAGAGATCCTAAGCGGAGCCGAACAAGGCGCCTCAGCAGCAGAGCAAGGCCTCGCTGCGATCACTCAGATCGAGGCGGCTGTACAGGTCAGCGACAAGCGTGCCAATCAGGCATCCACCAGCATTGCAGCGATTAGTGAACAGCTAAACGAAAACCAAACCAATGTTAACGCCATGGTGGATGCAATCCGTGAGGATTTAGCAGCCTCGCGCCGCAACCTAGAAAATGTACGCGATGTGCAGCGTCTCAATCGGCAGATCGACAAGATTGCTAACGCTATCGCTAACATTGCCATTAAAACCGGCATGCTCGCGGTTAATGGCGCGGTAGAAGCAGCGCGTGCAGGTGAGTATGGCAAGGGGTTTGCCGTTGTATCAGGCGACATTCAAAACCTTGCAGATGATGCCTCCACTAACGTTGAACAAGTACAAGACTTGGTGCGCCGTATTCAAGACCAAGCCGACGCGGTAGTCAGCGACCTAGAAACTTCGCTCACCACGGTAGAAACCGACGTGTTGCGTACCGAACAAGTGCTTGGCGATATCGATGCCCTTGGCAAGCTGTGTAAGCAGCTACAAGAAAGTGCAACTCGTGTCGATCAGGCGGGTACGGAAATCAGCGTAGCGATCACTCAAAGTAAAAAAGGTATGGAACAGATTGCGACAGCTGCTGAAGAGTCGGCCTCTAGCGTGCGTGAAGCCTCAGTATCAGCTGACCAGCAAACCCAGGGTATTGAAGAGCTGGCCGCTGCGGTCGAAGAGATTGCCTCTATCGCTGATGAGATGCAGAGCACCTGATGCATGGCAAAGTCAGAATAAGGATGCGCTATGAATGCAACACTGCAAAACGACACGGATAGCGACGACAACGGCTTGATGCAAGTAGTGAGCTTTGCCCTGAGTGATGAGCTATTTGCGCTTCCGATGACGCAGGTGCTGGAGATTATGCGCTACCCGGAGCCGGTTAAGGTGCCGCTTACTCCACCCTCGCTACTGGGGCTTGCCGGCGTGCGTGGCAGCGTCTCTCCGATAGTCGATCTACGAGCACTGTTGGGCATGGGGCAAGGCGTCATCAATGAAGCTAGCCGTGTGCTATTGCTGGATATGGGCCAAAGCGTAGGCATGGTCGTTGACCGTGTAGACCGGGTGTTAACTCTGGAGCGCCACCAGATCGAGTCCGCTTCTGATATCAATAGCATTGATACGGAGCTATTGACCGGTGTGTATCGCCTAGAGGGTGACGAAAAGCGCCTGCTTCAGCTACTTGATCTTGATGCCCTCATGGCCCGTGAATTCAGCGCGGACAGCGAAAGTGATCTGGTAGGCGCGATGGCCAGCATCGGCACCGCCGCCAATCAAGCCGTTGCCTCCATTGACGACAATAGCGAGCTAACACAGTTAGTCAGTATTGAAGTGGATGGCCAAGAGTACGCTTTTCGCTTGAACGATGTGCAAGAAGTGCTGCGCTACCCCGACAGCATTAGCCATACGCCGAAAGCACCCGCCCATGTCATAGGGTTAATGACACGGCGAGGCAAACCTTTCCCCCTGTTTTCACTCCGCGCGCTGCTTAGCTTGGCACCTGTGGAAGCTGTGAATGAACAGGTTGTTGTAGTGCTTCGTCGTGGGCAAGTGCGGCTGGCGTTAGCCGTTGATCAGGTAAAAGAAGTGGTCCGCCTGGAAGAGAAACGCTTGGAGCCGGTGCCTGAAGTCCTCGCACGTGACCCCGGGATGCAAGACGTTGCTGCTATTTGCCGCCTGGATGAAGGGCGTCGATTACTCAGCCTTTTAGCCACCGACCCGCTCTTTTCTGATGCGGGTGCGCTGGCACTGGAGGATCCTCAAACCGCTCTGCAACAGCGACAGGAACAAGATGTTATGGCGCATGACGTAAGTGACGAGCAAACCGATGAGTGTCAGCTGGTTGTCTTCACGCTTGAAGAGCAACAGTACGGTATTTCCATCGAGCAAGTGCAAGAGATCACCCGCTTGCCAGAGCGTTTTTATCACGTTCCCAAAAGCCCAGACTTTATCGAAGGCATGATGAACCTGCGTGGCACGGTGCTTCCCGTTGTGGATATGCGCGCACGGTTTGGGCTGGCACGTATTGAGCACAACGAGCGCCAGCGAATCCTAGTGCTCAACCTTAATGGTGTCACCACAGGGTTTGTGGTCGATACGGTGAGCGAGGTGCGTCGTCTGCAGCGTCACACCATTGAAGCGGCACCGCGGCTATCTGCCGCGCAGCAAAAGCTGCTTGGTGAAGTCGTGCGGACACCGGATAACCAACTAGTGCAGCTACTTAACGTTGACGCCTTAATGAGCCATGACGAGCAGCAAGCGTTGGTGGAGAGTGCCGAGGCAGGTGAAGAGATAGCGGCCACCGCCAGTTGATGCAAAGCCAAGGACACGTGTTATGCCATTGAAGGTATTGATCGTTGATGACTCCGCGCTGATGCGTCGTCAGCTTACACAAATGCTGGAAAGCGCAGGCGACATCGTGACTGAAGTGGCGCGTGATGGCCAGGATGCGTTGGAGTGTCTCGATACGTTCGACCCCGATGTGATTACGCTAGATATCAACATGCCGGTTATGGATGGCCTGACCTGCCTGAGCCACATCATGACCCAGGCACCGCGTCCGGTCATTATGGTTTCCTCGCTTACCGAAAAGGGGGCGCTGGCGACCTTTGAGGCACTAGAACTAGGGGCATTTGATTACGTCAACAAGCCCGGCGGCACGGTATCGCTCAACCTGCGTGATGTTGAGCAAGAGTTGCAAGCCAAAGTCCGTGCCGCCGCCAGCCAGCGCCAATCGATTGTTACCAAGGTGAAAAAGCGCCAGCGGCATGATGTGAGTGAGCAACCAGCCACACGACGCCCACTGCGCAGCTCACTACGTAGCCGGTTAGGTAGTCGCTATAAGCTGGTAGTCATCGGCGTCTCGACCGGTGGGCCGAGCACGTTAGAACGTGTTTTAAGCGAGCTGCCGGAAGACTTTCCCTGCCCCATCGTGGTAGCCCAGCACATGCCAGGCCACTTCACCAAGCCATTTGCTGAGCGCTTGGATCGCCAGTGTGCGCTAAATGTTCGCGAGGTGAGAGGGCCTATGCTGCTGGAGCCAGGGCATGCCTATATTGCCCGAGGAGATGCCGATGCGCGTATTGTTAAGCGCGCCGGGAATGTTCGGATGATCAGTGTTCCTGCTTCGGACTCACATCTATGGCACCCCAGTATCAGCCGCTTAGTGGAGTCAGCGCGGAGTGTTTACCGCGACAGCGAACTGATCTGCGTACAGCTGACCGGCATGGGAGACGATGGCGCTGATGAGATGGCACAAGCATTCCAAGGGGGCGCTTATACCATTGCCGAGAGCGAAGAGAGTGCAGTGGTGTTTGGGATGCCCCGCGCTCTGATTGAGCAGCAAGGGGCGAGTGTGGTGCTGCCGCATGAAGCAATAGCAGAACAGCTAGATAAATGGGTGAGCCGGTAGCGATAACGCCAGGGTTTGCACCAACAGCATGATCTAAGCATTGAACGATAAGTAGCGGCAAGAGACTTCACATGGCATTGAAACGTTCTAATTCCGACCAGGCGTTGCCCTCCCGTAAAGGGCGCGAGCATGCCCGCGACAGCGCTAGCTTGTTGCAGGAGTTACACGCTGCCGAGGCGCCTATTCGGCGCTGGGCTGCGCGTGACCTTAGCCACTTTCCCGAGACGGTAAATGATTTATTGAATGCCCTAAGAGCGGAAGAGGATGAAAGCGTCTGTGAAGCGCTTTTTTGCAGTTTAGAGCATATCGCGCACACCCATAGTGATAGCGAAGCAGCGATGGAAGTCACCCAGGGGCTGCTTGAACTGTTGCGTTCTGAAAAAGCTAATGTGCGCAATCAAGCGATTGATGTGCTGCAAACGTTGCCAGAACAGGTAGCACCACATGTGGAAAGATTGCTGAATGATAGCGATGCGGATGTGCGTATTTTTGCACTCGATATTTTGCGCGCGCTGCCCCACCAAAATGCCCCTCAGTGGATCACCCAGGTACTGTTACAAGAGTCACACCCCAACGTGCTAGGCGCTGCTGTTGATCGTGCGACAGAGTTCGGAACAGCGGAAATGGTACCAGCGCTTGAGAGGCTGCAAGCGGGTAACAACATCCCAGCATACCTACGCTTCGCGATTAAGATTGCGCTAGAGCGAATAGAAACTGACGGCTCTCAAGGACGCTAGGTATGGTGGAAACGACCCAGCAAGAGACTAAAACACTCATCTCGGGCGCTGAGTTTGCTCGCTTTCGCGACTATTTTTACCGCCGTACCGGGCTCTATTTTGAAGACAGTAAACGCTACTTCGTTGATAAGCGTTTGTTGGAGCGTATGCGTATAACGGGGCATGAAAGCTTCCGTAGCTATTACACCTTTGTGCGTTTTGAAGCTAAAGGTGATGAGTTTCAGCACCTCGTCAATTTGATGACGGTAAATGAAACCTACTTCATGCGCGAAAAGTATCAGTTTGAGTGCCTGGTAGAGGAAGTGCTAAATGAGCGCCTTGCAGCACGCGAGCCAGGTCAGCCCCTAAAAATTTGGTCAATACCGTCTAGTACGGGGGAAGAGCCTTACTCTATCGCGCTTATGCTGCTGGAACACTGGCCGGCGATTGAGCACGTTGACGTCGAGATCGTAGCTTCAGATATCGATACACGTGTATTGGCCAAAGCTCAGGCAGGAATCTACGGAAAGCGCGCCCTGATGCACGTCAGTGACCGTATTCGGCGGCGTTACTTTACCGCGTTGGATAACGACCAGTGGCAGCTGAATGCGGAGATTCGCGATGCGATTGCCTTCACCAAGGTGAACTTGTCAGACCTGGAGCAAACACGCAGCTACCGCGATTTCGATATTATTTTTTGCCGTAACCTACTGATTTATTTTGATGACGCTGCTCGACGCCGTGCTGCTGAGGTGTTTTACGACGCACTATCGCCCGGAGGGTTCATTTTTCTGGGGCACTCCGAATCGATGAGCCGCATCTCGTCACTGTTTAGGGTGCGCAAATTTACCAAGGCGCTGGCCTATCAAAAGCCCGACGATAGCCGTCTCAACCAACTTCAAGGAGAGCCGGGTGAAAACCGTATTAATCGTTGATGACGCCGTGACGGTACGCCTTTACCACCGTGAGCTAATGCAGGCGCTGGGCCATCGCGTCATTGAGGCAGAAAATGGTGTAGAAGCGCTTGAACGCATGGCCAACGCCGACATTGACTTGATGTTGGTGGATATCAATATGCCCAAAATGGATGGCTATCGCTTCGCCCAGGCGGTGCGCACCGACGAACGGTTGGGAGATACGCCTATTGTGATGATTAGTACAGAGTCGCAGTACCACGACCGCGAACGTGCCTTCAGTGCAGGAGCCAACCTCTATTTAATTAAACCGACAGAGCCGGAACGTCTCCAGCAGTTAGTTACCTTGTTGCTCGCCGATGCGCCTGGCACAGAGCATGTGCAAGGAGGTGTCGCATGAGTCCACTACTACAGTCTTTTATCCATGAAGCGCGCGATAACTTAGAAGTCGCCAGCCGCTGTTTGCTAGCCTTAGAGCAAGCCCCGGATGACAGTTCACTGCTAGACGAGCTGTTCCGCGCGATGCATACCATTAAAGGTGCTTCGGGGCTGTTTGAGGATCTTTCCGAGTTCAGCCGGCTGCTACACGTTATTGAGGATGGGCTGGATCAGGTACGTAGCCACACACTGCCTTTAACGCCGGCGTTAACCGATATCATTTTTGATGCGCTGGACGTCATAACCCAGTGGCTGGATAGCGTTGAGGCAACACAAGCGCTTCCAGAAACGGCTCCAACTCAGCTAAGCGAGCAGCTAGCAATCTTAGCGCAGGCTTTTCAAGGCGAAACAGTTCAAAGCGAGACAGCACAAGGCGAAAGCGCTTCCTCTGAACAAACGGCGCTGGAAGCGACTGAGGGTACTTCACCGGCACTTCAAGCGTCATCCAACCAGTCAGGCGCACCGGCATGGGTGCTCGCGCTGCCAGATGCAACGCGTCGCCAACTGGTAAAAGCAGCCCAGGAAAGCGACAGTGAAGCGCTAGTAGTGGTCACGTTTACGCCACCTGAGGAGTGCTTCTTCCAAGGCCATGACCCGCTGCAAAGTGTCAAAATGGTGCCTGGCCTACAAGCACTACACCTCTCACCACGAGAGCCGTGGCCAGCGCTGGAAGAGTTAGACCCATTTCGCTGCCAGTTGGATTTCTCTTTCGTGGCACTCACTACAGAGGACGCTGTGCTGCACCACCTTCGCTATTTGTCGGAGTCGGTCAGTGTGGCGCCTCTCGCCGTCGAAGCGCTGATTCAACCCGCCGGAGAGGTGGGCAGCAATGATCTTGATAATGAACTGTTTACCCCCTTTGTAGAAGAGGCCGCGCGACTCGCTGAAGCCTATGATTGGCCCAGCTTGCAGCAGCGCTTAGCTCCGTTGCAAGAGCTATGTGGTGACACCCTTTATCAGCACAGCGTAGTGCACTGGTTAGCGCTGGCGCTACGCTGTGAGCCGCCGTCGCGGTTAGTCGTCCTTGCGCTGATAGATGCCTTAACTACCGGCGAATACGCGCCCCACAAAGTAGCGGCAAAACCGGTGCCAGCGAATACCCGCGCATCGACAGGCGATAGCCTAGTGGCGAGTAGCACGGCAGCAGTAGCAGCAGGAGAGGGGGATACCCCGCACGGTGATGTAGAGGAGGGTGAAGAAGCCCTTGCCTATCAAGTGTTGGTGCAGCAGGCCGAAGTGTTGGCAACGCCTGTTAAGCCAGAGCTGTTTGCCTCGCGTTTAGTGGCGGTGGCCAACGTGGTGCAGCGCATGCTGAGCCATCTTGGTGATGCACAAGCACAGCACAGCACTCTCCAAGAGGCACTAACAGCGGCACAGGCACAGCAGGATAGCCAGCCCTTAAAAGAGTGGCTAAAAGCGTGGTTGGATAACTACGTGGCTAAGCGTGACGCAGCCACACACGATGCGGCATTTACACCTACACCTGCACCTGTTAATGCGCAAGCCCCCTTATCTCCTGCCGTACCAGAGCAGGCAAAGGTGGATAGTCAGCACAACCCGCAGCCGCATGATCATAGTGCAGAGAAAGCCGCCAAGGCCGACAAGCCGGGTGCCACAAGCCAGACGATTCGTGTCGAGCAGCAGAGAATTGATGAGCTAATGACGCTGGCGGGTGAACTGGTGGTGGCTAAAAATGCGCTGCCGTTTTTGGCAAAGCACGCTACAGAGGGCATGAGCCCAGGTGAAATTGCCAAAGAGCTGAACAGCCACTACGCCAATATTGATCGCATTGCAGATCGCTTGCAGCAAGCCGTTATGGGTGCGCGGATGGTGCCGCTCTCTGTTGTGTTCCAACGTTTTCCACGGTTGGTGCGCGACATGACCCGCAAGTTAGATAAACACGCAGAACTGGTGCTAGAAGGGGAGGAAACTGAAGCAGATAAGCATGTGGTAGATCACTTAGCTGACCCCTTGATTCACCTTGTACGTAACAGCTTGGATCACGCGTTAGAGAGCCCAGCAGAGCGCCTGGCCGCAGGCAAGCCTGAAAAAGGCATGATTAAGCTGCGCGCTCAGGCACTTGATGACCAAGTGCTGATTGAAGTGATGGACGACGGGCGTGGAATCGACGTAGACAAACTCAAGCAAAAAGCTTATCAGCGCGGGCTACTCGACGAGCAAAAACTAGAAACGATTACCCACCAAGAGGCGCTGCAGCTAATTTTTGCTGCAGGGCTTTCTACAGCCGAGAAGGTTTCAGATATCTCTGGCCGCGGCGTAGGCATGGATGCAGTACGCACGGCGGTTGCTGCTTCTGGAGGGCAAATCAGTGTGGCGAGTGAGCCTGGGGAGGGCACCACCATCCGCATCCTGTTGCCGCTCTCCATGGCTGTGGCTCGCGTCATGATGGTGCGCATTGGC
Organism: Vreelandella aquamarina; assembly: GCF_044805175.1. Lineage (GTDB taxonomy): Bacteria > Pseudomonadota > Gammaproteobacteria > Pseudomonadales > Halomonadaceae > Vreelandella > Vreelandella aquamarina_B. The sequence continues at coordinate 2,878,440 of NZ_CP085232.1, read as the reverse complement.
GAACAAGACTACGGCATTGCCATGGCTAATATCCGCGAAACAGTGCGGGTGCCAACCACGGCCATACACCGGATCAAGCACAGCGAAAGTATTGTGCTGCGTGACAAGCTCATTCCTCTAAAACGTACGCGCACCTTGTTGGGCTTAGAAAACGCACCGCCGCGCGATGAGGAAGCCATTCTGATTGTTGAGCTTGACGGTCAGCAAGTAGGGCTCGTTATTGATGACTTCCGTCAAGGTATTGATATTGTGCAAAAACCCATGGAAGGCATTATGGCAGGCTACCAGCTGTACTCTGGAAGTGCGCTAATGGGCGATGGCCGTGTGCTGCTGGTGATTAACCTGCCCGCGCTAATAAATCGGTCAGAACCCGCGGCAATATCAGGAGAGCGTTATGCCGATCGAGTTTAAGCGACGCAGCGCCGTGCTAACGGGGGCCTGTGAGGTAGAAGAGGCCGAAACGCTTCATGGTTGGCTGCTTGAACAGCCCAAAGCGAGTCTAAATCTTCGCCACTGTGAATATTTACACACGGCAGTGCTCCAGGTCATTCTGGCGGCGAAAGCCACGGCGAATATCACGCTTGACCCGCTGCCGAGCGACTCGTGGCTGGCCCGCGTGTTGCAGGCGGAGAACTCAGCGCCGTGATTATCGCGTTAGCCAATCGTAAAGGTGGCACGGGAAAAACCACCACAGCCGTGAATTTAGCCGCACTGTGGGGGAGCCAAGGCTACCGCGTGTTAGTGATCGACCTGGATAGCCAAGGGCACGCCTCGATTGGATTAGGGCTGGGTGATGAACCACCAGCTGAGAAAACCATGCACTACTTGCTAACTCACCCGACCACGCCGTTGGCTTCTCTTTGGCAGCCGACGGCGTGTGAAGGGGTGAGTATTGTGCCCGCCGATACACGCTTTAACGGCCATGGCCAACAGTGGCCGCTGACAGGGTTAAAACAAGCGCTTACCGATGCGGATATTTATGCACACTTTGACGCGGTGGTCATCGACACTCCACCAACACAGGATGGCCTGCTGATAAGTGCAATGAGCGCCGCCAATGCCGTCTTGGTTCCCTTCTTGCCTCACCACTTAGGGGAGGTAGGGGCTAAGCAGCTGGCAAGGCTGTTCTATCGTGTAGCAATTCAATACAACCCATCGCTAAGTATGCTGGGCCTGTTGCCCGTGATGTTTGATGCACGCTTGCAACTGCATCGGCAAACCGTAGACCGCTTGGCAATGCAGTTTGGTCAAGCGCGCATGCTGCCTGGCATACGTAACAACATAAAGTTAGCAGAAGCTTTTGCTCATGGGCTGCCCATCCATCGCTATGCACCGAACAGTGCCGGCGCGTTGGACTACCGCACCCTCGCAGCCAAGATCACACCTGATCAGGTTAAGACCCCCCAGACAGAAGGAGAGGCATAGATGACCAAACGTATTTTTCTTGTGGATGACTCGAATACTATTTTGATGAGCCTGAGTAGTATCTTGAAACAGGCTGGCTATATGGTAGGCACGGCACCCGATGGCCAAGCCGCGCTAGAAAAGCTAAAAAGCTTGAGTCAGAAGCCAGACCTGATCATCACCGATATTAATATGCCGAACATGAACGGCCTTGAACTTATTCAAGCCGCTAAGGCACTTCCCGGATATCGCTTTGTACCTATTTTAGTACTCACCACTGAGTCCCAGCAGGCACGTCGTGATGAAGCGAAAAAAGCCGGAGCAACGGGCTGGCTAGTGAAGCCAGTGCAGGGTACAGAGCTGATTAATGTGATCAAGCAAGTGGTACCAGGAGCCTAATATGTGGCGCGCAATGTGGCGGTGGTGCAATGAGCAAATACCGCGTTTAGGCATTCCACTGCTTCTAGCGGTACTCGCCCTATCATCGGCATCGTCGCACTGGTTAGCTCAGCACACTGCCCTACCCACGCTGGGCTGGGCAGTGCTGTGGGCAGCATTAGCGGTGGCGTTATGGGCAGTTTGGGTAAGGCGTAAAGGTACTCTCAGCATTAGTAACCACCAAGGTGCTGAGAGTGATGTCGCTTATGGGTTAAAAGCGATGGCTGAACACGATCAGCTCGCTATGGACCGCCTAAACGAGACGGTTGATTTTACCGAAGAAGCGGCGAATAGCTTGATCCATAGCTTGGCCGGGGTTAACGGATTAGCTGATGAGCTGATGGAGTACCTAAAAGAAGCTGCCCAGCAAAGCGAACAGATGCAGCGCTCGTTTGAAGACAGCAGCGATGTCATCAAAGAGCTGGCCCAATTTATTCATACGCTACCCGAACACATAGAGGAGCAGCGCCAAGACTTTCGCCTGCTAGGTGAACGGATTGGAGGTCTGAATAAAAGCGTTGAATCGATTCAAAGCATTAGCCAGCGTACCACGCTGCTCTCTTTAAACGCTGCCATTGAAGCTGCCCGAGCGGGGCAAGCAGGAAGAGGCTTTGCCGTTGTGGCCAAAGAGGTCCGTGACCTGGCCTTACATTCGTCACAGGCGGCGACATCAATCACACAAAGTATTAAAGAGGTGCAGGCGTCTGTAGAGAGCTATTTTGGCGCCGAAATGGAAGCGCGAATCCAAAAAGATATCAGCGAAGTGAAGCGCCTGATGACGCAAACACAAGAGCTAGACGATGGCTACACCGATATGCGGCTCTTCTACCGGATGCTGCTAAGCGCGATTACGCAGCACCATGCGGGCTTGGCGAAAGAGGTTAACGACGCGCTCGGCAATATTCAGTTCCAGGATGTTACCCGGCAAATTACCGAGCGTATCCGCGACAGTATTCTGAGTCGCAGCGGAGCTTTGCAGGATATTTCTCAAGCGATTAATAACGATGGTTCACCACCTTGGCACCTGCTCGCTGAAATTAGCGCGGAGTATGCCGAAAAAGATGCTTATCACCATTCGCATGTACAGGTGGGCGGCGGTGAGCAAGAGGTAGGCAGCGGTAACGGTAATAGCGCTGCCAAAATTGAGCTGTTCTAAATACGTTGTAAGTTTTTTTTACGTCCTTTGTGGCATTCATGGAGATAGGAGGCCCCATGGCAACCATTCTATTAGTTGATGATGATGAGCAGTTTCGCTATACCGCTAAGCAGATGCTGCAGATAGATAATTACCGGGTGATTGAAGCCTCTCAGGGGAAAGAGGCCATAAAAGCGTTGGAGAGTCACCACGATATCGAACTAGTAATTACCGATATATGTATGCCAGAGATGGACGGCACCGAGCTTATTCGGAGCTTAAAGGAGCGTTACCCGTCGCTACCCGTGCTAGCCATTTCTGGTGGGCAGCGCACGCTGAATAGCCGCTTTACCCTAGGCTCGGCGCGTATGGCAGGGGCAGAGCAAACATTGACCAAGCCGATCAGCCTGGCAAAGTTTCGTGAAGCTGTGCGTGAAAGTTTAGCGCGCTCGGCGCTACGTTAACCCATAACCTGTGAATAGATCACTAGTGGTATATGCATGAATAGTTTGGCACCTAACCCTTTGTGCCTGGAGAAGCAGTTCTCACTGCGTGATCTTTTTGATCTCTCTGATGCGCTGGTCGTCGCCACCGATCTAGAACAGCGCGTGGTATACGTCAACCCAGCTTTCTCAGAGGTATCTGGGTATCAACTGTCAGATGTGGTTGGCTGTATGCCGCACTATTGGGGGAGTGAATACACATCACTAGAGGCGCGGCAAAAACTAAATGAAGCGCTATTGGCTTACCGTGCCTGGTCGGGAACTTTTGTTAATCGCCGTAAAGATGGGAAGTTATGGCACGAACAACGTACTGTGCAAACGCTGTTCGATAAACAAGGTGTTCCCGTTGGCTACCTATCAATTGGGTTTATCGCCAATGAGTACGAATGCCAGTTAGTTCGCCTATCAACGCTGGAAAGTCAATATACCTTGATGGCAGCCTCTGCCCATGAGCTTAACAATATGCTCGGGGTCATTACCGGCTTAACGGAAGTGAATTTAGCGATTTTGGCCAACAGTGCTAAAAACGAAGCGGTTATAGAGAATTTACGTGCTGTATTGCACGCCGGGCAGCAGGCAGAAACACTGGTCAAGCGCTTACGCCGTGGTGGTCAGATGGGGCAGCCAGAGTTGGACATGCTTAATTTACCTGCGTTTTTAAACGCTATGCGGCGGCTACTTCAGAAAACCCTGCCTAGCCACGCCGATTTTAAGCTACTGCTACCCAGCAATGATATGCAGGTACCAATAGACGAGTCCTATCTATTGCTGGCGCTGACCAACCTTTTAAAAAATGCGGGCGAAGCGGCAAGAGAGCGCAAAAAGCCCGAAATAACCCTGACACTAGATATTAGTCAAGATGGAAAAAATGCAGTCGTGGCGGTTAGCGATAACGGCCATGGAATGTCAGATGAGCAGTTGCAGTACTTTATGGAGCCTTTTTTTACAACTAAAAAGGCGCAAGGTGGCACCGGTATGGGGATGCTACAAGTTCAGGAGTTATTGGATACGCACGGAGGCAGGCTAGAGGTAAGTAGTGTAGTGAATGGTGGAACGACTATTACACTTTTCTTACCTCTTGAGAGCGCTGCCCTAAAGGAAATGGCTTAAGAGGTTACAATGAATCAGGCAACTCACCTGCCAAGCGGCGAGCTAGAAACGATCCAGATATCAGAGACTCAAGATGTACTCCTAGAGTTGGTGGAACGTCTTTTTGAGTATTCGCCGTTACGCGTGGTGGTGACTGATCGCCGCTTTCGCGTGCTATATGCCAACGAGGCTAGCTGTACCGCGACTGGCTATTCACGCGATGAACTGAAGAGAATGCCCGCGCACCTTTGGCGCATCGACCCAAACCCACGCCTTCTCGTTTATGCCTTACTAAAAGCGTTGAGACGTGGGCAGCATATCGTTAAACGTCTGAGCCACTGCCGTGCTGACGGGGGCTTCTGGCAAGAGGAGCGGCTTTGGCTGCCGCTGATCACCTCAATCAATGGCTCCCATGAGCTAATACTTAGCATCGGCTGGAATATTGACGAGTTTCTCGCCGTTGAAGCACGCACTATTCGAAGTGAAAACATGCGAGCTATGCTGAATTTAATGACCGGGTTGTCACACGAGTTTAACAACCTGCTGGGTAGTATTAATGGCCTGGCTGAGTTGAATCAGTTGCTGCTTAGTGAAGAGCATCCGGCATTTGAAAACTCGCGGCAAATACGTCAAGCAGGTGAGCGCGCAGCTGCCCTCATTAGTGATATGGCGTTTTGTGCTGACAGCATTAACCTGAATTACCACCCTTGTAACCCTCGCACGTTAATGTTGTCGGCTTTACAGCGTTGCCAAATGAGCGCCGCATCACATTTTGAAGTCCGTCTAGTGTTTGATGAGGTACCTGATAGCGCGATTCTTGATGCTACTGTTGTAGAAAAAGCGCTGGCACAAGTAATTGAGAATGCTCTGCATGCCATGGAAGATACCGATGACCCTTGCCTGAGTTTAAAAGTTGGGTTTGGAAGGCTGCTTGGAGGAGAACCCTGTTTAGAAATGAGCATAGGCGATAATGGTGTAGGGATGGATCAAAAAATGCAGTCCCGCGTGTTTCACTCCTTTTTTACCACTAAAGCGCCAGGTAAAGGGCGTGGGTTAGGGATGGTGATGGTGAACGCTTGCGCATTACAGCATGGAGGAGATGTCAAAATTACCAGTATGCCTGGTGAAGGAACGGAAGTGGCGCTACTGCTACCGCTAAAGCCAATACCATTACCTGTGGACCTTGGCCACGATGAGCTTTAATAGCCCGTTAACGCTGCTTAGCGTTGAAGATGACCCTATCCAGCAGCGGCTACTACGGCGTCTGCTCCAGCGTCAGGGGTATTGTGTGGTTTCGGCCAATAGTGCTGAGGAAGGGCTGTCCCTGTTGCGGCAGCAGCCAGTTGACATCGTACTCATGGATGTCGTGTTGCCGGGCATGGATGGATACACGGCAACACAGCAGCTCAGGGCGCTAGAAAAGTCGCAGCATAATGGAAAGTGGCATCCAGTCATTATTGTTACCGCCAATGACACGCCAGAGGATTGGCAGCGCGCTAGTGATTGCGGTGCAGATGACTATTTAACTAAGCCAATTAAGCCTCATCAGCTGGCTAGTAAGCTATCTATCATGGCGCGTTTGTATGGTAATTATCAGGAGCTAAAGTGCACGCAAAAAGTGCGTGCACTTGGGCAAATGGCAGCCGGTATCGCACACGATTTTAATAATATGCTGCAAACCATCAATGGGAATGCGGAGCTGCTTGCAGAAGATGCTGCCGGGCAGCCTTTGCTGCTGGAGAGCATTCACGAGATTGAGTGGGCGGGCAGGCGAGGTAAACGCCTGGTAGATGAAATGCTGCTTTATGTACGTGATGAGCCGCTTGCCCTCGAAACGGTGGACCTAACCGAGTGGCTGCTTGGGTATATTGATCATTTACCTCATCAAATGCCGAATAATGTTTCGTTGAAGCATGTACTATTGCAGCGGCCCTGCGTGCAAGCCCATATTGGGCAGCTAGAGCGCATTATGGATAATCTGTGCAAAAATGCATTAAAAGCTATGCCAAATGGGGGGGAGTTAACACTCTCTACCTGGAAAAGCGAAAAACAGGGCGGGGTAAGCGTTTCTGATACGGGAAGTGGCATTATGCCTGAACACTTAGAGCGCATTTTCGAACCGTTTTTTACGACGCGCGATGTAGGCGAAGGCACGGGGCTAGGTCTTGCGGTGGTAGACAGCATCATGCAAGGCCATGGTGGTTGTGTTCAGGTTAAAAGCCTACCTAGCGTTGGTACAACGTTTACCCTGACCTTTCCCTTGACGGCAACAGTTGAGCAGTAACGATTTAGCGGTAGCAGCTGTTTAGCCACAATACAAAAAAACAACCCAGGAGCAACCATGACGGCAGTGCTGGTAATTGATGACGATAGCTCACTACGCAACATGTTAACCCGCATGTTGGAACGACAGACCTATCGCGTATACACCGCCGAGAGCGTAGAAATGGGCTTGGACCAGCTGGCGCAGCACCGCGATATCGCACTGGTGATTACTGATATTGTAATGCCAGGGCTGACAGGGGTTGAAGGCATCGTGGAGTTCCACAAACGATATCCTAAGCTACCGATACTCGCGATGTCCGGCGGCAGCCGCACGCTCTCGAAAGAGTTTTCACTGGATTCTGCCAAGCTAGCAGGTGCCAGTGCTATTTTGCCCAAGCCCTTTACCCAAGAGGGGTTGAAGTTAGCACTTGAAAAAATAGGTGTTTAATTATCCTCTTTGGTTAAAAAGGAATGCTCGGTGGCAGATTATATTTTACTGGTCGATGATGATGCGGCGGTGGGCACAACATTGAAGATGTTGTTGGAGAGCTTGGGCCATAAAGTGCGCTATGCGACCAGCGTTAATGAAGCGGTGAGCATAGCAAGCCAAGTGCGTCCGCAGCTATTGGTGACGGATATGATCATGCCAGAGGATGGCGGTATGGCCTGCATCGAAAGAATCAAAGCACTCCACCCAGGCCTACCTATTATCGCGATATCAGGGGGAAGCCGCGTATTAAGGAGCGATTTTTCGCTGAGTACTGCAAAGATGGTAGGCGCTAACTGCGTGCTGAGTAAGCCTGTAGCAAGGGCGACATTAAAACATGCCCTAGACACGCTGCTATGAGGGCTTTTAAACACCTCTTTCGCCACAATAATACTATGACAAGCTGGGAAAGGCGGCGTGTGGCGGGCATGAGCTTATCACTCGTGTTGATAGTGGGCGTTTTAGGGGTGTTTGGCGCGAGTGTTACCTCCTTAGTGCTTGTCGATATTCTGTTGTTAGGGTTTTTAGCACTGTTCTACAAGTGGCGTACAGGAGAGGTGAAGGAGAAAGAGAGTGGGCTACAGCATTTAGATGGCATCTTGAATGTGATCTCTGATGCGGTACTCGCTTTAGATAACGACTTTCGTTTCACTTACTGCAACCGTCATGGGGAGCGCTTGCTAAATGCCTCATTTATACAGTTAAAAGGGTGTGTTCTATGGGAATGCTTCCCTGAGGCAGTGGATACACCAGCGTATGCGCTTTTCCAACAGGTAATGCATCAGCACAAGGCGGGAGAAGTGCAGTTCTACTACCCGCTGCTAAAGCGTCATTTACACGTGCGAGCCTATCCCGCCGATGAGGGAATTACGGTCTATTTCACTGATGAAACGGAGCGTATCCAGCAAGAAGAAATTCTGCGCCATCAGCAAAAAATTCAAGCCGTTGGAGAGCTAACTGGCGGGGTCGCCCATGATTTTAATAATGCTCTGCAAGTTATCAGCGGTATGGCCGAAATATTGGAAGATAGGCTGCAAAATGACTCGGTGGCGTTAGGGCATCTCGCCATACTCAAGCAAGCGAGTGACCGCTCTGCTGCTTTAACCCAACAGCTACTTGCCTTCTCTCGTCGTCAAACCTTAATGCCGGAAACGCTAGACCTGAACCAACACCTGTACAAGATGGCCCCACTGCTTCGCTCTACGCTAGGGGAAACCGTGCGTCTTGCTATACGGGGGGCAAGCCAGTTGGCCTGGGTGAACATAGATGCTCACCAGTTTGATAATGCTCTGCTCAACTTGGCCATTAATGCCCGAGATGCCATGCCTCAAGGTGGATGCTTTAGCATACGCGTTACGCATACATGTATTGAAACTGCAGAGGCTGAAACTTATGACCTAATCCCTGGGGATTTTGTTGAGGTGAGTATCGAAGATACGGGGGGTGGCATTACAGAAGATATAGTTACTCAGATATTTGAGCCATTCTTTACTACCAAAGCACCTGGAGTTGGCACTGGGCTGGGGCTTTCTGCGGTGTATGGGTTTGTAAGACAGTCACATGGGCATATTCTGGCATATAGCGAGCCAGGTCAGGGCACTACCTTCCGGCTCTATTTGCCAGCTAGCGCAGCTCCAGAGCTTTGTGCCTAAGTTAGAAGAATTAGAAACTGTAAGTAATATCTTTTAACTCATATTTAAATTTCAATTTTTCGAAATTAAGCTTTCTAGATGATGCTGTTAGGTATTGTTAGTGTGAAAGTGCCTGTGAATTTTCCAAGTTAGTCAGCAATCGGCTCTAGCCTGTAACCGTATTGATATACGCTCTTTAGTCTTAGGTTATAAGTGCCATCAAGGAGTAGCTTCTTGCGCACACGGCTAATATGGGTATCGACAGTACGCGTGGTGATGTCAGCGTTAATACCCCATACCATCTCTAGAAGGTGTTCGCGGGAAAATAACCGCCCTTCATTAGTGAATAGCAGAACAGCAAGTTTGTACTCCCGGGGGGTTAGCGAAATTTTTTCGCCATGGAGGGTAATGGAGTGAGCTGCCTGGTCAATGGTGTAGGGACCATGGTGTTGTGATGCGTATTGAACTTTGAGGGTTATATTGGCTCGGCGGGCTAAGGCGTGTAACCGTGCGCGTAGTTCTACTGGGCGAATCGGTTTTGCGAGAAAATCGTCCGCTCCATTCTCTAGTGCCAAGACAACGTCATTTTCTCCTTGGCTGGCGGTTATAAATAGCACGGGCCCCTTCCAACCCAGCTCCTCTCGGAGTAGCCTGACCATTTGCATACCATCAGCATCTGGAAGATACCAGTCAATAATTAGCAAGTCGAAGGTATGCTTTTGTAGCGATTTAAGCAGGTCGCTAGCGCGGGCGAAAATGTCGCATGTTGCCAGTAAGTTGCCAGAATCATTGATCGCTTTAGTTAAAAAGCGCTGCTGAACAGGGTCATCTTCAAGTATTCCGATATGCATGCAGTAAGCCATTTCCCTTGAGGTGCTAACAAGACACAACGTGAGCATAGGTAGCGCGTAGTTAAGAGAGTGCCTGTTGAACCTATTGTTTACAATCTATGACATTTGCTCAACATTGCGTGCGGTAGCATAAGTCGTATCCATTTGGTGATGCACGAGGTTCTTCCTATGCTTACTCCGCTTCAATATACCAGCTTTCAAGGCGCGTGGATTAACGCTATCTCGCTTCATGCCCTGATGCAGCATTATGGTAACGATGCGCTAGAGCTTCGCCTGGGAAGTTACCTTGCACGCTTGAACGCTCGCCAGGTCAAGCTGCTCAGCTATGCGGAGTGCGAAGATGGCCCCTCTTTATTGCGAGAAATCGAAGCGCTATATGCTGAATCAAAGCACTATGGCTGCATTGGCCTTGCTTGGTTTGCTACGCAGCTGTTCAGCGTAGCCGAGCGTGAAGCGTTTAGTGAACTCATCGATCTGATCGCCCAAATGCCGCCATTGATTCAACGCACGCGCTGCGCTTTCAAGCAGCAAGGAGCTTACGGATCACAGGGCACTCTGTGCCACTGAGCGTAGTTGCGCCATACTGGCCTGAATGGCGTCATCAAGAGCACGTGCCTGCTCCGCACTAACGCTGTCACCCCTCTTCAGGGCCATATCAATATCGCTTGCAGCTGCCTCTATTCGGCTTGCGCCAACAGAGCCAGCTGACCCCTTGAGAGTGTGCACCTGGCGCGTGACGACTTCACCTGGCTGGCTGAGGCGCTCAGGTAGGGTTTGGAATTCATTGATTAGCTGGTCGTAAAACATGGCCAGCACTTCGATATAGAGCTCCTCATCGTTATCGGCGTATTCCAGGCCAGTGGTTATATCAAATTCTGTTAAGTGGTCGAGTAGAGGGGGCATTGCCAATTCCTAGCGTGGCGTTCGTTTGTATGATTGCGATAAATAATGAAGGATAATTGGAAACATTGTCTACATGCATTAGCTGATAATGCGCTATTGAGGAGTGGTTGATGGCATCAATGCTCACGCTGTTGGTCGTTGACGACGACCCGACGATTCGTTTACTCGCGTCGTCTGGACTTAAACGCAAAGGATATGAGGTGCTTCAAGCACCTGATGCGGAACAAGCGATAGCGCTTTGCCGTGACAACGTAATTGACCTAGCGTTGATTGATGTCAACATGCCGGGGCGTAATGGGTTTGAGCTGGTCACCTCCATTCGGCGGGGGGAGGCGGGTAGTGCCTCTCAGCAAATTCCTCTATTGATGCTGACTGGTTCAGACGATGTTGCGTCTATTGATAAAGCCTTTGAGTCAGGGGCGACCGACTTCATTACCAAACCGATTAATTTGCCACTGCTTGCTGAGCGGGTGAAATATGCGTTAAGAGGTGCGGCGCGCGAAAAAGCGTTGCGCGACACGCAGGTTGAGCAGGTCAGTGCCTGTAAGCTGGCCCGCTTGGGCTTTTGGCAACTCAGTTTTGATGACGGTGCCCTTACGTGGTCACCCGATGCAGGCGAGGTATTGCAGTGGGAGGAGTTACCCCATCATCGCGATGCGCTGCTGGCACTCCTTCCCTCTACTGATCGGTTGCGGCTTGATGCAGCGCTTAACACAGCCGAGGAGGGGGGAGGAGGCATTAATTTGGAGGTGACCGCAGGCAGCGGTCAGTTTGAGCGCAAGCTGCGTCTACAAAGCGGTAGCAAAAATGCCGACAACCAACTGGTGGGTGCTTTTCAGGATGTAACAGCACAGCGTGCCTTTGAGGATAAAGCGGTTTATCTCTCTGAGTATGATGAGCTTACCGACTTGCCCAAACGGCGGCTGTTTTTGAATTTGCTGGATGAGCAGCTAAGCGCGTCGCCAGGGGTTCCCTGGGTATTGATAGTGATTGATATCAGTCGGCTGCACCGCATCAACGATGTGCTAGGCATTCAGGCCGGTGATCAGGTGCTAGCACTGTTTGCCCAGCGGCTGAAGCAGAGTACGCCCGCTGATGCGCTTATGTGCCGCTTGGAAGCCGATACCTTTGGTGTGGCAATTCCACAAGCCGCCGAAGAAGAAGTGGAGCATCACTACCACTCTTGGCTGATGCCGTTGGCGCGCGCGTGTGTGATCAATAACGCCGAGGTGTTTGTTGACTTTACTGCGGGTGGTAGCCTTTATCCACGCGAGGCAGCCACTAGCGAGGAGCTTTTACGCACGGCACTGCTGGCTCAGCGCTTTTCGCGCCATCAGGCGGTAACGCAGCGGCTGGTAATGTTTAGCGAGGTAGATGTTAGTGAAGATGAAAGCCTGCTGAGCTTAGAGACTGATCTGCGTAAAGCTCTTGGGCGTGAAGAGTTCTTTCTGGTCTATCAGCCGCAACAGTACTTGGGCACCGGAGAAATTGTTGGGGTGGAAGCGCTGCTGCGTTGGCGGCATCACGAAAAAGGTGTGATATCGCCAGCAACGTTTATCCCACTGTTAGAGGAGAGTGGGCTAATTGTTGAGGTGGGCGACTGGGTGATACAGGAAGCCTGTCGGCAATTGGCTGAGTGGCAGCGCAAGGGGCTACACCTCTGCATGGGTGTCAACCTATCGGCATTGCAGTTTGAGCAATCTGGGCTGGCGAAGCGCATTGCCGAGCATGTCGCCGCCTATGGGCTTAAACCGCATCAGTTGGAGCTTGAAATCACTGAAAGCACGGCGATGAGTAACCCCGAGGCGACACTTGCGATTTTACATGAGCTAAAAGGGCTAGGCTTCAGAATCGCTATTGATGATTTCGGCACTGGTCACTCATCCTACGAGTATTTATTGCGCTTCCCTTTAGATACATTAAAGATTGATCGCAGTTTTGTCGTTGGGGTTGCTGAGTCGCGTGCTAGCCGTGCCATTATTCGCTCTCTGACGGCATTAAGCCAAGGGCTGGGCTTAAAGACCATCGCTGAGGGGGTAGAGACCCAGCGTCAACGTGATTACCTTGATGCGCTTGATACCGATGAGATTCAAGGCTTTTTATTGGCACGGCCTATGGAGCCACCGGCATGCCTTCAGTTCCTGCAGAAAATGGTTGCCTCTGAAAGCCGCATGGCAGAGACAGTATAAAAATAGCATTAAAAAAATGGCATAGGGTATTGGGGTGTACAGGGGGAAGTATGCAACTAATGTTTGAGCCGACAGGCACGCCAGAGGCTTTTGGCGCCGCTCTTACGGCACTTGCTGCACAGGCTGGTGTTGAAGCAGTGCTTGTGCTGGCGTGTGATGCGAATGGCTGGCAGCCCGAATATATCGATACGTGGTTGATGGGTGCCTGTGTCCCGGTAATCGGGGGGATTTTTCCGCAGATTGCGTACCAGGGGCAAAACCATACGCAGGGAACTCTTCTGATCGGTATGGCAGACGCTCCTCATATCGGCGTGGTTGAGGGCTTAAGCGATCCTACCGCTGATTTTGCACAAACAGTCGAAGTGTGGGCCGAGCAGTGGCCATTAGAGGCCGCAGAAGGTACGCATCTTGTATTGGTAGACGGCTTAGCATCGCGGATAGGGGCGCTCTTAGAAAGCCTGTTTTTCACGCTTGGCCTTAACCATAACTTCATTGGAGGCGGCGCTGGCTCGCTTAGTTTTGAGCAGCGTCCCTGCATCATGACACCGCAAGGGCTAAGGTGCGATGTTGCTCTGGTGGCGCTGCTGCCGGTGGCAAGCTTTATAGGCGTTACCCATGGCTGGACACCTATTAGTGACAGCGCGATTGTGACGTCTAGCGATCGTAACGTCATCAAAAGCATTGATTGGCAGCCAGCGGCAGACGTCTATAAAGCGATGATTTACGCTCATAGCGGCGAAAACATCACACATGCTAATTTCTTCTCTATTGCCAAGTCTTACCCTTTGGGGATTGCTAAGTTTGGAGCGGAAATGGTGGTGCGTGATCCGCTAAAAATGACCCAAGATGGAGCAGTTGTGTGCGTAGGGGAGGTGCCGGAAGGGTGTACGGTTAAGCTGTTACATGGAAACCCAGAGTCTCTGATTGCAGCGGCAGGGCAAGCACGAGAGGCCGCGTTTGCGGCTGCGCCAAAAGGCCAGGTATTTCCCGACTGCTTGCTGATTGACTGTATTTCCCGCGTGCTTTTTCTGGAGGACGATATGGCGCGTGAGCTTGAGGCAGTGAGCCAGCAAGGGCAGGTATTTGGAGCCTTCACGCTCGGGGAAATTGCTAATAATGGCAGTGATTACCTGGAGTTTTACAATAAAACAACGGTGCTGGGTCTCCTCGACACCTCACTTAGTGACCTAAAGAAGCGATAAGCACGTGGACACACGGCCCGAAACCGACATCCTTTACGAAATCTCGCTGGCCATTGGGCAGAGCCTTAACCTCAAGCCCATGCTAACGCAGAGTATCGGCACGGCGGTGCGAACACTAAATTGTGTAAGCGCCTGTGTGCTGCAACAGAGCGTGAATGAGCAAGGTACCCAGGTTCATTGGGAGCGAGTTCTTTGTATTCCCCGTGGGCTGTTTAATCAGCCCGAACATGTGGCGTTTGTTGAATCACTGCGCCTGCCCAGTGATGTGCAGGCGCTCGCAGCGCTGCATGAGCAGATGCCAATGCGTGTGCCTTATCCCGAGGGGGAGCGCTACGTGTTCTCGCTCCCGCACTTTGGGCTGCTGCTGTTGCGTCGTAAAGGAGATGGATTTTCCCATCGCTTGTTTATGTCGTTGGCAAAACTGATGGAAAAGTTGGCCAATGCAGCGCGCGCTTGTCTTTATGAGGAGGAGTTGCAGGAGAAAATTCAGCAGGCGCAAGCGGCGAACCTAGCCAAAAGCCGCTTTTTGGCCAATATGAGCCATGAAATCCGTACCCCTATGAATGGGGTCATGGGGATGCTGGACTTAGTGCTGGGTACTTCGCTGACTAAAGAGCAAGAAGAGTACCTCAATTTAGCCCGTATCAGTGCGGATCACTTGTTAGAGATCATCAATCTTTTGCTTGATATCTCTAAAATCGAGGCCAACAAGCTTGACCTACGCCCTGAAAATGCAGACTTCTATCAATTTCTAGGTCAAGTGCTAAAAGCGCAGACCCCAAGAGCGCTGGCTAAGGAAGTGCGCCTTAACTACCGTGTAGACGAGCGCTTACCGCGCTACATTGCCGTAGATACCTTGAGGCTTCAGCAGGTGCTCACGAACCTGTTAGGGAATGCGCTAAAATTTACTGAGATTGGCTCGGTGACACTCGATGTATCGCTGCTAGAACCACCGCCTAGCGAAGCACCAGGTGAACTTGCATGGATTGCATTTAAGGTTAGCGATACGGGTATTGGTATCCCAGAAGATCAAGTTGAGCGCATTTTCGAAGCATTTGAACAGGTTGATACCAAGACAAATCGACGCTTTGAAGGAACGGGGTTAGGACTCGCCATCACCCGACAGCTGGTGGAGCTTATGGGGGGGCGCATTTGGGCTAGTAGTCGCTTACACCATGGTACGTGTATGACGTTCCACCTTCCGGTGCCATTAGCCGCTCCTGTGGAAGATACTGAAGCTGAGCGCTTTGACCCAAGCAAACACCGAGTGCTGTTCGTTGAAGATGAGCAGATCGACCGAGATGTCTTTAGTGCCATGATGAAGGTGCTAAAGGTACCTTTTGAGCTCTGTACCAGCGGACCAGAGGCGCTTTTTCGCTTGCGCCATCCGCCGAATGCGCAGAGCGATTTTGACCTCGTGCTGATTGATGTGCGAATGCCGGGAATGAGTGGCTACACCCTAGCAGAGATGCTCATTGAAGAGCGTTTGGTACAGCCAAGCCAAATTCGCATTGTCACTTCCTCGGCACTCGCGGGCGATACGCAGCGTTGTCAGGCACTAGGTATTCCAGGTTACATCACTAAACCGTTAACGTTAGACGATCTGCAGCAGCTTCTACGTGAACAGCAAACGCCGTCATTGCAGCGTGGTGCCGATAGTGAGCCACAGGTTAGCGCTGAGAAAGCGCACGCGCTCTCAATCTTGTTGGCGGAAGATAACAAGATTAATCAGAAGCTGACGTTGAAACTATTGGATAAGTTTGGCGCTGTTTACGAGGTGGCTGCTAATGGTGAAGAGGCAGTGGCCAAATTCAAAGAGCAGGCGTTTGATGTTGTCTTAATGGATATGATGATGCCGGTAATGGATGGCATTCAGGCAACTTACGCTATCCGCGATTATGAGGCGCAAGCTGCGCTACCTGAAACCCCCATCATTGCCCTAACAGCTAATGCTATGAAAGGGGATCGCGAACGTTATCTGAGTGAAGGTATGCAAGGGTATGTGGCCAAGCCGGTTAATGCTAAGCGGCTTGAAAGTGAAATCATACGGGTCCATGAAGCAGCCGCCACACAGCGAAAGCGTAGTGAAGAGCCTAAGTTATCTACTAACAAGATGCTGCTGGATGATTTCTTAGCCATGGCAGAAGTAGTGACGCCAGAGGTGGATACATCAGAAGAAGATTCGGGTACTGCTAACTCGTGTAGTAATGCTCCGGCAGCCTTTTCCTCTGATAGCCTTTTTGATTGGCAGGCGAGTGTTGAACAGCTTGGTGGAAATGAAAGCGTTGTCGCATCGCTGGTAGGGCTTTTGCTGAATTCACTACCTAAGCATCAGGAGCGTATCCAGCATGCCCTTGCCGTTGCCCCAAGCGCAGATGAAATTGCCCGCTATGCACATGCATTGCAAGAGGATTTACGTCCTTTTAGCGTACCGACTGTTGAGTGGTACGCTGCTAATTTACAACAGGCTGCAGAAAAAGAGAGCTCGCCCCTTATGCTGCAACGCCTACTGCGTGAACTCTCTTATATGCTTGTAGCGCTAGAAAAAGAGCTGCACGCTCTGTATGGGCTGAAATAATGGGCAACAACCAGGCCGCTTACACTGCAAAGGCTACGCGAGGATATACGGTTCACGGCTATCCGCCGGCAGCGCAAGGCGTAAAGCTGTCGGCATGCCCGAACGAGCCGCCGCCAGGTTTTGCAATTGTTTTCAATCTAACCAGCCAAGGTGCGTTATTTTGTTGGCATCAATGTTGCAGCAGATATTAAACAACACTGTGCTTGAAACATTGAGCGTGAAACATTGTGCTTGAAATATCGTGCTCGAAACATTGCACTTAAAAACTGTGCTTATAAGCATATATTTCGGTGTCTACTGCGAATAAAAGGTTATTTAACGATGGCAATGACAAAAACATTATCAAAAGCGTGGATAACAGCAGGCAAAACAGCACTGCTGGCGGTTGGCCTATTCAGCGCGTCAGTAAGTTTTGGTCTTGATACCCCTGAGGGGCGCGTGATCCTGACTGTTAGTGGAAACATTAGCGAAACCAACGCGGATGATACCGCGGTGTTTGACTATGCCATGCTGGAAGCGTTGGAAAGCCATACGACTGTGACCAGTACACCTTGGCATGATCAGCAAATGACATTTAAGGGGCCTTTAGCACGCGTGCTGCTGGATACCTTAGGGGCGGAAGGAGACACCGTGCGTGCTATTGCGCTCAATGATTACGAAGTGAGCATACCGGTTGAGGACCTCCTTGAGTACGACGTTATCCTGGCCACCCATGCCAATGGCAACCCGATGAGCGTTCGCGAGCATGGCCCAATCTTTGTGATCTACCCCTATGATGAGCATCCTGAGTTAAACCGGGAAACCATTTATGCGCGCTCAGCGTGGCAAGTAAATCGTTTAATTATTGACTGAGCTGCTGCTGGGGTCACAAAGGTACTGAAATGCCCAATGCGTTCTATCGCGAGCTACCCGGTTTTATTCGCAGAAACCTGCTATCGGTTGTTGGCATTAGCGTCTTTTTTATTGCCTCGTTAACGCTTGGCAGCCTCGCGCTATATAAGCACCAGGCACCGAATAAGCGGCTTTTTGAGGATGCTGTTTGGGCCTCTTACCAGCTAGACCGTGAAGTGCGCGATGTTCGTATCACGCTACTAGAAGCAACACCTGACATGCTTGATGAGGTGAGACTGGCCTACGATATTCTTTACAGTCGACTAAAAGTCATCGAGCGTGGCCAGGTGGCAGAGCTGATTCGTCGCGTACAGCTGCGTGAGTATGAGGTTGATCAGGTCGTCGCTGATATAAAAGCACTGGATAGCACTTTTATGTCGCTTAGCCCTACTACCTTGGCGCAGCAGCGGGAGGTATTAAACCAAGCTTTAAACGACGTGCAGCATGCCACTGGGCAGATTGCGACCGAGGTGAATCACTACTTTTCACGGCAGCGACAAGCTGACAGGAGAAGCCTGGATACGCTAATTCGTGCCACCTTGATTTTAGTCTCTCTCACGATGCTGGCTGGTCTATTGCTACTGATTCAGCTCAGACACCAGCGCAAAGCCTTGGAGTTGCGTCAGCAAAAATTAAAAATTGCGAATGAACAGCTTGAGAGCGCTCGGCATAAAGCGGAAGAAGCAAGCCAAGCTAAGTCAGATTTTATGGCGGTTATGAGCCATGAAATTCGCACGCCTCTTAACGGCATCGTGGGTATAACAGATCTACTCGAAGACGAAGTGGTGACCAGTGCGACGGGACGTGAGTATCTCAGTACGCTGCGTGATAGCACCCATGCGTTATCGACAGTGATTAACGACATTCTCGATTACTCGCGGATTGCGGCGGGAAAGCTATCGCTTTCTCCCCGCCCGTTTCTGCTAGATACGTTTCTCACGACGTTATGCCGGAGTTACCAACTGCGCGCACGGGGTTCTCAAGTAGCGTTTCACTGCAAGCACTTAGATTCGCTTGGAGTGGTGTTAGCAGATCCTGACCGATTGCGTCAAGTGTTAATGAACTTGCTGAACAACGCGTTTAAGTTTACTGATCAAGGCAGCGTTGTATTAGAGGTGTCACCAGAGCGCCAGGATGAAGGAACATTACTACTCACCTTCCTCGTATCTGACACTGGCTGTGGGATGAGTGCAGAGCAGCAAGAAAAGCTGTTCCAGCCCTTTTCACAGGTGGATACGTCGCTTTCGCGTCAGCGTGAAGGGACAGGGTTGGGGCTAGTGATATGCCAGCAATTAGTCAAAGCCATGGGCGGCGATATTCAGCTGACGAGTACGCCTAATGAAGGTAGCTGCTTCTATTTCACGCTTTCCTTACCACGTGCTGAACTGCCGAGCGCTGAGCCTTTGTCCAGTGATACTGCCGCTAAGCAGGCGAATATTTTGGTGGTAGAAGATAATGCAATTAACCAGATGCTAATTCGTAAGCAGTTGTCGAAGCTTGGCCATCGGGTAGAAATTGCCGAGGATGGTCAGCAAGGCGTTGATAAAGCGGCTGAAAAACACTTCGATATTATTTTGATGGATATGCAAATGCCCGTTATGGATGGGCTAGAAGCGACACAAACCCTGCGAGCGCGTGGCAATACCACGCCGATCCTAGCCATGACCGCTAATGCAATGCCGGAAGATCGCAAGCGCTGCTTAGATGCGGGTATGCAAGAGGTAATCACCAAACCAGTACATGCTACTACGTTGCAACGGCGCCTGAATGCTTATCTCAATGCGGAGAGCTGAAATGCGTAGTAGGGTTTAGGCGCGGTTGGAGTGTCCAATGGCGAGCCTGCGTAATTCAAAACTGAAGTTAAAAAAGAGGTTGTGGTGACCGAAAAAACGGCGTTATCCAATTATGGGGTCGCACTCCAGCCGATTTGTAATGCGCGCTTTGTCCATGTCGCTGATGAGTTACTGTATAGAGCGAAGCCGGGTGCTGACTTTGCGCAAATTGACGATCCTTTGCTTGCTACCGCGCGTGCTTGTACGACTGCTTTTTACGAAGTGGGGTTACAAGCATTAGTTGGTGAGCGGCGCCTGTTTTTTAACGCTACAGCTGAGTGGGTAAATAACCCAGATATTATGCCGCTGCCGAATAGCCAGCTGGTAGCGGAAGTTCCTACGTCGTTGCTGACTGAGCCAGATGTCTTAGAGCAGCTGACACAGCTGCGCCAACAGGGTTATTTAATTTGTGTCGACGATACTACGCTAGAGATTCATCAAGATGCTGTACTCGATAGTGCCGATTTTTTAAAAGTCGATGTGCGGCGAAAAGATGCCTGGGAATGGCCGTCACGCTATCAGCGGGAGTCGCTAACGCTGATAGCCACCTTTGTAGAGAACCGTGAGCAGCTGGAAAAGGCAAAGCAGGCGGGGTTTCAGCTATTCCAAGGATTTGTTTTTGCCCCTCCTAATCATATTCAAACACCAAACAAAAAGCGTTCTAGTAACCCAGCGGTAGAGATGCAGCTGCTTGCTGAGTTAGCGCTGAATGACTTGGATCTGGAACCCTTGGAGAAGCTGCTGGTGCAGCACCCGCATTTGTGCCAATTGATTTTTAAACAGCTAAACTCAGCGGCACATGCCAACCTAGTGCGCACCGTGAGTAGCCTGCGTGAAGCAGTCCAGCTGTTAGGCGCTCGACGTCTAAGGGCGTTAGCTGCGGCGCTTTCGCTTTCACGCAACGACCCCGTTCAGGCGGTGCAGCTTCGAGAAGTGGTGATACGGGCAGCGCTTTGTCGAAATATAGCCAGCCATCTGCAAGATGTAGAGGAGGGCACCGCCTTTACTTTAGGGCTGCTTTCGTTAATCGGGCAGATTGAGGGTGAACCAATGGAGTCATTACTGGCTTCAGTTCCGCTGGACGATACGGTTAAAAAAGCGTTACTTAACCGAGAAGGAGGGCTTGGGCGGCTACTTAACTTGGTAGAGCGCTTCGAGCAAGGGTCACTGAATCAAGTCAGCGGAAATGTGTTGAGCCTTCTGAACGATGATTATTTGAAGGCGGTTGCCTGGGCGGATTCATTAATTAACCACTCGTTAAATGAGGCGTAAGGCTCAGAGGGCAGCGACATACGCCACGTTGTTTTGAATCTACGCTGCTGCCACCCATGGCTGAGACCGAGGAGTTGGTCGTGAGCAGGGCAAGAGTAAATCTGATTCAAATGTAGGTCAGGCTAGTTTGAGTATTGATATTAATATACAGAAAAGCGCTGGCACCATTGCCAGCGCTTTTCTGCTTATATATGAAGCTCTTTACATCTGCTCTAGTTTCTCATCTTCAAGTGCTGTTTGACCTAAGCGGTAAGAGGTGGGCTGGAAGCTCTGAGTGGGTTCGCCTTTATACACTAGCTCAGGTGGTTGTAAGTGCGGTGCTTGCTTTTTAGAACCAGATATTGCTTGAAGGGCAGCGCGCTGCTCGCTCTCACTAAGGAATGCCATGGTACTGTGAGATAAAGAGCGCATCTGTTCGACAAGGTGTATGGTTGCCTCTTTATATGCAGCCATGCTGGAAGAGCTGGACTGCGTGCTGTGATCAATATCGTTAATGGCGCGACTAATTTGGCTGACACCTTTGCTTTGCTCACGCGTTGCCGCTGTAATCTCCTCCATAAGGTCGTTCACTTGGTGGCTAGCCTCGCGAATGTCTTTTATTGCATTCGTAGCTTCATGTGTTTGCGCCTGACCACTATGAATGCTTTGACGTGCTTGTTCGATGAGACTTTGCACTTGCTTGGCTGCTTCGGCAGATTGATGTGCAAGTTTGCGGACTTCTTCTGCGACAACTGCAAACCCGCGCCCGTGTTCGCCTGCGCGAGCAGCCTCCACTGACGCGTTTAACGCTAGAATGTTAGTTTGAAAAGCAATGGTATCAATAGTGTGAACAATGCTGGACATATTCTCTGCGTGCTGGGTAATCTCTTCCATAGCTTCTGCGAGTTGCCCCATAATATTACTGGTATGGTCTACCGCATTCACATTACCTACCGAAGCATGGCTAGCTTGTTGCGCGTTATGAGCGCTTTGTTGCACTGTGGAAGAAATTTCTTCAGTACTAGCTGCAGTTTGTTGAACTGCTGAAGCCTGCTGTTCAAGCCGTGCTGCCATCGTTTCATTACTCCCTGAAATACTTTCTACCGCAGGGCGTACAACGGCAACACGCTCGTTAATATCGCCTATTAACCTTTCGAGTGAACGGCGCATAAAATCCATGGTGCGCAGCGTATTGTCCATCTCACTTTTGCCAACCTGTGGAATAGCCGCTGCTAAATTGCCAGCGGCAAGTTGTAAAGCGAAATCGTTAGTTTTATACATAAAACGGCGGCTGCGTAAGCCATTAAACCATTGCCAAAGACCCATGCCTAAGCCGCCTATAATGCCAGCTGCAAGGAAAATGAGGTTCATATTGCTTTCTGGTGCTGTGTGTGACAGGGCAATAGAAGCACTGATGCCTAAACCACTAAATAATGACAATCCTACAAGACTAGATAGAGCCGTTTTAACACGCATGCTTTGAAAGTTAATAGGCAAAAGGCGATGACGTAGAGTGCATCGGTAAGCGGTGCCGTGCCTGACCCTATAACGCCCTCGCTGCTCGCGGATATCTTTATAAACCTTTTCAGCATGTGTGACTTCTGAACGGCTGGGTTTGACGCGAACAGAACAGAAGCCTGTTACCTGATTGCCTTCACGGATGGGAACTACGTTAGCTCGCACCCAGTAGTACTCGCCATTCTTGCGGCGATTTTTAACCAACCCTGACCAGTATTTACCCGCTGTCAAATCGTCCCACATATCTTTGAAAACCACTTCTGGCATATCCGGGTGGCGAACAATATTGTGCGGTGAACTGATTAGCTCTTCGTAGCTATAGCCGCTTACATCGATAAAGGCTTGATTAGCATACAATATACGGCTTTGTTTATCTGTTTTTGAGATCAGTACGTCACCGTCTTCAAGGGTGTACTCACTCTGAATTACTGGGCCATTATCACGCATCTTGGTTCATCCTTAAGTTATTCATGAACCGTCAGGGTGTTATTTTTTTATTTTCATATAGTTAAATTACAATTTGTTATTTGTCGTTTTTATAGGTGTGGCGAGTGTTTGTAGCGAAAGCCGCGCAGGAAAAATTTTGTGTAAGTGTACAATATAAAATATGGGTACTAACTATATTGTCCAATTGATCGCCTTCCTTACGATAGAGGTGAGTCTGTTATGTTGACAACTTCTAAGGCATTGATGCTAACAAAATGAATTAAAAAATACATTGTTTTGTGACAATCTTTTACTTTCTGAAACCTCTCTGTCCGTTTTGCAGCCCAATGGCCACCTCACACCTCACACCTCACACCTCACACCTCACACCTCACAGGCTGATGTGTGGCCATTACTCTGAACCAAGCACCACATGGCTGTCCAGGCGTTGTATAGGCAAGTGCTGTAAAATCTATGTACAAATTGTGTATAATAAATTAGGATTAATCAAAAATTGGATAAGACAGGAACGCCCATATGCTGAATTTTGCACGTTTCAAAGTTCGTCACCGCCTGATGACAGGGTTTAGTGCGCTTTTGGTGATTTTAAGTGTGCTCACTGTGGTAGGGATCGACCGCGTTAACACAATTGATGAGCGGCTTCACTCAATCAATGACATCAATGGTCGGCTGATGCGCCATGCCATTAACTTTCGTGGCAGCGTGCATGACCGGGCCATTGCACTGCGTGATATCACGTTGGTGAGCGAAGCATCTGACGTCAATGAACTAGTCGACCTTTATGAGCGTCTAGCAAACAACTATCGGGAAGCTGAGGAGAGCCTGCAGGCGATGTTTGCCAACTACCCAGAAATTATTTCAGAGCGTGAGAAAGCGTTGTTTGCTGATATCGACCGTGTTGCTCAGCGCGGCCGTGACTATGCGCAAGCGATCATAAGCGAGCGCCGTGAAGGAGACTTTATTACCGCCCGCGAAATTGCCGTTGGGGAAGGGGGAGACACCTTTGCCGAGTGGCTTGACGCTATCAATGTTTTTATAGATTACCAAGAAGCGCAAAGTGCTGATGACACAGTGGTTGCTCGCAGCGTGGCTGAAGGTTTTGGTCAGCTGATGGTTACCTTAACTGCGCTTGCTATATTGCTGGGTATCGGTATTGCCGTATTTATTTCTCGTCAGCTGATAAAAGAGCTTGGTGCAGAACCACATGAGGTACGGGCCTTTGCACAGGCGGTTGGTCAAGGTGACCTTACCGTCAAGCCGCATCTCGCCCCGGGTGATGACCACAGCATTATGTCAGCTCTCGCGAATATGGTTGACCAGCTACGTGATCTTGTTGCTCAAGTCCAGCGCTCAGCTGAGACCGTGGCGAGTAATAGCCAACAAATCGCTGAAAGCAACAATGATTTAGCTTCTAGTATGGAGCAGCAGGCGAGCGCGCTAGCCCAAACGTCGACCGCGATGGATGAGCTGCACGGTACTGTGGAGCAGAATGCAGATAACTCCCAGCAGGCAAGCGAGGAAGCAAACGGTGCCGCCAATACGGCTAAGCGCGGGGGGGAATCTGTTTTCCAGGTGACAGAAACTATGAAAGCTCTAAGTGAGAGCTCCCAAGAAATTGCAGGGATCATTTCGACAATCGACTCGATTGCATTTCAAACCAATATCCTCGCACTCAACGCATCCGTTGAAGCTGCTCGTGCGGGGGAGCATGGGCGTGGTTTTGCTGTGGTTGCTCAAGAGGTACGCAAGCTTGCCCAACGTAGTGCCGAAGCTGCAAGTGAAATTACTGCTCGGATTACCGGCAACTTAGAGCGCGTGAAGCATGGGGACAGCCAGGCAGAAGAAGCGAGCAAAGCAACTGAAGAGATTGTCGCTGCTATTGAGCGTGTAACCAGTATCATGCACAAGATCAGCCATGCTAGCTTAGAGCAAAGCAAAGGTGTCGGAGAAGTGAATGCTGCTGTTACCGATATGGATCGCGTCACGCAGCGTAATGCACTCAATATTCAAGAGGGTGCTCAGTCTGCTACGCAATTACAAGAGCATGCGAATGAGCTGCTGAGTGCTGTAGAGGTATTTAAGTTACCCGAGTACAACCAGGCGCTTGCACTGTCTGATCGATAACCCTTTTGGTTAGCTATTACTGTTAACATAGGTTGTGAAACGCCCCTTGCCTGATATATGGCAAGGGGCGTTTTTTATTCGACTTTAGCCCTCGGTGGGGGTGTTAAACACGCTAAAACTAGCTACTTGTTTGAATTTGTTAGTGCTTTAGCGGTAATTGATTTAATGAATATAGGCAGTGTTTTCTATAAAGGTTAAACGTTGTCTTGTGGCCGTGTGCCTGCTTGATAAGAGTGTGAGGTTAGCTACTCTCAAATAACTCGAACGACACATCGAGTACCAGTAGATGAGTTGGTTTTGCCGAATTCATGAAAAGGAGATTTATCATGGCGAATAACCGCAACGATAAGGGAATGAGCCGCGAAGAGGCAGGACAGAAGGGTGGTGAAAAGACCGCTAAAATCCACGATAAAGAGTTTTACGAAGATATCGGCCAAAAAGGCGGCGAAAAAAGCGGTGGTAACTTTGCCAACGACCCTGAGCGCGCCTCGGAAGCCGGTAAAAAAGGTGGCGAAAATAGCCACAGCGGTGGTGGTAACAACCGTTAATTAGCACGCTTTTAACTGTTTTTACACGTTCAAGGGTGCCTTTAGCCGTTCAGGCTAAAGGCACAAGGAGCCAAGGATGAATAGTCCTGTGAACGATAAGAACTTTGATATGGTGAGCACACTATATCATGCCTCTCAAGGTGTTCAGCTAAGCTCGCAATTTTCTCAAGATGCTAAAAAGAAGTCCGATCAAGAAGCCCAAGCGTTTTTTGATCGTGTGGCAAAGCATTACGAAGAAATCGCTGACGAAGCACGGAAGCTGCTAAAGCAGAAGCTTTAAGTTTGTTGCCAGGGGCGTGCCCCTGGCAATTACGTTAGGAGAATAGCGCCATGTTCCACCACTCTGGAAAGTTACAGTA
The DNA here is from genome assembly GCF_044805175.1 of Vreelandella aquamarina. GTDB lineage: Bacteria > Pseudomonadota > Gammaproteobacteria > Pseudomonadales > Halomonadaceae > Vreelandella > Vreelandella aquamarina_B. The sequence continues at coordinate 2,852,795 of NZ_CP085232.1, read as the reverse complement.
TCCCGTTAAGGTTGATAAGCCCAACCCGGAGTTTGCCATGCTGCTGCAGCAGGCCATTGGCGGCATTGAAGGTGAAATCCGGGTTGCGATGCAGTACTTCTTTCAGGCCATGGGCGCACGGGGCGATGACCGTATCCGCGATATGCTGATGTCTACCGCCACGGAAGAGCTTTCCCATATCGAAATGCTGGGCCACGCGGTTGCCCTTAACCTGGAGGGGGCGCCGGTCTCCTATCAAGAGGCCACCGCCAAAGACCCAGTCATGAATGCCATTCTGGGCGGAGCCAACCCGCGTCATCTGCTCTCATCCGGCCTTTCGGCCATGCCGGTGAACTCTAACGGCGTGCCCTTTGATATGAGCCATGTGTACGCCACGGGCAATATCGCCGCGGATATGCTGGCTAACGCCACGGCGGAAGCCGGTGGCCGAGTCTTGGCATCGCGCCTGTATAACTGGACCGATGACCACGGTATGAAAGATTTCCTCTCTTTCTTAATTGCCCGCGACACTTACCACCAGCAGCAGTGGTTAGCGGTGATTGAGGAGTTGGGTGGCTTTGAGAAACAGCTGCCAATTCCCAACGCCACGCCGGAAGATAACGAGGCGATGCAGCACTCTTACTACTACCTCAACACACTGTTGGATAAAGAAGCACCGAAAGGCCGCTGGTCGGAAGGCCCTTCGCTGGATGGCCGCAGCCATTACAGCGTGCGTAACCAGCCCGCGCCCGAAGGCCAGGAGCCGAGCCTGGGCAGTGCAAAAGAGAAGTCGGGTGCCCAGAAAGAGCAGATCGACCCCAACAAGTAAGCGTTGTTGGAAATGTTTTTGTTAACTATTTTTTGTTAACTGTTGCTTGTTAACCATGCCGCTAATGAACAAGGAGAGCGCACGATGGAAGCCAAATATTTGGAAAATTGGTTACGCGATGCCCATGCTATGGAGAAGCAAGCGGAAGAGATGTTGAAAGCGCAGGCGAAGCGGATCGAACACTATCCGGCCCTGCGCGCACGGATTGATCAGCACCTGCATGAAACCGAACACCAAGCTGAAAAGCTGGAGCGGGTGATGACCGAATTGGGGATTGATACCTCCGCCATGAAAGATATGGGCGGTAAGCTGTCTGCCTTTGGACAGGCGTTAGGCGGCATGATGGCTGGCGATGAAGTAGTGAAAGGCGGTATCGCCAGCTATGCCTTTGAATGTTTTGAAATTGCCAACTATAAGGCCCTGATTGCCGCTGCCGAGCAGGCCAACCAGCCTGAGGTTGTGAGGGTTTGTCAGGAGATTTTAAAGGAAGAGCAAGCCATGGCCGATTGGCTGGACCAACACCTGGATGAAACGACACGAACCTTCCTTACCCGCGCCAATGACAACGATGTACAGGCTAAGAAGTAGCGTAGCGCGGGATAGCTAGCCACGCCCTTTCCCCGGTAGTCCAGGCCGGGGTTTTTTGTGTCGTCTATTTCTATTTGTATTTCTATTTGTGCCACTAAAAAACTTCTCCAGGCGGTTGCACAGGATAGGAACAGGATAGGAAAAACCGCCCCGTGCGGTTGCATTGGTACGGGGCAGCGATGGGGCAACGCGTGTACGTTGTTGTTATAGATGATCCCGAGGGATCTTGGAGGCCCAGTTCTTGGAAAACACCCGATAGGCTTTTTCGTAGGCGTCTAACTGGGCGTGCACGATAAAGTGGCTGTTGGTGCAGGTCAGCACCGTGCGGGTATACACCTCGGTATCCCAGTCATCGCGTTTAAAGTGGCTCTCGGTGATGGTCTCACCACGGGCAGAAGTGAAGTCATCCGTTACAGTGCTGTAGTACTCCCGCGCGCTGCGGTGAATTTCCGTGCCCGTTTCGTTGATACGAAAGCACCCTTGGTCGTTAATCACTTCCAAGGTGGATTTCTTGGTAGCCAGGTCGCGGTGCAGCAGCCAGTTATGCTGGCTAGGGACTAGCGTGGTTACCGCTAACGGCGGGGCCGCTTCGGGTGGCTCAAAGGCAAAGGTACTATCATCATCGGCTGCCGTGCGCACGGGTAGGTGCAGCTTGCAGTTATCCAGGGTGATGTTCACTTGGGCAGGGGCTGGCGACAGCCACGCCAGCGGCCAATAAGACGTAGAAAGAGAGATACGCAGCTGATGCCCTTTCGGAAAACGTTGGGCAATGCCGTTCATGGGGATTTGCACACAGTACTGCTTACCTGGTTCCAGCAGGCTTGGCTCTGCATCGCTTTCCCGATGGGTGAGATTCAGCAGCCCATACGTTACGCGGGTGGCTTTGCCATCGGGGGCTACATCGGAGAGGCGAACCGCCAGCATGGCCTGGGGCTGGTCGCTGGAGAGGGTCAGCGTCAAGATGGGCATGCCGAAAATATCCAGCGGTACGTCTAAGGGTAGGCTACTAAACACCAGCGAGCCGCCATCCTCCTCCCGCTGGTCGCCGGGGAGGTCGGGTGTCGCGGCGTAGGAGCACCACTTACCCGCCGACATTCCCACGCTGATGGGCGACTGTAGGCCCAGCGTAGGCGGTGTGTGTGTCTCCGGCAGCGGCTCAACCGTTAAGCGATTAGGCTGTAGGTAGTAGCACTGCTCGCTAATTTGCGGCGAGGGCCACTGGGGTTCGCTCAGCCAGCGCCCTGGCCGGTCGGCGTAACTATTATCCGGCGGTACGCTATCCTGCTGCCAGGCCCGCAGCATCGGCTCATCCATGATGCCGTTATCTTTATCTTTCAACCAATAGTCCCACCAGCGCAACGCCTCCTGTAAAAAACCAATGGCAGGGCCTGGGATGCCCTGGTGGGGGTATTTATGCCCCCACGGGCCAATCAGCCCCTTGCGCGGCACCTCTAAATGCTCCATTAGCCTCAGGACGGTGTTGGTAAACCCATCGGCCCAGCCGCCAATTGCATAAACGGGGCACTGAATTGCGGCGTAGTTTTCCCCCACCGAACTGGTTGACCAGTAAGCATCCCGACGCTGGTGACGCAGCCACTGGTCAATCCATAGCCCGCTGTGCTCCATACGCTCAAACCACATCTCCCGCCAGCGCTCGCCCACCATCGCGGGATCGGGGGGCAGGGCGTTAAACGCAAACATCACCGTCGCTTCCGAGAGGTTATCCCCCAGCAGGCAGCCGCCCATGTAGTGCATATTGTCGGCGTAAAGGTCGTCGCTGGAGCACAGGCTGATAATCGCTTTCAGGGCAGGCGGCTGCTTAGCCGCCACCTGCAGGCTATTAAAGCCACCCCAGGAAATACCCATCATACCGACGTTGCCGTTGCACCAGGGCTGTTCGGCTAGCCAGGCGATGGCATCCACGGCGTCTTGCTGCTCCTGCTGGGTGTATTCATCGGTAAGCACACCGTCGGAGTCGCCGCTGCCGCGCATATCGACCCGCACACAGGCGTAGCCGTGGCCCGCCAGATAAGGATGATTGCCGGCATCACGGCCCCGTGTTACATCACGCTTACGGTAGGGAATGTACTCCATAATGGCGGGAAACGGCGTGGCATCAGGCGTGTCAGGCAGCCATACCCGAGCGGCTAACCGCTTGCCATCGCGCATAGGGATAAACAGGTTTTCGATCTCGCGGATAGGGTAGGGGAAGTCGTGAACGATCTCCATGCAGGCCTCCTTAAGAATCGATAGGCTCAATAGCATCGATAGGCGCAATGTCGAAATTCAGGTACTCCAGGCAGTACTGGTAGTTCTGCTCTATCTCCTCGTGGGTGTTGCCGGTCACGTAGAGCGTGCCCAAGCGGTAGCAAAAGCTATCCTGGTGTACTAGGTGGCTAAGCTGCTGGCCTGGCTCTACATCAATCACCACATTGGTATGGGGCAGCCGCTGCTTTAGTGCCTCAATCTCCTCCGGGCTGGGAATGCGCTTCACGACACCATCCTGGTGGGCAAAGGGAATAAAGCACTTAGCGGCAATAGGCGCGACGCCTTGGCGGTTAAGCAGCGACGGGCGCTGGCCGAGGGCGATATCAATGGCGATCTCATGGTTCGACATGCCATCCACCATGACGAAAATTTCGCTATGGGATTGGGAAATACGCGTATTGACCTCGATCAGCCAGAGCTTTTCCCGCGCCTCGTCCCACATGAATTCAGCGTTAAAACAGCCGTTGTTAAAGCCAATATGGGTAAGAAAGGCTTTGGCGGTTTCCACCATTTTATGGTGGACGTGTTCAGGCAGGTTGCTGGGGTACTCCAGGCGGTCAAACAGCGAGATAGAGTTCTCTGCTTTGGGTTGGGAAATAATGCCGTGAACATTAAACTCACCATTAAATACCGAGCCTTCTGGCGCGCCTTGTACACCACTAATAATTTCTTCGGCAATGCAGGCGTTACCGTCTAAGTGAGCAATCTCATCGGGCACCTTTATATAGGCAAGCGCTTCATTAAAGGCATCACCTAGTTGGCGAATACCTGCCCGTATCTCCTCAATGGCTTGCTCAAATTGTGCAGGGGTTTCGACTTTAAAACCTAAGTGTGAGGAGAAAGCTTTCACCGGTTTCAACCAAAACGGATAGTCAAGCGTTACTTGCGAGAGTGGGTCGTCGGCAAAGGGGTCAATGCCGCAAAAATTGGGTACTACGTCAGGCACCACCTTTCGCTGTTCAAGACGGCTCCAATATTTATGCTCGCACTTTAAAATACTCGTAATAGAGGGGGACGGAATTTGGTACTGCTGACAAAGAATAGGGACGATCACACTGGTAGGAAAGTCCCATTGGGCAATAATGGCATCAACCGTGCCCGGATAATGGCTGAGCTGCTCCTTGGCTAATGAAAGCAGCTGATTAAATGACACTTTATCGGCTTCCACTGCCGTGGCGACGTCTAACAAACCATGAATCTCTAAGTCTTTTTGCTCTCTTAGTGTCTGCATGGCTAGTTTCTGCTTATCTTCCAGTGCGATAACAAAAACATTCCGTTTCATGCGCTACTCCATTAGTAAGTGATTAGGCTATTTTTCCCTATAACCCCATCACAGCGTATGAAAAGCGTGTTTATCTTGCCAGTGCTAATGGTATACAAGAGGAAAGAATTAATTTTTGTCGCTTTATTAGCAGGTTAGATGCGAATGTGAATGTTTCAGTAGGTTTTTTTGTTTTGGTTTTTGTTGTGGGTGCTATGTTTAAATGATTGTGCGTGTATGAGCTATTTTCTTTCTGGCTGGTGATTTTAATAAATGTTAATAATCTAGTTTTTTTGATTTTTGATAGCGCTGGTTATGAAAGAATCTTGTTTAGTTATTTATATTTGTCTATATTTTTGGGCGCGTTACTTTTATTTATATATTGGTGTTATAAATAGTTCTTGGCGAGTATAGTATTTGTCTAACTGCAAAGGAGTGTAGAGATGAATAGGGTCACTGTAGAAGAGTGTGATAAAGTGAAAAATAAGGATCGCGAAAGTGTACCCAGCAAACTAAGCGACGATAGCTCTTGTATAACTATTGATGAGGTACTGAATCTCTATGGAAGGCTGGGAGCTGATTCTCGTGAAGCGCTGGCTAGCATTCGTAAGAAGCCGGTAGAGCTAAAGAGAAATCAAAAAGTATTTTCGCTATGTGACGGGCGTGCCGATATATTTGTAGTTAAAGAAGGGTGGGCGAGCCTTTCCCATGCTACTAGTACAAGAGGTCAGGATATATGTAACCTATTTATGACAGGTGATATTATTGGTATGCGGGAAAGCTTCTTTGAGAGCCATGATGTTGTTATCCTTTCGTTAACTAACTGCAAGCTGGAAAAAGTCTCCGTTGATGACCTGCATGAACTGTTTAAAACGAATGAAGAAATAAGAAAAGCCATTACCTCTTATGTGATGGTGAATGATAATATCACGATTGAGCGTTTACGAAGCTGTACCCATCATCGTTCTGAAGAGCGTGTTGCCCACTTCTTGTTAGAAGTTTATGCGCGTTTTAATTTTAAAGGGCTGCTAGCAAGCAATGTTTTCTCTTTTCCTGTGACACAGGATGTTGTTGGTGAGCTATTAGGCATGACAAGCGTTCACGTGAGCCGTTGTATGACAGCGCTTGAGCAGAAAAAGTTGATACGCAAAACTCGCAGTAGTATTAAATTGTTACAGCCGGATGTGATGGCGCGTAATACAGGATTTGATAGCAATTTTATTTATGGCCACCTCTGTCTTGGTTAGCGCTAGGATTAGCTAAAATAACCAGGATGGCGCTTAAAAAAGGCTGTTCTGGTTTTTTAGTTTGGCGGAGTTACTTATAAAGCGTTATGTAAATGCATCAAACGTTAAAGTTATAAGTAATAACGATAATTTATAAGTGATTTTTGCCAAGGCTGATTTGGCGTTGTAATATGGCGGTTGAATAAATATCATAACCCACGTTATGAAAGGAGACATCCTAGCTTGCAAGCGCAAGGGTATTGTCTACCCTATCTACTGCGCTGTGCCTCTAAGTGAGGTACGACTTAACTGAAATTTAATCATACAAGGAGTGGATTAGATGACAGTCAGCAATACACCTCTTAATAATGTAACGGCTCATAAGCAGTATAGCGAGATGGCTGATCTGCCCTCGACGGGTAGCGCGGAGAAGGTAGCGAAGAAGGTAGCGGATGCCTACCCGACACGCCTTGCCCAAGCGCCCAAGTCGCTTACCCAGCCCCGCCTTGATGGGGTAGTCAAAGGGCGTGAACTGCCGGGGCCGCTTACCCAAGCGCAATTGGATGAATTCGAGCGCAACGGGTATCTATTTATCCCCAACCTGATCAGTGGCGAAGAGCTGGAAATGCTACGCCAAGAGATGAGCGCGTTAATGAACAACGACGCCTATCGCCATCAGGAATTTAGCGTCACTGAGCCAGAAAGCCACGAAATCCGCTCGCTGTTCGCAGTGCATAAGCTCTCTGAACGCTTGGGAGCACTCGCCAGCGACGAGCGTGTGGCTGGCGCCGCACGACAAATCATTGGTGACGACCCTTATGTGCATCAGTCGCGCATCAATTACAAGCCTGGCTTCGCTGGTAAAGGCTTTAACTGGCACTCGGATTTTGAGACCTGGCACGCCGAAGATGGTATGCCTAACATGCATGCGGTGAGTGCATCGCTGATTTTGACCGATAACCACGAGTTTAATGGCCCGCTAATGTTGATCCCCGGCTCGCACATGGAATTTGTGCCCTGCCTGGGGGAAACGCCAGAAGACAACCATAAAAGCTCGTTGAAAGCCCAGGAGATTGGCGTACCAAGCCCAGAGGCGCTGACCTATTTGGTAAATAAGTACGGCATTGAGGCACCGAAAGGCAAAGCGGGCGGCCTGCTGCTATTTGATTGCAACACGCTGCACGCTTCCAACGCTAACCTTTCGCCGGACCCGCGCAGTAACGTATTTTTTGTGTTTAACCGGCCCGATAACCGCTGTGTGGAGCCATTTGCGGCACCTAAGCAGCGTCCTGCATTCTTGGCCCACGGCCCTGATGACCGTTGGAATCCTAGCGTTTAAGGCAGCGCTTTATCACGAGTGGGGTAGAAAAGCGGCGGTGAGACTGTGGAACATACCCATGGCTGGGGTAGACTGTTGCGTCTGTCGTTGCAAATGCGGCACGCATAATGAGAAGGAGAATACCCGCCATGCGCTTTGTTCCACAGTTTACCGATGGCCAGGAGTTTCCCCACGCGCTGGGCAAAGTTGTGTGCGTCGGCCGCAACTACGCCGACCACGCCAAGGAGCTGGATAATCCGGTTCCCAGTGAGCCGCTGCTGTTTATCAAACCTGCCACTAGCGTGGTGGATCTGACCAAGCCTCTCGACCCGCCGTTTTCACGGGGCGATGTCCACTACGAGGTTGAGTTGGCGCTACTGGTGGGGGAGACCCTCACCCACGCCACGCAAGATGAAGCCGAGCGTGCCATTGCAGGCATTGGCCTTGCGATGGATTTAACCCTGCGCGATGTGCAAACCAAGTTAAAAGAGAAAGGCCACCCTTGGGAAATCGCCAAGGCCTTTGATGGCGCCTGCCCGCTGTCGCCTTTCTTGCCGCTGAGCCGCGTGCCTAACTGGAACGCGCTGACCTTCACCCTAGAAATCGACGGTGAAGAGCGCCAGCACGGCGAAGGCGCGGATATGATTTTTGCTATTCCCACGCTGGTGGCAGAAATGAGCCGTCACTTCACCCTGGAGCCAGGCGATGTGATTTTGACCGGCACGCCTGCCGGAGTCGGCGAGCTACCCCGCGGCGCGGCGCTACGCTTAACGCTGACTGGCGGCCTGGAGATTTCGACCAGCGTCGTTGAGTAACGACCCGCTCACGGGTTCAGCACGCAAAACAAAGGCCACCGATGCGCTCGGTGGCCTTTTTTGTGAAACGCGTTAAGCCGGTGAAGGGTTACTCCAGGTAGGTGTAGCCCTCTAGGCCTTCGGTTAGGCTGGCGGCAAAGTGGGCTTGCTCCTCGGCAGAGAAGCCACTGGTCACCAGCTGCTCGGTGAGTTTTTGCTTCAAAACTCGAGCGTCGAAGTTCACGTAGGCCAATACATTGGCCACCGAATCCCCCGCCTGCGGGTTAGAGAGCACCCACTCGCCATCTTCACCTAGCGCTGCATCCACCGAGTCGGTATCGCCGAACAGGTTGTGCAGGTCGCCAAGAATCTCCTGATACGCCCCCACTAGGAAGAAGCCCAGCCAGCGCTCGTCGTCGTTGGCCCATTCGGGCAGCGGCAGGGTGGTTTCTACCCCTTGGCCATCCACATAGCTATCAATACGGCCATCGGAGTCGCAGGTGATATCTTGAATCACCGCGCGGCGAGTGGGCGCTTTATCCAGCCCGGTGAGCGGCAGCACGGGGAAAATCTGCTCAATGCCCCACACGTCTGGCACTGACTGGAACAGCGAGAAGTTAACGAACAGCTTGTCGGCCAATTTTTCGGCCAGCTCGTCCATGATTTCCCGGTGAGCGCGGTTGCGGGTATCCAGCTGACCGCGTAGGCGCGTGCAGGCGGCCATGTAGAGCCGTTCGCCCTCGGCGCGGGCATTGATGCTACTTAGCCCCAGTACAAAGCGGTCGTGTAGCTCGCTCACCGCTTGCAGCAGGTCGTGCCATGCTTCCACCAGCACCCGTGGCTCTTGGGTGTTGGCAAGCTGGTCAAACACCCGCCACAGCTCTTCCACCTGGGGGTCTTGCTCCAGGGTGGTGCGCTCCGGCGGCGTGTCGTTGACGCGCTCTTCACCAATGACATTAGTGATTAGCACCGCATGGTGGGCGGTGAGCGAACGGCCGGATTCACTGATTAGGTGCGGCTGGGGCAGGTCGGCTTCCTGGCAGAGCTGGGAGAACGCGCTCACCACGTTGCGAGCATACTCCTGCATGGAGTAGTTGGCCGAGCAGTAGCTGCGCGAGCGGGTGCCTTCGTAGTCGATCCCCAGGCCGCCACCCACATCGACGGTGTCGATGGGGGCGCCCAGGTTCATCAGGTTTTGGTAGAAGCGCGCACACTCCCGCAGGCCGCGCTGAATATCGCGGATGTTGGCGATTTGCGAACCCAGGTGGAAGTGCACCAGCTGCAGGCTGGTCAGGGCATCCTGGGCGCGCAGGGTATCTACCACCTCAAGAATCTGGCTGGCGGTAAGGCCAAACTTCGACTTCTCGCCGCCGGTGTTCTGCCACTTGCCTTTACCCACCGAGGCCAGCCGTGCCCGCAGGCCAATGCGCGGGGTTACGTCCAGCTCGCGGGCCTCTTCTAAAATCAGCGCCAGCTCGGAGAGCTTCTCCACCACCAGATACACTTTGTGGCCGAGCTTCTCGCCCAGAAGCGCAAGGCGCACGTATTCACGGTCTTTGTAGCCATTGCACACGATCAGCGAGGAGCCGCCATCCGACAGCGCCAGCACCGCCAGCAGTTCGGGTTTGCTGCCCGCTTCCAGTCCTACGCGGCCATTGCCCCGCTCAGAGGTCGCCAGAATCTCCTCCACCACGCGGCGCTGCTGGTTCACCTTGATTGGGTAAACCGCGGTATAGCCGCCCTGGTAATCCACGTCCTGCATGGCGGCATCAAAGGCGCCGCAGAGCTGCTCGACGCGATCGTGAAGAATATCGCTAAAGCGCACCAGCACCGGCAGGCGTAACCCTGCCGCCTGCAGCTGGCGGACTAATGCGCTGATAGGCAGCGCTGGGCCTTCCGCATCGCTGCCTAGCGGGCGTACCAAGGCTTGGCCATGGTCATCCACGTCAAAGTAGCCGCTACCCCACTGGTCCATGTTCCAAGTACGGCGGGCACGCACGGCGGGACTGCTGGTCGTTGCCATCTCACTCATCAAGAAGCCTCTGGAATCGGAAGTGCGCCAAACGCAATGCGTGCTTTAAGAATCACGCGGAAGCGTTCGGGGTCATGGGGGGTTAAGTCGTGGGCCGGCGGGTCGACATATACCACCAGCAAACGCGACAGCCAGTAGCGCAGTGCGGTCATGCGTAGCATGGTTGGCCACAGAGTGCGCTCGGTGTTGGTCAGCGGGCGGCGCGCTTGGTAGGCGCTTAAAATGGCGTTGTAGCGCTCAGCGTTGAGGGTGCCATCCTCGTTGGAGGCCCAGTCGTTAATCACAATGGCGAGATCGAACAGCAGGTCGCCGGTGCAGCCGTTGTAGAAATCGATAATGCCGCCCAGGGTGTCGCCTTCAAACAGCGTGTTATCGCGGAACAGATCGCCATGCACTGCCCCTTGGGGGAGTTCACCGTGCTGACCAAACTCGCCTTCAAAATCATCCACTTCGTTTTTCATCAGCGTTTGATCTTCAGGGCTGATGTAGGTCAGTACTTTATGGTGAACTGCCCTTAACCAGTGGAGGTCGCGAGGGTTAGGACGGTGGCCTGGAAAATGTTGCGATACCACATGCATCCGCCCCAGCGTGCTGCCCAGCGCTTGGCACTGGGCAAGGTTGGGGGCGCTGGGGTGCTTGCCCGGTAGGCGCGGGAACAGCAGCGCAGGCTTGCCCGCCAGACTGTGTAGCGCCACGCCTTCGCGGTCATGAACGGTACCGGGCACCGGTAGGCGGTGCTCGTCCAGGTAGTCGAGTAGCTCAACGAAGAACGGTAGCTCTTCATGTTCGCCCTGCTCAAACAGGGTCAGCACCAGCTCGCGGCGGTCGGTCGTCACGAAAAACGTTGAGTTTTCCGTACCGCCTGCCACACCCTGAAGCGCGACAAAGCTACCTACATCAAATTTTTCTAAAAACGCGGCGACCTGTGCGTCGCTAAGCGGGGTGAATACAGCCATGAGAATCTCGCCCAGGTTGCTAAGCCGATTATTGTAGCGGCTTGCTGCGCTAGTTGGCAGCGTTGTGTGGTGAAGAGACGCTTGTTTAGGGCACTTTTCTGCAGGCCAGGCGTTGAACGCGTATCATAGAGGGCAGATGTTCTTACCGTTTTGCTGACTATGGAATTTGGTTATGGCCCGTGCCCCAATCGTGCTTGTCGATGGCTCTTCGTACCTCTACCGCGCGTTTCATGCGCTGCCGCCACTCACGACCTCTAACGGTCAGCCGACCGGGGCCGTGAAGGGCGTCCTGAACATGCTCAAACGGCTCATCAAAGACTACCCCGATAGCCCCATGGCGGTAGTGTTCGATGCGCCGGGCAAAACCTTTCGCGATGAGATGTATAGCGAGTACAAGTCTCACCGCCCTCCCATGCCGGATGACCTACGCAGCCAGATCGAGCCGCTGCACGCCTGTGTTAAAGCGCTGGGCTTGCCGCTGCTGTGCGTTGAAGGCGTTGAGGCAGACGACGTGATTGGCACCCTGGCCCACCACGCCACCCAAGCAGGCCGCGATGCGGTGATCTCCACCGGCGATAAGGATATGGCTCAGCTGGTAAATGGTCACATCACGCTGGTAAATACCATGAAAGACGAGACCCTCGATGAAGCGGGAGTCGAGGAGAAATTCGGCCTGCCGCCGGCGCTGATTATCGATTACCTTGCCCTAATGGGCGACAAGGTGGATAACATCCCCGGCGTGCCCGGTGTGGGCGAAAAAACCGCCATTGGCCTACTGCAGGGTATGGGCGGCGGTTTAGACACGATTTATGGCGATTTAGAGCGCGTCACCACTCTTGGCTTTCGCGGTGCTAAAACACTGCCCAAAAAGCTGGAGGAGCACCGCGAACAGGCGTTTCTCTCTTATCAGTTAGCCACCATCAAAACCGACTGCGACCTGCCGGTAGGGCTGGACGATTTAGACATTGCCCACCCGAACCGCGAAGCGCTGATGGAACTCTATAAAAAGTTGGAATTTAAACAGTGGCTGGCGGAGCTACTGGAAGGCAACGACGAAGGCGTGGACGATGTGAAAGGCGGCGAGCCGGCCCCTGCCAGCGCTGGAGACGCGCCCGCTGCGCCTACTCAGCGCCGTGACCATGTGATTTTGGAGCAGGCTGAGTTGGATGACTGGCTGGAGCGATTGTATAACGCTGAGCGCTTCTGCTTTGACCTGGAAACCACCAGCCTGAATTATATGGATGCCGATATCGTTGGCGTGGGGATTGCTCTAAAGGCGGGAGATGCCGCCTATATCCCCCTTGCCCATGACTATCTGGATGCCCCAGCACAGCTAGACCGCTACGCGGTACTGCAGGCTCTAAAACCGCTGTTGGAAGACCCAGCCAAAACTAAGATAGGTCAAAACCTCAAATACGATATTTCCGTACTGGCTAACTACGACATTTTTGTCGTCGGCCCGTTTGCCGACACCATGCTGGCGTCGTATGTGCTCAACTCCACCGCCACGCGCCACGATATGGATTCGCTGGCGCTGAAGTACCTGGGCGAGAAAACCATTTCGTTTGAAGAGATCGCGGGCAAAGGCGCCAAGCAGCTCACCTTTAATCAGATTGCCCTAGAGCAAGCGGCTCCCTACGCCTGCGAGGATGTAAATATCACCCTGCGCCTACAGGACACGCTGCGCCCCCAAGTGGAGCGGGAAGGGCGCCTGGCCGAGGTGCTCGATCACCTTGAGCTGCCGCTCATCAGCGTGCTGTCGCGCATAGAGCGCAACGGCGTGGCCGTGGATGCCGAGCGCCTGCACGAGCAGAGCCAGCAGCTCGAACAGCGCATCCGCGAGTTAGAGAGTGAAGCTTTCGAGCTGGCGGGCCGTGAGTTCAATTTGGGCTCACCCAAGCAGTTGGGGCAGATTCTGTTTGAAGAGCAGAAAATCCCGGTAATCAAGAAAACCCCCAAAGGCGCGCCCTCCACGGCAGAGGCGGTGCTGGAGGAGCTAGCGCTGGACTACCCGCTGCCCAAGGTGATTATGCAGCACCGTGGGCTGGCCAAGCTGAAATCCACCTACACCGATAAGCTGCCGCGCCTGCTCAATAAAACCACCGGGCGGGTTCACACCAGCTATCATCAGGCGGTCACGGCGACCGGGCGACTCTCGTCGTCGGACCCCAACCTGCAGAATATTCCTATCCGTACCGAGGAGGGGCGCAAAATCCGCCAGGCGTTCGTGGCGCGCCCTGGCTACCGTATTGTGGCGGCGGACTACTCGCAGATCGAGCTGCGTATTATGGCGCACCTGTCGGAAGATAAAGGGCTGCTGGAGGCGTTTGCCGAAGGGCGCGATATCCATACCGCCACGGCGGCGGAGGTATTCGGAACCTCACTGGAAAAAGTCACTGCCGACCAGCGGCGTAGCGCCAAGGCGATCAACTTTGGCTTGATTTACGGCATGAGCGCCTGGGGGCTGTCCCGCCAGCTGCGTATTGATCGCAATCAAGCGCAAATCTACATCGACCGTTACTTTGACCGCTATCCAGGCGTAGCCCGCTATATGGATCGCATTCGTACCCAGGCGGCGGAAGATGGTTTTGTCGAAACCGTGATGGGGCGGCGGCTCTACCTGCCGGAGATTCACTCGCAAAACCGTAACCGCCGCCAAGGCGCAGAGCGCACGGCGATTAACGCGCCGATGCAGGGTACAGCAGCAGATATTATCAAGCAGGCGATGATTGATGTGGATGCGTGGCTAGCGGAAGGAGAGTTCGACGCGCTGATGGTTATGCAGGTGCATGATGAACTGGTGTTTGAAGTGGTTGATCAGCAGGTGGATAGCTTCATTGAACAGGTGCAGGTGCGAATGCAGGCGGCGGCATCGCTCAACGTGCCGCTGATTGTGGAAGCACAAAGCGGTGCCAACTGGGATGAAGCCCACTAACGTTTCAGTACCCACCAACAGACATCCCCCGCAGCGCTGGCTGCGGGGGATGTTCTTGGCGGGTAACGTGAACCGCTTAGCTGTTATAAGCCTTACGTGTTCTCGCTGTGCTTAACGCCAGCCAGCGCGGTCGAAGATACGCACCGCTTCCGGGTTGTTCTCACCTAGGATGCTGATGTTGATATCATCCTTGGCAAAATTACCCCAGGATTCCAGCACCGGGTTTTTCTTCACGCCTTCTACCACCGGGAACTCGTAGTTACGCTCGGCTAGCACTTCCTGCGCTTGGTCAGAAGCCAGGAACTCCAGGAAGCGAATGCCGTTTTCCGGGTTCTGCGCGTTGGCCACTAAGCCAGCACCGCCAACGTTCACATGGGTACCGCGGCCATCCTGGTTCGGGAAGATAACGCCGACTTTACGAGCTGCTTCACGATCAGCCACGTCGTCGGAGTGCAGCAGACGCACGTAGTAGTAGTGGTTACCAACCGCTAGGTTGCACTCGCCGCTGGCGACGCCAAGAATCTGGTCGGTGTCACCGCCTTCTGGGTCACGAGCCATGTTATTCACAACGCCTTGAGCCCACTCTTGGGCACCCTCTGCGCCGTGGTGCTCAATCAGAGACGCCAGCAGCGACTGGTTGTAAATGTTGTTGGAAGAGCGAATGCATACTTGGCCTTCAAACTGCGGGTCGGCAAGATCTTCGTAAGTAGAGATCTGGCTCGGGTCGAAGTTTTCGCGGTTGTAGTAGATCACACGGGCACGCTGGCTAAAGCCAAACCACATGCCTTCTGGATGACGCATGGATTCAGGCAGACGCTCGTTAAGTACATCAGAGTCTACGCTTTGAAAAATGCCGTCTTGCTCAGCGCGCCACAGATTGCCTGCATCGACGGTCAGCATGACGTCAGCGGGACTAGCCACGCCCTCACGCTGCATACGCTCCATTAGTTGGTTAGCGTCGCCTTCCAGTACATTCACTTCAATGCCAGTCTCATCGGTGAACGCTTGGTAGAGCATTTCGTCAGAGTCATAGTGGCGAGCGGAGTAGATGTTGACTTCATTAGCGAGTGCGCTGCTGGCAAACGCAGAGCCAGCCATAATGGCTGCTACGGAAGCCGTGAGACGTGCTTGTTTCATAACAAATACCCTGAATGTTTATGATAATAAGTTGCATTAACAGCGTGTGCTATTGAAACGCCTTGTTCGGCTGGCGTCAAGCGAAATGGTAATGACACGCATCACACTTTTCATGCATAGGCGTGCATCTCACGCCAATAGAAAATAGAATGCAAATAACTTTCAACCGTGTTCGCAATGGTGGAGCCATTCCAACCAGCGAACAAACCATGGGTGAACGAATGACGGCAACTGTGTCCCTTTCTGATGTGGCAGCGCCTGTGTCGGCGCTGTCGCTGCGCGGTGTTCAGCATACGTTTGCGGCTAATAAGGTGGTCAAAGGTATCGATCTCGATATCGCCCAGGGCGAAGTGGTTTGCCTGCTTGGTCCCTCCGGCTGTGGTAAAACCACGCTGTTGCGCATTGCGGCAGGGCTGGAAGTCGTGCAAGAAGGCACCGTCAGTCTGGAAGGGCAGAGCATCGCCGCGCCCGGCAAGCGCCATGTGCCACCGGAAAAGCGCAACGTCGGTTTGGCGTTTCAAGACTCGGCGCTATTCCCCCACCTGAGCGTGCTGGAAAATGTCACCTTTGGCTTAAAGCATCTTCCTTCCAGCCAGCGTCGCGAGCGGGCGCTTGAGCTGCTAACGCAGCTGGGGATGGCCGACTACGCCGAGACTTACCCGCATATGCTCTCTGGTGGCCAGCAGCAGCGCGTGGCGCTGGCGCGCGCGCTAGCGCCGACACCTAAGCTGATGCTGCTGGACGAACCTTTCTCTAGCCTGGATGCCCGCCTGCGCGACCGTATTCGCGACGATACGCTGCACGTATTGAAAAAGCTGGGGTCGGCCACGCTGCTGGTCACCCACGACCCGGAAGAGGCGATGTTTATGGCCGACCGCATTGCGCTGATGCGGGACGGAAAAATCGTCCAGACGGGCACACCGAGGGAGCTGTACTGCGCTCCTGTCGACCCGTTTGTGGTGACCTTCTTTGGGGAAGTGAACGAGCTTGAGGGTGTGGTGAAAGGCGGCGTGGTACAAACATCAGTAGGCGAAATAAATGCCAGCTGGCTGCCAGAAGGGAGTCAGGTTCAAGTGATGATCCGCCCTGAGGCGCTGCGTATCAAAGAGCGCGAGGTGCCTGCAGAAGCTCACAGCCATAGCCATGTGATCATGGCGAAACTACTGGGCCGTACCAGCTTGATCCACCTCTGCGCCCACGGTGTCGACGGCCAAGAAGCGCACCTGCACGCCCGGGTGCCGGGGGTGTTTCTACCCCAGGAGGGGCAGCCGATTGATATCGATTTAGACCACTCCCAGGTATTTATCTTTCCGCGTTAAGAGCCTGACTGTTCAAGACGCCTAACGCCTACTTACTCAGCTTGGCTGCCTGGGCGCGCCCGGCGCATTGCCAGGCTGAGGAGTATCACCGGCAAGATCCCCACCACCACAATGGTCAACGAGGCGGTCGAGGCTTCCGCTAAACGCTCGTCGGAGGCCAAGCTGTGGGCACGCACCGCCAACGTATCAAAGTTAAACGGCCGCAAAATAATCGTGGCGGGCAGCTCCTTCATCACATCCACAAACACCAAAATGCCCGCCGCTAACAGGCTGCTACGCATCATCGGCGTGTGAATGCGGCGCAGCGTGCCTCCGGCGGTTTGCCCCAGAGTCCGCGAGGCGGCATCCATGCTCGGGGTGACCTTGCCCAGGCTTGCCTCTACTGCGTTGAATGAAACCGCTAGAAAGCGCACCACGTAGGCGTAAATCAGTATGAACGCCGTTCCGCTAAACACTAACCCGATGATCTTATCGTAATGGGTGTGTAGCCAAGTGTTCAGCGCGTTATCCAGCCAGGCAAACGGAATTAAAATACCCACAGCCACTACCGAGCCAGGAATGGCATAGCCCATCGCCGCAATGCGGGTAAATAGGCGTGCGCTGGGGGAGTTGTGTAGGCGCACACCGTAGCTAAGCAGCACTGCCAAGCCAACCGCAATTAGCGCCGCCACGCTGGCTAGGCTGAGGCTGTTCATGGCGAAACCGATAAAGCGAGTGCCAAATAGGCTATCGCCAGTGGTAATGGCCATGTTAAGCAGAATACCGCTGGGCAGCAGAAAGCCAATGGCGACGGGGAGCAGGCAAGCTAGGGTAGCTCCCGCCGCGTGCCAGCCGTGCAGGCGATACTCGGGCAGCTGCTGATAGCGGTTGGTAGTATGGAAGTAGCGGCGCTTACCCCGCGACCAGCGCTCCAACAGCACAAAAGCAATCACAAACGTGAGCAGGCAGGCAGCGAGCTGAGCAGCGGCAATCGGCTCGCCCAAACCAAACCAGGTGCGGTAAATGCCCGTGGTAAAGGTATCCACGCCAAAGAACTGCACCGCGCCAAACTCATTGAGCGTTTCCATCAGTACCAGCGAAACGCCACCCACTAGCGCCGGACGTGCCAGCGGCAGCGCCACGCTAGCAAACAACTGCCAGGGGCCGCGCCCTAGTGTACGACCAACATCCAGCACGCATACCGATTGCTCTAAAAAAGAGGCGCGGGCCAGCAGGTACACATAGGGGTAAAGCACGAAGGTAATTAGCGTCGCCGCGCCCTCTAAAGAGCGCACGTTGGGAAAGTAGTAGTCGCCTACCTGCCAGTGAAACCACTCCCGCAACATGCTTTGTAGCGGCCCCGCCACCTGAAGAAAATCGGTATAGGCATAGGCAATGACATAAGTAGGCACTGCGAGTGGCAGCAGCAGCGCCCACTCAAACAGGCGCTTGCCGGGGAATCGGCACATCACCACCAACCAGGCGGTTCCGGTACCAATCACCAGTGTGCCTAACCCTACCCATAGCACCAGCCAGAAGGTGTTGGATAAGTAGCGGGGCAGCACCGTGCTGGCCAGGTGCTGCCAAACGCCTTCGGTGGGCATCACGATATGGCCAAGCACGACTAAAATAGGCAGTGCCACAATCAGGGCAATCAAAAACAGCGCTATTGACCAAGGGTTTAGCGACAGCGTGAAGCGTGAAGCAAAACCTGAAAGCAGAGCCGATGGTGACCGGCGAGCAGGCGTAGGCACGTCGTTGTCTCCTTGGACGAGGGGTAGCGTGGCTCGTCAATGCGAAAAAATAGCGGCTGCAAATAGTATCATCTGTGCTAGAAGGGTGCAGCCAACAATGAGACGTGCAAAAAAATCCCCCCGCAAAGCGGAGGGATTCAGTGTTGGCGGTAGGGCTTGCGCCTTAGTAGCCTACCATCATGCTAGGTAGTCCAGTAATCAGGCCAGGGAAAATTGCCATCAAGATACAGGCTACGATGATAATGGCTACAAATGGCACCACCGCTTTGTAGAGATCAACGATCTCAACCCCAGGCGGCGCCACCCCTTTGAGGTAGAACAGCGCATAGCCAAACGGTGGCGTGAGGAAGGAGGTCTGCAGCACCACAGCGACCATCACTACGAACCACAGCACGTCTACGCCCATTTGGGAGATAATCGGCAGCATGATCGGGAAGCTCAGCAGCACGATACCGGTCCAATCCAGGAACATGCCCAGAATAAAGACCAGGAACAGCATTAGCAGCAGTGCGCCAAAGGTGCCGCCCGGCATGGCCAGTACGAAGTCGCTGATGACCGTCATACCGCCGCCAATAGAAAATACGCCGGTAAAGGCCGTCGCGCCCACCAGTACCAGCATTACCATGGTAGTGGTTTTGCCCGCTTCAATTAGCGTGTTGTAGCAGGTGGAGAGCTTGCGGTCACCAAAGATCAAGAACAGCAGGAAGGCGATAAATACGCCAATCGCCGATGCTTCCGTGGCGGTGGCGACCCCTGTGAAGAGTGCGCCCAGTACGCCTAAGATCAGCGACATCGGCGGCACAACGTACTTGCCTAGCATAATGAGCAGTTCTTTGGTGCTGACTTCGGCGCGCTCCTCTTTAGGCACTTTGGGGCCGTAGCTGGGTTTCAGCCAGCAGATCAGCACCACGTAAAGTGCATACATCACACCCAACATTAAGCCTGGAACCAGCGCACCAGCAAATAGCGCACCCACTGAGACGGGGGAGTAGCTGGCCATCAGAATCAGCATAATGCTGGGTGGAATCAGAATGCCCAGGCAGCCGCTAGCCATGATGACACCCGCGCTTAGCTCTTTGTTGTAGCCATACTTGAGCATCGGCACCAGGGCGATCATGCCCATCACCGCAATGGACGCTCCTACAATGCCGGTGGTGGCTGCCAGCAACACCGACACCACCACCACCGTCAAAGCGAGACCGCCACGCACGTTCGCGAGCAGCAGGCGCATAGCGTCAAACATCTTCTCTGTCACGCCGGAGTCGTTCAGAAAGCGCGCCATCAAAATGAATAGCGGAATGGCGACCAGCACATAGTTATCCATGGCGTTGCCATAGACGTTGTTAATAATAATACCCAGGGTATTAATGCCGGGGCCTAAATACGCGCCGATCACCGCCATACCGCCTAGAACAAAGGCCAGTGGATGACCCATAAATAGCCCAACCAGCAGCCCGCCAAACATCACCAGCGTCAGTAGTTCTGCATTCATGCGGACTTCTCCTCACGCAGCTGCATAATGGCGCGCAGCACAATGGCAACCGCTTGTAGCAAAATGAGTGCGGCGGCCACCACGATCACCCCTTTCACCGGATAAACAGGGATCGAGACCATGCCATAGGTGGTTTCGCCACGGCTAAAGGAGCGCTCAAAGAAGCGCCAGCCGTAGGTCAGCAGCAGCCAAATAAACGGGACGAAGAAAACTAAGTAGCCAATTAGCTCTAATACAGCCTGCTTTTTACGCGTTAGTAGGCGTTTCACCACGTCAACTTCAACGTGAGCGTGATGGCGCAACCCGTACGCTGCCATCAGCATAAAATGGGCGCCGAACAGCATCTTTGTTACATCGAACGCCCAGTCGCTTGGGCGGCCAAAAAAGAAGCGCGACACAATGTCGTAAAGCACTATCAGGGTAATGATGGCAATCAACGGTGCGATAATGCGGCCAAACACCTCGTTGATCGCATCGATCGCCTTAGCAATCGCATTCATGGAGGATCTCCGCAACTGAGCTAAAGCCGCCCCGGCAGGTGCTGGGGCGGCCGTGTTACGCTTTCATAGTAAGTGCCTTACAGGCAGGCTTCGATCTCTTCCAGTGAGGGCAGGTTATCCATGGTGCGGCTCATGTTGAACGGCGCGGTGACGTCACGCCACGCGGCGTACTCCTGCAGGTAGGTGATCATGGAGTGGTAAACTTTGGCGTGATCCGAGTTTTCACAGGCGCCACGTACAATCACTTCGTTAGTGACTTCCTGGATACGCGCCAGGTCTTCTTCGGAGAACTGGTTGATGGTTACGCCCGCGTCGATAAACTTCTGGGTCGCTTCAGTAGATTCATGCTCAGACCAAGAGAGTGACCAAGCCATAGTCGCTTCGGCAGCGATACGCAGTTTGGCTTGCGTCTCTTCTGAGAGCGCATCCCACGCCTCTTTATTGATCATAACGCCGAAAACGCTTGCTGACTGGTGCCAGCCTGGGGTCGCCCAGTAGTCCGCCACTTCAGCAAAGCCGGCATTGAAGTCAACACCTGGGGTGGAGAACTCACCGGCGTCGATCACGCCACGCTCAATGGCTTGGTACACTTCGCCGCCTGCTAGGGTGACCTGTGAACCGCCTAGCTCTTCAAGCACGCGGCCCTGGTCGCGGCCAGAAAGGCGCAGACGCTTGCCTTCCAGGTCAGCGATGCTCTCAATCGGCGTGCGGCCCATAAAGCCGGATTCGTTGTTGGTGATGCCGTAGGGCAGGTAGACCATGTTGTACTGGCCATAGATCTCTTGGTAGAGCTCAAAACCGCCCCACTGCTGAATCCAGTTCAGATAGTCCACGCCGTTAAACAGGCTGGTGGTCGTGGCCAGCGGCGAGAATGCCGGGTTGAGGCCTGCCCAGTAGCCGGGCCAGTCGCCAGCGGCTTGAATCGCGCCGGTTTCAGTGGCATCGAAGACTTCCGTGCCGGGCATCAGCGTGCCGCCTGCGCGGAAGTTAATTTGGAGTTCGTCGCCGGCCAGCTGGTTAACTAGTTCTGCCCAGTGCTGGTCAATCTTGATGAGATCCAGGTTCTCCGGCCAAGTGGTGGTCATGGTCCACTGCTCTTGTGCTTGGGCAGTCGAGGTGAGAGCGGCAAAGGCAACACCGGCGGCAAGGCTGGTGAGGGCAAATTTTGTGGTCTTCTTCATTGTATGTTTCCTGGTACTTTGGCGGTTGACGTTATTAGTGTTAATTACCTGACAGCAGGAAAGTACTGCGGTTAGGCATGACGTTTACGTAAAGTAAAACATCCTGCGCTGCATCGCTAAGCTAGCACACTCCCCCAGCTGCAGTGCAATATCAGTAATACAAGAAACTTAACGTAGTTTCTGAGCTTATTTTCTTATATAAGACTTTGTAAAACAATTGTTTATGCATTTTATGCAGTCTTATGTGGCACCGTGATGACAGCAGAAAGCGTTGAAAATCATGCGATAGTTAAACCAAAGTTGTAAGAGAACTGCCGTTTTAAGGAGCTGCTGTGGGCAGACAAAATTATGTCAAGCGCTGGCCCGTGGATAGCAACGGAGTAAGTAAGCAGGTGACGGCTTTAGCCAGCCATGCCCGCCGTTTAAAGCAGCGCGGCTGGCGCGGGCTGGTATGGATTGATGGCACGCCGGAGCAGGCACGCCAGCAGGCGCTGGCGCTCTGGCAGGCGCATAGCTGGCATGCCCCGCTGTGGGTAGGCGCTGCCCAGCAAGCGCCGGTAGCGCCAAGCTTACCCAGCCGCAAAGCGCGCACTCGGCTGGGGGCAGAGCATCAGCTAGTCATCTTGGACGCCAGCGGCCAGCAGGGGCTGGACCCGGACGCCCTAGGCGCACTGGCAGGCACAATCAGCGCTGGCGGTCTGTTGGTACTGATCACGCCAGCGGCCTGGGGGAGCCAGCCCGACCCCGACTACGCCCGTTTTGCCGATCACCCTTGGTCCTGGGAGGCACTCAGCGCCCGCTACCTAGCGCGGCTGGCCCGCCAGTTGGTCGAGTCGGAATCAGTGATCCGCTGGCCGGCGGGGGGGACGTTACGGCTACCCATGCTTAGCAAACGGCAGGCAACGCTCGCACATTGGGACGACGCCGACTGCCTCACCGCAGACCAGGCCCGCGCTGTGAGAGCGCTGGTCAAGCTGAAACGCCGCCGCCCGTTGGTGCTCACTGCCGACCGTGGCCGAGGCAAAAGTGCCGCCCTGGGCATTGCTTGTGCGCGGCTGCTGCAGCAAAACGAGGCGCGGCTTGTAGTGACCGCCCCTCGGCTTAGCGCGGTAGAGAGCGTCTTTACCCGAGTGGCGGCGCTGTGCCCGGAAGCTCAGCGCCAAAGCCCCGCCGAGATAGTACTTCCCAACGGCAGCTGGCTCCGTTTCTTACCGCCGGATGTACTGACGGAGCAGGTAGAGCAAGGCATGTTAGGGGGCAGCGGTAGCACACTGCTGGTGGATGAGGCCGCTGCCATCCCGGCGTCGCTACTGGCCCGCTGGCTGGCCGCTTTTCCGCGCATTGCCTTTGCTACCACGGTGCATGGCTACGAAGGTTCGGGGCGTGGCTTTGCCCTGCGCTTTCGTGACGTGCTGGATCGGCAAGCGCCCCAGTGGCGTGAGCTAACGCTGCAAACGCCGATACGCTGGTCAGCCGGTGATCCGCTGGAAGCCCTCACCCAGCGTTTGCTGCTGCTAGACGCGCCGTTGCCTAGCGCAGCGCTAAACAAGGGCGAACGGCCGCCCAGTGTGGTGCTTAGCCAAGCGCAGCTAGCGGAGCAGGAGCCACTGCTCAAGAAGCTGTTTGGCCTGTTGGTACAGTCCCACTACCGCACCACGCCGAGCGATTTACGCCAGCTGCTGGATGGCCCCGGCACGGCTCTGCGAATGGTGGTAGGCAGCGATGGGGCTGACCCCCAGGCTGTACTGGTCACTCGGGAGGAGGGCGGTTTTTCAGCCGAGCTTGCCGAGCAGGTGGCGCGGGGGGAGCGCAGGCCCCAGGGGCACTTATTGGCCCAGTCGTTGGCGGCCCACTGCGGCTGCCGTGAGGCGCTGACCGCCCGCTGGCGGCGGGTCGCGCGCATTGCCACTCACCCCCTGCGTAGAAGGGAGGGGCTGGGGCGACAGCTGTTGGAAGAGGATATCGCTAGTGCTACCCAGCAGGATACTGCGCTGTATGGGGCCACCTTTGGGGCAGAAGCGTCGCTGCTGCGCTTTTGGTTAGCGCTGGGATTCGTGCCGGTGCGCTTAGGGGTAACCCGCGAAGCCGCCACCGGTGAATACGCCGTCATGGTTGCCAAAGCGCTCAACCAAGAGGGCCAGATAGTGCTGGATGGGTTAAGCACAGGCTTTGCCGCTTCGCTGCCCGGCCTGTTGGCGTTTGAGCTGGCGGCACTGCCCGCCCCTGTGGTGGCGCTGCTACTCGCCGCGCTCCCCAGCCAGCCGCTTAGCGCGGCAGAGCGCCAAGCCATTGGCGATGTGGCTTATGCACGGCGCGACCCCGCTCTGGCCCGACCGGCGCTGCAGGCGCTGGCGCGGCAGGCCAGCCGCCAGCCGCTAGACGAGGCGCAGCAGGCGCATCAACTGCTGGCCGCCTGGGCCTACCAAAACCAACCGCTGGCCAGCGCTCATAGGGAGGCCGTGGAGCGCTTGCGTCAGGTGGTGCGGCAGGTGATCGCCGCGTGCGCGCTTTTCCCCAGTGAGCCAGAGCGGTAAAGTAAGTGGGTTATCGATAATGAAGAGTTTCCATGAACGCACATTTAGCAGCGCTCGAGCCACGCCTTGTATGGCAGCACTTTCGTACCCTGTGTAACACGCCGCGTCCTTCCGGCCATGAAGCCGCCTTGGTGGCGACGTTAGAAGCCTGGGCCGACGACCAAGGGCTCGCCCATGACCGGGATGACTTCGGCAACCTGCGTATCCGCAAGCCCGCCACGCCCGGCTGTGAAGGCGCACCGGGGATCGTGCTGCAGGGCCACCTGGATATGGTGGCCCAGGCCAACGCAGGGCATGAGCACGACTTTACCCGCGACCCCATTCGCACCGTCGTCAAAGAGGGCTGGCTGCACGCCGAGGGAACCACCCTGGGCGCGGATAATGGCATGGGCGTAGCGGCTATTCTCGCCGTGCTGGAAGACCCCGAACTCACCCATGGCCCGCTGGAAGCGTTGTTCACCCTGGAGGAAGAGACCTCCATGGGTGGTGCGCTGAACCTTGCCGAGAACTGGCTGGAAGGCTCGCTGTTGCTGAACTTGGATAGCGAAGACCGTGGCGAGGTGTATATCGGCTGCGCGGGCGGCGCGGATGTGGTGGTCGATGCCCAGCTACCCAGCGCCGCGCTGCAGGAGGATGAGTGGCTGCTCTCCCTCTCGCTCACCGGGTTGAAAGGCGGCCATTCGGGTATGGATATCCATCAGCCCCTGGGCAACGCTAACCGCCTGCTGGTGCGCGTTCTATGGGCATTGGAGGCCTTCGATGCTCGCCTGGTGAGCTACCAGGGCGGCACGCTGCGTAACGCCATCCCCCGCGAAGCTTTTGCCCAGGTAGCGCTGCCCGCCGACGATATGAACGCCGCTCTGGCAACCGTCGAGAAGCTGGCCGCCACCCTCAAAACCGAGCTGGGCAGTGGCGACAGCGGCCTGGTATTGACCGCGGCGCGTGCCGAGCAGGCCGACGGAGAACCGCTGACGCTGGACGCCAGCGCTATGCTGCTAGCTGCACTGCATGCGGCCCCGTGCGGTGTTGAACGCATGAGCGCGGACGTGCCCGGCGTGGTTGAGACTTCCAATAACCTGGGCGTGCTGAGCGTCGAGAAAGGGCGCTTTCACCTCTGTGCCTTGGTACGTTCGCTGCACGATAGCGCTGCTGAAGCAATGACTGGCCGCTTCCAGGCGCTGTTTGGGCTAATGGGCGCACGGGTGAAAGTCGAGAACAGCTATCCTGGCTGGGCACCTAATCCAGAAAGCCCGCTGCTGGCCACCTTCAAAGCGCGCCACGCAGCGCTGATGGGCCATGAACCCGAGGTAAAAGTGATTCACGCAGGGCTTGAGTGCGGCATTTTGGGCAGCAAGTACCCCCACCTGGATATGATCTCCTTCGGCCCGCTGATTCGCGGCGCCCACTCTCCGGATGAGCGGGTGGAAATCGCCTCCGTGGCGGAGTTCTGGGCCATGCTGCGCGATCTGGTGGAAACACTGGCGAAGTAGCGCCGCGCTCAATCAGCAAAAAAGCAATCAAAACGGCACCTTCGCGGTGCCGTTTTTATAGGTATCTGCAGCCCCAGGCTTAACCGAGGCTGTTTAGCTCGCTTATTTGCCCAGATAGGCGTTGAGCATCCAGACGGTTTTTTCCTGCTCGCGGATGTAGTCGCCCGCCTGTGCTGCGGTGCCTTCATCGTCGGCATCGGAGGCCAGTGCCAGCAGCTCGCGCTGCAGCTCGATCAGCGTTTGATAACCGGTGAGCACGCCTTTCACGCAGGTCTTGCCATCGTGAACGTCTTTATCTTCCTGGATGCGCGACAGCTCGATGTAGTCGCTATAAGCGTGTACCGGCTTATGCCCCAAGGTGAGAATACGCTCGGCCACTTCGTCCACTTTGGTCAGCAGGTCGGTGTAGAACTCTTCAAACTTGGCGTGCAGTTCAAAGAAGTCGTTGCCCTTCACGTTCCAGTGGTAGCCACGCACGTTCATGTAAAAAATCTGATAGTTGGCCAGCAGTTGGTTCAGCTTTTCGGCCAGTTGGCTGGCGCTGCCTTCGTGTAGGCCAATGCTGTTCATATTATCCATTTGTGCTCCTCCGTGGTTGGAGCCGCGCTGAAAAGTACGGCCATCAAATCGTTTGATCTAGCTTAAGGCGCTCTGTTTGGGATGCAAAACAGGTTTTTTGCATCGCAGCCATAGCGCCCTACCATAAGAGCGGTGAGCTGGCGACGGCTGACTCATCGCTGATGATTTAAGAGATGCAGGCGCAGGCGCGTTATTTCAAGGGGCTTACGCTGCGGCAGGCTCAGCGGCTGGCCAGCCAAAGCCGTGCGATGCTCTCACAGCGGTCGGCCAGCAGCTCTGCGGTACGCGGCAGCGCCTGTTCTAACGCCATTAGCCCATCGGCTAGGGCAAAGGCGGCGGTAACGCCTTCCTCTGTGCAAGCCTGCCAGCCATCGCCCAGGCTGCCTGCGAGCACGATCACCGGCTTGTTCTGTTGTTTAGCAGCGCGGGCGACGCCAATCGGCGTTTTGCCCGCCAGGCTCTGGCCGTCCAAGCGGCCCTCACCGGTTATCACCAAATCCGCATCGTTCAGCAGGCGGGCAACGTTCGCCTGCTGCATAATCATCTCGATGCCTGGCGTCAGCGTCGCGTTCAAAAAGCAGTGGGCGGCAAACCCCATGCCGCCTGCCGCTCCCGCTCCTGGCAGCTCTCGGTCGTCTCGGCCCAGCGCCTTGGCGGTGAGGTCGGCAAAGTGGCCAAGGGCGCGGTCGAGCGTGGCAACGTCGGCTTCCGTGGCGCCTTTTTGCGGGCCAAACACCGCACTGGCGCCACGCTCGCCCAGCAGTGGGTTATCCACATCCACCGCGGCCTCTACGCGTAATTCGGCAAGGCGAGGGTCGAGGGTGGAAAGGTCAAGGGTTGCGAGCTGCTCAAGCGCTGCGCCGCCAGGGGGCAGCGGCTGGCCCTGGGCGTCCAGTAGCGTGGCCCCCAGCGCTTGGAGCATTCCGGCACCGGCATCATTGGTGGCACTACCGCCCAACAGCAACAGGGCATGGGTGGCGCCGGCCTCCAGCGCGGCGAGAAATAGCTCGCCCACGCCGTAGGTGGTGGTATGCAGGGCGTTGCGCTCCTGGCGTGTGAGATGCTGCAAGCCACTGGCTTCTGCTAGCTCGATAAACGCGGTACGCTGCTCGCTAAGCCAACCCCAGGCGGCTTGGCGTGGCCGCCCAAGGGCATCTTGTACGGTGAGCGTGCGGCGCTCGGCCTGGGTGGCGGCAATTAAAGCGTCCAGGCTCCCCTCGCCGCCATCGGCCAGAGGGCAAAGCTGTGTGATGGCACTGGGCATTGCCCGTTTAACCCCTTCGGCCATGGCTTTGGCGGCCTGTTCAGCACTCAGGGCATCCTTAAAACTGTCCGGGCAAAGCAGTACATTCATCGCACAACCTCCTTAAAACGTTGTCTTAGCGTATTGTCGCTTTTGTATGTCTGCTGGCGAGCTTAGCGCGCTGCTGGGCGACACACCAGCCACGAAGGTAGCAAGAGGATCTATCATGAAGGCCATACCCATTAGCATCACCTGCCTCTTGGCGCTGGCGGGCTGCCAGACGGTTCCCGACCGGCTGCCCCAAGCGGAGCCTGCGCCATCGGCAGCCTGCTACTTTCCCATCGGCCAGACCGCACCAGGCGATACGCTCGGCGTATTGACCGACAGCATCGATGTGCTGGAAGCCTGGGGCTTTTCGCTGGAGACGACCGACACGGCGCTTGGGCTCGTAAGCGCCTCCCGCGAGCGCGAGCTGATTGGTTATTATGATCATTATGATTACGACGACTATGGCAGCGGCTTCCGTCTGTTTGGTGGGTTTGGCATTGGCCGACATGTGGGGATTGGCGTAGGGGGCGGGTACGGCCCAGGGTTTGGTCAGCAGCCGGTGGAAGTAGAGCGGGTGTCGCTACTTGCCGACGGCGGCTATTTGCGTATCTCCCGCGATATTCGCCGTTTTGACCACCTGGGTGACCTGCGGGAGTCTTATAGCGCCAGCAACGATGATTTTTGCCGCCGTTTCCAAGAAGCGTTTCAGCAAACGGCCGTGACTCAGGGGGCATTATGAAATCAAATCGCCGCGCCTTTTTTATGACGGCTACGCTGTTAGCCGCGTTATGGCTGGCAGGCTGTGCCACCACACAGCCCCTTGAACCCCGCGAGCTGCGTTACAGTGCCCCGGTGGAACAGACCTTCCGCGAGGCGATAGCGCTGATGATGGAGCAGGGCTATGTGATACGCCACGCCGACTTAACGCTAGGCCGCGCCGAGGCAAGCCTGGCGCGCTGGCCAGAGTACCGAATTCAGCTTCAAGTGAGCGAGGCCCAGGGGGGGAGCCTAGTAAGCGTATCGGCGCTGCGCGGCAGCCAGCCGATTCCGCCTTATGTACTGGACCCCTGGCTGGTGGAGTTGCAGCGTAAACTGGGAGAACTGCCGTGATAGGAGCATGGCCACGGCCAATGTGTCGACGCGCCTGCCAGGCGCTTGTATTGGGGGGTAGCCTGTTTGCTAGCCAGTGGGCGCTGGCCCACCCCCATGGCTGGATTGATATAAGCGTTCGAATCATTACCAATGAAGAGGGCGTTGCCACCGGGCTTCACCAAACGTGGCGGATGGACCCTTTCTACAGCTTGGTGATACTTGAAGAGTTGCAACAAGTGCCAGGTGCGAGCCTGGAGCAGGGGTTGGATCAGCTGGGTGGTGAAATCCGCGATAATTTAGCGGCACAGCACTATTTTACCGAGGTGCGGATAGGCGACGAGCTGCAGGCATTGGGTGATGTGACCGAGTACACCGCGCTGGAGCGAGATGGGCGTCTCACCTTTATGTTCATTCTGCCGCTGACCACGCCCCAGCCGCTTAGCGGGCAGGTGCTGGAGTATCAAGTCTTCGACCCAACCTACTATATCGAGATGGTGCATGAAGAGGAGGGAGGTACGCCCTCTCCGCAGGCGTTGATTCTCAACGGCGAACCCGATTGCACGCTAAGCGTGCTACCCGCCGACCCCGATCCGGAGAAGGTGTTGCAGGCGTCACTACTAGACGCGGACGAGGAGGGCGAACCGGGATTAGGCCGCCACTTTGCGGAAACAGGGCGGGTGGATTGCCGCTAGCGGCCTGCCTGGCTGGTCATGTATAAAGTGTTACTTTATATCTTTCTTGCGGAGGAAGAATGCCGTTAACGCGACGACGACTGACCTCGGTAGCGCTGATACTGCTTGGCGTGGCGCTTTTGGCCTGGGCGTTACAGGCGAATTTACAAGGCGCTAGCCTGCACCTGCTCGCCTGGCAGCGGGAGCTACACCGCAGCCTTACCCTAGCCATTACTGAGCTGTCACGCACGCCTTCCCCTGGCACTTGGCTAATGCTGCTTGGCGTTAGTTTTGCCTATGGCGTGTTCCATGCCGCAGGCCCAGGGCACGGTAAAGCGGTGCTGGCCACCTATTTGGCTTCCCACGGCGGCGCTGCCCGCCGAGCGCTGGGGCTATCGTTTGCCGCATCGCTGCTACAAGGCATAACCGCCATTGCAATGGTGGCAGTGTTGGTACACGGGCTGGGCTGGGTGACGCGTCAAGCCATGGGCAGCGTGGTATGGGTCGAGCAGGCCAGTTTTCTACTAGTAGCGCTGCTAGGGGCTTGGCTCTGCTGGCGGGCGGTGAAGCAGCTGCGCCACGCCTATGCAGTTCGGCATGAGCCAGCCGTCATGCACGCTCATGGTGCTCACCATCACCATCACCATCACCATCACCATCACCATCGCCATCACCACGATCAAGACCAAGACCAAGACCAAGACCACACCCACTGCTGTGGCGGTGCCCACCACATTGAACCCGAGCAGGCGCTGGATTGGCGCACGGCACTGATGACCGTGGCGGCCATCGGCATGCGACCCTGTAGTGGGGCGATCTTGATGCTGGGGGCGGCGAGCCTCTTGGGCCAGTTTTATGTGGGCGTTGCGTCGGTGGTGGCGATGTCGCTGGGCACGGGCATCACCGTGTCGGTACTGGCGCTGGCCAGTATCGTAGCCCGAGGGTGGGCCACTCGGCGGCTGAATCAGCAGAGCCATCAGCGGGTCGGGAAAGCCGCCGGTTGGGCTGCATTTGCCGGTGGCGTGGTGATTATTGCCCTGGGTATTTCTTTAGCGCTGGCCGGTGCGGCGCAGCCCGCCAGCGGCCCGTTACTTAACGAGCCGCCCGCGCGTGGCGCGCTGCTCGGTGGTTAAGCCTAAAGCGTCAGCCCCTCTATTTGTGCCAGCAGCTGTTCCCGGCGCTCTCCCTGTTGGGCGAGCTCGTAAGGCTTGGCAGCGCCATTGCCCCATACCGGCGCGGGCCAGCTGGCATCGTCGGTATAGCGCACCACTAGGTGGATATGCAGCTGGCTGACCACATTGCCCAGCGTGGCGATATTGAGTTTATCGCCGTGGAAGGCCTCTTTCATGGCCGCGCCCAGCTGGGTGGCTTCCCGCCAGAGCTGTGCTTGCTCCTCTTGGCCGAGTTCAAACACCTCGCTGACCGATGCCATCCTGGGCACTAGCACTACCCAGGGGTAGCGTGAATCGTTCATGAGTAGCGCTCGGCAGAGCGGAAGGTCAGCCAAGGGTAAGGTTTCTGCTTCTAAGCGCGGGTCGAGTTCAAAGGTTGCCAAGTGGAGTTCTCCTAAGCCAAACGGTATGGCAAGCATCATAGCAGGGGCCGGATATACCTGGGAAAACAGGCGAAATTATTAAAATCTGTTACGCTGAAAACACTCCCAGGCGGTAAGGCTGCCGCCGGAGCTTCCCGATGTTGACTGACTTGTTAAGGAGAACACGATGAAAAAATTACTGGCGACGAGCTTTATTCTGCTCATCACTGCGGGTGCTCTAGCGGGCTGCAATACCATTGCTGGGGCAGGCCAAGATGTCGAAGAGGGCGGCCAGGCCGTGCAGGACGCTGCCAATTAAGGCTAGCCCAACAGCTTATTATGCAACGTGCGGGTTAGGCAGCAGTGTCTAACCCGCACTGCTGTTTGGGAGGTACACAGTGAGGGAGGAACACAAATGATGCCAGGAAACCGCTTGAGGGCAGCCACACGACGCTATGCAACCATGCTAGGTGGCATATTTGCTGTGACGCTGCTGGCGGGGTGTAGCAGTGCGCCGGATAGCACCGCTGCGCCTAAGCCGCCCACGGTGGATCAAACCACACCGGTCAGCCAAGCATGCGATGCCAATGCTGTGCAGTATGCCATTGGTGCCCCTTTCGATGAGGCCGATGTGGCGACCCTGGAGGAGCAGAGCGGTGCCCGTCAGGTGCGGGTGCTCCGGCCCGGCACCGCCGCCACTATGGATTACCGCGACGATCGGCTCAATATTCACTTGGAAAGCAACGGCATGATTGAGGCGCTGCGCTGCGGCTAACGCTCGCTGGGAGGCCACACCGCCGGTTAGTCGTAACGGTCTTTCCAGCCTTGGTGGCGTACCTGCTCCTTCAGCATTTCTAGCACGTCGTAAAGCACCTGTTCGGTTACTTTGGCGCTGGTGTCGTCCACCGTTAGCCAGCTGTCAAAGCCGCTTTCGGCGGTGCGCTCCACCAGTTGGCGAAAGGCGGGGGAGTGCATTCCCTGAGCTATTTCATCCACCAAACGCTGGGCCACGCCGGTAATGGAAGCCTGCATGGCGCTGGAAGCGGTTTGCCCCATGGGTAAGCGGTGTAGCCGGCGGATTTCTGGGCTCTCCCGCAGCGTGCGGCCGACCAAGTCATCAATGGCTGCCATAATGGCGGTTCGATTTTGCTGGTACGCTTGGCCTGCCGTGGCCTCTAAGCGCTCGGCAATTTCATGGATTAGCTGGGTTTTACGCGGCATGATCACCCGCTCAACCACCCGCTCGGTGAGCGAGTCGCTGGCTACGATCTGCTCCTGGACATTGCCTAGTAGGCGCAGCGCAATGCGGTCAGAGAGTTCTTCCAGCAGAATATCGTAGTACTTGGCGAAAAACCGATAGATCGACCAGCGGGTGACGTTAATCAAGCGTAGCCGGTGCAAACGGTGCAACAGCGCTACCACGCGGAACACGCGCAGCAGGCGGAACCCGCTGAGCGGAATACAGCCCAGCACGTCGTACCAGTGGACAAAGGGGTAGAAGAACCAGCGGTGATAGCGCCGCTCGGCAATCGCCACGGCCCAGCCCAGCAGCACATCGGCAATAAAGAAGCTAACAAAGACCAGATCGATAGCGATAAAGCGGCTATGGATCGCCGTATCGTAAAAACGGTGAAAATCGGGTGCGATAGCGGCAATCGCCCGGTTAATCGGCCCAATCAGAAACAGCGAGTCAAACAGCAGCAGGCTAAGGTTAATAATAACGGCGGCGATGATCAGAAAATCCCAGCCGATATGCGCGTACTCAACGGCCTTGGGCAGGTGGGGGTAGCGCTGCCTGATGGGCATGATGACTCCTTGTCGTCGCGGGTAGGGCAGCGCTTAACGCTGCTGGTGGTGCTGCTGGGTCAGCTCCTCTTCACGCTCCGCCTGCTTACGTAGCTTCTTACGCAGCGCGGCCTTTTCAAAGCGCAGCTTCTGCAGCGGGGTTTCCAGCGCCAAAGGCGGCACCCGGGCAGGCTTGCCATCGGCATCCACCGCCACCATGGTGAGGTAGCAGCTATTGGTATGGCGAATCAGCTTTTGGCGAATATCCTCGGCCACCACCTTGATGCCAATTTCCATGGAGGAGCGCCCAACGTGGTTGACGCTGGCGAGGAACGTGACCAGCTCGCCGACATGGATCGGCTGCTTGAACAGCACCTGATCCACCGAGAGCGTCACGACATAGTGGCCGGAGTAGCGGCTGGCGCAGGCATAGGCCACTTCATCGAGCTTTTTAAGAATAGCACCGCCGTGGACTTTGCCGCTGAAGTTGGCCATGTCTGGTGTCATCAATACCGTCATGGAGAGTTCGTGCTGGCCAGGCAGAGCGCTGTGTTCAGGGCTGTGTTCAGGGCTATGTTCAGAAGAGCTATCTGACATACACATTACCTTAAAAGCTAAAATGCCCGCTCCTGGTCGTGCGGTTGCAGGGGCGGGCGTTGAGGTTGTGCTTAGTGACTTAGAACCACACCAAGCCTACGGAGATAATAATACCGGTAATAAACAGCTGGATTAGGCAGAAGCCCATGATGTCCTTGGCTTTCAAGCCTGCAATCGCCAGTACCGGCAGTGCCCAGAAGGGCTGCAGCAGGTTGGTCCAGGCATCTCCCCAGGCCACTGCCATGGCAACGCGGGCAATATCGGCCCCCAGCGCTTCCGCGGCAGGCAGCATGACCGGTGCTTGTACCGCCCACTGGCCGCCGCCGGAAGGCACGAACAGGTTCACGATACCGGCGCTAATGAACGACCAGAACGGCAGCGAATTGGCGGTCGCAAACGAGACCAACCACTCCGACATGCTTTGCGCAAGGCCTGACTGCACCATGATCGCCATAATGCCCGCATAGAAGGGGAACTGGATAACAATACCCGCGCCGCCTTTAATGGCTTCATTCAAGCTGGTGAGCAGGTTGCGGGGAGTGCGGTGCAGCACAATGGCCAGGAACAGGAACATAAAATTCACTACGTTCAGGTTTAGGCCGCCGTCGCGCAGAAGGAAGTGATCCAACAGGAACAGCAGGCCCGGTACACCCACAAGTAGGGACAGCGGCATACTGTTTTCCAGCTTCTCGGCTGGGCGCGTAATGCGGCCTACGGGTTCTGGCTCATCGTTGAGCAGTTTGCGGTCCACGTACACGCTGTCTTTTTCATCGGGCAACATTAAGCGGTTGACCAGCGGTACAGCGATAAACAGGCAGATAACGATGGCCAGGTTGAAGAAGGCAAAAATGGTCGAACTGGTACTGATTACGCCAATCTGGTCGGCAGAGAAGTGGCCTTCGGTAGCAATGGTGAGCGGAATCGAGCCTGCCAGGCCGCCATGCCATACCACAAAGCCTGAGTAGGCGCTGGCCACCAGCAGGCGGTAGTCTACTTTGATCAGGCGGGCCAGCTCTTTAGCAAACAGGGCGCCGACGACCAAGCCAAAGCCCCAGTTAATCCAGCTAGCGGCCAGCGAGACGAGCGTGACAAGAATAATCGCGCCGCCGGGGGATTTCGCGGTACCGGCAATTTTTTGCAGGATGCGCTTTACCGGCGGGGAGCTTGCCAGCATAAAGCCGGTCACCAGCACCAGCAGCATCTGCATTGAGAAGGTGAGTAGCCCCCAGAAACCGTCGCCCCACATGCGCAGTACGGCCAGGGGTGTTTGGCGCTCTACCGCAATGGCGGCCACCGACGCAATGAGGGTCAGCAATAGAACAAAGATATAGGGATCTGGCAAATAACGTTCTACCAGCTTAACCGCTGGCTTCGATATGAGTTTTAGCATGGAGTGCTCACTTTATTCGTTATTAGGAAATGCGCCGCTAATATACGGTGGAGCGGCACAATTTTCATCCTTCAACGGCCAACGTGCAGAGTGCTTAGCGTTTACGCTTAGCTTTACGTTAGCGTAGTTAGCCAGCCCTGCACGTTATATCGTTCAACGCTGTTTAACAAAGATGAGCAACGGTGCGCCAGCAGGTGAGCCGGTAGTGGCGGTAATAGCCAATGAGTACCGCCGAACGGGTAAGGGTGAAGAGCGTAAACGCTAGCCATAGGCCGTGATTGCCCAGACCTTGGCAGAACCACCAAGTAGGCAGGTAGACGGCCAGCCCCGCGAAAATACTGTTACGCATTTCCCGTACCGCCGTGGTGCCGATAAATACCCCGTCAAACAGGTAGCTCCAGACCGCTATCAGCGGCATAAGCACCATCCAGGGCAGGTAGATGGCGGCGGTGGCGCGCACATCGTCTAGCCCGGTTAGCAGGGCGATCAGGTAATTGCCGCCCACGGCAAATAGCAGCGTGGCCGCAGCGGCTGTCCAGAAAGAGAAGCGGGCCGTGGCGCGCACCGTCGCCGCAAACTCGGTCCAATTCCTGCGCCCGTAAGCGCGCCCCACCAGCGATTCGGCGGCGTGGGCAAAGCCATCCAGGGCGTAGCTAGTGAGCATGATAAATTGCAGCAGCACGGCATTGGCGGCGAGCACCGTATCCCCCTGGCGAGCGCCCTGGGCGGTAAAAAAGGCCATGGCGAACAGCAGCCCAAGCGTACGCACGAACAGATTGGCGTTGACGTTAAATAGCGCCGAGTAGGCCGTTAGCGCCAGCAGCCGCTGACGCTGGAAGTGGCCTTCCAGGTGCCCCAGCTGGCGCAGCACTAAAAAGCCGCCGAAGGCCAGCGCGCTGTAGTCGGCCAGCACGCTGGCCAGCGCTACGCCGTTGCTGGTCATCCCCAGCCCCACCACAAACCACAGGTCAAGCAGGATATTGACGCTGTTGGTCAGCACCAGAATCATCAGCGTGACGCGTGAGTTCTGCTGCCCTAAAAACCATCCTAAAATCGCGTAGTTAGCCAGTACGGCAGGGGCAGACCAGAGGCGAATCTCGGCATACTCGCGGGCCAGCGGCGTGGCCTGTACGCTGCCATCTAGTAGCCACAGGCCAAGCGAGATGAGCGGTGTGCCAAACACGATTAATAGTGTGCCGATGACACCTGCCATGATCAGCGACTGGCCTAGCAAGTTGCGCACGTCACTAGGCGACTCGCGCCCTATAGCCTGGGCCACCAGCCCTGTGGTGCCCATGCGCAAAAAGCCAAAGCCCCAATAAAGGAAGCTAAATAGCGTTGCGCCGAGGGTAACGCCAGCTAAATAGCGGGAGTCGGGCAGGTGCCCGACCACGGCGGTATCCACCAAGCCGAGTAACGGCACGGTGATGTTGGAAAGGATGATGGGCCAAGCGAGGGTCCAAATACGCACGACTTAAGCGGCAGTAATGATGCGGTACTTCTCCATCAACTGCTCTTGGGTCTCGGGGCGTTCCGGGTCGAGGGGAATGCAGTCCACCGGACATACCTGTTGGCACTGGGGCTCGTCGAAATGGCCGACGCACTCGGTGCATAGGTTCGGGTCGATGACGTAGATCTCTTCACCTTGAGAAATAGCGTCGTTGGGGCATTCCGGTTCGCAGACGTCGCAGTTAATGCATTCGTCGGTGATCATTAGGGCCATGGCATACCTCACGAATGGCGTATCACCCGGGTGGTTGGATACCCGAGTGTTTTACTCAACAATATCGATGGCTAGCTAGTGTAGTGCTTACGCAGCGCCTCTGCGACCTGCGGATGCACTAGCAGCGAAATATCGCCGCCCAGCTTGGCGATTTCCCGCACGATGGTCGAGGAGATATAGGAGTTTTCCACCGCCGGGGTGAGAAACACGCTCTCAAGCTCAGGGTTTTGGGCGCGGTTCATATTGGCCAGCTGCAGCTCGTACTCAAAATCCGAGACGGCGCGCAGGCCGCGTAGAATAATCGTTGCGCCCTGCTCGTGCATCATGGTGGTCAGGAGCGTCGAAAAGCCGATCACGCTAACATTGGGCAGCGATGCACATACCGACTGGGCTAACGCAATGCGCGTATCCAGGTCCAGGCTGGGGCGTTTGCCGGGGCTGGCGGCCACGGCAATCACCACTTTGTCGAACATCCGCGCACCGCGCTCGATCAAGTCGAAGTGGCCGTTGGTGATTGGGTCGAACGTGCCCGGGTAGACGGCAATATTCTCGCGGCGGGTACTCATGTTGGCGTCTCCTCGTCCAGCGAACCAAACGGGTTATCGGCGGCCAGCGAAACCGCATGATCGTACCCGGGGATGTGGATGCGGTCTGCGTGAATCTCAAGCTCCGGGCCTTCCAGCACCGCTTCGCCAAACTGGTAGCGGGGGGTGTAATGTCCGCGGTCGGCCTCAGCGAGATAGGCAGCGGCATTAGCACGCACCGCTTCGCGGCGACCTTTCCAGGCGTCTATCGCGGCGCTGCCGTGACGCTTGGTAAGTAGACGCTCGGTCACCTCTGGCGAGAGCACCACGCCGGTGGCGTTATTACCGCCAAAGCCTTTGGCGTTGATAAAGGCAGCATCGGCGGTAAATGCTTGAGGCGTCGTGAAAAAGCGCAGCCGCTTGGCATACACGTCATCGGCCACCGCATCCAGCGTGGGGATGCCGGGCAGTAGGCCGTGGGCGAAGCTACCCAGGGCGCTGGCCAGTTGGTCGCCCGCTGCCGAGCCTTGGGAGTGGCCGATAAAGGCTTTAATCGCCACCACCGGCCACTGCTCGATGCCGTTAGCGCGGGCGATTTCATCGAATACGTGGGATTCGGTGGTGCGGTTTTTCGGCGTGCTGGTGCCGTGGGCATGAAGGAAGGTGCGCTCTTTCAGCGCGGTCTCTCCCAGCATGTCTTTGACCAGCGCGGCGGCTTTACCCAGGGTGATGTAGTTGCCAATGCCCGGCGCGGAGATAGAGCGCTTATAGCCGTCGGCATTGACAAACACATCGGGCACCGCGCCAAGAATATCGGCGCCTAGCTCCAGGGCGAGGCTGTCGTCCATCAGCAGCAGGAATTGGCTGGCTTCCGCCATGGTGAACCCACAGTTACGGGCAAACGGGCGGCAGGCGCGCTGGTAGTCGGCGTCGGTGAGCAGCTCCAGGGCATCCAGCGCTTTCAGACTGGCGTCATCGGCCAGCGCACCCATGGCACGGAAGCCCTCGATGATTTCCGGGGTAATCGGCGCATCGGCGGTACCCACCATGACCACGCGGCGGCGGCCCGAGCGTATATCATCAATCCCCAGGCGCAGGTTGTAGAGGAAGCTGGCACAGGCACCCAACGCGGCGCCAGTGCCGCCTACGCTGCCGAGTACGTAGGCATTGAGGAAGTCTGCGGGCATTTGCCCGTAGCCTAGCGGCATCTGCTTGGAGGTGGCGCGCTGGCCGGTCACCAAGCTTTTCAGCAGGCCACCCCAGCCCTGGTCATCCAACTGGCCAATCGAGTTGCCTGCGTAGACGGCGATATGGTCCGGGCTTAACTGCTGGCGCAGGGTTTCCCAGGAGAGGCCGCTGGCGCCCAGGCAGTCGCTGGCACCAAACACCGCCATGGAGAGCCCTCTCGGGTGGTGCACGCTGCGGTAAAGGCTGGCGGGATCAAAGCCACTGGGTAGCTGCGCGGCGGCCCGCACCTTGGGTTCCTGTGCATCTGGCAGCAGTACGTCGAAGGTGCCCGCTGGGATGGTCACCTCGACTTCACGGGCGTTGATATCGCACACCTGCCACCCTTCGGGCAGCTGGTCGGGCAGCTGGCGGCGGCGCAGCGTTACGCGCAGCGGCTCGGCCAAGGCCATATCGGCTCGTCGGTTCGCCGGCAGGCCGGGGGCGAGAAAGCGCGGGTCTTCATTGCGGCGAATCAGCGTGTGGTTAAGCACTTGATCGCGCAGCATGTGGGCAGGGGCGTCAATGGGCTGCCCTGCGCTGTCGTGCCACCCGTTCTCGGAGTGCTTAGCAAGGCGCATAAGCGCTGCTAAGCCTTCCAGGGTTTGGCGCTGCTGGTCAGCAGGAAGAGCATCAAGCACGGTACGGCGGAAGGCCTGATGGCCCGAGGTTCTGCCGGCGGGGTTGATGCCGCCCATGCCGACAATCACCGGTAAATGTGACAAGCCGGGTTCCTCGTGGTGCGGTGGTTTTTAATAACGGTTATTGTCAGACCGTGGCGGAAATTGTCATCGATCTGAGCTTAATAGTGAGCTTATAAAAAGCCTCGGGCATGATCATAGCACCGGGTATGCAACGGCGTCATGCCGAGCGCGCGGGAGACTGATAGAATCACGCTTTTTTAATCCAGGGGATGGCATGCAGCACACCTCACGGCCAGTGACTTCCAATCAGCCAGGTCCGCATCACGATGTCGCACGGCGCGTGGAGCGCGCCTTAGCTCACCCGCTGCGTAAGCCCATCGCCGACCACACGCGCCGCGCGTTTGAGCAGGCCGAGGCATGGCGACGGCAGCGCTCGGCGCCCTTGATCCTCGATGCTGGCTGCGGGGTAGGGCTATCGACCCGGCGGCTCGCTATGCAGTTTCCCGGGCATAGCGTGATTGGCGTTGACCGCAGCGAGGATCGGCTGGGGCGCGAGCACGGCGAGCTGCCGGAAAACGCCCTGCTGGTGCGCGCTGATCTAGTCGATTTTTGGCGGCTTGCGCTGGAAGCGGGCTGGACGCCCGAGCACCACTACCTGCTGTATCCCAACCCCTATCCCAAATCAGCGCACTTGAAAATGCGCTGGCATGGCCATCCGGTTTTCCCCACACTGTTGGCCCTCGGCGGGCGGCTTGAGCTGCGCTCGAACTGGCGGCTCTATGTGGAGGAGTTTGCCCAGGCTGTCATGATAGCAACCGGCCAGCAGGCCAGTATTGCGCCGCTGCACCCCAACGGTGACTATTTAACGCCGTTTGAAGCCAAATATGACCAAAGCGGCCAAACGCTGTGGCGTTTGTGCATCGACCTGGAGCGCCCATGACGTTTGTCTACTTAATCCTCGCGATCGTGGCGGAAGTGGTTGCCACGAGTGCGTTAAAAGCCTCAGTAGGTTTTACTCGGCCACTGCCGAGCCTCCTGGTGGTAGGTGGCTATGGCTTGGCATTTTATTTATTGAGCCTGGTGCTACGCACTCTGCCGGTGGGCATTGCCTATGCCATCTGGGCGGGCCTGGGCATTGTGCTGGTCACCCTGGTGGGCATCGTGGTGTTTGGTGAAAAGCCTGATCTGCCTGCGGTACTTGGCATTAGTCTGATTGTGGCCGGGGTGATCATCCTACAGGTCTTCTCCAAGATGAACGTGCATTGAGGGAGTTTTGGCGTGACGTGTTTTTTTAACTTACCGGGCCGATGGCTGCGTAGCAGCGCAGTGGCAGGCGTGGCGGCCGCTGCGTTATGCGCCAGTTCAGCACTATGGGCAGATTTCAGCCGTTTGAGCCAGTTAGAGGCCAAAGGGTTCTCGATTAGTGCTGAAGCGCGCCTGCTGAGTGCTGACAGCAGCCATCTGACGTTGGGCAGCCTCAACCCGGAGCGCCAGCTCTCGCCCGCCTCGGTCACCAAGGCGTATATGGCGGCGGCGCTGCTGAATCGCTTCGGCCCCCAACATCGCTTTACAAGCCAATTAGTGAGTGTCGGCCAAGTGGTTAACGGTGTGCTGCAGGGTGATTTAGTCTTTGAAGGCGGTGGTGACCCTGGCCTGACAACAGAGGATCTTTGGCGGCTCGTCCAGCGGCTGCAGCTGGCCGGAGTCAGTCGGGTAGAGGGAGCGCTGGTGGTCAGCCAGTGGCGCTTTGGTCCGGTGGAGTGCATTACCACCGACCGCTGCAACGCGCGTACGCGAGTCGCCAACGCCTATAGCGCGCCGTTATCCTCCGCTGGGGTTAACTTCGGTACGTGGTGTGTCAATGTCGCACCGGCGGCCACCCCTGGCGAGCCTGCACGGGTCGGTTTGTGCGATAGCCAGGCGCCGCTGGTGGCTATTGATAATCAGGTGGTAACGCGCCCCCCCAATAGCGGCACGGAAATCAGCGCCGAGCGAATCACCAATGAGCGCGGCGATGTCATACGGTTAAGGGGGCAAATGTCCACCAACGCCATCGCCCGGGATGTATACCGCGGCGCGGGAGACGCCGCTGAAAAAACCGCCCAGCTGTTGCTGAGTATGTTGAACCAGGCGGGGATTAGCGTGCGCGACCCCTGGCGGGTAAGCTCAACCCCGCCGCCAAGCAGCGCCCAGCGCCTGGCGGCGGTGGATAGCCAGCCGCTCCAGGAGCTGCTGCTGCGTACCATGAACTACTCCAATAACTATATGGCCGACGTGCTGGCGCTCAACTTGGTGGAAACGCCCCAGGCGCAGCTGCGCCAGGCTGGGCAGGCTATTGAGGCGTATGTACAGAGCCTGCCGGGACACGGCCCGATTACCCTGCATAGCGGCAGCGGATTAACTACCGATAACCGCACCTCCGCGCACGGGGTTAATGTGATGCTGGAGGATATGTTCCGCCAAGGCGCGCTATTCCCGAGCTTTGTGGCCTCTTTTCAATCCCCGTCCAATGGGGTGATGCGCTTTATCCGCCGCGGCTCGGCCACCTTTCAAAATAACGTCATGCTGAAAACCGGTACGCTCAACCAGCCATTTGCCGTGCGTGCGGCGGCGGGCTACTTCCGCACGGCACAAGGGCGTTGGGGGGTGTTTAGCGTGTTAGTGAACGGTAGCGGCAGCACGCCCTATCTAAGCTGGTCCGAGGTGCTGGACCCCCTATCGCTGGATTTAGATGCGATGATACTGGCTAACTAATTGAACGCTTAGGTGAGGCAACGGGCATGAAGCCACGTCACACAGGGTTAACCCACTTACTGCACTCCACACGCTACTCCTGGAAAGGCCTGAAAGCGGCGTTCCGTAATGAGTCCGCTTTCCGTCAGGAGCTGGCGATTGCCGCTGTGCTGCTGCCTTTTGCCTGGTGGATCGGCGAAGGCCCAATCAGTTGGCTGCTGCTAGTTGGCAGCCTGCTGCTGGTGCTCATCGTGGAGCTACTGAACAGTGCGATTGAGAACGTAGTGGACCGTATCGGCACCGAACATCACGAGCTATCCGGTCGCGCAAAAGATATCGGCTCGGCGGCGGTGATGCTGTCGCTCATCATGGCGGGCCTTACCTGGGGGCTGTTAGGCTGGGAAAAATGGATGGGCTAGCCCGCCCGCTATCTTGTCAATAACCATAACGGGCAGACACTATAATAAGTGCTTGGCAGACAAGTGCTTGGTAGAGAGGTGCTTATGCAAACCAACGATGCGTTATTCCCCACGGCAACGCTGCCCAAAGCGCTGGCACCTGCTGCCGCACAGGCGCACCAGCGTCTCAGCGAGGCGCTTAGCCAGGCGGATAATATCGCCTCAATGACCAAGCAGCCGTTGCCCTCTGGCAGTTGGGAGGCGCTATCCCCCGCTCGCCGTGAAGCGCTGGCCCGAGTGGTTACGATTTCCACCTTTGCCCTTGATACGTTAGTACGTTTTCCCCACTGGCTGGCGGAGCTGGACGCCGCTGGAGAGTTGGATAACGCCCCTGATAAAGAGGCGCTTGCCCAATGGCTGGACGATGCCCTGGAGGGCGCCGAGGACGAAGACGCCCTGCACCGGGCGCTGCGCCGTTTTCGCCGGGCGCGGATGCTGGGCATTATTTGGCGCGACCTAAACCGCCCCGATGGTTCAACCATGTGGAACACCGCCCAGGCGGTCTCCTGGCTGGCGGAAGTGTGCACAGAGGCGGCGCTCGGCTGGCTGGAGCGTTATTATGCCCCCCGCTGGGGAACGCCTGCCGCCCGGAGTGACGGCTCGCCCCAGCGGCTTGTCGTACTGGGCATGGGGAAGCTGGGCGCGGGTGAGCTTAATCTCTCCTCAGACATCGACCTGATTTTTGCCTTCCCTGAAAAGGGCGAGACCGAAGGCGGCCGCAAGCCCCTTGAGCATCAAGAGTACTTCACCAAGCTTGGTCAACGCCTGATCGCCGCGCTGGATGCCATGACGGCGGATGGGTTTGTGTTTCGTGTGGATATGCGCCTGCGCCCGCTGGGCGATGGCGGCCCGCTGGTAGGCAGCTTTTCGATGCTCTCCAGCTACTACCAGGATCAAGGCCGTGAGTGGGAGCGCTACGCCATGCTGAAAGCGCGGCCCGTAGCGGGAGATCTCGACGCCGGCTACGAGCTGCTGGCCAGCTTGCGGCCATTTGTATACCGCCGGTACCTGGACTTCGGGGCCATTGAGTCGCTGCGCGAGCTGAAGGCGATGATTAACCGCGAAGTGAAGCGCAAAGGCATGGAGAGCAATATCAAGCTCGGGCCTGGGGGCATCCGCGAAGTGGAGTTCGTGGTGCAGGCGTTCCAACTGATTCGCGGCGGGCGCGATACCGAGTTGCAGGTCACCTCGCTGCAAACGGCGCTTGAACGTTTGCCGGAGCTTGGGCTGCTGCCCCAAACCGTGGTGGACGAGTTACTACCGGACTACGCCTTCCTGCGTGATGTGGAGCACGCCATTCAGGCGTTGGAAGACCGCCAAACCCAAATGCTGCCCACCGATGACGAGGACCGCGAACGGGTGGCCTTTGCCATGGGGCATGAGGATTGGCCGGGGCTAATCGCCCAGTTAGAGGAAGTACGCGAACGGGTGCGCCAGCACTTTGATGCGGTGATCGCCGACCCCGAAGAAGAGGCCGACGAGGAGCAGAGCGAGTCCAGCCTCGCCCAGTGGCGGCTGCTGTGGCGCGGCGAGCTTGAAGAGGATGAAGCGCTGGCCCTGCTGGGCGGAGCGGGTTTTAGCGAGCCTGAGCGGGCGCTCAAGCGTCTGCAGAGTCTCTACCACTCTCGGGCTGTGCAAAGTATGCAGCGCATTGGCTTTGAGCGCTTGGATGCGTTAATGCCGCTGCTGCTGTGCGCCGTGGCCGAGAGCGAGACACCGGACACCGCGCTGGCGCGCGTGCAACCGCTGATCGAGGCGGTGCTGCGGCGCACCGCTTACCTAGCGCTGCTGCGGGAAAACCCCCAAGCCCTTGAGCACCTGATGCGGCTCTGCTCGGCCAGCCCCTGGATTGCCGAGCAGTTGGCGCGCTACCCCATACTGCTGGACGAGTTGTTAACCCCCGACACCCTCTATACGCCCGCCGACAAGGCCCGTTTGGCCGATGAGTTGCGCCAAACCCTCAACCGGCTGCCCGAGGATGATGAGGAGGCACAGCTAGAAGCCTTGCGGGTCTTCAAACACGCCCAGATGCTGCATGTGGCCGCCTCGGATATTGCCGGTACGCGCCACTTGATGAAAGTGAGCGATTACTTAACCTACATCGCAGAGGTCATTTTGGATGCGGTGCTGGCGATGGCGTGGAAGCACGTTACCCGTAAGCACGGCGCCCCTGCGGGCTGCAACTCCCGAGAGCCGGCGTTTTTGATTATTGGTTACGGCAAGCTAGGCGGCATCGAGCTAGGCTACGGCTCTGACTTGGATCTGGTCTTCCTGCACGACAGCGACGGTAAAGGCAGTACCGATGGCCCCCGCCCCTTGGATACGCCGGTATTTTTCACCCGTTTGGGCCAACGCATTATCCACCTGCTAACCGCGGTGACCCCCGCAGGCAGCCTTTACGAAGTAGACATGCGCCTGCGCCCATCAGGCAATGCGGGGCTGCTGGTTACCTCGCTCGATGCCTTTGCTGAGTACCAGCACCAAAACGCCTGGACTTGGGAGCATCAAGCGCTGGTGCGCGCCAGGGTGGTGGCGGGCAGTGAGCGGCTTGCCAACAAGTTCGACGAGCTACGCGGGGAGATTTTGCGCCGTGAGCGCGACGCGCAAGCCCTGCGTGACGACGTGGTGAATATGCGCCATAAAATGCGCGACCACCTGGGCACCAAAGGGCAGGGGGCAGCTTCCGACGCCGCTGGCGAGGCCAGTGCGGACGCGACCTTCAGCCTGAAGCATGACGCAGGCGGCATGGTGGATATTGAGTTTCTCTGCCAATACGCCGTTCTGGCGCTCTCCCATCAAACGCCTGCGTTGATCACCTATAGCGACAACATTCGCATTCTGGAAACCCTGGCAGAGAGCGGGCATATTACCCAAACGGAGGCCGAGCAGCTCCGTGAAGCGTATCTAGCCTACCGCAGCCGCACCCACCGTGC
The DNA here is from genome assembly GCF_044805175.1 of Vreelandella aquamarina. Taxonomy (GTDB): domain Bacteria; phylum Pseudomonadota; class Gammaproteobacteria; order Pseudomonadales; family Halomonadaceae; genus Vreelandella; species Vreelandella aquamarina_B. The sequence goes on along the minus strand of NZ_CP085232.1, from coordinate 2,808,045 downwards.
GGCGCTAACCGGTGAAAAGCCGCTGGGGAACGCTAGCGAGTTTGCTGAGCATCGCCAGGTGGTCACCGCGTTGTGGCAGCGTTTTCTAGAGCCTTGATTTGGCGGGAAGGGGGTTTTTCAGTAGCATGGGTAAAAAGCTAGCCTGGTAACGACTGGCTCTATAATAGCTGCCTTGAAGACTACCTTTATAAAAACAAGGACGAAGGAATGCGCACTCAGGCTCACACGCTGCCACTCATTGAGGCGGCACACCGATGATTGGACAAATTTTAGCCACACTGCTGCCGGTGTTTTTGATTGCCGGTAGCGGTGCCGCCTACGGACGTTTCCGCACTCCCGATATTCGCAGCTTAAACACCCTCAATATGGAGCTGTTTGTTCCGCTGCTGGTATTTGCGGTATTGGCCGACCGCCAAGCGCCGCTTGCGGAGTACGCCTGGCTGGCTAGCGCCGCCGCTGTGGTAGTGCTTGGCTCGGGGTTAGTGCTTTGGCCGGTGGTGAAGTGGCTCTCGCTGGATAGCAAAGTCTTCCTGCCGCCGATGATGTTCAATAATTCCGGCAATATGGGCGTGCCGCTTTTGGTGCTGGCATTCGGGCCGGAAGCGCTGCCGGCGGCGGTGGTGGTGTTTATCGTGGAGATGCTGCTGCATTTCTCGGTGGGGCTCTACATGCTGGACCCGCGCACCTCGCTGTGGCGGATGCTGAAAATGCCAATTGTGGCGGCCAGTTTGGCGGGGTTGTTGGTCAACGTAGGGGGAGTGGCACTACCCAACTGGCTGCTGGAAGCTATGCATATGCTGGGGGGCGTATGTATCCCGCTAATGCTCTTCGCATTGGGAGTACGCCTGCTGGAAATCGACTTTAGCGACTGGCGAACGGGGCTGTTGGGTGCCGTGCTTTGCCCGCTCTCTGGGCTGGTGATTGCGCTACCGCTGATGTGGCTGCTGCCACTTAACCCACTGCAAACCGCCGTGCTGTTGGTGTTTGCCGCGCTGCCACCAGCGGTGCTGAATTACCTAGTCGCGGAGCAGTATAAGCTCGCCCCGCATAAGGTGGCATCGCTGGTGCTAATTGGTAATTTGGGAAGTTTAATCGTTATGCCGCTAACGCTAGCGGCTGCCTTTGCCTGGATTCAGCCGCCGCCCTAGCGATTGGGTTCACCCTTTATTCTCGGGTTCATTCTTTACTTCATAACTCTTTACTTCATAGCTGCCTTCCAGGGCATCCTGCTGCCCTGACGGCTGTTCGCTTGCATAGCCGCCGCCGATGTCTTGGGCATTATCGGCACGCATCTGCTCCAGGCGCTTTTTCATCTTATGGCGCACAAACGGCATCATGGCCCAGCCGATCAGCAGGAAAAATAACCCAAGCACAACGCCAACAATCATCAGTGCGCCAAACGCGAGCCACGTCAACAGCAGTTTTAAGCTACCTACCAGCCCATTGGGCTGAGTTTGCGCAGCCCGAGCGCGCCACTGATTAGCAGCCTGCCAAGCGGCATTACGTTGGTCGCGATTCATCTGTGGCATGAAAGCCTCCGTCGTTCGTTTGCCACCATTGGAACATAGCCGAGGTCGCAAGTTCACTGCTTCTTTTTTAAGACTTAAAAACCAATATATAAGATATATCTAATTTTTATGTGTAAAGCCCCTAGCATGCGATAGCTAGCATCGAATGTTAGGATTTAAGTGAGCGCACTAACATTATGTGCGTTTTTTTATGAGCTAACGTTTTTATGAAGCGTTTTTTTATGCAGCAATGTTTTTATAAACCCATATGTTCATTAACCAGGGTGGTGCTATGACGAACCATGGAGGTAAGTCGGTGTTTATCGCATCGGCAATTATTATTTTTGGCTTAGTCGTTGTTGGAGCTGCGTTTCCGGTGGCGTTTGGGGGCGCTGCTGAAGCCGCTCTCACAACGATTACTGAGCTATTTGGCTGGTTTTATCTCTTTTCAGTGTTTGGCTTTGTGGTGTTTTTGATTGGCTTGGCGCTTAGTAAATATGGAAAAGTGCGCCTAGGGCCACAGGATAGTACGCCCAGCTACAGCTTTTTTTCCTGGATCAGTATGTTACTGGCCGCCGGCTTTGGGGTAGGGCTCGTGTTTTACGGCATGGCAGAGCCCATGACGCACTACATCAACCCACCTTACGGAGATGTTCCAGCCGAAAGCGAAGCCGCTGCGCGCTATGCGATCCAGTACAGCTACTTTAACTGGGGAATCCACCAGTGGGCGGCGTTTTCCGTGGTGGGGCTGATTATTGCCTACTTTCAGTTCCGTAAAGGGCAGGCAGGGTTAGTCTCGTCGGTACTCTCTTCGGTCACTGCCAAGCATCCCCGAGTGCGTCCTTATGCCTCCTGGCTGGATGTCTTTGCGGTAGTCGCTACTGTGATGGGGGTAGCCACATCGCTGGGCTTGGGCGTGTTACAAATGAATGGCGGCCTGAACGCGGTCTTTGGCCTGCCGGAAAACGGGTTTTGGCAGTTTGTCATTTTGTTTGTGATGTTCTGTGCCTATATGGCATCTACCTGGTCGGGGCTGGATAAAGGCATTAAGCGCTTATCCAACCTAAACATGGCGCTGTGTATCGGCTTAATGCTCTATGTACTGGTCACTGGCCCGACCATCGCCATTTTGGAAACGATTACCCTCGGGATAGGCGATTATCTGCAGAACTTTATCGGTATGAGCCTGCGAATTTCACCCTATAGCGATAATCAATGGGCCAGTAGCTGGACCATCTTCTACTGGGCCTGGGTGATTGCCTGGTCGCCCTTTGTAGGCACCTTCGTGGCGCGTGTTTCCCGTGGCCGTACCATCAAAGAGTATGTGTTTGGGGTGCTGTTTGTGCCGCCGCTCTTGGCCTGCTTGTGGATTGGCGTATTTGGTGGTGCGGCGCTTAATCTGGAGCTTAACGGCAGCGATGTTGGCTTAGCCGCCGCGACCGAGGCGAATATTACGGTAGCACTGTTCGAGATGTTTGAACTGATGCCGTTCTCGGGCGTGCTCTCTGTGGTAGCCATGCTGCTGATTTTCATTTTCCTGGTGACTTCAGCAGATTCCGCTTCGTATATTGTGGCGCAGATGACCGATAACGGCTCCATCAACCCACCGCTCTATAAACGGGTGGTGTGGGGCGTGCTGATTGCGGCGATTTGCCTGACGCTGATCGTGGCGGGTGGACTCTCCGGACTGCAGTCGGCAGCCGTACTGTCGGCGCTGCCGTTTACCTTTATCCTGTATATGATGGTGATTGTGTTGGTGCGCGAGCTACGTGCAGATCGTAAAGCGATGCTGACCCAGCTTTACCGTCGCCACGGCGAAACCCCCGTGGGTGCTGATGCCTTCGAGGCAGAACAGCTTGGGGAAGAGGAGCGGTTGCGTCGTGCGCCTAACGTGGTTAACCGGCGCATTAATAGTTAAATCACGGCTTCGTTAGGGGAAGCAGCTATGGAAACAGCGTACTAATGGCTGCTCGGCAGAGCCGCCACGGTGCAACGCGGAGGCAGCCAAAAGGGGCAGCCTTTGACCGTTGGTTAGACCGCGTGGTGACCGTTGCGGTAGTGACAGCGATGGTAGTTGGTATAGCGGCGGTGATTGCTCACTGGCTGCTTTGACACGGAGCCTATTGATGGCCACGAGCGCCCGGCTATGCCGGGCGTTCGTGTATCTCTATGCGGTTTCGGCCACGCCGTTTGGCATGGTAGAGCTGCTGATCGGCCTTGTTGAGTAGGTCATCGGCGCTGAGGGGGTGCTCAGGAGTCGTGGTGGCAATACCCATACTGGCCGTTAAGTGTGAATGGGTGCTGGAGTAAGCATGGGGAATCGCCAGTGAGAGGATAGCTTGGCGCAAGCCGTTGGCAATATGCATCGCATCGTTGGCATCTTTGCCGGGCAGCACGCAGATAAACTCTTCACCACCATAGCGGGCCAGCAGGTCACAGCTTGAGTCGATACACTGATTGAGTACCGTGGCGACTGCACGTAGCGTGTCATCGCCCATGGTATGGCCGTAGTGGTCGTTAAACTCTTTAAAGTTATCAATATCGATAAAAATCACCGACAGCGGCTGTTTGGCGCGTTGCGCCCACTGCCACTGTTGGGCAAAAAATAGATCAAAGTGCCGACGGTTTGCCACTCCGGTTAAGCCGTCATACTGGGAAAGCTGATGAAGATGGTCACGTTGAGCCAACCCCATCTGAAATTCGTTGAGTAGATGGTCCAAGCTTTCTACTAAGTGCCCTAGCTCATCGTCCTGATGCCCTTTCAGGGCCGGTTTTGGCCATTGCCCTGGCCGAGTGGGGTCGGTTTGAGTAATAGCTGCGTGAACTTTAAGCAGTGGGCGAGTGATAAAGACATGGAAGAAAGCAATAACTAAACTGCTTAACAGGAAGGCTTCCGCCATGCTTCTGCCCACAACGGTGTAGCTGCGGTCGAGGAATCTCTGGGTAAGGTGTGCCGTATCCAGTGACAGCTGTATTTCTCCCACCGTGGTTGCCGGTGTATCGCCGCCCATGTAGTAGTGCAACGGCATCTCATGATAGACGATGTCGCCAAATAGGCGCTCACTTAGCCAGCCTGTGGATAATGATTCATCTTGATGAAATTCTGCTAAGGCACGGCCAAAGTCATCGCGAATAGTCACTTGAGCAACGTCACTGTCGTTAAACAGGCCGTAGGCAATTTGGTGTGCTAAATCAGGGTTGAGTTGGAAGGCCGCTTCTGCAGCAGCTCCATTCACAATGGCAAGCTGTTGTGAGGTTTGCTGTTGTACGTTTTCACGCATGCTGCTGGCATGGCTAATTAGCTCAAAACTGCCTGCGATAAGTGTGATCATAAACGCAATCAGCAGGGTGAGAAGTGCCTGCTTAAGCGTTAAACGACCGCTGGCAAGCGATGGCTTCGTGGGACTCACGGCATCGGCTCCAGTGGGGTGGCAAATGGGGTATCAAGCTGCTGCTGAAGGCGCTCCATCACATCGCTTCCTACGCTTGGGTGGCAGGCAAGATAGAGCGGCGCGTAATAGAACGTGAAGAGATGCTCAATCGCGAGGTTTTGCTCTTCGGCAAGGTACTCGCCGGTCGCTCGCCCGGTGACAATAACATCTAGTAGGCCAGCGGCCAGCCGAGCCATATTTTCTCTCTCGGTAGGTGCACGTAATACGCTAACGCCTTGGCTCTCTACATAGTCTCCTACAGCATCTTCTCGAAAGCTGCCAACGCGCCACGCATGAAGGTCGTCTAGCTGGGTCAACGCTAACTGTCGCTCAGCTAGCCCAAAGGCTGACCACTCGTTAATCACTAGCGGCCCTGCCCAATGGAACTGTTGTGCGCGTGCGTCGGTACGAGTTGTTGAGTACACACAATGATGGTCGCGCAGCCGAGCCTCAGTATAGGCACGTGCCCAAGGTAGTACCCGAAAATGCGCCTCAATACCTGCATGGCGCAGTGCGTTGCGCAGTTTCTGGGTGGCTATACCGTCTACTATGCCCTGCGCGTTTAGATAATTGAATGGTGGGTACTCTTCTGTGTTGATGGTCAGCAGCGGGGGCTGGGCGCGCGTCGGCAGGCTGTTGCCCACCAGCAAAATGCCTAAAGCGATGATGAGCCAGTACGGCTTTACGGGAGAACGCGGCTGCTTAACCATCGCTACCTACCTGTGTGGCCACTGAGAAAGAGGTTACTCGTTCAAACGCTTGCTGCAACTGAGCGACAAGCTGTGGGTCTGTTTCAGGATTAAGAGCAAAGTATAGGTAAGATTCACTAAGCGTGTAGAGGGGTGTCAATATCTCCTCGGAGTACCCCTCCTGCTCGGCAATCCATTTAGCGACATCGGCACTGTAGGCCCATAAGTCGACTCGACCGTGTAGGAGCATGTGCAGCGCGCTATGATTATCGATTGCAGGCCGAATGAGCGCTTCTGGGTAACCGGCCTCTACCAAGGCTTGAGCGCCGATATCCTCTCGGATAACGGCAACGCTCAACTCTTGATCAATCGCATCGTCAAGAGAGCGGATGCGGAGAGGCGTATTGTGCCGTGCCAGTAGCACGACTTGGTCCTGGGCAATCGGGCCAACCCAGTGAAACTTTGCTTCTCTGGTGGGAGTGCGTGTCGTTGAAAAAAGCACAGTGTTAGGGCGACTAAGTGCGAGTTCATAGCCACGTACCCAGGGGTAGTAGTGGATATTACTGTGATCCAGGTGAAGCCCTGCCTGAATCAGCATCTCTTCTAAGAGGCGCACCGAAGTGCCCACCACTCGGCCATCCTCTTGATAATTGTAAGGTGGGTACTCTTCGGTAATAAAGGTCAGGGTAGCAAGAGAAGCAGGCGGCGTATCAGCAGATAGTGGCAGAACAGCAGAAGTGCACCCTAATAAGAGTGAAAGCGTAACCGCTAAACGCTTTTTTATAACGTTGCCACACGCCATTTATCTGCGCCCCCCATTGTTAGGTAGTCCAGTAAAGTTAGAGTAACTTTATGGCGCTGTCATCTCTATTCTGTTAACGCTAGTCATAGCGGTGCGTTACAGCTAGCTGCTAGTCTTATCCCTCTTTCCAAGAGACCACGCTATTTTCCAAGAGAGCACGCTATGCCGCCCACAACCTCCTCAGTGGTTGCATCTCCCTATGCCTCACGCCGCGAGATTTTCGGCTGGGCGATGTTCGATTTCGCCAATCAAGCGTATACGCTGCTGATTATTACCGTGGTATTTGGCGAGCTGTTTACCACGGTGATCGTCGGTGATCGTAACGATAGCTATCGCTTAGCGAATTTTTTATGGAGCTTGGCCCTAGCCATCAGCTATCTCATGGTGGTGATCAGCGCCCCTTTGTGCGGTGCCATTATGGATTACCGCGCCGAAAAGAAGCGCTTTCTTCTATTTAGCTATGTGGCAACAGTGGCGACCACCGCCATGCTCTACTTCGTTGAGCCTGGCTATGTAGTGCTGGGATTACTGTTAATCATACTCTCTAACTACGCTTACTCTATGGGGGAGTCGTTTATTGCTGCTTTTCTCCCAGAGCTTGGCCCGCCGGATGCACTGGGGAAAATCTCTGGTTTTGGTTGGGCATTAGGCTATATCGGTGGGTTAGTAGCGGCAGGGTTTACCTTGATTGTGCTAGGCGAGGCAACGGCCGATAATTTTGAGCGCATCCGCTGGGTAGGACCTTTTGCAGCAGGCTTCTTTTTAGTGGCGGCAATACCCACTTTTCTATGGCTGAAAGAGCGTGGCGTGCCTAAATTTCATGCTGCCTCCTATCGTCAAATAGCTCGACAGCGAATTTTGGGGACCTTTCATGAGCTTCGCTACTTCAAAGACCTAAGCATTTTCTTAGTATCGCTGCTGTTTTCGATGGCGGGCGTTTACATCATTATCGCCTTTGCTTTTATTTACGGGGCCCAGGTGATTGGCTGGGATGAGAGCGTGCGCAATATCATGTTTATTATTGTGCAGGTAACGGCGGCGGCGGGAGCCATCGGGTTTGGTTGTTTACAGGATAAGCTGGGTGCTAAACACACCTACCAAATGACGCTTGCGTTGTGGGTGGCCGCAATTATTGCTATTTGGGCAACGCCGGAGTTAACCGTGTGGCTCAATCAGCAGTTTGGGCGGCAGTGGCAGGCGCAACACCTATTTTTAGTCGTTGGCTGTTTAGCTGGGTTGAGTTTAGGGTCTAGCCAATCAGCCAGCCGTGCATTGGTTGGCGTATTTTCACCGTTGGAGAAGTCGGCAGAGTTTTTTGGCTTCTGGGGGTTGGCGAACAAGCTGGCGGGCGTGCTGGGCATCGTTATACTGGGCGTGTTGCAAACGCTGATTGGCCTGCAGGCGTCTATTCTGTTATGTGCTGGCCTATTTATCGCAGCCATGCTGATTTGTGTAGGCGTCAATGAACGCCGTGGCCGTGAGGCGGCGGTGTCCTGGAAAAGTTCCTGATGCCGTGAGGTGAACGATGGCAAAACACAGGCCTCAGCAAGGCGGCATTGTAATAATGCTGCTGTTTTGGGTGCTGCTCATGGCAGTGGGTACATGGTGGATCCAGGGTGGGCTTGAAGACATGCTGCACCCAAATGTGCACATCATGAATACCTCTCCAGACAACGGCCCGGTTACGCTAAAGCGTAACCGGGCAGGGCATTTTGAAGCGCCGGGCCAGATCAACGGTGAACCGGTTACATTTTTGTTGGATACCGGTGCCACTTACGTGGCGGTGCCTGGTGAGTTAGCCAAACGGCTAAGCCTAGAGCCAGGGCGGCGAGCTTGGTTTAACACTGCTAATGGCCGTGTGGAGGGTAACCTGACTCAGCTAGATGAAGTGGTGCTGGGCGGTATACGGATGAACAACGTTCAGGGCTCTATCAGCCCCGGCATGGAGCGAGATACGGTGCTATTGGGAATGAGCTTTTTAAACCAGCTAGCCATCGAGATTCGTGGCGGTGAAATGGTGCTGCGTTTGCCGGAACCCTAGGGCGACTTGTGTGCACTGCGGTGTTGTGCTTAGCTGAAGGTTCATGGATGCCAACATGCTAAGGAGTTGCTATGGGTATTGAAGTCGGTGGTTTGCTCGGTCTTATCTGGCTCATTATTGTGGTATGGGCCATCGTCAAAGTGGCCAAAAGCTCGGCGAGCGGGCTTGCTAAGCTACTGTGGATTATTGCGCTACTCGTGTTTCCCCTGGTAGGGCTGATCGCTTGGTTCTTGTTTGGCCCCAAGGGATAGCCATTTTAACCATGAAGATAAATTAACAAGGCAGACCTCAATAGGCCTGCCTTTTCTTTATCTGCGCGCCGTCATTCGAGTGAGCCATTGCTTTCGCTGGGTGGCGCTTTATAGTGCCCGGGAATTTTTAACTTTTCTCCGTTGGGCAGGTCACGCACTTGCGTTGGAACATAGATACGCTTAATGACACTCTTGGCTTTGCCATCTCCCATGGCGATCTCCTCCTGTCAGATTGTCGACAGTTTGCCGATTCACATTAGCGCTTGGTGGTGGAAGAATCAAGCTGCCCTTGGGGGGCTTAACGGAGATAGATACGGGAACATTCATCAAGGGGGCAGGCGTTTGTGAGGTTTTAAGGTATCCTGGAAGTTATCACAACCTGCTTTTGCACAGGGTGAGCGGGTGATAACACAAACTGCCTAAGCGGAGTAAAGAAAAAGGATGGTAGAACACTTGGAACAGCAATTTCAAGCTCTTGGTGCTCAGGAGTCGGTCACTCCCGATTACCCTGACCAGGATCATGTGCTGATTATTGAAGATGACCAGCGCTTGGCCGAGCTCACCCGCGACTATCTGGAAGCAAACGGCTTTCAAGTGACGCTAGAAGCGGATGGTGCCAAAGGCGTAGATCGCATTTTAACGCTGCAGCCAGACCTAGTGATTTTAGACCTGATGCTACCGGGTGAAGATGGCCTGGCGATTTGTCGCCGAGTACGCCCCAATTTCGCCGGCCCCATCATGATGCTGACCGCCCGCACCGATGATCTTGATCAAGTGCTTGGCCTGGAAATGGGAGCAGACGATTACGTTCCCAAACCTGTGCAACCCCGTGTTTTGTTAGCACGCATGCGAGCGCTGCTACGCCGGGCGGATGCACCAGCCCCCGATGGTGAAATGCGTCTTAAGTTTGAAAACCTGGAGATTGATAACGCCACTCGGGAAGCCTGGCTCTCTGGTGAACGCATCGACCTGACCAGCGCCGAGTTTGACTTGCTATGGCTGCTAGCGCGTAATGCCGGCCGTGTACTGACTCGAGAAGAGATTTTCAGCGACCTGAGGGGGATTAAATACGACGGTCAAGACCGCTCAATTGATGTGCGTGTCTCGCGTATTCGCCCCAAAATTGGTGACGACCCCAACCAGCCGCACCGTATCAAAACCGTGCGCAGTAAAGGTTATCTGTTTGTTAAAGACAGTTAAATAAGAGGGGTCGCCTAATGCGGCGAGTGCTTAGCCACGGCTCGTTTTTACGCTTCTACCTGCTGCTAGGCCTAGCGCTATGCGTGGTGTTTTTTATTGCGCTAGGTGGACGTTCGTTTATTGAGCAGGTACGCCGGGAAGATTATCGTGAACAGCTCGCCGCACTGCCCATGTCATTAATGACACAGCGGCTTGCCAGTGTGCCTACGGAAGAGCGTGAAGCATTAATAGGCAACTTTTCCGAGCAGTTGGGTATGCAGCTGGCACTCCGCGACATGAGAGATGCTCCGTTAGGCTACTTCGAACGAGCGCGGCTTGAGCGAGGCACCGTGTTAGTGGCTGAAGAGCCGTGGCAGTTGCGCCAACGGCTGCCCCTCGCTAGCGGTTCAAGTGATGAGCAGTGGATGTTGGAAGCGACCTTTAACGCTTGGAGCGAACGCCAGTGGCAGGGCAGTATGGTCTTGTTAGGAGAGTGGTTGGCCGCTATGCCTATGGAGGAGCGTTTAGATGCTTTGGCGGCGCTACGCCCTGGCAGCTGGCCGCTTAGCTTGCTGAATGCGCTGCCGGATGACTTAACCACCGAGCAGCAATTTCAGCTAACGCTTGGAGGCGTTATTACTCGGCTTGTCTCCGATAAGCTCTCGATAACGCTGCTGTATCAGCTGCCTAACCCTTCAGGTGGAACTGACCAGTGGCTCCAGGCCGGGCCGATTTCTCGGGGTGACACCTTGCCGCCCAATTTACATTTACCGCTGCTAGTGGCGCTGATGGTCGTGCTAAGCCTAATCGTTTATCTGATTATGCGCAGCATTGAGTCGCGTATGGCACGGCTTGAGTTGGCGGCAACGCGCATTGCCAGCGGCCGCTTGGAAACCCGCGTCAAGGTGGAGAGCGGTGATTTTCTGGGGCGCTTGGGAATGGCCTTTAACGGCATGGCGAACCAAGTGCAGAGCCTGTTGCGTGGCCAACAGGAGATGATTCGCGCTGTTTCCCACGAGCTACGCACACCGGTGGCACGCATCCGCTTTGCGGTGCAAATGGTAGAGGACATGACCGACCAGCCCGCCATTCAGCGCCAGTTGCAGGGCATTGATGCGGATATCGCCGAGTTGGATGAGCTGGTGGACGAAATTCTGACCTACGCCCGCCTAGGGGGCGAAACGGTCAACGGCGCCGAGCTGGAGATGGCGCTGGTAGATTGCCGCGCTATGGCCGAGCGGGTGATTGATACCTTGGCCCCATTGCATAGCGGGCTAACATTGGAGCTGATGCCAGGGCCTGACATTGAGCTGTTGGCAGAGCCGCGCTACCTTCAGCGGGCGCTACAAAATTTAGTGGGCAATGCCTGCCGCTACGGCCAGTCCCAGGTGGTAATCCGCCTGTGGGACGAACCCCACCTGGTGCGTATCGATGTGGAAGATGACGGGCCGGGCATTCCTTTTGAAGCACGTGGGGATATCTTCAAACCCTTTGCCCGTCTTGATGATAGCCGCGCCCGCAGCTCCGGTGGCTACGGCCTGGGCCTGTCGATTGTCCAGAAAATTATGGCAGGCCATGGTGGTAGCGTAACGGTGGATAGCAGCCCCGCACTCGGCGGGGCGCGCTTTACGCTGCTGATTCCTCGTCGCGACTCGCCGGTTTAATCCCAGAGAGCACCGCAAAGGAGGTCTCCTTGGCGGTGCGCAAGAAGTCCTGCATCCACGGCGCTTCCGCTGACTCCTCACGGATCGCCGCATAGAGCGTGCTCCAAATACCCTGTTCGCCTAGCTTCACAGCGCTCACATAGTCGCGCTCTAAATACTCGGTGAGCGCCCAATTGGGTAGCGCGCACACGCCGCGGCCACTGGCTACCAGCTGCATCATCATAATCGTCAGCTCTGCGGTGCGGATCTCTTTAGGGCGCACATTGGCCGGGGCCAAGAACTGAGTAAACACATCCAGCCGTGACTGCTCCACCGGGTAGGTAATGAGCGTTTCCTCGGCCAGCGATGCAGGGGAGACAAACGCCTGCCCGGCAAAGGGGTGCTGTCGGGCAACGGCCAGCAGTCCTTCATAGCGAAACAGCGGTACATAGCGCACGCCCTCAAGCGGCTGAGGGTCGGCGGTGATGACTAAATCCAGCTGCTCGCGGGCCAGCGCGGGCAGCGGGTCGAAGTGGTGCCCGCTGGGAATATCAATCTCCACCTCCGGCCAGTGGTCGCGAAAGTAGTCCACCGTGGGCATTAGCCACTGAAAGCAGCTATGGCACTCAATGGCCATGTGCAGGCGACCCTGTTCGGTGCCAGCAAGCCGCGCTAGGTCCCGCTCGGCTTTGCGTACTTCCGGCAAAATCTCATCGGCCAGGGCCAACAGCCGCAGCCCCGCCCGAGTGAACTCCACCGGCCGCGTTTTACGCACAAATAGCGCGCTATCCACGCGGCTTTCCAAGTCTTTCAATTGATGAGAGAGGGCCGACTGCGTTAGGTGTACCCGCTCGGCGGCTTCCACAAGAGAGCCGGTTTCGCGCAGGGCCAGCAGGGTGCGCAGATGGCGTAATTCAATCATTGTGAGTAATTTTCATGGTTGATATTAAAATCTTTAGTTTGATTCACGTTGGTGTGGCGCTCAAACTGTGTGAAATCATTCACGTTAGAAGGATTCATCATGACAGTTTCTCATATTCTCGGCTATCCCCGTATCGGCGCACAGCGTGAATTGAAAAAAGTCACTGAGGCTTACTGGAAAGGTGGCGTCAGCCGTGAAGAGCTTGAAGCGGCAGGCCAAGCGCTGCGGCTTGCCCACTGGCAAACTCAGCAGGCCGCAGGTTTGGACATGGTCAGCGTGGGTGATTTCGCCTTTTACGACCAAGTGCTAAACGTTTCCGTGATGCTGGGTGCGGTACCTGACCGCTTTCAAGCCCAAGAGGAAGTCAGCGCAGGCCGCGTCGACCTGGATACCGCCTTTCGCATGGCCCGTGGCCGCGCGCCGAGCGGTACTCCGGCGGCCGCCTGCGAGATGACCAAATACTTCGATACCAACTACCACTACCTAGTCCCAGAACTCCACAAAGGGCAGACCTTTACCTTAGCCTCCCAGCGCCTCTTTGACGAGGTGGATGAGGCGCTACAGGCGGGCTTTACCCCTAAGGTCACGCTAACCGGCCCGTTGACCTGGCTATGGTTGGGCAAGACCAAAGGGAGTGAATTCGACCGTTTGGAACTGCTGGAGAGCGTGCTGGATGTTTACAGCGAAATTCTTTCCCGCCTAGCGACCCAGGGCATTGAGTGGGTGCAGCTAGATGAGCCGGCGCTGGTACAGGATTTACCGCTGGCTTGGCAGCAGGCGTACGAGCGCGCTTACCATCGCCTGCAGTCGGCACCGTTGAAGCTATTGGTGGCTACCTACTTCGGTGCCCTGGGCGATAACCTATCGCTCGCTACTCGGCTGCCTGTCGATGGTTTGCATATTGATGCAGTGCGAGCGCCCGAGCAAGTGGAGAGCGTCATTGACCGGTTAAGCCCGCATCAAGTGCTATCGGTGGGGTTAGTGGACGGGCGTAACATCTGGCGTGCCGACCTAGCCGCACTGCGCGAGCGCCTGCTGCCGCTGAAGGTGCGGCTAGGCCAACGGCTGTGGCTGGCGCCGAGCTGTTCACTACTCCACGTGCCGGTGGATGTGACCCAGGAAACCGAGTTAGACGCCGAGTTAATCAGCTGGTTGGCCTTTGCCCGTCAGAAACTGGATGAAGTGGTGACACTGGCACGGCTGATGGATAATCGCGCTACTCCGATAGACGAGCAGCGCTTGCGCGAGGCCACCCGCGCCTTGGATGCGCGCCGGGAGTCGGCTCGCATCCACCAGCCTGCGGTGAGCGAACGCTTAGCCTCCGTCACGCCCCAGGATAGCCAGCGACATTTACCCTATGCCCAGCGCGCGCAAGCCCAGCGCAGGCTGCTGGAACTGCCGCTGTTCCCGACTACCACGATTGGCTCGTTCCCGCAGACAGATGACATCCGCGCGGCGCGGCGTGCGTTTAAAGCCGGTGAGCTAAGCCAAGCGGAGTACGAAGCGCGGATGCGCGAAGAGATCGCCTACGCGGTGGAGCGCCAGGAGGCGTTGGGGTTAGACGTGCCAGTGCACGGTGAGGCCGAGCGTAATGACATGGTGGAGTACTTTGGCGAACAGCTGGATGGCTTTGCGTTTACCCGCTTTGGCTGGGTGCAGAGCTATGGCTCCCGCTGTGTGAAACCGCCGATTATCTATGGTGATGTGACCCGCCCCGAGCCGATGACCGTGCGCTGGAGCGAGTATGCACAATCGCTCACCCACAAGCCGATGAAAGGGATGCTGACAGGGCCAGTGACGATTCTGCAGTGGTCGTTTGTGCGTGATGACCAGCCCCGCGCCACCACCTGCCGTCAGATCGCCTTGGCACTGCGCGACGAAGTGTGTGACCTGGAAAAAGCTGGCATTCATGTGATTCAAATTGACGAGCCAGCGCTGCGTGAAGGGTTGCCGCTACGCCAGAGCGATTGGCAAGCGTATCTGGATTGGGCCGTCGAGAGCTTCCAACTGAGTGCCGCAGGCGTGGCCGACAGCACCCAGATTCATACCCATATGTGCTATTCAGAGTTCAATGACATTATTGGTGCCATTGCAGCGCTGGATGCCGATGTGATCACCATCGAGACCTCCCGCTCGGATATGCAGCTGCTGGATGCGTTCCAGGACTTCGCCTATCCCAATGAGATTGGGCCGGGCGTCTACGATATCCACACCCCAAATATTCCCGAGGTGGAGTGGATGGTGGCACTGATGGAGAAGGCGCTGGAGAAAATTCCGGCAGAGCGGCTATGGGTAAATCCAGACTGCGGTTTGAAGACCCGCGGCTGGGCCGAAGTGGAGCCTGCCTTGGCCAATATGGTGGAGGCCGCCCGGCAGCTGCGCCAGCGCTACGCATAAGCCGGATGGGTTCTATTCATCGCTCTATTTGCCCCGCTGCCAAGCGCAGCGGGGCTTTCGCGTTAACTCTTGGACGCGTAGGCGTAAAGCAGCGTTTCCTGGGCGCTGATCGCATCGCTACTGCCTGGGTTTTGTAGCTGGTAGCTGCCGTCGCTCTGCAGTAGCCAGCTCTGGCAGTTATCCACCAGGTAGGTTTCCAGGTCTTTACGCACCCGCGTGGCGAGCTTTTTATCCAGTAGCGGGAAGCAGGTCTCTACCCGATGGAACATATTGCGCGACATAAAATCCGCGCTGGAGCACCAGGTTTCCGGCTTGCCGTCGTTGTGGAAGTGGAAGACCCGCGTGTGCTCAAGAAAGCGGCCGATAATCGAGCGAACGCGAATATTCTCCGATACCCCCGCCACGCCGGGTTTTAAACAGCACATACCGCGGATAATCAGGTCGCACTCCACCCCTGCCTGGGAGGCACGGTACAGCGCCTTGATCAATTTGGGTTCGGTCAACGAGTTGCACTTAATAATGATATGCCCGCGCTTGCCCTTACGCGCTATCTGGGCTTCCCGGTCAATCATCTCGACTAACCGCTCATGCAGTGTAAAGGGTGCATGTAGCAGCGTATCGATTTTGCGCGCCCGGCCCATGCCCGAAAGCTGCTGGAAGACTTTATGCACGTCGGCACAAAGCGCCTCGTTGGCGGTGAGCAGGCTGTAGTCGGTATAGAGCTTGGCGGTTTTCGAGTGGTAGTTGCCGGTGCCTAAATGCGCGTAGTGGCGCAGCTCGCCTTTTTCACGGCGCACGATATGCAGCATTTTGGCGTGGGTTTTGTAGGCCATAATGCCGTAAATAACGATAGCGCCCGCCTCTTGCAGCCGTGAAGCGAGCTGCAGGTTGTCGGCCTCGTCAAAGCGTGCCCGCAGCTCAATCACTACCGTCACCTCTTTCCCCTGGCTAGCGGCGTCTACCAGCGCGCTAACGATGGGCGAGTCCGAGCCGGTGCGGTAAAGCGTCTGCTTGATGGCCAGCACGTCGGGGTCGCGGGCGGCTTCCCGTAGTAAATCCTCAATGGGCGAGAAGGATTGAAAAGGGTGGTGAAGCAAGATATCGCTTTTAGCAATGGCGCTAAACAGGCTGCCGCCTTTCAGCGTTTTGGGCACGCTGGGGGTAAACGGGCGGTAGAGTAGCTCGGGCCGGTCCACATCGCCCAATACCGCCATCATGCGGGTCAGGTTGACAGGCCCCCTTACGCGGTACAGGTCACCGCTTTCCAGGTCGAACTGGCGGAGCAGGAAGCTGGTTAAATCGTCGGGGCAGTTGTCGGCAACCTCTAAGCGCACGCCGCTGCCGTAGCGGCGGGCTAACAGCTCACCGCGCAGGGCAGAGGCAAGATCGGAGACCTCTTCCGGGTCGACGGTCATATCCGCATTGCGGGTCAGGCGGAACTGGTAACAGCCCCGCACGCGCATGCCGGGGAAAAGCTCCTCGGCGTGGGCGTGGATCATCGACGATAAGAACACATACTCGGAAAAACCTTCCGCGCACAGCTCTTTAGGCAGCGCCATCAGGCGCGGCAGCGAGCGCGGCGCGGGCAGAATCGCCATGCCGCCCGCGCGGCCAAAGGCATCTTTGCCCTCTAGTTCGACAATGAAGTTGAGGCTCTTGTTGACCAGCCTTGGAAACGGGTGGGAGGGGTCCAGGCCAATGGGGCTAATCACCGGCATGATTTCGTTATCGAAGAAATCCCGTACCCAGGCTTTTTGCTCGTCTGTCCACTGGTCGCGGCGGCGAAAGCGTAGCCCCTGGGCTTCCAGCGCAGGCAGCAGCGTATCGTTGAGAATCTCGTACTGGCGGGCAATCTGCTGGTGAGCGATCTCGGAAATCTCGGCCAGCACGGCTTTGGGTAGGCGCCCATCGGCAGCGGTGGTGTCATCGCCCAAGGCCATTTGATGTTTTAGCCCGGCCACACGTATCTCGAAAAACTCATCCATGTTAGATGAGAAAATAAGCAAGAACATCAGCCGGTTGAGCAGCGGGTGCGCCTCGTCTAACGCCTGCTCTAACACGCGAATGTTAAACTGTAGGTGGGAGAGCTCGCGGTTAAAGTAAAGCTGCGGGTCGTCAAGGTCAGCTTCGGTGTGTGACTCCTTCGCTTGAACCCCGGTAGGTGTGCGGTTAATACGCAGCGGCGCAGTTTCACCTTCGCCGCTGGGCTGCTCGTTGGGCTGCGCTGTAGATAGTGTCGTAGATAATGTTGGCGTGGAATCTGTTGCGTTGTCGTCCATGGTTGCCCCCCCGCAGTAGTGGTTCTGCCCATCATAGCGTTTTAACGTTTATTAGGGTGAGTATGCAGGGGGAAGATGACAAACAGGTGTCACCGATTTGTCATCTTAATAGCATAAATGGCGATTAACGCTGCAGCAGGCGGGCTGCCTCTAGGGCAAAGTAGGTCAAAATGCCGTCGGCGCCGGCACGTTTAAAGCACATCAGCGACTCTAGAATCACCGGCTCTGCTTCTAGCCAGCCATTATCGAACGCGGCGCGGTGCATGGCGTACTCGCCGCTTACCTGATAGGCAAAGGTGGGCACCTGAAGCTCGCTCTTTACCCGGCTTACTACATCCAGGTAGGGCATACCCGGTTTGACCATTACCATGTCGGCGCCTTCGGCAATATCCATCGCCACTTCGTGCAGCGCTTCATCGCTATTGGCGGGGTCCATCTGGTAGGTGCGTTTGTCCGCTTTGCCTAGATTAGCCGCCGAGCCGACCGCGTCGCGGAAGGGTCCGTAGTATTTAGAGGCGTACTTGGCGCTGTAGGCCATAATGCGTACGTTATGCAGATGCTCCTGCTCTAGCACCTGGCGGATAGCACCAATACGGCCATCCATCATATCGGAGGGTGCCACCACATCGGCGCCTGCTTCCGCGTGGGAAAGCGCCTGCTTTAGCAGCGTATCGACGGTGCGGTCGTTTTGAACGTAGCCGTGCTCATCGAGAATACCGTCCTGGCCGTGGCTGGTGTAGGGGTCGAGGGCCACATCGGTAATAATCCCTAGTTCCGGCAGCGCCTCTTTCAGGGCGCGCACGCTGCGCTGTACCAGGCCGCTGGCGTTATAGGCCTCTTCAGCCAGCTCGCTTTTTTGCTCGGGGCCAATCACCGGAAACAGCGCCAGCGCGGGAATACCCAGCGCATAAGCTTCGCGGGCCTGCTCGATGAGCAGGTCAATCGAGAGGCGCTCAACACCGGGCATGGAGGCCACCGTTTCGCGCTGATTTTCGCCTTCCAGTACAAAGACCGGCAGGATCAGGTCGCTGGGGGTTAAGGTTGACTCCTGCATCAAACGGCGCGAGAAGTCGTCTCGGCGCATACGGCGCATCCGGGTGGCAGGGAAGTGGCGTGGGCTTGAGGTATTCAACGGCTCTCTCCAGGCAATCGCATTGAGGATGCCCCTCGCTATGGGGCTTGGTGTGAGTATATCAGTCATACCATGCAGCGAAAGCCGCCTTGTGGCAGCGATAGAGACTGACTAAAGTGAGCCATTCAGCCACATGGATGGCTTGGACAAGGAGATAGGTATGACAAAGCAGGTAGCAGTCGTATTGGCAGGTTGTGGCGTGTTTGATGGCTCGGAGATTTACGAGACCACCCTGACGCTGTTGCGTCTTGACCAGTTGGGTATCGGATACCGCTGCTTTGCCCCGGATGTGGCGCAGCACCATGTGGTCAATCACCTGGATCAAACGCCGGTGGAGGGGGAAACGCGCAACGTGTTGCAGGAGTCTGCTCGTTTGGCCCGTGGCGATATTAGCCCGATTACCGAGCTGGATGCCGGTGCCTTTGATGCAGTGATTGTGCCGGGTGGTTTTGGAGTGGCTAAAAACCTCTCTGATTTCGCCGTACAGGGTGACAGTATGCAGGTATTGGAGAGCGTCAAAGAGGCGTTGGCTGGCTTTAAAGAGGATGCTAAACCCATCGGCTTGATGTGCATTGCGCCAGTGATGGTGCCGCGCCTGCTGGGCGATGGCATTGCGGTAACGGTAGGCAACGATCCGGGCGTATCCGGGGCGATCAGCGCCATGGGTGGCCTGCACCGTAGCTGTGGCGTGGAAGATATCGTTGTGGACCATGAGCACCGTGTGGTGACAACGCCGGCCTATATGCTTGCCACGCGTATTAGCGAAGCCGCCACCGGTATTTTCAAGCTGGTGGACCGTATCGATGAAATGATGGGCTAAGAAGCGCACGCTCGGCAGAACCGAGCAACGAAACCGGCGGGAAAAAAGCCTCTGTCATCGTGGGATGACAGAGGCTTTTTAGAGGGCACTGCTTGCGTTTTGGGGACTACTCTTCGTCGTCATCCGCTGCGCGGCGCTTGCGAACCAAGCGGCCAAACAGCAGGCCAACTTCGTAGAGCAGATACATGGGGATCGCCAAAAGGCTTTGGGAGATAACATCTGGCGGTGTCAGCAGCATGCCGATTACAAAGCAGCCCAGCACAATGTAGGGGCGCTTTTTCGACAGGCTCTCGACGGTGGTGGCGCCGGATAAGATCAGCAGGAATGTCGCAATGGGGATCTCAAAGGCCACCCCAAAGGCGAAAAACAGCTTCAGTACAAAGTTCAGGTACTGATTGATGTCGGTCATCACCGCGACATCTTCCGGGCCGGTTTGAGTAAAAAACTCAAATAACAGCGGAAACACCACGTAGTAGGCAAACGCCGCACCGGCATAAAACAGCGCAACGCTGGATACCAGAATAGGAATCGCCAACGCTTTCTCGTTGTCGTAAAGCCCGGGTGCTACAAATGCCCAGGCCTGATGCAGCACAAACGGTATGGCAATAAAGACCGCCACGACCAGCGTCAGCTTGAACGGCGCCAAAAACGGCGAGGCCACCTCGGTCGCAATCATCTGCGAACCTTCCGGCAGCAAAGCCATCAGCGGTTCGGCGACAAAGCTGTAGATGTCGTTCGCAAACGCGTAAAGCCCCAGGAAAACCACCAATATCACCACAATCGCCTTCATTAAGCGCGAACGCAGTTCGATGAGGTGCTCAATGAGAGGCGCTTGGCTTTGGTCGTTGTGCGGCTCCTGGGAATCGCCAGACATACTCATTGGGGGTTGCTATCCTTTTGATGATCGGCCTTATCGGAAGGGGCTGGGGCGTCGTCACGTACCGTCTGCAGCGCGTCGTCCAACCGAGCGCTGGCGCTGGCAACCCGCTGTTCGGTGGCATCATCCTGGGCGGGTGTTTGGGAGCTACGGCTGGAAGGTGCATCTGCGATGCTTTCGACATCCTGCTTAGCTTTCTTCAGGCTGTCGTCAAGCTTCTTCTGCTGCTCATTAAGCTTCTGCCGTAACTCTTCCGCTTCCAGCTGGGCGCTGATCTCACGCTGCATGCCGGATACCGTACGCTTGATCTTGCCGATCCATAACCCCGTGGTACGCGCCGCTTTGGGCAGGCGCTCGGGGCCGAGCACCAAAAGCCCCACGATGCCAATGAGCATAAGTTCAAGAAAGCCGATATCCAGCATGGCTTATTTGCGCTCTTCGTTACGCTCTGCGGCGCGTTTCTCTTCCGCCTGAACGTCGTAGGTGTTACCGGCCTCTTCATGGCTAACCTTCGCCTGGGGCTGGTCGGCGTCTTTCTTGTCGCCCTCTTTTTCGTCTTCGTGCATGGCTTTCTTGAAGCCCTTGACCGCACCGCCTAAGTCGGTGCCCACGTTGCGCAGTTTTTTGGTGCCGAAAATTAGGATGATAATGCCCAGAACAATCAGCAACTGCCAAATACTGATACCACCTAACATATGCATTTCCTCATTGGTGCAGAGTTAATGTTGCGGCCGGGACGCTTTTTCGTCGTGGCCAGAAATACCGAACCGCCGGGCGAGTTCATCGAGTACCTGCTGATGGTCAAGATCCAGGTGCGACAGCATCACAAGGCTATGAAACCACAGGTCGGCCGTTTCGGCGATCAAGGCTTCTCGGTCTTGGTCATTACCGTGCTCAGCATCTTTGGCGGCCAGCAGGGTTTCGGTGGCTTCTTCGCCTACTTTTTCGAGTATCTTGTTCAATCCCTTATGATGCAAGGAGGCAACATAAGAATCTTCTGGATTGGCGTGACGGCGCTGCTTTAAAACCTCAGCAAGGGCGTCTAGCACGGGAGCGTTGATAGCGTCGGTCATGGTGTTCCCTTTATCAATCGGCGTCGTCGTTTCGTCAAGTGTCGTATGGAACTAGTGCCAAAGCAGTAGCACCAAGCCGACCCCGGCCGCCGCCAATATTGGCCAATCCTGGGTGGCGGCCCAGCTGCTTAGCGGCTGCCAGGCCAGGGCAATGGCGACCAGTGCCAGGCCAAGACGTAGCCGGTGCTGGCGCTTGCCCTGTTGGCTTAATTGACGGTGCATTTGGCTAATCGCAGTGACCTGCTGGTGACGCTGGCGATGTTCATGCTCCATACGGCTTAGCGCCTGGTGGGCAAGTACTGGCAGCTCAGGTAGCTGGTGCGACAGCTCCGGTGCCTGGCGCTTGAGCGACTCCCATAGCCCGCCAATCCCTGCCCGCTCCTTCATCCACTTCTCCAGGTAGGGTTTGGCGGTGCTCCATAAATCCAGCTCCGGGTAGAGCTGGCGGCCCAGGCCTTCGATATTGAGCAACGTTTTTTGCAGCAGCACCAGTTGGGGCTGCACTTCCATATTAAACCGCCGGGCGGTCTGGAACAGCCCGAGCAGCACCTGCCCGAAAGAGATGTCTTTAAGCGGCTTCTCTAAAATGGGCTCGCATACCGTGCGGATAGCGGCGGCAAACTCATTGGCGCGGGTGTTTTCACCCACCCAGCCCGACTCGATGTGCAGCGCGGCGACCTCGTAGTAATCCTGGTGGAAGAACGCCAGCAGGTTACGGGCTAGGTAGTCTTGGTCTTCCCGGGTGAGGCTGCCGACGATACCGCAGTCGATTGCAATATATTGCGGGTCGTTCGGGTCATCGCAGTTCACAAAGATGTTGCCGGGATGCATATCGGCATGGAAAAAGTTGTCGCGGAACACCTGGGTGAAGAAGATCTCCACCCCGCGCTCGGCGAGCTTTTTCAGGTTGGTGCCCCGTGCCATTAAGGTGTCTAGGTCGGCGACCGGCACGCCGCGGATACGTTCCTGCACCATGACATGCCGCCGCGTGTAGGGCCAGTAAATAGTCGGCACAAACAGCAGCGGCGAGTCTTTGAAATTACGCTTGAGCTGGGAGGTGTTGGCGGCCTCTTTGTAGAGGTCCAGCTCATCGAACAGTGTGGCCTCGTAATCGCGGATCACTTCCACGGGGCGTAAGCGTCTGGCTTCTGGTACTTTGGCCAGCAGTTTGGCCACCTGATACATCAGCCCCATATCCTGGCGCATAATGCGGTCAATGCCGGGGCGGATGATTTTAACTACCACGTCTTCGCCGCTATGCAGCGTGGCGGCGTGGACTTGGGCAATCGAGGCTGATGCCAACGGCACACGGTCGAAGGCGGCAAACGCTTCGCCCAGCGACATCTCCAGCTCTTTCTCTACTCTCGCGGCAGCAAGCTCGCCAGAGAAGGGCGGTACCTGATCCTGTAGGCGTTTAAGTTCGTCGGCGATATCCTCCGGCAACAGGTCGCGGCGGGTGGAGAGCATCTGGCCGAATTTAATAAAAATCGGCCCCAGCGCTTCAAGCGCTAAACGCAGCCGCTCACCGCGGCTGCGTTGGCCTACCGGCACCAGCTGTAGCGGTGACAACTTAAGCAGCAGGCGCATCCATAGCGGCAGGCGCTCAACGGGAATCAAGGTGTCTAAACGGTGTCGAGTGATGACCCAGACAATTTTAAACAGCCGCAGGCTCATCCGCGCTGCTCCTTAGGCGTTGATGGCTCCGCTTGCTGCGTGAGGCGCTTATGTAGGCGATTCAGCCGCGCTTCCAGCCGGTCGGTGGCGATCTCAAGCTCGGTTAAGTGGTCGCGTAGTACGTCGCGCTGTTGGCGGCCGGGCAGCAGGCGGGCTTCTTCAAAGACATACTCCGATACGTCTTGCAGCAGCTCGTCTTTGGCGCGCAGCCCCCAGCGGGCAGCACGTCGAATACCTTCCGCAAGCGAGTGGGCAGGCAGGTCGCCTAGCCAGCGGGCCAGCTCGCCTTCCCAGTCGATATCCAGGTCGAAGAGCAGGTCACGGGTCGCTTCCAACAGGTGAATACGACCGCGCACGGCCAGCTTGCCGTCGAACATAAGCCGCTCAATAGAGGCACCGCTCAGCCACTCGGAGAGCGTTTCGGGGGTGAGTTCAACGACGGCGTCCACGTCGGTCTCTTCCACCTCATCGCCATGCTGCAGGTCAATGCCTGCCGGGTGATAACACAACAGTAGTACTAAATGGGGCTTCTCCAGACGTACCAGCAGGTGGCTGCCCGCTAGCCGGGCCAAGCGCGCGGGAGCGGCTGGGTCGCGGGCAAGCAGGGCATTTAACGTGCGTTCACATCCGGCCAGCAGTAGGGTCGGGGTGACTAGCATACTGGCCTCTTGTTCCAGTGGGTCATCGCGTGATGCTGCTGTGTCATAGCTTGATGCCGCGGTGAAGGGCGACGATACCGCCGGTTAAATTGGTGTATTCCACCCGCTCAAGGCCCGCGGCTTCCATCATGCCTTTCAGGGTTTCCTGATCTGGATGCATACGGATCGACTCGGCAAGGTAGCGATAGCTTTCACCATCACCTGCCACCAGCTCGCCCATTTTGGGCAGTAGCCGGAAGGAGTACTCGTCGTAGGCTTTGGAAAGCAGCGGGTTATTGGGTTTGGAGAACTCTAGCACCAACAGGCGACCGCCTGGCTTCAGTACCCGCGCCATGGAGCGTAGTGCGGCGTCTTTATCGGTGACGTTACGCAGGCCGAAGGCAATGGTAATGCAGTCGAAGCTGTTATCCGGGAAGGGCAAGCACTCAGCGTTGGCTTGAACGTACTCGACGTTGCCACCCACGCCGTTATCCATCAGCTTGTCGCGGCCAACCTTGAGCATCGAGGCGTTGATGTCGGCCAGTATCACTTTGCCGCGAGGACCCACCAAGCGAGAGAACTTGAGGGTGAGGTCGCCGGTGCCGCCGGCGATATCCAGCACATGGTGCCCAGGGCGAACGCCTGCGCGCTCGATGGTGAGACGCTTCCAGACGCGGTGGATGCCCATGGACATCAGGTCGTTCATGACATCGTAACGAGCGGCAACCGAGTGGAAAACATCGGCCACGCGGGAGGCTTTCTCTTCGACCGGCACTTCTTGGTAGCCAAAATGGGTAGTGCGCTTTTCCGTGGGGCTCATGGGGCTTTAGCTCCCGAGTTCGAGGCGGTAGTTGTCGACCGTGAGGTCATCGCAATAAATGATGGGCAACATTGTAGCCTTCTCGACCCCGGCTTGTCTGCGCTTCACCTGGGGCGCAGGGTCACAGTTGCTTGAATTGAATACCAGCAGGCTCGCGGGAGGCGCCTGCTTCCTCTAACCGCTTGAGGTAGTTTTGCCAGTAGGCGTCTTGGTGCGTGGCAAGGTCGAAGAGATAGTTCCAACTATAAAGGCCGCTATCGTGGCCGTCGTCGAAGTGCAATTTGAGTGCGTAGTTACCGGCCTGGGTAATGTTCTGCAGGCCAACGTCTTTTTTGCCCACCTGGAGAACGGCGGTGTCGCCACCGTGGCCGCGCACCTCGGCGGAGGGGGAGTAGACCCTTAAAAATTCGACGGAAAGCCGATAGGTGTCACCGTTGGCATAGCCAAGTTCAAGCTCGCGGGCCTGTTTGTGGTAGTGAACCCGTGTGGGCGTCGGGGCGTTCATGGATGTAGGACCTCGTAACGATAAGTAGCAAAGGCAGCCTGCCCACCCATGCGGACAGGCTGCCGGTGGCTATACCGATGGTAGCGCTTACAGAATATAGCGCGACAGGTCTTCGTCGACCGCCAGCTCGCCCAGTTGGGCATTGACGTAGTCGGCGTCGATCACTAAGGGGCTGTCCATATCGCCACCCTTGAACGACGCCTCTTCCAGCAGTCGCTCCATCACCGTATGCAGGCGGCGGGCGCCGATGTTCTCGGTGCCTTCGTTCACCTGCCAGGAGATTTCGGCAATCCGCTCGATGCCATCGGGAGTGAACTCAACATCCAACCCTTCGGTCGCCAGCAGCGCCTGGTATTGCTTGGTGAGCGATGCGGAAGGCTCGGTGAGAATCCGCTTGAAGTCGCCTGGTGTCAGTGCGTCTAGCTCCACGCGAATGGGTAGGCGGCCCTGCAGCTCGGGAATCAGGTCGGAAGGCCGCGACAGGTGGAAAGCACCGGAAGCGATGAACAGAATGTGGTCGGTTTTCACCATGCCGTATTTAGTCGACACCGTGGAGCCTTCGATTAGCGGCAGCAGGTCACGCTGCACGCCTTCACGGGAGACTTCGCCACCGCTGGATTGGCCGCTGCCCTTAGCCACTTTATCGATTTCATCCAGGAACACGATGCCGTGCTGTTCGACGGCTTCCACCGCGCGGGCTTTGATCTCTTCTTCGTTAACCAGCTTACCGGCCTCTTCGTCACGCAGCAGTACCAGGGCCTCTTTGACGGTGACGCGGCGCTGCTCACGCTTTTGCTGCCCCATGTTGGAGAACAAGCTCTGCAGCTGGCTGGTCATCTCCTCCATGCCCGGCGGGGTCATGATGTCGATGCCCTGGCCTTGGGACGAGATTTCGATATCGATCTCTTTATCGTCCAGCTGGCCTTCGCGCAGCTTCTTACGGAAGGCTTGGCGGGTGCCGCTCTCTTCGCGGGGTTTGTCTTCCTGTCCCCGAGGCGGCGGCAGCAGCGCGTCGAGAACGCGGTCTTCGGCGGCGTCTTCGGCGCGGTGACTCACTTCTTCTTTGGCGTGCTCGCGGACCATTTTAATGGCGGCTTCCATCAGGTCGCGGATAATCGACTCAACGTCGCGGCCCACGTAGCCCACTTCGGTGAACTTGGTGGCTTCCACCTTGATAAACGGCGCGCGGGCGAGCTTGGCTAGGCGACGGGCAATTTCGGTCTTACCAACGCCGGTGGGGCCAATCATCAGAATGTTTTTCGGCGTGACCTCCGGGCGCAGCTCGTCATCGAGCTGCATACGGCGCCAGCGGTTACGCAGGGCAATGGCCACGGCGCGCTTAGCATCCTGCTGTCCAATGATGTACTGGTCCAGCGCATGAACGATTTCGCGGGGTGTCATCTGGGTCATAAAGTGGCCTTAACGATCGTTGATGTTCAGCTCTTCGAGCGTCACGTGATGGTTGGTGAATACACAGATGTCACCGGCGATAGCGAGGGATTTTTCGGTGATTTCACGGGCGGAAAGCTCGGTGTTTTCGAGCAGTGCCCGGGCGCTGGCCTGGGCAAAGTTGCCGCCAGAACCAATGGCGATGATGCCGCGCTCCGGCTCGACCACGTCGCCGTTACCGGTAATGATCAACGAGGCGCTGTGGTCGGCGACGGCCAACAGCGCTTCCAAGCGGCGCAGGGCGCGGTCGGTGCGCCAATCTTTGGCCAGCTCAACAGCAGCTTTGGTGAGGTGGCCTTGGTACTTCTCAAGCTGTGCTTCAAAACGCTCGAACAGGGTGAAGGCATCGGCGGTGCCACCGGCGAAGCCGGCCAGCACCTTGCCACGGTAGAGGCGGCGCACTTTACTGGCATTGCCTTTCATGACGGTGTTACCAAGAGAGACTTGGCCGTCGCCTGCAAGTGCAACTTGGTTACCGCGGCGAACGGAAACAATCGTGGTCATGGAGATAACTCCTTGGGGGAGACGCGCTCCCGATGACTGATCGGCCGCTTGGCGGCCGTAAAAAAAGCGATTCACAACAAAATGCGGGCAGCCGATAAAAAATCAACCGCCCGCAAGCGAAAGCCGGCAGATAAAGCGTAGCGAGAGGCGCCGAGCGCCTTTGAAGTTAGTTCTGGAACTGAATTAGTTCTGGAGCTGAATCAGTAGCGGCTCGATGCCCTGGGTGCTCATCAGGTCCTGGGCGCGGTTGAGTTCGCGGGTATCATCGTAGGGGCCAACCTGTACTCGGTGCCACGTATCGCCATTGGCCTGCACCTCGCTGATTTGCGCCAGCAGGCTTAAATTACGTAGGCGGCTACGCAGCTGTTCGGCATCGCTTAGCTCACGAAATGACGCTGCCTGTAGCATGTAGCGGTTGGCCGCGCTGGCGGGTGCTTGCTGCACGGCGGTGGCCTGGTCGCTGGGACGTGTATTGGCCGCAATTACCTGGGCAATCGGGTCGTCTGTGCCGCTATCCTGGGTGCTGTCCGCGCTGTCGTTTTGTGCCGCCGTGTCGTTTGTAGCCTCTACGGCGGTTTCCGCGACGGCGGGCGGCGTCACGCTGGACGGAATGGCACCGCCAGGCGCGATCACTTCAGTTTCGGGAAGCAGCGTATAGAACTCAAACGTTGGCATGGCCGGTTCGGCGGGTGTTTCCGTCTGACGCGCGGCGCTGCGCTCGTCGCTACCGGCGGGTTTGGGCAGCACCGTGGCCTGGGGAGCACTGTTTTGTTCCTGCCAGGGGGCGGTGCCGTGCTGGTGTTGGGCAAGGAAGAAGCCTGCGGCTAACCCTGCAACCCCCCATAGCCAGCCAGGTACGCGCAACCCGCCGCTAGAGCGGCGGGCGGACTTGCGCTGCGTGGTGGCACCGCGGCGGGCGGGCTTATTACGCGGGCTGGCCATGAACTACATCTCCTCTGGGGCGCTAACACCCATAAGGTCGAGGCCGTTACGCAGCACTTGTCGAACAGCCAGGCCCAGCGCTAGGCGGGTGTTGCGCAGGGTGTCATCTTCTACCATCACTTTGACGGCGTTATAGCAGGTGTGGAAATCGCCGGCCAGGTCCAGCAGGTACTGGGCGACCTGCTGCGGTTCACGGTTATTGGCCGCGTGTTCGACCACCTCTGGGTAGCGGGCCAGGCGGTTAAGTACGGCTTTCTCTTGGTCGCTATCCAGCAGTGCCAGGTTGGCCATGGCGGTGGCGTGGTCGAAGGGCTGGCCCGCCTCTTCGGCTTTGCGCAGCATGCTGCATACCCGGGCGTGGGCATACTGAATGTAGTACACCGGGTTGTCGTTCGACTGGGAACGGGCGAGATCGATATCGAACGTCAGCTGGGAGTCGGCGCGGCGTGCCGCTAGGAAGAAACGCGTGGCGTCGCGGCCGACTTCGTCGATCAGGTCGCGCACGGTGACGTAGCTGCCCGCCCGCTTGGAGAGTTTCACCTCTACGCCTGAACGGGTCACCATGACCATCTGGTGTAGCACGTAGTCGGGCCAGCCTTTGGGGATACCCACTTCCAGCGCCTGCAGGCCTGCACGCACCCGCGTCACGGTGGAGTGGTGGTCGGCGCCCTGCTCATTAATCACGGTTTTAAAGCCGCGCTGCCACTTGTCCAGGTGGTACGCCACGTCGGGCAGGAAGTAGGTGTAGCCCCCTTCGCGCTTACGCATCACACGGTCTTTGTCATCACCGAAGTCGGTGGTGCGCAGCCACATGGCGCCATCTTCTTCATAGGTGTGGCCATTGGCGACCAGCTTCTCGACGGTGGCCTCGACCTTGCCATCTTCATAAAGAGAGGACTCCAGGAAGTAGACGTCAAACTCAACGCCAAAGGCTTTGAGGTCTAGATCCTGCTCGCGGCGCAGCCAGGCAACAGCAAAGGCTTGGATGGCATCCAGGTCGTCGGCGTCGGCTTTAGCGGTCACTTCCCGGTCGTCGGCGGTGACGGTCTTGCCTGCCATGTAGTCGTTGGCGACGTCGATAATGTACTCGCCACGGTAGCCATCTTCCGGCCAGTTGGCGTCGTCGGGGCCGAGGCCTTTGGTACGCGCCTGAACGGAGAGCGCCAGGTTTTTGATCTGCGCGCCCGCGTCGTTGTAGTAGAACTCACGGGTCACGTCGTAACCGGTGGCTTCCAGCAGGCGGCAGAGGCAGTCGCCAATCGCCGCGCCGCGGCCGTGACCAACGTGGAGCGGGCCGGTGGGGTTGGCGGAAACAAACTCCACCTGCACTTTTTCGCCTTTGCCAATCAGGCTGCGGCCAAAAGCATCGCCGCAGTCCAGCACTTGGGCAACGATTTGCGCGGCGGCGTCGGCGGCGGCAAAAAAGTTAATAAACCCAGGACCGGCAATCTCGGTTTTTTGAATGGCATCGCTGGCGGGCAGGGCGGCAACCAGGGTCTCGGCTAGCTCGCGGGGCTTCATGCCTGCCGGTTTGGCCAGCATCAGGGCGAGGTTGGTGGCGTAGTCGCCGTGGGCCTTGTCTTTGGTAGGGTCCACTTTGATCGTGGGCGTTAAATCGTTGGGCAGCACGCCTTGGTGCTTAAGCGCGTCAACCGCGCCTTCGAGCAGAGAAATAATCGTATCTTTCATGTAAATATCCGGATGTCGTCGGTGGCGGCGTGTGCAGGCGCCCAGGTAATGCAGCGGCAAAGCGCTCATTATCGGCAATTGGCGCGCAGTTTCAAAGCCGTATTCCCTTAGGATAGGGCCCGCGTTGGATGAAAATGCTGTCGGCTAGGCGAGGGTTTGCGGGTCGATATCAATCGACCAGCGCACTTTTCGCGCCTCGCGGTTGGCCTCAAGCCACTGCACCAGCCAGTTGGCGGCGGCGTGGCGATGGCTGCGTTTGTCCGCCGCCAGCATGACATGCAGATGGTAGCGGTTCTGGCGGCGCTCCATAGGCGCAGGCACCGGCCCCAGGCAGCGCACCGGCACATTGGCGTCCTTCAACCACTGGCGTAGCGCCTGGGCGGCCTGCTGGGCCAGCGCTAGGGCGGCGTGCTCTTGGGGGCTTTCGACACGCAGTAGGGCCATAAAGCTGAACGGTGGCAGTTTGGCAATGCGGCGCTCTTCCAGCAGGTTGCGGGCCAGCGCGCCGTAGCCATGTTCGGCCAGTTGGCCTAGATGTGGGTCATCCGGGTGGAGGGTTTGCACCAGCACCCGGCCAGGGTGGGCGGCGCGGCCCGCGCGCCCCGCCACTTGCTCCAAGAGCTGTGCGCTGTGCTCCAGGGCGCGGAAGTCCGCCGCGTAGAGGCCGCCATCGGCGTTGACCACCACCACCAAGGTGACGTGGGGCAGGTGGTGGCCTTTGGCAAGCATCTGCGTGCCTACCAGCAGGCAGGGTTCGCCGCGCTGGATCTCTTTGAGCACCTGTTCAAAGCTCTCTTTTTTGCGCGTGCTGTCGCGGTCGATACGGTGAACGGTGGTGTCAGGAAACAGCCCTTGTAGCGTCTCCTCGGTGCGTTCGGTG
Organism: Vreelandella aquamarina; assembly: GCF_044805175.1. Classification (GTDB taxonomy): domain Bacteria; phylum Pseudomonadota; class Gammaproteobacteria; order Pseudomonadales; family Halomonadaceae; genus Vreelandella; species Vreelandella aquamarina_B. Next base: position 2,777,900 of record NZ_CP085232.1, on the reverse strand, counting down.
CCGCTACCGAGGGCGCGGAGGTCTCCGCTGCCGCACTCTGGGCAGGCATCCGGCAGCGCTCGGCGGCTATCGCAGTGGTGGCAGGCCAGTAGCGGCGGCTGGCGGTGTAGCGTCATACGCGCATCGCACTGGCCGCACTCTGCCATCCAGCCGCAGCTATGGCAGGCTAGGCTCGGCGCAAAGCCACGCCGGTTGATAAACACCAGCGCCTGCTTGCCTGCGGAGAGGGTGCTTTTGATGGCTTTGATGGCCCCCGGCAGCAGCCCGCCCTGGCGGCGCTGGTGGCGCAGGTCGATCAGTTCCAGCTTGGCCGGTGGGTGGCGGCTGGGCCGCTGGGTAAGGCGCAGGTGGCGGTAAGCGCCGGACAGCGCTTGCTGCAGGCTTTCCAGCGAGGGCGTTGCACTGCCCAACAGCAGCGGAATACCGTGGTAGTGCGCCCTGGCAACGGCGAGATCGCGGGCGTGGTAGCGCAGCCCATCGTGCTGTTTATAAGAGCCGTCGTGCTCTTCATCGACGATGATCGCGCCGGGGTTCGCTAGCGGTGTAAAAATGGCCGAGCGGGTGCCGATGATCACCAGCGCGCGGCCGCTGGCGGCGGCTTCCCAGACATCCAGGCGCTCCGGGTCAGTGAGCGCAGAGTGCAGTGCCACCACCGGCACGCGAAAGCGGCTTTTAAACCGCGCCAGGGTTTGCGGCGTGAGACCAATTTCGGGCACCAATACCAAGGATTGCTTTCCTTTGGCAGCGAGCGCTTCGATGAGCTGCAGGTAAATCTCGGTTTTGCCGCTGCCGGTGACGCCTTCCAGCAAACAGGGGTGGTAGCCGTCGAGCTTTTCATGCAGCACGGCGAGTGCCGTGGCCTGCTCGCGATTCAGCGGTAGCGATGGCGAGGCGAGTAGGCTACCGCTGGTAGGCTGGGTGGCGGTCAGGGTGATCTCTTGGGACTGGGCAAAGCCCTTTTTTTGCAGCGCTAATAGCTGCTCCCGGGTGAAGCCGTGGGCGCTCACGGCACGGCCTGGCAGCCCGTGGGGGTGCTGGCGCAGCAGGGCGTAAAGCGCCGTCTGCTTGGGCGCGCGTGCCAGCGCTGTTTCATCGTTGGGTAGTGCCAGCCACAGAGTTTGGGTACGCCCCTCCATAGGGTGACCCTGACGCAGCCTAGCGGGCATGGCGTGCTGCATGGTATCGCCCAGGCTGTGCTGGTAATAACGCGCCGCAAAATGGCACAGCCACTGCCAGTCGCTGGGCAGAGGGGCGTCATCCAACGCTTCGCTAATAGCGCGTAGCTGGGAGCGGGGGAGCTCGCTGCCGGTAGCAAGCGACACCACCACGCCCACCACTTCCCGGCGGCCAAACGGCACCCGCACTCGCAGCCCCGGTTGCCAGCCACAGGCGGGCGCGCGCGGCGCGGGTAGGTAGTCAAATAAGCGGCGCAGCGGCGAGGGCAGCGCCACCTTTAGCACCTGAAAAGCGCCTTGAGGCAGCCTCGATGTAGGGGGCTGGGAAGAAACAGAATCGGACAATTGGCCTCCGGCGATTAGTTTGCTAGAATGCGCGGCCGCTCTGAATCTATCGGATGGGGCGGTTAACCGGTTAGCAGTTTTTTCAAACCCGTATGCGGTGCCTGGCAACGGATCAGGTGGCGGCATATAGCTCATGAGGCTCAAGATGAAACAAGGTATCCACCCGAATTACAACACGGTCACCGCCAACTGTTCTTGCGGTGCAAGCTTCCAGGTTGGTTCTACCTCTGGTCAGGACTTCTCTCTGGACGTGTGCTCCAACTGCCACCCGTTCTACACTGGTAAGCAGAAGCAAGCGACCACTGGTGGCCGCGTAGAGCGCTTCAACAAGCGTTTCGGCGCTGCAATCAAGCGCGGCTAATCCTAACGGATTCAGCCTATCGCAGGCACACCTTGTGCTCTGTGCAAAAGCCCACGCCACGGCGTGGGCTTTTTGTCCCTAAAGGACTACTCTTTTTACTAGCATTATTTTTAATAACGTTTTTGCTGCCATAAGCACACTCTGCTGCTTGTTCAAGACGCGTTGCCTTTTTAGCACGGCTTATCTCAGCTCCTTTTGCTACTTTTCTTGTTACTTTCCCGCTACTTTCTCCACAGGTTGTTTGCGCCAACCGGGTGTGGATAACTGTTTTTGGCATTGTTGTTGGAATTTATTTCCAAAAATAATGCGCTGCATCAATAAGGAAACCTTTATAGCTGATGGTGCGAAGCATAAGTTGCAGCAAATAATAGGGAAAAGTTGCGAAGTTGAGGGAAACGTAGCTAAAACGGGCGTTTTTTAGGTGAGTTGACTACGTGCTTGAGGCGCCTAGGTTTTTTCTATATTCTGATAAAACTTTTCTACTTTAGATTGATTGGACCTTGACCATGACGGATGCAAATAAGCAGGCAGCTTTGGATTATCACGCTAAACCGATCCCCGGTAAGCTTTCCGTGGAGTTGACCAAGCCCACAGCAACAGCGCGGGATTTGGCGCTAGCGTATAGCCCAGGCGTTGCTGAACCGGTTCGTGAAATCGCGCGCGAAGCGGAAAATGCTTACCGTTATACCGGCAAAGGCAACCTGGTCGCGGTGATTTCGGACGGCAGCGCTATTCTTGGCCTGGGTAACCTTGGCCCGCTGGCTAGCAAGCCGGTCATGGAAGGTAAAGGCGTGTTATTCAAGTGCTTTGCGGGCATTAACTCGGTGGATATCGAAGTAGACGCCGAAAGCCCGCAGGCGTTTATCGATACCGTTGCCCGCATTGCCGATACCTGGGGCGGCATTAACCTGGAAGATATTAAAGCGCCTGAGTGTTTCGAGATCGAAAAAGCACTGATTGAGCGCTGCAATATTCCGGTGTTTCACGATGACCAGCACGGCACCGCGATTGTGACGGCGGCGGGCATGCTCAACGCTCTGGATATCGCGGGCAAACGTATCGAAGAGGTGAAGATTGTCTGCATGGGGGCAGGGGCAGCGGCGATTGCCTGTATGCGCCTACTGATCTCTTGCGGTGCCAAAAAAGAGAATCTGGTGATGCTGGATCGTCGCGGTGTCATTCACACCGACCGCGATGGCATCAACGAATACAAGGCTGAGTTCGCCCGCGATACTGACATGCGCACGCTAGACGATGCCATCGACGGTGCCGATGTGTTTATCGGCCTCTCTGGCCCAGGCCTGCTCTCTGCTGAGCAAGTGAAAAAAATGGCCGCTGACCCGGTGATTTTCGCCTGCACCAACCCCGACCCGGAAATTCACCCGGACGTGGCTCGCGAAGCGCGCCCGGATGTGATCATGGCCACCGGCCGCTCGGATTTCCCGAACCAGGTGAACAACGTGCTGGGCTTCCCGTTCATCTTCCGTGGTGCGTTGGATGTGCGCGCAACGCGTATTAATGAAGCCATGAAGCTGGCCGCCGTTCACGCGCTGAAAGATCTGGCCCGTGAGCCGGTTCCCCAGGAAGTGCTGAACGCCTACGAGCGTACCGAGATGAGCTTTGGCCGCGAATACATTATCCCCACGCCGGTAGATATCCGCCTGCTGGCGCGTGTGTCATCAGCAGTGGCCCAGGCAGCGGTAGACTCTGGTGTGGCCCGCAAGCCTTACCCAGCTCACTACCCGCTGAAAACTATTAATGATGTGTATGGTGGGTAATTAACAAGGCCACTTAGGTCAGGACAGCCCGTAACGGGGGTCTTTCGCCATGGATGGCGAAAGTAGCGCCCAAGGATGGGTTTACAGCGCCCCCGTCTAGGGTTGTGCTGACCGGTATTTTACAACGCCCGCGGACTGCGGGCGTTGCTGTTTTTAGAGGTGTTCAGGGCAGAGGTTCAAGACTGCGGATAGCGCACCAACCCCTCCTGCGCTGTGGAAGCGACTAAACGCCCATCGCGGCGGTAGATATGGCCCCAAGCCAAGCCCCGTGCACCGCCGGTCCAGGGGGAGTCGATGGCGTAGAGCAGCCACTCATCTAGCCGCGTATCTTCGTGCAACCAAATCGCATGGTCGAGGCTCGCAATGCGCAGTTTTGGGTCAGTGTACTTGATGCCATGAGGAATCAGCCCGGTGGTCAGCAGGTTGAAATCTGACGCATAAGAGAGCAGATGGCGATGCAGCGCCGGGTCATCCGGCAGCGGCCCGCCGGCAAAGCGGAACCATAGGCTCTGGCCAGCGGGGGAAGCGCTGTCCGGGTTGTCCTTCAAGTGTAAAAACTCGATGGGATGGCCAGGGAAGCGTGCGTGCTTGGCATCGCCGCTCTCAATCAATGCTTCCGGCGTGGGCACCTGGGGCATGGCTCGCTGATGGCTAATGCTCTCCTCAGTGCTCTGGAAAGAGGCGCTGCAGAAGAAAATCGGCCGCCCTTTCTGAATAGCCGTCACCCGCCGGGTGGTAAAGCTGCCGCCATCGCGGATGGTGTCGACCTGGTACACCACCGGGCGGTGTGGGTCTCCAGGGCGCAAAAAGTAGCCATGCTGGGAGTGAGGGCGGCGCTTTTCGGGAACCGTTCGGGCTGCTGCTGCTAGCGCTTGCCCCAATACCTGGCCGCCATATAGCTGAGGAAAGCCCAAATCCTGGCTTTGGCCGCGAAATAGTGTCTCTTCAAGGGTTTCAAGCTCTAACAAGCTAACCAGTGACTTCAGCGCATCGTTCATTCTCTGTATCCTTGGTGCTGTCTGTTTTCTCGCCGATGATTGCAAGTATACCTAGTGCGGCCATCACGCTATTAAAACGATCGTTTTGCTACCTTAGCGGAGTTTACCCCGATGCGCAGCGATGAATTTTACATGCACCGCGCCATGGATCAGGCGCACCTGGCGTTTGCTGCAGGGGAAGTGCCGGTGGGGGCGGTGGTGGTGGATGCCCAAGGGGAGATCATTGGCGCGGGCCACAACGCCCCGCGGGCAAGCTGCGACCCCAGTGGCCACGCCGAGGTGCGTGCCCTGCGTGATGCGGGGCAGCGGCTGGGTAACTATCGCTTAGAGGGTTGCACGCTGTTTGTTACCCTGGAGCCCTGCATGATGTGCGCGGGCACCATGGTACATGCGCGCATTGCCCGTGTGGTGTACGGTGCGCCCGAGCCACACACCGGCATGGTGGAATCAAAAGCCAACCTGCTTGCCCAGCCCTGGTTCAACCACCAGATCGCGGTAACGGGTGGCGTGCTGGCTGCGCCTGCCAAAAAGCTGCTCAAGCAGTTCTTCGCCGAAAAACGATAGCTCGCTACTGCTTACTCATCAATTGGTGGAATGATATCGAACAGCAGCAGTGGCTCTTCGCTGTTGGGCGTTTGCTCTAGCTGAAAAAACTGCTGCCGACTACGCTCCACGTACTTAATCATCTCGTAATAGCGACGAATGTTGCGCACGTAGATCACCGGCTCGCCGCCACGGGCGTAGCCGTGGCGGGTTTGGCTATGCCACTCCCGCTCCTGCAACAGTGGGAGCGCTACGCGAACGTCTTGCCAGCTATCCGGGTCGCCCCCGCGCATTTCGGCAATTTTACGGGCGTCATAAAGATGACCAAGCCCTACGTTATAGGCCGCCATGGCCATATAGAGCCGGTCGTCTCCGGTAATGCTCTCTGGCAGGCGATCTTTAATACTGCGCAAGTAACGCGCGCCGCCATCAATACTTTGCGCGGCATCGGTGCGGTCGGCCACGCCCATTTCACTGGCCGTGGGGTTGGTTAACATCATCAGGCCGCGCACCCCGGTGGGGGAGACGGCCGTCGGGTCCCAGTGCGACTCCTGGTAGCCAACGGCGGCCAGCAGTTTCCAGTCAAAACCGGTGTCCCGGGCAGCCTGCTTAAATAGCTCGGTGTAATCGGGTAGTCGCTCGTCCAGGTGCTCTAGGAAAGTGCGCGTGCCTACATACTCAAGATAGTCATCGTGGCCAAAGTAGCGGCTCACGAGCTGGTCAAGCGTGCCGTTCTCCTGTAGCTCCTGCAGAAACCGATTGGCGGCCTCTAACAGCCCCAGCCCGCGGCCGCTGGGCACCGCCCAGACCAGAGAGAGCGGCTCGCCTAAAAAGAAGCCGCGCTCAACATTAGGAAAGAACAAGCGGTTTAAGCGGAATTGATGATCAAAAATAATCGCCGCATCCAAGGTGCCACTCTCTACCCGTGCCAGTAGCTCGGCCACTTCAAGCTCGTGGGACTCTTTCCAAGTGAGGCTGGGGTAGTCTCGCTGCAGCGAAAGCAACGCTTGACTCGTGCCCGCTTCGCTTAGCGTACCAAGCTCTAGGCCGACGAGGTCTTCTGGCCCATCAATGCCGTGAAGCCCGCGGCGATACACCACCAGCGGCTGCATCTGAATAATGGAGCGGGTGTAGTGGATACCTGGTGAATCCGCCAGCAGGGGCAGGGCGGCAGCGCCTAGGTCGCCCTGCTCGCGCACGGCAGGCAGCACGCTTTCCGGGTGGTGGCTCGCGTTTAGGTTAAGGCTGACCCCTAAGTAGTCTGCAAAGCGGTGCATCAGCTCATACTCGAAGCCGGTAGGCCCATGCCGCCCTTCGTAATAGGTGGTGGGGGTGTTGCGGGTATGAATCGTGATGAACTCTTTTGCGTTAATTTGCGCTAAATGCTCACCACTTGGCACCGACGGGCTGCGCGGTACCAAAATAAGTAAAAGTGTCGCGATTATCGCGAAATAGACCCGGTAATAGGGCACAAAATGTCGGCAAATCAACGTCGGCATGGCGTCTTGTCGGCATGGAACAAGCTGTCACGATACCCAGCCTGCTAGACGCTGTCACCTTGTTGATTTCGTGTGGCCGCCGCTTTCCAGTATCATAGGGCAAAGTCCGTGTGATGGCCGCTTTGCGGTCCGGTGATTTCCTGCTCGAACTCTCCCTGCTTTAGAGGCTCCCAGATATGCTCGAACTGCGAGGCGCACCCGCCCTTTCCGCCTTCCGCCATGAACGGCTGTTAACGGTGTTGCGTGACCGTGTTCCAGAGGTGGAGGCACTGTCTGCCCATTACGTCCACTTCATCGACCACCACGAAGAGCTCGATCATGCCGCCCAGGAGCGGTTGGCGAAGCTGCTGGAGTACGGCAGCCGCGAACACCAAGAGCACCCCGACAACGCTCAGCGTTTTCTGGTCGTCCCGCGTTTGGGCACCCAGTCACCGTGGTCCTCTAAAGCAACCGATATTGCCCATAACTGTGGGTTAAACCAGATCAACCGCATTGAGCGCGGTGTGGATTACCGGGTAGGGCTGCGCGGCGCGCCCAGCGCTGAACAGCTGGAAGCCATTAGCGCGCTGCTGCACGACCGCATGACCGAGAACGTGCTGGCCGACGTAGCCGATGCCAACAAGCTATTCGCCCACCACTCGCCGGCACCGTTGGGTAGTGTGGATATTCTGGAAGGCGGCCGCGATGCGCTTGTGACCGCTAACCGTGAGCTGGGCCTTGCGCTGGCGGATGATGAGGTCGACTACCTCGTTGAGGCCTTTATCGAGCTAGGTCGCAACCCTAGCGATGTGGAGCTGATGATGTTCGCCCAGGCGAACTCAGAGCACTGCCGACACAAAATCTTCAACGCGGACTGGATCATCGACGGCGAAGCCCAGAGCCACTCGCTGTTCAAGATGATCAAGAACACCTTCGCCACCTCGCCGGATAACGTGCTCTCCGCCTACAGCGATAATGCGGCGGTGATCAAAGGCAGCCACGGCGGACGCTTCTTCCCCACGCCGCTCACCGGTGCCGAGGGCGAGCGGGCCAGCTACGATGCCCACCAAGAGCCGATCCACATTCTGATGAAGGTGGAAACCCACAACCACCCCACGGCCATTGCACCGTTCCCTGGTGCGGCCACCGGCTCCGGCGGTGAGATCCGTGACGAAGGCGCGACCGGTATCGGCGGCAAGCCGAAAGCGGGTCTGGCGGGCTTTACCGTCTCTAACCTGCGGATTCCTGAGTTTGTCCAGCCCTGGGAAGCCTTCGACTACGGTAAGCCCGAGCGTATGCAGTCGGCCCTGCAAATTATGTTGGATGGCCCGATTGGCGGCGCCGCGTTCAACAACGAGTTTGGCCGCCCCAACCTGACCGGCTACTTCCGCACCTACGAGCAGGATGCGCTGAGCGAAGGCGGCATTGAGCGTCGCGGCTACCACAAGCCGATCATGATTGCCGGTGGCTACGGCAACATTCGCGCGCAACACGTGCAAAAAGGCGAGATCCCGGTCGGCGGTAAGCTGATCGTCATGGGCGGCCCGGCGATGCTGATCGGCCTGGGCGGCGGTGCGGCGTCCAGCATGGCGTCCGGTGAGTCCAGCGCGGATTTGGATTTCGCCTCCGTTCAGCGGGAAAACCCGGAAATTGAGCGCCGTGCCCAAGAAGTTATCGATCGCTGCTGGGCGCTGGGTGAGAAAAACCCGATTCGCTTCATTCACGACGTAGGCGCAGGCGGGCTGTCTAACGCCCTGCCGGAACTGGTAAAAGACGGCAACCGTGGCGGTCTGTTTGACCTGCGTGCGGTACCCAATGCCGAGCCAGGCATGAGCCCGCTGGAAATCTGGTGTAACGAAGCTCAGGAGCGCTATGTACTGGCCGTTGCCCCAGAGGATCTCGACACCTTCGACGCCCTGTGCAAGCGCGAGCGCTGCCCCTACGCGGTAGTGGGCGAAGCCCAGGCAGAGCACTACCTGGAAGTGCGCGACGGCCATTTCGAGACCAAGCCCGTTGATCTACCCATGAGCGTGCTGTTTGGCAAGCCGCCGAAGATGACACGCTCTTTCGAGCGCCAAACGCCCGAACTCTCCGGTGTCATGCTCGATAACCTGGACCTGCGCGAAGCAATGGACCGAGTGCTGCGCCTGCCCACGGTGGCCTCGAAAAGCTTCCTGATTACCATTGGCGACCGCTCGATTACCGGCCAAGTGGCTCGCGACCAGATGGTCGGCCCCTGGCAGGTGCCGGTGGCCGACGTAGCGGTCACCACCGCCAGCTTCGACACCCATGCCGGTGAAGCCATGGCCATGGGCGAGCGCCCGCCGGTGGCGCTCATCAACCCCGCCGCTAGCGCACGCTTAGCGGTGGCCGAAGCAATTACCAACCTCGCGGCTGCGCCGATTGCCAAGCTCTCGGATATCAAGCTCTCCGCCAACTGGATGAGCGCCGCCGACCACCCCGGTGAAAACCAGGCGCTGTACGACGCGGTTCATGCCGTCGGCATGGAGCTATGCCCGGCGCTGGGGATTGCCGTGCCGGTGGGTAAGGACTCCATGTCCATGCGGACCGCGTGGCAAGAGGGCGACGATGCCGAAGAGAAGAGCATTACCTCGCCGCTGTCGCTAGTGGTCACAGGTTTTGCGCCGGTGACTGACGCGCTGGCAACGCTGACGCCGCAGATCAACCTGGAGCAGGACGAGTCCGACCTGATTTTGATTGATCTGGGTAACGGCCAGAACCGCCTTGGCGGCTCGGCGCTGGCGCAGGTCTATGGTCAGGTGGGCGATGAATGCCCTGATGTGGACGACCCGGAAGATCTGAAAGCGTTTTTCGAAGTGGTCCAAGGTCTGAACCGCGACGGCAAGCTATTGGCTTACCACGATCGCAGCGATGGCGGCCTGCTGGTGACGCTGCTGGAGATGGCCTTTGCAGGGCACGCAGGGCTTGAGATCAAGCTCGACTGGCTGATTGATGAGCCGGTGGAGGCCTTCAACGCGCTGTTCTCCGAAGAGCTTGGGGCGGTGATCCAGGTAAGCCGTGAGCACACCGAAGAGGTGCTGACCCAGTTCGCCATGGCCGGTATCGAAACCTGCGGCGTGATTGCCCGCCCGCGCTACGACGACCAAGTACGCGTCACGCTGTTTGAAGAGCCGCTGCTGGAAACCACACGTCAACTGACTCAGCGTACCTGGGCCGAAACCAGCTACCGCATGCAGGCGCTGCGGGATAATCCCGAATGCGCGAAGAACGAGTTCGATAACCTGCTCGACGTTCGCGACCCGGGCCTTAGCGCCGCGCCCACCTTCGATATCAACGACGATATCAGCGCGCCGTATATCAACACCACCAAGCCTGCGGTGGCCGTGTTGCGCGAGCAGGGCGTCAATGGTCAGGTAGAGATGGCCTGGGCCTTCCACAAAGCGGGCTTCGATGCGGTGGATGTGCACATGAGCGACATCCTGGAAGGCCGTGTCTCCCTGGAGGAGTTCAAAGGCCTGGTGGCCTGTGGTGGCTTCTCCTACGGCGATGTGCTGGGCGCAGGCGGCGGCTGGGCGAAGTCAGTGCTGTTCAATGAGCGCGCCCGCGAGCAGTTTGAAGCGTTCTTCACCCGTGACGACAGCTTCTCGCTGGGCGTATGTAACGGCTGTCAGATGCTCTCGCAGCTCAAAACGCTGATCCCCGGTGCGGAAAATTGGCCCGCTTTTGTACGCAACGAGTCCGAGCAGTTCGAGGCCCGCGTTTCCATGGTTCGGGTCGAGAAGAGCCCCTCGATTCTGCTGGCGGGCATGGAAGGCTCCAAGCTGCCCATCGCCGTTGCCCACGGGGAAGGCCGCGCCGAGTTCCGCGATACGGCCCATTTGCGTAGTATGCAGTCGAGCAGCCAGGTTGCCCTGCGCTACATCGACAACTACGGCCAAGTGACCACCCGCTATCCGGCCAACCCCAATGGCTCGCCGTCAGGCATTACCGGCCTGACCACGCCGGATGGCCGCGTGACGATCATGATGCCCCACCCGGAGCGGGTGACCCGTGCGGTCACCAACTCCTGGCGTCCGGCGGAGTGGACCGAAGATGGCGCGTGGCTGCGTCTATTCCGCAACGCGCGGGTATGGCTGGGCTAACGTCATGTGATCAACCCGATAGGTGATGGATGACACATCCTGACAAGGCGGCCTCCGGGCCGCCTTTCTTGGCTAATATGGCAACGCCTTCGCTGCGCCCCTACCAAACCGAGGCGGTGAAACGAGTGGTGAACCACTTTCGCACCACCAGCGCTCCCGCCGTGGTGGTGTTGCCCACCGGCAGCGGCAAGTCGCTGGTGATTGCCGAGCTGGCCAGGCTTGCTCGTGGGCGGGTGCTGGTGCTGGCCCACGTGCGCGAGCTGGTGGAGCAGAACCACGCCAAGTATCAAGCCTACGGCCTGGAGGCGGATATCTTCAGCGCCGGGTTAAAGCGCAAAGAGGCCAGCCGCCAGGTGGTGTTCGGCTCGGTGCAGTCGGTGGTGCGTAACCTGGATCAGTTCAACGACGCCAGCTTCACATTGCTGGTGATTGATGAGTGCCATCGGGTGTCGTTGGAGGAGGACTCCAGCTATCGCCAGGTGATCGAACACCTGCGGAGCCAGAATCCTCAGCTAAAAATCCTCGGCCTAACCGCCACGCCGTTTCGTTTGGGGCAGGGCTTTATCTATCATCGCCACCACCACGGCATGGTGCGCGGTTCAGAAGAGAGCTTTTTTGCCGACTGTGTGTTTGAGCAGCCGCTGCGTCTGATGGTCAAGCAGGGCTTTTTGGCCGCACCCAAACGGCTGGATATGGCCATCGAGGGGTACGACTTCTCGGCGCTTGCGCCCTCGTCCAGCGGGCTGTTTCGGGAGGAGGAGCTTAACCGCGTGGTAGCAGGCAACCGCGCCACGCCGGGCATTATTGCCCAGGTGGTGGAGTACGCTGCCGACCGCCAGGGGGTGATGATTTTCGCCGCTACGGTGGCCCACGCCGAAGAGATCATGGGCTACTTGCCCGCCGAGCAGACCGCGCTGATTACTGGCGCGACGGTCTCGGCCGAACGCACTGCGCTGATCGATGCGTTCAAAGCGCGCCAGTTAAAGTATTTGGTCAACGTGGCGGTGCTGACCACCGGCTTCGATGCGCCCCATGTAGACCTAATCGCCATCCTGCGACCCACGGAGTCGGTGAGCCTGTATCAACAGATCGTAGGTCGCGGGCTGCGCCTCTCGCCGGGTAAAGAGGAGTGTTTGATACTCGATTACGCGGGCAATCCGTGGGATCTCTACGCCCCGGAAGTCGGCGAGCCTAAGCCGGATAGCGACAGCGAGCCGGTGCAGGTGGCCTGCCCAGACTGCGGCCACGCCAACTTGTTCTGGGGCAAGCGCGACGGCGAGCTGGTGATTGAGCACTTTGGCCGTCGCTGCCAGGGGCTGATCGAGGATGACGCAGGGCGCCGCCGCCAGTGCGAATTTCGCTTTCGCTTCAAAGTGTGCGACCAGTGCGGCGCAGAGAACGATATTGCCGCCCGCCGCTGCCACGGCTGCGAGAAACTGCTGGTGGACGCCGACGATAAGCTTAAGGATGCGCTAAAGCTAAAAGATGCCAAGGTGCTGCGCGTCAGCGGCATGCAGTTGGAAGCGACCACCAATGGCCGAGGCCTGCCGCGCCTGAAAGCCACCTACTACGATGAGGATGGCGCTAGCCTGAGCGAGTGGTTTGCCCTGGAAACCCCGGCCCAGCGCCGCGCTTTTTATGCGGTGTTTTTGCGTGCCCACTTGCGTGCGCCAGGCAGCCAATGGCAGCCGACGACGCCTGATGAGGTGGTAGGCGAGCAGCGTCGCTTGCGTCATCCAGACTTTGTGGTGGGCCGGAAGGTGGGCCGCCACTTTCAAATCCGCGATAAGCTGTTTGATTACCAGGGGCGCTACCGCAAAGCCGCCGATGCTGGCTAGGTGCCGTACCGCAGGTGCGCTGGTACACTGCCGCACTCTAACACTTCAACGAAGGATCCGACCCGCGTGAGCGAGACGCCAAGCGCAGCGCCAGAGCAAGAAATGACGGAATCTACTGCCGAGCCGGTGGTGGGGGCACTTGGGCGTCTGTTCGATGAACCCATCACCCAGCTACCGGAAGACCTTTACATTCCCCCTGCGGCGTTGCGGGTCTTTCTGGAGGCCTTCGAAGGGCCGCTGGATCTGCTGCTCTATTTAATTCGACGCCAGAACCTGGACATCCTGACCATCAATGTCGCCACCATTACCCACCAATACATCGAGTATGTGGAGCTGATGAAAGCCATGGAGATTGAGTTGGCCGGGGAGTACCTGCTGATGGCCGCCATGCTGGCAGAGATTAAATCCCGCACGCTGCTGCCCCGCCCGCCAAAGGCAGAGGGCGAGGAGGAGGAAGACCCCCGCGCTGAGCTGATTCGCCGCCTGCAGGAGTATGAGCGGTTAAAAGAGGCCGCCGAGGCGTTGGATGCGCTGCCCAGGGTAGGGCGGGACTGGTTTAGCGTACAGGCGGGCCTGCCTCCGCTGGAAACTCGGGTGATTCATCCTGATGTGGGGCTCGATGAGCTGCTGGGCGCTCTGTCCGATATTCTCAAGCGGGCAGAATTGGCTCAGGCCCACCAGATCAGTCGGGAAGTGCTCTCTACCCGCGAGCGGATGCTAAACATCATGGAGCAGCTCAGTCAGGATGGCGCGAACGGTCGCTACACCCCCTTTGAGGCGCTGTTTACCCTGGAAGAGGGCCGGGCCGGTGTGGTCGTGACCTTTATGGCCATTTTAGAGTTGGCGAAAGAAGCCATGATCGAGATTGTCCAAAACGCGCCGCTGTCGCCCATTCACGTGCGCGCCCGCCAAGCGGCGCTGGCTGATGGGGAAGAGGACGCTTTCGAACGCTCGGAGGAAGAGCAGGGCGATGCCGCCTCGGCATTTGAAGAGTCCGCGTTTGAACCTGACGAGGAGTCGCGGTGAGAGACACCACGTTAGACGATATTATTGAAGCTGCGCTGCTGGCCGCGGGCGAGCCGCTGCCCATCGAACGCCTGGAAACGCTATTTTTGGCCGATGAGTGCCCTTCCCGCAAAGCGCTGCGGGAAGCGCTATCGCGGCTGGCGCTGCGCCACGAAAATGGCGCGCTCGAACTGGTCGAGACCGCCTCTGGCTTTCAGCTACGCATTCGCCCTCGCCTGGCCCATTGGGTATCGCGGCTGTGGGACGAGCGCCCCCAGCGCTACTCGCGGGCACTGCTGGAAACGCTGGCGCTAATTGCCTACCGCCAGCCAGTTACCCGGGGCGATATTGAGGATGTGCGCGGCGTGAGCGTTAGCAGTTCGATCATTCGAACACTGATGGAACGCGGCTGGATACGCGTGGTGGGGCACCGTGATGTGCCGGGCCGCCCTGCGGTGTATGCCACCACGCGCAGTTTTCTGGATGACTTCGGCCTGAAAACCCTGGATGCGTTGCCGCCTATGCATACCCTGGTCAACGGCGATGATAGCGAAGAGCTTTCCCTTGAGGAGACATCATCCGAACAAAACCCGCCGCCAGCACTGGACGAAACGGCGCAAAGCGTGCAGGATGCGCCACCCCAGAAAGATGAGAACACGTCGGCAGCAAGTGCCGACCACCACGCCGAGACGGCGTTAACCCAGCCGCTCAGCTTTGCCGATTTAGAGGCACGGCTGGCGGCACGTGCACAGCGTCAACATGAGGACGCTGGCACGCAGACCAACGATGTGAGGTCAGACGACCATGAGTCAGAGTAACAACACCACGCCGCCCACCAGCGAAAAGCTGCAGAAAGTCCTCGCCCGTGCAGGCCTTGGCTCCCGCCGTGAAATGGAAACCGCCATTTCCGATGGTCGAGTGAAGGTGAATAGCCAGGTCGCCAAACTGGGCGACCGAGTGGAAGCCCGGGACAAGGTCAGCTTTGATGACCGCCCGGTGACGCTGCGCCCGGAAGAGGAAGTGCCGCGCCGGGTGATCATGTATAACAAGCCGGAAGGCGAGCTGTGCACCCGTAAAGACCCAGAAGGCCGCCGCACGGTATTTGAGCGCCTGCCGCGTTTAAAAGGCGAACGCTGGATTGCCATTGGCCGTTTGGACATCAACACCAGTGGTTTGCTGCTGTTTACCACCGACGGTGAGCTAGCCAACCGCTTGATGCATCCCTCTACCCAGGTAGAGCGTGAGTACGCAGTGCGCGTCATGGGCGACGTCAAGCGCGAGCATATCGTCGCCATGGTCGATGGCGTGATGCTGGAAGACGGCCCCGCGCGTTTCACCGACGTGCAGGAGTTTGGTGGCGAGGGCATCAACACCTGGTTCCACGTGGTGATTCTGGAAGGCCGCAACCGTGAAGTGCGCCGCCTGTGGGAGTCCCAGGGGCTCACCGTTAGCCGCCTGAAGCGCGTTCGCTACGGCAATATCTTCCTCGATAAGCGGGCGAAAGCCGGTGAGTGGGTGGAGCTCTCCCAGGATGAGGTGGATGACCTGGCAACGCTCGCCAACCTGGAAATCCGCAAAGTGCCCGAGTTGACGCCGGATGAGAAGAATCGCTGGAGCCGCGACAAGCATAAGCGCCGCCCCGTGCAAGCAATGCGTAAGCCAAAGCGCCGATAATTTTTCGCTCTCCGTGCGTGCAAAGTGAGGCTCTTGGTGTGCGGAGAGCGATTATTTTAGACGAAAGGTAAAAAAAGGGCTTGCTATTAGCAAGCTGTATCCGTACTATATGCATCCGTTCAGGCGGGTCGTTAGCTCAGTTGGTAGAGCAGTTGACTTTTAATCAATTGGTCGTAGGTTCGAATCCTACACGACCCACCATCCGAACCAAACAAACGCACTAGGCCGTCATCTACTCAATGCTTTGTTTGACGTAAGTAAATGCGGTATCCGCTAGTGCTTACATGCTTAGTATTTGCGTATTAGCGCAGCAAAATTTGGGTCGTTAGCTCAGTTGGTAGAGCAGTTGACTTTTAATCAATTGGTCGTAGGTTCGAATCCTACACGACCCACCAAATTCGACGCCCTTGGTAGCTTGCTGCCAGGGGCGTTTTGCTATGCATGATTTGCCGCGCTGCAGCGTGACTTTATGCTTGCAGGGGGCAATAATTGTCCACCACAATGATGTGACAATTAAGTGTTAGCCACTAACAGACAGATAGTGGCTGATAGAGCGTAATGGATAGATCGTTTGGCTGCCGGAGATGTCACGGCGGCTCTGGCCTTTGGTTACGGCCAAGTTGGCGACGCGCCACCGCGAGAGACGCAGCGGCCGTTGCCCCGAGTGCGGCGCATGCGGAGCGCGTGCGCCGTGACTGGTGTTTAGCAGGGGGATTCCCTGTTCGTCACGGTGGTAGACACGATGACTATTATGACTTCCCAAGCAGAGCTAGACGCTCCGCTGCCAAGCCCGTACTGCCCTACTCGTATTCCGGCGGAAGACGAAGCGCGAGTGGCTGAAATCAAACAGCTGCTCAAGGCGAACAACGCCGTTTTGGTAGCGCACTATTACACCGATGATGCCATTCAACAGCTTGCCGAAGAGACCGGCGGCTGTGTGGCTGACTCCCTTGAGATGGCCCGCTTCGGTGCCCGCCACGACGCCACCACGCTGGTGGTGGCGGGCGTACGCTTTATGGGCGAGACGGCCAAGATCCTCTCCCCCGAGAAGCGTGTGTTGATGCCTACCCTGGAAGCGACCTGTTCTTTGGATGTGGGCTGCCCGATTGACGAGTTTAGCGCGTTCTGCGACGCCCACCCAGACCGTACGGTCGTGGTGTACGCCAACACCTCGGCGGCGGTAAAAGCGCGCGCTGACTGGGTGGTGACCTCCTCGATTGCCGTAGAGGTCATCGAGCATCTGCAGGCGAAGGGCGAAAAAATCCTCTGGGCACCGGATAAGCATCTAGGTGGCTATATTCAGAAAAAAACCGGCGCGGATATGTTGATGTGGGACGGTGCCTGCATCGTGCACGAGGAGTTCAAGGCCAAAGGCATTGAAGATTTAAAGCGCCTTTATCCGGATGCCGCCGTGTTGGTGCACCCCGAATCGCCGGATTCCGTTGTGAAGCTGGCCGATGTGGCTGGCTCCACCTCGCAGCTCATCAAAGCGGCACAAACTCTGCCCAATGACAAGCTGATTGTTGCCACCGACCGCGGCATCTTCTTCAAGATGCAGCAGGCGGTTCCCGACAAAACACTGTTTGAAGCGCCCACGGCGGGCAACGGCGCTACGTGCCGTAGCTGCGCTCACTGCCCTTGGATGGCGATGAACGCGCTGGATAACCTGGCCGGAGCGCTGCGTGAAGGCAGCGGCGAAATTTTCGTCGATGATGCGCTGCGCCAGCAGGCGCTAAAACCCCTTGAGCGGATGCTGAGCTTTAACGCTTAAACATAAGCGCAACGTTTCTACAGTGAGCCAAAAGCCCGAACGCTATGCGTCGGGCTTTTTTGCATTGGCGCTAAAACTTCTCCAGCGCTTCGCGGTACTCAAGAAACGCTTCTCTGCGCTGTTCAATGCGTGCCAGCGCTTGGGTATCGTTTTCCTGCTGAGCGGCGTCTTTGGCAATACTCAACTGGCGAATGCCTCGGTCCACGCGGCCGGTAAGCTGTAGGTGCTCGGCGCGGGCCAGATGCCCCCAACCGTTAAAGCCGCTGCGCCCGGCAGCCTCCGCCAGCAGGTTGAAGCCCTGAGGGTTTTCTGGATGCTGCGCGGTGATATCCCGAAGCAGGTCGTAAGCTGCTTCTGGGTCGCGCTGTAGCTGCGCCTCCGCCAGGGTAAGCTGCGCTGGCAGGTAGTTAGGCATCAGCCGCAGCAGCCGCTGGCTGCGGGCAATGGCCTCATCGTAGCGCTGCGCTTCTAGGGCAACATTCGCCGCCGTGGCGGGCAGCATGCCGTAGTCCGGAAGCTCGTTGGCGAGTTGATCGAGCACCTGCAACGCGCGATCGGTCTGGCCGTTGCGCGCCGCTATCAGCGCGTCGATGTAGCGCAGTGCAGGCTCCTCGGCATCCTCCTGAGCTAGCCGCGAAGCTGCCTGCTGGGGCGTGTTGCGGTAGATGCTCAGCAGAGCCCGGGCGCGCATCATATCGTACAGGGTGTTGCTGGTGTAACGGCTGGCGACGCTGAGTTGCGATACCCGCGCCTGGGCGTCGCTCAGGCGGCTGTCCGAGACGGGGTGGGTCAGCAAGAACTCTGGCGGCGTGCCGCCCTGAAGTCGTGAAAGCCGCTGCATGGTATCGAACATACGCACCATGGCTTCTGGGTCGTAGCCTGCCTCCGCCATGGCCTGCAGGCCGATGCGGTCGGCCTCCTGCTCAAAGCGCCTGGAGTAGGCGAGCTGGTCCTGAATCAACGCCGCCTGGGAGCCCATGGCGGTGGCAATGCCCGCATCGCCACCGCCGCTGGCGGCAATCAGCATACCCGCTAGCATGGCCGCCATGGCGGGCAGCTGGGTTTGCTCCGCGCGAGCGCTGCCGCGAGCATAGTGGCGCTGGGAGAGGTGCCCTAGCTCGTGGGCAATCACCGACACAAAAGCGCCTTCGTCTTCGGCAAAGGCAAACAGCCCTGAATTGATACCTACTACGCCGCCTGGGACCGCAAAGGCGTTGAGCGAACGGTTATCGACCATCACCGTCGTGGTTTGCAGGCTACCCAGTTGGCTGTAGGGTGCCAAGCGTGCCACCAAACTCTCTAAATAATCGCTGACGATAGGGTCCTGCCACTGCGGCGCCTGGGCGCGAAACTGGCGCAGCCATGCGCGGCCAAGGCGAAACTCCTCATTACTTACCGATGCCGACGTACCCCCTAGGCTGGGCAGCTGATAGTCATCGAAGCTATAGCTAGGCAAGCTAATGCACATGGCGCTGAGCGATAGCGCTAGCGCGCAGGCCCAGCGAGGGTAAACGGGTCTAAAGTGCAGCATGGCATCCCCATTCGTTCAGGTAGTAGGCGCAGCAAACAACGGTGTGACATTGATTCAGGCAGGGAAGTGCCGTTAAATCAATTTCACGGCGGGCATCGCGAAAAAAGCAGTTTATGCAACAATGCTGTCGTTATGTAGCCATTAAACGATTTAGCAACATGTGAAGCAGCATTTTGGGGGAGAGGGTATGTCTGAACAAACAGCGTCTGGGTTAGCCGAAGGGGTTCAGCCCGATAGGGTATTGGACGCCACCGGATTGCACTGCCCGCTACCGCTGCTAAAAGCAAAGCAGGCACTGGCGAGCCTTGCGCCGGGCCAACTGTTGGAGGTCAGCGCGACCGATGCCGGCTCGTGGCGGGATATGGCTGCGTTTACCGAACTAAGCGACCACGTAATGGAAGCGCGGGTGCAGCGTGGCGACGTGTATGTTTTTTGGATACGTAAAGCAGGGAACACCCACTCATGACCATGCGCAGCATTCTGAAAAGTTGGGTAGAGCGCTACTTTTCAGACGAAGAGGCGTTAATTCTTCTGGTGGTACTGGTGGCGGGGTTTGCCGCCATTATTTGGTTTGGCCGCATGTTGGCACCGTTCTTTACCGCGTTGGTGCTGGCGTTTTTACTGCAAGGCGTGGTTAGCGCGCTCACGCGGCGCGGCGTGCCTCATCTGCTAGCGGTGATACTGGTGTTTTTAGCCTTTGTCAGCGTGCTGCTGACGCTGGCATTTATTTTAATGCCACTGATTTGGAATCAGCTGGTGGGGCTGGTGCAAGAGACGCCGCGCATGTTTGCCAGCGGTCAGGAGTGGCTGGATCAACTGCAGGCACAATATCCCAATTTAGTGACTCCTGACCAAATGCAGAGCTGGATTGGCGTCGCTGGACGGGAAATAAGCCAGCTAGGGCAGCGTGCCTTAACGCTCTCACTGGCCTCGCTGGGCAATATTATGTCACTGATCATCTATCTGGTGCTGGTGCCAATCCTGGTCTTTTTTATGCTGAAAGACCGAGAGGCGCTCGTAGGGTTTACGCTATCGCTACTGCCGCAAAAGCGCACGCTGCTCACTCGCATCTGGCATGAAATGGATCGGCAAATTGCCAACTACATCCGTGGCAAGGCAATAGAGATTATTATTGTCGGAACTGTCTCGTTTTTTACCTTCGCCTTTTTTGGCTTGCCCTATACAGCCCTGCTGGCAGTGCTGGTTGGGTTTTCCGTTCTGGTGCCTTACATTGGCGCGGCCGTAGCGACGATTCCCGTGGCAGCGGTAGCGGGCTTCCATTTTGGTATCAGCGACCAGTTTGTCTATGTGCTAATTGCCTATGGGGTGCTGCAAGCGCTGGATGGCAACGTGTTGGCGCCGGTGCTGTTCTCGGAAACCAATAATATCCACCCAGTATCGATTATTGTGGCAGTGCTGTTCTTTGGCGGTATTTGGGGATTTTGGGGGGTGTTTTTTGCCATCCCACTGGCAACGCTACTCAAAGCGCTGGTCTATGCATGGCCAAGGGGGCTTGAGGGCCGGCTCGCGAATCGACCGCCGCAGCTTGAGCAAGATTAATGTGAGCTTGGCTGTGCCCCTTTTTCGGGCACAGCCGCGAGCGCGATTATTGGCTATTCAATTCCTGGGCCGCTGCAAGCACTTCCTCCACATGGCCGGGTACTTTTACGCCGCGCCACTCTCGGGCAAGCTTACCATCACGATCAATCAAGAAGGTGCTGCGCTCGATGCCTAGGTGCTCCTTGCCGTACATCTTCTTGAGTTTGATGACGTCAAACAGTTGGCAGACCGCTTCGTCCTTGTCGGAGATCAGCTCAAAATTGAAGTCCTGCTTGGCTTTAAAGTTCTCCTGGGCGCGCAGTCCATCCCGGGATACGCCGATGACCACGGTATTGGCGGCGTCAAAGGCGGCTTTGCGATCACGAAAGTCGCCGCCTTCGGTGGTGCAGCCTGGCGTGCTGGCTTTCGGGTAGAAGTAGATCACTACCTGTTTGCCGCGCAGTTGCGACAGTGTGATAGTGGTGTCGCCGGTGGCGGTGGCGGAAAAATCAGGGACGGGCTTGCCAAGTTCAATCGCCATAAAGGCTCCTTATTGGGGTGACTTTCATGAAGAATTACACGCAAGCACTGGGCTGCTGTCAAAGCATTAAGCAAACTCGCAGCGCTTTACGCTGTACAGGTTCGAATCGCCTGAGTACCATTTGCTGTTTATGGGCAGGGGTGAGCGTGCTCCTGCAAAGCATCAGCGCCGCGGTTTCACTCAATGTACGTCATTGCATCCCGCGTGGCAGCTTGATTTCAACTTTTTGCAGGTGAGGAAAATACGGATGATCACAGGCAGCATTGTCGCCCTGGCGACGCCGATGAAAGTCAATGGCGACATCGACTGGGAGGCGCTTCGTCGCCTGGTGAACTTCCACCTCGATAATGGCACCGACGCCATCGTCGCTGCGGGTACCACGGGTGAACCCACTACCATGTCTTTTGCCGAGCACTTCGATGTGATTCGTAGCGTGGTGGAAGAGGTGAATGGCCGCATTCCGGTCATTGCTGGTACAGGGGCGAACGCCACCTCTGAAGCGGTTGAGCTGGCGCGCTATGCAAGTGAAGTAGGCGCGGACTACTGCCTGTCGGTTTGCCCTTACTACAACAAGCCTACTCAAGAAGGTTTGTATAGGCACTTTAAAGCTGTCGCCGAAGGCAGCAAGCTGCCGGTAATCCTATACAACGTGCCGGGCCGCACCTGCTCTGATCTCTATAACGAGACCGTGGTTCGCTTGGCGGAAGTGGACAATATTATCGGCCTGAAAGATGCGACCGGGAACCTTGAGCGCGCTGAGGATCTAATCTCACGCCTGAAAGGCAGCGACTTCATGCTTTACTCGGGTGACGACGCGACGGCCTGTGACTTTATGCTGATGGGCGGACATGGCGATATTTCCGTGACCGCGAACGTTGCTCCTAAAGCCATGCATGACCTATGCGCGGCTGCCGTGGCTGGCGACGCCGACAAGGCACACCAAATCAATACGCGCCTCATGCCGCTGCATACCAACTTAGGCATTGAGTCTAACCCTATTCCTGTTAAGTGGGCACTGCATCGCATGGGGTACATGGACGCCGGTATTCGTCTGCCGCTCACCTGGCTGTCGGAGAAATACCACGGCACGGTAAGCGAAGCGCTGCAACTGGCGGGCGTCATAGAGGAGTAATCCCGGCGCTAAGAACCCTTTTGCTACCCGGTGATGGCATGGCCTGCCGGGTAACTGATCTGTTGACTGTTAAGGTGGCTTGATGAGCTCTGTGCTTGAACAACGTGCGCTTAAATGGATACCGCTGGCACTCGCAGCCGCTGTCACACTGGCAGGTTGCGCGCGCGAGGGTTACTACCACGACCGCAACTTGGACTACACCGAAGCGGCTCCCGCGCCGCCTCTTGTGCTGCCTGACTCCCGCAACACCCAGCGTTACCGCGATGCAATGCCGGTTCCCCAGGTGGCTGTAGAGGGCACAAGTATCGACGAGCCGGCCGAGATCGAGCCACCCCAGTCGCTGGCTATTGGCAGCGGGCTGGAGCCTGAGTACGTCGAGCGCCGCCAGGCCGGTGATCAGAGCTGGTTAGTCGTCGCCGCCGACCCTGGTACCGTTTGGCCGCAGCTGGAAGCCTTTGTGCGTAGCCGCCAGCTCCCCGTTCAGCAGAGCAGCGCCAACCAGGGCGTGATCGTGACTCCGCAAGCCACACTAAGCCTGCAGAGCGCCATGCGCGCCGGTAGCAGTGAGGTGCGCTGCGATCAGGGTGGCCAAAGTGTTGAGAGCTGCTTGGCGGCGCTGGAGCAGTATCTGGGCGCGCGTAGCGCCACAGCCAGTTCTTCCTCCTGGACAGCACAGCGCCTTGCCAACGAGCAAACGCTACAACTGCGCCAGCAGGGCGATGAGTGGGAGGTGGTGATTCCGCAGCCCATCGACCGCGTCTGGGCAGAGTTGAACCACTACTTATCGCTTGATTTTACCCAAGAGGGGCAGCGCGACCTGCTCGAAACTTCCGCCGATAACTATGAGTTTTTGGTGGAGTACATGACGGAAACCGAGCGTGGACGTAACCCGCTGCAGATCGTCTTTAGCCCCGATGTCCGCCGTATGTCACAGCAGATTCGCCTAGCGTTAGAGCCCGACGGTGACCAAACCGTGCTGCGCGCTATTAACGCCAGCGAGCGTAGTTTTAGCGCTGATGACCAGCGCGAGTTGCTTGAGCGTGTCTCCGGCTACTTACGTTAACCCTTTGACTCTCACTTTCTCACGGAGCCTCCATGGAAAAGCGCCAAGAACTCTATGCCGGTAAGGCAAAATCCGTCTACACCACTGACGACCCTGACCTGCTGGTGCTGCACTTTCGTGATGACACCAGCGCCTTCGATGGTAAGAAGAAAGAAGCGCTGGCCCGTAAAGGGATGGTCAACAACATCTTTAACGCTTTCATCATGCAGCGTTTGGAAGAGGGCGGTATCCCAACGCATTTTGAGAAGCAGCTTTCCGACAACGAAAGCCTGGTCAAAAAAATGCAGATGATTCCGGTCGAGTGCGTAGTCCGCAACATTGCTGCGGGCGGCCTGGTGAAGCGCTTGGGTGTGGAAGAGGGGATCGCCCTTAACCCGCCGACTTTCGAGCTGTTCTTAAAGAACGATGAGAAGGGCGACCCGATGATCAACGAGTCGCTAGCGGAAACCTTTGGCTGGGCCACCCCCGAACAGCTCGCTAAAATGAAGACGCTGACCTTTAAGGTGAACCACATCCTCAAACAGCTATTTGCCGAAGGCGATATGCTGCTGGTGGATTACAAGCTGGAGTTCGGCGTGTTCAAAGGCGAGGTAGTGCTGGGCGATGAGTTCTCTCCAGACGGCTGCCGTTTATGGGATGCCAACACCCGGGAGAAGCTGGACAAAGACCGCTTCCGCCAGGGCTTGGGTGGCGTCATCGAAGCCTACGAGGAAGTCGGCCGCCGCTTGGGAATTACCTTTCCCGCCTAACGCCGTTTAGTCAGTCAGCGGGTCAATCGCCACCACCCTCAGGGTGGTGGTGTCGTTTTCAAAGGGTGTTTCTTGTACCGCTTGGAATTTCACATCTACATCCCGCAGCCGTACCCCGTAAATGCGCTTGCTCTGCCCCTCACGCTGGTACGCGGGGCGTGGGTCCTGGCCCAATACCTGCTCAATCAGGGCATGTAGCGACGCTCCATCGGCGCGGGCAGCAAGGCTGGCCTGGGCGGCCTGGCTAAAGCTGACAGGCAGCAGGGGCGGGGCGCTGGGGGCAAACCCTGCTCGCGCCTCGGGCTTGGCTTCGGCCCAGGGCAAGTAGGGTTTAATATCGACCACCGGCGTACCGCTCACCAGATCGCAGCCTGCTAAATGGAGGCATACTCCGTGCTGGGTATCAATATGCGATAGCTCAATCAGTGAAAGCCCCAGCCGGTTAGGACGGTGGGTGCTGCGGCTGGCAAATACGCCGACTTTACGGTTGCCGCCCAGGCGCGGCGGACGCACTAGCGGCGTCCAGCGGACAGGGCTTTGATGGAAAATAAACGACACCCATAGGTGGCTAAAATCTTCCAGGCCCCGTACGGTGAGAGGATCATCAAACGGCGGTACGAGCACTAAACGGGCATTGGCCGCTGGCGCCAACCCTGGTTGGCGGGGAACACCGAACTTATCCGGGTAGTCGCTGACGATATGGCCAATAGGTGTGAGTGCAAATGGCGCGCTGTCTGAAGGATCGTGCATGGCACTGCCCTGTGGACGTTGGCCGGCGCCAACGTGGTGAATGAAAAAGCGTGTTGATAAGCACAAGGCTCGTCAGCACGGGTCTTATCAAGCCGCGGCTTATAAATCTATGTTTTATAAACCTATGTTTTATAAACCTGTGTTCTATAAACCTATAATCTATAAACCCGTGGCCTTACGCAGCGATGAGTATAAAATAGCCGGCTGGCGACAGGCAGTCGGTTGTCCGTTGCTAGTAGATGAATCGCATTGAGGCGAAGCATGTTGAAAACTAACGAACGCGTGGCATCCCCGGTGCCAACGGCGCGAGTGACTTATCGGGCGGCGCTGGCGAAGGATGCCGCTGACCAGGCCGAAGTATTTTACCATGCGGTGATGCAGGGGGCGGCTACCCACTATGGGTTGGACGAGCGCCGTGCGTGGGCCAATGCGCTGCCCCGCGAGGCAAGTGCCTGGGCGGCGCGCCAAGCACTCTACACCACGCTGGTCGCCGCCTGCGATGGCCGCTGCGTCGGCTTTTTGGAGCTGAATATCAGCGCCGGGCGTATTGAAACGCTCTACGTGTGGCCTTCGTTAACAGGCCGTGGCATCGGCACCACGCTGCTGATCCATGCCGAGCGCATTCTGCTTGAACATGGCGTCTCCCAGGTGGAGATCGAGGCGAGCCTGGTACTCTACGAGCGCTTGCTACGCCGAGGCTTCGTGAACCACGGCGAGCAGTGGGTAGAGCGCAGCGGCGAGATGCTACAGCGCTACCGGCTCGTCAAGCAGCTAAACGCAGTGGAAACCTAGCCGCTCAGACGTTAAAGGTTTGGGTGATACGCATCGACAGGTCGATGGACTTCACATCTTTTGTCAGCGCGCCGCTAGAAATGCAGTCTACGCCGGTGTCGGCAATCGCTTTTAGCGTGGTGTCATCCACATTGCCGGAGGCTTCCAGAGTGGCGCGTCCGCCATTGATTTCCACCGCCACGTGCAGGTCTTCAATGGCGAAGTTATCCAGCATCACGATATCGGCACCGGCGGCCAGGGCTTGATCCAGCTCCTCAAAGGTCTCCACTTCCACTTCGACCGGTAGGTCGCTGGCCAGCTTGCGAGCCTGGGCGACCGCCGCTTGGATGCCGCCGCAGGCCGCAATGTGGTTCTCTTTGATTAAGAACGCATCCCACAAACCAATGCGGTGATTGTGCCCGCCGCCGCAGGTGACGGCATACTTCTGAGCCAGCCGCAGGCCGGGCAGGGTCTTGCGAGTATCCAGTAGGCGAACGCCGGTACCTTCAATTAAATCAACGTAGCGCCGCGTGGCTGTAGCGGTAGCTGATAGCGTTTGCAGCATATTAAGCGCTGCTCGCTCCCCCGTCAGCAGGCTGCGGGCTGGGCCTTCCAGCTCTAGAAAGCACTGGTCTGCCTCCAGGCGGTCGCCGTCGGCTGCCTGCCAGCGTAGGGTAACGCGACCATCCAGGCGACGAAAAATCTCATCCACCCAGGCAACGCCACACAGCACGGCGGGTTCACGGGTAATCACCTTCGCGGTTGCCCACTGGTTGTCGGGAATCAGCTGTGCCGTAATATCACCCGCGCCAACGTCTTCAGCCAACAGGCGGGCGGCACAGGCGCGAATCTCTTCAGCAAGAGCGGTTTGATAATCCATAGCGATGAGTTCTCTGGGCGTCGTCTTCGATGATGGGCATTATAGTGAAACAGAACGCTAACGTAGAGGAGCGTATGCGCTCATGAATAAAGAAAGCGTACCAGGGCAGTGGCACAAGGCGTATCAGATAGCCTCGCCTAACCAGGATGCCCGACCCCAAAACGAAGTGTCGCTGCTGCTGCTCCATGCCATCAGCCTGCCGCCTGGGCAATTCTCGGGCGATGCCATTGAAGCGCTATTTACCAATCGCTTGGACCCAAGCGCGCATCCCTTTTTTGCCGATATTTGCCACCTGAAGGTATCGGCGCATTTGCTGATCCGGCGGGATGGCCAGTGTATCCAGTTCGTCAATACCGAACAGCGCGCCTGGCACGCCGGCCGCTCCTGCTGGTGGGACCCTGGGATGGGCATTTGGCGTTCGGCGTTAAACGACTTTTCTGTTGGCATTGAGCTGGAAGGCGATGATCAAACGCCTTTTACTAAAGCGCAGTATGCCGCTTTAGTGGAGGCAACGTGCTGGCTGATGGCGCGTTACCCTGCGCTAACGGCGAATCGAATCACCAGCCACGCCAAAGTGGCGCCGCTGCGTAAAACCGACCCCGGACCTGCGTTTGACTGGGCCTATTTTCGTCAGCGGCTGTTTGCAGCCCACGCTGTTGCGGCGGGCGGTTAGGTTAAAATTGCAATTTAAGTGGTTCTAACATCAGCAAATAAAACGGTAGTTTAACTACATGGTGATAGCGTTAGTCGCAGCGGCGAAAGTCTTATAAAGCGCTCATGTTGCAGTGCAATAGTTTGTTTTAGATGGCCTTTTACAGCTCGCTGGAATTGGCAGCGTGGCGACTTTGCGGTATCTTCGCATATACAAAAGGCTAATCTTTACCGCATAAGTGTAGCTTTACTACATCAAGACGAGCGTAGCTTGTTGAATGTAGAACGAAAACCCCCGCACGGTGCTAAGGCGCCGTGCCATTGTTTGGCCTGTGGTGGCTAAACACCGCAGCCGCCCCAGGCCCTAAGGGTTGGCGGGGCTCATTGTCATTTATCGTCATTCGGAGAGACCTCTATGAGTCTGGAGACAAGAGAAGATCTCGATCCGGTCGAAACCACGGAGTGGCTGGAATCCCTGGAATCGGTACTGGATCGTGAGGGCGAAGATCGTGCCCGCTACCTGATGACCCGCCTGGCGGATCGCCTGCGCCGGGACGGGATGAAGGTGCCCTTCTCGGTGACAACCCCCCACCGTAATACGATCCCGGTTCACCGCGAAGCGCCCATGCCGGGCGATCTGTTCATGGAGCGTCGGATTCGCTCTTTGATCCGTTACAACGCCATTGCCCAGGTCATTCGTAACAACCGGGCGAACCCGGGGTTAGGGGGGCACATTGCAAGCTTTATGTCGTCCGCCACGCTGTACGATGTCGGCTTTAACCACTTCTTCCGCGCCCCTAAAGGCGACTTCGAAGGCGACCTGATCTACATTCAGGGCCACGTGGCACCGGGCATCTACGCGCGCTCCTTCCTGGAAGGCCGCCTGACGGAAGAGCAGATGGACCGATTCCGCCGCGAAGTCGACGGCGACGGCCTCTCCTCCTACCCGCACCCGTGGTTGATGCCGGACTACTGGCAGTTCCCGACGGTCTCCATGGGGCTTGGCCCGATCCAGGCCATTTACCAAGCCCACGTGATGAAGTACCTGCATCACCGTGAGCTGAAAGACATGCACGACCGCAAGATCTGGTGCTTCATGGGTGACGGCGAGTGTGACGAGCCGGAATCCCTGGGCGCGATCTCCCTCGCTGGCCGTGAGAACCTCGATAACCTGATCTTCGTGATCAACTGTAACCTGCAGCGCCTGGACGGTCCGGTACGCGGAAACTCCCGCGTGATGGACGAGCTGGAAGGCGTCTTCCGTGGTGCCGGTTGGAATGTAATCAAGGTTGTTTGGGGCCGCCATTGGGATCCGCTGTTTGAGAAGGATAAGAAAGGCATCCTTCAAAAGCGTATGGACGAAGCGGTCGACGGTGAGTACCAGAACTACAAGGCGAACGGTGGTGCTTACACCCGTGAGCACTTCTTCGGTAAGTACCCCGAAACCGAGGCGATGGTCAAAGACCTCTCCGACGAAGATATCTGGAAGCTCAACCGGGGTGGCCACGACCCGTTCAAGGTCTACGCGGCCTATCACGAAGCGGTCAATACCACCAACGGCAAGCCGACGGTGATCCTGGCGCATACCGTGAAAGGGTACGGCATGGGCAGCGGCGATGGCGAAGCGGCCAACGAAGCCCACCAGGTGAAGAGCATGGAGTACGAGGCGCTGAAGAAATTCCGCGATCGCTTCGGCATTCCGCTCACCGATGAGCAGCTCAAGGACGTACCGTACTACAAGCCGGACGAAGACTCGCCCGAGCTGAAGTACATGCACCTGCAGCGCGAGCGCCTCAACGGCTACCTGCCGAGCCGCCGTAGCACGTTTGACCCACTGGACATTCCAAGCCTGGAAGACAAGACCTTTGCCTCGCAAATGGGCGGTTCCAAAGGGCGCGAAGTCTCGACCACCATGGCGTTCGTGCGGATTCTGAATGGCTTGGTAAAAGACAAGAAGCTGGGCAAGCAGGTCGTGCCGATCATTCCGGACGAAGCGCGTACGTTCGGCATGGAAGGTATGTTCCGTCAGCTCGGTATCTACACCTCGGAAGGCCAGAAGTACGAGCCGGTCGATAAAGGCCAGATCATGTACTACCGCGAGGACCAGAAAGGTCAGGTTCTCGAAGAGGGTATCTCGGAAGCAGGCGCGATGTCGGCGTGGATTGCCGCCGCGACCTCCTACAGCAATAACAACGTCACGCTGCTGCCGTTCTACATCTACTACTCGATGTTCGGCTTCCAGCGTATCGGCGACTTGGCGTGGGCCGCAGGCGATCTGCAGGCACGCGGCTTTATGGTTGGCGGCACCGCAGGGCGTACCACCCTCAACGGTGAAGGCCTGCAGCACCAGGATGGCCACAGCCTGATCCAGGCCTCTACCATCCCCAACTGCCGCAGCTACGACCCGACCTACGCCCACGAAGTGGCGGTCATCGTGCAAGACGGTCTGAAGCGCATGTTCACGGATCAAGAGAACTGCTTCTACTACCTGACCGTGATGAACGAGAACTACGAGCACCCCGAGCTTGAGAACGTACCGGCTGACGATATCGTCAAAGGTATGTACCTGCTCAAAGAGACCCAGGGTGACAAAGGTCGCGTTCAGCTGATGGGCTCCGGCACCATTCTGCGTGAAGTCGAGGCAGCGGCCGAGCTGCTGGCCAACGACTGGGGCATCGGTGCGGATATCTGGAGTGTGACCAGCTTCAACGAGCTGCGTCGTGAAGCGCTGCTGCTGGAGCGTGAAGCGTTCCTGAACCCGGATGCCGAGGCCAACAAACCTCACGTTACCCGGTGCCTGGAAGGCCGT
The DNA here is from genome assembly GCF_044805175.1 of Vreelandella aquamarina. GTDB lineage: Bacteria > Pseudomonadota > Gammaproteobacteria > Pseudomonadales > Halomonadaceae > Vreelandella > Vreelandella aquamarina_B. Next base: position 2,748,394 of record NZ_CP085232.1, on the reverse strand, counting down.
GACGGCCCGGTGATCGCCTCTACCGATTACATGAAGCTCTATGCCGACCAGGTGCGTGCGTGGGTGCCGAGCGACTACACCGTGCTGGGTACCGATGGCTTCGGCCGTTCCGATACTCGCGAGAAGCTGCGCTACTTCTTTGAAGTAGACCGCTACTTCGTCACCGTTGCGGCGCTGCGCGCCCTGGCCGACCGCGGCGACATTGACCGTAAGCACGTCGGGGAAGCGCTGAAGAAGTATGGCATCGACGCCAACAAGCCGAACCCGCTGACCAGCTAAACCGCTGCCCGGCGGGCAGTTGCCCGCCGGCTCGATCCGATTTGGAAGGAGCGCGACCTTGAGTAGCGAAATCATCAAAGTTCCCGATATCGGTGGCGATACCGATGTCGAAATCATCGAGATTGCGGTGTCGGAAGGCGACGTCATTGAAGCGGAAGACACCCTGATCACTCTGGAATCCGACAAAGCCAGCATGGATGTACCGGCCCCGAAAGGCGGCAAGGTCATCAAAGTGCTGGTCAAAGAGGGCGATAAAGTCTCGGAAGGCGACGATATCGTTGAGCTGGAAGTGGAAGGCGGCGGTGAGAGCGATGCCGAGCCGGAAGCTACCGCTGAAGACAGCCAGCCAGACGACGCGCCCGCCAAACAGCAAGAAGCGGCCCCCGCACCGAAAAAAGCCAGCGGCGGCAAGCAAACCGTGGATATCAAAGTCCCGGATCTGGGTGGCTCTGACAACGTCGAGATTATCGACGTCGCGGTCGGCGCAGGCGATGAGGTCAACGCCGAAGATACGCTGATTACCCTGGAGTCCGATAAAGCCTCCATGGACGTGCCCAGTCCGCACAGCGGCAAGATTGTGGCGCTGACGGTGAAAGAGGGCGATACCGTTTCCGAAGGCGACGTGATCGGCCAGATGGAAATCGTCGGTGGCGACGATACAGCCGACGAGGGCGCGCCTGCTCAAGCAGACGAGCCCGCACCGGCTAGCGAGCCTGCCGAAGAAGAAGCGGCCGACGAAGAGAGCGGCAGCGGCGAGCCGGAGCGTAAAGAGATTCGCGTGCCGGATCTCTCGGGCGCTTCCGACGTGCCGATTATCGAAATTGGCGTCGCCGCCGGTGACGAGGTTGACGTCGAAGACCCGCTGATCACCCTGGAGTCTGACAAAGCCTCCATGGACGTGCCTAGCCCCTATAAAGGTAAGATTCTGGAGCTGACCGTCAAAGAGGGTGACACCGTCTCTGAAGGCGACGTGATCGGCTATATGGAAGTCGCAGGTGCCAAGAAAGCGGCACCGAAAAAAGCGGCACCCGAGAAAGCCTCAGGCGGTAAAGGGGCGCAGAGCAGTGCTAGCCAGTCGAGCGCCGCGCCGACACCGGCTGGAACCCCCAGCCCCGAAGCGCAAATGGCCGCGCATAAGCCCCGCGACGGTAAGCTGGTGCACGCAGGCCCTGCCGTGCGTATGCTGGCCCGTGAGCTGGGTGTCGACCTTGGCCTCGTGAAGCCCAGCGGCCCGAAAGACCGCGTGCTGAAAGAGGACGTGCAGGCCTACGTCAAGCAAGCGATTGCCAACCAGGGCAAAGCCCAGGCAGCCGCCCCCGCCGCTAGCGGTGGTGCCGGCATTCCCGCCGTGCCGGAAGTCGACTTCAGCCAGTTTGGTGACGTGGAAGAGAAGCCGATGGGTCGCCTGCTCAAGATGGGCGCGACTAACCTGCATCGCAGCTGGCTCAACGTGCCCCACGTGACCCAGTTCGACGAAGCGGATATCACCGAGCTTGAGAACTTCCGTAAAGCCATGAAGGCGGAAGCCGAAGCCCAGGGAGCGAAGCTTACGCCGCTACCGTTCCTGGTCAAAGCCTGTGCCTTTGCGCTGCGTAAGTTCCCGCAGTTCAACGTCAGCCTAAAAGGCGACGGCGATACACTGGTGTGGAAAAAGTACGTCCACATCGGCATCGCGGTGGATACGCCGGATGGCTTGATGGTGCCTGTGCTGCGCGATGCCGATAAGAAATCCTTGATCGAGATTGCCAAGGAGATGGCCGAGCTAGGCAAGAAGGCGCAAACCAAGAAGCTCAAGCGGGAAGAGATGACCGGTGGCTGCTTTACTATTTCGAGCCTTGGCTCGATTGGTGGTTCGGCCTTTACACCGATCGTCAACGCCCCTGAGGTCGCGATCTTGGGCGTGTCGAAAGCGCAAATGAAGCCGGTATGGGATGGCAGTGCCTTCCAGCCGCGCTTGATGATGCCGCTGTCGCTCTCCTACGATCACCGCGCGATCAACGGAGCGGACGCCGCACGTTTCACCGCCTTCCTGGCGGACGTGCTCACCGATATCCGTCGTTTACTGCTGTAAACGGTCATTGAGCAAGCCCCAAGCGGCGCCCCATGGGCGCCGCTTGTGTTTATAACTGCTGAGGAACTTAAGCGTGGCGATCAGCGCATGAAGGGGGTGACCAAAGTACTAAAGCTCTTCACCATGCTGTTTTCGCTTAAAAAAACATAAAATAATCGTGCTCTCAGGCTTTTGGGGAGTTGTGTCGCCTGAACGGCACGGTTATTGTCAATTCATTGATTTCACCTATCACTACCATTCAAGACAATCATTCAAGGAGCAGTGCCATGCGTTTAATCCTGTTGGGTGCCCCCGGCGCGGGGAAGGGGACTCAAGCTCAATTTATTTGCGAGCAGTTTAAGATCCCTCAAATTTCCACCGGGGATATGCTGCGCGCCGCTATCAAGGACGGCACTGAATTGGGCCTTAAAGTTAAGGAAATCATGAACAGCGGTGGTCTGGTGTCAGATGACATCATCATCGACCTGGTCAAAGAGCGCATCAGCCAGCCCGATTGCGAGAATGGCTTCCTGTTCGACGGTTTTCCACGCACGATTCCCCAAGCGGACGCCATGAAAGAGGGTGGCGTCAAGCTTGACCACGTACTGGAAATCGCCGTGCCGGATGAAGAGATCGTCAACCGCTTGGCGGGACGACGTGTTCACCCGGCGTCTGGCCGCGTGTACCATGTTGAGCACAATCCGCCCAAAGAGCCGGGCAAAGACGATGTGACCGGCGAAGCGCTGATTCAGCGTGAAGACGATCAAGAGTCTACGGTACGCAACCGTCTGTCGGTCTACCACGACCAAACCGCGCCGCTGGTGGAATACTACAAACAGTGGGCGAAAGAAGACCCAGCCGCCGCGCCCCAGTACCACCGCGTAGAGGGCGTGGGCAGCGTGGCGGACATTACCCGCCAAGTGAAAGAAGCGCTGAGCTAATTACACCGTCGCTTCGCGTTTAACGATGGCCCGCAGGCTTCCTGCGGGCCATCGTCGTTAAGGACGTGTGGCGGTATACTAGGGGCCTATTTTTACAGAGTGCAACACCGCTATGTCGTCGTTATACCTTTTGGCACTGGATGCCTCCTCCAGCGCCTGCTCTGCGGCGCTGCTCCGCCAAGTGGACGGTCAGCGTGAATGTTTAGCGCGGTTTGAGATGACCCCCCGGGCACACACTAAGCGCTTAATGCCGATGGTGGACGAGCTGCTGGCGGATGCCGGTATCACGCCCCAGGCGCTAAATGCCATTGCCTTTGGACGCGGCCCTGGCTCGTTTACCGGCCTGCGCATTGCCGCCGGTGCCGCTCAAGGGCTGGCGTTTGGCTTGGATTGCCCTTTGCTCGGCGTCTCGACCTTAGAGGCTTTGGCGCTTCAGGCGCACCGCCGCTATCACTACCGCCATGTCGTCACCGCACTGGATGCGCGGATGGGGGAGGTTTATGCCGCCAGCTGGCATTGCCTGAACGATGCTCTGAGCTTGCAGAGTGATGAGGTGGTGATCGCACCCAATGCCTTTCGGCTGCCTGTTGATGAAACCGACTGGGTCGGTGTTGGCTCTGGGTTTACCCTATGGGACGAGTTCTCAGTGGGCGTGCAGGCAAGTATGTCGCAGCACCTTACGGACCTAGAGCCACGGGCAGAGGAGATGGCCTGGCTAGCCGCCCGCGATTTGGAGGCGGGGTTAGGTCAAGCGGCCCATGAGGCGCAGCCGGTCTATATACGCAATAACGTTGCCTGGAAAAAACCGGCATGAGCCAGCCTGTGCCGGAAGTGGCGCTGCCGCCTGGGTTAACGCTGGACTATGTGGATGGACGGCTTGCTCTGGCGGGAGACGAGCGTCAGTATGGTAAACCGCTCAGTGTGGATTTTGTCTCGGGTAAGGCTGCGCACCGCCGTCAGTTCGGCGGCGGCCGTGGGCAGCTGGTTGCCAAGGCCTGCGGACTAGCCAAGGGTGTCACTCCTAACGTCGTCGACGCGACGGCAGGCCTTGGCCGCGATGCCTTTGTGTTGGCAAGCTTGGGCGCGCCGGTACTCATGGTTGAGCGTGTGGCGGCCATTGCCGCGCTACTTCAAGATGGTCTTGACCGCGCTGCCCAGGCGGAAGAGACCGCGCAGATTGCCGCGCGCATGATGCTGTGCCATGGCGATGCCGCAGAGCAGCTGGCAGTGCTGGTGGCGGCGGCTGACTTTGCTCCCCAGGTGATCCATTTAGACCCTATGTTTCCCCATCGTGAAAAATCCGCGCTAGTGAAAAAGGAAATGCGCGTGTTTCGTGAGCTGGCGGGGGACGATGACGATGCGCCGCGGTTGTTAGAGGCTGCGCTTGAGGTGGCGACGCACCGCGTTGTCGTAAAACGGCCCCGCAAGGCGCCGCCCATTGCCGGGCCTGCGCCGCAGCACACGCTGGAAGGTAAAACGAGCCGCTACGATCTGTACGTTCATCGCTCATTAAGCCGCTAAGTGCGGTTGTCAGCAGACGTGGCGTAAGAGAAGGAGTCTCTATGCAGCACGAGTGGCGAGAAGGTAACCGTGTCATGCTGCTGCCGGAAGCATCGCGCTTTTTGCCGGCGATGTTCGAGGCGGTGAGCCAAGCACAGCACTATGTTCTGGTGGAACTCTACCTAATGGAGTCCGGTGAGTTGGCCAACCAGATGATTGATGCCCTTAGCTCCGCCGCCCAGCGGGGGGTAAGCGTATGTTTGCTGCTGGACGGCTACGGCGCCATAGGATTGGAGCGACGCGACCGTGAGCGCCTGCAGGCCGCTGGTGTAGCGTTGCAACTATTCAACCCGATTGGCTTTCACTCTCTCGCTCGTAACCTTAGCCGCGACCACCGTAAGATTGTGGTGGTGGATGGCGAGATCGCCTTTACCGGCGGCTTTGGCGCGGTGGATGAGTTTTTGCAGGCGTGGTACGAGATTGCATTACGCATCGACGGGCCGGCGGTGGCGGATTGGGAAGCGCTATTTCGCCGCCTGTGGCGCTCCCGCCTCACCCGGCAGGCGTCGGGCAGCCAAACGCCCATTCCGCTGCCGCCTCAGCGTAGCGCTACCTCTTATCATGATGGCGTGCGCGGGAGGGTGATGTCGGCGCGGGGCTACCGCTACCAGGCAATCCGCCACTCCCTCTATGCCAGGGTAATCCGCGCCAATCAGCGGCTATGGTTATGCACTCCCTATTTTGTTCCCACGTTTTCGCTGCGCCGCCGCCTGATCCGCGCCGCCCGGCGAGGCGTCGACGTTCGCCTGCTGCTGCCCGGTACCAAGCATGACCATCCCGGCGTGCGCTATGCGGGGCAGCGCTTCTATCAAGGGCTGTTAAAGGCAGGGGTGCGGATTTTTGAGTTCCAGCCGACGTTCATACACGCCAAATTCGTGCTGGCTGATGAGTGGGTTAGCCTCGGCTCGTGCAACTTCGACCACTGGAACTTGCACTGGAATCTGGAAGCCAACCAAGAGATAGAAGACCCAGGGTTCGCCAGCGAAGTGCAGGCGCTCTTCGAGCGTAATTTTGCCGCTAGCCAAGAGGTGGATGCCGTGGCCTGGGCCGCGCGCCCTTGGGGGCAACGGGCCAGGGAGTGGGTGTATGGGGTGATTGATGGGCTGGTAATGCGCCTGAAGTAGCGACGCGACTATTTACGCTTTTTACCCTTCGCCTTGGCGGGCGTCTTTTTACGCGGTTTCGGCTTGGGCGTTTCCGGCGGTACGCGGTAGTGTAGGTACAGATCGAGCACGAGCTCGGGCAGTTGAGCCACGAAGGACTCTTGGCTAGCTTGATCTTTTGCCATCTCGGCCATATCGGGTTCGTCGTCAAACAGCCCCGACAGCGACATGAACGGCAGCAGCAGCGTGGCGGCTGCTTCTTCGTCATCCTGGAACCAGGCGCTCTCGTCGCTGAACACCCCCTCCATAAAGCCCGCGCACCAGTCGCCAATGGGGGTTTCCTCGGCGGGCAAGCCATCCAGGGTTAGCTCGAAGGGCAGCTCCGGTAGACCGCCTTGCTCCAGCACCGCCATGGCGTTATCACGCAGCAGGGTCAGTAGCTGAATGATTTCCTCGCGCTCGGCGGCGTCGCGGTAGTTGGGTTCGCCCTGGAACAGCTCCTCTAGCCACTGTTCGGTGGGCTGTTCGCTGGGGGCGACCGCGAGTGCGACTAAAAAGCCGTGGGCTGAAATCAGGTCGAGGGCATCTTCGCCCACCTGGTCGGAGTCGAGAAAATCATCCAGCCTGTCTAGCTGTTCATCATCAAGCAGCGGCTGAGGCGGGGCACTGTCGGGCGAGTTTGCTGCGGGCACGTTATTGCGCTCTGCCATAGGGAGCCTCGTGGTCAACGTTTGAGAAACCGCTGTCGATCCGTAACAATCGAGCAACGTTACTAATGGCTAGTTTATCACTAATGAAGAGTGCACCACTCCCCCCGTGGCCCAGCGATGATCTCATGGCGCGCCCCCAGGAGGCGCTGCTCCAGGCGGCTCGGGAGCGGGTAGCCCAAGCTCTGGCGCGCTGCCGGGAAGTCTACCCAACGCTGCCTGCTCCAAACGTGTGGTTTGATTTAAAAGGAGCCGCCGCAGGGCAGGCGCATCTTGGGCGGGGTGGGCTACGCTTTAACCCAGTGCTGTTGAATGACAACCGGCAGGCCTTCTTCGATGAAGTGATTCCCCACGAGATGGCCCACTGGCTAGTCTTTCATCTTGCTGATGGCAGGCGTTTAAAACCCCATGGCCGAGAGTGGCAAGCGGTGATGCGAGACCTGTTTGGTTTGGTGCCACGGGTTACCCACCGCTTTGATATCCAGCGCTCGCAGCCACGCCCTTACCGGTATCAGTGTGGTTGTCAGGTCCACTATTTTACCGCTAGGCGTCATGCCTTAGTAGCAAAGGGGCATCGTTACCGCTGCCGCCATTGCGATCAGACCTTGGTCTACAGCGCATTTGAAAACCCATAAATCTATTTTAAGTTATTGTTTTTAAAATTAAAAACGTTAATACCAATGTCTAAAGGGAAGCCGTCCCTGGGAGGTTTATGCTAGGTAAATATTAAGCGCGTCGGTACTATCAATAATAAAGCCGATATCATTTTCCAGAGAGTGCATTTTCACGGACAGAGGCAATTTCATGAGCGAGCAAAGCAACGTCTATCCAGTGCGCGATAGCATCGCCGCCAATGCATGGGCCGATAAAGATAAGTATGCGGCCATGTATCAGCAGTCCATGGACGACCCGGAGGGTTTTTGGGCCGAGCAGGCGAAACGCTTGGACTGGATCAAAACTCCCACCAAGATCAAAAACACTTCGTTTGCCCGGGATAATGTTGATATCCGCTGGTTTGAAGATGGCGAGCTCAACGTCGCGGCGAACTGTCTGGATCGTCACCTGGAAAAGCGTGGCGATCAAACGGCGATTATCTGGGAAGGCGATAATCCCAACGACTCCAAACACATTACTTACCGTGAGCTATACGAACGTACCAACCAGCTGGCGAACGGCCTGAAGTCATTGGGCGTTCAGAAAGGCGATACGGTGACCCTGTATATGCCGATGATTCCCGAAGCCGCCATGGCCATGTTGGCCTGTGCCCGTATCGGTGCGGTGCATTCGGTGGTCTTTGGCGGTTTCTCTCCTGATGCGGTCGCCCAACGGGTAATCGGTGCGGATTCCAAACTGGTGATCACTGCCGATGAGTCAGTACGCGGTGGCAAGCACGTACCGTTGAAAGATAATGTCGACTCGGCGCTGAAGCGCGACGGCACTGACGTGTGCAAAAACGTACTGGTGGTTAAGCGCACTGGCGGCGAAATCGAGTGGCAGGAAGGCCGTGATATCTGGTTTGACGAGCTGGTCGACAAGCAGTCAACCGAGTGCCCGGCAGAGGCCATGAATGCGGAAGATCCGCTATTCATTCTCTACACATCAGGTTCCACCGGTGCACCAAAGGGCTTGAAACACACTACCGGCGGCTACCTAACCTACGCCGCCATGACCCACCAGTACGTTTTCGACTACCAAGAGGGCGAAGTCTACTGGTGTACCGCGGACGTGGGCTGGGTCACCGGCCATAGCTATATCGTCTATGGCCCGCTGGCGAACGGTGCCACCACGCTGATGTTTGAAGGCGTACCGAGCTATCCGACCCACGGCCGGATGGGTGAAATCGTCGATAAGCACCAGGTTAATATCCTCTACACCGCGCCCACCGCCGTGCGTGCGTTGATGGCTCACGGCGACAGTGTGATGGACTCCAGCAAGCGAGACTCACTGCGCCTGTTGGGCTCAGTGGGCGAGCCGATCAACCCCGAGGCGTGGGAGTGGTTCTACCGCGTGATCGGCAACGAGAAGTGCCCGATTGTGGATACCTGGTGGCAAACCGAAACCGGCGGCATCATGATTGCGCCGCTGCCGGGGGCTACTGACCTCAAACCAGGGTCAGCTACCAAACCGTTCTTCGGTGTTAAGCCCGCTCTGGTGGATAACGAGGGCAATAAGCTGGAAGGCGCCACCGAAGGTAATTTGGTAATCCTAGACTCTTGGCCGGGGCAGGCGCGCTCCATCTGGGGAGACCACGAGCGTTTTGTTCAGACCTACTTCTCCACCTACGACGGTATGTACTTCACCGGCGACGGCTGCCGCCGCGATGAGGATGGCTACTACTGGATCACCGGCCGTGTGGATGACGTGTTGAACGTTTCCGGCCACCGCATGGGCACCGCCGAGATCGAGTCGTCGCTGGTGGCGCACTCAGCCGTCGCGGAAGCGGCAGTGGTAGGCTTCCCCCATGATATTAAGGGCCAGGGGATCTATATTTATGTCACCCTGAACGATGGTATCGACCCCACTGACGAACTGAAGAAAGAGCTGACCCAGTGGGTGCGTAAAGATATCGGGCCGATTGCCTCGCCAGATGTTATCCAGTGGGCACCGGGGCTGCCGAAAACCCGCTCAGGTAAGATTATGCGTCGCATTCTGCGCAAAATTGCTGCCAACGAGTGCGATGGGCTGGGTGATACCAGTACGCTGGCAGATCCTTCCGTTGTGGATGATCTGATTGAGCATCGGGCGAATAAGTGAGCGTAATGCCCCCACGCGATGAGCGGCGGGGCAATCTTTCATGACAGACGTCAAACGTTTGCTCATTATCGTAAGGCAAACTGCGTTAATCTATTGCAGTGCCGGCCATGAGGCCGGCACTGCTGTTTCTATTCGGATGACGTCTCAATGACAAATTATGCATGTGATGCTTGGGCATGATGAAGCCCATGGGGTACCATGCTTCAACCGTATGAGCCTAGCGTCGCGGCGGCAGGCAACCCCGCTGCTCGAGGAACCGGAGGAATATCCATGGCAGTAGCCCATAAGTTTATCGTCGCTGACGACCATCCGCTGTTTCGTGCAGCGCTCACCCAGGCGTTGCGCCAGTTGGCCCCCCAGGCTGAGATTGTCGAAGCCGACACCATGGAAGCCACCACTGAGGTCGTTAATCGTCACCCTGATGCGGATTTAATTCTGCTTGATCTACATATGCCCGGTGCCCACGGCTTTTCGGGTCTTATTCAACTGCGCGGGCAGATGCCGGATATTCCGGTAGCTGTGGTGTCCGGCAGCGATGAACCCTATGTGGTGCGTCGTGCTATCGACTACGGTGCCTCTGGCTTTATCCCCAAATCATCATCGCTACAGCTGATTGCCGAAGCAGTAGGTGAGATACTTCAAGGGGAAGTATGGCTGCCAGAAGCGCTGGCAAATGTACTAGAAGAGACCAGTGAAGAGGAATCGCGCTTCGCCGAGGCGATTGCTTCTCTGACTCCCCAGCAGTTCCGTGTACTGAACATGCTGACCGAGGGCTTGCTGAATAAACAGATTGCCTACGAGCTCAACGTCTCGGAAGCGACCATCAAAGCCCATGTAACGGCTATTTTGCGCAAGCTGGGTGTACACTCCCGCACCCAAGCAGTTATTGCCGCGCAGAAGCTGGAAGTGGAGCCGCCAAAGGTCGAGTCCTAACGGCTAACGGATAGGCTAGCCGCGCCGCGCTTGGAGCTTTCTAAGCGCGGCGCGGCTGTTTTCGGCCCTGCTTTACGGTTTGGCGCGGCTGGCCTGGAGAGTACGGGTAAGCAGCGCTCGCAGGGCGGCGGGTTTTACGGGCTTTAACAACAGCTGGTAGCCCGCCCGTTTGACCTCTTCTGCCACAACTTCGGTGCGGTCGGCGGTGATGACAATCCCTGGTACCGCACCCGTGAAGCGCTCGCTAAGTGCCTCTAGCGCCATCAGGCCGGTGACCTCGTTATCCAGGTGGTAATCCGCCAGGATGGCGTCAGGGTCGCCTTCCATATTACGTAGAATCGATTTTGCTCCACCGATACTAGTGGCGGTAAATACCTCGCAGCCCCAGCCACTGAGCATCGCGGTCATGCCTTCCAGAATCAGCGTCTCGTTGTCGATACACACGATCCGAGTGCCTGCCAGCTTGTTGCCGCTGCGGCGGCTGTGGGGTTCTTGATGATCAGCTATCGTCGCTTCCCGTGCCGCAACGATGGGCACGCTGACCGAGAACACCGTACCTACACCCTCCCAGGAGCGCACCTTGATGGGGTGATCCAGCACGCGGCTCATACGGTCGGCAATGGAGAGCCCTAGCCCCAGGCCTTTCTCGCTCTCTTTATGGCGGGAGACTTGGTCCAAGCGGCGGAATTCCTGGAAAATTTCCGTTAGTTTGGATTCAGGAATCCCTGGGCCGCTGTCCCACACTTCAACCAGCAGGCGCCCTCCTTGGCGGCGGCAGCCTAGCAGCACACGCCCCTCCTGGGTATAGCGAATCGCGTTGGAGAGAAAGTTTTGGATAATCCGGCGCAGCATCTGTGGGTCGGAATCCACCCATTGGCGGGTGGGCACCACCACAAGGTCAAGCCCGCGGTCATCCGCCATTACGTCGAACTCCGCGCGTAGCGGGCGGAAAATGTCAGCCAGGGCGAAGTGGCTGCGCCGTGGCGTCAGCGCACCGGCATCCAGCTTAGAGATATCCAGCAACGTACCGAGAAGCTCTTCGGCGGCCTGAAGAGAGTTATCGATATGACCAATGGTGCGCTGGGTGTCGCTGGCGGTGACGTTCTGCATTAGCGCCGAGGTGAACAGCCGCGCGGCGTTCAAAGGCTGAAGCAGGTCGTGGCTGGCGGCGGCCAAGAAGCGGGTTTTCGAAGCGTTGGCGTCTTCAGCGAGCTGTTTGGCCTGGCGCAATGCCTGCTCCGCTTCGGCACGCACGCGGTTCTCTTGGCGTAGAGCGGCGTTGGCCTCCGAGAGCGCCTGGGTGCGTTCGCGCACCCGTTCTTCCAGGGTTTCGTTAGTCTCTTTCAGGGCGATTTCCGCCTGACGGCGTTCGGTAATATCTTGATACAGCGCGAAGAACCCCAAGATCGACTGGCTATCGCCAAAGTGCGGTGTATAGGTCACCAGCATATAGCGCATGGCATCGTTGACCCGCATGGAGACTTCAAAACTGACCCGCTCACCGGCCAGGGTGCGCTGTACCCAGGGCAAGCGCTCTTCAGCCTGTTTGACCGGCAGCACGTCTTCATAGCGCCTTCCAATCACCGCGTTGCGGTCGATATTAAATGCTTGTTCGTAGGCTCGGTTGGTGAACAGGTAGCGGCTCTCTTTATCGAAGTAGGCAATGAGCGCTGGGACATTGTCGGTATAGATACGAATATTGTTTTCTGAGCGGATCAGTGCCTCTTCAATGCGCTTTTGCTGGGTAATGTCCTGATAGGTATACACAAAGCCGCCACCGGGCATGGGGTTGCCCTGTACTTCCAGCACGCTGCCATCCTGGCGGTAGCGCACATAGCGATGGGGTTGGCCATCGCGGATGTTGTCCAGCAGCAGCTGCACGTGCTCCTCTGGGTCACCAGGGCCGTACTCGCCATTGTGGGCGTTATAGCGGAAGATGCGATCCATCGGTGCGCCGACGCGAATGATATGGTCGGGGAAACGGAATAGCTCCAGATAGCGCTGGTTCCACACCACCAGGCGTAGATTCTGGTCGACTACGCTGATGCCCTGGTTGATGTTCTCGATGGTGGCTTGCAGCAGGGCGCGGTTGAATTCCAGCACCTGTGACGCCTCATCCACAATCGAGATCACATCGGAGATGCCGATACCGCGCCCCTGCAGTGCGGAATTCACTACGATACGTGCCGATGAAGCCCCCAGCACCGAAGCGAGGAAACGCTCGGTGAACTGGATTACGTCGATGGAGGCGCGGGTGCCGTCATCTAGCGGTTTGCCCGCCCGGCGTGCGTAATCATCGAAAGCGCGATCAACTTGGCCTGCCCCTAAAAAACGCTCACACAGCACTTTTAAATCGCCCACGGTGGTGGCGCCTGTCCAGGGACGGTTCACCGAGGTTTGACGGGTTTCGACGCTATCTACAAACAGCGACGCCTGTATACGCTCCACCACCCGCTGGGAGGTGATCTGGGAGACAAAGATATAGCAGAACAGGTTAATGCCTAGCGACAGCATCACGCCATGGGTGAAGGAGTCCCCCAGGTTCAGACCAAACAGCGCTGTAGGCGAGAGCCAATTAAGCCCCAAGGGTCCACCCGCCAGCCAGGCTTGGGGCAGCACCCCTGCATTAATCATCGCGGGCATCAACAGGCTGTAGGCCCAAATAGCGAAGCCGACGTTCATGCCCACAATCACGCCTAGGCGGTTGCCACGTTTCCAGTACAGCCCGCCAATTAACGCGGGGGCAAACTGGGCTGCAGCAGCAAAAGAAAGCATGCCGATAGAGGCGAGCGAGGTGAATTCAGCAATCAGCTGATAGAAGCCATAGGCCATCGCCAGTACGGCCACAATAGTGAGACGTCGGGCGCGCAGCACAAGGCGGCCATAGTCGCGGGCTTTAGTATCAAACCAACGCAGCCTGAAAAGGGCAGGGATCACAATCTCGTTAGAGATCATGATGGATACCGCAACCGCTGCCACGATGACCATGCCGGTAGATGCAGAGAATCCGCCAATAAACGTCAACAGCGTTAGCCACTGCTGGCCTGATGCCATTGAAAGGGCGAGTACGTAGGTGTCGGGCTCCACGCCGCTTTCTGAAAAGAGCAGTAGGCCAGCAGCAGCCAGGGGTACCACAAAAAAGGCAATTGCTAATAGGTAGAGCGGGAAGAGCCAGCGCGCTTTGGTGGCGTCGTCAGGGTGGATATTCTCGACCACCGCCACATGAAACTGTCGCGGTAGACACAGAATGGCCAGCATGGCGAGTAGCGTTTGCGCCCAAAAGCTTTGTCCGAAGTCTTGGTTGGCGAGCTGGCGCTGCAGCTCCAACTGGCTTTCGGCGTGGCCCATCAGCTCGCTCAGGCCGTCAAACATGCCCCATGTCACAAACGCCCCAAGTACTAAAAATGCCACCAGCTTCACAAGTGACTCAAAGGCAACTGCATGGATCAGCCCTTCATGGTGCTCGGTGGCATCGGTGTGCCGTGTGCCAAAAAGAATGGCAAAAATCGCCATCACCACTGCCACATAAAAGGCCGTATCACCAAACAGCGGCGTATGGGTCATATCCTGCGCATCCGTTAAGACGCTAAAAGTTGTCGAGACCGCCTTTAGCTGTAGTGCGATATAGGGCAGGGTGCCGATCAGTGCTACGAGGCTGGCAAAGGCTGCTAGGGATTGAGTTTTGCCGTAACGGGAGGCGATAAAGTCGGCAATGGAGGTGACGTTTTGATGCTTAGCGACGCGGATCATCTTCGCCAGTACAGGCCAGAAGAGCAGAAATGTCAGAATGGGCCCAACAAAGATACTGGCAAATGACCAGCCCGCCGTGGCTGCTTGGCCCACCGCGCCGTAGAACGTCCACGAGGTGCAGTAGATAGCGAGCGCTAGGCTATAAATGATCGGGCGGCGGCGGCTAGCACCGTGGGTGCGTGCACGTCGATCGCCAAACCAGGCAATCCCAAACAGCACTGCGATATAAAGGAGTGATACGGCAATTAGCAGCCCGCCATGAAACATAGTGTCTCCCAACCTATCGTACTTCTAAACTAAAGCGCTTCAGAAAGTGCTTTTTAAAGTACTGTAAAAAGTACTTCGCCTAGCAAAGTGCTCCATTCTAGGCGAAGGGGAGGCACTACGTCTGCCGTTAGTTGGCCAGTTGGCAAACGGTAGTGAGAAGGGGCGAGGTTTCGCGCAGGGGACGAAGCTCGCTGAGATCAGCTTCACCACTTTCTGGGTTTAGTGGAATAAGCTCTCGGCTAGCGCAGTTAAGTACATAAGGCTGCGTGGTAATCAGGTCGGTATGGCGGCGCTCAAACTGGTACAGAATGAATTCGGCTACCAGGTCGCCTTCCACGGTTTGCGAGCGCACGTTCTCGCTATCCACCACGCTAAAGGTGGTGGTAATCGGAAAGATCAGGGTCCAGGGGCGCCATATATTGCTGGAGGTGTCGCTGGAAATTACCTTGGCGGTTTCCGGCAGCTGTAGCTGCTTATGCTCAAACCAGCTGTACTCGAACTGGATTTGATAGCCCAGCATGCCTAAGCCGCCAAATACCGGCACGATCCATTTGGGTAGCCGTTTGCGGCTGAGCGTTCGAAGTAGTAGGCCAATGCCTGCGGCGGCAAGGCCTGCAAATACAGCGGCGACTAAGTGCCAAATCATAACGTTTCCTTCTGAAAAGCCATCGGGCTCCCCTGAGGAAGCCCGATGGTAGGTGGTTCCATAGCGCTATTGGCCGACGGCGCAATAGAGTGGAACAATTATGACTTAGTGATCAACCGCTGCACCAGCACCTTTCGGGTAGCGTACGCTTTCCACCAGATCCTGAATCTCTTGGGGCGGCGCATCAGTGGCATTAGAGACAACGAAGGCCACGGAGAAGTTGATTAATGCACCCACAGCACCGAACGAGAGCGGTGAAATACCCAGTATCCAGTTGTCTGGCGTGTTGGCCAGCATGTTGGTGCCCGGAACAAAGAACCAGCCCAGGTAGGTGAAAATGTACAGCAGGGTGCAAACCAGACCTGCCAGCATACCGGCAATCGCGCCTTTGTTGTTCATGCGCTTGGAGAAGATACCCATCATCAGCACAGGGAACAGCGAGGCACCGGCAATACCGAAGGCAAGCGCCACGGTTTGAGCGGCAAACCCGGGTGGGTTGAGGCCTAAGTAGGTCGCCAGTAGGATTGCGCCACCCATAGAGATACGCGCTGCCAGCATTTCGCCTTTTTCAGAAATTTTCGGGTTGATCATCGTTTTGATCAAGTCGTGACTGATCGCTGAGGAGATCGCCAGCAGTAGACCTGCCGCAGTAGAGAGTGCCGCTGCAATACCACCCGCTGCGATTAAGCCCACTACCCAGCCTGGCAAGTTGGCAATTTCAGGGTTCGCCAGAACTAGGATGTCGTTGTTAACATCCAGCTCGTTGCCTTCCCAGCCGCGATCTGCAAAGTCAGCAGCACCGTTGTAGAACTGGATACGGCCATCTTCGTTTAGGTCGTTATGAACAATCAGGCCTGTCTCTTCCCAGGTGCGGAACCACTCAGGGCGATCTTCGTAAAGGATCGGGTTACGAGCAGCTTCTTCGTAGTTTTCGGTTTGGCCTGCCATTTCGGGATAAACGGTGGTCATCAGGTTCAAGCGTGCCATAGAGCCAACCGCAGGAGCCGTCAGGTAAAGCAGTGCAATGAACACCAGTGCCCAGCCCGCTGACCAGCGCGCATCAGCTACCTTCGGCACGGTGAAGAAGCGGATGATAACGTGGGGCAGACCCGCAGTACCCACCATCAGTGACAGAGTGAACAGCACCATATTCAGCTTGTTATCCACATCTGCGGTGTAGTCGCGGAAGCCAAGCGCTGATACTACGTCATCCAGCTTCTGCAGCAGCGGTACGCCGGATTCGGTGTGCGTGCTGAACATACCGAACATCGGAATCGGGTTGCCGGTGAGCTGCATGGCAATAAATACTGCCGGGATGGTGTAAGCGATGATCAGTACTACGTACTGAGCGACCTGCGTATAGGTGATGCCCTTCATGCCACCAAAGACGGCATACATGAAGACGATGGCAGCTGCAATCCAGATACCCCAGGTGTTGCTCACTTCGAGGAAGCGTGAGAACGCAACGCCAGCGCCTGTCATCTGACCGATAACGTAGGTCACGGAGGCGACGATCAAGCAGATAATCGCCACTAAGCGGGCAGTGTTGCTGTAGAAGCGGTCACCGATAAAGTCCGGCACGGTGAACTTGCCAAACTTACGCAGGTAAGGGGCAAGTAGCATCGCCAGAATAACGTAGCCGCCAGTCCAGCCCATCAGGAAGGTAGAGTTGGCATAGCCGCCAGAAGCCAGCAGGCCTGCCATAGAGATAAACGAGGCCGCAGACATCCAGTCGGCCGCTGTAGCCATACCGTTAGTGATAGGGTGCACGCCGCCGCCAGCGACGTAAAAGTCTTTGGTTGACCCCGCACGGGCCCATATCGCGATGCCGATATAGAGCGCAAACGAGGCGCCAACAAATAGTAAGTTAATTGCAAACTGGCTCATGCTAGCTTACTCCCCAAGGCCATATTTTTGATCAAGCGCATTCATTCTCCAGGCGTAGAAGAAGATCAGCACGATGAAGGTAAGAATGGAGCCCTGCTGAGCAAACCAGAAGCCTAGGTCTGTTCCACCGACTGGAATACTGGCCAGGATGGGGCGGAAGAGGATGGCGCACCCGTAAGAGACAAATGCCCAAACCGCTAGACATCCAAAGATTAGCCGGACGTTGGCCTTCCAGTATTCAGCAGCATTGGATTTATCGTCTGCCATTGTGTTGCTCTCCAGTTGTGATTTTTAGGGTTGGAAAGTGAACTCAAGATAGCGTGTGAACCCGCAGGGTAGCCCTGCATAGAAAACCGCTATTAATTATGGGCGGTAAGACAGCATTGCCAAGCGCGTCACCTTCTTGTTGTTAAGCTGTCTTGTGTCATTACCAGGTGATCGGCGAATTATCCTCAACGACTTGCAGTGTATCGGATAGGTGCCACGCGATGACCTTGTATGACTCGCTGATAATACTGGGCAATAATTGCAAAAAATAAATCCCAGACTTTGGTATCACTCGCTATAAGTAGTGCCATTGGGATGGCTGTTTCGATTATAAAGCTTTATTTTTTCTGGTTTTTGAGCGTTTTTTTAACGCCGTTCAACGGAAGATAGGACAATGGTCTATGGCTCGGTTAAAAGTAATGTTTGCTACCTTAAAGGGAAGCTTTTAGTTGGTTGTTAGATGGCTAAAAGTGACACTACTTTGGTCTCTAAACTAACGTCGTTAAGACGTTAGCGCTATAGCAAAAAGTATAGTGAAGGTGTTGGTTATAAAGTAATCAAACCGTTCGTCATGCTTCCTAGTCATTGAGTATAAGCGAGGTTGCTCATGGTTGAAGTGGATCTGTCCCAGCTGCCGTTTACGCTGATGGATGAGGAGGGGCGTGACCATGTCAGGCGTGGGATGGATCTTGCCTTCTTCGATCGCGATGAAATCATTTTAGAGATGGGGCAGGCGGGTGAGTCGGTATTTCTGATTCATAAAGGTGAAGTTGCCGAGCTTGACCCAACGTTACCTGCCGCCAGTGCGCGTATTGGGCACTATACTGCGGGTGACCTGTTTGGCGCGATTAGTATCCTCAATGGCAAGAGCCGCTACCGTTTTCAGGCAGAACAAGAGTGCTTGTGTTATGTCATGCCTAAGGCACTCTTTACACAGTTGTGTCGCCGCTATCCCCCATTTGAGCGGTTTTTTAAGCAATCGCTGTCCCATAAGGCGCGCCTGTTAACCGAAAAGCGCGCTGAAGGTGGCGTGACCATGGCTGGCTTTATGCTCGCCAAAGTGCGTGAATGTATGCGTGAGCCGCTGCTGATTGATGCCTCAAAGGATATTCAAGACGCCGTACGTCAGCTTAATGACAGCCACGCCGACAGTTTATTAGTTGCTACCCAAGGCACCCTGGGTATGGTGACTAAAACCGACCTCCTCAATGGCTTAGTGTTGAAGAACTGCACCCAGGAAACGCCAGTGGCGACCCTGGCCAACACCGCCCTGGTTACGGTAACGCCTGAGCAGTACCTGTTTGAAGCGCTTATTTTGATGACCCGCCACAAAGTAGCGCGGGTGGTAGTGATGGAAGGGGAGAGCGCGCAAGGCGTCGTTGAGCTGATGGATGTATTGAGCTTCTTCTCCAGCCGCAGCTACGTAGTGAGCTTGCAGGTCGAGCAAGCCAATAGCCTGGAAGCGTTAGCGGCAGCTAGCCAGCGCACACCGGAGCTGGTGAATGCCTTGATGGCGCAAGGCGTGAAATTGCGCTTTGCCATGGACCTGTTGGCAGCGCTCAATGGTCGCATCATGAGTAAGGCCTGGAGCTTCACGGTGCCTGAGAAGTATCACCGTCAAAGCTGCCTGATGGTGATGGGCAGCGAAGGGCGCGGTGAGCAGATCCTTAAAACTGATCAGGACAATGGCTTGATCTTGGCGGATGATTGCCAATGGCCCACGGTGGCTGAAGAAATGACCACCCTCACTGAAACGCTGGTACAGCTAGGCTACCCGCCTTGCCCTGGCAATATCATGGTGTCTAACCCGGAGTGGGTGGGTACAGTTTCCCAATGGAAAAATAACATCGTCAAGTGGGTCAATGCCCGTGATGGTGATAGTTTGATGAAGCTGGCAATTTTGCTGGATTCCCACGGTGTTGCGGGTAACCCAGCGCTCTTGGATCAAGTACGTGAAGCGTTATTTGAGACCTGCTCCCACGATGAGCTGCTGCTCTCTTACTTTGCTCGGGCGGCACTACGCTTTTCGACACCGCTGACACTGTTTGGCTCGTTAAAAAAGCCCCAGCATGGCATTGATATTAAAAAAGGCGGCATTTTCCCGATTGTTCATGGCGTGCGCACCATGGCGCTTGAAAGGCGAATTAAGGCAACATCCACCTTGGATCGATTAGATGCCTTGGCCGCAGATGGGCGGCTTGATCGCCGCTTTGCTGATGACTTAGGTGAAGCACTGGCGCTATTTACTGAGCTACGTCTGCGTCAGCAGCTGCAAGAACTGGACAACGCCAGCAGTAAGCGCACCAACCGGGTAGTAGTCCAGGAACTCTCTTCACTAGAGCGGGATTTACTGCGTGAAGCTTTACATATCGTGAAAGACTTTAAGCAGCGGCTTTCTCATCGTTACCATTTGGAGTATTCGTGAGCGGAATGCGCTTGTTAGATCGTCACATGACACTGTTCAGTGGGTCTCTGCGAACGCTGCTGCAACGTGAAAGTGACCGTCGACGCTGGGCGAACTCTCCCTATGCCTGGCTGTTTCAACCTTATATGGGAGAAGAGGCGGTGGCCTTGGCTTGTCAGGTAAGCGATGCTCGGCCTGCGGTGGTGAGTCTGGCAGCGATAGTGTTAAGCCCTCAAAAGGTTCATACCAGCCGTACTTGGGTGGCTACGCTGGCGGCGGCACCGTCACTAGCACCTGCAACCTTGCGTCGCCATCACCAGCTGCATGACACGCAATTGTCCCGCATGCCTGATGCAGAGTGCCTGGGAGAGCTTGCGGAGTTTATTGGCAACCGGCCGTTGGTTGGTTGGCAGTTAGATCAAACAACTGAACCGTTAAATGGGTTATTTAGGGCTGCCTTAGGATTTGGGTTGCCGAACGCTCAAGTCGATATCGCTAAGCTAAATGCCCGCCAGCTGCGTAGGTTACATCCTCAAGTAGATGTTAGTAGCCGCTTATCAGACGCGCTAACACGCTGGCACCTACCTTCTTTATCCTGGCCCAGTGTAGTGAGTGAAGCCACGGCTAGTGCGCTGTTGTATCTACGGCTTCAGCGCGAGATAGCGCTAACTGACTAGGGTTTGTATTGGGTAGGGCTTAGGAGTGTTGTTAGAATACCTACTGCTCCTTCACTCATCGGCAGTGCAACGACCATGTTACAACCTGATTATTTTGACCCTTCATCATTAGACAGTGCGTCCGATGATCCCCGCTTCCATCAGCGCGACCAGCATGATGCGAAACAGAAGCGTGAATTCAATAAGCTGCAAAAACGCCTGCGGCGCGAAGTGGGAAACGCCATTATCGATTACAACATGATCGAGGAAGGCGATCGGGTCATGGTGTGTCTATCCGGCGGAAAAGATAGCTACACAATGTTGGAGATTTTGCGCAATCTACAGCGCAACGCGCCGGTCAATTTTTCGCTGGTCGCGGTAAATTTGGACCAAAAACAGCCGGGCTTTCCAGAACATGTATTACCACAATATCTAGATACGCTTGGTGTGGAGTATCACATTCTGGAGCGTGACACCTACTCGGTGGTGAAGGAGAAAACCCCAGAAGGTAAAACTACCTGTGCGCTCTGCTCACGATTGCGGCGTGGTTCACTGTATGGCTTCGCGGAGGAGATCGGGGCGAATAAGATCGCGTTGGGCCACCATCGGGAAGATATCCTGGAAACCCTGTTCCTGAATATGTTTTTTGGTGGCACCCTGAAGGCCATGCCGCCGAAGCTGCTCTCAGATGACGGTAAAAATATTGTGATTCGCCCTTTGGCTTACTGCAAAGAGGCGGATATTGCTGAATTTTCGCGGCTGATGGAGTTTCCGATTATCCCCTGCAACTTGTGTGGCTCGCAGCCCAATATGCAGCGTCAGATCGTGAAAGATATGCTGGCAGAGTGGGATAAAAAGCATCCGGGTCGGCTTGAAAGCATGTTCAAAGCGGTAACTAACGTTGCGCCCTCACAGCTGGCCGACCGAGAACTGTTTGATTTTGTGGGATTAGAAGCAAAACAAGCCACCCTGATGGAAGGGCGCATCCAGGCGTTTAACGTGAGCTAACTGCCTGTTCTTCCTCTTCGGCTAGCGTAACCAAGCGCTGCATATCGAGGATATTGACCTCGCGTCCAGAAACCGCCACCACGTTTTGCTGTTGAAAGCGGCTAAGAATACGGCTAACCGTCTCTACTGCGAGGCCTAGGTAGTTACCAATATCTGCTCGTGACATCGAAAGCCGGAAGCTGTAGGGGGAGTAGCCCCGCCGCCTGAAGCGGTCAGAGAGTGTAATTAGGAAGCTCGCTAGCCGCTGGTCGGCAGTTTTGCGGGATAACAGGCGCATCATCCGTCGATCATCCCGCAGCTCTTTACTCATACTGCGGTAAAGTTGACCGCGCAGTTCGGGCAACTCTTCTGAAAGCATGTCTAGGCGGTCAAAAGGAATCTCACACACCGTGGTGGTTTCTAAGGCAATCACACTACCGGGATAGTGCTCTTCGTCAATCCCGTCCAGGCCTACCAGCTCACTTGGCAAATAGAAATTAGTGAGTTGGTCGTTGCCGTTACCCTCGCTGGTCACCTGCTTCAAGCTGCCAGAGCGCACCGCATAGACACTGGTAAACTGATCACCCTGGCGAAACAGCGGCTCGCCTTTTTTCAAGGGTGCCCGCCGGCGAATAATGGCATCAAACTGGCTCATATCCTCAAGCTCTAGAGCGAGCGGTAGGCACAGCGAGCTTAGGCTGCAGGTTTGGCAGCGGGCCTCTTGCAGCATTGAACGTCGTTGGCTGGCAGGATATGGCATGTCGATCTCCCTTTTGATTAGCCATCATAAGCACAGGGTCCAGACGACTCAAGATACTTATACAATCTTTGAGTATCGCTGAATGGATTGACGAGGCAGGTGAGCATCAAAGGCCATGGCTAAGTGCCGAATTAACAGCCGTCCCATGGGGGTGGCATGCAAGTAGAGGCCATCGCGGATTAGCAAGCCATCCTTCTCGGCAACTTTTAAGTACTCCAGCGCTGCTGCAAAATAGTCAGCTGCGTTAATTTGCCAGCGCTGGCCTATCGCTGCAAGATCAATCGCCATGTCACACATCAGGCGCTCAATCACGTCCCTGCGTATAAGGTCATCTTCATTTAAACGCAGCCCTTTTACGGTGGCTAGCCTACCTTGATCTAAGGCTTCTTCATAGTGTTCTAGCTGAGTAGGGTTTTGGGCGTAAATATCATCTACTCGTGAAATAGCTGAGACCCCTAACCCAATCAAGTCGCACTGGGCATGGCTTGAGTAGCCTTGGAAGTTACGTTGCAGCGTGCCATGACGTTGCGCTTGAGCCAAACTGTCATTTGGGCGAGCAAAGTGATCCATGCCAATATGAACATAGCCCGCTTGGGTCAGCATCTCAATGGTGCTGCGTAGAATGGCCAGCTTTTCATCAGGGCTAGGCAGGTCGGCTTGGTTAATACGCCGTTGGGGGGCAAAGCGCGTTGGCATATGGGCATAGTTAAATACCGATAGCCGAGCGGGATTTAGCTCAATAACTTGGCTGAGCGTTTCGGCAAAGCTTTCCTCTGTTTGAAACGGCAGGCCGTAAATCAGGTCAAGGTTTAGCGAGCGAAAGCCAAGGCGGTGCGCCTCATCCATCAAGGTTTCCGTGAGCACTCGTGGCTGAACGCGGTTAATCGCCGCCTGCACTTGTGGATTGAGATCCTGAACGCCTAGGCTTAACCGGTTAAAGCCAAGCGACTGTAGATGTCGGAGGGTAAAGACATCCGCTTCGCGTGGGTCAATTTCAATGGCGTAGTCGCGATCTGGGGCGTTTGATAAGCCAAACCGAGCATCCAGGCGGTCTATTAAGTCGCTCATTTGCGCTAAGGTTAAGAACGTCGGTGTGCCACCGCCCCAGTGTAACTGCTGTACTGGCCGCTGAGTGTCTATATGGCGAGAAGTGAGCACCATCTCACGGTCTAATCGAGAGATGTAGGGCTCTGCTAGGCTCGTATTTTTAGTAGCAATTTTATTACAGGCACAGTAGAAGCAAATTTTGCGACAAAAGGGCACGTGGACGTAAAGCGAGAGTGGCTTTTGACTTTTATTGCTGCGCTCTAATGCCTGGATCATATCGTCAGCTTTAAACTGATTATGAAATGATAGAGCCGTAGGATAGGAAGTATAGCGAGGGCCGCTGGTATCATAACGGCGCAACAAGGCGTCATCCCAGGCAGAGGTCTCAGCCGCTGCAGGGGTAGAAGGATAGGGAGCAGCAGTGGCATGAACAGGCATGAAGGGACGCTCCGAGGTGAACAGTGCAAAGCAAGTAACAAGACAAGGTGTGCGCTGAGTTCAGTGACTCGCGCGTTTTTTAGCATGCTACTGCAACAGCACAGTTCCAGCGTTGAGCTATATCAACCTATGGCATGGTAGGGCTAGTGAGCGGTATGGGGCAGCAACACCCAAAGCTGCCAAAGGGCAAAACCAATAATAATAAGGGCGGCAATGCTGCGCGTTGCGGGGTGGCGAATCAAGTGATTGAGCTGCCGAGCGGCAAGGCCGGTGACCAGCAAGGCAGGTAGTGTCCCAAGACCAAAGGCTCCCATAAGCAGTGCCCCTTGTACCGGTTCGGCAACCGCTAAGCTCCAGGCCAGCATGGAGTAAACCAGGCCGCAGGGCAGCCAGCCCCATAAAGAACCTAGCGCAAAGGCCTGGGGCAGGTGTACCACGGGCATCAAGCGCCTGCCAAGCGGCTCGATATAACGCCAGAGCCAGCGCCCTAGCTTTTCTACCTTTAGTAGCCCCTTCCACCAGTTGGCGATGTAGAGCGCCATCAGGATCAGCATAGCGGCGGCGATCACCTGCAGTGCTAATCGCGCCGTGGGCGATAGCGATATCAGAGTGCCAAGGGCTGCCACCAAAGCGCCTGCTGTCATATAGCTAAGGATTCGGCCCAGGTTATAGCTCAGCAGTAACCCGCCCATACGGGCAGGGTGGCGCATACTCGGCGGTACGGCAAAGGTGAGAGCGCTCATTATACCGCCGCACATGCCAATGCAGTGGGCGCCGCCCATTAGGCCAAATACGAACGCCGCCAGTAGCGGCGGCAGCTCTAGGCCAGTGGGGTTCATTTGGGAGGCTCGCGTTCGCTGGTGGGCTTGGCCGCTTTTTTACGTTCGGCTTTACGTTCGGCGCGCTGCTCTGGCGTGAGGTCGTTCTCATCGTCATCGAACAGGATACGGTGGGCGGGGCCTTCTAAATCATCGAACTGATCATTCTTAACGGCCCAGAAAAAAGCCCACACCGCCAGCCCCAATAAAATCAGCGAGAGGGGAATCAGCAGGTATAAAATCGTCATACAGTCACCGGGGTTGCAGGCACCACCTGGGGAGCGGCAGAGGTGCGCCAGCGGGTTAGGCGTAGCGCATTACCTACCACGACCAAAGAGCTTATCGACATGCCAATGGCTGCCAGCCAGGGGGGCACAAGGCCCATCGCCGCCAGAGGCAGCGCGGAAAAATTGTAGCAAACCGACCAAATCATGTTTTGGCGCATAATCCGCCGGGTGGCACTGGCAATCTCAATGGCCTCGAAAATACGCATTAAGCGCGGGCTAAGCAATACCGCGTCGGCCCGCGTGCGGGCCAGATCCGTGGCACCATTCATGGCAATAGCGACATCGGCCCCTGCCAGTACTGGCACATCATTAATGCCATCGCCAATCATTACCACACGCTCGCCGCGCGCCTGTAGCTCACGCAACCGTTCAAGTTTGCCTTCTGGTGATTTACCTGCGTGCCAGGTCGAGATGTTGAGCTGCTCGGCTAAACTTCCTACAGCCTCTTGGGTGTCGCCAGAAAGCAGCTCGACTTCCAGCCCCCTTGCCTGCATGGCGGCAACGGTTTGGGCGGCATCCTCACGAATACCGTCGTGTAGTTTAAACCAAGCCCGCGGAGCGCTATTCTCGCTCAGCAGCAGCCACTGCCCTGTGCTGGGAGGTGTGGGTGGATTAGAGGCGGCAAAGTCGGGCCTGCCTAGTCGCCAAATAGCCCCATTGAGTGTGCCTTCTAGTCCGCTGCCGGTATAGCTTTTCACCTGGCGCGCCTGCAGTGTGGCATCGCGGAATGGACGGAATGCGCGGGCAATGGGGTGCTCGGAGTGTGCTTCCAGAGCGGCAGCAATAGCGCGCAGGTGCTCGCTGCTTTGATCCGTTAACGGGCAAGTCTGGGTGAGCTGCATTTGCCCTTGGGTCAGAGTGCCGGTCTTATCAAAAATCACTCGTGTGACGTGGGAAAGCGATTCAATGGCATCGGCGCGTGTAATGAGTACACCGCGCTGGCGCAGTTGGCCGTGACCTGCCGTTAGCGCAGTGGGGGTCGCCAGTGCCAGCGCGCAGGGGCAGGTGACGACAAGTACCGAAAGCAGCACCCACAGCATGCGGGAAGGGTCGATAAACCACCAGGCGACGGTAACACAAGCAGTCACTACCAGCAGGCGCAGAACAAACAGGTGCGCCATGCGCGCCGCCATTTGGGCCAAGCGCGGGCGGCTGGCGAAGGCACGGTCGGTCAGGTCGACTATGCTGGCTACCCGCGCGCTGCTGCCGGCGTGGGTCACCCGCACCGTCAGTGGGTTTTCCATATTCTGGCTGCCGCCCACGACGTGTTCCCCCACTCGGCGGGTAACAGGTAGGTACTCGCCGGTCAGCATCGACTCGTCCAGGCTGGATTCGCCGTCTTCAATAATGCCATCAGCGGGTACGCCGTGGCCGGGCTTGATCAGCACGCGGTCGCCGGGGCTAAGCTCGCTAGCGGGCAGTATACGCTCGCTGCCGTCGGCTTCTAGGCGAGTAGCAGAGACCGGCAGTACCCCGCTAAGCGCGTTACCGCTATGGCCACTGCGCCGTCTGGCGCGACCTTCGACGTAACGGCCAAACAGCAGGAAAAAGGTGAACATGGCGACGGAGTCGAAATAGACGTCGCCTACGTTGAATAGCACCGCATAGCTGCTGGCGAGATAGGCGCCGCCAATCGCCAGCGAGACGGGAACATCCATCCCCAGTACGCCAGTTTTCAAATCGCGTAAGGCGTTGCGGAAGAAGGGCAGTGCCGAGAAAAATACCACAGGCGTTGCTAACGCAAATGAGAGCCAGTGAAACAGGGCAAAGAAGTCCTCGCTAAGCTCCCCTGGGCCTGACACATAAATGGGAATGGAGAACATCATCACCTGCATCATTCCCACCGCCGCGACAATCAAGCGGCGTACATTCATACGCTCTTCATGCTGCAGGCGCGCTTGGGCTTGATCGGGCTCGTAAGGCTGCGCGTCGTAGCCAATGGCGGCAAGCTCGGCAAATATCTGTGAGAGCTTGACCATGCCTGGGTCCCAGGAGACCCTCAGGCGGTGGTGGGTCAGGTTGACTGCACTTGAGGTAACGCCCTCTAAGGCGTTCAGCCGATGCTCAATCAACCAGGCACAGGCAGCGCAGGTGATGCCCTCAATGGCGAGCGTCGCTCTAACATGGCCGTTATCGCCTTCTGGGTGCACAAATTGCGCCTGTAGGCCAGGGTCATCATACACTGACCAAGTATCTGCCTTAGCAGCTTGGCGCTCATCGGGGCGTTCGGGCAGTTCGGTACGATAGCGGTAGTAGCTCTCTAAACCGCCATCCACAATGGCGTGTGCCACGGCTTCACAGCCGGGGCAGCACAAAGGGTGCGATGTATCTTCAATCACAATATGCCACGGCGCTCTGTCGGGCACCGCGCTACCGCAGTGGTAGCAGCTAGGGGTAGTGCTCATTCGCTCTCTGACCGCCCTCCGGGCAGAAGGGCAATGCTCTCTTCGCTGGGGAAGCGGGCTTCCCCGATGAGTCGCCACTCAGCGTCATCGCTCTGCTCGGGCTGAATCTGTAGGTACCAGCGGTAGCGTAGATTATCCGGCCCCTGGGTGATATAGCGGCCGTCCCGCACGTGTTCCAATACAAAGGATTGGTCGCGATCATCTTCCGTGGGAAAGATCAGATCAAGGTAAAGCCTGTCGGGGCGGGCATCGCCGGAGAGGTCGACCACGATATCGCTGGTAAGCGGGTCAATCAGCATTTCGGCGCTCAGGTTTAGCTCGCGGGCGCGTTTCTGTTTTGACAGCACCATGTTAATGGCTTTGCCATGCTCGTAGTAATCCTCTTGTACCACCATGCCATCGTAACTTTTGATCGACATGATGGCATAACCCACACTGAACAGAATGGATGAAAAAAGTAGCCCGAGTAAGAACCACGGCCAAAACTGTTTATACCAGGGTGGAATTGGAGTGTCGGACATGGTGCAGTTATCTCCTAATATCGCCTAAGAAGCGCGCTTCGCGGGCCTGACGAATTTGTTCATCTTGCTGTGCTTGCAACGTAAAGGTAATGGCATGGCTGGGCTGGCTGAGCGTCTCTGGATCAGCGAGCACGGTAATTACCTGAATACGTGACTCACCGGCTGGCACCTGTAAGGTGGTGTTATCCAGCTGCAGGTTAGGCAGGCCGGACGCGCTAATATTATAGATATGGTCTTCGTTATCTAGGTTGCGCACGGTGAGGCTGTAAACGTTGCTAATCAGCCCATCACGAGTCATTTGATACAGCTGTGTGCGCTCCCGCTCGGCATCGAAGCTCAGCGGGGTGCGGTCATTCACTGCCCAGGCAAACGTCGCCACCATCACCACTAGGGCAACAAAATAGCCGATTAAGCGCGGGCGCAGAATATGGCTCTTTTTGCCTTCCAGCGCGTTTTCGGTGGTGTAGCGAATGAGGCCTCTAGGGTAACCCATTTTATCCATGACGCTGTCGCAAGCATCGATACAGGCGGCACAGGTGATGCACTCGTATTGCAGGCCGTCGCGGATATCAATACCAGTGGGGCATACCTGCACACACAGTTCACAGTCGATGCAGTCACCCAAACCAGCTTCTCGCGCTTGAGTGTGGCTTAGTGATTTTTTGCGGCTTCCCCGCGGCTCGCCTCTGGTTTGATCGTAGGAGACGATGAGGGTGTCGCGGTCAAACATTACGGACTGGAAGCGGGCATAAGGGCACATATAAATGCATACCTGCTCACGCAGCCACCCCGCGTTTAAGTAAGTAAATACTAGAAAAAAGCCTACCCAAAAATAAGACCAGCCGTGGGCCTCTAAAGCAGGTAACTCAACAACAAGATCACGTATTGGCGTGAAATAGCCTACGAAGGTGATACCTGTTGCCAGAGCGATGAGTAGCCAAGCGGTGTGCTTAGCACCTTTACGCCACGCTTTGTTAGCGTTCATCGACTGCTTGTCGAGCTTGATGCGTTGGTTGCGTGTCCCTTCGATACGGTGCTCAAGCCAGATAAAAAGAAACGTCCAAACGCTTTGTGGGCAAGTGTACCCGCACCATACGCGCCCAGCAAAGACAGTAATAAAAAACAGCCCAAAGGCGCAGATGATCAGTAGCCACGACAGGAGAACAAACTCCTGGGGGTAAAATGTGGCGGCGAAAATATGAAATTCGCGACCCGGCAAGTCAAACCATACCGCAGGACGGTCGCCCCAGTTCAGCCAAGGCAGAAGAAAGAACCCCATCATTAGCGCCCAGTTGGCGCTGCGCCGTACTTTTTGGAAGAGGCCTTTTATTTCGCGCACATAAATGTGGCGACGCTTGGCGTACATCTCTTGGGTAATCGTTTCTTCAGGGGTGTGATGCCCAACGGTTGGCGGCGTAATATCGTGGCTAGGTATTTTTTCCATGGCAGTGATCGCAGCTCAAATAGGCAGGAGTGGTCGGCAGCATGGGTATCGTGATGCTAGATAACGCAGCTGTATGCCGTGTCGCTAAACAATAGTGTAACGGATAGAGGGGACTACTGAACGGCCGCTAGATGAAGAAAGGGTGCGGTATGTAACCGCACCCTTCTACTAAGCGTTACAGGTCGACCAATGAACTTAGTCGTTGAAACGCAGGCTATAAACGTAGGCCGCTACAAGGTGAACACGCTCTTCACCAATGTAGGCCGCCTGAGCCGGCATATGACCATTCCGGCCATTACGCAGCGTTTGACGAATTGAGTCGGCAACGCTCTGGCCAGGTGCCAGGTAGAGCCAAACGTCATCAGTCAAGTTAGGCGCTCCTAGAGCCGTATTGCCCGTGCCACTTGGAGTGTGGCACGCCGCACAAGCGGCTAGATAGGTGCTTTCACCGCTTGCTGCACGCTCAGCATCATGCTCTTCACCAGATAACGACAGCACGTACTGGGTCAGATTCTCGATGTTATTTTCACCTAGCTGCTGCCAGGAAGGCATTAAGCCGTTACGGCCATTGTTTAAGCTAGTGAGAATGTTTTCTGGTTCACCGCCGTAGAGCCAATCGTCATCAGTCAGGTTTGGAAAGCCGTAGCCACCCTGAGCGTTAGAGCCATGACATACAGCACAGTTATTCAAGAAGATACGCTCGGCTACCTGCATAGCTTCAGGATCTTGTGCTAATTCAGGAATTGGCACTTCTTGGTATTGGGCAAAAATTGGCGTGAAGCGCTCTTCTGCGTCGGCCACCTCTTCTTCCCACTGGCTCTCCTGAGACCAGCCCAGAATGCCTGCATAGTTACCCAGGCCTGGGTAGAGCACCAAATAACCTAGAGCAAACACAACAGTTAGAACGAATAGCTGAAACCACCACCGAGGAAGTGGATTGTCATACTCTTCGATGCCGTCTGCTGCGTGGCCAGTGGTTTCAACATTGCCGTCTGGATCTGGAGTTTTGTCAGTTCGGCGGTTGGCTAGCAAAATCCAAACGCTCAGAGCGATTGTGCCCAGCGTGACGACAATAATCCAGGCGCTCCAGAAGCTGGATAGGGAGTCACCCCATAAATTATTCATCTATTCTTATCTCCCCTGTCGTGGCGGGAATCCGCTTCGTGTTCTGTCGAAGCATGCTTGTCACGGGTCGGTTGCTTATCTTCATCATCGGCGAAGGGCAGGTTAGCTGCTTCGTCAAAGTCTGGTTTGCGACGCTTAGAGTAGGCCCATAGACAAATGCCTATAAAAGCGACAATCAAAATCAGCGTGATAAGGCCGCGGAAAGTTCCCGTATCCATAACTTAACGAGTGCCCTCAAGCACGGTTCCTAGCTGCTGTAGGTAGGCGACCAAGGCGGTAATTTCCTGGGTGCCGCGAACATCAGCAGTAGCATTGGCGATGTCTTCATCGGTATAGGGCACGCCTAACTGGCGGAGGGTGCGCATTTTATCCGGTGTTGCTTCGCCATCGAGGGTGCGTTCAAACAGCCAGGGGTAGGCTGGCATAACGGACTCCGGTACTACATCGCGCGGGTTGTACAGGTGTGCACGATGCCAGTCATCGCTGTAACGGCCGCCAACACGTGCCAAATCTGGCCCGGTACGCTTGGAACCCCACAGGAAGTTGTGCTCGTAAACCTGCTCGCCGGCTACGTTATAGTGGCCATAACGCTCGGTTTCCGCGCGGAAGGGGCGCACCATCTGAGAATGACAGCCTACACAGCCTTCCCGGCGATAGATGTCACGACCTTCCAGCTCCAGTGCGGTTAAGGGGCGAAGCCCCTCAACCGGCTCGGTGGTCTGCTTTTGAAAGAACAGCGGTACCACTTCGGCCAAGCCACCGAAGCTGATCACAACCAGGATCAACACGGCGAGTAGGCCAACGTTCTTTTCAACAATCTCGTGTTTCATTGGTCTTAACTTCCCCGGTTTAAGCGGCTTGCGGCGCAGTGATGCCAAGGGCTTCGCGACGCTTCACGGTCATGTACACGTTAAACGCCATAATCAGCATGCCGGTTACCCAGAAGAGGCCGCCGATCATGCGGACAATGTAGCCGGGGCCGCTTGCCTCAACAGACTCCACAAAGGTGTACATCAGCGTGCCGTCAGCATTGATGGCGCGCCACATCAGGCCTTGCATGATGCCGTTAACCCACATGGCGGCGATGTACAGTACGGTACCGATCGTTGCTAGCCAGAAGTGCACAGCGATCAAGTTAACGGAGTACATTTCGGTGCGGCCAAAGACCCGTGGAATCAGGTGATACATGGAGCCGATAGTGATCATCGCTACCCAGCCGAGTGCACCAGAGTGAACGTGGCCGATAGTCCAGTCGGTATAGTGCGACAGCGCATTGACGGTCTTGATCGCCATCATCGGGCCTTCAAAGGTCGACATACCGTAGAACGACAGGGCAACCACTAGGAAGCGCAGTGTCGGGTCGGTGCGCAGCTTATGCCAAGCGCCTGACAGGGTCATCATGCCGTTGATCATACCGCCCCAAGAGGGAGCCAGTAGGATGATTGACATAATCATACCGAGAGACTGAGCCCAGTTAGGCAGCGCGGTGTAGTGCAGGTGGTGAGGGCCTGCCCACATGTAGATCATGATCAGCGCCCAGAAATGGACGATAGAGAGACGGTAGGAGTAAACGGGCCGCTCTGCTTGCTTTGGTACGAAGTAGTACATCATGCCCAGGAAGCCAGCTGTGAGGAAGAAACCTACCGCGTTGTGGCCATACCACCACTGCACCATGGCATCGACAGCACCTGCGTAAATGGAGGTGGAGTACATGGGCGTGACAGGAATCGCGGCGTTATTGACGATATGTAATACCGCAACCGTCAAAATAAAGGCAGCAAAGAACCAGTTAGCCACATAAATATGCGAAGTGGCGCGCCTTTTAATGGTCATCAAGAAAACGATCGCATAGCTTATCCACACGACAGCGATCAGAATATTGATTGGCCACTCAAGCTCTGCGTACTCTTTTGTGGTGGTGTAGCCCAGTGGCAGCGTTACCACTGCGGAAAGGATAACCGCTTGCCACCCCCAAAAGGTGAACGCTGCGAGCTTGTCAGAGAACAGCCGTGTCTGACAGGTCCGCTGTACGACGTAGTAAGACGTCGCAAAAAGCGCTGAGCCACCGAAGGCGAAAATAACGGCGTTAGTATGTAACGGACGCAGGCGCCCGAAGCTAGTCCAAGGTAAGCCAAGGTTCAGTTGCGGCCAAACCAACTGGGAGGCAAGGATAACGCCAAGCGCCATACCTACGATGCCCCACACAACGGTCATAATCGCGAACTGCCGAACTACCTTGTAATTGTAGGTCGGGTGTTCCAATGCTGTGCTCATTTCATGTTCCCATCGAACGCGGTTAGGGGGTAACCCGTGACATTTTGCACGGGTGCGGCCACCCGCTTGATGATGCAGGTCAAGATCCGACATAGATTCTATCGCAGCCGAGGCTTAAGCTGAACACGCCAATAGATGTAACATTGAATTACTAGGAGCTATAAAGTGTCCTATTACGCTGGACTTGAGTTCGTATCTATTAAGCCAGAGGCGCTTTCAGAACGGCTAGCGTGCCCCACCACTCAGCGGTTTATCGTTGATGGCTATGGGCCAGTCAGCGTTTCTGGCCGCTCGGAAGTAGGGCGAATACTACTGGCGCATGGAGCGGGAGCAGGACACTTGTCTGATTTCATGCGGCAATTTGCCGCTACGCTCTCCAGTCAAGGCGTACAAGTATGGGCGATTGATTTCCCCTATATGCAACAGATGAATGAGCAGGGAAAGCGTCGGCCCCCACCACCGGTGAAGAAAACAGTTGAGCATTTTGCAGCCTGGTATGACTTGCTGGCCGCTCTAAACGCTGGCCCGCTATGGGTGGGTGGTAAATCCATGGGAGGGCGGGTTGCTTCCCTCTTTGCCAGCGAGCGCAGTTGCGAGGGGGTAGTGGCAGTAGGCTATCCATTCCACCCGCCTAAAAAGCCTGAGTCACTGCGCACGGAGCACTTTGCGTCTATTGAGTCCCCTATGCTGGTTCTCCAAGGCGAGCGCGATCGCTTTGGTAGCCGTGAAGAGGTGGCAGGCTATGATTTACCGGCTTCTATTCACATAAACTGGCTTACTGACGGTGACCATGATTTCAAGCCTCGGCAAATATCTGGTGTAAATCAGCAAGTTTTGATTGACGAGGCGGCCATAGTTGCGGCATCCTTCGTCCGCGCTCAGTTAGCGGATGCCGCAAGAACGTGCAGTACCCTGGTTTAAATCAAAAATTTAAACACAAGGTGTTGACATTCAGCCAAGCTTCTGTAGAATGCAGCGCCACGTGACCAGCGGGTGGTTAGCTCAGTTGGGAGAGCACCAGCCTTACAAGCTGGGGGTCACTGGTTCGAACCCAGTACCACCCACCATTTATTTGGCGCCCTGGAAACGTAACGTAGTAAGTGATGTATATGCGGACCGGTAGTTCAGTTGGTTAGAATGCCGGCCTGTCACGCCGGAGGTCGCGAGTTCGAGTCTCGTCCGGTCCGCCATCATCATCTTAATCTGCAGTAAGTTATCGCTATTCGGACCGGTAGTTCAGTCGGTTAGAATGCCGGCCTGTCACGCCGGAGGTCGCGAGTTCGAGTCTCGTCCGGTCCGCCACGATAACTTGATAAGTAGCAATATTGATAAGCGATAAGCTTTCAATACCCTGGGTGGTTAGCTCAGTTGGGAGAGCACCAGCCTTACAAGCTGGGGGTCACTGGTTCGAACCCAGTACCACCCACCATTCAAGAAAATGTTTATGCGCCTCTGAACCGCTTAAACAATACGTCTGAATGGTTAGTGTGTGTCTTAACGTGGACCGGTAGTTCAGTCGGTTAGAATGCCGGCCTGTCACGCCGGAGGTCGCGAGTTCGAGTCTCGTCCGGTCCGCCATAAGCACCTGTCGGCAGTCAGTTACTGATAAAGCCGAACAATTTCTAAAAAGCCCGAATCTCTGATTCGGGCTTTTTTATTGCGCGCTCATTAATAACAATGAAGCAGCGTGCCGTTGCTCTATGGCACGCTGCTTGGCGGGCACGAATGCTTAAGCGATCACGCTCACGCCAGCCTTGGCGATTTGCACGTCTTGATCCGGCTTCACGCCGGAGATACCAACGGCGCCCACGACTTGGCCGTCCACAATGATCGGCACGCCGCCAGATAGCAGGCCTTGCAGCGGAGCGGATACGAAGGCGGTACGGCCACCGTTAATCATCTCTTCAAATACTTGGGTCTCTTTACGACCTAGGGCCGCGCTACGCGCTTTTTGGGTAGCGACATCGGCGCTGAACGGGGCGGCACCATCCAAACGGCGCAGTGCCAACAAGTGGCCGCCGTCGTCGGTAACGGCAATAGTGACTGGCCAACCGTTGCTGTCTGCCTCTTTCTGGGCAGCGTCTAATACCTGAATAACGTCGGCCTGACCTAAAACAGCTTTGGTTTGCATCGAATAATCCTTTTTATCAAGGGGAGTAAGGCGCTGCGCCTGGCAGATACAGCGTTGCAAAGCGCAGCGAGCGTTGAAGGTTATACCAGGGCATCGTCTACGACTTCCACCCAGTGGCGTACCGGCGTGCGGTTAGCGCTTGCCAGGTGCGTTTGACAGCCGATGTTGGCGGTCACAATCACCTCGGGGTTGCCCGCTTCCAAAGCGTTCAGCTTGTTATCGCGGAGCTGAGTAGCGAGTTCAGGTTGCGTAACCGAATAAGTACCCGCCGAGCCACAGCACAGGTGGGCATCTTTCACGGGCGTCAGGGCGAAACCGAGTTTGCTAAGCACGCCTTCCACTGCACCGTTGAGTTTCTGGGCGTGTTGTAGTGTGCAGGGGCAGTGAAACGCCAAGCGCTGGTGTTCTTTAAGCTTCAGTTCTTCGAGTGGTTCGTCGCGCAGAATTTCGACGATATCCTTGGCCAGCGCGCTGACCTTTTTGGCTTTTTCAGCGTAGGCGGGGTCGTCCTTGAGCATGTCGGCATACTCTTTCACGAACGCGCCACAGCCGCTGGCCGTTTGTACGATGGCTTCCGCCCCCTGCTCAATGTGCGGCCACCAGGCATCGATGTTGGCACGCATACGCTCGCGGCCCGCCTCCTGGGCATTGAGGTGGAAGTCGATGGCTCCACAGCAGCCTGCTTCACTAATCGGCGTGACGCTGATGCCCAAACGATCAAGTAGGCGTGCCGTGGCTGCGTTGGTGTTAGGCGAAAGGCCTGGCTGTACGCAGCCTTCTAGTATCAACACCTTGCGGGCATGGCGCTGGCTGTCGGGGCGCTGGCCCGCATCTACCGGTGCGGGCGGCATTTTGCTGCGCAGTTTGCCGGGCACTAGAGGCTTAAAAGTTTGCCCTAACGTTAGCAGCGCTTTGAAGCGTTTCGGGTCGACCAGCATTTTGCGCAGCGCATAGCGCTGGGCGCGTTCTGCCGCCGGGCGTGGTACACGGCGATCAATTTCCGCGCGGCCAATATCCAATAACTTGTGATACTCCACGCCAGACGGGCAGGTGGTTTCACAGTTGCGGCAGGTCAGGCAGCGGTCTAGGTGCAGGCGAGTCTCTTCGGTGACTTGGTCGTCATCATCGCGGCTCTCCAGCAGCTCTTTCATTAAGTAGATGCGCCCGCGTGGTCCGTCTCGCTCATCGCCCAATAATTGATAGGTGGGGCAGGTAGCGTTACAGAAGCCGCAGTGTACGCAGGTACGTAGAATGCGCTCGGCTTCCTGAATATGCGGTTTCTGGCGGTCGGCATCGGTAAAGTGCGTCTGCATGTCAGCTCTCCTGATTAAAATGCCGCATAAAGACGACCAGGGTTGAAAATGCCGTGGGCATCCAGCTCGGCCTTCAGGTTGCGATGGTACTTCTCCACCACTGGGTTCAGCGGAGTAAACGGCGACTCTGCGCCCCCTTGGGCATGCGGGGTGTAGCAGGTGGCGTGGCCTCCGGCTTTCTGGCATGCCTCGCGCAGCGTTTCTGCAGGCAGGGCGGTTTTCACCCAGCGCTGGCTGCCGCCCCAGTCATAGAAAATATCGCTTTCATCGATGGCGAGTTCCAGTGGTGCGGTATGGGGCGGTAGCGATAAGCGCCACAGCGCCTGCCCTTCGCCGAGGCTAAAAAAGTCATGCTGCTGATCGCGAAGCTGCTGCCAGAAATCCGCAGAAAGCGCTTCACCGCCCAGGCGCTCTTTGGTGGCCTTGACGGAGCTTTCGCCGCCTTCTAGGCGGATAAACAGCTCGCCTGCATGCCATGCCGCAGCGGTGATTGGCAGCGGCTGGCGGCCAAGCTCAGAGAGCTTCGCTAGGGCGTCTTTCAGTCCCATAGAGAGGCGCAGGCTATGGCTGGCAGTTGGGATAGGCAGCACTTTAAAGGAGATATCGGCCAGCACGCCTAGGGTACCTTGGGCGCCTGTCATCATGCGGGAAAGGTCATAGCCCGCGACATTTTTCATCACTTCTCCGCCAAAACGCAGCAGCTTGCCCTCTTGGGTAATGATTCGCGTACCCAGGACAAAATCCCGCGCAGCCCCAGCCCAAGGGCGGCGGGGGCCAGACATGCCGGTGGCCACCGCACCGCCAATAGTGCTGGCCTCGCCAAAGATCGGAGGCTCGAAGGGTAGCATCTGGTTTTGCTCCGCCAGCGCAGCATTTAGCGCGTTTAAGCGGGTGCCGGCCCGCACGGTAACGACCAGTTCCACGGGGTCGTAAGAGACGATGCCGCTATGTGCTGCGACGTTGAGCGGCGTGCCCTCTACCGGACGGCCATAAAAAGCCCGCGTATTGCCCGCTACGATGCGTAGCGGGGTGCGGTCGTGGTAAGCGCTGCGAACCTGTTCGCACAGTTCAACGGCGATATCTTGGTCGGCAGCCTGTGTCGCTAGTTCGGTCATGGTCGATCCTTATGGCATCAGAAGCGGGGCAGTTCTGGATGCGGTAACTCGTTGTTGTGCACATGCATGGCGCCAAATTCGGCGCAGCGCGCCAGGGTCGGAATGTTCTTCCCTGGGTTGAGCAGCCGTTTCGGGTCAAACGCTGCTTTCAGCGCGTGGAAGACCGTTAGCTCATCGGGCTGGAACTGGCTGCACATTTGGTTAATTTTCTCGCGCCCCACGCCATGCTCGCCAGTAATCGAGCCACCGGCTGCCACGCATAGTTCCAAGATCTTGCCACCCACATCTTCTGCCAGAGCAAGCTGACCCTCTTTGTTGGCATCGAACAGAATCAGCGGGTGCATGTTGCCGTCCCCTGCGTGGAAGACATTGGCCACGAGCAAGCCACTCTCTTCTGACAGTGCTGCAATGCCCTTCAAGACGCGCGGTAGCTCGCGGCGTGGGATGGTGCCATCCATGCAGTAGTAGTCCGGCGACATGCGGCCTACGGCGGGGAAGGCGTTTTTACGCCCTGCCCAGAATTTGGCACGCTCCGCCTCGTCACGGGCCTGTTGAATATTGGTGGCACCGGCTTTCTCAAGCACACGGCGAACGGTATCGCAGTCGTCGTCCACATCAGCTTCTACGCCGTCCAGTTCACAAAGCAGAATGGCTTCTGCTTCAACCGGGTAGCCTGCCTTAATGAAATCTTCGGCCGCTTTAATGGCGAGCTTATCCATCATCTCTAGCCCACCGGGAACAATGCCTGCGGCAATAATATCGCCTACCGCGCGGCCTGCTTTTTCAACATCGTCGAAGCTAGCCATCAAGACTTTGGCGGTTTCCGGTTTGGGCAGCAGCTTAACGGTGATTTCCGTCACCACGCCCAGCATGCCTTCGGAACCATTCATCAGCGCTAGCAGGTCAAAGCCGGGTGCATCCAGCGCTTCAGAGCCCAGCGTCATATGCTCGCCTTCAATGGTCAGTACATCCACCCGCATCACGTTATGCACGGTGAGACCGTACTTCAGGCAGTGTACGCCGCCCGCATTTTCAGCCACGTTGCCGCCAATCGAGCAGGCGATTTGCGAAGAGGGGTCGGGGGCATAGTAGAGCCCGTAAGGAGCGGCCGCCTCGGAAATGGCAAGGTTACGCACCCCTGGCTGAACGCGGGCAATGCGCGCGTCAGGGTCAACGCTGATAATTTGGTTAAAGCGTGACATGACCAGCAGAACACCCTGCTCTAAAGGCAGTGCACCGCCAGAAAGGCCGGTACCCGCGCCACGGGTGACGACCGGTACTCCCAGGGCGTAGCAGCGCTTGAGCAGGCCTTCAACCTGTTCCAGCGTTTCTGGCAGGGCCACCAGCATCGGCAGTACACGGTAAGCAGCTAAGCCATCGCATTCGAAGGGGCGTAAATCCTCCTCCCGGTGCAGTAGCGTTAATGATGGCACAGCGCTCTGCAGGTCGCTTAGCACCTCGGCTTTATCACGGTGGACGAGCTCACCATCAAGGCGCTCGTCGAATAGGATATTCATAGTAACTCCTGTGGATGAGGAGGGCAGAAAGCTATCTAATCACTTGATGGAAAATATTTCCATAACGTGTTTGTTTTTTTGGAAGTATTTTTCATAAAGAGTTAGTGAGCGGTGGCTAAAACATTAGACAACTACCGTTTGATACAGTGCTGGGTAGCCCTAGGGCTACCCAGCAGATGATGACCAATGAGGTAAAGAGGCCCTTTACATCAACGGGTCAGTCACCCCTAAGACATAAAACGCGATGAGCGCGATAATGCCAGCAAAGACGAGGTAATAGATGGTCGGGATAATCGTCTTGCGAATGGTGGTGCCTTCGCGGCCGAGCAGGCCGACGGTAGCGGACGCCGCTACAACGTTGTGAATCGCAATCATATTACCCGCTGCGGCGCCTACTGCTTGTAGGGCCACCATCATGGCAGTAGACAGGCCCAGCGTTTCAGCAACGCTGAACTGGAACTCTGCCAGCATTAGGTTAGACACTGTGTTGGAGCCTGCAATAAATGCTCCCATAGCGCCCACCGCAGGAGCGAAGAACGGATAGATACCGCCCACACCGTCTGCTACGGCCTGTGCCATCATCACCGGCATAGAGACGAGGTCCGCACCATTGACACCAGAGTTAATCAGAATACGCACCATCGGCACGGTGAAGATCAGCACAAAGCCCGCACCAAAAATGGTTTTGGTTGACTCGGAGACCGCTGCACTCATCTGACGCGGATTCATGCGGTGTAGGAAGTAAGTCACCAGTACGACCGCCAGGATAATACCGCCCGGGAGGTAGAGTGGCTGAATACCACCGCTGACACCCGCTTCGCCGAAAATATTCGCCCAGCTCAGGTTGATCGAAGTGAGTGCGGCTTTGAGCGGCTCAATAGTGCGTGAAGCCACCAGGAACAGGGCGAGCAGCACGTAAGGCACCCAACCTTTAAAGGTCGACATCGGCGCTTTACCCGCTACATCGTCAAGCTTGATTTGCAGGTTGCCGATCCACTCGTCCGGCCAAGAGGTTGATTCTGGGAAGTCCCAAGTATCTTTGGGCAGTAGGAAGCCTTTACGTGCCGCAGGCACCACAATGGCTAGGCCGATCATCGCGCCAATCATGGAGGGGAATTCCGGTCCAAGCAGTACGCCCACCAACATGTAAGGCACAACAAACGAGATGCCAGTGAAGATGGCGAAGGGAGCAATAGAGAGCCCTTCTTTCCAGGAGCGGTTAGCGCCGAAGAAGCGTACCATCACCAGCACCAAAATCAGCGGCATCAAAATACCCACAATGCCGTGTGTGATGGCGACAGAGCTGGTGACCTGCTGGAAAAAAACGTCCCAGGTAGAGCCGGACGCTTCAAGCTGTGACGTGATCTCAGCACGGTTCAAACCGCTACCCACACCCACCACGATAGGCGTGCCCACTGCACCAAAAGATACCGGCGTGGATTGAATCATCATACCCACGACAACTGCTGCCAGGGCAGGGAAGCCCAGCGCCACCATCAGTGGTGCAGCAACGGCAGCGGGGGTGCCGAAACCGGAAGCACCTTCAATAAAGCAGCCAAACAGCCAGGCAACAATCAGCGCTTGCACGCGACGGTCAGGACTAATGCCCGAAAAACCGTTACGAATTGCAGTGATACCGCCGGAGTGCTTGAGCGTGTTGAGCAGCAAGATAGCGCCAAAAATAATCCACAGTAGGCCAGCGGTTTGGATAAGCCCCTGTACGGTGGATGCCGCTACGCGGCTAAATGACATATCCCATGCGGTCAGACCAATAATGGCTGCCGTGAGAAAAACAATCGGCATCGCTATTTTGGCAGGAATTTTGAAGCCAATAAGCAAAATCCCAGCCAGCAACAGCGGCAGAAATGCCAGAAGTGCGAGTATAGTTTCATTCATGGGAGGAACGGCCCCTTGTTATTGATTTGGTATGCTCCGCAGTAGCCAACTGATCATCTTCAATGGCAGTTGGGTCAGTGTGAAAGATACGGTCAGGCGAGCTGTATGACTACATTGGAAAATTGGTATTACCATTTTTGCGGAGGTATTCAAGGTTATTTTGAAGCCATTGATTGTATTTAAGTTTTTGTTTTTTATTGATTTTTAATTTTTCAGGTGGGAAAAAGTAGCTGGGTAGTCATTAGACTAATAGACAGTACTGCTAGCGACCGCTCTACTGGTTAAGTCACTGCGTGTAGCATTAACGATTTAGCTCAATGTGGGCAATCTGTCTATCTCGTAAAAAAGGAAACCTAACAACATGGCAATAACTCTTTATGACCTATGCGGCCGTGATGAACGTCTACGTTTTTCTCCGTACTGCTGGCGAGTACGTATGGCGCTTGCCCATAAAGGGCTGGGCTACGAGACAATCGCTTGGCGTTTCCAGGAGAAAGACGCGCTTGCATTTGCCGACTACGACAAAGTACCCGTGCTGACGGATGGCGATACGGTGGTGACCGATAGCTTTGAGATTATGCGCTATCTGGACCGCGCCTACCCTGAAGCTCCCGTGTTGGGCGAAGGTGTTAGTTTCCAGCGTGTGCAGTTCTTT
Source organism: Vreelandella aquamarina (assembly GCF_044805175.1). Classification (GTDB taxonomy): domain Bacteria; phylum Pseudomonadota; class Gammaproteobacteria; order Pseudomonadales; family Halomonadaceae; genus Vreelandella; species Vreelandella aquamarina_B. The sequence continues at coordinate 2,707,457 of NZ_CP085232.1, read as the reverse complement.
AAATACTTTGTAGAGCGTAGCGTGACGCCCGCGCTATTCAGAATCGTAGCGATGGACCTGTTGGCAGCGATCCATCCCGATGATCGAGCTTATTTTCGGGAAACCCGTGAAGCGCGTTTTGGCGCTAGTTTGGAAACGGTTCATAATCCAGAGCAGGGACGTCAACAGTTGAAGCAGGCATTAGCGCCTGTACGCACCCAGCTTCAGGAGAGCTTGTTCCTGGATGGTGAAGCGCCTAGCGGTGCGGATTACCTGCTGTTTGGCAGCATGATGTGGGCCTATACCGTTTCCACTGAGCAACTGGTGGAAGAGAGCGATCCGGTGTCTGCTTGGTTTGCACGTATGCTAGAAGTGCACGATGGCGTTGCAGAGAAGGCCATCACGATTCGTGATCTATAATAGGTAGGCGGCTATAGGCCGCCTCATACCCACAGGCAACACAAACGGTCTAAATCGTTTGTGTGAAAGGAGATGGCAATGATTGACCTGTACTACTGGACAACCCCAAACGGCCACAAAATCTCCATCATGCTTGAAGAGGCAAAGCTCGCTTACCGTGTTAAGCCGATTAATATCGCCCGCGGTGAGCAGTTTGACCCCGAGTTTCTCGCCATTGCGCCCAACAATCGCATTCCTGCCATTGTAGATCACGCCCCCAAAGATGGTGGCCAGCCGCTGGCGCTCTTCGAGTCGGGCGCAATTCTTGAATATCTTGCTGATAAGTGCGGCCAATTCCTGTCAGCAGAAGGGCGAGAGCGCTACGTTGTACTGCAGTGGCTGCACTGGCAAGTGGGTGGGCTTGGCCCTATGGCGGGTCAGAACCATCATTTTTGTCACTACGCACCGCAAAAAATTGAGTACGCCATAGAGCGCTATGTACGCGAAACCAATCGGCTCTACAGTGTATTGGATCAGCGGCTTTCCCAGCAGCACTATGTCGGCGGTGACAGCTACTCCATTGCTGATATAGCGATCTACCCCTGGATTGTACCCTGGGAGAAGCAGCGCCAAACCCTAGAGGAGTTCCCCGACCTTGAGCGCTGGTTTGAGGAGGTGGCGCAACGCCCCGCAGTAAGAAAAGCGTATGCATTAGTCGAAGATATTAACCCACAAGCAGGCGTTGTCATGGACGACGAGGCGCGTAAGCACCTATTTGGCAACCGTTAAACAGGCTGCGAGAGGTGAGCGATAGGCAGTGGGCTCAGTGGTGCCCGTGGAGTGGTATAAAAATCATGTTGCGCTGCACAAAAAGCACTGCTAGCTTTGTGGTAGCACAGTAATTGCCAACCGTTGGCCGCCTATGTTGCGTGCCAATTCGCTAGCTCACCCAAGGAGATTGCGTAATGAATAAGGCAACAGAGAAGACTAACCAGCAGCAACAGCAGTTTGAGTCCATTTTTGTATCACCGATGCGCTCCTATACGCTCGCAGCCCTAGATTACTACGAGCAACTTGTTGGGGCACAAATCGACGCCGCTCGCGCCTATACCGATATGACGATTGCTCAAGCGCGTACTTGGCTAGATGTGAAAGATGCCGATAGCTTCAAAAAGGCGATGGAGAGCCAGCAGAAAGCGGCTACTGACCTAATGGAGCGTATGAAAGGGGATTCTGAAAAAGTCACCTCTATCAGCCAAAGCTTCATGCAAGAGAGTCAGAAGAAAGCCGAGGAAACTACCAAGAAAGCAGCAGAAGCCGCCAAGCATTAACCGCTAGGCTGGAGTGAGAATACCGCGCCCAAAGGAGGGCGCGGTATTTTTTTGCACAGCTGTTTTGTAGCGTCACCGCACACACCGCTATGCGTCGGCTTCCGCAGCGGCTTGTGCTTTAGCCAGTTTCTCCTTGCGGTTGGGCTTGCCCGGTAAGATGGCGTCTAGCAGCAGTGCTGCCAGTGCGGCAGGTACCAAGCCCGACTTCAACAGCAGCCCCAACTGCCCTGGCATTGTTTCCGAAATGGCTTCTACTGCCGGTAAGCCAATGCCCAAGCTGAGTGACACCGCGATAATCAGCATATTGCGCTGATCCAGTTCGCACTCTTTGATAATTTTTAAACCTGCCGATGCAATCATGCCGAACATCACCACACCCGCACCGCCTAGTACGGCGTGGGGCATAGCAGCGACTAAGCCCCCGAGCTTAGGGAACAGGCCCATCGCAATCAGCAGTAAACCGCCGATGGTGACAACGTGGCGGCTTACGACACCCGTTAGGGTGATTAACCCCACATTTTGCGCGTAAGCAGTATTGGGCAGCGTATTAAAAATAGCGGCGAACGAGGTTGCCACGCCATCCGCCATGACACCGCCGGAAAGCTCGCTATCTTTCGCTGGGCGGCCCGCACCGCCGGTGGTAATGGCGGAGATATTGCCGATTGTTTCTAAGCCCACAACGAACATAATCAGGGTCATGCCTAGAATCGCGGTGCCTGAGAAGGTCATGCCATACTCAAGAGGTTTGGGCAGGGCAAACCAAGCAGCGCTAGTGAGCGAGGTAAAGTCTACCTTACCCAGCGCAATAGCCACCAAATAGCCTGCTACTAGCCCAAAGAGAATAGAGGACGCTTTAATAAATCCCTTGCCGTATTGATGCACTGCGATGGTGACGCTCAGCACAAACAATGCCAGCAGCAAGTTGGATGGGGAAGCAAAGTCATCAGCACCTACCCCGCCAGCGGCGTAGTTCAGCCCCACCGGCATCAGCGTAATACCTATCAATAGGACGACAATACCGGTTACAACGGGGGAGAACCAATGGCGAATACGCTTCAAAAATGCGCCAAGTAGCACTTGTAGCAGCCCGGCAACAAATGAAGCACCAAGCACGGCGGGTAGGCCAAACGCTTTAGCGAGGGGCAAAGCAACGGGGAGGAAGCCAAAACTCGTGCCTTGCACAATCGGCAAGCGTGCGCCAATAGGGCCAACCCCGATGGTCTGTACCAGGGTAGAAACGCCTGCTACAAACAACGCTACTTGGATGAGAAAAATTTGCTCAGCAGGAGAAGCGCCAATCACACCGGCAATAATGATAGGTGGCGTTACGTTACCGGCGAACATGGCCATGATGTGCTGCAACCCAAGCGGTATTGCCTTGGGTAGTGGCGGCATGGCGTCAGGGTTTTGGTTAATGGTGCGCGTAGGATTTGTTTTTGGATCGGGCGGAGGAGACATAGTGAGCCTTTATTGCGTTATTAAACATGAGTGGCATTATGCTGTTGCATCCATAAACGAATAGAATCGTATACAAGATATAAATGCAATTACCCTTAGGGTCAACCAGCCATATTTAATGCTGCAGTATGCCGCCCGATCAAAGCGCCGCCTGGTCAAAGCGCTATGCCTCGCCAGCGCGTGCTCTTAGGCGGAAGCGGGCAATACGGATAATTTGTTGAACAGCAGTTTCGCGCTCTTGGGCTAAGTCGTTCTCCAGGCGCTCTTCAAACGCTGCAAGGATGTCGTAGCGATCCAGCCCTTTCACTGCGACCACAAACGGAAAGCCAAATTTCTCTTTATAAGCTGCATTCAACCGCTCAAAGCGGGCAAACTCTTCAGGTGAGCATTGGTCTAGCCCCGCGCCCGCCTGCTCGCTAGTAGAGTCTTTGGTAAGCTCGCCGGCCAAGGCGGCTTTACCCGCGAGATCTGGGTGGGCCTGAATCACGGCAATTTGCTGCTCAGGGGTGGCCTGCTGAAGCATCAGCCCCATCAGCTCTGCCAGCGCATCCGGTGTGTCATGGGGCTCGCTTAAACCGTGTTGCCAAGCAGCTTCGGCCACCCAAGGTGAATGTTCATAAACATCGCCATAGTGTTTCACGAATGTTTCAAGGCTACATTGGCTCGGGGCGGGTGATAGTTGTAATGAGGGTTGATGAGGCACTGATACTCTCCTGTGGTGCATAAATGGAATTACTGTATACAATAAATAGCATCAACGGTACTCTTTGACCAATAGGTTAAATAACGTCAACAAATCCAATGATTGAGGAGTGGCTATGGGACGCTTAACCACACACGTGCTGGATACCGCCAAAGGGCAGCCCGGCCAAGGTATTACCATTGAGGTTTTTCGGCTAGCGGACGGCAGCCGCGAGCATTTAGGCAATGCCGTTACTAATAGCGATGGCCGCTGCGATGCCCCTATTCTAGAAGGCGATGCGCTAACGCCAGGTGAGTATGAGTTAGTGTTCCACGCCGGAGACTACCTGCGTGCTCAAGGGGTAGAAGCTGCTGAACCGCGTTTTTTAGACGTTATTCCGCTGCGCTTTGGCGTGGCCGATGCCAGCCAGCACTATCATGTACCGCTGCTGCTCTCGCCCTACGGCTACTCCACTTACCGTGGTAGCTGAGAGGACCAAGTATGCAAGCGTACATCATCGAATTTGTGAATCTACTGCTGCGTTGGTTACACGTGATCGCAGCGATTGCTTGGATCGGAGAGTCAATCTACTTCGTCATGCTGGATAACGGCCTACGCACCCCCAAAGCCGCTGAAGATCGTGAAAAGGGCGTCTTTGGTGAAATGTGGGCTGTACACGGCGGCGGTTTCTACCATAACCAGAAGTACGCCACTGCCCCGGCCAAGTTGCCCAATGACCTGCACTGGTCATTCTGGAAAGCTTACACAACCTGGCTTTCGGGCTTTGCGCTGTTCGTGATTCTTTACATGGTGAACCCTGGCTTCTATCTGGTGAACCCAGACAGCAACTGGGCCTGGGCCGCCAACCTTACCGGCTGGCAAGCCAACCTGCTGGCGCTAAGCTTCCTGCTGGGCGGATGGGTGGTCTATAACGAGCTGTGCAAGCGTATTAGCCCCAACATGGAGCGCGATGGCCTGCTGAGTATTGCCGTTGCGGTGATGATGGTGGTGGTGGCCTACCTAAGTACCCAGATGTTTACCGGGCGGGCGGCGTTCCTGCTCACCGGCGCGGTGATGGCCACGGCGATGTCGGCCAACGTATTCTTCTGGATTATTCCCGGCCAGCGCCGCATGGTAAAAGCCATGAAAGCGGGGGAGACCCCCAACCCGATTGATGGCAAGCGCGGCAAGCAGCGTTCGGTGCACAACACCTACTTCACGCTGCCTGTAGTGCTGCTGATGGTGAGTAATCACTACTCCTTTATCTACGCCCACGAGCTCTCCTGGGTAGTGATGGTGCTGTTTATCTTTGCCGGTGCGCTGATTCGGCAGTTCTTTGTGCTGATGCATGCCGGCAACATTCAGCCTGCCTACCCAGCAGTGGGCGTGGGGCTGATTTTGCTCGCATTTTGGGTGGCAGCGCCTAGCCCGCGTGAAGCGGTGGAAGGTGCGGGAAGCGCCCCCAGCCAAGCACAAATATCTGGGCTGATTGAGCAGCACTGCACCCAGTGCCATGCCCGCGAGCCGGAACATGCCGGCTTCTCCGCGCCGCCTGCAGGCTACGCCTTTGATACCTGGGAAGATATTCTCGGCCACAAAGCGCAAATTCAGCAGGTCGTTGGCAGCCGCTATATGCCGCTTGGTAATATCACCAACATGAGTGATGAAGAGCGCGATATCATTGCGGCTTGGGAGGAGTGATCAAAGTCGCAGACAGGAGAATCTATGAGTGATGCGCAGGCGGCGTTAAAACGGCGGCCTTCTGACAAAGAGGGCGACGAGCGTCATGAGGCGATTTATCGTGCGGTGAGTGACGCCATTGTCGAGCAGCGGCTCAAGCCTGGTGCTCGGCTGCGTGAAGACGCGCTGGCTGAGGTATTCGGCATTAGCCGCACGGGGATTCGTAAAATCCTCCAGCGCCTGGCGCTGGAACAGCTGGTTACGCTCACCCCGCGCCGGGGGGCCAGCGTGACACGTCCCACCGCCGATGAAGCGAAAGACGTGTTCGACGCCCGCCAGCTCATTGAGTGCGGCCTGATGCCCGACGTGGCAAGGCGTATGGATGCCAAGGCCGCTGCTGAGCTGCGCGAGATGGCCCGTGAGGAACGTCAAGCCCTACGCAGCGGCCAGCAGAGCGTCGCCATTCGCCTCTCGGCGGACTTTCACGTGCGCCTCGCGCAGCTTTCCGGTAACGCCACGTTGGCGGAGTTCGTTGAACGCCTCTGCTCCCGCTCATCGTTGATCCTCGCTGTCTACGGCCATCGCGGCCACCTGGGCTGCGAATCCCACGACCACGACGACCTCATCGGCTATCTGGAAACCGGCAACGGCGAGCGCGCCAAAGCCTTTATGAGCCGCCACCTAAAAGCCATCGAAGCCTCGCTCTCCATGGTTGAAGAGGAAGAGAACGTACCGGATTTGCAGCAGATTTTTGGCGTGCAGTGGCGTTTTTAGTGGCGTACTCACTCGCTCTAAAGACAGCAGTAGCCCACCATAACCACCGTGATCAGCTCCGGTGGCGTTTTTAACGTTTTGTGTTGCTTTTACGTGTTTCAGCTGCGTGTGGGTGGTAGCGTCAGATTTGAAAAATCCGCGAACTTGCCGGTAAAGGCTTTTGGGCGTGGGTAGTCCAAATCGCCGTATTTGCTGGTGTGTAAGCCCATCCCGACGAGGGATTCAGCCAGCTTCAGTGCGGCGCTCACCCCTTCCACCACTGGCAGGCCCACTTCACGGCTAATGGCGTGCGTTAGGTTAGCCATGCCGCCACAGCCCAGCACAATCGCACCGATGCCATCTTCATCACGGGCGCGGCAGCACTCTTGCACGATGCGGCTAAAGGCAGCGTCAGGGTGGTCTTCCAAATCCAGCACCGGAATCTCAGCGGCGCGAATGCGGCGGCAGTGGTGGCTAAAGCCGTACTGCTCAAGAAGGTGCTCGGCAATAATGCCGGTACGGCCTAGCGTGGTCACAATCGAGAAGCGCGTGCTAATCAGGGTTGCCATGTGAAAAGCGGCTTCGGCAATGCCGATTACCGGGGCACGGGTAAGCTCACGGGCGGCCAGCAGGCCGGGGTCACCAAAGCAGGCCACCACGTACGCATCGATATTGCCTTCGCGCTCGCCTTTCAGCACCTCTTCGGCCACGCCAACAGCGCTGACCGCTTCATCAAAGTGACTCTCGATGGAGACTGGGCCAGCATCGGGCTGAGTGGCACTAATGGTGGTCGATGGAGCAGCTAGCTGCTCGGCAGCCTGTCGGATCGTCGCCGTCATGGCAGCCGTGGTATTGGGGTTAATCAAGCGTATATGCACGGGGTGATACTCGCATGTGAACAATATTTTCTATCTTGTATACGAAAATAGGGCGCTTTTTTTATATGCGCAAGCCTTTTGATGCCTTGTTCACTCGCGTAAAAAGTTGACCAATTGTTCAAGTTTCAATGGCTTAGTGTGTTATGGGAGCGAAAAGCGTCGAAATCTCAGCTAATTAGCCCTGCACTGAATTGCGGCGAACGAGTAAAATGGCTATTTTGTATACAAATTAGAATGCTCTTCATTTTATAAGGAGCTTTATGATGTCCCGTTCATCCGAGCCTTTGTCTAACGTTTATCCGCGTGACCTGATTGGCTATGGCCGCACGCCGCCCCACGCCAACTGGCCGGGCAAGGCAAAAATTGCCGTTCAATTTGTGCTCAACTATGAAGAGGGTGGCGAGAACTGCGTGCTGCACGGCGATGCCGGCTCAGAGCAGTTTTTATCTGAAATCATTGGCGCCGCTAGCTACCCGGATCGCCACCTGAGCATGGAGTCTATTTATGAATACGGCTCCCGCGCGGGGGTATGGCGCATTCTGCGAGAATTTGAGCGCCGTGGCCTGCCGCTCACCGTCTTTGGGGTGGCGATGGCGCTAGAGCGACACCCTGACGTGGCCCAGGCGTTTAAAGAGCTAGGGCACGAAGTGGCGTGCCACGGCTATCGCTGGATTCACTATCAAGAAGTACCGGAGCACGTAGAACGCGAGCACCTGCAAAAGGCTATGGAGATTTTCCAGCGCCTCTACGGCGAGAAGCCCCAGGGCTGGTACACCGGGCGCGATAGCCCCAATACCCGGCGTTTGATTCTGGACGAAGGCGGTTTTCTCTACGATAGCGACTACTATGGCGACGACCTACCATTCTGGACCACGGTCAGCGACAGCCAGGGCGCAGAGCATAACCACTTAATCGTGCCTTACACCCTGGATACCAACGATATGCGCTTTGCCGCCCCCCAGGGTTTCAACACAGCGGATCACTTCTTCACCTATCTGCGCGACGCCTTTGATGTGCTGTATGCCGAAGGGGAAGAAGCGCCGAAGATGCTCTCAATCGGCATGCACTGTCGCTTGCTGGGCCGCCCGGGCCGCTTCCGCGCGCTGCAGCGCTTCTTAGACCACATTGAAGCCCACGACCGGGTGTGGGTGACTCGCCGTGTGGACATTGCTCGCCACTGGGCGGAGCATCATCCGGCACCGACTCGTTAAAAGGCAGCATCATAATGAATAAAACGACTTACTACGCCCCTACTGGCGGGCATCCGCCGCAAACCCAGCTCACCGCTGACCGTGCGGTCTTTACCGAAGCCTACGCACTGATCCCCAAAGGCGTGATGCGCGATATCGTGACCAGTAACCTGCCGTTTTGGGAGGGCACTCGGTTATGGGTGCTGGCGCGGCCGCTGTCGGGATTTGCGGAGACTTTCTCCCAGTACATCATGGAAGTGCAGCCCGAGGGCGGTAGCGACAAGCCCGAGTTGGACCCCCAAGCGGAAGGCGTGCTGTTTATTGTTGAGGGTGAGTTAACGCTTACTTTAGCCGGAGAGCGCCACATCATGGGGCCTGGCGGCTACGCGTTTATTCCTCCTGGCAGCCACTGGCAAGTACGCAACGAAACCCGCGAACCGGTGCGTTTCCACTGGGTGCGTAAAGCCTACGAATTTGTGGAAGGGCTGGAAGTGCCCAAAGCCTTCGTGACCAATGAGCAGGAGATCGCGCCGATCGAAATGCCGGGTACCGAAGGGCGTTGGGCGACCACGCGGTTTGTGGACCCCAACGACGTGCGCCACGATATGCACGTCAATATCGTCACCTTTCAGCCGGGCGGCGTGATTCCGTTCGATGAAACCCATGTGATGGAACACGGCCTTTACGTCCTGGAAGGCAAGGCGGTGTATCACCTGAACCAGCAGTGGGTCGAAGTGGAAGCGGGCGACTTTATGTGGCTGCGGGCTTTCTGCCCCCAGGCGTGCTATGCCGGTGGCCCCGGCCCGTTCCGGTATTTGCTGTACAAAGACGTTAACCGCCATGCGGCGCTCAAACTCTGAGACGGAAAGCCCACAACGACGATCACTCGAAGGATGATGCCATGTTACATCTGACGGCTAAGCCGCTAACGGCGGAGGCGTTTGCGCCCTTTGGGGATGTGATTGATGCCCGCACATCGGCCTCGTTTCCGATTAACGCTGGGCGTACCCAGCGCCATCACGATCTCGCTAAGGTTGAAACCCTCGGTGAAAACGCCCACACGCTGATCAATATTTTCGTCAGCCAGCCGGTGACGCTGCCGCTGAACCTCACGTTTTTAGAGCGCCACCCCCAGGGTAGCCAGGCGTTTATGCCGCTGCATCGAGAGCGCTTTATTGTGGTGGTGGCACCGCCTGGCGATACCATTGAGCCAGACGAGGTGCAGGCGTTTGTGACCGACGGTCGCCAAGGGGTGAACTACCGCGCAGGTACGTGGCACGCGATTCAGTCAGTGTTGGAGCGCGAAGGGGAGTTCCTAGTGGTGGACCGTGGTGGGGAAGGCAATAACTGTGACGAATATCCCCTGGATGTTACCGTCACCTTAGGGGAATAGCCCACCGTAAGTGCATGCGAGTGTCATCTTGGTTGGGTTATCCTGATAAGCTGACACTCCACTCTATGAACGGTTAGGACATTTATGAGCGCACACACCCATATCCCCCTTCGTCGTACCAAAATTGTCGCGACCCTCGGCCCTGCCAGCGATCGTGAAGGCGTGCTGGAAGCCATGTTGAAGGCGGGGGTGGATGTGGTCCGCCTAAATTTTTCCCACGGCACCGCTGACGATCACCGCCGACGCTTAGCCCGGGTGCGTGACATCGCCGCTCAGCTAGGCCGCAGCGTGGCCGCGCTGGGCGATTTGCAAGGCCCCAAAATTCGCATTGCCCGTTTTAAAGAGGGGGCGATCTATTTGGAAGAGGGCAAGCCGTTTGTATTAGATATGGCCATGGACAGCGACGCCGGTGACATCCACGGCGTAGGCTGCGATTACAAAACCCTGGCCGACGATGTCACGGCGGGCGACCGCCTGCTGCTGGATGATGGCCGCGTGGTGCTGGATGTCACTCGCGTAGAGGGTAAGCAGGTGCACACCGAAGTGGTGGTGGGCGGCAAACTCTCTAACCATAAAGGCATTAACAAGCAGGGTGGCGGGCTATCCGCTCCCGCACTGACGGAAAAAGATAAAGCCGACCTGAAAACCGCCGTTGAGATAGGCGTTGATTACCTAGCGATCTCCTTCCCCCGTTCGGCGGAGGATATGCTGGAAGCCCGCCGCCTGCTGGGCGAAGAGGGAAAGGAAATTGGCCTTGTCGCCAAGGTGGAGCGCGCCGAAGCCGTGGCCGATGAAGCCACGTTGGATGGCATTATCGAAGCCTCCGAAGCGGTGATGGTTGCCCGTGGCGACCTCGGCGTGGAAATTGGCGATGCCAAGCTGGTGGGCGTGCAAAAGCGTATGATTAAACGCGCCCGCTCGCTCAACCGCGCGGTGATTACCGCCACCCAAATGATGGAAAGCATGATCTCCGCGCCGCTACCCACCCGCGCCGAAGTGTTCGACGTGGCCAATGCGGTGCTGGATGGCAGTGATGCGGTGATGCTCTCTGCGGAAACCGCCGCAGGCGATTACCCGCTGGAAACCGTCGAGGCAATGGCTCGGGTGTGCCTGGGTGCCGAGCGTGAGCGGGTCGCCCAAGAGTCGGGCCACCGTATCCACGAAGGCTTTACCCGCCCGGATGAAACCATTGCGCTTTCCGCCATGTACGCGGCCAACCATATGAAAGGCGTGGTGGCGATTGCCTGTATGACCGCCTCTGGCTACACGCCGCTGATTGCCTCGCGCATTCGCTCGGGCTTGCCCATCGTTGGTCTGGCCCACAACCCGATTGCCCAACGCCGTATGGCGCTGTATCGGGGGGTAGTCTCGCTTCCCTTTGATACCTCGGAAATGAGTGCCACCGAGCTGAACGATCAAGCCCTCACGCTGCTGGTGAAGCAGGGCGTGGCCAAGCCGGGCGACCATGTCATCCTCACCCGTGGCGACCATATGAATGCCCACGGCGGTACCAATACCATGAAAGTCATGGTGATTACCGAACAGCATGCCGAAAGCGCTAAGGCGTAAGCATATGCGGGTAGTGTTGATGATGCTGTGCTGCCTGCTGCTAGGCGCGCCTGCGATGGCGGGAGCGCCCATCGTGGCGGCGGCCTCTAGCTTGCAGTTTGCCTTGGAGGATGCCGCTGCTCAGTTTACCCAGCAGACCGGGCACGCGCTGCGGCTGAATTTCGGCTCTTCCGGCAACTTTCGACGTCAAATCGTCCAGGGCGCACCCTTCGAGCTTTTTCTGTCAGCGGACGAAGACTTTGTGCAAGCGCTCTATGAAGGAGGGCACGTAGATAACGAGGGCGTGATTTACGCCCGCGGGCGGCTCGCCTGGGCACAGCCAATTGGCCGGTACTCACTGCCTGACGAGCAGGCACCGCTGAGCGGCGTTCAGGAGGCAGTCGCGGCATTGGAGAAGGGCCAGCGGCTGCGTATCGCCATTGCCAGCCCTGAGCACGCTCCCTACGGCGTGGCCGCGCGGGAAGTTTTGCAGGAGGCAGGCCTATGGGAAGCCAGCGAACCTCTGCGGGTGCAGGGCGAGAATGTTTCCCAGGCGATGCAGTTTGCCCTTTCTGACGAGGCGCGCGGTGGATTGGTGGCTTACTCGCTGGTGGTGGCACCTGCGCTTGCTGAACGCAGTGAGGCGGTGTTGATTCCCGAAACCTGGCATACGCCACTGCGCCAGCGCATGGTGTTAACGCCGCAGGCTGGAGAAGCCGCTCACGCCTTTTATGAGTGGCTGCAGCAGCCTGCGGCGAAAGCGATCTTTGAAACCTACGGATTTAGTACCGACTAATGGATTGGTCTGCACTTTCAGTCTCGCTGAGGCTTGCGGCGTTTACCTGCCTGTTCTTACTCCCCGTGGGAATTTGGGGTGGCCGCCTACTGGCCACCTCGCGGTTTCGGGGCAAGGGGCTGTGTGAAGCGTTGATTGCGCTGCCGCTGGTGCTGCCGCCCACGGTACTGGGATTTTACTTGCTTCAGCAGTTCGGCCGCGATGCGCCATTAGGTAGCGCTTGGGCCGCGCTCACCGGCGGTGGTCTCAACTTCACCTTTAGCGGTATTTTACTGGCCTCTCTGATTGCCAATCTTCCTTTTGCCATCCAGCCGATTCAGCGCGCCTTTGAGCATGTGCCTACTCACCTGCGCGAAGCTGCCTGGTGCAGTGGTCTAAGCCCGTGGCAAACCCTGTGGCGTATCGAACTACCGCTGGTGTGGCCGGGCATTCTATCGGCGGCGGCGCTGACCTTTGCCCATACCCTGGGGGAGTTTGGTGTGATTCTTCTAGTAGGCGGCGCTATCGACGGCGAAACCCGCACCCTCTCCATTGCTATTTATGATCGCGTACAGGCCTTTGACGAGCAGGGGGCGGCTACCATGTCGGCACTCCTACTGGTGATTTCCCTGGCTACCCTGGGGTTGGTTTACGGGCTAGCAGGCAAGCGAAGGTGGGCGCGTGGATAAGCTGCTGGTCACCGCGCAACAAGCAGGCCCTATTCCGCTAAACGCCTCGTTTAGCTGCGCCCCAGGTGAACTACTGGCACTGGTAGGGCCGTCAGGAAGCGGCAAAACGACGTTGCTGCGTACCATTGCCGGACTCTATCAACCCCAGCGGGGGCAGGTGAGCTGTGCGGGGGCGACATGGTTTTTGGCGCAGGGCGGTCAGCGCCTCTCGCTAACGCCCCAGCAGCGCCAAATTGGCATGGTATTTCAAGACTATGCGCTGTTCCCCCACCTAACGGCGTTGCAGAATGTTCAGCTTGCCATGGGGCATCTACCCCGCGCCCAGCGGCTTGAACAGGCTGTTCAGTGGCTCACTAAAGTGCGCTTGGAAGGCTTAGAGGCGCGCTACCCTAGCGAGCTTTCCGGCGGCCAGCGTCAACGCGTGGCTTTAGCTCGCGCGTTGGCAAGGGAGCCACAGGTGCTGCTGCTGGATGAGCCGTTCTCCGCTGTTGATCAGGTGACTCGTCGCCGCTTGCAACGTGAGTTGGCACTGCTACGTGAGCAAATCAATATCCCGATTGTTTTAGTGACCCACGACCTGGAAGAAGCCACCGCGCTAGCTGATCAAATCTGCGTGCTGCATAACGGTGTCAGCCTGCAGCAGGGTACGCCTGAAGCGCTGTTTAGGCGTCCCGTTTCTCCGCTGGTGGCTAAGCTGCTGGATCGCCATAACGTCTATACGGGAAAGGTTGTGGAGACGGCTAACGGTCGGCGTTTGCAGTGGGGGGAGTGGCTGCTAGAAGTAGGCGGGGGGATGGCTAGCTGTGATGTCGGAGAGTCGCTGGCCTGGTACCTGCCGCCGTCGGATATTGTACTGCATCGGCGGGGGCGGCCCTCCCAAGGAGAACGAGAGAACCCAGTCGCCGCCACCGTGAGTGAAATGGTTGTGCTGGGAGGAATAACTTCCGTCTCACTGCGTGTCTCCCACGGAGATATGCTACGTTTCGACATCGCCACCCACGCGGCTAAACGTAACCAGCTACGCCAAGGAGAGTCGGTGCACGTCTCGCTGCTGGCGGAAGGGATCCATCTCATGCCAATGCCCGTTCCCAAGCGGACTCACACAACAAAAGGAACCTGTTATGACCCTGACACGCCGCCAACTGCTTAAAAGCGCTGCCGCTGCCTCACTGGTTGCCTGCGCGCCCCTGTCGTTACTAAACGCTTGGGCGACCGAGCCCGCACCAGCCAACACGCTCCCGCTGGCGATTCATAGTGAGGGCGGCCCGCACCGGCTGGATGTGGAAGTGGCTGAAACCGCTTCCCAGCGCCAGCGCGGCTTAATGGGCCGCGATCACCTGCCGGAAGCGCGCGGTATGCTGTTTCGGTTTGAGCATGAGCAGCCCGCCGGTAATGCCTTCTGGATGTACCGGACGCTGATTCCGCTGGATATTGCTTACATCGACGGTGAAGGGCGTATCGTTGCTATTAACACGATGCCACCCTGCGAATCGGACGCCCCCCAGGAGTGCCCCTCCTATCCCGCCGGTGCGGCCTACCATGCAGCGCTGGAAGTCAACGCAGGCTACTTTGCCGAGCGTGGTATCCAGGTAGGCGACTGTGTATCGGTGCCTGCGCTGGCTGGTTTTTGCCGCCCTGAGTAAGGCAGTTGGCACATGCCCTAGTGATGGCTGCTTACGAACATTTAGCCCCCAAGGCGGGACTCTATCAAGGGAGGGCTATAACAGTTAAAGGTGTGTTTAGGTCAATTATGAAAACATAGTGTTATAGTAAGGCGGCAACAGTCGTTGTATCGAGATCAAAAGTAATAATAGGGGAATGATTATGAAGAAAATCTCATCAACGTTGTTAGGCCTGAGCATGGCGCTAGCGGCGGCTTCCGCCCATGCAAACGACAAGCAGTTGGTCATTGGTACCAATAACTGGGCCGAAAATATTGCCGTCGCCAATATGTGGAAAATCGTGCTGGAAGAAGAGCACGGCTACGATATCGAACTCACCGATGTGGGCAAAAGCGTGCTGTACAGTGGGCTAGCCAATAATGATTTCGATATCTCACTGGAAATCTGGCTACCTACTACGGACAAAGATTTTCTTGCGCCCTATAAAGATGAGATCGATGTGCATGACGTGTGGTACGAAGGTACTGGCCTAGGCATTGTGGTACCTAGCTATGTTGAGATCGACACCATTGATGCACTGCGCGATAACGCCGAGCAGTTCTCTTATCAGGGTCGTCCCACCATCATTGGTATCGATTCCGGCTCGGCCATTGCCGGGCTGACCGACGATGCGATTGAAGCCTACGACCTGCCACTGCGCCAAATCTATAGCTCGGACCCAGCGATGATGGCCGCTCTGAACGATGCGTATCAGCGCGAAGAGCCTATCGCTGTGACACTATGGAATCCGCACTGGGCTTTTGCTGAGTATGATCTCAAGTACTTGGAAGATACCCAGGGCGTTTACGGCGAAAGCGACGATATTTTCTGGTTCTCTCGCAAAGGGTTTGCTGAAGACGACCCATGGCTCACTCAAGTGCTGAACGAGTGGCATATGGATGACGATACCTTGGGTAGTCTGATGGCTATGATTGAACAGCAGGGCGACCCTGTAGAGGGGGCGCGCAGTTGGATTAATGAAAACCGCGCGTTGGTCGATACCTGGCTGGCCGCTGGTGAATAGCCTGTTAATACAACCTTTTATAACGCCCTGACGCTGATGCGCGGGGCGTTTTGCTAAGTAGACACCTGAGGATAACTCACTGAGTTGCCAAGACCGACCTTCGATGGCTTCCTTTCGCTTGCTAACTGCCTACAATGGGCGTGTGCCTGTTGCCTTTCACTGGGCCGGGCATCTCATAAGAACCGCAAAAAGTATTGATAAAAAAGAACGGATAAAAAGGATCGACAATAATGACGCTGACACGCTCTATGGCTCGTTTAACCGCTGGCTTGGCTGGCGCTGCACTGCTCTCGGCTGCTTTTTCCGCGCAAGCCCGCGAACTCTCGGTCTCTACCGTGCTCTCAGACGCTTTCCCTTGGGGCCAAGCCGCTGAGAAGTGGGCGGAACTCGTCGAAGAGCGCAGCGGTGGTGAACTCACTTTGCGGGTTTACCCTAACTCGCAGCTGGTGTCGGGAGACCAGACCCGTGAGTTTTCTGCCATGCGCTCTGGGCTGATTGATGCCGCCGTGGGTTCAACGATTAACTGGTCGCCACAGGTGCCAGAACTCAACCTGTTCTCTCTACCGTTTTTTATTCCCGATGAAGCGGCGGTAGACGCTGTGACTGGAGGAGAGGCAGGTGAGATGGTGTTTGAAGCCATTGAGTCCCGTGGTGTTATGCCGCTGGCTTGGGGTGAAAATGGTTTCCGCCAACTCTCCAACTCCCGCGGCCCGATTAGCCAGCCGGATGATCTGGAGGGTCTAAAGATCCGCGTGGTAGGTTCGCCGCTGTTCCAGGATACGTTCTCCGTGTTAGGCGCTGACCCCACGCAAATGAGCTGGACTGATGCTCAGCCCGCCCTGACTACTGGCGCAGTGGACGGTCAGGAGAACCCGCTATCAGTATTTGATGTGGCGCGTATTGACCAGGTGGGGCAGGAACACCTGACCCTCTGGAACTATATGAACGACCCGCTGATTTTTGCTGTTAACCAGCAGGTATGGCAGTCATTAAGTGAAGAGCATCAGACCCTGCTGCGCGAAACGGCAGAAGAAGCGGGCGCGTGGGAAATCGCCATGACCCGTGAGCAGGAGAGCGAGCGCTTAGCTGCAATTCAAGAGCGGGGTGTGACGGTCACCGAACTCACCGATGAGCAATACCAAGCGTTCGTGGATGCCACTCAGTCCGTATATGAGAAATGGGCTCCGCGCATTGGTGAAGAGGTGGTTGAGGCCGCTCAAGCCGCTATCGACGCCCGTTAATAACTGAATGTTTCGACTGCCGCCTGCAAAGGGCGGCAGCTTGCCGATGTGAGGCTGCCATGAAAGGCTTTCCCGATGCGCGCCCCGAACGTTGGCTTGGCGCGCTCTCATTGATTGTAATTGCGCTGATTAGCCTGGGTAATGTGGTTACACGCTATTTAACAGGAGGCTCATTTTCGTTTACTGAAGAGTTTTCCGTATTTCTCCTGGTTGTGCTTACGTTTGCCGGAGCGTCAGTTGCCCTAAGGCGAAACCGGCATATTCGTATTGGCCTGCTAGAGCGTGCATTGCCTGAGCGCTGGCGGGGCGTGCTAATTCTCTTTCAAGCCCTGTGCGGGATGATCGTGCTGGGGTTGATTACTTGGTACGGCGGCAAACTGGCGTGGCAGGAGTATCAGTGGGAGTCGCTGTCGCCGGGCTTAGGGCTACCGCAGTGGTGGTACTTAGTGTGGCTGCCTATTTTGTCTGCTGCCATGATGTGGCGCTTGGTGCAGCAAACCCGTGACCGTTTGAAAGGGGAGCTGACCAGTGACAGCTGATATCTGGATGATTCTGGCGTTTGCCGGACTGCTGATTGCCGGCGTGCCGGTAGCATTTTCTTTGGCGCTTTCTGGGGCGGTGGGCATTGTCCTTGGGCTATCACCGGATATGCTGGCCACCCTGGGCACCAATACCTATAACAGCATTGCCAAGTACCCCTTGATTGCCATTCCACTGTTTATTCTCACCGGGCTGATCTTTGAACGGGCAGGCGTGGCGCTGCGTTTGGTGCGCTTTGCCCAGGCGCTGATTGGACCTCGGCACGGCGGGCTGGCGCTGGTCGCGGTGCTGGTATGTATGATCATGGGCGGCATGAGTGGCTCTGGCCCCGCCGATGCGGCGGCAGTTGCAATGGTTATGTTACCCAGCATGACCAAGGCAGGTTACCCCAAGCCGTTTTCTGCCACGCTAATTGCGGCCTCGGCCTCGACGGCGATTTTGATTCCCCCCTCCGTTGCGCTGATTCTCTACTCGATTGTGGTGCCGGGCGTTGATCTGCGTGCGCTGTTTGCTGCAGGACTCTTCCCAGGCGTACTGGCTGGGCTGGCGCTGCTAGTGCCAGCGATGATAGTCGCCAAGCGGTACGGCTGGGAAGGTACGCCAGCAGAAGGCGCTGAAACCCTAACGGTAAAGGGAACGTTTCGCGAAGCGCTGCCTGCGCTGTTTGCTCCAGTGCTGATTTTGGGGGGACTGCGCTCGGGGTTATTTACCCCCACCGAAGCGGCAGTCGTGGCGGTTGCCTATGGGGCGATTGTTGGTCTGTTTCTTACCCGAGAGCTGACACTTCGGGATGTGTGGGAGTTACTAGGCGAAGCAGCTATTATCTCTGGCGTAGTGATGCTGATTATTGCGCTGGCAGGAATTTTTGCCTGGGCAGGCACCATGCTTGGCACCTTCCGCCACTTAGCCGAGTGGATCATTAGCCTGACCGATAACGGCGTGTTGCTACTGATACTGGTGATGCTGGCGGTGCTGGTGGCGGGTATGCTGCTGGATGCGATCTCGATTTATCTTATTATGATGCCAATTCTGATTCCGGTGATGCAGCACTTTGAGTGGAACCCGGTATGGTTTGGCATTTTACTGGCGATGAACATTGCCATCGGCCAGTTTACACCTCCCGTGGCGGTGAACTTAATGGTAACCACCGAAGTGGCCAAGATACGCTTGGAGCATACAATTGGCTGGGCGCTGCTCTTTGTGGTTGCTATGGGGTGTGCCTTGGCACTGGTGGCAATATTTCCAAGCATTGCCCTGTGGCTACCCACGGTGTTGGGCTATAACGTCTAGTGGTCAAACGGGATAACCAATAAGCGATGGCCTATGCCAACATGGCATAGTGTTTAATGTTTACTAAACGTTACAGGCCACTAGACTGAGCCGCATGCGCGTGCGTAAGAGAAAATTGCGAGAGTTCTCAAGGGAAAGCTCTTAAGAAAAGCGCTTAGGTAGTCAGTAGGGCAGTGCTGTTGCGCTACAACAGGCATAAAATTATATCGTGTTTCGCCAATTAGCATTTTTTTCGCTAAAGTAGGAACAGTCGGCACTCAATGCCGAGGTTGATAACAGATTGTCTTGACAACGTTTTGGAACCGAAACACCTGAAGGGAACCGTTCTGCAGGTGGCTTCAAAGCGCATAACGCTCACAACATCAAGATAAAGAGGTGTGTTCATGAAACGCCATGTATTTTCTACCGCGGCCTTCTCAGGCGCGTTAATCGCTGCAGCAACTTTTGCCTCTCCGGCTGTTGCTCAGGAGCGCTACATTACCATCGGTACTGGTGGCCAAACCGGTGTTTACTATGTCGTTGGCCAGTCGGTATGCCGCATGGTGAACCGTGGCAGCGATGAGCACAACATCCGCTGTAACGCTCCGTCTACCGGTGGCTCCGTGGCAAACGTCAACGGTATGAAGAGCGGTGAGCTGGATATGGGCGTCGTACAGTCTGACGTTCAGTACCGCGCTTACCACGGTGAAGCCAACTTTGAAGAGGAAGGCGCTTGGGAAGATATGCGTGCTGTCTTCACTATGCATGGCGAGCCGCTGACCGTGGTTGCCCGCGCTGACTCTGGTATTGAGAACATCAGCGATTTCCCAGGCAAGCGTGTCAACATCGGTAACCCGGGTTCTGGCCAGCGCAACACCATGGATGTAGTGATGGATGCGTTTGGCTGGACAGAAGACACCTTCGCGCTGGCCTCACAGCTAGATGCTGCTGAGCAGGCGGCTGCCCTGTCAGACAACAACATCGACGCGATGGTATACGTGGTAGGCCACCCGAACGGTTCTATCCAGGAAGCCACCACGACCGTTGATGCGCGCTTAGTATCAGTGACTGGCGAAGAGATCGACGGCCTGATTGAAGAGTACCCCTACTACACCCGTTCTGTTATTCCGGGCGGTCTCTACCGCGGTAACGATGAAGATGTCGAAACCTTTGGTGTGGCGGCAACCTTCGTTTCTTCCACTGCCGTTGATGAAGACATCGTTTACGAAACGGTGAAAGCCGTGTTTGAAAACTTTGATCGCTTCAAGCGCCTGCACCCGGCGTTTGAGAATCTGAACGAAGAAGACATGATCTCTGACGGTCTGACTGCACCGCTGCATGATGGCGCGGCACGTTACTATCGTGAGCGTGGCTGGATCGAATAAGCTGTAGATAAAGTGACGCTATTGACGAAAGGTGAGTAGCGTCGCTTTGAGTTGCAAAGCGCGGGCACCTTGGGTGTCCGCGCTTCTTGTTGAGAGCGCTGATTGACAGCGCTGACCATTAGGCAGGGCAAGCGTATGCGTGATGACAAACAACCTTCGGCAGCCGCTGCGAACGACCTGGAGGATATGGTCGCTTCCAGCGATACAGGGGCACGGAAACCCCTAGGCGCACCCGGCAAGCTGCTTGTGAGTATTGCAGCGGTTTGGTCGCTGTTTCAGCTATGGATTGCGTCGCCACTTCCTTATATTGTTGGCTTTGGCGTGTTTAGCGCCACGGAAGCGCGCTCGATTCACTTAGCGTTTGCGCTCTTTTTGGCCTTTATGGCGTATCCCGCCTTCAAGCGCTCCCCCCGTGACCGCGTGCCCCTGGCGGATTGGGTACTGGCAGCGGTAGCGGCGTTTTGTGGCGCTTACCTGTTTATTTTTTATGCTGATTTGGCCCAGCGGCCTGGGTTGCCGATTACCCAGGACATCGTCGTGGGCATTATTGGCATTTTAATGTTGCTGGAAGCGACCCGCCGAGCATTAGGGCCACCTCTAATGATCGTTGCGGCAATTTTTATTGCCTATTCGCTGTTTGGCCCCTACATGCCAGGTATTTTGGCGCATCGTGGCGTCAGCCTGGGTGGTTTGATTAACCACCAGTGGCTGGGTACTCAAGGGGTCTTTGGCATTGCGCTAGGTGTCTCCACCAGCTTCGTTTTCCTATTTGTGCTATTTGGCGCACTGCTGGACAAAGCGGGCGCGGGTAACTACTTCATCAAAGTGGCGTTCTCCCTGCTTGGCCACTTCAAAGGCGGCCCGGCCAAAGCGGCAGTCGTTGCCTCTGGTATGACCGGCTTGATCTCGGGGTCGTCGATTGCCAATACCGTTACCACCGGCACCTTTACGATTCCGATGATGAAGCGAGTCGGCTTTAGTGCAGAAAAGGCAGGCGCGGTCGAAGTCTCCTCTTCGGTGAATGGCCAGATTATGCCGCCCGTGATGGGCGCGGCTGCGTTTTTGATGGTGGAGTACGTGGGCATTCCCTATGTCGACGTGATCAAGCACGCCTTCTTACCGGCGCTGATTTCCTATATTGCGCTGATCTACATTGTTCACCTGGAAGCGCTCAAGGCCAATATGAAAGGCCTGCCGTCCAGCAACCCGGCACGCCCGTTGCTGAACAAAGTGATCGGCTTTATGACCGGTTTGCTGCTGCTGATGGGGCTCTCCATCGCCGTCTACTACGGCCTAGGCTGGTTGAAGCCGGTGCTGGGTGAAGCGACCCCATGGGTGGTCTCCGTCGGCTTGGCGGTTGTGTATGTTGGCTTGCTGAAAGTCGGTGCTAACTACCCTGAGTTGGAGATGGACGACCCCAACTCCGAAGTGGTGAAACTGCCGCAAACCCGCCCGACGGTCATGGTCGGCCTGCACTATATTCTGCCGGTTGTGGTGCTGGTGTGGTGCTTGATGGTAGAGCGTCTTTCGCCTGGGTTGTCAGCGTTCTGGGCCACCATGTTCATGATTTTCATCATGGTCACCCAGCGCCCGATTATTGCGATTTTCCGTGGCCGCAGCCAGATGGCCGCTGATATCAAAGAGGGCTTTAAAGACCTGTGGGATGGCCTGGTGACCGGCGCACGCAACATGATCGGTATCGGCATTGCGACCGCCACCGCAGGGATTGTCGTAGGTGCAGTATCTCAAACCGGCGTAGGTTTGGTGTTGGCAGATGTCGTCGAGATCCTCTCCGGCGGCAACCTGATGATGATTCTGCTGCTGACAGCACTGCTCAGTTTGATTCTCGGCATGGGCTTACCCACGACCGCCAACTACATCGTGGTATCGGCGCTGATGGCCCCGGTGATCGTGCTGTTGGGCCAGCAAAATGGCCTGATCGTCCCGCTGATTGCCGTACACCTGTTTGTGTTCTATTTCGGCATTATGGCGGACGTCACGCCACCGGTGGGGCTGGCTTCTTTTGCTGCGGCAGCGGTATCTGGCGGCGACCCGCTGCGTACCGGCTTCCAGGCGTTTTACTATAGCCTGCGTACAGCGGCGCTGCCGTTCCTGTTCATCTTCAACACGGATTTGCTGTTGATCGATGTCACGGTGATGCAGGGCATTGTGGTGTTTATTGTCGCCACCATCGCCATGCTGATCTTTGCGGCAGGCACTCAGGGCTACATGCTGACTCGGAACCGCTGGTATGAGTCGCTGCTCCTGCTGTTAGTGGCCTTCACCTTGTTCCGCCCTGGCTTCTGGATGGATAAAATCCACGACCCCTACGAGTCGGTGCCACCTGCCCAGTTTGCTGAAGCGTTAGGACGAGTTGATGATGGTAGCAACCTGCGCGTGCAAATTGCCGGTGAGGATGATTTCGGCGCGCCCATGACCACCTATGTGCTGGTGCCTGTACCCCGCGGCGAAACAGGCGAAGAGCGCATGGCTAACCTGGGTATAGAGCTTTACGAAGATGGCGACCAGACCCTGGTTGACTTTGTAGAGTTTGGCAGCCAAGCAGCTGAGTTAGGCTTCGATTTCGACCAAGAGATTATCGAAGTGCTGGCCCCGGTAGATCGCTGGACCAAAGAGTGGATGTGGCTACCCGCACTGGGCATCTTTGCGCTTGTCGTCGTCATGCAGCAGCGTCGGCGTCGTCACGAGAAGCCCGATAAAACCGCCGCCGCTGCCTAATGGAGGTTGCTATGTACCATAAAGTGCTACTCCCCGTGGACTTAAACGAAGAGGCTTCATGGAAGAAAGCGCTGCCCACAGCGGTAACGCTGTGCCAAACCTTTGGTGCATCGCTGCATGTGGTCACGGTACTACCGGAATTTAAAATGCCCATGGTAGGGGCTTATTTTCCAAAAAACTTCTCCGAAAAAGCGCATGATGCGATGAAGGAGGCACAGCACAAATTCATTCAGGAGCATGTGCCTGAAGGAATTAAAACCCAGAGTGTGATTGTTGACGGCTCGCCGTGGGAAGCCATCATTAAGGTAGGCAAGAAAATTGATGCTGACCTGATTGTGATGGCATCCCATACCAAGCGTAAGTTCGTTGATTACGTGTTGGGCCCCAACGCAGAGCACGTTGTTCACCACGCTAAAGTGTCGGTGATGATCGTGCGCTAGACGGTGGTATAGGTTGAAAAGCTCCAGGCCAATGGTCTGGAGTTTTTTTGCCTAAAACATGCGTTTTTTCTAATGCATCGATTTAATTGCTGTTAACAGCGCTAAACAAAGATTTTTTGTACGGCTTGCCACCATAAGCACTCAACAAGCAGTGGCTCAGCTACATTAAAAGAACATTAAGCCATTAACGTTGGATTAATGGTGTCAACACACATGGTAGCTATTTACCTTGGTGCTTGGGTCAGTGACAGCGATTTGGGGTAAATCACAGGAGTTACGCCATGAATGCAACAACAAAAACACACGACCACTCAACCGGTGCGCCTAACGTCAAAATCATTATCAATAAGGTAGGAATGGACAGGCCACGTGCTTGGCTTGCCGCAGGTATGGAGGACTTTCGTCGTGCGTCCGCTATTAGCCTCGCATATGGCATGTTTTGGGTAGGGTTAAGTATTGCCATTACCTTAGGTGCTTATACGCTGGGCTACTGGCACTGGTTACTGCCAATGATTGCAGGCTTTATGTTTATTGGGCCACTGGTGGCCGTTGGCTCCTACGGTATTAGCCTGGCGCTTGAGCGTGGGCGAGTCCCCAATTTAGGTGATGCGTTTGGCAGCTGGCGACCCCACGCGGGGCAGCTAGCCATGATGGGGGTGATGATGATGATTTTCTTCCTCGCCTGGATACGGCTGGCCACGCTGCTATTTGCGCTGTTCTTCGGCTTTGAAGTACCTAGCCCGGCAACACTCTACACTACGCTGGTGACCACCCAGGAAGGCCTAAGTATGCTGGCGGTAGGCACCGTAGCAGGCGGTGTTTTGGCATTTGGAGCCTTTGCGATCAGCGTGGTCGCGATTCCCACGTTAATGGATCAAGATCTCACCTTTATGGAAGGTATTGAAGCCAGCGTGCGCTGTGTGGCTCGCAACTTCCGGCCTATGCTGCTCTGGGCGGCTATTTTGACCGGTTGCGTGCTAGTAGGTGTGATGACCTTCTACATTGGTCTAGCACTTATTCTGCCCGTGCTTGGCCATGCGAGCTGGCATGCTTACGAAGATCTAGTGCGATTTGAACCCGTTGAACAGTTGAAAACCTAACGGTTTATTGTCACGTACCTCTGTGTAATGTTACTCACTACTTACTAAAATCATCGTAATTAGCCTGACCGACGAATTGAGATGGCGTACCCTAAGCGTCATCTCTTTTTTATTGCTTTTGGCGCTCGCAGGTACCACTGCGTGTGTCTGGGGCGCTACGATATGAGGAATTTGTAGTGAAAGCGTTGTTATTGGGGTGGACGATGCTGGTGCTCAGCCTTCCCCATACGGGGCTAGCTGAGACATCAGATGCATTGGCAGCGCCAAGCGGGCCGGTGATTTTAAAAGTGGATGGTGATATTGCAGCGGCTAATGTGGGTGAAGAGGCCCATTTTGACCGCGCGATGCTTAGCGCGCTACCGCAGCATGAATTTACCACCGGAACACCATGGACAGAGGGGGCCAGCCACTACCGTGGGCCGCTGATGCGCACTCTTCTTGAGCATATCGGCGCAGAAGGCGAGGCCGTATACGTGTCGGCGCTTAACGGCTATGAAGCCGAGATCCCCGTAACAGACTTCTATGATTATGACGTTATTTTGGCCTTAGAGCGCGACGAGAAAGCCATTCCTATCCGAGAATATGGGCCTTTGTGGGTGCTTTACCCCTTTGATCATGATGAAGCGCTGTTAAGCGAGCGAATGCGCTTTAGATCCGTTTGGCAGGTAATGCATATTAATGTCCGCCAGTGAACCTATTGCACGGGCTCCTCGCCTGTTTCGCTATCCACGGCGTCTTAAACTGGTTGCGATCATCACCGTGCTGCTATTTGCGGCGGCGCTAGTGGTAGCAGCACTGTCAGCGTGGCGGCAGGATAATCTAACGCAAAGTTTGCGAGAAGATACCGCTTGGGTGGTCTATAAACTTGACCGTGACGCCATTCAGTTACTGAACCATCTGCTGGCGGAAACGCGGGGCTCGCTCTCTCCTAGCGCTCAAGACGCGCTTAACCTGCGTTTTGAGCTTCTCTACAGTCGTATCACGCTGTTGCGAGAAGGGGAGGTTAGTTCACTTCTGCAAAGTATTGGGCCAGCCAGTGAACTGCTTGACCAAATCCAGCAGCAGCTTGACACCCTAGACCCCATGTTCGAGCCCCATGATGAGTTGGCGCAGATGCCGGTCGTCGCTCTGGAAAACGAGCTTCATGCGCTAACACGGCTTACCGAACGTTTTGTCATTGCCATCAATGGTTACCTAGCCGAGTCCGCGACGGAAGAACGGGCTCTGCTTAGTACGCTTTATAAACTCTTGATGTCGCTGCTAATAGGCATGAGCCTGGCGGTGCTGCTGGTGATTATCTTCTTGGTGCGTGAAATGCGCGAAAGCGCCGCCGCACGCCGAGAACAAGAGCAGCTTAGTAAACAGCTGCAGGTAACGGCTAAGCAGGCACAAGCTGCTAACCATGCGAAATCCGATTTTCTGGCAATGGTGAGCCATGAAATCCGTACACCGCTGAACGGTGTGATCGGCATGAGCGAGCTGCTGCGTGAGCCGGCAACTCCTGACCAGGTAGAGGATTACGCACGCACTATCCACGACAGCGCCAACCAGCTGCTGGCAATGATTAACGAGATTCTCGATTTTTCCAAAATCGAGGCGGGCCACTTAACCTTAGAAACGTCGTCTACCGCCGTCACCCCGTTGGTAGAAGGAGTAATGGCGCTGTTTGAGCCGCGTGCCCAGGAAAAAGATCTGCAGCTCTCGCTATATATTGACCCGCTAGTGCCTGCCTGGATCATGGTCGATGCAGGTCGGCTGCGTCAGATACTGCTCAACCTGATTGCGAATGCGATTAAATTTACCGATCACGGCAGTGTCTCCATTCGCGTCACCTCAACGGTAGAGCATCTGCTGTTTGAAATTAGCGACACCGGCTGCGGGCTGAACAGCGAGCAGCAAGAGACGCTTTTCGAGCCGTTTCAGCAGGCGGATGAGAGCGTTGCCCGCCGTTACGGCGGCACCGGCCTAGGGCTAGCCATCTGCAAGCGGCTAAGCGATGCGATGCAGGGAAGGTTAGGGGTCACCAGCACACCCGGTCAAGGCAGTACTTTTTGGTGTGAGCTACCGCTAGTCGAAGCTAGTCCTGCCAACACGGCGTTGCCATCGGCAGAACCCGCTCGGAACTTTAGCGGCACGTCGCTGCTGTTGGTGGAAGATAACGCGGTAAACCGTAAAGTGGCGATTGGGCTACTGTCGCGGCTAGGGTGTGAGGTGGTGTGCGCTGAAAATGGCCACGATGCGCTCATGATGGTTCAGCGTCAGCCGTTTCATCTGATCTTTATGGATATTCAGCTGCCGGATATTGATGGTGTAACCGTTACCCAGAAGTTGCGTGCATTTGGCGATTGGTGCAGTGATGTGCCCATCGTGGCAATGACGGCAGGCGGTGCTGAAGGTGTTCGCAAGCGCTGTTTGGCCGCCGGGATGGATGACTACATCACCAAACCGCTCTCGCTGTTGGCGTTAAGCAACGTGCTAGCGCTGCAGCTGGCTCACACCCAAGGCAGCCAGCCGCCGCCTGAACTGAGCGAGCCGGCTTGCGGGCAAAGCCAGGCGGCGTTAGTGAATCACGATACCTTAGCGGCCTTAGTCAGCTCGCTAGGCGCTGATAGCGTTACTCAACTGATGACGCTTTATCATCAGCAACTGCGCGACTACCTCCACCAGATGGCTGACTATGTGATGCCCCAGGCGGGCACTGCAGCGGAGCAAGCGGCCCAACAAATAGCGCGCCTTGCCCACCAATTGCGAGGTGAGTCGCTAAGCATCGGTGCCGAGCAGCTAGCCGCTCAGGCAAAGCAGTTAGAGCAGCTGGCGGGTCAGCCAGCCGCCTTAACTGTTCAGCTTGAAGAGGCTTTTAGCGCGCTGCAACACTGTGCGGCACGCACCCAAGCTGCGTTGGAGCAATGGCGTTATGACCACCCGCTTAACTAACAAAAGTGGCCTGATAACCGCTGCAAGCCGCGCATCCGACCCTTATGTCGCGGCTAACGAGCTGGCGGCGTCGCTCTACCATGAGCATGCGGGCTTTGTGCTGTTTTTCTGTAGTGCAGAGTATCCGCTGGCCGCACTTGCCCAGGCGCTAAGCAGTGCGTTTGGCGAGCTGCCTATTAGCGGCTGCACCACCGCAGGCGAGCTAACGCCGGATGGCTATGACCGCGGCTCAGTGGTGGCGATCTGCTTTGATCAGCGCTTTTTTGCGGTAGAAACCGCGTTGATTGATGACTTGGAGCACTTTGATCTACCCACCGCGCAGCCCCTGGTGGATAAACTGTTAGAGCGCTGCCGTCGCCAAGCCGTTGCGCCGGTCAACGAGCACAGCTTTGCTCTGACGCTGCTGGATGGGCTATCCAGCCGTGAAGAGCAAGTGCTGGCAACGCTGGATGCGGCCTTGGGGCGCATTCCAAGCTTTGGCGGTTCCGCAGGGGACGATAACCACTTAACCCATACCCATGTATACGCTAACGGGCGCTTCCATACCCGTGCGGCGGTGGTGGTCATGATGAATACTCGGCTACCGTTTGAAGTATTCTCCACCCACCACCTTGAGCCACTTGAGCACAAGCTGGTGGTTACCGCTGCGGATCGTGAGCGCCGCCGCGTGCTGGAACTTAACGGTGTCCCCGCGGCCGAACTGTATGCCGCGCTGGTGGGCTGTTCGGTTGAGGCGCTTGCGCCTCCCATTTTTGCTCAGCACCCGCTGGCGGTACACCTGGGCGGCCAGCACTATATTCGCTCGATTCAACGGGTCAATGACGATGGCAGCCTAAGCTTCTACTGTGCGGTGGAAAATGGCATCGTGCTCACCGCCATGCAGCCCACGCCGCTGCTCACCGATTTAGCCCATATGCTGCAGCGAGTGGAAGCCCGCTTAGGGGAACCTGCCGCGATTATTGGCTGCGACTGCTTTTTACGCCGAATGGCACTGGAGTCGTTAGGGCAACTGGACCAAGCATCGACGCTGCTGCGCCAAGCCCGCGTCGTGGGGTTTAATACCTACGGTGAGCAGCACCACGGTATGCATGTAAACCAAACCTTTACGGGGGTGGCCTTTGGCGCTCTTCCAACTCCCTGATTCGCAGCAAGGCGACGATATTGCGGCCCTGCGTGAGGAGAACCACCGGCTACGCAAAGTGTGTGCGGCGTTAATGGAGCGAGTGGAGTCTGGCGGTAGCCCTAATGGCGCGCCCTATGCAGCCTTTGAGCGCTCGGTGCTGCTGGCAGAGCAGGTACGCGAGCGCACTGATGCGCTGCACCGCACCCTGGACGAGCTAAGCCAAGTCAATGCCCGTTTGCTGGCGGCGAATGCCGAAGCCCACGCGGCTAACGTCTCTAAAACCAAGTTTTTAGCCGCCGTGAGCCATGACCTTCTACAACCGCTCAATGCGGCACGGCTGTTTGCCAGCGCCCTGGAAACCCATGCGCTACCTGAGTCCTCCCAGGCACTTGTCGGCCACATCGGGCGCTCGCTGAAAGATGTCGAGGGCTTGCTGGGCACGCTGGTGGATATCTCCCGTCTGGATGCCGGAGTGCTTCACGCCGATAAGGCGCCCTTTGCCGTAAGTACGCTGCTGGATGCGTTGGCGGAGGAGTATCGCCAAGTGGCGGGGGTACGCGGGCTCACCCTTCACTATGTACCTTCGCGGGTGTGGGTGGAGTCCGATTTAGCGCTGCTGGCGCGGGTGGTGCGTAATTTCCTTAGCAATGCGGTGCGCTACACAGAGCACGGCCACCTGCTGTTAGGCTGCCGCCGCCGGGCCAATGGCCTGGAGATTATGGTGGGTGATACTGGCCCCGGTATTCCAGAGCCACAGCGCAAAGCCATTTTTCTGGAGTTTCGTCGCGCCAGCCAGCCCCAGGCCAACCACAGTCGCGGCCTGGGGCTGGGCCTAGCCATTGTCGATCGTATTAGTACCATGTTGGATCACCCCGTCACACTGGCATCACGGCTAGGTTATGGCTCGCTGTTTTCTATTTTGGTGCCTTACGCAGCCTCCTGCGGCGCAGTAGAAGGCGCACCCAGCCCGGTGCCATCCGCGCAGTGGGGCGATGACCCGCTGCAGGGCTGCGTAGTGTGGGTAGTGGATGATGACCCCGCCATTACCGAAGGTATGCAGGCGCTGCTGGGCAGTTGGGGATGTCGAGTGCGGGCCGCAGCAACGGTAAGTGCGCTGGAAGCGGCGAGCGATGGCGAGCGCCCGGCGGTGCTGCTGGTGGATTACCATTTAGGGGAACACCGCGAGAACGGCATCGACTTAGCTGCCCGGCTGCGCCGCCGCTATCCTGGGTTAGCCACAGTGGTGATTACCGCCAACCACGAAGCTTCGGTAAAGCGGGCTACCCGGGAGGCAGGGATGCACTGCCTACTAAAGCCGCTTAAACCACTGCGTTTGAAGATGCTGTTAGGTACGCTGTTAGAGGGCCGCTAACGCGCCATTCGCTTGGCGATATAGCCGTTTAAATCCTCCTCTCCGGCCATCACAATAGCGTGTACTCGGCTGGTGGCGTCCAGTTTTCGCAAAATAGCCGATACATGGGTCTTTACCGTGGTTTCGGCAATGTCCAGTTCTCGGGCTATCTGCTTGTTGGACATTCCCTGGCTCATGCAGCTCAACACGTCTAGCTGTTTGTCGGTGAGCTGGGGCAGGCGGCTCGGTTTATCCTCCGAATCTTCGCCTGCTGCTGTAGGTTTTGCCCGAGGAGGAGGGCGGCGCATGATATCGGCGGGCAGATAGAGCTGACCCTGGAGAATTTGCTGCAATGCGGCGAGAAGTTGCTCTCTAGGGGTGGATTTCGGGATATAGCCTACGGCCCCCAGAGTAATGGCATCAAGCACGAGCTGGCGCTCCTGGTGGGCCGAGACGATGGCCACCGGCAGCCAGGGGTATGTCTCGCGCAGGATTTTCAGGCCCTCTAACCCGTCGGCATCCGGCAGGCTTAAATCCAATAGCAACAGGTCCAGACCCTCCTGCGCCTCGATGCGTGCCATGGCCCCCGCTAAGCTGTCGGCCTCAAACAGTTGGGTATCGGGAAGCCCACTGCTAATGACCGCATGAAGCGCGTCGCGGAACAGTGGATGGTCATCTGCCACTAACAGCGAGTACATGGCGTCTCCTACCAAGGGATGAGGGTGCGTCCTGCCATCGGGCTATACCGTGAATGGCGTGGGTGGCCAACACTGGGTAGGCACCTTTTAATAATCATAATACCCAGGAGCAGTATCATGATCTACGCCAACCCAGGTGAAGCGGGTTCTGTCGTTTCGTTTGAAAAGCGCTATGGCAACTACATCGGCGGTGAGTTTGTACCCCCGGTGAACGGTCAATACTTCGACAACATTAGCCCAGTAAACGGCAAAGTGTTCTGTGAAATTCCCCGCTCCAGCGCTGAAGATATCGAGAAAGCGCTGGATGCCGCCCACAAAGCCGCCCCGGCTTGGGGGAAAACCTCGGTGCAAGAGCGCAGTAACATCCTGCTTAAAATCGCCGACCGTATTGAACAAAATCTCGAAATGCTGGCCGTCGCCGAAACCTGGGACAACGGTAAGGCCGTGCGTGAAACCCTGAATGCGGATATTCCGCTAGCCGTCGACCACTTCCGCTACTTTGCGGGTTGCCTGCGTTCCCAAGAGGGCACCGCCGCCGATATTGACGCCAACACCGTGGCGTACCATTTCCACGAACCGCTAGGCGTGGTGGGGCAAATCATCCCCTGGAACTTCCCGATTTTGATGGCCGCTTGGAAACTAGGTCCGGCGCTGGCAGCAGGCAACTGCGTCGTACTCAAACCCGCCGAGCAGACTCCCGCTTCCATTCTGAAAGTGGTCGAGCTGATTGGCGACCTGTTGCCCCCGGGCGTGCTCAATATCGTCAACGGCTTCGGCGCGGAAGCGGGCCAAGCGCTGGCGACCAGCAAGCGTATTGCCAAGATTGCTTTCACCGGCTCGACGCCCGTGGGCGCGCATATTCTCAAATGTGCGGCAGAGAATATTATTCCCTCCACCGTCGAGCTGGGCGGTAAGTCTCCCAACATCTACTTTGCCGATATTATGAACGCCGAACCAGCGTTTATTGATAAGGCGGTAGAGGGGCTAGTGCTGGCCTTCTTTAACCAGGGCGAAGTATGTACCTGCCCATCGCGGGCGCTGATCCAGGAGAGTATGTACGACGAGTTCATGGCAAAAGTCATCGAGCGCACCAAGACCATCAAGCGCGGTAACCCGCTGGATACTGACGTTCAGGTAGGTGCCCAGGCCTCCCAGGAGCAGTTCGACAAGATCATGTCGTACATGGATATCGCTCGGGATGAAGGCGCTGAATTCCTTACCGGTGGTAATAAAGAGACACTGGATGAAAGCATTAACAGCGGTTACTACATTCAGCCCACGCTGCTGAAAGGTAACAACCAGATGCGCGTGTTCCAGGAGGAGATCTTTGGTCCAGTAGTGGCGGTAACCACCTTTAAAGACGAAGAGGAAGCGCTGGCGATTGCCAACGACACCGAGTTTGGCTTGGGCGCAGGCGTGTGGAGCCGCGATATTAACGTGGCCTTCCGCATGGGGCGTGGTATTCAAGCGGGTCGCGTCTGGACCAACTGCTATCACCAGTACCCCGCACACGCCGCCTTCGGCGGCTACAAGAAGTCGGGGGTAGGCCGCGAAACCCATAAAATGGCGCTTGAGCACTACCAGCAAACCAAAAACCTGCTGGTCAGCTACGATATCAACCCGCTAGGTTTCTTCTAAGCGTTAACGATTAGTCATCGCTCTCATCGCATCCCGGCGATAAGCACATCGCCGGGATGTTTTTTTATGGCGTGGTACCTTTAGCGTGCGTGACCCAACCAGCGGCGCGCCATGCGCTCGGCGTGGGCGAGGTTGCTTACCACGGCCAATTTACCAACTTCACGATGAATGCCCGCACGCTTTATTTTCAGCGCCAACCGGGGCGGCAGCCCGACGAACATGACGCCTACACCTTGCTCACCCATTTCACGGCGTAGCGTATCCAGCGCCACCATGGCGGTGGTATCCAGGCTCGGTACATCGCGCATATCCAGAACCACAATTCTCACGTTGTGATCAATCACCCGCAATGTGGCAATGGCTTTCTCTGCAGCCCCGAAAAATAGCGGGCCGGTCATTTTGTAAAGCGCGACTTCCGGCGGGAAGTGCTCGCCTGAAGAAGGCGCGGTTAAGCGTTGTGTATGGGTCAACTGGGCCATACGACGAATAAACAGCGCCGCGGCTAGGCCAATACCCACGGCCACTGCGATGACCATGTCAAAAATGACTGTCAGCGCGAAGCAGATCACCAGTACCCACACATCGCTGGCGGGGGCACTCCTTAACGTATGCATAAAGTGGCGGGCTTCGCTCATGTTCCAGGCAATGACAAACAGTAGTGCAGCCAGGGCCGCCATCGGCACAAACCCTAACAGGCCTGCCAGCGCGACCACGGCCAGCAATACCACCAGCGAATGCACCACAGCGGCAATGGGCGAAAAGGCACCGCTTTTAATATTGGTGGCGGTACGGGCCATGGCGGCTGTCGCGGTGATGCCTCCAAAAAAGGGCACCACTAAGTTACCAAGCCCCTGGCCGATTAGCTCTGCGTTAGGGTCATGGCGGGTGCGGGTTAAACCATCCGCCACCACGGCACACAGCAGCGACTCAATGGCGGCGAGTAGTGCAATCGCTAAGGCGGGGCCTAATAGTGATTGAACAAAATGCTGCCGCATTCTGCGATTCGATTCTTTGAATGAATCGTCAGTCAAGGCAGCGCAAGGCGTTAGCCTTGCTTGTTTATGCTACTGGTTGGATATATAGTTTTCGTATGCCGATTATCCGCTCTGACACCCTCACCCTTCAGGTTACCAATGCCGAACAACAACAGGCGCTACAGGATACGCTGGCGCTGTATCGGCGGCTAGTGCGTGATCTGATGACGGTGGCTTATACCCACTGGCCGACGGTGGGGGCCTCGCAGGGCAACGAAGCAGTCAAGATCATTGAGGCGCTGATTCATCCAACGGCTAAGCGCCCGCATGTACGCTATACCTACTTTGCCAGCCGCTACTACAAATTTCCTTCCTATCTTCGCCGCGTGGCCATCATGGATGCAGTGGGCCAAGTCCGCTCGTTCGTCACGCGGTTCGATCAGTGGCGATGTGGCCGACGCAAGCACCCGCACGCGAAACCGCCGCGCTTAACGGCCAGCACCAAGACCTTTCCCAGCCTCTACGGCAGCCAGTGCGCCAAGCTCAACGCCGATGCCAGCCATGCCTTTATCAAGGTGCGTTGGCAGAATGACTGGATTTGGATGGGATTTGGGCTAAAGGGCACCTGCCGGTTCCGGGGAAAAGGCAAGGCGAAGTCACCGCTGCTGACGTACAACGGGCGGCAGTGGAAACTATCGCTGCCCGAGCAGTTCGACCCACCCAAACCCGTCAAAAGCGCACCGGAACGCGTGCTGGCGGTGGATGTGGGCATTAACACGACGGCCACCTGGGCGGTAGTCGATGCTCAAGGCACTGTCCACGCGCGGGGTTTTATCGCGCGCACGGATAAAGACCGGGAGTATCGACTCATGACCCGCATTCGCCAGGCCGCTAAAAAGCACACGCGCCACGGTAGCCGCTTACCCCCTGGCTTTTGCGGCCGCGACCACCAACGGCTGACCCGTCTCGCCGATAACCAGGCCCACCAGATCAGTCGGCAGTTGGTCAACCTCGCGCTCAATCATCACTGCCAGGCGGTCGTGGTCGAAAATCTGAAAGGCTGGCGACCCAAAGCGGGAAAAAAGCGTACTCCGATGAAGGCGCGGTTTCACCGCTGGTTTCATCGTCAGCTGGTAACACGCATCGGTAGCAAAGCCGTCGAGGAGGGGCTTCGCTATGTGGCGGTCTATGCCCGTGGCACGTCCCGCCAAGCCTTCGACGGATCAGGGCCGGTAAAGCGCGATAAGGGCAACTACAGCCAGTGCACGTTTAGCTCTGGCAAGCGCTACCACGCCGATCTGAATGCTGCCTATAACATCGCCGCCCGCGGCCATGTTTACTACCAGGGGCGGCGCCGCAAGGCAGCGCCCCGTGCCGGCTCGCAGAAGTCGACCGGTACACCGAGAACCCCGGTATCGCTCTCCTTGCTCTGGCAACAGAGCGCGTGAGAGGGGTAAGAATCCGCGATTCTATTCTTGGAATGAATCGTCGTAGGGTTCAATCAGGGCAAAGTTGATCTCAAGTGGTGTGCCGTCTGCCCCCGGAAAATGCCAGGGCGCGGTAAAGCTGGGCGCGAAAGGGGGGATGCCGGTGCCGCTTTCACCCTCGAACTCCCAGCTAAAGCGCGAGGCGATGGTATCTACTTCGATGCCGCCCCACAGTAATAGCGTGGCGGCCAGCGTGCCCACAGCTAAGCCAACCAGCGGTGCGGGAACCGGCGTTTTTAAGCGTGGCCACGTTAACAGCGCTGACAACGTGACAAGCCCTACACTGATTTCTGCTACCGACAACGTCGGCAGCGCTTGGCCAATCAACACGAGATTATGTAGGGTGCTGTCGCCGAGTGCGACGCCGCTTAAACCGAGAAAGTCAGGTAGTTGCAGCAGCGCAATCACCACGCCGATGCCTGCGGTGAAGCCAAGAATCACCGGGTAGGGAACGTACTGAATCAAGCTGCCTAGCCGGGAAAGCCCGAGCGCCACCAAAATAGCGCCTGCCATTAACGTGGCGATGAGCAGCCCGCCCAAGCCATGCTGGGCGACAATAGGAAAGAGAATAACCACGAAAGCCGCGGTAGGGCCTGAGATGTTAAACCGAGACCCGCCGGTTAGCGCAATCACGGCACCCGCGACAATAGCGGTGTAAAGCCCGTGTTGGGGTGGCACTCCCGTGGCAATCGCTAATGCCATGGAAAGTGGTACGGCGACCACGCCTATTGTTAGCCCCGCCATTATATCGCGCTTCAATTTGCCCAGCGTATACCCTTCACGCCAAGCGCTGAATAGTGCACTGCCTGGCATCGGGAGCACATATCCCGAGGAGCGATGGTTGCGGGACATGGGGCAAACCTCCTAAGTGAGAGGGAAAACAAGCTATTACGCTACTCCTGCTCTTGGATTCTCACAACAAGGCGTTAGTCGCGGCGTTGTGCTCGCACAAAAATCCCGGCACGCAGGCCGGGATTGTGTTTGCAGTTTAAATGCTGATGCCGCTACATCTGCGCGTCTTCCGGCGGCTCTCCGATGGTGCCGGGCATGGCCTGTACATGGCCCATCTGTTGGCCCGCCAGGGTGAGGAAGTGCAGGTGGCGTTCGTACTCGGCCACCAAGTCACCAATCACCTGACCGCGGGTGTAGCCATTCAGGTCTTTTTCCTGGCCGCCTTCGGCAAGGTACACATCCAGGCGCACGTAGAAGTCATCGTCTGCGGGGATAAAGCTGGGTGTCCGCATACGGTGCGGGCAGACCTGATAAACAAAGCTGGTGGCGTCGCCAAATTCAACCTGCAGCATTAGGTTAGGCAGGGATTCACCCTCGACCTGCTCTTCAGTGACGTTAGCGGTTTGGCCGCGGCTCTCCAGCTCTTGGGCAAACTGCGTCATCGCGGGGCGAATCGAGTGCTTAATGGTGGCTGCGGCACCTGCGCGGTTGGAGGTGTCCAGTGCGCGATCCAAACGCTCCCGCCAGTCGCCACCGGGGGCTCCACCGGCAATCATACGGCGTGCGTCGGCTTTGCTACCTTCCAGCTTCAGCGCTTTGTAAGTGCCCACCATAATGGCGAAGATCACCACTGAGAAGGGCAGCGCGGTAATGACAACGGCACTTTGCAGGGCGTTCAAGCCGCCCGCCATCAGTAAGGCAACGGTAATCAGGCCAATCACCGCCGACCAGAAGATACGCAGTTTCACTGGCGCATCGTGGTTCACGTCGCTCAAGATCGAGGTGAAGTTGGCTAGTACCAGCGCACCGGAGTCTGCCGAGGTAATAAAGAACACAATGCCTAGCACGGTCACCACGGCGGCGGTAATGCCCACATAGGGGTAGTACTCCAGCAGCGTATAGAGCGTGGTTTGCGGCGAATTCAGCGCCTGCTCACCCAGTTCGACAACGCCCTGGTTAGCGACCAGCTCGATGCCGCTATTACCGAAAATTGACATCCATACCATCATGAACGACAGCGGAATAAACAGCGCGCCGGCAACAAACTGACGAATAGTACGGCCACGGGAAATGCGCGCCAGGAACAATCCCACGAAGGGCGTCCAGGCGATCCACCAGCCCCAGAAGAAGATGGTCCACCACATTTTCCACTCTTGGGCGCCTTCATCGGCAAAGGCGTAGGTGTCGAAGCTGGCAGCGACGAAGCCAGAGAGGTAGTCGCCTGCGTTGTTGACCACTTTATCCAGCAGTACCAGGGTGTCGCCGGAGAAGAGCACGAACAGCATCAGCGCCAGGGCCAACAGCATGTTGAACTCGGAGAGACGGCGGATGCCTTTCTCAACGCCGGTCACCACCGAGATGGTGGCGAGCACGACCACCAGCACGATCAAAATCACCTGGACCGTCAGGGTTTCCGGCACGTCGAACATATAGTTCAAGCCGTAGTTCAGCTGAATCACCCCGATGCCTAGGCTGGTGGCAATACCGAACACGGTAGAGATAACGGCGGTGATATCCACTGCGTTACCAATCGGGCCGTGAATACGCTTGCCCAGTAGCGGGTAGAGCGCACTGCGAATGGCCAGCGGCAAGCGGTGGCGGTAGCTGAAGTAGGCCAGCGCCATGCCCATCAGCACGTACAGGCCCCAACCGGAAAGCCCCCAGTGCAAATAGGTTTGAACCACGGCGTTACGCATGGCCTCTTGGCTTTCAGGAGTTAGGTCGGGCGGTGCCAGATAGTGGGCAACCGGCTCGGCAACGCTGAAAAACAAAAGGTCAATGCCAATGCCTGCGGCAAACAGCATGGCCGACCAAGACAGCAGCGAGAACTCTGGGCGTGAGTGGTCTGGCCCCAGGCGGATGCTGCCATAGCGGGACATACCGATGAGCATGACGAATACCAGATACGCCACAATCGCCAACATGTAGTACCAGCCAAAAGTTTTGCTCACCCAGGCAAGGCCTGCATCGAAGAAAGCGCCTGCTTGTTCAGTGAACAGCATCGTCATGATTAAGAATACGAGAATACCCGCGACGCTGCCGTGGAAGACCACGGGGTTCAGGCGGTCTCGTGAGGGGAGGGTGGGATTGTCTTTCGCCATGGAGGCGGACTCCTGTTGTTAAGACAAGAATAGGGAAAATTCTTTATTTTTAAATGAACGTTCAAATAAAATACGCGGTTTATGGGTTTACTTCAAGCCAATAGGGAAAGCACAGAAGAGGGGCGGTGGGCGCAATAACGGAGTATAGAAACAAACGCGCCCAGCTAGGCTGGGCGCTTGGGGCGTGTTCGACGCTAAATAAACGCTTACTCTACAGCGGCTTCTTCGGCGTCCATTTCATTGGCTGAGTCGCTATGGTAGCCGCGCTTGCCGTGGCCACTATGGCCATGCTCCTGGCGGTATTCCACGTGCATTTCGTGCATGGCATCACGCAGCGCCTGCTGCTCCTCTTCCGAGAGGATCTCGGCCACGCGTGCCTGATGCTCTTCACGCAGTGCCAGAACGGCTTCACGGTGCTGAGCATGGGCTTCGTTCAATGCAGCTTGCTGCTCTTCGCTCAAGCCTGCACGTTGATAAACGGCTTGGCGACGCTCTTCCATGCGCTCCATCATGGCTTCACGATTCATTCTCTGGCCTTCATGTTCATGATGGCCTGCCTGGGCGGCAAACGCTAACGGCGTAAGAGCAACCGCAAGCAGAGCTGGGGCAAACAGTTGGCGGAGTGACATCTTCATGGCATACCTCATGGATGAATATATGATCGTTTGACGATGTCAGTATTTACGGGCTTGGTGTAAAACGTTTGCACAAAGTGTGCAACAACCGTGACCTTCTCAAAGAGAGCACAGGGTCGCGGAGGCAGGTATCGGTGAGGGGAATCATGACCTATCGTCTAAAAGGAGATAAGCATGCCAGATTTAAGTGGCCTACGCCGATTCGTGAGCCTTGGCACCTTGGCCTTGCTACTGAGCGGCTGTGGCACCACCCACCAAGTAAGCCAGGGGGCACCTGCCATTGAGCAGAGCGAGCTTCGCGAACCTCAACCGTTTACCCGCCTTGCTCCCCAGCGCTATACGCCTGACAACTGGCCCGAAGCCTTACGTGCCCACGTGTTGCTACCCGAGTCGCAAAGTGAGGGACTGCGCCCTGCCGCACTGGTGGTACATGGTGGAGGCTGGCGCAACCGTGGGCCGGAAGATATGGAAGGCATTGCTGAACAGCTAGCGGCCCAAGGGTATGTCACGATGAATATCGAGCACCGCTTTGCACCAGAGTACCGCTTCCCCACGCAGCTGCATGATTTACAGCAGGCCATGGCCTGGATACACAGTAACGCCGCCGCTTGGCAGGTCGATACCGACCGCATTGTCGGCGTGG
This sequence comes from Vreelandella aquamarina, assembly GCF_044805175.1. Taxonomy (GTDB): domain Bacteria; phylum Pseudomonadota; class Gammaproteobacteria; order Pseudomonadales; family Halomonadaceae; genus Vreelandella; species Vreelandella aquamarina_B. The sequence continues at coordinate 2,668,767 of NZ_CP085232.1, read as the reverse complement.
GGTTTTCCTCCGGTGCACACTTGGTCAGCCTGCTGGCGCTTGCAGGCAGTGAAGGCCCGCTGGCAGAACCCTATGGCGGCGAACACGCCCGCTTGGCAGCGGTGGTCGCAGGCGGGCTGCCCAGCGACCTGCTGAAATTTAACGATGGCCGCCTAGTCGTTGATTTTATTGGCGGCACCCGAGCCGAGCGGCCTGAAGCCTATGCATTGGCATCCCCAGCACGGCAAATCACCGCGAACGCGCCGCCGTTTTTTCTGTTTCACGGCAGCTGGGATCAGCTTGTGCCGGTTGACCACGCCACCGACTTCTACGCAGCGCTAAAGGCCCAGGGCATTCCCAGCGAGCTGTACCTTCAGCGCGGCCGGGGTCATTTCACCAGTTTCTTGCTACGCGGCAGTGCCATTGAAGCGGGCATTGCGTTTTTGAACCGCCACGTACAGCCTGAGTAAGCGGCCCTTACCCCTCGGGCTGGTATTTATAGCCCACCCCATAGACCGAGCGAATAATCTCTTGGTCGGGGAGGGCTTCGGTGATTTTTTTACGCAGCTTCTTAATATGGCTATCAACCGTGCGCTCCGAGACGATGCGGTTGTCGCGGTACATATGATCCATCAACTGTTCGCGGCTGAAGATGCGCCCGGGTGACTGCATCATAACGCGTAACAGCTGAAACTCCACGGCGGTCAGGCCCAAATCGTGACCGTTGGCGAGCGCCTGCCAGCCCTCTTCATCTAGCGTGACCGGGGTGTGCTTGGCAGTGGTTGGGGCCTCGCCTTGGGCAGCGGCATGGCTTCTGCGCAGCACGGCCTTTACTCGCGCCACCACTTCACGGGGGCTGAAGGGTTTGCAGATGTAATCATCCGCGCCCAGCTCAAGCCCCAGTAGTCGGTCTACCTCTTCCACCTTGGCGGTCACCATGATGATCGGCAGCGTTGGCCACTGTTGGCGGATTTCCCGGCAGAGCGTTAGGCCATCCTTACCCGGCAGCATCACGTCGAGCAGCACCAAGGACGTGGCGTGTTGGGTAAGCCAGGGCATGACCTCGCTGCCGTGGCTGATAATGGTCGGGGTAAAGTTATTGCTTTGCAGGTAGTCGGCCATTAACCGAGCGATTTTGGGCTCGTCCTCAACAATTAATAGGGAAGCATCCTGGGGTAAGCCATCTTGGGGTAATGTGTCGAGATGTGAAGCACTCTGAGACATAGTCAGCTCTCTTAGGGTTTGGTTAAGAGGCGGTTAACAGCGGAAACCGTAGGGTCCAGGTCAAGCCGCCAAGCGTCGAAGCGCTGGGGGTGAGCGTGCCGCCATGGGCCGTGACCAGCGCGCTGGCAATGGAGAGACCCAAGCCGCTGCCGCCGCTGGCGCGGCTGCGGGAGCCTTCCACACGATAAAGACGCTCGGTCAGCCGGGACAGCTCCTCCTCGGGAACGCCTGGGGCGCTATCCTGCCAGGTAATCACTGCTTCGCTCCGCTCGCAGGTAAGGGAAACGTTCAGTTGTCCAGGCGGCTGGGTATAGGCGCAGCTGTTATCCAGCAGGTTGCTCCACAGCTGGCGCAGCCGCTGAGCGTCGCCGCGAATCATCACGTTGTCGGCCAGGGTGGTGGTGAGAGTGAGGCCACTCTCTTTCAACCAGCGGTCGGCATCGCTTAGGCGGCTCGCCAGGCTCTCGCTTAGGTTCATGGGGGCAAGCTGGATATCCAGTGCACCTGCATCGCTTTGGGAAAGTAGGCGTAGGTCCGCCACCAAGCGCTCTAACTGGGCCACTTCCTGGGCCAGTGAGCCCAGGTTTTCCTGGTTCAGCGGGCGGATGCCATCCTGCATAGCCTCAATTTCACCGCGCAGCACGGCCAGCGGGGTGCGTAGCTCGTGGGCGGTGTCCGAGACCCACCGAGCACGGGCTTCACGGCTGGCTTCTAGCGTGGCGGCCAGCACGTTGAAATCCCGGGCAAGGCGGGAAAGTTCATCTTTGCCACGCTCTGGCAGGCGGGTGTGGTAGTCGCCTTCGGTTAAGCGCAGCGTAGCACCGGCCAAGGCGCGGGTGCGTCGTCCAAGCCACCAGGAGAGCCCCCCCGCCAGCAGCAGCGAGGCAAGGCCGAGTGAGATTACAATGAGTACCAGATTGCGCTGCTGGCGCTCCAGAAAACGGCTCTCCATGCGCTCCATCATCTCTTGCGGCGGGCGGAACCCCAGTGTACCGATGGCTTCCCGCTGGCCGCTTGGGGTCAACTCGCTATACAACGTTAGCCAGCGCCAGCCCATCGAGCCGCGTGGTGCATCCACGGGGGGCACCACGTAGTCGCCTTCGCTATCGCGTAGGGCGAAATCTTGGGCTTCGCCGAGGGTAGAGGGGCGGTCGCGGTGCTCCTGGCCTAGCTCGAATCGTACAATATAGGGCCAACGCTCCGGTGATGCCCTTAGCCACGCCCAGTCGCCCTGGGTTTCCCAGCGGGTAATCAGTCCATCGGCGAGCAGCGTGGCCCGCCGCTCCTGGGCCTGATTGAGATACTCCAGAAAGCCGCGGTCAATGCTGTAAGAGACCGCCAGAAACACGCTGGCGGCAATCGCAACATTGACGCTGAGAATCGCTACAAACAGCTTTAGCCCCAGCCGCGAGGGCCGCCACTGGCGCAGTTGGGTCAACCGACTCATTGGCTCACACCCTGCTGGTTGGGCTGAGGTGGCGTGCGTAGCCGTTCACGCAGGTTTTCCAGCCCCAAATAGAGGCAGGGCACCACTAGCAGTAGAATCATGGTGGCGAAGAGCATGCCAAAGCCTAGCGAAATCGCCATGGGAATCATAAAACGCGCTTGGCGTGAGGTTTCCAGAATCATCGGCGCAAGCCCCAGGAACGTGGTCAGCGTGGTCATCATAATCGGCCGCAGGCGGCGGGTCGCGGCAGCCACAATGGCTTCCCGGGGGGCCATGCCTTCCCGGCGCTTGCGATTAGCGTAGTCGATCAACACCAGTGCATCGTTAATCACTACGCCGGAGAGCGCCAGCATACCTAACAGGCTAATGATCGACAGCCCAAAGCCCATCAGCATATGCCCGCCCACCGCGCCGACAATGCCAAACGGGATTGCGGCCATCACCAGTAGCGGCTGCAGGTAGCTTCTAAACGGAATGGCCAGCAGCGCATAGAGTGCCGCGAGCATTAGCCACATGGCGGTGCGTAGGGTGGCGAGGTTGTCAGCGGTGTCCTGCTGGCGGCCGCCCATGCTGACTTCAAGCCCCGGCCAGGTGTTGCTGAGCGTGGGAAAGACCTCTTCTTGCAGGGTGGCGAGCACTTGGTTAATCGCCAAGTCGCCTTCTGAGTCGGCGGTGACGGTGATAATGCGCCGCCCATCAATACGCTGCAGGCTACTGGAGGCTTGGCTAAGGGTGATGTTCGCCACGCGGGAGAGCGGCACGCTCATTCCATCGGGGGTTCTGACCGGCAGGCGATAAAGCTCGCTAAGGCTGCTCCGCGACTGCTCCGGCAGGCGCACTTCCACACTTACTTCCTGGCGGCCGATAAACTGCTCCACCGCTGTGGCTCCTTGCAGCGGGCCCCGCAGCGCCTGGGCGAGGTCGCTGCCGGTCAGCCCCAGCGAGCGCCCTTCGGCGGAGAGGCGCATCTCTAGCTGCGGCTTGCCATCGCCCAGGCCACTGTCGATATCGGTCAAGCCATACTCCCCCAGCCGTTCCGCCAAACTGGCGGCGGCGGCTTCCAGTACTTGGGTATTGGGGTGGGAGAGGCGCAGACTCAACGCCGCGCCGCTACCAGGCCCGCCAACGTCAGACTCAAAGCGTACCGACTGCGCGCCCAATAGATCCCCGGTGAGATCCCGCCACTCGCGGGCGATGCGTGACGGCGGCCAGGCATCCAGGCTTTCCGGCGCGATATCCAGGCGTACTTCCAGGCTTTCACCATCTAGGCTGCTGCGGGTGCTGCTGAAAGTGAGCGTCTCTTCCTGCTCGCTTAGCTGTTCGGCGGCATCAAGTAGCTGCTGGCTAAGCTCACGGCTCACGCTGATATGGCTGCCAATCGACAAGGTAACGGTGGCTTGCACCTGATCCGATTCGACCCGTGGCATCAGTGAGAACCCCAATCGCCCACTCATCGCCCAGGCCAGGGCCACGCAGAGAATGGCGACACCAATGGAAACGGTCAGCAGGCGCTGGTTGAGTGCGCGCTGTAGCAATGGCTCAAACTGTTGATAGGTGAAGTGATGCAAACCGCGCTGCATACTGAGGCGCACCGCTTCGATGGGGCGCTGCCAGGCGGGCGTTTGGCGTGGCTTGCTGGCGTGAGCCAAGTGGGCGGGCAAAATAAACAGCGCTTCCACTAGCGAGATAATAAACACCGTGACCACCACCACGGGTACAGTGGCAAAAATCAGCCCCAAAAAGCCCGGCAGGAATAGCAGTGGTAGAAACGCGACGATATTAGAAAGAATCGCGAAGGTCAGCGGGGTGGCGATTTCCTGGGCGCCTTTGACCGCCGCATCACGCAGCGAGTAGCCCTGCTCCCGGTAGCTGTAGATGTTTTCGCCCACCATGATGGCGTCATCCACCACGATGCCGAGGGCGATGATAAAGGCAAACATCGACATCATATTGAGTGACACGCCGACCCAGGGCAGAAACAGCATGGCTCCTAAAAACGCCGTGGGAATGCCGAGCGTGACCCAAAAGGCCAGCCGCGCCTCTAAAAACAGCGCCATTAAGATCAGTACCAGCGCCAAGCCCATCCAGGCATTTTTCAGCAGCAGGCTGAGGCGGTCTTCGTACACTTCCGAGCTATCCCGTGAAACGTCCAGGCTGATGCCATCGGGCAGGTTGGCACGCAGCCGCTCTAACTCGCCGTAAACCGCATTGGAAATACTCGTGGGCGTTTGGTCGCCGATTTGATACACATCCACCGATAGTCCTGGCTGGCCGTTGTAAAACTCCTCCCGGTCGGTTTCGGCAAAGCCTTCGCTCACTCTGGCAATATCGCCGAGCATAACGGGCGCGCCCTGGGCGGTGGTCAAGATGGGCAGTTCGGCAAACTCCTCGGCGCTGTTGCGCCGCCCCTGGTAGCGAATCAGCCACTCGCCTTCCGCAGTGGTGAGCTGGCCACTGGCTAAATCTAGCGCCTCTTCTGCAATGCGGCTGGCCAGCTGTTGATGATCCAACCCATAGCGCTCGATGGCCTCGTCATCCAGATGAACCTGGATTTCCCGCTCGCGGTTGCCGGAAAGCTCCGCGCGGGAAATACCGCTGGTGGCCTGCAGCTCGGCGCGCACGTTTTCAGCGGCGTCGTGGAGCGCGGCCAAGCCCACGTTGCCATACACCTGAAGGCTGACCACGCTGCGTGAGCGGCCTGCCAGGGTGAAGCGGGGTGGGTCGGCAGCGGCGGGCAGGGTGGTGATAGCATTCACGGACTGCTGAATATCTTGATACACCCGCATCACGTCCACACCATCAATCAGCGTGGCGCTCACCACGCCGCTGCCTTCGCTGGCGCTGGCGGTCAGCTCGTCGATGCCCTCGACATCGGCAATCGCGGCCTCCACCGGCAGTAGCAGGCTCTGCTCCACATCCTCGGGCGTGGCACCCGGGTAGCTAATGGTGACCTGAACGATTTCCATCTCGAATTCAGGAAACACCTCTTTCTTAATCGCCAGCGATGCCATTAACCCGCCGACGATAAACAGCACCATCAGTAGGTTGGGGGCAACGCCGTGATCCACCATCCACGCCAGCGGGCCTTTACGCATCATTGCGCCGCTCCCTCATTCTGGGCGAGGGTATCGCCACGCTGGCGAAGCCGCACTTCCTGGCCTTCCCGCGGCTGGGCAAGGCCAGCAATCACCACCCGCTGGCCGGGTGCTAGACCGCTACGTACCAGCACTTCCTCCTGGCCGCGATAGGCCAGAGTGACCTGGGTGCGCTGGAGGCGGTTCTCGTCATCCACCCACCATACTTGCTCGCCAGGGCGCAGCGCTGCCGAGGGTAGGGCAATCAGCGGTTCTTGGGCGGTGGTATGAAAGGCTACACGCAGTACATCGCCTAGGCGCAGGGCGGGGCCATCCTGGTTGAGCGCCAGTGGGTCATCCACAGAGATCAACAGCTGGGCCTGCAGGCCATTCTCTTCGAGGTTGGGCAAAATGGAGAGCAATGTGCCCTCACGAGAGGCACCTTCTGGCCAGCCTTGGCTGGTCAGCGTGACGCTACCGCCTGGCGAAAGCCAATCCAGCGTTTCGCCCGGCAGCGAGGCGCGCACCCAAAACTGCTCGACGCCTACCAGGCTCACCACGGCAGTGCCCTGGCTCAACAGGCTGCCAGCCCCCACCAACCGCTCCTGCACCATGGCCCGCCACGGGGCGGTTAAGGTCGCCCGCTCTAGGTTGAGGGCGGCTTGGTCGCGCACCACACGGGCTTGGGTCAGTTGGGCTTGGGCTTGGCGCAGCTGCGGTTCACGCAGTACCAGCGCGCGGCGTTCGGCGCTGAGCTGGCGGCCAAAGGATTCGTACTCGCTGCGGGCGCGCTGCTGCTCGGCCTGCTCTAAGGCGAGCTGCGCCTGGGCGTTCGCCAGCTGGGCTTCAGCGTCCTCCAATGCCAAACGCAGGTCGGCTTGGTCGATGTAGGCCACTGGCTCGCCCTGCTCCACTACTCGGCCAGGCAGCACGCTATCGCCAAAGCGCTCGAGCTGGCCTGCCACGCGGCTGGCCAGCTCGGTGAATTTCTCTGCCTCCACGCGGCCAAAGCCGTTGAGCGTGGGGGATTGCACCTGCTGTTCCGTGGTAATGACATCGACCACAGGCGGCGTTGGCGGCGGCGGCGGGCGGCGCTCGACCCGGGGTGGCTGGCTGATGATCCACCACGCCAGCGCCAAACCACCGGCAAACACCAGCAGCGCTGCCAATGCACCGAAGCCGATGCGACCTTGCTGAGAGAGAGCGTAAGAGCGAGAGGGGGTCATGGACGGGCGATATCCGTTGGCTGAGAGCGAAAATTCCAGAAAAAATGGCGTATCATGCTAGCATCACCGATTCCCAAGCAGTGATTAGGTAAGCTTTGTGCAAATAGCGTGCAACCCAAGGTGGCCGGCATTTTTGTTGCCAAGCGCTGACGGAGTACGTAATAGCTGCCATCATTCATGTGAAAGCCATAGCCCCCTGGTCTGTATGACGTTATGAAAAACACCGCCACCCGCGACAAACTCATTGATTCCGGTGCCGAGCTGATAGCCCAGCAGGGTTATAACGCGACGGGTATTAATGCTGTACTAAAAACCTGCGGTGTCCCCAAAGGCTCGTTTTATCACTACTTTTCCAGTAAAGAGGATTTTGGTCTAGCGGTGATTGAACGTTTCGCTGATCAGTACGATGCGGATCTAGCTGCACTGCTGGAAGACACTTCTCTAGCGCCCCTTGAGCGCCTGCGGCGCTATTTTGCGACTGGGCGTGCCTATATGCTGGACTGCGACCACACCACCGGCTGCCTAATCGGTAATCTTGGCCAGGAGCTCTCCGGCCAGAATGATACCTTCCGCGACGCCCTGAACTTGGTGTTTCAGCGCTGGGAAAAACGCTTTGTGACCTGCTTGAGCCAAGCCCAGGCCGAAGGCATGATTAATAACGCCGTCCCGCCCGAGGCGCTGGCCAGCTTTATTCTCTCCGGTTGGGAAGGGGCGATTCTACGGGCCAAAACGCTCAAATCCGTGGCCCCTATGGAACACTTTGAGGCTATTCTGTTCGATCAAGTGCTGGTGCCACGTTAGCAGGCAATGCATCAATGGCGAGCGCGGAAGTGGTAATCCCCGCTGGGCACGTCGTTGTTTACGGCGGCGAGCAGCGAGGCATCCAGCGACGGATCATCCAGTGCCACCAAACCGCACTGAGAGAGCGCGTCTCGTAGGCTAATTTGCTCATCCAGACGCTGATAAACCACCCGCACGCAGCAGGGCATGCGCTCGCTGTTATCCGCCACGCCTATTTTCAGGCCCGTTAACCGTGTGACTTGGCTCTGAAAGCTAGGAAACAGAATGGTCTGAGTGATTTCGTGGCCGTTGAGGGTTTCGTGGTCGACCAAAAACAGCCGGTCGGCCAGCTTAACCGCTGCCCCGACATAGCGGTTATGGCAGGGGCGCTTACCCGGCACCACCTGCATTCGCTCGGTGCGCTGATACACCACACCGCCTTCTCGCTCTTCCAAACATACCAGCGTGCGCATTAAATAGCCGGGGCGCGACATAGAGTGATAAAGCTCGAAATAGCGCCCTAGATAGCGCTCCATGCCTTCGCTACCGCGCTGAATTAGCGCGTTGGGCCAGGGCAGCGAGGTGCTCGCGGTTTCGGCATTAAGCTGGCCAGTTTGTACCAGCGCCCGAAAATCGTGGTGGGGAAGGGTAATATCGTCCGGCGTGACGCCAAAAAAGTGGCAAATCCGCTGGAGCGCGGCATGGCTGGGGTAGTAGCGTCCGCTGAGGTAGCGGTTGAACTGTGCCCGGTTGATGGGCAGGCGACGGCACACGTCGGCAATGGAGGGGTAGTAACTGCACAGCAGGCGCAAATTGGCCACAAATTCATCATGCATGGGCGAGACTCAAGGCTCTTGGGCGGTGGCGGTGCGGCTAATGTGCCGCCTTGCGTCCAAGAGTGCAACGGCTCGCCCCTGACACCCGCTTAAAATAAGCGGTGTGCATGGTTAGAACCCCTCTAACACCAGCTTACCCACGGTGCGGTTGCTCTCAATCAGCGCGTGAGCACGCGTTAGGTTGTCGGCATTGACAGTGCCGAGCACCTCGCTAAGCGTCATCGCCTATCGAATGGGCGGCAGCGCCCCGGCACTGCTGCTTCACGGCCAGCTGATGTGGGCGCCCAAGGCGCAATCGAAGCCTGCTTCGACGCCCTGTGTGAGTGGCGCAAGGTGGCCACGCTGGTAGACGGGAAGGCGCTGCCGTTCTTACTGGAGCCGCAATAAGCGATTCAAGCGACTACCCAAGACGAAGCGGGTAAAAAACTGGATAATGGCCGCCATTCGCCTGAAGCGCTGGCGCTCAGGCACACTCATTACTCCGGACGCCCGCTTATGGAAATCAAAGTTAACTATCTCGACAACCTCCGCCTGGAGTCCAAGTTCGACGATTTTACGGTCATCTCCGACCAGCCGATTCGCTATAAAGGCGACGGCTCGGCTCCCGGCCCGTTTGACTACTTCCTGGCGTCATCGGCCATGTGTGCCGCTTACTTCGTCAAGGTGTACTGCAACGCGCGTAATATTCCCACCGAGAACATTCGCCTGTCGCAAAACAACATCGTTGACCCAGAAAACCGCTACAAGCAGATTTTCAAAATCCAGGTCGAGCTGCCGGAAGATATTTCGGAAAAAGACCGCGAAGGCATTCTGCGCTCCATCGACCGCTGTACGGTGAAAAAAGTCGTCCAGACCGGCCCTGAGTTCCAGATCGAAGTGGTCGAGAACATCGACGAAGACGCCCAGGCGCTACTGATGGGCGCGCCGGAAGGTAGCTGCACCTACATCGAAGGCAAAGACCTGCCGCTGGAGCAGACCATCGCCAATATGAGCGGCATTCTTGCCGACCTCGGCATGAAGATTGAGATCGCCTCCTGGCGCAATATCGTGCCCCACGTGTGGTCGCTGCATATCCGCGATGCAGCCTCGCCCATGTGCTTTACCAACGGCAAGGGCGCGACCAAAGAGAGCGCGCTCTGCTCGGCGCTGGGCGAGTTTATCGAGCGCCTGAGCTGCAACTTCTTCTACAACGATCAGTTCTTCGGTGAAGAGATCGCGAACAGCGAATTCGTTCACTACCCCAACGAGAAGTGGTTCAAGCCAGGGCCGAATGACGAGCTGCCGGAAGGGATTCTCGATGAGCACTGCCTGGCGATTTACAACCCGGAAGGCGAGCTGTGCGGCTCGCACCTGATCGATACCAACTCGGGTCGTGAAGATCGTGGCATTGTCTCGCTGCCGTTTGTGCGCCAAAGCGATGGCGAAACGGTCTACTTCCCGTCCAATCTGATCGAAAACCTGTTCCTCAGCAACGGCATGAGCGCGGGCAACACCCTGGTGGAAGCCCAGGTGCAGTGCCTCTCAGAAATTTTCGAGCGGGCGGTGAAGCGGGAGATCCTCGAACAGGAATTGACGCTGCCCGACGTACCGCAAGAAGTGCTGGCCAAGTACCCGAGCATTGTCGAGGGCATTAACGCCCTGGAAGCCCAGGGCTTCCCCGTGCTGGTGAAGGATGCCTCCATGGGTGGGCAGTTCCCGGTCATGTGCGTGACGCTGATGAACCCGCGTACCGGCGGCGTGTTTGCCTCCTTCGGTGCCCACCCAAGCTTTGAAGTAGCGCTGGAGCGCAGCTTGACCGAGCTGCTCCAAGGCCGCAGCTTCGAAGGCTTGAACGACCTGCCGCTGCCAACCTTCAACTCGCAGACTGTTTCTGAGCCCAACAACTTCGTCGAGCACTTCATCGACTCGGTGGGCGTGGTCTCCTGGCGCTTCTTCAGTGCCAAGCCTGACTTCGAGTTCAGCGAGTGGGACTTCTCTGGCAGCAACGAAGAGGAAGCCGAGACCCTGTTCGGTATTTTCGAAGAGCTGGGCGCGGAAGTGTACATGGCGGTGCATGAAGACCTGGGTGCGCCGGTATGCCGCATTCTGGTACCTGGCTACTCCGAGGTGTACCCCATTGAAGACCTAATTTGGGACAACACCAATAAGGCGCTGGATTACCGCGAAGATATTCTCAACCTGCATCGCCTGGATGACGACCAGCTCACTGATCTCGTCGAGCGCTTGGAAGAGAGCCAGATGGACGACCATGCGGATATCATCACCTTGATTGGTATCGAGTTCGATGAGAACACCGTGTGGGGCCAACTGACCATTCTGGAGCTGAAACTGCTGGTGTATCTGGCGCTTGGCCGCCACGAAGAGGCGCTGGACTGCGTGCAGATGTTCCTCCAGTACAACGACAACACTGTTGAACGCGGCCTGTTCTACCAAGCGGTGAACGCGGTGTTGGAGATTGAGCTGGACGACGAATTGGAGCTGGATGACTACCTGCCCAACTTCAAGCGCATGTTCGGCGAAGCGACTATGGAGGCGGTCGTGGGTTCAGTAAACGGCAGCGTACGTTTCCACGGCCTCACGCCCACCAATATGCAGTTGGAGGGCTTGGATCGCCACCAGCGCCTGATCGAAAGCTACAAGAAGCTGCACGCAGCGCGAGCGGCAAAAGCGGGCATCTAACGGCGGTTATCGGTTAGCAACAACAACGGTGCGTGGCCTTCAATGGCCCGCACCGTTTTTTTATGTGGTGCACTCTGGTGCAGTGATTGGTGCAGTGAGTGCAACCAACTGCACCGCTGCGCCAAATTTCATTCCATGCTTGGCTTGGTACAACACTCTTCGCGCACCTGAATAGCAAAAAGACGCGGTCGTTAACGACGCAACTTCTAACATAACGCTAAACAATAACGCGGAGAGTATCCCATGCTCGATATGCTCAATGACCTCCTCTGGGGGAAGGTCCTACTCGTTCTACTGGTGGGGGTGGGGATCGGTTTTACCGTTGCCTCCCGCTTTGTGCAGTTTCGCTATTTCGGTGAAATGTTTCGCATCCTGGGCACAGGACAAGCCTTTAAGCGTAATCAGCACGGCCACTTAAGCTCCTTCCAGGCGCTGGTGCTATCGGTGGCTGGCCGTGTGGGCGGCGGCAATATTGCCGGTGTGGCCGTGGCGATTACGCTGGGCGGCCCTGGGGCAATTTTTTGGATGTGGCTGGTGGGCCTGATGGGTATGGCCACCAGCTTTCTGGAGTGTACGCTGGCGCAAACCTATAAAGAGGCCGAAGGCGACGGCACCTACCGTGGCGGCCCGGCGTACTACATCGTGAAAGGCCTGGGCAAGCAGTGGCGCTGGCTGGCGGCGTTCTACTCGGTGCTGCTGCTGATTACCTTCGGCTTTGCCTTTACGGCCCTGCAGTCCTATGCCGTTGCCACGTCGTTTGGCGACGCCTTTGGCGTGCCGGTGCTGTACAGCGGTATCGCGCTGGCCATGCTGGTGGGGTTGATTATCTTTGGCGGTATCAAGCGTATTGCCCGCATTTCTGAATTCCTGGTGCCATTTATGGCCGTAGGCTACATCGCGGTGGCGCTGCTGGTCATTGCGTTGAACATCACTGAGATTCCTGGCGTGATCGCGCTGATCGTGAAGAGCGCATTTGGCCTGGAGCCGCTAGTGGGCGGCGGTATTGGCGCGGCCATCATGATGGGCTTGAAGCGCGGCCTGTTCTCCAACGAAGCGGGCCTGGGCAGTGCGCCCAATGTGGCCGCCGTTGCCTACGTGCCGCACCCGGCCAACCAGGGCATCGTGCAGGCGTTCTCGGTGTTTATCGATACGGTGATTATCTGCTCGGCCACGGCGTTTTTAATTCTGCTCAGCGGCGTGTATGACCCGGCCGCCGGGGCGGGCGTAGAAGGGATCGCGCTGACCCAGGCTGCCCTGGCAGATCACGTGGGCGAGTGGGGCCGTACCTTTGTGAGTTTGGCGCTGCTGCTGTTTGCCTTTAGCACCATTCTTTACAACTACTACCTGGGCGAGAACAGCCTGAACTTCTTCAGTCGCGATAACCAGAACCTGTTCAACGCCTTCCGCGTGGCGATTGTTCTGCTGGTGTGCTGGGGCGCGACCACGGATCTAGGCACCGTGTTCGGCTTTGCCGACGTGACCATGGGCCTCTTGGCGGTGGTGAACCTCGTAGCGCTGATTCTGCTGTTCAAGTGCGGCCTGCGTATCATGAACGATTTCGATAGCCAGCGCCGTCAGGGCATCAAACAGCCGATTTTCGACGCTAATCAGCACCCGGATCTCGACCTGGACCCCAAAGCGTGGGAACTGGAGCCAGAAGAGGTCGAAGCGCTGAAGCAGCGCCTGGAAAGCGCGCCGGCGAAGTAAGTTCGTCTCGGTTCACGCGACTGTCGATACGACTGTACCTACGATAAGGAGCGCCCATGCCCCGCGTCCTCATGCTCTACACGGGCGGCACCATTGGTATGCAGCCATCGCCACAAGGGTATGTACCCAGCGCGGGGCTGGCCAAGCGCTTAGCGGCGCACTTGGCCCTGGGTGATCCTTATCGGCTGCCTGCCTTCGATGTAGTGGAGATGCAGCCACTAATCGACAGCGCCGAGCTGATGCCCGAGGCGTGGAATCGCCTCGTGGCCGTGCTGGAAAGCCACTGGCAGGCTTACGATGCGTTCATCATTCTGCACGGCACCGATACCATGGCCTACAGCGCTGCGGCGCTATCGTTTATGCTCGGTGCGATCAACAAGCCGGTGATCTTCACCGGCTCCCAAATTCCGCTGGGTGAGCCAAGAAGCGACGCGCTGAACAACGTGGTCAGCGCGCTACAGCTGGCTGCTCATCCGGCTACCCCCTGCGAAGTGAGCCTGCTCTTTCATGACCGGCTGCTGCGCGGCAACCGCGCCCGCAAGGTGCGCACGCAAGGTCTGGATGCCTTCGATTCTCCCAACTTCCCTTGGCTGGCCGAGATAGGCATTGGCATTACTTTCCCCCAACCGTCGGCGTTGCTCAGCGGGGAGCCCAGTTTTTCATCCCTTCAACTAGACGACGAAGCGGTGGCGGTACTGCCGCTGCATCCAGGAATGTCGCTAAGGCGCGCTAAAGCGCTGCTGGAAGATGCCACTCTCAAAGGATTGGTGATCTCAAGCTACGGCGTGGGCAATCCGCCAAGCTTTGAAGGTGAACTGCTAAACGCCATGAAAGCCGCTAACGAACGGGGGATGGCGCTGCTCAACGTCACCCAGTGTGCCCAAGGCGAAGTCGTGCAAGGCGCCTACGCCACGGGAGCGGCGCTCAATCAAGCGGGCGTGATCGCCGGGGGCGATATCACGCTGGAAGCTGCCGTAGCGAAGCTTACCGTGCTGATTGGCCAAGGGCTTTCGGGGCCAGCGCTGCGTAAGGCGCTAAGTGCGCCCATTCGCGGTGAGGCAGCGGCCCGTTAGCGGGATGTTACGCTCAGCGCGGTCACGGTCAGTAAGATAATCCCCATACCGACCATCTGAATCATCTCCAGGCTTTCACTCAGCACCGCCACCCCAAACAGCGTGGCGGTGACCGGCTCGACCATGGCCACCATGGACGCTAACGCCGGGGCGGCGTGTTTGATGCCTACCACATAGAGCAGAAACGACAGGCCCGCCCCCAAAATACCCAACGCCATAAACAGCGGCAGCTCCGGCGCGCTGATGACGCTAACCGCTTGGGAAATATCCATTGGTAGCAGCAGAATGAGCGATAGGACGGTGAAGGCAATGGAGAGAACCGCCGATGGCTTGCCGTGGGGTGCGGCGTACTTGAAGCCAAAAATAAACAGCGCATATGAGAGCCCGGCAAGCAGCCCGGTGGCTACGCCTATTAGCGATAGCCCGCTGGCGCCAATAGCATACAGCTTGGTTAATAGCACCACGCCCACCATCACCAGTGCGATAGCAAGCCACTTGGCGGGGCTGGGGCGCTCAAGCTTTAGAGCGAAAGAGACAAGATAGACAAATACCGGGGCGCAGTACATTAAGGTAGCCGCCACTGCCACGCTGCCGTGTTCGATACTGAGGAAGTAGAAGGTAAAGTTGCCCGCCACGCCTAGGCCCGCGAGTATCGACCAGAGCCACAGATGCCGGTTGGCCAAGCCGCGACCGCCCCGTTGCAGCACAAGCCAACCCAGCGCGAAGAGCAGGCCAACGAAGCCGCGATAAAACGAGACGACGGCAGCATCCCAGCCGCTATCTAACAGAATCCCCGCGATGCCTCCAGAAATACCCCAGAAGAGCGCCGCGAGCGCAATTAACATCGTGCTGGCGCCTGGCATGACTCACCTTTCGTCCATGAATGGTTTGGCGTGGCTTTGAAAGATAGACGCTGTCACCAGTGAACGAAAGCGTGGTAGTCACTTCTTAACCAAAGAACCAGTAGCACACCAAAATGGCGGTGGTAATGCCCGCTGCGTCGGCTACTAACGCGCAGCCCAGGCCGTGGCGAATGCGGGTGATGCCTACGGCACCGAAGTAAACCGCCAGCACGTAAAACGTGGTTTCGGTACTGCCTTGGAAAGTGGCCGCCAGTAGCCCAGGGAAGCTATCGGTGATTTTCAACCCAGTTGTCCAAATGGCTGCGCTTAAGCAGCCTGTTGATTACGCTCGATTTCGTGCATTTTTCCCGGGTTAAGCGAGACTGGGCCGGTGACTTCCCAGTTTCGAGTGTGGCCCGACCAGCGTTGCGGATGTCGCTGCTTCGCACGTTGGTATACCGCGTTCCGGCGTTCCAGGCGCTCTTGGTCTACGCCGCGATGACGGTCCGCTGGCGTGACATACTGGATGCCACTGTGCAGGTGCTGTTCGTTGTAAGCCCGCTCGAACGCTAGCATCCATTCTCGTACCGCGCCCAGCGATGCGAAGCCCTTGGTGGGCCACGCTGGACAGTATTTGACGGTACGGAACAGCGCTTCCGAGTAAGGGTTATCATTGCTTACTCTCGGCCGACTGTAAGACATCAACATGCCCAGCTCTGTTAGCCTCGCTTTGAGCGTATAGGAGGTCATCGGTGCTCCGTTATCAGAGTGCAGTACTGGCGGCTGATGCCAGCAACCTTCTCGCAGCAAGGCACGTTCCAAAAGCTGTTTAGCCAACTCGCCCGATTCCGTGTCGTGGACTTCCCAAGCAATGATTTTGCGGCTGTAGATATCCATGATCAGGTAAAGATACCAGTGCTGACCTCGCACAACGGAGGCACAATAACTGATGTCCCAGCTCCAGACCTGGTTTGGCCCTGTAGCCGTAAAGCTAGTCGGCTCGGGGACTGAACGACGTGGTTTCATACGGCCACGATGGTGCTGCTGATGATGCTTTTTCAAGACCCGATAAAACGACGATTCGGAGGCCAGATAGACGCCTTCGTCGGCCAATAAAGGAACGATTTGAGACGGCGGCAAGCTCTGATACTCGGGGCGATGGCACGTGTTCAAAATGGCTTGCTCTTCCTCATGCGTCAGCTGATGCGGCTGCCTGTGTTGCCCTGCATGTGGACGCTGATCCTCGACAATAGCGCCGCGCTCAGATCGCCACCGCTTCAGTGTGCGTTCGCTTATGCCGATCACGGCAGCCGCTTGATAACGGGACGCGCCACCCATAACCGCTTCGTCAAATAGCGCGATGAGCCTTGCACGTTCCTTGAGAGGCGTTAGTCGTCCTCGCCGCTGTCCGGATCCTCGCCGTACAAGGCTTCGAGCTTTTTTGAAAGCACTAGCAACGACGTTGTTTCTGCCAGCACCTTGTCTTTGCGCCGTACTTCCGCTTTGAGCTGCTTGATGGTCTTTCGGTCTTCTTTGCGCTGTTTCTGCGCTGCTTTTGCCTGCTCTTCTTGCCGACCAGCTCCTTCGAGACAAGCGGCTTTCCATTGCTGGATTTGCTCGGGATAAAGGCCTTTTTCACGACAGTAAGCGCCAAGCTCTGTTTCTGACATCGTCGCGGTTTCGATGACAACGGCTAGCTTGGCGTCAGGTGACCATTCGTTGTCGCCTTGGGTGTAACCCGGCACAGGGACTCCTTTTTCTCGACACTGTTTTAACCAACTATACAGCGTCGCGTTGGAGATGCCTTCTTCCGTTGCTACCGACGCCACACTGCGATTGTGGGGCGGCAATAACTTTTTCAGGATGGCGGCTTTACGCTCTTCAGAATAACGTGGCACATGAATTCCATACCGCTCCCTCTGGACTGAGTTTAGGCGATATCGCCAACCGGACAACTAGGCTGACAGAGGGGGACAGCGTCGCGTTGGAGATGCCTTCTTCCGTTGCTACCGACGCCACACTGCGATTGTGGGGCGGCAATAACTTTTTCAGGATGGCGGCTTTACGCTCTTCAGAATAACGTGGCACATGAATTCCATACCGCTCCCTCTGGACTGAGTTTAGGCGATATCGCCAACCGGACAACTAGGCTGACAGAGGGGGCTATCGACACCGTAGGTATTCATGGTTTCGATCATCATGGCGCGGGAGCCACTGCCGGAGAGGGGCTTCACAAAGGCAGTGGGCAGTGCCTAAGCCTCGCGTCCCCTCAATCACTTAGCGAGGCGATGCCATAGATGTTTTTATTAATTTAGTAGTGTAATTCGTCAATACTGATAAGGTCACAGTCAAATTGGTTGTCACCTAAAAATAATTTATAATTTTTTATTTTTTCATAGGCTTCTTCTTTAGTTGATATTGTATGATCAAATTTTCTTGATATTAATTTAGCAAACCTATTTTTTGCAACATCATGGAGAAGGTTTATTTCATGATTGTTGTCAAGCATTTTCATAGCATCTAAAAATGCTTTTCTGCCAGTGTTTCCTTCTTCTAAAGAAATTCTCTGTAGTTCTTCACGTATTGCATTAACTTTAAATATAGCTAGCATCCTTTCTTTGAATAAGATTTCGCTGAGTGGTAATTGAACCTGGATCTTTTTTTTGCTGACTCTTCCGCTCTCCTTTTTTAAGTACTCAAACTCAAGTCTGCTTAGTGGTTGTTTTAAAAAATTTTTTGTCTCTATTGAAATTTCATTCTCAGTGCAGGATTCTAAATCTATTATAAGAGGATTGTCTAATTCCTCGCTATATGATGATGACCAGTACCATTCAACTTCCTTTTCCCATCCTAGAAATTCAAAAAAACCTACTTCTTTTCGCAGTTTTTCATCTATTTTGTAAATAAAGTCAGAAATAAAAGTCTCAAGTCCTTTAGTGTTTGACACCTCTGCAGACGTAAACTATTCGGGGAATATTTGCATTTTCTTTTTTTTGCCGGTTGCTATGTCTTCTACTTCAATTTTAAAATGTTTTATGAAAGTTTTGTCATATCCATAAAATGAATCAAAACTTATATATTCATCTTTGAATTTGAAAATTACTGACATTTTTTACTCCTTGCTTTTCTATTAATAAAGCTAATTATTTTCTAGTTAGCTTGGGTTGATCGTATTATTTTATTTTAATATTAAAATAATTTCTATATGCAAGTAACTTCAAATATGGCCGAATTTCATTGAGGAGCAATTATCCAAAGAACCAGTAGCACACCAAAATGGCGGTGGTAATGCCCGCTGCGTCGGCTACTAACGCGCAGCCCAGGCCATGACGAATGCGGGTGATGCCTACGGCACCGAAGTAAACCGCCAGCACGTAAAACGTGGTTTCGGTACTGCCTTGGAAAGTGGCCGCCAGTAGCCCAGGGAAGCTATCGACACCGTAGGTATTCATGGTTTCGATCATCATGGCGCGGGCGCCGCTGCCAGAGAGCGGTTTCACAAAGGCGGTGGGCAGTGCATCCACAAAGCGGGTATCCCAGCCGACTCCCTCCACTAGCCAGCGGATGCCGCTAAGTCCGGCATCTAGCACGCCGCTGGCGCGCAGCACACCCACTGCGACCAGCATGGCAATCAGGTAGGGTAGCAGGGTGATGGTAAAACTTAGGCCCTCTTTGGCTCCTTCGATAAAGGCGTCGTACACCTTCACTCCGCGCAGTGCGCCAACCACCAGAAACATCATCACAATGCTAAACAGCGTCAGGTTACCGACCAGGGTCGAGGCTGCCGCCAGCGCCTGGGCGGACATACCGGCTAGCGTGGTCATTAGCACGCCCAGCGCCAGTGCGGCGGCTAGCAAATAGGCCAGCACCACCGGCTGCCACAGCTTCAGGCGTTGCATCACTGCCACGGCAAGCAGGCCTGCAAGGCTGGAAGCGGTGGTTGCCAGTAGGATGGGGAGAAATACTAGCGTGGGCTCTGCCGCTCCCTGCTGGGCGCGGTACATAAAAATAGTGACGGGCAGCAGGGTGAGTGATGAGGTATTCAGTACCAGAAACAGAATCTGCGCGTTGCTGGCGGTCTCGTGGCTGGGGTTAAGGCTCTGCAGCGAGTGCATGGCTTTAATGCCAATCGGCGTGGCGGCGTTATCCAGACCGAGAATATTCGCCGCAAAGTTCATGCTGATCAGCCCCATGGCCGGGTGGCCACGGGGCACTTCAGGCATCAAACGGCAGAACAGCGGATCAAGCACCCGCCCCAGCAGCCGTATTAACCCCGCCTTTTCAGCAATCGACAGGAATCCTAGCCACAGCGTCATGGTGCCAAGCAGCACTAGAATAATATCGACGCTTATTTCCGCCATATCGAACAGCGACTGCACCAAGCGGGCAAATACTTCGCTGTCGCCGCCCACCAGCCACTGCCAGAGCGATGCCGCAAAGGCGGCAATAAAGAAGCTTAACCAGATTCCGTTGAGCATGGCGGGTGGGCGTCCTTGGTCATAAAAGAGGGTATGCGCTTGCTGCGTATCCTAACCAAGGAGCGCCCGTGCGTGCTAACCCGAGAGCGAAAGAAAGAACAGAATCAGCGGTGGGGAGAGTAGCGATAGGATAAAACCGCTGACTACTGCGATGGGCACGCAGGCCACGCCGCCATGTTGTTGGATGACGGGCAGGGTGAAATCCATAGACGTTGCCCCGCCGTAGCCGATGGCGAGTGCGGTATGGCGATGAATCACCAGCGGAATCAGGATAAATGCCACCAGTTCGCGGGTGAGGTCGTTGAAGAACGCCACGCCGCCCATCAGCGGGCCAAGCTGGTCGCCAATCAAAATGGCGGAGAGCGAGTACCAGCCAAAGCCCGAGGCCATGGCAAGGCCCTCGTTCCAGCTCAGCGAGAGCAGTGGAGCGGCGGCCAGCCCCGCCAGCAGTGAGCTAACCGCGAGTGTGACGGCAATGGCAAGCCCCAAGCGGTTAAGCAAAATCTGTTTCAGCGGCATGCCGGAGTTGCGCAGTTGGCAGCCAATCAGCGCCAGCAGTAGATACAGTACCCACTCGGCTAGCCAGTCAGCCGTGGTGAATACTATTTCCCCTGTAATGGGGGCAAGTAATAAGCCGATGGTGACACCGGCGGCCACGACGCCTACCAGTAGTAGTGAACCCTGCATGGCAGCCAGCTTGCTGGTAGGAGCGTCTTTTACCACTGGCGAGCCGCCAGCGTTTAGGCGCACCCGCCGAGAAAGCCACCACAGCGCCACTAAGTTAAATAGCGTTGTGATGCTAAATAGCAGCAAGGCATTGCCGCCTAACCGGGAGAGCTGGCTGCCTAAGTTCTCAAGCCCGGCAAGACTTACACCCATAAACAACAGAATCAGGTAAACCGAACCATTAACGGCTCGGTTGATCAGTTCGAGTAGACGGGGTGAGTGGATGCGTACTAAGTAACCCAAAAATAGCGGCAGTAAAACGATCAACAGGCCAGAGAGCATTTAAGGTGCGTTACCCCCGGCGGGATTGAATTGGGTCATGGTCAGCGTGGTTTGCTTACGCCCCTCTTTTTGATACTCCGCTGAGAGTATCAGCCCTGGCCACTCGGGATGAAAGTTAATCAGCAGGTGACGGTCAGGCTTTTCGGCATCAACCAGCGTTACCTGTTTAGCATCGAACTCGCCCGCAGGAACGCTAATTGTCGTTGGCGCATTGACATAGTACTGAAAATGCTCATCACGACCGCGGTGGTCGACAAAAGCGAGGTCGCAGGGGCTAGTCTCAATGCAGCCCTCAAAGCCTGCTCGGCGGGAGAGGTCAAAGAGCGCGGCTTGGCGGTCAATGGAGCGTATATCACCTTCGGCTAGTTGATAGCTATCGCCTATGCCGAAGAGTGAGTAGCTACTACTGTAAAGCAAAGAGTGGGTGCCGCTTTCATCAAGCGAAAAGCGGCTACGCTCCTGACCGCGGGCGACCGCAATGGAAAAGCTCATATCGCTTAACCAGTGCGAGCCTTCATGAGTGAGCTTATGGGTAATGGTTGCCCCAGGCCAGCCGCGGATTTCAAGCCGATACTGAGCTTCAAACGGCTGGGGGATGGGGAGCGCTGAGCTGCTGATGGCAAGTGCAGTATTCCCTATCAGCAGGGCAGCAGCGCCTAAGAGAGCGCTCACTAACCCACGTTGAGCAGCAGTGGCGAAAAAGTGACGCAAAGGCCCTTCCTCCATTGAGTGTGTTTTCCTAAGAGCCTTTAGCGAGTGCTCGGTTCCTTGGGGGAGTATAACGAGCGTTACGTTACACGTCAGTAGCCTATATCAGGGTTAACGGTAGCCAGGGGTTCACCTGCTTCAAAGGCATGCAGGTATGAGATCACTTGATCAATGGCATCGTTCAATGGCGTCGGAGCTGCCATGTGCGGGGTAACAATAACCTTCGGATGCTGCCAGAGCGGGTTGTTTGCTGGTAGTGGCTCTTCATGAAACACGTCCAGCAGCGCCCCGCGCAGGTGCCCTGGCTGGCCGTCATGGCCGAGTGCATCCAGCAACGCCTGCTCATCAATTAAGCTGCCACGGCCAGGGTTGATCACGCTGGCACCTTTTGGCAGTTGCGCCAGCCGTTCGGCGTTAAGAATGTGCTGGGTAGCCGCTGTATCAGGGAGAATGGTGACTACGCTTTGCGCTTGGCTTAGCAGCTCATTTAAACCGTCATCGCCATGCAGGCAGTGAACGCCACTGATCTGTTTAGGGGTACGGCTCCAACCAATCACTGGAAACCCAGCCTGTTGAAGCGCGCTTGCCACATCGCTGCCGATAGCGCCTAGCCCCAGCACACCCACCGGCCAGTTCGCTTTGTCAGGCACGGCATGGGGCTGCCACTGGGCATGTGGCTGTTGCGCGGCGTAACGGTCCATGCTGCGGTAGAAGTGCAGTACGCCGTAGAGCACATAGTCGGCCATTAGCTCGCTCATTCCGGCATCGCGTAGCTTCACGATGGGCACATCCTTGGGGAGTCCTGGCGTCTTGAGCAAATAATCCACCCCAGCTCCCAAGTTAATAATGCCTTTTAGCTGTGTCTGCTCTTGGAGAAGATGAGCGGGCGCTTTCCAAACGGCTAAGTAGTCGGCGTTTACCCGCTCGTTTTCAGGGGCATCGCTGGTCAATACGGTGGCCTCTGGAAGCGCTTCTGCGATGGCTGATTGCCACTGAGCAGCGTCGTCAATATGCACCACGACTTTCATATTACCCCCTTGCTCTTAGTTGAGAATTCACCGTGACTATCATGGGGGAGAGGAGCTCAATACCGCAACTTAGACGCGTTAATTAAAGCACTGACACCACAGCGTTAAAATAAACGTTAACGAACCATGCAAATTTTGTCATAAAGCCTTTGACCAACAACCAAGGGAGAGTGCTAGTATCGCCGCTAAGACGACATTGGCGGGCCAACAGCGGCGGTGGCCAGGTCGATCCTGTGGCCCAGCGCAGTGATCCTTTAGGGGATGCGCTGGTTCTTAGTGATCTTTGATGGCGAGTTGCCCGATGACTGAGGTTTCCCTGCCTTTCACTCGTGAAGAGTATGCGAATCGACTGTGGAAGGTGCGTGCTGAGATGGCTGGTCGTGGTATTGACGTACTAATCGTCAGCGACCCCTCCAACATGGCGTGGCTAACCGGCTATGACGGTTGGTCTTTTTATGTTCACCAGTGTGTGCTGGTGGGACTTGAGGGCGAGCCGGTATGGTTCGGCCGTCGGATGGATGCCAACGGAGCCCTGCGCACCTGCTGGATTCATCCCGACAATATTACCTACTACCCGGACTACTACGTTCAGAACCCCGACATGCACCCGATGGAGTATCTGGCGCAGTCGATTATGCCTGATCGTGGCTGGCATACCGGTGTGGTGGGTATGGAGATGGATAACTACTACTTCTCCGCCAAAGCGTATCAAAGCTTGCTAAAAGAGTTGCCCCACGCACGCTTTATGGATGCTAACTCGCTGGTGAACTGGTGCCGGGCAATTAAGTCTCCCCAGGAAATTGCTTACATGCGGGTAGCGGCCAAAATTGTCGAAGGAATGCACTCGCGCATTCTTGAGGTGATTGAACCTGGCCTGCCCAAGAGTAAGCTGGTGTCGGAAATTTACCGCGTAGGTATTGAGGGCTTTGTCGATGAGAACGGCAAAGTGTTTGGCGGTGACTATCCCGCGATTGTGCCTATGCTGCCCACGGGTAAAGATGCTGCAGCGCCTCACCTCACCTGGGACGATACGCCATTTCGTACCGGTGAAGGTACCTTCTTTGAGATCGCGGGGGTGTTCAAGCGTTACCATGCGCCTATGTCGCGCACCGTGTTCCTCGGCACGCCACCGGCTGATTTTATCCGTGCGGAGTCGGCGCTGCTTGAAGGTATTGAAAACGGTTTGGCCGTTGCCAAACCCGGCAACCGCACGGCGGATATCGCCATGGCGCTGGGTGCCGCGATGGACAAGTACGGCTTTGACCGCGGCGGTGCCCGTTGTGGCTATCCCATCGGTATCTCTTATCCGCCTGATTGGGGCGAGCGCACCATGAGTCTGCGCCCCTCAGACGAAACGATTTTGCAGCCAGGCATGACCTTTCACTTTATGCCCGGCCTGTGGGTAGAAGATTGGGGCCTGGAAATTACCGAAAGTATTCTAATAACCGAAAATGGCTGCGAAACCCTGGCGAATTTTCCGCGCCAGCTATTCGTCAAATAGCCGCGTGACAACACAAGGGAAACACAATGACGCTCCAACCGAACCAACTGCGGCCAAGCCCCATTTCTGCCACCGTTGATTTCGACGCCGATGGCGTGCAGCACGGCTTTTTGAAACTGCCGATTTCCACCGATGAGTCCGCCTGGGGGGCGGTAATGATTCCGGTGACCGTGGTTAAAAATGGTGAAGGCCCCACGGCGCTGCTAACCGGCGGCAACCACGGCGATGAGTACGAGGGCATCACCTCGCTGTTGAAGCTCTCCTCAACGCTGAAAGCGGAAGATGTGACCGGGCGCGTCATTATCGTGCCCTGCATGAATACCCCAGCGGTGATGGCGGGTAAGCGCACCTCGCCCATGGATAAGGGCAACCTTAACCGCAGCTTCCCCGGTGACCCTAACGGTACGGTGACATCGCAAATTGCTGACTATTTTACCCGCGTCATGGTGCCCATGAGCGATGTAGTGCTTGACCTACACTCGGGTGGCCGCACGCTGGATATTCTGCCCTTTGGCGCTTCCCACGTGCTGGATGACAAAGCTCAACAGCAGGCGGCACTGGAAGGTGCAAAAGCCTTTGGTGCGCCTTACGCCATGGTGATGTTTGAACTAGATGCTGAAAAGCTCTTTGACACCGCCTGCGAGCGTCAGGGCAAGGTGTTTGTGGCGACCGAACTGGGTGGCGGTGGCACCTCCACGCCGCAAAGTATTGCGATTGCCGAGCGCGGCGTGCGCAACTTCTTGATCCACTACGGCTTGATAGAGGGCGAAGTGGAAATGCCCGAAGGCGGGCAGATGTATCTCGATATGCCGGATGCCAGTTGCTATGTGCAGAGCCAGCATTCAGGTGTGTTAGAGCTGCTGGTGGCACTGGGCGACGAAGTGAAAAAGGGCCAAACCATCGCCTATGTTTACGATATGACCCGCAGCGGCACCGCCCCGGTGGCGTACAAAGCCGAGCGTGACGGTGTTTTAATGGCGCGCCGAGCGCCAGCGCTGATCAATATGGGGGACACCCTGGCGGTGATCGCCGATGTTGTTGAACGTCTGGAGGCGTAGCCCCCGGTATGATGAAACTGGACCGCTACGATTTAAAAATTCTCGATATCCTCTCCCGGGATGGGCGGATTACCAAGTCTAAGCTGGCCGAAGCGATTAATCTTTCGGTCAGCCCTTGTTGGGAGCGGGTAAAGCGGCTGGAAAAAGCGGGAGTGATTGAAGGCTACACTGCGCGTATCAATGCGGATGTATTGGTACCGCGCAACCCGGTTTGGGTGCAGATCGAGCTCAAACAGCACAATGCCGAAAGCTTTGCCCGTTTTGAAGCGCTAGTGATGCAAACCCCTGAGGTAACCGAGTGCGTTGCAGTAGGCGGCGGCGTCGATTATCTAGTGAAGTTTGAAGCCCGCACCATTGATAGCTATCAGCGCTTGATAGATAAATGGCTGGTATCAGAGGCGGGTATCGAACGCTACTTTACTTATATCGTGACGAAAACCGTTAAGCACGCTCCCATCGGTATTGATATGGGGAGTAACACCGCTCTATAGCGTGTTGTCGCTGCTTGCGACACAAGGCCTAGAGAGATGAGGGCCGCAATCGGCATGTTGCGCATGGAAGCGCACACGATTGCGGCCCTCTCGCTTCGCTGCATATAAAGCTGCATCCGCCTCCTTAATAAACGTGTTGAGCTCTACATCTGGCTCAATAGGGCCCGCACACACACCCACGCTGATGGTAACTCGCCCCTCCTGGGTAGGCTGATGGGGAATCGCCAGCTCTGCAACCTCAGTACGTATTTTCTCCGCCAGTGTGAGGACATTAAAATCCTGGGCGCCTTGATCCGAACGCAAAATCAGAAACTCCTCCCCACCAAAACGGCACACCAAGTCCTCCTGGGTACAGGCAGCGCGAATAGCGCCTGCAACAGCGCGTAGGCAGTTATCCCCTTCCGCATGGCCGTAAAAATCGTTGAAGGCTTTGAAGTGATCTACGTCGATAAGAATGACCGCGATGCAGCACCGTGCACCTGATAGCTGCTGTAGGTCATCAGTAAAACGGGCTAACCCACGGCGGTTAGTTAACCCTGTTAAGGGGTCAATGTGCGAGATTTTTTCTAGCTCTGCATTGCGGGCAGATAGCTCCTCACGAAGCTGTTCCACGCTGATGTTTTTCAAATACAGCCGCAGTGACTCGGCGGAAAACCGATAGTTGGCGATTAACGTGAGCACTAGCACCGGTACGCCGAGCGCCAAGTGGTTAATGACATAAATGCTGGTCGCACCGTGTAAAAACCAAATAGTGGTGTAAAGGCAGGCAAATACAAACAGCGAGCTATAAAGGCTGTACTCAAAAGGTGGCGTTAAGACAATCGTCAGGACCATCAGAAACACCAGCCCGGCATAAAAATATTTGAGCACGCGTTCATTCTCAGAACCCAGCAGGATGACGCACCACACCACGGTGGCTAAACAGGCCACAAGCACGCCTGCTAGCTCCTTGCGGCGTATGGAGACTGGACGATTGTAATAGGCAAAAAGAAGCGCCGTGGCTGGAAGCATAATGATGCTGCGCAGTAACAGCGAGCGAGCAGTGATATCTGGCAGTAAATAGATATCTACCAGCGTGTAGAAGAAATAAAACGCCACGAGTAGTGAAGTAAGCAGCCGCAGTGAGCGCAGCTGCTCATCGTGGCGGTCAAGGTCGTACTTTTCACGCACGGTTGTGGTACCGATACGCTGTGACAACTGGTGGTAATACGGTAATCGATACACGGCACTGTCTCTCGGCTTGTGGAGCTGTATGCACTTAGCGATAGCTACTTGGTCGGTACGGTTACTCAGTAAAAATAGAGCCTTAGCTTAACCTGTAATCAGCAGCGAAAGGGGGGATAAAGCCATTTGTCACAATTATTTTACTTTTGTAAGGGGGTAGTAGCGCTTGCCCCGATACGAAAGAGCGCGCTACCACCAAAAAAAACCTGCCTAAATCGACGTTTCACAAAAAAAGTGCCGGGAATCCTCAGTGCTTTCAAAAACACTTCGTGGGCGTTCTCCCTTACTCTGGGCACATCAAAACAGCGCGGCAATGTCCTCTGCTGTTTTAAAGTGAATTTTAAAATGCAACGGTTTGTCGCCCACGATTGGCTTCACCGTGATTGGCTGCAACCTGCGGAGGTGCCCATGACTACACTATCGACCACGCTTGCTGAACGCTTGGAAGATCCGCGCCTGTTCCGGCAGTATGCCTACGTGAACGGCAAATGGACCCACGGTGAAGGCGGCCGCGAAGAGGCGGTATACGATCCCGCGACCAATGAAGCGATTGGCCATATTCCGCTGCTGGAAGCCGAGCAGATTACCGCCGCGGTGGATGCCGCCGAAGCGGCGTTTGTCCACTGGCGGGCACTGCGCGCCGACGAGCGCTGCGAACGCCTGCTGGCTTGGTACGACCTGATTCAAGCCAACCGTGAAGACCTCGCCACGATTATGACCTTGGAGCAGGGCAAACCGCTGCCCGATGCCCGTGGTGAAGTAGAGTATGGCGCAAGCTTCGTGCGTTGGTTCGCGGAAGAGGGTAAACGCACTTACGGCGAAACCATCCCGAGCCACATCCCCAATGCATCGCTTGGTACGATTAAAGAGCCAGTAGGCATTGCCGCGATGATTACGCCG
This sequence comes from Vreelandella aquamarina, assembly GCF_044805175.1. Lineage (GTDB taxonomy): Bacteria > Pseudomonadota > Gammaproteobacteria > Pseudomonadales > Halomonadaceae > Vreelandella > Vreelandella aquamarina_B. The sequence goes on along the minus strand of NZ_CP085232.1, from coordinate 2,641,504 downwards.
TGGAACTTCCCGCTGGCGATGATCACACGTAAAGCCGCTGCCGCGCTGGCCGCAGGCTGCCCGGTGATTGTGAAGCCCGCCAACGAAACGCCGTTCTCGGCGCTGGCGCTGGCTGAGCTTGCTGAGCGAGCAGGCATTCCAGAAGGCATCTTTAACGTGGTGCTGGGCGAGCCTGCAGAAGTTTCCAAGATTCTGTGCAGCGAGCCGCGTATCCGTGCGCTCTCGTTCACCGGCTCTACCCGTGTTGGCCGCCTGCTTATCGAGCAAAGCGCTAACACCGTGAAGCGGCTTTCGCTGGAGCTTGGAGGTAACGCGCCGTTTATCGTCGGGCCGGATATGGACCCGAAAGAGGCTGCCTATGCAGCGGTAGCGGCCAAGTTCCAAACTGCCGGTCAAGATTGCCTAGCCGCTAACCGGATTCTGGTGCACGAATCGATTCACGATGCGTTTGTTGAGCAGTTTGCCGAGCGCATGGCGGCACTCACCGTGGGCAATGGCCTTCATGGCGAAGTCGATCTTGGCCCGCTCATTCACCGCCAAGCGGTGGAAAAAGCGGCAGCGATTGTGGATGACGCCATCTCCCAAGGCGCTACGCTGGTGGCGGGTGACCAAAGCCAAGCGCCGGGCGACAACTTCTTTATGCCCGTGCTACTGACCGGTGTAACGCCGAAAATGAAAGTATGGCGGGAAGAGAACTTTGCCCCCGTAGCCGGGATTACCGCTTATAGTAGCGACGACGAAGTGATCGAGATGGCCAACGACACTGAGTACGGCTTAGCTGCGTATATCTATACCCACGATATTCGCCGCATTTGGAAGCTGATGCGTGCGCTAGAGTACGGCATGGTAAGCGTCAACTCCGTGAAGATGACTGGCCCGCCCATTCCCTTCGGCGGCGTGAAGCAATCCGGCCTAGGCCGTGAAGGCGGCGCGACGGGTATCGATGAGTACCTGGAAACGAAGTACTACTGCCTGGGCGCACTGGGCTCGGTATCGGGTAGCTAATTGTAAAGAACAGCATCGCGCGCTGAAGCGCCCTCTCTGAACACCTATGCAGGAATTTGAGGGTGTTCTGTGGGAGGCCGGCTCTGCCGGGCGAAGGCACTATTAGGTGGCCAACATCTCGTCAGTCACCAAAGATAAAACACCCTCCCCAAGTATGGGGAGGCTTATCGTACAGAGAGAACGTTATGAGCTTGCACCAGGATCTGATCGAACGCGACCGCAAAGTCACCTTTCACGCCTCCACCCACCTGCGTGACTTCGCCCACGGCGATGCACCGGGCCGTGTGATTACCGGCGGTAAAGGCATCAACATCGTTGATAAAGATGGCCGTGAGTTCATCGATGGCTTTGCTGGCCTGTACTGCGTCAACATTGGCTATGGCCGCACTGAAGTGGCTGAAGCTATCTACAAGCAGGCGCTGGAACTCTCCTACTATCACACTTATGTAGGCCACTCCAACGAGCCGCAAATCGAGCTGTCTGAGCGCGTGCTGAAAATCGCCGGTATGAACATGTCCAAGGTCTACTACGGCATGTCCGGCTCTGACGCCAACGAAACCCAGCTCAAAATCGTGCGTTACTACAACAACGTACTGGGCCGCCCGCAGAAGAAAAAGGTCATCTCGCGTATGCGCGGTTACCACGGCTCCGGCATCGCGTCTGGCTCGCTCACCGGCCTGAAAGCGTTCCACGACCACTTCGATCTGCCGATTGAAACCATTCGCCACACGGAAGCGCCGCACTACTACCTGCGTGCCGCCGAGCAGCACGGCATGACCGAGCGCGAATTCTCTGCCTACTGTGCAGATAAGCTCGAAGCCATGATTCTGGAAGAGGGCCCGGACACCGTTGCCGCCTTTATCGGCGAGCCGGTACTTGGCACTGGTGGTATCGTGCCGCCGCCGGAAGGCTACTGGGAAGCCATTCAGCCCGTGCTGAAAAAGTACGACGTACTGCTGATCGCCGATGAAGTGGTATGTGGCTTCGGCCGTACCGGCTCCGACTTCGGCAGCCACCACTACAACATGCAGCCTGACCTGATCACCATCGCTAAGGGTCTGACCAGCGCCTACCAGCCGCTGTCTGGCGTAATTGTTGGTGACAAAGTATGGAAAGTGCTTGAGCAGGGTACTGGCGAGTTCGGCCCCATCGGCCACGGCTGGACCTACTCAGGCCACGCTCTGGGCTGTGCTGCAGGCATTGCGAACCTGGATATCATTGAGCGCGAAAACCTGGTGGGCAACGCGGCTGAAACCGGCGGTTACTTCCAAGAGCAGCTGAAGGCTACTTTTGAAGGCCACCCGCTGCTGGGTGACGTGCGCGGTGTTGGCCTGATGGCTGCGCTGGAGTTCTCTCCGGATGCCAAGCAGCGCCTGCACTTCGACCCCTCATTGAAGGTTGGCCCGCGTGTCGCGGCTGCCGCGCTGGAAGAGAACCTGATTGCCCGCGCCATGCCCCAAGGCGACATTCTTGGCTTCGCACCGCCGCTGACCATCAACCGTGGTGAAGTGGATGAGATGATTGCCCGCGCCAAACGCGCCATCGACCGCGTGACCGATGAGTTAGTGCGCTCTGGCGACCTGAAAACCGGCCAGCAAGAAGCCGCCTTTACGGTGTAATTGCCTGCTTTAGCTGGTTAAGCGCCGCTGCCGATGCAGCGGCGTTTTTGTTTTTGTTCGCGGCTGTTTTTGATCGCGGCGTCTATGCTGAATATAGTTAATAGGCACTGGATCGTTAAGGAGACGCCCACCATGCAACCGGTACTAGCCTTTGATGTATACGGCACGCTAATTGATACCCAGGGGGTAACCGTTGAACTGGAACGCCGCCTAAGCGATGCCACTAAGGCAGGCGAGTTTGCCAAACGCTGGCGGGAAAAGCAGCTGGAGTACAGCTTCCGCCATGGCCTGATGGGGGCTTATGTGCCCTTTACCGAGTGCACGCGTGAAGCGCTGGTATTCACCGACCGTGCGCTACAAACCGGCCTTTCCGATAATGACCACGACCACTTAATGGCCGTTTATGCGGAACTGCCTGCGTTCCCAGATGTGGTGCCTGCGCTGGACCAACTGCGCGATGCGGGCATCCGCTGCGTGGCTTTTTCCAACGGCACGGAAGAGGCTGTTAACCAGCTGTTGACCCGCGCAGGAGTCAAGAGCCACATGGATGCCGTGGTCAGCGTGGATGAAGTAAAGCGCTTCAAGCCCGACCCCGCCGTTTACGCCTACCTACGCACGCGGCTAGAAACGCGCCCGGAAAACACCTGGCTGATCTCCAGCAACCCCTTTGATGTGATTGGCGCGGCCCACGCGGGCTTGCGAAGCGCTTGGGTGCGCCGCCACTCGGATGCCCCCTTCGACCCCTGGGGGATTGAGCCGGATATGACGGTACCTGAATTAGAAACGCTGGCGGAACGGATGATGCGATAGGTTGGTATCTACCGCTATCGGCCCCATAATGGTGGGCAGAACCCTCCTTACATGGAACAAAACATGTCGAAAAAAATCTACTGCATCGCTAGCTTCAAGCCCAAGGCCGGTAAAGAGGAAGCCGTATTTAAAGCGCTGCAGAGCCTGGAACCTAATACCCATCGTGAAGATGCCTGCTTGCACTACACGGTGACCCGGCAAATTGATAACCCGTTTGCCCAGGGCACCAGCTACCCGATTGTGTTCCATGAAATTTGGGCCAGCCGCGAAGAGTTTGAAGCCCACTGCCAGCGCAAAGAAATTCAAGACTTCTTCGCCAAGCACGTTGAGTCGCCCGATGGCGACATTGAAGACGCCAATGTATGCGTTTACACCGATGAACCGTGGAATTTCGACGCTCCCAAGGTGTAACCAGCCTTCAACGTGTAGAATAGGCGAACGAAAGAGAGCGACGACGGAGCCACCATGACTGAAAAGAAAATGAACGTTGAAAGCTTTAACCTGGACCACACCAAGGTAAAAGCGCCCTATGTACGTTTGGCCGATATCAAAGAGGGCCAGAACGGCGACCGTATTCACAAGTACGACCTGCGGATCTGCCAGCCCAACAAAGAGCACATGGAGATGCCCGCGCTGCACTCCCTGGAGCACTTGATGGCGGAAATGTCGCGCAACCATACCGATAAAGTGGTCGATATCAGCCCGATGGGCTGCCAGACCGGCTTCTATATCGCGTTGATCAACCACGATGATTACGACGATGTACTATCAATCATCGAGAAAACCCTCAACGACGTACTGACCGCCACCGAAGTTCCCGCCTGCAACGAAATGCAGTGCGGCTGGGCCGCCAGCCACAGCCTGGAAGGCGCCCAGAAGCTCGCCAAAGGCCTACTGGCCAAGCGCAGTGAGTGGATCGAAGTGTTTGCGTAAGCAGCCTTGAGTCGGCTTAGAACGCAGAGCGCCCCCGTTATGGGGGCGTTTTGGTAGGGGGGCTTCTCATAAGTTGTGCGTGGCGATATATAGCGTTACTTATGCTGTTTGGCTGAAAGACTTGATAAAGTAGTTATAGAGCATGGAGTCATCGTGCCGAAGCCGTTCGTATACGCCTCGTTTGGCAACAACGATGGCTCTGTATTCAATCGATTGATGTTTTTGGCAGATTTCCGCCGCTTTTTCGCAGAACCATAGGCGAAGGCTATGCGGCATGTTGACCCACTTCATTTCTTCTTTTAGAGGCCATTTAGCTTTTTTCTTAACGTCCTTCACAGACCTGCAAAGGTATTTATTGGCTTCCAGACAAGTGAAAGCGCTGGCAATCGTTAGATGCTTTGAAGATCCACCTTTGCCAAAGGGTGCATCAAATTTCCAGCCTAAATCCCCGCTTTCATCAAGGTATATCAGTCGCTGCATAGGTGAGATCTAGTGCCGGAGAAAACAAAAGGCCACTGCGATAGCAATGGCCTTGAAATCAGGTGCAACCCCTGGGACCGGCGCACAAATCAGTACGCTTACGATGCTTACGCTGTCGCGGTTATCCAGGCCTTACTCGCACATATCAACAATCGCTGAATCCACAAATGTGGTCAAGCGTCGATAGTGTCTACGCCAGCCTTGCTGTTTATTGTCATATCACCTCACCAGCCGCCAGTGTTCGTCATCCTGCTGGGCTTGGTCGAGGGCGGCGAGGGCGGAGAGTACCTCGTTGACGCCTTTTAGCGGTTTGCGTTTGAACTGGGCGGCTAGGCTTTCCGCGCTGTGGGGGCTGGCGGCGAGCAGGGTGCTGACCAAACCTTACTGGCCGGGTCGGGCGTAGGTAGCTCAAGCAGCGCGCATAGCTCTGAAAGGAATAGCTGGTAGTTGGCCTTTTCGGTGCCGGTAGTGCCCTTCCAGCGGGCAATAAAGGTCTCAACGGCTTCAGGCGTAGCAACAGCAGCGGGCGCGTCAAACATCAGCAAGCATCCTTTCGGGCAGCAGTATTTAACAAGGTTATTTAACTAGATTAAGCGAGGTTAGATGTTAGCATGGGTATCTAAGTGAAAAAGCCCTTTTGTTGAACCGCCACTTGCTTCTGGCGGTCAGTGCCCCTATAACGCATTTATCATCAACTACATGAGCCTTCCATGTTCCTTCTTATCACGATTGCTACCTTCTCAATCGCGTTCTCCTTTCTTTGTTCTATTCTTGAAGCCGCGCTGCTGTCGATCACGCCGAGCTATATTGCCAAGCAAAAAGAGGATAACCCCAAACTACATGCGGCGCTGACCAAGCTGAAAACCAATATCGACCGCCCGCTGGCGGCGATTTTAACGCTCAATACTATTGCCCATACGGTAGGGGCAACGGCGGTGGGTGCTCAGGCAGCGGTTGTCTTTGGTGAGTCCTCCATTGCGATTGTCTCTGCGGTAATGACCATGCTGATCCTGATTCTCTCAGAGATTATTCCCAAAACGATTGGGGCGACTTACTGGCGTGGGTTGGCACCTGTTTTGCCGAAGCTGCTTAACCCTATGATTGTGGGCTTACTGCCCTTTATTTGGATGTCAGAGCAGATTACTCGCCGTTTGGGTAAGTCCGAACACGATGTGGACTTGCGCGATGAAATTAAAGTGCTGGCACGGGTTGGATTGGAAGAAAACGTGTTAGATGCGGACGAGTCGCGCACTATTATCAATATGCTGAACTTGCACGATATTGCGGTCAACAAGGCGATGACGCCGCGTACTGTGTGTGAAACCGTGCCGCCGAATATGACCGTTAGCGAGTTTGACGGGCAGTACGGTAAAGCACCGTTCACGCGTTTTCCGGTGATGGACAACGGCGAGCAGGCCTTTGGCTATGTGCATAAGGCAGATATGTACCATGCTGATGACAGCAAAACGATGCGTGAACTAATGCACCCGATTGGCAGCGTCGATGTTTCCAACAATGTGGAGCAGGTGTTTACGTCTATGCTGAAGGATCACTTGCACATGCGAGTGGTTTACGATGAACACGGCACCTTTGTGGGCCTGATCACGCTGGAAGATATTATCGAGACTATCCTTGGCCAAGATATCGTCGATGAAACCGACAGCGTCGCTAACCTGCGGCACTACGCAAAACAGCGTTGGGTGAAGCGTATTAAGCGTGAGGAGAAGGATGTGAAGCCGGCAGAGTGAACGCTGCCTGTCACTCATTGCCTTAGTGCTAAACGTTCTATAGTGAAGGCGTTCAAAGTCATATAAGGTATTAGAGCCACTTAACCTTAACGAGGAGCAACGATGTCATTACGTATCAATGCAGTCGTGCCTGATTTTGAGGCAGAAACTAGCCAAGGCCCCATTCGTTTCCATGATTGGATTGGCGATAGCTGGGCGATTCTGTTTTCGCACCCCAAAGACTTCACGCCGGTATGCACCACCGAGTTTGGCGCAGTGGCGACACTAAGTGCCGAGTGGGAGAAACGCGGTACTAAAGTGATCGGAGTCTCCGTCGATGGCGTTGAAGATCACAAGCGCTGGGCGGGAGACATCGAAACGGTTTGTGGTAGCAGTGTGGGTTTCCCGATTATTGCGGATGAAGACCTAAAGGTCTCCAAGCTGTTTGATATGCTGCCGGAAGATGCTTACCTGCCGGATGGCCGTACACCGGCTGATAGTGCGACGGTGCGTTCGGTATTTATTATCGGTCCGGATAAGCAACTCAAGCTCTCCATGACCTACCCGATGACCGTCGGCCGTAACTTTGCTGAAATTCTGCGTGCCCTGGATGCGCTGCAAACCACGGCGAAGCACGGCATTGCGACGCCCGCAGACTGGACGGTCGGCCAGGACGTGATCATTCCGCCCAGTGTCTCTGATGAAGATGCCAAACAGAAATTTGGTGAATTTGACGCTGTGCTGCCCTACCTGCGTAAAACCAAGCTGCGTTAACAGTGTTGAAGCACTGCTAAGCAGTTAAGCAGCATGACGTAATAGCCCGCTAGCCATATGCTGGCGGGCTATTTTTTGCTAGGCAGTTTCAAGAGCAAGGCGTTCAATGGAGTAAGAGATGCTTTGCGCTCCTTGCAGTATTTCATTCACAATTGCTTCGATCTCTTTCACACTGGCTTGGCTAGCTTGACCCTGCTCAACCACTTGTTGCATGGCATCGGTGGTACGCATCACCAGTGCGCTGTTTTCTTTAAGCACTTGAGTGATTTCATTGACTGCCTCGCTGGAGCCGCGCGCTAACTGGCGTACTTCGTTAGCTACAACGGCAAAGCCACGCCCCTGTTCACCTGCTCTAGCCGCTTCAACAGCCGCATTCAGTGAGAGTAGGTTGGTTTGGCTGGCAATTTTGGTATGGTGTTCGCTGTTTTATTGATCTGTTCAGCTTGCGTATTTAAGGCGCTGATTAGTTTCTGGGCACTTTCTTGTGCTAAGAATAGATCACCTTCTTATACAAAACACTGTTCTATATTGCTTTGACACAAAATGTCACATTTGTAATTTTATGTATCTTTTTTTGCTAAAGTAAATTTATAAGCTGGTAAGTAAGAGAAGTTGCCGCCGTGAAAGCCCTGGCTAACCGAGTCTACGATATTCATGGAAAATACGCTGTTATTAGGATTTTTAGGTAGTTTGCTGGCAGGGTTGCTGACCGCTGTAGGGGCGCTGCCCGTGCTGCTGGGCAAAACACTCAGCCGAGGGTTTCGTGATTTAGCCTTGGGCTTTGCGGCAGGCGTGATGCTGGCTGCCTCATTTTTCTCGCTGATTATTCCCGCGCTAGATGCCGCTGAGATCTACTACGCAGGCGGGCCAATACCAGCGGCGCTAGTGTGTACCGCTATTCTGTTGGGCATGGCAGCGATTGCGCTGCTTAATGAGCGTTTGCCCCACGAGCATTTTCAACAGGGGAGAGAAGGGCCAGAGGCCGCTGCGCTGCGCCGGGTATGGCTGTTTGTATTTGCCATTGCCATTCACAACCTGCCGGAAGGCTTAGCGGTTGGTGTGGGGTTTGGTGCTAACGGTTTAGAGGGCGGAATGCCGCTAGCGATTGGTATTGGCTTGCAGAATATGCCGGAAGGCCTGGCCGTGGCAGTGGCGCTCATGGGAGAAGGCTACTCCAAGTGGCGCGCCTGGTCGATTGCGGCGCTGACCGGGCTAATTGAACCGATTGGCGGGCTGTTTGGCGCGAGCGTTGTCACCGTTTCCCAGGTGCTATTGCCCTGGGGCTTGGCGTTTGCAGCGGGGGCCATGCTGTATGTCATCAGCCATGAAATCATTCCCGAAACCCATCGCTTCGGTCATCAGAATAAAGCGACGTTTGGCCTGGCGATGGGTTTGGTGATTATGCTGTTTTTGGATGTGTGGTTGGGCTGATTTTAACCTTTTAGGTGCTCCACCAGCGCCTGGGCAAAGGTGTCGGTGGTGCCGGTGCCGCCCATATCGGGGGTCACCATATCGCGGCGGCTCTCCAGCACGGCGCGAATTCCCTGGCGAATTGCGTCACCCTTGGCGGTCATGCCGAGGTGGTCGAGCATCTGGGCGGCGGCCAGCAGCAGTGCGCAGGGGTTGGCGATTTTCTTGCCTGCAATATCCGGTGCTGAGCCGTGTACCGCTTCAAAAATGGCCGCTTTTTCACCGATGTTCGCCCCTGGGGCGAGGCCTAAACCACCTACTAGGCCAGCGCATAGGTCGGAAAGAATATCGCCGAACAGGTTGGTGGTGACCACCACATCGAACTGGTGAGGGTTCATGACCAGCTGCATGCAGGCGTTATCCACGATCATTTCTTGGAATTCGATCTCGGGATACTCGCTGGCGACTTCACGGGCAACGTCTAAAAACAGGCCGGAGCTGGTTTTGATGATGTTGGCTTTGTGGACGGCGGTAACTTTCTTGCGGCCATTCTGTTTGGCTAGTTCAAAGGCGTAACGCACGATACGCTCGGAGCCTTTGCGGGTCACTTTAATCACCGAGATGCCGGTATTGCCGTCGTCGAGCATCTCTTGGCCATCGGAGAGGTAAGCCCCTTCGGTGTTTTCCCGCACGGTGATCATGTCGATATCATCGTAGCGGGAGCGGGTGCCCGGAAAGCTGATGGCGGGGCGCACGTTGGCATAGAGGTCAAAGTGACGGCGTAGCTGCACGTTGATTGATGAAAAGCCCTTACCAATCGGCGTGGTAAGCGGGCCTTTCAAGGCAACGCCGTGCTTTTCAATGGCATCCAGCGAGGCTTGAGGAATCAGCGTACCGTGCTTTTCAAGCGCCACCAGGCCCGCGTCGATAAACTCGTAGTCCAGCCCGCACTCAAGGGCGTCTAGCACTTGCAGGGTGGCGTCCATGATTTCGGGGCCGATGCCATCGCCTTTAATCACTGCTATTGTCTGGCTCATGTGCGGTTCCTCTCATTGGGTAGGGTAAAAGGTTGCGAGGAAAAGGCGGTGGTGTCGCCATTTGAGTGCCATGGTAAGCCAAGCTTAGGGATCAGGTCATCGTCTAAACGTCTAGGGTGACGGGTGCGGAGCGCACTGTTTGCTGATAGAATGCCGCGCTCACGGCGACTTGAACGCACTTGGTTGGCACCATCTCGCCTGAATTGTGATAGATAATAGAACAGCAAGGTTTACGTTCCATGAATAATACGATGGCAGCCGTTGCTCTGCCGACACCAGGGCTGATGACTCCACCCTAGGTTTTCCCTCCTTATCAGCGCCATAACGCTCTTCGCGTTATATCGGTGCTATGGCATCCCGTTGCCGCTATTTGGCTATCGGCGCGTTTGCGTCTTCGTTCGGTTGCATATACCCGACAATCTATTACTAACGTGCGCTCTTGTGCTGCCTTTGTGTGCGGCTGTGGCGCGCAATGTCTTTAACCCCCTAACCATTGGACTCCCTGGATGGCACTTTTCAGTAAGCATGAGTGGTTCTCTAACATTAAGGGCGACACGCTCTCAGGTATTGTCGTCGCGCTGGCGCTAATTCCTGAAGCGATCGCCTTTTCGATTATCGCGGGCGTGGACCCGAAAGTGGGGCTGTATGCCTCGTTCTGTATTGCGGTGGTGATCGCCTTTACCGGTGGCCGCCCCGGCATGATCTCTGCGGCCACAGGGGCGATGGCGCTGCTGATGGTGACACTGGTGAAAGAGCATGGCCTGGAGTACTTGCTGGCCGCCACGCTGCTAACCGGGGTGCTGCAAATCATTGCGGGCTACCTGCGGCTGGCGGAGCTGATGCGCTTTGTCTCCCGCTCGGTGGTCACCGGGTTTGTAAATGCGCTGGCAATCCTGATTTTCATGGCGCAACTACCGGAGCTTACCAACGTGACGTGGCACGTGTATGCCATGACGCTGGCCGGCCTGGGGATTATCTACCTGTTCCCTTATTTGCCGAAGATTGGCAAGTCGGTTCCTTCTCCGCTGGTGTGCATCGTGGTGCTGACCGTGGTGTATATGGTGAGCGGTATGGATATTCGCACCGTGGGCGATATGGGCGAGCTGCCGGATACGCTGCCGGTTTTCCTATGGCCGAGCGTACCGTTAAATCTTGAAACCCTGATGATTATTTTTCCCTACGCCGTGATGCTGGCAGTCGTTGGCCTGCTGGAATCCATGATGACCGCCACGATTGTGGATGACCTCACCGACACGCCCAGCGATAAAAACCGCGAGTGTAAAGGCCAAGGGGTGGCCAATATTGGCGCTGGTTTAATGGGCGGTATGGCCGGTTGCGCGATGATAGGCCAGTCGGTGATCAACATTAAATCGGGTGGCCGGACGCGTTTATCGACGCTGATTGCAGGCGTGGTGTTGCTGCTGATGGTGGTGTTCTTGGCGGATTGGGTATCGCAAATCCCCATGGCAGCGCTGGTCGCGGTCATGATTATGGTCTCGATTGGTACCTTTAGTTGGGAGTCTATTCGCGATCTGAAGAAGCACCCAATGAGCACCAATATTGTCATGCTGGCGACCGTGGCGGTCACGGTAGGCACCCATAACCTAGCCATCGGTGTTTTTGTGGGCGTGCTATTGGCGGCGATGTTCTTCGCCAACAAGGTCGGCAACATCATGTATGTAGGCTCTCAAGAAATAGAGGCTGGTAAGGAGCGCGAGTACCAAGTGGTTGGGCAGGTGTTTTTTGCCTCGTCTGAGCGCTTTATGGCCGCGTTTGATTTCAAAGAGAGCATCGATAAGGTGACCATTAACCTATCGAAGGCGCACTTCTGGGATGTGACCGCCGTTCAAGCGCTTGACCGTGTAGTGATTAAATTCCGCCGTGAAGGCACCGCGGTCGAGCTAGTGGGCTTGAACGAAGCAAGCGCCACCGTGGTGGACCGCTACGCCGTTCATAACGACCCGGAAGCCGTTGAAAAACTGATGGGTGGCCACTAAACCAGGCAAGGAGAGCACCATGACAGAACACGTACTCGCCGCCATTGACGGCTCCCAATTTGCCGAAGGTGTTTGCGACTATGCCGCCTGGGCAAGCTTGGCCCTGGGTGCGCCGCTAAGCTTTGTGCACGTTGTAGATAATCACTCTTGGGCACCCGAAGAGCAAAACTTATCCGGCAGCCTACGCTTCGGTGCCCGCGAAAAGCTGATGGAAGAGCTCTCAGCGCTTGATGAGCGGCGTGCCAGGGTAAATCGTGAGCAAGGCAAGCTGATGCTCGAAGCGGCCAAGGCCAGGGCGGTGGAAGATGGGGTAAGTAGCCCCACGACCCGCCAGTTAAACGGCACGCTAGTGGAAACACTGGTAGAGCTGGAAAAAGACGTGCGCCTGCTAGTGGTAGGCAAGCGCGGCGAAACCGCCCATCAAGCCAGTGGGCACCTGGGTGCCAACCTAGAGCGGGTGGTGCGGGAAATGCATCGCCCGATTTTGATGGTGCCGAAAGCCTTTCAGCGCCCGGAAAAGGTGCTGATTGCCTTTGATGGCAGCAAAACCGCCCGCAAAGGGGTGGAGATGCTGGCCCGCTCACCGCTATTTGCGGGGGCAACCTGCCATGTACTGATTGTCGGAGCAGAAACAGCCGAGCATCGCAGTGAGCTGGCGTGGGCGCTAAACACCCTGCGCGAAGCGGGGCATCAGGCACAAGGCGCCATTCGTGCGGGTGAAGTGGATGACGCTTTGCAAGCCTACGAGCAGGAAAACGGCATTGATCTGCTGGTGATGGGAGCCTACGGGCACTCGCGCATTCGCCATTTGCTGGTAGGCAGTACCACCACGGCCATGCTACGAAGCAGCCGGATACCCGTGTTAATCCTGCGTTAAACGCTTATTAAAAGCGCTTAAGCCGGGCTGCTCTTGCGAGTAGCCCGGCTTTTTTGTGGGAAGGTGTTCATGCTGCAGTGCAATACTGTGCTATTCGATACTATGCTGTTAGGCAGGTTGTTACCTATCCACTCTCTGGAATAGTGCGAGGAGCCTGCCGTGAACATGCCAACGTTGGAAAAATCGCCTATTGGCTTTGATGCAACCTCACCCTCCCACCGTTTTCTTATCGATTTATTACTTCAAGCTGATATTCAGCTGAATGGCAGTCGCCCCTGGGATGTGCAGTTATACGCACCCGGCGTTCTCGATAGCGCTCTTTCGCGAGGTAATCTGGGGCTTGGCGAAAGCTACATGCGGGGTGAGTGGGATGCTGTACGGGTAGACGAGCTATTTTACCGCATCATGCGTGCCCAGCTTGGGCAACGCATTAAGCCCACCCAGCTGATTTACCACTCGCTGCGTTCGCGCCTGCTCAACCGGCAAACAGCGAAGCGTGCGTGGGAAGTAGGGGAGAAGCACTACAATCTCGGCAACGACTTTTATGCCGCGATGCTCGACCAGCGGATGACCTACACCTGTGGCTATTGGCAACATGCCCAAACGCTGGATCAAGCCCAGGAAGCCAAGCTTGACCTTATCTGTCGTAAGCTACAGTTAAAGTCAGGAATGCGCGTTCTCGATATTGGCTGCGGTTGGGGCAGTTTTATGGGCTACGCTGCCGAGCATTATGGGGTCGAGTGTGTTGGCCTGACCATATCTAGGGAGCAGGCGGAGTTCGGTCAGCGGCTGCTGAGAAGAGGCCTACCGATAGAGTTTCGTCTGCAGGATTACCGTGAAGAGATTGAGACGTTTGACCGCGTGGTGAGCATCGGCATGTTTGAACACGTAGGCCATAAAAACTATCGCGAGTATATGAGCGTTGTTCACCGCTGCTTAAAAGATGATGGGCTGTTTTTGCTGCATACCATCGGTAAAAACTTAAGTAATACCGTGACCGACCCATGGATTGATAAGTATATTTTTCCCAACGGCGAACTGCCTACCCTGGGGCAGATTGCAGACGCTGCCGAGGGGCTGTTCGTTATTGAAGATATACATAACTTTGGGGCTGATTATGACCGCACCTTAATGGCTTGGCACCATAACTTCGAAACCCACTGGCCGCGATTTAAAGAGCAGTATGGCGAGCGCTTTTACCGCATGTGGCGCTATTACCTGTTGGTGTGCGCAGGGGCTTTTCGCGCCCGGCAAATTCAGCTCTGGCAGTTAGTGATGAGCAAACAAGGGGTGCTTGGTGGATACTCCCGTGTTAGCTAATCAATCACGCCGGCAGCAGTTTGTGGCAGCCAGAGGATCAAGGAGAGATAAACCCAGGGCTGCTGCTGTTCGAGCGACCCGCGTATCAAAAGGTTAGGCCGCTGGTGGGTGTGAAAAGGCCAAACGCTCGCCCATCCAGGCAGCGACTACGCAGAGGGGTAAGCTGCCTATGCCGTAAAGCAGTGCCAGCCCTAGACGGCCCTGCTGTGCCAAGTGCAGCGTTTCCAGGCTAAAGAGCGAGAAGGTAGTGAAGCCGCCGCAAAACCCTGCCAATAACAGCGGCTGCTGGCGCGCCAGCTTGCCATGTGGCGCGCGTGAAGCTGTCGCGGCTAACCAGCCGATGAGGCAGGAGCCCAACACATTTACCAATAGCGTTCCCCAGGGGAAGTGGCTACCCAGCACGGCCATTGAAGCCAGCGAGACGCTATAGCGCAGCACGCTACCCATAGCGCTGCCAAGGCTAACGGCGAGATAGGCGTTGATACTCATGTTGAACTCCTCGCTAACCCTGGGCCAACCACCAGCCTAGCGCTGCCATGGCAACGCCTAACAGTAACGTCGCAGCCATATTGAGCGCGGCGCGGTACGCCTGGCCACGCTGCCATAGCTCAAGGGTCTGCAAGCTAAACGACGACACCGTGGTATAGCCGCCCAACAGGCCCGCCACAGCAAATAGCCAAAGCGGCTGTGTATTAGGCACGCCGTAAACGCCGAACAGCCAACCCGCCAGCAGTGCTCCGCTGGCGTTGACGAGTAGCGTTCCCCAAGGGAAGGCTTTACCCAGCACATGGGCCATTGCGTTGGAAATCGCAAAGCGTACGATCCCCCCCAGTGCGCCGCCCAGTGCAACGAGTAAAACGCCAGTTATACCATGCCCCATCTGCTCTTCGCCTTATGGTGAATCTATCGATAGGCGGCTAATTGTAGCACCCGCCTCAACCCCAGGCAGAAGGCCTAAAAATGTGCCGTTAAAGGTGTTGCTGATCAACGACTTCGTGTACAAAAGAAGCAGAATAAAGACAACATTTGATGCCCCTGTTTAAGGAGAAGCCTATATGTCTGATTACGTGTTAGCAGCCATCGATGGGTCCCACTACTCAGAAAGTGTGTGTGACTATGCGGCTTGGGCAGCCACGGCGCTTTCGGCACCGTTGCGTTTTCTTCACACTGTTGATAACCACGCCCAGGTCGCAGAGCCTGACTTAACCGGCCATCTAGGCCTGGGCACGCGGGAGCATCTACTAGAACAGCTATCGGATATTGAAGAGCAGCGCGGCAAGCTTGCCCGTGAGCAAGGGCGTTTGATGTTGGATGCCGCGAAAGCGCGGGTAGAAGCGGCTGGGTTTGCAGAGCCGCCCTGTATGCAACGCAATGGCACCCTGGTGGATACCTTGGCCGAGCATGAAAAAGAGATCCGCTTGCTGGTGCTGGGGAAACGAGGAGAAACGGCCCACCAAGCCAGCGGCCACTTGGGCTCGAACCTTGAGCGCGTGGTACGTGAGCTTCACCGGCCCATTTTGATGGTGCCGAAGGCGTTTTCGCCGCCTAAGCGCGTGCTGATGGCCTTTGACGGTAGCACAACGGCGCGTAAAGGCGTTGAAATGCTAGCGAAAAGCCCACTGTTCCACGGCGTGGAGTGCCATGTGGTGATTGTTGGCGCAGAGACGGCAGAAAACCGTTCGCAGCTGCAGTGGGCCACCGATACTCTACAGGCCGCAGGCCACCAAACCGAAAGCGCTATTCGCGCCGGCGAGGTGGAAGAGACGCTGCGTGCTTATAAGCAAGAAAAGGACATTGACCTGCTCGTGATGGGGGCTTACGGCCACACACGTATTCGTCACCTGCTGGTGGGCAGCATCACCACGGCGATGTTGCGTAACGCTCATTTACCGGTATTGATTCTGCGCTGAATAACGGTTGATGCCACATCCTGGCCACTGCTAAGGGTTCGGGCCGCCGCTTAAGATTAAGCGGCGGCTCAACAGCTGTCTACGCGAGACTGGTGGCAGCCTGTGGCTGGGTGGTACGGGTTGGCTGCGCTGCGTTAATTCCCGATAGCACGGCTTTTAGTGAAGCGCTGACTGTGTCGCTATCTTCCGCTACGGCACAGATACGCTGTCCATCAATATTAAGCTGCACAAAGGCAATGGCGTTGGCCTCGCTGTCGCCGCCCAGCGAGTGCTCGCTGTAATCGAGTATTGCGACGTGGCTGCCGGTATGTTTCTTCCAGGCGTCGGTGAATGATGACATCGCACCATTTCCTGTGCCGGATAAGCGTAGCGTTTCGGCACCCTGCCACAGAGTCATATCAATGCCTTCCTGCTGCCCTTTTGAGAGCCGGTAGTCGGCCAGCGCTAGCGGTGCGTCATGGGAGAAGTTATCGAACATCACTTGGCGAATCATCTCGCTAGAGAGCTCGCTGTTACGTCGCTCGCTCTCTTTCTGCACATAAGGGGCCAGCGCTAGCATCATCCAGCGGGGCAGGTTAATGCCGTAGTCGCGCTCCAGCAGGAAGGCCATACCACCCTTGCCCGACTGGCTGTTCACCCGAATCACCGCCTGGTAGTCCCGCCCAATATCGTGGGGGTCGATCGGCAGGTAGGCTACTTGCCACGGCTCGTCGGGTTTCTGGTGTTTGAGTGATTTACGAATCGCATCCTGGTGGCTGCCTGAGAAGGCGGTGTAGACCATTTCGCCCACCCAGGGGTGGCGGGGGTGCATCGTGATACCGGTACACTCTTGAACCACCTGGATGATTTCATCCGGGTTGGAAAGATCCAGCTCGGGGTCAATCCCCTGGCTGTAGAGGTTCATCGCCAGCGTAACAATATCCATATTACCGGTGCGCTCGCCGTTACCCAGCAAGGTGCCCTCTACCCGGTCGGCACCCGCTAGCAGTGCAAGCTCAGCCGAGGCCACGGCACCGCCACGATCATTGTGGGTGTGAACGGAAATAATCACGCTGTCGCGGCGGCTAATGTGCTGGCAGAAGTACTCAATTTGGTCGGCGTGGTGGTGCGGGCCTGCTACCTCTACCGTAGTGGGCAGGTTAAGGATGCACTTATTGTCCGGGGTGGGCTGCCATACCTCCATGACCGCTTCGCAGATCGCCAGCGAGAAGTCGATTTCCGTGCTGGAGAAGCTCTCCGGCGAGTACTGGAAGCGCCAATCGACATCTGGATATTGGTCGGCATAGGTTTTTACCCAGGTCGCCCCTTGAACGGCGATATCGGTAATACCATCGCGGTCCATCTCGAATACCCGCTCCCGCTGGATGGTCGAGGTGGAGTTGTACAGGTGGATAATGGCGCGCTTGACGCCCACCAAGGAGGCAAAGGTTTTCTCGATCAAGTGCTCACGGCACTGCACCAGCACGGCAATGGTGACATCTTCTGGAATTTGATCCTCTTCGATCAACCAGCGTACAAAGTCGTAATCTGGCTGGCTGGCGGAGGGAAAGCCCACCATGACTTCCTTAATGCCCACTTTAATAATTTGGTGCCAAAAGCGCTGCTTCTGTTCAACCGTCATTGGCTCAAGGAGGGCTTGGTTACCATCGCGTAGGTCTTCACTTACCCAAATAGGGGCGTGGGTAAGCTCACGGTCGGGCCACTGGCGGTTAAAGGCGGGTACCCGCGGGGCAGGACGGTATTTGCGATGATCAAAAGCAGCCATGGTAAGTTTCCTGAAAACGTTGAGTTTGTATAGCGCGGCCGCTTGTGGCGTTAGCCGCTGACAATGAAACCTGGTTGGTGCTTGGGTAAGACAGCCAGGCCAGCCTGCTTGTGGCAGTCACACCAGTGTACGCAACTTGTCTTGGAAGGTTATTGCGAAAAAATGGCTTTATCACGAATAAGTGGCAGAATGTATCAATAAATACTTTTTTATTGGTAGGAGCTGTCGGCTATGACGGTATCACCTTTAACCCTGGATCGTTTTGACCGGCGTATTCTGGATGTGCTGCAGGTGGAAGGGCGGATTAGTAACCAAGAGTTGGCCGAGCGTATTGGCCTCTCGCCGTCTCCCTGTTTACGTCGGGTACGAGCGCTGGAGGAGCATGGGTTGATTACCCAGTACCGCGCGGTAGTGGATGCACGGCCGCTAGGGTTTCAGCTAATGGCGCTGCTGCATATCTCAATGGACCAACACACGCCAGAGCGGTTTGATAACTTTGAGCGCCATGTGCGTAATATCCCCAACGTGGTGGAGTGTCTGATTATTACCGGGCAGGCGGCGGACTTTCAGCTCAAAATCTTGGTCAAGGATATGGATGACTATCAGCACCTGCTGCTGCATGTGATTAATCGTATTGAAGGGGTCACGGGAGCCCACACCAGCTTTGTGCTGCGTCGTGTGTTTGAGCATCGCCCTGTTCCCACCTAAATGCTCGCTGGCTAACGAAGCATAGGCAGTGGCGTCATGGCGGTTTACACTGCCGTTTTTGTCCTACTTAGGAGAATAGCCCATGACCATTCAACGCCATGACACAAAAGCCCGTATGAGCCGCGCCGTGATTCATCAGGGCGTGGCCTATCTGTGCGGCCAGGTGGCTGGCCCGGAGGCCCGCCATGGAGACATTAAGCAGCAAACGGAGAGCATGTTGGCGCGGGTGGATGCGTTGCTTAAAGAGATCGGTTCCAGCCGCGAACAGCTGCTCAGCGCCACTATCTACTTGAAAGACGGCAGCGACTTCGCAGCGATGAACGAAGTGTGGGATGCCTGGGTGCCGGAAGGTTACGCACCGGCGCGCACCTGCGTCTGCGCGCCAATGCCCGCTGATGAGCTAAAGGTAGAGATTACCGTCACCACCGCTGTGGATGCGTAGCCGCTAGCGGCACTTATTTGGTGCTTTTATCCATCGGAAAGCGTGTGTCGCGCAGGCTGTCTTTGATTTTTTTCAGGTGCGGTAGAAAGTCTTCGCCACGCCTAAGCGTTACCCCGGTGGCCAGCGCATCAATTAAGGTAAGCTGAATCACCCGCGAGGTCATTGGCATATAGTGGTCGGTGTCCTCGGGGGTGGCGACTTCAAGGGTGGCGGTACACTCCTGAGCGAGTGGTGAATCCGGTGCGGTAATGCCAAGCACCACGGCACCTGCTTCCCTGGCCACTTTGGCGATATCCACTAGCTCCCTGGTGCGGCCGGTATAGGAGATAATGACTACGACGTCGCCGGTGTGGCAGGCGGCGGCTACCATGCGCTGCATTAACACATCGACGTAGGCCATCACCGGTAGGTTAAAGCGGAAAAACTTATGCTGGGCATCCTGTGCTACGGCACCGGACGCGCCCAGCCCGAAAAAGTGAATCTGCTTTGCCTGGGTCAGGTAATCCACCATGCGCTCTACGGCGGCCATATCCACTTCCCGCTGGGCTTCGTCCAGCGCGGCAATGGTCGCCCCAAAGATTTTATGGGTGTATTGCGTGGCGGTATCACCGGGCTCCACGGCACGGGTGACGTAAGGCGTGCCCCCCGCCAGGCTTTGGGCCAGCTTGATTTTGAAGTCCGGGTAGCCTTTGGCGCCAAAGTTACGGCAGAAACGGTTAACGGTTGGCTCGCTGACGCTAGCTGCCTGGGCAAGGCTTGCGATGCTCAGGCTGGTGGCCGCTGCGGGATCTTCCAAAATAACGTTAGCGACTTTGCGCTCTGAGCGGTTCAACTCTTCTAAGCGTTCCCGTAAGCGGTCTAGCAGGTCATGCGCCATTAACAGACTCCGTGGCAGGCGTTAAGTTTGGGTGAGGTTTCCAATTCGTGCACCAGCGATAAAATTCATCGGCGGGCAACGGACGAGCATAGTAATACCCCTGTGCAGCTTCGCAACCAATAGAACGTAAGTAGTCTGCTTGAGCTGCGGTTTCGATGCCTTCAGCCACCACATTACAGCCTACTGCATGGGCTAACTGGGTGATGGTCAGAGCCAGTTGGCGATCCACCGTGTCTTTTTCCAAGTCCATCACAAAGGCGCGGTCAATCTTTAGGGTTGAAAAAGGCAGTGTCTTTACATAAGCCAGCGAGGAGTGCCCGGTACCAAAATCATCGATGGCAACAGCAATTTTTGCTTCGGTCAATTGAGCTAACTGGATGCGCGCGTTATTCATATCGCTGAGCAGGCCGGATTCGGTGACCTCTAAAGCAAAAAAGCGCTCAGGAATGTTGTGCTTAGCTAAGCGTGTTAGTAGGTTTTGAGCAAAATCCTTACGTGCCAGCTGGCGGGCCGCCACGTTAACCGCAATATGGAAGCGGTCATTAAGAAGCCCTTGCTGGCGCCACTGCACAATATAGCGCATGGCCTCTTCTAACACCCACTCACCAATGGAGAGAATATCACCACTTGCCTCGGCAAGGGGGATGAAATCTGCAGGTGACACATGACCAAGTTCTGGATGGTACCAGCGGAGCAGGGCTTCCGCGCCGATGACCTGCTGGGTGGCGAGCGATAGCTTGGGCTGAAACGCCAGTGACATTTCCCCCCGTTGGGTTGCCCCGCGAACCGCCTGTTGCAGGTGTAGGCGATGACGCTGCTGGGTTTCCAGAGTTTCATTGTAGCTTTGGATACGTAAAGAGCCGTTTTGGGGCAGGGCTAGGGCCGCCATGTGTACCAGGCGCTCGGTATCGAAATGGCCCTGAGCCCAGCTAATGCCGATACGGGCATTGAGCGGTAGCAGTAAGTCGCCCAACGCTTGATCTTGATCGAAACAGCTTAATAGTCGTGCTGCCAGCTGCCGTAGCTCGGTAAGCTCAGCGCTGGGGACGATCACTAACAGTTCGCTGCCGCCCCATAACCCTAACGTACATCCAGGTGCTAGCTGGGCGTTTAACTGGTGACTGATATGCACCATTAACTGGTCGGCAATGCCATAACCGTGGAGGCGTACAACATCATCTAAGTGGTCTAGAGCAATAAACAGCAGTCCTATATCGCGGCTCTGTTGGGCGGCTTGTTGTAAGGTTTGCGTCAGTGAGCGGCGGTTGGGCAGCTGGGTGATGGGGTCGGTGCGGGATTGGCGGTCAAGCTCCTCTGTTCGCTTAGCGACCATTTGCTCTAACGTCTCTGCTTGCTTGTCACGAACCTGATAACGATGCTCCACACTCAGCGTATTACGAATGCGCTGCAGCACTTCGTCATGTTTAAACGGTTTGGTGAGGAAGTCCCGCACTCCCATACTTAGCGCCCGGTGGCGGGTTTCGTCGTCGATTTGGGCGGTTAATACAATAATAGGGGGAATCTGATCAGTAAAATGCGTCTGCAGCTGCTCTATCACTGCGTAGCCGTCTAAGTGCGGCATACGGATATCGAGTAGAATCAAATCAGGTAACTGCTGCTGACAGTGGGCGAGTACGTGGCGTGGGTCGCTGAGTCCATGCACGTTATCAAAGCCGTGGTCGTCCAACAGGTCTAGCAGTAGCTCAACATTGACGCTGTTGTCGTCAACAACGAGCAGATGCTTATTCATAAACGTCATGGTGCCTTCCTTGGTGCATCTGATGTAGGGGCAGTCGAGAAGTAGGTGTCAAGTGTTGCCGAGAGTCTGTCGATATCAATAGGTTTGGTCAGATAATCTGCAAAACCAGCGGCTAAGCCACGGACCATATCGCGCTCCATTGCATTGGCAGACAGGGCAATCACACGGATGTCTTTCAGTTGTGTATCACTCTGCATAGCCTCTAATGCTTGATAACCATCCATTCCCGGTAAGTGAATATCCATCAAAACAAGATCCGGCGGTGAGTAGCGCATAATTTCAATCCCAAGCTCTGCGCTGGTAACGGTTTGGAGCTTTACGTGGGGGAAGTCATCAATAATATCTTCCATTAACCGCTGGTTGGTGGGGTTATCTTCGATATAAAGCAGTTGATAAACACGTTGTACGGCTTTGCTATCTATATGGGCGCGGGTGGTTACATGCGCAGTAGAGGTACTGCTATCGATGAGGGGCAACGTAAACCAGAAAGTAGATCCTTTGCCAAGTTGGCTTTCTACGCCAATACATCCCGACATACGCTCAACCAGTTCTCGCGTGATCGCCAGCCCAATTCCCGTGCCTTCGATGGTGCCGTGTTCAGCGTCTAGGCGGTTAAATGGCTCAAAGAGCTCCTCTTGCCGTTCGCTGGCAATCCCCGGCCCTGTATCGCTAACGCTGATACGTAGCTCGGAGTCTTGTTGCGTTACTTCAATGGTGATGGTGCCATGCTCGCGGTTGTACTTGATGGCATTAGATAACAGGTTGAGCAGTATCTGTTTCGTGCGGGTGTAGTCAGCAGAGACAGACCAGGTACTGTTTATTGGGTAGCGAATTAACTGAATGCCAGTGGCATCCATATTAGCTTCTAGCGTGTTGCAAGCATCTTCAATGACGCCTTCGATAGAGATCGGCTCTATGGAGAGGGTCATATGCCCAGCTTCAATTTTCGCTAGATCAAGCACTTCGTTAATTAAGCTCAACAAGTGTTGGCCGCTCTTCTCAATTTGGCTGACCTGGCGCTGTTGCTTCTCGCTAAGAGGGTCGCGTCGCCCTTTACTGAGTAACTGGGCAAAACCAATGATGGCATTTAGCGGGGTACGTAGCTCGTGGCTCATGGAAGAGAGGAATTCACTCTTCGCCTTATTCGCTTTCTCTGCCTGATCCCGTGCGGCCGCTAAGTCTTTGGTGACTTGTTCGCGCTCGGCCATTTGGCGATAGAGATTAATCAGTAGGGCGCAGGTGTCGGTAAACGGCTGTAGCCAGTCCAGCAGCGCTTGGCTAAGAGGCTGCTGGCTGTTGGCAATAGCGAACATGCCAATCAACTGGTCGCCGTTGAAAATAGGCGCGCCCAAATAGTTATTGATCCGTGGGTGGCCCGGTGGGAAACCGCCACGCTTGGCATGGCTATACACATCATCGGTAATCACCACGTTGCCATAGGCATAAACCTGCCCTAGCAAGGAGTTAGGGTTGGTAAGCATCATATCGCCACTGCGCAGCTTCTCCATCAGCTCGCGGGACTCTTTGCTCCACGAGAGATCGGTAATGGCGTGTATTTTCAGCGCGTTGGTGGTCTCAGTTGGTAGTACTTCACCAATCAGGGCGTAGTCGCTGTCGGTTAGCTCACGCAGTGCTTCCATCAGAAAGGTCCAAAGCCGCTCGCCGGACATTAGTGCCTGGTAGTCGGTAATGCCCTGATGGAGCACTTGTAGCAAGCTGCGTTCGCGGTTAACGCGGTGCTTGGCTTCACTGATGTCTGAAAGATCAGTCAGTATGGCTAGAAACTCAACAAACTCTTGGCGGTCATTGTGGATGGCATTCACTGCCAAGTGTACGGGTATCTCATGCCCTTGCTTGTGGCGCACCACGATTTCGCGCCCTTTACCCATTTGCTGCCCGTTATCTTCAGCAAAATAGCGGTTAATCAGTGCGTTGTATTTTTCGGCGGCCTCTGGGAAAACCAGCATCCCCACATTGTTACCGACAACTTCTTCGGCTTGGTAGCCCAACAGGTTGAGGGCAAAGGGGTTAATGGCAATGATATTTCCGGCTTCGTCGAAGCGTATTTTGCCTGTTGCACTTTTGGTAAAGAGCGCCTCGAACTGCTTTGCTGTACGTGAAAGGCGCTCTTTAAGCTCATGCTGGCGGAGTAGCTCGTCTACCTGCTTGGCTAAATTGCGCAGAATACGGTGATCTCGTTCAGAGAAGGTGCGTGGTTGGGTATCAATTAAGCACAGTGTGCCAATGGGTAGCTGCTCACTACTTGGGCAGAGGGGATGGCCCGCATAAAAGCGGATATGGGGCTGCCCGGATACTAGCGGGTTATCTGCGAAGCGTGGGTCGTCCTTGGTATCTTCAATGACTAAGGGGCTGTTGGCTGCGACGGCATGGGCACAGAAGGAGATCTCGCGGCTGGTTTCACAAGCGTCTAATCCATTTTGGGCTTTAAACCATTGGCGGTTTTCATCAACCAGCGAGACTAACGCTATCGGTACGTCAAATAGCTCACAAGCCAGCTCGGTAATGCGATCAAAGGCCGTGTCAGCCGGAGTATCGAGAACGTTGAGTGCATGCAAGGCCGTCAGGCGTTGTGATTCGTTATCGGGTAGATCGGCGGCTTGCATACATGTTTCCTAAACGTTAGTGGCTTGTAATAGTAAAGCGTATTAAGTGAATATCGGACATTAGCTTAATAGCTTTAGTCAAGCCTTAGTAATTTCAGCAGCCAGCGTCGGTAAGGTGGTCTTAGCCAACGGCTGCCGGGGCGCTGGGATTGATAAAACACCCCACGCAAGTGGCTGAAGCGTTCAAAACCGTGCCGACCGTGGTAAGCCCCCATGCCGCTTTCCCCAACGCCGCCAAAGGGTAATGAGGGGACAGCGTGGTGTAGCAGCGTTTCATTAAACACCAGTGAACCGGAGCGGGTAGAGTGGCGTAGGGACTCCTGGAGTGCCTTGTTGCGCGTGAATGCGTAAAGCACCAGCGGGCGAGGGCGGGCATTAATAAAACCAATGGCGTCGTCGATTTGCTTAACGCTGATAAGCGGCAGGATGCGGCCAAAAATCTCTTCTTGCATCAGTGCTAAACCCTGGTGCGGGTCAATCACTAGTGCGGGAGCATGGGCACCTTGATCAATCACGCGGCAGCCGTGGTTGCGTGCTTCCTCCAATAGCTTTTCGATGCGCGTTTGATGGGTGTCACTCACATAGCCGGTGGCCTCTTTGGCATTTGGCCGCTGTTGCTGAATCGCCTGCTCTAGGGCGTGAGTAAGGGCATCAAGGTGGCGGCTCTCAACCAGTACATAGTCCGGCGCTATGCATGTTTGCCCACCGTTCATCCCTTTGCCAAAGATAATCGCGGCGGCTGCCTGCTCCAAATCAGCATCACCAGCGACCAGCGCGGGCGATTTTCCGCCCAGTTCCAGCGTGACAGGGGTAAGGTTGGCCGCTGCAGTCACCGCTACCTGGCGGCCCACTGTGCTTGAGCCGGTAAAGAGCAAGTGATCAAACGGCAGTGCGCTAAATGCTTTGGCGATGTCGGCGCCACCCTCCACCACGGCAAACTCTTCATCGGTAAAATATTGAGGCACCAACTTGGCCAGTAGGGCGCTGGTATGCGGTGCCTGCTCGCTGGGTTTTACCAGCACTGTGTTACCTGCGGCGAAGGCATCTACCACTGGCATTACGGCAAGGTGCCAAGGGTAGTTCCAGGAGGACATCACTCCCACAATGCCAAGGGGCTGGGGGGTAACACGGGCGCGTGCGGGCCGCATTTTCCAGGGCACTCCCGCCCGGCGTGGTCGCATCCAGTGCCATAAATGGCGGCGGGCATGGCGAATGGCGTACAGCACAGCGCTAATTTCCACAAGGTGTATCTCTACGTCGCTACGCTGGCCAAAGTCAGCTTGGATTGCCCGCACAATCTCTTGCCGATGGCGCTTTGTCATTTTGGCTAAACGGGCCAGGCGTTCCCGGCGCTCCTTTAGCGTTGGAAATAGCGCTTGGCCAGCCGTATGGCGCTGAGCATTGAACATACTCGTTAGGTCGCGCTTCATCAGCCTCTCCTTGGATGAACTTATCGTCAACAATACGTGCTTCCGGTTGACTGAGGTATCTTGCTTGTTATACGTCAACAATTGTTTACAAATGAAGGTGTTTCACACGTATTAGCCATCTTAGTGATACAGTAAAGCCTTCGCCATCTGCGCCAGTGTGCCATGGGAGATGTTATGCGTTCACGCTCGCTGTCCCTCTCCATTTTAGCGACCATTGATGCCGTTTCGGCAGGCCAGTGGGATGCGCTGGTTAGCGAGGAGCAGCCTTTTTTACGCCATGCTTTTTTAGCAGCCCTTGAAGCGAGTGGCTCGGTGAGTCCGGCCACCGGCTGGGAGCCTTGCCACTTGTGTGTTTGGCAAGAGACGCGGTTGGTTGGCGCGCTGCCTATGTACCGCAAACACCACTCCTATGGAGAATATGTGTTTGATTGGGGATGGGCGGAGGCGCTGGAGCGGGCTGGGGGCGTTTACTACCCCAAAGGGCTAAGTGCGATCCCCTTTACGCCCGTGCCTGGCACCCGAACCCTGATGGCTGCCGACACCGATGCCGCCGCCGTTCGTGAGCAGTTAGCCATCGGCTGGAGGCAGCAGTGCGAAGAGAGGGGGCTTTCCAGTTGGCACTTGCTATTTGCCGAGGAGCCAGAGGTCGAGGCGTGGCAGCGCCAATGCCCTGAGCTGATCGCGCGTGAGGGGGTGCAGTTTCAGTGGCGAGACCGAGGTTTCGGCGATTTTGACGGCTTTTTGGCCAGTCTAACCTCAAAACGCCGCAAAATGATCAAGCGTGAGCGGCGCTTAGTGGCCGAACAAGGCCTCACGCTGCAGCGTCTGGAAGGCGCTGCGATTAGTGCCGCCGACATGGCGCACTTCTATCGCTGTTACACCATTACGTATCATGAGCGCGGCCGCCCACCCTATCTTAATCACGCCTTCTTTGAACGCTTGCGCCAGGTAATGCCCGAGGCACTAATGCTAGTGCAGGTGCACCTGGAAGGCAGGCCCGTGGCCGCTGCGCTCTATTTTCGCGGTGCCCGCACCCTGTATGGGCGTTACTGGGGCAGTGAAATCATGGCGGACTGCCTGCATTTCGAAGCCTGCTACTACCAAGGCATCGACTACTGCCTGGCCAAGGGGCTAACCCTGTTTGACCCTGGCACCCAGGGCGAGCATAAGCTGGTCAGGGGCTTTGCCCCGCAGCGGGTGCGCTCGCTGCACTATGTGGCCCATCCAGGGCTTGCCGCAGGGGTGGCGCAGTTTTGCCAAGAAGAGGCGGCTCATATCATGGCCTATCGCCGTGCCGCCGAAGATGCCTTACCGTTTAAATAACTCCCCCTGCGCTGCGGCTCGCTGCTTATCGCCCTTAATGGCATAATGCGCGCCGTTCTCGCTTTCACAAAGGACCTCTGTGATGCACAAATGGCTCGTGGCGATTCTGCTGGCCGTGCTGGGATTGCTTCAGTACCAGCTCTGGCTGGGAAGTGGCGGCTGGCAAGACCTCCAGGAGGTAGAGCGGCGCGTTGCCATGCAGGAGGCTGACAACGTGCCCATGCGTGAGCGCAATGCAAGGCTCGCAGCGGAAGTGACTGATTTAAAAAACGGTCTTGATGCTATTGAGGAGCGCGCCCGTAGCGATATGGGCATGGTACGCTCGGATGAGCAGTTTTATTGGGTGCCTGGTGTTGCTATCCAAAGTGAGCTGGTAGGTATTAATGCGGGGTTGGTCTCCCAACCGGGTGTTATACCGCCGCGCAGCAGTGAAGGCGGTGCACAATGAGTAACCCGCTATGGCTCGTGGTTCCCGCGGCGGGGCAGGGCAGGCGCATGGGTGCTGATAAACCTAAGCAGTATTTGACGCTGAACCATCAGCCTATCTTGGCCCACACCCTGGCGCGGCTTCACGCCGCTTTTCCACAGGCGCGGCTGGTGCTCTGCCTAGACAGCGATGACCGCTGGTTCGACCCTGCCTGGGTGCCGTTTACGCAGTGGCAGCGTGTACCGGGCGGTGCTGAACGTATGCATAGCGTATTAAACGCCTTGCAGGCGATGGCCGCTGAGGAGTCGGACCTGGTGATGGTTCACGATGTCGCACGCCCATGCATTACTCACGATGACCTCCACGCGCTTTACCAAGCCGCGCAGGCACACTCAGGCGGTGCGCTACTGGCAATGCCGGTGGCGGATACCATGAAGCGCGATAACGGTGCCCAGCTTAGCCAAATCACCGAGCCGCGGGATGGCCTGTGGCACGCGCTAACCCCCCAGGGTTTCCGCTACTCGCTGCTGCGCCATGCGCTGGAACAGGCGCTACAAAACGGCACCGTGGTCACCGATGAAGCCTCTGCGGTGGAAGCGCTGGGCGAGGCGCCACGGTTGGTAAGCGGGCGGCGCGATAACCTAAAAGTGACCCACCCTGACGACTTAGCCTTGGCGGCTGCCATTCTGGCCGCCCAAACGGCAACCGCCAGTAACAGGAGTTCCTAATGCGAATTGGCCACGGTTTTGACGTACACCGCTTTGGGCCGGGTGACCATTTAATGATTGGCGGCGTTAAGCTGCCGTTTAACCACGGTTTTGTGGCCCACTCCGATGGCGACGTGCTGCTCCACGCGATTAGCGATGCGCTACTGGGTGCCTGTGCACTGGGGGATATTGGCCGCCATTTTCCAGATACCGACCCCGCCTGGGCCGGTGCCGACAGCCGTGGCCTGCTGCGCCATGTGGTCGCATTGGTGCGGGGTGAAGGCTTTAACGTGGTAAACCTGGATGCAACGATCATGGCCCAGGCACCTAAAATGGCGCCCCATATTGATGCCATGCGTGCGGTGATCGCCGAGGATCTAGGCGTGACGCTTGGGCAGGTAAATGTCAAAGCCACTACCACCGAACGCCTTGGCTTTACCGGGCGCGGTGAAGGGATTGCCGCAGAAGCGGTTGTGCTGCTGGCGGCTCAAGAGGCGCTGAATGCTTAATCTCCCCTCGTGGCAGCGTAGCCTAACGCCCGCTTTCGGCGTGCCCGCGCCAGGCCAGTACCGCGCCCAGCCGGAAGATTTTATCGTCGATGAGCAGCTCGATTTTTCTCCAGAAGCCCACGGTGAGCACCTGTGGCTGCGGCTTGAAAAGCGCAACCAAACCACGTTAGATGTGGTGAAGCAGCTAAGCCGACTGTGCGGCGTTATGCCCCGGGATATTGGGTATTCCGGTATGAAAGATCGGGTCGCGGTGGCTCGCCAATGGTTAAGCATCCATTTGCCAGGGCGCGAGGCCCCTACAGATTTATCGGCGTCTTTGGCAGCGTTGGGCATTACGGTGCTTGAGCAGGCTCGCCACCCGCGCAAGCTCAAGCGGGGCGTGCACCGAACCAACCACTTTACCCTGCGCCTGAGCGGCGAGGCGGTTCAGTCCGCCGACTTTATCCCGCGCTGGGAAGCGCTCTGCGCCCAGGGCGTGCCCAACTATTTTGGCCACCAGCGCTTCGGGGCGGGGGCACGCAACTTACAGCGCGCCGCCACCGTGCTTGCCAAAGGTTGGCGCAAACGCGACGACCGCCAGGGCATGATACTCTCCACCGCCCGCAGTTTCTTATTCAATGAGCTGCTTAGCGCACGGTTGCGGGATGGTAACTGGTGCCAGCCCATCGCCGGGGATACCCTGATGCTCGATGGTACCCAAAGCGTGTTTGGCATTGAGTCGGTAGAAGAGAGTTTAATGGAGCGCGCCTCCGTGCTGGATGTTCACCCGACCGGCGTGCTATGGGGCGTTGGCCGCTCGGCAGGCGAAGAGGCGGGGGCCTACGAAGCGCAACTCGCCGCCCGGCATCCCGCGCTGTGTGAGGGGCTTGAGAAGAGCGGCGTAAAGCGCGGGCAACGGGCGCTGCGAGCTAGGCTCATTGCCCCACAGTTAACGTTTGAAGCAGACGCCGTGCAACTCTCGTTTGCCCTGCCGCGGGGCAGCTTTGCCACGGCGGTGATTGGCGAGTTAATTCATCATCCCGACACGGCTTAACGCTGAGGTGAGGAGGTTCCGATGCGGCGATTGCTGCTTTCCAACGACGACGGTGTTCACGCCCCCGGCCTTAGGGCGCTTTACGAGGCGCTAACGCCCCACGCCAATCTGCGCGTGGTCGCTCCTGACCGTGACCGCAGCGGGGCCAGTAATTCGCTGACGCTATCGCGGCCGCTAGCGCTGACGGCGTTAGACAACGGCTTTTATAGCGTGGATGGCACCCCAGCCGACTGCGTCTATTTAGGTGTGAATGGGGTGTGGGACGAGCGGCCGGATTTGGTCATTTCAGGGATTAATCACGGCAGCAACCTCGGTGATGATGTGCTCTATTCCGGCACGGTCGCCGCTGCCATGGAGGGGCGCAATCTTGGCATGACCGCGATTGCTATGTCGCTGTGCGGCACTCATCACTTTGCCACGGCCGCGAAAGTCGCCGCGAGCCTCATTGGCGCTGCTG
This sequence comes from Vreelandella aquamarina, assembly GCF_044805175.1. GTDB lineage: Bacteria > Pseudomonadota > Gammaproteobacteria > Pseudomonadales > Halomonadaceae > Vreelandella > Vreelandella aquamarina_B. The sequence continues at coordinate 2,611,544 of NZ_CP085232.1, read as the reverse complement.
ACCAGCTCTCGCTACCGCCCCGTACGCTGCTAAACGTGAACGTGCCCGATCTTCCCTGGGAGGAGGTCAAAGGGGTTAAGGTGACCCGCTTGGGCTACCGCGGCCCGGCGGAGAAGCCGGTGCCGGTGCAAGACCCCCGTGGCCGTACCCGTTACTGGATTGCCCCGGTGGCGGCTAACGCTGACGACGGTGAAGATACCGACTTTGCGGCCATCGAAGCCGGCTATGTGTCGATTACGCCGCTGCAAACCGATTTAACGCGCCACCCCGCGCGCCGCGATGTGCAGGACTGGTTGGATGCCTTTGCCTGAGCTATCCCCTGGTGAGCTGCGCGGTCGCGGCATGACCTCCCAGCGCACTCGGGACCGCATGATCAAACGGCTGATCCAGCAGGGCGTTCGTGACCAGTGCGTGCTGGATATCATGGCAAGCGAGCCGCGCCACTTGTTTGTTGATGAGGCGCTTGCCCACCGCGCCTACGAAGATACCGCCCTGCCCATTGGTTTCGGTCAAACGCTCTCTCAGCCGCTAACGGTGGCGCGCATGACCGAGCTGGTACTACGTGCATCGCCCCGGCGGGTGCTGGAGGTGGGCACCGGGTCGGGCTATCAAACGCTGATTCTGTCACGTCTTGTCGAAACGCTTTACTCCGTGGAGCGAATCTATACGCTGCACGAACGGGCAGCGGAGCGGCTGTGGCGGCTCGATGCCCCGGCTACCCTCGCCGTGGCGGATGGCGGAGAAGGCTGGCCGGAAGCCGCGCCGTTCGACGTTATTCTGCTGACAGCGTGCGCGCAAACGCTGCCGGAAGTACTACTGGAACAGCTAAGCTATGACGGCGTGCTCATCGCACCGCTAGAAGAGTCAGATGGCAGCCAGTGGCTAACCCAAATCAAGCGGATTGGCTCTGCCTTTGAAAAACGTCGGCTTGAACCCGTGCGTTTTGTACCCCTATTGCAAGGAGTGGTGGATTGAAGCGTCGACCCATAGGACTATTTTTGAAAGGCGCCGGGATGGGCGCCGCCGATGCAGTGCCTGGCGTATCGGGAGGCACCATTGCCTTCATTACCGGTATTTATGAAGAGCTCATCAATACCATCAAGCAGTTTGGCCCCAGCGCCCTGGGTGCTTGGCGTCGTGGAGGCTGGAAAGGGCTAGCGCTGCACTTAAATTTAGCTTTTCTCGTCCCGCTGCTATTGGGAGTTGCGGTAAGCCTAGTCAGCGTGGCGCACATAGCGCTGTGGCTGATGGAGGCGCAACCACTGCTGCTGGAAGGGTTCTTCTTCGGGCTCGTGGCGGCCTCGGCGCTGGTGGTCGGGCAGGCCGGAGAACGATGGAAAATTTGGTACTTGCTGCCGCTGGCGATTGGGTTAATGTTAGCCAAACTGCTTCCCGGCATGATGCCGCTGGTGCTAATGATCGGTAATGAAGCGCTGGTCGTCATAGTGGCAGGTGCTATCGCTATCAGTGCCATGCTGCTGCCTGGCGTATCCGGTAGCTTTTTACTGCTCACTATGGGGCTCTACGGCACCATCATGGGGGCTATCCGTAGCTTTGATATCGGCATTATTATGCTGTTTGGAATGGGGTGCATTATCGGGCTGGCGCTCTCATCACGGCTGCTTTCGTGGCTGCTGCGCCGCTACCACGGCGCGACACTGCAGCTACTGCTGGGCTTCATTGTTGGCTCGCTACCGGTTCTCTGGCCCTGGCGTGAACTGGTACGCTATCAGCTAGGCCCCGATGGGCAGATGATACCGCTGGCTTATCGCTATTTACTGCCTAGCGATTACGCCGTGCTGACAGGAGCGTCGGCACAGGTAGCAGGCGTGGTAACGTTAATGGCCGTTGGCGCGCTGCTGGTCGTATTATTGAACCGCCGTGCGGCCTACCATGCCCAGCATCGTTGATAGGCGGTCGCTTAATAGGCAGCCACCCCACAAACAGTCGTTCAATTGATAGCCATTCAATTGATGGCCACTCAATTGATAGTTAGCGCGCGGCGTAGAAAAGGAGTAGGGTTTGATGCGTAAGGTTTTCATCATGACGGCATTGGCGCTGGCAGTTAGCGGTTGTGCTAATCAGCAGCACAATACGCCGCAGGTGCGCGATTTGAGCGAAGCCCGTAGCGCGGTCGAAAATTCGCCCCAGTACACCGTTAAAGCGGGCGATACGCTCTACGGTATCGCTTGGCAACACAACCTGGATTACCGCCGGTTGGCAGCCATTAATAATATAGACGCGCCCTATCAAATTTATCCTGGTCAAACCATTGCGCTGCGGGAAGGCGCAGGCAGCGGCCAGCCTAGTGGCACTACCTCACAAACCGCGCCAGCAACGGGTGGCGCGGTGGCAACGGGCCTGCAGCCCCAAGCGACCGCCGTTGCCAACAACGAACAAGATCTTGACTGGTTGCTACCGGATGAGAGCGCCATTGAGCGTAACCAGCGGCTTACCGCCGAGCGGGCAGAGCGCACCGCAGTGGAAGCTTCTCAGCAGGTGGCTGCCGCTGCTAACACGCCAGCTGAATCCAGCGATGCACAGCCCGCCCAGCCAGTGCAGGAGCCTGAACCAACTCCAGAGCCAGAGCCTGATCCAGCCCCAGCAGCGACGGCAGAACCTGAACCCGAGGCCCAGCCCACTCAAACCGCACGCGTAGACCGCTCGTCGCGCACCTTTACACCGGCTGAAAATATCGAATGGCAGTGGCCAACCGAGGGCCAGGTTACCGGTGAATTTGGGCAGGGGGGTAGCATTACCGCTGGGATTGATATCGCCGGGCAAAAGGGGCAACCTGTTCGTGCAGCAGGCCCTGGTATTGTGGTTTACGCCGGTAGCGGCGTACGCGGCTACGGTAACCTGATTCTACTGAAACACAACGATCAGTTTCTCAGTGCCTATGCACATAATGATAGTTTAAACGTCAAAGAGAATGATGTCGTCGAGGCAGGAGAAGTGATTGCCACGATGGGCGATAGCGATGCAGATGGCGTCAAACTGCATTTTGAGGTGCGCCGCGATGGCCAGCCGCAAAATCCGTTGGACTATCTGCCATCTCGCTAGCCATCCCTTGGCAGGTGTAAAGTACGCCTGCCAGGACTACCCGAAGAGCTGAATCAGGGCGTCATATAACAATAAGGTGTACGCGCACAGGGAGTGCGACCACGCTCACTTTTCTACATGGCGGATAGGCGAAACAACGGGGGGTATGACCATGAGTATGCTGGAGAAGGACCTACAGGAGATTGACTTGGATGAGGTTGAAGAGGCGCTGGATGACGCCGACGACGACATTACGGCAGAGGAAGAGGCGTTTGAAAAAGCGCTCGGCCGTGAAGACCGTCAATCGACTCAAAGCTTGGACGCAACACAGATCTACCTCAATGAGATCGGCTTTTCACCGCTACTGACGCCCGAAGAAGAGGTCTATTATGGCCGCTTGGCGCGTAAGGGCGATGCGTTGGGCCGCTCACGGATGATTGAGTCCAACCTGCGTTTAGTGGTTAAGATTGCGAGGCGCTATCTTAACCGGGGCCTAACGCTGCTAGATTTGATTGAGGAAGGGAATCTTGGCCTGATTCGGGCAGTGGAGAAGTTTGACCCAGAGCGTGGCTTCCGTTTCTCCACCTACGCTACCTGGTGGATTCGACAGACCATTGAGCGCGCATTAATGAACCAAACGCGCACCATCCGACTACCGATCCACGTGGTGAAAGAGCTCAATATTTACCTGCGAGCCGCCCGTGAACTCACCCAGAAGCTAGATCACGAAGCCACCGCTGAAGAGATCGCCGAGCATCTTGATAAACCAGTTGAAACGGTTAAGAAGATGCTGGGGCTTAACGAGCGGGTCTCATCAGTGGACTACCCCATGGGCGGCGAAAGCGATAAGCCGCTGATCGATACCCTGACTGACGATGAAGTGCTGGGGCCAGAAGCGTGCTTAGTGGATGGTGATGTGCGCGAACACGTGGACCACTGGCTAGATGAATTAAGCGAGAAGCAGCGTGAAGTTGTCGTACGCCGCTTTGGTTTACGTGGCCATGAAGCGGCTACTCTGGAAGAGGTCGGAGCCGAAATTGGCCTAACGCGTGAGCGAGTACGCCAAATTCAGGTGGAAGCATTAAAGAAACTGCGTCGCTCCTTGGAAAAGCAGGGGCTTTCCCTCGACGCGATTTTCGAGGGCTAATCCCGAGACGAAAGCAACACGAGCGCTTCCGGAAAACCTAATGGAAGCATGAATAGCGCACCGAGTGACCTGCTCGGTGCGCTATTTTTAGGGCTAACCATTTTCATCCCTACGTTATTGAGTGACGTCACTCAGCCCGGCAGATGAGCCGCAACGTGACCTGATAAGAGAGAGAACTATGCGCCCGTTAGTGGCCCATATTGATTTGGACGCGCTGCGTCACAACTATCAACTGGCGTGCCGCTGCGCGCCGCAAAGCCGTTCCGTCGCAGTGATTAAAGCCGATGCTTACGGGCATGGTGCCCTTGCCTGTGCACAAGCGTTGGAAGCCGATGTCCCCGCCTTCGCTGTGGCCTGCATCGAAGAGGCGCTGAGCCTGCGCGAAGGAGGCATCAAAGCGCCGATTGTGCTGCTGGAGGGCATTTTCAGTGCTGATGAGCTGGCGCTGGTAGACCAACATCGTTTATGGATCAGCGTACACAGCGCATGGCAGGTCGAAGCGCTGCTGGCGTACTCGCCGCAGCAGCCTATTCCTGTTTGGTTGAAGGTAGATTCGGGAATGCACCGCCTGGGGTTCTCGCTCCAGGAGGCGTCTAGTGTTTGGCAACGTTTAGTGGACGCCCCCCAGGTAACGGCACTGCACCTAATGAGTCACTTTGCCACCGCCGACGCCCGTGACCCTAGCTACTTTAATCATCAGATGGCCGCGCTAAAAAGCTTAGCGGACGAGTTGAAAGCGCCGCTATGTTTAGCAAACTCCCCAGCAACCCTTGCCTGGCCTGCAGCCCATGGGGACTGGAACCGCCCCGGTGTGATGCTCTATGGCAGCGATCCGCTAGAAGTTGCCAACGAGACCACCCGGCAGCTGCGCCCGGTGATGACCCTGCGCTCAGAAATTATTGCTCTGCGCGAGTTAGCAGAGGGTGAACCGGTGGGCTATGGTGGGCGCTGGAAAGCTAAGCGGCCCTCGAAAATTGCCGTGGTTGCCGCAGGCTACGGCGATGGCTACGACCGCCACGCGGTAGATGGCACGCCGGTGCTGGTGAACGGCCAACGCTGCCCCATTGCTGGTAAAGTCTCCATGGATATGCTCACGGTGGATGTCACTGATATACCCGATGCCGCCATTGGCAGTGAAGTGGTGCTCTGGGGCCGCGCCAGCAACGGCACCGTGTTGACGGTGGATGAGGTGGCTCGCTACTGCGAGACGATCAGCTATACGCTGCTGACCGGTGTTCTGCCCAGGGCGCCGCGGCGTTATCATGGGGCTCACGTTTAAACGGTTATCTGTATGTCAAAAGCGTCTTATCCGCGCTCCTTTGCGCATCCCCGCTACTGGTCAACCTGGCTGGCGATTGGTTCGATGTATGTGGCGGCTTGGCTGCCGTGGCGACTAAGACTATGGGTTGGCAAAGCCATTGGGCTCATGGCATGGCGCTTTGTGAAGCGTCGTCGACACATTACAGCGACGAACATTGCGCTCTGCTTTCCTGAAAAAAGTGCTGACGAGCAGCATCAGCTGGTCAAAGAGACGTTTATTGCCAATGGCATCGGTTTAGTGGAAACCGCCACAGGATGGTGCCGCGATGCGGAAGGGCTGCGCCATCGGGTGGCGTATCACGGCCAGGAGCACCTTGCCCGCGCCAAAGCGCAGGGTAAGGGCGTGCTGGTGGTCGGTATTCACTTCTCGACGCTGGATTTAGGCGGAGCGCTGCACTCGCTGTTTTTTCCGGCCGATGTAGTCTATCGCCCCCATAACAACCCGCTGTTCGAGCGCTTTATGACCCGTGCGCGTTCGCGCATCTTCGGCCAAGCCATCGACCGCCATGACCTGCGCGGCATGGTGCGCTGCATTAAGGCGGGGCACATTGTCTGGTACTCGCCGGATCAGGATTTTGGCCGCGATGTGAGCGTATTTGCACCACTCTTTGGTCAGCAAGCGGCGACTATCCGCCTCACCGCTAAAATTGCCCGTATGACCGGTGCCGCCGTGGTGCCGTTGATGTTCCACCGCAACCCGGATAACCGCACCTATACCATCGAGTGCCTACCCGCTTTCGAGCACTTCCCCAGCGGCGATGAACTGGCCGATGCTACCCGGGTCAATGCGTTTATCGAGCGGGCGATCCGCAAGCACCCCGAGCAGTATCTATGGCTGCACCGGCGGTTTAAGACCCGCCCAGAGGGCGAAGCCGGTTTTTACTAGCTGCTTGACACTCCCCAATGAAAGTGACTCTACCCCTCCTAAAGCCTCATTCAGCTACATTGATGGTCAAGTCGCACATCAATGGAAAGAGGGGAAGAGTCATACATCTGGCTACATTGGGCCAGAGGGTGAATAACCCCCTTCCGACCTAATATCTGCCGCGTCGATCGTGCGTTGACGCATCGCCCGATAGGCTGCAACCACCTGCGCACCTTCATCCGGATCCGCGAAGGCAAAGTCGCCGGCAATCACGCCTTCGACGATCAGTGCATAAACCGCAGCTTCGATTGCCTCGCGCACCGCGATGTTTGTCGGCTCATTAGATGTTATGCCCGCCTCCGCCTCGAGAATTTCCTCGTCGGCGATGAACTTGAAGACACTGCCCTGAAGTAACACTGACAGGATCGACTTTCGCGTGTTGACCGATCGCACGATCTTACCACTCTGAACGCTGACGAGCCGGAGGCCCACCTCAACGACATCAGTGCGGTATTCGGTATTACCACCGATCCCAAGTAACCTCGCCCCGAAACCACCTGTAGTGATGTTCGTGTCATAACTGACGATACCTCCTTCCAGGATAGTCCCAGCGTAAATTAGCGCAGGCAGCGTCGCTGCCTGCGCGCCCTGATACGCCTCCCGTTGCTGACGTATAATTTGTCGCTCTTGCAACAGGTTCGCCAGTCCTGAGCGTTCAACGACGTCAAACCAGCTACCCATCCCGGCGCGTAGCAGAGCGTCGATCAGAATCTGGCTCCCCCCCTGCGTAACTGCCGTTGAGAGTTCGGCGACATTCTCCTTTGGTTTCCGCTGACCCGAAAGGTCGGGAAAATCGTAAACAGCGACGGCCAACTTATTCTGTGGTGGAGGCAAGTTAGCGAGCGTGTAGCCTGAGCGGGTGATCGAATTCACCTCCGGCGGCTCGGAAAACATTTCAGCTGGCGATTTGCCGACTGGTGTCGCGCATCCTGAAATTAACGCCACCATCGCGAGAAGCATGTGAATTTTGTTCTTGTCGATTTTTCGATCCTCCCTGGCTGGATTGTTACACCTTGCTGCCTTACCGCGCAGAACATGTCTTTAGTATGTCGGCGCCGGAATAAGGAGTTCGGTCTCGGCACCGGTCACGATGTCTAGGAGCACAATTTCAAGCTGGTCAAGACCCGAGCGCGCGAACTTGATGCGTGTGTCACCGATCGTGAATTCGCCCGATTCCTGTGCATCCTCTCCGAAAATTCGGTCTGAAATCTGGCGAGACACTTCGCCTAGGATTCGGCGTTCAATCGAGGCAGCAAAGGCATCAATCGGATCAACCGGCTCAAAGGTGACATCGTCGTATTCGTTCTGGATATCAGCGAGTCCGAGTAAGTGTGCGCTGTTGAAGCTATCACCGCCAAAAGAGGGATTGATGGGGTGGTACACGAGATCCTGCGCTTGTGTGCTGACCGCACCAAAAATAAGGCAAGGGAGTACGAATGGGAGAAAAAATTTCATCATTCAGATTCCTTCCAATGCAATCGATCAACGCCTACTGATCGAAAAGTTATTTGTCATGCGAACCGCAATATCAAAATCAAACGCCGGTCGCTGAAAATGGGACTTAGATCACGGATACCCAAACCGCGAGGGCTTCTTCCGCGGGGCCGAGGGCAACAGTGCATTGATTTGTCCTCTCTATGTAAGGCATGCACATGCACTTAATGACTTACATAGCTTTAACAAATAAGTCCCAAATATTTATTAAATGTAACAGTTAAGTTAGCAGAGGTTACGCTTCGTGACTAGAGTATTTGTGTCTGCTACCCATAAGTAAGCAATGACATGCCTCCATTAGGCGCGGTCGGGGAACGCAGGACAGTAATCAAATCGTGTTTTAGCAGAAGCTAAAAAGGGGAAAAGACCATGCGTAAAATAATACTTAGTGCTTCAGTGCTCGCGCTCGGCTTGGCTGCCGGTACGGCAAACGCCGATAACAACCGCCTCTTCATCGAACAGGTCGGTGATAACAACTTTCTCGGTGCCAACCAAGACGGTACCAACAACGAGACTTACGCTGTCCAGAACGGAAATTTCAACAGCGGTGGCGCATCGACAGATGTTGGTCCTGGTACCAATAACAACAACCAGGTGCTGCTGAAGCAGGATGGAAACCGCAACATTGGCGCTTGGAGCTTTCAGTCTGGAACTCTGGGCTTTGGGAACAACACGATAGGCATCGTCCAGGAAACGAACCAGAACTTTGCTGGCCTGAGCAACCAAGATGGGCCGACGACCAACAGCCAAATCTTCATTAAGCAGACTGGTGGCAACGGCAACTATGTTGGCAACGGTGCGTCAGTTAGCAGTAACTCAGGCAACAGCGCAAGCAACGGTTCGACCGTGGGATTCACGAATCCAGGGGTCGACATTAGCCTAGTCGAAGGGTCTAGCGTCTACTCCTTGCCCACCAGCGGCGACTCAAACGGTCGCATCCATGGCGACGGTAATGCAGTCGGCGTGATCCAAAGCGGGGCTGCCAATGCGCTTGCTATTAACGTCGTCGGCAATAACAACCGCGTGGGCGGTGCCGGCACTTTGGGCGTTATGACTGGGCCCGTCAGTCTGAATGAATTCACCGATAGCGGAAACTATTTCAGCGACTCACCGACTGTCGATCCGACGGGAGTCTTTACTCTCGACGGTATCGCCAGTCAGGACGGTAACAACAATACCGGTGTAATTGCGATTACTGGTAACAGCAACGCCGTGAGCTTCAGCCAAGCTGGAAACAATAACGTTAACGAAGTGTATGTGAGCGGTACTGGCAACCTTGCAGTGGCCAACCAGTACTGAGGTGTTATTCACCCGTCGGGCGGCTGAACAGCCGTCCGGCGTATGAATAGCTGATTTTGGCTTAGCGTTAAATAAGAGGTATTGCCGTGTCCAAGTACATGATTTTATGGCTGGTGGCGGCATTGCTCTCCTCTGCCGTAAGCGCATCTTCAGCGGACACGCTCCTAATTGAGCAGATTGGAGCGGGACATATCGCCGGCATACAGCAAGCCAGCCCTAAGAGCTACGCCCGCATCACCCAGACTGACACAGGCAATACAGCGTTGATCGGCCAGGGCGGTGCGATGGCTGACAGAGTTGCGATGACTGAAGCAATTGATGAAGGCTACCTAGCCAACTTCACCCTACTTGACACTGTAGGACAGGGCGGGCGCGACAACTCGGCCTCAGTTATCCAGGCAGGAGACGGCCAGCAGGCGCTAATTTTGCAAGGCGGTGAGCGCAACAGTGCAGTCATGGAGCAGAGCGGCAGTGCCAACCGTGGCGCTGTGCTACAGGAAGGCGCGGGTAACTTCGCCACTCTCGAACAAGCAGGCGCTGGAAACCTTGGTATCATCCTGTCAGTCGGTGACGACAACACTGCAACGCTGGTGCAAGATGGGCTAGAAAATCGCGGTGCTATCTCGCTGGCGGGTTCGCGAAACCAAGTGCGTCTAACCGAGATAGGCAACCGCAACGACGCTACCGTTACTATCCTCGGCAACGACAACGGCTATGAACTCAACATCCTCGCCAGTGATAAGCAGGTTGCCGTCAAGATCCAGGGGGATAATGTCCCGCTTCCGCTCTCCAGCCTCACCATTCGCGACTAGCCCATGTTCTTTGAGGACTCCAGTGCTCGCCCCTCGGTATATTTTGTCGACACAAGCAGTATAGTACTGTGCAAACCAACAGCTGGTCAGTGCTACTGATTGATAAGTACGATAAGCCAATCCTCGATAATCTTCTGGAACTAGAGTGCGTCCGTGAGCTGTGTGAATGCCTGAAATCACCGTCCGTGTGGATATAATTGTTGACTCAGGAGGTCACTTCTACATATTTAAAACTAAGGTAGTAGAGCAGCTGCCTGAGGGCAGCAAGGCGCTGGAACAGATCAAGGCGAAAGGTTACGCTGATAAATACTTTGCTACGGGCAGGTCTATCCATCTGACCGGGGTAGAGTTTTCCAGCGAAAAGCGGCAGTTTGTGGCATTTGAGATAGATACCATTTGTTGACAGCGACATAACTCAACGGCTAAGTGCAAAGCTAACCTGAGTGAGCCTTGCTTTGGCTCAGTTGTTGACACTTGTTTGTCATGCTAGTGGGCATGATAAAAAAAGCCGCCCCATTTGCCCGGAGCGGCTTTTCGTTGGCTGGATATCCCGTTTTAAGTCTATCTCGATTAAAGCAATGCCTTAATCGAGATTACGGGAGTAGAAGATCTCCAGCATCTCTTTACGCAGGCGGCTTTCGATATCCCGCGCTTCTTCAAAGGTGATGTCGCGGCGGGAGGTGCCGAACAGGTAGTTATCCAGTTCGAAGTCTTTCAGCAGCATCTTGGTGTGGAACATGTTCTCTTGATACACGTTCACGTCGATCATTTGGTAGGCCTGCTTGGTGTCTTCCGCCAAGTAGTCCTGAATCGAGGTGATGTCGTGGTCAATAAACAGCTTTTTGCCGTCCACATCCCGTGTAAAGCCGCGCACACGGTAGTCCATAGTGACGATGTCGGAGTCGAAGCTATGGATCAGGTAGTTCAGCGCTTTCAGCGGGCTGATATGCCCACAGGTCGAAACATCGATATCCAGGCGGAAGGTGCTAATACCGTTGTCGGGGTGCGATTCCGGGTAGCTGTGTACCGTCACATGGCTTTTATCCAAGTGGGCCACCACGGTTTCCGGTAGCGGACCAGGACCCGGTTCGGTTTGCCCTGCGGTTGGCTCATCCAGCTCGTGTTCAGCGATCAGGATGGTTACGCTGGCGCCGTGGGGCTCGTAATCTTGGCGCGAAATATTCAGCACATGAGCGCCGATGATATTCGTCACGTCCTTAAGAATCTGCGTCAAACGTTCGGCGTTGTAAAGCTCATCGATATAGTCGATGTAAGCCGCACGCTGCTCTTCGGTTTTGGCGTAACAGATGTCGTAAATATTGAAGCTCAACGAGCTTGTCAGGTTGTTGAACCCGTGGAGTCGGAGATTATCTGACACGTCCGAACCTCCCTATGGCAGATGAAGACACCCCGACGATCCAGCGCCGGAACCGATAAACACTTGTTACCGTGCTGACGCAGCCGCGATTCATCAGGCGGCCCCGCACTACGCAGTATGGGGAAAAACAAGCGGGCGTATTATGCCCGCCTGCGGCGTGGGTTGCATCCGGCCACGCAATTTTTTTTGAACCCGAGGGGAGCCGTCGCGGCGTGTGGTTCAAGCCTCGACAATCTCGTAGGAGTGGGTGACCTCAACGCCGCCCTTCACCAGCATAATTGAGGCGCTGCAGTACTTCTCGGCCGAAAGCTCCACGGCCCGCTGAACCTGTTTCTCTTTCAAGCCACGACCAGTGACCACAAAGTGGACGTGAATCTTGGTGAACACAGACGGCACTTCATCGGCGCGCTCGGCGTCCAGCTCGGCCACGCAGTCGGTGACATCCGCACGGGCCTTATCAAGAATGTTCAAAATATCAAAGGCGGTGCAGCTGCCCATGCCCATTAGCAGCATTTCCATCGGCCGAGGGCCGGTGTTGCGGCCGCCATGGTTGGGTGGGCCGTCAATCACAACGCTGTGTCCACTACCGGATTCCGCCACGAACTGGCGGCCATCGGTCCATTTTACCCGTGCTTTCACGTTGCTCTCCTCATCTTGGCGACGAAAGGTAAGTCGCGCAGCATAACATTTCTAGGGGGCAACGCACGGCTTCATCGTGCGCCACCGACGGGTATCAGGCTGATTGAAGGTGCCTATCAAGCTCGGCCAACCGTTCAGGTGTTCCCACATCGACCCAGTGGCCCGCAAAGTGCTCGCCGCTAACGTGCTGATCTGCCATAGCTCGCTTTAATAGCGGCGCCAGCGCAAAGGCACCGGGGGGCTCACCGGCGACCAGTTCCGGGCGTATCAAACTGATGCCTGCAAAGGTGAAGCGAGCCTCCCCGTGTGGTGAAACGCGCCCTTGGCGAAGTGCAAAATCGCCTTCAGGGTGATGGGCGGGGTTATCCACCAACACCAGATGCGCCAGATCACCTGCTACCAGCGCGGAAGCACTCGGTAGGTAGTCACACCACACATCGCCATTGACCAGTAAGAACGGCGCATCGCCCAGCAGCGGCAACGCTTGTTGAATGCCGCCGCCGGTTTCCAGCGGGCTCGGCTCCTGGCTCCAGTGAATACGCAGCTGGTGTGCCGAGCCATCCCCCAGCGCCGCCATAATCTGCTCGGCGCGGTAGCTCACGTTGATCACCACCTCATCAATGCCCGCACGCTTTAAGCGCTCCAGGTGGTGGACGATGAGCGGCTTGCCCGCTACGGGCAGCAATGGTTTAGGGCAGTGATCGGTGAGTGGGCGCATCCGCTTGCCAAGGCCTGCCGCCAAAATCATCGCCTTCATGGAGCGTCCTCTTCCAGACGCTGCATAATTGCCGGGCGCAGCACGCCCGTTACCCAATCGGCAAACTCGCGGTGTTGCGATAGGGCCGCTAGGCTATCTTCCAGGTGCGCCAAAAAGTGGGGCAAGCGGGCTAAATAGCCCTGTTTGCTATCGCGCAGCGTCAACCGACAGAAAATGCCTAGCACTTTCAGCGAGCGCTGGGCAGCCATGGCGTGGCACTGGTTTAAAAAGGCTGCCTCGCTGACCGAGCGGGTCAGGCGACCCTCTTGCCGCGCCTGCTGATAGAACGTGCCGACGAAGGAGGCAAACTGTTCAGGGCTAAAGCGGCAGTAGCGGCCCCGCAGCAGGGAAATAACGTCATAGCTGAGCGGGCCTGCCACGGCGTCCTGGAAGTCGATCATATAAAGCGTTTGATCGTGCAGCATCAGGTTCATCGCATCAAAATCGCGGTGAACGCTCACCACCGGCTGTTCCAATGCGCGTTGGATTAATGTGTCGCGCAGCGCCTCCCAGCTATCGGGAACCGGTAACGACAGCCAGCGCCCTAGGCACCATTCGGGAAACAGATCCAGCTCCTTGCCGAGCAGGGCAGCATCGTAAGCAGGTAGGGCGGCTGGGTTGGCGCGGTTTTGCAGCTCGGCAATCAGCGAAAGCGCGGCAAGGTGGTTTTGTTCCGTGCGCGCCGGATCGCTAAAGGTGGCCTGCAGCGGTGTGTCACCTAAGTCATCAAGCAGCAAAAAACCGGCGTCTAAGTCGCTGGCGTGAATGGTGGGCACAGGGAGTCCGGCGGCGTGCCAGCGCTGGCCGATAGCCACAAACGGCGTCGAGTCCTCCTGGGCCGGGGGGGCATCCATGACGATTTGGGTGTTGCCATTCGGCAGCGTTAGCCGAAAATAGCGCCTAAAACTGGCGTCGCCGCCCGCAGCAGAGAGGCGAATGGCGGCGCTATCAAGGCCGTGGTGTTGCGCCGCCCACTGAGTGAGGGCGTCAATCCGAGAAGAGGACATGCAAGCTCCTTGCTGGTCGGGCATCATGCGGGCTGTATAATACCGATTCTGGATGCCAAGGATAACGAACATGGGCAAGCGAATCTCGCGCACCGCACCGGTTGCGCATACGCTGCTGGGCAGTTTGCTCGCTGGCGCCTCGTTTTCAGCGGTGGCGCAGGGCCAAGCCCTGCCCGCAGAGGCCCTGGACTGGCAGGCCTGGAGCCAAGACGAAGCGCCGCAACAGCTGTGCCGGGGGCGCTATGTGATGCCCGGCTACCGCTTGCCAGCGGAGGAGAACCCGGAAACGCTCTCGGTGGAAACCCAGGAAGTGGATTATGCCGCCGATGGAGAGGCACTGCTGCGCGGCGACGTTGTGCTGCGCCGGGGCAATACCGAGCTTGAGGCCGAGCGCGTCTTTCTTCCCGCAGACCGCCAGCGGGTGGAGGCCGAGGGCAACCTGGCTATCCGCGACGGACAGGCCCTGGTGCGTGGCGAGCAAGCCACCCTCATGCTGAATGAAGACCGCGCTTCGCTGCGTAACAGCCACTACGTACTCTACGACCAGCACCTGCGCGGCCAGGCCAGCCAGCTAGAGCAGACCGGCGAAAATCAGTACCGCCTGCAGGATGCCACCTTTACCACCTGCGACCCCGGCGCCAATAGCTGGCAGTTGGTGGGTAGCGATATTCGCCTTGACCAAGCTGCCGGGTTTGGCACTGCCCGCCATGCGCGCCTAGAAGTTAAAGATGTACCGGTGTTTTACTGGCCGTGGCTACGCTTCCCCATTGATGACCGCCGCCATACCGGGCTGCTGTCGCCCTCGGTCAGTTTTTCCAGCGACGGCTTTGACTACACCCAGCCATTCTACTGGAACATCGCGCCGAATCAGGACGCCACCATTACGCCGCGCTGGATGTCCGACCGTGGGCTGCTGCTCAATGGCGAGTACCGCTACCTGCTGGAACAGAGCCAAGGGCTGATAGAGGGCGGTTATCTCGATAGCGATGGCGGCACCAATAACGGCGACAACCGCTTTGAAGGCGAGCAGCGCTGGTATATTGATGCCCAGCACGCGGGCACGCTAGCGCCACGCAGCCACTACCAGCTACGTTACGGCGCGGCCAGCGATGGCCGCTACTTTGACGACTTTGGCGGTGAGTTCGGCAACAGCGACCGCGTGAGTATGGAGCGCTTGGCCCAGGTCGATTACCGGGGTGAACGCTGGCAGCTGGATGCCCGCGCCCAGGGCTTTCAGCGCCTGGAAGACCCGCTCAGCGACACCGATCGTCCGTTTTATCGCCTGCCCAGCTTAACTGCCAACTCCGACTGGCAGTTGGGCAGCGGCCTGTATACCCAGTGGCGCTCAAATGCCACCTACTTCTGGCGCGATGTGGATGAGCGGCGGGTGCCAGAGCGCGAAGCGGCAACCGGTTCGCGCTTGCACTTAACCCCCGCCGTAGGCTGGCGCTACGAGCAGCCCTGGGGCTACATCGAACCGCGTACCGAATTATGGCACACCGCTTACCAGCTGGATTATGGCGACCGCGTGACCGACCGTGCTACCTCGCCCACCCGCAGTGTGGCGATTACTTCCATCGACAGTGGCTTGGTCTTCGAGCGCGAGCTTGAACTGGGCGGGCGCGACTACCGGCAAACGCTAGAGCCGCGGGTGAACTATGCCTACGTGCCGCGCACCGACCAGACCCAACTGCCCGATTTCGATAGTCGCGAACGGGCGTTCTCCTGGGATCAGCTTTGGTCGCCGCACCGCTTCTCCGGTGCCGACCGCGTGGGTGACCTCAATCGGGTGTCATTGGGCGTGCAGTCACGCTTTATCGAAGATAGCGCCGGACGCGACCGGCTCACCCTGGGCGTGGGCCAAAGCTACTACTTCTCCGAACGGCGGATTGATAGCGAAGGCGACCCGGATACCTTGCCGCCACGTCCCAGTGAAGCCCCCACCGTCAATCCGCAGAGCCGCTACCAGGCGACCCGCGACCGCTCCCCGCTGGTCACTCGCTTGGATTGGCAGATCACCGATCGCTGGAGCACCGGCTACGAATGGCTCTACGATGACGAGCGCGAACAGACCGAGCGCTCCAGCGTGGATGTACGCTACCGCCATCCAGAAGGGCATGTAGTGAACCTTGGCTACCGTTGGGAGATCGAAGGGTTCGACCCGAGCGTGGTGCCGGGGGACGATGGTTTCCGCGACTACAGCCGTGAAGAGTGGGATCTCTCGCTGGCCTGGAAAGCCAGCCCAAGGATTGATTTGATTGGCCGCTACCTGCACGATCAAACCAACGACCGGCCGCTGGAGCAGCTAGCGGGCCTGCAGTGGAACGACTGCTGTTACGGTGTGCAGCTGGTATGGCGCGAATGGGTTGATGATAACGATACGGCGCGGATTGGCGATGACTTCAACGACCGCGGGCTATTCTTGCGCTTTGTGTTTCGTGGTCTAGGTGGTGTTGGTCAAGAGGCCGACGGCTACTTTGAACAGGCGATTCCTGGCTACCGCCCCACGCCCCTCTAACGACCACTTTGATAGCGACTGAAAGAGACTTTTTATGATGACCAGAAAGACCCTGCTGACCTGCGCCCTCACAAAACGGGCAAAACGGCTGTCGGTTGGCAGCATGATGGTGCTCTGCCTGGGCACTGGCGCGGCGCTGGTTCCGCTGACCGCCCATGCACAAAACTTTGAGTCGGCCCAGCGCCAGCAACTGGATAGCGTCGTGGCGGTTGTCAACGACGGCGTGATTATGCGTAGCGAGCTGAATGAGCGTATCGCCCAAGTGGAACAGCAGGCGGCGGCCCAAGGCGGTAACTTGCCGCCGCGCAGCCAGCTGGCCCAGCAAGTGCTGGAGCGCATGATCATGGATGAAATCCAACTGCAGATGGCCCGCCAAGCGAACCTCAGCGTGGATGACACCGAACTCAACCGCCAACTACGCAATATTGCCGAATCCAACGGCATGTCCCTGGACCAGTTTGCCGATGCGGTAGAAGCCGATGGTATGACGTTGGCGGAAGTGCGCGAGGATGTACGCCGCGAAATGTTGATGCGCCAAGTACAGCAGCGCCAGATCAGCCAGCGAGTGACGGTTTCCGATCGCGATGTGGAGCGCTTTTTGAGCCAGCAGCCCAGCCAGCAGGGGAAAGCCTTTATTGAAGAGACCCGTGCACGCCACGTGCTGGTAGAGCTAACCCCTACGCGCAATGAAAACCAAGCCCGCGCCCGTGCCCAAGAAGCCCGCCAGCGCCTGCAGCAGGGCGAAGATTTCGCCTCCGTGGCCCGTGAGTACAGCGACGACCGTGGCAGCGCCATGAACGGCGGCGACCTTGGCTGGGTACGCCCAGGACAAACGGTACCCGCCTTTGAAGAGGCCATGACATCGCTTAGCCCCAACCAGCTCTCCGAGCCGGTGCGCTCCCAGTTTGGCTACCACGTTATCGAAGTGCTGGAGCGTCGCCGCCAGGATGTCACCGAAGAGAGCCGTCGGGAGCAGGTTCGCCAAGCCATTTTCCAGCGTCGTGCCAACGAAGAACTGCAAATCTGGCAGCGTGAAATCCGCGAACAGGCCTTTGTGGATATTCGCCTCTAATGGCTTTGCCGCTGCTATTAACCACCGGCGAGCCCGCTGGTATTGGGCCAGAGCTAACGCTAATGCTGGCCGCCCGTGGGCAGCTTACCAACACGGTAGCGGTGGGCGACCCGCAGATGCTGCGCCAGCGCGCTGAGCTGCTTGGCCTAGCGATAGAGGTCGTCGAAGCCGCACCGGGCAGCTTGGAGGTCTCGTCTCCTGGGCGTTTGTTGGTATGGCCTGCGGCCCTACGCGAACCCGCCACGCCTGGGGTGCTTAACCCCGCCAACGCCAGCTACGTGCTAGAGACACTGCAAATTGCCGTGGACGCCTGCCAAGCAGGGCTGGCCGCGGCAATAGTCACCGCGCCGCTGCATAAAGGAGTGATTATCGAAGGTGGCTATCCCCGCTTCACCGGCCATACTGAGTGGCTGCGCGATGCCTGCGGCGTGGATGAAGTGGTGATGCTACTGGCCACCGATGCCGCGCTGCACGCCAATAACGAGAGCTGGCAGGGCAGCAGTGATTTGCGCGTGGCGCTGGTGACGACCCATCTGCCGCTGCGTGACGTGGCGGATGCCATCACGTTTGAGCGGGTCACCCGGATTAGCCGCCTGCTGGCCGCCGATCTTCAACGCCAGTTTGGTATCCCGAACCCACGCATTGCGGTTTGCGGGCTGAACCCCCACGCGGGGGAGGATGGCCACCTGGGCCGCGAAGAGCTGGATACGATTATTCCGGCGCTTAATGCCTTACGCGCCGAGGGGCTGGACATCCAAGGCCCGCTGCCCGCCGACACGCTGTTCACCCCACGCCACTTGGCGGGTGTCGATGCGGTGCTGGCGATGTATCACGACCAGGGGCTGGCAGTGCTAAAATACGCAGGCTTTGGGCAAGCTGCGAATATTACCCTTGGCCTACCGCTGGTACGTACCTCAGTGGACCACGGCACCGCGCTGGATTTGGCGGGCCGCGGCATGGCCGACCCCAACAGCCTGGGCGTTGCGCTATCGCTTGCACAGCGGCTTGCTGCCCAGCGTGCCAGCACCCTGGCCGCTTCATGAATCAACCCTCCAAGGAACACTGTTAGATGTCTCAAGTGCCTCAGCAGCACCGCGCTCGTAAACGTTTCGGTCAAAACTTTCTGCGGGATCTCGGTATTATTTCTCGTATCATCCGCGCCATTGGGCCACGTGAAGGTGACCGACTCGTTGAAATCGGCCCTGGGCAAGGGGCACTGACGGCGCCGCTGTTAGAGGCAACCGGCAAGCTGGAAGTAATCGAACTCGACCGCGACCTGATTCCTGGCCTGCGGGTGCAGTTTTTTAACTACCCCGACTTCGTGATTCATGAAGGCGACGCGCTGAAGTTCGATTTTGCCGAGCTGAAGGGCGATGGCCCGGCGCTGCGGGTAGTGGGTAACTTGCCCTACAACATCTCCACGCCGCTGATTGTGCATCTACTGACCATGGGCAACGCCATTGCCGATATGCACTTTATGCTGCAAAAAGAGGTGGTAGAGCGCTTGGCTGCCGAGCCAGGCAGCACCGACTGGGGCCGTCTTTCCGTCATGGCGCAGTATTACTGCCAGGTAGACCAGCTGTTCATCGTGCCGCCGGAAGCCTTTGTACCGCGTCCGAAGGTAGATTCCGCGATTGTGCGCTTAACGCCCCACGAACACCTGCCCCACACCGCCGATGACCCGGCGCTGCTATTCGAGCTGGTGAAGCTGGCGTTTGGCCAGCGGCGTAAAACCCTGCGGAACAACCTGAAAGGGCGGGTGAGTGCCGACACGTTGGAAGCGCTAGGCATTGACCCTGCACGGCGGCCGCAAACTCTAACCGTGGCGGAGTATGTGGCAATTGCCAACCAAGTAGCTGCCGATGAGGCGGCCAGCGCAGTGGCTAACGGTGATACTAAGGGGAGTGATGAGGCTTGAGCGGTTTAGACATTGAGGTGAGCGTCACGCCGGAGTTTCGTGACGCAGAGTCTAGCGACAGCGAATCCCGCTACGTGTTTAGCTACACGGTGACGGTTCATAACCAAAGCCCGCACAGCGTACAGCTAATGGCGCGTTACTGGAAAATCACCCAGGGCAGCGGCGACAGCCAAGAGGTGCGCGGTAAAGGCGTGGTGGGGCAGCAGCCGCTAATTGGCCCAGGCCAGCGCTTCCGCTATACCAGCCGGGCGATTTTGCAAACGCCGGTAGGCGTGATGGAAGGCGCCTACACGCTGCTCAACACCTATACCCAACGGGCCTTCGATGTGCCCGTTGCACCGTTCCGCCTGGCGGTGCCACGCCAACTGCACTAATTCTGTTAGTCGGGAATGCCCATGAGTACCTATGTCATTGGCGACCTGCACGGCTGCCATGCCGAGTTTGTTCGCCTGCTGGAAAAGATACACTTTAACCCGACAAGCGATACGCTCTGGCTCGTAGGGGATTTGATTAACCGTGGCCCAGATTCACTAGCCTGTCTGGAGGAGGTCAAGGCGCTGGGGAGTACGGCTCGCTGCGTGCTGGGCAATCACGATTTCCATTTGCTGGTGGTGGCGCGCGGGGGCGGCAAACTGAAGAAAAACGATACCCTAGACGATATTCTCGCCTCGCCCAACCGGGAAGCGCTGTTGGATTGGCTGCAGAGTCAGCCGCTGGCGGTGCAAGAGGGCGATACGCTGATGACCCACGCAGGCGTGCTGCCGAGCTGGCGTGCCCAGCAAGCGCTGTCGCTGAGCGATGAGGTGCAAGCGGCACTACAGGGCGAAAGCGCTGGCGCGTTTCTGGCCCAGCTGTTCGGCAATCAGCCCGACCGGTTTCACGATGATCTGGAGGGGATGGATCGGCTGCGCTGCATTGTTAATGTGTTTACCCGTATGCGCTTTATCAACGCCCAAGAGCGCCTCGATTTTGCTGCCAAAGAGGGGCTTGATAGCGCCCCGAAAGGGTTTGCCCCTTGGTTTCAGTTTGCTCGTCAGGATAATCTGCGGATTCTGTTTGGCCACTGGGCGGCGCTGGAAGGGCGCACCCCGAATGCGAAGATTAACGTTCAAGGGTTGGATACCGGCTGTGTATGGGGCGGCGCACTCACCGCGCTGAACCTCGATACCGGCGAGCGCACCAGCGTACCCAGCCTGCAAGGAGGCCGTTAAGTGTTTCAACAGGATGCATTGACCCAAGGGCTTGAGGTGTATCGGGTAGGCGGCGCGGTGCGGGATGCGCTGCTTGGCTGGCCGGTGGTGGATCATGATTGGGTAGTGGTGGGAGCCACGCCGGAAGCGATGCGCCAGCGGGGCTTTAAACCTGTTGGCCGGGATTTTCCGGTGTTTCTGCACCCGCAAACAGCGGAAGAGTACGCGCTGGCACGTACTGAGCGTAAATCTGGTCACGGCTACGGGGGGTTCGAGGTGTATGCTAGCCCCGATGTGACGCTGGAAGAGGATCTCTCTCGGCGTGATCTGACAATCAATGCCATTGCCCAGGGTACCGATGGCCATCTAACGGACCCTTTCCACGGCCAGCGGGATATTGAGCAGCGCCTGCTGCGCCATGTGTCGCCCGCATTTAGCGAAGACCCGTTGAGGGTACTGCGTACCGCGCGTTTTTTAGCCCGTTATGCCCACCTGGGCTTTACCATTGCGCCGGAAACCCAAGCGCTAATGCGCCAAGTGAGCCAAAGTGGTGAGCTTGGCCACCTAGCCGCCGAGCGGGTGTGGGTAGAGACCGAAAAGGCGCTGGGGGAACCCAACCCAGAGTGCTACTTTACGACGCTGGCCGCGTGCGGCGCTTTGGTAACGTGGTGGCCGGAGTTTGACGCTGAGGAGACCCTAACCGCCGCGCTGGAGGCACTAGCCCCTGCGCCGGTCGATAGCCCATTGCCATTGGCCCATTGGCGCTACGCACTGTTGGTATCGGTACTCAGCGATGAGCAGCGAGAAGCGCTAGCGGGCAGGCTACGGCTACCCAACGCGGTGGCGCAATTGGCCCGCCATACCGCGCTCACGAAAGCGCTGCTGAACGAGCCGTTAAGCGATGAGGGGGTACTGCACTGGCTGGAGCGGCTGGATGCCTGGCGCAAGCCCGCTCAGGTAACGGCGCAGCTACAGCTGATCGGCGGTTTAGCACCGGAGCGCCAAATCCCACTGCAAGCAGCGTGGCAGGCTGCGCAGGCGGTGAGTCCACAGGCACTATTCAGTGAAGGGTATCGTGGGGCTGCATTAGGAGAAGCTCTGCGCCAGCATCGCCAACAGGCAGTTGCCAACGCGTTAAGCTAAAACATAGCAGGAGCGCTAGCGCGCCATAGCCGTGCGGGGTTGCGGGTCCGCTTGAGAAATCCAGCGGCCTCGCCAATGAAAGTCAATTGGCCACAGGCGCTGGTCACCTAGCGTAAAGCGCTTCCAAAGCGTGGCATAGGGGGTTTGGCAGGCAGGGTGGCGCTCGTCGGGCAGTAGCTCCGCTAGCGGCTGCAGTACGAAGGCGTTGTGGGTGATTTCCGCACGGGGCAGGGCGACCCCATCTATCGTGCCGCAAGCGTTACCGACAGTAAGTAGGTCAATATCCAGGGCGCGGGGGCTATATTTGGTCATATTGGGGGTGCGGCCATGATCGATTTCAAGCTGCTTAGACCACTTCTGAAGCTCGCCCACCGACCAGTCGCTATAAAAGGCCACCACTAGATTGTAGAAGTTACGGCTATCTTTAAAGCCCACCGGCTCACTTTCAAAAATACGCGATATCTGCAAGCTGCTAAACGTAGCTTCCAAGGCATCTAGACAGAGGCGGATATGGGTATCGGGGTTGATGTTACTGCCTAAACTGAGGGTTACCAGGGTCATAGGCTTGGGTCCTTGGTCGCCTCCGGCAATGTACCGCGGGTAATCTCAAGGCCAACGCTCACCGCCTGCGGCACGGCCCCAGGCTTGCGGACAGTCATACGCAGCCAAGGAATGGGAAACTCATGCTGCAAGCAGGCGGCAAGGCGCTCGGCGAAGGTTTCTACCAAGGCGAACTGATGCTCGTTGGCGAACTGCTGGATTCGTTGGCAGATCGCAGCATAATCCAGCGTTAAGTGTAAGTCATCCGTGGCGGCGGCTGGCCGGATATCGGTTGCCAGCGATAGATCCAGGCTCAGCGATTGCGTTATCGTGCGTTCCCAGTCGTACACACCGATGACGGTGTCTACGGTGAGTGCTTCGATCAAAATGCGGTCCACAGGCCTTCCCCCAGGTCAACAAGCGGGCGATTGTACTTGAGGATGACGAGAAACGACAGAGAGGCAGCGATGTTGGCTGCCAATGCCAGGGTGGGCGGGCCATGATATGGATAATAATCGGCTATTTGAGCGGTAGTTGGCTGGCGGCAGTAAGCGTATGCCGCTGGGCAGGTATGGCCGACCCAAGGTTTTGCGGCTCCGGTAACCCTGGGTTCTCCAACGTGTTGCGCCTGTATGGCCCGCGGCTTGCTGCTGCCACGCTGCTGCTCGATGCGCTAAAAGGGGTGCCTGCGGTGCTGGCCGCCAAGCTGCTAGCGCTGCCGGTATGGTTGCAGGGCATCGTGGGGCTCGCCGTACTGCTGGGTCATAGCTACCCCCTCTGGTATGGCTTTCGTGGTGGTAAATCGGTGTCCAGCGCGTTTGGCGTGCTGCTGGTGTTGGTACCCAGCGTGGCGCTGCTAACGGCGCTCGGCTGGGCAGTGCTGGCGTGGCGCTTACGCACCGCAGCGGCGGCTTCGCTCATCAGCGCGCTGTTAGCGCCGCTACTGTGCCTGTGGTTAGCCCCAGGCTATGTTGGCGTGGTAGGCGGCTTTAGCCTGTTGGTGCTGGCCCGCCACGGTCTGAATATCCGCCGTTTGCGCCGGGGGGAAGAGCCTCATCTTCGCCGGTAGGCGCTTGGGCTATTCAGGCGCCTTTAAGGTATCAAGCGGCCAGCGGGGAGTGGCCTGCATCACGCCGTTGTCATCCCGTTCGCCCGCCGCCAAGCGCTGTGCGCCGACGTAGGCAATCATGGCGCCGTTGTCGGTACAAAAACGCCCGCGGGGGTAGTAAGCGCGGGCTTGGCGCTTTTGTGTCTCCAGCGCTAGCCGCTCCCGCAGACGGGTATTGGCGCTCACGCCGCCCGCCATCACAATGCGCTTTAGGCCGGTTTGGTCGAGCGCTCGGCGGCATTTGATCACCAGCGTATCCACCACGGCCTCTTCAAAGGCCCGTGCAATATCGGCTTTCGCCTGTTCATCCAGCTCACCTGCTGCCTCTAACTGGCGAATCGCGGTGAGGGTATGGGTTTTTAAACCGGAGAAACTAAAATCCAGGCCGGGGCGGTCGGTCATCGGGCGTGGAAAACGAAACCGCTTCGGATCGCCCTGTTCAGCGAGTTTGGCCACCAGCGGGCCGCCTGGGTAGGCAAGGCCGAGCATTTTAGCGGCTTTATCAAAGGCTTCCCCAGCGGCGTCGTCCACCGACTCACCCAGTAGCCGGTAGTGCCCCAATCCTTGTACCTCCACCAGCTGGGTGTGGCCACCTGAGACCAATAGCGCCACAAACGGGAACTCAGGGGCGTCATCTTCCAGCATTGGGGCCAGCAGGTGGCCCTCCATGTGGTGAACGCCAAGCACCGGAATATCCAGCGCTTTGGCCATGCCGTGGGCGGTGCTGGCGCCGACCATCAGGGCGCCGACGAGTCCCGGCCCGGCGGTGTAGGCGATGCCGTCCAAGTCGTTACGGGTGAGGCTGGCGTCCTTGAGTACCTGATCAATCAATGGCAACAGCTTGCGGGTATGGTCACGGGAGGCCAGTTCGGGCACCACGCCGCCGTACTCGGCGTGCATGGCGATTTGGCTATACAGCGCATCAGCCAGCAGGCCGCGGCCACCGGTGAACGCGGTATCATAGATGGCGACGCCGGTTTCGTCGCAAGACGTTTCAATGCCCAGTACGCGCATAGCAAAAGAACTCGTGTAGGTGATAAGGCAGAGGCTTAAAATCGGCTAGTTTAGCATTGTGGTACTAAAGGGGCGTAAGCATTTGCAAAGATCGTCAACCGCGACTAGACTACTGTGCGCTGTAAAAACTGGGTCGTACACCGTCTTGTTCGGTGTGCGTACTATCCGAACTCAAGACTCCTTAAGGTAGGTGAGTGCTTAATGCCTTCTGTAAAAGTACGTGATAACGAGCCGTTTGACGTCGCCCTGCGTCGCTTCAAGCGTTCTTGCGAAAAAGCTGGCGTTCTGTCTGAAGTACGTCGTCGCGAGCACTACGAGAAGCCGACTGCTGAGCGTAAACGCAAAGCGGCAGCTGCCGTAAAACGTCACGCTAAGAAGTTGCAGCGTGAGCGTAAGCGTTTCGAACGGCTCTATTGATCCGTACCTAGGGAGAGCCAGCGCGGTTAGCTGGTTGTCTCAAGAGGGATGCCAAGCGGCCGCCACTTAGGTGGCCGTTTGTTTTTCGTTCTGTGATGTGTGTTTTGCGCGGTTTAAGGTGATCGGGTGCGCTGCCTGATGACGTTAGGCCCGCCCATAAGCGCTTCGCGCGAGGATGCCCGCAGTTCATGGCAGGCCAAATTCCACAGCGTTTTATTGACGACCTGCTTGGCCGCGTTGATGTGGTGGAAGTGGTTGGCGAGCGCGTGCAGCTCAAAAAAGCGGGTCGCAACTTCTCTGGCCTGTGTCCGTTTCACCAGGAAAAAACACCGTCGTTTACGGTGAGCGCCGATAAGCAGTTTTATCACTGCTTTGGCTGCGGCGCCCACGGTAACGCACTGCGTTTTCTAATGGAGTACGACAAGCTGCCGTTCCCCGAAGCGGTAGAGCAATTGGCTGGGCGTTTAGGGTTGGATGTGCCCCGTGAGGGGGCTGATGACCCGCGTGCCCAGCAGCGTGAGAAGAAGCGTAAAGAGGGCGTCAACCTGTTGGAAGTGGCCGCCAGCTTCTACCGCGAGCGGCTGAAAATGCAGGAAGGGCAAAGCGCCCAGCGCTACTTGCAAGGGCGCGGGCTTTCGCCAGAGGTGATCGACACCTACGGCATTGGTTACGCGCCGGGTGGTTGGGAGGCGTTAAAGCAGCACCTTATTGCAAAAGGCATTAGCGAGCCGGTGCAGGTGGAGTACGGCCTGCTGATTCACCGGGAGGACACCGGACGTACCTATGACCGCTTCCGCGACCGGGTAATGTTTCCCATCCGCGATTTGCGTGGCCGTACGCTTGGCTTTGGCGGCCGGGTCATGGGGGATGAGCAGCCGAAATACCTCAATTCACCAGAAACTCCTGTCTTTCATAAGGGGCGCGAACTATACGGTTTGTATGAGGCACGCCAAGCCTCCAGCAAGCTAGAGCAGTTGGTGATGGTGGAGGGCTATATGGACGTGGTGGCGCTGGCCCAGTACGGCATTCATAACGCCGTGGCTACCTTGGGCACCGCGACCACGGAAGACCACTTGAGCCGCCTGTTTCGGCTGGTGAGCCGCGTGGTGTTCTGCTTCGACGGTGATCGCGCCGGCCGCCAAGCGGCTAGCCGTGCCCTGGAAACTGCGCTGCCACAAATGATTGATGGCCGCGAGGCGCGCTTTCTATTCCTGCCCGAAGGCGACGACCCAGATTCACTGGTTCGTCGGGAAGGTAGCGAGGCGTTTCAGGATCGTGTCACCTGCGCGATGCCGCTCTCGGAGTTTCTTTTTGAGCAGGCTGCCCAGGGGCGCGACCTGAACACGGTGGAGGGGCGTGAACGGTTTGCCAGCCAGGTGCTGGAGGCGCTGAACAAAGTGCCCGAAGGCATGCTCAAATCGCTACTGCTTGAAGCGTTGGCAAAGCGTAGTGGGCTGGCGCAGTCGCAGCTGCAGGCGCTGTTGGATAAGCGCACGGCAGCCGCAAAAGCGTCGTCGCAGTGGGTGCCGGTGGAGGAGCCTACCCAAGATGCACCGCCGGAGCAGGTTCAGCGCCGCTCCGCTGGCCGTGGTGGCCGTCGCCGAGGGGCAGCGCCTCAAGCGCTTTCTACGGTGGGCCGTATTGTGCAGCTGTTGCTGCACGAACCGCGTTTGGTGGCATCACTACCGGAGTCACTCGATTGGCTGCCGGAAAGCGAAGAAGCATCGTTATGCCGACATCTGATAACCCTGCTGCAGGCTGGCCGTTACCGCAGCCCGCACGTGATATTGGCTCACTTTCAGGGAAGTCAGGAGGGGCAGTGGCTGGCTGAGCTGGCTATGCGTGAGTTGCCTATCCCCAAGTCGACGTTAGCCTCTGAACTAAAGGGGCTTGTGGAGCATTTTAAGGATAAGCAGCGTAAGCGCTCGCCCCAGGAAGAGTACGATGCACTTTTAACGCTGGAGCGCTCGGGCCAGAAGCTTGACCCACAGCAGCGGCGGCGGGTAGGAGAGCTACTAATTGAACTATCTCAGCGCCAATAAGAGAGAGTTTGACGTTATTGGGTTGAATTCCCAGTGTTCAGCACCACATACAGGGTTAGTCGCCAGGCGCTGGCCTAACCGAACAAACTAACACACCTGAATGACCGCGCAAATACGTTTCGCTGGAAAAAATCCGGCTATTTACGCTATACTGTTCGGCTTGTTGAGTTTAATCGATTCAGCGCCCCAGGTGTTTCATTCTTCTTCGTCGAGATAGGGTTTCTATGGCTGGAAATGCGCAGCAGCAGTCACGTCTGAAGGAGTTGATCGCGCGCGGCAAGGAGCAGGGCTACCTGACCTATGCCGAGGTCAACGACCATCTACCCGAGGATATCGCCGACCCGGATCAAGTGGAAGACATCATTGGCATGATCAACGACATGGGTATCAGTGTCGTTGAGGAAGCGCCGGATGAAGACACTTTGATGATGTCGGATCACTCCACGGACGAGTCCGCTGCGGAAGAGGCCGTCGCGGCACTCGCCGCCGTGGAAAGCGACGTTGGTCGCACTACCGACCCAGTGCGTATGTATATGCGCGAAATGGGTACGGTTGAGCTTTTGACCCGTGAAGGCGAAATCGAAATCGCCAAGCGGATTGAAGAGGGCACGCGGGAAGTGATGTCTGCGCTGGCGTACCTGCCAGGCGCGGTTTCCTCGATTCTTGAAGCCTATGACGCTACCCAGGACGAAGAAGCTCCTGGGCGTTTATCCGACCTGTTTTCCGGATTTATTGACCCCGATGAGGGCATTCCGGGCGTTGCCGAAGCGGAAGTGCCGGAGCCGGAGGTCGATACCGAGCTGAGCGATGATGACGACATCGACAGTGACAGCGACGACGACGAAGATGATGACGCCACTGCCAGCGAAGGCGGCCCGGACCCTGAAGAAGCCAAAGCACGCTTTGAGCAGATCCGTGAGCAGCACGCTGCCGTTGAAGCGGCACTGGCAAAGCATGGCCGGGGTAGCGCGGAGCTGAAGTTCGAGCAGGAGCGTCTTGCCGAGCTGTTTTCACCGATCAAGCTGGTGCCGAAGCACTTCGAGCGTTTGGTGGGTCAGGTGCGAATTAGCGTCGAGCAGGTGCGCGCCCAGGAAAAAGCGGTGATGCAGCTTTGCGTCAAGAAAGCGAAGGTGCCGCGCAAGACGTTTATCAAGTCGTTCCCTGGCCACGAGTCCGACCCGAAGTGGCTGGATGCCTTCCAGGAAGCGTACCCCAAGTACGCCGATCGTCTGGAGCCGCTGCGTGCTGATATCGCCCGCTCTCAGCGTAAGATTGCCTTTGAAGAGGACATGGTGCAGCTTACGGTTGCCGACCTCAAAGAGGTAAATCGTAAGCTGTCAATTGGTGAAGCGAAGGCGCGTCGTGCCAAGAAAGAGATGGTCGAGGCGAACTTGCGCTTGGTAATCTCGATTGCCAAGAAGTACACCAACCGCGGTCTACAGTTCCTGGATTTGATTCAGGAAGGCAACATCGGTTTGATGAAGGCGGTAGATAAGTTCGAATACCGTCGTGGCTACAAGTTCTCGACCTACGCTACGTGGTGGATTCGCCAGGCCATTACCCGCTCTATCGCGGATCAGGCGCGTACCATTCGTATTCCGGTCCATATGATTGAGACGATCAATAAGCTCAATCGTGTGTCCCGTCAGATGCTTCAGGAGATGGGCCGTGAGCCGACCCCAGAAGAGCTGGGCGAACGTCTGGAAATGCCGGAAGATAAAGTACGCAAGGTGTTAAAAATTGCCAAAGAGCCGATCTCCATGGAGACGCCGATTGGTGACGACGACGATTCACACCTAGGTGATTTCATCGAAGATGGCACTATGCTGCTGCCAATCGATATGGCCACCGGTGAAGGTTTGATCGAAGCGACTCGCAACGTACTGGGCGGTTTGACCGCTCGCGAAGCGAAAGTCCTGCGTATGCGTTTCGGTATCGATATGAATACTGACCACACGCTGGAAGAGGTAGGCAAACAGTTTGACGTCACCCGTGAGCGTATTCGTCAGATTGAAGCTAAAGCGCTGCGCAAGCTGCGCCACCCCAGCCGCTCAGAGCCGCTGCGTTCGTTCCTAGACGAATAAGCAGACAGTCTGAACCGAAAGTAGTTGGTTAGACCAAAAAGCCCGTTGTTCCATGCGAACGGCGGGCTTTTTGTATATTGCTACTTTGTATATTGCTACTGTGTAGCTAATAAGGGGCTAGCATTGGGCGAAATTAAGGCGTCAGCCGTGCGCGATGCAGGCGGCGAGCAAGGAAGAGTAGCTCAATCATGGCGAACAAAATCAAGCTATAGCCCAGCAGCTCAATGGCTTCTTCGGCGATATCTTTAAAGATGCGGAGATAGTTATCCTCAAGCACGGCGCGCCAAAAGGCCTGACGGCCATAGAGGCGGGAGAAGATATAGGTGACCAACACGCCTGCCGTAAACAGCCCGAATGAAAACGTATTGCTGTAGTAGCGGAATTCATCCAGAAAGCGTTGGCGGTGAATAATGACCCAAGCAAGGCTCGGTAGCACAATCAGAGCTACCATCAGCTTCCAGGTGTTATCTGCCACGTAAGTGTCCAGAAAGTAATCCTGCTCTCGAACTAGTGAAGCAGACACAAATGCCAATAATAGCAGCGTTACCGTTGGCCATACTTTAAGCACTTGGCGTATATACAAAAGCAAGGCGCAACAGCTAGCCAGCACTAGCGTTTGAGTGAACTCGGTGAAGCCAAGCTCGGTGTAGCGCACCTCAGGGAGGTAAAGCGCCTCTAGGTAGCCACCTTGAGCAATACCGCCTATGGCGAGCGTATAGAGCGTGGCACGAAGTAGGGCGGTGCGAAAGCTAATTGCCCACGGGGGAGGTGATAACATACCAATATCCTTATCGGGGTGAAGCATTAACGGGGAGAAATAAGGCAAATAAACATGCAGGAGCGAATGTTCATTATATCGTCACCTTTCTATGCTCGCACGTCTAACCTTCTGAAGAATGCTCGACGGCCAGCGGGTAAAGCTGCAAAGTAGCTATAAGCAGGTAATCATTACCGTTGAGGGCGGGTACCGTTATGGCAATTAGCGTCTTTGATCTATTTCGAATTGGCATAGGTCCATCTAGTTCACATACCGTTGGCCCCATGCGGGCAGCGCGGGATTTTGTAACAGCGCTGACAGCTTCGGAAATCACTCGCTTAGTGGTGAGACTGCATGGCTCGCTGGCGGCCACGGGCGTTGGCCATGGTACGGATAAGGCGGTAGTGATGGGCCTGATGGGCGAAACGCCGGAGGCGGTTGACCCTGATGCAATTGCCGGACGTTTGGCTGCATTAGACAGCGGTGAACCGCTGATGCTGCCTAATGGTCAAGCACTTGGGTTTAATCGAACACAGGATATCGAGTGGGATGAGCGCTGCCTGCCGTTCCACCCTAACGCTATGGTGCTGACGGCGTATCAACACGAGACAGTAGTGGCCACCAACACCTACTACTCTCTCGGTGGTGGGTTTTATGTGGATCAGGCCTGTGCGGATCGGGGTGGCTTAGATGAAGATAAAACGGCGCTGCCTTACCCGTTTGAGTCGGCGAATGAGCTACTGGCACTTTGCCAGCAGCACGGTCTGCGTATCAGTGAGCTGATGCTTGAAAATGAGAAAGCCTGGCGCAGCGAAGCCGTGATTCGCCAAGAGCTGTTAACCATTTGGCACGCCATGCGTCAAAGCATTGATAACGGCTTGAAAGCCACCGGGCGGCTGCCGGGAGGTTTAAATGTACGCCGTCGTGCTAACGCACTGCATCAACAGTTGCTCACACCGCCCGCCAACCAGCGCCTGATTGTGACTAGCTTTACCGTGATGGATTGGGTCAACCTGTTTGCGTTAGCAGTGAATGAGGAGAACGCCGCCGGCAAGCGCATGGTGACTGCGCCTACCAATGGCGCGGCAGGCATAGTGCCTGCAGTGCTGGCCTACTACCTGAAATTTGAACCAGACGCCTGCGACGGGGATGTGGTGGATTTTTTACTCGCTGCTGGCGCTATGGGCATCCTGTGCAAAAAGAACGCCTCCATTTCTGGGGCGGAAGTGGGTTGCCAAGGGGAAGTTGGCTCGGCCTGCGCCATGGCCGCCGCTGGGCTTGCCGAAGTGCTAGGGGGCACGCCCAAACAGGTAGAAAACGCTGCAGAAATTGGCCTAGAACATAATTTAGGGCTCACCTGTGACCCTGTGGCGGGATTAGTACAGGTGCCCTGTATCGAGCGCAACGCGATTGCGTCGGTAAAGGCGATCAACGCTGCGCGCATGGCGCTGCACGGCGACGGCGACCACTTTGTCTCGCTGGATAAAGTCATTCGTACTATGCGTGATACCGGCCGTGATATGCAGGATAAATACAAAGAAACCTCAAAAGGCGGCCTCGCGGTCAACGCGATTGAGTGTTAAGTCACGGCCAGCGAAGTGGCAATATTTGCGACTAGATAATCCACTAACTGGCGAATTTTCGGCGAAAGATGGCGATGACGGGGGTAGACTGCCCAAACCGCCG
Organism: Vreelandella aquamarina; assembly: GCF_044805175.1. Classification (GTDB taxonomy): domain Bacteria; phylum Pseudomonadota; class Gammaproteobacteria; order Pseudomonadales; family Halomonadaceae; genus Vreelandella; species Vreelandella aquamarina_B. Next base: position 2,580,235 of record NZ_CP085232.1, on the reverse strand, counting down.
TATCATTGTGCTGAAAAGGCTCCAGTACCGATACCAGCTCGCCGCTGGCAAGGTAAGGGGCCACGTAGTAATCCGGTAGTTGGGCTAGGCCAAGCCCTTTTAGCGCTGCGTCTAGCAGGGCAGGGCCAGAGTTGCCGCTCCAACACCCTTCTACCTTCACCTCGCGGCGCTGGCCGTTGACCTCGAAGAGCCAGTTGGGGCGCGAGCCGATTAAGCAGCGATGTTGGCTCAGTTCTGACAGGGTATGGGGCCTAGGGGCTTGGCGAAAATAGGCTTTCGACCCCACTACGTACTCCCGCCGTTCGCATAGCCGTCTGGCGATCAGGCTGGAATCTTTTAGCACGCCCATGCGAATGGCAATGTCGTAGCCTTCTTCAATCAGCTCTACCGGGCGGTTAGTGAAGTGCATATGCACCTCAAGCTGCGGATGCAGGCGTTGGAAGTCATTGACCAAAGGCGCGATATAGCGCTCACCAAAGGTGGTGGCTGAGGTCAGTTTCAGCAGTCCGTGGGGTTTTGCTTGTAGTTCGCTAATGGCTTGCTCGGCGTCCCGCAGCCCGTCAAATAGATGACGGCAGTGCTCCACGTAGAGCGCCCCTGCATCGGTTAAACGGATCTGCCGTGTGGTGCGATAGAGCAACTGTACGCCAAGCTGGTTCTCAAGCTGGCTGACCAAACGGCTGATATGTGATGTAGAGACTTTTAAATGCCGTGCGGCAGCGGAAAAAGTACCCAACCTCACCACTTCCACAAACGCTTCAATACGATCCCAGCGCTGCATGTATTCCCTTTTACACGTTAGATTGTTGCTCAGTGGCAATAATCTTGTGAGTGTATCCCGCTTTATCCCCTTAGCCTAGCTGACCTACACTGCAAGTCCCTTTCGCGTATCCATGGAGTGTCTTGCTTATGCCGATGATCTCTTCACGCTGGTCTCGTCGTGCTTTAGTGGCTGCCATTAGCGCCGGTTGGGCCGCTGCTGCCCAGGCAGAGGTGCCTGCCCAGCAGCAGGAGCAGGCGCCAGGGTGGTTCCGTATGATGGTGGGAGATATCGAAGTGACGGCGCTGTACGATGGCCACACCACTCTAAATACCTCGCTGCTGAAAGGCATGGAGCAGGACGAGATTCTGCGCCATCTCAACGCGCTATTCATTGATGCCGAGAGCGGCATGCAAACCGCCGTAAACGCCTTTTTAATTCATACCGGCGAGAACCTGGTGCTGGTAGATGCAGGCTCTGCAGCGTGCTTTGGCCCCACCCTAGGCCAAGTAGAGCAGAATTTACGCGCTTCGGGCTATGCGCCAGAAGAGGTCGATACGATCTTGATGACCCACCTGCATCCTGACCACGTCTGTGGTTTGGCGGATGAGAACGGTGATGCGGTTTACCCCAATGCGGAGCTGCGTGCCAGTCAAGGCGACGCTGACTTCTGGTTGGACGAAGAGCGCTCTCAAGCGCTTCCGGAGGAGGAGCGAGCCTTCTTTACCATGGCGCAAGACGCCGTGGCTCCCTATCAAGAGGCTGGCCGATTCAGCCCCTTCGCGCCGGGCGATGAGCTGCTAATGGGCATCGTCGCGCAAGACACCCACGGCCATACGCCGGGCCATGCGAGCTTTATGCTCAACAGTGACGATGATGCCATGTTGGTGTGGGGCGATGTCGTCCACAGCTACGGTGTGCAGTTTGCCGACCCAAGCGTTGCCATCGAATTTGATTCCGACCCCGAGCAGGCGGTGCGCACTCGTGAAGCCGTCCTGGAAAGCGCGGTTGAGGATAAGCACTGGGTGGCCGGTGCCCATATGCCGTTCCCTGGCATTGGTCATATCGTCGAAGACGAGGAAGGCTACCGCTGGCTGCCCATCGAATTTGGGCCTGTCACTGGCGATAGCGAATAATTCATACCTTTTAGGCGAGCACGTCGCAGCGTGCTCGACAACAGCGAATCCAGAGGAGTGACCATGAAATCACGTGCGGCAGTTGCACTTGAAGCGGGTAAGCCGCTTGAGCTAGTTGAGATTGATGTGGAAGGCCCGAAGGCGGGTGAAGTGCTGGTCAAAATGGCCGCCACCAGCGTGTGCCACACCGATGCTTACACGCTCTCCGGCGCCGACCCTGAGGGCAACTTCCCAGCGGTACTCGGCCACGAGGGCGCGGGTGTTGTTCAAGAAGTGGGCGAAGGTGTCACCAGCGTGAAGCCGGGCGACCACGTCATTCCGCTCTACACCGCCGAATGTGGCAAGTGCAAATTCTGCCTGTCGGGTAAAACCAACCTATGTGGCAGCGTGCGTGCGACGCAAGGGAAAGGCGTCATGCCTGACGGTACTTCGCGCTTCTCGCTAGATGGCAAAATGTTGCACCACTACATGGGCACCTCCACGTTTAGCGAGTACACCGTGCTGCCGGAAGTCTCGCTGGCCGTGGTTTCCAAAGAAGCGCCCATGGATAAAATCTGCCTACTGGGCTGTGGTGTTACCACCGGTATCGGCGCTGTTATGAATACCGCGAAAGTAGAGCCGGGCTCTACTATTGCCGTGTTTGGGCTGGGTGCGATTGGTTTAGCGGTGATCCAGGGCGCGGTAATGGCCAAAGCGTCTAAAATCATCGCGATCGACGTCAATCCAGATAAATTTGCCCTGGCCAAACAGTTTGGTGCCACCGATTTTGTGAATCCAAAAGATTACAGCGACCCGATTCAGCAGGTCATTGTGGATATGACTGACGGCGGCGTCGACTACTCCTTCGAGTGTATCGGCAACGTCAACGTCATGCGCTCTGCGCTGGAGTGCTGCCACAAGGGCTGGGGTGAGTCGATCATTATCGGCGTGGCAGGCGCTGGCGAAGAGATTTCAACGCGCCCGTTCCAGCTGGTCACCGGCCGCGTTTGGAAGGGCTCCGCGTTCGGCGGTGTGAAAGGGCGTAGCGAACTGCCGGGCTATGTGGAGCGCTATATGAATGGTGAGCTCAACATCGACGACTTTATCACCCACGATATGCCGTTTGAGAAGATCAACGAAGCTTTCGATCTGCTCCATGAGGGCAAGAGTATTCGTACCGTCCTGCATTACTGAGTATCATCTAGCGAACAAAGAGTATTGATAACCGGGTAAACGAACGCGGTAGGGGAGACCCGCCGCGTTTTCATCTTCTCAAGGAGCCTGCCCATGAGCATGAGTGAAACTTTAGAACTGGTGTCGGCCAACCGAAGTTTTGGTGGCTGGCACAAGCGCTACCGCCACTACTCCCGGGCGCTGGACTGCGATATGGTCTTCGCCGTTTATCTGCCGCCCCAGGCTGAAAACGAGCGCGTGCCGCTGCTGTGGTGGCTATCAGGGCTGACCTGCAACGACGAAAACTTTATGCAGAAGGCAGGCGCTCACCGCATCGCTGCCGAGCTGGGCGTGGCGATTGTTTGCCCGGATACCAGTCCGCGGGGAACAGATTTGCCAGGTGAGCATGACAGTTACGACCTTGGCTCTGGTGCAGGCTTCTACGTCAACGCCACGCAAGCGCCGTGGAAGTCTAACTACCGCATGTACGACTACGTGATTGAAGAGCTGCCCTCGGTGGTGCGTCAGCACTTTCCGGTTAACGGCCGTGAGTCGATCAGCGGGCACTCTATGGGCGGACACGGGGCGTTGATTCTTGCCTTGCGCCATCCGGGACGTTTCCGCTCCGTATCCGCCTTTGCACCTATCGTAAACCCGATGAACTGCCCCTGGGGGCAAAAAGCATTCACCACTTATTTAGGCGATGACCCATCGCGTTGGCGCCAGTACGACGCCTGCGAGCTAGTAGCCAATGGTGCTTCCCGCCAGCGGCTGTTCATCGACCAGGGCGAAGCGGACCAGTTCTTGGAAGAGCAGCTTATGCCGGAACGCTTGGAAGCCGTGTGTGACGAGCATGATCATCCGCTGACGCTTCGCCGCCAGCCGGGCTACGATCACAGCTACTTCTTTATCGCCTCGTTCATTGAGGATCATTTGCGCTATCATGCGGAACACCTCATGAAACGCTAAGGGTTCTGAAATGCTCAATCGCGCGCTACGCCGTTTTCTTCGCTTACTATGGCGTCTTATCTGGCGTAGTGCGCTTGGGTTTGTGGTGCTCTCGGTTGCCTTGGTCGTGCTGTTTCGGTTTGTGCATCCACCGGGCTCCATGGTGATGGTCGAGCGTAAGGTGCAAAGTTGGATTCATAGCGAACCTATCGATATTCAGCGCCAGTGGCGTGGTTGGGATCAGTTATCCAGTAATGCCAAACTAGCGGTCATTGCAGCGGAAGATCAGCGTTTTCCCCAGCATCGCGGTTTCGATTTTATTGAAATGCGTCGAGCCTGGGAGGCTAGCCGTGACGGTGAACGGCTCAGGGGAGCCAGTACGCTGAGCCAACAAACGGCGAAAAACGTGTTTTTATGGAGCGGGCGTAGCTGGGTGCGCAAAGCACTAGAAGCGTGGTTTACCCTGCTGATTGAAACGCTATGGGGTAAACAGCGGATTTTAGAGGTCTACCTTAACGTAGCGGAGTGGGATACCGGCGTCTTTGGATTAGAGGCGGCCGCCAACCACTATTTCGGTGCCTCGGGAAGCGCTCTGACCGAGCGTCAGGCAAGCTTGCTGGCCGCTATTTTACCTAGCCCTCGCAATCGCAGTGCCTCCCGCCCCGACGCCCAAGTAGAGCGCCGCAGCCAGTGGATTCGCCAACAAATGCGCAATTTGGGCGGCACTGCCTATCTCGAACGGCTGTAACGGCCAGGCAGCTAGCTGGCCGTTCTGTTCTCGTTATCAGTCAGCGCGGAAAACCGCTTACTTTTAGTGAGCGGATGGATAGCGCGGCGTCCGCCAGGACGCCTTGTTTTCTTACCACTAGATGGCTAATGTGTAAGCCATGACAACCGAACGCGCCTACAGATACCGTTTCTATCCGACGCCCGAGCAGGCAACCCTGCTGGCGCGGACGTTCGGGTGCGTCCGGTTTGTCTGGAACACGGTGCTGCGCTATCGCACCAATGCGTTCTATCAGCGCCAGGAGAAAATCGGCTATCACGACGCCAGTGCGTTCCTGACGCAACTCAAGAAGCAGCCGGACACCGCCTTTCTAACCGAGGTTAGTTCGGTGCCGTTGCAGCAATGCTTACGCCATCAGCAAACCGCGTTCAAACACTTCTTTGCCAAGCGGGCACGCTACCCCCACTTTACATCCAAGAAACACCGGCAGTCGGCCACCTTTGCCAGTTCGGCGTTTTCGTACCGCAATGGCCAGATCACGCTGGCCAAGTGCCGCGAACCGCTCAACATCCGCTGGAGCCGCGACCTGCCCTCAGCACCCAGCACGGTGACCGTTTCCAAAGACCGCGCCGGTCGTTACTTCATTAGCTGCCTGTGCAAAGTGGACACTAAAGCGCTGCCGATCACGCCCAAAATGGTCGGTATCGACCTGGGGCTGAAAGACCTATTCGTCACCAGCGAGGGTCAGCGGGTCAACAATCCCCGCCATACGGCACGCTATGCGCGCAAGCTGGCGCGGGCGCAGCGGCAATTGAGCCGTAAGCAAAAAGGTTCAAATAACCGTGCCAAGGCGCGGCTAAAAGTGGCTAAATGCCATGCCAAGATTGCCGATACTCGGCGTGACCACCTGCATCAACTCACCCGCCAGATCGTGAACGACAACCAAGTGATCGCGGCGGAGAGTTTGCAGGTGAAGAACCTGGTTAAAAACCGTCACCTTTCCAAAGCGATCAGCGATGTCGGCTGGGGGGAGTTGGTTCGCCAGCTTGAGTACAAAGCGGCGTGGGCGGGGCGGCAGTTCGTCCAGATCGACCGCTGGTACCCCAGTAGCAAGCGCTGCCATGGCTGCGGTTTTGTGCGGGAGGCACTGCCGCTCGATGTGCGCGCCTGGGATTGCCCAGGCTGCGGTACCCAGGGCATTGACCGTGACCTCAATGCCGCTCGAAACATCCTACAAGCCGGCACCGCGCTACTCGCCGGTGCCGAGAGTTGCAGCAAATACCGAGGGGCCCTCGGGAATTGACGCCTGTTGAGTTTGTGTAAGACCGGCAATGCCAAGGCATTGAAGGCAACGGACAGCGAAGCAGGAACCTGGAAGGCGACAACCAGGGAATCCCCTTCCTTTCCGCCGCAGGCGGCAGCTTCCTAAGAAGCTGAGGAAGGGGAGGAGGTCAAACGGTCCTAGCCCTACTGCCCTAGCCCTGCTGTCTTAGTCATACTTTTCCGGCCCTACAGTGGGAAGCTTTCTCACTTGTGGGCGGGCAAAGTAGTAGCCTTGCTGTACTGGAATGCCTAGTGCTAGCAAGCAGCGCGACTCTTCGCGGGTTTCCACACCCTCTGCCACTAGCTGGGTGCCTAGCGTCCGAGCCAGTGCCACTACGCTTTTTAGAATGGCCTGACGACGCGTACTGCTATCACATCCCATGACCAGTTCACGGTCGATTTTCAATGTGTCGGGGTTTAGCTCTGTCAGTAGGTCTAGGTTCGCGTAGCCGTTGCCAAAATCATCCAGTGAGGTAGTGAAGCCCATGCGGCGATAGCTATCAATAATAGTGCGCATACGGGAGCGATCCACCACCCGCTCGGTTTCGGTAATCTCAAAATTAAGCCGCTGGGTGGGCCAGCCTACCCGCTGCGATGTTTCGAGAGTTGATTGAATGCAAGCTTCCGGCTCATATACAGCGTTAGGGAGGAAGTTAATTGACAGCCGCGCCTCCATGCCTAGCTCGCTGGCAAGCTCAATCGCTTTTACTCGGCAAGCCTGATCAAAGCGATACATTAACTCATCAGTGACTTGCTCAAGGATGGAAAAGGCTGATTCTCCATTCACGCCTCGCACCAGTGCTTCGTAATAGACTACCTGGCGTTGCGCTACATCGACTATCGGTTGAAAGGCCATCGTAAACGCAAAGGGGACAGGCGGATCGCAGCGATTGCAAACACCGTTTACCCTGGCGCAATGAGGTTGTGCTGTCATGTTTTTCCAAGCCCTGGAGTTTTAATCATTTTGCGCTGTTATTAGCTGAAGGTCGCACCACCATGACGACACCTGCAATGGCAACCACCATGCCTATTAAGCCTAATAGCGGTAAGCGCTCGTCAAATAGCCACCATGCTTGTAGCGCGGTGACGGGCGGCACAAGATAAAAGAGACTCGCCACGCGGGAGGCCTCCCCCTTTTTTATTAAGGCCATCAATAGCAGGATAGCGGCAATTGACAGAATCAGCACGAGCCAGCCAAGCGTTAGTATAAATGTTGTGCTCCACTCAATCTCGCGAGATTCAAACAGTAGTGCGCCAATTCCTAACAGCACGCCGGCTGCCATATATTGAATCACCGCGCCGGATAGTAGCGGCATACTGGTGCAGTAGCGTTTTTGGTATAGCGTGCCCAAGGAAATACCTATTAGCGCCGCCATCACGCTCAACAGCGCTCCAATGCCAAAACCGCTAAACAGCGTGCTGCCTAATTCCAGCTTGCTACCCAATACTAAGCTGATACCCACCAAGCCCAACAACAGGCCTAACCACTGACGCCCGGTAAGCCGTTCACCCAGCAGTGGGCCTGCGCAGGCTGCAGTTAACAGCGGTTGAAGGCCTACTAGGAGGGCGGCTAAGCCTGCTGGCATGCCCAGATAAATGCCGTAGAACACACCTCCGAGATAAGTACCATGAACAAGCAAACCCGACACCGCAATGTGTTTCCATAACCTGGGTGATGTAGGCCAGGCAATACGCATTACCCACGTTAATGGAATGAGCAGCATCAGGGTCAGCACAAAGCGAATAAATAAAAAGGTGAATGGTTCTGCATAAGGCAGACCAAATTTTGCGCCAATAAAGCCGGTGCTCCATAAAAGAACGAACACGCCAGGCATCGCAGCAAGCCCAAGCGAGGCAGCATCTTGTTCTTTTAACTTATTGAAATTAATAGGCATAATGCTCCTTGGTCAGTAAGAAGTATGGTAGGGGTGGTTTACGCTTTGTTCTTTTGGTTACTTAGTTTTACATAAAAAATTGAACCTGCGCCTGAACGACGCGTCACACTGGGCACATTCATAACGCGCCAATGAGGTTTCTTACCATGCAACGTATGACTGCTTTGTTCTCTGCTGCACTTCTCGCCACTGGCCTGCTGGCTGGTACTGCCCAAGCACAGCAAGCCGAAGGCCAAGCACAGGATCCGATGGCTACCCAGCAAGCGCCGACCCAGGATTTTTCTGATCAGCAGCTACAGCAGTTCGCCGATGCTTCTCAAGAAATCGCCGTGATCTCACAAGAGTACACACAGCGTCTGCAGGAAGCAGAAGACGAAGCCGCCCAACAGGAAGTTCGCGCTGAAGCTAACGACCGCATGATCGAAGTTGTTGAAGATAGCGGTCTGGATGTTGATACCTTCAATGCGATTGGACAGTCGATTCAACAAGATCCGGAAATGATGCAGCGCGTTCAAGAGATGGCTAACCAGTCATAAGCGCCATCGATTGCCTGAATCATTAATGGCTATGCAAAGGATAGTGCCAGATTTTCCTTAACGTGCGAAGTATCTTGTCGCACCGATAGCCATACAAAGCCCAGCGCTACGGCGCTGGGCTTTTTTGTTAAACCATCCTTTTACCCTACTGCCAAGGTTTCCTGAATCAAGGGTTTACGGTGCTGGCAGATCACGCCAAACTTAGCTAGGGATTGGCTACCTGATAGCCAACTATAGAGAAAGACGCCCAGCAGGAGAGCGTATGGACGTTGAGCTATTAGAAATACGCCAGCACATGGGGCAGTTCCCCCCATTTGATGGATTATCGGATGAACTGTTGGACGCTATTGCCGAACAGGTAGAGGTTAGCTACTTCAAAACGGATAGCGATATTTTCAAGCTTAACGATACGCTGAATGAGCTTTGCTACATTCGCAGTGGCGCCGTTGAAGTGTATCGCCGCCAAGGTGAGCTTTATAATCGCCTGGGTGAGGGGGATATCTTTGGCCACTTTAGCCTGCTGCGTAACCATAAGGTCCGCTTTCCCGCCAAAGCTATTGAAGATACCTTGATTTACTTTATTCCCAATGAGGTATTTCAACGGCTATGCGAAGAGGATGATGACTTCGCTGACTTCGTCGAGTTGGAGCGTCCTCGATTAGAGACTGCCGCAGAGCAACAGAAAAAGTCTAATGACATGATGGTGACTCGCATTCGTAAACTAGTCACCCGTTATCCGGTCATGGTGGAGTCTACTACCAGCGTGCAGCAGGCGGCGAAGCAGATTAGTGATGCCCAGGCCTCTGCCGTGCTGGTTATCAATGAAGGGAGCAACAACCCCCGTTACAGCTTCCAGGACAGCGAAGGCAAAACCTGGCAGATGTGCGGTATTCTGACTGACAGCGATTTCCGTACCCGCGTGGTGGCTGAAGGGTTATCGTCCAGCACGCCTATTGGCGAGGTCGTGTCGGAACGGCTAATTACCGTGCAGTCAGATGCTTCAATATATGAAGCAATGCTGACTATGCTGCGTAACAACGTACATCATCTGCCGGTACTTTACCGCCAGCGTCCGGTAGGAGTAGTTCATCTATCTGACATTATTCGCTATGAAACCCACAGCGGACTCTATTTAGTCAGCAACATCTTTAATCAGTCTAGTGCGCAGGGACTGGCCAAGCTAGCACCAGATGTACGCGCCGCCTTTGTGCGGATGGTACAGGAGGGGGCTAACTCACAAATGGTGGGCAGTGCGCTTTCCACTATTGGGCGTAGCTTTACTCGACGGTTGTTAGAACTGGCAGAAGATACGCTGGGACCGCCACCGGTGCCGTACTGCTATATGGTCAACGGCTCTATGGCGCGTAATGAGCAGAGCATTGTCACCGACCAAGATAATGCGCTGATTCTGTCCGATGACTTTAACCCTGAGGAGCACGACGAGTATTTCCATGCACTCGCAGCGTTTGTCAGCGATGGTCTAGCAGCCTGCGGCTACACCTACTGCAAGGGTGATGTCATGGCAACCAACCGCCAGTGGCGACAGCCATTGCGAGTATGGAAGCGCTACTTCCAGGACTGGATGGCTAACCCAACTCCCGAGAAACTGCTGCACAGCTCGATCTTTTTCGATCTCGATAGCATCTATGGGGAAGACCTGTTCGTCGAAACGCTCCAGGATTTGATTGCCCAAACGGCTCCCAAGTCGCCGTTGTTCTTAGCCGCTATGGCGCGTAATGCGCTCAACCGCACGCCGCCATTAGGCTTTTTCCGCACGTTCGTGATGGAAAAAGATGGCAAGCACAATAACTCCATCAACCTAAAGCGGCGCGGTACGGCGCCGATGGTGGACCTGATTCGCGTCCATGCACTGGCCTGTGGCTCTAAAGCACAAAACTCTTTTCAGCGTTTAGAAGACATCAGTAAAACGCAACTACTCGCCACTGGTGTCAGCGATAAGCTGAGCTATGCCTTTGAGTTTTTGTGCATGTCGCGGATTCGCCATCAGATGATAGATCTGCAGGAGGAGCGCGAGCCGGATAACAACATCGAGCCTGAAAATGTAGAAGATAGTGAGCGGCATACCCTGAAAGATGCCTTCCAAGTGCTGAGCAATGCACAGAAGTTTTTAAAATTCCGCTATCCAGTGCCAACGCAGCGGCAGGGGCGCTGATATGCAAGGTATTCGACCGCGCTCTAAAGTAACCCAGGCCGATTGGGCAGGTTATATGGCTACCCGTGCTGAGCATGCTAAAGATGAAACGCTGAAACGCTTTTTCAGTACAGCACTGCCAGATCCAGAAACACCTTTATCAGAAGTGCCCATGGTCGCGCTGGATATGGAAACCACTGGGCTAGACGAACGCCGTCACGGCATTGTGAGTATCGGCGTGGTGCTGTTCACCCTGGGGCGTATTCCTCTAGCCCAGCGCCGTTACTGGGTGGTGAAGCCACCCCGGCCGCTGGATGAAGCCTCCATTGCTTATCATCATATTACTCACTCTGAAATTGCCGATGCGCCAGACCTGGATGCCGTACTGGATGAGCTGTTGGAGATACTAGCAGGGCGTGTGGTGGTCGTTCACTTTCGCAATATTGAACGCCCCTTTCTTGATGCGGCAGTGAAAGAACGGCGGGGAGAGGGAGTGATGTTTCCAATGATCGATACAATGTCGCTGGAAGCACGTCTGCACCGGCAAACACTATGGGCACGCTTTCGTCGCTGGCTCGGTCGGCCACCGGTGTCGATCCGCCTGAATGCCAGCCGCGAGCGTTATGGGTTGCCAGCTTACCAGGGGCACCACGCCTTGGTAGATGCGCTGGCCACTGCTGAGCTGCTGCAAGCACAAATCGCCAATCGCTATACGCCAGAGACGCCGCTAAAAGCGTTGTGGTGTTAGCGGCCGAGGAGTATTGGTTTTGTCATTGTTGTGAAATGCAAACAGGCAGCCATTGGCTGCCCGTTTGCGTACTGAGCGCTAAGTAAGCGCCTGTTGTTATACCGCTTTGGGTTCGCTCATCAAGCCCTTGATAATAGCGTAACACGCCACTAGCAGGATGATGGTGAACGGGAAACCGGTGGAGACAGCCATGGTCTGCAGAGCGGTCAAACCACCGCCTAGCAGCAGCGCAATAGCAATCGCACCTTCGATAATCGCCCAGAACACACGCTGCGGTTTCGGTGCGTCTACCTTGCCGCCTGCGGTGATAGAGTCGATAACCAGCGAGCCGGAATCCGACGAGGTCACGAAGAACACTACCACCAGTATGATAGCGATAAACGAGGTGATTTGTGACAACGGCAGCTGCTCCAGCATGACGAACAGCTGCAGATCCACACCCGCATTACGAACGGCTTCAATACCTTGGTTAACGTACTGATCAATGGCAGTGCCACCGAAGGTAGTCATCCATAGTACCGATACCACGGAAGGGACGATGAGTACGGAAATAAGGAACTCGCGTACGGTACGGCCACGGGAAACCCGTGCGATGAACATACCGACATACGGAGACCAGGAGATCCACCACGCCCAGTAGAAGGCAGTCCAGCCTTGGCTAAAGTTAGCGTCTTCTCGACCAAACGGGTTTGACAGGGCGGGAAGGTGAACAACGTAGTTCAGCAGGTTCTCAAAGAAACCGGTAGCAATCAGCAGCGTCGGGCCAACGGCAATGACGAAGAACAGCAGAGCGGCTGCCATCGCAATGTTGATTTTGGACAGCAGCTGAACGCCTTTATCCACCCCGGCGACAATCGAGCCGATAGCGATAATGGTGATACCGATGATCAGTAGGATCATCGTAATGTCGCTTTCCGGCGCGCCGAACAGATAAGTCAAGCCTGCCGCTGCTTGGGTAGCACCCAAACCGAGCGATGTTGCCAAACCAAATAGCGTGGCGAATACCGCTAGAATATCGATCAGATGACCCGGCCAACCCCATACGCGCTCGCCCAGCAGCGGGTAGAAGACAGAACGCATGGAGAGCGGCAGGCCTTTATTGAACGAGAACAGCGCCAGCGACAGTGCGACAACGGCATAAATGGCCCAGGGGTGAAGGCCCCAGTGGAAGATAGTCGCCGCCATGCCCAGTGCAGCAGCACCAGCGGTATCACCTTCAGCACCTGCCAACGGTGCCCAATCGCTACCATCTAATGATGTGCCAAAGTGAGTTAATGGCTCGTTGACACCAAAGAACATCAGCCCAATGCCCATACCAGCGGCAAACAGCATGGAGAACCAGCCGGTGTAGGTAAAATCCGGTTTGGCATCAGCACCGCCAATACGGATTTTACCCAGTGGGGAGACAATTAAGCCCAAGCAGAGGATGACGAAAATATTGGCAGCCAGAATAAAGAACCATGCCAAATTACCCGTCAGGAAGCTAAAAATAGCATCATAAACGGGTGAGATAATGTCCTGCAGTGCTAGGGTCAGCACTACAAATAGCAGTACCACTAACGCAGAAATGGTGAAAACCTTGCCATGCAGGTCAAGGTTAAAGCCCATCGCATTAGTGGTAATGTTGTCCTGACCGATCACGTAATCGGTATCAATCAGGTTAGCCGGGCCATCAGGGGCGGGTATGCCCTCTGAGACCGGCTCTTCAGGGGGTCGCTTAGAGTCAGGATTATCCACAGGAGCCTCTCCATGTCGAACAGAAACCGCTATATAAACTTTTTAGAACAGTGCTGGGCACTGAACCGCAGCAAATGTAGCAGCAGGCGTGCGTTACAGAGCTAATAGTAACAAACGTTTCTTAGTTTCCTTTCAACGCGAGCGAACATTACCATGAAAAAGCGCAATGTTTACAACGACAACAGAGGGCCGAAGCCCCCTGTTATTTAACGCTTAGGCGAAAAAACTTAGCTATTGAGCCACTGCTCAACCACGTCTTGGTTCTCTTCGACCCACTGCTTAGCGTTTTCATAGGGGTCGCTGCCATCTTCTTGGTTCATCAGCATGACTTCACCCATCTGCTCGGGAGTCCACTCGAATGCATCCAGAATGGCGTAGGCTTCAGGCATATCCTCTTTCAGCCCGTCACGCACAACAGTGTGGATCTGCTCGGCACCGCCATAGACATTTTCCGGATCTTCGAGGTATTTCAGGTCGAAGCGGGCAAACATCCAATGGGGCGTCCAGCCAGTAACAACCACATCCTCTTCGTTTTGAATAGCGCTGGCCAGCGCTGCGGTCATGGTAGCACCGCTGCCGCTACGTAGGTTCAGCTCAAGGTCATAGGTATCCACGACTTTTTCGGTGAGTGCCATCAGGCCTGCACCAGGGTCAATACCGATGATCTCGCCGTTGAAGCTATCGGCGTTATCGTTTAAGTCAGCGATAGAGTCCACATCAGTGTACTCAGGGACTACCAAGCCAAGCTTAGTGCCGTCTAGGTTGGCACCTAGATCTTCAGTGCTGCCACCGACACGCTCCATGTAATCAGCATGGGTTGTTGGCAACCAAGCTGCCACAATAGCATCCGCATCCCCTGTGGAGAGGGCTTGGAACATAGCGGCAGCAGAGAGCGAGGTCAGCTCAACCTCAAAGCCCGCTTGCTCAAGGACGGCGGCGATGACGTTAGTGGAGGCGACCTCAGAAGACCACTCTACGTAGGCCAAATTAACTGTGCCCTGGTCTTGGGCATGAACCATGCTACCGGTAGCGAGTCCAGTACCGGCAATAAGGGCTAATGAAGCGAGACGGATGCGGTGATTCAACGTACGAGTTTTCATTCACTTGCTCCCTGGTGTTGGGCAGTGGCAGCAGCCACTGCGGTATAGAACAACTTTATATGTATCGGCTTAACGTAAATTACGTTGTGGCGCTTTCAGCATGATCACTCATCACTGGTGGATCAAGTGCCATGGTCAACGTAGCGTCGCTGGCCGATGATGGCTAGGAACGGCGCGATTTGCGCAGCGACTGGGTTAAGCGGTCAAGTAGCATGGCGAGAATGACCACGGCAATACCGGCTTCAAAGCCATCGCCCGGGCGCAGGCGCTGAATGGCACGCCACACTTCGCTGCCCAGGCCATCTGCGCCGATCATGGCAGCGATGACCACCATCGAGAGTGCCAGCATAATGGTTTGGTTAATACCGGCCATCACCGTCGGCAGCGAGAGCGGCAGCTGCACCTTGAACAGTTTTTGGCCCCGAGTAGCGCCATAGGCGTCAGCGGCTTCAATCAGCTCCACTGGCACCTGGCGGATGCCGAGGGTAGTGAAACGGATGGCGGGTGGCATGGAAAAAATGACCGTGGCGAAAATAGCCGAGACCGAACCAATACCGAAAAACGGGATGGCTGGAATCAGATACACAAATGCTGGCATGGTCTGCATAAAGTCCAGCACGGGCATAATCAGCCGGTAAAGCCGCTCCGATAGTGCGGCGGCAATTCCCACCGGTAGGGCAATGACTACCGCCACCAGCGTGGCGATTACCACCAGCGTCAGCGTCTCAATCATGGGGTTCCAAAGCCCCAAGTTCCATATCAGGGCAAGGCCTGCCGCTGCCCCTATGGCTAGGCGCATGCTGGCAAGTTTCCAGCACATCAGGGTAATAATAGCGAGCAGCGCCCATTCCGGCAGCCACATAAGACCATCGTTAAGGCTATTAATACCCGTTTGGGTGACGCGGGAAATACCGCGGGTCACTACCGAGTATTCGCTGGTTAACCACGTCAAGCCGCTTTCAATCCAGCTACCTAAAGGAATACGTGCCATCTCCATTACTGTTCTCCTGCTCGTGCCAGTTCATCCAAGACCGCGCCTTTCACTACAACGCCAAGCAGGCGCTGCTGCTCATCCACCACGGCAATCGGGTAACTCTTTTCGCTAAACATGGCGAATAGGTTTTGCAGCGGCTCTTCTGGCGGCACTTTGCGGAAATCTTGGGTCAGGTAGTCGGTAATGGTGTCGGCTTTTGCCTCAATGGCACGGCTGGCGGCGTCAGCTTCCAGTAGTCCCAACAGGCGGCGGTCACGGTCAGTGACGTAAATGGAGTCAATGCTGTGGTCGCGCATCCGGTGCAGTGCCGTACGTGGGCCGTCGCTATCCCGCGCGGTGGTACGCACGGGGCGCATTGCGCTTTCTGCAGTGAGAATGCGCGAGCGGTCGACCCCTTCGATAAAGCGGCGCACATAATCATCGGCAGGTTTGGTGAGAATCTCTTCAGGCGTGCCGATCTGTACCACTTCGCCATCTTTCAGCAGTACGATGCGATCACCGATATTGAGCGCTTCATCCAGGTCGTGGGTGATAAATACCGTGGTCTTCTGCATTTTGGTTTGTAGCTGCAGAAGCTCCTGCTGCATATCCTTGCGGATCAGCGGGTCGAGGGCGGAGAACGCCTCATCCATCAGTAGCACGCTGGCATCGTTCGCCAGAGCGCGGGCCAATCCCACGCGCTGCTGCATACCACCCGACAACTGGTTGGGGTAAGCGTCTTCCCAGCCCTCCAAACCCACTTGTGTCAGGGCGTTCTGAGCAATTGATTGGCGTTCGGATTTTTCAACGCCGCGAATCTCTAGCCCGAACTCAGCATTTTGTTGCACCGTGCGGTGGGGGAAGAGAGCGAAGTTTTGAAATACCATCGAAAAGTGGCGGCGGCGACACTCTAACAGTGCTTTCTCGCCCAGCGTGGGGATATTTTCCCCATCAATGATGATCTCGCCTTCGGTGGTGTCGATCAGGCGATTAAGGCAGCGAATTAGTGTTGATTTGCCTGAGCCAGATAGGCCCATAATCACCAGCAGCTCGCCTTCGTAAACATCGAAAGAGATATTCGAAAGACCAAGCGTTTGGCCGGTTTTTTCAAGAATTTCTGGGCGCTTAAGGCCTTGGTCGCGAAGCTCAAGGGCTTTTTTAGGCTGCTTGCCAAATACCTTGCTTAAGCCGCGTACCTGAATTTTGACAGGGCGTGTCTCGTCCATCAGCGGTGCCTTTTGATTGAATGAGCAGCCTTGTGTCGTTGCTTAACGCACTTCCAGACAGCGATAACGTTGCTCCCTGCAAACAGCGACACAAAACGGTTCATAATTATAAAATGGGGTTATGTTTAGTAAGTTATTACGTTTTATTATACATAAGTAAGTAGGATGTGTCACAACGCCCCTGCGCAGTGAGCCAAATTACGCCACATGTGCCATTTTTACCCTTCGCTGATGGCTCCGTCGTAACAAGCGGCGTGCTCATTTTTATGCATCTATGCTTTTGTTTTTAATTGGTTTTTTTAAAAAATTTCTTTGTTGGCATAAACCGTGAATGAGGGGAGGATTAGACGTCATACACTGGATAATGGAGGCACTCTTATGGATAAGCAGACTCACCGCGTTAGTAAGCGGCCGCGAGTATTAACGCTCTGCATGTTAGTGGCGACCGTGAGCACCTTGGCGCTGGCGGGTTGTGGTAACGGTGAAGAGGAGATGCCCCCGGCACAGCAGCCTGACACCATGGAACAGGACGCAACCACCTCTACCGACCAAGCGCCTAACGAAAGCGCTGCTACGGCAGATCCCACCGCCGGTTCACAGGAGCCTGCCACAGGAGATGACCCTGCAATGGCAGACGAGCCGATGGGTAGCAAACAGGAGGCAGCTGGTGATATGACAGAACAGGACCAGATGTCTAGCGAGTCGCAAAATACGACCAGCTCTAACGCTGAAGAAGACCCTGGTTTTGGTGAAGGCACCGACCCCATGCCTGGTGCAGATGACGCTGCCAGTGGCGATGAAGATGATGACGAAATGACTAACGGCCAATAGTCGTTGACTGCTCCCTACGATGGTAAGCCGACCCAGCTGTCTGTTCCCTGCGGCTGCTCCACACGGTTTATCATCCCTTTCACCCTCGCGCCCGCGGGGGTTTTTTTGTCGCTCAGTTTTTGCAACCTGCCAGGCAGCCGCTAAGGTTAGGTAAGCGGAAACCATGATGGCGCACCGCTAAGGACCACCTATCCAGGAAGGAGAATGACATGATGTCACTGAAACATAATGCACGATGGACTGTACTGCTGCTTAGCGCACTGCTAATGACGGGTGTGCTTGCTGGCTGTGGCGATGCGGAACCGCCCACGACGGATTCAGAAGCGCTGGAAGCCGATGAACCTCAAGAGCCAATGGATACCGGGCCGATGGCAGACGATGGGCAGGCCACGCGGGAGTCGCCCAGAGAGGGCGTTACCGAGTAGCCCTCAGTGTTAGGATATTGCCGGCCGCTGATGCTTGCGGCCGGCGCGGCGCTGCTACTCTTCGCTATCTTCCAGCCGACGGTAGAGCGTTCGGCGCGCAATCCCTAATACCTCTGCCGTGCGGCGCTTATTCCCACCCGTAGCTTCTAAAACTTTACGAATATAGCGCTTTTCTACCTCTTCCAGGCTTGGCCAACGGGCCGGTGTCGGGGTGGGAATTTGGGTGCCGGGCAGCACTTCGCCACTTAACGTGGGCGTAATGTCTACATTGCTTTTTTGTTGGTTGGCCTGTTCACGCAGCCGCTCGGGGAGGTCTTGATACTGCAGCACGCCCGCTTCGCTGAGCGTTACCGCCCGCATAATGGCGTTCTCTAACTCGCGGACGTTGCCTGGGTAGGAGTAGTTCAGCAGGCTATTGAGTGCTTCAGGCTCAATCTGCTCAATCTGTTTACCTTGGGCTTCTGCGTGTTTGTCAATTAAAGCAAATATCAGGTGCTCAATATCGGTGCCGCGTTCACGCAGCGGCGGAATACGCAGTGAGAAGGTTTCCAGGCGGTAGAACAAATCGCTGCGAAAGTTCTCTTGCTCTATTTCTTTTTCTAGGTGGCGGTGAGTGGCGGCAATAATACGCACATCTACCGGTTCCTCGCGCTCACCGCCAACCGGGCGTACGGTTTTCTCTTGCAGGGCGCGCAGTAGCTTGGCCTGTAGGTTAATCGGCATCTCGCCGATCTCATCTAAGAATAGGCTGCCGCCCTGGGCGCTTTGGAACAGGCCTTTACGCGCTTCGTTAGCACCGGTGAAGGCGCCTTTTACGTGGCCAAAAAATTCGCTCTCCATCAAATCTGCCGGAATGCTGGCGCAGTTAACGGGAACGAAAGGCGCGTCGTGGCGGCTGCTCTCCTGGTGGATGGCGCGTGCCAATAGCTCCTTACCGGTGCCGCTTTCCCCCAAAATCAAAATGGGCGCATCGCTTTTCGCTAGGCGTGACGCATCGTGGAATAGCGACTGCATGACATGGCTTTTACCCACAATACCGTGGAAATGACTAAGTTCAGTATCGTGGGTAAGGGACAAACGTTGTCGCTCCAGTACGCGGAAAACGGCTTCGCGGATGGCATCTAAATCAAGCGGCTTGGTCAAGAAATCGTCCGCGCCCAATTTGAGAGCTTCTACTGCCTGGTCAATGGTGCCAAACGCGGTAATCACAATAATGCCTAGCTCGCTGCCGCTCTGGCGAAGCTGCTGAAGCAATTGGATGCCGCTCATTCCCGGCAGGCGCACATCGGTAATCATCATGGCAACCGGCGTATGGCTCAGTAAAGCAATGGCTTCTTCCGCGCTGGGGACACCCAATGTGTCATAGCCCGCGTCGTTGAGCTCTTCCTCTAATAACTCACGTATAGCGGTGTCATCTTCCACCACTAATAACGGTAAAAGGGGTTCCTGATGGGTCACGAATGTTGTCCTCAAGCGGATGCGGTTTCACTAAGGGGAAGCGTAATTTCAAAGCCAGCGCCACCAAGCGCGCTGTCGAAAACGCCAATCGTCCCGCCGTGGTCGTTAATAATGCGATGCACCATCGATAGTCCCAAGCCGCTGCCTTGGCCCACTGGCTTGGTGGTGAAAAAGGGGTCGAACACTTGATGATGGTGCGAGGCTGGAATACCCGGCCCGTTATCTTCTACCCACAAAGTTAGCTCTTCGTTGTGTGCCTGAGCGCGTACACGGATGTGGCTAACATCAGGGGCTTGGGCGGCATTGCGGAACAGATTGGTCAGCACCTGCACAATTTGCTGGCCATTTACTAATAAATGGGGGGCAGGGGATGGCAGACCAATATCCAAGCGGATATTGCGAGGTTCCAGCTCCTCCTCGACCAGTTCGCTTGCGCTCAGGATAAGCTGATCAAGGGCTTGATACCCTTTCTCCACGTTATGTTGCCGGCCTAACTCCATCAATTGACGCACAATGTCCACAATGCGTTCTACTTCGCCACGAATACGGCCAAGCCTGGCGCGTTCATCATCACCAATGGTCTCTCGCCGTGCCAGGCGCTGGGCCTGGCCGTTGATGACGGTGAGCGGTGCGCCGATCTCATGGGCCACCCCGGCAGCCAAAACGCCCAGCTCCGCGAGCTTTTTCGATTTGCGTAGGCGCTTTTCCAGTTCGATTTCACGGCGCTGGCGAGCCTCAATGTCGCGATCTTTTTCGGCCATGGCGTCCAGCATCCCGTTTAGGCCCGATGCTAAACGGCGATACTCGCTAGGCCCATCCACCGTTGCACGCTGGCTGCGGTCGCCATCCTCTACCAGTAGCATAACGTGCAACAGCCGGTTCAGCGGTTGCTCAATATAGCGGCGGAACCCCCACCAAATGCTAAACACAATACCTGCCGCGCCGATGACAAAAACCAGCACGGCCACAATGCTGATAAACCCCGTGTAGTTCTCAATGCCAGTATTGAGGCGGTTGACCTGCAGCACGCCCTGTACCGTGCCATCCTGGGTGCGTAGCGGAATCAACGCTGAGTAGTAGGTCCAGCCCTCTTGCTGGCGGTAGTTGCTGTAGAGGTCGTCACGCTCGATAACCTGCTGAATCTCTTCAGGGGTGAATAGATCCTTACCCAGCCCAAGACCGTATACCTCGCGGCCTTGGGTATCAAACACATAGGCTCCGTAAATACGGTGAAACGAAAATGCCGACTGCAGCGCTTCTTCCAACGGTGTAGCGCTATCCCGCGCCACAGCGTAGCTTAGCGAGGTACTCAGCGCGCGGGTGATAATTTCGACCTCGGTTTGCAGCTTGGAACGAACATTATCTTCCAGCGATTTAATCGCCACTAAGCTAAAGACCACCAGAACGACAAAGAGCGGCACGATGACCGTTAAAATAATTAAGTTGCGTAGTCTCATCGTGTGTCCATGGTGGCTGTAGAGAGCGTCATAGCGCTGCGGGCGTTAAGCGGTAAAGGCCGCCTTGGCTGCTGTCGGTGAGTAGGTAGATGGCACCATTCGGACCCTGGCGCACATCCCTGATGCGGCCGATGTCACCTTCTAAAATAAGCTCTTCATCGACGACCCGCCCCCCTTCAAGCACCAGACGCAGCAGCTTTTGGCTACCCAGGCCACCGGCCAGCAGGTTTCCTTGCCAGGCCCCAAAGGCATCGCTGGTGACTTCCGCTAGGCCGGAGGGGGCAAAGCGCCCCTCAAATCGGTACACCGGATCAACCATGCCGGGCTTGGTTTCAGCGCCAATCGGCTCATTGGTGCTGTAGTCATTGCCCAGGCTAACTTCCGGCCAGCCGTAATTACTGCCTGCTACCAGATGGTTGAGCTCATCGCCGGTGCGCGGGCCGTGCTCGGTGGCCCAAGGCTCACCGTTGCTAAGAACGGTCATGCCTTGAATGTTGCGATTGCCCAGGGTGTAAATTTCATCCAGCGTACTGTCATCATCCACGAAGGGATTGTCGTCGGGGGCCTCGCCGGTCTCGGTGAGCCGAAGGGTAGAACCAGCGTGGTCATCCCGCGCTTGGGCGCGAGAAGGGTCTACGCCACGGTCGCCGATGCTCATCAGTAGCGTGCCATCATCCAGCCACGCCAAACGTGAACCGTAGTGGCGGCCAGGGGAGGAGGCGCGATCCTGCTCGAAAAGGTGCTTAACCTCGCCTAACGAATCACCTTCCCACTTAACGCGGGAAAGCGCTGAGCGGCTGTGGTTGCCTTCAGGCTTACTCCAGGTGAAGTAGATCCAATCGTGTTCACCGTCGCCAAACTCTGGGTGCAGCACCACATCCAGCAGGCCACCCTGGCCATGCTGGCTCACTTCGGGTATCCCTTCGAGCACCTGCGATTGCCCGCTATCGGGGTCAACCAGATTTAATTCGCCGCTGCGTTCGCTGACTAGGTAGCGGCCATCAGGGAGAATAGCAACTGCCCAGGGGTGCTGAAAGCCGTCTGCTATGCGCTCAATCGTTATCGCGAACTGCTCGGTTTCGAGAGCCTGATGGATCACCTCGGCCTGCGCTGTGCCCGCGAGCAGCACGACCGCAAGCGCCGGTGCAACCCGGCGTAAGGCGGATGGGAGCAGGTAACGCTGGCATGTCGCCGACAACGTAGGCTGTAGTATGGGCATCACCATAGTCTCCAGGAGCGTTGGCGTTAATGAATAACTCTTCAGTCTAGCAGGGACTACAACCGGCGGTCGGGGTTCCCCCGAGAGGGCTACATCAGCAGTGCAAGCAAAATCGGCAAATACACCAGCGCCAGCAGGGTTGAACAGAAGACTAAGCTTGCCACGTAAGCGGGTTCGCGTTTGGCACGTTGGGCAAACAGATAGTTGAACACCGCCACTGGCATACACATTTGCACCACTAAAATACTTTGTGCCAGCGGCGGTAAACCCAGCCAGCCGGCAATAAGCCAAGCGGCGGCAGCCGCCAGCGGAATGCGGATCAGGCTAAAGCCGACCCCAGAGCGGAGGCTTTTGACTTGAATGCTTGCCAGTGACACGCCCAGGGTGATCAGCATGAGCGGCACGGTAAAGCCGGACATCAAATCAACGGTGTTGGCTAACCAAAGGGGGAGCGGCGTGTCGGTTAGCAGCAAGGCCATTGAGATCAAAATCGCGTAAACCGTGGGCGTTTTGAGCAGCGTTTTGATCGGGCTTCCGTTACTGCTGAGCACAGCACCTAGGGTGAACTGGAACAGTGATACCGTCACCATGACCGTAATGCCGTAAGCAAACCCTGCGCTGCCGAAGGCATAGAGCACCACCGGTAGGCCCATATTGCCGGTATTGGGATACATCATGGGGGCAATCAGCACGCGCCAGTCGCGGCGCAGTAGCTTGGCAACCACAAAACTGGCAGCCCCCATGCTGATAATGACGAGTGCGGTGGCCAGCATCATCTGACCAAAGGTGCCAGCATCAATATTGGCACCGGAGAGCGATGCCAGTACCAGCGCAGGGGTGCCGATGTTGAATACCAAACGCGTAATAAAGTCGACGGGGTAGGGCTGCCCCAAGCGTACCCATAAAAAGCCTAGCCCGGCACCGGCCAATACGGGTGCCATGACAGCAAATAGTTCGGCGAGCATTAACGTTCCTTGACGGTCATCCTCCGCCCATTGTCGGTAATTAGGCGGCTAACTGGCAAGGCGAATTCGTTAATGGGCGTTCGCGGCGGCCGGTGTGGCTTGCCATGCGGCGGGTACCTGCTCGCGGAGAAACGTCAGCAGTGCGTTTACCCGGCGCGAGTGATGGCCATAGGCGTAAAGCAGCGTAACGGGGAGTGGGGCAGGCTCCCAGCCTGGCAGGCAGCGCACTAAATCCCCCGGATGGTGGCGTTCACGCTTCTCCACGACCCAGTGGGGCAGCAGGCCAATTCCCTGGCCGTGGGCAATCGCATCGATATGCAGCACCGTCAGGTCGACCTGCAGCCGCGAGCGGGGCGCATTAAACAGGTAATCGGCATGTTCGGGGTGATGCAGCAATAGGCCGCTTGAAGCAGTATCCAGCAGGTCAATCCAGGCGTGTGAGGCGAGTTCGCTGGGGTGTTGCGGCGTTCCCGCACGGGCTAGATAGCTGGGGTTGGCATATAAGCCACGGGTGAGATGCCCCAAGCGCTCCTGGTGAAGGCCACATTCATGGGGGGCTCCTAGCCAAATGTGCACGCTATTGCTGTGCATTTTGCTGGGCGGTGTCTCCCGGGTGTGCAGGGTCAGCTCTACTTTTGGGTAGCGGGTTAAAAACGCATCCATCACGCCCGCCATCCAGCCCCGTGCCAGCGCGCCGTGCACCTCCAGGGTAACTTTACCGCTGATCTCCTCACGCAGTTCCGCTAGGGCCTCCTGGCTGTGGGCAGCCATGGCCAGCAACTCGGTGCAGTAGCTGTGGAATAACAGCCCTGCTTCTGTCGGAATCAAGCGGTTGGCTTGACGCCTTAGCAGCGGCTGGTTTAGCCGTGCTTCTAGCTGGCTAATACGGCGGCTCAACGTCGATTTGGCAAGCCCGAGTTTGTGTGCGCTGCGCGTCAGGCTACCGGTGGTCATCACATCGGCAAAGGCGGCAAGTTCATCAAAATCGTACATAGTCGGGGCCACTGGAGAACGAGGTCGCGCCATTGTGCCACTTAATGGCTTGAATGAAAATAATTGCCATTTGTGTTCCGGGTAGCTCTGTGCTTGGACGATGACGACAACCACGGCAGGCAGCCACCTCAGCCTCCACCTCAGCCCCCAGCTTTACCCAGGGGCAGAGGTCAGCCTAAGTGCACCGCTGCCGATGCGTTGGGTGTTATGCCCGCGAGCGGGCTGAACGGCGTTCGGTGACCTTGAGCACGCTGATCATCAGCGCGGGAAGGAGCGTCACCGTGACCACCGCCGCGCCTAGCAGGCCAAACAGCACAATTGCCCCCACGCCGCGGTACAGCTCGGTGCCTTCGCCAGGTAAAAAGACTAGCGGTGAGAGCCCGCACAGGGTGGTCAGCGTGGTGATGGCGATGGGGCGCAGGCGGGTTTGTACCGCCTGTGATACGGCCTCCTGAACGCTGAGTGTTTTATCATGCAGCCGCCGTCTGGCCTGGTCGACCACCAGAATCGGGTTATTCACCACCGTGCCCATCAGAATCAAAAAGCCTAGCATGGTAATCATATCGAAGGGCTGGCTGAGCGGTGCCACGCCAATTAACGGCAGCAGGCTGCCCACGCCGTTCATGGCGGCCAGCCCCATAATGCCGCCCACCACGCCCAGCGGTATCGAGGTCAAAATCAGCAGCGGATAGCCCCAATGGGAGAAGATCGCTACCAGCAGCAGGTAAACGATCACGATAGCGATCAGGAAGTTGCCGGTGAGGGCTTCACGGGTGGCGTTCAGCTGGTCGCTAGCGCCGGAAATCGAAACATCCACCGTCGAGGGCAACACGCCTTCCTGGCGCAGCCGCTCCAGCATCGCCTCGGCCTGCTCGACGCCCGCCTCTAATGCAATGTTGGCAGGCGGAATCACGTTCAACGTCACCGTGCGGCTGCCGTCCACTCTGCGAATCACGCTGGTATCCATGGTTTCATCGATACGTGCCACCGCCGAAAGTGGCAGCGTGTAGCCATCGGGAGTGTGCAGCGGCAGGTTCGGCAGTTGGTCTAAGGGCAGCGACGCCTGTGGGCCATAGAGGTAAATATCGATCTTCTCATCGTCTAAAAAGAAGTCATCCACATACGCCCCTTCTCCCAGGGCAGAGACCGAAAACCCCACCGCCTCGGTGGAAATCCCCAGCTCCGCGACCCTTGCCCAGTCGGGGCGAATTTGAATCAGCGGCTGGTCGAGCGACAGTGACGAGGGTTGGCTTTGAATACGCGGGTTGCCAAACAGCGCCTGGGCTTCTCGGTAAAGCGTATTGGCCGCGCCGTATACCGTGGCCAAGTCCGGGCCGGACACATCCAGGTTGATACTGCGTGTGCCGCCATCGTTACTGGAAATAATCGACCCCTTTGAGGCAAAGGCGCGCATGCCGGGGAAGCGTTCATAGTAGTTCGTCAGGGCATCCATCAGCGCTTCGATATGCGAAGGATCGACCGCCTCTGCGACGATAAAGAGCCGCGTAGGGGCTACCCGCATACTCATATAGGCCAGCGGTGGCACCTCTGTGTCGCCCGCTAAAAAAGCATCCGGCTCTGCCTGTACATGGGGCAGAAAGTACGCTTCTACCTGCTCTGCAACCCCCGCCATCTCTTGCAGGCTATAGCCAGGAGGCGGGCTCATGACCGCAAAGGTTTTGGGCTCTTCGCCTTCGGGCAGGTACTCGGCGGGCGGTGTCAGGGCTAGGATCGTCCAGCCGCTGATCAGCAGCGTCAGCACTAGGATCACCCCTCGGCGCAGCGGCGTCGCAATCAACCGTTCCAGCCGCGCGCCCAGCCGAGAAGGGCGCTCGTCGTCGGGCGCTTGAGCGTCGTCGGGCTTAGACGCGTGATGCATCGAAAAGCTAAACCGCGAGCAGAGCGAGGGCACCAGCGTGATGGCCACCAGCATGGAGGCAAATATCGCCGCCGACACCGCAATGGCCACGTCGGAGTAGAGCTGCCCGGCCTCCTCTTCGATGAAGAGGATCGGTAAGAACACCAGAATGGTGGTGGCGGTGGAGGCGAGTGTGGCGGGCCATACCTCCTGCACGCCGCGCAGCGCCGATTCAATGCGGTCCAGCCCCTGGCGGCGGTAGCGCTCGATGTTCTCCA
Organism: Vreelandella aquamarina; assembly: GCF_044805175.1. GTDB lineage: Bacteria > Pseudomonadota > Gammaproteobacteria > Pseudomonadales > Halomonadaceae > Vreelandella > Vreelandella aquamarina_B. Next base: position 2,554,338 of record NZ_CP085232.1, on the reverse strand, counting down.
ATACCACGATGCTGTTATCCACGCTCATGCCAATGGCGAAGGCAATGCCCGCCATAGAGATGACGTTGATGGTGCGGCCGGTGAGCATTAGCCCCAAAAAGGCGGCAATGGTGCAGAATGGAATGCCGATGACGCCGATGAACGTGGCGCGAGCTGAGCGCAAAAACAGGTACATCACCAGGGTCGCGAAGGCGGCCCCGAGCAGCAGGTTGCTCCACACGTTGCTCACGGAGGCTTCTACGTAGCGCACGTCATCGGCCGTTAGCACGATCTCCATGCCGGCAGGGCGCAGAATGGTTTCGTTGATCGCCGCCAGTTCCTCCTGCACCGCGTATTTGATGTCGATGACGTTTGCGCCGCTCTCCCGGCGCAAGTCCATGCCAATCCCGGCTTGGCCGTTGTAGAACGACAGCTGGTTTAGCCGCGACTGCCCTTGGCGCACGTCCGCCACATCGGCCAGCCGCACGATGCTATCGCCCTCGCGAGCCACCACCAGCTGTGCCAGCGCCTCGGCGCTATCAAACCGGCCCAGCGTGCGCACCAGGTAGCGCCGTTTGCCCGCGTCCAGCTCGCCGCCGGAGATATCCCGGTTGCGCTGGGTGATCGCCTCGCGCAGCTCCAGCAGCGAGATGCCGCGCTGGGCCAGGGCGGCGGGGTCGACCAAAATTTGCAGCTGGCGCTGGGTGCCGCCGTTTACGCCGACTTCCGAGACCCCTTCAATGCCTTCTAAACGCGGGCGCACGCGGTCTTCGATGAAGTCGCTCATCAGCTGGATATCCAGCGCGTTGGGGTTGCCGGGCAGGGTGCCGACGTGAAAACGCAAAAACGCATCGGTGGAGAACGCGGCCGACACCACCCGGGGCTGGTCGACGTTATTGGGGTAGGAGGAGACCTGGCTTAAGGCGTTGTTCACCTGAATCAGCGCGGCGGTCATGTCCACGCTGAACGGAAACTCCAGCTCGATCTCCGCGCTGCCGCTTTCCGCTACCGCCGTCATGCGGGTGAGGTTGGGCACGTTGCGCAGGTACTGCTCCTGCTCCACCAGGATCTCTTTTTCGATATCCTGGGGCGTCGCGCCCGCCCAGCGCGTTTCCACGGTAATGGTGCGCGCTTCGATATCCGGAATCATCTGTACCGGAATGCGCAGCGTCGCGGCGATACCCAGCAGCAGGAAAATCAGCGCAATCACGGTCACCAGCGTTTGCTGGCGCAGCAGGGCAGCAAACATTATTCGCCACCCTCCGAGACGGCTTCAACGCTGACGCCTTCCACCAGGGATTCATTGCCGCGAATCACCACCTGCTCGCTGCCGGAAAGCCCGCTGGTGATTTCCACGCGCTCGGCGAAGTTGATGCCCACCTCGACCCTTTGTTCGCGTACCTGATAGGTGCCGCTGTCTTCAGGCGTGGCGACCCACACCGTGACTCGGCCATCTGGGTAACGGCTAAGCGCATCCCGGGAGACGGTGATGCCATCGCGCCCGGTGTCGGCTTTCACCACGGCATCGACCGCATTGCCAGGGTAAAGCGGCAGCGCCTCGGGCACTTCGGCACGCAGCAAGAACGTCCGCGCGCTAGAGGCGCTGACCGGCACCAGAGTAGCGATACGGGCCTCAGCGCTCTGCTCGCCTGCCGTCAGGGTGAGTGTAGCGTTCTCCTCCAAGGCGGTATAAAACGCTTCGGGCACCTGAAAATCGGCGCGCAGAGCGCTGAGGTTGACCAAGCGGGCGACGCTGTCTCCCGGCGTGACCCACTCGCCCAGGTTGACGCTTCGCTCGCTGACCACACCGCTGAACGGTGCAGTCAGGGTGTGGCGCTCCAACAGCGCGTTGAGCCGTGACTGTTCGGCGTTCAGGCGGGAAAGCGCTGCGTTGGCGACGCTCACTGCGCTGCGCCGAGCGCTAACTTCCGTGGCAGCAATGTTGCGCCCAGCCCCCACGGATTCCGCCTCCCTCAGCAGCCGCTGCGCTTCGCTAAGCGCGGCCCGGGCTTCCTCTGCCGCCGCTTGCGCGCCCGCTAGCTCAAAACGTGCTAAATCATCATCCAGCGCCACCAGCGTGTCGCCTGCATCAACCCGGTCGCCAGGGTTCACGTTAATTGCCTCGACCAGCCCCGCCACCGATGAGGAGAGCAGCGCATCCTCCAGGGAGTTCACCGTGCCGACCAGGTTAAGCTCTTGATAGATCGGCTCCCAGTTGACGCTGGCCAGCTCGACCCGTGGGGCAGATTGTGCCTGCGCGGTGCTGGCGAAGAGTGAGAAGGCCAGTAGCAGCACAAAGAGAAGAGGGCGGGCAAGTAAAAGCACCGTCATAACAGGTCGTTTCCTAACTTAGGTGAAGGGCGGTCAAGGCGCAGACGAGCAAGTAACGTACTGTGGCCATACTAACCAAGCGAATGCGTTGACATATATTAAAACCATGAATTGCCGCCATAGAGGGAAGCTACTGCTGAGGCGATCCACAAAAAGCATAAAAAAAGCCCCGGTGCGTAGCCGGGGCAGCAAGTCAGCATTGAAACAGTAAGTGAAACTACATGGGCGTCTGTTTAGAACTCATAGCGAGCAGAGAGCCACAGGCGGCGACCCTCTTCGCTATTGGCGTAAACGTTGCCGAAGCTGGTGCCATCGCCGTAGGCGCGGTAGTCGACAAAGTCTTTATCAAATAAGTTGTAGAGGGTGGCGCTGACGTTAAATTGGTCGGTAAACGCGTAACTGCCGCCTAGGTGAAACAGCGAGTAGGCTTTGAAATCCCCCAGGTCAGCGAAGGAGGGCGCGCCCCTAACACGTTCACGGTTGCGATAACGCTCGCTGCGGTACTCGGCTGAGAGCCAAGTATCTAGCTTCGGTGTCGCCTGCCAACGCAGCGTGGCGTTCAGCGCGTGTTCGGGCGTATCAGTTAGCGGTTCGCCACGGTTATTGCCGCTTTTCTGCTCGCTATCGGTGTAGGTGTAATTAGCGGATAAGCGCCAATCGGGGGTGAATTGATAGCTGGTGGAGAGCTCGACCCCCTGAGTCACCGCTTCATCGATATTCACGTCCTGGCTATACACGCCATCCGGGATAAGCGGGTCGTTTTCAATCAGGATATCGTTGCCGCTGGCAATTTTATCGTCGAACTGGTTGTAGAACAGCGTCGCGCTGGCGGTAAAGCCTGTTTGGCTATCGTAGTGCGCGCCGATTTCGCTGCTGGTGCTGGTTTCCGGCTCAAGGTCCGGGTTGCCGATCGTCAGGATCGTGCCCTGGCCGGTCACCCCGTTAATACCCGCGTGAAGGTCATTCAGGGTCGGGGTCTTGTAGCCACGGCTCACGCCGCCTTTTAGCGTCCAGTTCGGTGTGGTGTTCCAGACTAAATAGCTACGGGGGCTGAACTGGCTGCCAAACGCATCGTGGTGGTCGTAGCGGCCGCCCAGCGTCAGCGCGAGATCATCACGCAGCATCCACTCGTCTTCCGCAAAGAGCGACCAGGTGGTTTGCTCGAAAGTCTCATTGGCCAAGCCATCATCCAACTCAGCATCCCACCACTGTAGGCCAACGGTGGTCACGTGGTTGCCCAGCGGCATAATAAACTTGCTATCCAGTACCGTATTGGTGGTTTCCAGCTTACGCGGGGCACCGCCAATAATGCTGGGGAAGCCCTCATAAGCAACACCCTCTTCTCCGGGAATGGTGCGTCCGGTAGTTTCCGTGGTGTTACGCATTAGGCTCGATTCCAGCGTGCCAGAGGCAAAGCGCCCAGTATGGCCGATAGCCACCTGTTCCCGCTCAAAACGTAGCTCGTCGGCATAGCCGTTTGCCACGCCAGGGTTGGGCGCACAGCTGCGGGTACGGCCGTCCAACGTGCCGAGTTGGCACTCGTCGTTGTTGTAGCGCTGGCGGTTCACCTCCCCATCCAGCCAAAGGTCGTGGCTGTCGTTAGGCGTCCAGGTTAGTTTGCCGCCCAGGTTGTACACATCGCCCTCTACCGGGCTAGGGCCGCGCTGGCTCACCTCAACCGGGTTGCCGTTAGCGTCGGTGTAGACAAGCTCTGATGCGTCACGCTCATAAAAACGCCCGCGCAGTTGAACGCCCAGCGTGTCCTCTACCAGCGGGCCGCTGGTGTAGAGATTGATTTCACGGCGGTCGCCGAAATCACGATCTTCATTAAAAGTACTCTCGACGCCGACCGAGCCAACCCACTCGCGGTCTACTCGGCGGGTAATAATGTTGATCACGCCGCCCATGGCATCTGAACCGTATAGGGTGGACATCGGTCCGCGAATCACCTCAATACGCTCAATGCTGGAAACCGGCGGGAAGAAGCTGGTCGAGGTTTCGCCAAAACCGTTAGGCGTGACGCTTCCTGCCGCATTTTGGCGGCGGCCATCAATCAGGATTAGCGTGTAGTCGCTGGGCATACCGCGAATGCTGATGTTGCTGCCACCGGTTTTACCTACTTGGCCACCAACATCTACCCCTTCCACATCACGCAAGGCATCGGCCACGCTGGTAATGCGTTCGCGTTGAAGCTCTTCTCTGGAAATAACCGAGATACTTGCTGGGGCGTCCACCAGTGCCTGCTCGAAACCGCTGGCAGAGACAACGATGTTATCCAGTTGCGCTGCTTCTTGTCCGTTGGCGGCAGTAGCGGTAACGCTGAGCGCAATGGCACTGGCTAACGCGGTACGAGTAAAGCGTGGCATGACAACCTCCCTGATATAAATCTTGTTTGCTAATGAAACTAATTATCAAATGAGTTGCGAATTCTAAGAAGAAAAGTTCCCGCTTGCGAGTTTGTTTCATCGAACATTGCGTTGCTGTTTTTGGAACGCGTTGAGAGGGCTGCTGAGAGAGTCGTTAAGAGAGCCGTTGAGAAGGCGTGTGCTGTCTTTTATTGCTATTGGTTAGCTCATTAAATTGTCGTTGCATTATTTGGAACATGCGATTCATTGGAATATGGATGCAAGTGTTTTTGAGAATCGTTACTATTAAAAGCACGTTCCATTAGGACAAAGCGTTTCACAGAGGGAATTACATGCGACATACGTTACTGCAGCGCGGTTTAGTAGGGATGGTGATGGGCGGCTTACTGGCAGGCATTGCCCAGGCGCGCACGCTAGATACTGCCTATGGTGAAGTCGACGTGGTGGATGCCCCCAAGCGTGTGGTAACGCTGTATGAAGGCGCGCTGGATGCCGCGCTGGCGGCGGGCGTGACCCCGGTAGGGGCGGTCACCACCCGTGGCGGCGACAACGTGGCAGAGTACGTGACCGACTACCTCAGTGCGAACGAGCTACAACACCCTGAGATTGTGGGCGTCGTGCGGGAAATTAATATTGAAGCAGTGCTGGCCCAGCAGCCGGACCTGATTCTAGCCGCAGCACAGCTTCCGGAGGAGCAGTACCAACTGCTATCGCAAATTGCCCCTACTGTAGTGCCCCATACTCAGCCGCTAGCGGCGGATAACTGGGAAGCCGAAGCGCGCCTGTTCGGCCAGGCCTTGAACCAGGAAGAGGCGATTGAAGAAGCGATTAGCGCCGTCGATCAGCGGGTCGACACTCTGGCGGATGCAGTGGCTAAAGCCGAAGTGGGCGAAAGCGCCTATCTGGTGCGCTGGATGCCCGGCGGCCCGATGGTGATGTCGGAAAACCTGATTGCCACCGGCCTGTTAGAGCGCGTCGGCCTGGATGTGCAAGGCGGCGAGCTGATCGGTGAGCGGGGCGTGCATAGCGACGTATTAAGCCTTGAAAACCTCTCTCAGGTAGACGGCGACTGGCTGTTTTTGGCCACGCTAAACGACGACGGCCAAGCCGCGCTTGAGAGTGCCAAACAGAGCGCCGCCTTCAACCGCTTAAACGTTGTGCAAAATGAGCGGGTAGTGCCAGTGAATGGCCAGCTCTGGAGCAGCGCCAACGGCCCGCTGGCGGCCCAGGCGATTCTGGATGACATCGAGAATGCCTTGTTGCCGTGACGAGTGCCGTGAATCGTTTTTCTCACCTCGCGAGCGGCAGGCGCTGTTCGCCACGTGCTTGGATGCTGATTCTGCTCACCGCCCTTGTGGCGGTGAGCGTCGTTAGTTTGTTGATAGGCGCAGGCAGCGTTGGCCCCCGCCAAGTGCTGGGGCTGCTAAGCGGTAGTGAACACGCGGAAGCGCGCTTTATCGTCTGGGAGCTGCGCGCCCCCCGCACGCTGATTGGCATTGCCGTTGGCGTAGCGCTGGGCGTAGCGGGGGCGCTGCTGCAAGCGGTTTCACGCAACCCGCTGGCCGAGCCGGGCTTGTTGGGCGTGAGCGCAGGCGCTGCGTTTGCTGTTTCCCTGGCACTGGTGTTAGGGGCCAGCGCCGCCACTTTACGCATTCCCGTGGCCCAGTTAGGGGCGCTGATCGGCTGCGTGTGCGTACTCAGCGTGGCGCGGCTGCGCGGTGTGGGGAGCGACCCGGTGCGTTTAGTGTTAGCGGGGGCCGCGTTTTCGGGGCTGCTCGGTTCGCTCAGCGCACTGATGCTGCTCTACGACCAGCGCGCTGCCGATGAGATTCGCTTTTGGGTAGTGGGCAGCTTGGCGGGTAGGCGGCTAGACGATTTATGGGCCGTGCTGCCCAGCCTGTTGGTAGCAGGGGCGGGCGTTGTATTGATTGCCCGGCCGCTGGCCGCGCTGGCGCTAGGGGAGCGGGCAGCCAGCGGTTTAGGGCACCGCCCTGGGCTGATTCGCTGGCTGGCGGTGGGCTGTGTGGCGCTATTAGTCGGCGCGGCCACCGCCATTGCCGGGCCGATTGCGTTTGTGGGGCTGGTGGTGCCTTTTGTGGCGCGGGCCATCGCCGGGCCGGATATTCGCCGCACGCTCTGGTTCTGCCTGCCCGTCGGCCCGCTGATCGTACTCACCGCCGATATTATCTCCCGTGTCGTCGTCGCCCCCTCCGAGCTGCCCTTGGGCGTGCTCACCGCGCTATGCGGCGCGCCGGTGCTGATTGCGGTGGTGCGGGCCAAGCGCCTGCCGATGCTCTAACGCACTCTCTTTGGTTATCTGATGCTATGAAAATGACGGCAAAACAGTCGATGAGCGATGTGGCACTGCCCCGCATATCCACCGCTTATCAAGAAGAGTCGAGCGCCCAGGCGGTGGCTGCCCCGCAGGGCTACTGGCGCGCCGCGCTGCCCCGCTATGGGGTGAGCGTGCTGCTGGAAAAGCGCGCCGTGGTGGTGAATATCGGGTTGAGTGCCGCGCTGTTGGCCGCCTGCGTGCTCTATTTAAGCCTGGGCAGCGTGACGCTTTCCCCCAATGCGGTGGTGGCTTCCTTGCTGGGGCAGGGCGATAGCATGACCGCGTTTATGGTGCAGCAGCTGCGCCTGCCGCGCCTGATCGCCGCCTGTTTCACTGGGGCTGCGTTTGCGCTGGCCGGGGTGTTAATGCAAACCCTGGCCCGTAATCGTTTGGCGTCCCCCGGCATTATCGGCATCGATAACGGTGCCACCGCCTTTGCGGTGGCCTCGATTGTTGGGTTAGGCGTAGGGATTGCCCCGCCTGCCATGGCGCTGGCGGGGGCGACCACCGCCGCCGTACTCACCTTTGGCCTAGCGGCGGGCAGTGGCACCCAGGGCTACCGCTTTATTGTGGCGGGCATTGGGGTGGGCGCGGTATTTGGTGCGGTCACGCAGCTGATGCTGGCGCGGGTAGCGATTGATACCGCCAACGCCGCCTACCCCTGGACCGTTGGTTCCCTCAATGCCCGCCCGGCAAGCGCGGTACGGCTATTGGGTATTGGCCTGGCGCTAGGGTTGGTGGCCGCGCTGGCGCTGGCCCGCTCGCTCACGCTGCTGCGCTTTAAGGATGCCATCGCCAGTGGCTTGGGCACCGCTGTGAAAGCGCGGCGGCTGCAGGTGCTGCTGCTTTCAGTGGTGCTCACTGCGCTGGCCGTTGCCGTGGCAGGGCCGGTGGGCTTGGTGGCGCTGATTGGCCCTGAAATCGCCCGCTCGCTCTCCAGCGCCCGCCATGTACCGATTTTAGCCGCCACGCTGGCGGGAGCCCTGGTGATGGTGTTGGCCGATTTAGCGGGCCGCACGCTGTTTGCCCCCATCGAGATCCCCGTGGGGATTGTCACCGCCGTGGTGGGTGGCCCCTGGCTACTCTGGATATTAATGCGCCCGCAACGGAGCCGCCCATGACCTCATTACCCACGCTTTCCACCGATGCGCTCAACATGAGCTACGGCCAGCGCCAAGTGATTCGTGAACTCGGCGTTAGCTTGCCCAGCGGGCAGGTAACCGCCATCGTTGGCCCCAACGGCTGCGGTAAATCCACGCTGCTCTCTGGGCTTGCCCGCTTGCATAAACCCGACAGCGGTGCCGTGCTGCTCAATGGCCACGACATCGCCCAGATGCCCGCCCGCCAACTTGCCACCAGGCTGGCACTACTGCCGCAAGAGGCGGTCGCTCCGGAAGGGCTGACCGTCACCGAACTGATTCGCTTTGGCCGCCAGCCCCACCAGGGCTGGCTGCGCCAGTGGTCGGCGGAAGATCAACAGGTGGTGCACTACGCCCTGGCCGCTGCCGGGCTTGAAGCGCTTGCCGACCGGCCGCTGGAGGCGCTTTCCGGCGGCCAACGCCAGCGCGCCTGGATCGCCATGACCATCGCCCAGCAAACGCCGCTTTTACTACTCGACGAGCCCACCTCCGCGTTAGACTTAGGCCACCAAATAGAGGTGTTCGAGCTGGTACGCGACCTGGCCTGCCAAGGCCGCACCGTGGTCATGGTGCTGCACGACCTCGCCAGCGCCTGCCGCTACGCCGACCACCTGATTGCCATGCTCGACGGGCAGATCGTTGCCCAGGGCGCGCCCGCTGAGGTGGTGACGCCCGCGCTGGTGCGGGAGCTGTATCAGGTGGAGTGCACGCTACTGCTCGACCCCGATACCGGCAGCCCCTTGCTTGCCAACGTGCGCCGAGCGACGCAACCCGTTTAAAAGCGATTTATGCAGATAACAACGTAAAAGGAATTGATGTGGCTTCTTCCCCGACCCGCGCTGACAAAGCGTCCGTCAATCAAAGCTTTCACGCCTTAATGCGCCTGCTGCGCTACGCCAAAGGCTATCGGCGGAAGATTATCACCGCCACGATTTGCTCGATTATCAACAAGCTATTCGATATCGCCCCGGAAATCCTGATTGGCGTGGCAATCGATGTAGTGGTTAACCAGGAGAGCAGCTTCGTGGCGCGGCTTGGGTTTGAATCGCCTCAAGAGCAGATCACCATTTTGGCGGTGCTCACCTTTTTTATTTGGGCGGGGGAGTCGCTGTTCGAGTATCTGTTCCAAATTCTCTGGCGCAACCTAGCCCAGCGGCTGCAAGCGGATATGCGCCAAGACACCTATGAGCACGCCCAGCGGCTCGATATGGCGTTTTTCGAATCGAAAAGCTCCGGCCAGCTGGTAGCCACCATGAACGATGACGTCAACCAGCTAGAGCGCTTTCTGGATGGCGGTGCCAACGCCCTGATTCAAGTAGTGGTCACGGTGGTGGCCGTAGGTGCGGTGTTCTTCGTGCTTTCTCCGCTGATCGCGCTGCTGGCGTTTACGCCCATACCGCTGATCATTTGGGGCGCGTTCTTCTTCCAGCGCAAAGCCGGGCCGCTGTACAGCGACGTGCGCGAGAAAGTGGGCGACCTTGCCAGCCGTCTCTCCAACAACCTCAGCGGCATCGCCACCATTAAAAGCTTCACCAGCGAAGAGCGGGAAGCCGAGCGGCTGCGGGAGGCCAGCGAAGCCTATGTAGACGCCAACCGTCGCGCGATTAAAGTCAGTTCTGCGTTTATTCCGGTCATTCGCATGGCGATTCTGGCGGGCTTTCTCGCTACCTTTACTGTTGGTGGCATGATGGCGCTGAACGGCAGCCTCAACGTGGGCGCGTATGGCGTGCTGGTGTTTCTGACCCAGCGCCTGCTGTGGCCGCTCACCGGCCTTGCCCAGGTGATTGACCTGTTCGAGCGCGCCATGGCCAGCACCAAACGGATTCTGGATTTGCTCGAAGTACCGATTACCGTGAAGGATGACAGCACCACGCCTTTGTCTGCCCCGGTAAAAGGCGACGTGCGTTTCGAGGCGGTGAGTTTTCAGTATGAAGCCAGTCAAGTGGGCGTGAACGGCGTGAATCTACACGTGCCTGCAGGCAACACGCTGGCGCTGGTGGGGGCCACCGGCTCGGGTAAATCGACGCTGATCAAACTGCTGCTGCGTTTTTACGACCCCGCCAGTGGCCGTGTGCTGGTAGATGGCCAGCCCATCACCGACGTAAGTATGCACTCACTTCGTCAAGCGATTGGCCTAGTGAGCCAGGATGTGTACCTGTTTGAAGGCAGTATTCGCGACAACATCGCCTACGGACAGCCGGACGCCGACGATGCCGCGATTATCGACGCCGCCAAAACCGCCGAAGCCTGGAGCTTTATCGAAACGCTGCCCCAAGGGCTGGATACGCCGGTAGGCGAGCGGGGCGTGCGCCTTTCCGGCGGCCAACGCCAGCGGCTGTCACTGGCGCGGGCGCTGTTAAAAGACCCGCCGATTCTGGTGCTAGATGAAGCCACCAGCGCGGTGGATAACGAAACCGAAGCCGCCATTCAGCGCTCGCTAAAACGCATCGCCCACGGCCGCACGGTGATTATGATTGCCCACCGGCTTTCCACCATTGTGCACGCCGATGAGATTGTGGTGATTGAAAAAGGCCAAGTGGCGGAGCGCGGCACCCACGCCAGCCTGTTAGCGGCGGACGGCCATTATGCCGCCCAGTGGCGGGTACAAACCGGTACCGCCCAGGCAGGGGACGTTGAAGCGCTTAGCCACTAGGCGCTATAAGTGGCTAAGCCAAAGGTTAGCGGTTCACCAGCAGCGCATTTAGCGTGACGGGCACATGCTCATCAATCTGCTGGTAGCCCAACATCGACAGCACGGTGCGCACCGTGCTGTTGGCCATCAGCGCGTTGCCATCCAGCGCCATGGGTTCGGCGTGGGTAACGCGCACCTCGTTTAACCCTTCGCGGGTAAAGCGCAGCGGCACCGCTTCTTCTTGGTTAATCAGGTCGGTTTGCACCCGGAAGGTGAGGGTTTCTACCATCGACTCGCCAATATCCAAGCCGTCTAACCGCTCCGGCGGCATTTGCGCTACCAGCGTGACCAGCGTGGTGTTCGCCAGCAAGCCCACCCACGGCGGCAGTTCCCCAAAGCGATTGAGCAGATCGGTTTGGCTCAAGCGCAGCGGCAGGCGCAGCGTGCCATCGGCAGCAATATCGCCCTGTAAGTTATTCACTTGATGGTGATGAGTTTGCGGGGCCTCGCCATCCAGTTGGGTAATCGATGCCTGCACCTGGGATTGGCCAGGATCAAGCTGCCAATCCGCCTGCACCGTCAGCGCCAACAGCAGAGGGAAAAGAGCCATCAAAGCTTTCAAAGCGATTCTCCATAGAAGCACTCACCACCAGACCCCAGCGCCGCCAATTAGTGCCGAAAAAATGCCGACTTCGCCGTAAGATAGCGCACCAAGGGGTAGCCTCGCCCCCACACATTCGCTATTATATGCACGCTTTTCGGGCCTATAGCTCAGTTGGTTAGAGCAGGGGACTCATAATCCCTTGGTCGTAGGTTCAAGTCCTACTGGGCCCACCAAATTCCCTTCCCGTTTCATTCCATAACATGCCAGAAGCCCCGCCATTATCGGCTTCGTGAGTTAGGCGGCGTTTCATGACATGTCAGAAAAAGTCTTGACATGCCCCCGTCAAAGGGGGCATCAATGGGGGTACAACCACATGATACCCATTTGGTGCCCCCATGAGCCAACGCCAGACCAACAAACTGACCGCCATCTCCGTGCGCAACGCCAAGCCCCGTGATAGGACCTATCGTTTAGCCGATGGGGGCGGTCTCTATCTAGAGGTGACTCCGTCTGGCGGTAAATATTGGCGGCTGAAATACCGCTTCCATGGGAAGGAGAAGCGCTTGGCTATCGGTGTTTACGGCGCGAAGGACGGCGAGGTATCGCTTGCTCAGGCCCGGGATGAGCGGGACAAGGCAAAAAAGCTGTTAGCTCAAGGTTCAGACCCCAGTACCGTCAAGCGTATCGCCAAGCTGGAGGGCAGGGCTGGTGTGGCGAACACCTTCAGGGTCGTAGCGACAGAATGGCTGGAAGAAGTTCATAAGCATAATGTCGTGCCGACGCACTATAGCAAGAACAAGCGCCGACTAGAGCGTGATGTCTATCCTTATTTGGGCAGCCGACCTATAGCGGACATCACCCCGCTAGAATTGCTGGAGTGCTTGCGCAAGGTCGAGAAGCGGGGGCACCTGGAGACCGCGATTCGCATCAAGACCGTTGTGGGCCAGGTCATCCGGTATGCTATCACCACGGGACGAGCTGAGCGTGACCCAACGACCGACCTGCGTGGCGCGTTGCGCCAGCCAACAGTGAGCCATTACGCGGCCATCACCGATCCCGAAGAACTCACCGGGCTCCTCCGGGCAATCGATAGCTATCGCGGTCAGCCTGTCACGATCGCTGCCCTGAAGCTGGCTACCCTGCTGTTCGTTCGTCCTGGTGAGTTGCGTCATGCGGATTGGAAAGATTTCGATCTCGATGAAGCAACCTGGAGCTTCCTCCCTAGTAAGAACTCACCGCCGCTGATCGTGCCGCTTCCTCGGCAGGCCGTGACCATTCTTCGCGAACTCTATCCTCTCACCGGTCGCGGGCACTTTGTCTTGCCAGGTCTGCGCAGTAGAAAACGTCCAATGTCCGAGAGCACGATGAAGGCTGCCCTGGACTCCATGGGGTACAAGGGCAAGCAGACCGCCCACGGGTTCCGGGCCACGGCGAGGACGATCATTGCTGAGCGCTTGGATTACCCTGAGCATTATGTTGAGCAACAGCTGGCTCATAAGGTGCGGGATGCTAACGGCCGTGCCTATAACAGGACTAAATATTTGGATCAGCGACGGGAGATGCTGCAGACCTGGGCGAACTACCTGGACGAACTGCGTGAGGGGGTAGATAACGCTGCGCTGTATCGACACGGGGTAAAAGACGAATTGCGCCGTAACGCAGACCATACGGCTGGCTAGGGCGCCTATGATGGCTTTTGCTGAGCGCCCGTTATAGGCCTGCACCCGAAACAGCTGATTGGTGATCACTTTAGGATCAAGCTTGGTTGCTACGGGCTTGGCTAGTCGATGCCACCTCGCGGCTCCGGCTTCTTCACCACACGAGGACGTTTATTGCTGAGCTTTTTCGATTACCTAGTGCAATGCGTTGAGCAGCAACTGGCACTTAGCTATAAATGCAAAAATTCTGAAATTAGACAAGCAACCCGAGCCTGCGAACACCTCAAGATAATGCCATGCAAAACCACAAGCGGACAAAGCGCATGGCTACGAAAAATTCAGTTTCTATTAAGTGCGAGAAAATTCAGCTACTTCGTCGGAGTGAAGTGCTCGCACGTTGTGCGTTCTCAAATTCAACACTTCATCGTTTGATCAAAAGGGGTGAATTTCCAAAGCCCATCAAGCTCGGCTCCAGAGCAGTCGCCTGGATTGAATCTGAAGTCAATGGCTGGATTAGGCAGCGTGTAGAAGAGGCGCGTGGCAAAGCAGGAAATAAATATTAAAAATACATATCGAGAACCATATTTTCGATCCGCCATCAGGCTTGGGTAACGGGCTAGGGAGAGACCCTCTGAGTAAGAATTGACCATCCCAAGCAACTCACCGACGAGCAAACCTGAGAGCTGAACGATGTGATCCTGGCCATCGCCGTCGAGGCGGAAGGCCTAAATATGTAAGTGCTTCGCTGGGCATCCTCCTCTACCCCATGAATGCCCTGGCCGCGGACCAGGCGGGGCGCTTCGCCGAGGAGATCCTCAACGCCCCTCCTCAGCGTCATGGTGGCCGGCGAGCCCAGGGCCCGGGTCCGGGTGGGGCTCTACACCGGGCGCATGTCGTCATCATCCAGCAAGGAAGAGGGCGCCGAGCCGGGCACCTATGCCGAGCTGACCCGAGAGCCCGCCCAGGATGGCAGCGGTGAGTGGACCTATAAGGCGATCACCAACCGCGAGGCGATGCAGGCCGATCCCGGATATACTGCTCACCAACTACAAGATACTCGACTACCTGCTGCTGCGGCCCAAGGATGTCAGTATCTGGCGGCATAACCAGGCCGACCCGAGCCTGCTGCGTTATCTGGTGCTCGACGAGCTGCACACCTACGACGGTGCCCAGGGGGCCGACGTCGCCTGCCTGATTCGGCGCCTGAAGGAGCGCTTCTCGATACCGCGTGGCCAGCTCTGCATGGTGGGCACCAGTGCCACCGTGGCGGGTGGTGATGATGAGATGACTATGGGGCCCATGTTGGACCTCTGTAAATTCGCTAGCACGCTGTTTGAAGAGAGCATTACTGACAGTGATGTAATCAAAGAGGATCGCTATCGGGTCGACGAGGTGGTGCGCATCCCGGAACTGGAGGTCGAGGCGCTGCCATCGGTAGAGGAGTGCGAGCCACGGCACCGTGAGGATGCCGTTCACTACGCTTATCGCATGGCCTCGCTGTTCGGTGGGCCGACCTACCCGGTCGAGGCCGATGATCCCAACTGGCCGGAGTGGACGCCGCATTATTCCGCTATCAAGACGACCCTGGCCGAGCTGGATGCCCCTACTCGCTGGGGGGTAGCACTGGGCGAGTGGATCCGTCGGCACCCGCTGTTTCAGAAGCTGCTGGTGGCCACCCAGGAGGCACCGGCCCACTGGCTGGAGCTGCTGCGCGAGCTGGCGCGAGAGGATTTCGCCTTCCGTTCGGTGGGCGACCTGGCCCAGCGAGGCGAGGTGCTGATGGCGTTCCTGGCGCTGGTGGCCCAGGCCCGGGAGCTGCGCAGCGGCAAGGCCTTCCCGCTGGTACCTACCCAGGTGCAGCTGTGGCTGCGCGAGTTGAGGCGTATCGGTGCCCTGGTCCACGAGGATCCGGCCTTTGCCTGGTTGGATAATCCACCCCCCCGAGGGGCGTCATCAGCTACCGGTGGTGCACTGCACGGAGTGCGGCGAGCTAGCCTGGGTCGGGCTGCGCGATCTGGATGCCAACTCGGCGATTGAAAATACCGGCGTGCGCGGCATGCAGCTGTCCGATGAGGTGCCCCCCATCTACGAGGCCTGGGGCGTGATCGCAACCGTCACAGGCTCAGGTTGCTGCAGGTGATATACCTCGTCGAAGAATACTTGACGTGTCAAAGTGTTCGAGAGAGCTTAGGGCATTGATTTGAATGATATGTGTCTAACCTACAGGGAGTATTGCCAGCAAATGACAAGGAAAAAATGTGCCTTCATCCACCCTTCAATGGGAAGATATTGAAAAAGCGACAACACTGTGAGCACTAGATGATGTGCTGGCCGCAGCCATGGAAGCACATCTGTTACAAATACTGCTTCAAGACGAAAGGCTTTCCCAGCTGGTGCAGCATACTTAACCCGCATCGCGGTATCGCTGGTAAGCGCAAGGCAGAATGTCATCAGGCCATATGTTCGATAAGCAAGTGGTTTAGGAAAGCATATTAAAGTAAAGGAAAAGTTATGGTCGCTGTATTTACTCCGGGCATGCGAGTCGAATGCCGAAATGCAGAATGGCTTGTCACCCGTGTGGACGCTGCTGGGAGCAACCAGCATCAGATTGTATTCTGCTCCGGTGTAGACGACCTCAATCGAGGTCATGAGGCTGCATTTCTCACCCAGCTAGATCAATTGAAAGAGGTCGATCCACGCAAAGCCGAGCTGGTTAGGGATGAAACGAAAGGTTATTCGACTGCACGGCTGTTCCTGGAAGCCCAGCTGAGGCAAATGCCGCTGACAGACCCGGAACCACACTTTGAAGACATGGGTGCGTTCACGCCCATGGATTACCAGAAAGAGGCCGTTTACCGGGCGCTCCAGCAAATGCGACCACGTTTGTTGCTGGCGGATCAGGTGGGCCTGGGTAAAACCATCGAAGTGGGCATGATCCTGAGTGAACTGATTCGTCGGGGGCAGGGGCAGCGAATTCTGGTACTTGCCAAGAAATCCATGCTGACCCAGTTCCAGGCGGAACTCTGGAACCGCTTTGCGCTACCGCTGGTGCGGATGGATTCCGACACCCTCTCTAAATTGCAGCTTAAGATACCGGCCTCCAAGAACCCGTTTGAGGTGTATCACCGCATCATCATCTCCATCGATACCCTCAAAGACATCGGCCGGTATGCGCACTTTCTGGAAAATACCCGTTGGGATGTGGTGGTCATCGACGAAGCCCATAACGTCTCTGGTGGTACTAACCCTGAGCGCCATTTGAGCTACCGGCTGGCACGGCGTTTGTCGCGGCGTACCAACAGCATGATTCTCACCACAGCCACACCCCATAACGGTAAACGTGAAACCTTCGGGCGCCTGATCAGCCTGCTGGACCCCTCTGCGGTGCCAGATCCGAAGCTACAGGAATACGAAGCAGAGGATATCGCTCCCTTCTTCCTGATGCGGTTTAAGGAAGATGTGAAGGAAGAGGCCGGCAGCAACTTCTCCGAGCGGGAGGTTATTCCCTTGCCCCAAACCACGGTTCAGGCAAATGAAGCTGAGGAGGATGTATACCAACAGCTGGCACATATCCGCCAACTGGTGCTGGACAAAGAGATCGATGCCCAGGCCATTGTAAGTTGGGGGATGTACAAAAGCTTCCTCTCCAGCCCGGAGGCCTGCCGCTCCACGGCTGAGAAACGATTGGCTTATCTGCAAAAGTCCGATCCGGACAGCCGGGAAATTGAGGAGCTGGAAGAGCTGTTGCGCCGCCTGGAATATTTGAATGTCCAGCAGTCCGCCCGTTTCCAGCTCCTGGTCGAACAACTGGCCGCTATGGGGTGGGATGGCAGTTCCAAAAGCCCGCGTTTGCTGGTGTTTACCGAAAGCCGCGTAACGCAGGAGCATCTTGCGCCAGCCCTGGCCAAGCACTTCGGTCAGAGCTTCAGTCCCAAGCAGGAAAAACAGCCAGAGCAAACGATCGCCGCGATTCACGGTGGCATGTCAGACAATGCCCTGGCTGCCGCGGTTGAAGCCTTCGGAACGGGCAACAGCCCGGTTCGGTTGATGTTGGCCACTGATGTGGCATCCGAAGGTGTGAACCTGCACCACCAGTGCCACAACATCATCCATTACGATTTGCCCTGGTCCATCATCACACTGATCCAGCGAAACGGGCGTATCGACCGCTTTGGTCAGAAATATCCGCCCATCATTCGCTACCTGATGGTTGAAACCGAATCCGGTTTGCTGGAAGGGGACAGTGAGCTGTTCTCGCGCCTGGTCTCCAAAGTCGAGGAAATCAACCGCTCGACCCGTACCGGCGAAAGTGTGCTGAAGCTATACGATGCCCGGAAGGAAGAAGAAACCTTCGGCGATAGTCTGATGAAAGGGGATACCGGTCTGCTGGATCGCGAAACCGGCGAAGCAGAAACCGGTGAACTTGAATCCACCCTGAAAGCCGCCAACGAGCTGGCCCATCAGGATTACGCCGATTTCCTGAGCCGTATGCTGGGTGGTGGTGAACCCGACGAGGATGAAGCCGAAGATACGGCCGCAAACACCGATAATTCACGCATCCGGCTCCTCGACAACGGCCAGTTCTTCGAACAGGGCTATCGTGTTCTGAAAGACCAGATCGGTGGCCCGGACTGGCACCCGCTGGAACACACCGGGCAACAGATCATCTTCACCCCGCCAAAGGAACTGGCCAAGCGTTTAGGTGCCCCATGGGTGGACTCGGAAATGGTCTACGGCGCCTCGGCCATGCCGGAAGAAGCCTGGCCAGATGATCAGCAGCTGTTCTTTACGGATAAACCCGAGCGGGTAGACCTGGCCATCAAGGCAGCCCTTGCCCAGAAAGGCCAGTGGTCCAAAGAACTGCTGCTCACCGAGCAACACCCCGTCATGCAATGGCTGGCGGAAAAACTGATGATGCTGCAGAAGCGCGGCGAAGCACCGTTGATTGCGTCCCCATTTTTGGAGCCGGGGGAATTGCTGTTCTGCTTCATAGGGCAGGTCAGCTCCCGTGCCGGTACACCACTGATTGTGGATCCCCATGCGGTTTCATTCCGCAAGGGTGGCCAATTCCAGATCCGGCCTCTTAAAGAAGCGTTGGATGAAGTCAATTTCGAACAGCTGGCGAATACCGGTAAAACCGGCACCCTGCCAGACCATCTTCTGAAAAGCTTCCTGGGTTCGGCGGTGGACCAGAGCGTTACACACCTCAAAAAGCTAAAAGACCAGCGCAGAGCCCAAATCCGCCCAAGGCTGGATGAAGAGAACGCCCGCCTCAAACACTGGTTCGAGCGCTGGGCCGAGCGCATTGATGCCCAGCTGGCCAACTTACCGCCAGAAGGCCGTCGCGCAACTCAGTTGCGTCAGAAACGCGAAGAAATGGAAAAGTACCTGGAAGACCGGCGTGAAAACTGGGAAGAAACTCACTACCGCGCCACCGATGAAGCCACCACACGCCTGGTACTCGTAGTAGAGGGAGTGAAGTAATGTCGTTGGATACCGCAATCAAGAACGTAGGCGACTACTACGCCGCCCATTACCTGGCAGACAAAAACGGCTTCAGCAAAGACATCGCCGACAAAGTCAAATGTTGGAAAGAACAGGGCAGCCAATCGGCTCCCAGAAAGCTGGCGGCCCTGAGCGAAACTTACTTCAAAGCCAAAACCGAAGCTCTCAATTACGACGACCCCCTGCTTCGGGTCCGGGCTGAGAACGACACCATCAATCGCTGGCACCCGGCTCTGCTGGAGGCCCTTGGCTACCAGCTCGAACCCTTTGGCCTGGTGCTGGAAAGCGAGCAGAAACAAATCCCCGTTCTGCATCGCCTAAACCGCCACAATCAGCCCTGGTTGGTGATTGCAGAAGCGCCGTTCTGCCTGACTGACGGCGACAGCGATGAAGAACCGCTGGAACAGGATGTTCTTGCCAGAACCCAGTATGTTGATGGCCTGCCCACGTTCCAGGGCAGCTGGGAAAAAGCCATTGCCCTGCTGCTCAAGCAGGAAGATGCTCCGCGCTGGGTCATGCTGCTGGCCGGGGGGCGAATATACCTGTTCGATGCCCACACCTTTGCCCAGGGCCGTTACCTCTGGATTGATCTGGATGAAGCTTATGGCCGGCGCCAGGCCGCTACCTTCTACGCAATTGCTGCATTGCTGTCAAACGAAGCGCTGGTGCCTCAAGGTGAAAGCGACGAAGTGCTGCATGAACGCCTGCGTGAAGGCAGCCTGAAAAGCACCCACGGAGTATCCGAGAAACTCCAGGGGGCCGTGCGCGATGCCATTGAAGCGATTGCCAATGGCTGGGTAGAAGCCCGCCGGCAGAACAACTTGGGTTATCGCCAGCTCAGTGAGCGGGAAGACCCGCTGCCTAATGGCAGCCGGGAAATTACCGCCGAGCAGTTACGCCACGATGCACTGATATACGTGTACCGCCTGCTGTTCTGCTTCTATGCCGAAGCCCGTGGTGGGGAGTTGGGCATACTGCCTATCAATGATGATGTGTACCGCCTGGGCTACAGCCTGGAGTCCCTGCGAGACCTGGTGGATGCCAACGAACCCGGCACCACCACCGAGAACGGCACTTACATTGCTGAACACCTGCAGCGCCTGTTCCAGCTGATTTACGACGGCTTCGACCCGCAGCGGGATGGTACGGAAGAGGAAACCGATGAAAACCTTTTTGGCCAGGCCCCGAGGCAGGAAAGTCTGTTTGGTGCCCCTGCCGGTGAACAGCTGTCGCTGACCGGCAGCGGTGGCCGCCGCTCCAAATACACGCCTGGCAAAGTCTTTGCCATTCAGCCACTGACAGCAACGCTGTTTGATCCTCAGGCAACGCCACTGCTAAGCCGGGTGAAACTCCCAAACCGCATTCTGCACAAGGTTGTGCGCTGTCTCAGCCTTGGCACCTCACAACAAAGTAAACGCATTGGCCGCATTAACTACGCTGAGCTGGGCATTGTCCAGCTGGGGTCTGTCTATGAAGGGCTGCTGTCTTACAAAGGCTTCTTCGCCACAGAAGACCTGATCCAGGTGCACCAGAAGGCCAAGAATGGCAAACCCATGCTGGATAACGCCATCGATGCCAAGGTACCTACCTGGTTCGTTCCGGCCACACGGGAAAGCGAATTCAAAGCCGGGGAAATTGTGCTGGAGCACCGCACCGAGAAAACCCGAATCTACCGCACCGGCGAATTCATTCTTCACCTCAACGGCGTAGACCGTGTAAACAGCGCCTCCTACTACACCCCGGAAGTGCTTACCCGCACACTGGTAGAAGAGGCCCTGAAGGAACGCCTGAAAGACTTCGGCCCAGAGCAGGCTGACGACATACTCAGCCTGAAAATCTGCGAACCGGCCATGGGGTCCGCTGCCTTCCTGGTGGAAGCCATCGATCAGCTGGCTCATCACTATCTGGAGCTGAAGCAGAAACAGCTGGGTAAAAACATCGACCCCAGCAACTACGAAGACGAACTGCGCCGGGTACGTCACTACATCGCTGTTCACAATGTCTATGGGGTCGATTTGAACCCGGTGGCAGTTGAGTTAGGTGCCTTGTCTCTCTGGCTGTCCACCATTCACCGCCTGAAAGTGGCCGATGGTGATGAAGACAGCCAGCCCCTGTTCCAGCCTGCGGCTACCCCCTGGTTCGGTTTGCGCCTGCGGGCGGGCAATAGCCTGATCGGCGCCCGCCGCAGCGTTTGGAAAAAAGACCAGCTGTTGCGGGGCAAACACTACGGCAAGAACGCCGAGATCCCGCGTCAGCTCAAACCCGGTGAAGACCGCCAACCCGGCGAGATTTACCATTTCCTCGTGTGGGATGAAGACATGGCCCCGGCGGCAAACGACAAGCTCATGAAAGAGCACTGGCCGGATGAGTGTGACGCGATCAAGACATGGCGCAACAAACAAGTCAAAACGAAGCTATCAGTGGAGGAAGTGGTTCGTCTGGAGCGCCTGAGTGAGCGCATCGATGAACTCTGGAAAGACTACAGCATCGACCGCGAGCGGGCGCTGGCGGACACGGCCTGCACCTCCAGTGTATGGCCAACGCCTCAGAATAGTCTGGAAGCTTTGCGCAACGGCCCAACGCTCCGCCGCCAGGAAGGAATAAAAGCCAGTCTGGAAGCAGAAAGCGGTGCCTTTCAGCGCCTGAAGCTGCTGATGGACAGCTGGTGCAGCTTCTACTTCTGGCCCCTGGACCAAAGCGACAATCTCCCCTCCCGGGAAGCTTGGCTGGCGGCCGCCGAAGTTTTGCTTGGCATTGGCACAGATGACCTGGCCACTCGGGCCATGCTGGACATTCAATTGGGCGAGGAGATTGAACTGGAGGACCTGTTCCAGGCCAGCGAGCAGAAGCTGCCGGATGCTGAGCATTTGAGTGAGTTGGTGCCCTGGTTTGAGGTAGGGCGCACGGCCACAGCGGATCAGAACTTTCATCACTGGGAGCTGATTTTTACGGAAGTGCTGGGTCCAAAAGTTCAGGCGGGCATCGTTCCGAATGGCTTTGACTTGATTTTTGGTAATCCGCCCTGGCTTAAAGTTACCTGGAGTGACTCGCCGTTACTGAATGAGTTTGAGCCGAAGCTTGGTGTTAGAGGGGCAAAGTCTGCAGATTACAATAAAGAACGTCCTGTTTTAATTGATACTCATGAACGAAAACGAATATACAGTGCGCACTTCGAAAGAGGTGAGGGTAGTAACGTCTTCTTGAATGACGTAACCCTTTATCCATACCTTGCGGGTGTGCAGACGAATCTATATAAAAACTTTGTTGAAAAGTCTTGGCGAATTCTAGCTGAACGCGGTGTCTCAGGTTTTGTTCACGAGGAGGGTGTCTATACTGATTCCAGTGGGGGAAAGTTTAGAGAGGAATTGTATGCTCGCCTGCGTGCACACTATCAGTTTATAAATAAACTTTCTCTTTTTAAGGACGTTAAGGATAATAAGTTATTTAGCGTTAATATCTATGCGGGAAAAAAGGGACCGGTAGGGTTTGTTTCGATCGCTAATTTGTATCACCCTAAAACAATAATGGAATGCAACAATGAAGCTAGGGATTCCTATGGTGTTCCAGGGTTGAGAGATTCAGAAGGGAAGCCTGAGACTGTTGGCCATCCTTCCAGAAAGATATATTTTGACCTTGATTTGTTGAGTGTGGTGAAAACAGTTTTCGATCCGGGGCAAACGGAATTGATGACTCGGCTCCCATCCATTCACAGTAAGTTTGCAATATCTGTAATTCGTAAAATTGCGGAATCAGGTAAGTTCATATCAGACTTGGATTGTGATGACACGGAATTTTTTCATGAGGCCAACGCCCAGAGAGGCGGCCTAATAAAAATCATGCGAAACCCAATTTTTTCTCCATCTAGGGAAAATGAATTGGTGATGGTAATGTCCCACATTACTCATGCATGCCCGTTCGGTAAATCACCTATTTCTGGCGACAGTGTACAGGTTCAGTATGAAGAACTAGATTTGTATGAGATGCCAGATAGCTATATTCCCTCATCCATCTATTGTCCCGATAAAAATGGCGACAATCTTTCGAGCAAGTATTTGAGCAGGATTCCTAAATCTAGTTTAAGGAAAGAAAAAAGAAATTTTTCAGACACATATAGACTGGCGTGGCGCCGGCGCAGTCAGCCCGATGACACACGCACATTGATATGCTCCGTCATACCCCCTGGAGTTGCGCATGTTAATAATATAGTCTCAGTTGACTTCGAAGATCTTTCTTTTGTTCCCCTTGTTGCTGGATGCTCTGCATCCATAATTTTTGACTTCTTTATAAAGAGTTTTAATAAGAGCGACGTCTGGTTCGATGCTGTTAGAAAACTTCCAGTAATAGAGGGTGTGTATGCCGAAATGATCATAAGTAGATCGTTGAGGTTGAGTTGTATAACCAAGAGTTTCGGTGATCTTTGGCAGAAAGCAGCCAGGCAAAGCATGTGTGAGGACTCATGGGCTTCTGAAAACCCTGCACTAGAGAACCCTTTTGAGGCTCCTTGGTCCGCTTTAAAGAAGGGTGGTTGGTCCCGAGAATTTTCGGTCACTTCCGATATAGGCCGCCGGCAAGCCGTACTCGAACTTGATGTGCTCGTAGCATTGGCGCTTGGAATCGAGCTAGACGAACTGCTCACGATTTACAAACACTACTTTTCAACGTTTAAAAAATATGACGAGAGTGACGAGTTTGATGTGCTCGGCCAACGCCTACCCAATTACGTTAGGCAGTCGCCTGGCAGGGCTGAAATGCGAGAAGCTAAAACGGTTTGGGATGGAACCAGCCCAATTACGATATCTTGGTACTCCGAACCGTTAGATAAAACAATAACAAGGACGTTTCAGCCGCCATTTTCCCATGTTGACCGAATCGAGGATTACCGCACCGCCTACCGCGTGTTCTCTGAACGCCTCGGTCTGACTGAAAACAACAAGGAGCCCGCCTGATGGATGCCAAGGCCAGAGACCTGAACCAGATTTTCGACGGAACCATCTCGTTCCAGATTCCGCTGTTCCAGCGCCCTTATGTATGGAACAAGGAGAAGAATTGGGAGCCCCTGTGGGAAGACATACAGGGCTTGCTGGATTACGAGCTGCAGTATGGCCGGCACCGTAAGCACTTTCTGGGTGCGGTGGTGCTGGAACAGCTCAAGAATGTGGCAGGTTCCATTGAAACCCATCAGGTGATCGACGGGCAGCAACGTTTCACCACGCTGCAGCTGATCATGTTGGCTGCCCGGGATCTGGCCAAGGGCCTGGATAACGAGAAGTATTTTGATCGCTTCAACGACCTGGTGACCAACAAGGCCAGCAAGGTCGACTACGAACATGAGAAATACAAGGTGTGGCCTACTAACCGTGACCGGGAAGCATTCAAGGCCCTGCATGAGTCGGGAGCGGTTGAGTCAGAGCCCTTTGCGGATCTAACCCTGGAGATGCTCTTCTCAGGTAAGCCCGTCGAACCTCATGGTAATCGAATGCAGGAAGGGTACCTCTATTTCTGCAAGCAGATCCGCGGTTGGCTATCGGGTGAGTTCGACGAAGCAGATGAGTTGGAGCAGGAGATTAATCCCGAGGAACGTCTGGATGCACTCTGGAAAGTGATCAGTGGTGGCTTGCAGGTTGTTGTCATCAACCTGGATGACGACGACGAATCCCAGGTGATTTTCGAAACCCTGAATGCCCGCGGCACGCAGCTGCTACCCGCGGATCTGGTCAAGAACTACCTTTTCCGCAAAGCTCAGGCGGATGCCCAGGATATCGAGGATTTGTACAAGCGCCATTGGTCGGCTTTCGACGACGATTTCTGGCGCACCGAAGTGACCCAGGGCCGCGCCAAGCGTCCGCGCATCGACCTTTTCTTGCAACACTACCTCACCTTGATGATGCGTGAAGAAGTGCGCCCTGCGCATTTGTTTGAATCGTTCAAGGAATACGTGGAAAACCAGCAAGCGCTGGCGGACTTGCCAGAGGATAAGCAGCCGTCCAAGCCCAATCTATCCGTTCTGCCGGTAACCACCGAAGAGCAACTCAAAGCGCTTTCTCGCTATTCCCTGGCGTTCAAGACCTTTGCCGAACCACCGGGGAACTCCCGGTTGGCTATGTTCCTGAAGCGCCTTGAAGCGGTAGACACGGCCACGGTCTATCCGTTGTTACTGCTTGCTTGCGACCAACTATTGCCAGCGCAGCAACCGGAGTTCGATCGATTCCTCACAGTGTTGGAATCCTTCCTGGTGCGCCGCATGGTATGTGGGCTGACGTCCAAGAACTACAACCGTTTGTTCCTGGATGTGATCAAAACCCTGGATAAGGAAGGTTCGCTCACCGCCGATGCTTTGAAAGCGATCCTTCAGTCCAGCGACGGCGACAGCGTGCGGTTCCCGTCGGACGAGGAATTCAAGGCAAGCATTCTGAATCGGCCCATCTACCAGGCTCTGGCACAGTACAAAATTCGCGCCGTGCTGGAGGCGATTGACCAGGTGCAGGCGGACCGCAAGAGCGAGAACCTGGAGCTGCCCAATGACCTCACCATCGAGCATGTGATGCCGGTGAAATGGGAGCTGAACTGGCCGATACCAGAAGAGCATCAGGCAGACCCAGAAGCCAAATTGCAGTTCACCCAGCAACGGGATCAGGTGGTGCATACACTGGGCAATCTCACCTTGATTACCGGCAGCCTGAATCCGTCGCTCTCCAACGGCAGCTGGCAGAAAAAGCGCCCGGAACTGGCCAAGTACAGCAAGCTGAACCTGAACCGGTATTTCTACCCAGTGCATGAAGGGGATGACCCGCTTGCAGATTGGAGCGAGGATTCCATTCGCGAACGCGGCCGGGTTTTGTTTCAGGCAGCCAGTGGTGTGTGGCCTTATTAATGCCTCAGCGACCTGGGTCGGGTACAGTAACGCTAAAGATTCTTTGGAAAAGTGACCATGAAACAATTACATGTTGAGCAGCTGGCGCAGATAAGGAAGGCAGAGGTTGAGTTTGGCGATCTCACCTTGCTCGTTGGCCCCCAGGCCAGTGGTAAAAGTGTGTTTCTCCAACTGTTCAAGTTGGTGAAGGATCATGGTCCGATCACTAAAACGCTAAAGCGGTATGGCTACAGTTATGAGCCCGGTGCCTCTGAGGGCACCAGCGACCCACTGCTCACCCTTATGTTTGGAGAGGGCATGGGGTCGATTTGGCGCAAGGAGTCGCGAGTGAAGCCGGATGGAAAACTGGTTAATCTTACCGGGCTGCGCAAGGGTAACGGCAAAGATCAGGAGTCCGTGTTCTTTGTGCCCGCCCAGCGAGTGTTAACGCTGGACCAGGGCCGCCCTCGCAGCTATGAGAGCTTTGCGGCGCTGGATCCGTTTGTGGTGAAAAGTTTCAGTGAGAATTTGCGCAGGCTCATGGAGAAGGGGCTGGGCGGCCAGGACAACCAGCTGTTCCCGATCAAAAGCCGCCTGAAAGAAGTTCTGCGTGATCGCATTGATGACAGTATTTTCCACGGCGCAACCGTTACCCAGGAAGTGCACGACCTGAAAAAGCGCATTGTCATCAACGCGGGTGGTGCCACTTTGCCCTACATGGCATGGTCTGCCGGCCAGCGTGAATTTATGCCTCTTCTGTTCAGCCTCTATTGGCTGATGCCTTCGGCGGGCTCGCCTCGCCGCAAGGGCGTGGATTGGGTGGTGATTGAAGAGCCGGAGATGGGCCTTCACCCGCAGGCAATCCAATCCGTGTTGTTGATTTGCCTGGAGTTGATGCACCGGGGCTACAAGGTGGTGATTTCCACTCATTCCCCGCTGCTGCTTGAGGCAGCCTGGGCTATCCGAACGTTGCAGGACAACAAAGGCACGCCCGAAGCCTTATTTGAACTGTTCGACCTGCCAAATTCGCCCGGCATGCGAGATGTGTTCGGCGCGGTGCTGTCTGACAAAGTGGTCAAGAGCTTTTACTTTGAGCCGGGTGAGAAGGGCGTCTCCACCCGGGATATTTCCTCTCTGGATCCGTTTTCTGAGGATGACTCCATTGCCGATTGGGGCGGCATAACCCAGTTCAGTAGTCGTGCTTCTGATGTGATCAGCCGGTTGATGCAGGAGGCTGATGAATGACCGTGGAAAAGGAATTTCCGAAGACGATAAAAAAGGATCTTGGAGAGGGAGCATATAAAAAAGGGTTACAGGCGCTGAAGGCTGCGGACCGAGCACTCGTAAAGCCCGGCAATTCGCGCCTTTGCCACGGCAGTGCCGATATCGACTCCAGCCTGGCGGCCCAGCAACCCCAGGCATCACGCTGGGATTATGTGATAGCTCACGATCAGACCCTTAACTTCGTTGAAGTGCACCCCGCCCATACCTCGGAAGTGAGCCAGGTAATCAAGAAAAAAGAGTGGCTGATGGCCTGGTTGAAGAATGCCGAAACGGGCAAGCTGGATGCGCCTCGGCGTTTTCATTGGGTGGCCAGTGGCAAAGTTGCCATTACTCGCAATAGCAAGCAGGCCCGCGCCGCAGCTCAAAAGGGCCTCATGCCTGTTCGTCAGCTCGCTTTGTAAGCCTATAACAATCGATTTCAGGAAGTACGGTTATGTTACCCGCCACCTTGGCATTGGAAGTCAAAAAGCAGGTTCTCCACTATCTGGGTGCCACCTTTCACATTCGCCATTCTGAGACAGAAAGGGCGCTTGAGGCTTTTTTTACGCACCCGGATGAAGGCCTTTTCAAGGGGCCTTGGTTACAGCTGAAGCGGCCATTTCGGCTGGAGAAAACGGATACTTCCAGCCTGTTTGACTTGCATGTGCCCTGGGTGCCGTTCAAGCATCAGGCCCAGAGCTGGCAGCGCCTGACCACTCGTGGTGGCAAGGCGCCTGCACCGACCATTGTGACCACCGGAACCGGGTCCGGTAAGACGGAGTGCTTTCTGTATCCGCTGTTGGACCACTGCCTGCGGATGAAACAGGCAGGTAAAGATCAGGGCATCAAAGCGATTGTTCTCTACCCAATGAACGCGCTGGCGGCCGACCAGGCCAACCGTTTTGCTGAGGAGATTCTTACCTCTGACCAGCTGAGTTATGACCACAACGGCGAACGTAAGGCCCGTATTCGTGTAGGCATGTACACCGGGCGTATGACCCAGACTTCCAGCAAGGACGACGGGGCAGAGAAAGACACCTTTCAGGAAATGACGATTATTCCGGACCCGGCTGGCGGTGGAAAAATTGCCTACCGCTCGATAACTAACCGTGCGGCCATGCAGGAAAATCCCCCCGATATTCTGCTGACCAACTACAAGATGCTGGATTACCTGTTGCTGCGCCCGAAAGACACCAGCATCTGGCGGTTCAATCAGGATGATCCTGAACTTCTGCAATATCTGGTGTTAGACGAGCTGCACACCTATGACGGTGCCCAAGGGGCCGATGTTGCCTGTTTGATTCGCCGTTTGAAGGAACGATTCCAGATTCCCCAGGGCAAACTCTGCATGGTAGGCACCAGCGCGACAGTGGCAGGTGGCGATGATGAGCAGGATATGGGGCCGATCTACAAACTCTGCGAGTTTGCCAGCACCCTGTTTGAGGAAGACATGACTCATGAGGCGGTGATCAAGGAGGACCGTTATCGCATTGAGGAAGTGGTACGCACGCCTGTACGGGATGTGGAAACCTATCCTTCAGCAGAAGATTGCGCGCCCGCCCACCGAGAGGATGCCCATAGCTACGCTCGCAGAGTGGCTGAACTGTTTGGCGGGCCGGCTTATCCGGTAGCGATAGATGACCCCAAGTGGCCTGAGTGGTCAACACAACACGAGCAGCTGGAATCTTTCCTACCCAAACTGAAGCCGGAGGATTTGTGGGGCGTTGCGGTTGGGGAGTGGATTCGTAAACACCCTTTGTTTCATTTGTTGCTGAAGGTTACCGAAGCGGGTGCCGTGTCCTGGTTCGACCTGCTCCGCGAGATCAGTAAATCGGACATGACTTTCACGTTCCGTGCCGTGGGTGATACGCAGGCGCGGGGTGAAGTGTTGATGGCTTTTCTCGCCTTGGTAGCCCAAGCCCGTGAATTGCGTAGTGGTAAACCTTTCCCATTGGTTCCGACCCAGGTGCAGTTGTGGCTGAGAGAGCTGCGTCGTATTGGCTCGCTGGTTAGCCAGCACCCAATGTTTACCTGGCTGGACAATAAGCTTCAGGAAGGGAAGAGGCAGCTACCCATCGTACACTGCACTGAGTGTGGCGAGGTGGCCTGGGTGGGGCTGTGGGACCCGGATATGGATTCGGTCATCGGCCAGCATGGTATCAATGGCATGCAACTGCGGGACGATGTTCGGGAAATCTATGAAGCCTGGGGCTTTGAACGCGCACCATCCCCATCGCTGGTAATTCTGAGCCCGTGGCGAGACGGAGATGACCCTATATCAGCGTCCGGACAGCAGCAGTTGGATGCGGTGAAGTGGCATTTGGCCGCCAGTTCGCTGGTGGTTCGGGAAGGTCCGGGGCCGTGCCCCATTACGGACGAGAAAACCTTTCCGGTGAAAATGGTTCATGAATCGTACAGTCTGGAGAACGGTGCTCGCCGTGGTACTCGCCGGTGCCCGCATTGCCATGAAAATGAAAGCCTGATGTTCATCGGTAGCCGTGCGGCGACCATCTCCAGCGTGGCAATCGACGAGGTGTTCGGATCGGTTCTTAACAACGATCCCAAGCTGCTGGCATTTACGGACAGTGTTCAGGATGCCAGCCATCGTGCCGGCTTTTTCTCGGCCCGTACCTACCACTTTACTCTGCGTACCGCCTTGCAACATGTGATTGATGAGGCGGGCGACGAGGGTGTTCCCCTGCCAGAGGTTGGCCAGCGTTTGATCGACTACTGGGGTGCCGATAGACCGGGCAGACCCGGAACCGCCAAGCAGGCTTTGGAAACCCTGATTCCCACGGACTTGCGGGAATATGACGATTACGTGGATTTCCGCAATCGACTTGATGCCAGAGAGATACCGCACAAATTGCTGGGAGACATCACCCGGCGGCTGACCTGGGAAGCGACCAGCGAGTTCAGCCTGATGCTGACCCATGGCCGAACCATGGAGTTACATGCCAGTGCGACTCTGGGGTGGGTGCCAGAACTGGTGGAAGAAACGGTTTCACAGCTGAAAGCACGGCTGCCGGCCATCAGCCCCAAGCTGGAGGCGGTGTCTTCTGAAGACATTACGCTTTGGGTGTTGGGTATTCTGCACCGGCAGCGTGAGCGGGGTGGCTTGTATCACCCGTACCTTGGCAGTTATGCGGCCCAGCGGTTCTGGGGTAAATATCCGTTCGGTAAAACCATTGCTGGCCGGGAAACCTACCCCCCTCAAGGCAAATACAAGCCCCGGCTGATGTGCACACAGCCGAACAAAGATCATGATCATATCCTGGCACCGGCTAAGCCTAACCAAATGTTGCCCTGGCATCTGAAATGGGCGAGGAAGGTTATGGAGTTGCCGGGTATAGATGACGCCACTTTGGTGGATCTTGTTGATGCCTTCCTGAAGACCGGAGAGCGCACCGGTTTGCTTCGCGAAGTACATGCGGATGGCGAACAGCATTTTTATGCCATTAATGATCAGGCGGCTCGCCTTTACCCCAACGGAGAGAAGCTGATTGCGCCCAATCGGGGCTATAAGCTGTTTCGGCCGGAATGGGAGGCGCGCTTATGGACTGGCGCGGCGAGCCTGGCTTATCTCGACGACGAGGGTTACTACGAGCCCGGTGAGCTGACGGAAAGGGAAGGTTACTACCGTACTCGTTACCGGAAGGGAGCGTTACGCCGGGTGTTCGCCCACGAGCATACCGGACTTCTTGCAACGGCAGAGCGGGAGGCGTTGGAGTATTCTTTTAACAAGGGTAGCCACGCGGATGACCCCAACGTTCTGACGGCTACATCTACCCTGGAGATGGGTATCGACATTGGTGATTTGTCGACCACGATGTTGTGTTCCATCCCTCCGACTACTGCGAGCTATCTGCAGCGAATCGGTCGGGCCGGGCGTAAAACCGGTACAGCGCTGGTGCTTAGTGTCATTAACCAGAGGCCTCACGATCTTTTCTTTTATTCCAGGCCGGACGCGCTGATTTCAGGAGATATCGAGCCGCCTGGCTGCTGGCTGGATGCTAGCGCCGTTTTGGTTCGCCAGTACCTGGCATTTTGTTTTGATCAGGGGGTTCGGGAAGGCGTCCTGACTGATCTGCCGGCTACTGGTAAACAGCTGATTGATGAGGTCATCGAAACCAAGTCGGGGCATATTCCAAGTTTGTTGGCCTGGGTTCTCGAAAACGAGCAGACCCTGCAAACCCGATTCCTTGAGCGCTTTAAATCTAATGCCAAGGGCGATACTCAGCAGCGGTTCCTCGCCGAATCCCGGACGGAGCGCTTGCGGGAGCGTATTGAGAAAGCTGCCGCCGAATTCCGTCAGCAGCGGCTGTTGCTTGAGAATGCCAAGCGGCGTTTACGAGCGCAAAAGGAAAAGCTGGACGGGGCCGTTGATAATGCAGATTTGCTGGAGATTGAGCGAGAGGAACGAATTCTTAATGCTCGTCAGCTGAAAATGAACCAGGTAAGTGCGCTGGAAGTGCTTACGGAACATGGGTTGTTGCCCAACTACGCATTTCCGGAACGTGGCGTCCGATTTTCCGGAGCCGTGTTCCATCGCAAGCCGAAGGGTACTGCTGGTGACCACGAGTTACGCGTTCGTGAGCCGTTTGAGCTGGTACGCGGCGGCTCCGCTGCGATTCGTGAGCTGGCCCCCTGGAACCATTTCTATACCCATAGCCATCGGTTTGACATTCAGCAGATTGAAATCGGCTCCAAAAGCGAACCCTTGATAACCGAGTGGGGTGTTTGTGGCCAATGTGGCCACATGCGGATGACGGACGATATCAATCGGCCAGAGGCTGTTCCCGCGTGTCCACAATGTGGTTTCGACGGCATTGAAGGGCAAACAGTCAAAGGCCAGCAGGCTAATTTCCTGGAATTCTCGCGTTCCCAGGCGATTTCTTACATGGAGTTTTATGACAGCCTTTCCGGCGACAAAGGCGATGAGCGCGAGAACGAGGTGTATCAGCTGGTCAATTCCTTCGACCAAACGGTTGAGCAGGCTAGCGGGGCTGTTGCCAATGACAAACTGCCCTTTGGTATTGAGTACCGCGCTGCGATGGTGCTGCGCGAGGTCAATGCGGGCTTCAAGGACCAGCACCGTGACCTGGCTTTTGGCAATGATGTAAAAGTGTCCAGCGAAGGTTTCGTCGTCTGTGCGGACTGCGGTGTCGCCGTGAAACCGGGAGAAACCAGAGATAAGGTTAACCACCGCAGAAGCTGCTCCGGCCATCGAGAGACTCAAAAGCGTAAGCGCGAAGGGCGCATGGAGGACGCTTACAGATGGGAAAAAGTTTTTTTGTACAGAGAGTTGCGTTCTGAGGCCATCCGGTTGTTGCTTCCGGATGTGGAGCCTGAAGACCTGTCGACCCTTGAAGCTGCAATTTATCTTGGGATGCGTTTGCGCTTTCAGGGCGACCCTGGGCACCTTCTGGTGAAACAGCAGATAGTTCCGAACCTGAACGAAGGAACTACCCAGAACTATCTGGTTTTGATGGATGCCGTGCCGGGTGGTACTGGCTTTCTTAAAGAGCTGTTCCAGACTCGCGATGCCGCAGACCGTTCTGGTGAAGGGGTTATGGAGGTGCTGCGGCTAGCGTTGGCTGAACTGGAGACGTGTCGCTGCCGTGAGCTTCATCAGACCGAGGACGATACGGATGGTTGTTACCGGTGCCTGCGGACCTACCACATGCAGTTCCGTGCCGATGAGATATCCCGTGAGGGAGGCATTCGCCTGCTGAAGAAACTCATTGCTGCCGGTATTGAACGCGAAACAAAGGCAGAGCTGGACGAAGTTAAGCCGAAAGCCCAGTTTGAGAGTGTTCTGGAAAAACGGTTTGTTACCAAGCTACAGGATTGGGTGCAGGAGAATGGCAAGCCAGACGACTGGCGTGAGGAACTGATCGGTGGTGCAACCGGATTCCGCTTTACATTGGGCGACGGCCGCCTTTGGTCCCTTCAATTGCAGCCGAAGTTGGGCGGTCCGCAAGGTGTGGCGGTGCATTGTCAGCCAGACTTCCTGCTGACGGCTGATGATGAAGTCTGCCGACCCGTGGCGATTTTCCTTGATGGTTTCGAGCCTCACGTTAAACCGACTGAGCCGACTTCGGGCTTAGCTGATGATCTGCGTAAACGACGATCTGTATTGGAGAGCCAGGGGTATTGGGTCTGGTCCATCAGCTGGGACGATCTGAACGAGGAGGATGGCGAGCGGTTCCGTTATCTTGATAGGCAAGTCACGGATGTCATTTTGCCCAAACGCATTGACGATATTGGAGGTAAGGCGGCTCTTCGCTCTATAAGCGGGCATGCATTCAGCCAATTCAAAGCGTTTCTGCGGGTGCCAAATGATGATACCTGGCGAAAGGTTGGTCAGGAGACATTGGGCTTCACGCTGATGCTGATGGCGGGTCAAGGCATTGGGCAAGATGCCCGGGAAACATCTGAAAAGTTGCAGATGTGGAGGCAGGGATATCCCGTGCCGGCACCCGGAAAAGTTGGTAATCCGGAGTGGACGTGGATCGCTCAGAATTTGAGTATCAGCAACGATTTGTTTGCTTACGGGCTTTCGGAGCAGTTGATCCAGTCGGATTACACCAATCTCTATTGTGAGCTGCGGCTGGGGGATTCTGAATCAGAGCGCTCAGGAGCCGAAACCTTCAAACTGCGTTGGCGACGCTTCCACGCATTGATGAACTTATTCCAGTTCATGGGCAATGTGATTTTCTATACCACGTCTGAGGTGGAGGATGGAGTAATTCCAGAGCCTACGTTGACGCCTCAGGTAAGTTTGGATGAGCAATGGCAGGAGCTGCTGGACGATGCCATTGTGCCTGTTAAAAAATTGATACCACATCTCGCCGCAGCGAGTGTTGAGCTGCCGGAAAGTGAATACTACAGCGATGATCTGCCTGATATTTATTTTGCAGAACTGGCATGGCCAGAGGCGGCCGTACCGATTGCCATTCTGGCAGGGACTCAGGAAGAGTTCGTTGGTCAGTGGCAGGGAGCCGGCTGGCAGGCGATAACTCTGAAAGATATCGAAGAGCGCGGGGAGCAGTGGTGTATTGACCAGCTGCCGAAACAAAAAGGAGGAGAATGAACATGGCCAAGATGATGCTGCACCGGGATGTGCTGAAAAATTTCGGCAAGCTTCCAGCGAAAGTTCAGAAAAAAGTATACGAACTCACTTATAAATTCGAGAGTGATAGCACGCAAGCAAGCATTCACCTTGAGCCCATTGAGGCTGCAAAGGACAAGAAAGTACGAAGCGCCAGAGTAGGGTTAGATTACCGGGCCATTGTGATCGCGCCGGAAAAGGGTGATACCTATTTGCTCATGCACATCGACCACCATGATGAAGCCTATCAGTGGTGCATGAAAAAGCAGTTCGAAGCACACATGGCATTGGGTACCTTTCAAGTATTCGATGTGGAGCTGGCGGAGCAATCTGTTCACGACGCAGAGACCGTTGAATATGAAGCTGACACAGAGGCCTACGTTCTTCAGAAACTCTCCGATAAGGAACTTTTTCAGGCGGGGGTTCCGGAAGCGTTGATTCCGGCAGTTCGTGCGGTGCGTAACGATGACGATTTTGAGCGTCTCTCGGATTACTTGCCCCCTGAGGCTGGGCAGATTCTATTCGGCATTGCCGCCGGAATGACCTTGGACGATGCTCTCAATGAGATGCTCGGCGGCCTGGACGAAATCGAGAAGCCAACTACTCCAGGTGACTTTAGCCATCTGGCTGATATGACTAATATGGATCTGGTGTTGGTCCAGGGCGAGGAGCACCTTCAAGAGATCCTCAGTGAAGACATCGAGGAATGGCGCATATTTCTGCACCCGTATCAGCGCAAATTGGTGGAGTGGAATACCAAAGGGCCCATGAAGATTTTTGGTGCCGCTGGGACAGGCAAGACAGTTGCTTTGATGCATCGGGCAGCGTGGTTGGCAAATCAATGTGTTGATGATGAGAAGGTTCTGATTACCACTTACACCACGAACCTGTCGGTCACCATCAAGGGGCTGATGGAAAAGCTGGCTCCAAGCGTGGTTGAAAAGGTTGAGGTAACAAACCTTCACCAACTGGCTCGGACCATTTGTTTCCGTGCCCAGGGTCAAGCAAAGATTGCAGAACCAGATGAGTTGAAATCTGTGTGGAAGCAGGTGATGACATCTCCGGTCGCTTCGGGCCTGGAGTTTACTCCTGATTTTGTACGAGAAGAGTTCGAACAAGTAATTGACCCGATGGGGATCACCTCTGAAGACGATTACCTCACGATGGTTCGTTCTGGTCGGCCGGTTCTCAAGCGGAAACAGCGCCGCCAGATCTGGAAGCTGTTTGTTGAGGCCAGACGGCAACTGGAGTACCGCCGACTTGTGACGTTTGACGGTTTGATCCATCAGGCGAGATTGGTAGCCGAGAAAGGCGAATTTCCGGGTTATCGCTATGTGCTCGTAGATGAGACCCAGGACTTTGGGCTTGAGGCACTTCGTCTCATCGCCGCTATCAGCCCGTTAAAGGAAGGCTTGAACAACCCCTTATGTGTTGTGGGCGATGGTCACCAGAGAATTTACAACACGGTTCCAGTGCCCATGAGCAGAGCCGGGATTGATGTTCGTGGCCGTTCACGGAGATTAAAGATCAATTACCGTACCAGCGAGGAGATCAGGAACTGGGCACACGGTGTTTTACAGGGCATGTCGATCGATGACCTGGATGGTGACGATGTGGCCACCCAAGGTGATCGCTCCGTTTTCCATGGTCCGAAACCCCAGCTGGTCAAATGCTCAAGCGACGATGAAATGGTCGACGCTGTAGTGACATGGGTTAGGGGCTTGACTGAGTCCGGTGATATCGCGACCCATGAAATCTGCCTGACCCCACCGAACTCCAAGGTGATTAATGCTCTGGAGAGTAATGGCTTAGGCACCGTTGAATTGAAAGCCCGTCAGGCTGATCCTGGCCAGGAAGAGGGTGGTATCCGTTTCGGTACCAAGAAACGGATCAAGGGACTGGAATTTAAGGCTGTGGCCATTCTCGACTTTGGTGATACTGATAGTCTTTTGGAGCGGTTCGAGAATTATGTTGCTGCCACCCGGGCTCGGCAGCAGTTGTTAGTAAGCACTATCAAATCTGCGTCAGAAACGGCTCAGGAGAAAAGAAAAGGAGTTTAAGACCCAAGCGGTCAGTGCAAAGGTTTTGCGGGCTGAGGGCAATTGGTGCGCGTTGGCGCATGCTGTTCACAGTGGTGAAGTGCTTGACGTCTGAAAACCGCTGAGGGTGGAGCAGAGTGCGGGCCATTAGGGCGACGACGGGGCAGTGCCTGGGGCGCTGCGCACCCACCCGTATCTACCCCTCGCCGACAAGAGATGAGGGTAGGGCAGGCCGGTGGTAAACCTGGCAACCGCCACTGACCCGTATCAACAGCTCCGTAGGCGACGCAGTCGAATACAGATGGATGTCACCATGAAGGTGGCTGAAAGCAACCCAAAAAGTAGCGTGCCCAGCTTAGCGCTTGCACTGCCAGCGAAAAGCAGGTCGGCCATCAGGAAAGTGGCGATGGAAAATACCAAGGTCAGTATCAGGCAGATCACTTCACAGTGAGCTCCAGACTCAGTTAGGGCTTTCTGATCCATCACCAGCGTACCCGTATCTTCACACCAGCGCAGGGGAGTCAGCTTAGAGAGGACTGCTTCTGCAAGGGAATAGTGTCTCATTTGGACTTCTCCGGTGACCACGTCTCGGTAACCTTTTCCGCATCAAGCTCAGGCTCCTTTCGACTCAGATCCCTGAGGTGTCGACAGGGATCACGATTAAATTCCGGCTCCGTTATTCCTGAGGCAGTAAACCCTAAGGTTCTATAGGCCTTGCTCAGCAAGGCCTGGAGATTAAGGTCGGAGGATTTCGGATTACTCATAGTCACCTGAGAGATGGGTCTCACAACTGACTAGAGGGTAACTCAATTTCAGGGAGTTCCAAGCGCAACAAGATTAGACGTTTCGGTTTGCACGGATGATCTTTTCAAATCCCTGGATTGAGTTCGCGACCGTCTTCAGGTGTTCACAGCAGCGCCGGATCTTCTCAAACTCATCTTCCGCAGCTGAGATGGCCGCAAGCTCCCAGTTCTTGGCTTTAGTGAATTCCCCCTTCGAC
Source organism: Vreelandella aquamarina (assembly GCF_044805175.1). Lineage (GTDB taxonomy): Bacteria > Pseudomonadota > Gammaproteobacteria > Pseudomonadales > Halomonadaceae > Vreelandella > Vreelandella aquamarina_B. Next base: position 2,517,523 of record NZ_CP085232.1, on the reverse strand, counting down.
AACCGATACTGGTTTGGCCCAGGGCTTTTGATCAAAATGCGCGTCAAACCTCGGCCTTTTAGGCCGAGGCAGGATAGCGCGAGGCGCGCAGCGCCTCTTAGTTGACATGCTACATTTACCACGTTAACTTTTAACCATGACGACCGTACACCGTGCCTACCGTTATCGGTTCTATCCCACGCCCGAGCAAGCTGACCAGCTTGCCCGGACGTTTGGCTGTGTGCGCTATGTCTACAACCACTTCCTGCGCCAGCGCACCGATGCCTGGTTCGAGCGTCAAGAGCGCATGGGCTACAACGCCACCGCCAAAGCGCTCACCACCCTCAAGAAACAGCCGGACACGGCGTTTCTGGCCGAGGTGTCCAATGTCTGCTTGCAACAGTCGCTCCGGCATCTCGACCGCGCCTTCTCAAACTTCTTCAAAGGTCAGGCGCGGTATCCCACCTTCAAAAAGAAGCAGCGCAAGCAGTCGGCCACCTACATGGCCAATGGTTTTCGCTGGCGCGACGGCAAGCTGTGGCTGGCTAAGCACAAAGACCCACTCGATATCCGTTGGAGTCGGTATTTTTCCGGCACACCGAGCAGTATCACGGTGAGCTGCGATACCGCTGGCCGTTACCATGTCAGTTTTTTGGTGGAAGAAGCGGCCACACCGCTGCCCGTGACACCGAAGATGGTCGGTATCGACCTGGGGCTGACGCATCGCGTCATCACCAGTGACGGCGACAAAATCCCCAACCCGCGTTTTCTACGTCGTACCGAGCGCAAGCTGGCGCGGGCACAGCGCCAGCTATCACGCAAACAGAAAGGCTCGAATAACCGCGCCAAGGCGCGGCATCGGGTCGCCAAGGTGCATGCCAAGCTGGCCGATCAGCGTCGTGACGCCACCCATAAACTCTCCACGCAGCTTATTTACGAGAACCAAGTCATTGCTGCCGAGAGTTTGCAGGTCAAGAACCTGCTGAAAAACCGCTCACTGGCCAAGGCCATTAGCGACGTGGGCTGGCACCAGCTTACCCAACAACTGGCGTACAAAGCCGAACGGTACGGGCGCGATTTCGTTCAGATCGACAAGGGGTATCCCAGCTCGAAGCGCTGTTTTCACTGTGGCCATATCACTGAGAAGATGCCGCTCAACGTCCGTACCTGGGATTGCCCACGCTGTGGCACCCAAGGCATCGACCGCGATGTGAACGCTGCCCGCAACATTCTGCAATCGGGCAAAGCCATTCTGGCTGGTGCTGACAAGCTCCGGCAGCATGAAAAGACGACTACCGTGGGGCTCACGGGAGGTTAAGCCTGTGGAGCTTGTGTAAGACCCGAGGTGTTACCACCAAGGGCAACGGGCTACGAAGCAGGAACCTGGAAGGCGACAACCAGGGAATCCCCTTCCTTTCCGCCGCAGGCGGCAGCTTCCTAAGAAGCTGAGGAAGGGGAGGAGGTCAACGTTAGGATGGTGCAGCACCTCATCTAGGCGCGCGATAGGCACCAGGCTCACCGCCTGGCTTTCCCAGCCCATGGCGGCCGGGCTACCGCCGATCCGCCGGGCCAGGAAATACCGGCATACGCTGCTCGAACGCGGCACGTCGATCAGCCAGCGGGTTAGCGCGATGACCAGCCCGGCTTCCTCGAAGGTCTCTTTGATGGCGGTTTGTTCCAGGCTCAGCCCCGGCTCCTGCTTGCCCTTGGGAAAGGTCGCCCGGTAGCCACCAAAAGCGTTGCTGGGGTGGATCACCCACACCCGGCCGTCGGGTTCGAGTACCACGGCGCCAGCCGCTGCGCGCTTACCTGGCGATAGGGTCAGCGGTGGGGCTTCCAGGCCGCGCGACAGGGAACCGCCGCCATGGTGAGGCGCTTGCGCTTGCGTGGCGTTAGCGGCCTCCCAGGGCGCGGCCTCACCTGAATGGAAAGGCACTAGCGCCAACCCGTTCAAGCGCTCGGGCATTGGCCCATCTGGCACCACCCGAGCGATCGCCTCGGAGTCATCCCAGCAGGCCAGAGGCGTCGGGGTTGAGGGCTTCGTCAAGATAACCGACTGGCCGGCATCGTCACGGTGAGGATGAAAGACAGGCATGGTGTGGTCTCGGTAATGTTAAGCCACCAGACTAGCTTGAGGTGGCTTTCTTCGCCATTAAATCAGTAGGTTAGCGTTTTTAAGTTTTATGGGTAAACCGCGCTGTGGTTCCGCTATGGTAAAGTGCCTGGATTGCATGAGGAGTGGCCCATGAGCGAATTACTCGACCCTACTAACGACTACGTTTTCAAGCGGGCTGTTTGCCGAAGCGCCGGATCTGCTGGTCGATCTGATCAACGATCTGCGCCCGGATTTGCCTGATATTACATCCGTTGAAATCATCAATCCCAACATTGAGCCAACTGAACTCACCGGCAAGTACATCATCCTCGACGTACTCGCCCGTGATGGCAAAGGGAACTGCTATAATGTGGAGGTGCAGGTACGCCGGTATGGCGCGTGGCATAAGCGGGGGTTGTTCTACCTGACCCGCACGCTGGGAAGCCAGTTGAGCGCCGGGGAAGACTACGAGGAGCTGCGTGCCTCGGTGGGCCTCCACCTGCTGGACTTCGACCTGTTTACAGAAACAGCCGCCGAGCGCGAGCAAGCGATCTGGCGGTTCGAGATGCGTGATGAACGCCAGCCGAATATTTCGCTGGGGAACGTTTTGCAGATGAACCTGATCGAATTGAACAAGGCGGATCGCCTGGGCTTGCCAGAGGGCCCGTTGCGCGCCTGGATCACCTTCTTCAAGCACTGGCAGGAGGAACTCACGATGGCGAATGTTGCCCACGAACCGGTTAAACGTGCGATGAGCCGCATCCGCGAGCTCAGTGCCGACGAGGAAACTCGCCGCTTGGCTTTTGTGCGTGAACGGGCTCTGCGGGATGAGGTATCGTTGCTGAACGATGCAAAGCGAGAAGGTGAAATGACAGGAGAGCGTCGCGTTTTGCAGCGTCTGCTGAGAAAACGCTTTGGTGAGTTACCCGCGTGGGTAGGTGAAAAGTTGGAGCGGGCTGATACTGGGCAGCTAGAAACCTGGACGGATGAAATACTGACTGTCGATAGCCTTGATGAACTTTTCAAACACTAAGTCTTCACAAAAAACGACGAGCCGCATTCGCAGCGCCGATGAAGAAACCCGGCGCTTGGCCTTTGTGCGTGAGCGGGCGCTTAGGGATGAAGTTTCATTGCTGAATGATGCTCGGCGTGAAGGTCGAGAAGAAGTGGCACGCGGCATGATTCTCAAAACAGAAATGGACGATTCGTCTATTGCTGATATTGCTCAGCTCTCTGTGGATGAAGTAGCCCACCTTCGTGCTGAAACTCAACGCTGGGATTCGTGATTATGCACGAACCGGTTAAACGTGCGATGAGCCGCATTCGCGAACTCAGCGCCGATGAAGAGACGCGCCGCTTGGCCTTCGTGCGAGAGCGGGCACTGCGGGATGAGGTATCGCTTCTGAATGATGCTAGAAGGGAAGGTCGTGAAGAAGGCCGCCTGGCGGAAGCGCGTGAGGTCTTGCGAACCCAACTCACCTTCAAATTCGGTGATATGCCCGACTGGGTAGAGGCACGGCTCGCCCAGGCTGACCATGATCAGTTGAAAGGCTGGATGCGCGATGTGCTGTTCGTCGATAGCCTGGAAGCGATGTTCAAGCACTGACTCCCCGGCGGATCACGGCTCGATCCGCCATGCTCCACCCTTGGCGATCAGCTCACCCTCCAGCAAGCGCTCTGCCGCCAGGAGCGCGAGCGTCACCACCTCTTGTCGCGTCTTACCATGAGCCTCGCCCAGCCGTCGAAGCCTTGCTTGGCTGCTCGTATCCAAACTCACGGTCACTTCCTTGAATCCCTGCGCCTGGCGGCGCTGGCGATAGCGTTGCTGGTGGCGGGCGGCCATGGTGATCCCCTCACGACGTGATGAATAAGGGCTTTAGTGTGTCGTCACGACGTGATAGCGGAGCGCTCATAAACGAGCGGTGGGGAGGCTCATTTATGAGCGAGCTAAGGCGGGGTATCGCTTATTTGTGAGCGATGGTGATAAAGCACAAAACGGCGGCAACGCCAGACGACAAAAAGCCGCCCCAAGGAGCGGCCCGTGTGTCGGTCAGTAGGCTAAATACGCCAGCCCTCAGCCCGTCAGGGGCTGGGTGGCGGTAATGGGCACGGCGATGGGCGTCTGATGCAGGGTCATCGCCGCCGGCGTCATCTGCTGGCTGAGCAGGGCGCCCACCTCGTTGCTGGCGTGCAGCAGCGTGGCATTAGATAAGTGAGCATAGCGCTGCGTGGTCTTGACCTGAGTGTGGCCCAGCAGCTTTTGTGATCCTGCCCAGTAACAGTGGACACCTTAAGAACGTCATACGTTACGATGAGGTGAACCATGGCAAGATCGACAACATCAATGAAGAAAAAATCCTATACCCGTTACTCAGATGGCTACCGGCAAGAAGCATTAGCGCTTGCTGATCGTATTGGCGTTGCAGCAGCGGCGCGTGAACTGGGAATACACGCGAGTCAGCTCTATCAGTGGCGATCTAAAGCACAGCTGCAGCAAGACACATCCGAGCGAGAGCGGTCGTTGGCAGAAGAAAACGCCCGCTTGAAGCGCCAACTAGCCGAGGCAAATGAAGAGCTGGCCATCACAAAAAAGGCCGCGGTGTACTTTGCGAAAAGCCTGAAGTGAAGTACGCCTTTATCCACCGTCATCGTCAGGCGTTCAGTATTCAGCGTATGTGCCATGTTGTCGGGGTCGCTCGGAGTGGCTACTACGCTTGGCGGCAACGCGAAGGCGCATCGTCCCCAAAACGCAGCCAGCAAGCCATTATCGATCAGCATGTGGCCAAGGCTTATCACCAACGCAAGGGCCGCTCAGGCGCCCCGAGACTAACGCTAGACCTGCGAGATGATGGGATGCCGATCAACCGTAAGACGGTGGCTGCCAGCTTACAGCGTCAGGGCCTGCGCGCTAAAGCAGCCCGTAAGTTCAAGGCCACCACGAACTCACGGCATTCGTTGCCAGTCGCACCGAATCTACTAGAGCAAAACTTCACGGCCTCAGCTTCTAATCAAAAGTGGGTGGGTGACATTACCTACTTGGCGACGGGCGAAGGCTGGCTTTACCGGGCAGTGCTCATTGATCTTTACTCTCGTAAAGTGGTCGGTTGGGCAATGAGTGAGCGTATGACGGCCGTCTTGTCTGTGACGCGCTACAGATGGCGCTATGGAAACGCAAAATGCCCAAAGGCGTGATAGTCCATTCGGATCCGAGGTAGTCAGTACTGTTCCACGCGTTACCAGTCGCTGCTTACCCGGCATAAGCTTACGTGCAGCATGAGCGCCAAAGGCAACTGCTATGATAATGCCTGTGCAGAAAGCTTCTTCCACAGTCTCAAGGTTGAAGCGATCCATGGGGAGCAATTTACAACACGAAACGATATGAGGCGCCAGGTGTTTCAGTATGCTTATGTAGCTGATGATTTGTGGGTAATTGCAAGTTCATAAACTCCATCTACTCAAGCTAATTTCGTCTATTAACACTAGTGATCTCTCGTTGGCTTTGGAGATCATCATGACCTGTGAACTCAATTCCACCCGCGTCTTTTGGCTTGGGCATCTCGGCCGCTAGGTCACATGTTGTTGTGGTTATAGTGACGACAAAAGTGAGCGATCAACAGGTAGCGATTTGTTAAAAAATGAATTCAAGCAGCAAAACCATGACGGAGTCGCTCAAGAAGCGTAACAACGGCGTTGTAACCTGGTGTGGTAGCTGTAGCCTGCAAGGCATTTTGCCCACCGAGTGCTTTTCGCGGTTTGAGAAGCCAAATATATGATTTATGTGGGTTGCCGAATATTGTTTCTGCAAATAGTGTTGCCAAGATAGCTCGGTAAAGCTTGTCACCCTCGCATAGGGTAAGAGTTTTTCCCTGGCTCAATCTACGCTTGAGAGCAGCTTTACTGATGATACCGAGCTCTACAGCGTTTACGCCGTAGGCAGCGACTCTGTCGATAGCCGACAGATGAATACCCTGACGAATGAGTGCATCTAAGCTTGCGCTTTCACTCGCACCGAGAAGCGCAGCTGCTTGTGCCTTAATGTCACGTTCGAAGCCGACCTGGATCGCTGGTTCCATGTGCATTTCCTTGTGGATGTATAGTCATGCCCCCATGATCGGGGATTAGGGAGGCTAGCAAGATTTAGCATGAGTTAAAGGAGTTCAAGGCTTGTCAGACTCAAGTTCTAAGTTGAGCTGATTGCTTTCTACAGGTCCATCTTTTTGAAATTCGTCATAGACCTTCGTGTTGAAAAGGTGAGCAGACTGTACATCTAAGAATCCGAAAACTAGTTCAAAGTTGGCTTCATCCAAGTTCATTAAAATAGATGACTTCTGATCTTGCGACTTCCGAGAGCACTTCCGCCATTTCCGCCTGTTTTCCGCCATGCCCAGCGCCAGCTGCTACATGCGTCCCGCCACTTCCGCCAAATCCCCGCCTTGTTGCGCTATATGCTGAACTCATGGCACGACGGTTGATGTAAAAGAGGAGATTCGATCGCGCCCCTTATGGTTTCTTCTGGCTGGGCAGGATCAAACATATCGTAAGTCTGAGAAGCTGCAAGCAGCCGCTAAGGACTGATTCGCGTGGGCAGCCGGTCGTCACCAGTCCTTCTGTGCTGAGCTCCTATGTGCATAGGGGGCTCGTACTCAGTGGGCAAGGACAGGCAGAAGACATGAGGGAAAGGAAGAAAAGATGGGGGCACGTATGGGGGCATATTTATTATTCAAATTGAATATTATTATTTATTTTCAGCATCTTGAATTATATTTTTCGAGTGATACTGGGCCCACCATTTCTAAGTCTCTCCCCCTAGATTGCCTTCTTCTTAAGCCGCTGACCAACGTCAGTAAACGGCTCCTTTGCCATATTCACAGTTTCTCAAAACCTCGTCTGTCTCTATTGGTTCTTCCACCGATGTCCGCTTCGAACACCCCGTTCCTCCCCAAACCCCTTACCCCACCAGAGTTATTGTGGTTGTGAATAAAAATCCGTATCATTCGTCTTACTATAACGAACTCCTCATACCCGTTGAGACTCACTCATGCTCCGTAAAACCATGCCGTTTTCCGTCGCGCCGTTGCCTGCCGCTATTCGCCGTTCACTGGTGGTGTCGCTCGGTGGAATGCTGAGCGTTGCGCCGTTGGCCGCGCTTGCCCAAGAAGAAACCATTAACACTGGTACCACCGTGGTCACTGCTACTGCGTTGAAGGTTGACACCCCCGAGGTAGAAACGCCCCGCGCGATCTCTACCGTGAGCGCGGAAGAGCTGGAAACCCGTGGTGTTAATAAGTACGACGAAACGTTCCAGTATCGTTCTGGCGTTGTTTCCCAGCCTTACGGCGATGACAACAACACGGATTGGTTCTTTTTACGTGGCTTCAGCGCGGAAAGCGCGACCTACCAAGACGGCCTGCGTTTATTCCGCACCGGCGGCTACTTTTGGTGGATGAACGAAACGTTTGGCCTGGAGCGGGTAGATTTACTGAAAGGCCCGGCCTCTATTTTGTACGGTGAAGCGCCTCCCGGCGGTGTGATTAACGCTATCAGCAAGCGCCCGACCAGCGAACCTCAGGGCACGCTGGAAATTGAGGCGGGCAACCAGCAGCATCGCCAGGTGGGCATTGATGTCTCTGGCCCGGTGGCCGAGCGCGACGATATGCGTTACCGCATGGTCGGGCTTTATCGCGATGGGGAAGGAGAACTTAACGGTAGCGAGAAAGAGCGCTACTACTTCGCGCCTAGCCTGGCGGTTGATTTTTCCGATGATACTACTGTGACGTTTCTCGCAAGCGTACAAAGAGAAGAGGGCGTGCCGACGGCAGGCTTTTTCCCAGCCTATGGAACTCTTTATGATACGCCGTTTGGGAAGATCGACCGCAATACCAATTTTGGTGAGCCGGGTTATGACAAGATCGATCAGCAACAAGCTTCACTGGGTTATGAACTCGAACACCGTATCAACGATACTTGGGAGATCCAGCAGAACTTACGTTACAGCTATCTAGATCTATATCTTCGCAGTGTTTATGCGTTTCCCTCGAATGACTCCCGCTCCTTAGGTAGAGGTATTGTCTTACAAGATGGAGAGTACGATGCCTACACTGTCGATAATCGCTTGGTGGCCCGCCAATACGGTGAGAACTTTGAAAACACCTTCTTAATGGGTGTCGACTACCAAAAATTGGATCTAGAGTATGCTAATGGTGACAGCTTCAGTTTTGGGGGCATTGACGCATTCGAGCCTAGTTATGGCAACTACACGCCCGTCAGCAGTACCTCATTAACCGACCACAATGTCGATAAGAGACAAATTGGGATTTATGTTCAGGACCAATTCCGCCTGAATGACCGATGGATATTCCTGACTGGCGCGCGGCATGATTCTGTAGAGAGTAGTGATGAAACCGCGACTACGCAGCAAAGCGTAGACGATGAACAGCTTTCTCTTTCGGCGGGGGTAATGTATCTCGGAGACAACGGGCTTTCACCTTATGTCAGCTATAGTGAGTCGTTTACACCGCTGGCGAGTTCCGATGCCAGTGGCGACGCTTACGAGCCATTGGAAGGTGAGCAACTCGAAGTCGGTGTAAAATATACTCCTGTCGGATTTGATGGGTATTTGACAGTAGCCGCCTTCGATTTGAAGGAGAGTAACTCTCTGATTACCACGGATTCTGGTCCACAGCGACAGATTGGTGAACGTACATCGTCCGGACTTGAAGTTGAAGGGGTGGGGTATCTGACTGATAATCTCCAACTGACCGCCTCTTATACATATACCGATACCCGCATTGATGTCAGCGAGAGTCAGCAGGATGAGCGTGTACCGCTGGTGCCTTTCCATATGGCCTCAGCGTGGCTGGATTACGATATGAGCAGCAGCTTGCCTGGGCTTTCCGTTGGGGCGGGCGTGCGTTATATCGGTGAAACGTCTCCGAGCCCTGGTAGCGGTATTAACCGCGATGTGCCTTCCACCACGCTTTACGATGCCATGGCCAGCTACGATATTAACGACAACTGGACCGCGCAGGTGAACGTGAACAACATCACCGATGAAGAGTACGTGAGCGGCTGCGATTACTACTGCTACTACGGTGCTTCTCGCAGCGTGATCGGCAGCGTGAAGTACCGCTGGTAAGTGATCAGTAAGCGTCAACCAACAACGCCCGGCTTAAAGCCGGGCGTTGTCGTTTTGGTAACGTTGTTTTAAAGGCTGTTGAGCAGAGCTGATCGATACTGCCGTTAGGGCGTGGCCATGGCGTTGGCGTACAGGGTGCAATCTTGGGCATAACATTGGCAGGCGGCAGCAATTAAACCGCTACGGTTTAGGATGATAATTTCACCACGGTGATAGCGAATCAATCCGCGTTGTTGCAGGGCTATGGTGGCCAGGGTAATGCCCGCCCGCCGTACGCCTAGCATCATGGCGAGAAATTCATGGGTGAGCTGTAAATAGTCGCTTTGGGCGCGGTCGTGCGTCATCAGTAGCCAGCGGGCGAGCCGCTCTTCAATGCGGTGAAAATGGATGCAGGCCGCTGAGTTGGCTAATTGGTTCATCAGAATATAGAGGTAGCGCATTAGCCGTTGATGTAACACGGGGCTGTGCAGCAACAGCGTTTGAAAATGCGCCGCATTGATGCGCAGGGCATCGCCTGCGCCTTGCACTACCGACAGCATTGGCGCTGCATTAAAGCCAAGCATCAATGAAATGCCGAGCATACCCTCACTGCCAGCCATGGAGACTTCGAGGCGGCTGTCGGCGTTAAGAATCACAATATTGGAGACGAAACTATCGATGGGAAAATAGGCGTAGGTCACTGTGTCGGTAGGCTGGTAGAGCACCTCGCCAAAGGCCAGCGGTACCACTTCACAGCAGGCTACCAGAGCGGCCTGTTCTGCACTGGGCAGATCGGCCAGCAGTCGATTGGTATTTATCGCCTGGGAAATAGAGATCATGTGCCTCTCCGGTTAAATGAACCTGGCAAACGGCACAATGATGGTGGGTCTCATTTTGATGTCGGCTGCAGATGAGCATCCGGTTATGGATAACCCATCGGCATATTACCATTCGGTCAATCATCCGTCGGCACGGTAGCGTACACAACTCGCCCTATCTAGGAAAATATCGAGCGTTGGCTTAGCACGCGATCATGACATCCGGGTGTTTGAGCAGTCGGTCGTACTCGTTTTTGACCATGGCATAACATTCACACACCCGCGCTTCTAACCCTAGCCTATCCAAGACAGTGATATGACCACGGTTGTAGGAGATCAAGCCTGCTCTTTGCAGTTTTCCTGCAGATTCTGTCACTCCTTCGCGGCGGACGCCCAGCATATTGGCAATTAGCTCTTGCGTCATAATCAGCTTATTGCCGGGCAGCCGGTCTAGGCTGAGCAGCAGCCAGCGGCACAGTTGCTGGTCAACGCTATGGTGGCGGTTACACACTGCCGTTTGAGCCATCTGTGTGAGTAACGCTTGGGTGTAGCGCAACAACAAGCGCTGCATGGTGCCCGCCCGGTCAAACTCACGCTTTAGCAGGTGGCTCTTTAGGCGATAAGCTTGCCCAGCGCTTTGCACAATGGCTCTGCTTAGCGTGGTTTCTCCCCCCATAAACAGAGAAACACCCACCAAGCCTTCGTGGCCTACCACGGCAATTTCTGTCGAGTCGCCATTCTCCATGACACAAAGTAACGACACGATGGCGTCTAAAGGGAAGTAGACGTGGCTCATATGTCGCCCTGATTCGCAGAGAGACTGGCCAAGGGTCAGCGATACTTTTTCAAGATGTGGCAACAGGTGTTCGAGTTCTTTTTCAGGCAGTAGGCCAAGCAAGGCATTTTGCTGAAAATGACGCGTTTGAAGCATTGAATATCTCCCTTATTCCTAGCTTTCGCGCAGCGTCTGGTGCAGTTGGACGATATTCGTTACTTTTAGGTGTTTTTATGTGCCACTTCGACCAGACGTACCCCGTTTCAGTATAGGTTGAACGGGGAAAAACTCTGTGCGCTATCGCACATAGAGCAGGGGGAACGTCGCACCAAGGGGCAGGAGTCCACGAGACATCACCAGCGTTGTGCCTAATTTTATAGCCACGCCCCTGTCCAGCGCAGTTGGCCTACCTGTCGTTCAAACAGCATCAAATATAGGCCGCCACTTCCACCACACCAAATACCGCCACTCCCGCCGCCACCGGCCAGCCCAGTGAGCGCAGGCGAAGCCACACCAGCAGGGTGACGCTCAGGCCAATCGCGGTGGCCAACCAAGAGATAGCGCTGGGGTTGACGGGCACCATCGAGACGCCCAACACGGCGGCAATCATCATGGGGCCCAAAATCACCAGCCATTGGGGCATGGCGTTCATTCCCGTTGCGCTGCCAAGACGGCGCTGCATCCATAAAAAGGGCACCACCCGCATAAGCAGCGTGCCGAGTGCGCAGATAATGACGGCGATCCACATAGCGCTGCTCATGGGCGGCTCCTCCGTGGTTGGAACGTGGCCGTGTAGAAGCACAGCGCGCCGCAGGCGGCTGCGAGAGGAATGGCCACGTTGCTCCATCCGGCCAAGTTCAGCCCCAGCGCGGCAAGAATGGTACACAGCATGGCGGCGGCCCAGCGCTTGTCGGTAAAGCGCGGTGCCACCATGGTGAGAAACAGCGCGGGGAGGGCGAAGGGCATAATCTCCCCCAGCAGCGGCCAGCGGGCGGTGACCGCTTCGCCCCCGGTCGCGCCCACTGCCGTTCCGATAATCCACACCCCCCACGCCAGCAGCGAGGCACCCACAAACCAGCTAAACCGCTTCACTTCCGGTAGCTGGGGTAGGCGGGTGAGTGCCAAGGCAAAGACTTGATCGGTCAGGCCGTGCATCAGCCAAGGCCAGTGGCGGCTGCGGGGCAGCAGCGCGGCCAAATTGGGGCCATACACCACATGGCGCACGTTGATAAGCAGCGTCATGGCTACTACCAGCCACAGCGGTGCGCCTGCAGCAATCATACCCACAAACAGAAACTGCGACGCCCCCGCGTAGATCAGCGCTGAAATGGCGGCCGCTTCCCAAGTGGTAAAACCGGCCTGGGTCGCTACCAAACCAAACGAGAGCGCGACCGGAATGTAGCCCCCCAACAGCGGAATGGCTTCTCGCACGCCTTGAAGCGCCGAGCGCAGCGGTGAGTGGCTGGCGTGAACCGTGTGATCGGCTGGCTGGCTCATAGTGGGGTGCCTTCTTGCCCGTAGGTGACGGTAAGTAGCAGGGTGGCTTCATCGGTGTGAGTGCGGTACAGGTGTGGTTGGTCGGCCTTAAAGGTCACGCTTTCGCCAGGCGCGAGCGGGGTAGTGGCACCCTCTGGGCCGGCTTCCAGCCATCCACTGATCAGTGTCAGCGTTTCTCGTGTGCCCGGCGTATGGGCTTCGGCATGGCGTAGCGTATTGGGCGCGCAGCGCATCCAGTAGGCATCCACCTGTGGCACGCCCTTGCCCTGGTCAATCAGCTGAACCTGCACGCCATCCTCACCGAGCGGTACGCTAATCGGCGCCACGAGCGTGCCAAACGGGACGTTGAGCTGTACCGCCAGCCGCCAAATCGTGTCGAGCGTTGGGTTACCGTTGCCCTGTTCTAACCGGCAGAGGTTGGATTTCGCAATGCCCGCCGCACTGGCGAGCTGCGAAAGTGAGAAGCCCTGCGCTTTGCGAAGCGTTTGAAGATGTTGACCTAACGTAACAAGAGAGTGCTCGTCCATGGTGATTGCTCGTTGTTCCTTTTATAGAACGTTCTATATAAGGAACAGCGGGCTGTCAATCAACAAGCATTAAAGAAGTGATTAGGTAGGCTTGCGCGCCCGGTAGGCAGCGGGAAAGAACTACAGGAGGTGGTGTAAAAAATGCAGCACGCTATCTCTGGTTTAAGCACCAGATTATACTTCGCTTGCTGCCCAAGCTAATCGCAGCACGGCGCTTGCGCCTTAAACACTCGTTTGCCCTCCAAAAAAAGAAAAAGGAATGCTCCATGCGTATTAAGGTGTTGTTGGCTGCACTGCTGATGCTGTGTAGCTCATCGCTGGTGATGGCTGCCGATTACTACGTGGATATCACCAACCGTACCGGCTATACCATTTACTACATGTACGTGAGTCCCGCTGACTCAAAAAGCTGGGAGGAGGATGTGCTAGGTAGCGACGTGCTGCAGAATGGGGATACCCAGCGCGTCACGCTGACGGGCTACAAAAGCCCCTTCTTCGATATTCGCTTGGTGGATGAAGACGAAGACAGTTATACCTTCTGGAATGTCGATGTCTCTACCCAGGATATCGTGGTAACGCTGGATAATCTGGATTAGTAATGTAAAAACGGCTTGCTACCCATCAGGAAGCAAGCCGTTTTACTAACAAATTAAACGCTAAGCGACCGCACTTGGCTGAGAATAAGTAGCGGAGTACTGGGCAGGGGGCGGAGGTACTTGGGCGGCATTGGCGGCACTTAACGCGGCCATATCAGCGTAGGCTTGCTCAGTTAGGGCAACCACATCGGGGGAAGCGCCCCATTTCAGCAGCATCTCGTCAATGTGGCGCTCGGCTGCTTCAAACTGGCCGCAATGGCTTAACAATTTGGCGATAGTGTAGTCGCACTGGGGAGTATCGAACATCTCTTCCTTGATCTCTTGAATCGCCAGTTGAAGGCCCGCTTGGGAAATATCGACCAGTTGGTTGGTTTGCATACCACGGCTCCTTGTGAATGCTAACAGCTGCTCAGTAAGAGCAAACGTAAGTGTTGGTACTTACGCGCTTTTTGTACGCGCCTTGTACTCTTCGAGGGTAATACAGGGGGATGGTGAGAATCAATCACCATTTTTCCGGGCCGCAAAGAATTCACATGAATCAAAAAGCATAAAAAAATCCCCACGACAAACGCGGGGATTACGTGATAAAGATAGCGAGGGTCGGCTGGGTGCTAAAACGTAAATGTTGCGAGTAACGTCATCAGGCTACCAGCAAAAAACGCTACGGTTGCTATGGTGAGTACATTATTTTCTCTCGATTTTGTGCGAATATGTTTTTGTTCCATAAGATATTTTTCTAGGTGTTCGCGGCTTCCGGGCTGCGTGCCTTTGTAAAGATGCTGTCGAATCATCTTAACTTCCCCAAAGGTGGGTAATATGTGAACCTCTCTCACAAAGCGCTCTTACGCGTGTTTGAGACGGATGGCGTCACCGTTAGCTCACACTAAAAGAGTAGATGAATCAGAGCAAAAAAAAATACATAAAAGCTCTACAAAATGTTAACAAAGGTGTCACGCAGTAGGGCACTCACGGCTGGGCTGCGGCAGGTGCACCTCAAGCTGATGATGTTTGCCATCCAGCGGTACGCGTAGGCGCTGGCCTGAAGGCACCGTAAGTGCAGTACCATCAAGTGTTGCAGAAATAGTTGCGTTTGGCGCTTCCTGGGCTGTCTTGAAATGGCTCACCTTAATGCGGTAACAGGTGTTTTCCAGGTTTACGGTGGCACTAAACGAGGGCCACGCGCTGGGTAAACAGGGTGCTATTACCAACCAATTACCCTCGCGGCGTATGCCGAGAATGCCTTCCATACCCGCCTGGTACATCCATCCTGCGGCACCGGTATACCATGTCCAGCCACCACGGCCTTCGTGGGGTGGCACCGAGTAAACGTCTGCCGCCACTACGTAAGGCTCCACCCGATAGCGCGCAGCGCCCACGGCGGTCAGTGCGTGGTTAATAGGGTTGAGCAGTGAGAAGAGTTGGTAAGCGCTGTCTCCCTCTCCTAGTTTGGCAAAGGCCAGGGTGGCCCACATAGCAGCGTGGCTATACTGCCCGCCGTTTTCACGCATGCCGGGCGGGTAGCCACTAATATAGCCGGGGTCGCGCTGGGGCTGGTCAAACGGCGGCCAAAAGAGCAGTGCTAACTGCTGGTCGTGACGAATTAGTTGGCGCTCTAAAGACGCCATGGCCAGCGCTGCCCGCTTGGGGTTGGCCGCTTCGGAAAGTACCGCCCAAGACTGGGCAATAGAGTCAATCTGGCAGGCGTCGCTTTGCTGGCTGCCAAGCCAAGTGCCATCGTCGTAGGTGGCCCTGCGGTACCACTGGCCATCCCAGGCGTGCTGCTCTAACGCGGCGCGTAGCATGCTGGACTGCTGCTGCCAGCGGGCGGCCCGGCGTTCGCTGTTGGGTAGCTGGGGGTGCATCGCTTCACGTTGCTGAGCGTAGGGGATGAACAGATCCAGCGCTTTTATCAGCAGCCACCCAAGCCAAACGCTTTCCCCGCGACCCTTGGCGCCTACGCGATTCATACCGTCGTTCCAATCGCCGCTGCCCATCAGCGGTAAGCCGTGTTCGCCCAGCTGAGCCAGAGAGATATCCAAGCCCCGTGCGCAGTGCTCATAGAGCGTGGCGGTTTCCTGCGACACGCTAGGTAGGAAGAAGTGCTCCTGCTCCTGGGGTTCCAGTAATGCGCCGCTGAGAAAGCTCACCGGCTCATTCAGCACATCGCGGTCGTGGGAGGTCTCAATGTAGCGAGCGCAGGCATAGGCTAACCACACGCGGTCGTCGGAGATTCGTGTACGCACCCCTTGCCCCGAGTGGGGCAGCCACCAGTGCTGCACATCGCCTTCGGGGAACTGACGCGAAGCGGCGCGCAGCAAGTGCTGGCGCGTAGTGGCAGGTTGGCTGAAGGTTAACGCCATGCCGTCCTGCAACTGGTCGCGGAAGCCGTAGGCACCGCTGGCCTGGTAGAAGGCTGAGCGGGCGGTCAAGCGGCAGGCGATGGTTTGGTACAGCAGCCAGCCGTTGAGCATGATATCCATCGCGCGGTCGGGGGTGGTGACCTGAATAGCACTCAACTGGTTGGCCCAATGGCGTTGGAGGGCAGCTAGCTCGTCATCGATGTTAACGTCACGATAGCGTGCAATCAGGGTTTGAACGTGGTCGATGGAGTCGCCTTGGCCTAGCAGCACCACGATATCGGCGGTTTCTCCAGGGGCTAAAGCGCACTTTCGCTGTAGCGCCGCACAGGGGTCAAAGCCTGCGCCTATCGCGCCGGAAAGGGGGCGTTTACTGCGTAGCCCTGCTGGGTCTGCAAGGCCTTTACCGTAACCGATAAATTCGCTGCGGTTGGCTGTCCAGCTAGTCGGGGGCCCGCCAATATCCAAAAAGGCGACCCTATCGGGAAAGGCGGCGTTCCACGGGTTGGTAGCTAATAGCGCGCCGCTGCCTGCCGCCTGAGCAGTGATCAGAAACGGAGCCGATGCGCTGCGCGATGTGCCAAGCACCCATTCGGCATAGGCGGTGACGGATAGCTTGCGTACCCGGTTGGTGTGGTTGGTGATGCTTAGCCGCGAGATGCGTAGTGGATCTTCCCGAGGCACTAAGTGCAGCAACGTCATCGCTAACCCATCCACACGGTGCTCAAACTGGCTGTAGCCGAAGCCATGCCTGGCCACATAGCGTCCGCTATCGCGTCGTGGGCTGGCGGTTGCGGTGTACAGGGCTAGGCTCTCTTCATCCCGGATATAAATAGCATCCCCGCTGGGGTCTACCACCGGGTCATTGGACCACGGCGTTAACTGGTTCTCTTTGCTGCTGTCTGCCCATAGGTAGCCAGCGCCCTCTGCCGACACTTGGCAACCAAACCGCTGATTCGCCATGACGTTAATCCAGGGCGCAGGAGTGGTACGGTAGCCATCAAGTAGCGTGACATACTCTTTCCCCTGCTTGGCGAACCCGCCCAGCCCATTAAAAAACTCCAGTTCCGAAGGACTTATAGCAGGCCGTAGCTCTTTGCGGGGGCGCGGTTGGGGCAGTGAGCGTTTTGTCGATGCGGCTAAGGTAGGCGCTTTTTGTTCCTGAAGCACCAGCAATAGCTGGTCGGCGATAGCGCCTCGACTGGCGATCAGGTCGATACGCGCTATCGACTGGAGCTGTGTGCGAGAACCCTGGCTGGTTAAATCGGCGCGTAGGGCAAACACAGCGCCTTGGGTTTGGCCCTCATGCAGCCTCGGCCTAGCTTGGCTACTCAGTATGGTTGCCTCGATGGCTTGCTGCAGGTCTTGCACATAGGAGGATGACCGTTCATTCATCACCACAATATCGACTTCTAAGCGTTTCATGCGCCAATACTCATGGGCGCGCAGCAGTTGATGCAGCTGCGCGATATCCATCAGCGAGTCGATGTGCAGCAAAACGATCGGCAAGTCGCCGGAGATGCCGTGCTGCCAAAGCAGCGACTGTGGCCCCGCGCCACGCGTAATGGCCGAGGGTGGCGCCCTAAAACGGGCATCTGGGTAAAGCAGCGGGGCCGCCAGGCGCTGAAAGTCGGCAGCCTCGTCGGGCTGTATGCCTAAGTGGCGCAGTTGAACCTGTGCCTGGGTCCAGGCCAGTAGTTTGGCGCGCTCGAAGGCGCTGCGATCATGGTGTTGGTCGATGAGATCCATCAGCGCCTCCCGTGAGGCGGCTACCACCGTCCAGAAGGCGATACGGGCGCTGCTGCCTGGGGTTACCCGCAGGCGGTAGCGCAGGGCCAGAATGGGATCAATCACGCTGCCCACGGAGCCGGTTAAGCGCTGGCCCTCTGCCAGTGCCGCCGCGTTAAGCAGGCTGCGCCCCCGGCCAATAAACGTGTCGCGGCTTGTTTCATACTGCACGTCTCCTACGGTATCGCCTTCCACCACGGCAAAGTGGGCGACCCATACGGGAGCTTCGCTTGGGTCGCGCTGGCGCCGTGTGGCGATCAGCACGTTGAGTTCAGATAAGTACTCGGTCACCACAAACATTTTTGCAAAGCACGGGTGAGCGTTATCGGCAGCGGGCGTGGTAAGCACGAGCTCCGCGTAGGAGGTCACATCGATATCGCCGGTATGGCGTCCGTTGTTGGTCAGGGAGAGCAGGCGAACCTCGCTGTCATCTTCACCGGACACCAGCACGTCCAAGTGGCTGGATATATCGTCGTGCCGGTGGGTATAGCGTGCGTAATCTTCGGCAAACAGTGCGTGATTGGCGGCATCGTTAGCACTGCTGTGGTGTTCGGCGGTTTGCCCAGTGGCGGCCCAAATGCCAGGGTGACGGGTATCACGAAGAAAGATAGCGCTGCCCCAGGGGTTACAGGTGGTATCCGGCTGCCAGCGGGTGATCGCAATGTGATGCCAGCGGCTGTAGCCCCCACCCGTGGCCGTCAACATAACGGAGTAGTGGCCGTTGGAGAGCAGATGCGTGACCGGCGGCCCGTTAAGCGCAGTAGGCACCCGGCGCACTGCTTGGGCGTCATTAGTTACCTGGCTGGCGGTAGATTTCACCTCTTCGGCCCGTGGGTAGGCAATCGCCACATCTCTGGGGATGCGCTCTTGCAGCAGCAGCTCGGTGGCCTGAATCATTGGCTCACGGTGAAAGCGGGCGCGCATTATTCCCTGCTGAAGCGTATTGGCAATCGCCACGATGGTCATGCCCTGGTGATGAGCCATATAGCTGCGTACCACGACTCCCTCTTTACCGGCGGGAAGCCGTGAGCGGGTTAGGTCGATGGCTTCATAAAAGCCATAGCACCCCCGAGCGCCCATCTCGGCCAAACGGCGGTAGTTTTGGTAGGCGCTTTCAGGATCAACCATGGTAGCTAACCCCGTGGCATAGGGGGCTACTACCAAATCCGCTGACAAGCCGCGTTTCAGCCCTAACCCCGGCACGCCAAAATTGGAGTACTGGTAGGTGTGCTCGATATCCCGAGCGTTATACCCGGATTCTGAAATGCCCCACGGTGCTGAAAACTGCGCGGCGTAGGCTTGTTGGCGCTTCACGACCAAGCGATTGGTTTGTTCCAGCAGGCTCCCTGCAGGAGCGCGCATCACCAACGACGGCATCAAATACTCAAACATGGAGCCTGACCAGGAGATCAGCGCCGCGCCGCGTGCAAGCGGGGTGGCGGCACGGCCCAAGCGCAGCCAGTGGCGGGTGGGCACATCGCCCTTGGCAATGGCAAACAGGCTGGCTAGCCGCGCTTCGGATGCCAGCAGGTCATAGCAGCTGCTATCTAGGCAGTAGTCATCCAGCGAATAGCCGATGGAGAGCAGCTGCCGCTCACTATTAAGCAGAAACGCGAAATCCATCGAGGTTGCCAGCCGTCTTGCTTGATGGGCCAGCCGATGCAGCTGAACGGGGCGAGCGCTGGCGGAACAAGCGCTGACCGATAGAGTGGCTTTGTTTTGATCATCGCTATGTTGAGCGACCACTTTGTGGACGGCGCGGATCCAAAATAGTGCCGTTTCCCTATCGGCGTCTGTTGCGGGCGACAGCAACGCCTGTGCTGACGCCACGGCCGCGCTGGTGAGCGGTAATAAAACATTGACGGGGAGAGGTGCGGAGGTGTCCTCGTTTAACAGCGCCTCTATGTGTGTCAGCTGCTTTTCAAGTGGCTGAATAGCCGATAGTTCATGCCCTGCTGTTGCAGGCGCAAGGCGCGCTAGTGCCTCAATGGCGAGCATGAGCGCATCGGCCACACCTTGATGCGGCTTGGGTGGCTCTGCTTCCTGCCACGTCTCGCAGGCATTAGCCAGCGTAATAAGGTGGCCAGCCAGGTTGCCGCTATCCACCGTGGAGACATAGCGCGGGTCGAGCGGGCGCAGGTCAGCGGTGGCGTACCAGTTATAGAAGTGGCCACGAAAGCGCGGCAGCGTCTGCATGACGGCTAGGGTGGTGGTTAAACGGCGCAGCGCTTCTTGGCTGCCTATCCAGCCGAAGTCCCGGGCGGCGACGATGGCCAGCAAATACAGCCCCATATTGGTGGGCGAGGTGCGTTGGGCAACCACCGGTTGGGGCGTTTCTTGGAAGTTATCGGGCGGCAGGTAGTGGTTATCGCTACTAACGAAGGTTTCAAAGTAGCGCCACGTTTGGCGGGCGATCAGCCGCAGCGATTGGGCGGTCTCTTCTGCCGGTAGCGGGTGGTTGGCGGCACTGGTCGCGCTGCTTAGCCAAGCGGCAACCCTAGGCGCCGCCAGCCACAGCAAAGTAATCGGCAGCACGATGCCCCAAACGCTGCCGTTGACCCCTAGGGCGGCTAGTGCAACAGCCGCCCCCAGTGCCGTACCAGGAGCCATGTGCTGATAAAACCCCAGTGTACTGAGGTGGGGGCGCTTCATGGTTTGCGCCGCCGAGGTCCACTCCAGCAAATGGCGGTGGGTCACAAACAGACGCATGAGGGTGCAGCCGATGGCACTGAGCATGCGCCACGCCTGATCAGGCAGGAAAATAAGCTGAACCAGCGTTTGCTTCGCGCCTAGCTGCAGCTCCGCCAGCCACTGCTGAAAATGGTGGCGCAGGTTGACGCCCGGCTGGAGGGGGATAAAGGTCGCCCATAGCGATAACAGTACCGGCGCGCCGATGAACAGGATAACCATCAGTGTGCTAGCAGCGGCCATTAGCAGCGGTAGCTGCCAGCTAACCGCCAAGCAAGCAAGTAGCAGCGGCGGCAGCAGCGAGCGGCGCAGGTTGCCCAGCGCTTTGAGGCGGCCGATGGGAGGTAAGGCACCGTTAAGTAACCACGGCAGAAGCTGCCAATCACCACGTACCCAGCGGTGTTGGCGCTTGGCGACCACATCGTAACGGTTGGGGAAGTCCTCAATGACTTCGATATCCGAGGCCAGGCCCGCACGGGCATAGATCCCTTCAAACATATCGTGGCTGAGTAGGCTGTTATCAGGAATACGGCCTGCCAGTGACGCTTCAAAGGCGTCGATATGGTAAATCCCCTTACCCGCATAGGAGCCTTCGCCCACCAAATCTTGGTAAAGGTCGGAAATAGCCGCAGCATACGGCTCTATGCCACCGGGGGCAGAGCACAGCCGCTGATAGGTGGAACCACTGCCCGACATAGGCAGCGATTGGGTCACGCGGGGCTGCAAAATGGCATAGCCTTCCACCACCCGCTGTTGGCGCGGGTCTAGGCGCGGTTGGTTTAAGGGATGGGCGAGCTTGCCGATCAGTTTGCTTGCGGTGCCTCTGGGCAGGCGGGTGTCGGCATCCAGAGTGATGACATAGTGCACCCCGCTAGGCAGTAAAGGTGGGTTGATAAAGGTGGTGTCGGTCGCGCCGCGTAACAGCCGATTAAGCTCGTGCAGCTTGCCACGCTTGCGCTCCCACCCCATCCAGCACTGCTCGCGTGGATTAAACACACGCCTGCGGTGTAGCCAAAAAAAGCGCTGCTCGCTGCCAGGGGGGCAGTAGCGGTCGTTGAGCTGCTGTATGCGTTGTTCTGCGATGCTAAATAGCGCAGCTTCCTGGGCTAACGTTTCGCACTGGGCGTCAACCCCATCCGATAGCAGGGCGTAGCTGATAGCGCCATCACCGCTGCTTAAATAGTGCACCTCAAGGCGATTCAGCTGCTCCTGTAAATCGGCCTCGCTGGTGAACAGCGTCGGCACGGCGACCAGCGTTCGCAGCGCAGCGGGTACGCCTTTGGAAAGGTCCAGGCTGGGTAGAGGCTCCGCGCCAATGCTATGGATCACAAACCGGTTGACGATCAGCGTGGCGACCTCAATCAGCGGCAATAGGCTTAAACCGCCCAACAGCACCAGCCACCATATAGGCACTGCCTGGGAGGAGGCGGTTAGCCAGAGTAGCCATCCAGCCAGCACGGCGAGCGCAGTGGTGGTGATTGCCAGCAGCGCGACATAGCCGGGGATGCCGTTGTTGATCAGCCGTTGGCGAAATCGACGGCGTAAGGAGGGGCGAAAGCCCAGACGCTTTTCCAAGGCCGCGCGCCCACCCGCCACCAATACGTAGCCGGGGTCGCTCACGCGGGCCGTTTCAATCTCGCCTTTAGCGGTTGCCAAGGCGTCATGGCAGGCGTTCAGCGCGTGATCAGTCACCTCAAGCTCGCTGTAGGCCGAGCCACGGGCCAGCTCCTCTACGGCGCTGCGGTATTGATTGCGGGTGGCAAAATCGTACTGGGCAAAGTCGCTATGCTGGCTCAGCTTGGCGTCCACCAAACTGACGCTTTCGAGCAGGTCAGCCCAGTCGGTGCTGGCGATAAACCGCATGCTGGTGATGATATTACGCATGGTGACGCTCGCCGCGCCTTGGCGATGCTGGGCGTTTTGTACTACGCCATCAATGGATTCGCCCTGGCTATGCAACTGCTCGGAAAGCCAGCAGGCCAGCGCGCTGGTTCTTGGGTTAATGCCCCGTAAGCGTTTGGCCAGTTGGGCGGTAAAAGAGGCGGAAAGAGGCGCTTTTTGCAGCGTAAAGGAGGGGAAATCGTGGGAGTCTTGCTGCGCCAGACACTGGGTAGCAAGGGCATCGGCTGCGTCTCGTGCGCTCTGCTCTTCGGTAATTTGGTCGGCTAGCCGGCGTAGGTTCTCCACCAAGACAATGCGTAGCGTAATGGCAACCGCCCACAGCTCGCCAATGGTTAACGGCTGTTCGCGCTGGTAGGCGCTGATAAAGGCGCGCAGATTGGTCAGTTCCAGGTGGCTGTCGGTGTGCGCCACAAACGCCCAGGCGATGCCGAATACCCGTGGGTAGCCGGCAAACGGCCCATCGGCCAGTTTGGGGAGCTGGCGGTAATAGCCGGGGGGCAAGTTGCCGCGAATTTCGCGTATTTGCGCCTCGATCAAATGGTAGTTGTCGAGTAACCAGGCGGCGGCAGGGACAATATCCCGCCCCTCCGCCAGGGTGGCCGCACAGGCCCGATAGGCGGAGAGCAGCACCCTGGCGTTTTCGTTAAGCCGACGGGATAAGGAGACGACTTTTGCAGGTGCTTCGGTAACCACTTGGGCTTGCGCTAGGCTGCAAGCATGCTGTTCCAGCCGTTCGGCGCTGAACAGTTCTTCACGCACGGGGGCGGTGGAGTTCCAAGGCGCCATAGTGGCGGTGTTTCGGCGCACACGCTGGAAAAAGAGCGATTGGAACAAACGGGTCACGGCTTCCATCCTGGTTACGCTGCAAATAGCACACCCAAAAGCGGTGCTGCTTCATCAGGACGATGTGCTCAATGCTCTTTGCTGTCGGTGCGCTAGCGTACATTGCGGAGACAAACAAAAACGCGGTGGCCTAACACGATGATATGCCAAATAAAGGGTAGCGGAGCAAGGTGGAGCTGGTCGGGAGGCGTAACAGAAAGCGCTAATGTTTTAGACTAAAGTTGTTAGACTTTGGTTGTAATTGCCGCCAATTTACTGGACTAATGGCCTATTGCAGTGAATAAAGGGCACCCTAAAAGCCAGCGGCGCTGGCGAAAAATGCCATAGGGCCAACAACTTCCTGAGCCCTTTCGTTCACCCTGACTGCGAGCGGTACTTCCATAATGCGCAGAACTGCCACGATGATGCTGTGGGATCAGCTTTGGCACTCCCACGACCAAGTCAAAAATCTCCTGATGTGTGCGTTACCGACCTCAAGCGCCGGTGGCTCCTCATCCCGAAATGACGCTATAACCGAGGGCGGTGGCGGCCATTCGCCCCGTCCGCCCGCATACAGCACGGCACAAAAAGTCGGCTTGGTGTTGGGGCCTTTGCTGTTTGCTTTGGTAGTGATGTTTTTCCACCCCGCCGACTTGAGCTTCGAAGGGCGCATGGTGCTAGCCACCACCCTATGGGTGGCGGTGTGGTGGATTACCGAGGCCATTCCTATTCCGGTAACATCACTGCTACCCATTATTCTGCTACCGATTACCGGTGCGCTGGAGAGTGGCGCTGTAACGGCGGCATACGGCAACCCGATTATTTTCCTGTTCCTGGGCGGCTTTATGATCGCCTTGGCGATGGAGAAGTGGGACCTTCATAAGCGCATCGCGCTGTCGATTATCTCCGTGCTAGGCACCAGTATTAACAGCATCGTGTTTGGCTTTATGGCCGCCACGGGCTTCTTGTCGATGTGGGTATCCAATACCGCTGCCGTCATGATGATGCTGCCCATTGGCACCGCGATTGTCTACCAAATGACCCAGGAGCTGAACAAAACCGAAGGGGATCACAGCGACGAGATTGATAAGTTCAGTAAGTCGCTGATTTTTGGCGTGGGCTACGGGGGCACCATTGGCGGTTTGGGCACGCTCATTGGCACGCCGCCGAACATTATCCTGGCTGCGATTGTGAACGAGCTGTTTGGGATTGAGATCTCTTTCGCTAGCTGGATGATGTTTGCTTTCCCGGTGGTTGTCTCGCTGCTGGTGATTGGCTGGGTGATGCTCACGCGCTTTATTTATCCGATTAAGCTCGCCAAGCTGCCGGGTGGCCGTGCGCTGATCCGCAAAGAGAAAGAGGCGCTGGGTAAGATCACCTTCGAAGAGCAGGCGGTGCTCGGTGTTTTCCTGTTCGCCGCGTTTTTCTGGATTACCCGCTCGTTCCTTTGGCAGGGGCAGATCCTCGCGATCCCCGGCATTAACGATACCATGATTGCGATTACCGCCGCCGTGGCGCTGTTTCTCATTCCTTCCCCCAATAAAGGCGGCTGCCTGCTGGGATGGGATGTGGCCAAAGACGTACCGTGGGGCATCTTGCTGCTGTTCGGCGGCGGTTTGGCGATTGCTGCGGGCTTTGGTTCGTCGGGTCTGGCTTCCTGGATTGGCGGCCAAATGAGCGTGTTGGAAGGCGTCAACTTCCTGCTGGTGATTCTGCTGGCGACTGGCATGGTGCTGTACCTGACCGAAATCACCTCCAACACAGCCACGGCCACCATGATCCTGCCGGTATTGGCGTCGCTGGCGCTGGCGCTGAATATTCACCCGTTCGTGCTGATGGTGCCTGCGGCGATGGCAGCTAACTGTGCCTTTATGCTGCCGGTGGGCACGCCGCCCAACGCGATTATCTTCGCCACCGGCAAAATCAAAATCATCGAGATGGTGCGTAACGGTTTCTGGCTAAACATCATTGCAATGTTCCTGATTGTGGCGGCGGTCTACTTTCTGTTACCGGTGCTTTGGGGCGTTGATCTCACCACTTACCCGGACGCATTTAGGGACTAACCTAGATTAAATTTACGTGGTTAGCATTAAGCCCCCGTCCTGCGATGGGGGCTTTTTGTATGCGGCTTACAGCGCGAAACGGTGTGCTGGGGTGGGTTGGCGGGCTTTCGACAAACGGCGGGGATTACCTATAGTGGCTTGAGGGACTTCAACACGCAGACGCAACCCCAAAGGAGACCGGCAATGGAACTGCTTGAAAACGTCCGCGATTACCTGCAAGAGCACGCCTTAACACTCGCCACTGCTGAGTCCTGCACGGCAGGGATGATTGTTTCGGAACTGGCGCGGGTGCCCGGCAGCGGCCAATCAATAGATTGCGGCCTGGCCGTATACTCCCCGGACGCGAAGCAGCGCTACCTATCGGTCAGTGCCCATACCATTGAGCAGTGTGGATTAACCAGCGAAGCCACCTCTAAAGAGATGGCGCTGGGGGCGCTGACCAACAACGATGCCGACGTGGCCCTGGCTAATACCGGCATTGCCGGGCCTGAACCCCACGATGGCATTCCGGTAGGTACAGTATGTTTTGCCTGGGCGTTTCGCCACGAGCAGCAGTACTACCTGATATCCGAGACGCGGCACTTTTCCGGTGACCGCAACGAGGTGCGTTTGGCCGCCGCCC
This sequence comes from Vreelandella aquamarina, assembly GCF_044805175.1. Lineage (GTDB taxonomy): Bacteria > Pseudomonadota > Gammaproteobacteria > Pseudomonadales > Halomonadaceae > Vreelandella > Vreelandella aquamarina_B. The sequence goes on along the minus strand of NZ_CP085232.1, from coordinate 2,491,880 downwards.
ACTACGCGTTAATGCGCCTGCCGGAGCACTACGCCGCCGTGGTAGAGGGGCAGGTGAGTGCCATCGCACATCAAGCCAATCAGGCCCATATCCAGACAGCGCTGCAGGTGTCGCCCACCCTTGACCCGCAGCAGGAAGTGGAGCGTCGCGTGGCATTTTTATATCGCCAGCTAGTGAGCACTGGGCAGAAGAGCCTAGTGCTGGGCATTAGCGGCGGTGTCGATTCCACCGTGGCCGGGCGGCTGGCGCAACTGGCGGTAGAAAAAGCCCGCCAAGAGGGAGTCGAGGCGCACTTCTACGCCATGCGCTTGCCCTACGACACCCAGCAGGATGAAGAAGACGCCCAGCAGGCGCTGGCGTTTATCCAGCCAGATAGCGTACTGACGGTCAACATCCAAGCGGCCAGCGATGCACTGTTGGCCTCGCTTGAAGCCGGTGGGCTGGGCTTTACCGACGCCCATCAGCGGGATTTCGTGCTGGGCAATATTAAAGCGCGCCAGCGGATGGTGGCCCAGTACGCCGTAGCGGGGGCCAACGCAGGGTTAGTGGTAGGCACCGACCAAGCGGCCGAAGCGTTAATGGGCTTTTTTACCAAGTATGGCGACGGTGCCTGCGATATTGCGCCGCTCACTGGGTTGACCAAAGCCCAGGTGCGGCAGCTTGGCGCTGTGCTGGGCGCGCCGGAAGCGCTGGTGGAAAAACAGCCTACCGCCGACCTGGAAACTCTCAAACCACAGCTCGCCGACGAAGAAGCGCTGGGGGTTAGCTATGCGGATATCGATGCCTTTCTGACCGGCGAGCAGATCAGCGAGGGCGCCCGTGCCACTATTATCCAAACCTACCAGCGCTCGGCGCATAAGCGTCAGCTGCCTATCACCCCTTAAACGCTAGCGTCGCGGTGTCAGGTTGTTATGATGCAGCTAATTTTCCTGTATCGAGCCTGTCATGCGATTACTTCATACCGCCGATTGGCATTTGGGGCGGCTGTTCCACAACCTTTCCCTGCTGGAAGACCAGCGCCATGTGTTGCAGCAGCTGCTAGAGATTATCGACCGCGAGCAGGTGGATGCCGTGCTGGTGGCGGGCGATATTTACGACCGCTCTGTGCCTCCAGCAGCGGCGGTTACATTATTGGATGAGATCTTAGGCGAGCTGTGCGAGAAGCGTGGCCTGCCGGTCGTGATGATTTCCGGTAACCACGACGGTGCCGAGCGGCTGGGGTTTGGCGCACGCCACTTGCGCCAGGCCGGGCTGCATATTCTCACCGACCTAGCCACCTGCGACCAGCCGGTCACCCTCACGATTGGCGATGACACGGTGGATATCTTCGGCATCCCCTACGCCGATCCAGAATATGTACGCAGTGAATTTGGCGAAGACGTGCGCGACTTCGACAGCGCCCACCGCTATCTGCTGGAGCGTATTGAGGCGCAGCGACAGCCGGGCCGCCCGACGCTACTGATGAGCCACTGCTTTGTAGATGGCGGCACTGCCAGCGACTCCGAACGCCCGCTCACTCTAGGCGGAGCGGAAAGCGTGGCTTGGGAACCCATGCAGGGTTTCGACTACGTGGCGCTGGGCCATCTTCACGGCCCCCAAATTCGCGGCGGCGAGCATATTCGCTATAGCGGCTCGCTGCTGAAGTACAGCTTTTCCGAAGCCACCCAGCGCAAAGGTGTCACCCTTGTCGAGATGGGCAGCGAAGGCGTCACCCAAATAACCCACCGCCCGCTGCAACCGCGCCGAAACGTGCGCGTGTTGGAGGGCGAATTGGCGCAGCTGCTGGCCCAAGGGGCCGCTGACCCCCACGCCGATGACTACCTGCTGGTGCGCCTCACCGACCGCCACGCCATTCTCGACCCCATGGGCAAACTGCGGGAGGTCTACCCCAACGTGCTGCACCTGGAAAAGCCCGGCATGCTGGAAGCGAAAGGCCGCCAGCAGCTAGACCGCGAGCGGCTAACGTTCAGCGCGCTGGATATGTTTAGTGACTTCTTCACCCAAACCAGCGGCGAGCCGATGAGCGACGCGCAGGCCCGTGCCATGGGCGAGTTGATCACCACCCTGAGTCGCGAGCAGGAGGGCCAGGCATGACGCCATTAACGCTCACCATGCAGGCCTTTGGCCCCTTTGCCGGTAGCGAAACCATCGACTTCACCGCGCTGGGCAGAAGCCCGCTGTTTCTGATTAACGGCCCCACTGGCGCGGGCAAAAGCTCAATCCTCGATGCCATCTGCTTTGCGCTGTACGGCCAAACCACCGGCAACGAGCGAGACGCAGGCCAGATGCGCTGCGACCAAGCGGAAGCCACCCTGCTTACCGAAGTGACCCTGGATTTCCGCCTGCGGGATGCCACCTATCGGGTGCGCCGAGTGCCCCAACAGGAGCGACCCAAAGCGCGGGGCGAAGGCACGACCACCCAAAACGCCGAAGCCCAGCTCTGGCGGCTAACCCCCCAAGGCATGGAAGAAGAGTGCCTGGTGGCCCGCAGCGTGACCGATGCCACCAGCCAGCTGCAGAGCCTGCTGGGGGTCGATGCTCGCCAGTTCCGCCAGGTCATGGTGCTCCCCCAGGGGAAATTCCGCGAGCTGCTGCTGGCTGGCTCAAAAGAGCGCGAGGAGATTTTTGCCCAGCTGTTTCAAACCCAGATTTTTCAGCGTATCGAACAGCGTTTGCTGGAGCAGGCCAAGCATATTGTCCGCGAGGTGAACGACCACCGCCAGCGGGTGCAAGGGATGCTCTCGGCCAGCGATGTCGAGAGCGAGACCGCCCTTAATGAAGCACTCGCGGCGCTCGCCCCCGACTATCAAGCCGCCAAGCAGGATCTCGCTACGGCCAGCGAACGGCGTGAGCAGGCTGTGGCAGCTGCCCAGGCGGGCACAACATTGGCCCGCCAGTTCGAGCAGCACGCCGCGCTGGTCAGCGCAAAATCTACCTTGCTGGAGCAGCAGCCAGCGGTGCAACACGCCCAGCAGCAGCTTCGCCAGCACGAACAAACCCAAACCCTGGCAACGCCGTTTTACGCGCTGCAAAGCGCCCAGAAAAACGCCACCGCCGCCCAACGGGAATGCCACGCCGCCGAACAGGCCATCGCCCCTCGACAGGCAGCCCACCAGCAGGCCCAGACGGCGCTGGAGGAGGCCAATGCCCAGCATGAACGGCTGCCTGAACTGCAGCGCCAGGCCTATGCTCTGGAGCAATCCCTCGCCAAGTGCCAGGAGCTGACCACGCTGGAAGGGCAGTACCAAACGCTCGCCCAGCAGGCGGCCCAAGCGCTTGAAACGGCAGAGCAGAAGCAGCGCGCTGCCGCACAGCAAGAGCAGCATACCATCGAGCAGGAGATGCGCTGGCACCAGGGCCAAGCGGCGCTGTTCGCCCAGCGGTTGGAAAGCGGCCAGCCCTGCCCGGTGTGTGGCAGCCGCGAGCATCCAACGCCTGCCGTACCCGCTCAGGCGCTGGTGACGCAAGAGGAGGTGAAGCAGGCGCGGGATGCTTACGAGCGTGCCCGCCAAACCTGGGTGAGCGCCCAGCAAGACGCCCAGCGCCTAGAGCAGCAGGCAAACCACCTCAACGAGCAGTGCCAGCAACTGCGCGGGCAGTTAGGGGAAGCCACCTCGCTGGAAGCACTGAACGCCTCGCTAGACAGCATAAAGCGCGAGATAGGCACCTACGAACAAACGTGGAAAGCCGCCCATACTCAGGCCCAAGCTGCCCACACGGCGTTCACCCAAGCGCAAACCACGCTGACAGAGGCTACCCAGCGCCAAGCAGAGGCGCAGCGCACTTTGGAAACCGCCCAAGCTGAATGGCAAGCAGCGCTGCAGGCCAGCCCCTTTAGCGATGAGCAGGCGTTTACCGCTGCCCGCCTAGAAGCGCCGGAGCAGCAGCGCCTAAGTGACAACGTCGCGCGCTTTCAACGGGAGCTGGCGAAGCTGGAAGGTCAAATTGAGGCCAGCGAGCCGCTGCTGAAGGGCAAGACGCCCCCCGACGTTGCCGCCCTCAACGCCAACGCTGACGCGGCCAAGACCCACGAAGAAGCCTGCCGCCAAACGTATCAGCGCTTGGCTGCACGCGTCGACCAACTTACTAGCACCCAGCAGCGCTTGGTGGATGCCCGCCGCGCAGAGGCAGCGCTGGAGGAGCAGTACAAGCTGTGGGGTACGCTGAGCGACGTCGCCAATGGCCGCACCGGCAACCGCATCAGCCTGCAGCGTTTTGTGCTGGGCGTGCTGCTGGACGATGTGTTGATTCAAGCCTCCGAGCGCCTGGTACGCATGAGCCGCGGGCGCTACCAGCTAGTGCGTCGGGAAGACCCTTCCAAGGGCAATAAAGCTTCCGGCTTAGAGCTAGACGTGGCTGATACCTACACTGGAAAAAATCGCCCGGTGGCCACGCTCTCTGGTGGGGAGTCGTTTATGGCGGCACTGTCGCTGGCGCTGGGGCTTTCCGATGTGGTGCAGGCCTACGCGGGCGGTATTCAGTTGGATACGCTATTTATTGATGAAGGTTTTGGCAGCCTGGACCAGGATGCCCTGGATCAAGCCATTGCCATGCTGAGCGAGCTGCAAATGAGCGGGCGGATGATAGGGATCATTTCCCACGTCAGCGAACTCAAAGAGCAGATGCCGGTTCGTATCGAGGTGAACGCTAGCCGCCACGGCAGCTCGGTCACGGTGAAAGGGGCGCTGAGCTAGGCGTGAGCGCGGAGTTAATTCATGCTGCATGCATGTAGCATGCGTTATAACAATGGTTAAAGTGCTAGCGTGCGACCCACTCACGGGAGTAACTACCCAAGCGAATATCCACTGAGGAGCACAAGGATGAACGCAAGCAAAATTCTACAGCAGCTGATGAGCCAGGCCAGCGGCAGCAAAGGCGGCAGCGGCATGGATGTTAAAGGCGTGATTGATGGCCTCTCGCGCCATTTGGGCGGTAACAACAGCCAAAGCACGCGGCAAAGCAGCGGCTCCAGCGGCTTCGATATGAAAAGCCTGCTGGGCGGCGGCGCCATAGGTATGTTAGTGGGCTCGAAGCGTGGCCGTAGCATGGGCGGTAAAGCGTTGAAGTATGGCGCCATTGCCGGAGTTGGCGTGCTGGCCTGGAAAGCGTGGCAAAGCGCCCAGGAAAAGAAAGGAGCGACCACCCAATCCTCCTCAGAAGGCGAGCGCGTCGAGGTGCTGAGCGGCGAGTATCAAGAGCGCCGTAGCCTGGAACTGCTGCAAGCGATGATCATGGCCGCCCGGGCGGATGGCCATATCAATGAGCAGGAGCAGGCGCTGATTACCGAGCAGATCGACGCCCTGGGCGCGGATGAGGAGATGCACCGTTGGGTAGAACAGCAGCTAAAAGCGCCGCTGGATGCCCAGGCACTGGCCCACGAAGCGGACTCCCCCCAGGCGGCTCGCGAGATGTACCTGATCAGCGTGGCGGTAATTGACGATCAAAACCCCATGGAGCGGGCTTGGCTGGACCAACTCGCCAGCGCGCTAAACCTAACGCCCGAGATGGCGGCAGAGCTTGAGCGCCAGGCGCAGCAGGCTGGCTAATGCTCGATACGTTCAATTTTTGGCTAGCCACCGGCTTTGGGCTAGGTCTTGCGCCCATCGCGCCGGGCACCTTTGGTTCACTGATTGGCCTGCCGCTTGCCTGGTGGCTGGTAAGCCGCCCGACCGGCCAGCAGGCTGGCATCATTGCGCTGTTGCTAGTAGCCGCGGTGCCGGTCTGCCATATCGCAGCGTGGCATTACGATGGCTTGGACCATAGCAGTATTGTGGCCGATGAGTACGTCGCCTTCCCGCTGGTGGTACTGGGCTTAAAAGCCGCCCGCCACCCTTTGATACTGGTGTTGGCGTTTGGCGTCTACCGCTTCTTCGATGGCTTGAAACCGCCGCCCATTCATTTGGCGGAATATGCCACCGGCGGGGTGGGGATCGTGCTCGATGATGTGATTGCCGCGCTGGTGAGCTGGCTGGTGGTCGCGCTGATTGTTGCGCTGGGGCAGCGTCGCCAGCTGTCGGGTTGGAGGGGTTAGCTCCTCCAACCCGGTCATGTGGTTAAGAAGGTACGGACGTGTAGCGCTCACTCTTGTGGCGCTCACTCTCTTCTAGCACGAAAGTCCCAATCAGGCTTCTCAGCTGCTCTGCTTGATGGCGCATATTGGCAGCGGTTGAGGAAGAGCGTTCCACCATAGTGACGTTCTGTTGGGTCATGGAGTCCATGTCACCTACGGCCTGATTGACCTCATCAATACCGCTACTCTGCTCTTGAGCACCCGCGCTAATTTCAGCGATGACATCGGCGACCTTCATCACACTATCGACGATATGGCGCATGGTGTCGCCAGCTTCGCCGACAATGGTTTTGCCGTGGCGTGAACGCTCTACTGAGGCGTCAATCAGGGTGCGGATCTCTTTTGCGGCATCGCTGGAGCGAGAGGCGAGGGTTCGTACCTCTTGAGCAACAACAGCAAACCCGCGTCCATGTTCGCCCGCCCGTGCTGCCTCTACCGACGCGTTGAGCGCTAAGATATTGGTCTGGAAGGCAATCGCGTCAATCATGCTGACAATATCGACAATTTGTGCAGAGGAGGAGTCAATCTCCTCCATTGTTTTTTCGACTTGGCGCATGGTTTCATCGCCTTGGCGTGCCACGTCGGCAGTTGCGGAGGCAAGCTGATTAGCCTGTTGAGCGTGTTCAGCGCTTTGGCTAACAGTGGCAGTAATTTGTTCCATTGCCGAAGAGGTCTGCTGTAAGTTGGCGGCAGACTGATCCGTTCGTGCGGCTAGCTCTTCGCTGCTCTGGGCAATTTCATGCGAGGCTTGGTAAACACTGTCGGCGCTTTGTCGAACGCTGAGCAGCGTTTCACGAATGCGGGTCATAAACGCATTAAATTCATCGGCTAGATGGCCAATTTCGTCATCACTGGTGACGGCCAACTGCCGGGTTAAATCGCCCTGGCCAGCGGCCACTTCGGCGGCAATCTCTTGCATTGCGGTGGCAGTTTGCTGAATTTTCCCAACAATGCGCCGGGTTACCCATACGGTAATACTGGCAATGGCGCAGAAAAGCAGTAGCGATGCGCCAATAATTTTGGTCAGCGTTTGGCGCAGATCTGCCGCAGCGGCGGCTTCGATACTGGCCATATCTGCGTTGATATCTGTCATATATACGCCAGCACCAATGACCCAATCCCATTCAGGAATGAGCATCGTGTAGGAGTATTTGGCTTCGGTTTCGCCGGTGGTTGGGTTGGGCCAGTGGTACTGATAGATGCCGCCGCCACTTTGTGCGGTCTCAATTAAACGACGTACAAACGGGCGGCCTTCAGTATCGGTGGCATCCATCATCGACTGCCCCTCTTGCTCGGGCACTGCCGACTGCACCAGCATGGTGCCATCGGTATCGAAGACAAAAATGTAATTGTCGTCCTCAAAGCGCAGTTCCCGCAGGCGATCACGGGCTTCGGCTTGGCGTTGGTCTTGGCTGCCGCTGCTGGTGACGAGTGACTCAATGGAGGAGGCTGCCATGCCAACGATGTTGGCGACACTCTCGGTGCGGGATTCAATCAGCATCTCCCGCTGTTGAGCGAGCTGTGCACGAGTATCTTTAGCGCGTTCAAACGCTTCTGCACCAACTAATCCAACGCAGGCGATTAACAGGGGCGTGAGTACGAGCAGCAAAATCTTGGTTTGCAGGCTCAGTCGCTGCAATAGCGTAAAGTAAGGAGGCGAGTCGGTAGATTGAACGGGCACACGATCTCGTTCACCAGTTGGCGAAAGGGATAAAAGCTGCGACATAGTGAGGTTCTCTTAGCGTTGTCGTTTTTGTTGCTAGAAGTTGAACCTTAATCTAAACGTGAATAGCCTTACAGCGCGTTGATATAAATCAAGAAGGTATGGTTCATGCCATACGTGGTGGCCATACCTCGCCTAAAGTGCTGAGTGCCGCATGAAGCGCTGGTTCATCCTCTCGTCCGCGCTGCCAAATAAAGCTCAGGGCACAAGGAAGTCGAACATTATCCGCCACAGTCAGCCCACTTTCCTGGCGCTCGGTCATAGCCAGTGCATCTCGTGCCAGGCTAAGTCCTACGCCTGCTCGCACTAAATCCAGCATACACGCCTCTTGGTCTACCTGGGCAACGCGGTTCGGCGTGGCGCCGCTGTCGGCTAGCGCCTTATTCAGCAGCCGGTAGTGCACGGATACCTTGGGAGTCACGATCCAGGGCAGCGCCGCCAGAGATTCCCAGCGGGTATCGGTTAACCGTGATTCCCAGCCTGCTGGAGCGACGACATGGTAGTGAAAGTGGGTGAGTTCACGAAATGCGAGTGCAGGGTGCTGCGTGCCTGGGCCTTCACCGGGCGGGGCGAGATAAAACCCGACATCCAGTTCGCCTTGCTCTACGCGCTCACCCACACTGCCGCTCATGCCATGCTGTAGTTCGGTTTCCAGCTGGGGCGCACGGGCCATTAAGCGGCTGAGAAAGGCGCCTAGGCGAATAAATTCCGGGTCGACAATCGTACCAATACGCAGCTTGCCCCGTAGCGTGCTGTGTAAAGCGCTGGCGCTCTGTTCAAAGGCCAGCGCGCTGGCCAGGGCGTTTTCAGCCGCAGGCAGCAGGGCGTAACCATCGGCAGTGAGGGTTAGCCCCTGCGGGCGGCGGGTAAATAGCATTAGGCCCAGGTGCTGCTGCAGCTGCTTCAACTTTAGGCTCACAGCGGGCTGGGTAAGGTGGAGCTGCTCGGCCGCGCGCGAAACGCTGCCGGTATGGGCAACAGCCACAAATGCCCGTAGCGTGGCGTACTCCTGCATAACGGGTAACCTTTATTCGTTGTGTTATTAGTAGAGCTTATATCCGGGTTAAAAAATACTCAATTGATTGGCCTGTTGAGCGGGGTAGTCTAGTGATCACCCACTGATCACTTAAGCAATCGTTATAAAGGTAGCGACAATGACAACCAACGCCATCCATCACTTTATTAACGGACAACCCAGCGAAGGCACCTCCGGTAGCGCCCAGGATGTGTTCAACCCCGCCACCGGCCAGGTAACCGGCCGTGTGGCCCTGGCTTCGGCCGCCGATGTGGACAGCGCCGTGCAGGCTGCCCAAGCGGCATTTCCCGCCTGGGCCGATACGCCGCCCATTCGCCGCGCCCGTGTGATGTTTAAGTTTCTGGAGCTGCTTAACGCCAACAAAGACGCCCTGGCCGAAGCGATCACCAAAGAGCACGGTAAGGTATTTACCGATGCCCAGGGCGAGGTAGCACGCGGTATTGATATTGTGGAGTTTGCCTGCGGTATCCCCCAACTGCTGAAGGGCGACTACACCGAGCAGGTCAGTACCGGCATCGATAACTGGACCGTGCGCCAGCCGCTGGGCGTGGTGGCCGGTATTACGCCGTTTAACTTTCCGGCGATGGTGCCGATGTGGATGTTCCCCATCGCCATTGCCGCTGGTAATACCTTTATTCTCAAGCCCAGCCCGCTGGACCCCAGCGCCTCGCTGATGATTGCGGATTTGTTGAAGCAAGCGGGTCTGCCCGATGGCGTGTTCAACGTGGTGCAAGGCGATAAAGACTCCGTTGAAGCGCTGATCGACCACCCTGATGTGAAGGCGCTGTCGTTCGTCGGCTCCACGCCGATTGCCAACCTGATTTACGAGCGCGGTGCGAAGCACGGTAAGCGCGTGCAGGCGCTAGGCGGAGCGAAGAACCATATGGTGGTGATGCCTGATGCCAATCTGGATAAAGCCGTCGATGCGCTGATTGGTGCGGCCTACGGCAGTGCCGGTGAACGCTGCATGGCGATTAGCGTGGCTGTGCTGGTGGGCGATGTGGCCGATAAAGTCGTGCCGATGCTCACCGAGCGCGCCAAGGCGTTGAAAGTCAAAGATGGTATGCAGCTGGATGCGGAGATGGGACCGATTGTGACCCGGCAAGCGCATCAGCGTATTACCGGTTACATTGACAAGGGCGTGGAAGAGGGGGCCAAACTCATCGTCGATGGCCGCGAGTTTGATAGTACTCAGGCGGGCGAGGGCTGTGCAGACGGCTTCTGGATGGGTGGCACGCTGTTTGACCACGTCACGCCGGAGATGACCATCTATAAAGAGGAGATCTTTGGCCCGGTGCTGGTATGCGTGCGCGTGCCGGATGTCGCCACCGCCATCCAATTAATCAATGACCACGAGTTTGGTAACGGGGTGAGCTGCTTTACCGAAAGTGGCAGCGTCGCCCGTGAATTTGGCCGCCGTATCCAGGTGGGCATGGTCGGCATCAACGTACCGATTCCGGTGCCTATGGCGTGGCACGGTTTTGGCGGCTGGAAGCGCTCGCTGTTTGGCGACACCCATGCCTATGGGGAAGAGGGCGTGCGCTTCTATACCAAACAGAAGTCGATCATGCAGCGCTGGTCGGACTCCATCGACGCAGGTGCCGAGTTTGTGATGCCGACGGCGAAGTAACGCCTGACCGTTACGGGAGCCAAACCCATGCCAAAAAATACAATGACAAACTCCAACGCTGAGCAGTTTGATTATATTGTGGTTGGTGCAGGCACCGCAGGGTGCCTGATGGCCAACCGGCTGAGCGCTGACCCCAACAACAAGGTACTGCTGATTGAAGCAGGAGGGCGGGATAACTACCACTGGATTCATATTCCGGTAGGCTACCTTTATTGCATTAATAACCCACGCACCGACTGGCTGTTCCGCACAGAGCCGGACCAGGGTTTGAATGGCCGCTCGCTGATCTACCCCCGGGGGAAAACCCTGGGGGGCTGCTCAAGTATCAACGGTATGATCTATATGCGCGGCCAGGCACGGGATTACGACCACTGGGCGGAGGTTACCGGCAGCGAGGAGTGGCGCTGGGAGAATTGTCTGCCGGACTTTATGAAGCACGAAAACCACTACCGGCTGGATGAAGGTGGTGACGGCGATGACACCCATCGTGCGTTTCACGGCCATGGCGGCGAATGGCGAGTGGAGAAACAGCGCCTAAAGTGGCAAGTGCTGGATGACTTTGCTGAAGCAGCGGTTCAGGCGGGCATTCCCCGCACGGATGATTTCAACCGTGGCAGCAACGAAGGTGTGGATTACTTTGAAGTGAACCAGCGCGACGGCTGGCGCTGGAACACCGCCAAAGCGTTCTTACGCAACGCCTTGAAGCGAGATAACCTGACGCTGTGGCACTCCACCCAGGTGAATCGGCTCTGCTTCGATGGCACCCAGCAAGCGCTTCATTGTACCGGGGTAGAGGTAGAGCGCAGCGGTAAAAATCAGCATGTGCAGGCGCGAAAAGAAGTGGTGCTGTGTGCGGGGGCGATTGGTTCGCCACATCTGCTTCAACTATCGGGCATCGGACCTGCCGACCATCTGAACGAACACGGTATTGAGGTGGTGCACGATCTGCCGGGCGTAGGCGAAAACCTGCAGGATCACCTCCAGATCCGCTCAGTGTATCGTGTCAGCAATGCCAAAACGCTTAATGCTATTGCCAGCACCCTATGGGGCAAAGCGGGCATTGGCTGGGAGTACCTCACCAAACGCACGGGGCCGATGAGCATGGCACCTTCGCAGCTGGGTGCCTTTACCCGCAGCTCTGAGGATCAGCCGTACCCTAATATCCAGTACCACGTACAGCCGCTGAGCCTTGAAGCGTTTGGGCAACCGCTGCATCCCTATCCGGCCATCACGGCGAGCGTTTGCAACTTAAACCCTACCAGCCGAGGAACCGTGCGCTTAAAAATCGCCGATCCCCGCCAGCCGCCAGCCATTGCGCCGAACTACCTCAGCACGCCGGAAGACCGTAAAGTGGCGGCGGATTCTTTAAGGGTGACACGGCGCATTGCCGAGCAGCCTGCCTTCGCTAAGTATGCTCCCGAAGAGGTGAAGCCGGGGGTGGAGTACCAAAGCGATGACGAGCTGGCGCGGTTAGCAGGGGATATTGGCACGACGATTTTTCATCCGGTGGGCACCACGCGTATGGGAAGACGCGACGATCCTATGGCGGTAGTGGATGAGAGATTGCGGGTGCGCGGGGTGGCTGGGCTACGCATTGCAGATGCGGGAGTGATGCCTACTATTACTAGTGGCAACACCAATTCGCCGACGTTAATGATCGCCGAAAAGGCCGCTGGATGGATTTTGGAAGAAAATTCATTGCACTGAAATTTTTTTCTATCATAGTGTTGACGTGCGGCGTCGTTAAGCGCATGCTGCATGCAGTTGGTTAGCAAGTCGAACGTTGTCAGCAGTATCGAAACGCTCTAGCGTTGAGTCTGGTGAAAGTTTCTTGTTCTACCCACTGCAACTCGGGTATTACCCGGCTCTACATCAAGCTAAATCGAGGATTTCGATCATGGCAACTGGTACCGTTAAGTGGTTTAACGACACTAAAGGCTTCGGCTTCATTTCTCCGGACGACAACGGCGACGATCTGTTCGCTCACTTCTCCGAAATTCAAGCTGACGGCTTCAAAACTCTGCAAGACGGTCAGAAGGTTTCCTTCGACGTCACCCAGGGTAAAAAAGGCCTTCAGGCTTCCAACATCAAAGTTCTGGGTTAATTCCAGCTTGATGTTTGCCGCTAGCCATTAAGGTTAGCGTGCTGAAAAACCCCGCCTAGGCGGGGTTTTTTGTTTCTGTGCAATTCATCCGCTATCCGCCTATATTCTTTTTTCTTCTTACTGTGTTTCTAAAAATAACTTTTTAGAATATCTCGCAGGCGGCACAATGCCCTCGATACTTTCTTATTAAGACGATTTAAAAGACTCGTTACGAAGGACGTGGGGCTATGTCGCTGGATGCTTGGATTGCAGTAGGAGTAGTGCTGACTATTTTCCCGCTTATGGCGCTGTCACGCCTGGGACCGGATATGATCCTGATGGGAGCGGTGGTGGTACTGATGACGCTTGGCGTGATTAACCCACAGCAGGCGCTTGGCGGCTTCTCCAACAGCGGCTTGTTTACCGTGGCGTTTATGTACGTACTGGTGGCCAGTATCCGTGAAACTGGCGGCATCGACCTGATTATTCGCTATGTGCTGGGGCGGCCCACCAGCGAACGTGGTGCGCTAACCCGCTTGTTGCTGCCGGTAGCATCGCTGAGCGGCTTTCTCAATAACACCCCCGTCGTTGCCACCTATATTCCGGCGGTGATGAGCTGGAGCCGCCGTCTGCGGCTTTCGCCGCAGCGTTTGCTGATGCCGCTAAGTTTCGCGTCTATTTTAGGCGGTACTATTACGCTATTTGGTACGAGCACTAACCTAGTGGTGCATGGACTGCTGATCGAGCGCTACCCAGCATTGGCCATGGGGCTATTCGACTTGGCATGGGTGGGTATTCCGGTGGCGATGGCGGGGCTGGCTTACCTGATTTTTATTAGCCCACGCTTATTGCCTGCCCGTGAGGGAATTTCACAAGCGTTTGCTAACCCTCGGGAATTTACCATCGAAATGGAGGTAGACCCAGCAGGAGTGTTGGTTGATCGCACGGTAGAGGAAGCGGGGCTGCGACACCTTCAGGAATTGTTCCTGGTAGAGATTGAGCGTGCTGGCAACGTGGTGAGCGTGGTAGGGCCTGGCGAACAGCTCAAGGCCAGTGACCGCCTTGTGTTTGTGGGCACCTCTGATGCCGCCGTGGAGCTACAGCAGATTCGTGGGCTGATTCCCTCCCGGGATGGGGCTTCCAGCCTGGAAAAAGAGTTTAAAGAGAGGCGCTTAGTGGAGGCGGTGGTCTCCAACCAGTGCCAGTTTATCGGACAGCGGATTCGTGATGGGCGGTTTAGAACGCTGTATGGGGCGGCGGTGCTGGCGATTTGCCGTGGTGGCGAACGGGTTACCGGTAATCTCGGCCAAGTCCGTTTGCAGCCCGCCGATGTCTTACTGTTAGAGGCACGCCCACCGTTTATCGAGCGCCATCGGCAGTCGAAAGACTTTCTGCTGATCAGCGAGCTAAACGGCTCGGCGCGGCCCATTCACGAAAAAGCCCCGCTGGCTTGGGGGATTTTGCTCGGTGCGGTACTGCTGGCCGCCTTTGGCGTTTTGAGCATGTTAAATGCCGCCATGCTGGGTGCGGCAATGGCACTGCTCACTGGCTGCTGCACAGTGGGTGCCGCTAAGCGGGGGCTGGATACCCAGGTGCTATTAACCATTGCCGCCTCGTTTGGGGTAGGGGCAGCGCTGCAGTCGTCAGGCGCAGCAGATGCCATGGCGGGTGGTGTGCTTTCGCTCGTGGCAGGTAACCCGTGGTTACTATTAATCGGCACCTACTGCGTGGTGGCGCTGCTTACCGAATTGGTAACCAACAATGCGGCGGCGGTGATTATTTTTCCGATTGTGATGGCGGCCGCTGAGAGCTTGGAGATTAGCCCTATGCCGTTTGTGGTGGCTGTGATGTTTGCTGCCTCAGCAAGTTTTCTCACCCCGATTGGCTATCAAACCAACTTGATGGTGCATGGCCCTGGCGGCTATCGGATCAGTGACTTTCTCCGTGTTGGCGGCGGATTGAATCTGCTAACCGGCTTTATTGCCATCACGCTGATTCCGTTAATATGGCCGTTTTAAGCGGGTAATGACTCGCCCCAAGCGCTGCTTTACGCTAGGGTGGCAGCTTTTAATATCAGCAAGGAAATAGCCCATGACAGCCCCAGGCGAACTGATTATTGAACCGAAAAATGGTCAACCCGCCGATGCGTGTGTGTTTATTCTTCATGGCCTAGGTGCCGATGGGCATGATTTTGAGCCCCTGGTGCCCGCACTAGCGCTGCCAGAAAGCGCCCACGTGCGTTTTATTATGCCTCATGCGCCGCGTCTGCCGGTCACCATCAACGGCGGCATGGTAATGCCTGCGTGGTACGACATTTTGGCAATGGATCTGGGGCGCCGGGTTGATGAAATTCAGCTGAAAAAATCTGCCGAGCGTATCCAGGCGCTGATCCAAGAACAGATTGATCAAGGTATCGATAGCCAACGTATTATCGTGGCGGGCTTCTCCCAAGGCGGTGCGGTGGCGTATCAGGCCGCGCTATCGTTCCCGCAGCCGCTGGGCGGGCTGCTGGCAATGTCGACCTACTTTGCCACCGCCGACAGCATTGAACCTGCCGAGGCCAACCGTCAGCTGCCGATTGAAGTGCATCACGGTAACTTCGACCCTATTGTGCCTGAAACCCTGGGCCGCAGCGGCGTTGAGCGCTTAAAAGCCATGGGTTACAACGTCAACTATCGCCAGTACCCGATGGCCCATGCGCTGTGCCCGCAGCAGGTCAACGATATCGGCAAGTGGCTGGGCGAGCGGTTAGGCTAAATGGATAGCCAACGCCGAGGCCGTCGGGCGGGCGTGCCAAGGGAAATCCCTCGGCGGGGTTGGCACGATATTGTCTGGCGGGTGGTGCGCGCTGCCCGCCGTGACCGCATTACGATGTTTGCGGCGGGAGTGGCATTTTATGCTCTGCTAGCGCTGTTCCCGACCATTGCCGCGGTGATCTCCCTGTGGGGGTTGCTCTTTGATCCTGTCGAGGCTGGCCGGCAGCTCTACGAGATTAGCCGCTTTATGCCGCCGGATGCCGCCAAGTTGATCGACCAGCAGGCCCAGGAAGTGGTGGAGAGTACCGAGTCGGGCAATGTGATGACAGCGCTGGCGGGGCTGTTGATTGCTATGTTTATCGCCTCAAAAGGTGTATCGGTGCTTGTCGTAGGCTTGAATGTTGTTTATGGCGAGGAGGAGAAGCGCCCGCTGCTGCTACGTGGAGCCGTGTTGGTGTCGCTCACCTTTGGCTTGATTTGCATGACCCTGATATCGCTGGGCTTTATTGCCAT
This sequence comes from Vreelandella aquamarina, assembly GCF_044805175.1. Classification (GTDB taxonomy): domain Bacteria; phylum Pseudomonadota; class Gammaproteobacteria; order Pseudomonadales; family Halomonadaceae; genus Vreelandella; species Vreelandella aquamarina_B. The sequence continues at coordinate 2,476,069 of NZ_CP085232.1, read as the reverse complement.
TGTACCGGTGTTGGTGGAGAGGCTGATGATTGATCCGCCGCTTGACCGAATACTGCAGTGGCTGCGCTGGCCTGCACTGCTGGTGTTGATGAGCGTATTGATTGCCTTGCTGTACCGCTTTGCACCCTACCGGCGCTCACCGCAGTGGCGCTGGCTAAGCTACGGCACGCTGTTTGCCACCACGATGTGGCTGCTGGGTTCCGGTGGTCTTTCGCTCTATGTGCGCTACTTTTCGACCTTTAGCGAGCTGTATGGCTCATTAGGGGCGGTGGTGGCGCTGATGCTGTGGTTCTGGCTCTCCGCGTTTGTGGTGCTATTTGGCGCAGAGCTTAACTGCGAAATGGAGCGCCAAACCTGTTATGACACCACCGTGGGCAAGGCGCGCCCGTTAGGCGAGCGCGAGGCCTTTGCTGCCGATACTGTCGGTGTTGAAAATCCTTGGAATAGCGAGCGGCCAGATAATCAGCGTCGCCCTTGCGATTAGTCTATCGCTGAGTATGGCACCGCCCAGCAGAGCCGGGCGGTGCAGGCTGAAGCCGCGATGTTTACCAAGGTTCTTTTACTAATGTACTTGAACCAAGATGCTGCTATAGCAGCTCCTCGGCGGCCAGTGCTAAACGGGAGCGTTCAACGCTTTTCAGGGTGATGTGCCCGGCGTGGGGCCAGTCCCTAAACCGTTCTACTACGGCAGCCATGCCGCAGGTGTTGGCGGTGAGGTAGGGGGTGTCGATCTGCCCTACGTTGCCCAGGCAGACAATCTTGGTATTGCGCCCTGCACGGGTGACCAGCGATTTCAGCTGTTTAGGGGTGAAGTTTTGCGCCTCGTCGATAATCAAAAAGGTGTCGTTCAGGGTGCGCCCGCGCATAAAGCTGGGTGAACGGATTTGCACCCGCGAGCCAATCAGCTGCCGTGTGGCACCGTTATCCCAGCTCGACTCCCCCTCTTCGTTACGCAGCAGGTTATCCATATTGTCGTGGAAGGCCCCCATCCACGGCGACATTTTCTCCTCCTCGGTGCCCGGTAAGAAGCCAATATCCTCCCCCATGGGGATCGGCGCGCGGGTGAAAACAATACGCTCAAAGCGTTTGGCGTCCAGGGTTTGCTGGAAGGCCGCCGCCAGGGTCATAAAGGTTTTACCGGTGCCCGCGTTACCGGCAATGGTGACGAGGTCAATCTCTGGGTCCATCAACAGGTTGAGGGTAAAGTTTTGGCGGCTATCGTGGGCGTGGACGCCCCAAACGCCAGCGTGGTGACGGTAGTTGGTGAGTAGCTGTAGCCTGGCCGAAGAGGGCGAAAGCTCGCGCACGATGGCCTCGAACTCGGCGCCGTTTTCGCTATCGGAGACCAGCATGCCGACGTGCCAGTGGCGGGGCATACTGCCACTGAGCTGGTAGAAAGTGTGGTGGCCCACGCGCTCGACGCTGACCTCAACATTCAGTGCTTCCCATAGCGAAGCGCCATCCTGGCCGGCGGGCGCGTATACCTGCGCGCCTTCAATCATCGCGTCGCTATCGGAGAAGGCGCGGTCGTTTAGGTAGTCCTCCACCGGTACTTTCAGCGCGGCGGCTTTTACCCGCAGGTTGATATCCTTAGTGATCAGAATGACCGAGGCATCCGGGCGCTCGTCGCGCAGGCGGCAGGTTTCTGCCAGTATCCGGTTGTCGGGGCTATCATCCAGCGAGTCGAAGGGTTTTAGGTCGTTGTAGCATAGAAAGTGCAGGCGACCCGACTCTCCGCTAATGCGGGGAATGGGGATGCCTTTCTGAATCTCGTCGAAGGTGACCTGGCTGGTAAGGTCGGAAAGCGTGCGGCTGACCTGCCGCGCCGTGCGGGCGATTTCGCGGATGCCGTTTTTGTGCTTGTCCAGCTCTTCAAGCACCGTCATGGGGATCACCACGTCATGCTCATCAAAATGATAGAGCGCGGTGGGGTCGTGGATCAGGACATTCGTGTCTAGGACATACAGCCTAGTTGCTTTCTTATCGAGTCGTACCATCGCGGAAACTACTCCTTAGTTGACGGCAACATCGACACTGGCAGACGCACTTTACGCTTAGATGACACTTGCCTGTGTCGGTTCTCTAGCGTGTCCTTGAGTCTCCTTTATTCCGTTTTTCTTAGGTCAGCGATTTCTAATAGCGTGGAATGCATTTGTGATTTTCGCCACTCCTTAATTTCAACGTTGCTATGGAATGCAGGCCTATTAGCGGGTCGTCCCTAAAAAGCGCGTAACGTTCGTTAGCAGTGCCGTGGCGACCACTCCCAGGCTTTCTCCTTCAACATAGCGGTAGTAGTGGCTTTCCAGCAGCAGGTCGTGGTTCAAAGCACACAGGGTTTGAGTGGTTAGTGCGTCTTTGACCAACGGGTAGGGCAGCAGTGCCCAGCCGGTGCCGTTAATCACCGCATCGCGAATCACTTCAAACATGGTCAGGCCCAGGTAGTTGGTCGAGAACAGCGCCTCGCTCACCAGCCTGTCGCCCTGGTCGAAGGTTAGGCATACCTGGGTGTATTGAGCCAAATCATCCTTAGTGACATTGGGCAGGCGGCTAAGCGGGTGGTCGGGTGCGGCTACCAGGCACATGCTGACAGGAGCGAGATTGCTGGCGTTTACCGCGGCCCCTTCGGCGGTGTACAACCCGAAAGCAATATCCACCGTTTGGCGCAGTACAAACTGGGCATGCTCTTGGGGCGGCAGTAGGTACACCGAAATAGCGGTCAGCGGGTAACGCTGTTTTAAATCGTGCATCACCTGGCGCCAGAACGCCTCGGGCAGAGCGTCATCCCGGGCGATGCAGAGCTGGCTCTCCACGCCCTGCAGGTGCTGCTGGCAGTGTTTATTGATGCGGCTGGCGCTAGTAAGCAGGCGGTAGCAGTCGGGCAGCACGCTTTCACCCACCGCCGTGAGCTGCAGGCTATTGCCCGTGCGCTCGAATAGCGCGACGCCCAGGCTATCCTCCAGGGCATTCACCGCGGCGCTTAGCGTACTGCGCTTTATTCCGGTATGCCGGGCGGCGGCGGCAAACGAACCGTGCTCTGTGACATCAATAAACGCCTGTACCTGTTCTGCGCGCATGCAAGCCTCTTGATCAACGTACCTAAGTGCCAAAATAGTTGGCGCTGAGCGATTGGTGAAGCGCTAGTGTACTCATTATGATGGCCTGCGTTTACCATCCTCTATTGGAGCAATCCGCGTGACCCCCTTTGTCGCCGAGCGCCGTGCGCTTAGATTTTCCGCCATTTCCGCCAGCCTATTTGCCTTTACCGGGCTTGCCTTAGGCCTTGCCAGTGGCTCGATTACAATACTCTTCGATAGTGGCTATTCGCTATTAAGTTTAGTGCTGGCATCGCTGTCGCTGTTTGCACTTCAACAGGCCCGCAAACCCGCGGATGATCACTACCCCTTTGGGCGGCTAACGGTCGAGCCGCTAGCCGTGCTGCTCAAAGGCGTAGTGATTGCGCTGGTGTGTCTGTTTTCGCTGGTCTCGGCGCTATGGAGCCTTGCCCAGGGAGGGCGCGTCGTTACCCTGGACCTGGCGCTGATGTTCGGCGTGGTCAACGTGACCGGCTGTTTGCTCACTTGGTGGTGGCTAAGTCGCTACGCCAAAATAGCGCAGTCGTCGCTGCTGGCGGCAGAGCTTCGCCAGTGGCAGATGGATACCTGGCTCAGTGCCGCCGTGATGCTGGGCTTTGCCCTCACCCTGGGGCTAACCCTATCGCCCTGGGCGCACCTGGCGCGTTTTGCTGACCCGGTGATGGTACTGATCATCGCTGGTTACTTCCTGCCCATGCCAATTCGCATGGTGAAAGGGGCGCTGCGCGAGCTGATGTTTGGTGAACCCGTGGGCAGCGTCCGCCAGGAGGTGGTACAGGAAGTGGCGGATTTCGATATCGCTGACGACGATGTGCGCCTTGCCCAGGTGGGTAGCTTTTTGATGGTCGATATTCAGCTGGATAAACAGCAGATTGACGACGCCGAAGAGATCGTCGAAAGCGTTGAGCAGCACTGCAAGCTGCGTAATCTGCGCCCGGTCACCAGTATTACGCTGGTCACTTAACGGCCGGATTAAAAATTATTGACGCTGTTGTGGGCAGGGTGGTATTTAGCGCTACCGACAATGGGTGTCGGCTTAACACTGCTTTGTTGAGGGTTGCAAAAACATGCCACTGCGCCGCTGTTTGCCCGTGTTGCTGGTCACCGCTTTGGTGGCTGGCTGCGCTAGTTCTACCATTGCCCCACGCTACACCACTGAAAATCCTGACGTCATGCGGATCGGCGGAGAGCGCCCCGCCAATGCCGACCCGCGTACCGAAAATGCCGGTTCGTTCTGCTTAGAAACCACCGAGCGCTGGAATGAACATGGCCGCACGCCAGACGGCCAAACGCTGTGGGCGAAGGATACGCTGCGCCGCGTGGTGCCTTGCCAGTAGCAGGCCCGCCCAACCGGCAAACGTTCGCTGCGCCAGCGTGATTCGCTGGCGCAACTGTGATCAATCTTCCTCTTTCTTTTGCGGTTTGCCCTTACGCTGGGTGCCCGCCATTTCTTCCAGCTCCTCTTCGCTCATTGAGTCGTACATCTCTTTGGAGGCGTCGTAAAGTTCGCTGGCCTTGGTCTCGCCGCGCTTGGCCGAAAGGGCGGCCCCGGCGGCTTTCTGCTGCGCTTTCGAGGTGGCTTTCATTTTGCGACTCCTGTCAGTTGACTTCCGTTACTTGCACACGTTATTAAGCCTAGCAGTGGGTAGTGATGTTTCCAGACTGGCGGACGCGTTTAACTTAAGAGAGCTCCATGACACCGGCGATTAACAACGCAAGGCACGCAGGTATTGCATTTCAAATCCATGAGTATCAGCACGATGCTGCCGCTCCCTCCTACGGGCTGGAAGCGGCTGAAAAACTCGGCGTCACGGCCGAGCAAGTCTTCAAAACCTTGGTGGTAAGCCTGGATGGCAAGCAGCTGGCCGTGGGGATCGTACCGGTGAACAGCCAGCTTGGGCTAAAGCAGATCGCCAAAGCGGCCGGGGCGAAAAAGGCGGTGATGGCCGCGCCGGACATTGTCGAGCGCACTACCGGCTATGTACTGGGTGGCGTTAGCCCGCTGGGCCAGAAAAAGCGCCTGCCTACCTTTATCGATGCCTCGGCACAGGCGTGGTCTACCCTCTACGTAAGCGCCGGACGGCGCGGGCTGGAAATCGAACTCTCTCCTGATGATTTAGCGGCATTAAGCCAAGGGCAGTTTGCGGCGCTCTCCTCGTAAACCGTGTTTGGCAGAGTAAGCCCGCGAGCGACAAGGCAGGGGGTGGCACTTTCTGGTATGGTGCTTCACATTATCGGATCGTTGGGCACTACGCCCCCTTCAGGAATTTTTTGTGTCAGATACCTCTTTTGCATCCCTTGCGCTCTCTCCCGCGCTGCTGGGCACGCTAGACTCCCTTGGCTATCACGAAATGACGCCTGTTCAGGCACAAAGCCTGCCGCCCATGCTGGCGGGGCGCGATGTCATGGCCCAGGCCAAAACAGGGTCGGGCAAAACCGCCGCCTTTGGCTTGGCGCTACTCTCCCAACTACGGGTTGAGGCATTTAGCGTACAGGGCTTGGTGCTGTGCCCTACCCGCGAACTGGCGGATCAAGTGGCGGAAGAGCTGCGCCGTTTAGCCCGTGGTATGCCCAACGTTAAAGTACTCACGCTCTGCGGCGGCGCGCCTTTTGGCCCGCAGCTCGCATCGCTGGAGCACGGCGCGCATATTGTGGTGGGCACACCGGGCCGGATTGATGAACATCTGCGGAAAGGCTCGCTCACGCTCGGCTCGCTCACCACGCTAGTGTTGGATGAAGCTGACCGCATGCTGGATATGGGCTTTCAGGCCACCATTGACGATATCATTGCCGACACTCCTGCCGACCGACAAACCTTACTGTTCAGCGCCACCTTTCCTGATGAGGAAGCCTCAGGTGGGTTGGCAGTGATGACACGTGGCGTAATGCGCGATCCGGTCAGCGTTAAAGTTGAAGAGACCCACGACGCGACGACCATTGAGCAACACTTTTACGATGTGACCAACGACGACGCCCGCTTTGCTGCGCTAAAGCAGCTGTTGCTGGCAATGCGGCCTACCACCAGCGTGGTGTTCTGTAACACCAAGCGGGAAACTCAGGCCGTGGCCGATAGCTTGGTCGATGCTGGCTTTAGCGCTGTCGCCCTGCACGGCGATTTAGAGCAGAAAGACCGCGACCGGCTGCTGGTGCTGTTTGCCAACCAGAGCGCGTCGATTTTGGTCGCGACCGATGTTGCCGCCCGTGGGCTGGACATTGCCCAACTGGATGCCGTCTTCAACTACCAAATCGCCCGTGAGCTTGACGTGCACGTCCATCGGGTAGGGCGCACGGGGCGTGCCGGGGCCAGCGGTATTGCCTGCACGCTGGTAACACCGCAAGAAAATTACCGGCTTGAACGTCTCTCTGAGCTATTAGGCGAGCCGCTCACTACTGAGCCGCTGCCGAAAGCGGCCAACGGCATACCGTTCGAGCCGCCCATGGCCACGCTACAGTTGGCGGGCGGTAAGAAGGATAAACTACGCCCTGGCGATATTCTGGGCGCGTTGACCAGCGAAGGCGGCCTGCGCGGGGATCAGGTGGGCAAAATCAAAGTGCTGGCCCGTAGCGCTTACGTCGCGGTAGAGCGCAGCGTTGTCCAGAAAGCCCAGGCCAAGCTGGAGCGGGATAAACTCAAAGGGCGCGCTTTCCGCGTGCGACGCATTCGCCATTAACGATCCCCATGAAACGGTCGTTATCAGAAGGAGCCTTCGCATCAAGCTATGAAAACACCCAAACGATTACAGCCCTTGGTCGATGATGGCCTGGTCGATGAGGTGCTGATGCAGTTGATGAGCGGCAAGGAAGCGCAGGTGTATGTGGTGCGCTGCGGCGACGACACGCGCTGCGCCAAAGTCTTCAAAGAAGCCAAACAGCGTAGCTTTAAGCAGGCGGTGCAGTACCAGGAGGGGCGCAAAGAGCGCAACAGCCGCCGCGCCCGTGCCATGGCGAAGAAGACCCGCTATGGCCAGAAAGAGCAGGAGCAGGCGTGGCTCACCGCCGAGGTGGATGCGCTGTACCGCCTCGCCTCAGCCGGTGTGCGCGTACCCAAGCCCTACGGCTTTGTGGACGGCGTGCTGCTGATGGAGATGATTACCGATGCCGAGGGCGACGTAGCACCGCGTTTGGGCGATGTCACCCTGACTGAAGAGCAAGCACTACGCTATCACGCCAAAGTGATTCAAGACGTGGTGCGTATGCTCTGTGCCGGGCTGATTCACGGCGACCTCTCCGAGTTTAACGTCTTGGTCGATGCTGATGGGCCAGTCATTATCGATTTACCCCAGGCGGTGGACGCCGCTGGCAATAACAGCGCCGCCGCCATGCTGGAGCGGGATGTGAACAACATGCGTGCCTATTTCGGCCGCTTCGCTCCCGAACTGCTCACCACCCACTACGGCAAAGAGATGTGGGCGCTGTATGAAGCGGGGGAGCTGCATCCCGATAGCAAACTCACTGGCCACTTCGAGTTCGATAGCCACATTGCCAACGTGGACGAGCTGATGGAAGTGATCGACGACGCCAAAGAAGAAGAGGCCGAGCGCCAGGCGCGAATGCGCGATGATGACGACGAGGATTACCCCTAGCAGTGGTAAACTCAGGCAACGCTTAGCAGAGTAAGTAATTATATGAAAAGACTCTGCCATATCGTATAGCCAGAGAGACCGTGGGAGGGGAGTGTGAAGGGCAGCCGTTTCAGTTCGGGGAGTGCAAAGGCGCTTGTTTTATCGCTGAGTGTTGGCGCTGCAGGCGGTGCGCTGTTTCACATTACCGGGCTGCCGCTGGCCTGGATGCTTGGCCCTCTGGTCGCTAACCTGTTGGTCTCGGCTAAGGGCGTGAAAGTCGCGGTGCCTGAGTCGCTGCGTAGCGTGTTTTTAGCGGTGATGGGCATGGTGCTGGGTAGCCAAGTCACTCCTGAGCTTGCCCACCGCGTATTGGATTGGCCAATCTCGGCCGTACTGTTGCTAACGGGTGTGGCGGCGTCCACTGCCGTGGCGTCTGCCTGGTACCGCCGTTGTGGCTTCGACCCCGTAAGCGCCTGGTTTGGTGCCTCCCCAGGGGCAATGACCGCCATGATTATGCTGGGTGACCGGTGTGGCGGCGACCCCCAACGGATTGCGATTGCCCAGTCGCTGCGTATTGTGCTGGTTGTTCTATTCCTGCCGCCGCTATTTTGGGCCTTTGAAGGCGGTGAAGGTACCTTGGGGCCGGCGGATGCCGCATTAACCGATGGCTGGCTGCTGCTTGCTATTCCGCTGTTGCTGCCGCTGGGGAAATGGCTGCGCCTGCCAAGCCCCGCGCTGCTCGCTCCCTTGTTAGCCACCGCGCTACTCTCCGGGCTGGATATTGCTAGCCTCGCCTTGCCAAGCTGGGGTATGAACCTGATGCTCTGGGTGCTGGGCAGTGCCATTGGCTCGCGTTTTCAAGGCATGACACGGCGGTTGTTGGGGCGCTATCTGTGGCAATCGGGCGTGGCAACGCTGCTAGCGCTGGTGGTGCTGGCGCTGTTTGCCGAGCTTATCCACCAAACCGTTGGCGTCGGGCGCGATGTGGCGCTCTTGGCGCTGGCCCCTGGTGGCATTGGTGAAATGGCGATTCTCGCCGTCGCGCTCAACATTGACCCAGTGTTTGTGGCTTTTCACCACTTATTGCGGATGGTCACCCTGATGATTGTCGCTCCCTTCTGGGCCCGCTGGCTAATGCGTCATCATCCTGACGGCTGACGTCGCGATCATTACGCTAACGTTCCTACGCTGTACTTCCTTTTATCGCGTCATGTAAGGACTTTTCATGCTGTCACGTCTGCTCTCGCCGCTGTTCCGTTTTTTTGAGGAGCGCGTCAACCCCTATCCAGAGGGCGAGGTCACTACACCGCCCAAAGGGCTGTTGCCGTTTATCTGGCACTTTTCCCGCCCGGTGTGGCCGTGGCTGCTAGTGATGTCGCTGATTACGGCGGTGGTATCCGCCGCAGAGGTGGTGTTCTTTAGCTACATGGGCGATTTGGTGGATTGGCTGGGCGGCGTCGAGCGTACCGACTTCTGGGCCAACCACGGGCTGTGGTTGGCGGGCCTTGGTTTGTTAGTGGTAGTGGGCCTGCCGCTACTGGTGCTGCTGCAGTCGCTGGTCACTCACCAGAGCATTTTTGGCAACTACCCGATGATTGGCCGCTGGCTCTCCCACCGCCATATGCTCAGCCAGAGCCTAGCGTTCTATCAGGATGAGTTTGCCGGGCGGGTATCGCAAAAAGTGATGCAAACCGCGCTGGCGGTGCGTGAAACCGTCACGAAAGTGATGGACCTGATGGTGTACGCCATCGTCTATTTTACCGGGGCGGCCATTTTGTTGGGCCGCGCTGATCCTTGGCTGCTGCTGCCGCTAGGGCTTTGGCTGATCGGCTATTTGGGCATCATGCGCTTTTTCGTGCCGCGCCTGCGGGATGTCTCCATGGCCCAGGCGGATGCGCGCGCGCAAATGACCGGCCGCGTGGTGGATAGCTACAGCAATATCCAAACCATCAAGCTGTTTGCCGACACCCACCGCGAAGAGCGTTACGCCAAAGACGCCATGGAGGGCTTCATGGTCACCGTGCATCGCCAGATGCGCCTGGTCACGGTGATGAGCGTCTGCTTGACGCTGCTCAACACCCTGCTGCTGGTCGGCACGGCAGGTATGGCGATTGCGGCGTGGTATATGGAGGCGATCTCCCTGGGTGTGCTGGCTATCGCCATTGCGTTGGTGATGCGGATCCGCTTTATGTCCGACTGGATCTTGTGGGAAGTGGCTGGGCTGTTCGAAAACATCGGCACGGTGCAGGATGGCATGAACACCATCGCCCAGGAGCCGACGGTGAAAGACGTGCCCAACGCTAAAGCGCTCACCGTGCCCCACGGCGAGATCGTCTTCGATACGCTGCGCTTCCAGTATGCCCAGGCAAAAGGGGAGAGCAAAAACGTGTTCGATGGGCTGAGCCTGACCATCAAGCCCGGCGAGAAAATCGGCCTGATTGGCCGCTCCGGGGCGGGTAAATCAACCTTGGCGAACCTGCTGCTGCGCTTTTACGACCTGCAGGGCGGGCGCATTCTGATCGACGGCCAAAACATCGCCGAGGTTACCCAGACCTCGCTGCGCCACCAGATTGGTATGGTGACCCAAGACACCTCGCTGCTGCACCGTTCGCTGCGGGACAACATCCGCTACGGCAGCCCGAACGCCAGCGATGAGGATGTCTGGCAAGCGGTGTGCCGCGCCCATGCTGACACTTTCATCAATGACTTGGTCGACCCCAAAGGGCGTCGCGGCCTGGATGCTCACGTAGGGGAGCGGGGCGTGAAGCTATCTGGCGGCCAGCGCCAGCGCATTGCCATTGCCCGCGTGCTGCTCAAAGATGCCCCCATTCTGGTGCTGGATGAAGCCACCTCAGCGCTGGATTCCGAAGTCGAAGCGGCGATTCAGGAGCAGTTGGATGCCTTGATGGAGGGCAAAACGGTCATCGCCATTGCCCACCGGCTCTCCACCATCGCCATGCTGGACCGTTTGATTGTGGTGGATGAAGGGCGCATGGTAGAGAGCGGCACCCACCAGGAATTGCTGGCCCGAAACGGCATTTATGCAGGCCTGTGGCAGCGCCAGTCGGGAGGCTTTTTGGGTAACGACCTTGATCCTGATAACAACGCCCCCATTTGAGACTAGACCGGTCGCCTAGTAAGGGCGCTTTAACAGGAGGTACTGATGCAAGCTATCCAGCTTCAACAACCCGGCGGTTTAGATAAATTGAACATCGTTGACTTGGCAGCCCCAGGGGAGCCAGGCCCCGGCGAGATCAAAGTGCGTCTGCACGCCAGCTCGCTAAACTTTCACGACTACGCCGTGGTGGCGGGGATGATTCCCACCGACGACAAGCGCATCCCGATGTCGGATGGCGCGGGCGTGGTGGAAGCCGTTGGTGAAGGCGTGGAAGAGTTTGCCGTGGGCGACGCGGTCGTCTCGACCTTTTTCCCCTACTGGCTGGAAGGCCCGGCGCGGGTGGGCGACTTCACCACCACCCCCGGCGATGGCGTCGATGGCTATGCCCGCGAGCAGGTGATTCGCCCGGCCACGTGGTTTACTCGCCAGCCGCAAGGCTACAGCCATGCGGAATCCGCCACGCTGACCACCGCTGGCTTGACCGCTTGGCGCGCGTTAGTGGTCGATGGCGGACTAAAAGCGGGGGATACCGTACTGGTACTGGGTACCGGCGGGGTATCTATCTTCGCGCTACAGTTTGCCAAGATGATGGGCGCTCGCGTGATCGCAACGTCGTCTTCCAATGAGAAGTTGGCGCGTTTGCGCGAGCTAGGTGCTGAACACACCATCAACTACCGCGAAACGCCAGAGTGGGGGAAAGCTGTCAAAGCGCTTACCAACGGCGAAGGCGTGGATCACGTTGTGGAAGTGGGCGGCCCAGGCACATTGCCACAATCCATCGACGCGGTGAAAATTGGCGGGCATATCTCGCTGATTGGTGTGCTCACCGGGCGTGAAGGTGAGATCCCGACGGCTAAGCTAATGGCGAAGCAGGCCAAACTGCAGGGGCTGATTGTCGGTAGCCGCCGCCATCAAATCGAGATGATCAACGCGATCGAAGCGGCGAACCTAAAACCGGTCATCGATCGTGAATTCCCGCTTAGCGAGATTGCTGAGGCGTTCCGCTATCAAGAGTCGGGCAAGCACTTTGGTAAAATTTGCCTAACGTTCTGATCAAAAGCGCTAATGCTCCAATGCGCGCCTGCTAATTAGGCAGGCGTGCAGCGAAAGTTCATAGTGACTATTCTCCTAGCCGACTAAATACCACACCTTTGACTTCAAGCTCCCAGATGTCGTCATAAGGCACGGTCACACCGTCCATATCGCCAGGGTCGCCGGTGCTGTTTTTAATCACGGTTTCGGGAATCACCTTCACCCCCATCACCCCAACGTGCTGAATCCGTCCGCTGAAACGATTGCCTTCCTGATCAACGAGCACCCGCTCGCCAGCAATGCACTTTGCAAGCTTCTCGTGTAGTTCGGCCATGGTGACGTTAACCACGCTCATCGTTGCCTCCTGTGCATCACTCAAAAGGTGAGTTGCTTGGGTATAGCGACTTTATTGTAGTCGATAAGTTCGGCTAGCCCCGGGGGGATGGCATAAGGCATGCTAACCTTAATCTAGTTGACTAAAACGAGGCGGAAGATGGCGCAAGGCTCAACCCCCGCGGCTTTATCGCCATGGAACGTGGTGGCACTAGACACCTTTCAAACCCCAGAGCATACCCAGGCCAGCCAGTGGCGGCGTAGCTGGCGGGCAGCCACTACCTGGATGATAGGCAAAGAAGCTTCCGAGCGCCAAGCAAAGCGGGAGAGCGAGCTGCGCGCACTGCCTGAAGTAACCTTGGCCCATGTGGCGCCGCCCATTGACTGGACGCCGGCTGCCAGCGGTCTTGAACAGGCGCTAAAGGCATACCGGGAAGCGCCAGTTGTGCTGTTTATTTCACCGCCCCACGGTGGGCACAATGCTGTGGTGAGCCACTGGGCCGCGCAGCAGGAGGTGCACTGCCTTGCTGTGCCCACGCTGAAAGAGCTGGTGGATGGCAGCCTGTCCTGGGTTGAAAACGCCGCTCAGGCAAAGCGCTGGGCTATTCCTGCTCTGGAACGTCACTTTTTGCGCCATACCAACGGCTTGCAAGGCGTACGCGAGTTGCTTGAGCGCGCCCTGGGCGGCCGTTTAGGGCAGAGCGTGATAGGGTGCGATAGCTGGACCTACGCTTACTTACAGCACGCGGTGGGGCTAGAAGGCGTGCCTGTATTGACCCTCCAAGGGCTCGAAGGCGAACAGCTGGCCCACTACTTTTCCCAAGCAGCGGGGGGGTGCCCGACGGTGTACAGCACGCGCACGGGGAAGTCGATTCTCACCAGCGACAGTGACCAAAAAGTAGTTTACAAAGAGCTACAGCGCCTAGCGGCACACTGCCGTGGGCACCTGGGGATTGCCTGGCACTACTGGCGCGAGCGGCTGCGCGAGCCTGCGGAAGAGAACTCTACGAACGATGCTGAAGAGACGCGCAGCGGCGCGCAAGAGCTGTGGCTACTCGATGCCCTGGCTGATGCCGAGCTGCCGGCAGATACCGGTGACTTGGCCACGCTACTGCTGCATACCCTGCTGATTCACGGCGGGCTGGAGGACCAGGCGCTAGAGCATGTTTTACCCTTCTCCGCTCATGAAACGCTCAATGCGCGGTTTGCCCTGGCGCGGCGCAATATCCTCAGCTGTAAGCAAGGGCGCTGGCAGGTGGCACCGATGAGCTATGCGAGCGTGCGGCAGCTGCTTGAGTCGCGCAACTATCTGGTTGACCCGCTTTAGGAGCCCCCATGGATGACCAAGGGCAATACGCCAAACTGTTTAACGATATAGATAGCCAAGCGCTGGTAACGCTTGGGGTGATCCTGGCCAGCACCATCCTGCTGATTGTAGCCAGCCAACGTGGGTTGAACTGGCTCGCAAACCGCCTGCACGGCCAATTGCGCTTTCGAGTTTTTGCCCTGGTGCCGCTTACGCGACTGCTAATTTTAATAGCAGCGCTCGCCATTATTGTGCCAATCGTTATCGAGCCTTCACTACGCAATATGGTCACGCTGCTGGGGGCAGTTGGTTTAGCCATTGGCTTTGCCCTGAAAGACTATGTCAGCAGCCTGATTGCTGGGGTGGTATCTGCTGTGGAGCTACCGTACCGGCCCGGCGACTGGGTCAAAATTGATGGCACTTACGGTGAAGTGAAGCATGTCGGGATGCGTACGGTGGAAGTCCAAACGCCGGACGATGACCTGGTTGCCGTGCCGCATTTAAAGCTGTGGGATACCGCCATCTATAACGCTAACAACGGCGGCACCAGCCTACAGTGCGTGGCGAGTTTTTACCTACACCCTGAGCATGAAGCCGGTTGGGTACGTAAGGCGCTGCGGGATGTAGCGCTGACCAGCGCGTACTTAAAGTTTGACCAACCGATTATTGTGGTAGCCGAGGAGAAGCCCTGGGGCACCCATTACCGCATCCGGGCTTACCCCGTTGACCCCCGTCAGCAGTTTCTGTTTATCACTGATTTAACGGTGCGCGGCAAAACAGTGCTTAGTGCTGCTGGCATTCAACCAGCGCTGCTGCCGCCGGATGCGGCACTGGATGCATGAGTTGGATGAATAAAAGCAACCCGACCGCTGGCAGAGATGCCAGCGGCCGAAGGGTGGATCTTTGTACCGAAAGATGCGTTAAGCGAATAGCCGTTTAAGCGTTCTCTTCCGGCAGTTCGGCGCTGTGGAAGACGTTCTGCACGTCGTCCAGATCGTTCAACATGCCCAGCAGTTTTTCAAACATCGCTACGTCATCGCCTTCAATCGGCGTGGTGGTTTGCGGCAGGAACTGGATCTCGTCGACTTCAAAGTCGATTTCGCCGAAGGCATCCAGCAGCGCCTGCTTGGCTTTGGCGTAGTCGGTGTGCGGCGCAAACACCGTGATACGCCCCTCTTCCTGCTCGATGTCAGTCACGTCCACATCCGCTTCCATCAGCGCTTCCAGCACCGCTTCTTCATCGCTGCCGTTAAAGGAGAAAATTGCACAGTGGTCGAACATATGGCTTACGCTGCCCGGCGTGCCGATCTTGCTCTTGGTTTTGGTGAAGCAGCCGCGCACATCGCCAAAGGTGCGGTTGGGGTTGTCGGTGAGGCAGTCGACAATCACCATGGCGTTGCCGGGGCCAAAGCCCTCGTAGCGCGCCGGGGAGAAGTCTTCGCCACCCGCGCCGCTGGCTTTATCCAAGGCTTTATCAATGACGTGGGACGGCACCTGGTCTTTCTTGGCACGCTCCATCAAACCGCGCAGCGCGAGGTTACCGTTGGGGTCCGTGCCGCCTGCTTTGGCACAGACGTAAATTTCACGTCCATACTTGCTGTAAACCTTGGTTTTCGCAGCGGCCGTTTTGGCCATGGATTCCTTACGGTTTTGAAACGCCCTACCCATATTGAAGTCCTTTATTAGCCATGAATCGCCTGCATGGCAGGCGTCATCGTGTTCAAAAAAGGGAAAATTTTACCCAACAGCGTACCATGCTAACAGCGTTATTTAAGCGCCTTGGAGGTTTCAGCAGCGCTAGGTAGGGTAGCAGCGCCCAACCTGTCCATCATTGGCCTCCGATTAATCCGGCTTTGGCGTATACTGGCCTGCTCATAACAATGCCATCCATGGAGGAGAAGATGCCGCTAACACTCTGGCTTTCGCTGGCTGCCATTTGTGCGATGGGGGCCATGTCGCCTGGGCCTAGCTTAGCGCTGGTGCTGCGCCATACCTTGGGAGGTGGCCGCGTACCGGGGATGACGGCTGCTATCTTTCATGCATTAGGCGTGGGGTTTTACGCGCTGCTCACCGTGCTGGGCTTGGGTGCTGTGATGGTACGCTTTCCCGAGCTTTTTCAGGTCATTACCTGGTGTGGCGCTGCCTATTTGGCGTGGCTGGGGATAAAAGCATTGCGGGCGGGCCGTAGTGGCTCGCTTGCGCCGGGCGCCGTGACCACCACGCCGCGCCAGGCAGCCAAAGAGGCGGTGCTGGTGGCTTTAGGTAATCCGAAGCTAATCATCTTTTTTGTGGCGCTATTAAGCCAGTTTGTAACGCCAGAGATGAGCCTGCTTGCCAAGGCGATTATTGTTGCCACGGCTATTATTATTGATGGTGGTTGGTACGTGCTGGTAGCCGTGGGGCTTTCTCACTCCCGGGTGCTGCCGTGGCTGCAGCGCCACGCCCACTGGATTAACCGCATTACCGGCGTGCTGCTGATTGCGCTGGCGCTTCGGGTAGTGGCGGGCCCCATCATTTAATCTCCGGGCTGGTGTCACTACCGTTGCCGTGGCAAGGTAAGGTGTATGCTGGCAAAGGCATTTTAGAGGCCTGGCGATGACGATTTACGAGCAGGATTGTTATACCCACCAAGGTGAGCCTTTCAACCTGCGCGCCCTGCGCGGACAGGTGTTACTGGTGGTGAACGTGGCCAGCCAGTGCGGCTTTACCCCTCAGTTAAAAGAGCTTGAGGGGCTGTATCAGCGCTATCGGGATCGCGGCTTTATGGTGTTGGGTTTTCCCTGCAACCAGTTTGGCCGTCAGTCGCCTGAGAGTGCTGAGGCGTTTTGCGCCTTTGGCGAGCAGCAGTTCGGGGTGAGTTTTCCGCTGTTGGAGAAGGTGAAGGTCAACGGCCCCGATGCCCACCCGCTATTTGTACAGCTCAAGCGGGAGGCGCCAGGGATTTTGGGCACCAAAGCTGTAAAGTGGAATTTCACCAAGTTTCTGGTAGGCCGAGATGGCAAGGTCATCGCCCGCTTTGGCCCCAAGGATCATGGGCTAACGCTGCGCTTAGCCCTGGAGGCCGCTCTGGATAAAGAGTGATCAGCCAGCCGTTAAACGTCTCCACGCGCGACCATGAGGCGTTGCATTAACTCATTCCAGCGATGGCGAACCATCATGGTTGTCAGACCGGAAAAGAGCGCCCAGCTTTTGCGCCGCCAGCCTTTCAGTTTCAGATTGTGGTTCACCAGCTGCTTCATCAGTTTGTAGTCATCGAACTTGCGCCACTCGCTGGCGACGGAGAGCTGGTGGCGTGACATCACTGGCGCCAACTCTAAGCGCAGCATCCACTCCAACTCCTTGAGCGACATTTGGTGCTGTTCGATCACCTCGATCATACGGGCATAGTCGCGCTCGCTGGGTTCGCGATCAAGCCAGAGAGGGGCGAGTGCTAGCCACACATCGCCTCGCTCATCGACTAGCTGCTGTGCATTCATTCAAGATCCCGTCGGCTGGTGGTGGGCAGGCCGCTATCCTGCCGCGAATGGCGGATAAGCTCAAGAGCGGACAGGGCGCGCCGAGACCGCTAGAATACCCCCATTGATAACCCGGCACCGTCGTGCCGGACGCGATACTCATCTGACAAAGGGGTCCAATGTGATCATTAAACCGAAAGTGCGTGGCTTTATCTGTACCACCACCCACCCGAAAGGCTGCGAGCAGAACGTTCTCGAGCAGATCGAAGCGACCCGCGCCCGTGGTTTGGATAAAAGCCAAGGCCCGAAAAAAGTGCTGGTGATCGGTGCCTCTAGCGGTTACGGCCTAGCGGCACGTATCACCGCCGCCTTTGGTTACGGCGCTGACACCCTGGGGGTGTTTTTTGAAAAGCCAGGCACCGAGAAGAAGCCGGGCACCGCTGGCTGGTACAACAGCGCCGCGTTCGACAAATTTGCCAAGCAGGAAGGCCTGTACAGTAAATCCATCAATGGCGATGCGTTTTCCCACGAAGCGCGGGAAAAAGCCATCGAGCTGATCAAGCAGGACATGGGTGAGATTGACCTCGTGGTCTACTCGCTGGCCTCGCCGGTACGTAAGCTGCCGGATACGGGTGAAGTCAAGCGCTCCAGCCTGAAGCCGATTGGTGAGACCTATCGCGCTACGGCCATTGATACCAATAAAGACGCGATCATTGAAGCCGAAGTAGAACCAGCGACCCAGCAAGAGATCGATGACACCATCACCGTGATGGGCGGCGAAGATTGGGAGCTGTGGATGAGCGCGCTGGATGACGCGGGCGTGCTGGCCAAAGGCGCACGCAGCGTTGCCTTTAGCTACATCGGCACCGAAATTACCTGGCCTATTTACTGGCACGGCGCCCTGGGTAAAGCCAAAGAGGACCTGGACCGCGCGGCGGCAGCCATTGATGCCAAGCTGAAAGAGAGCGGCGGCGGTGCCAACGTGGCCGTGCTGAAATCCGTCGTTACCCAGGCCAGCGCTGCGATTCCCGTGATGCCGCTGTATATCGCCATGGTCTACCGCATCATGAAAGAGCAGGGCCTCCACGAAGGCACCATCGACCAGCTGAACCGCCTGTTCGGCGAGCGTCTGTACTCTGGCCAGCCCGGCGAGATGGCTACCGACGATCAGGGCCGCCTGCGCCTGGACGACTGGGAGCTGCGCGACGACGTTCAAAAAGCCTGCCAAGATCTGTGGCCGGAAGTCACCACCGAGAACTTATTCGATATTACCGACTATGCTGGTTACAAGCATGAGTTCTTGAAGCTGTTTGGCTTCGAACGTAACGATGTGGACTACGACGCCGATGTGAACCCGGAAGTCGAGTTTGATGTCGTAACGCTATAGGGCAACGCGCGACGGGTAACGCTTGCCGCCGCGCTGTTGATCATCTAACCGGATAGGATGAGGTGCTGTATGGATACCAGAGAGAGCAAAACCCGGGAAGAAGAGAAAGAGCATGTGTTAAGCGAGCGCATACCTGAAGATTTCGAGACCTCGCAGCCCCAACAACAGCCAGAAGCGAAAAAGTCCGCTAATGGGCTGCATAAAATGCTGCCGTTAATCATCGTGATTATGGGCATCATCGTCGCTGGCATTGTGATGCTGGGGCTGGGCAATAGCGGCGGCTAAATCTTGCGCTTTTGCGGTATATATCGCCGGGCCTATGGCCCGGCGATGTGCGTTTAAGCCCTTTGGTTTTGCATTCTGGGCGATGACTACGCCAAGTGATCAATTTAATGTTTGTAAGCTTTTGCGCCTATCTCCTACTAAAAAGTCGTTAACCTAAGTACAACGTTGCTGTTTCTTACCATTTTACATTGCGTTTCAGCGCTGTGGTTAACTAGTTTGCAAAGTGTACTTCAGGAAAAAGTGCACTTCAGCAAAAGGAGAGAGGGTATGAAACGGACAGCACTTGTAGTCGCCATTGGTACGGTATGCGCTAGCTTGTCAGGCGTTGCTTTAGCACAAAACGATGACCAAACCGATGCCTCGACCACGCGGGATATGTCGCAACAGCGGCAGAACGAAGTGGCCGAACAGCAGCGCCAAGATGGTCAAAACCAAGATAGCCAAAACCAAAATGGCAACGAGACGATGGATGTCACGGTTGACCAAGCGCCTGCGGATGTTCAGGTTCAGCAGGAGTCGCCCAACATCAAGGTCGAGCAGTCCAAGCCCGATGTCACCATTGAGCAGCCTAAGCCCGAAGTAACCATTGAGCAGCCCGAGCCGGAAGTGACGGTAGAAGAGGCGGAGCCAAACGTCACCGTTGAACAGCGCGGCGAGCCGGAGGTGACGGTCGAGCAGGCCGATAACGCCGACGTAGAGGTGAACCGGGGTGACGAAGAGCGTGACCAAGAACAGCCGTCAGCGCAACAGCAGAACCAGCAGGTTGTGCAGGAAGACGTTCAGCAGAGCGATCAGGGTAATTCGCTGATGGCAGAGCGCGCACGGGACCTGGAAGGCATGACCGTTGCTAACCAGCAGGGGGATGAAGTGGGTGAAATCCAGCACATCGCCCGTCATCAAGAGAGTGGCGAGCTGTTTGCGATTGTTTCGATCGGCGGCATCTGGGGATTCGGCGCCAGTGACGTAGCGCTTCCCGTGAAAGAGATGCAGCGCGAAGGTGATCGTTTGATCGTCAACACCGACTACGGTAGCGAAGAGATCGAAGCGTCCGCCGACGAATACCGCGATAGCGACTACCAGATTATCGATAACCAAACCACGCTCTCCGACGCCGAAGAGAACAGGTAACACTCACTCGCTATAGCCCTGCGACGTCTTTTTTGAGATAGCGACAGCAGGCGCTGCCTTCAGTGGCACAATTGGGTAAGATGTTGGTCATACAAATGACCCAGTTAGCCAGCGGCGGTTTTCATGCAGCGCAATAGGCAGCATAGCGAATTCACATGCATTCCAGTACGTTAACGCCACCCCCTAGCCACCGCAGGCGGGTGGCGTTTGTGCTGCTGCCGGGGTTTTCGCTGTTGGCCCACGCCGGCGCCATCGAGCCGCTGCAAATGGCCAACCAGCTAAGCGGCCAGATGCTGTACCACACCGTGACCCTCAGCCTGGATGAAGAGCCGGTACGCAGCGGCGCACAGCTATCACTGCTGGCACAGCACACGCTGGCCGAGCCCCTTGGTCCGCTGGATCTGTTGCTGGTGTGTGCGCCCACGCCGCTGCCTTACGCGCTGCCACCTAAACTCAATGAGTGGCTGCGTAGCCACCAGGGGCGCGGCGTTGCTATCGGCGGTTTGGCTGGAGGCACCGAGGTGCTCGCCCGCAGCGGGCTGCTGGAAGGCTACCGCGCCACCCTGCCTTGGCAGCGTTTTGACGCCTTTGCCCAAGCCTACCCCCAGGTGACGCTCTCCCAGCAGCTGTTTGAAATTGATCGTGACCGTCTCACCTGCGCGGGTGGCACCGCTGCAATGGACATGATGCTAACGCTAATTGGCAAGCATCATGGCCCGCGCCTAGCCGAGCAGGTCTCCGAACAGTTCGTCTGCGACCGTATTCGCTTGGCCGATGAACGCCAGCACGTACCGCTGCGTAACCGTTTGGGCCACGCGCCCCAGAGCTTGGTGGATGCGGTGACTCTCATGGAAGCCAATATCGAAGAGCCACTTTCGACGCTGGAACTCGCCGAGCATCTAGGCATTTCTCGACGTCAGTTGGAGCGCCTGTTCAAGAAGTACCTGCAGGCGGTGCCCAGCCGCTACTATTTGGATTTGCGCCTGCAGGATGCCCGCAAGCAGCTAAGAGAGAGCGACCGTCCGGTAGGGGATATCGCCCTGATGACGGGGTTCTCTTCCGGCGCGCACTTTTCCACCGCCTACCGTAACCACTTTGGTATTACCCCGCGGGAAGAGCGGCTGGGTTGAGCGCAGCTTTTCATAATTTACCGTCCCAATACTGAAAGCAGGGCGTCCATCGCCCCCCGTATACTGAATCCATCGCTTACTCCACTGGAGGTACTGTCCCATGAGCCACACCCCGAGCCGTCAAGATTTCGACCACTACATGACGCCTAACTACGCGCCGCAGCAGATTATTCCGGTACGTGGGGAAGGCAGCCGCTTGTGGGACCAAGAGGGGCGTGAGTACATTGATTTCGCCGGCGGTATCGCGGTGAACTCCCTGGGCCACTGCCATCCGGTGCTGGTCAATGCGCTGAAAGAGCAGGGCGAAAAGCTTTGGCATCTCTCCAACGTATTCACCAACGAACCGGCGCTCAAGCTGGCCAAAACCCTTACCGAGCGCACCTTTGCCGATAAGGTCTTTTTATGCTCCTCCGGCGGTGAAGCCAATGAAGCCGCGCTGAAGCTGGCCCGCCGCTGGGCGGTAGACCACCACGGCGAGCATAAAGACAAAATCATTTCGTTCTACCAGTCGTTCCATGGCCGCACGTTCTTTACCGTGAGCGTAGGCGGCCAGCCCAAGTACTCCCAAGGCTTTGGCCCGGTGCCGGGCGGTATTCTCCACGCCGACTTCAACGACCTGGAGAGCGTTCGCAAGCTCGTGGGCGACGACACATGCGCCATTATGGTTGAGCCGATGCAGGGCGAGGGCGGCATCGTCCCCGCGACCCAAGAGTTCCTGCAGGGCCTGCGCGATCTGTGTGACGAGCACAACGCGCTGCTGATTTTCGATGAAGTGCAAACCGGCGTTGGCCGCAGCGGCGAGCTCTACGCCTACAAGAACTTTGGTATCACGCCAGACATTCTCACCAGCGCCAAATCCCTGGGCGGCGGCTTCCCGATTGGTGCCACGCTGACCACCGATGCCATCGCCAAATCGCTGGCCATCGGTACCCACGGCTCTACCTACGGCGGCAACGCGCTGGCCTCAGCGGTAGCGCTGGCGGCGGTTGAGTTCATCGATACGCCGGAGGTGCTGCAAGGTGTTAAACATCGCCACGACCTGTTCCGCGAGCACCTGGAAACCATCAACCGCAAGCACGGCGTCTTCAAAGAGATCCGTGGCATGGGCCTGCTGATGGGTGCCCAGATGTCGGATGCCTTCGAAGGCCGCGCCAAGGATATTCTGCCGCTAGCGATTGAAGAGGGCGTGATGGCGCTGATTGCCGGCCCCAACGTGCTGCGGATGGCCCCCTCGCTGGTGATTCCCGAGGAAGACATTACCGAAGGCATGGCGCGCTTAGAGCGCGCCATTGAGCGACTTGTTGCCAGCGCATGAGCAGGCAGCAAGTCACACAAGAGGGGGCGATCAATATGTTGGTAATCCGACCGGTCACGCTGGCTGACCTTCCCGCCTTGGAGCAACTGGCAGAGCACGCGGTGCCACGGCTTACCAACCTGCCTGCCAATCGTGAACGCCTTGAGGAGCGCATTGTGCGCTCCCAGGAAGCATTTGCCAGCGATATCGAGTTCCCCGGTAACGAGCACTATATGTTCGTGTTGGCGGATGATAGCCGCAACGACGTGCTGGGCACGGCCACCATCCGTGCCCAAGCGGGGGCCGCCGAGGCCTACTACACCTACCGCCAGGAGACGCTGATTCACGCGTCCCAGCAGCTCAACGTGCGCCGCGAGGTGCAAACGCTGGCGCTTTCCCATGAAGCTTCGGATGCCACGCTGCTTTGCGCGCTGTCGCTCAACCCGCGCTACAAAGGCACCAGCGCGGAGAGCCTGCTGCGCCGGGCGCGGCTGATGTTCATCGCCCAGTACCCGGAACGCTTCTCGCGGATTCTGGCGGTGGCCTTTCCCGGCTATTTGGATAGCCAGAACGAATCCCCCTTTTGGGAGAGCGTGGGCCGCCACTTCTTTGCCCGCAGCTTTCAAGAGATGAATCACATGGCGGGCGTGCGCTCGAAAAGCTTTATTGCTGAAGTGATGCCGCAGTTTCCGCTCTACTTACCGCTACTCACGCCCCAGGCCCGCGCTGCGATTGGCCGCGAGCACCCGGCCCATGAAGAGGCGCTGGCGGAAATGTTGGCTGAAGGCTTCGTGCGCTCCCGGCATGTGGATATTTTCGACGCGGGCCCCATCGTCAAAGCCGAGCGCGAACGCTTAGAAACGTTCCGCCGTGCCGCCTGGCACCCGGTACGAATACGCCCCGAGCATGCGCTGCCGGATGCCGAACCGGCGATGATTGCTAATCAAACGCTGGGCGATTTCCGCTGCATCGTAGCGCGCTATGCGCTTTCGCCTACGGGGCAGCTGATGCTCTCCCCGCAGCATGCCGAATGCTTAGGGGTGGAAGAGGGGCGGGCGGTGCTGGCCGCGCCGTTAACCCTGCCCAGCGCGGTAGATGCGCTTGATGAAGGAGAGATGTAATGCGCATTCGACCCATTGCCCGGGATGACCTGGATGGCCTCCAGGCGCTTGCACAGCAGGCAGGCGTAGGCTTTACCTCGCTGCCGGATAACCGTGAGTTTCTGGCCGGTAAAATCGAGTCCGCCGCCCGCGCGTTTGAAGAGCGCACCCCTATTGATGACCGTCTCTACTTCTTCGTGCTGGAAGATGAAACCAACGGCGAGCTGGCGGGCTGCTGCGCCATCGAAGGCCAGGTAGGGCGCGAAGTGCCGTTCTACAACTACCGGCTCGGCACACTGGCGCACTCGTCAGTACAGCTTGATCTACATCGCACCATCGACACGCTGTTTTTAAGCTCCGACCACACCGGCGACGCCGAAGTGTGTTCGCTATTTCTGCGCCCGGAGTATCGCGGCGAGGCCAACAAACATCTGCGTAACGGAGCGCTGCTCTCCAAGGCGCGCTGGCTGTTCATTGCCCAGTTCCGCGACCGCTTTCCGCAGAAAGTGCTGGCCGAGATGCGCGGCGTGTTCGATGACAACAACGTCAGCCCCTTCTGGGAAAGCCTGGGGAAACACTTCTTCCCCATGGATTTCAACGAAGCCGACCGCTTGACCGGCCTGGGCCAGAAGAGCTTTATCGGCGAGCTGATGCCCAAGTTCCCGATCTACACCACCTTCATGTCGGAAGAGGCGCGGGCGTGTATCGGCCAGGTGCATAGGCATACTCGGCCAGCGCTGGAGATGCTCAAAAAAGAGGGGCTGCGCTGGGAAGGCTACATCGACATCTTCGATGGTGGCCCCACCGTCGAGGCGTACATTGACGACGTGCGGGCGATTCGCAACTCGCAGCTTTATCAGGTGGAAGTCTCCTCTAACGCGCCACAAGAGAGCGTTAGCCGCTGGCTGGCGGCGTCTACCCAGATGCTGAGCTTTACCGCTAGCTGGATAGGCCGCGGCCCGGCAGATGGCAGCACGATTGTGCTCACCCCCGAGGAAGCCGAGCGGTTAGGTGTCTCCACCGGTGACGCCATTCGCCTGTTGGAAACCTAATATTAGACTTAAGCGCCCCCCCACTCGACCCACGCCAACGACGACAAAACTCAGCGAAGGAGAGCATGATGCACCCCCAAAACATGCACGCCCAACAGCAGCAACTGATCAACGGCGCCTGGGTAACGGGTGAAGCCGACCCCTTTACCAAGCACGACCCCGTGGCGGGAACGTTGCTGTGGCAAGGGGCAGCTGCCTCTAGCAGCCAGGTGGGTGCGGCGGTAGACGCGGCCCGTGCGGCGTTCCCCGCTTGGGCGCGCACGCCCTTTGCTGAGCGGCAGGCGCTGGTGGAGCGCTTTGTGGACGTATTGACCGCCCGCCGGGAAGACTTGGCCATTGCCATCGCCTCGGAAACCGGCAAGCCATTGTGGGAAGCACGCACCGAAGCAGGCGCGATGATTGGTAAGGTCGCGCTCTCTATTAAGGCGTACCACGAGCGCACCGGGGAGCGCGAAAAAGAAGTGGGCAGCGCCAAAGCGGTACTGCGCCACCGCCCCCACGGCGTCATGGCGGTGTTTGGCCCCTATAACTTCCCGGGCCACCTGCCCAACGGCCACATGGTGCCTGCCCTGCTAGCGGGTAACACCGTGGTGTTCAAGCCCAGCGACCAAACCCCGCTCACTGCGGATTTCACCCTGCAGTGCTGGTTAGAAGCCGGGCTGCCTGCCGGAGTGATCAACCTCGTGCAGGGCGGTGTTCCGGTCGGGCAGGCGCTCTCCGCCCACCCCGGCATCGATGGCTTGCTGTTTACCGGCAGCGCCAAAGTGGGTGGAATGCTGCAGCAGCAGTTTGCCGGGCAGCTGGATAAAATCCTCGCGCTGGAATTAGGCGGCAATAACCCGCTGGTGGTGAAGGACGTCGACGACGAGCGTGCGGCGGTACTGACGATTCTACAGTCGGCGTTTCTCTCCGGCGGCCAGCGCTGCACCTGCGCCCGCCGCTTGATGGTGCCCCAGGGCGAGGTGGGCGACCGGCTGATCGATGCACTCTCGGATGCTATCGCCAAGCTGCACGTGGCCGGGCAGTTCGATGAAGAACCCGCGCCGTTTTATGGCGGCTTGGTGAGCGTTGCCGCAGCCAATGGCCTGCTCAACGCCCAGGATGAACTGGAAGCCATGGGCGGCACGGTCATTAACCGTATGCAGCGCCTCAAAGAGAACACCAGCCTACTTAGCCCCGCGCTGATCGACGTGACGGGCCTGGACGTGCCCGACGAGGAGCACTTCGGCCCGCTGCTGAAAATCCATCGCTACGCGGATTGGGATGAGGCGCTGACCCTTGCTAACGACACCCGCTACGGCCTTTCTGCAGGGCTGATCGGCGGTGAGCAGGCGGATTGGGACGACTTCCTGCTGCGTATTCGCGCTGGTATCGTGAACTGGAACCGCCAGACCACCGGTGCCTCTGGCGATGCGCCCTTCGGCGGCGTAGGCGACAGCGGCAACCACCGCCCCAGCGCCTACTACGCGGCGGATTACTGCGCCTATCCGGTCGCTTCCATGGAAGCCGATAGCCTGGAAATGCCCGAAACCCTGCCACCGGGAGTCAACCTATGAGCGTGAATAGCATCCGCGAAGTCAACTTCGATGGCTTGGTAGGGCTTACCCACAACTACTCGGGGCTTGCCCACGGCAACGTAGCCTCCATGAGCCACGGTGGCTTGGTCTCCAACCCCAAAGAGGGGGCGCTGCAGGGGCTGGCCAAAATGAAGTCGCTGATGGACGCAGGCTACGCCCAGGGCGTGCTGCCTCCCCAGCAGCGCCCGGATTTGGGCGCGCTGCGAGAGTTGGGCTTTAGTGGCAGCAATAGCGAGATCCTCGCCCAAGCCGCAAAACAAGCGCCGCAGCTGCTGCGGGCAGTATGTTCAGCCTCCAGTATGTGGACGGCTAACGCAGGCACAATTACCCCCAGCGTCGATGCGCCGGATGGTCGGGTGCACTTTACCCCCGCCAACCTGCAATCCAGCTTCCACCGTTACCTGGAGCCGAAAACCACTGGCCGGGTGCTACAGGCGATTTTCCGCGATGAGCAGCGTTTTGCTCATCATCCGGTGCTGCCCGCTACGCCCGCGTTTTCCGATGAAGGGGCGGCCAACCACACTCGCCTGTGCGGTGAATACGGTGAGCCAGGCGTTCATCTTTTCGTTTACGGCCGTCAAGCGTTTGGCGACGCGAGTAGCAGTGGGCGCCAACCCAAGCGCTATCCCGCCCGCCAAACCCTGGAAGCCAGCCAAGCGGTGGCTCGTCAGCACGGGCTGAGCGAGGCGCAAACCGTCTTCGCCCAGCAGCATCCGGAGGCCATCGATGCCGGGGTATTCCACAACGATGTGATTGCCGTGGGTAACGGCCCGGTGTTGCTCTATCACGAAATGGCGTTTCTCGATGAAGAGCGCACGCTGGACGAGCTGCGCGCCAAGATGAGCACGCCGCTGATTCCCGTTCGGGTGCCGGTGGAAGCGGTGAGCATGGAAGACGCGGTGGCATCGTACCTGTTCAACTCCCAGTTGCTCTCCAACACGGATGGCACCATGACCCTGGTGGTGCCCAGCGAGTGCCAAGAGCGCGAAGCCGTGTGGCGCACGATTCAGGACTTCATCCTGGCGGGCAATAACCCCATTGGCGAAGTGATTGTCAAAGACGTGAAGCAAAGCATGCGTAACGGCGGCGGCCCCGCTTGCCTGCGCTTGCGGGTGGTGCTAACGGAAGCCGAGCGCGCCGCCCTTACCGGTCGGGTACTGCTCAACGATGCACTTTATAGCGAC
The DNA here is from genome assembly GCF_044805175.1 of Vreelandella aquamarina. Taxonomy (GTDB): domain Bacteria; phylum Pseudomonadota; class Gammaproteobacteria; order Pseudomonadales; family Halomonadaceae; genus Vreelandella; species Vreelandella aquamarina_B. Next base: position 2,449,034 of record NZ_CP085232.1, on the reverse strand, counting down.
CTCACCGCCTGGGTGAACCGCCACTACCGCGACCGCCTCACCAGTGACGATCTTGCTGACCCACAGCTGGCGACAGAAGTGCTTACTGCGCTGGACGAGCTGACTCAGCTCCTGCAAATCGGGCCGGTGTATCCGTTTCAGTTGGGGTAGGTAGGGGGTAGGAAGTGGACGTGTGGTTCTTTCGCCTTTCAGCTCCCTAGGGTCTCATGCGTTTGGACAAGCGGGTGTCTTAATCTGTTAACGTGCATCGTCTACGCTTAACGTAAAGCAACTTAATGCACATACAAAGGCACTGTAATGAGCCACGCATTGACTGGACATAACCGCCCTCAGCAGGTCATCGAGGCAATTCAACAGGCGAATGCGCCGCTAAGTGCGGCTCATCGGCAGGCGAAATACGCCAAAATGGCGGCCTCTCCCTATCGTTTCTTTCGCGGCTCCAACCACCTCTATTGGCAAGACGTATGGCACGACTGGCGCTTTGCGCTGTTCGGCGGTTGGCCTAATACCCAAACGTGGCTGCAGGGCGACGCTCACGCCTACAACTTTGGCGCCTATGGGCATCACGATGACCAAGTGCGCTATGGCATGGACGACTTCGACGATGCGCTGATTGGTGATTACCAATATGACGTGTGGCGGCTAGCAATTAGCCTGGTGTTGGATGCCCGTGAAAACGTTGAGCTAAACCCCAAGGCAATTGATAAATCGCTTAAAAAATTGTTGGAAGGGTATATGGAAACCCTTGCTGCCCACCGTGAGGAAGAAGTGCCAATCCACGCGATTACGCTGGATAGCGCCAAGGATCCGCTCAAGTCGTTTATGGGCAAGGTGGCCGACAAGCAGAGCCGTGCGCGCATGCTGGAGAAGTGGACAACACTAGACTCTGAGAAAGGACGGCTGTTCGCCGAGCGCCCTGGCAAGCTGGCGAACCTACCTGCTGATGTGGCAAGCCAGCTACGCCGCATCATCGAGCAGGAGTACCAGCAAACGCTGCAGCACCCCATTAAGGAGAGCGATCCTCAGCACTTCTTTGTCAAAGACACCGCCCGGCGTTTAGATGCAGGTACCGGATCGCTAGGAGTGGAGCGTTATTACGTGCTGATTGAGGGCGGGGCGGACCATGAACACGATGATGTGATTCTAGACATCAAGGAGCAGGTCACGCCAGAAGCCTACCGTCTGATGGATAAAGCGCAGCAGCAGGCATGGCGTAAACTGTTCCCCAATGAGGGCATTCGCCATGCCGCGGCGTTTCATGCTATTGCCGAGCACCCGGACGCCTACCTTGGCTGGTTGACTATGAACGGCAAAGTGTTTTCGGTACGTGAACGCTCTCCGTTCAAAAAAGACTACCCCACCCACAAGCTCTCTGGCGGTAAAGCCTACCGCAAGCTGGCGCGTCAATGGGGCGAAATTTTAGCGCGTGAACACTTACGCGGTGCGCAGGCGCTGAATCGCGGTAAAACCGTTCCGTTTGCCGACGCAGTATGTCGGCGTTTAGATGGGCGCGAGGAGCAGTTTATCGAGGTGGTCTCTACCCTGGCTAAAGCCTACGCCGACTGTGTGGCTCAAGACTATCAAGTGTTTATGGAACACTTTTTGGCCACCGACACCGCTTAGCTCTCAGGCGATACAGTATCGGTGGCTTAGCGCTTAACTAGCTACTGCTGCTGGCACCACCGACAATGCCACTTCTTAAGCCGCTTTCCTGACCGGAGCGGCTTTTTAGATGATTCGCCACGGTGTCTTCTGGGGAGCCTGCCATCTCACGGAACATACCCATGGAACCCAGCAGGGCCGAAGACTCGTAAGGTACGAATACCCGCTCACCGTCTTTGGCCATGGTGGGCAGCACCTTGATGTAACTTTGGCCAAGCAGATAACCCACCACCGTGCGCTTGTTCTCTTCGCTATCGCCGATGGCGCTAAGCACCAGCTTGATGGACTCTTGCTCACCCTGGGCACGTAGAATGGCGGACTCTTTATCACCCTGGGCGTTTAAGATGGCCGATTCGCGCTGGCCTTGTGCCATCGCAATGGCGGCCGATTTTTCCCCTTCGGCTTCGGTGACAGTAGCGCGCCGTTTCCGCTCAGCCGCCATCTGCAGGCGCATGGCAGATTCGACCTCTTCTGGCATAGCAATATCCTGCACTTCTACCCTAGAGATTTTAACGCCCCATTTAGACGCAGGTTCCTCCATCGCCGCCTGAATCTCGTTGTTGACCTCCGCGCGGGACTCAAACAGTTTATCCAGCTCCATTTTGCCGACCACCGAGCGTAGCGTGGTTTTCGCCAAAACCTCCACGGCTTGGCTCATGTTTTCGACTTCATAGACCGCCCGCTTGGGGTCAATGATCTGGTAATACAGCGCGCCATTAATGCGTACCGTGACGTTGTCCGTGGTGACCACAGGTTGGCCAGGGAAATCCATCACCGTTTCGCGGCGGTCAATGCGAGTCTCATCGGTGGTAATGGCGGTGTACTCTTCGCCCATTTTGCGATACCGCAGCATGGTGATGGCACGGGGCTGTTCAATAAATGGAATGATGATGTTAATACCGCTTTCTAGCACGCGATGAAAAGAGCCGAGGCGTTCAATCACCATCACTTCTGATTGGCGAACAATCACCAAGCCTTTCGTAATGATCAAAATGCCAATCACGACAATGATCAGGCTAATCAATAGGCCAGGGCTAATTGGTAAATCCATGTTAAGTCTCCTTGGTGTTGGGTGTGGCGCGTTTAATATCGTCTGTGTCAGCTGATGGCAAACTCACCAGTGCGGTCGTGCCATCAAAGTGTTTAAACACGACCTGAGTGCCTGGTGGCAGCTCTGTTTGACCGCTCTCAAGCACTCGTAAGCGGTAAAAATCGCCGTTCACTTTGATGCCCGTGGCATTGTCGAACTCACGAATCAGTGTGGTATAGCGGTTGCCTTTTTCGACTCCTGTGCCGGTGGTCCCATAAGCAACGCCTTTGGGAGAGAAGCGTGGCCGAATAACCATCACGCCCAATGGCACCAACACACCGCTGAAAATCCCCATGCTGAGCAACTGCCAGGGCAGCGATAGCCCCAATGCCGTTACAGCGGCGGTGAGTGCGGCGGCAATACCTAGTGCAAGCAGCACCATTGCACCAGAGGTCAGCTCAGCCAGGCTCAATAAAAGGGCGAGTACCAGCCAACTGTAAGCGGGGTTCCAGTCCATAGGTGTTCCTCGTATTAACAATAGATGTTGAGGGGTAACGTATCACCGCTTTGGTGACGACATAAACAAAGTTTAGTTGTTTTAAGTAGATAGTTTGCCGGAGTGGGTTGAGTGTTATCCTGCGCGTCTGGTGCGCTATTTATCATCCATGTCGTTGGTAGAAAGGTGTTGATGGAAAGGGTTTTGGTGAAAAGCGAATTAAGGAGAGCCGCGTGTCGGGCGTGATTTATTGGTTGGATATGGCGGGAGTGATTGTGTTTGCCCTGTCGGGGGTAATTTTGGCCTGCCGCTCGCGGATGGATCCGTTCGGCATGCTGGTGCTGGCGGCGGTGACCGGTATTGGGGGCGGGACGTTGCGCGATTTAGTGCTGGGCGTGCGGCCGGTGTTTTGGGTGACTGACCCGACCTACCTGTGGGTGATTTTGGCCACGGTGGGCGTGTCGCTGGTGGGGTTTCACTATATCCACCGGCTATCTCGAGGCTTTTTGCCGGTGGCGGATGCCTTTGGGCTAGCGCTGTTTACCGTGATCGGGACGCATAAAGCGCTGCTGCTGGGTACCTCCGGCGTGGTGGCAGTGCTGATGGGCATGATGACCGGGGTGGCGGGCGGCATGATTCGTGATGTGCTGGCCCAACGGGTACCGATGGTGCTGCGCGAAGAAATTTATGCCACCGCCGCCATGGCGGGCGGAATCGTCTATGTGGCGTTCCAAGCACTGAATGCGCCGCTCACGTTAGCGATTGCCGCCGCCTTGAGTGTAACGCTAGGCCTGCGCTTAGCCGCTATTCATTGGCACTTGGCGCTGCCGGTATTTGCCTGGGTAACGGTGCCGCCTAAAAACCATGACGAAGCCGCCGCACCTCTTTCTACACCGCAAAAGGCCAAAGAGCGTGTGCGGATGATTCGTCGGGAGCGCACGCGCCGTTAAGGCCTAGGGAGGCGCTGGGCTTCTCGCCAGCGTTCAAACCAGCGCTTGGCTTGCACTACCCGCAGGGTCGGCTCGCTGTCGTTTAGCTCTACGCCGAGGCCCACGGCACCAAGCCGAGCATAGAGCGCGCCATTGGCTTGGCCGTCCGCTAAGGTCACATCGGAAAGTAGCCGCAGCGGCCCGCCTGTGAGTATGAGGTCATGCAAGTGGATTTGCTCGCCGCTCACCGTGAGCTCAGCGCTGCCGTTGATATCATGCACGTTAAGCAGCCTGCCTAGCCAGTCGCTCTCCCTGGCACGGGCGAGAAATAGCCGTGCCAGCAGGCCGGTATCGCGCATTCCTAAACGCAGTTGGCTGGTGAGCTGTATTGGGTCGCCCCAGTCTAGCTGCGCTTGTTCCATGGTGAGCTGAACCCACCAGCCTGCATCCTGAGTGCCGTTGTCGCTCTGGCGAAAAACATTTTCCAGGCGCAGGTAGGAGTCGTTGGCGGTGAAGCGGCGTGTTTCGATATTTCCTTCGGTGAGCTGTAAGTGCAGTGTCATGTCTCCGCGCAGGCGCTGCTCCAGTAGCGCCATTTCTGTCTCGAAAGCGCGTAGCGTGATATCGCCTTGGGCACGCAGCCCTTCTAACAGCCACTCACTGGTGAGGCTGGCACTGCCGGAGAGCAGTTGAATGCCCGCGTCTTCCGGCAGATAGCGGTTGTAGCGGGTAATATCGGGCACCTCGGTAATAGGGAGGGCAACGCGGGTGGTGAAGTATTCTGGAGCAGGGGTGTCCAGCACGTCACGAAAGCGGTCGGTTTGAGTGGTGAGGGCAAAGTGGCGGCCTTCCAAGTGTGGCCGGTCGTCATCCTTACGCCTTAATGCAAACTGCGGAATGCCCAGCGAAAGCTGTGCCTGCTCGGGGCTATCTAACTGGGCGGTGAGTTCGCCGCGCCCGCTGGCTAAGTAGTCGAGAAATGTCACTTCAAGCTGGTTGGCATTGACTCGCAGCCGCGTAGGGGCTTGCAGCGTGTCATCGATAAAGGCGCCCTGCAAAAAGAGCTGGCCGTTGCCGGAAAGCGCTACGCCGTGGGCATCCGGTAAAAACGTATTGAGAAAACCTAGCCGTTGCACGCTGCCTTCCAGCATGAACCGCCCGCTGGGAGTGGCGTTTTGGCGCTGAAAGCGGCCGTCGCGTAGCACTAGCGTACTCTCTAGCGTCTCGCTGGGACTCTGTGGGTCGGCCACCTGCCAGCTTAACCGCGAGCCGCTGATATCCAGTGCCGTGCCATCCAGCGCCGCTTGGCGGATAGCCAGTGTGAGCTGGGCGTTGCTTACTAAGGTGCCGCTCTGCTCGCTGTATTGCCAGCCGGTGGTCAGTGCGTTGCCAGCCAGGTGAAGCTCTCCGTTAAGCTGCTCGGTGGTAACGCGTAGCTGCCCGTGGCTGGTGGCGGTACCGCTATTTAACGTCAGCGGGGAAGGGCTGGGCAGCAGCGAGGCAAGATAAGGCTGCAGTGCTTGGATATTTGGCAGCGTCGCATCTTCCCAGTTCAGCGTAGCCGCGGCGTCTTGCTGGGCCTGCGCTGGATGGAGGGGGCTTTGTGCCACCAGCGTCAGCGCTGCATTGGCCAACAGGGTTCGCTCCTGATGGTGTAGAGTGGCTTCGGTTAGCGCTAGCGTCGCCTCTATCTGCTCATCGGGGGAGAGTGTCGCGTTTAGCGTGCCGCTGCCTCGGGCGGTGAATTCAAGCAGCTCAGCGCCTAGCGTGGGGGCTTGAACCGCTAGCGACGCCTGATAAGGGCGTGCATCCCGCAGCGTTGCGCTAGCCGTAATCTGCCCCTGGCCGGAAAGCCGAATCCCCTGGCCGTCGAAGGTAGGCGCTAAGTAGCGGTCAAGCATATCCAGACGCGTCACCTGCCCCGATAGCTCAAATGAGGCGCCGGTGGGCAGGTCGAGCCGGTCCAGCCGCTGGTTGGGGATATGGGTGGCGAGCGCGAGTTGCGTGTTCGTGGCGTAGGGGTGCGAGTCAGCCAGCGTGACGTCTTCCAACTGGGTAGTGAAGCGCAGCTGCTGCTCTTCAACGGCAAGCTTGACACGCCCTTGTCCCGTGGCGGAATGAAGCGGCGGAGATTCATCTGCCACCAGCCAGCGGCGCGTGTTCTCGGTGCCACTCAAGCGCTGCTCGTCCAGAGACAGCACGAGTTCTGGGGCATTCAGCGTGAGTTCGCTGCCCGGCTGCAGTTGGCCCGCGGCAAGCGCTAGTTCACCTTCCAACACACCGCTGCCCGCCAGGCTTAGCCAAGGCAGTGCCTCTAGGTAGGGCATAAACACATCCCAGGCATCGGCGTAGGCAGTGATCGTAAGCTGTGCGGTGAGGGCGTTGAGCAGCGCCTCGGTTAACGCATCGCCGCTTTGCTGGGTAGCGAGCGAGTCAAGCGACGCCGTGCTGCGTAGCTGAATATCCTGCACTAGGGTGGTTTGGTCACTCAGGCGCATCAGGCTGCCCTGGGTAATATCCAGCGTGAGGCTAGGTACGGCAAGGGTGTCTTGGCTGAATTGTGTATCCGCGACCTGTAGTTGACCCTCCGCCTCAAGCGCAATATCTCCTACGGTGAAGCGGCGAATACCGTCGGCATTCAGCGTTTTAATATGCAGCTCGCCGCGCAGCAGGGCGAGCAGCGACAGGGAGAGCGTGGCTTGCCTGGCTTCTACGGTGATCGGTAGTGCGCCGTCCTCACGTGCAAGGTAAAGGTCCTCTACCTCCCAGCGCCCAGGATGGAAGCTCTTGGCATTCGACCAGCGCACTTCCACGCCTTCAATATTGGAGAGTTGCTTGGGCAACCACTGGCTGTTCAATAGCCAGTAACTGCCCAGTAACCAAACAGATGCGAGAACCAAAGCGCTGAGCAGTATATTCACCATAGCGCGCCGACGGGGGCTGGCGGTAGGGTTGACCTTTATCATACGGGTTTCCTAGCAGATGACTCCTGTTGGCGCGTGTTTTATGGCATTATGCGCGCCTTGGAGCAGTTATGGGTTTTCTATTTCAACGCTAGGCAGGCAGCAAAGCCATGTTCAAGGATTATTACGCGCAGCGCGGAGAGTATGTAGTGATCTCCGCTGAGCAGGCCAGCCGCTTCGCTAAAGGCGTGGCCGGTGACTACAACCCGATTCATAACCCGGATGCGCGGCGTTTCTGTGTGCCCGGCGACCTGCTATTTACACTGGTACTGGTGAAATTCGGGCTGTCGCGGCAAATGGAATTTCGCTTCACCAATATGGTGGGTGCTGATACACCGCTCAAGTTCAGTGAAGCCAATAATGGCGATATTCACGTCTGTGACGAGAGTGGTAAGTGCTATTTACAGGTGGTGCGTAGTGGCGACATTACCCGGGATGAAACGGTGGTTGAAGGGTTTGCCCGCTGCTATGTGGCTTTTTCAGGGAAAAACTTCCCCCACTACCTCAAGCCGTTGATGGAGGAGCATGGGGTGATGTTTAACCCCAAGCGCCCGCTGGTGATCTACGACAGCATGGGCTTCTGCCTTGAGCGCTTAGACGGGTTTTCGCCCAACCTGGCGCTCACCCAGTCATCTCTGGATGTGCAGGGCAAGCGCGCCGATGCGCTGCTGGAGTTCTCCATTGAGTCGGCCGGTGAAGCGGTGGGCGTGGGTTCTAAGAAGCTGGTAGTGAGCGGACTATGCGACTACGACGCCACTGAAATGGCCGCGATTGTCGATGAGTTTTACCGTTTGAAAGCCGCCTACGAAGCAGCGTAACTCACTGCTTGGTAGCCCTGCCGGTAAGTGGCTAGCAGGATGGTGCGTTAGCGCAATGGCGGGTGCCATTAACGCAACTGCTAGGGTATTCTCAAAGCCGACTAATTAAAAAAACACCCAAAGCGCTGCAAGGCGCTTTGGCTGGACAACGAGGCTTTGCATGAACCGAATCAAAACGCTGACGCTTGCCTGCGCCGCAGCCGCCCTGGCGGTGTCCTCTGTTAGCGCCCAGGCGCGTGACTTCCGCTTGGGGCTTATTACTCCGCCCCAGCATCTGTGGTCCACCGAAGCCGAAGCGTTTGCGCAAACGCTAAATGAGCGCTCAGGCGGCGAGCATAGCGTGAGCGTGTTTCCTGCTCAGCAGCTAGGTAACGAAGCGCAAATGGTGCAGCAGCTGCAAACCGGCGCGCTGGACATGGCCTTTCTAACCATTGCCGAAATCTCCAATCGCATACCCGATTTTGGCGCGCTTTATGCGCCGTATCTGGTCGATGACGTGAACCACGCGGCGCGCCTGTTGCGCTCCGATGCCGCCGGTGAACTGCTCGACTTAATGCCGGAAGGCGTGGGCCTTGTTGGGGTAGGTTACGGCATGGTGGGCATGCGCCAAGTATTGAGCCGCAGCCCCATTGAAAGCGCTGAAGATCTGCAGGGTCAGCGGCTGCGTATTACCCCCTTCGAGCCGATCCGCGACTTCTACACCGCCACTGGCGCCGCTCCTGCGCCCATGCCTCTGCTGGAAGTGTACGATGCGTTGGCGAATGGCCAGGTCGACGCCATCGATATGGACTTCGACTCGATTCTGATTCTGAAATTCTACGAGCAAGCGGATAACCTGCTGATCTCCAACCACATGATGTTCCCGATGGTGGGGGTGGTGTCTGGTCGGGTGTGGCGCGAACTCTCTGAGGCAGACCGCGAGCTGATCGATACTGCCATGGCCGAGCACCTGGAGAACGTACTGAGCGGTTTTGAGGAGATGGACGCCGCCCAGGAAGAGGAGATCCGCGCGCTGGACATCAATATCGTCGAAGCCGATGCCGAGTTCTTCTCCGAGGCGATTGCTGAGTGGGAAAACATTTGGGCACCGAAAGCGCCTATGCTGGAAACTCTGCGCGCCGAGGCGGACCGCCTGCGCGACGAGTAACCCTTAACGCCAAATAAGCCGTTGATAAAGGCCTTTAATCATCATGTTGCAACGCCTTTCCAAAGGGCTTGCCCGCTGTGAAGAGATCACCGCCGCTGCCTTGGCAGCGGCGGTGACGTGTTTAATCCTCACCAATATCGCCTTTCGCGCGCTGGGCAGCCCGCTTTACTGGATCAGTGAACTGGCGATTTACGCCATGATCTGGATGACCTTTTTAATTGCCGGGGCGGTGCTGAAACGCCGCCAGGGCATCGCAGTGACGCTGGTGAGCGACCTGCTGCCGCCAACGGGTAGAAGGCTGGTGGGCGTGGCGGTGGATGCCATGGTGCTGCTGTTTGCCCTGCTGCTGGTATGGCTCTGCTGGCGCTGGTACCAGCCGCTGACGCTGGCCCAAACCGGCTTCGATACCCGGGCGTTTCAGGGGCAAACGTTCAATTTCATCTATGCGGAAAACACCTCCACCCTGGGCATTAAAAAGTTCTGGGCGTGGCTGATCGTGCCCTGGTTTGCGCTCTCGCTAAGCCTGCACGGCGTGGCGAACCTGACGCAATCGCTAATGGCATTAAGGGGGCGGGTATGACGGTCGCGGTGTTCTTACTGCTGCTACTGGGAGCGGTGCCCATTGCGCTGGTGCTGGCGCTCACGGCGATGTGGTATATCCAGGCCTCTGGCAATACGGTGCTGTTCGATTCCTACCCGCAGCAACTGTTTAGCGCGATTGAAAGCTACGGCCTGCTGGCGATTCCGCTATTCATGCTGGCCGGGGAGCTGATGAACGAAGGCGGGCTGACCAAGCGCTTGATAGCCCTGGCGCGAATTCTGGTGGGTGGCTTTCGCGGTGGCCTGGCCTATATCAACCTGGTCGCCAATATGATGATGGCGGCAATTATTGGCTCGGCGGCTTCACAAATTGCCATTATGTCCCGCGCCATGGTGCCTGCGATGGAGCAGGAAGGTTATGACACCCCCTATAGCGCGGCAATTACGGCGGCCGGTGGGCTGCTGTCACCAATTATTCCGCCCTCCATGCTATTTGTACTGTTTGGGGTGATGGCTCAGGTGCCCATTGCAGAGATGTTTATCGCCGGGCTGCTGCCGGGGCTGTTATTGGGGGCGAGCTTTTTTGTGGTCATCGCCCTGGTGGGTCTGGTGCAGCAATACCCGAAAGGGGAGTGGCCCCGCCGCCAACAGGCGCTGCACGATGCGCTGTGGGGCATGCCCGCGCTGTTGATACCGGTGATTATCATCGGCGGCATTTTACTGGGCATTGCCACGCCCACGGAGTCGGCGGCGCTTGCTTCGCTGGCGGCGCTATTGATGGGCCGCTTTGTGTATGGCGACCTGCGTTTGACGCAGCTCCCCCAGGTACTTACCCGCACGGCGATCAACGCTGGGCTGGTAATTATGCTGATTGCGGCGGCAGGCGTGTTTGGCTGGGTAGTGATCTACGAGCAGCTGCCGCAGATGGCCGCTGAGTGGATTGCCGCACTGACCAGCAGCCCGTTTCTGTTTCTGCTGCTGGTGATTGGGGCCCTGCTGCTGGTTGGCATGGTAATTGACGGCATTGCCGCGCTGATTCTGGTGGTGCCTATTTTAATGCCCATCGCTCAAAGCCAGTTTGCGATTAGCCCCTACCAGTTTGGTGTGGTGGTCTGCCTGACGCTGGTGATGGGCCTACTCACCCCACCGGTGGGGGCGGGGCTGTTCATTGCCTCTTCCATGACCGGCGCGCCGCCGCTAAAAATCTTCCGTGCGCTGTTGCCCTTTTTGCTAGCCACTCTCGTTACATTAGTGCTGCTGGCGTGGCTGCCTTGGCTAACCGACGGGCTGGTCCGGCGTTAGAAGCCTAGCAGGCAACAGCGCAGCTTGGCCGCGCTGTTGCCTGGGCAACCCAGTTCTACGTCTATTCTTTGCTTGGAGCGCCTCTATGAGAAAAAAGGTGCCTCCTACTTTGCAATAATTGACGTTTACGTTAACTTGCTGATATACCCTACAGGCTCTCTATTAAATCGAATAACAAACACAACCATGAGGAATAGCATCATGTCCGTTCGCGAAATACCCATGTATATCGATGGCCAGCCAGTCATGTCGCAAAGCCAGGAGTGGCGGGACGTTGTTAACCCGGCCACCCAAGAGGTAGTGGCTCGCGTTCCGTTCTGTACAGCGGAAGAGGTTGAGCGTGCCATTGCCAGCGCCAAAACGGCGTTTAAGGAGTGGCGTAAGGTGCCGTTGGGCAAGCGTATGCGCATTATGCTCAAGCTTCAGGCCCTTATTCGTGAGAATACCGCAGAGCTTGCGGCACTGATTACCGAAGAGCACGGTAAAACCCTGCCTGATGCCGAGGGGGAAGTAGGCCGTGGGTTAGAAGTAGTAGAGCACGCCTGTTCTATTACCTCGCTGCAGCTAGGCGAGTTGGCGGAAAACGCAGCGAACGAGGTAGATGTTTATACCATGCACCAGCCGTTAGGCGTGGGCGCGGGTATTACGGCATTTAACTTCCCGATTATGCTGCCCTGCTTTATGTTCCCGCTGGCTATTGCCACGGGTAACACCTTTGTATTGAAACCCTCCGAGCAGGACCCGAGCTCTACCATGCGGCTAGTCGAGCTAGCCCATGAAGCGGGCATTCCCGCTGGCGTGTTAAACGTGGTGCACGGTGGTCCGGATGTAGCGAATCAAATTGCTGACCACCAGGATATCAAGGCGCTGTCGTTTATCGGCTCGACTCATGTCGGCTCGCTGCTATACAACCGTGCCGCGGCGGCAGGCAAACGGATGCAGGCGATGATGGGGGCCAAAAACCACTGTGTCGTTATGCCGGACGCTAACCGCAGCCAAGCCATTGATAGCCTGTTAGGGTCTGCCTTTGGGGCGGCAGGGCAGCGCTGTATGGCTAACTCAGTAGTGGTACTGGTGGGTGAAGCTCGTGAGTGGATAAAAGATATTGAAGCCGGTGCTCGTGGCATGAAAGTAGGGCCAGGCACCCAGCGCGATGCGGATCTCGGACCATTGGTATCGCCCCAGGCGAAAGAACGGGTTGAGCGCTTAATCAGCGCCGGTGAAAAAGAGGGAGCAACACTCCTGGTGGATGGCCGTGGCTATACGGTGGATGGTTACCCGGAGGGTAACTTTGTAGGGCCAACGCTATTTGCCGATGTCACAGCGGATATGACCATTTACCGGGAAGAGATTTTCGGCCCAGTGCTATGTGTGGTCAATGTGGAGACATTGGATGATGCCATCGACTTTATTAACGCCAACCCCAATGGCAACGGTACGTCGATCTTCACCAACTCCGGCTGGGTGGCTCGCCGCTTTGAAACGGATATTGACGTTGGTCAAATTGGTATCAACGTGCCGATTCCTGTGCCCGTTGCTTACTTCAGCTTTACCGGTTCACGGGCGTCCAAACTGGGTGACTTAGGCCCCAACGGGAAGCAGGCGATTGCTTTCTGGACGCAAACCAAGACCGTCACGGCACGCTGGTTCGAGCCTGAAAACGTCTCTAGCGGTATTAATAGCACCATATCGCTATAAGTGATAAACCCAAGTGAGATGCGCGCCTCTTCCGTATCAACGGAGGAGGCGCAGCCGAGCGGTACTAAAAACGATCAAACAGAGGCAGGCTTTCGTTGAGTAGCTGCTCAATGGGTTCAAGCTGGCTCTCATGAAGTACTAGCAGGTAGGGAGCATCGTGCTGCTCGCTCATTGCCATTGGTACCAGCAACGCGAACTCTCCTTCTTCCAGATGAAACTCATGTATTTCACGGGGGCCATGTGGTGTCTCGCACTGCGAGCAGCGGTAACTGTCATCTTCGCCGTAAACCAGGCGGTGATACATCTTAAATAGCGTATAGAGGGCTAATCCACCATCAAACGCAGGCCAGCGTGCTGGCGTCTCAATAATATCGTCTGTCAGCATTTTGCCTTCCGCTTCGGCGCCTGCGATGGCATCGGCAAGCGGAGCAGCCAAGATGGCTGTGTTATCGGCAGGGAGCGGAATATTTTGCCGGGCGGCGGTGGTAAAGCACTCCACGGCAGTGTGGAAGTCATCTAAGCTGTGTAGCGCATAATCAGCATGCTGCAGGTCAGATGGCTCAAAGCCGCCGTTCTCCCAGCCATGAATGACGCGTAGGGTCACCTGCCCGCGCTGCATAGGGCGTGCCAGCAGCGTATGAAGCATAACGCGGATATGCAGCTGCCGCTCATCCGTATCGTTTTCGAACGCACGGTAAGGGTCGGCGAAAAGCTCGTGCAAACGCCCTGGCGTGTGCTCTTTAGCTTCGGAGTATGTCATGGTGGTTTCCCTATTAGTACACCGCTTTGCTTATAGCGTGCGGCTCTTATAACACTCAATAATTTAGAGTATGGCGAGCGTTAACGCGTAATGAAAGACTCTTTAGTTAGCAATTTGTTACCAGCTAGCTCAGTCGTACTTTTCCTATCACGCAAACAACAAAAAAGGTGTGAATATGTCTGCTGCTATTAGCCGCTTTAAACTTCCTGAAACGCTGGATGATGTGCCAAGTGATATCCGAGACGCCATGTTGGCGGTTCAGGAAAAAGCGGGATTTGTGCCTAATGTGTTTCTGATGTTGGCCCATCGCCCTGAGGAGTTTCGTGCCTTTTTTGCCTACCACGATGCCCTGATGGAGCGTGTCTCTGACACGCTGACAAAAGCTGAAAAGGAGATGATTGTCGTTGCCACCAGCGCCCGCAATCGCTGCCTGTACTGTGTAGTGGCTCATGGTGCGCTGGTGCGCATTTATAGTAAAGACCCACTGCTGGCCGATAATATTGCCATTAATCACACCGTAGCCGGGCTGAGCGAACGCCATCGTCGAATGCTCGATTTTGCGCTGCATAGTGCCATCGAACTAGGGGAGTTTTCGCCGCAGTGGCAAGCTCGCTTAGAAGAAGTGGGCTTTACCTTAGACGACTGCTGGGATATTGGCGCTATCGCGGCGTTTTTCGGAATGTCAAATCGCTTAGTTACCTTAGCGGGAACGCCGCCTAACCCAGAGTTCTACCTGATGGGGCGCGTGCCGAAAAAGCCTGACGAGTAGGCACACAAAATAGCGTAAGACTTTACTAAGGCGCTACTTTCATTGAGGATAGCGCCTTCATTCACTGTCGCCAGGGGAGCCCTAAATAGGCTGAGAATGCGTAACCGCAGACCCTGGAACCTGATCCGGCTTGTACCGGCGGAGGAAGCGCGACATGCCATACCTAACGTCTGCTGTGCTAGGCGCAGCGCTCTGCTGCTTTGCTTTTTTAGGCCTTCGGGCACGCTTTGGGGGAAGTTCGCTGGATGACTATGTCACCGCGCGCAACTCGCAAGCTGCCTCTACGCTTGGGCTGTCTTTTTTAGCCTCTGGGATGGGCGCCTGGATTCTGTTTGCCCCGCCTGAGATTGGTGCTTTTGTTGGCCCTGTGGCGCTGTTGGGCTATGCCCTGGGCTCGGCGCTTCCCTTTATCGTGCTTGGACTTTATGGGCCAAAGATACGCCGAGCGCTGCCTGAAGGGCGCAGTATTGCTGAGTTTGCCGAGGCCTGCTATGGCCCAGGTGTGCGCCGCTTTGTGGCGCTCGTCTCGGTGGCCTATATGGGCTGTTTTTTGGCGGCAGAGCTGACGGCCATTGGCGCCATTACCGCACTGCTTTCCGATGTATCGCCTGCACTGGTGATTATTGGTGTTGCCTTAACAACGCTGGTGTACACCGTGATGGGGGGCCTGCGCGCCAGCTTAGCGACTGACCGCTGGCAGGCGTGGCTACTGCTGGGGCTATTACTCGTCGTGGCCAGCGTAACGTTGTGGCGACTGCCGACGATGCCGAATACGGCGGTGCTGCCTTCCTTGCCCTTGAGCAGTTCGCTTAGTGTGGCGTTAACACTCGTGATTGCCGTCACTGCCGCCAATCTATTTCACCAAGGGTACTGGCAGCGAGTGTGGGCCGCTAAAGATAACGAAAGTCTTGGGCGCGGCGCGTGGTTAGGCGGTGGTATGACGGTGTTGGTGATTATGGTGATTGGTGGTGTAGGTATGATGGCTGCTATGAGTGGCATTAGCCTAGGCGAACCGCCCATGCCGTTTTTTGCTCTGTTAAGTGATGCTCCCGTGTGGATTACGCTACCTTCGCTGGTACTTGCTGTCACTCTGGTCACCTCCAGCGTCGATACGTTGCAAAATGGTATTGCTTCGCTATGGGCAGGTCGTGGCGACCATCCTCGTGCGCTGAATACTGCCCGCTGGATAACGGTAGCGCTGATGATTCCGGTGATTGTGATTGCGTTACAAGGTCTTTCGGTGCTCCGCCTATTTCTCATTGCTGATTTACTATGTGCGGCTATCGTTGTGCCGGTACTGCTTGGCTTATGGCAGCGTATGACACCGATAGCGGCGATAGGCGGCGGTCTAGGGGGGTTATGCGGTGCCGTATTACCCGGCTGGGTGAGCCAGGGAAGTTTGAGTGCTGGCATTATGGCGGCCACCTTTCCAGGCAGCGTGCCTACGCTGGGGCCATTTGTTGGGGCGTTGCTGCTTTCGACTGCGGTGAGCCTGGTGTTAGCGTTCACTGCAGGACGCCGTTTGCCAAAAAATATCGCGCCTAATAGTTAATCATCCCAATGCTTAACACCCCCAACCCTTAACGAACCCAGGGAAGAAGATGATTCGTTGCATATTAACGACCCCAGAAGGCGACGCACGAGAAGGCGATACGCGTCTGATTGATGAGTGGGAAGCAATGCCTACCGCCCATTTGTGGGTCGATATGAAAGGGGAGGGGGAAGCGCAGGAGCGTGAGGTGTTAGAGCGGTTTGAGTGTCATCCCTTGGCCATTCAAGACGCACACAAGGAGCGCCACCCGCCAAAGATCGAGGAGTTTGAAAACCATACGCTAATTATTTATCGAGGTATTTCATCGTTTGATGCCCAGTTAAACTTTGTACCCCAGCAAATCTGCTTTTTTATCGGTGAGCGATTTCTAGTGACGCTCCACCCTGGAGAAGCGCTGAGTATTGAGCGTTTGCTGAGTGACCAAGGTAAAGCTCTGCTGGCGCTCTCGCCGGAGCAGGTGGCATTAAAAGTGATGTATACCTCGGCAGGTTTCTATATTGATAGCCTGCTGGAGTTTGAAACGGAACTCAGCGACCTTGAAGACGAGCTGCTGGAAAACGGCAACGACGTGTTGATGCGGAAAATTACGACTTACCGCTCGCGGCTAGTGAAAATGCGCCGCATCTTTAGTTACCACAAGGGCATTACCCAAGAGCTAACGGCGTATGACTACGCCCACTTGCCCAGAGGAGAGAGTGAAACCCTACACGCGATTACCGATGTGGAGGAGCGGTTTGAGCGCCTCTACACGCTGACACAAATGTACTATGACATTTGCGGTGATTTGGTGGATGGCTATATCTCTATTTCCTCCCACCAGTTAAACATCACGATGCGTGTTTTGACGGTGATTACCGCCATTTTTGTCCCGTTGACATTTATTGCTGGGATTTACGGCATGAACTTCGAGTATATGCCAGAGCTTAGCTATCAATATGGCTACTTCTTTGTGTGGGGAGCCATGCTGGGAATTGGTGGAAGCTTAATTTGGCTGTTTAAGCGCAAAAAGTGGTTCTAAAGCCCCTGCCGAGCGGTAAGCTGGCGTAAACGATAAGCCAGCAAACACAGGCCTAGCGCGATAAGGAGCCACAGCCCGGCCAATAAAATAGGAAACGCTCGCGCTCCGGCGACATCCAGCAGTGGGCCTGTTAAAGAGGGAATAATCAGCGCACCGCTGCCTGCAGCGGTAAAAATAGCGCCGGTAGTGCGCCCACGCATGGCCATGGATTGGTTGCACAGCGCAAAGAGTGTCGGAAAAAAGGCAGAGGCCGAAAGCCCGAACAGCAGTGCGCCCGCACTCAACGGAAGCCAACCCAGGTGTAAGCCGCCAGCCGCCGTCAAGCCTAGCGCCACGCAGCCCGCTAACACGTGCCACGGCGTGCAGACACGCAGCAGGGGAATGGCCAGCAAACGGCCAGCAGAGAGCGCCAACCAGAATAGGGTGGCGAGCAGCGCCGCCTGCTCGGTGGCCAGGCCCGACAGTGTTCCATAGGCAGTGACCCAGCCAGCAAAGGTAATCTCCACGCCGACATAAAGGGAGAACAGCAACATAAATATCCCCAGCAGCAGCGTGTCGCGGTGTTTAAGCGCGGTTACGGTTTCCGGGTTAGGATCCACGGCGGGCATAGTGGGGCTGGCAAAGCGTGACAGTGGCCACAGCATGGCGGCCACGCTTAATGCCACAATCCAAAACGTAAGATGAAACTGCCCGGTCAGTGAGAGCGCAGCAATCATAATCAATGGCGTGAGCATATTGCCGAAGCTAAAGCAGAAGTGTAGCGCGCTCACGTTAGGGCCCGCCGCATCGCGGTGTAGCCATAGCAGCAGCGTATTCCCCCCTGCGTTGAGCGATACCTCCGCAAACCCCAGTAGCATGAATAGCAGCGTTAACAGCACCAGGAGTGGGCTAAGCGGTGCCAAGGCGAGTCCTGCCACCGCCAGGATACCCATCATTAACAGCACGCGATGGCCGTTAAAGCGATCCATCAGCAGCCCCGTGACGATAGCACCACTCATATTGCCCACCGCCCGGGCGGTAAACAGCACGGCAATCTGGCTCATTGACGAGCCGCTTGATGCCGCTAAATGGGGGAGAGCAGGACCAAGTAGCCCACCCGTCATGCCTATAGCAATAAACAGCCCAAAATAGGTCCAGGTAAGTCGACGATGATACGCAGAGGTGAAGTGAAGCATACCGTTCCTTGGTAGGGTCTGAGAGGCGCTACTGCGACGTTAGCTTGACGGTTTTTAGTGCTCGCTACCATTGGCGAAAAGTTGACGCACTGCCATAAGAAACCGAATGGCTCAAAAATATACCGGTATTTGGCTAGTGCGTTGAAATTTCTGGCACTTTAAACCTATTAATATCTTGAACCTTGCATGGCGTTTGTTATTGTCGCGGCTTATACACTAACAAGGAGCCAGCCCATGGCCGAAACGCAGCACAATGCCCCCGCGACCCCTATTCCGGCAACCATGTCGGCAATGCTATTAACCGGCCACGGTGATGTCGATGCTTTGCAGTATCGACAAGATGTGCCAACGCCGCAGCCAGGACCTGGCCAAGTGTTGGTTCAGGTAACGGCCACCGCGAAAAACAACACCGACCGCAAAGCACGGGAAGGGCTGTACCCCACGAAGGGCAAAGAGGAAGTGACCTCATTTGCCATGGGCGGTTC
This sequence comes from Vreelandella aquamarina, assembly GCF_044805175.1. GTDB lineage: Bacteria > Pseudomonadota > Gammaproteobacteria > Pseudomonadales > Halomonadaceae > Vreelandella > Vreelandella aquamarina_B. The sequence continues at coordinate 2,430,690 of NZ_CP085232.1, read as the reverse complement.
GCCAACCTTAACGTTCCCACGCATTCAGGGAGCGGATGTGGCCGGGCGCATTGTTGCGGTAGGCGAAGGCGTTGATGAGCGGCGTATTGGTGAGCGCGGCCTGCTGGATTTCAATATCTATGCCGATGAGCGCCGTGACATCAACCTGACGCCGGACTACTACGGCCACGGTGCCGATGGCGGCTATGCCGACTACATCGCGGTGCCCGCCGATCAATTCCACCACGTTGCTAACCCAGAGCTGCATGATGCTGAGCTGGCCGCTATGGGCATGTGCTCCTATCAAACGGCCTACCACATGATGACTGCCGCCAACGTGTGCGCAGGCGAGCGGGTATTGGTCAGCGGCGCCAGCGGTGGGGTAGGAACAGCGCTGATTCAGCTATGCCGTATTGTTGGAGCGATTCCCTATGCGGTCAGCCAGTTGGATAAAGCGGATGCACTGCGTGCTCTGGGTGCGGAAGCCGTGATTGACCGTGGCGATCTGCCAACGTTTGTCGAGCGTGTGCTAGCGGAAACCGGCGGTAAAGCGATTGATGCGGTGATGGACCTAGTGGGCGGTGAAATGACCGACCTCTTCATCGACACCATGATTGGCGACATGCAGAGCCGTGCCACCTACCCAAGGCTCTCGATTGCCGGTGCCAGCGGCGGCAATATCAGTGAAATCATGTGGACCCGCATTTATCTGTATCAAGTGCAGATTTTCGGTGTGTCCCACGGTACCCGGGAAGAGGCGGAGCAGCTGATTGCCTGGATTCGCAGTGGCGAACTTAAACCGGTTCTGCATGGCGCCTTTAAGCTCTCTGAGCTGCATGATGCCGAACGCTATTTTGTAAATCGTGGCAGTAACTACCTGGGTAAAATCGTGATTGTTCCCGATGCCCAGTGGGATGCCCACGGCGCACCTTTTGCCCTTACCACTGCCTAGGAGGCAGGTTTGTGAAGAACCTCCATACGATTCAATTGTTGGACACCCATGCGGGCGGCGATGTCAGCCGTATTGTCACTGGCGGTATTGATAAGCTGCCTGGCGCTACGGTTCGTCAGCAGATGGAGTATCTGCGCGATGATGCTGACGGTCTTCGGCGGCTACTGTTGGAAGAGCCTTACGGCATTCCTGAGATGTCGGTGGACTTGCTGGTTCCCGCCACAGACCCAGAAGCCGTGGCGGGGTATATCATTATGGAAGTAATGGGCTACCCGATTTACTCTGGCTCCAACACCCTGTGTACGGCCACCGCCGTGCTGGAAACCGGTATTGTGCCGAAGCAGGAGGGCATCCAGCGCTTTAAGTTGGAAGCGCCTGCGGGGCTGGTGCAAATTGAAGCCCGCGTGCATAACGGCGTGGTGGAATCGGTCACGTGTGAAGGTTTGCCCAGCTATATCGACACCTATCGAGATACGATCCAAGTGCCGGGGATCGGTGAAGTGACCTACTCGGTGGCTTATAGCGGCGGTTTTTACGCGCTAGTGGATGCAGAAGAGCTGGGCTTTAAGCTGGTGCGCGATGAAGAGCAGGCGCTTTCCGACTGCGCCTATAAAATCGTTGAGGCGATCCAGGCGCAGCGTGGCTTCTCCCACTACACCTTGGGGGATGTAGGGCCGCTGCCATTTTTGCACTTTATGGGGCCTGAAGAGCAGGTAGCCGAAGGCTACGTCCGCTCCCGCTCGACCACCTATGTGCATCCTGGTGTTATCTGCCGCAGCACGACAGGCACCGGCACCTCGGCACGGCTAGCGCTGATGAATTATGAAGGGCGGTTAAAGCTGGGCGATAAGCTGGAAACGGTCTCGCTGCGGGAAACCGGGTTTATCGGCACCTTTACAGGCACTCACCAAGAGGGCGCCTACCAAGTAGTGGAGAACACCATTACCGGGCGCAGCTATGTGCTGGCGGATTCCAAGATTGTGATTAACTGCGACGACCCAATGGTGGCTTGTGGTGAACTTCACCATATCCTGAGCGACCGCCACAGCGAATAATGTTGAGTGAGGAGTGTTGAGCGAGGAATGTTGGGCGAGTAAGTAGCTCAATCGGTAGTCTCACCGCCTCTAACATACCCTTCCTGCTCAATGCGTTCCCAGACCGGGGCCTTTTCGGCCTCGGTCATACTTCCCCAGCAGGCAATTTCATCTAGCGTGCGGCCACAGCCTTGGCATATCGCCGTGCTCGGCTCTATTCGACAGACCTGAATACAGGGCGATAAAGGGCGGTTTGCAGTCGCTATCGTCGTTGTCATGGTGTCTTGGTCATTGAGTGTTGGTCAATTACGTCGTTAGATTAAGGAATAGGAAGCCTACTTTTTAGCCCATCGTGACTTTTTAGCCCATCGGGACTTTGCCGCGTAGCGACTTAATTTTGCCCTTGCGGGTTTTATGGTCCACCCGTCGCCGCTGCGAGCCTTTGGTGGGCTTGGTGGGGCGGCGCGCTTTTGGTTGTTTCGCCACGCTCTGAAGCAATGCCCGCAGGCGGTTTAACGCATCCTCTTTATTCAGCTCTAAGGTGCGGTAGCTTTGGGCTTTGATAATCACCACGCCCTCTTTACTGATGCGCTGGTCGGAGAGAGCCATCAAGCGCTCTTTATAGATCGCGGGTAGGGTGGAGCGCTGAATATCGAAACGCAGGTGCACGGCAGAAGCGACTTTATTCACGTTCTGGCCGCCAGCGCCCTGGGCGCGAATTTGGCTAATATCAATTTCCCACTCCGCCACGCTGACGCTATTGGAAATAGTGAGCATTCAGTTCCTCTGTGTCGTCTGTGGCGTAGTAGGCTAGCACATTTGTCAGGGAGGCGACGGCCGTCGGCTCTGCTACTTCGCTAAATTAGTGACCGCCTGACCCCTTTCAAAGGCCAGCAAATTGCTAAACGCATCGTGGAAATAGAGCTCGTAGCTATCTTTTTCTACATAGCCGAGGTGGGGGGTAGCGGTGAGATTCGGCAGTGCTAACAGTGGGTGGTTAATCAGCGGCTCTTCGTCAAAGACATCCACTGCCGCACGGCCCGGTTGGCCCGCTTTTAATGCAGCTTCAAGCGCGCCTGGCGCGATTAACGGCGCTCGGCTGGTATTCACAAGCAGGGCGGTTGGTTTCATGAGTGCAAGGTGGGCTGCGGTGACAATGCCTTGGGTAGCCTCATTCAAGCGCAGGTGCAGGCTCAGCACATCCGACTGTGCAAACAGGGCTTCTTGGCTCTCTGCCACTGCTAATCCGGCCTCCTTAGCGCGCTGGCGGGTGCCTTCGCGCCCCCAGACCAGAACCTTCATCTCAAAGGCCTGGCCATAGCGTGCGACTAGGCTGCCGATTTTGCCGTAGCCGAAAATGCCCAGCGTGCGTCCTTTCAGCCCTGTGCCTAAAGTACGCTGCCAACGGCCTGCCTTTAGGTTATCAACCTCCTCGGGAATATGCCGCATTGCTGCTAATACCAGCCCCCAGGTGAGCTCAGCGGCGGCATAGGGGGAGCCTTTTCCGGTCATCACCGTCACGCCATGGCGGCGGCAGGCGTCAAGGTCCACATGGGCGACGCCGCCCCCGGTCTGGCTGATCACTTTTAGCTTGGGCAGTCGCTCCAGCAGGTCCGCCGTGATGGGCGTCCGCTCGCGTATCAGCACTAACGCATCCGCTTCTCTAAAGCGCTCGACCAGGGCGTCTAGCTCGCTAACCGTATCGTTATATAGCGTGACCTGATGGTCATGAAGCAGTGCAAATGCGTCAAGGCCTCGCACACAATCCTGATAGTCATCTGGAATGACAATATTCATAGTCCGTTTCCTTGCTAGGCAGCCTGATGAGTGGCAAAACGTAAAGTAGAGTAGAGCGTCACAAAGCGGTAGAGCGCCACAACATAGTACCTCCACATATTTTCCAAAAGGAGCGCCCATGGAAGTCTTGCTAGAGACAGCGCCACTGAGTGCTGGCGTGCTGTACCGCCTGCTATCTGGCAGCGTATGCCCACGGCCTATCGCCTGGGTGGCGACTCAGGATAAACGCGGCAACGCGAATCTTGCGCCATTCTCATTTTTCAATATTGCCAGTGTGGATCCTCCTGTCTTGGCTTTTTCGCCATTGTTGGATGGCAATGCCCAGCCAAAAGATACCCTGCGAAACTTAAATGAAGTGGAAGAGTGTGTGGTGCATGTAGGTACGGAAAGGCTTATTGAGGCGTTAAACACCACCAGCGCGAGCCTACCAAGAGAAGAGGATGAGTTTGTCCTGGCGGGGCTGGAAAAAGCCGCCATGCCAGGCGTGAGCGTACCGCGGATAGCAGCAGCACCGGTGGCATTTGGTTGCAAACTGGTGGATATCATTCGTTTTGGTGAACGGCCATTATCAGGAAGCCTTGTATTGGTACAAATAGTGGCGATACATGCGGGTGATGACGTTTGGGATGGGCACCATGTGAACATGGAAACGCTTCAACCCATAGGTCGCTTAGCAGGTAGTGATTATGTCCGCATTACCGACCGATTTGCGCTTAAACGCCCTATGTAGAACGTGACACGTTTTATTACATTCTGTTTAAGGCTGTCTAGGCGTAAGTCGTATATGCTTTCGCCGATATTAGAAAAAAGCACCATGGGGTGGGGGAACACGATGCGGCGTTTAAAGGCATGGCCATTCATAGTCGGGCTGTTAGCGGCACCTCTAGCTCAGGCAGAGCTCACGGTAGGTATCGTCGCCCCGTCAAGTGGGGGGGCTGCTCCGTTAGGTATCGGTATGCAGCAGGGGATCCAAGCTTACTTTTCCAAGATAAATGCTGAAGGGGGAGTTAATGGCAATCCGTTGGCGTTAAAAGCTTACGATGATCAATATGTGCCGCTACAGGCTGCCAAGCACACCCGCGACTTAGTCAGCGATGAGAAGATACTGGCGGCCGTTGGTAATGTGGGAACGCCGACCGCGGCGGTCACCATCCCCATTTATAATCAGGCCGAGACGCTGCTATTTGGCGCGTTTACCGGTGCAGGGATTCTGCGCCGTTCGCCGCCTGACCGCTATGTGATCAACTACCGAGCAAGCTACGTGCAAGAGACCGCTGCCATGGTGGATGGGCTGCTTGCGGCGGGAATTCAGCCAAATGAAATCGCTTTTTTCACCCAGAACGATAGTTTTGGCGATGCGGGCTATAACGGTGCAATAAGCGCCCTACAAGCACGAGGGTTCTCTGATACGGCTAGCTTGGTGCATGGCCGATTTACCCGTGGAACTCGAAATATTCACCAGGGCTTAGCGACGATCCTCCAAGCACCAGTCACGCCACGTGCGGTCATCATTGTGGGTACGTTCGGCCCTGCCGCAGATTTTATCCGCGAAGCCCGGCAAGACCTGCCGGATACCCTTTTCCTTAATGTCTCGTTTGTGGGCAGTCAGGCGCTGCTAGAGGCCCTGGGTTCGCGCGCAGAAGGCGTTATTGTGACCCAAGTGGTACCGCCGTTGGATGCTGATCTTCCTGCGGTAGCAGAGTATCGCCAAGCGCTGACGGAATATGCCCCTGACGCCGTCCCTGACTTTATCTCCCTAGAGGGCTACCTTGCGGCCAAACTGTTTGTGGAGGGAGTTAAAGCCGCAGGTAGCAATCCCGACCGTGAAGCAATAGTAGATGGCTTATTAAGCCTTGGCAGCATAGATATAGGTGTTGGGGAGCCGCTTACTTTGGGCCCGAATGACCACCAAGCAAGTGATGCTGTGTGGCCTACGGTTATCCAAAACGGCCAGTTCGTGCCGGTGGATTGGGCCAACATAGCCCAGTAACTCCCTGTTTGCATTATCTCTGACACGGCGAACGACCCTAATGAAAAAGACCATAAGTATCCGTGCTATGTTGATTAGCCTATTTGTCGCTGCGGTGCTGGGCGCTATTGTGCTAGCGGGAACGGGCTGGATGACCAACCAGCGGTTAATTAATGTTCAGCAATTTATTACCGATGAAGTGCTGCCCCTGCAGGATGCTAGTCGTAGCATGGTGCTGACGATGGGCGCTTTTGGGCAGCGGCATGCTGATTTGCTGGCGGCTGAAGATCCACAAGCGTTGTCAGATGTTACGCCTCGCAGCGCCTTAGAAGATCGCTATGCCCAGGCGCGAGCAGGGCTTGCGCGTATTGAACAGACGGGAGCAGCAGACCAGCTGGCTGCGCTGGATAACGACTACCAAATGCTCTTATCAGGTGACGAGGCGCTAGAGCGAGTGCGCCACGATACGCTGAGCCTGAAGGCGCAAATGGCCGAGCAAATCATCCAAATGGAAGCCGCCATTACCAATGTGATGCGCAGTGCCGAAGATATTGCGGGCCGCACGGCACTTGCCGAAGTGCGTGAAGCGCGCATCCAGCGTGCGCTAGTGGAAGCCTGGCGGCAGGAGGGAACGACCACGCTGCCGACGCGGCTACTGGATCGCATCTTTGACGCACAGGTAGATGTCGGGCGGCTAAGTAGCAACGCACGCATGGCAGTAGCCGCCCTTTCCGATTTAGGGCGCCAGATGATGCAGGTGGATAGCGTGGATGCGCTGGTCAACCTGCATAGCAACCACATCGCTCAGCAAGTGTCGCTAGCGCGCCAATCGTTAGCGACTATCGCAGAGGCACCGGATACGACCTTTGTTCAGCGTGAAATGATTAAGCAGCTTGATGCGGTCATCGTTGAGCTGAATGGCCTGATGGTTGAGGATGCAGATTCTGTCTATGCACTGCGCCAGCAGCAGCTAGCGCTAGGTGCCCAAGTGCAAGCTGCTCTGGCCGATGTGGCCCAGGCCACCACGCAAATGCGTGGAGCACTGAATAATATCGAAGCTTACACGGTTGAGCAGGCGGCAAATGCTAGCGATGAAGCACAAGCTCTAGCGAATGCAGGGCGTACGCTGCTGATGTTGGTGACGTTAGGCGTTATCGTCGTACTCGCTATTTTCGGTTGGCGTACCCTGGTCCGAGTGCTAGGCCCGCTAGTGGCAATGCGGCGTCAAATGGAGAACATTAGCGGCGCTGCTGGCGAAAATGCGGACCTCTCCATGCGCTTAGCGCTAGAGCGCAACGACGAGGTTGGCCAGGCCGCACAAGCCTTTAACCGGATGATGGACACTTTTGAAGGCATGGTGGCGCAAATTCGTGAGAGCGCTGAATCGATTGCCACCAGCAGTCGCCAGATTGCCGCAGGGAATGAAAACCTATCTCAGCGGACCGACCAGCAGGCGGCTTCGCTGGCCGAAACAGCCTCTAGTCTGGAGCAGATTACCGCCACGGTAAAACAGACTGCCGATTATGCCGACCAAGCCAAAGGAGCGAGTGGTAGTGTCGATGAGCGTGCCCGCTCTGCGGGGGATGTTGCCAAGCGCACCACGGCGGCGATGAGCGATATTCGGCAGGCGAGTGAAAAGATCACCTCGATTATCAAAGCCATTGACGATATCGCTTTCCAGACGAACCTGTTAGCTCTGAACGCTTCGGTAGAAGCCGCCCGGGCAGGCGAGCAGGGGCGTGGTTTTGCGGTTGTGGCCCAGGAAGTACGTAAACTGGCAGGACGCAGCGCGGAGGAGGCCGCTCAAATTCGCCACTTGGTGGACGATAGCGTGCAGAAAGTGAGCGAAGGTGAGCAGTTAGTCACTGCCTCTAGCCATCATCTGCAAGATATTATAAACAGCCTCGCTGAAGTCACTCGTTACGTGACGGAGATTGCGGATGCCACAAAAGAGCAGTCAACGGGTATTGAGCAAATCAATCGGGCCATTTCGCAGCTTGATCAAGTGACGCACCAAAACGCCCGCTTGGTACAGGATGCAGCCAGTGCTAGCCATACCCTGGATGAACGTGCAAGTGATATGCAAACCTTGGTGAGCCGCTTCAACGTTAACCATCCTCCTGGGAAGCGCCATGCCACATTGCCTGCCAAAAATGATGTGGCACGCTTAACCTAACGCTGAAAGGCCGATGCTTTAAAAACGGCTCTTGCACAGGCGATAGCGAACACCCGGTGGTGTTCGCTATTCCCCTATCTGCCTGTAGGTCTACCCCTCAAGACATAATATTGCGCTGTGTAGTAAAGGCGTACTACCCGCCAGAGTGTGGCCCTTGCTAGTCTCAATAAACACGCCCGTGGCGTGTGCTCCACCTCAACACAATCACAAGGAGAACGGAGATGAGCGGCAAGCGTATTCTAATGATTACCGGCGACTTCACCGAAGATTACGAAACCATGGTGCCCTTTCAGGCGCTGATGGCGGTGGGGCACCAAGTAGATGCAGTTTGCCCCGGTAAAGCCTCGGGGGACACTGTTGCTACAGCCATTCATGATTTTGAAGGCGATCAAACCTACACTGAAAAGCCAGGGCACCGGTTTGCGCTAAATGCGGACTTTGCCAACGTTAATCCCGCTGATTATGACGCCTTGGTCGTGCCAGGTGGCCGTGCGCCAGAGTATCTGAGGCTGAATCAAGAAGTACTGGCGATGGTAAAGCACTTTTTTGATACCCAGAAACCGGTAGCGGCGATTTGTCATGGTGCTCAGCTGCTGGCCGCCGCTAAAGTGCTGGAGGGCAAACAGTGCTCGGCTTACCCCGCTTGCCAGCCGGAGGTTGAGTTGGCCGGTGGCCGGTTTGCTAATATCGAAGTGACGGAAGCCGTGACCGACGGCAACCTGGTGACCGCCCCCGCGTGGCCTGCCCACCCCGCCTGGCTAGCGCAGTTTATGGCGCTACTGAATAAGTAGTGTCGCGGTATAGCTCAGATGCGCGCCCAGTTTGCTGGGCGCGCAATACGCCAACCGCTATGCTGAACAGGAGCGATATCATGTTGGTGGGGGTAAGGAGATTTTAACTGATGCTTGATACTTGCCTATTGTTGATCAAAACTATCCACTATGGATAAAAAATATCGCATCAGTGAATTTGCAAAACGGGTGGGGCGCTCTCCTAGCACCATCCGGCGCTGGGAACGCGAAGGTCGACTTGTCTCAAAGCGGATGCCTTCCGGTCATCGCTATTTTGATGAAGCCGATGTCCGCCTTATTCTCCAGAGGAAGCCCGAGCGTCGATTAACGGTTGTCTATTGCCGCGTCAGCAGCGCAGGGCAGAAGGATGACCTGCAATCCCAAGTGGATGCCATGGAGCAGTTCTGCCTTTCCGCTGCCCTACCGGTGGACGAGTGGGTCAAGGAAGTCGGTGGCAGCATGAACTTCAAGCGCAGAAAGTTCCTGTCGCTGCTGGATCGAATACAGCAAGGCGAGATCGAGCGGGTCGTTGTGGCTCACCGAGACAGACTCGCTCGTTTCGGCTTCGATCTGCTCGACCACATCGCCGCCGAACATGGGTGCGAGATCATTGTGGCCAATCAGGAGACGCTGTCTCCTGAACAGGAAATGGTCGAGGATCTTCTGGCCATCGTTCATACCTTCAGTTGTCGATTGTACGGCATGAGAAAGTACAAGCAGCAGATGAAAGCAGACTATCCCGCGGCCAGGGAGCCGAGAGAGGAAGTGTTATGACCACCGTCACACGCATTCTTTATGCAACGAGTCCGGATCTTTCGCGTTTGCTGGCGATGTGCCGGACGATGGGGTTCATTCGGGCCGACCTTTGGCGCCGGTACGGTGCCCTTGGTACCGTTGGCAAGAGCGCCAGCGCCGTTCGCAAGGAAATAACCCAGGGTGGCTGGCATACAGACTTGCCACTGGATGGCACGGTTCGCGCCGAATCCACTAAGGATGTGATCAACGACATCCTGACCTACAAGGCGGCTGCCAAGCACAAGGTGCGCCGGGCCGTGGCCGCACGCACCACGGACGAAACCGAACGCAAACACCTCTACACGCTGCTGAAACAGGACAAATGGCTAGAAGATACCTATCTGCATCGCATGATGCGCAAACATTTCAGGCATGGCAAAAGCCAGTGTAGTAACCAGTTCGTCGTCCGTTCCGACAAGCACAGTGAGCGAATCATCGACGGCCAACTGGTTATTACATTGCATCTGTCCAAAAAGGTGGGCGGCAGCATCACGCTATACACCACGACGTCAGGCAAGAACGTCAGCCTGGAAAAGAAGAATCTGCGCGTCATCGTTCGGGAGGGAAAGGTCGAGATCCATTATGCCTACGAGAAACCGCCAGGGCGGCCTCATGGGGACAAGGTAATGGGTGTCGATAAGGGCTACACGGAGGCCTTCACTGACTCGCAAGGCCAGCATCATGGCGAGTCGTTCGGTCAAGTGCTCACTGCGTACAGCCATCAGGTATCCGCCACTGGCAAGGCGCGCAATCGCCTGCACGCCCTGGAAAAGAAGCATCGGGCGGCAGGACGGATCGCCAAGGCCGAACGCATCCGCGCCAATCATCTGGGTAAGAAGAAGCAAGTGGCTCGCCGCCAGCGCACCCAGCAGCACCTTCGCACCATCGCCTATCAGGCGGCTCATACCATCATGGACGAGGCGGCGCTTCTCGCTTCGGAAGACCTGACTCAGCCCATCGCGGGCAAGGTACAGTGGCGGGATTACAACCGCCGCATGAGCCACTGGGCCAAGGGGGTGCTGGCCCAGGCGCTCGACGAAGTATCGCAGCAGCGTGGCACCCGTCACGACATCGTGAACGCCGCCTATACGTCGCAAATGGACTCGATCACGGGACGCCTGGAAGGTGAGCGCCGTGGCGACAAGTTTTACCGTGCAAACGGGGACGTGATCCAGGCGGATGTCAATGCTGCGCGGAATGTCCTGGCAAGGCTTGATGACCCCGACATTACGCGGTACATGCCGCACGGCGAGGTCAAGCGACTATTGTTGGGACGTTTCTCCGGCGCAACTGAGCGTCAAGAGGCCCGAGTTGTTTGCCAGCACGGCATGTCAACCGGGTGCGGATAAATCCTTTTTGGCCAATGATGGCCAAGCTTTAAGGAGCAGATAACCGCTATGTGCAAACTGTTTATTGATGCGGACCCAGAGCTGTGGCGTAGCGCTACGCACTCGCTACGCATTGATGGCATGGTGACAAGCGTGCGAATGGAAAACTATTTCTGGCGGCTGCTGGAAGAGATCGCCCAGCGGGACGGTATGAACACGGCGCAAATGATTACTCGGCTCTACCACGAGTCGATTGATGCCGGGCATGATTTGGGTAACTTTACCTCGTTCTTGCGGGTATGCGCACTGCGCTACCAAGCCCTACAGCTCAGTGGCGATATTCCACCTAGTATGGATGTGCCGATTGGCGGGCTGGATGCGCAGCATATCCTCACACGTGAGAGCGCTACCCATAAAAAGCAAGTTCACTGAGTCTTTATTAGTGAAACCTAGCCTTTCTGTAAGAGATATAACATATCAATGAATCAACCCAGCACCGATACGTTAGCCACCCAAGTACGCACCTTGTTACACCAAGCGCCCACAGCTACCCTGCCCATGACCTATCAGCAGGTAGCCAGCGCCCTGGGGCTGACTCCTCCGCGTACCATTGCACGGGTTGCCCAGGCACTTGAGCAGCTGATGGAAGAAGATGTGGCTGCCGGGCGGCCCATGATCGCAGCGCTGGTGGTGAGTCGTCGAGGCGATGCTTTACCGGCCAGCGGCTTTTTTGAGAAAGCCGTCGCGCTTGGCCGTTTCCCTAGTGAAACTTCCGAGCATAAGGCTCGCTATGCCGATGAGCGTGATCAGGCGCTGTGTGCCCGTTAGCGGTTGTCGGCTCCCTTTAAGTGCTGGCGCAGCGCAGGTCTAACTTCTCCGGCTCTTGAGAAATTTATCGTTTCATCAAAAAACAATTGTTTTTATTTTTGTATAGCGCCTTTTAGGATAGTGGCACGGTGGCGGCGCAGCGCGCTAGCCACTTACCCATAAAAGCGACACACCAGGAGATATCCATGAGCCTTTCCCCTTTTCACTTGGCGATACCCGTATACGACGTTGCGCTGGCTCGAGCCTTTTATAACGATGTGTTCGGCCTGGAAGAGGGTCGCTCAAGCGACCACTGGGTAGACTTCAATTTCTTTGGCCACCAGCTGGTGATCCATGAGCATCCCAAAACGCCGGGCCAGGAGAGCGCCCACACCAATCCGGTGGATGGCCATAACGTCCCAGTGCCGCACTTTGGGGTGATTCTAGAGTGGGACGAGTGGGAAGCACTGGCCGAGCGCTTGAAAGCGCGCGGTACTGACTTTGTCATCGAGCCTTACATTCGCTTTAAAGGCGAAGTGGGCGAGCAGGCCACCATGTTCCTGCTCGACCCCTGCGGTAATGCCTTAGAGTTCAAGGCGTTTAAGGATAAGAGCCAGATTTTTGCCAAATAAGCCTTTCGCTATCAGGCGCGCAGCGTCTGCTCCTGGCGTCGATGCTGCCGCGGCGAATCGCCAAAATAGCGTTTATCGTAGCGGCTGCGCCATAAGCAAGCGCAGCCGCTACTCCGCAAAGCGGGTTTGCAGCCGCGAGAGCGCCAGGATAATGCGTGAGTAGTTGCCGTGACCTTTCACTAACGCCTATAGGGCAGGGCCTTGCTCGCCTTTCAGCATTTAAAACACCACATCGCGTCTTCGCACTTCCCCCATAGTGCTCCTGCGGGATGTATTAAAAAGGAGTTTCCATGAGCCAAGCAAAATCCTACGCCGCGTTTTCCGCTGATAAGCCCCTTGCGCCGTTTACCTTTGAGCGCCGCGAGCCGCGCCCCGATGATGTTGCCATTGAAATTCTTTACTGCGGCGTGTGCCACAGCGACCTGCACTTTGCCCGTAATGACTGGGGCATGAGCCAGTACCCGGTGGTACCGGGCCACGAAATTGTCGGCCGTGTGACGGCGGTGGGCAGCGATGTCACGCGTTTTAAAGCCGGTGACTTGGTGGGGGTTGGCTGTATGGTGGACTCTTGCCGCACCTGTTCTGCCTGCAAAGATGGCGTTGAGCAGTACTGCCTGGAAGGGTTCACCATGACCTACGGCAGCCCCGATCGCCAGGACGGCACTTTGACCCAGGGCGGCTACTCCGACTCCATCGTTGTGAGCGAGCACTTTGTCTTGCAAATGCCTGACGGTATTGATCTTGCCTCCGCTGCGCCGATCCTGTGTGCCGGCATTACCACTTACTCGCCGCTGAAGCACCACGGCGTGGGTAAAGGCCATAAAGTGGGCATTATTGGTATGGGCGGCCTGGGTCACATGGGCGTCAAACTGGCCAAAGCCCTGGGTGCCGAAGTGACCGTGTTCACCCGCTCTAATGCCAAAGTCGAAGAAGCCAAGCGTAACGGGGCCGACCATGTGGTGGTCTCAAGCGACCAGGCGCAAATGGACGCTGTTGCCGATACCTTCGATTTTATGCTGGATACCGTTCCGGTCCAGCACGACCTGAACCCCTATCTGAAGTCGCTGAAGTACGATGGCACGCATATCCTAGTCGGTCTCTTAGAGCCTATCGAGCCTGCCATCGAAGCCTTTAACCTAGTATTCAAGCGCCGCGTTGTAGCAGGTTCACTGATCGGCGGTATTGCCGAAACCGAAGAGCTGCTCAAGCTGTGCGCCGAGCAGAACATTACCTGCGATATTGAGATGCTCGATATTAATAAGATCAACGAAGGCTTTGAGCGTATGGAGAAAGGCGATGTGCGCTACCGCTTCGTGATCGATATGGCGACGCTGAAAAATGGCGCTGCTTAAGGCTTGCAGTGGTAATCATCTTTCGAAGTGTGGTTGTTGCTAAACGCAGGCTTTAGCTTAGCGCTTCATGGCTGCGGCTGGTGATCAGCCGCAGCCTCTTCAAACGTGGGCAACCACGCGCAACCGAACGTAATCCGCCGTCCAGTTACCATGCCCATCGCTTAGGCTGTGTGCTAACAGGTTAATCGTGTTATCGAAAATAGCCTCTTTTAGATCATCCTCCAGTCCGTGGAAGAAGGGGCTGGCGTAGGTGTCTAACCAGTTTCCCATCCCATTGGGAAGTGGCGTGGGACGAGGGATTAGTTCGATGCTGTCGATGTGAAAACCGACGGTTTGCAGCAGGTTGGTATACTCCTGTGTGGTAGGGAAATACCAAGGATGACGCCCTTTTGAACTAATGCCCCGAAACTGCAGCGAAGCAATTAGCGCGGTGCAAATAGCGGCGACGTTACCATGGCCGCCAAACTCGGCAACAAAGCGCCCGCCTGGTTTCAAGGCTCGTTTCACCCCTGATAACACCGCTTGTGGGTCAAGCATCCAGTGCAGCGCATCATTGCTGAATACTGCGTCAAACTCATGGTCGAACGGTAGCTGGTGGCCATCAATGACCCGGGCTGTGACTCCCCGTTGCTGTGCGGCTTCCACCATGTCGGGGGAGGCATCAACACCCAGTACATCAGCACCTAACTGCATGATGCGCGCGGTTAAAGCGCCGTCGCCACAGCCAAGATCCAGAATGCGTTGCTCAGGCTGGGGAGAGAGCAGTTTTACAACGTCGTTGCCCAGTTTAGGTGAAAAGGCGGTGTGTTCCGCAGAACGGCTAGCATTCCCTGCCTGTCCTGACGGTGTATGAAAGGCGTTTGACATATCGGCTTCCTAGCATCGTTTATTAATCCTGAAAGGATATCCATAGTATAGCGAGCGTTCATTTTGATGCGCGCAGCATCACGCAAAAATCCTCATCTACCGTACGTTATTAACTAAGCGATAACCACATTGCACACCTACCCAACCATAGGCAATACGGTTACGCTGATGAATGACCAGGGAGGGAACCTATGCATCAGCAGCATCAAGCGGACGATAATTTTGAAGGTGGTGAAGAGCATGGAGAGGACAGCTCGCGAAGTGAGTCGTCTTCTTCCGAGGACTCCTCCCCCAAAGAAGAGCGTGAAGCTAAGCTGCCCTCCAGGGCGGCGGTGGTGCATCAACACTTGCGGTTAGAGGGGCAAAAAGAACTCTCCCGAGACTCTATGGCGCTGCTTTGGTCGGCTATTGCGGCCGGTATCTCCATGAGCTTCTCCATGGTAGCGCGTGGCGTTCTGCATGCCCACTTGCCGGAAACGGATACTGGTTTTTTGGTGGAGTGTATTGGCTACACGGTTGGTTTTATTGTTGTTATTTTAGCTCGACAGCAACTGTTTACCGAGAATACGGTTACCGCCGTACTGCCTGTAATGAGCCACCCGACGCTGCCTAATGTTGGCGCCTTGGGCCGGCTGTGGGGCGTGGTGCTGATCGGTAACTTACTAGGGGCAGCGCTCTCATCGTTTACCTTTCTGCATTTGCCAATGTTCGATGAGGCTACCCACCAGGCCTTTATTGCCCTGGGTGAGCACATGATGGCAAATACGCCGATGGAGATGTTCTCTAAGGGGATATTGGCGGGCTGGATGATTGCCACGCTGGTGTGGCTGATTCCCGCCGCTGATCAAGCAAAAGTCTGGATAATTATTATCATCACCTACGTGATGGCGATTGGTGGGTTTACCCACATTATCGTCGGAACGAGCGAAGCACTTTATTTAGTCTTTGATGGCCAACTCTCTTGGTACGACGCAGTGGTAGGCTTTGCGCTTCCTACGCTGGCCGGTAACGTGATTGGCGGTACGTTCATTTTTGCGCTGATTAGCCATGCCCAGATTCGTGGCGACGTAGAAGCGCAGCGGGAGTGTAAACAAGGCTTATTTCAGCGCCGTAAGCGCTAACCGAGTAACCGTTAATCGACTTTATTGAAGAGGCACCTGTTATGAATGATGTTATTAAATTACTGCAGTCCCACCGTTCGATTCGTAAATTTACCGATCAAGAAGTGCCTAAAGGCTTGCTGGTTGAGTTGATTAAAGCAGGCCAGGCCGCGGCGACGTCCAGCCACGTGCAGGCGTACACCGTGATTCATGTCAAAGATCCGGCCAACCGTGAAGCGATTGCCGAGCTGGCAGGTGGGCAGGGCTATGTCGCTAGTAGCGGGGCGTTTCTGGTCTTCTGCGCGGATATGAAGCGCCCAACCGAGGCTTCCGCCCGCACGGGCGCAAACGTTGAGCGCGGCATGACCGAGCAGCTGCTGGTCGCCACCGTGGATACCGCGCTTATGGCACAAAATGTGGCGGTGGCTGCCGAGTCGGAAGGCCTAGGAATCTGCTATATCGGCGGTATTCGCAACAACCCAGAAGCGGTAAGCGAGCTGCTGCGGCTTCCTGCCCATGTTTATCCAGTATTTGGTATGTGCCTTGGTTACCCCGCCCATCATCCAGAAGTGAAGCCGCGCCTGCCCGTTGAAGCGATTCTGAAAGAGGACTACTACACTGATGATAGCGAGTATGTGGCTGCCTTTGACGACACCATGCAGGCGTACTATCACTCTCGTAGTAGCGGCAATAAAAATAGTGATTGGTCGCACAACCTAACCCCTCTGTTTGATAGCAAGCTGCGCCCCCATATGCGTGATTTCTTGGTGAAACGCGGCTTTACCATGAAATAAGGAGTCCTCTATGTCCCTTCAGCGTGCCTATATTCTACTGGCGGTGCTATACAGCCTGCTTCCCGTGATAGGTATCGTGGCCGTGTTTTCCGGTGGAGGAACACCATTTGCCTTGGCGCACCTGTTTTTTGGTGTGCTAGGCGTGGTCGGACTGTGGGGATATATTCTCAAGCGTGGTGTCATGGGCCAGCGCATGTGGCGGCCGTTGGCAGGAGTGTTTGTGGTGGGGAGTGTGGCTCAGCTAGTGATTATGCTGACCATGCCCGTTTCCGGTGTTTTGCTGACCTGGATGCTTACCAGCAGTATTTTTGCCATGCTACTGGCGGTGCTACTTTACCACTATGGCAACCGTGACCAGCCGCTGTGGGCGACGGACGAGGAACGCGCTACCGCGCAAAGGCTAGCAGCCATGCTCGAGACAAAAGCGACGGTGACTGCCGTGCATCGTGAGCCCGGCCATGAAAATAGCGTCAATGTGGCCAAGGTTGGCAGTGTCTATCACGCTCGGATAACGCGCCGCACAGAGCGTAGTCAGGAAACCTTTGAGCGGCGCTTCCGCCATCCTGAAACCCTGGTATTTTTTGTAGAGAAGTTTGCTAGCGTAACACCGCAGGAGTTCACCTCCTCCGGTGCGACCTCCTAAAGGCGTCAATGCGGGTGATTACTTTACTAACTCAAGCAGGCGGTCGGGGTAGTCGGTAAACAGGCCGTTCGCCCCCAGCGCCCTTAAGCGCTGCATCTCATCTGGTTCATTGATGGTGTAAACGTGTACTGGCAGACCGTTAGCTTGGGCTTGGCGGATAAAGGCCTCATCAATTACTTCGTTGCCCTGATAGGTCGCGTTGGTGCCAATTCCTACCGCATACTCGGCAATAGCCTGGAAGTCAGCATCGCTAATCTCACCTGGCCCTGGTGTGGTGTTATTCCACTCCACCAACCGTTCGCTATTTTGCTCGCTAGGGGAGTACCACAGCAGTTGAATTAGCGGCAGATTAGGGTTGAGTGCCTGCAGTTTGAGCAGGCTTTGCTGGTCAAACGATTGCACCAATACTCGGCCTTCATCAATCATATCGTAGGCTTCAAGACGCTCCACCAACGCCTCTTCCAGGCCAGGGTTAAGGTCAGGGGATTTTGTCTCGATGTAATAACGCGTCGTTTGACCAAAGTGGTCGAACAGCTCGTTAAGCGTCAGGATCTGCGTGCCGGAAAAATCCGTATCTGCATACTCGGGATTCGCTTCGTGAAACCACGAGCCGGTATCCAACGCTTTCAACTCAGCCAGGGTGTAATCATGGATATGGCCTTCGCCATCGCTGGTGCGTTCAAGGGTGCCATCGTGGAAGATCACCACCTCGCCATCAGCGCTTAGCTGGGCATCCAGTTCCAGATAATCCACGCCCCACTCATGGGCCAGCTCGTAGGCTGCTAATGTGCTTTCCGGCGCATGCCCGCTTGCCCCGCGATGGGCAATCACTTGGAAATTTTCTAAGTCGTTAAGCTGTTGGGTAAGCGGTGTCTCGCTCGCCGCTACGGCAGCGGTAGAGGTGCTTGTCAGCAGGGCTAGCGTGGTTATCAATGAATAGCGTGGCATCACAACTCCTTGTTTACCCAAATCAGAATAAGACCATACCTGCCCAAAATGACAAACGCACGCTCGCTGTACCATTTGGGGTTATACCGTGAGTGGAATAAAGTGCCTATTCTCACGGAGCAGGAGCCTGCTCATGCATACGCACCACGTTGCGCATAGGCAGGGCTGGGCTTCCTTTGATAGCTAGTGCCTGGGGGCAAGACATCACCTAATATCAACTAAGTTGAACCCAGGTCCTCAAGAGGCTGCTCTATGACCCACAAAGAACACCATCGCTCCCACCGTGCAGGCTGGCTACGGGCTGCCGTGATGGGCGCAAACGATGGCATTGTTTCCACTAGCAGCCTAATTCTCGGGGTGGCGGCAGCTTCTACTATTCAAAGCGATATTGTATTAGCGGGGCTGGCGGGTTTGGTCGCGGGGGCCATGTCAATGGCGGCGGGGGAGTACGTATCGGTCAGTTCGCAATCAGACACCGAGCGCGCCGATTTAGCCATTGAGCGCCATGCCCTTGCCGATCATTTCGAAGCAGAGCAGGAAGAGCTGGCGGCGATTTATGTAGAGCGGGGGCTAACACCTGAACTCGCTAGCCAAGTGGCCGAGCAGCTAATGCAAAAAGACGCGCTGGGTGCCCATGCTCGGGATGAAATTGGCATCACCGATACCACTCAACCTAGGCCTCTGCAGGCGGCGCTCTATTCAGCCGCTACATTTACCTCTGGGGCATTAATTCCCCTTTTGATAGCCTGGTGGGTACCGCTGGTGCTGCTGATTCCGTTGGTCGCCGTGGCATCGCTCGCCTTGTTGGCTTTGTTAGGGGCGCTAGCAGCCAAAGTTGGTGGGGCACCGGTGCGCCAAGCCGCCTTTCGCGTGCTGTTTTGGGGGGCGCTGGCGATGGCGCTTACTTCCTTTATCGGGCGGCTGTTTGGCGTTGTGGCATAACTTCCATCGCTATGAGCATCCAAAAGGAGACATAAGGTGCTGGCACATATAAAGGCTTCTATGCTGCCTATGTTCACGACCTCGACGGCAACAAACGGGCATTTCTAGTGTAATCCGCATAGGGTAGGGCGCTAACCACCTAGCTCCTTCCGTAACCAGCCAGCCAGTGATTCGCTGCGAAGGGCATTAGTATGCGGGGGTAGCCATAGGCAAAGCCTTGCTGGGGTTTCAATACTCCCCCAAGGGGCGATGAGCCGCCCGCTTGTCAGGTCATCGGCCACCAAGAGCGTTGGTGCAATAGCGATACCCAACCCTGCCACCGCTGCTTCCACCAAGTAGTACAGGTGGCCAAACCCCTGGCCTTTGCTGAGCGCCTCTTCAAGTTGCGCCTGCCCAAGCCCGTGGGCGTTGGCCCACTGCGGCCACGCCTGGGGCCGCGACGTAGTGTAGAGCAGTTTATTCGCCAGTAGCGTTTCGGGGCTGAGTGGGTCGATATGGGCGGCCAGCTGCGAACTAACCACCGCGCAAATCTTCTCGGGCATCAGCGCTATCATCTCGCCATCAGCAGGCCAGGGCGGCTCGAAAAAGGCCAGGGTTGCGTTGGCATCGGGTTGGCCGGGTTGCTCGGTATCGCTCACTACCACCTGAAGCTTTAGCTCGGGCAGCGCTTGGTTTAGGCGTTCTAAGCGGGGTATCAGCCAGCGTGCTAGCAAGCTGCCGGGGCAGGCCAGGGTAAAGGGCGCGTCTTTCACCTCATGCTTGAGCAGGGTGCAACTATCTCTAAGCTTGGCAAACGCCTCCCCTACGCCGCTTTGCAGCTGCTCGCCATGGTGGGTAAGCACCAGCCCGCGTCCGGCTTTGGTAAACAGCGCGACGCCAAAATGCTCATCCAGGGTCTTTAACTGGCGGCTTACCGCACCGTGGGTCACGCTTAGCTCGTTGGCGGCGGCAGTCACGCTGCCTAGCCGGGCGGTGGCTTCAAAGGCGCGCAGGGCGCTTAACGGCGGCAGGCTGTGTTGCATGGGGGCCTCTTCAAATAGTTGCGTAAAACTCACAGGTGCTTGCCATCTTATCGATTTTTCTTCCCGCCTGCCTGCGCTAACGTCATCACTATTCTAAATCGCACCCAACCCATAGAGGTCGTGATGAACAAACCGTTAAGTTTTTTGCCCGATGCCAACGGGCTATTCGGCAGTTTCGGTGGCCGCTTTGTCGCTGAAACTCTGATGCCGCTGATTCTTGAGTTGCAGGATGAGTACGATGCGGCCAAAAACGATCCGGAATTCCAGCGTCAGCTTGCCTATTTCCAGGGCGACTACGTCGGCCGTCCTAGCCCGCTCTACTTTGCCGAGCGTCTCACGGAGCACTTTGGCGGTGCGAGTATTTACCTCAAGCGTGAAGAGCTGAACCACACCGGCGCGCATAAAATTAACAATTGCATTGGTCAGGTGCTGCTCGCCAAGCAGATGGGCAAAAAGCGAATCATCGCCGAAACCGGTGCAGGCATGCACGGCGTGGCTACTGCCACCGTGGCTGCTCGCTTTGGGCTGCCCTGCGTGATCTATATGGGTGCCACCGACATCGAGCGTCAGCAGCCTAACGTGTTCCGCATGAAGCTGCTGGGTGCCGAGATCGTGCCGGTCACCTCTGGCACCGGCACGCTAAAAGACGCTATGAACGAAGCGCTGCGGGATTGGGTCACGAACGTCGACGACACCTTCTACATCATCGGCACTGTGGCAGGCCCGCATCCGTATCCGGCCATGGTGCGCGATTTCCAAGCGGTGATTGGTCATGAAACCCGCACCCAAATGCTCGAAAAACAGGGCCGTCTGCCGGATTCGCTGATTGCCTGCGTGGGAGGCGGCTCCAACGCCATGGGCCTGTTCTACCCGTTCATTAATGATGACAGCGTTCACATGGTAGGCGTAGAGGCGGGTGGTAAAGGTGTCAACAGCGGTCTTCACGCCGCGAGCCTCAACGGCGGCACCCCCGGCGTACTCCACGGCAACCGCACCTACCTGCTGCAAAACGAAGATGGCCAGATTATCGACGCTCACTCGATTTCCGCCGGGCTCGACTACCCCGGCATCGGCCCCGAACACGCCTGGCTGCACGAGCAAAGGCGGGTTGAGTATGTCTCTGCCACCGATGATGAAGCGCTGGAAGCGTTTCAAATCTGCTGCCGCCAAGAGGGTATCATTCCTGCCCTGGAAACCGCCCACGCCCTGGCTGAAGTGGCTAAGCGCGCGCCTAAACTTCCCCGCGAGCATCTAATGGTGGTCAACCTCAGTGGCCGTGGCGATAAAGACATGATGAGCGTGGCCCACCACCTGGGCGATAAATTCGGAGTGAAAAACGTATGAGCGCGCTACAGGAGAGCAATGTAGTGGAGGAGAACAGGCTAGTGGAGGAGAGCAGCATGAACACGACGTCGCGTCTTGAAGGGTGCTTTACCGCGCTCAAACAGCAAAACCGCCCGGCGCTGGTCAGCTACCTCACCGCAGGCGACCCAAACGCCGAGACCTCCCGCCGCCTGCTACACGGTCTGCCGGAAGCGGGTGTGGATATCATCGAACTCGGCATGCCGTTCAGCGACCCCATGGCCGATGGCCCCGCCATCCAAAAAGCCGCCCTGCGCGCGCTGGAAAACGGCCAGACCCAAGCCAAAACGTTGGAAATGGTGCGCCAGTTCCGTGAGCAGAACAGCACTACCCCCATTGTGCTGATGGGTTACTACAATCCGATTTATTGCTACGGCGTCGAGCGTTTTTTGGCCGATGCTGCCAAGGCCGGCGTCGATGGGCTGATCGTAGTGGATCTACCGCCCGAACACGACGAAGAGCTGTGCCAGCCCGCCGCTCAGCACGGCATCGATTTTATTCGCCTCGCCACGCCCACCACCGATGCTAAGCGGTTGCCCAAAGTGCTGGCCAACGCCTCCGGGTTTATCTACTACGTTTCCGTGGCGGGGGTAACGGGTGGCA
The DNA here is from genome assembly GCF_044805175.1 of Vreelandella aquamarina. Taxonomy (GTDB): domain Bacteria; phylum Pseudomonadota; class Gammaproteobacteria; order Pseudomonadales; family Halomonadaceae; genus Vreelandella; species Vreelandella aquamarina_B. The sequence goes on along the minus strand of NZ_CP085232.1, from coordinate 2,408,797 downwards.
GCGCCCCCACGCCAGAACGGTTGGAAAGCGCCGTTAATCAGCTGCGCGACCACACGCCGCTGCCCATCGCCGTAGGCTTTGGTATCCGCACCGCCGAACAGGCCGCCACTATTGGCCGCTTCAGCGACGCCGTGGTCGTGGGCTCTGCACTGGTGGACTGCATCGAACACGCCAGCAGCGGCGATGACGCCGTGACGCGGGTGCATGGGCTGGTGAAAGAACTGGCGGAGAGTGTGAGAGGGTGTAGACATTAGGCATCGCATCGATGTGCGGTGAATGTAAACAGCGAACGCTTGGAGAAGTCGCAAAAAAAGAGCTAATATGAGGGCTATAAAAGGAGCTTTTTTATGGCTTCAGGAGGTTTCCATGCACCAAGTATTAGCTAACTTTTCGGTCAGTATTTCTGAGCTAAAGAAAAACCCTTCGGCACTGCTGACCCAAGCAAGCGGTGCCCCCATTGCTGTGTTGAATCACAACAAGCCCGCCGCTTACCTTGTCCCTGTAGAAACTTACGAGGCGATGATGGAGATGCTGGAAGACTACGAGCTGGCCAAGCTAGTGGAAGAGCGTCGCGCCGATAAAGACAAGGCTGTCACGGTATCACTGGATGACCTATAAGCTACGCTTTTTGCCCGCGGCCTTGAAAGAGTGGGAAAAGCTTAGCCCACCCGTCAAACAACAGTTCAAAAAGAAGCTGGCTGAAAGGCTAGAAACCCCACGTGTGCCTGCCGATAAACTCAGTGGTTTCGATGCCTGCTATAAAATAAAGCTTCGAAGCGTAGGCTATCGTCTGGTCTATGAAGTAGTGGATGATGAACTGTTTATCTACGTTATTGCTGTGGGTAAGCGTGACAAAGGCAACGTCTACGCGTCGCTAAAGCGCCGGATGTAATCCATCACCTATCGTGCAAATGACCACAAACAGAGGAAGGCAATGGGCAAGCTCTTTTCATTGCTGGTACTGCTGGGGCTGGGCTACGCAGGACTCTATGTCTACTACGGTGTGGTGATCGAGAAGGAAGTCGAGGAGCAGTTAGAAGCCCGTGGGCTGTCATCGGTAAGCGTGGATAACGTCGAGTATGATTGGCTGGCCCCAGTGAGCGACAGCACCAATATCGCCGTTACCGTGGGGTATCGTGGCTCCCAGGCAGTGGTCAACGTGCGCGTGCAAGGCCACCCGCTGTTTTCTGATGAGGTCACGGTACAGCTCGATAGCCTACAAGCGCTGCGCTTGGGCCTTAGCTTTGGGCAGTAATGCTGCACTTGGTAGGTTAATAAAAAATCTTGTTTTAGTTGCTTACTCAACATTTTGTTGTTGAAGTGAACAAAATGTTGAGTCGCAAGGCGCTATATAATGAAAACTGTTGGCTATGCATACCTGCATGAGCATTTGTCGTTAGGGGTATGTCCACCGACGTATCCAGCCCGGGTACGCCCTGTCACCCGTATTATGTGGCTAGAGCAAGAAATAGCGGTGCCGAGTGGGCGAGCGCCAGATGACACGTTGCTTGCCCACTTTGTGTTCGCACTAAAACACGAAGGTATCGACCTGGGGATATTGGCGGCAGCGTTGCCACATTTACCGCAAAGCGCATTGTGTGAGGCCCTAGAAGTTTCACCTAACGGCATTTATTTACGCAAGTTAGGCTATCTCTATGAAGCGCTTGTGTCTCGCCTCCCATGCAATGTAGAAGTTAAAGGTCGGGCAGTTCCATTGTTTGATCCTAAGCAATACATTACCGGGCCTTCAATACGTGACAGCCGCTGGCGAATAGATTTCAATGGATTAGGAACCCTCGAATACTGTGCGATGGTCAGGCGCACACCTGAGATAACCGCTTGGCTGAATGAGGATATTTTGGGGCAAGCTGCTACTTTTATGTCTTCCCTGCCACCGGGCATGCTAGATCGCGCCATTCAGTGGGCTTACCTCAGTGAAACTCAGTCTTCATTTGCCATAGAAAACGAGACACCATCGCCGGATAAACAGCAGCGTTTCATGCAGCTATTACACCAGGCCCATGACCGTAAGCCACTTTCAGAAACCTATTTGATTGAACTACAAAACAGCACCATTAGTAACCCTTTCGATAAAGCAGCCGCCTTTCGCCATGAGCAAAACTATTTGCATAACGGCTTGCCAGGTGCCATTGGCATTAGCTACTTACCCCCACCACCTGAGCTTTGTGACGAATTGATGCACGCTTTGATAGGGTGGGCAAACCAAGTGTCAGATCCCTCCACGGCTCAGCAGGTGCCTGCGTTGGTGGTCTCCGCGGTCATTTCATTTGGGTTTGTGTTTCTGCATCCGTTCATGGATGGCAATGGAAGAATTTCCAGGTTTTTAATCCACCATGCGTTATGTCGGATGGAAAGCTTATTTCACGATCATTTGTTGCCTATTTCAGTCGCTATGAAGCGTCATGAGGCCGATTACTTGGCAGCGTTAGAAGTGTTCTCGAAACCTGCCCGAGAGCATTGGCGAGTGAACTGGTTTGACGCGAACCAGTTCGATTTTCAATTTAACGGCCATCCAGCGCTTTATCGTTACTGGGACGCAACGAATGCCGTTGCATTCATATTGAAAATGGCCAAGGTGGCGCTTGAAGATGAATTAAAATCTGAAACACGTTATTTAGCCTGTTTTGACCAAGTGAGTGCTGCTATTAATGCGCGTTACGATATTCGTGGCAGTGACTTGTCCCGCTTGGTCATGATGTGTCTCAACAACGAAGGGCGACTTTCCAAAAATCGGCGTAAACAATTTCGCTATCAAGTGTCCGAAGATGTCTTGGATGCTATCGAAGCAGAGGCACAAACGGCGCTCACCGAGCATCACCATGATAGTTACCCCCCCTAAAAGGACACCCCCATGTTTACCGGCCTGAGTGCGTTTCCATTAACCCCCATGAATGAGCAAGGCATCAACGAGCAGGAATTTACCCAGCTAGTGGCGCGCTTGGCGCAGGCGCAGGTGGATTCCATCGGCGTGCTGGGTTCTACCGGTAGCTACGCTTATTTAAGCGTGGAAGAGCGGGCGCGGGTGGCCAAGCTGAGCGTGGAGAGTGCGGCGGGGGTGCCGGTGGTGGTAGGCATTGGTGCGCTGCGCACCCGCGATGTGCTGGCCAATGCTGAGCACGCACAGCAGGCTGGGGCTGGCGGCCTGCTGTTAGCGCCTGTTTCGTACCAAAAGCTGACTGATGACGACGTGTTTAACCTGTTCAGCACCGTCAGCCGCGCCATTAGCGTGCCGCTGTGCGTGTACGACAACCCCGGCACCACGCACTTTACGTTCAGCGACGAGCTGCACGGGCGCATTGCCGAGTTGCCCCAGGTGCGCTCAATTAAAATTCCGCCAGTGCCCTACAACCTAGAAGACGCCAAAGCTCGCGTGGCGCGGCTGCGGGCGCTGATTCCTAATGATGTGACCATCGGCATCAGCGGCGACCCCGCCGCCGCGACGGGCCTGTTGGCAGGCTGCGAGGCGTGGTATTCGGTGATGGGCGGGCTCTACCCAGAACTAGCGCTGGCGCTAACACGCGCCGCCCAAGCGGGCGACGCTGAACAGGCCCAAACCCGCTCAGACGCCTTAGCACCGCTATGGGCGCTGTATCACGACTATGGCGGCAGCCTTCGGGTAGCGGCGACCATTGCCGAACTCACTGGTCGCGCTAGCGCACCTTGCTTGCCTCAACCCCTGAACACCCTGCAAGGGGAAGCTCGTCAACGGGTGGCAGCGGTGATCGAGGCACTGGACCTTCACTAAATCGCATCAAGCAAAGCGCACGTGGCTAAAGCCCTTGCGCACCGCGCCGCAGCCAGTTGTGAACAAACTCCAGCTTGCGCAGCGCCACTTTGGAAAGCACAAACGGGTAGAGATCCGACAGCCCCATCGAACGGTTTACATGGTTTACGCCTGCCACTAAGGATGCCGCAATATGAATCAGCCGCTCTGAATCCGGTTCAGCGTAGGCATCCCAATTATGGTCATCCGGTAGCACGGGCGAGGTCATGCCCGACGACACAAAGCTATCGGTGATATCGGTTAAGTGCAGCAGGTGCGAAGTGGTTTCCGCCCAATCCTCATGGGGGTGAGAAGAGGCGTAGGTCGACAGAAACCGCGTTTGCCAATCCGCAGGCGGGCCGTTTTCATAGTGGCGCTGCAGCGCTGCCGGGTAATCCTCCCGCTCATCGCCAAACATCTCGCGGAAGTCATCCAGAAAATCCTTCCGCAAGCTAAGGCGCCACCACAGCATATGAGCAATTTCATGGCGCATATGGCCAATCATGGTGCGGTAAGGTTCATCCAACGCCTCTTTACGAGTGGTGCGTAGCACGGCATCAGCTTCCGCCACGCTAATCGTCACCACGCCACCCACGTGCCCCATGGGGACAGGCGTACCGCCTTCCGCCAGCATATGAAACACCGGCGGCGCGCCGGGGTCTTCCGGGCGAAACCAGTGCCAGCGGCCTAGGTTATCAATTACCCAGCGCTTGGCTGCCTCGGTTTGCGCCCAGTTGGGTATCGCATCGGAAATGGCAGGGTCTGGGGCTAGGGCGGTCATCGCACAGGCGCGGCAGAACTCGCCATGCTTGGGGGCAATCCAGTTACAGCCAATCACTTCACGATTGGCACAGAAGGGCGGCATGGGAATAAACGCCCGCGCCTGGGGGTCGTAAGCCACCGGCACACCATCCGCCGTGACCAAATTATCGAACCAGAGTGAACCGGCACCGACCGGATTAGAAAAAACGCGCATAGGTCGGGTATCTCAAGAGAAACGAAGCTTCAGTCTAGGAGCCGAGGCCTGCCTACGCCAATAGCGATTGAGATACCCGGCCAATTAAGCGCTACGCTACCGGCACCGTGCCGCCATCAATCACAAACTCGGTGCCCGTGATCGAGCCCGCCAGCGGCGAGGCCACGAACGCAATCAGGTTCGCCACTTCCGCCGGGGTAGAAGGCCTGCCCAGCGGGATGCCGCCCAGCGTGGCCATGATGATCTGCTTGCCGCCCTCGTAATCGGTGCCTGCCTGCTCAGCCAGACGCTCCGCCAAGGCAACGGCGGCTTCCGTCTCTATCCAACCCGGCGAGACGCGCACCACCCGCACGCCTTGTGGCGACACCTCCTTCGATAAACTCTTGCTATAGGTCGAGAGCGCCGCCTTGGCCGCCGCGTACGCAGTGGTGGATTCCGGTAAAGGCAGCTCCCGTTGAATCGAGGTCACGTGAACGATCACCCCTTCACCCTGGGCTAGCATGCCCGGCAGCAGGGCGCGATCTAGCCGCACGGCGGGGAACAGGTTCAGGTTCAGCTCCTGCTGCCACTCGTCTTCACCCAGGGCCGCAAAGCCGCCCGCCGGGGCGGATGAACCGCCCACCACATGCACTATGATATCCACACCGCCCATGCGCGCCTTCACGGCTTCCGCCACTGTCGCGCAGCCTTCGGCCGTGGTGAGATCGGCGGCGACGAACAGCTCCTCGGGCAGGGCAGCGGGGCGGTTGCGGGTAGTCGTCAGCACCTGCGCGCCCTCTTCACGAAACAGCGCCACCACCGCCGCGCCCGCGCCTTTACCGCCACCCGTGATCAATACGCGACGCCCACTAAGCTGCAGGTTCATGGGGTAATCTCCAAGCTTTGAATGCGTTCATCGGCCAGTTCGATATGGTGAAACAGCTGCACCGGGCTACCGGGAAAATCGCCGGTCACGGTGGTGGTAATCACCATCTTGTCGCCATCACGAGAGACGTCGGTGGGCGCCACGTGGTACTCAAACTGGCGGCGGGTGTCGCGTAACCAGGCACGAATGGCGGCAATGCCCTGGTGGGTTTGCCCTTCATCCACCACGCGGGCATCGGCAGTAAAGCACTCCGCCAGTGGGGCATCATCCGCGCCGTTGCTAATGTCGATATAGGTGGCAATGGGAGTAGAGAGTGACACGCTCATGGGAGGCCTTCCTCATCGTGGTTGCTGTACGAGGATCTTCTGCTTAGGCTTACCGATTATCAAGAACGCACAAAAAGGTAAGTGGCTTACCCATGAGAAGGATTTACACGCCCACTAGCGCGGCCAGCGGAGTGGAAGATGTGTTAAAAATGCTGGAAGGGCGCTGGAAGCTGATTATTCTCTTCCACCTCTTTGACGGTAACGTGCAGCGCTACTCCGATTTTGAAAAGCTGATCCCCGGCATCTCGCAAAAGATGCTCGCCCAGCAACTGCGGCAACTGCAAGCCGATGGCATCGTGGCGCGCAAGGTGTACCCGCAAGTGCCGCCCAAAGTGGAGTACCGCCTAACCGAGTGGGGCCAAGCGCTCTGCCCCGCGCTGGATGCGCTGCTGAAATGGGCCGAGCAGAAAGAAGTGTTTCACCCCACCGAACACGCGGACGATGCCAGCGCCTGAGCCTCGCCAGCGCCCACGGCGGAGCTCGCCAGTCGCCAAGGCTGCCCTGGCTCAGTATCATCACCGCTCATTTACCACAGAAGCCACTGCTTATGTCTTGCCCGCCATGCCCCCGCTGCCAGTCGGAATTCGTCTACCAGGATCAACGCCTGTTCATCTGCCCTGAATGCGCCCACGAATGGAACCCTGAAGAAGCCGCCGCCGAAGAGGCTGTGAACGTGGCAGATGCCCACGGCACGCCGCTCGCCGAAGGCGACAAGGTTACGCTGATCAAAGACCTCAAGGTCAAAGGCAGCTCCCAAGTGCTCAAGATCGGCACCAAAGCCGTCATCAAACGGCTAAAAGAGGGCAAAGACCACCAGCTAGACTGCAAAGTAGACGGCGCAGGCGACATGATGGTGACCGCACAGTTTGTGAAAAAGGCCTGAAGCAGTCGTTCTGTCTTATTAGCTGTACAGGTTTGCGAGCAACGGCTAGACTTGTACCCTAAATAGTACATGTGAGGCGTGTATGAAAATTGTGTCTTTTACAGAAGCGAGGAATGGCTTAAAAGCTGTGCTGGATGGCGTCGTTAATGATGCGGATACCACCGTGATCACGCGCAGGGATGCTGAAGATGCCATTGTGATGTCGCTGGATTATTACAATAGCCTAATGGAAACAGTGCACCTGCTTCGTTCGCCTAAAAATGCTGAACACCTTAACCGCTCAATAGCGCAATATCGTGCTGGCCAAACAAGCGCACGAGAGTTAATGGATGAGTAGTCAGCGACTGTTGTGTTGGACAGATGAATCTTGGAACGACTACGTCTCTTGGCAAGCGCAGGATAAGAAAACCCTTAAGCGCATTAATAAGCTGATAAACGATGTAAAGCGCTCTCCCTTTGAAGGAATCGGCAAGCCAGAGCCCTTAAAAGAAAACCTAGCGGGCTTTTGGTCTCGACGTATAGACGATACTAATCGGCTTGTTTATGCAGTCGATCACCACGCGATCACTGTCATTTCTTGCCGCTATCACTATTAGCCCGCAACTGAATCGGCCCCGAGAGTGAGCCAGCAGTGGGAGGTGACTTTAGCCCGCGACTGTGCCTGCACCCAGCCAGCTAAGTGGAAAAAATGACAACCACCACACCAGCCCCCATCACCATTGCACTCGCCCAATTGCCTGTTATCAAAGCAGCGGTAGACGACAACCTCAAAACACACTTGGCCTACATAGAACGCGCCGCCGCGTTGGGGGCCAACGTGGTGGCCTTTCCCGAACTCTCGCTCACCGGCTACGAGCTGCCGCTACTCAGCCAACTGGCCATGCCCCGCGACGATGCAACCTTTGCCGCCCTCACCGCCGCGGCCGTCGCCAATAACACGGTAGTAATAGCAGGCTGCCCACTGCACAACCCCAACGGCAAACCCTTCATCGCAGCGGTGATCTGCTTCCCCAACGGCGAATACACCTTCTACCTAAAACAACACCTTCACGAAGGGGAGGAGGTTTACTGTGCCCCAGGCCAAGAAAGCGGCCTTATCAACGTAAACGGCACCCGCATTGCGCTAGCCGTTTGCGCCGACTTCACCCACTCCATACACGCCGCTACCGCCGCTGCCCAACAAGCGGACGTTTACCTAGCCAGCGCGCTGATCTCCCCAGGTGGCTATGCCAACGATGCCGAGCTGCTCGCCGCCATCGCAAAGCGCCACCAACTGCCGGTACTGCTCGCCAACCACGTTTCCACCACGGGTGGTTGGCAAACCTGCGGCAATAGCGGCGGCTGGAACGCAGCAGGGGAGCTAGCAGTTAGCGCCCACGGCACTCAGCCTAGCTTAGTGCTGTGCCGCATTTACAACGGTGTATTAAGCGGTCGCGTTCATGTCTAATGTTATTTGTAGATAAATATTGTAGGAGTAGCCCTTGGCTGTACCTGATTTTCAATCATTGATGTTGCCGTTGCTCGAATTCTCTGCTGATGGTAAAGAGCATACTATGCAGGAAGCTCGTGAGAAGTTGGCAGAAATAATGGGTCTTTCTCAAGAAGATCTTGAGGAAAGGCTGCCAAGCGGACGGCAAACTACATTTGCAAACCGTGTAGCCTGGGCCAAGGTCTATTTAACCCAGGCCGGGGTGTTAGAATCACCTAAGCGGGGAAGGTTCTATATTTCTGATCGTGGCCGAAAAGCTCTTTTGGAAAAACCGGAGCGAATAGACATAAAGTACTTGCAGCGGTTTGATGAGTTTCAAGAGTTTCGGCAGGCAAGCAGTAAAAACCGAACCGAGAAGGTAACTCACACTGGTGATGACGCAACAGTAACGACGACTCCTGAAGAAACATTGGAGCAAGCCTATCAGCAGTTACGTGACGAAGTGGCAAACGAGCTACTTTATCTCGTAAAGAATAATACGCCCGAATTTTTTGAGAAACTGGTTGTTCACCTGATCGTTTCAATGGGATATGGAGGTTCTGTGAAAGAAGCAGGCAGAGCTACCCGCAAGACTGCAGATGAACCGTACCGGTTTTCTCGGAGACCCGTTAGTTTGAGTCAAGCAGCCTTATTTGCCTGACTCTGTTGCTCATAATACATGGCTTCTCGCTCTGCTGGTGGGATGTGGCCAATCGGCTCCAGTAACCGCCGGTGATTGAACCAGTCGACCCACTCCAACGTTGCAAACTCAACCGCTTCTAGTTGCCGCCATGGTCCGCGTCGGCGAATCACTTCGGTCTTGAAAAGCCCTATCACGGTTTCAGCCATTGCGTTGTCGTACGAATCGCCCACGCTTCCGACAGAGGGCTCAATGCCGGCATCTGCTAAACGTTCCGTGTAGCGAATTGAGACGTATTGAACGCCTCGGTCGCTGTGGTGAATAAGATCACCTTTAGGTCGCTGAGGGCGCTCATGAAGCGCCTGTTCAAGCGCATCCAACACCATATCGGTTCGAGGTGTACTGGAAACTCGCCAGCCGATGATTCGGCGAGCAAACGCATCAATGACGAAGGCGACATAAACAAAGCCCTTCCATGTGGCAACGTAGGTAAAATCTGATACCCACAGTGCGTTCGGCTGAGCTGGCTGAAACTGCCGCTTGACCAAATCCGCCGGACAGGCCTTGTTAGGGTCAGATACAGTCGTACGCACCGGCTTACCACGTATCACACCGCGCAGCCCCATTTGGCGCATCAGGCGAGCGACGGTGCAGCGAGCCACCGGAGTGCCTTCTCGGTGTAGTTGACGCCAGACTTTGCGGATGCCGTAGACACCGAAGTTCTCTTCCCAGACGCGCTGAATTTCGGCCCTCAGCCAGCGCTCACGTTTATTGCGGGGAGGCGCTCGGTTGGGCTCGCGTGCGCGGGCACGATGCTCATAGTACGTCGACGGGGCGATCGGCAGGACACGGCAGATCGGCTCGACCCCGTATAACGCTCGGTAATCTTCGATAAAGTTGATCATCACTTCCCGCGGCGGTCGAGCTCCGCCTGGGCAAAATACGCAGAGGCCTTTCGTAGGATCTCGTTGGCTTGCTTCAACTCTCGGTTTTCACGCTCTAGCGCTTTGATCCGTTCACGCTCGGAGGTCGTAGCGCCTTCCCGACGCCCTGTGTCACGCTCGGCCTGTCGGACCCAACTGCGCAGTGTTTCAGGCGTACAGCCGATTTTTGGGGCGATGGCACCGAGGGCTGCCCACTGGGAGGAATAATCGGCCTCGTGGTCGAAGACCATACGTACCGCCCGCTGGCGAACTTCAGGGGAATATCGATTTGATTTACTCATGGCTCCATCCTCTCAAGGTTTGGAGCCTCCGGGAATCCCGGTACGGTTCAAGATGAAGGTATTGATGGTGTTATCAAAGAAGATCGTCTCGGTTTGGAAACGATATATCTCCAAGCAAAACGTTGGGAAGCACCAGTTGGCCGCCCAGAAATTCAGAAATTTGTTGGAGCCCTTCATGGCCAGCGGGCTAAGAAAGGGGTTTTCATTACAACTAGCCGATTCTCAAAAGAGGCGCTGGATTATGTCGGGCAAATTGATCCCAAGGTTGTTCTGCTAGACGGTACGGATCTCGTACAACTGATGATTGATCATGGCGTGGGCGTTAGTTCTGCGGCGGTCTATGAAATAAAGAAAGTCGATACTGACTTCTTTATCGAAGACTAACCGAGAAACATTTAACAAAGCTAAGCATAGGCAATAGCTTTCTCATGTTAACCCCCAACCCCACTAACCCTAACCACCTCCCTCACTACCGCCTCATTCAACACCCCGCGTTTGGCTTCCACCACCGTGAGCCATTCGCGGGCGCGGGTGATGCCGGTGTACACCAGCTCGCGGGTCAGGATGGGGTTTAGCGTGGGCGGTAGCAGTAGGGCGGTGTGCAAGAACTCGGAGCCTTGGGATTTGTGCACCGTCATCGCAAACACGGTTTCTACCGCGTGCAGGCGGGAAGGCAGCACCCAGCGGATGGGTTTTTCGGTGTCGCTGGTTGGGAACGCGACTCTTAATAGCTTCTGCTGCGGGTTGCGCGGGTCGGGCACGGCCAGGGTGATGCCGATATCGCCGTTCATCAGTTTTAGGCCGTAGTCGTTTTGGGTCACCAGAACCGGGCGGCCCTCAAACCAGCCTTTCTCCAAGGTGTAGTCGCTGCCGAACAGCAGCTTTTCGCGGCGTAATGTGCTGGCAATGCGCTGGTTTAAGCCTTCTACCCCCCAGGGGCCTTTGCGCAGCGCGCACAGCAGTTGGAAGTGGCTGTAGGCGCTGAGCACCTCACTGGCCCAGGTGTTATAGGCGGTTTGGTTCTCCTCGAACGACTCCCCCCGTGGGCGCTGGGCTTGCAGCACGTTGAGGTAGTGGCGGTAGCCGGTGGGCGGGGCGATGGGCTGGCCTTGGTGGTCGGTGCGGCCTTCGCCGTTGCCTGCAAAGCCGTTGGGGCTGCCGTGAATCACCAGCTTATCCAGCGCGGCGTCGTCACTCATCACCAAATGGTGCACATCTGGGTAGCCGTGGCGCAGCACGGCGCTTACCGCCTGCTGCTTTTCCCGTTCGCTTTGTGCATGGCCCGGCTGGTTAATGGCTTTTGCCAACTGGCCGATGCCGCTGCGTTCATTGAAGCGGTGGCTTACCCGCAGCATGGTAATGGCTTGGTCGAGCGGTTGGCCTGCGGGGTCGATGAACTGCCCAGGCAGCGGCTGGCCGGTGGCTTGGGCCAGCCAGTCGGCGGTGGCGGGGGTGTAGTGGGCGGCGTCGGCGCGGCGGCATAGGTCGCCGAGTACCGAGCCTGCCTCTACCGAGGCGAGCTGGTCTTTATCCCCCAGCAGAATGCACTGGGCGTGGGCGGGCAGGGCGCTGAGGGTCGCGGCCATCATTTCGATATCCACCATCGAGGCTTCGTCGATCACCAGCACGTCCAGCGCCAGCGGGTTGGCGGCGCTGTGGCGGAAGTGGCGGGTATCGGGTCGTGCGCCGAGTAGTCGATGTAGTGTCGTGACTTCTGTGGGAATCGCGATCTCGCTAGCTGCCGCAGCAGGTGAATGTTCACTTAACAGCGTTGCCAATTCAGCGAGCGGTAACGCATTCACCTGCCCGGCAATGGATTCGTTCAAGCGGGCGGCGGCTTTGCCGGTGGGGGCGGCTAGGCGAATGCGCAGCGGCTGGCTGGGGTGCTGGGCCAGTTGCAGGGTTTGCAGCAGGGCGAGCAGGCGGACCACGGTGGTGGTTTTGCCGGTGCCGGGGCCGCCGGTAATGATGCCGAAGCGGCTGCGGGCAGCCAGGGCGCAGGCGGTTTTTTGCCAGTCTAGGCCGTTGTTTTGCTTGAAGAGGATGTTCAGGGCTTGGGGGAGTAACCCAGGGTGACTGGCGTCACCCGTCGCCCAATGAATTGGCCTCCCACTTTGGCCTTCTGTGCTCGTGCTTTCTGTGCCGGTGGCTTCCAGGCGGGCGGCGATGTGTTGGTGGAGGCTTTGTTCGTACTGCCAGTAGCGGCGAAGGTAGAGCTGCGTGCTGGGGGTGCCGCTGGCTGAGTGAGTGGTCACTACGACCAACGGGGTGTTGCCGGGGCCTTCGCTGGTGAGCAGCGGGTGGTGCAGGGCGGCTTGCCATTCGCTGAGCGTGAGCGTGGCCAGCACGTTGCTGGGCAGCGGCGGCGGGTCGGTGAGGTCGTCCCCTTCGGGCGGTAGCGAAAGGGCGAAATCCGGCGCGTTGAGCGTGGCGTTAATATCCAGGCATACGTGGCCGCGGCCTAGCTGGTGGCTGGCCAGCGCGGCTGCCAGTAGCAGCAGCGTGGGGGCGTCTGGGGCTTCACTAGCGAGAAAGCGCACCAGGGCGCGGTCTAAATCCCGCAGCCAGCCTCGCGCTACCCAGCGTTCGCACAGGGCCAGCAGTTCCGGGATGCTGCCGAGTGCCGGGTGGGCGCTGGCGGCTTCTCCGAACATATCGAAGGTGTGGCTATCGTGTTGGCGGCTCATGCCGTGGCCTCCTGCTGGGTGGCGTGTGGCTCGCCTGCAAACAGGCTATCCAGGGCTTCGATGAGTTCAACCGGGGCGGGTTCGCCCACTACGCCGCGCCCAGGGCTGCGGCTGCCGCGTAGGAATACCGTCATCGAACCGCCCAAATGCTGGTGCGGGTCGTAATCCGGCAGGCGCGCTTTTAAAAGCCGGTGCATGGCGAGTAAGTAGAGCGCCGCCTGCAGGTCGTAGCGTTTGGCCAGCAGCGCGTGGCGCAGGGCCTCGGGTTCGTAGGCGCTGTCGTTGGGGCCTAGGTAGTTCGATTTCCAGTCCAGCACGTAAAAGCGCCCCTGGTGCTCGAAGGCCAAGTCGATAAAGCCTTTCAGCATGCCGTTGAGGGTGTCGGCATCCAGCGCGGGGCGCTCTACCCCTGGCAGTAAATGCTTGCTTACCAGTGCATCGATAGCTTGGGTGTTCACCCGTTTGGCGGCGAACCAGAACTCTAGCTCTACTTGGTAGCTTTCTAGCTCATTCAGCGCCACGCTTTGCGGGGTGGGCGCGGCCAGCGGTAGCGGCGTGGTGAGTAGGGCGCTTAGCCAGCCCGCCAGCGGTTCTTGCCATGCCTGCCAGCCGCGTAGCTGCACCCGCCGCCACAGCATGTCGTTGAGTGCTTCCATATCGTTGGCGGCGGTATTAAAGCCTTGCTTGCCCGCCCACTCCAGCAGCCCGTGCAGGAAGGTGCCGGGGCCGGGGCCACGGGGGAATTTGTGCAGGTGAAACGCTTCTGGTTGAGATCGTTCCTGGGGCTCATCCAGCATTTCAAACGCAGTGGCTTCTTGGGCGGTGGTGGGTTCCAGTGGCTGCAACACCGGGGCGGTGAGCGTGCCGGAAAGCCGCAGCGCGGAGTAGCTGGCAATCCACCAGTGCTCTTTGGCGGGGCGCGTGGGCGTGCGGGCGTGGCCCAGCGCTCTGCTTTGCTCCACTTGGGCAACGCGCTCTGCGGTGGGCGCGGGTGGCTGGTGAATCTGTATCTCGCTGCCTTCCACCAGTTTGTCGAGCGCGTTATTGAGCGCCTCCGGTGAAAGGGCGCTGCCGCCTTTCAGCAGGTAGCCCATCGCGCTGTTCTCCAGGCCTTTCAGCGGTGCCAGCCCCAGCCAGGTGGCGTGGCGGGCGCGGGTAAGCGCGACGTAGAGTTTGCGCAGGTCTTCCCCCAGCCGTTCGCGGTCGGCGGTGGCGAGTATCGCGTCATCGGCTTCTAGGCTGAGCTGCAGGTTGCCTTCGCTGTCGTGCCAGCGTAGCGGTACGTCGTCGGCTTTCATCGGGCGGTGGTTGGCGATGAACGGCAGGAACACCAGCGGGTACTCAAGCCCTTTGGATTTGTGGATGGTGACCACTTTGACCAAATCCGCGTCGCTCTCCAGGCGCAGTTTGTGGCTGTCGCCGTGGCTTTCCGGGTCGGCAATGGCGTCAAACAAAAAGCGAATCAGCGCGTGCTCGCCATCCAGTTCGGCGCTGGCCTGCTGCAGCAGTTCGCCCAGGTGCAACAGGTCGGTAAGCAAACGCTCACCCTCTTCAAACTCCGCCAGCAGGCGGGCGGGAATATCAAAATCCACCATCATGCGGCGCACCAGCGGCAGCACGCCCTGGCGCTGCCACAGGCGGTGGTAGTGGCTGAACTGCTCTACCCGCTCTTCCCAGGCCAGCTCGTTTTGCTGCAGGTGGTCCAGCTCTGCCAGGCTTAGCCCCAGCGCCGGCGTGGCCAGCGCGGCGCGCAGGTGCGCTTCGGCCTGGCGGGAGCTGGCTAGCGGCTCGGCGCAGGCGCGCAGCCAGCGCTCTACCTGGGCGGCCATGGGCGAGCTAAACACCTTATCGTGATCCGAAAGGTACACGCTCTTCACCCCACGGCTGGCCAGCGCTTGGCGAATGGCGCGGGCTTCCTGCAGACCGTTCACCAATACCGCCATATCCGAGGGCTTGAGCAGGGTGAGTGTGTCGTCGGTTTGAAAGCCGCTCTCGCCTTGTTGGCCTGCGCTGAGCAGTTCCGCCATGTACGAGGCGCAACGTTCGGCCATCTCGGTTTGGTAGGCGGTTTTGGAGAGCGGCTCGTCGGCGGCCAGCGGCCAGAGCGTCATGGCGGGCAGCGGTTGGCCTTGGTGAACGAGCTGTTCTCTTCGGCCTTTGGCGTCTACCGGCAGAAACGGCAGCGGGTTATCGCCGCCTTCTTCGCGGAATAGAAACGCTCCGGCCGGGTGCTGATCGGCGTAGCGGAAGCAGTGGTTCACCGCGTCGACCATGGCGCGGCTGGAGCGGTAGTTGGTGCCCAGCGTGACGTGGAGGCCTGCGGTGTCTTCGCGAGCTTTTAAGTAGGTGAAGATATCCGCGCCGCGAAAGGCGTAAATGGCCTGCTTGGGGTCGCCGATCAGCAGCATGGCGGCGTCTCGGCGGGGTTTAGCGACCTCATACACCGCGTTGAAAATACGGTACTGGATGGGGTCGGTGTCCTGGAACTCGTCGATCAGCGCCACAGGGAACTGGCGCAGTATCTGCGCGGCCAGGGTCTCTTTGTTGGGGCCTTGCAGGGCGCGGTCCAAGTGGGTGAGCAGGTCGTTGGGGCCCATTTCGGCGCGGCGCTCTTGCTCCCGCTCCAGGCGCACTTTGCACCACTGCACAGCGTGAATCAGCAGATCGTTACGCGGCTCGGGCAGGGCGTTTAGCGCGGCGGGCAGCTCGGCCAGCGCTGCCCAGGCGGCGGGGCAAGGGGGCGCGCCCTCTTTCCATATCTCGGCCATGCCGTCTGGGGTGAGGCGTTTCCAGGCGGCATCGGTGAGTGCGGGGCGGGTGGCGTCGCTGTCGCACCACTCCCGCAGAGCGCCTAGCCAGTTGGCGCGGCTTTTGGCGTTGAAGCTTTGGCCTTTGAAGGCTTTGCGCTTGGCGGCGTCTTCTAATGCGGGCACTAGGTCATCCAGCCAGGCGGGCCAGGGGGCTTTTAGCTCGGTTAGGCGTGCGCTGCGCTCGGCTTGGGCGGCGCTTAGGGTTTGCTCGGGCGCGGGGCGCGGGCTGCCCAGGGCTTCGCTTTCGGCCAGCAGTTTGCGCACCTGCCCGTGGAGTTGGTCCGGCGATTTCCAGTAGCCGGTAATGCTGCCCAGCGCTTCGGCGTCCAGCGGGTAGTAGAAGGTGCGCCAGTAGTCGCGCACTACCTCTTGCTCCAGCTCTTGCTGGTCGTTTTCTAAATTGAGCGAGAACAGGCTGCCGCTATCGAAGGCGTGTTCTCGCAGCATGCGGTAGCACCAGCTATGAATGGTGGAAACGGCGGCTTCGTCCATCCACTCGGCGGCCAGCTCCAGGCGGCGGGCGCAGGCGGGCCACGTGGCCTCGGGGTATTGGCTGCGTAGTTGGACAAGTAAAGGATCGTCAGCAGACTCGGAAGCAGGCCACTCCGAGGGCGCTGTGAACCCATCCTTGGGCGCTACTTTTTCCATCCCTGGAAAAAGACCCTCTCCGTGGCCTGCTTCCTTCGTGTTTGGTGCTTTCCTAAACACCTCCGCCGCTTCTACCAGTCGATGGCGGATACGTTCGCGCAGCTCTTGGGTGGCAGCGTTCGTGAATGTCACCACCAGAATTTCCGGCGGGGTGAGCGGGCGTATAAAAGCGGTATCGTCTTCGCTGTGCTGCCCGCCCAGCACCAAGCGCACGTACAGCAGCGCGATGGTGAAGGTTTTCCCCGTGCCTGCACTGGCTTCGATCAAACGGCTGCCGTGTAGCGGCAGCGTCAGCGGATTCAACGGGGCGGGCTGGCTCATTCTCATTCTCCGAACATCACGGCAGGCGGAAAGCAAAGCGCCTTTGGCGGGTAGCCAAAGGCACCGGCACTATATCGCGTTGCCAAGAGCTGGGCAAAAGAGCAAAGCAGCGTTAGAGGCTGGTTTGAAAGATGGTGTCGAATTCGTTGGAGAAGTCTTGGCTCATGCGGCTACCTCAAGCGTCATTGGCCGTGACTGGGCGAGTGCAATGGCTTGAAACGGAGTAGGTTCAGCTGTTGTGACGTAGGTCACGATATCGAGCGGTAGCTGGAGGCGTTGTTCTAGCGCCATTTTGAGCTCAGCACAGGCGAGTAGCGGGATGGCGTTGGGGGATATAAGCAGCAGATCGACATC
This sequence comes from Vreelandella aquamarina, assembly GCF_044805175.1. GTDB lineage: Bacteria > Pseudomonadota > Gammaproteobacteria > Pseudomonadales > Halomonadaceae > Vreelandella > Vreelandella aquamarina_B. The sequence goes on along the minus strand of NZ_CP085232.1, from coordinate 2,391,810 downwards.
GCCGCCTCGCTTACTATCATCTAGCCGCGAGCCGAAAACATGCACTGCCACCGAAGGCCCTACAAACTCACGGACGCCTGACAGAATAAGCTCGCGCTGTGATTGCGAAAGACGCATAGAGTCCGCTCCTAGTGATAAACCGGTGTTTAAACTCACGATAGCAGATAGCCGCTCGCCCGCCTGCTAGCCACAGTAAACAGGGGTTAGGCTGTGAGGTATCGTCGCCAACTGGTAATCTAGCGGGCTAGCCGCTCTTGGCGATCTGTTGATGCTGGTGAAGGGATCTCATGCCGACCTCGCTCCTGGATAACGATTTCTACAAGATCACGATGCAGAATGCCGTGATGAAACGCTTCCCCTATGCCCATGCACGCTACGCGTTTATCAATCGCGGCGAGCATGCGTTTCCCGAGGGCTTTGGCGAGGCGCTGCCCGAATCAGCCGCATGCTAAACTGCTCTTCGTATCGCTGTTTTTGCTTTGGAGGCCGCCGTGCAGGATGCCCATCGCCGCAAGCTACCCATCGGGATTCAGACGTTCTCGGATATCCGCGAGGGCGGCTATTACTACGTCGATAAAACCCCGCATATCGAGCGTTTGGTTAACCAGAACAAATACTACTTTCTCTCGCGACCGCGCCGCTTTGGTAAAAGCCTGTTGCTGGATACGCTGCGCTGCTTATTCGAGGGCCGCCAGGCGCTGTTTGAAGGGCTCTATATTCACGATCAGTGGGACTGGCAACAGCGTTACCCGGTCATCCGTATCAGCTTTGCCGATGGCGTCATGCAGAGCCGTGAAGGGCTGGATGAACGTATCCGTGACCAGCTTCGGGTGCAGCGCGAGCAGCTTGGCATTACTCAACACCATGAAGCCGATATTCCCGGCGAGTTTTCCGCCCTTATTCGCATTGCCCACCAGCAATACGGCCAACGGGTGGTCGTGCTGATCGATGAATACGATAAGCCGATTCTGGATAATATTTTGGTGCCAGAGCGCGCTCGGGAACTGCGCGAGGGGTTGAAGAACCTGTATAGCGTGCTGAAAGATGCCGACCCTCATTTGCACTTTGTGCTGCTCACAGGCGTATCAAAGTTCAGCAAGGTCAGCCTATTTTCGGGCTTGAACAATCTCAACGATATCACCTTAGACGCTCCTTTCAGCACGATTTGCGGCTATACCGACGAAGACATCAACAAGGTGTTCGCGCCGGAGCTACCTGGCTTGGATCGTGAGGCCATTCGTCAGTGGTACAACGGCTACCGCTGGGGTGGGCGCGAGGTGGTGTCCGTCTACAACCCCTTTGATGTGCTGCTACTGTTTCAAAAGCGTGAGTTCGCGCCGTACTGGTTTGAGTCTGCCACGCCGACGTTCCTGGTCGATATTCTCAAACAGCGGGGGGTATTTACGCCCTCACTAGATCACTGGGAAACCGAGTATGAACTGCTCAGCCAGTTCGATGTGGATCAGATCAGTACCGAAGGCCTGCTGTTTCAAACCGGTTACTTGACCATCCACCAAGTAGAAGAGCCGCTGCTGGGGTACCGCCAGTACACGCTGGGCTTTCCTAATCGTGAAGTCGAAACCAGTCTCAACCACGCCTTATTGCCATCGCTGGGGGTCGAAAACGCCCCGCGTGAACGTAGGACGCTGTTCCGCCATTTAAGCCAGCATGATCTTGTCGGGCTAGAAGCGCACCTAAAGGCGCTCTATGCCGGACTCCCTCACGACTGGTATCGCAACAACCCGATTGCTCGCTACGAAGGGCATTATGCGAGCGTGTTCTACAGCCACTTCGCGGCCCTAGGCCTGGATGTGACGGTGGAAGATGCCAGCCACCACGGCAAGGTGGATATGAGCGTGGATTTTGGCGGGCATATCTACCTGTTCGAGTTCAAAGTGGTCGAGCAGCTGCCGGAAGGTAACGCGCTGGCGCAAATCAAACACAAGGGCTATGCCGACAAGTACGGGGCCTCTGGCAAACCTATCCATTTGGTCGGCGTGGAGTTCTCCAGCATCAAACGCCAGATCGTGGCGTTTGATGTGGAAACGCTCGATGCTGTTTGAAAATGCGCACGGGGTGCTGACTAGTTATTTTTTGACCGCATGGTGAAGCGGCGCATAGAGCGCTTCTGTGAGCGTAGCAAAGGTGTACCCGTTGGCTTGCTCGAAGAACAGCCGCTCGAAGCGGGGCCACTGGTGGCTTAGATACGCGCTTTGGGCCACTTCACCGGTTTGGTAGCGGCCGCCTTCATAGGCGCTTTCGGCGGCGGCGTAGGCGTCGCAGTCTCGGCCTTTCTCTTGCGCCATGTCCGGCGTGCCTTGCTTACTTAGCCAAGCAAATGCGGCTTGCGGTGCGAGCGGTAGCGGGGTTTTCAGGCCCGCTTGCCACGCGGCTAGCTGGGTTTCTAAGTGCTGGCGGGCGGTCTCGGCATCCACTGGCGCTAGCGTGACATGACCCGCTTTGGAGAGCAGCTGCGTCGCCATCGGGCCATCCAGGTTGCCCGCTAGGTGCGCAACCCAGGGGCGCAGCAGGTGGCTCCAGCGGTACTGGCCGCGCCCACTGCCTTGGCTAATCAGGCTGCTACTCAGCAGCAGCAGGCGGCAGCGGTGGCCTGCGTCATCCTGGCGCAGCTCGCCCAAGGGTTCTTCCAGCGTGAGGCCGTGGGCCTCAAAGTGAATCATGGTGTCGGGCAGGGTATGCGGCCACTCGGCCAGTGCTTCTTCGTAGGCGTTGAAAAGCGCCTCCATGGGTTCGGCGAGTGCCGCGCGCATGCGTTCGCCGAACGCGCCCATGGCCAGTACGCCCTGGCCTTGAAAGCGCTCCAACGCCTCGTGCAATGCTTGCATACGCGGCTGGCCGTTATCCACCGCGTGGCGCTGGGCGGCAATTAGCTGGTCTTGGAGCTGCCAGTTTTGCAGGCCGTCGAGAGCGAAGGGCTCGGCGTCCAGCTCGGCTATGGCTTCCTGCTCGAAATAGACCCCCAAGCGAGTATTAAAGAAGCTGCGCACCGGCTCGCGCAGAAAGCTGCCTAGCTGCCCTAATGAGAGGCTGGTGGGGGCGTTTTCCGGCGCTGGCAACGTGCGGCTCGCGGCGGGCGGCGTGCGCGGGGCGTGCACCTCGCGCCATTCATGGGCATAGGTGAACAGTCGGCTTGCTGAGTGGTGGAAGTAAGCGCGGCTAAAAGGCTGCAGTGGATGCTCGGTGGTGAGTGTTTCCAGCAGCGGTTCGCCGCTTTCCGTTTGCCAGCCGGCTTCCAGGTGGTCGCGCAGTTGGCCCACCAGCACCGAGGGCGGCAGCGGGGTGTTGTCGATCTGGCTGCGGCCAACCCAACTCACATACAGCTGGTCGCGGGCGGAGAGCAGCGCTTCCAGAAACAGGTAGCGGTCGTCTTCCCGGCGGGAGCGGTCGCCGGGGCGGTAGTCGCTGCCCATCAGGTCGAAATCCAGCGGCGGCTGGGAGCGGGGGTACTCGCCGTCGTTCATGCCCAGCAGGCATACCCGCTTGAAGGGAATGGCGCGCATGGGCATCAGCGTGGCGAAGTTGACCGCCCCGGCCAAAAAGCGCTGGGAAAGGCTGTGCTCATCGATCTGCGCCAGCCAATGCTCCCGCACCATGGAGAGCGGCAGCGGGTCGTTGAGTTCGGCTTCCCGGCTGCTTTCTAGCATCTGCTGCAAGCCGCTTTCTAGCTTGGTGAGCATGATGCTCTCTTGGGCATCGTCGGTAAGAAAGAAAGTTTCCAGCAGCTCCCGTAGCCGCGCAACCCAAGTAGCGGCATCGGTGGGTTGGCAGAAGCTCTCCCAGGTGGCTTCGAGCTTTTCTAGCAGTGTCGCCAGCGGCCCAGCCAAGCCCGCTTCCAGCCCGCCGATATCGTTAAACGGCTCGATGCCTTGCCACGCGTGGCCATCGCCCACGGTGTAGCCCAGCAGCAAGCGGCGCAGGCCGAATGCCCAGGTGTTTTGGCTCAGCCCGCCGGGCAGTTCCAGCCGCTGGCGCTGCTTGGCGTTGAGCCCCCAGCGAATGCCCGTACCCTCCATCCAACGCTCCAGTACCGGCAGGTCGCGCTCTTCTAGGCCGAAGCGCTGGCGCAGGGCGGGGACATCCAGCAGGTCGAGCAAATCGCTCACCGACAGGCGCAGTTCTGGAAGCCGTAGCAGCTTTTCCAGCGCAATCATCAGCGGCAGGCGGTGGCGGCTGGCCTGGTCGGAGAGCGTGTAGGGAATGTGCCGCGGGTCGTCGGTGGGCAACTGACCAAACACCGCTTCGATGTGCGGCGCGTAGCGGTCAATATCCGGCACCATGACGATGATGTCCCGTGGGCGCAGGTGTGGGTCGGCGCTGAAGGCGGCCAGCAGCTGGTCGTGGAGAATCTCCACTTCCCGCTGGGGGCCGTGGGCGATATGGAACACGATGGAGTCATCGTCTGCGGGCAGTGCGGGCCAGTGGCCTTGCGTTTCCGCCACGGGGCGCAGCTCGCGGATGTCGTCTTGCAACTGGCTGAGCAGGCAGTGGCGATCCTCGCCGCTGAACGGCTCAAACATATCGATGCGTAGCGCCTGCTGCTCGAATAGGGTTTGGTAGTTGCCCGCGTCGTCGTGCTCATCGAGTAGGCGCAGGTAGTCGCGGCCCTGCTTGCCCCAGGCGGCTAGCAGCGGCTGGGCGTGCAGGTGCAGGGCGTCATCGGCATCGCCGGTGCCCAGTACATCCAGCGCTTCGGGCATGCCGGTTTTACGCCGCTGGCGGTAGCGCTGGGCGCGCAGCAGGTCTTTGTGCTCGATGATATCCGCCCAGTAGAACTGGCAGGGGTTGTGAACACACAGCACGATTTGGCAGCAGCGAGAAAGCGCTGCCAGCGCTTCCAGGGTTTGCTGGGGCAGCGATGAAATACCGAAGATAATCAGCCGACGAGGCAGCCCCGGCGGGCAGTCTTGGCCTTCCAGGTGCTCGGTGGCCTTCAAAAAGCGCTGGTGAACCTGGGCGCGGCTGCTGTTCAGCCCTGCATCACCTTGGGTGGCGGCCACATCGTCACGCAGGATGCGCCAGAGCGCGGGCTGCCAGCGCTGGTGCTCTTCCAGCGGGCGGTGCTCGCCTCTGGCGGTAATTAGCACATCGTGGCCGTTGGCCCAGGCGTCTAACCAGTCGGCGCGGTAGACTTGGTACTGGTCAAACAGATCCGCCAGCCGTTCGGCCAGTTGGTAGTGCTTGCGCTGGTCGCGGTCGGTTTCCAAAAACTGCGCCAGCGGTTCGAATACCGGCTGCCCGGCCAGGGTAGGCAGCAGGCGCAGCAGCCGCCATACCAAGCGCGATTTATCGAATGGCGAGGTTTCCGGAACGGCATCGGCGTTTTGCGACACGTGAGTGAGCACCGTGCGGTAGGCCTGCCATAGAAAGCGTGCGGGCAGCATCACCTCCAGTGCTGCCGCAATGCCCGCGCCGCCATTTTTAGGATCTTCCGCCAGCGCCAGCTTCAGCCACTGCCCAATGCCGTTACTCTGCACCAGAATGGTTTCGTTCTCCAGCGGCCCCAACGGGTGCAGCCGCATCCACTCCACCGCCAGAGCGCGCAAATCCTCCAATCGATTAGCGTGTACCACCATAAAACCGGGGTTGAGGGAGGTGGGAGAGAGCAAAGCATTAGCAGGCATACGGCGGCGTTCCTTCACGGCAATCAGCGTCACGGGTGGTGGTGACGCTATGGTGCCATAAGTTAAGTACCTTGCGGGATGTAAGATATATCGCCAAGCTGTGCCCTCTGCCATGCAATTGAGAGGAGTCCGTGATGACCGAGCCGACCAACCATAATACCCGCCGCCACTCTGCCCCGGTGGTGGATGGCCCCGGTAAAGCGGCTAGCCGCGCCATGCTGCGCGCCGTGGGCTTCAACGATGACGATTTTCAAAAGCCCCAGGTGGGTATCGCGTCTACCTGGAGCATGGTGACGCCGTGTAATAGCCATATTGGTGAGCTAGCGGAGCTTGCCCGGGATGGGGCCGATGCCGCCGGTGGTAAAGGCGTGGTGTTCAATACCATCACCATTTCCGATGGCATTGCCAACGGCACCGAAGGCATGAAGTACTCGCTGGTCTCGCGGGAAGTGATTGCCGACTCCATCGAAACCGTGGCGGGCTGCGAAGGGTTCGATGGCTTGGTGGCGATTGGCGGCTGCGATAAGAACATGCCGGGCTGCGTGATGGGGCTGGCACGGCTCGATCGCCCCAGCGTGTTTGTTTACGGCGGCACCATTATGCCCGGCAAGGGGCACACCGATATTGTCTCGGTGTTTGAGGCGATGGGCGCCCACTCCCGTGGCGACATCGACCTGATCGAGCTGAAAAACATCGAAGAGACCGCAATTCCTGGCCCTGGTTCCTGCGGGGGTATGTACACCGCCAACACCATGGCCTCGGCCATCGAGGCACTGGGCATGAGCCTGCCGGGCAGCTCGGCGCAGAATGCCATCTCCCAAGAGAAGCGTGACGACTGCAAAGCCGCTGGCGAAGCCGTGCTGGCGCTGCTGGCGCAAGACATCAAGCCTTCCGATATCATGACCCGCGAGGCGTTCGAGAACGCCGTCACCGTGGTGATTGCTCTCGGTGGTTCCACCAACGCGGTGCTGCACCTGATTGGGATGGCGCGCACCATCGGCGTCGAGCTGACCCTGGCAGACTTCACCGAAATCGGCAAGCGTGTGCCGGTACTGGCCGACCTGCGTCCCAGCGGCCACTACATGATGAGTGAGCTGGTGGCGATTGGCGGCATTCAGCCGCTGATGAAAATCCTGCTGGATGCTGGGCTGCTCAACGGCAACTGCTTAACCGTGACCGGTAAAACGCTGGCGGAAAACCTCGCAGACGTTGAGCCGTACCCGATGGATCAGCAGATCATCGCGCCGCTGGGCAACCCGATCAAAGCTGAAAGCCACCTGCGTATTCTGTTTGGCAACTTAGCGCCGGAAGGGGCGGTGGCGAAAATTACCGGCAAAGAGGGCACGCGTTTTAGCGGCTCGGCGCGGGTGTTTGGCTCGGAAGAGGAAGCCCAGGCACGCATCAACGATGGCACCGTAGTGGCGGGCGATGTGGTGGTGATTCGCTACGAAGGCCCAAAAGGCGGCCCCGGCATGCGCGAAATGCTCACGCCTACCTCGGCCATTATGGGCCGTGGCTTGGGCAATGACGTGGCGCTGATTACCGATGGCCGCTTCTCCGGCGGCAGCCACGGGTTCGTGGTGGGGCATGTGTCGCCGGAAGCCTTCGACGGCGGCCCGCTGGCGCTGGTTGAAGATGGCGACCCCATCACCATTGATGCCGAAGCCGATACCATTGATGTGCATATCAGCGATGAAGAGATGATGCGCCGCCGCGCGGCCTGGCAGCAGCCAGCGCCTCGATATACTCGTGGCGTATTGGCTAAGTACGCGCGGCTGGTGAGTTCGGCAAGCACCGGAGCAGTCACCGACCAAGAGTAACGTGTACGGTTAGGCTGTCACTAAGCCGTCAAGCGCAAGGCATACTCTTAATGCCTTGCGCTTTTTAATGGGTAAACGGTGGACATAATGTCAGAAGAGAATCCGGTTCGAGGGCGAGCCAGTGAGGTGTTCTGGGCGTTTTTGGCGCTGGGGCTGACGTCGTTTGGTGGCCCCATAGCGCACCTTGGCTATTTTCGCATGGCGTTTGTCGAACGCCGCCAGTGGCTCAGCGAGCAGGCCTACGCAGACTTGGTCGCGCTGTGCCAGTTTTTGCCGGGGCCAGCCAGCAGCCAGGTAGGCTTTGCCTTAGGGTTAATGCGCGCTGGCCCCTGGGGGGCGGCGATGGCGTGGCTGGCGTTTACGCTGCCTTCCGCCATTGTGCTGGTGCTGTTTGCATTGGGCGCGGCGGTGCTGGATGGCCCGGTGGCCAGCGGCATCATTCACGGCTTAAAAGTGGTGGCGGTGGCTATTGTGGCCCACGCGGTATGGGGCATGGCGCGCAACCTCTGCCCGGATAAAACCCGCACGGGAATTGCCCTGGCAGCGGTGTTGGCGGTGGTGCTGGTCAGCGGGCCGTTGGGGCAGGTGTCGGCGATTGTGCTAGGTGGCGTGGCGGGGCTGCTGCTTTGTCGTCAAAGTGCCGCAGCGGCGTCTAGCGAATCGCTGCACTTCCCAGTGACGCGTAGAGCGGGCACACTGGCATTAGGCTTGTTTGCCGTTTTGTTGGTGTTTTTACCGCTGTTAGCGGCGAGTGCCGGATGGTTAAACGTAGTCGATGCGTTTTATCGTTCAGGCGCGCTGGTATTTGGCGGTGGACACGTTGTGCTGCCGCTGCTGGAAGCGGAAGTGGTGCAATCGGGTTGGGTCACGGCAGGTGAGTTCTTGGCGGGTTACGGCGCAGCTCAGGCGGTGCCGGGGCCGCTGTTTACCTTTGCCGCCTACTTGGGGGCGCTTCTTCCGGGAATGCCTAGCGTGATCGGCGCGCTTTTGGCGCTGCTGGCGATTTTTGTACCGGGGTTTTTGCTGCTGGTCGGCGTGTTGCCATTTTGGAACCAGTTCCGCCAGTGGAGCAGCGCTCAAGCGCTGATGCGCGGTGCTAATGCAGCGGTGGTGGGGATTTTAGGCGCGGCGCTCTACCAGCCGGTGTGGACCAGTGCCATTATCGGGCCTTACGAGTTCGTGCTGGCGCTCACGGGCTTTCTACTGCTCACCGTATGGAAACTGCCTGCCTGGCTGGTGGTTATCATGGTGGCGCTGGGGGGGAACTGTAGCTTATTGAGGTTTTAAAGTGATTATTTGATTTATAGCCCCCTCGGCGGGGGCTAATCCTTAACTCAGGAAATACTAGAATAGCAAATTTGGCAACCAAAGTGCGATGCTCGGAAAAGCGACAACCAGTATCAAACCGATGATCTGAAGGCCTACAAAAGGCAATGCAGAGCGATAAATATCTACGATTGTGATAGAACTGGGGGCTACCGAGCGCATATAGAATAGGTTATAGCCAAATGGTGGGGTTAAATAAGCTGACTGCATACTGAGAATGAATAGGACCGCAAACCAAGTTGTGTCGAAACCAAGGTCACGAACAATAGGGATATAAAGCGGTACGGTAATGAATAAAATGGCGAAGTCATCCAAAAACATACCCAGCAGAAAAAAGCTAAATAGCATAAATATAATGATGGTGTAGGGGGAAAGAGAAAAGTCGTCGATGATATCACTAATCATCATTCCTGCTCCTAATCCCATATAGATACGGCTAAAAAAGACAGCAGCGATAGCAATCCAAATTAGCATTCCAGTGATTTTAGTAGTATTTAGCATCACATAGCGCAGTAAGTTCCAGGTAAGCTTACCTCTTGCCATGGTGATAAGAAGAGCGCCTGCCGCACCAACCGCAGAAGCCTCGGAAGGTGATGTAATTCCGCCTATGATACAGCCGAGCACGATGAATACTAGAAGCCCTGGTGCAACAATGTGCTTTAACGACTTAATTTTCTCTTTGTTAGAGAAGCGCTCCTCTGGACGAGTAGGTGGGCCAAGTTCAGGATTAAACCGGCAGCGGAGTAAAATATAGATCATATATATACTGGCCAGCATCAAGCCTGGTATAAGGCCAGCTGCAAACAGTTTGCCCACCGATTCACGGGCGAGAAATGCATAGACAATCATTAGGACGCTGGGTGGGATCAAAAAACCCAGGGCACCTCCCGCCATAATAGTGCCGGTGATCAGTCGTTTATGGTAGCCGCGCTTGAGCATAGCTGGTAATGCGATAATACCTAGGCTTACTGTTGCTGCACCAGAAACGCCAGCCATGGCGGCAATGATTGCGCATATCAGTACGGTACCAACTCCTAGACCTCCTGGGATGCTCCCCATTAATTTGTGAATCATGCCGAATAAATCATCGGTGATACCCGAGCGCTCCAGCACTAAGCCCATGAAAATAAACATAGGCAATGAAACAAGCAGGAAATTGTCCATGGCGCTATAGGCAGATGCTAGAAGGAGGTCTAGGCCACCAGGCCCAAACATCAGATAGGCACTCCCCATCCCTGAAATCATCAGCGCTAGAGCTAGTGGTGCTCCCATAGCCATCAATACCAGCATGGATAGAAACATGATGGTAGTAATTGTTAGGGGCTCAAGTTCAGCCATAGTAAAGCCCTTGTTATGACGCGCTCTAAGGGCGCATCAGTAATGATAGAATGAACACGAGCGCTTAATGCTCGATATCGTTTAGGTCGACGCGCGGATCCTCGAAGCTTATGCCGGCTAACCTTAGTGCTGCCCTGACCAGTTCGGCCAGACATTGGAGAATGAAAAAGCCAATAGCCAGAGGAATCATCGCCTTAATTGGCCATAGCGGTGGTCGCCAGACACTGCGGTTAGAGAACTCATCGATACGCCAGGAGTGATACGCAAAGTCTATTGACATATGTAAAACTACGGCTAGTACCATGATTGCTAGGATGAATATCACTAGGTCGCAGAATGCTTGAACACGGCTGGGCATTAAGCGGTAAATAACGTCACTGCGAACATGCCCTTGATGGCGTAATGTATAACTTCCCGCTAAGATGCTCATTGAACCAAAAAGCATCGTAGACAACTCATGCCCCCAGATAGTGGGAGAGTTGAGAAGATAGCGCGCCACGACTTCGTAGAGAAGCACGCCAATGATGCCTAATGTTAGCCATGAAGTAGCCTTTCCGACCCAGTCGGAAAGGCTATCCTGCACCCTTAGATAGTGGGTGACTTTACTCACTCAGACGCCCCTGTTCGATTGCATTGTTAATCAGTATCTCAATGGCCTGAGCGTTGCGCTCGGACTTCTCTGCTTCTGCTTCCCAGATAGGCAGAGAGGCTTCTGCTAGCCGGTTAGCATCTGCTTTCGGCAGGGTAGTGAATTCAAACAACTCTCCCTCATCTATCAGACGCTGGTTACCCTCCTCTAACCAGTTGTGGATATCTTCCAAATACTGGGTAATTTCGGAGGTTAGAATTTCTTGCTGTTCATTAGACATTTTTCCCCAAGTATCTGGGTTGATTAATACTGTCTCTATCCAGCCGGGGTTGAGGAGCTGGATGTCAGTATAGTATTTGGCAACTTCATTTAACTTGAGCTGCTCGTACTCAACAGGGCCACCGTAGATGGCTCCATCGATAACGCCTGTAGAAAGTCCTACATAGAGCTCTTCGCCAGGGAGAAATACGGTAGGAATATCAAATTTTTCTAAAACGGTAGCGATGGAGCTAGTTGCGCGTATACGCATGCTTTGCAGGTCTTCTAGGCTGGTAACTGGTTTGCTAGTCAACAAGCCATAGTCGCTACCATAGCCGCGGCCAATTAACTTAGTTCCCTGCTCTGCATAGGCGTCGGCAATCAGTGTATCGAGTCCCTGATTTGTGAATATATCCCGTGCCTCGTCTACGTTCACCCATGCACCTGGGAGCCCGGCTTCAATAGTGCCAATCCCCACACGGCCAGGCCAATAGCTGCCTACTCCATGGGCTATATCGATGGTGCCCCGTGCCACTGCATCAACGAACTGGTCACTATTGACTAGCTCACCTCCACGAAAGAACTGAATGCGCACTGATCCATCGCTTGCTTCACTAACGCGATCACGCAGGCTTGCAGAGATCTCGTCGATTTCTGTTCCATAGAAAGTGTGCATTCTTAGCCTAATAGTATCGGCATAAGCTAATTGACTCACCACCAGGGTGGTAACCACTGATGTTGCTAAAGTAGTTTTGAAAAAAGTTGAAAGTTTCATGGGACTCTCTCTGCGATGTTTTTGGAATTGGTATTGAATCGCCCTACTGCACTCTTAGCAGGCTATCGCCAGAACTCTAGCTAGTAGAAAAAAGAAATCACTGTGGCATAAAGAATTTCTGCTTTCTCCTGTTCTGTCGGTGTAGGTATTACAGCTTATCGAGATTGCTACTGAGCTAATGAAAATTTTGTCCAGCATTATAGGGTCGGGGATACAGCGTTGAGTAAAAGCCGAATCACTTAACCCAACGGCTACGCTAGCAACATTTTGTAGCGCGATGATGGACCAATGCTATTTTTTAAATGGACCAATTAGGAAGCTAGGAGGCCAAGAGACGTGAAAGAGTATGTCTCAAGCGTAAAGCTTCAGCAGTTAGTGTTCTTCCAGAGAGCATGCCAATCCCAAGGATCAGACCTCTACGGTAGTCACCTTCAGCGCAGACTAAGCTCAGTGGGCGGGTGATCAGGTGTGACTGCAGCAGCTTACGAGCAATACGTTGGTCGTCTATTTCTGGAGAAAATTGCAAGCATAGGCTAATTGAGTGACTAGGTGGAGATACATCGATAACACCAGGAACCTGTACCAACTGGTCGTGCATAACTTGCTGGCGTGCCAAATAGTCGCGTTGGATACGGCGATACCACGTGTCTAGTACGCCTTCGGCCAGAAACTGCGCAAGTGTTGCTTGATCTAATAGCCTTCCTTCACGGAAGACCTCGCTGCGTAAACGATTGAGTGAATCCACTAGGCCATGAGGAGCAACTAAGTAACCGAGACGCAGGCCTGGGAACATCAGCTTAGAAAAGGAGCCTATAAGCACGTGTTGCTCCGAACGGCTATTGAACATCAAGTTAGTACTGTCTGTTCCGGTGAATTCATAATCATCTTCCAGCACATAGCGGGGTTTTACTTTATCGCACAGTGCTTGCCGGTGAAGCCGTGATGTAGGAATGCTCAAAGGGTAGTGATGTGACCCCGTAAAATAGGCTAGTTGAATGGGGCGTGGAGAGTGTCTCTGAGAATGTCCTGTTTCGGGGTGCCAAGCGACTCTCTCGACTGTTGCACCAACCGCAGTAAAGATATTATGCGCTCCCCAGTAGCAGGGTGACTCCATTAGCACATGATCGCCGACATCAGATAATGCCAAAGCACACAATTCAATACCGTGGTGGGTGCCATCCGTAATAATAATTTGGTCTGAGTCACAGGCCACGCGTCGCCAGCGCCAGAGAAAGTCGCGAATAGCTCGCTTGAGCGGGCCGTAGCCGCCCCCAGAGTAGGACAGCAGCAGTGCATTGCGTGGCACAGTCACACTGGCATAAAGCTCTCTCCATTTAGCCATAGGAAACTGAGTGATATCTGGGATACCAGGCATAAAAGCACCGCTTTGGATGGCGCTGGCGCTAGGGGTTTGAAGAATGGCGTTGGCGCGTGAAGAGAGCTGCGCTGTAGCTGGTTGAAGTGCTTGGCGGGATGTTGCTGGTCGCCGAGTCCAGGTTCCTTGCCCTTGTCCGGTGATGATGTAGCCTTCTTCTATTAATGTCCGCATAGCCTGGGCCAAGGTGTCGCGTGCCACGCCTAAGTGGCTGCATAAAGTGCGATGTGAGGGGAGTCGGCTTCCTTCAGGCCAATCATGCACAATAGCCAACCTCAATGCTTGCTCAATTCGCACGCTCTTGCCTAACCGTTCTGGTTGTAGGCTGAGATACTCCATTAAAGGTGTTAGAAGGAGATTTGGGGGCATAGCTTACGCCATCAAAAAAGAGAAAGGGGATAAAGGATTATGCCGCGAATCTGATGCATTGGTCCATTTAGCCTGTTAATTGGTCCATAGCTCGGTATTAGAGAGAGCTGTTAGCGTGCCTGCTGATAACAATATCAGGAGGTATCCATGAGGCTGTTTGAATCATTATTGTCCGATGGTACTGCTGCTGCGCTGATAGGAGGACGCTGGCAAAAAGGTACCAATAGCTTTCCTGTAACCAACCCGGCGACTGGAGAGATATTGGCTCAAGTAGCTGACCTTGGTGAGCAAGAGGCTCGCGAAGCGGTGACTGCAGCCCAGGCTGCGTGGAGTGAATGGAAAGCGTTGCCAGCCAAACGGCGAGCAGTCATTTTACGCGCTTGGTTTGAACTCATTCATGAGCATACCGAAGCATTAGCTGAACTCATGACGCTGGAGCAGGGTAAGCCATTGGCTGAGTCTCGTGGTGAGGTTGCTTATGGGGCAAGCTTTATCGAGTTCTTCGCCGAAGAAGCTAAGCGAATGTCAGGGGAAACGCTTCCTACTCATGCTTCTGATAAGCGGCTACTGGTACTGCGAGAGCCGGTGGGCGTTGTGGCAGCAATTACACCTTGGAACTTCCCCATGGCGATGATCACTCGCAAGTGCGCACCCGCTATTGCTGCTGGCTGTACGGTCGTTATCAAGCCAGCAGAAGCGACGCCTCTGACAGCCCTAGCTCTTGCCAAGCTAGCAAATGAGGCTGGTATGCCCGAAGGCGTTATCAACGTAGTCACTGCGTCGACACCTGACGCAGTGGGTAAGGTATTAACTACTGACCCAAGGGTTAGAAAAGTATCTTTTACTGGGTCCACGCCTGTAGGCAAGAAGCTTCTGGCGCAGTGTGCTGGTACTGTCAAAAAAGTATCTATGGAGTTAGGAGGTAACGCACCTTTCATTGTCTTCGACGATGCTGACTTAGATGCTGCTGTTGCGGGTGCCATCGCCTCTAAGTTCCGCAATGCAGGACAAACTTGTGTTTGTACCAACCGCTTTTTGGTGCAAGAAGGTATCTATGATGCTTTTGTTGAAGCGTTGGCTGAAAAAGCCAAAGCGCTATTGGTGGGTGATGGACGAAAACCTGGAACGCAAATTGGGCCACTCATTAACCAGGCGGCGGTGGGTAAGGTTCAGTGTCATGTGGATGATGCTGTGGCTAAGGGTGGGCGCTTGTTATGTGGTGGTCATTTACATGAACTAGGGCATAGCTTTTATGCTCCCACTGTAATTGCTGGTGCCACACTAGAGATGAGAGTGGCAAGTGAAGAAACTTTCGGCCCTTTAGCGCCAGTGTTTTGCTTCAAGGAGGACGAAGATGCGATCGCTATGGCAAATGATACTCCTTTTGGCCTAGCAGCTTATTTCTATACTCAGGACTACCGTCGTATCTGGCGTGTTATGGAGGGATTAGAGTACGGCATGGTGGGGGTCAATGAAGGGTTGATCTCTACTGAAGTTGCTCCTTTTGTTGGCATTAAAGAGTCTGGGCTAGGTTGCGAGGGTTCACGCCATGGCTTGGAGGATTTCACTGAACTCAAATATGTATGTGTAGGTGGGTTATAGGCAGCTTCCTCTACCGCTCTATAGTCTCGCTGACTAATTCTATATCGTTTTATTTATCAGCGAATCTTACTGATTGCTTATAAATCTTGAAAATTCGTAAGGAATATCCATGACCAGCAAGTTCACGAACGCAGAATTGAATGAGCTTAAGAAACGCTACGTTGCCAATGGGGCTGCTACACCTACTGAACACTTTGTGGCTCGTGCCGAAAATGCCGAGTTGTGGGATGAGGATGGTAGGCGCTGGATTGATTTCGCTGGAGGTATAGGTGTACTCAACCTGGGGCATCGCCATCCCCGTATCGTCAAGGCCGTACAGGAGCAACTCAAGTGTGTGATGCATACCTGCACGGCGGTGATTTCTTATGCGCCTTATGTGCAGTTATGTCAGAGGCTGTGCGAAAAGGTACCGGTAAAGGGCCCAGAGCGAAAAGCCATGCTGGTTAATACAGGGGCAGAAGCTTTAGAGAATGCGGTTAAGATTGCTCGGGCTGCCACCGGCCGTTCTGGTGTTATAACCTTTGACGGTGCTTTTCACGGCCGTACCATGCTAACCCTAGCGATGACCGGCAAAGTATTGCCTTACAAAAATGATTTTGGCCCCATGCCAGGTGAAGTTTATCGTGCCCCTTATCCCAACCCTATGCACGGTATTAGTGATGAGATGGCATTAAGCGCATTAGAAAAGCTTTTTAAAACGGATATACCAGCACATCGAGTAGCAGCGATCGTTATTGAGCCAGTTCAGGGGGAGGGAGGATTTTATATTGCCTCACCGGCCTACCTGAGGGCGTTACGAGAACTCTGTGACCGTCATGGGATTCTGTTGATTGTAGATGAAGTGCAATCGGGCTTTGCTCGTACTGGTAAACTGTTTGCCTTAGAGCACAGTAATATTGAAGCAGATCTGTTGACTACGGCTAAGTCACTGGCTAACGGTATGCCTTTATCGGCAGTGGTTGGTACGGCTAAGGTTATGGATGCTTCAGGTCCAGGCTCTCTAGGGGGAACTTATAGCGGTAATCCGCTTTCTTGTGCAGCGGCGTTGGCTGTACTGGATACCATTGAAGAGGAAAATATTCTGGCGCGTAGCGAGCAAATGGGGCGCTTGCTTGCTGAACGCTTTTCTGTTTGGGAGCAACGCTTCAAAATGGTAAATTACCCGCGCAATCTTGGTGCCATGGCGGCGTTTGAGCTGCTTGATACTAATGGAAGACCTGATGCAGCCATGGCACAGGCTCTGTGTGCAAAAGCCCGAGAGCAAGGGTTAATTTTGCTTTCTTGTGGTTTTTACGGAAATACCATACGTATATTAGTACCTATCACTGCGCCCTCCGATGTGCTTGAGGAAGGGCTAAGTATTATTGAGCAGTCACTAGAGACTCTGTCAGTCAGTTAAAGAGCCTTTAAAGCCAGAAGTAGAAGTCATTGGCTGTTGAACTTATTGTTTATATAGATTAGCCAAAGCTTTGGCACTCTTTACTCAGCGCATGATATGTGGCTAGTAAGGAGTGCCAGTAAGCATCGCTTTTTTTAGCTAATTATTTGCAGAGCTTGTTTCGGGTTGCTGCTATGGCGCCTCCGGCTCTAACGTGCGACGCAGGACATTCAGCTCATCAATGTCCAGATGCTCAAGCCTTCCGGCGAGCAGGTCGCTGATCTTTTGCACTGGTAGGCCAGCCCGGCGGGCGATTTCACGGCTTCCCAGGTCTGATACGGCGATCAGGCGGGTGATAATACGCATTAGGCGCGTACGTTTTTCGAGTTCCCTGACATCGAGGTCAGGGCTGCTTCGCGGAGGATCTAGCGTTTCTGCGCGAGCAGTTGAGTATGCCGTACTCATGTGACTCCATCAGTCGGAAATGACAAACACACAATGCCGCCAACTCACGCGGTTTTCAATGCCTAATTTGATGAAAATTTCACAAGCTCGGTAACACCTGCAAATGCCCGTGGCTCTGGTAAACTATAGGACTTCCTATTTCTGAGTGAGCTGCGCGCTGTGCGCGGCTTATTGACTGCTTTCTAGCTTACATTAGGCCGTTGGCCGAGGAGTTTTGCATGTCGAACAGCGCACCCAAGGTGGGCGTGATCATGGGGTCGAAGTCAGATTGGCCGGTCATGGAGCACGCGGTAACCATGCTGGAGCGGTTGGGCGTTGCCTACGAAACCCGCGTGGTATCGGCGCATCGCACGCCCGACCTGCTGTTCGAATATGCGAAAAGTGCCTCTGAGCGTGGCCTGCAGGTGATTGTGGCAGGCGCAGGTGGCGCGGCCCACCTACCCGGCATGGTGGCTTCACAAACAGCGCTGCCGGTGCTGGGTGTGCCGGTAGAGTCTAAAGCATTAAAGGGCTTGGATTCGCTGCTCTCCATTGCCCAAATGCCGGGCGGTATTGCGGTAGGCACACTGGCCATCGGCAAAGCCGGTGCGACCAACGCAGGCCTGCTGGCCGCGCAGATTGTTGGCCTTCAGGACAGCGCCGTGCGCGAAGCCGTTGAGGCGTTTCGTGCCGAGCAGACCCAGCTGGTACTGGATAACCCCGACCCGCGCCCCGACGCAGATTCTCAAGCCCAATAGGTAGCCCATCATGAGCGCGCAGATTGCAAAACGTATGATTGCAAAGAACATTGGCGTCCTCGGCGCAGGCCAGTTGGGCCGTATGCTGGCGTTGGCAGGCTATCCGCTGGGCAACACGTTCACGTTTTTGGATACCACCGGCAACCCCAGTGCGGGGATCGGTGAGGTGATCGTTGACCCGGACAACCAGCGCCTGGCGGCGTTTCTCGATAAGGTTGATGTGGTGACCTATGAATTCGAGCACTTGCCCGTGGAACTGGTAAAACAGATCGAGCAGCATAAACCGGTTTACCCCGGCAGCCGTGCCATTGCGGTGTGCCAAAACCGGGTAGAAGAGAAGGCGCTGTTCGACCGCTTGGGCATTCCTACGCCCGCCTATCGCGTGGTGGAAAGTGCCGAGCAGCTCGCCGCCGCCGCCGCCGAATTGGGCTGCCCAGTGGTAGCGAAATCGGTTACCGAAGGTTATGACGGTAAAGGCCAAGCGGTACTCAAAACGCCGGAACAGGCCCAGGAAGCGTGGGCGTCGATTGGCCACGCTCAGCTGATCGTTGAGGCGTTTGTCGATTTTGTGCGCGAAGTCTCGATGATCGCCGTGCGCGGTCGCGATGGGGAAGTGGTGTTCTACCCGATGGCGGAGAACCAGCACGTGGGCGGCATCCTACGCTACTCCGTGGCCCCGCTGCCGGATTTGGCTCCCAGCGTTCAACAAACCGCCGACAGCTACATTCGTGCGCTGCTGGATGAGCTGGATTACGTGGGCGTGCTGGCGCTGGAGCTGTTCCAAACCCGCGACGGTAGCCTACTAGCCAACGAAATGGCCCCGCGAGTGCATAACTCCGGCCACTGGACCATGGATGGCGCGGCCACCAGCCAATTTGAAAACCACCTGCGGGCGGTCCAGGGCCTGCCGCTGGGTTCAACCCAAGCCATTGCCCCCACCTGTATGGTGAATGTGATTGGCCTGGAAGGGGATAACGCCGCGCTGCTGGCAATTGAGAATACCCACCTGCATCGCTACGACAAAGCCGAGCGCCCAGGGCGCAAGCTGGCTCACGTCAACGTAGTGGCCACCAGCCACGCCGAACTGCTTGAAAAAGTGCGCGCCTGCCAAGCACTGCTGCCGGACGCCCCACCCGTCGAATGGAGTTTTGAATCCGCGCTGTAATACGAGAAGCCGCCTGAGTGGGCGGCTTTTTATTCTGATTACCGCTACTTTTATAACTTAAACGTGATAAAACAGATGTATTAAAAAAAGCCTAACCAATAAGATTGGCGTTAAGCCGACTGAAGAAAAGGGAGTTTGTATGTCGTCCCCCATCCCCCTCGCCGCCACGGCGACGGCCTCTGGTCTGCGCAGTAGTTATCAGCGTGACCACCATATAACCATGCAGCGTTTGCGTGGCGAAAAAGTACGCTTACTGTACGACAACTTATGGCAGCCGGTGCTGAGTAGCTTGCTGGCAGGTGGGCTATTAGTGGTGGCTATGTGGCCCGTGGCAGATATAGCGCTGCTATTGGGGTGGTTTATAGCGCTGGCGATTATTTCAGGGCTTAGACTTCTGTTGGCGCAGCGCTTCAAACGGTTGCCAGCACGGCAGCAGCAGCGCCAGCGATGGCTACGCTGGTTTGCTATGGGGGCGATTGCCTCAGGCTGTGTATGGGGGGCTTCTGGACTACTGCTATTCAGCCATGACCATCCAGGCCAAATAGCCGCGCTCTCTATTGTGCTGGCAGGCATTTCCGCCGGAGGAGTGACCACGCTCTCGGCAGTGTGGTGGGTGGCGATTAGCTTTGTTCTGCCCATCCTTTTGCCGTTGAAGCTGCAGTTTATGTTTCAAGGCTCGCCGCTTTCCCTATTGATTGGTTTAATGCTAGTGCTGTTTTTAGGCCTCATTATGGCTACCAGCCGCCGTTTTAGCCGCACTATCCACGATAACATTGCCCTACGGGTCAGCATGGCAGCCCGTGAAGCGCAGTTGCGGGAGAGCGAAAGCCGCTACCGCTCGATTTTTCATCAATCACCGCTGGGCGTACTACATTTTGACGCGCAGGGGCAGGTTACCGACTGCAATAGCAAGCTGCTGGATATCCTGGGTATTGAACGCTCCAAGTTGCTGGGGTATCGAATGTTGGACCGCTCGGCGGATCAGGACGTAGCTCGGGCGGTCAAGGATGCGCTGGAAAAGGGTTCGGGCTACTACGAAGGCACCTATCGACTGCCGAAAGCCAGCGTGGGTACCCCTTTGCGGGCGTTCTTCAACGGTGTGCATAGCGCCAGCAACCAGATGGTGGGCGGTGTCGCTATTATTGAAGATTTCACCGAACGAAAGCGCAGCGAAGCGATTATTTACCGTCAAGCCTACTACGATGCGCTCACCGACTTGCCCAATCGCCGGCTATTTATTGAGCGTTTAGAGGCAGTGTGTAACGAGCAGGCCAGCAGCCAACGCGGTGGCTTGGTGATGTTTATGGACATGGATCGCTTTAAGTTGGTTAACGATACCCTGGGGCACGCGGCGGGCGATGACCTATTAGTAGAGGTGGCGCGCCGCTTAGAGTCGTGTCTGCGCAAAGGGGACATGGCGGCCCGCCTCAGTGGCGATGAATTTGTGTTGCTGGCGCTGTTTGATATGACTGAAGCGGAAACGCTAGACACACAGGCAGCACGCTATATGGAAACCGTGCAGCAGGCGTTGGCTGGAGAGTACCGCCTAGAGAACCGTTGGGTAGAAGTCACGCCAAGCATGGGCTACACCTGCTTTGATGCAGCGGCCTGCAACCATGGTGATGTGCTAAAACAAGCGGATATAGCGATGTATCAGGCTAAAACCGAGGGCCGAGCGCGGCTGCGCCGCTACCAGCCCTGGATGCGTGACGAAATAAACAAGCGCGTGGCCGAGCAGGCGCCTAACCTACCAGTTGACCGCTAAGCAGTAGCCATAGCGCAATCAAGGCAAAGTGCCCTGGATACCAAGCCAACCACAGGCGGCGCGGCATCGCCAATGCCACCGGAGGGACCCGTTGGGAGGCGCCTGCGGCCAGCATCAGCACGATCACGCAGGTGGCGACGGTAAACGACTTTGCCATATCGGAGGCGTTCATCTGCCCGGCAATCCATAGCACGGGAAACGCTGCCAGCCCCGCCCACAGGCGGGACTTGAGCGCATTACAGGTTTCGCTGAGGGCCTGCATGGCAAACATGAACAGCGGAATCAGCAGTAGGCCATTGTGGCCATACTCTACCCAAAACCCCAGCAGGTACCACACGGTCACGCCCACGGCGGCGCCCAGCATCAGCCAGCCCAACCCTAGGGTTTGCTGCTGGTAGTGTTGCCAGCCCTGGCGTACCAGTGCCCCTAGCGCTAGGCCACTGGCTAGGGTAAAGCAGACATTCAATATGAACGCATCGGAGGCGCGGGGCATCATCATATAGGGCACCTGCGCGACTAAGCCGATGACCAGAATCCGCCGCGAGTAGCGCAGTGGATTGCGAGTATTGAATAGCCCGTGCCACGCCACCATGGCGGCAAACAGTGGGAACGCAATGCGCCCGATCGATGAACCCGCCCAGCTTAAATCCCAATCCCCCGGCAGTACGTAGCGGGTGAGATGGTCTACGGACATGGTAAACAGTGCCAGCCACTGCCCCCAGGCGGTCCAGTGGGATGAGGGCCGTAGCGCGGCCGCCGCATCTGCGGCTGGGGCCGAGTGAGCCGCCGTTGTTTCAGCCATGCTACCTCCTTGTATGTTGTTGGGTGATAGTAAAGACCCGGTTTGGCTGAGCAAGTTCGCTGGGCGGCATTTGATACTTAGCTGGCGCTGAAAATCGGTTTGCCCAGCGCCCAGACATGCTCAATGGCCCAACGGTCATCGTTTAATACGATGAAATCCGCATCCGAGCCGGTCTGAAGGCGGCCTTTACGGGGCAGCTTCAACGCATCGGCGGCGGTGGTGGAGGCACAACGCAGCGCGTGCTCCATGCTGATCTGGTGCTCATGGATACACTCACCTAGCACCTCGAACAGGCTGCTGAGTTTACCGGGTTTTAGGCCGATAAACCGATGCTGGTCATCAAATTCTGGCAGCGAAGCGTTGGCATCTGATGAGAGGCTGAGCTGGCTGGGCTCGATCCGCGCTTTCAACGCTCGTGCCACCGCCTCAGAGGCGGGCACTTCGCCACCGGCCAGCAGCTCGGGCGTAGTGCTGGTGGTGAAGTCGATGCGGCCCCCTTCACGGGCAAAGCGCAGGCCATCTTCAAATAGTGCGCTAGTGCGGTTGATATGAGTAGGATAGAACTGCGCTAGCGGAATGGCGCTGGTTTTTGCCACTTGGCGCAGCGGTTCCAAGTGTGAGTCGGCATCGCCAGTGTGGATAAATACGATGCCCGATTTCCCCGCCAGCAGCCCTGCGGTGCGTGCGTCGGAGGCTAGCCGCGTCAGCTCATGGGTGGTGGGCTGGGAGCCACGGTGGTCGCTAATCGCGACTTCGCCCACGCCGATAAATTCAGGAATATAGAGAATGTCGCTGGCCACCGACCCGGTAAGCGTTACCGGCGGTAGCTGATAAGAGCCAGTGTAGGCGTAGGTGCTTAGCCCGCCCGCGGCCAGCTCCCGCGCTTTGCCAATCAGGTTGGCGGGGCTGCGAGTAAGCGCATCGGTGCCCAGCGCGCCAATCAGCGTGGTCACCCCCGAGGCGCAGGTGTCTTCCAGGCTGAGTTCGGCGGTGCGGTTACCAAACCCGCCTTCACCGCCGCCGCCAATGTAGTGTACCAATGGGTCGACTAGGCCTGGGATCACGCGGCGGCCTTCCAGGTCGATGGTCTGAATCAGTGTGCCAAGCTGGTACGCCTCGCTGGCGTCTAGCACTGCCGCAATGCGCTGGTCGGCAATCAGCAGGTGGCAGAGCCCGCGGGGTTCGGGGGCAAAGAGCTGGGCGTTTTTTACAAGTGTCAGCATGGGCTTCCCAGAGAGTGATCGGCAAACGATAAGCGCCGACCTGGGGCCGGCGCTCTTATTGGCGTCGTAACGCTGTTTAAGCAGATTGGTTGTTACCGCACTTATAACCGCACATCGTAGTTGAAGTAGCGGTTCATGATTTCATCATAAGTGCCGTCCTCTTTTAGCGCACGCAGGGCTTCGTTAAAACGCTCCGCTAGGGCCTCGTCACGGGGGCGAAACGCCACGCCAACGCCTTTGCCAAAGATATGTTCAGGCTGTTTGATGAAGTCGCTGATGCGTTGGAAATCGCTCTCCGGGGTGTCGATATCGATGGTGGCCTCGGCGATGGGGTAGTCCATGAAGGTGAGGTCTAGGCGGCCGGCCATCAGGTCGGTGACCACATCGTCCGCGCCGGTATAGCGGCGGATTTCTAGCACGTCGCCGTAGAGTTCCGTGACATAATTATCCTGCAGCGTGGCGCGCTGAACGCCGACGGTTAAGCCTTCCAGGCTGGCCCGGTCTTCGATATTGATCTCTTTGTCGCGGGTGGTGATCCAGGCACTGGGCGTGGTGTAGTAGGCTTCGGAGAACAGCACCCGCTGGGCACGCTCGTCGGTAATCGCCATGGAGGACATGATGGCGTCGTAGTTACGCGCTAGCAGGCCCGGAATGATGCCGTCCCAGTCCTGCTCTACCCAAGTGCAGTTAGCTTCCAGATAGTCGCATACGGCGTTGCCCAGCTCGATTTCGAAGCCGGTCAGGGTGCCGTCGGCTTCCCGGTACATGAAGGGCTCGTAGGGTATGTCGACCCCAAGCCGAATTTCGTCGTAGTCCCGCGCGAGGGCGGCGGTGGATACCGCTGAGAGTGAAACACCCGCCGCGAAAATGGCGGCCACGGACAGCGTTGCATAACGCATAGTCAGTCTCCTGAAGCGATTTTTAGTAGGTATGTGGGTATGGCTTTATGCCAAGTGCCGCAAAGGGCGGCTACAACATGGGGTGCGCTAAGCGCAGGAGGGCCGTGCGTCTCTCACGCATGGCAAGGTTCACGCGCAGGGGCGTGTATTGGCACGGGCGTGCCAAAAGGAGGGTAGGGCTATTCGTCGAACCATTCGCTCAGGTAGAAACGGGCAATGGTGCCACGGGTACCTGGGCGAAGCGCGTGCAGCGCGGGGGGTAAGAGGTGGCGTGAGGGCATGATGGCGTCTCGCTTGAATGCCTCCCCAGGTGGGGAGGCACGCTTAGGCAGTTAGCGCTTACTTTTCGCCGAAGTAACGGGCGTAGATTTCATCGTAAGTGCCATCTTCCTGAAGCTCCGCGAGGGCTTCGTTGAACTGCTCGGCCAGCGCTTCGTCACGCTGACGGAAGGCGATACCGAAACCGTCGCCAAAGTACTCCTTCGGCTCGCTGATACGCTCACCAACCACCACGTACTCGGCTTCATCGCTCTCTAGCAGGGTAGACTGGCCGATCGGGAAGTCGAGGAACACGATATCCAGACGCTGCGCTTCCATATCCAGCACCATGTCATCGGCGGTGGAGTAGCGGCTAATCTCGGCCACGCTGCTGAATTTATCGGTAACGTAGTTATCCTGCAGGGTACCACGCTGAACGCCAATGGTTTTGCCGGCGAGGGTCTCTTCATTGGCTTCGCTGATGCCGAGGCTGCTAGGTGCAAACCAGGCAGACGGCATAGTGATGTAGGGGTCAGAGAATAGCACCTGCTGGCGGCGCTCGTCGTTGATGGTCATGGAGGACATAATCGCATCATAGTTGCGCGACATCAGGCCAGGAATAATGCCGTCCCACTCTTGTTCCACCCACTCGCAGGTAACACCGATGCGCTCGCATAGTGCGTTGCCCAGCTCGATATCAAAACCGGTGAGCTCGCCTTCAGCGGTGCGGTACTCCATTGGCTCGTAAGGTACGTCAACGCCGATACGCACGTTGTCGTAGTCGCGTGCCTGCGCGGAAGACGCCGCCGCAACGGCCAGGCCCAGCAGGGAAACAGTCAGCAGTTTTTTCATTTTAAACTCCAAAGGAAGCAGGTTCACCCGAGGTGATCCCCTTTAAGCTACCCCAGGTTGAGGTTGGCGAAAAGGGGGTACCTGAAGATAAACCAACGCTTGTTTTACGCTAGCGCGCGTTGGACTTGTTGTGGTTAGTTGTTTTGCGGCTGCAGGTGGGCCAGCAGCTTTTTCTCCAGAAAGCGGAAGAAGTACAGAATTGCAAAGGTTAGGCACAGATAGATCGCCGCGACAAACAGAAAGGCATCAAACGGCGCATAAAAGCGAGCATACACAAAGCGCGCTGCGCCGGTGAGATCCATCAGCGTGACCACGCTGGCAATGGCGCTGGCGTGGAGCATGAAAATCACCTCGTTGCCGTAAGCTGGCAACGCGCGGCGGAAAGCGCTGGGCAGAATGATCCGCCGCATCATCAGGCTTTGCGACATACCGTAAGCCCGCGCTGCCTCAATTTCGCCTTTAGAGGTTGCCTTAATGGCCCCACGGAAGATCTCGGTGGTGTAGGCTGCCGTGTTGAGCGTAAAGGCAATGAGGGCGGGATAGAACGCCTCTTTCAGCACCGGCCACAGGAAGGTCTCCTGAATGCCGTCGATAAACACCACGCCGTAGTAGATGATGTAGAGCTGGATCAGCAGTGGCGTGCCGCGAAACACATAGGTGTAGAGATACACCGGCAAACTGATCCACTTATGCTTGGAACTACGCATAATGGCCAGCGGCACCGCGAGAATTAACCCTGCCACCAGCGAGAGAAAGACCAGGTGTGTGGTGGTGACTAACCCTTCCCAGTAATAGCCCAGGGTGGTGGGCGTAAAAATCTGGTTGTCCGCGAGCAGGTCGTTGAACCATGCAGAAATATCTAGCATATCACTGCCCCCCAAAGCCGGTGTCATAGCGTTTTTGTAGTAGCGCAAAAATCCACTCGGAAACGCTGGCAATCAGCAGGTAGGCCACCGCCACAGGGATCAAAAACACAAAGGGCTCGTGGGTAGCGCGGGAGGCTTCGGCGGCAACGCGCACCATATCGGTTAGGCCAATCACCGAGACCAGCGCGGTGGTTTTGAGCAGCACCATCCAGTTGTTGGAGAGGCCGGGCAGGGCGTGGCGCATCATCTGGGGGAAGCGAATGCGCCGAAAGACCAGCGCGTTGCTCATGCCGTAGGCTTTGCCTGCTTCAATCTGGCCGTTATCCACCGCCATAAAGGCGCCGCGAAAGGTTTCACCCATATAGGCCCCGAAGATAAAGCCAATGGTGATCACGCCTGCGGCAAAGGCGTTGAAATTGATATAGATATCGATTTCGTAGTTGTAGTACAGCAGGTCGCTGATGGCGTTGACACCGATCTGGCCGCCGAAGAATAGCAACATCATTAGCACTAAATCCGGTACCCCGCGAATCACCGTGGTATAGACGGTGGCGGTGCGGCGCAATAGCCAGTTACGCGACATCTTGGCGCTGGCGGTAAGTAGGCCAAGGACTATCGCCAGAATCAGCGACAAAATGGCCAGTTGAACGGTAACACCCGCCCCTTCGATCAGGCGGGGGCCGTAACCTTGCAAATCAAGCATGGTGTGCGTGCCTCGCGGATCAGTATTTAGGTGCCAGGAACTGCTTTAAGCGCGGTGACTGAGGGTTGCCCAGCACATCGTCCGGCGCGCCTGCTTCTTCCACCAACCCCTGGTGCAGGTAGATCACTTTGCTGGAAACATCCCGAGCAAAGCCCATTTCATGGGTGACCACTACCATGGTGCGCCCTTCCTCGGCAAGGTCGCGCATCACTTTCAGCACATCGCCCACTAGCTCTGGGTCGAGCGCGGAAGTGGGCTCGTCGAATAACATTACTTCCGGGTCCATGGCCAGTGCTCGGGCAATGGCTCCACGCTGCTGCTGGCCTCCAGACATCTGCGCCGGATAGGCGTTGGCCCGGGCGCTTAGCCCGACGCGCTCCAGCAGCGCATGGGCGTGCTCGATGGCCTCTTTTTTCGGCTTGCCGAGTACGTGAATCGGCGCTTCGATGATGTTTTCCAGCAGCGTCATGTGCGCCCACAGGTTAAAGCTCTGGAATACCATGGAGAGCTTGGCGCGCATTTGCACCACCTGTTTCCAGTCGGCGGGTTCGCGGCCATGTTTGGTGGTTTTGAAGCGGATTTGCTCGCCGTGAACATACAGCTCGCCTTCGTCCGGCTGTTCCAGCAGGTTCATACAGCGCAAGAAGGTGCTTTTGCCTGACCCTGAGGCACCAATGAGGGTGATAACGTCACCTTTTTGGGCTTCCAGGGAGAGGCCTTTGAGGACTTCTGTATCGCCAAAGCGCTTTTTAATATTACGCACTTCAAGGGGAGTAGGCGTAGCGGCCATAACTTAGGCTCCAGTACAGGGTTGCCGCAGCAGCAACGGATGAATCATCGTGCTTTCAGTGCGGCTGGCGCGAAAAAAGGGGCGATTCTATCAGGAGTGCGCCTAATGCGCGTACTTTATCAGGACGACATTGGTCTTGCTGTGGCGTTGTGTATCCTGACGGCCCCTTTACGTTGTTGTTATCAAAGCGACTTTTTCGGCGCTAACGGGTTTGCTCGGGTCGTGTGGCGTCACAATGCGGTATGACTTGGCACCACCAGCAGGGCAGCCCGTGCCCCTTTTTCTACCTGGGCATTAGGAAACACCACATGCAGCGGTGTCTCTTCTACAATAAAGTCGCCCGCGATGCTGTCTTTGGCCAGGCAAGTGCCTGGCTCGAAACGGCTGAAGTTGGGCATATCATCGGCAAAGCAGAGGGTAAAGTCATCTGCCTGGCGCATCAGTTCATGCTGCACTTTGAAGAAGTCCATTGTTTCAGCAGGTTTTTTCGGCGGCGTGTAGCCTTCGCCGAGCGCACTGAGCAGGGTGAGCATCGGCGCTAGGGTGGCCATATCGTTCTTCCCGAAGGGGGCCACGCGGCCAAGCTCGAAGGTAAACGCCTGGGCTTGGTGGTAGTGCTTGCTGTAGTGGGAAAAGGTCCAACTGTGCTGGTGCTGATGCAGCACGGCCTGCATATCGGCGGCGGCTAGCCACTGCCACTGTTCAGCGTCTGTGGCAGTAGCTGCATAGGGCTCTACCACAAAGCGCGTGTATAAACTGCCGCGTATGGCGGTGTGCAGGTCATAGTGTAATTTAGGCAGTGCGTGGTGGCGGGTGAAGAACGTATCCACCGCTTCCATCAGCTCCCTCGCTCGGTCGGGTTCGCTGCCCTGTTCGTCGAGTTCGCGTTTGAAGAGCCGGTTTAGATTGGTGGTGATAAAGCGCTGCTGCGCTTTTAGGGCGTGAATATTGCCCAGGATCACCAGCACCGGCGCGCCTAGCCGCACTGTGCCGGCCTCCAGTGCACTGAGCCAGTCGCCAACTAGCTCCACCGGCGCGGTTTCGTTGCCGTGAATGGCGGCGGAGAAAATACACGCACGGGCATCAGGGCGTTGGGTATGGGGCGTTAGCTCCAGAATACCTGGCCCGTGAAGGTGGTAGCAGCCGCTGGAGAAGCGGCCTGTACGCGGCGAAGGGTGTTTGTCGTCAAGCGTCCAGTCGAGCCAGTGGCCTAGCATGGAAGTGTCCTTAAACATGGGCAGTCGCTTTTGTTGTTGTTCTACCTTTACCACGCTAGCGGCCTGCTACAAGGGCTAGCGTCGTTCCCATGAAAATGGCCGGTGGGAGGATGAAAGTGGCCGGTACAAAAAAGCGCCTATGACAACCTGCCACAAGCGCTCTTCTATACAGCGGGTGCGAAAAAGCCGAGCCGTTTGCGATTAGCCAGCCCGCTGTCGCTGCATCTCCTTTTGGTACTCTTTGGCCAGCGCTGATTTCTGATTCTCCTGCAGGCCACGGCCCGCTAGCTGAAATACCTCTTGCTCCTCTTCATCCAAGTGATGGGTGACCAGATGCTGCAGCTGTTTGGCATGGGTGAGCCAGTGGCTGGCGCTATAGTCGGTGTCGTCCAGCAGCTCGAGGAGCTCATCAATCTCGTGGTGTTCGGCCACGCTGTGACGCGCTTTTTCCTGGGTAAGATCGATCTCCATCATCGGCATATAGAGCGCACGCTCTTCGGCGTTGGCGTGGTATTTCAGCTCGGCGCGCACTTGCTGGTACAGCGAGTCGCGCTCTTCGCTATCACCGTGGGTTTCTACCAAACGTGCCAACAGGTCCCGCTGAATATCGTGGTCTTTACGCAGTGCTTCGAAAATCGTCATGCCGGACTCCTTGGCGTTATACGTGAATAAACGTGCGAGGAAGAACGATACAAAAAAATTAGTGGTGAAGTGGCAAAAGCGCAAGGCGGGCACATCGATGAAATCGAAGCGGGGCATCGAAAACATTCGCTTTTAACTAGGCTTAACTAAGCTATGGTTTAGTAAGTTTTCGCTGCCCACCGTGGGCAATCTGGCTCAGTGCACAAGTGCAAAAGTGCTTAAATGCAAAAATGCTTGAATGCAGACGCAAAGGAGAGAGTAATGACGAAGGTACTGGTGCTTTATTATTCTATGTATGGACATATCGATACCTTAGCCGCCGCCGTAGCAGAAGGCGCAAAAGGCGTTGATGGCGTAGAGGTGACGGTGAAACGCGTGCCTGAAACCATGCCGGAAGAGGCGTTTAAAAACGCGGGTGGCAAGCAGGACTTTACCACGCCGGAAGCTACACCCCAGGAGCTGGCCGATTACGATGCCATCATTTTTGGCACGCCGACCCGCTTTGGCAACATGGCCGGCCAGATGCGCACCTTCCTCGATCAAACCGGTGGCCTGTGGGCCAACGGCGCGCTGCGCGGCAAGGTGGCGAGCGTGTTCACCTCCACCGGTACCGGCGGTGGCGATGAGATGACCATTACCTCCACATGGACTACCTTAGCCCACCACGGCATGGTGATTGTGCCGATTGGCTACGGTATTGAAGAGCAGTTCGATATTTCCAAGGTGAGCGGCGGCACGCCTTACGGTGCCGCAACGCTGGCCGGTGGTGATGGTTCCCGCCAGCCGGATGACCGCGAGCTCAAAATCGCCCGCTTCCAGGGCAAACACGTGGCTGAGATTGCCGCCAAACTGGCAAGTTAATCTTTAGCTGAAAACTGACGACGCCTCGCTACTAGTGCAGCGAGGCGTCGTCGTTATGGGGCATTGTTTTAGAGAATTAGCCGCTAATCCGCTCGGCGATGGCGTTCCCTAGGCTTACTGTAGTGCCCTGTCCACCTACATCGCGGGTGAGCACTTGGCTATCGCCTTCGCTCAGCACCGCTTCAATGGCCTCGACCATCGCGTCGCCGGCTTCTTTATAGCCCAGGTGCTCCAGCATCATCGCCCCAGACCAGATTTGGCCGATGGGGTTGGCAATCCCTTTACCGGCGATATCCGGTGCGCTGCCGTGTACCGGCTCGAACAGGCTGGGGAACTTACCTTCCGGGTTGATGTTGGCCGAGGGCGCAATGCCGATGGTGCCGGTGCAGGCGGGGCCCAGGTCGGACAGAATGTCGCCAAACAGGTTGCTGCCCACTACCACGTCGAACCAGTCCGGGTGCAGTACAAAGTTCGCGGTCAGAATATCAATGTGGAACTTATCCACGGCGATCTCTGGGTACTGCTTGGCCATCTCGGCTACGCGCTCGTCCCAATAGGGCATGGTGATGGAGATACCGTTGGACTTGGTGGCCGAGGTCAGCTTTTTACGCGGGCGAGTTTGCGCTAGATCAAAAGCGTACTTCAGCACGCGGTCCACGCCGGTGCGGCTCATCACGGTTTCCTGGATGACGATTTCACGCTCGGTGCCTTCGAACATCTTGCCGCCGATGCTGGAGTACTCGCCTTCGGTGTTTTCACGCACTACGTAAAAGTCGATATCGCCGGGCTTGCGGCCCGCCAGCGGGCTTTTAATGCCGGGCATTAACCGGCAGGGGCGCAGGTTAATGTACTGGTCGAACTGGCGACGGAACTGCAGCAGCGAGCCCCACAGAGAAATATGGTCCGGCACTTTCTCCGGCCAACCCACGGCTCCATAAAACAGCGCGTCAAAGCCTTTCAGCTGCTCGAACCAGTCGTCGGGCAGCATCTTACCGTGCTCCAGGTAGTAGTCGCAGCTGCCGAACTCAAACGTGGTGAATTCCAGGTCGATATTGAAGCGCTTGGCGGCGGCTTCCAGCGCACGAATACCTTCAGGCATTACCTCGGTGCCGATACCGTCGCCAGCGATGACTGCAATACGATGGGCCATGAGTGCTCCTTGTTTTATTGGTCGTTACGAAATTGGGCGTTACGAAAATAGTAGGGCGTGTCCCAGATGGTATGAGTGTAGCGCCTGTTGGCGGCGGGATAATCAGGCTACTATGCAAGCTATTGTTGCCTTAAAGTGAAGAATCCTATGATGTTGGATGACCTCGCCTTTTTTCAGCGGTTAGCCCGGGCGGGGAGCTTAACCGCCACCGCCCGGGAGTTGGGGCTGTCACTCTCAGCGGTTAGCAAGCGCTTAAAGCAGTTAGAAGCCAGGTTAGGGGTCACGCTGGCGGCACGCACCACCCGTCGTTTGACGCTTACCGCAGAAGGGGAGCGCTATCTTACCCAGGGCGGGCTGATTCTGGAGGAGCTGCAGGCACTGGAAAGCGCGCTTAGCGATACCGCCCGCCACGGGCTAAACGGGCGGCTACGGGTAAACGCCACCTTCGGCTTTGGCAGGCGGCATATCGCGCCGCTGCTATCGCGCTTTTGCGCGGAGCATCCGGCGGTGGAGAGCTGGCTGGAGCTGACCAACTTCCCGCTCAATTTAAGTGACCACGGTTTTGACGTGGGCATTCGCATTGGCGAGCCACCAGACTCCCGCTTGGTGGCGCGGCGTATTCTGCCCAACCGGCGGGTGCTGTGCGCTTCGCCCCGCTATATAGCTGAAATGCCCGCGCTGAACGCGCCTAGTGATCTCGCCCAGCATAGCTGCCTGGTAATTCGTGAGAACGATAGCGACTTTCCGCTGTGGCGCTTTGAGCATCGCCATTCTCAGCAGCGCCAGGCGGTGAAGGTCAGCGGGCAGCTGGCCAGTAACGACGGCGAGGTGATTACCCGGTTAGCGCTGGATGGTCACGGGGTGATGCTGCGCTCCTGGTGGGATGTGAATGAACACTTAGCCAGCGGTGCCCTACAAACGTTGCTGCCCGATTGGCAGGGCGTGCGCGCTGACTTTTACGCGGTGTTTGAGCATCGCCGCCATATTCCCGCCCGCATCAGCGCGCTGATCGATTTCCTTCAGCGGGAGATGGAGGGGCGGGTGCCCGCGTTGCCCAATGGCTAATGTGCGGGATGCACTAGCGGCCTGGGCAGGTTTGATCCTGAACTACGTCAATGAGCTCCTCGGCGGGGAAGTCCAGCTCGGCGGCGCGCTGGCGCAGGCGCTGTTCAACGTCGCCTTCAAGGGTGGGCGTGCGGGCTAGAATCCATAGATAGTCGCGATTGGGGCCTGCCACCAACGCCCACTGATAGTCGTTATCTAGCTCAAGCACGTTATAGCCGCCGTAAAACGGGCCGAAAAAGCTAACCTTTAGCCGCCCCACGCTCTCGTCATCGATGAAGTAGGCGCGTCCTTCGGCTTCATCCCAGGCTTGCTCCTCCAGGTTGTAGCCGCGGTTGATCACCTTGACGCCGCCATCGTCGCGCAGGCTGTAGGTGGCGGTGACGCAATCCAGCCCCTCTTCGAAAGAGTGGTCCAGGCGGGCGATTTCGTACCACTCGCCCAGGTAGCGCTCCAGTTCAAAACTGGTGACCGGCTCGGTGCCGTCGGGAATGCCGGTGCAGCCTACCAGCAGTGTGCCAGTTGCGGCGACCGCTGCCAGCGTGGCCATGCTCCTTGGCCGCGATGTGGATTTCATCATCTCGCTCCTTGGTTAACACTCGAACAATAAACGTTAAATCTACCAGTGTGGTGCAATCAACGCCAAGGATGGCGGGGTGGCGATACCCGGCGGATGGCAGAAATAGGCTATGGTATGTCTGTTACCGTATTCACTTAACAATGCTGATAACAAATCAACAATGCTAATAACAAAGGAGTGATTATGTGGCATCAACAAGAGATTCACTTACCGGAAATGCCCAGGGGCTTTCACCTCATTACCGACGACATTGCCAGGGCACTGCCTTGTTTAGCGGAGTGTAGCCACGGTTTACTGCATCTACAGTTGATGCATACCTCTGCCTCGCTGACCCTTAATGAGAATACCGACCCGGATGTGCGCCACGACCTGGACGCCTTTATACGCCGTCTGGTGCCGGAAGGGCTAAGCTACTTCCGGCATACCTTGGAAGGCCCCGACGATATGCCCGCCCACGTTGCCTCTAGCCTATTGGGTACCCAGCTTAGCCTAGCGGTACGCGATGGCCGCTTAGCCCTTGGCACTTGGCAAGGGGTGTGGTTAGGTGAGCACCGCGAGCAGGGCGGTTCACGTCGCCTGCTGGCCACGCTGAATGGCTGTGCGGAATCTTAGCAATTGCCTTTTTCTGATGACTTTTTGAAGTAAGCACCCCACCATGCCCCGACGCCTTTTTCGCCTCTCCCGCCAGCGCTGGTTAAGGCTGTTCTTTGCCCTGAACCTGCTGCTGGTGGTGGGTCTGATTGCCCACCAGATATGGCTCTATGTAGCTGAACCCGAGTTTGAATCACTGCACACGGTGGAAGTTGCGGAGATACGCAAGCGGTTGGAGGGGCGTGACGCTTACCGCTTTGCGGTGGTGGGGAATATCAATAACTCGGTGAACGTCTTTCACGATGAGATCATTCCGCTGCTGAACCAAAGCGATATCGACTTTATGATCTCGGCGGGCAATGCGGTAAGCGGCGGCCAGCAGGAGAGCTACCAGGCGATATACCACAGCCTGGAGCTGCTTAACATGCCCTTTCTGCTGACGTATGGCGACAACGAGGATAGCGACTTCGGCAGCTACCTGTTTTACGACTACTTCGGCCCGCACTTCTACTCGTTTGCGGCGGGCAATAGTCACTTTATTTTTCTGGATGGTACAGGTAAATCCTCCACCTCCTGGCAACTCGACTGGCTAGAGCGGGAGCTGGCCGCCTCGGAAGCGTTGCACCGTTTTGTGTTCGTCGGGTTGCCGCTGCATAACGTCATTCCAGATGCCCCGCCGTTTGAAGCGGATAACTACCTCAACGACCCAAGGCTAAGCGAAGGGATTATGCGCCTAGCCGAGCGCTATCGGGTCGATACGGTGTTTTCGGCCAACCTGTCGCTATACGCTCGGCAAACCGTTAACGGAGTGGGTTATGTAACGACCGGCGGTGCCGGCGGTATCTTGATGGATGCCGACGAGAGCTTTCACCACTACGTGGTGGTTGAGGTGGCGGGCGAAAGCGTGGGTGTGACGCCCGTGCGCCTGAACGTGGACCGCCCCGGCTGGTGGCGTATGTTAAGCAGCGTCGCTTCAACGATCTACGCCTTTTTCTACGTCAGCTACCCGCGGTTTTTGCTGATTGTCGGGCTGTTAACCCTGCTCGCCATGCGCCTATACCGGCTGATTTTTGAAGAGCGCCACTACTATCCCGACTTCGATATCGACCCAACACCCTATCTGGAAAAACGCCTGCGGGTGGCAATGGTATCGAACAACTACTTCCCGTTTGTTTCCGGCGTGTCAGTCTCCGTTGAGCGGCTGCGCCAGGGCCTGGAGGGGCTGAAGCACCGCGTTCAGTTACTGGTGCCCCGCTACCGTGAGCCGTGGCAGGACGATGACACCATTGTGCGGGTGCCTACGCTCATGGCATTTGGAGAGAAGCGTGAGTTTCGCTTAACGAATCCGTTTAGCGCCCGTTTCCGCCGCTGCCTGCGTGAGTTCAAGCCCGATGTGATTCACGTGCATCACCCGTTCTGGCTAGGGTCGATGGGGCTATGGATGGGACGCAGGCTCAAGGTACCGGTTATTTACACTTACCACACGCGCTTGGAGCACTACGCTCACTTTGTACCGCTGCCGGGGGCGCTGTTCCGCAACCTAATTTCCCACTACCTGATCAAGCGTTTCTCCAACCGCTGCCAAGGCGTTATCGTGCCGACTTACTCGGCGGAGGAGTACCTGCGGATGATCGGGGTCAAAACCCCTTCGCTGATTCAGCCTACCGGCATTGATACGGCGCGCTTTGCCGATGCCGATGAAGAGGCGCTGGCAGCGCTACGCCAGCAGTGGGCAATCGACCCCGCCGATACGGTGTTGGTCAGCGTTTCCCGCATCAGCAAAGAGAAGAACATTGGCTTTATGCTGGAAGCGCTAGCGGAGCTAAAACACCAGGGGCACACATCGCTGCGCCTATTGCTGGTAGGCGATGGGCCGGACCGCCAGGTGATTCAGCAGCAGATCGAAACGTTGGGCTTGGAAGCACAGGTGACGCTGGTGGGCGCCGTACCCCCAGAGGAGATGGCGCTCTACTACCATGTGGGAGATATGTTTGTGTTTGCTTCCACTTCGGAAACCCAGGGCATGGTGATTTTAGAGGCCATGGCCGCCGGGCTGCCGGTGGTCGCGGTGCGCTCCAGCGGGATTGATGACGTGGTACGGGACGGTTTTAACGGCTATAAAACGCCGCAAAATCGCCAAAAATGGGGTAAGCGGGTGGTGGAACTGGCCGAGGACGGGGCGCTGCGCGATACCTTGGGCAGCCAGGCAAAACACTTCGCTGCCGACTACGACATTGCCAAATTTGCGGGTGCCGTGGCGCACTTCTATGCGGAAGTACTGGCTAAGTATTACTCTAACCAGGACTACGCCGCTAACACCTACACCAGCAAGGAGCCTACGTGCTAGCAGCGCGTTAGGTGTGATCACGTTTGATTCTGGCGGCGGTGCGGGCGGTAGCCACGCGCTTAAGCAGCCAAAGCAGGCCCACGCCCGCCACTAAGCCTGCCACCGCCACTGCCAGTTCCTGTTTGGAAGCGGCGGTAAACAGCGCACCCAACTGGCTGCCGAGCAGAATGACCGCTGCCAGCCCCGGCACAATGCCCAGGGTGGAGCCAATCATGTAGTCGCGGAAGTTAAGATGAAACGCCCCCGCAAGCATATTGGTCAGCGTGAACGGGGCAAGCGGTAGCAGGTTAATCACCGTCATGGTGCGGATACCGCGTTTGGAGAGGTAGCCGGAGAGGCCGCGCAGGTGGCGGCCCCCGTAGCGCATCAGCGCGTCGCGCCCCAGCCAGTGGCCCACCCAGTAAGACACCACCGATGAACTCAGCGTGCCCAAGGTGGCGTAGGCCAAGCCCCACACTGGGCCAAATAGCAGGCCGGTGAGCACCACCAGCAGGCTCAGTGGGAACATAATCAGCAGCGAGCTTGTGTACACGGCGATGACCGCTGCAAACATCCATGGCGCTCGCTGCCACTGGCTAAGGGTGGTGGTCAACGCTTCGAGATTCGCCTGGGTGAGCAGCCCCTGCTGCTGCAGGTAGCGCCACATCACACCCAGCATCACCAGCGCGATTAATAGGCCAAGACCTTTTAGTAACGTCCGTGACATTCCACTCCCACCGCCTGCCTTGCAAAAAAGCGACAGCATACGCCACTGCGACGGTGGGGTGAACGTGCTCGTTACGGCAGGCGCGCTTCAATGACGGGCCAAGCGGGCTCGCCCTCGGTGGTGGTGACGTTTGCCAGCATCGCTTCCACACGCTCAGGGTGGTCGTTGATCCACTGCTGGGCTACCTCGGCTAGGTCGCGCTCTTCCTGGCCAAAGGCTTGAATCATCCAGCTCTGCTCGTCGGCGGTAAAGCTGAACTGCTCGAAGAAAGTGACCAGAGCAGGGTTGGCGTCAGCGTAGTCGCTGCGAAGCAGGGTGAGTACGTCGCTTTCACCGTTGTTCTCACCGAACAGGTTTTGCGGGTCTTCCAGATAGCGCATGGGCAGCTCAAGGTTCATCCAGTGGGGCGTCCAGCCGACCCACACGATGGCCTCTTCTCTGGAAATGGCGTCTTGAGCGGCAGAGAGCATCCCCACTTCGCTGGTATCGACCAGGTTCCAGTCGCCCAGCCCCCAGGTGTCGTTATCAATTGCGTTATGCAGGATTTCGCTCGCCGCTGATCCCGCCCCGAAGCCATGAATTTGGCCGTTGAACTCCTCGCGGTGTTCATCTAGATCCGCAAAGCTTTGAATGCCGCGCTCGTGGAGGTAGGCCGGCACGGCCAGGGTCATCTGCGCGCCATCGACGTTGTTGGCCACATCCACCAGTACACCGGATGCTTTACGCGGCTCGAACATCTCGTGCTGGGCGGGTAGCCAAGCCCCTAGAAATACATCAACGTCGCCGCTTTCGATGCCTTGATAGATCACCTGCAGGCCAATTTCATGGGTGCGGGTCTCGTAGCCCAATGGGTTAAGTAGCTGTTCAGCAATCTCGGTTTTGACGGTAATGCCGGGCCATGCCGGAACGCCGAAGTCCAGCGTGGTGTCATCAGCCACGGCGGCTTGGGCGGTCAAACCTACCAAGCTCAGTGTGATAGCAGAAACGATATGGCAACGTGGGATCGAGAGCGTCATGGGATGGGGTCTCCTTGCTTGGGTTATTATGATATAGCGGTATTACCTGCGGGCGAGTACACGCAGACGTGATGCCAGCATGTCACGATCTAAATAGGTGCCCTGAAGGTGGCGCGCGCCGCTATTAGGGTCGAATTCACGGCGACCGTGAAGTACGCGACGGTTATCGAAAGCCACCATCTGCCCCGGCTCTAGGGTGAACTCAAGCTGGTGGGCGTGGCTATGGAACAGCTGCCACAGCACCTTGTAGGCGCGGTACCAGGCGGCCATTTTCTCTGCAGGTAGATGCAGCGTGTCGCGTATCCAGTTATTGAGGCGAATCTCCACCAGCTCACCCTGGCTATCTAAGGTGATCACTGGGGCTTTTACGGCGATGTCGTGGGTGTCATCCTGAAAGCGGAAATCAATCGGGGTTTCGCTGAGAAGGACGAGCGCCTCTGGGTCCTGCTCACGCAGCGCCTTCACTACACGGGCGCCGTCGGCAAACAGGGATTCACCGCCGCTGGCTTCATTTTGCAGGCAGTAGAGCAGTTGAATGTCTGGCGGCTGCCGCCAGTTGGGCAGGTCGATATGCAGCGGTAGCCCCACGGCGGTATAGGCCGCATTGTTGGGGTTGGGTTTTGAGCGTACATCGAAGCGTGCCCCAAAGTTGGTTGCCCGCTGGGGGCCAATCCGTTCGGCAAGGCGGCTGACTTCCTCCTCCACCAACGGTGCCTCTGTCACCAGGGCAAGGCCATCCCGTAGCATGGCGGTGAGCCACGCTTTTTCGCCCGCAGGGGTGAGGAAGTCGGCGTGGCGAATGCGCTCGGGAAAGAAGTTATCCCGCCACGGCTGTTGCGCGGGCAGCGCTGATAAGACTGGGGCTTCTGGGCGGCGCTGGTAAAGCCAGCCGCTGTGAAAGGCGCTGATATGCCCATCCTGCCACTGCAAGTAGAGGTGGCCTTCGGCGAGGGTAACGCTAGGCGCTTGTTCGATATCTTCTAAAGGCAGGTAGAGCCGTTCGCGGGTTTGTGGGTGGCGGCACTCTGCACAGGCGCAGTGGTCGCGCAGCCATAGCAGCGGAAGCGCCGTTTGCGTACCGTCTTGCCAGGACAGCGCGAGGCCGCTATCGGTTAGCGTGGCATCGCTTAATGCCGGGCCGTGCTCATAGGGCGTGAGTTCGCTCATTTGAGGGGATGAACGTTTTTTTGTCGCCGCTAATGCGCTGGTCATAGGAGCCTCGCTGTGGGTGGATAACGTGTTGCTGGGTTAGCCTGCTAGGATGCTGAGTCCTCTACGCAGTGACAAACGATTAATTCGGCCCCAAAGACCCTGTTTAATTTATAGGTTGCTTTTTCATGAGCCAATTACCACCGCTGTTATGGCTGCAAGCCTTTGAGTCCGCTGCCCG
Source organism: Vreelandella aquamarina (assembly GCF_044805175.1). Taxonomy (GTDB): domain Bacteria; phylum Pseudomonadota; class Gammaproteobacteria; order Pseudomonadales; family Halomonadaceae; genus Vreelandella; species Vreelandella aquamarina_B. Next base: position 2,353,251 of record NZ_CP085232.1, on the reverse strand, counting down.
TACCCTAAGCTTTACCGCCGCCGGTAACGAGTTGGGCGTTACCCAGGCGGCCATCAGTCAGCGCATCCGGCTGCTGGAAGATCGTCTGGGCCAGAAGTTGTTTGTTCGCCATGCCCGTAGCCTCACCCTGACGCCTGCGGGGCAGGCGTGGCTGCCTAGTATCCACGATGCGTTTTCCCGCATTAGCGAGGGTACCTCGGAAGTATTTGGGATGACGAGCGAGAAGCCGGTGACGCTGCGCGCAACGCCAGTCATTCAGCAGTCTTGGCTGGCGCCACGGCTAGTGGCGCTGCATCAGCAAAAGCCTCATATCCTGCTGCGTTTGGTCAGCGCGATCTGGCCCGACGACTTTGGCCCGGAAGGGGCGGACATTGAAATTCGCTATGGCCGTGGCGAGTGGAGCGGGCTAGAGATGCGGCCGCTGGGTGATGAACATTTGCTGCCCGTATGTGCCCCGTCGCTTGCCCGTGAGTTAACCGAGCCCAGTGACCTGGCAGGGCACACGCTGCTGCACGCGGTAGGCTTTGGCGTGGGCTGGCCAGGTTGGCTGCAGGCAGCGGGAGTCGCCCATTTAGAGGCCGAATGCCTGCCGCTTACCTGCGATAACCAAGTGATGACCCTGGCATTAGCTAGCCAAGGGTGCGGTGTGGCATTAACCCATCGCCGTTTGCTGGAGCAGCGGCAGGATTTGGTGGCACCGTTTGATATCGATGTTCCTAGCGACGAGCGCTTCTGGCTGGTGCGTCCCAGCAAGCGCCAGGTAAGTAAAGAGGCGGGCGAGGTATGGGAGTGTTTAGTGGCTGCTATCTAAATAGAACCTCTATCTAATGAAAACTTCTATCTAATCAGAGGCTGCTGGCTAATGGGTTTTTCTTGCGGCTAACCCATGCTCGAGCGGGGCTTTTGGCGGGCAGGATAATTCGATTTTGTCGAATGAAACTCGGAAAACGTTGCGCTTTTGCTTAACGAAAAGCGCCGTAGAATAGCATTCAACCTTCCCACTGATTTATAAGGAGTTTTTGATGACAACTCGTGCCCTGCTAGTGACCTCTTCTATCCTTGGTGAAAACGGCCAGTCCAATGCGTTGGCAGACCACTTCAAAAGCCAAGCTGCGGCGCGCGGTGGTGTAGAACTTACGCACCGGGATGTCGTGGCGAACGCGCTGCCGCACCTCGCCATTGAAGAGCTGGGCGCGTGGCAAACCCCTGCCGAAGAGCGCACCGCCGAGCAGCAAGCGCTGGCTGCCCATTCAGACGAGCTGCTGGCCGAACTGCGCGCCAACGACGTGTTGGTGCTGGCGGTGCCAATGTATAACCTGGGTATTCCGTCGCAGCTGAAAGCCTGGTTCGACCGCGTACTGCGCGCCGGTGAAACCTTCCGCTACACTGAAAACGGCCCCCAAGGGTTAATCGAAGGCAAGCGGGCCATCATTCTGGCCGCCCGTGGCGGTCAATACGCAGGCACCGAGTTTGATAGCCAAACGCCGCACCTGAAAACCATGCTAGGCCTGATGGGCATCAGCGATGTGGATGTGGTGTTTGCCGAAGGCCTGAACATGGGCGACGCCCACCGCGATGCCGCGCTGAAAGAAGCCTTCCAAGCCATTGATCAGCTCGTCGAAGCGCTCTAAACCAACGCCATCATGCACATGAGGCCACCATGCCGCGCCCGGAACTGCTTGAACAGATTTACACCATTGTGGATCAGATTCCGGCGGGTCGGGTGACCACCTATGGGCGTATTGCGGCGATGACCGAAGGGGCTACGCCGCGTATGGTCGGCTCCGCCATGCGCCACCTGCCCGATGGCCACCAACTGCCCTGGCACCGAGTGATTGCCGCCTCGCTTAAACTAGCCGACCACGGCGGTGCGGCACGCCAGCATGAGAAGCTGCGCGATGAAGGGGTAGTGTTTGATAGTAAGGGCAGGGTGCCTGCCCATTTGGTGTGGCCTGACTAGCTGCGTAGGGCGGTGAGTCAAAAAATATACCGCTCGATGAGCGGTATATGTGTGGCGGTCATCAATGCGTGAGTGGTTTTACCCCCTCACTCCTCCAGGTTAGCCCCGGATTTCCACGACCAGTCCCGCCAGCGTAGATCGAACAGATCCTTGCGGCGGTCTTTAAGGTTGGTAACCGAGCCCTCGGCGCGTACCACGGTGAGGCGAGTCAAATCCAGGTCCGAGAAGAAGATCATCTCGGTATTGGGCGTGGTTTCAGCCAGCACCGCATCGTGGGGGAAGGCAAAGTCGGACGGCGAGAACACCGCCGATTGCGCGTACTGGATATCCAGGTTCTCGATTGATGGCAGGTTGCCGACACTACCGCATAGCACCACATAGCACTCGTTTTCAATGGCGCGGGCTTGGGCGCAGTGGCGTACCCGCAGGTAGCCGTTTTTGGTGTCGGTCCAGAAAGGTACAAACAGAATATCCATATCCTGGTCAGCCAGCAGGCGGCCCAGCTCTGGAAACTCCACGTCGTAACAGATCAGAATGCCGACGCGACCGGCATCGGTATCGAAGACCTGGAGATCGTCGCCGCCCTCAATGACCCAGTCCCGGCGCTCCTGTGGCGTGATATGCAGCTTCGACTGTTTTTCAATGCTGCCATCCCGATGGAACAGATAGGCCACGTTATAAAGCCGGTCATCCTCGCCCACTTCAATCATCGAGCCGCCGACGATGTTGATGTTGTAAGAGACCGCCATCCGCGACAGCTCGCTCTTGAAGCGGTCGGTAAAGCCCGCCAGGAAGCGAATGGCCCCCATTTGGTCCTGCTGGGCGGCGCGGTCTTGCAGGCCCATCAGCGGCGCATTGAACAGCTCGGGGAAAACGGCAAAGTCGCTCTGATAGTCGGAGAGCGCATCCACGAAGTACTCGATCTGCTGCAGCGCGGCTTCCACCGAGGCAAATTCACGCATCTGCCACTGCACCGCACCCACGCGCACCTGGGTGGGGCGCGTGTCCAGCACGTTCTCTGCTGGCTCGAACAGAATGTTGTTCCACTCAAGCAGAGTGGCGTAGCCACGAGACTGCTCATCTTCCGGCAGGTATTTGCGTAGTAGGCGCTTGACCTGGAAGTCGTTGGCAAGCTGGAACGACAGAATCGGGTCGTAAATCTCTTTACGGGAGACTTTGTCGATGTACTGGGCCGGGGTTAGCTCGCTGGCGTGCTGGTGGTACTCGGGAATCCGCCCGCCTGCCAGAATGGCGCGCAGATTAAGCGAGCGGCACAGCTCTTTGCGTGCTTCATAAAGGCGGCGGCCTAGACGGTAGCCACGGTAGTCCGGGTGGATCAGCACATCCAGCCCGTACATGGCATCGCCATCCTGATCGTTCAGGATAATTTCGCGGTGGCCAATCAAGTCATCGTATTTGTGCGGGTTGGAGAACTCATCGTAATCCACCTGCACGGTGAGGGCGACGCCCACCAGTACGCCGTCGTCTTCAATGGCGATCTGGCCGTCGGGAAACTCCTGGATCAGCTTGTCGATAGTGTGCTTCGGCCAAGCACCACCAATGTCGTGATACACCGCGTCCATCAGCGACTTCAACTGGCCATAGTCGTCGCAGGTCAGGTTACGCAGATTCAGGTGCAGTTCTTCTAGGGACATAGTTCAGGGGTTCCCAGTCGTCGAATGAAGTTAGCCTATTGTATCACTGCTGTACGCTGCGCGTTTTACGCGGCGAAGCGGCACGCACCAACGGGCGGGTTAGCGTTTGCGCCATGATGACACCGGCAAGGATTAACAGTCCGCCGGTGAAGTGGAAGCCCGCAACTTGCTCGCCCAGTAGCGCCATGGCAATTAGCGCGCTAAATAGCGGCATAAGGTTAATAAAGATGCTCGATTGGTTGGCGCCGATTTGGCGTACCGCGCGCATCCACAAAAACGTGGTAATCACCGAAGCGGGAATGCCCGCGTATAAAATCAGCCAGATGTTGTGGCTATCAACCGGTGTCATGGGGCCCATTAAGTAGGGCGGTAGTAGGAACAGCACGGCAAAGCACACCTGGGCATACAGCATCACCCACGGCGGCAGGTTCATTGCCCAGCGCTTGAGCATCACGCCATAAAGGGCGTAGCAGGTGGCGGCGACTACCATTAGCGCATCGCCCTTGGCCACCTCCAACTGTAGTAGGGAGAGCGGATTGCCGCGGCCAAGCAGCACAGTGACACCGATAAAGGCGAGCACGCCGCCTACGACACCGCCTAAAGTAGGAGGTTCCTTCAAAATCAGAGCGCTCAATAGCACCGTGAGTAGCGGCACCATTGCCGCCAGAATGCCCATATTCGTAGCGGTGGTGGTTTCCGCGGCCACATAGGCCAACCCTTGCCAAAGGCCCATCCCCAGAAGCCCTAGCAGGGCAAGCTTAGGCCAGTTACGCATAATCTCATCTTTATGGCGCAATACGGCAGGCAGTACAAAGGGGGTCATTACCGCCAGCGCCAGCAGCCAGCGCAAAAACGCAATACTGCTGGGAGCGATGGCACCCACGGTTAATTGGTTAATGGTCATATTGCCGGACCAGATCAGCACGGTGGCCAGCGGGGGTAAAAAGTAAATCAATGGCATAGCGTATTCCCTTAATACAATCCCTTATCGTTAGCCGGTTAATGTGACGTGCTTTGCCATGATGGGCAAGAGGGAAAAGATAGATGGCGACACGTGGCGCGTATTAAAAACACCCGGCTAGAGTGCGGTAAAGGGCTGTACGTTACGAGCGCTATGTCATACGCTTGTTTGAATATTAACTGGCAAGCCACCCTAATAACAGCCAAGGAGCACCGTGATGCACCATGCGCCAGCTTATCCGCACCTGTTCCGCCCGTTGACCGTTGGGCACTTAACGCTGCCTAACCGTGTATTAATGGGGTCTATGCACACCAACCTGGAGGAAGCGCCCAACGGCTTTGAGCGCTTGGCGGCGTTCTATGCAGAGCGCGCCCGTGCAGGGGTAAGTCTGATCGTGACGGGTGGCATTGCGCCGAATGCCGAAGGGGCGGTATTTCAAGGTGCCAACGCGCTGACAGAGCAATCGCAGGTGGCGGAGCATCGCCACGTTGTCGACGCGGTACACGCTGAAGGTGGGCACCTGTGTATGCAAATTTTGCACGCCGGGCGCTACGCCTACTCACCAGAGCTGGTGGCCCCCTCGGCGCTGCAAGCCCCCATCAACCCGTTCACACCCCGAGCGCTCTCCAGCGAAGAGGTAGAGCAGCAGATTGCCGACTACGTGCGCTGTGCCACCCTGGCCCAGCAGGCGGGTTATGACGGTGTCGAGGTGATGGGCTCGGAAGGCTATTTAATCAACCAGTTTATTTGCCGCCGCACCAACCAGCGCGATGACGAATGGGGCGGTGACTTTGAGCGGCGTATGCGTTTTCCGGTGGAAATCGTCAAACGTATTCGCCAGGCAGTGGGTGAGCGCTTCCTGCTGATTTTCCGCCTGTCGATGATCGACTTGGTGGAAGAGGGAAGCACCTGGGAGGAGGTCGTGCAGCTGGGTCAGGCGATTGAAGCGGCGGGCGCTAACGTGATTAATACCGGCATTGGCTGGCACGAGGCGCGGGTGCCGACCATCGTGACTAGCGTGCCCCGTGCGGCGTTTACCGAGGTCACCCGGCGCATTCGCGCGGCGCTGTCGATTCCACTGATTACCACCAACCGCATCAATATGCCGGAGGTGGCCGAGCGGGTATTGGCTGAGGGCCATGCGGATATGGTATCGATGGCGCGGCCGTTTTTGGCCGACCCCGAGTGGGTGCGTAAAGCCGAGGCGGGCTTGGAGAAGGAGATCAATACCTGCATTGCCTGCAACCAAGCGTGCTTGGATCACACCTTTATGGGCAAGCTGACTTCCTGCTTGGTCAACCCCCGCGCCTGCCACGAAACCGAGCTCACCCTGGAGCCTGTGCAAACGCCTAAACAGGTTGCGGTGGTGGGTGGTGGTCCGGCGGGGCTGGCCACGGCGGTAGCCGCTGCCAGCCGTGGGCATTCCGTGGTGCTCTTTGAGCGGCGCAGCGAGCTGGGAGGGCAGTTCAATTACGCCCGTAAAATCCCTGGTAAAGAGGAGTTTAACGAAACCCTACGCTACTTCCGGGTCATGCTGGAGAAGTACGCCGTGGACGTGCGCTTAAACACGCAGGCCACTGTGGATGCGTTGGCCGGTTTTGACGAGATCGTGCTGGCCACCGGCGTGGTACCCCGCGAACTGGCCCTGCCAGGGGCCGACCACCCCAGCGTGCTGAGCTACGCCGAAGCCATTGAGCAGCCCGAGCGGGTGGGCCAGCGTGTGGCGGTGATCGGGGCAGGTGGCATTGGCTTCGATGTCTCCGAGCTGCTGGCCCATGAAGGGCACCCAACGCTGGACGTGGCGGCATGGTGCGATGAGTGGGGCGTAGATTTAGCGGTAGGCGAGCGAGGTGGCCTAAAAGTACCGCAGCCACCCAGCTCACCGCGCAGCATTGTGATGCTGCAGCGGAAAAGCTCGAAAGCGGGTAAAAACCTGGGCAAAACCACCGGCTGGGTGCACCGTGCTTCGTTAAAGCAGCGCGGTGTGCAGACGCTCACCGGCTGCGAGTATGTGCGTATTGATGATGCGGGCCTGCATATTCGCCGCGATGGGGAGCAGCAGCTGATTGCAGTGGACAGCATCGTGGTGTGTGCCGGGCAGGAGTCGGTGCGCGACCTGGTAGCACCGCTGAATGAGTCGGGCAGCCGCGTGCATGTGATCGGTGGCGCGGATGAAGCCGCCGAGCTGGATGCCAAGCGCGCCATTGAGCAGGGCACCCGGCTGGCGGCCTCGCTGTAACTCGCGTGGAGGGCGTGACGTTAACCGCAAAATGGCGATAGACTGATGGGTCACCCTAACCACTAAGCTGCGTTAGGGGATCAAGGCGCGGGTGGCACCCAGCCTGCGCCGCACGACCGCCAGACAAAAGGACGACTGTCATGCCCTCGGAGTGTACCCCACGATTTTTAGCCAGTGACAACACCTCCGGTATCTGCCCGGAGGCGATGCAGTACTTACTCGAAGCCAACCAGGCGGATGACCTTGCCTACGGCAACGACCGCTGGACCGCCCGCGCCGCCGACCGTTTTCGGGAAATGTTCGACTACGATTGCGACGTGTTCTTCGTGTTCAACGGCACTGCAGCCAACTCACTGGCACTCTCCGCGATGGGGCGCAGCTACCACAGCGTGATTTGCCACGAGCTGGCGCATATCGAGACCGACGAGTGCGGTGGGCCGGAGTTCTTCTCTAACGGTGCTAAGCTGCTGACCTCGCCGGGGGCGAACGGCAAGTTAACGCCACAAGGGATTGAAGCGCTGGTCACTAAGCGCAGCGATATCCACTACCCAAAACCGAAAGTGATCTCGCTCACCCAAGCCACCGAAGTCGGCACCGTTTACTCCCGTGAAGAACTGCTCGCCATTCGCGCCATGGCGGATAAACACGACCTGCGCCTGCACATGGATGGGGCGCGGTTTGCCAACGCCTGCGCCAGCCTAAACGCCTCGCCTGCAGAGTTGACCTGGCAGGTGGGCGTCGATGCGCTGTGTTTCTCGGGTACCAAAAACGGCCTGGCGTTTGGCGAGGCGATCCTGTTCTTCAATCGCGAGCTGGCGGAGGATTTTTCCTACCGCTGCAAACAGGCGGGGCAGCTGGCGTCCAAAATGCGCTACGTATCAGCGCCCTGGCTGGGCCTACTGGAAAGCGGTGCCTGGCTAACCAATGCCGAACATGCCAACGCCATGGCGCGCTACTTATCGGAAGGGCTACAGGCGCTGCCCGGCGTGTCGCTGATGTTCCCTACTCAGGCCAATAGCGTCTTTGTTGAACTACCGCCACACGCCATCGAAGCGTTGAAAGCCAAAGGGTGGACCTTTTATACCTTTATCGGCGCGGGCGGCGCGCGGTTTGTGTGTGCCTGGAATACTACCGTTGAATTGCTGGACCAGCTGCTGGCGGATGTAAAAGCCGTGCTTGATGCGCGTGCGTAAACCGTACCGCCGCTAAGCCGCTCCGACGTTGAGCTCCCACGCGCCGCCTACCCAGGCGGCGCGTTGCGTTGCGCGATCATCACAATATTTAACGCAACTAAACCGCTGCCTTTGTGCTCATAACGTTAACAGCGCTGCGTTGAAGGTGAAGTCATCACTTTTTGCTAATGCTGACTACGCTGATAGAGCGACACCTCAAATAGCATGCCGCCTGGGGTATTGGCTTGGCGGTCGCGCTGGGGGATGGGCCACAGGAGAGTTCCATGAGCATCTTTGATCACGTTCAAGACCGATTTGCCCGCGTTCAGCAAGAGGATATGAGCCTTGAGGAGTACTTGGCGCTTTGTCGCCGCGATCCTAAGGTGTACGCCAGCGCCGCCGAGCGCATGCTGGAAGCGATAGGCGAGCCTGAAGTGATCGACACGGCGAAAGACCCGCGTCTATCACGCATTTTTTCGAATAAGGTGATTCGCCGCTATCCCGCCTTCGCCGAATTTCACGGGATGGAAGAAGCCATCGAGCAGATTGTGGCTTACTTCCGCCACGCGGCCCAAGGTTTGGAGGAGCGTAAGCAGATTCTCTACTTGCTGGGGCCGGTCGGCGGCGGTAAATCGTCGCTGGCCGAGCGCTTGAAGCTGCTGATGGAGCGCATCCCGTTCTATGCCATCAAAGGCTCGCCGGTGTACGAGTCGCCCCTTGGGCTGTTCTCCCCCGAGGAGGATGGGGAACTGCTGGAAAAAGAGTACGGCATTCCAAGCCGCTACCTGCGCAGCGTGATGTCGCCCTGGGCGGCTAAACGTTTAAAAGAGTACGGTGGCGATATTTCCCAGTTTAGGGTGGTACGCCTCTACCCATCGCGGCTAAACCAGATCGCTATTTCCAAAACCGAACCGGGGGATGAGAACAACCAGGATATCTCCTCGCTGGTAGGTAAAGTGGATATCCGCCAGTTGGAGCTTTACTCCCAGGATGACCCGGATGCCTACAGCTTCTCAGGTGGGCTGTGCCGCGCCAACCAGGGGCTGATGGAGTTCGTGGAAATGTTTAAAGCACCGATTAAGGTGCTACACCCGCTGCTCACCGCCACCCAGGAGGGTAACTACAACCCCACGGAGGGCATGGGCGCGATTCCCTTTGATGGGGTCATTCTGGCCCACTCCAACGAGTCCGAGTGGCAGGCATTCCGCAATAATCGTAACAACGAGGCGTTCCTGGACCGGGTCTATATCGTCAAGGTGCCTTACTGCCTGCGGGTCTCCGAAGAGATCAAAATCTATCAAAAGCTGCTGGAAGACTCCTCGCTGAGCGATGCCCCCTGCGCGCCGGATACGCTGCGTATGCTGGCGCAGTTCTCGGTGCTATCGCGGCTTAAAGTGCCGGAGAACTCCAGTATCTACTCCAAGATGCGGGTGTATGACGGGGAGAACCTGAAAGACACCGACCCGCGCGCCAAATCAATTCAAGAGTACCGCGACGCGGCGGGGGTTGATGAAGGTATGCAGGGGCTATCTACCCGTTTTGCCTTCAAAATTCTCTCCAAAGTGTTCAACTTCGACAGTACCGAAGTTGCCGCCAACCCCGTGCATCTGCTCTACGTGTTGGAGCAGGCGCTAGAGCGCGAGCAGCTGCCCTCGGAAGTGTTCGAACGCTACCTTGGCTTTATCAAGGAGTTTCTGGCGCCGCGCTATGTGGACTTTATCGGCAAGGAGATCCAGACCGCCTACTTGGAGTCCTACAGCGAATACGGCCAGAACATCTTCGATCGCTATGTGACCTATGCCGACTTCTGGATCCAAGATCAGGAGTACCGCGACCCCGAAACCGGCGAGCTGCTTAATCGCCAGTCGCTGAACGAGGAGCTTGAGAAGATCGAGAAGCCGGCAGGTATCTCCAACCCGAAAGACTTCCGCCATGAAGTGGTGAACTTTGTGCTGCGTGCCCGGGCGCAAAACAACGGCATGAACCCCAGCTGGCAGTCCTATGAGAAGCTAAAAGGGGTGATTGAGCACAAGATGTTTGCCAATACCGAAGAGCTGCTGCCGGTGATCTCCTTCAACGCCAAGGCGTCGAAGTCGGATCAGAAAAAGCACGAAGACTTCGTGGCACGCATGGTGGACCGCGGCTATACCGAGAAACAGGTGCGGCTGTTGTCGGAGTGGTATCTGCGCGTGCGTAAGTCCCAGTAGCGGGCCGTGGTTAGGCCCGCACACCATAGCGCTGTAGCCAAGCGCTTAAGATCGGGGTGTTAAGGAGGTCGAATGACCTACTTTATTGATCGCAGACCTAACGCTAAGCACAAAAGCGCGGTCAATCGGCAGCGCTTTCTTGAGCGTTACCGTAATCATATCAAGCGCTCGGTGGAGGAGGCGGTGAACCGCCGCTCCATCACCGATATGGAACGGGGCGAGAAAATCTCGATCCCCACCAAGGATATCTCCGAGCCGGTGTTCCAGCACGGCCCGGGCGGGGCGCGCAATATCGTATCGCCGGGCAATAAAGAGTTTCTCCAGGGGGATAAAATCCGCCGCCCCAGCGGCCAAGGGGGAGGCGGCGGTGCGGGAGAGGGTGGTGCCTCCAACCAAGGGGAGGGCAACGATGAGTTTGCCTTTACCCTTACCCGTGAAGAGTTTTTGGAGTTTGTCTTCGATGGCTTGGAGCTGCCCCACTTACAACGTAAGCCGCTCAAGTCCCTGGAAGAGGTCAAAATGGTGCGTGCCGGATTAGCCCGGGATGGCGTACCTTCACGCATTAGCATTACCCGCTCGATGCGCGAAGCCTATGCACGGCGCATCGCCATGCGCGCGCCGATCAAACGGGCGCTGAAAGAGGCCCAGGAGGCGCTAGCGGCGGAGGAGCGCAAAGACCCGGTGCTACGCAATCCGGCGCGTATCGTGGAGCTGAAAGCAGAGATCGAGCGCTTGGAGAAACGCATCGAAGCCATTCCGTTTATTGATACTTACGACTTGCGCTACCACCAGCTTGCCGCCCAGCCGCAACCCTCCAGCCAAGCGGTGATGTTTTGCGTGATGGATGTTTCAGGCTCCATGACACAAAACCATAAAGACATCGCCAAACGCTTTTTCTTACTTCTTTACCTCTTTTTAGAAAAGCACTACGAGAAAGTGGAGCTGGTATTTGTGCGCCACCACACGGCAGCGCGCGAGGTGAACGAGGAGGAGTTTTTCTACTCCCGGGAAACCGGCGGCACCATCGTCTCCAGCGCGCTGAACCTGGTTAAGAAAATCATTGAGAAGCGCTACCCCGCCGGGCAATGGAACCTCTATGTGGCCCAGGCTTCCGACGGTGACAACTGGGACGACGACTCCAATGTGTGCCGCGACCTGCTGGTAAAACAGCTAATGCCACAGCTGCAGTACTACGCCTATGTGGAGATTACCCCCCATGACCATCAGTCGCTATGGCATGAGTACGAAGCGGTAGCCGCCCAGTTTCCCGAGCGGTTTGCCATGCGCCAGATTGTCGAGGCCGGCGATATTTACCCTGTCTTTCGTGAGCTGTTTAAGCGCCGCTTGAGCCAAGAGCGGTAGTGCGAGTTGAGGAGTGCGCCATGAGTGTAACCCGCAAGCCCATAGCGACCGGTTCCGACTGGAATTTCAGCATTCTGGAGCGTTTTGACGAGGAGCTTGCCAGGCTCGCCGATGAGTATCGGCTGGATACCTATCCCAACCAAATCGAGGTGATTACCACCGAGCAGATGATGGACGCCTATGCCAGTGTCGGAATGCCGGTGGGCTACCATCACTGGTCGTTCGGGAAGCAGTTTCTTGCCGTGGAGCAGGCCTATAAACGGGGACAAATGGGGCTCGCCTATGAGCTGGTGATCAACTCCAACCCCTGTATTGCCTATCTGATGGAGGAGAATACCTTGATGATGCAGGTGCTGGTGATTGCCCACGCCTGCTACGGCCATAACTCTTTTTTCAAGGGCAACTACCTCTTCCGTACCTGGACCGACGCGGAATCTATTGTCGATTACCTTGTGTTTGCCCGTAAATACATTGCCCAGTGCGAAGAGCGCCACGGCGTGCACGCCGTCGAGCAGCTGCTGGATGCCTGCCACGCGCTGCAAAACTACGGCGTGGACCGCTACAAGCGGCCGTCGCCCATCTCGGCCGAGGAGGAAGCCAAGCGCCAGGATGAGCGCGAGGCGTACCTGCAAACCCAGGTAAATATGCTGTGGCGCACCATTCCAGAGCCGCCCACTGGCATGGAGTCGCTGCCGGGCAGCCGTCACAATGAGGATGACCCGCTTGGGCTGCATCACGGCGGCCGCTACCCTTCGGAACCCCAAGAAAACCTGCTCTACTTTATCGAGAAGAATGCGCCGCTGCTGGCTCCCTGGCAGCGCGAAATCGTGCGTATTGTGCGTAAACTGGCCCAGTACTTCTACCCGCAGCGGCAAACCCAGGTCATGAACGAAGGGTGGGCCTGCTTTTGGCACTACACGCTGATGAACCGGCTTTACGATGAGGGCAAAGTAGATGAAGGGCTAATGCTGGAGTTTCTCCAATCCCATGCGGCGGTCATTAACCAGCCAGGCTTTGATAGTCCTTATTACAGTGGCCTGAACCCCTACGCGTTAGGGTTCGCTATCTTTATGGATATCAAACGGATTTGCGAAGCGCCAACGGCTGAAGACCGCGAATGGTTTCCCGATATCGCGGGCAGCCCCTGGCGGGAAACCCTGGAATTCGCAATGCGTAACTTCAAGGATGAGTCCTTCATCCAGCAGTTCTTGTCGCCCAAAGTGATCCGCGACCTAAAGCTGTTTTTAATCGTCGATGATGACCAGGCCGAAATGCTGGAAGTTGCCGCTATCCACGATGAGCGTGGCTACCGGCGGGTACGCGAGGCGTTGGCTAGCCAATATGCGCTGTCTGTACGCGAGCCTAATATCCAGGTGGTGGAAGCCGCCATTCGCGGAGACCGCTCGTTGACCCTGCACCATGTCCAGGATAACCGTCGGCCGCTGGGTAGAAGCGTTTATCCGGTGATTCGCCATTTACAGCAGCTATGGGGTTTCCCTGTGCACTTGGTATCCATGGAAGAGGGCAAAGTAACCCGCCGCTACCGCTGGCCAGTAGAAGGGGAAAGTAAAGAGGCCGGTTAAAACCAGTGACCCCGCTCAAGGCGGGGTCGTCGGCTATCGCATGAAGGAAGCGATAGTAACTGAAATGACAGTAATGCTTTGGCCGTTACGCCTTGGCCGTCCACGATTGGCACCAGCCTTCCGGTGCAACGCTGTTTTCCGGGAAGAGTTGGCAACCCTCTGTCTCTGCATTGAAGAACATGCAGTTGGAGCAGAGTTCTCCCTCTTCATAGGCAGGGTGGTCGCTGGCTTCGCTGGCAACTTCAACATAGTTGAGTGCCTGGGCAGTAGGCGAGGAGGGGTCTAGGCGCGGCAGTTCCTGGGCAAAAGCGGTCTTCGACAGGATTCCAGCACCAAACGGCAGGGCGGTGAGGCCTAGCACGCTGTTACGCATGAACTTACGACGGCTCTGATTAGCCATGGTGTCTCCTTATCGTCACGGTCTGACGTTTTGCTACGGTGATCGGGTGGTCATCCACCTCTTAATACTCCGACAAAACTTATAAATCGGAGGTCTGAAGTACATGCTAGCGCATGTGCAAAGTTAGTGCGAATAACCCTGTGAAGAGCGCGACAATCAACCGCGCTGTATAGGCAGCGTTTGGCCGCACCAAGCAGGCTGCTATACTCGCCCCGTAATGTGACACCCACAAAACATGATGGACGAGGATGCCATGCAAAACGCAGTGATCTTGATCAATACCGAAAAAGGCCAAGTCAAAGCCGTCGCTGAACGCCTAGCCGATGTGGAAGGCATCAGTGAAGTGTACTCCACTTGCGGCCGCTACGACCTGGTGGCGATTGCCCGTACCCGTGATTTTGAGAGCTTGGCAGAGCTGGTGACCGAGCGCCTTAACGCGGTAGAAGGGATCAGCGATACCGAAACGCTGAATGCCATGCAGGTACACTCCCGGCATGACCTGGAAACCATGTTTTCACTTGGCTGGTAACACTAGTGGCCTATTAAAGCCCTAGCCATCCATCAAAACGTACATATTGGCCGTAGCTATATCAAAGGCTTGTAAGGGAGTAACTCCGTTGGGGAAATCGCTTATGCACTGGCGTCGTCAGGGGCGGCGCCTGGGCATCGCTGTGCTGTTTGTTATTGTGGGAACCGGGTTATGGGAGTTCCAGGAGCGCCAACATCAGGATGCCTATACCTGGAAAGGCGTGCCAACCTGGGAGGAGTTTCGCCCTACCACGTTCCATCGAGTTTTACGCAATGATGGCTTTTTAACGGGTTGGTCGGATGTGCGTGTCGGTGCGCTGTGGGTGAGCTACCAAGTGGAAGCTGTGCCGAACAATACCCGTATCGGCCCACGGCCCAACTTCCAGACGGATTGGCGCACGTTATGGCCAGTAGGAACAGATAGCTACTCAGGCAGCGGCTACGACCGTGGGCACCTAGCGCCCAACTACGCCATTGCCGCCGTGCATGGTCGTAACGCGCAAATTGATACTTTTTTGATGAGCAATATGACCCCCCAGCGGCCTAACCTAAACCGTCAGCTGTGGCAGCGTTTAGAAGAGTCGGTGATGGATCACTTTGCTCCTCGCTTCGAGCGTCTACAGGTCATTACCGGGCCGATATACCCCGAACGCTTTATGGATAACGTGTTTAACCGCGTTGGCTTTGTGGAAGTGCCCGAAGCCTTCTACAAAATTATCGTCGCCCCCCATGAAGATGCCCCTCTGGCGCTGGCGTTTATCATGCCTCAAGACGTAAGAGGTAATGAGCCGCTGGATGACTACCTAGTGACCATTGATGATATCGAAGCGCGCACTGGGCTGGACTTCTTTCCTGACTTAACCTCCACCATGGAAGCCGTGCTGGAAGGTGAACTGCGCACAGACGGTTGGGCGCTAGAGGAAGTTGCTCGTCGTCCGGGGCGCTATCAGTAAATATGTAAAAGCACGAAGCAACGAACGAGAACAACGAACTATAGCAACGAACTATAGCAACGAATTATGGCGGGTAGAGCGGCGCTGCTGTTTCGCCCGCTAACAAGCGCCTAGCGTGCCCACACGCTGGCAAGTGAGCCAATCTGATAAATAAGTAAAACGTGAACAGGGAAATATAGAAAATCCGCCATGCAGAGATTGCTCTGGGCGATAAAAAATATTGCTATTGAGGATAGAGAGAAGAGTGATGCGGATGGGACCAATAATGGTGCCCAGGAGAGGACTTGAACCTCCACGTCCGTAAGGACACTAGCACCTGAAGCTAGCGCGTCTACCAATTCCGCCACCTGGGCGCATCATCTTTTTGATTGCTATCACAGCTCGACGTTTGTATTCGCATGGTGCCCAGGAGAGGACTTGAACCTCCACGTCCGTAAGGACACTAGCACCTGAAGCTAGCGCGTCTACCAATTCCGCCACCTGGGCGAATACAAACTAACTGCTTGTACATCTGTTTCTTGCTTGCCGCTGCACCCTATTACTTCATGAAAAGGGGATAACATGAAGCAATTTGGTGCCCAGAAGAGGACTTGAACCTCCACGTCCGTAAGGACACTAGCACCTGAAGCTAGCGCGTCTACCAATTCCGCCATCTGGGCAAGTGGCGCGTATGATACCGAGGTCGTGGCTAAATGCAAGCCCTTAGGGGTGTTTTTTAACAAGGAAAACGCATTATTGCAGTGTTAGGTGGTTGGGTGATTGAACAGGCAGCGCTATACTGCGCCTATGACCAAACAAAACATGACACGCTTCAGCTCATTAGCAGCTGAAACCGACGCCAGCGGCGTTGAAGACAACTCCCGCCCGCAGCGCATAGCGCCTGCGTTAACTGTCCGCCTCCCGCAAACGCCACCAAGGATGTTGATCGCATGAAGTATTGGACGTTGAGTGATGATCCGCACGCTGAGCGCGAGGCGCAAAAGTACGATAATCCTGCGCCTAGCCGCGAATATTTACTGGCTGCTTTGGAAAGTTACGGCAAGCCGATTACCCATGAAAACATGAGCCGGATGCTGGGCATTGAAGATGAAGACCATCTTGAAGCTATTCGCCGGCGCATGGCGGCGATGGAGCGCGATGGCCAGGTCCTGCGTGACCGCCGTGGTGCCTATGCGCTGATTGATAAGCTCGACCTTATCAAAGGTAAAGTCTTGGGGCACCGGGATGGTTTTGGCTTTGTACTGCGTGATGACGGTAAAAAGCCAGATTTAGTGCTGCCGCCGCGCCAAATGCGCCGTGTGTTCCACGGTGACCATGTGCTGGTGCGGATCAGTGGCCGTGACCGCCGTGGCCGCGAAGAAGCCACCATTGCCGATGTGATTGCGCGCAACACCCAAACGATTGTGGGCGTATACCGCAGCAATACGCCGGAATTTGGGGTGCTGATTCCTGAAAATCCGCGTATTACTCAAGAAGTCATTATTCCCCATACGGCTAGCGCTGGTGCCAAAGATGGCCAGGTAATTTCGGCTAAGATCGTGCAGCAGCCCGCAACCCGGGTGCAGCCGGTGGGTGAAGTGATCGAAGTACTGGGTGAGCGTATGGACCCCGGTATGGAAATCGATATCGCCATCCGCAGCTACGATATTCCGGCAGAGTTTCCGCCAGAGGTGCTGGACCAAACCAGCGAAATCTCTGCTGAGGTCTTGGAAGAGGATAAAAAGCACCGCGTTGACCTGCGCGATATCCCGCTAGTTACTATTGACGATGAGTCCGCCAAGGACTTCGACGACGCGGTGTGCGCCTGGAAGACCAAGTCCGGTAGCTGGAAGCTGCTGGTAGCGATTGCCGATGTCTCCCACTATGTGCGCCCCGGTACCGCGCTAGACGATGAAGCGCGCACGCGGGGGAACTCGGTCTATTTCCCCGGCCAAGTCGTGCCGATGCTGCCAGAGCTGCTCTCCAACGGCCTCTGTTCATTGAATCCGCACGTCGACCGCTTGGTGATGGTATGCGAGATGAATATCTCCAAGACCGGTGCCATCAGCCGCTACTCGTTCTACGAAGCCGTGATGAACTCCCACGCCCGCCTTACCTATAACAAGGTGGCAGCGATGCTGGACGGCGAGAGCGAAGAGGGCGAGGCACTGCGCCGTGAGCATGCGGAACTGGTTAAGCCGCTCAAGAATTTACATGAGCTGTATGGCCTGCTGCGCTCTGCGCGGGAAGAGCGTGGCGCAATCGATTTCGATACCACCGAAACGGCGATCATCTTTAACGACGAGCGCAAGATCGAAAAAATCGTGCCGCGCACCCGCAACGATGCCCATAAGCTCATCGAAGAGTGCATGCTGGCAGCGAACGTCGCTACGGCACGCTTCCTGGATAAGCACGACTTGCCCGCGCTCTATCGTATCCACGAACGGCCCACCCCCGAACGCCTAGACAAGCTGCGCCTGTTCCTCAGCGAGCTGGGGCTTTCCGTGGGCGGTGGCGATGAGCCGACACCGCAGGATTACCAAGCGCTGCGGGAAGCCATTGCCGACCGGCCTGATGCCGATATTATCCAAACGGTCATGCTGCGCTCGATGAATCAGGCGGTCTACTCGCCGCAGAACGAAGGACACTTCGGCTTGGCATACCAAGCGTATGCCCACTTCACGTCACCGATTCGCCGCTACCCGGATCTGCTGGTTCACCGCGCCATTCGCTCGGTCATTCGTGGCCCCCGTCAAACCAATACGGTGGTGCGGGTAGAGGGCGCGCCAGTAGAGCCGCCGAGCAAGTGGTGCCCGTATACCTTCGAGCAAATGCTGGAGCTAGGCGAACACTGCTCCATGACCGAGCGGAGGGCGGATGAAGCGACCCGCGACGTCGAAAGCTGGCTCAAGTGTGAGTTTATGTCCGACAAACTGGGCGAAACCTTTGAAGGGGCGATTGCCGCCGTTACCCAGTTTGGCCTGTTTGTCCGCTTGGACGATTTCTATGTAGAGGGTCTGGTGCACGTCACCTCGCTGCCATCGGACTACTACCACTACGAAGCCGAGAAGCACCGCCTGAAAGGGGAGCGTACCGGTACTACTTACCGCCTGGGCGACGGCTTGACCGTTCAGGTGGCACGGGTCGATATGGATGATCGGAAGATCGACTTTAGCCTGGTTGACGATAAACCCCGCCCGCGCCGCCAACCGCGCAAGCGGCGCGGCGAGAGCGGGGGGCCGAAAGCCGCCGTGGCAACCGACAAACAGCCGACCCGCCGTGGCCCGCGCCGCACTCGCAGCGGCTCGCGTAAACCATCAGCGAAAAAGGGTTAAGCATGAAATCGTCGTCGTCCCGACGTAACCCGCGTACCACCATTCGCACACCGGATGGTCTGGACCAAGTGTATGGCGTTCACGCCCTGGAGAGCCTGCTTGAGCGCGGCGAGTCGCCTCACGAGCTTTGGGTTCAGCAAGGGGCGGGTAACCGCCTCAAAGAACTGGTGGCAGGCGCCCAAGCAAGCGGTGCGCGTGTTAAAGAGCAGCCGCGGGAAGTGCTCGACCAGCTCACCCAAGGGGCGGCTCACCAGGGCGTGGTGGCATTCTGCCCGCCACTAACGCCGGAAGGCGAAGAGTCACTGTGGCTTAAACTGCGCGCCTGGCAAGCGCCTACACCGCCGCTTCTGCTGGTGCTGGATGGCGTCACCGATGTGCATAACTTCGGTGCTTGCCTGCGGAGTGCCGATGCCGCGGGGGCTCATGGCGTGATCGTGGCAAAAGACAAAGCCGCTCCGCTGAACGCCACGGTTAGAAAAGTGGCCTGCGGTGCTGCGGAAGTCGTGCCGGTGTATCAGGTCACTAACCTTTCCCGCACCTTGGCCAAGCTCAAAGATGCGGGCGTTTGGATTACCGGCACCGCCGGTGAAGCAGAAGCCAGCTTGTTTGAGATTGATATGACTGGCCCCACCGCGTTGGTGATGGGGGCAGAAGGGAAGGGCATGCGCCGTTTGACCCGCGAAGCCTGCGATAATCTTGCCAAGCTGCCTATGGCAGGGCAGGTGTCGAGTCTTAATGTCTCGGTGGCTACCGGTATTTGTTTGTTTGAAGCCGTTCGTCAGCGGCAGCTTGCAAGTTAGCGGTCAGCCCACTAGAATGCTTGCGCCCGTTTATTCATAAGCGGGCGTTCGTATGGGTAAGTGACCCGTACAATCAACAGTTCTGCTTGATGCCCTGTTTTGGCTGTGCGCGGCCAACAGCGGGCATTTCAGTTAACTCCTTGCTTCCCTGTCGCGGTTAAGGCGTTTGCCCTAACGCACTACGGAAGCTGCCAAACCGCAAGGAGATTCCATGCGTCATTACGAAATCGTGTTTATGGTCCACCCGGATCAGAGCGAGCAAGTGCCGGCAATGGTCGAGCGTTACACCAGCCTGGTTACCGAAAACGGTGGCACTGTGCATCGTCTGGAAGATTGGGGCCGTCGTCACCTGGCTTACCCGATCAACAAGATCCACAAAGCCCACTACGTGCTGATGAACGTTGAGTGCACCGGCGAGACTCTCGAAGAGATCGAGAACATCTTCCGCTTCAACGACGCCATCATCCGCAGCCTGGTTGTTCGCTGCAAAGAAGCGATCACCGAAGCTTCCCCGATGATGAAGCCGGCAGAAGAAAAGCGTCCGCGTCGCGAAGAAAAGCCGCGCGCTGAAGCTGAAGAAACTGCCTGATTTTATCCACCGCACGTTTTAAGGAGCTAGTCCATGGCACGTTTTTTCCGTCGCCGTAAGTTTTGCCGCTTCACCGCTGAAGGCGTCAAGCAGATCGACTACAAAGATCTCGACACGCTGAAGGCTTACATCACCGAAACCGGCAAGATCGTTCCGAGCCGCATCACCGGCACCAAAGCACGCTATCAGCGTCAGCTGGCGACCGCTATCAAGCGTTCACGCTACCTGGCACTGCTGCCCTACTCCGATAGCCACCAGTAAGCGTTTAACGTGATGCTGGCACTAGCACGATGGCTGATGCGTGGCACGCCCTATGCCGTAGGCGGGGCAGCGCTAGCAGCGCTAGTGCCCTGGCTATTTTGGCTAGGTGCGGCCATCGCGGCATTAGTGACCTTGCGAAAGGGGTTCGCCCCAGCGCTACCGGTGATTATCGCCGCCGCATTACCAGCAGGTTTTTGGTGGGTGCAAGGAGATGTTATTCCGCTAGCGAGTGTACTGTTAGTGACACTCATGGCGGTTATCCTGCGCGAGAGGATGCGTTGGAGCGAAGCCTTGATCGTTGGCACGTTAGCGGCCGCGGCAATGGTACAGCTTGGTATCTTCAGCCCGCCAGGTGGAACCGAACTCATGCTGGAGCAGCTGCGGGAGAGCTCGGAAGAGATCGACCGTATGCTCACCGAGTTTGCCAACCAAGGAGTCGACACGGCTACCCTGGCATCCATGGTGATTGGTGGCGTAACCGGGCTGGTAGTGCTGTTAGCAGCCATTGCCTGTTTGGCTCTGGCACGCAGCTGGCAGGCTGGGCTTTATAACCCAGGCGGCTTTCGTGAAGAGTTCCATGCACTGCGTCTGACCCCCAAAGAGCTCGCTATTCTAGTAGTGCTTGGGGTGGCAGGTATGGTGCTAGGTGCGCAAGCGCTGGCCATGCTGAGTTGGATTCCGCTGCTGATAGCCGGTATCGCGTTAGTGCACGGGTTTATTGGAATAAAGGGGATGAACGGGCTGTGGCTGGTAGCATTCTATGTGCTGCTGATCACGACCTGGCCCACGATTCTCATTGTGCTGCTGTTGGGGCTGATTGACACATTCGCGAACGTTCGCGCACGCCTTGCCCGCAGCAATTGACAAGAGGTTTACGAGATGGAAGTCATTCTGCTCGACAAAATTGGTAAGCTGGGCGGCCTGGGTGACAAGGTCACTGTTAAGCCTGGTTATGGTCGTAATTACCTGGTGCCTTACGGCTTAGCCGTACCGGCCACCAAGGAAAATATCGAAGCGTTTGAAGCGCAGCGTGCCGAGCTTGAAGCCCAAGCCGCTGAGCGTAAAGCAGAAGCCCAAGCACGCGCTGAGCAGCTGAACGACATCGAACTGTCGTTGGTTTCTAAAGCAGGCGACGAAGGCAAGCTGTTTGGTTCTATCGGCCCGCGTGACCTGGCCGACGCAATCTCCTCCGCTGGCATCGACGTTGCCAAGAGCGAAGTGCGTATGCCGCAGGGCCCGATTCGTCAAACCGGCGAATACGACATCGACCTCCACCTGCATGCAGAAGTGGACGCCGTTGTCCGCGTGGTTGTTGTCGCCGAGTAATTACACTCGCCAACGCTAACGCCTCAAAGGGCGCGGGATCTCCCGCGCCCTTTGTCTTTTTTAAGCCGCTGCTCATTGATCCGTGCTAGTGGTGTGAAGGAAGCTGCCCGGCTAAGATAAGCGCCGTTGGCAATGCGTTACTTTTAAGGAGCTCGCTATGCAGGACCAACCCTCTGCTGATCAGGAAACGGCAGCACTAAAGCTGCCGCCGCACTCATTAGAGGCGGAGCAGTCGGTGTTAGGCGGGCTAATGTTAGATAACCAGGCGTGGGACAGTGTCTCGGAGCGCTTGGTGGCAGACGACTTTTATCGCTATGAACACCGGTTGGTGTTCAATGTAATGATTCATCTAGCGGAGTCTGGCCAGCCGCTAGACGTAGTGACGCTCTCCGAGGCATTGGAAGCGCGTGACCAGCTAGATACTGTAGGCGGGCTTAGCTTTCTGGCAGAGCTGGCCCGCAATACGCCTTCGGCCAGTAATATACGCGCCTATGCAGATATTGTGCGCGAACGCGCCACGCTGCGTAAGCTGATTCGGGCAGCCAACCAAATAGCCGAAGGGGCGTTCTCACCGCAAGGGCGGCCCGCTGATGAGCTGTTGAATGAAGCCGAGCGGCTGGTGTTTCAAATTGCCGAAGAGCGCCCCAAAACCGGTGGCCCCATTGGTATGAGCGAACTGCTTACCAAGGCGGTTGACCGTATTGATGAGCTGTTCAACCTCAAAGGCGAGATGACCGGGCTATCGACCGGCTTCCGTGACCTGGATGAAATGACCTCCGGCCTGCAGCCATCGGACTTGGTGATCATCGCCGGGCGTCCCTCGATGGGCAAGTGTTTGATGAGTGGGTCGCGCCTAGTGGACCCAGATACTGGAGCGCTGGTCACGATTGATGAACTGGTTGCTCGCCAACAAGCACGGCTTTTAACGTTAACCGATGATTTTAAGTTGAAAAAATCGCAGGCATCGGCGTTTGTTGATGACGGTCAAAAGCCCGTTTTCCGTGTTCGTACCGCAACAGGGAGAGAGGTTGCGACAACACTAACGCACCCATTTTTAACGGGAGAGGGTTGGAAGCCACTTCAAGAAATAGCCGTTGGCGAACGTATTGCTGTGCCCCGTGAAATACCTGTGTTTGGCCATGAAGCTATGCCTGAATATCAAGTAAAAGTCTTAGCTTTTATGTTAGCCGACGGGGGCACCACGCAGGCCTGCCCAATGTTCACCAATAGTAGCCCGCTACTGCGTGCGGAGTTCACCCAAGCGGTAAGCTATTTTCCTGGTGTAACATGCCGTTTAGTTGAAGATGCCGCAGAAAACATGGGGCGAACGCCTATTCTGCGGGTGAGCCGCGATGCTAGTCGTCTACGCCCTTTAAGAGAGCAGTTTGCAAGCAGCTTACGTATGAAGCTGCAAGCACATAGCATGACCGGAGAAGCGCTGGCATCGCTGCTCAACGTGAGTAAGGCAGCCGTAAGTGCCTGGTGCAGCGGGAAGACCGTTCCCGCTCAGCCAACGTTTCTGCGCCTTTGTGATTCGTTAAGCATACCTTCAACGGGGGACGATGCTGGTTTTGACTATAGCGCTATAGCAAAAAACTCTCCGAACCCTGTAAGAGTGTTTCTTGAAACGCATGGTGTTTGGGCGAAAAAAGCACTGCATAAACGGGTGCCAGACTGCGTATTTCGCTTACCTAAACAGCTGCTAGCGCTATTTCTCAATCGTCTCTTTGCCTGTGACGGTAGCGCCTTTGTACAGGCAAATAGTCAAGGCCGTATCAGCTATGCTTCATCAAGTCGTGAGTTGATCCGTGATGTACAGCATTTGTTACTGCGCTTTGGTATTTTGAGCAAAATCCGAGAGAAGCAGAATCACTATGTCAATCTGTGCCAATCACCCTGGGAGCTTGAGATACTCGATCAAGCAAGCCTGAAGCGTTTTATCCAAGAGATTGGCATTTTTAGCAAAGAGCAGGCATTAGAAGCGCTGAGCGCCTGTCTTGATACTAAGCGCGCACATAGCAATCGCGACAGCCTACCTAAATCGGTCAATCGCTATGTGCTTGCCAAAAAAGGGCAGCGGTCCTGGCGTCAGTTGTTTGAGCAGGCGGGCGAGTCTTTGCCAGTGGGTTATAATCCGCATCTGTCAGCAGGTAGCGAGCGGTGCCTATCGCGTCGCCGAGCCGCCGAATTTGCTCGCCTGCTGGAAGGGGATGTGTATCTTGAAAATTTAGCCACGTCCGATGTGTATTGGGATGAGATTGTCGCCATTGAGCCGCTCGGGAGGCAGCAGGTCTACGACTTGACGGTGGATGACACACATAATTTCGTCGCCGAGGATATCTGTGTCCATAACACCACCTTTGCTATGAACCTAGTAGAGCACGCGGTCATCTCTAGCGACAAGCCGGTGATGGTGTTCTCCATGGAGATGCCCGCCGAATCGCTGATGCTGCGTATGCTCTCTTCGCTAGGGCGCATTGACCAAACGCGGGTACGTTCGGGGCAGTTAGAGGATGAAGACTGGCCGCGCCTCACCTCGGCAGTGAACCTGCTGAAAGATAAACAGTTGTTTATTGATGATACCGCCGCGCTCTCGCCCAATGAGATGCGCTCACGCCTGCGCCGCGTGGTACGCGAGCACGGTAATATGGCGCTCATCATGATCGACTACCTGCAGCTAATGCAGATCCCCGGCTTCTCCGAAAACCGTACCGGCGAGATCTCCGAGATCTCCCGCTCTTTGAAAGGTTTGGCAAAGGAGTTCAACTGCCCGGTTGTGGCGCTTTCGCAGCTCAACCGCTCCCTTGAGCAGCGCCCCAACAAGCGCCCCGTGATGTCGGATTTGCGCGAATGTGTCACGGGAGACACGTTGGTCATGCTGGCGAACGGAGAGCGACAGCCCATTCGCGAGCTAGTAGGGCAAACGCCTAGCGTTGTCTCGTTAGGGGAGAACGGTAGGCTCCATCGCTCCGCCACGGATCTCGTCTGGTCAGTGGGTGCCAAACCTGTATTTGAAGTCTCCCTCGCTAGTGGGCGGCGTATTCGTGCCACTGCTAAGCATCGCTTAAAAGCACTGAGGGATTGGAAAACCGTGGCCGAGCTGAAGGTGGGTGACCGTATTGCGTTAGCAAGGCAACTCCCCGAGCCAGAGAACCCGGTGGTATGGGAGGAGCACGCGCTTATCCTGCTAGCCCATTTGTTGGGCGACGGCAGCTATGTCAAAGGCCAACCGCTACGTTACACCACGGCCAGCGAGGCGAATAGTGAGGCTGTCCAGCGCGCCGCTGAGCAGTTTGGTTCAACCGTTACCCGCCATGCTGGGCGTGGTAACTGGCATCAGCTCGTCATTGCTGGTAATGGCAATCGCTGGCATGCACAAGGGGTAGGGCGTTGGTTGAAATCATTGGGGATTTTTGGCCAGCGCTCTGCTGAAAAGTATATTCCTAGCGATGTTTTCAAGCTCTCCAATCAGCAGCTGGCGCTATTTATGCGTCATCTGTGGGCAACCGACGGCAGCATTACGACGGGTAAGAATGGCCGACCTCGGCTCTACTTCGCAACGGTTAGCCGTCGCCTCATTGATGACGTTAGCGCCCTGCTGCTGCGCTTCGGTATTGTGGCCAGAATTCGTCACGTTCTATCGGGTGAAGGTGGCGGATGGTATACCGCAGATGTATCGGGAAGCGAGCAACAGCAGCGCTTCGCCCGGCTGATTGGTGCATTTGGTCATCAGCAGCCAGCGCTGGAGCGAATTAAAGCGGCAACGATGACGGCCAACACTAATATCGATACCTTGCCGCAGGAGGTATTTGATCACGTTAAACAAGCCATGGCGGCGAAAGGGATCAGCCAGCGGCAAATGGCGGCGATGCGGGGTACGGCCTATGGCGGCGCATCGCACTTTAGCTTCGCCCCTTCACGGGCAACGCTCAGCAGTTACGCTGACGTGCTCGGTGATGCTGCTTTATCGCAAATAGCCTCCAGCGAGCTATTTTGGGATCAGGTCGTCGAGATACGTCCCTGTGGGGTAGAAGAGGTGTTTGACTTAACCGTACCGGGGGATGCGTGCTGGTTAGCCGACGGTATCGTGAGCCATAACTCGGGAGCGATCGAGCAGGACGCAGACGTCATTGCCTTCGTTTATCGGGATGAGGTGTATAACCCGGATAACCCTGACAACCAGGGGATTGCGGAGCTGATTATCGGTAAGCAGCGTAATGGGCCGATTGGTACAGTGCATATGGCCTTTATTGGTAAGTACACGCGCTTTGAGGACCTGGCTCCCGATAGCTACGGCGAAGCGTTTGGTGATTAACTTGAGTGGCCAGGGGGAGAACGTATAATGCGCAACCCCATTGGGCAGTTGGCCTTTGATCGATAGCCTTGGGCAAACAGCCTTGAGCAGATAGATAGACAGGAGTAGCAAATGGCAGGTGGTTTTAGGCGCGGTAACCGCAAACGTATCCCTAAATTGGAAGGCCGTGGTGAACTCCAGTCGCTAGAGCGCGAGGGGCCTTTTAAAGAGTGGCTGGGTATGCCCGACCTCTATCGCTACTTTTTGGTAGTGGAAGGGGAGAAGTACAGCTACCAAACCGAGGATGCCGAGCTTCCCGTTGCTGTCGGTGACAAAGTGGTCTTTCGCTACAAAGAGACCAAAGGGGGCAACTGGATCGACCGCAACTCGCTGGGTAAGGCGATTGACCCTTCCGAGTATCAGTAAGTCGACCATAAGTTGACGAATTGGTCAGGAACTCTTTTCTGTTATTGCCGTCTCAGGCAGTTAGTGCCAAGGTAATATTATTGTCATGGGGTCGCGTCATGCTGTGCTCCATGACAATGACCAATAACAGGAGGGAACCATGGAACTGAAAGCACTCAAACAGTTCGTCGCAAGTCACGACAACTTTGAAATTCGTGTGATTACCCACTCGGGTAGCCGCTTCTACCAAGTAGAGCTGGAAGATGTAGAGGGCGAGCGGCACATGCTGATGCAGCGCAACAAGCCAATGCTGTTCCGCTCGCTGGATGACGTTTACCTGGAGTTAAAGCGAGCGGGTATCCACCGTGCCTATCTGGTGCAGCACGTACCCCAGGATGAAGTGATTGGCCGCGATGCCCATTACAGCTCGCCGCTGACCTCGCGTATGCCGCTGGTATTTTAAGCGCTTACCCGTTGTCTCCACGCTTTCAATCACTATTTGAAACACTAGCTCAATCACTACGTTTACAGCGCATTTCCCACCACTGCCCCAGCCTGATACGGCGTCGGGCAAAGAAACGGTAGCCTGCATCCATTATGCTTCGCAGGCCCGGTAAGCAAGATATCCTTACCAGCCGCCGGTAGCCCAATACCGCATAGAGGGCCCGGCTGGCGTCCATACCGATAAACCACCTCCCTTCATGATCTTGCAAATGCAGTTGGCCCATCATGGCATCGAAGCTGCGGCCGATTTCGCTTGCGTTAAACTCATTGCTTTGAATATCGATAAGCCTTACGCGCTCTTGATGACGGTGCTTGGCAAGCCAAGCAACTTCGACCCGGCAAAATGGGCAGTGGCCGTCATGATAGAGCGTGACTGGGGCCTGTGCCTTTAACGTTGCAAAGCGGCTCATGAGCGGTTCTCCTGGTGGGGATGCTGGGAAGGGCGTGCGTAACCTTGGGTATGCGCTGGCTGGCCGTAGCTGGCGCTGGTGGGCAGCTTGGCAAGAAACTGCTCCGCCTGTTGGCGGATGGCGTCCCGCTTCTCTCCTTTCATGCGGGAAAGCGAGCCGTAAATCAGCTTCATGCGCGGGTTGCGGTTGAGCTGTTCGGCATGGGTTTCCAGAAAGTGCCAGTAGAGGCTGTTAAACGGGCAGGCCTTGGGGCCTGTCATTTGTTTGGGGGAGTAGCGGCAGTGCTGACAGTGGTCGGACATTTTATCGATGTACTTGCCAGAGGCGCAGTAGGGCTTAGAGCCCATTAGCCCACCGTCGGCGTGTAGTACCATCCCTAAGGTGTTGGGCAGCTCGACCCACTCGCAAGCATCGGCATAAACGGCTAGATACCAGTCGCATAGCGCTTCGGGCTTTACACCGCACAGCAGTGCGAAGTTGCCGGTGACCATGAGTCGCTGGATATGGTGGGCGTAGCTGTTGTCGATGGTCATTTGGATAGCGCGCTGCAGGCAGCGCATATCGGTGTCCGCATCCCAATAGAAGGCAGGAAGCTCGCGGGTAAACCTTAGCCGGTTCTCCTGCTTGTAGCTGGGCATTTGGGTCCAGTAAAGCCCACGCACATACTCCCGCCACCCAAGGATCTGGCGGATAAATCCTTCCACTGCATTAATCGGCGCCTTGCCCGCATGGTAGTGCGCCTCGGCGGCTTCGCACACTTCAACAGGAGAGAGCAGGCCAATATTCATCGCCGCAGAGAGCCGCGAGTGGTAGAGGTAAGGTTCGCTATCGCTGATCGCATCCTGGTAGCGGCCGAAATCTGCCAGCCCATGCTCGATAAAGTGGTGCAAATCATCCAGAGCTTGGCGGCGGGTCACCGGTAGGTTAAAGGTGTCTATCGACCCTATATGGTTGTCAAAATAGTGCGTTGCATCATCAAGTGCTTCACGGGTGACGCTATCCTGTTCGTGGTTTGGTAGGGGAGGAAAGCTCAGCGTGGATTGAATGGGTTCGCGGTTATCGTGATCGTAGTTCCACTGCCCGCCGACAGGCGTATCGCCCTCCATCAGCAGCGCGGTGCGCTTGCGCTGCTCCCGGTAAAAGTACTCCAGGCGCAGCTGCTTGCGGCCTTTGGCCCAGGTGGCAAAATCATCAGGCGTGGTGAAGAAGCGATCATCCTCTATCAGCTGCCAGGGCAGGGCATTAGCGTGGTGTCGCTGCACTTGGCGCTGCTGCATGGCGCTCCATAGCCGCCACTCTCCAGGGCGAGTGACGCGTATCTCATCGCAGCCGTACTGCTTGCCAAGCCGCTCGGCTTCTTCGATCAGTGAATGGGTGTTATCAGCATCACTTATCCGGCTGTAGTGCACTAGGTAGCCTTGATCGCGTAGCGTTGCGGCGAAGTGGCGCATAGCGGCCATAAACAGGCCGATTTTATGCAAATGATGCGGCACATAGCGTGCTTCTTCGGCAACTTCGCAGAGTGCAACCACCGCATTCGCAGGAGCGTTGCGTAATGTCGGCAGCGAAAGCGTGAGCTGGTCACCCAGTACCAGCAATAACGGCTTAGACATGAGTTGGCCTGTAGTTATACAAATAATGTTAATAGTATAACTTTATGCCGCAGCTTTGCTGAAAAGTGTTAAGATTTTGCCCATTATGTACCGCACCTAAGGAGTTAGCGAGATGGCCGATAGCGTTGTAAAGGATCAACCCGGTGAGGGGCGTTTGGCCCATGCGCCCAGCAATCACCCCGCCGTTCCCCGCGCCAAGGTAGGCGTCGTGTTGGCAAACCTGGGAACCCCCGATGCCACCGACTACTGGTCCATGCGCCGCTATCTCAATGAATTCTTATCCGATAAACGGGTGGTGGATTACGCCGGTTGGAAATGGCAGCCGCTGCTGCAGCTGATTATCCTTACCAAACGCCCTTTTTCATCGGGCAATGCTTATAAAAGCATCTGGAACAATGAGAAGAACGAAAGCCCGCTGCTGACCATTACCCGCGCTCAAACGGAAAAAATGACCGAGCGTCTCAAGGCGCTTTATGGCGATGACGTAGAAGTCGATTTCTGTATGCGCTACGGCAACCCTTCTACTGAAAGCGTGCTGACACGCATGAAAGAGAAGGGCTGCGAGCGCATTGTCTTCTTCCCGCTTTATCCGCAGTACGGCTCGCCCACCACCGCAACCGCCAATGATCAGGCTTTTCGCACGCTGATGAAGATGAAGTGGCAGCCCTATATCCGCACCGTGCCTGCCTATTTCGAGCATCCTGCCTATATTCAGGCGTTAGCCAACTCTGTGCAGGAGGCGTATGACAGTTTGGAAACCCGCCCCACTAAGCTAGTGGCTAGCTACCACGGGGTGCCGGAGCGCTATTTAATGGAGGGCGACCCCTACCATTGCCAGTGCCAGAAAACCACGCGACTGCTGCGTGAGAAGCTAGGCTTGAGCAAAGAGGAGGTGGATACCGCCTTCCAGTCGCAGTTTGGCCCTGAGAAGTGGGTTGGCCCGCAAACAGTGGAGCACGTTGCCGAACTGGCCAAGCAGGGGCATAAACATATTGCCATTCTCTCGCCGGCGTTCTCCTCTGACTGTGTGGAAACCCTCGAAGAGATCAAAGAGGAGATCCACGACAGCTTTATGGAAGCGGGTGGGGAAACCTTTAGCTATATCCCCTGTTTGAACGACCGTGACGATCATATCGATGCACTGCTGGCGGTGGTGAATAACGAGCTTTCCGGCTGGCTACCGACTCCTTGATATACCGCATTTGTTAAAAAAAACCGTCTAGCGTTATGCGTTAGGCGGTTTTTTTGTTGGGCCGACTTTTCTAGAAATGTGAGAAAGGCTGGTATAAGGTTTGTGGACATAAAGTCACACTTATTCAACGTTTGAGGGTTATGGCACCTACAGGTGCCGCGAGTTCACATGATGTAACGCGCTACGAAGGAGAGACCGCCGGATGCTGCAATTCGCCGTGTTAATGGGCTTCGTGCTAGCTGCGTTGTCGCCACTGCTTAACCGCTGGTATGGAGAGCGAGCAAGCCTGCTGCTTGCCTTGTTTCCGGCGCTCCTGTCTGCTTGGCTCTTTAGCCAGGCGCCTCTGGTCTTAAATGAAGGGCCGCAGCTGCTGGAGTGGGCGTGGGTGCCTTCGCTAGGGATCAGTCTTAGCTTTCTACTGGATGGCCTTTCGCTGCTGTTTGGCTTGTTGATTACGGTGATTGGCACCTGCGTACTGGTCTACGCGGGCGGCTATCTAAAAGGCCACGAGGATATCGCCCGCTTTCATTTGGCCTTAGTTGCCTTTATGGCGTCTATGCTGGGGCTGGTCTTGGCCGATGGCCTGCTCACGCTGTTTATCTTTTGGGAGCTGACCAGTATCACCTCCTACCTGCTGATTGGTTTTCACCACACCGATATCGGGGCACGCAAAGCCGCCCGACAAGGGCTGTTTGTCACGGTAGCTGGCGGACTGGCGCTGATGGCAGGTTTGGTGCTGCTGGGTGTGGCCGGTGGCAGCTGGTCGTTTTATGACATTTTGCAGTCAGAAGACGACCTGCGCCAGCACGCACTCTATACCCCCATGCTGATCTGTTTGCTGCTAGGTGCCTTTACCAAGTCGGCGCAGTTCCCTTTCCACTTCTGGCTACCTAACGCCATGGCCGCACCAACCCCTGTGTCGGCCTACCTGCACTCTGCCACTATGGTGAAAGCGGGGATCTACCTATTGGCGCGGCTACAGCCGGAGCTGGGCGGTACGGCTATGTGGGTGACGATACTCTCAGTGGTGGGAGCGACCACCATGCTGACCGGTGCATTTTTAGCGATCCACCACACCAATATCAAAAAGCTGTTGGCGTACTCCACCATGATGGCGCTGGGAACGCTGACTATGCTGCTGGGCATTGGCTCCGAGTACGCCATGACCGCGTTTGTCACCTTCCTGCTGGCCCACTCTATGTATAAAGGGGCGCTATTTATGGTGGCGGGGATTCTGGACCATGAAACCGGCACGAAAGATGTCACCGCCATGGGCGGGCTCAAAAGCGTGATGCCCGTTACGGCAGTGATTGCTTTTGTGGCGGCGCTCTCCCTAGCGGGAGTGCCGCCGCTGTTTGGCTTTATCGGTAAGGAACTCATGCTGGAGGCAGCGTTAGGCGCCGAGCACGTTCAACTCTTGCTGGTGTTGTTTGCCTTCCTGGCTGCCATCCTGACCATTGCGGTGGCGGCGATTATTGTGCTACGGCCGTTCTACGGCGCACGCCACGAAACGCTTAAAACGCCCCATGAAGCACCGCTAAGTATGCTGGTTGGCCCTGGGCTATTAGCGTTTGGTTCGCTAGCGCTTGGCCTAGCGCCTGCCATGCTAGGGGCCGATGCGCTGCTGACCTCGGCGGCGACTGCCGTAGCCGGAGAAGCCCTGCCGGTATCGTTGTCGCTCTGGTATGGCGTCAATATGGCGCTGATTATGTCCGTGACGAGTTTGATTCTTGGCTTCCTGCTGTTTAAACGCTGGGATAGCATCCGCGGGCAGTTAGCCAGATTGGCGCCGGTGATGCGCCACGGTCCTGAAGCGGGTTACGAAGGCTTGATGAATGGCATTGTGCACGTCTCCGAGTGGCAAACTCGGCTGCTGCAAAATGGCTATATGCGTAACTACATTCTGGCGATGCTGGTGGTACTGATCGCGCTGATTGGTAACTCGATTTTACTGCGTCACTCGCCCCAGCTGGCGTTCGCCTTAGATGTACGTTTCCATGAAGTCATCGTGGTAGCCATGATGGCAATGGGGGCACTGTTTGCCACCATTTCACGCTCGCGGTTGGGGGCGGTGGTGTCCGTGGGCATCATGGGCTTCTCTATTGCGCTGATCTTTATTCTGTTCAGCGCGCCGGACCTGGGGATTACCCAGCTGCTGGTAGAGACCATGACGGTGATCCTGCTGGTACTGGTGCTGTTCCGTTTGCCACGCTTCTCCAATCTCTCCACCCACCTTGAGCGCATCCGCGATGGTGCTGTGGCAGCGACCATGGGCGTACTGATTTTCCTACTGATCATGACTGCCTGGAGCATCGACCAGTTTGAGACAATTTCTACCTATATGGTGGAAAACAGCGCACCGCTCGCCCATGGCCGCAATATCGTCAACGTCATTTTGGTGGATTACCGCGCGCTCGATACCCTTGGCGAGATGTTTGTACTGGCACTAGCCGCCATTGGGGTCATCGCCATGCTTAAGCTGCGCCACGGCGGTACCGAAGGCAAAACAGCAGATGGCGATAAAACCAGCGTAAAGGAGCCTTACGATGGTTAAGTCAGGCACGATTATCCTGAACACCGCTGCGCGTTTTTTAATGCCGCTACAGCTGATGTTCTCGGTTTTTTTGCTGCTACGCGGCCATGACGAACCGGGCGGCGGCTTTATCGCTGGTCTGGTAGCCGCCGGCGCGTTCACTCTCTATCTATTTGCTTTCGGGGTAAGCGCCACCAAAGAGGTGCTGCGCATGGTCGACCCGCGGGATTTGATCGGCGCGGGCCTACTGCTGGGGATGATCTCGGTGGTGCCCGCTTGGTTTATGGGGCAACCCTTCCTCACTGCCCAGTGGTGGACGATTCCGGTGATCGACTTCAAGGCGTCTACGCCGTTGATCTTCGATATCGGGGTTTACCTGGCGGTGCTTGGCTCGGTCATGGGAATGGTGATGGCGTTAATGGAGGTGGATAAGGATGAACCATAAGTTACCCAACCCGTTATACGCAGGAGGCTACCCATGGAACCGTTAATGGCACTGGCGATTGGCCTGTTATACGCCACCGCTATTTTTATGATGCTGCGTCGTTCTATTGTCAAACTGGTGATTGGCCTGCTGCTGCTATCCAATGCTGCCAACCTGCTGATTTTCACCACCGCCGGTATGACCCGTGGCGCACCGCCGCTGATTCCCGAGGGAATGATGCAGCCTTTGGGCGCGGTGGCAGACCCGCTCCCCCAGGCGGTAGTGCTCACTGCCATCGTGATTGCATTCGGGGTGTTGGCGTTTGCGGTGGTGCTGATTCGCCGGGCTTACGAAATCGTTAAGGCAGATGATTTGGACAAGATGAAGGATACCGACACGTGAGGCCCGAAGTCGCACTTCCCATTTTACTGCCGCTGCTGTCTGGGGCTGTCTCGCTGCTGTTTTGGCGCTCACGGCCCATGCAACGTTTCATCGCTGTCGCGGGTAATGTAGCCCTTTTTGTAGTGAGTGTATGGCTGTTTATAGCAGTGCGAGCAGATGGCTATATCACTATGCAAATGGGGAGTTGGCCCGCGCCTTTTGGCATCACCCTAGTGGCCGATATGCTCAGCGCTGTCATGATTCTGCTGACAGGGATGATAGGCCTCGCCATGGGGATTTACTCCCTAGCAACCACCGGCCGCGGCCACGAAAAATTTGGCTACTACCCGTTAATGCATCTGCTGCTGGCAGGTGTCGCGGGTGCCTTTCTAACCGGCGACATTTTTAACCTCTATGTGTGGTTTGAGGTGATGCTAGTGGCATCATTTGCGCTGCTAACGCTTGGTGGCGAGCGCGCGCAGATGGAAGGGGCCATTAAGTACGTCACATTAAACCTTCTTGCCTCAGTGATTTTTCTCAGCGCCGTTGGTTTGCTGTACGGCACGGTAGGCTCACTCAATATGGCCGATATCGCGCTGCGTATGGATGAAGTCGAACACAGTGGTATGGTTGAGGTGCTGGCGGTGATGTTTATGGTGGCCTTTGGCATCAAAGCCGCCGCGTTTCCGCTGTTTTTCTGGCTGCCGGCTTCCTACCATACGCCGCCGGTAGCCGTATCCGCGCTGTTTGCAGGGCTATTAACTAAGGTGGGCGTTTACTCACTGTTCCGAGTGTTTACGCTGATCTTCGATCAAACCATGGGCTACCTACAGGACATCATGCTGTGGGGGGCCGTTTTCACCATGGTGACCGGCGTGCTGGGGGCGGCTGCCCAGTATGAGTTCCGACGCATCCTGTCATTTCATATCGTCAGCCAGATTGGCTACATGATTTTAGGGCTGGCGCTCTATACGCCGCTGGCGGTTGCAGGTGGGGTGTTCGCCATCATGCACAACATCATTGTTAAGACGAACTTATTCTTAATTAGCGGTATTACCCACCGGCTACAGGGGACATATCGGCTTAAAAAAATGGGCGGCCTCTACCGCGAACGCCCCTGGTTATCCGTTGCGTTCTTTATTAGCGCCTTCTCACTGGCAGGCGTACCCCCGCTGTCCGGCTTTTTCGCTAAATTTGTCTTGGTACGCGCTGGTTTAGAGGCAGAGGCGTATGTAGCCACTGGTATTGCCCTGGCGGTGGGGCTGATGACGCTCTACTCCATGGTGAAAATCTGGAATGAAGTGTTCTGGAAGGCGCTTCCCGAAGAGAACCAAGTGCCCCAATCGCATACACCGGAAGGGGACGATGGGCGCTTGCTCAAACCTAGCCTGTGGATGATGTACTTACCGGTAGTGGTGCTCGCTGCAATGTCGCTGCTGATCGGTATTTTTGCAGAGCCGATTATGCGGGTAATGAACCAAGTTGGTGACCAGTTGATGACCCCAGCGGGCTACATTGAAGCGGTACTTGGGGCATCGGCCAGCGCAGAGGCCGCCCTGTTAGAGCCAGCAGTACCGGTAGAGGATGCTGGGAAGGAGGCTCCATGACTGGCGCAATTTGGAACCTCTTTTTAGGGCTAGCCTGGGTACTGCTTAGCGGCGATTTTTCGGGTTTGAACCTGTTAGTCGGCATGGTGTTCGGCTATATCGCCCTAGTGCTTATCGAGCCACAGGTGGATGGCTTAAAAGGCTATCCCGCCCGGGTGCCGCGCATTATTGGCTTTATTGGCTTCTTTATTAAAGAGTTAGTACGCGCCAATCTGCGGGTGGCTTTCGATATCGTAACGCCGCCTTGGCATATGCAGCCAGGGGTGATTGCACTGCCGCTCTCGGCTCGCACCGAAATGGAAATTACCATGGTGGCGAATTTGATCTCACTCACCCCGGGCACGCTGAGCCTGGATGTCTCGGATGATCGTAAGGTGCTCTATATCCACGCCATGTTTTTGGATGACGAGGAGGAGCTGCGGCGCAACCTAAAAGAGATGGAACACCGGGCACTGGAGCTATTTCGTTAATGGATACCGTGATTTTAATCAGCCAGGTGATTATGGGGTGTGCACTAGTGCTGACCTTTGTGCGCGTGGTACGTGGCCCCAGCCTGCCGGATCGCGTGGTGGCCCTAGAGCTATTCTCAACCACCGTGGTGGGTCTTGTGGGGGTATACGCAATTCAGTCCGGCGTCTCGAACTTTCTGGATGCAGCGATTGTGATTGCGCTCATGGGCTTTTTAGCCGCCATTGGCTTTGCGCGCTTTTTGGAACGGGGAGGGCCACGGGATGATTGATGTGATCAAAGGTGCCATGCTGCTAACGGGGTCTAGTTTTATATTGTTAGCCGCTATTGGTTTGCTCCGCCTGCCTGACCTGCTCACCCGTATGCATGCCACCACTAAAGCCGCGGCGCTCGGGGTGATTTTGATTATGCTGGCATCGGCCATGCACTTTGCCGAAGTGGGCGTGGTAGCGCGCTCGTTTGCCATTATCGTGTTTATCTTGATTACTGCCCCCATTGCCGCCCATGTCATTGGGCGGGCAGGGTACTTTGTCGGGTCGAGACTCTGGAGCGGCACGGTGAAGGATGAATTACGCCCCAACTATGACCCGCTTACCCACGAGCTTAAAAGTGGGATGGAGACCCAGGAGAACGCCAAACGCCATCCGCGCAGCACCGACCCGGATTAGTACCTGGCGCCGCTAACGCCAACCCCAGCGCAAAGACCCTCCCAAGCCACCGCCGGTGGCTTTTTTACGCCTGTGAAAAAAGCCAAGCGGATGCGTGTTTCTAAAAAAACTGTTATTCAATTTATGTACAATAATTGTACTGTATAAGATACTATGTCCATGTATTAGAGCGTGGTGTGTTAGTTTTGCCATGCAACGAGACGAATAGATGAGACGTAAACAAGACTTACCGCAAAAAGAGTGCGTTCAATGCCAGCGCCCATTTACCTGGCGTAAGAAGTGGGCGCGTTGCTGGGATGAGGTGCGCTTCTGCAGTAAACGTTGCCGTCGTGGAGCCAAGCAGACCAGTACCCCGAGGAGGCAAGAGCGTGAATAGCACAACTGATATTGTCTGGTTACAAGATAACCTGCGCGTAGCCGACAACCCCTTACTACATTTCGACACACCCCCTGACCAGCTGCTTTGCCTCTATGTATTAGACCAACGCTGGCTAACATCAGCGCTTCCTGGTGATAGTACGCCCCGGTTAGGGCCAGCGCGTCTGCGTTTTTTATGGCAAAGCCTGATGGAGCTGCGTGGCGAGCTGCTGCAGCGTGGCAGTGACCTGTTGGTACGCATTGGCGACCCAGCCGACGTGGTGGTAGAAGTAGCCACTACGCTTAACGCCAAAGAAGTACGGGTCACCGAACACTCGGGGTATGAAGAAGCCGGCAATATTGCCCGGGTAGCGGCGCAGCTCCCCAAACACTGCCAGCTATACCGCGTCGATAGCGGCTATTTAATTGACGCTAATGCGTTACCGTTTGATTTGGCTGACCTTCCCGCTAGCTTCTCAGCGTTTCGACGTCAGGTAGAGAAGCACTGCGAAATCCCAGCTCCCAGGCCTGCCCCTATTACGCTGCCCGGCTGGCCGGAAGGCGCTCCTCGCGGTTTCCCGCCGCTAAAAGCCGTATGCGAAGCGAGCGCCGCCTGGCAGCCAGACAAGCGCCAAGGGTTTGTGTTTGTAGGTGGTGAATCCGCAGCCAATGACCGGCTGCAGCACTATTTGTGGCGGCAAAACGGCGCCGAGTCCTACAAGAAAACCCGTAACGGGCTATTAGGAGCCAACTTCTCGACCCGCTTTTCCCCCTGGCTGGCACGGGGCTGCCTCTCGGCGCGCCAAGTGCATCAAGAGGTCAAGGCATGGGAAGCCGTTAACGGCAGCTGTGAATCCAGCTACTGGATTGTGTTCGAACTGCTATGGCGCGACTACTTTCACCGCGCGGCACAGCTGGAAGGGGCGACGCTGTTTGGCAGTGAGGAGTTGCCTCCTGCTAACGAAGCTTTCAATACCTGGCGCAACGCTGAAACGGGGCTACCGTTTATCGACGCGGCGATGCTGGAGCTCAAGCGAACCGGCTGGGTTTCCAACCGTGCCCGCCAGAACGTGGCGAGTTTTCTGGTGAAGGACCTGAAGGTGGATTGGCGGCTGGGTGCCTGGTGGTTTGAACACTGCCTGATTGATTATGATGTGGCCAGTAACTGGGGCAACTGGCGCTATATCGCCGGTGTTGGCCGCGACCCACGCCAAGACCGGTATTTCAACGTGTTAAAGCAAGCAGGGCATTATGACCCCAAAGGGCTTTACGTGGCGTATTGGCTGCCTGTCCTGGAGTCACTGCCCCTTGGTCTTGAACGCCATCAGCCCTGGCGGGTAGCACCTTCTCAGTTTAAGCCACCCTGCGTATTGCCCAGCGAGTGGCAGCGCTGGTTGATTGACACCACCGAGTGTGAAGAGGCAGACGAGTAAAATGTTGTTAACAGTGAGCGATCGCCAATTAGCGTGGGGATTAGGGCTTGCCGGGCTGCTGCCATTCATCGGCAGTAGTGTTGCCGCTTGGCTGGCTTCATCAATATGGCAGGTGAGTGCGATTTATGCTTTCAGCTACTATAGCGCTGTAATCTTATCTTTTTTAGGCGGCGTTCATTGGGGCAGTGCGCTCCAGGTGCCGCGCGCGGACAATACCAGGCGGCTTCTATTGGCGATGGTGCCTAGTTTGATTGCTTGGCCCGCTTTGCTGTTCAACACGGTTACCGGGCTATGGGTACTTTTGGCAGGCTTTCTACTGATGGGAGGGTACGATCTCAGCCGTGAAGGGCGCGAAGGCTTTCCCACTTGGTATCTAACGCTGCGGAGTGTACTCACTGTCATTGTGGCGGTTTGCCACCTAGCCGTTTTATGGCGCTTGATGGCCTAGGGCTAGTATCTCTCTCATTTCTGGGCCATTATCGGCCCCACGCCAAGGATTGCCGGGAGATAGATGCTATGTCGTTGAAACATAAAGGTTCGCTAAGTGCTTGTCGTGGCGCTTTTTTACCTCTTTTGCTTGTGGTAACAACGGCGGCTTTTAGCAGCCAAACTCAAGCCAGCCAGCAGCTAATGACCGAGGTAGACGCCCGCGCTGCCGAAGAAGTGCGCTATGCCAACTTCCATCAGTGGTTAAGCGAGTTTCGTCGCTATGCCGCCAATCAAGGGGTGAGCGAGGCGACATTAGCCTCTGCCTTTGACGGCCTGCGCTATCTTGAGCGCGTCATTGAGCTTGACCGCTATCAGCCCGAGTTCGTGCGACCCATTTGGCAGTATCTTGATACGGCAGTGTCGAGCACGCGAATTAATAACGGCCGTGAAAAGTTTGCCGCACACCGCGATACCGCACGGCAGATGGAACAGCGCTACGGCGTACCTGCGGAAATTATCGTAGCGATCTGGGGCATTGAGAGTAACTACGGCAGCAACTTCGGTGACTTTTCGACCCTGGAATCCCTAGCCACGCTGGCTTATGACGGCCGTCGGCGCGACTTTGCGCGTAACGAGCTACTTGCCGCACTGCGTATTATCGACCAAGGCGATATCGCCGCCGACCGGATGAAAGGCTCTTGGGCAGGCGCCATGGGGCATACCCAGTTTATTCCCAGTAGTTTTGAAGCCTACGCGGTGGATGGCGATAACGATGGGCGCCGTGATATTTGGGG
Organism: Vreelandella aquamarina; assembly: GCF_044805175.1. Lineage (GTDB taxonomy): Bacteria > Pseudomonadota > Gammaproteobacteria > Pseudomonadales > Halomonadaceae > Vreelandella > Vreelandella aquamarina_B. Next base: position 2,314,429 of record NZ_CP085232.1, on the reverse strand, counting down.
CAGCATTCCCGATGTGATGGCCTCTACCGCCAACTATCTGGCCCGGGCAGGCTGGCAAACCGGACAGCCCTGGGGGGCGGAAGTAGCGCTGCCTGACGACTTTAACTACGCCCAAACTGGGCACAAGAGCAGTGCGGAGTGGGCCGCCCAAGGCGTGCGCGCCGTTAGCGGGGAACTGCCGTCGTTTGAGAACGCAGCGGTGATTGTGCCTGCAGGCGCCAATGGCCCTGCGTTTATCGTTGGCCCCAATTTCCGCGCCATTTTGCGCTATAACAACGCCACCAGTTACGCCCTGGCCGTGGCTACGCTGGCCGATGCGATTGCTGGCCGCGATGGCATCACCCAATCCTGGCCACGGGATGAGGCACCTTTAACCCGCGACGATGTCAGAACGCTCCAGCAGCGCTTAAATAACGCCGGTTACTCGGTAGGCACTGCCGATGGCATTATGGGGCCGAATACCCAGGCAGGCCTGCGAGCTTTCCAGCGCGACCAAGGGCTGGTGCCAGATGGCTTTGCCACCCAGTCGCTGTTAGAGCGGCTGCGCTAGCGCACGCTATTCGCACTGCTGAACCTCTTCAATCGTGTCGTCAATTTCTCACCAAGGATGAGTGTTAATGGGAAAAGCAGTTCTAGGAGGAGTGGGGGCCAGTATACTGGCCAGCTCCCTGTTGTTCAGTACCACCACGCAGGCTGAGGATAGCGTATTCGGCTGGGTCGAAAACGCCTACATCGAGCCGTGGGGGATTGCCGTTAAAGCCAAGCTGGATAGCGGGGCGCTTACTTCGTCACTTGATGCCCGCGATATCGAGATGTTTGAAAAGGATGGCGAAGTGTGGGTGCGCTTCCGCTTAAAACTGGAAGACCAGGAGAGCGGTGAAATCTTTAGCGACCAGATCGAGCGCCCGCTGTACCGCGAGCAAGCGGTGCGCGGCGCCGGTGGCCGCGATGAACGCCCGGTAGTGCTGATGGATGTGTGCATGGGGAACACCATCTACGAAGAGCAGTTTAGCCTGCGCAATCGTGAAGAGATGAACTACCCGCTGCTGCTGGGGCGGCGCACCATTAGCCACCTGGGCCTGCTGGATGTGCGTAACACCTACCTGCAGGAACCCGAGTGTGGGGAGGATGCCGCTTACGTTCCCCACGACCCGAAAGATGAACAGTCTTAAACGCCTAAAACAGCCGTGATAGTAGCGCTGTCACGGCGGTTTCCACCCGCAGGATGCGAGGGCCTAGGTGCATTCCCTCGCAGCCTGCAGCGAGAAGCTGCTCCACTTCCCACGGGATAAACCCGCCTTCAGGCCCTACCAGCAGCAGCGTTGGTTCATCAATACCGCGCGGGCAGGCGTTCTCCATGCCAGGGTGGGCGACCAATCCGCGCCGCTCGGTTAGCAGCGCCGGCAGCTGCTCTTCCATGAAGGGCCTAAACCCTTTGCAGAGCGTCACGTTAGGCAACTGTGTATCGCGTGCTTGCTCCAGCCCTAACACCAAATGCTGGTGAATTTTTTCGGGCCGCAGTTCCGGTGACTGCCAGTAGCTCTTTTCTACCCGCTTGGTGTGCAGCAGGGTAATCTCTTTGACCCCCAGCGCCGTGACGTGCTCCAGCGTGCGTGCCAGCATACGCGGGCGCGGCAGCGCTAGGACAAGATGAACAGGCAGGGCGGGCGGCGGCGGTTCATTGATATCTTCCAGCGCGAACAGAGCCTGCGTTTTGCTAAGTGCGACTAGCGTGGCCTTGCCCATTGCCCCGCCTTGAATACCCACGGTCAAGCGGTCGCCTTCGCTGGCGCGGTGAACCTCATGCAGATGAGTCAAGCGGCGTGCATCGGTAATACGGGCGTGGTGACCATCGACCTCGCTCGGGTCTAGCAGTATCAAATTCATCAGATTCGTCGTCTATTGGTAACAGGGAATGCAGGCTTAACGGCACTAATCCGCTAAGCTGGCTTGCATGGGCGCGTGTTGCAGGCACAATAGCAGCAACGGCGACAAAAGCCTTTATCGCGTTTAAGGAGATGCGCTGTGCGCGTAATTCGCAAATATGCCAACCGCAGGTTGTACGATACCCAGCAGAGTCGCTATGTCACCCTGGAGGACTTGCGGCGTTTAATTATTGAAGAAGAGCCGTTTCGCGTTGAAGACGCCAAAAGCGGCGAAGACCTGACGCGCACCATCCTGCTGTCGATTATTATCGAACAGGAGCAGGCGGATAGTGAAGCCGAAGTGTTCTCCAACGACCTGCTGGCACAACTGATCCGCGTGTACGATATGTCCTCCCCGCTGCCGCTGGCGCGCTACCTAGAGCAGGGCACCCAGCTGATGCTGGAGCAGCAAAAGCGTATGCAGACCCAGTGGCAGCAGGCCATGCGCCACTCACCCATTGAGTTTATGCGCGAACTGGCCGAAGAGAACATGCGCTTCTGGCAAAATGCGCTTAACCAGCCCACCCAAACGGATGACGACGACAAAACGGACAAAAACTCATAGTCCCCCTTTAGGCCACGTTAGGGGCGCGTTGTGGCATAATGCGCTCCAACGACGCTCTCCCGTTTGAGAAGGATACCCATGAAAGTTTTGATGATCGGTGGCGGTGGCCGCGAACATGCCCTTGCTTGGAAACTTGCCCAATCCAATGATGTTGAGCAAGTGTTTGTCGCACCTGGTAATGCAGGTACTGCCACAGAGCCTAAGCTGACCAATGTCGCTATCAGCGCAACCGACTTGGATGCGTTGGTCACTTTTGCTCAGCAAGAGCAAATCGCGCTCACCGTGGTAGGGCCGGAAGCCCCGCTGGTGGAAGGCGTGGTAGACCGCTTTCAAGCCGCCGGTTTGACGATCTTTGGCCCTAGCCAGCGCGCGGCACAGCTCGAAGGCTCCAAATCGTTTACCAAAGACTTTCTGGCCCGCCACGCTATCCCCACGGCCGCCTACCAGACCTTTACGGCCGTAGAGCCTGCGTTGGCGTATCTAGCCGAGATGGGCGCACCGATTGTTATCAAAGCCGATGGCTTAGCGGCGGGTAAAGGCGTGATTGTGGCCATGAGCGAAGCGGAAGCCGAAGCGGCGATCCGCGATATGCTCGAAGCCAACGCCTTTGGTGACGCGGGCGCGCGGGTAGTGATTGAAGAGTTCCTGGAAGGCGAAGAGGCCAGCTTTATCGTGATGGTGGATGGCGAAAACGTCGTGCCCATGGCCACCAGCCAGGACCATAAGCGCGCCTATGATGGTGATACCGGCCCCAACACCGGTGGTATGGGCGCCTACTCCCCGGCACCGGTAGTAACCCCAGAAGTAGACGCGCGGATTATGGAGCAGGTAATTATGCCCACCGTGCGCGGCATGGCGGAAGAGGGCAACGCCTATACCGGCTTCCTGTATGCTGGGCTGATGATTGACCCGCAAGGCAACCCCAAGGTCATCGAGTACAACTGCCGATTTGGCGACCCGGAAACCCAGCCGATTATGATGCGCCTCACCTCCGACTTAGCGGCGCTCTGCCTAGCGGGTGCCAAGGGCGAGCTGGCAGGCAAGCAGTGCGAGTGGGATAGTCGCGCGGCAGTGGGCATCGTAATGGCAGCCGGTGGCTACCCTGGCAGTTACCGTAAAGGCGACGTGATTCACGGCCTAGCCGATGCCGAGCAGGCCCACTGCAAAGTCTTCCACGCGGGAACGGCACAAAACGCCGAGGGCGAGATCACCACCGCTGGCGGTCGCGTGCTGTGTGTGACAGCCCTGGGCGACAGCGTCTCGGCTGCCCAGCAGCAGGCGTATCAAGGAGTTAAAGCGATTCACTGGGATGGCGTCGAGTTCCGCCGCGATATCGCGTTCCGTGCCATTGCACGGGAGCAGTAATTACCGGCTTTTTAAGGTCAAACCGTCACCTGACAAGGAGTTGAACTATGGAGCGTGTTTCGCTGGACTTTCCCACTGCAGCGGTTATCCATCGTCATCCGCTAACCGTGCGGGTGACGGATATGAACTATGGCCGCCATCTGGGGCACGATGCCCTGGTATCGCTGCTCCATGAGGCGCGGGTGCAGGCCTTCGCTGCCCTCGACTTGCCCGAATGGGATATGCACGGTTACCCCAGCGTCGTGGTGGATCTCGCGGTGCAGTACCAGCAGGAGGCCCGCTTCCCCGATGCGCTGGTGATCGAAACGGCGGTACCAGAGCCTGAGGGCAAAGCCTTAACGGTGTATCAGCGGGTCACTAAAGCAGCAACGGGCGATGTCGTAGCCACTGCCCGCGTAAATAAACTGCTATTAGACCTAGCAACTGGCCGTCCGGTGGCGGTTCCCGATGCGCTCAAGCAAACGCTTGCGGATGCCAGGGGGGGATAATGTCCCGAGAATATCCCATCATCGCGGTAACGGGCTCGTCGGGAGCGGGCACCACCACCGTGCGCCGCAGCTTCGAGCGCATGTTTCTGCGTGAAGATGTCCATGCCGCCATGGTGGATGGCGATGCATTTCACCGCTACACCCGCGATGATCTAAAGCGCATTTTCCGCGAAGAGCCCGAGCGTAAAGACGAGCTTTCCCACTTTGCCGTGGAAGCCAACTTGCTTGACCGCCTGGAAGGGCTGTTTATTGAGTATGGCGAGCACGGTACCGGCACCTTCCGGCACTATATCCACGCGGAAGATAAGCAGAAAATTGAAGCCGGATACCGGGTAGGCACCTTTACCGAGTGGCAGTCACTGCCTTGCGGTACCGACCTGCTGTTTTACGAAGGGCTGCACGGTGGGTTAGTCACCCAGGAGTACGATATTGCCCGCCACGTAGACCTACTGGTGGGGGTGGCACCCACCATGAACCTGGAGTGGATTCAAAAGATCGACCGCGACACCAAGCTGCGCGGCTACTCCCAGGAAGCGGTGATTGACACCATTTTGGGCCGTATGGACGACTACGTGCGCTACATCCAGCCGCAGTTCTCCCGTACCCATATCAATTTCCAGCGAGTGCCGACGGTTGATACCTCCAACCCCTTCGAGGTGCAGGATATCCCCACCGATGCGGAGTCGTTCGTGGTCATCCGTTTCCGTGACCCCTCAACGGTGGATTTCCCTTGGCTGCTGGCGATGATTAAAGACTCCTTTATGACCCGCCCGCATACCTTGGTGGTGCCAGGTGCACGTATGTCGCTGGCGATGGAGCTGATTCTGGCACCGCTGGTTCGTCATTTACTATCGCAGCGCCGCTTTCGCTAACGGGGTAAGCGGCGATGCTTTTTCACCGATAACAAACGCGCCAAACCAAAGGAGGCTGCGATGGAGTGCCTGTTCTGCAAAATTATTAACCGCGACATTCCCGCTGATATCGTGTACGAAGATGAGCACGTACTGGCATTTAACGACATTAACCCCCAAGCGCCGACCCACCAGCTGATTATCCCCAAAAAGCATATCCCGACGCTGAACGATATTGCCTCCGACGACTTAGCCCTTGTGGGGCGCTTGCAGCACACCGCCGCGCAGCTCGCCCAGCAGCAAGGGTTTGCCGAGGATGGCTACCGCGTGGTGATGAACTGCAACGAAATGGGCGGGCAGACCGTCTACCATATCCACATGCACTTAATGGGTGGGCGCGAGTTTACCTGGCCCGCTGGCTAAACGGTTTCGCCAGCCAACAGTAAACAGCTATCCATAACCATCCATAAAAAAGCCCTGCGGCGGGAAACGCCAGCAGGGCTTTTGCGTTGGCTAACGCCTAAAACATTAAGCGTCGATGCGCTTGTACTTCATGCGTTTCGGCGTGTCGTTACCGACGCGTTTCTTGTGATCCTCTTCATATTCGGTGTAGTTACCGTCGAAGAATACCACTTCCGAATCGCCTTCAAACGCCAGGATATGGGTGGCGATACGATCCAGGAACCAGCGGTCGTGAGAGATCACCATCGCACAGCCGGGGAAGGCGAGCAGGGCTTCTTCAAGGGCGCGCAGGGTTTCGATATCCAGGTCGTTGGAGGGTTCGTCCAGCAGCAGCACGTTAGCACCCTGTTTCAGGGTTTGGGCCAGCTGCAGGCGGCCACGCTCACCACCGGAAAGCTCATCCAGGCGCTTCTGCTGGTCGTTGCCCTTGAAGTTAAAGCGACCAACGTAGGCCCGTGAAGAAACCTCATAGCCATTGATATTAAGAATATCCTGGCCATCGGACACTGCTTCCCACACAGTTTGCTTGTCGTCGAGGGCATCACGCAGCTGCTCAACGTAGGCAATATCGACGGTTTCGCCAATCACCACTTCACCGGCATCCGGCTGCTCTTTGCCGGTGACCAGCTTAAACAGCGTCGATTTACCGGCACCGTTGCCCCCCACAATACCCACAATCGCACCCGGCGGAATGGTAAAGGAGAGATCCTGATAGAGCAGTTTGTCATCGAAGCGCTTGGTAACGTTGTGGAACTCAATCACTTTGTCACCTAGGCGCGGGCCAGGCGGAATATAGATCTCGTTGGTCTCGTTACGCTTTTGGAAGTCGCCAGACTGCATCTCTTCAAAGCGGTTAAGGCGCGCTTTGCTTTTCGCTTGGCGTCCTTTAGCGTTGCTGCGTACCCACTCAAGCTCCTGCTTGATGGCTTTCTGGCGGGAGGCTTCTTGCTTCGCTTCTTGGGTCAGGCGCTGCTCTTTCTGCTCCAGCCACTGGGAGTAGTTGCCTTCAAACGGAATGCCCTGGCCGCGGTCCAGTTCCAGAATCCAGCCCGCTACGTTATCTAGGAAGTAGCGGTCGTGGGTAATGGCAACGACAGTGCCGTTGTAGTCGTGTAGGAAGCGCTCCAGCCACGCCACGGATTCAGCATCCAAGTGGTTGGTGGGCTCGTCCAGCAGCAGCATATCCGGGCTTGAGAGCAGCAGGCGGCACAGCGCCACACGGCGGCGCTCACCACCAGACAGGTTGCCTACTTTGGCCTCCCACGGCGGCAGGCGCAGCGCTTCCGCAGCGACTTCCAGCTTACGCTCGATGTTATGAGCATCTGCGGCTTCGATGATGTTCTCAAGCCGCGCCTGTTCGCTAGCCAGGGCATCAAAGTCGGCGTCAGGTTCGGCGTAGGCGGCGTAGACCGCGTCTAGCTTCTCCTGCGCTTCTTTGATGACGCCCAGAGCCTCTTCAACGGTATCCCGGACATTTTTTTCGTCGTCCAGCTGTGGCTCCTGGGGCAGGTAGCCCACATTAATGCCTGGCATCGGACGAGCTTCACCTTCAAACTCTTTATCGACACCGGCCATAATGCGCAGCAGCGTGGATTTACCGGCACCGTTCAAGCCCAGCACGCCAATCTTGGCGCCAGGGAAGAACGAGAGCGAAATATCCTTGAGAATTTGCTTTTTGGGAGGCACTACTTTGCCAACCCGATTCATGGTGAATACGTATTGCGCCATGGAAATCCGTTAGGTTGTGGTAAAAGCGGGATCAGCGTAATGCTGACTAGGTGCACAGATGATAGTGCCCAGCGCGGCTAAAGGCCAGAGACGCAGCGGGAAGTATGCGGTAGAAAAGAGGCGGTGGTGCTACTCAATGAACGTGCTAGCCAACGGTAAAGGGCGCTAAATCAAGCGCCCCATGCGGGTGGCCATGAAAGACAGCAGTACAGTGACATAGGTAAGTGACGTAGGTAAGTGAAGTAGATACAAGCTACTCTTCTTCGTCCCAGTCATCTTCAATAGCGCGCTGCAGGCGGCGCTCTTCAAGCCAGGCTTCTACTTGGCGACGGGCACGTAGCGTGTCCGCTTTACTAGGTTTACTTTTACCGTAGTGATCGTCATTGACAGCATCCAAGTTATCAAACTCGTCAACGTCAAGCCCGTCGCTGGTGTAGGTTTCACGATTTAAGGGGTCACGGCTCATGGTATGCCCTCCAACCCAAGCCGGCGCACCGGCATCACAACGGCTCCTTACCTAACGAAAGCAAAGTAAGAAGCGCCTAACGCTAAACAAGCGCCTTGCCGCTATATAACGCCACTTGGGTGGAAGTTCAAGCCCTAACTGTTTTTTTATCAGTCAGCGCGGAAAACCGCTTACTTTTAGTGAGCGGATGAATAGCGCGGCGTCCGCCAGGACGCCTTGTTTTCTTACCACTAGATGGCTAATGTGTAAGCCATGACAACCGAACGCGCCTACAGATACCGTTTCTATCCGACGCCCGAGCAGGCAACCCTGCTGGCGCAGACGTTCGGGTGCGTGCGGTTTGTCTGGAACACGGTGCTGCGCTATCGCACCAATGCGTTCTATCAGTGCCAGGAGAAAATCGGCTATCACGACGCCAGTGCGTTCCTGACGCAACTCAAGAAGCAGCCGGACACCGCCTTTCTAACCGAGGTTAGTTCGGTGCCGTTGCAGCAATGCTTACGCCATCAGCAAACCGCGTTCAAACACTTCTTTGCCAAGCGGGCACGCTATCCCCACTTTACATCCAAGAAACACCGGCAGTCGGCCACCTTTGCCAGTTCGGCGTTTTCGTACCGCAATGGCCAGATCACGCTGGCCAAGTGCCGCGAACCGCTCAAGATTCGCTGGAGCCGCGACCTGCCCTCGGCGCCCAGCACGGTGACCGTTTCCAAAGACCGCGCTGGTCGTTACTTCATTAGCTGCCTGTGCAAAGTGGACACTGAAGCGCTGCCGATCACGCCCAAGATGGTCGGTATCGACCTGGGGCTGAAAGACCTATTTGTGACCAGTGACGGAAAGCGGGTTAACAATCCCCGCCATACGGCGCGCTATGCGCGCAAGCTGGCGCGGGCGCAGCGGCAATTGAGCCGTAAGCAAAAAGGTTCGAATAACCGTGCCAAGGCGCGGCTAAAAGTGGCTAAATGCCATGCCAAGATTGCCGATACTCGGCGTGACCACCTGCATCAACTCACCCGCCAGATCGTGAACGACAACCAAGTGATCGCGGCGGAGAGTTTGCAGGTGAAGAACCTGGTTAAAAACCGTCACCTTTCCAAAGCGATCAGCGATGTCGGCTGGGGGGAGTTGGTTCGCCAGCTTGAGTACAAAGCGGCGTGGGCGGGACGGCAGTTTGTCCAGATCGACCGCTGGTACCCCAGTAGCAAACGCTGCCATGGCTGCGGCTTTGTGCGGGAGGCCCTGCCGCTCGATGTGCGCGTCTGGGATTGCCCAGGCTGCGGTACCCAGGGCATTGACCGTGACCTCAATGCCGCTCGAAACATCCTACAAGCCGGCACCGCGCTACTCGCCGGTGCCGAGAGTTGCAGCAAATACCGAGGGGCCCTCGGGAATTGACGCCTGTTGAGTTTGTGTAAGACCGTCAATGCCAAGGCATTGAAGGCAACGGACAGCGAAGCAGGAACCTGGAAGGCGACAACCAGGGAATCCCTTTCTTTTACGCCGCAGGCGGCAGCTTCCTAAGAAGCTGAGGGAGGGGAGGAGGTCAATTGGCGTTTTCCTGCTGCTTTTTTAGCTCGGCGAGTGCCAATTGGGCCTCAACTCGTTCGGTAACATCTTTCTGAACACCGATGTAGTACATCAAGTTGTCGGCTTCATCATATACCGGCGTAATCGACAGTTCATTCCAAAACATCGTGCCGTCTTTTCGGTAGTTACGCAGCACCTCCCGCGAGGGGCGGCCATCCTGTAACGCTTCGCGGATCGACGATAGCGCATCCTGGTCGCGGTCTTCGTTTTGCAGAAAACGGCAGTCGCGATACAGAATTTCATCCGCACTGTAGCCCGTTAAGCGCTCAAAGCCCTTATTGACGTAAATCAGGATGTTTTCGTCACCTTCCTGCTCCGCAACGACGATGCCATCTTCAGAAGCGTCAATAATGCGCTCAAGTAACTCCGGGTTGATCAAGGGAGATCGTTTCATTAATGAGTTCCTGTTGCTGCTTTCGTTCTTTCGTAGCCGTGGCGCTGTTGATCAGCGCGGGGCTCTCTTACTGCAGGACGATGCGGAATTTCACACCACCGAATAGAGGTAGAATAGCAAAAAAACAGCTCTCTACCGCCAACTGTTGCCCATCATGGCGAGCGTTGCGATGCTTTGCAATCAACAACGCTATTCAGCTTCCGGTAACCGCTGTGCGCTGAACACCGCCCCCGCTGCCGTGAGCGCCAATACCACCAGCAACATGGCGCTTCCTAGCCATTGCGCCAACGCGCCGATAACCCCCCCGACAACCAGCATCAGGATGCCCGTGAGCGTGTTGGAAAGCGCTACGTAAAGGGCGCGGTTATCCTGGTTGGCAATATCCACCAAATAGGTTTTACGCCCCAAGCGAACACCGTGATGCACAATCACCAGCAGCGCATAGATAGCCGCATAGGGCAGCACGCTCTGGGTCCAGTGGCCCGGTAGCCAAGCCAGGACCGCGCCTAATAGGCAGCACAGCACGGTACCCACGGCGGCGTCGCGCATTACCCGACGGCTGGATTGATCCGCGCGCTTGCCCCATATCGGGCTTGCCACCATGGCGGCCAGGCCGGAAACCACAACCAACACGCCTAGGCCGCCCAGCTCGGTTCCGCTCTGCTGCTGGCCAAGTAGCGCCAGATAAGGCAGCGCCAGCGCGCTTGAAAGTAGCAGGGCCCTAGCGACATTGAAGTGTAAAAATGTACGGTCTTCACGCAGTAGCGATAGCCCCAGCTTAATGCTATCCCAGGCGTTTTCGCCGCCCTCGATAGAACCTGGCACCTCTTTAATGCGGGCAGCGCACAGCGCATTAAGCAACCAGCCCGCAGCTGCCACGCCCAGCAGTATAGCCAATGCCAAATTGCCGGGGCGGTCACCGAACCACATCAATACACCGCCGGCAACCAGCGTTGCGCCCCCCGCGACGCTGCCGCTCCAGCCCATCAAAGTGCCTCGGCGGCGTTTGGCGATGGTTTTGCCGAGCACATCCTTGGTAGCAATGGAGGAGAGCCCCCGTGCCAAAGAGAGCATGACCAACGCGGCCAACACCAACGAGCCACCAATAGCCCCGCTGCCCATTAGAGCCAGTAACGCCAAAGCAATAGCCGCCACCGCCTGCAGCACAGCCCCCGCCACCCACACCCACTTGCGCTGGGGTTTTAGACGAATAAAGCCAGCCACAAACAGCTGGGGGAGGAGGGCGCCTGCTTCACGAATCGGCACTAATAACCCCACCATCCATACCGGAGCGCCGATAATACCCAGCAGCCAGGGCAGCACTAAGCGGGCGCTCGACAGCTCATCCGCTAACTTATTGCCTAACGAAGCGAAAAGATGCAAAAAAAAGTTGTGTGGCTGCTCTTGGCAGGCATCGTCAGGTATATCGTCGCACATACGGCTATCGTCATCGCCTGTCAGCCACTCGTATAACTGCGTCTGTGAAACATCCGGTTGAGCCATGTCGGTTCCTTGGCGATTGCTAATTTAAGATGACAGAATGCCTACTTAGGATGCCACACATTGCTGCCAATAGGCTGGGCTGAAAGAAGCCGGTTGGCAAAGGAACTAATCAATAAGGATTCGAACGATGTCCCGCATTCAAATTCGCTACTGTACCCAATGTCAGTGGCTATTGCGTAGCGCCTGGTATGCTCAAGAGCTTCTCTCTACGTTTGGCGAACAGCTAACAGAGGTCGCGCTCTCCCCCTCCCACGGCGGTACGTTTGAGATCTGGTGTGGCGACACGCTGCTATGGGAGCGCAAGCGTGATGGTGGCTTTCCCGACATCAAAACACTCAAGCAGCAAGTGCGTGACCAGATCGACCCTGCCCGCGACCTGGGGCATATCGACCGATGACCCAAGATCAACAGGCGATGCTGTATGGATTGGGCGCCGTGGCGCTGTGGTCGACCGTTGCCACCGCCTTCAAGGTAGCCCTTGCATGGATGAGCCCCCTGGAGCTGATGTGGATAGCGGCGCTGGTTTCCTGGCTGTTGATGGGCGCACTGGTCATCAAACAGGGCAATATGGCGCTAGCGCTGCGCCAAGGCTGGCGAACAGCGCTCTGGGCCGGGCTAATGAACCCCGTGGCGTACTATCTGGTGCTATTTGCCGCCTATGACCGGCTGCCGGGTCAAGAGGCCATGGCGCTGAACTACACCTGGGCGCTTGCTATGGCGTTTCTGGCAGTGCCGCTACTGGGGCACCGCTTAACCCGCCTGGATGTTACGGCAGGGCTAGTCGCGTATAGCGGCGTGTGGGTGATCGCCACGCGGGGGAACGTCTTCAATGTCGCGTTTGAAGACCCCTTGGGCGTGCTGCTGGCGCTCTCATCAACCCTGCTATGGGCGCTTTATTGGTTGTTAAACGCAAAGGACAAGCGACAGCCCCTGGTAGGCCAGTGGCAAAATTTTAGCGTTGGGTTACCGGTGCTAACCATGTTGTTACTGCTTGGCCCCGGTGTGCAATGGCATGGCTGGCCCGCGCTAGGCGCAGGCGTTTATGTCGGCCTGTTTGAAATGGGCGTAGCCTTTGTGCTTTGGCAATTGGCCGTACAAAAAGTCTCCCGCACGGCCAAGGTCTCTAACCTGATCTTCCTATCCCCGCCGGTATCGCTGCTGCTGCTTTATCTTGTAGTTGGAGAGCCAATGCTGCCCTCCACGCTGGTCGGATTAGTGTTGATTTTATGCGGGCTTGGAATACAGCAGCTGCCAGGTAAACGAGAAAAGCGCGCAGCATAAAGATGGATTAAATCGTCAACCTACGACCTCTTTGTGTAATAACGCCATGCTATTAGGCATTAATGATGTACGTGGACCGCGGGAAGCCACCGTGCCCAACGCCAACCGCCGCAAGCTGCCTATTGGCATCCAAACGTTTTCAGATATTCGGGAAGGAAATTATTACGGCAGAGCGCTTGGTCAGATCAAACACAAAGGCAATGTTTTATGCTGCTGGCTCTTCATGATGCGGCTTCGCCGTCAAATCCATACCCAGTGCACGCATGACGGCCAACATCGTCTTTAGCGTTGGGTTGCCTTGCTCGCTGAACGAACGATAGAGCTGCTCACGGGAGAGGCCGGTTTCGCGAGCAAGTTCTGTCATTCCTTTAGCGCGCGCTACGATACCCATCGCTTTAGCAACATAAGTGGCATCTCCGGTTTCCAGCGCATCAGCGAGAAAGAGCGCGATGGCTTCATCGTTCTCTAATGCTGCTGCTGGGTCATAGTCGTAAATCTTATCGCTCATGACTCCTCCCATTCTGCTGCCAGACGCTGCGCTGTATCGATATCGTTTTGCTGCGTGCTTTTATCGCCACCACACAACAGGATGACAAGCTCATTGCCGCGTTGTTTAAAATAGACACGATATCCTGGGCCATGATGAATACGCAGTTCGCTGATGCCTTGGCCAACGGGTTTTACATCGCCAGCTAATCCATTGGCCAGCCTGAAAATACGGGCGGCAATCAGTGCTTTGGCGCGCGAATCGCGGAGCTTACGCTCCCACCGTCGGTAAGTGTCAGTCTGTTTAATAGCGAGCATGAAAATATAGTAGTTCTTAGACTACATGCGTGCAAGGCATGAAAAAATGGCGGTGCCCAGCGAGTCAGTGCCGTACGTAAAGTACGCTACTGAGAAGAAGCCTGGTACGTTTCCTCCAACAGCGTCTCAAGCGCAGGCCACACATTATCTAAGATAATCGGCTGGGCCTCGGCAGTGGGGTGGATACCATCGCTCTGCATGAGCTGTTTATTAAGCGCGATACCTTCCAGCAAGAAGGGCACCAGCGGAATATCGTACTCATCCGCGAGCGAATGAAAGACACTGGTAAACGCATCGCGGTAGGCTTGGCCGTAATTAGGCGGAATATCGATACCCAGCAGCAGTACTTCGGCATCGGCCTGCTGGCTCTGCTCGATGATGGTTGCCAGATTAGCGCGCATTTGGGCAGGCGGCAGGCCGCGTAGGCCATCGTTGCCGCCCAGCTCTAAAAGAACGATATCCGGCGGTTGCTGTCCGATGAGTTCGGCAAAGCGCTGGGCACCGCCTGAGGTGGTTTCCCCGCTAATACTGGCATTGACCACCCGGGCGTCGTCTTCAAGGCGTTCAGCCAGCAGCGCTACCCAGCCCTGCTCCTGCTCAATGCCATAGGCAGCGCTTAAACTGTCGCCCATGACCAGCAGCGTAGGTGGCTCTTCGGCGTAAAGGGGCGTCGTGCTCACCCACATGACCAGTGCAAAAGCGCTGGCTAAGCCAAGCCGGGCGGAGGTTAGCCGCGCCCATGCTTGAACGGCGCGCCGTCGTACCGATAGTGTTTGAGCAGCCAGTGTTTTAACAACCAGCATTTGAACAGCCAGTTTGTGAATCGCAAAAGGGAATCCATGCTTCATGTCGTACTCCTCTGACCCAACGTCCAATATGCCCACCGAAGATGCTTGCACGCGTCAGCCCACCACCGACATATCACCCGCCGATAAGGTTCCTCACGAAGCTACCAGCCAACCGGTTCTAAAAGCAGAAAAACTTGCCAAACGGGTGATAAGCGGTGAGCGCACACTTACCATCTTACACGACCTTTCCCTTAGCGTGGCGGCAGGGGAGAGCGTGGCGATCCTGGGTAAAAGCGGGGCGGGAAAATCAACGCTGCTAGGTTTACTGGCAGGGCTGGACACCCCCAGTGATGGCGAGCTAACGCTCTTCGGCCACGCGTTAAGCCGCCTGGATGAAGATGGCCGTGCCGCATTGCGGGCAGGGCGGGTAGGGTTTGTGTTCCAGAACTTTCAGCTGCTGCCTACCCTCAGCGCGCTGGAAAACGTGCTGCTGCCTCTAGAGCTATCCCCCCGCGCCGGAGAAACCCGCACCGCCCAGCAGTGGCTAGAGCGCGTGGGGCTGGGTGAGCGGACTTCCCACCAGCCCAAACAGCTCTCTGGCGGCGAGCAGCAGCGGGTGGCTATTGCCAGAGCCTTTGTGACAGACCCGGAGCTAGTGTTCGCTGACGAACCCACCGGCAACCTGGACCCCGACACCGGCGCGCAGATTATCGACCTGCTCTTTACGCTGAATAAAGAAGCAGGCACAACGCTGATTCTCGTCACCCACGACCACGCCCTGGCTCGCCGCTGCGACCGCTGCCTGCGCCTGACCAATGGGCAGCTAGTCCCGTTCGAGCCAGCCTCTACCAACAGTGAGGAAGGCGATGAGTGATATTAACTGGCGTTTAGCGGCGCGTAGTCTCAAGCGCGACCTGCGCGCAGCGGATGTGCGGGCGCTGTTTGTCGCGCTGGTGCTCGCGGTGGCCGCTTCCACCATGATTGCCTTCTTTCTCGATCGGTTAGAGCGCGGCCTGGAGCGCCAGGCAGGGCAGATGTTAGGGGGCGATTTAGTGCTTGAACAGCGCGACCCTTTCCCCGAAGAGCTGCGCAATACCCTAGAGCAGGCGGGGTTTACGCTCAGTGATCAGGTGGATCTGGTCTCCATGATTAGCCAGGGGGAGCGCTTTCAACCCGCCAGCCTCAAAGCGGTGGATGATGTATACCCGCACTACGGTGTCTCCCATGTAGATAGGGGCAATGGCGTAGAGCAAATCGCCTCCGGCCCACCCGCAGGCGAAGCCTGGGCCGACCCACGGTTGGCCGAGCTGGTCGGAATAGAGATAGGCGACCGTGTGCAGGTGGGGCAAACAGAACTCACCATCAGCGGCATTATCGAACGCGAAGCGGACCAATCCGCTGGCTTTAGTAACTTCAACCCCCGCCTGATGCTCAATACTGCTGATCTGGAAGCCACCGGGCTGATACAGCCAGGCTCGCGCATCGAGTTCGAGCTGCTAGCCGCTGGGCCGCCTACTGCACTAGACCAAGTGCAGGGTTTGTTGGCCGAGCTAAGGCGCGAAGGCGTAGAAGTACGTGATGTGCGGGTAGACCGCCCGCAGTTGGGTAATGCCCTGCAGCGGGCGGAAAGCTACCTGGGCCTTGCCGGGTTAGCGGCGGTACTGCTGGCAGGGGTGGCCGTGGCGATGTCGACCCGCCGTTACGTAGAGCGCCACCTGGATACCGCCGCGCTGCTGCGCTGCTTTGGTGCCAGCCAGTATCAGCTTGTGACGATTTTCAGCCTGCAACTGATCGGGCTAGCGTTAATGGCCTCCCTTATCGGCGCGCTGCTGGGCTTGGTAGGCCAAGCGGTGCTGCTATGGCTATTAACCAGCTTCCTGCCCATGACGCTGCCGCCCCCTGGCATTATGCCGCTATGGTTGGGCATCTTCACCGCGCTGGCGGTGCTCGTGGGGTTTGCGGGGCCAACGCTGCTGCGTATCAAGCAGGTCAGCGCATTGAAAGTGCTGCGCCGTGAGCTGGACCCGCTGCCACCCGCTGCATGGCTGGTCGTCGGCGTGGCCGGTACGGTGTTTGGTGGCCTGTTGTGGCTCTACTCCGGCAGCTTCTCTCTGGCCCTCGCCCTACTGATTGGCGGCTCGGCGCTGCTTGCGCTGCTGTGGGGCGTCAGTTCCGTGTTGTTAAATGGCTTACTCCGCGCTGTGCAGGGCCTGACCGGGGGTGGTGAATGGGTACAAGCGTTCCGCCTGGGCGGGCGCCAGTTAGCCCGCCGCAAGCAGGCGGGATTAGGCCAACTGCTGGCATTTTCAGTGACGTTTTTTGCTATGGCGATGATCGTCCTGGTGCGTGGGGATCTGCTCACCACATGGCAAGACCAACTGCCAGACGACACCCCCAACTACTTTGCCATCAACATTCAGCCCAGCGAGCGGGATGCGTTTGAGCAAGCAGTGGCGCCACGGGTCGAGACCCAAAGCACGCTCTACCCTATGGTGCGCGGGCGCATCACCGAGATTAACGGCCAAGCGCCCAGGGAGGCGGTACCCGCCGATGCCCGAGGCGACAACTCGCTGCGCCGCGAGCTAAACCTGACCTGGCAATCCGAATTGCCCGAAGGCAACCAAGTGGTGGCAGGGCAGTGGTTCACCCCCGCCAGCGAGCCGGAAGGGTGGATGAGCGAAGTAGACGCGACACCTTCTAGCAACACACAAACCGTGCCGATTTCGGTTGAGGATGGCTTGGCCGAGCGTCTTGGATTGGGGCTGGGTGACGAAATCACCTTCTCCGTGGGCAGCGACAGCATCACCACCCGCATTGAAAGCCTACGTAGCCTGAACTGGGACAGCTTTAACCCGAACTTCTTCGTGATCTTCCCGCCCGGCGTGCTGGAGTCGTTTGGCCACAGCTACATTACCGCTTTCCATCTGCCGGATGAAGAGCAGGGCTTGGTGCGTGAGCTGGTCAGCGACTTCCCCGGTGTCTCGCTGCTCAACGTGGATGCCATTCTAGGGCAGGTGCGCGATGTGTTGACTCAGGTGACTCGCGCCGTGGAGCTAGTGCTAATCCTGGTGCTGTTAGCAGGCATCAGCGTGCTCTACGCCGCGCTCACCGCCAGCCGCCCGGTGCGTGCCCATGAAAGCGGCCTGCTGCGGGTATTTGGTGCTGGCAACCGGATGATCTCCCGCGTGCAAGGGGCTGAATACGCGCTGCTCGGATTCGCCAGCGGCCTGCTAGGGGCAGTGCTCGCAGAACTCGCCACCGCCGCACTCTACCTCTACTGGCTCGATTTAACCCCACGCCTGCACCTCGGCCTATGGCTAGCACTCCCCATCGGCGGCGCGCTGCTGATAGGCATCATCGGTCATGCGCTTTCCTACAGCCTGCGTAGGCAAGCCCCCGCCGCCAGCTTAGGTCTGCTAGGCGAGGCTTAATCTACAGCCATAAAAGCTCCCTCCTACAGCAGTTTATCGGGGCATTGCCGAAGGCAGTTGTAGGAGGGGCACCTGATTAGGCGATGAAGACACGATTGTGGGAGGCCAATTTATTGGGCGACGGCGGCACCAGCCGCCCTTAGCCTGCCGAGGCACCAGTGCCTTCATCATCGCGAGCGTTTTCTTGTATGTTTAGGAGAGATTATGCCGATTGCGCCAGGTAATTACCCAATCATCGAGCCCAACACACCACTTGGGCGCGCGCTAGTTGAGTTTTTTGATGTGCTCGTGCCTGTCTATGGGAGCGGAGAAAAGGGGGTCTTCCAGGCTATTGTATTCGGTGGCTGTGCGGTTCATATCCACACACAAGCTCGAGGCAGTGCCGATATTGACGCTGAGGTAGCATCACATGGATTGGCTAAGAAGTCTGATATTATCGCCCTTCTGGGCGAAGATGCCTATGTGTTTACCGATGATGCAGGAGTTGTGCAAATATTGGAGCTAGATATCAGCTTTAACACGACATTAGCTCCATTGCATGAAGATTACGAAGATCGTGTCATTCGGTTGATGATCCAAAGTCATGCCCCTAACGTTGAAGTCTATGTCGCGAGTGCGCTAGATGTGGCGATCTCAAAGCTTGGTCGTTTTGGCGAACGCGACCAAAATGATATTCAAACATTGTTGCAACTCCCCTATGTTGATATCGAAGAATTCGAACGGTTAGCTCGGGAAGCGATCAGTTACTATGTTGGCGATGAAACTCGTATTTTAGGTAATCTGAAAATGATGCTGGATGAGTATCATCATAGCGAGGGTTAAAGATGCAGTTTTCCGTCACGCATAAGCAGCTATATCGGGTGGGGGCTCGCCCCCTTGAGAGTGCTGTTGAGGATATCAAAAAGCTGGCTGATTCCATCTGGTATAAAGGGTATCGGCCTACTTGGAGAGAGCTCGAAACCCTCGCTACTGCTATGCCTCATGAGCAGTTCCAGCGTTCGCTCTGTGTTCTTGAAATGCTGAGCCAATATCCTGTTTGTCACCGTGATACTGCGCTAGATTTACAGCAGATGACTCAGCGGTACCATCAGCAGTTGTTAGGAAAAGATGAGGTTTTAACACCGGGCCGATATTCTCCTAGCAAAAGATGGGGGCTAAGTGATACCACCGTATCGCTTCGAAAAGCCCTGCTACCTTTGCAAACACGTACTTATGCTGACAAACACAGCCGCTTCCACGGGCTTAGCGCCTGAAAGATAAGAAAGCCCTTGCAGGGTCCCATTGCCCACCGTCTCAATCATCGCGAGCGGAAGCTCCCTCCTACAACAAGCCTGATCGATTCCAAGTAATGAGCTACCTCCGTGGGAGGCCAATTTATTGGGCGACGGCGGCGCCAGCCGCCCTTAGCCTGCCGAGGGACCAGTGCCTTTATCATCGCGAGCTAAAGCTCCCTCCTACAACAAGCCTGATTGATCCCAAGTAATAAGCTACCTCCGTGGGAGGCCAATTTATTGGGCGACGGCAGCGCCAGCCGCCCTTAGTCTGCTGGGGCACCAGTGCCTTCATCATCGCGAGCTAAAGCTCCATCCCACCATGGTTTATCGCTAAAGACTGGCATACCAGCTCCCTCCTGCAGCAGTTTCTCGCCATAACTACATCACCAATCCACCCCTCTTCTTGAGATGGCGGTGGTGTGGCTTGGTGATATGCTGAAGGTATCACTTAAGGGGGGCATGGTATGCGGACGCGTTGCTTAGTGAAGTTAAGCGTTACGGGGCTATCGCTCTGGTTTGTCTCAGCGGCGGCGAATGCGTCGGTTCAGCAGCTAGAGGCAGACCTGCAAGCAAGGCTGGCAGGCGATGGCGCTAGTATGGCCATTGGGCAGCTAGTGGAAGAAGCCAACAGTTACGTGGCGGAAGATGTCGCGATTACCTATGCCAACGGCGATTTACTTTCCATCGCCCGTTACCGTGTGCAAGGCAATTACGCCGCTCCTAATTCGATTACGCTGGATGGCCTCAGTATCAGCGAAGTAGGCATGAACACCCCCGTGCTCAGCGTGGGCGAACTGGTGCTGATGGAACCAGAGGCCGCCGTGCCCGCACTGGAAACCTTCAAGGCAGAGGGCAGCGTACTCAAGGCGTTAAACGCGCGCGATATCACCTTCCGGTTAGAAGGCAGCATGGCCGAAGAACTGGCGGCAGAGCTGGATAGCAAAGCGCTCGCTGGCTACCTCTCTATTGACTCCCTCGATCTAGAAGCAGTGAGCAGCGCCGCCGTGGGCTTGATGGCAATGCAAGGCATCAGCGGTGAACTAAACGACCTAGAAACAGGCATCTCTGCCACCTTAGCCCTGGCGGATATGCGCCTTGAAGCGTTAGAAGGGCTCGACCACCCAGGGGAAGAGCGCCTGGAGCATGGCGAGCTAAACGGCTTCAGCCTGATAGGCGAGGAGTGGAGCGTACTGCTGGAAAACGCCTGGGTAAAAGGCAACAGCTATATAGGAGAGGCTGGTTTCAGTGGTGCCGAGTTTGATCTTGGCGAGTTAATCCACCTCGTTCCGCCCGCCGAGCGTGAAGAGCTGCAGGCCATCAACCGTGTGCTAACAGGTGGCACCGGGCGGCTAAGCGCTGAAGGCCAAAGCCAATCGCAATGGCGTGAAGAGGGTGGCTGCCACCGTCTCACGTCGGAAGGGTTTTTAAATCTAAGCGGGGCGGGTAGCCTTGAGTTTTCAATGGATCTCCCGGTTAGCCTGCCCAAAGGCGCTACGCTCGAACAGGCCACGCAAAACCCCGCACTGTTTGAAGCCGCCACCTTGCACGGTGGTAACGTCGTGGTGGCCTACGCTGATGAAGGCATGTTGCCGCGCATTGCAACGGAAATGGCCGCCCAAGAGGGGATCAGCGAAGAGCAGGCGATATCTGAAGCCTGGGCTCAGGCCCGGCAGCTGGGGCCGCTGCTTGGTCCACAAGTAACGAAGTTAATGGTAGGCATGGTAGATATTATGGCGGGCAAAGCCCAGTCATTGACCGTTAATGTGGCGCTGCCCGATCCGTTTATGCTTAACCAATTCATACTCAACCCCATGAGCAGCAGCGAGCGGCTCACCTTCACCTTTGAGCTGAAATAGCGTGGTTGTCCAGTCGGTCAGGTTTTTGATTCGGCTGGCAACATGAAACATGCTCATGCACCACCTGACGCGGATGCGATGAAAGTCGCGTCAGGCTGCGGTATGATAGCCGCCTCGCTTCTCCATGATGATCCTTTCTAACGAGGTTCCCGCCGATGTTCAGCCGCGATATGACAATTGCCGGATTCGATGATGCGCTCTTTGACGCGATGCAAAAAGAAGTGGCACGCCAAGAAGCCCACATCGAACTGATTGCTTCTGAAAACTACGCCAGCCCCCGCGTACTCGAAGCGCAAGGCAGCCAGCTGACCAACAAATACGCCGAAGGCTACCCAGGCAAGCGCTACTACGGCGGCTGTGAGTTTGTCGATATCGCTGAAAACCTGGCCATCGACTACGCCAAGCAGCTATTCGGCGCAACCTACGTCAACGTTCAGCCGCACTCTGGCTCCCAAGCCAACAGCGCTGTTTTCCAAGCGCTGGTCACACCGGGCGACACCATTCTCGGTATGAGCCTGGACGCGGGCGGCCACCTGACCCACGGTGCCAAGCCCAACTTCTCTGGCAAGCACTACAACGCCATTCAGTACGGCCTGAACGAGCAAGGCCTGATCGATTACGATCAAGTCGCTGAACTGGCCCGTGAGCACAAGCCGAAAATGATCATCGCCGGTTTCTCTGCCTACTCACAAATCGTGGACTGGGCAAAATTCCGCGAAATTGCCGACGAAGTAGGTGCTTACTTGTTGGTAGATATGGCCCACGTATCCGGCTTGGTCGCTGCTGGCGTTTACCCCAGCCCGCTGCCCCACGCCCATGTGGTAACCTCCACGACCCACAAAACCCTGCGCGGCCCGCGTAGCGGAGTGATTCTCTCAGCCGAGAACAACCCTGATATCGAGAAGAAGCTGCAGTCGGCAGTTTTCCCCGGTGGCCAGGGTGGCCCGCTGATGCACGTGATTGCCGCCAAAGCGATCTGCTTCAAAGAAGCGATGGAGCCAGAGTTTAAAACCTACCAGCAGCAGGTAGTGAAGAACGCCCAAGCCATGGCGAAAGTATTTATTGACCGTGGTTACGACATCGTCTCCGGTGGCACCGAAGACCACCTGTTCCTGCTGTCACTGATCAAGCAGGGCGTGACTGGTAAAGATGCGGATGCCGCCCTTGGCCGCGCCCACATCACCGTCAACAAAAACGCCGTACCCAACGACCCGCAAAGCCCGTTCGTGACCTCTGGCCTGCGTATCGGCACCCCGGCCGTGACCACGCGTGGCTTCGGTGAAGAAGAGTGCACCCAGCTGGCGGGCTGGATTTGTGACATCCTCGACGTACTGGCCAAAGGCGAAGACACCAGCAGCGTCGAAGCACAAGTGCTCGATAAAGTCGCTGAAGTTTGTGGCCGCTTCCCGGTTTACAAATAAGCTGATTGTCAGTAAGTTTGTGTTAAGGCTCTCTCACAGTCTCTCCTAGGCTACGGAAAGCCCAAGAAACGGGCACCCTCACAGGGTGCCCGTTTTTTGTATCACCAAGGCAACATGCAGGCTAGCGCTGTTGGAGAGCAGTGCAGGGCGAGCAACCCTACCCCCTGGAAGGGCATTTCTGTTATGCTGCCGCGATTAGTTTTACCTGCACTTGACGCCTTTTCGATTCAACGGTGAACCCTTCATGGCAAAGCAACAGGAAGCAACGGATCTGCAGCGCGCGCTAAAAGCCTGCAAAGGTTCGTTTGTATCGGTCGGTTTTTTCAGTATGTTTGTCAACTTACTGATGTTAGTACCGCCGATGTACATGCTCCAAGTGTACGACCGCGTACTCACTACCCAAAGTTTCGACACCCTGCTCATGCTCACTTTGGTAGTGGTGTTCCTGTTTATGATTATGGGCGGGCTGGAGCTGGTACGCTCGCGGATGCTGGTGCGGGTAGGCAACCGGCTAGATACCGCCATTAACGAGCGCCTTTACAGTGCCATGTTCCGCCGCAGTTTGGTCGCACAAGGCAGCCAAAGTGCCCAACCGTTGAACGACCTAACCAGCCTACGCCAATTCCTTACCGGCAACGGCCTGTTTGCCTTTTTTGATGCCCCCTGGGTGCCGGTTTACCTGGGCGTACTGTTTCTATTCCACCCCTGGCTGGGCGTGTTTGCCACCTGCGCGGGGGTCATCTTGCTAGCGCTGGCCATTGCCAACGAAAAGGCCACCAAAAAGCTACTCGCCGAGGCTAACAGCGAGCATATCCAAGCCCAAAACCTGGCGAACTCCAACCTGCGTAATGCCGAAGTGCTGCACGCCATGGGCATGTTGCCCGGCATTATGGGGCGCTGGTCGAAAAAGCATCACGAGTTTCTATCCAAGCAGTCCCAAGCCAGCGACCGTGCCGGTGCGTTAACCAATACCTCCAAAATACTCCGCCTGCTATTTCAATCGCTCATCCTAGGCTTAGGGGCGCTACTGGTATTAAGAGGTGAGATGACCCCCGGTATGATGATTGCAGGCTCGATCGTGATGGGACGGGCACTAGCACCTATCGACCAAATGATTGGCGGCTGGAAAGGCTTTGTTGGTGCCCGTGGCTCCTATGAGCGCCTAAACGAACTGCTCACCCAAATCCCCAGCGAACAGCGCAAAATGTCGCTACCCGCGCCTAAAGGTGAAGTAGCCCTGGAAGGCGTAGCCGCAGCCCCCCCCGGTGCCCGCATGGCGACCATTCGCGGTATTAACTTCTCTGTACCTAAAGGTGAACACGTCGGCATTATTGGCCCAAGTGCGGCTGGTAAATCGACCCTGGCGCGGGTGCTGTTAGGTATCTGGCCCTCGCAAGTGGGCGATGTACGCTTAGATGGCGGTGTTATTACCCAGTACAACCGCGATGAAATTGGCCCCTATATTGGCTACCTGCCCCAGGATATCGAGCTGTTTGACGGCACGATTAGCGAAAACATCGCCCGCTTTGGCGAGATAGACCCGCAAAAAGTAGTTGATGCCGCCAAGAAAGCAGGTGTGCATGAAATGATTCTCGAACTGCCGAACGGCTACGACACCATCATTTCCTCCACCAGCGGCGCACTATCCGGCGGCCAGCGCCAGCGGGTGGGGCTTGCCCGTGCGCTTTATGGCAACCCAGTGCTGATCGTACTGGACGAACCCAACGCCAACCTGGATGACGCAGGCGAGCGCGCTCTGGCACAAACCATTGCCCAGCTAAAAGCGGAAGGCACCACGCTATTTGTGATTAGCCACCGCACCAGCGTACTGAAAAGTATGGATAAACTATTGGTAATGAAAGAAGGCCAGGTCAGCATGTTTGGCCCCCGCGACCAAGTGCTAGCCCAGTTTGCCAAAAAGCCACGCTCCCAAGTGAGCCAGCAGAACTCGGCACGTTTATCAGCAATACCCGGCGGTCGCGGAGGCGAGGAGAAGTAACATGAGCAACGACCAACGCAACCTACCCGCAAACCGGGAAATAGACGTCACTCCCAGCGGCCCCACCACGATTGATGGCGAAGCCTCGGAAAAACTACCCACCAGCGACAAAGGCTATCGCAGGCTCGGGTTTGGCATCCTGCTGATTGCCCTGGGCGGTTTTATCCTATGGTCAATAACGGCCTCGCTAGCGATTGCCGTGGTAGCGCCAGGCAGTGTTTCTATTGAATCCTTCAAACGCACCGTACAGCACCTGGAAGGCGGCATTGTGCGCGAACTGCTGGTCGAGGATGGCGACAAAGTGGAGGCCGGCGAGCCGCTAATTGTGCTAAGTGACACCCAGGCGCGCTCTCAGCTGGAAATTGCCCGCTCGCAATACCTCATCAACCGCGCCATGGAAGCACGCCTGCTAGCCGAGCAGGAAGGTGCGGAAATGATGGTCATTCCTGAAGATATTCAAGATGCCGACAGCCCCCGCGTGCAGCAGATTATTGCCGTACAGCAAAGCCTGTTCACGGCGCGCCGCCAATCGCTGATCAGCACGCTGGAATCCCTGGATGAGCAGATCATCCAAATGCAGGAACAAATCGACGGGCTAGAGCAACGTATTTCGGTGAATACCCAGCGTATCTCCTCGCTACGCTCGGAAGCAGAAGACTTCCGCTCGCTCTACCGTGAAGGTCTGGGCGACAACCAGCGTCTGCGCGAGCTAGAGCGCCAAGTGTTGCAGTACGAAGGCGATAACGCCGAATTCCGCGCCAACATCGCCCAGCTGCGTTCGCAAATCAGCGAAAACCGCATGCAAAAAGAGATTCAGCAGCAAGAGTTCCAGAAAGAAGTGGGCGAACAGCTGCGGGAAGCTCAGGCGCAAATTGCCCAAGCCGAAGAGCAGATTGTCTCGCTGAGCGACCAAGTAGAGCGCACCGTGATTACCGCCCCGGTATCCGGCACCGTGGTAGGCCGCCAAGTGCACACGGTAGGCGCGGTGATTCGCGGTGGCGATACCATTATGGATGTGGTGCCCTCTAACGATGGCTTTGTGGTGGAAGCCCGCATTCCCACCCGCGATATCGACAACATCTACATCGGCCAGTTTGCCGAGATCCGCTTTAGCGCCTTCAACCAACGGCTGACCGATGTGATTGACGGCGAAGTGATCCACGTCAGCGCCGACAGTTTTGAAGATGAAGCCACCGGCGAGCGCTACTACCGTGCACGGGTTCGCGTGACCGAAGAGGGCTACACGCAGATGAACGAACACATGCAACTGCTCTCGGGTATGCCGGCTGAAGTGATGATCCGCACCGGCGAGCGCACCTTCGCCAGCTACATCGCCAAGCCCATCACCGATATGCTGGCACGCGCCCTACGGGAGGACTAATGACACGGACGCTAACACGCCTCACTCCGTTGGCGCTGGCGATCGGCATGCTCGCGGCACCTTATGCCCACGCCCAGCAAGACCCGCCCGCAGGTAGCGAGGCGATGGCAGAGCTAGCCGCCCTAGAGCAAAACAGCGAGCTGCCCGCAGCATTGCCATCGCTGCCCGAGCTATTTGCCCGTGCGTTAGAGCACGACGCCGACCTCTCTCGCCAGCGCTATGAGCTAGCCGCCACGCGGGAAGAAGTTCCGATGGCGCGCTCGCAGCTGCTGCCGCAAGTCAGCGCCACCGGCGGCTACCTATGGCAAGACTCCACCAATATTCAAACCTCACCGGACGACTTCGGCCTCGACCAGCCTGCCCAGCGCCCCGGTGAGATAGAAGAACAGTATTGGCAGCTGCAGTTACAACAACCGCTATTCAGCCTAGAGCGCTGGCGCGGTATGGATGTCGCCAGCGCCCAGGTGGATGCGGCAGAGCTGCAGCTTGCGGTGGTGGAACGGGACCTCGCCCTGCAAGTAAGCGAAGCCTACGTGCAAGCCTACCTCGCCTCCCAGCGTTTGGGGCTGCTGGAATCACAACAAGCGTCGCTAGAGCTGCAAGTGCGCCAAGCACAGCGCGCGTTTGATTTAGGCGTAGGCGACCGCATTAACCTGCTGGAAGCCCAGTCGCGCCTAGACCAAGCCATCTCCGATGCCGTACTGGCAGAGAACGAGCTGGATAACGCGCTCAGCACCCTGGAACGGCTGACCGGCACACAGCCCGAGTTCCGTGGCCTAGCAGTAGGGGAGCTATCAGAAGTGACCCTGCAAAGCGAGTGGGGCAGCCAAGATGACTGGATCGCCCGCACTGGCCAAAATTTAGACGTGCTACTGGCCCGCCAAGAGCAGCGCATTTCTGAAGCCGATGCCAGCACCCGCCGGGCAGGCTACTACCCCGAGCTAAACCTCAACCTCAGCTACTCCGACCGCCAAAGTGACGACGAGCTAAGGGAGAGTGAAGACTACCGCGCCAGCGTAGAAATGAGCGTGCCCATTTACCGGGGCGGTTACACCACCGCCAACGTGCGCCAAGGCGAACGGCGCATTGATGCCCGCCAAGCAGCGTTTGATAACCAGCGTAATTTAGCCGTGCAGGAAGTGCGCCAGCGGCTACGCTCATTAAACGGCCACGTACGCCGTATAGAAGCGCTGAAGCAAGCGATTGCCTCCGGCGAGCTGTTTCTGGAAGCTGCCGAACGTGGCGAACAGCTTGGCCTGCGCGATTTAGTAGACGTACTGGATGCCCGCGCAAGTCTTTATGACCAGCGCATACAGTACATTGATGTGATTGGTGAATACGCGTTAGATAATTTAGCACTTCAGTCGGCTATTGGTAATTTAGAAAGTGAAGACCTAGTCGATACGATGACGTTGTTATCAGCGATAAACTAATTGAGCAAGATTGATTTAGACGGTAGGTTTATGAAGATCACAATTTTTGGAAGTGGTTATGTTGGTTTAGTCACAGGAACGTGTTTTGCTGAAGCAGGTAATAACGTTGTTTGCGTGGATGTTGATTCGGAAAGAGTAGAAGCATTAACAAAAGGCGAAGTGCCTATTTACGAGCCAGGGCTTGATAGTTTAGTTGCCCGAAATGTTAAAGAAGGTCGTCTACATTTCACCACGGATGCAAAATGCGCTGTAGAACATGGTGATTTTCAGTTTATTGCTGTTGGTACACCTTCGGATGAAGATGGTTCAGCCGATCTAAAGTATGTGCTTAAAGTAGCTGAAACTATTGGCACATATATGACTCGTCCATGTATCGTTATTAATAAATCGACCGTGCCGGTGGGAACGGCCGATAAAGTGAAACAAACCGTACAAGCGGCACTTTCCTCTCGTGGTGAACAAATCTCCTTTTCTGTTGCGTCTAATCCTGAGTTCCTCAAGGAAGGTGCCGCGATTGAAGACTTTATGCGCCCAGATAGGATCGTCATTGGTACGGATAATGCAGTAGCTGCTGAAAAACTAAAACAGCTATACTCTGCATTTAACCGGAATCATGACAAGCTCATAAGTATGGATATACGCTCGGCGGAACTAACCAAGTACGCTGCTAATGCCATGCTGGCAACAAAAATAAGCTTTATCAATGAAATGGCTGTTTTGGCTGAAAAGCTAGGTGCTGATATCGAAAATGTTAGACAAGGTATCGGCGCTGACAAGCGAATTGGCTACCACTTTATTTATCCAGGATGTGGCTACGGTGGCTCTTGTTTTCCGAAAGATGTTAAGGCGCTAAGTGAAACTGCAAGGCGAGTGGGGTACCCAGCGAGTTTACTAACCGCCGTTGAAAATGTTAACCAAGTTCAAAAGAAATTACTATTTGAGCGCATTTATAATTATTTTAATGGTGACTTGAAAGGCAAGAAAATAGCATTGTGGGGGTTAGCATTTAAACCCAATACCGATGATATGCGTGAAGCTCCTAGCCGTGTACTTATGGAAAGTTTATGGGAGCACGGAGCATCCATTAGCGCCTACGATCCTGAAGCGATGGAAGAAACGGGTCGGATTTACCCCAACCATCAAGGGCTGGAGCTGGCAAGTGATGCCTATGTAGCGCTAAACGAAGCTGACGCATTAGTGATTTGTACGGAATGGCGTGTTTTTAAAAATCCAGATTTCGATGAAATGAAACAGCGCTTAAAAGCACGGTTAATTTTTGATGGTCGTAATCTATATGATCCGCAACTAATGCAAGAAGAAGGGTTTGTCTACTATGGAATAGGGCGTGGTGTAAGTATTTCCAGCCCAAAAATCTGAGGCCAAAAGAGTTTCTCAGTGAAAACATCGAAAACACCCTATCTTTTCAGCATTATAGTGCCAGTGTACGAACACTGGCACCTTATTCCCTATTTGCTCCATGCCATCAGTCAACAAGATGTGCTAGAAAATAGCTATGAAGTGATTTTAGTCGATAATGGTTCGCAAAATATTGTTGTGCCGAAGCAATTGCCGAATTATGTAAAAATTATTCACTGCCAACTACCAGGGTCTTATGCAGCCCGTAATCAAGGTGCAAAGCTAGCGCAAGGCGAATGGCTAGTGTTTACCGATGCCGATTGCGTGCCTGATAAGAAGTGGCTGGCCGCCTACAAAGAAGCTATTGAAAGCTATGAGGATATCAGTTGCTTGCTGGCAGGGCCTATCAGTATGGTGCTAGAAGGGAATGATCAAAATCCCTATGCAATTTATGACTTAATAAAGGGCATACCTCAAAAGCGCTATTTTCAAAAAGGGTATGCTGCAACGGCTAATTTAGTAGTAAGCCGCCAAGCGTTTAACAAAGTAGGTGGCTTTGACGCAAAGCGCTTCTCGGGGGGAGATGCTGCATTTTGCCGAGCGGTAGTCAATCAAAATACCCCTTTTTATTGGGTAGAGACAGCTGAAGTATGTCACCCCACAAGGACAACTTGGCTAGAAATAGAGACGAAAGCCAGAAGAGTAAAAGGCGGGCAATGGTACTCCAATGCTCGTCTCTATTGGTTATGTAAAACCATCTTGCCACCCATTTTGGAATGGTCCCGTTTTTTAAGAAAATCCAACCACTCGTTACGAAATAGGCTTTTAGCATGTTGTGTGCAAAGTCGCGTATGGTGGGTAGAGCTTAAAGAGATTGCTAAATTGTTCGCTGGGCATCGCGCCGAGCGCCAATAGATAACAGGTAAATGAAAAATGGAAAAGATGCCAGTAAGCCAGCAAGCTAGTCAAGAAGCGGTCAGCCTATTTGATGCAGAAGCGCTAAATGTGATGGCCTGGACGCCAAACTACTTAGTTAATTCTGCCTGGCTTGAACATTTGCCATTTGCCTTTTGGTTAACACTCGTACAACGCCCAACCTGTTTTGTCGAGTTGGGCACCCACCGAGGCGCCTCATTTTTTGCTTTTTGTCAAGCCGTATCAAAACTTCAGCTACCAACACGCTGCTACGCGATTGATAACTGGCAGGGGGATGAGCATGCTGGGCATTATGGTGAAGATATCTACAAAGCAGTAAAAGAGCACAATGAAGAACACTATTCTCGTTTTGCGCAGCTGCTAAGAAAAGACTTTAATGAAGCGGTCGAGTATTTCGAGGATCAAAGTATCGATCTGCTGCACATTGATGGCTTTCATACCTATGAAGCCGTCAAAAATGACTTTGAAACCTGGCTTCCAAAGCTCACTGAGAACGCAGTGGTCATATTTCATGATACCAACGTTCACGAAAGAGAATTTGGCGTATTTAAGTACTTTGCAGAGCTGAAAGAAAAATACCGCCATTTTGAATTTTCGCACGGTTATGGTTTAGGCGTGATTTTTCTAGGCACTCCTCCTGAACAAATGCATTTTTTGAATGATGAAGAGTTACCGCCTGCTCAGAAATATCGAGTAGAGAACTTGTTTGCTCGTTTAGGCGCGGCGGCTAAGTTTAACGTGAAATTAAACGAGGCTAAGCAAAAGCTTGAAGAGCGGCGCATAGAGTTAAAGAGAAAGGAAGATAAGATTAAAGTCGTTGAGCTTGAGTGCAAAGAAGCAATCGCTGAAGCAAAAAAAGAAGCAGAGGCAGCAATATCTCAAAGTAACGCGCAGTGGGAAGAGTTTGCCGCTATAAAAAATAAAGAGATAGCTGAGTTAACTAAACTGCTGCTGAAAAAAGATAAGCAGATGGAAAAAATCACATCCTCAACCTCTTGGAAGCTGACGGCTCCATTGCGCACAGTAGTCAATAAACTGCGCCAGTTAACATCAAAGTAACAGGGAAGTGGCATGAAAACGGATGCAAAGGTAAGCGTGATGGATGAAAATGCTAAGGTCGTGGTAGACGAAAACTGGTACCGTGAAGCCTATCCCGATGTAGAGCTAACCGGCTTAACACCTCAAGAGCACTACCACTACATTGGTCGCCAACTAGGTCGCAAGCCAAAAGGTGACATAGACAACTATTTTATCAGTGAGTCACAGCGCGCTGCTATTAAGCAAAAGATGCTGACGCTCAAAAAGCGCCCTGCGCGTTATAAGAAAAAAGCACATCATCGTCAGTCGACAGAGGCACTGCGCTATGCCTTAATAGAACAGCTTAGTGTTGCCAGAAACGAACATACTGCAACGCCATATTACAAAAAATTGATTAAGATTTTAAAAAATAATGCGGCTATAGAACCGCTAGTCGCCATTCAAGCGTCATTGCAACAGGTGGAACTGCAGCGCCAGGGGCAAGTGCCAAACCCCAGTGGCCCGCTCGTATCGATCGTGATGCCTACCTGGAACCGAGCAGATCTTATCAATGACGCCATCTCGTCTATTTTTTCGCAAACCTATCAAAGGTTTGAACTGCTAATTTGTGACGATGCCAGCAGTGATAAAACAGTAAATATTATCGAAAGCCTTAAAGACGAGCGTATCAAGCTCTTCAAACAGACCAAGCGGCAAGGAGCGGCTGCGGCACGCAACCGCTGCCTTGAAAATGCGTCTGGAGAGTACATTGCTTACCTGGATTCCGATAATATCTGGCACCCGCGGTATTTAGAGCTCATGCTTGAGCATATAGCTCAATGGCCTAACCACGGAGTGTATTATGCTGACTATTTAGATGTACAGCTTAATGATGGCACCGATGGCGTTTTGAAAGCAGTCAAGAGCCAAAACTTTCACCTTGAAGATCAAATAGAAGCCCCCTATATCGACCTGAACTCTATTGTTCATGGTAAATTTTTATACGATTTATTTGGCGGCTTTGACGAATCCTTGAAACGGCGTCAAGACTACGAACTGCTGACACGTTACTGCTGGGGAAGGGCAGCCAAGCACATTCCGCTAGCATTGAATCTATACCAGCGTATACCCAATGCTGGTCAAATCACTGAGGTTAATCGTAATGATGTTGGCTCACTAAACACTATCGAGCGTAAAATACAAAAGGCGTATGAAAAAGGGCAGCCCGTTCACTTTCCCGATTGGGTAAAGAAAGTGACCGTCATTTCCTGGGATATGAGCCGCAACCACTTTGCCAAAGCCTACTCAGTGGCAGAAGCGCTCTCCCAGCAAGTGGAGGTCGAACTAGTATCGTTTCGTTTTTTCGAAGTGCCTGTCTTCAAACCCCTTGAAGAAGCCAAACCCAGCTTTACCGTAAAATATTTTGAAGGTGCTGATTTTCCTGAATTTTTTGATACAATGGCAAAAGCAGTAAACGCCATTGAAGGGGATGTCATCTACTGTGTGAAACCCCGCTTAACATCCTTTGGGGTAGCTCTGCTAGCCAACTATCATAAAGGGACGCCTATTTTCCTGGAAGCGAATGACTTAGAAACAGTCGTCGCCTCCCCCAAGGCCAGCGACCAACATATCGAATACCCGCTAGAAGCGGTCTTTGAGCATATCCAGCAAGCCCAAACACCCTACGAGCTTATTTGGTCGCAGGTGCTTGAGCCCTGCGTAGCGGGTATCCCCACGCTGTTTACGCATAATGTTAACCTAGATATACACTATGGCCGCCGTGCCCACTACATGCGTAACATCAAAGACGCGAGTGTGTTTAACCCAGCTCGCTTTAACCGCGAAAACGTGCGTAAAGAACTAGGGTTTCAGCCCGAAGATAAAGTCATATTCTTTGGCGGGTTAGTGCGCAAACATAAAGGAATTTTTGAGCTAGTAAAGCTACTAGAGAAGCTCAAAGACCCAAGCTACAAACTGCTTGTAGTGGGTAGTCGCGAAACACCGGATTTACAAAAACTGGTCAAAACACACAAAAATGTTCAAGTGCTGCCGCCCCAGCCACCGGAAAAAATGGCCGAGCTTAACTACGCGGCTGATTTTGTTGTCCTTTGGCTAGACCCCGCAGTACGCGCATCTCACTACCAAAGCCCCTATAAGATGAGCGATGCGTTGGCAATGGGCCCTGCCATTATCGCCTCACCGATTAGCGATCAGGCGGGCTTTGCACATCACGACATCATGTGGCAAGTCCCCTTTGGTGATTTTGATGCGTTAGTGGAAACCATCAAACACATCAGCGCCAACCCCGAAGAGCGAAAGCGTCGCCAACAGCGTGCACGCCAGTTATTTCTGAGAGAGTTTAGCTATCAAGCTGTGCCCAGTGCTTTTGCCAGAGGAGCGGTGCAAGTTACCCAAACCAACGCCGTATACCCCATTGCGGAGCGTTTTGCCCACTTCTTTAGCGAGTTTGAAAAGCGCAGCGTTGAAATAGCCGAGGGAAATACGCCATGAAAATCGCCATTAAAAACCCCTCGCCGCTCGGCCCTCAGCTCACCAAGTGGGGCGACTATCACTTCGGCCTATCGCTTCAGCAAGCGCTAGAAGCGAAAGGGGTAGAAGTCGTACAGCATTACTGGCCCGAGTGGGACAAGCAAGAGGATGAAGACGCTGTTCTAGTCCTACGGGGAAAACGCCGCTATCAGCCAACGGGCAAGACGCCCGCCTACTTATGGGTAATGAGCCACCCGGCGTCCGTTTCCCCTGAGGAAATCGCGCTCTACACAACCGTGTTCGTGGCCTCTGATACACACCGTCAGCTATTAAAAGGGCAGATTACCACGCCCATAGAGCGGATGCGGCAATGCACCGACACCACACTATTCAAGCGTGACGAGCGAACGTTAGAAGAAAGCATTCGGCAACGCCGCGATATTATTTTTGTTGCCAATAGTCGAGGTGTAAATCGCGACATGATGCGCTGGGCAGGGGAGGTGAGCCTTTATCCCGCGTTGATAGGCCGTCATTGGAAACAGGCAGGGCTACAAAGTCGCGTTAAGCAAGAGTACGTTGACAACCACGAGCTCCCGCAGCTTTATCAACAATCGCGAATGACGCTGAACGACCACTGGGGCGACATGCACCACTACGGCATCATCAATAACCGTATTTTTGACAGCTTAGCGTGCGGATTGCCCATCATGACCGACACCTTCCCAGAGCTTGAAGCGCTCTGTGGGCCTAGTGTTTTGCATGTTCGTAATCCTGCAGACTACCTAGCAGCCATACGTTACTACACGTACCACTATCCAGAGCTTATTGAACGCACCTGGGCCCTCTGGGACAAAATTGGCCACGACTACTCATTCGATGCGCGGGCCGAGCAGATCATTGCCACTATAGAGCAACAGCCCGCTACCCAGTCGGCAACCGTCGTCGACACAACGCCTAAGCCCCTACACCAACCCAGCCCGCTCCCCCAGTGGGTAGACAAAGAGTGGAATAAAAAAGCCCCCTGTCAGCTACTCCACCTCGACCCAACGCTCGCAGGTATACAAGCGTTGTTTGCCCACCCTAGCATCAACTACCTCAGTGCTGGATTAGGCAACGGCCCCTGGCATGTGCCGCTGGAAACCCGCTGTACCCACCTAGCCGAAGACCGCTTCGACATGATTGTGCTAGAAAAACTAGACGCACTTGAAACCTTGGATGAAAGTGAGCGTCAGACATTTCTTAACGCACTCTCCAAGCGCTTAAAAGCAGGAGGGAAACTGCTAGCACCAACGCTACCGCAGTGGCTACAAGACACTGTTCAAAAGGCCGGGCTAACCACAACAGCCCACCAGGAATACAGCGTCAGTCGTAAATAAACACGGCAACAGCATGCAACATTTAGATACCAGAAAAGGAAGTCACCTTGGCGTCGATGGCGAACGTTAAGCACTATTGCACCGCTCTTTACCGCTTTTTGCGCCGGCAGCCGTTAGCGCGAGAAATGCACCGCCGTCTACAAGGAGCAAAAACCCGCGTGCCGGTCACATGGCCAAGCCCTGCATCTGCAGGGCAGCCGCAACCTGCCCCTCTTTTGTCAACACACCACCAAACCCCGCCACGGTTTGTCCTATATCGGATTATTGGTAACGACCTCGTGCCAAGGCACGCGCCTGGTCAATCCCGCAACAACCTAGCGTTTATACTCAATCACGAACCACCTTTACCAGGGTGTGAGAAACGTTACATCGTCAATCGCATTATCGATCCCGCAGAAGAGCAAGCTATTATTGCGCTGCTCCAAGCCGCGAATGCTCCGTATCTACATATTCCTTTTGATGCAACGGCCTACCAACAGTGTGGCTGGGACATAGAAAGCATCCCCCAAGGCTACCGGCCGCATCAGCGTGGCTACCACGGGCTGCTCCCCTCCGAGCAAGAGCGCATTCAACTGCAGCTTTATGCCCACAAAAACCGCTACGTCATGAACAACAACGGCGCACGTAATGCTGCGCTAGAAGATGGTCAAGGGCGAGGCGACTGGATTCTTCCCTGGGACGGTAACTGCTTTATTACCCCCCAAGCCTGGGAAGACATAACCCGCGCCGTACAGCAACAGCCAGAAACCGCCTACTTCATTACTCCCATGGCCAGGGTAACCAACAATGACTGCCTGCTGGAACAAGGGTACCGGCCTGCCGCAATGGAAGAACCACAAATTATTTTCCGGCATGATGCCCAAGAACGCTTCAACCCAGCCTATGTTTACGGCCGCCGCCCAAAGGTAGAGCTACTATGGCGGTTAGCAGTAGAAGGGCCGTGGCAACAATGGCCCATAGAGCCCTGGGACATACCGCCTAGGCCACTCTCCAGCCAAGCAGGGCAGTGGGCCTATGCAGGCTGGGTAGCGCGCCTGTTTTCAGGCCAAAAACAGCAAGAAGACCCACAGCACGGCTTAGGGCAGCGTGGTGTAGCCCGGCATAATGCGATTATTAGCCTTTTAGATACCCTCGACCAGCGAATAGCCCCCCCATACTGCTGCCCTCAGCCCACGGCCCCGGCTCAGGCAGCGCAATGGCATCGCCATCTAAGCGAAAAAACCGCAGAAGCCCAAGCGCGCGGGCCATTCAGCGTGACGCAAAAAACTACCTTACCGCCCAGTAAAAATAAGCACGATTACTGGCATCCAGCTCCCTATTACTGGCCCACGCTGCCCGGATTACCTTACCTGCCGCGCGATGGAAAGCGGGTGCCCGGCACCCGCATGTACGAGCCACAAAGCGAACGCTACGACCGCACCCGCCTGCAGCGGTTATTTGATGATGTCTACATACTCGCCCTGGCCAGCAGCCTACACAACAACAGCGCAGCAGCTCACCACGCAGCGACCCTAATAGACGCCTGGTTTGTCGACCCGCAAACAGCCATGACACCCCACATGCAGTACGCCCAGGTGAAGCCGGGCTGGCATCGCAACCAAGGCAGCAGTGCAGGCATCATAGAAGCCAAAGACATGTACTTTTTTCTAGATGCCGTGACTTGGCTAACCCACCAAGGTGTACTAAAAGAACACTCGCTTAACGTCTTCAAAATGTGGCTCAGCCGCTACCTTGATTGGCTAACCACTAGCCCACAAGGCCAAAAAGAGCGCCGTGCAAAAAACAATCACGGCACCTACTACGATTTACAGGTACTCGCCATTGCCAGCTACCTGGAAGATCAGCCGCGCATACAAAGTACGCTCAAAGACAGCCATGCCCGGCTACTAGAACAAATTACCCCCGAAGGCCAACAGCCCGAAGAGTTGAAGCGCACCACCAGTGCCCATTACTGCTGCTTCAATTTACAAGGCTGGGTACACCTGGCGGAGTTAGCCCAGCGGCATGGTCAAAACCTATGGCACCACACCGGAAGCCAAGGGCAGGGCATACAAAAAGCCCTTGAATGGCTGCTCGGCCACGACCCCGAAAAGTGGCCCTACCCACAAATCAACGCCTTCGACTCCCAGCGGTTTCAGCCACTCACGTGCGCCTACCAACGGCACTATTTGCGCGCTCCCGTATCAGAGTTAGCGAACACCTACGAAGCGACAAAACCCGTTTTCCACCCCCACGATGGGATACGGCCATTTTGGCAAATGGCGGCCTTACAGCCAGCGCAAGAGAGCCATACTGCATGCTAAACCTGCCGGAAGTGTCGGTGATCATGCCCAGCCACAACGATGCCCTCCACCTCAAAGAAGCCGTGGCATCGGTGGTGGCGCAAACACACACCGACTGGGAAATACGCCTAGTGGATGACGGCTCCAATGCCGCCATGGCCGCACAAATACGCACCCTGGTAGCACAGTACCAAGCACAAGGTTACGCCATTCACCTACACCGCCACGCCAAGGCACAAGGCGCTGCCAGCGCAAGAAACACCGCCATACACGCAGCAAAAGGGCGCTACATTGCATTTCTGGACGCCGACGACATCTGGCTACCCGAAAAGCTAGCTGAACAAACCCGCTTTATGCGCCAACACCAAACAGCCTTTAGCTACACCGCTTACGAACAGCGCCTGAACAACAGCGTGACCGGCGAAAGCCAGCCGCTAGCCACCGTAAGCGCCCCACAACGGCTCACCCACCAAGATCTTCTCAAAGGGTGTGTCGTGGGATGCCTTACGGTCATGTATGATAGCCACCAGATAGGTAAGCGCTACATGCCCCAGCTCCCCTGTTCCCAAGACTACGCCCTATGGCTAGCCATTTTGCGTGAACACCCAGAGGGTAGAGGACTCAACAAGGTACTGGCGCGCTACACCCGACGCCCAGGCTCCTTGTCGTCTAACAAATGGCGCAAAGTTAAATATCACTGGATGATCTGCCGTCAACAGGAACATCTCTCCTACTGGCAGAGTGTCTTGTCGCTAGTGCAATGCACAGGGCATTCATTAATCAAGCGCTACGGGCGCCGATAACACCATTCGGTTGGTTACACTATGTGGCTATCAAATCACCTAGCGCAACACTTGCGCTGGTCCATACGTTTATACCGCAAGCTTTTCTACCGCGAAGGTGGGTATACCCTTGCTGTCGTCATCAGCACCTTAACAAGCCAAATAGCAACGCTATTTGCCTTCTTCCTACCCTTAAAGGTCATCATTCTGATTGGCTCGCCTACCGTGCCGGACTACTTTCCAGGCTTTTTGGCACAATTTGAGCGCAGCCAACAAGTCATGTGGCTAGGGGGAGGCGCCATTGTCAGCTTCCTGATCCACCAGTTGGCCGACTACATAGGCAAATACTGCGCCGAGCAAGGCGCCGAGCGCGTGTTAAGCCGCACCCAAAAGTTACCGCTATTTTCCGGCCAAGACGCTCTAGCGCGTAAAGCCTACCAACGGCTAGCCAGCAACGTGGCCGCCTACGTTTTCCTGCTGCTTACCCTGCTGCTGTACCTACTGATCTACCCCCGCTTTTTTGCCGTGGTGGTCGGGTTCCTGATGGCTGCCTACGGCTTACTGCTATTCGCCACCCAGCTATCAAACGGTCTACGCAGCTACCTAACCACCCAAACGGCCACCCTCATTACCTTGTTGGGCGGGGTCGGGTTTTTCATTGCCTTCAGCTTCATGGCCTACGACTACCTCTCCACCGGCAGTATTGGCATGGTCGCTGCCGTGATCAGCCTCTTAATGTCGCGCCAGTTTTTTCAACGGCTTACCGCCCTGGTAAAAGAGAGTGTCGCCCTGGAACAGCAGCGCTCGCAGATCAATGCCCTATTTCTGCACAACCACCATTTTGAACAGCCCAGCCAGCAAAAAAGCTTTGTAAAAGCGCTGCTCAACCCAGCAACGCAGCATCAGGAAATCCAGCAAATAGTCACACTGCTGCTAAATGAACAACCCCTGGAAGGTCAAAAGCCAGCGCTCCCCAGCTTAAAAAGCATCCAATGGCAGCAAACCGGCCTGCCTGATGTACTCGCCTTTCACGTGGTGCTCACCCAGTCGCACCCTTATAAGCTCTGGTCACTTAGGCTGCATATTTTTCACTCGCGCCACCACACGCTAGCCGTTCACGAAAACGACCTGCTGCTCCAAAGCGAGCACTTACCCACACTGCGTTTACACAGCATTGCCCACTACGGCGATTACCACGTCCATGCCTTCCAAGTAGAGACCCTGCGCCGAGTCACCCCAGCGCAGCTCAAACACCATCACGCTTGGCTACATGCACGCAACTGGCACCAAACGCCCTCCGAAGAGCTAGTAGACCGCTACCAGCGTACCCACCCACAGCTGCCCGAACGGCTACAACGGTTGCTGCCCGGTGCGCTGGAAGGCGCTGCAAATAGCGCAGAGCAGCACGCCGAGCTAGGCCGCTTTATGCAGCAATGGCCAGCCATTCACAGAATGCTGACCCAACTGCCGCTGGTGATCATCAACAAAGACGCCACCAATGCCGATTTAGTCTTCAGCATTAGCGAAGACCCCCAGCCAGAAAGCTACCGCATTGCTCTATGGGGCCGCTGGGTGCTGGAACCTATCGGCAGCTACTACGCCGTCGATGAAGCCTCCCTAAGCCAGCTGCCTAGCCTCCTAAGCGCTGCAGCGCGCCAACACCACGCGTTACAAGGGCTAGAACCCCAAAAAATAGAAGCAGCAGCCTGGCTACACATCTTTGAAGCGCGGCTACAAAAACAAAAATTCAGAAGTGCGTTAGAATTGCTGCCAACGATTTTGGCCTGCATGGAAAGCATTAACACCAAAGCGAATAACGCAGCCTAAGGAACGCCGCCGCGAATATGGGAAAACAACGATACGAACGCCGCCACTCACGGTGGTACGAAATGCTAATACTCGGCTTGCCGTTCCAGCTGCTGGCAAGCCTGATATGGGCCGTCGCGTTACCCTCTCTTGAACGCTGGGGCTGGGAGTTCTGGCACACCCTGCCGGATTACCGGTTCAATACCCTAATTGCCACCACCCTAGCTACTCTCGGTAGCCTGCTTACTTTGCGGCACATTATTCGTTTTCCCAGCGTGCGTAAGTCCGCCTACATACTCCCCACCGTCTCTGTCGCGTTTTTGTTGGTGGTCGCACTGCTGCTATTCACCCGTGAAGCCTATACACGGCAAGTGCTGATGCACAGCTATGTGATGACGCTGCTATGGTGCTACGCCGGTTACTTCCTGGGGCGGCGCTACCGCCGCTTAAAATTTGCCATTGTGCCGTTTGGCAAAACCCACACCCTAACGCCCAGCCGTCAGGCCGATTTACGCTACCTCACCCAGCCCACGCTAAAAAACCTGCGGGTAGATGGCGTTGTGGCCGACCTACGCGCCAAAGAAACACCCCCCCAATGGGAAGCCTTTCTAGCCGAATGCACCCTCCACTGGATACCGGTGTACCACATACGGCAAATACAAGAGTCGCTCACCGGACGAGTACAAATCGACCACCTCTCAGAAAACGAGTTTGGCTCGCTGCTACCTTCAAAATTTTACGCAGCCACCAAGCGGCTGATTGATATTGTTGCTGCTCTCATACTTCTGCCGCTGCTCGCCCCCATTCTGCTGGCCATAGCGCTCTGGGTAAGGCTTGATTCCAAAGGCCCCGCGCTTTTTATTCAACCCCGAGTAGGTTACCGCGCACGTCAATTCCGCATGCTGAAATTTCGCACCATGTACCACCGTGCACAAGGTAGCGCATACACCCAAGAAGGTGACGACCCACGCATTACCAGGGCAGGGCGCATACTGCGCCGCTACCGGCTTGATGAGCTACCGCAGATTATCAACGTACTCAAAGGCGAAATGAGCTTTATCGGCCCCCGGCCAGAATCACTGGCCCTCTCATGCCGCTACACCCAAAGCGTCCCGTTTTTCAGCTACCGCCATGTGGTACGGCCCGGCATTACCGGCTGGGCACAAGTAGAGCAAGGCTACGCCGCCGACCGCGACGCCATGATGGTCAAGCTTGAATACGACTTCTACTACATCAAACACTTCACCCTATGGCTCGATATACTGATCGCCTTCAAAACGCTGCGTATTCTCGCCACCGGGTTCGGCGCAAGATGAGCCACACCGCCCCACGCAATAGCGGCCTGGATCTCGTTCGCGCCCTGGCCATTAGCTTAGTGCTCGCCTCCCACGCCACCATGCTGCTGGGGGGGCACATGAACGACACCGCCCGCCGCCTGCTGCTCTACTTAGGCGGCTTTTTCGGCGTCGAACTCTTCTTTGTGCTTAGCGGCTATTTAATTGGCACGCTGCTTATCAAACTGTTTGATACCCACCCAGGCCGCCCCCCCAATGCCGCCTTATGGCACTTCTGGCAACGGCGCTGGTGGCGCACCGTCCCCACCTACCTCCTGGTGGTGCTACTGAACATGACCCTGCTGGCAGGCTGGCTGCACCAACACCCCATCGAACTACGCCATCTCCTGTTTCTACAAAACCTGACCAGCGCCAACTTCGCCATGATGCCCGAATCCTGGAGCATCACCGTAGAAGAGTGGTTCTACCTAACCCTACCGCTTGCTCTCAGCCTAGGGGCTGCACTGCTAAGTGCCCGCACCACCAAACCCAAGGTGATTGTTTACGTGCTGGCCAGCTATATTTTCCTGTTTACCGCCTTACGCTGGGGCTGGGTAATCTACCAAGACCCCCACTGGGACCGCGGCATACGTAAAGCCGTGCTCTGGCGGCTAGATGCCATTGCCTGGGGCTGCCTGGTCGCCTGGGCCACCTACTACCACCCCCGCTGGCTAGCCCGCCACCAACACACGCTAGCAGGGCTAGGCGTCGCCTTAACGCTAATAGGGCTACTATGGCTTACCCACGCACTGCTTACCCACCATGTTAGTGTCTGGCTAAAAGGCGGGTTGTTCTCACTGGCCAGCATTGGCTTAGCGCTGACACTGCCCTGGTGGGCGAACCACGGCCAACGCCTCATGCCCTGGCAACGCGTGCGGGCCAGCATTACCCAGCTTAGTCTTATTTCCTACTCGCTTTACCTGTTTCACCTAAGCGTTGTCATTCCTCTTATGCGCCTGCCCAGTGTAGAGCGCCACCTGCAAGGCTGGCCCGCCGTGGGCGTTTACCTGCTGCTTAGTCTCGCCCTGGCAACGCTGGTGTACTACGCTTACGAACGCCCCATGACCCGCCAGCGCGAACGCTTTACCTCCTATAAACAAGCTTAGCTAGCTCGACCAAAGCCCAGGTAGCGGCTTAGCCAAACCATTTTTGGTCATTTGTAGGGGGAGGAGGCCTCTCAGTGGAAGCCGCTTAAGTTTGCGTACACAGCTATGTGCTGCCAGGTGGGGGCTGGCAAGCAAGCAAAGGCCGTTATGACCAACAAGGCATTCGTTTAGCAGGAATAAACCGTGTAGAACTTGCAAAAATCAATCATAACCACTAAGTATAAAGACCATAAGCCGTATGGGAGGGCTAAGGAGTAATGAGTAAATCATGCCGTTAATATGCTGCTTGATTTTTCCATGGACTTGATGCACCTTAGCGCAGGGAAACTAAATAGCGTTTGCCAGCATTGCTAACGTAGCCTCGGCAAGGGCCTACCGGATCAAGGTGGTTTAGCAATGCAAACAACGGCGCGAAAGCGCCAACATATGCATATGTAGTGCAAGGAGATGCCAAGATGGCGATTGAATTTAATAAAGACTTTTATCTGCAGAGCAAATTCAACCAGTTAGAAAAAGCAGGCCGACTGGAAGAATTTGGCTTAACAGACGTAGCCAGCCTGGCTGCTTTTTTTGAAGAAAACGGCGTAGACGCCCAAGAACACTACCTCAACTTTGGTATGGCCGAAGGCATCAATCCTTCTGCTGACTTCGACACCACTGCTTATCTCGAAGCCAAACTGGCCGAGCTGAAAGATACAGCCAAGTACGGCGACACCTACGCTGAGTACACTATCGCAGACGTTATTGCTGCGTTCAAAAAAGCGAACTTGACTCCGCTGCAGCACTTCAACACCTACGGTGAATCTGAAGGCCTGACCGCAGCACCGGCTGAAGAAGAAGGCGAAGTTTCAGAGCTGACTGAAGCGCTGGAAGGACTGCTGACCGCTCAGGCCAACAAGGTTTCTTTCCTGGAAGACGAAGCTGCTGACGTCGAAGCCGTAGCAGACAAGCTGGGCAATGATCCTACTCCTGAGCAAATTGAAACTGCTGTAGGTGCCGTTCTGGATGACACCATTCTTGCGGTTAACAATCTGACTGATGCGGCCATTGGCGACATTAGCAAAACTCGGTCTGATGCCTACAACCAGGCGATTATCGATGAGCAGCAGGCTGAGCTTGCTGACGACGTGACTGATGCACAGACTGCTGTCAATAAAGTTGAAGGCCTCGACGCCGCTGTTGACGCTGTACAGGCTGCTGAAGCGTCTATCAAAGCTGCCGTAGATGCTCAACTGGTAACCAAGGCTGCTGTTGCAGGCGCTGTTGCTGAATTTGATGCGATCGATGGTCAGACCGTGGATGCAACTTACGCCGCGGGTACTTCTGGCGTTCTCGTGACCGATGCTAATGCTGCTAGCGCAGCAGTTATTAGCGTTGTTAATGGCAAGCTAGAAGTCGCAGCTGGCTACAAAGAAGCCAAAGGCATCACTGCCCTGTTGACCGCGGTGCAGGCCGACTTCACTGCTCTTCAGGCTATCGATACTGCCAACGCTAACGAAGACGATGCATGGCTGGCCGCTGCTGAGCTTGAAGGCTACGACGAAGACGCAAATGTTGCAACTAGCGAAAAGACAGCAGTAACTACCTTCGACGGTTTGGTGAATACTTACAACGCCAAGTTGGCAGCTTACACTGCAGCTCCCAGCGATAGCACCGCTCAAACTGAACTGGTGAGTGCGTATGGCGCACTGAATACCAACGATTCAACAGCTTTCCCCAGCATCACCGATCAGAGCAACCCAACAAACAATGCTGCTGATGAAATCGCTGCTGCAGATAGCACAACTCAGTCTTCAATTGCGACAAAAGAAATCGCTCTGGATGCCGCAGTCGATGCAGCTGTCGTCACCGCTTTCGAAGTAGATGCTACTACTCTGACTGCTAAGCTGATTGCAGCTGAGAAAGCGGCTGCTGACTTTGACAAGGCTGTTAATGAGTACCTTGCGGCCAAGGCCACTGCTGATGAGCTGAAAGGCTACAACGACGCCATCGAGACCGCTATCGAAGATATTGAAGCTCTCGATTATGTTGTTGACGACAACAACTCTGGTTCTGCTGACAACGATGTGTTCGTCTTCGCTGGCGAAGATGCTACCATCAGCGGCTTCGGTGCTCAGGGCGACGACGTCCTGTACATTGGCGACGGCTTCACCAAGGTTGACCTAGAAGCTTCTGCCGATATCACTGCATCCAGCCAAGGCGATGCAGCTACTCTAGAAGTCTTCTTCCAGCAAGACGGCAACGATACCGTGATCTACCTGGAAGGCGAAGCGTTTGAAGGCAATGCTAAGACTGCTTTCGAAGGCAACACCATCACTCTGACGGGTGTTGATGCCGCTAGCCTGCAGTACGAAAACGGTGCAGTCTCCATCGTAGAAGTTGCCTAAGCTCCTCTGAGCTAGGTCGTAGGGGGAGGGCAACTTCCCCCTTGTTCCTTCGAAGTCATCGGGTGGTGCAGCACAGGCCGCCGGATGCAGTAAGCGCCCAGGCGCTTGCTTGCCCAGAAAAAGTAAGACCAAACCCCTGGCTTCGGCTGGGGGTTTTTATTGATATGTTGGTGATAAAACCAATAGGCATAACGGGCTTAATACGTTCCTAACGCTTTGCACGTTAATGGCCTACCTTTCCTTCCCCATTTCTCCCTAATCGCCGCATGTTAGTGTTTACCTATGGGTGGCCTTTACTAT
Source organism: Vreelandella aquamarina (assembly GCF_044805175.1). GTDB lineage: Bacteria > Pseudomonadota > Gammaproteobacteria > Pseudomonadales > Halomonadaceae > Vreelandella > Vreelandella aquamarina_B. The sequence continues at coordinate 2,270,255 of NZ_CP085232.1, read as the reverse complement.
AAAAGGGCACTGAGTGTGTATGGTTCTGTAAGTGATATCGTACAATCATGTAAGCATTAACTTACAAAGGCAGTACACAGCCATCAACATGGGTGGCTATCGCTCACATTAGATTTTTTGCACCCTATAGGGAATACTACCAAGTAGATGCAATCGATTACGCTATAGCCATACTGCCAAACTCTTCGGCTCAAAGTGTTTAACAGCTTTTTAATTTAGTTGTTCAATCGATAAAAGCCATCATTACTAGAGCTTCCTACTAATTCACCTGATTTTACAGCGTCATTCACGGCCTGATAACTTTCTTCCCAAGAATACCCCCGCTGCTGTAACTGAGAGACCAAGGTTTCTGTTTGTAGCCAAACGTCGCCAAGGTCTGCATAAATAAGCTGTATCTTCTCATCCATTTTTATCCTCCCTTAAAGAAAAACCCCCAGCCAAGGCCAGGGGTTTGAGACTTACTTTTTCTGGGCAAGCAAGCGCCTGGGCGCTTACTGCATCTGGCGGCCTGTACTGCACCACCCGATGACTTCGAAGGAACAAGGGGGAGGTTGCCCTCCCCCTATAACCTAGCTCAGAGGAGCTTAGGCAGCAGCACTAGCAGTCAGGTAACCACCAGCGAAGCCGATATCATCAGCAGATACACCCGTCAGAGTGATCTCAGTGATTTCGTTGGTGTTGAGGTCGGTACCAGCGGCAGCTTCGGCTTCAACATAAAGTACTAGGTTTTCGCCGTCCTGCTCCCAGAAAATCTCTTTCTGGGTCGCGGAGCCAACGCGATCTGTGATCTCGTCATCACCGAGGGCAACCAGCTCAAAGCCTTCGCCGAAGAAGATACGATCTTGGCCTTGCTCACCGAATAGATCAATGCTGTAATCATCGCCTTCTTGATCAGCAAACAGGAAGACATCATCTGCTTCTGTGCCGGCCTGGTCATTACCATCTAATTCAACAACTTCGAAACCAGCTTCGTCGAGTGCTAAGCGTGCATCTTCGACAGACTGATCAAGATTAGTCAGTTCGGCAGACAACTCGCGACCAGCAGTCAGGTCAGCGGCGGCTGCATCTAAGCCAGCTTTAGCATCACGCAGGTCAATCAACTGTTGAGCAATGGGCGCATCAGGATTGACGTTAACGCTTACTTCGGCACCGTTATCTGCATCGCCACGAGAATCGATGGTGAAACCAGATGTTGTTACAACGTAGTCAGCATCTTCCTGCTCCGCTTGCGCTACGCGTGCAATTGCTGTAGTTAAATTTTCTTCTGCCTTAGTTTCTGCAGCGTCGGCATCAGTAGCAGCTTGAAGTGCTGAAAGAATACCGCTATTGAGAGTCTCGCCAGTCTCAAGCTCCCATTTTCCTGTTTCAGTATTTTTAGTAGCGACAGTAGTTCCACCAACTTCAATGGACTCAATGTCTTTAACGTCTGCTTCTGTTAGAGCCGCAGGCTCAGTACTTGCAGTGCCGCCTACAGTTAGAGTGATGTCATCACCAGAACGAGCTTCGTAAGCAGCTACGTCAGCGATAAAATCAACTCGAGTTTCTTCAGATGCATCAACCGCCGCCTCTAGCTGCACCTTGCGAGTCTGCAGAGTGTTGATGCGTCCGTTTAAACCAGTGAACTCATCAACTTCAGCTTGTACATCAGCAGTTGCTTCTGTCAGGGCACCTTCTGCATCTTCAAGGATTGCATTTTGCACACCTGTAGAAGCAGTAAAGTCACCATCAGTGAAACTAAATTCTGCATCAGTAGTGACAGTGACGTTGCCAACAGCAGTATCAACCTTCTCGAGTGCGTCATCTGTGCTGGTAACAGCAGCGTTCAGGACGTTATCGATAGAGTCACGAACTTCCTGTTCTACATCAGTGCCATCTGCTTCTAGATCAATGTTGCGGTCTTCAAGGTCAGCTGCAACCAGCTCATTTTCTGTAGCTTGTTTGATGAAGTCAGATACGCTCACTTGTGCGTCGATCAACACCTGCAGAGCTTCAGTCAGCTCTCAGATCGATGTCTTTTTAATCCATTAATTTATTATTAGTTATTAACCATTAAGCGGCTCCCTAACCTACCATCAACCTTATCGGCTAATTGAAACCGCTAAAAAAACGCCACATTCGCTCGATTTTTCGCAAAAACGACGGTATCTGGCAATACAGTAATGATTTGATAGCAGATTGCTAAAATAGTTGGGACCGAATGAACTTTGACGCCAAAAAACGTTGATATGCCAGCATATTCCCTCATGATAAAGTGCAAAGATGTGTGCTTCATTGATAAGGGCAAAAAGTTCTCCAACGTTTAACACGGAGCCTTTATCATCGGCTGCAGGCCAGAAGGATCTTGGCTATTGAGGAAGACGGTCATAAAAGGGCTTTGACATGGCGGACACAAGCCGTCTACACGGGTATGATACATTTATCAACAGCCACGCTATTCACGGTGGGAGGTAAAGATCATGATAACGGCTACCCACAATCTCCTTGTCCAGCACCTGCTGGATGTTGCCTTTGACCTGGCCAACAATGCCGGTCGGCTCATTCAGCGCATTGCGGATACCCGGGGGAATGCCAAACCTGGGGACGACACCTTCCAACGCCTTGTTCGTAACGCTCAGGTATCCTTCGATCAGCTAGTAGAAGATGCTGATCAATACATTCTGGCAGTCGAAGAGAGCGGTGATGCCCCGCTGGATTACCGCTCACTGGAAGGGCTTGCCGAACGTTTACGCAGCATCGAACGCGAAGTTAAGCGCTTGATGATTCACCCTGAGACGCCCAGCGATATCACAGTATTATTGGAACAGTGCGGTTTTCGCCGTTCTATTGCCAAGACCCGTAGTCGCATGACACTGGCAGCCCAGGTTTCCAAACAACGGCAAGTGATCGCCAAGACGTATGATACAACGGTTTCTCCGGCAGCCTATGCCGCCGCTGCTGCGCTCATGACAGATAAGCTGGGTGAAAAAGCGAGGAAGTCCGGTGATTGAGGTGGCGTTTCATCCAGAGACGGAACACTACTTCGACAGTATTGACTCCACTTTTCCTGGGTTCAAGCAGGAACTGCTGGAGAGTTTTACGGACTATATAGCGTCCGGTAGGGAAGTCGTACCTGACTGCTTCGGTAATGATGCGCCCTATACGCAACCTTATGGTGCGTTTCGCGCGGGGTTAATGCATATCCACATTGCTGTTCCGCCGACGACCTTTCCCAAAAAGCGTCCCCAGGCTGACCGGAAATGCCCGATGAACGCACCGGATCAAGACGCAGCCTTGGTGTACGTGCAAGGCGAACTGGAAGAAGACCATTACTGTTTGCTTGCCATTCTCTATCCAAACGCTCATCAGCAAGCAAGCGACAACCGCACGATCCCCTATCTCGCCCGTCTGGCTCAAGACTTCAAAGATCGACACTGAACTTTTGCATTCATCTACCCGACAATCTACAGCGGTTAAAAGTTGCGTTTATGAAGGCACTCAAAACGCCGCACGTAGTGGTATGGGGCGCTCCTAGCGCCAAATCACTGCGCCAACGTCACCTCATCGCCAAAGGCAAGCCCCAGATCAGCTATCATCAGCACTGCTTAAAATTTATCCATCAAAATCAAAGCGCCAATCTTCGGCGTTATCAAAGATGCAGGCGTGGCCATGCTGCCGAGGTTTAGCTGTGCCAAGTGGGTCAGCAGGCGAGCCTGGGCTATAGATCGGTTCATCGCAAAGGTAATATTTAAGCCTTTTTTAAGCGGTTTCCTTTAGAAAACGAGGTTTCCCGTTGGTTCGGAAATATCACAATGGGCAATAAATAAAGATAAAACAAATGGTTAAGCGTATTTTGTTGGGAGAGCTGACTGAAGCACTGGAAGGTCTGCTGTCCGCTCAAGCTGACAAAGCTGCTTTCCTGGAAGGCGCTCTGGACATCGAAGAAGTCACCGATTGGATTGAAGATCCGGCTAATGGTGTTGTTGACCCGGAAAACCCTGAGCTAGCTGAAATCGAAGAAGCCGTTGATGAGGTTTACGAGGCTGCTATCGTCGACCTAAACGGTGAGATGGCTGGTATTGGTACTATCCAAGCTGCGCGTTCAGATGCTTACAACAGCGCGCTGATTGCTGAGCGTCAGTCTGTCATCGATGACCGTGTCGAAGAAGCTGAAAAAGCCGTCAACGAAACCGAAGGTCTGGCCAAGGCTTCTGCGTCACTGGCTTCTGCTCAGAGCGCACTGACTACTGCCTACGAGACTCAGGTTTCTACCACTGCTGATGTGCAAGGTGAAGTAGCAAAATTCGACGCGCTGGGTGTCAAGCTTAACAACGACGATGTGGCCGCCATTAATCTGGCAGTGGACTCCGACTACACCACTTTCGAAAGCGCTGTCCTGGCTAAAAGCGAAGGCACTCTGGCCGATGAGGCAGTGCTGCTGACCGACTCTACCGCTAGCGAAACTGTTGTTTGGTTCAAGGACAACAAGGTTCAGGTGACTGACGCCTACAAAGATGTCGAAGGCATCGACGCTGTCGTTGCTGCGGTCCAGGCCGACATCACCGCTCTGAAGCGCGTCGATACTGCCCAGGCATCTGTGGTCACCGCCATTGAAGGCGTTCTCGATATCGAGAACGAAGGCTGGGATGCTGCTGAAGCAGCTACTATTGAAGCGTCAACTGTCAATATTGTTGATTCTGACAGTGGCAGCGTAGCATCTGAGACTATCTACAAAGACGCTAGCGACAATTACTTCGTCTATGATGGTTCTACTAACTACTACGAGGCCACAGTCACCGATGAAGGCACCGAGACTGTCACCGTTACCTATGCCTCTACTGAATCATCGCCGCGGACTGATGGCTCTGGCCTGACCGAAGTAACCACTGCTGACGAGTTCACCTACGAATCTTCGCCTGCGGTTCCTGCCAAGACTGGCGCAGACTACTTCAGTGCTGACGACTCTGCCCTGGATGACGGAACTTATTTAACTGGTCAGTTCGCCACTGAAGCTGAGAAGTCTGCTGAGCTATCAGCTGCCAAGGCCGAGCTAGAGTCCTTCAGCAAGGTACTGGCTGATTACCAGACTGCCAAGCAGGCGGCCGACCAGCTGGATGAGCTGAACACCACCATCGACGATCTGGTTGAAGCCATCGAAGAAGACTTCGAAGTTTCCATTGCTGATGGTACCGCCGGTACGGCCGAAGACGACGTATTCATCTTCGAAGGCGAAAGCGCAGAAATCACTTCCTTCGGTGCTCAGGGCGAAGACGTTCTGTATATCGGTGGCGACTACAATGAAGTTCGCCTGGAAGCTGGTGTGAACCTCGAAGCCACTCGTCAAGGCGATGCTTCTGTCCAGGACCTCTTCATCCAGCAGGTTGGCAGCGACACCGTCATTTCTCTGGAAGGCGAGACCTTTGAGGGTAACGCTACCAACGGCTTCGAAGGTAGCGTGGTCACTCTGGCTGGCGTCGATGCCTCCACCGTTCAGTACGAGAACGGCCAGATTTCCATCGTAGAAGTTGCCTAAGCTCCTCTGAGCTAGGTTGTAGGGGGAGGGTAACCTTCTCCCCCTTGTTCCTTTGAAGTCATCGGGTGGTGCAGCACAGGCCGCCGGATGCAGTAAGCGCCCAGGCGCTGCTTGCTCAGAAGAAGTAAGACTAAACCCCCGGCCTTGGCTGGGGGTTTTTATTGATACGTTGGTGATAAAACCAATAGGCATAATGGGCTTAATACGTTCCTAACGCTTTGCACGTTAATGGCCTACCTTTCCCTTCCCCCCTAATCGCCGCATGTTAGTGTTTACCTATGGGTGGTCTTTACTATAAAAGGGCGCTGAGCGGGCATGGTTATGTAAGTGATATCGTACAATGATGTAAGTATTAACTTACAAAGGCAGTACGCAGCCATCAACATGGGTGGCTATCGCTCACATTAGATTTTTTGCACCCTATCGGGAATACTCCCAAGTAGACGCAATCGACTACGCTATAGCCATGCTGACAAACTCTTCGGCTCAAAGTGTTTAACAGCTTTTAATTTAGTTGTTCAATCGATAAAAGCCATCATTACCAGAGCTTCCTACTAATTCACCTGATTTTACAGCGTCATTCACGGCCTGATAACTTTCTTCCCAAGAATACCCCTGCTGCTGTAACTGAGAGACCAAGGTTTCTGTGTGTAGCCAAACGTCGCCAAGGTCAGCATAAATAAGCTGTATCTTCTCATCCATTTTTATCCTCCCTTAAAGAAAAACCCCCAGCCGAGGCCGGGGGTTTGAGACTTACTTTTTCTGGGCAAGCAAGCGCCTGGGCGCTTACTGCATCCGGCGGCCTGTGCTGCACCACCCGATGACTTCGAAGGAACAAGGGGGAGGTTGCCCTCCCCCTACAACCTAGCTCAGATGAGCTTAGGCAGCTTCAACTACAGATACGAAGCCATTTTCAAACTGCAGGTCGTCGATGCTCACGCCGGTCAGAGTGATCTTGGTCAGGTCGGAAGCGTTCTCGGCGTTGCCGGCGAAGGCTTCGTTCTCGACGTAGATCGCGGCGTTGTTGCCTTCCTGCTGGAAGAAAACTTCCAGAGTGGCAGAGTCGCCCAGACGAGTGTCGGTGACGTCGTCAGCCAGACGCTGCTCGGAGAAGCCTTCGCCGATGTACAGCTGATCTTCGCCTTGCAGGCCGAAACCAGAGATGGTGATGGCCTCTTCAGCGTAAACGAACAGGTCGTTAGCTTCAGTGCCAGTACCGGTAACGTTAAGCTCAACATCGAACGCTTCAACAGCTTCCAGAGCGGTAGCAGTCGCTTCAGCCAGATCGCCAGAATCACTCTGTACTTGAGCAATCGCTTGGAAGTCTTGAACGGCTTGGTTGAAGTCGTTTAGATCAGTCTGGGCAGCGAAATATGCTTCAGAGTCTGCAGCGTTCAGGGTGCCAGTGTTGCTTGCATCCAGAACTTTAGCGTCGAAGTTGCCATCGGCATCGAGAGTGCTAGTTTGGTTCAGCTCGACGTAGTAATCGTTGGCGTCGAAGCTGGCGTCGGCCAGAGAAGACCCAGTGATCTCAGTCACATCACCCGTACCATAACCTTGGATGGTGATAGTGCCTGAATTGTAAGACGCAGTGATACCATCATCTTTCAGCGAGCTTACAATCGCCGCACCGACGGTACCTTGATCTTCAGGGGAAGAAGCAGTGGTGAAACTGTACTCTTTGCCACCAATGGTTACGCCGTACTTAGTTGCAGTGACAGGGGAACCCGGAATATCGACTGTCACAGCTTCACCCGTCACGGCATCAGGGTTTTCTGCAGCGAGTACACTTTGGATAGAAGTTTCAAGACGTGTTTGAGCGTTAGCTTCGGTCAGAAGCGCCTGGTACTCGGCCTGTGCAGTTGCCAGCAGGGCATCGATGCCTTCGAGATCTTCGCCAGCGTCGGTAACAACTAACTTAGCACCATCAACTTCGATGAGATTGCCAGTCACACCCGTGGCCGTAACTGCGTAAGTGCTGTAGTCAGTTGCGGAAGCAGCCGCACCATCCGTAGCTGGTACAAAGCTAGAGCCGTTAGAGGCAGTAGCAGAGACTCCGCCATTTAGCAGGTTGAACTTGGCCGCCTCAGCAGTAAAATCACCTTGTGCATCAACCACTGCGGCAGCAGCAGTCTCATAGGCAGCAGAGGCGCTAACCAATGTGTTGGCTTTGCTCAGCAGACCAGAGGTCTCTTCAACGTCAGACTTGGTGTCAGCAACGTCTTTCTCCAGCTGAGCACGGAACTCAGATACGATCTGGGCGCGAACAGCGTCAGAAGCGTTAGTAAAGTTGTAGCCTTTAAAACCAGCACCAGAATCGTAGCCAGTAAGCTCACCCTGGACAGTACCAGCAGCTGCAGTTACGGCGGTGTCGATCGCGTCGTTGATCTCATCGTTGGTGGATGTATCGTCAACGCCGGTTACCGCGTCATTTTCAGTAGCTTCTTCCAGGAAGGCGCGCTCATCAGCGACGGCAGTCTGGTAAGTGCTCAGCGCTTCAGTCAGCTCTCGGAAACATTCCCACTTAACTCACTGATAGCACTGTGTAGTTTCACTTTATTAAATGAGCGCAACGTATCGGCAACTCATCAGGGTGGCCTGAACCGCCGCGTAACCGCCCAGAAAAGTGGCAGTTTTGGGGTGACAGTACATAGTTTCCTAATGAGGCTACTCACTAAGGAGACTGACCATGACCGTCACGCGATTAACAGAAGAGGTCGTACAAGCATTAGTGTGCCCCGCAGACCGCCAACACTGGGTGGTGCTGGATACGCTGTTATGCGGGCTGTTTGTGGATATACAGCGTAGCGGGCGCATGGCTTACCGTTTGCGCTACCGCGCTGATGGGCGTACTCGCTATCTCACGTTAGGGAATGCGCGTGTGATCACGTTGGAGGAAGCCCGCCATGAAGCTCGCGAGGCACTGCGTAAAGTGCGTGTGGGTGCCAACCCCGAGGCCGTCTTGTTGCCAGGGGCAGGGCCAACGGTGGCTTGCTTTTTTACTGACCACTATCTGCCCTATGTAAAAACCTATAAGCGCAGTTGGTCAACGGATGATTCGATGATTCGCCTGCATATCCTTCCCCTGCTGGGCCCTAGGGAAATGGGGGAACTGACCGGGGCGGATATTGCCCGTGTGGTCGGCCGCATGCAGGCCCGCGACTATGCCCCCGCCACCATTAACCGAGTGCTGTTTGTGCTGGGGTATGGCTATCGCTTGGCGATGCGCTGGAAAATCACGGGCGTTACGGAAAACCCCGTGCGGGAAGTGCGCTGTCTAAAGGAGGATAACCGTATTGAGCGCTACCTCACCCCAGAACAAGTGGCGTGCTTATTGGTCAGCGTGCGCAATAGCCAAAACCCGTGCTTGGCGGATATCGTGTCGTTTTTGCTGTATACCGGAGCGCGCAAGCGGGAAGTGCTGAACGCCCGTTGGCAGGATGTGGATTGGGCGCATCAGTTGTGGCGTATTCCGCACACGAAATCGGGGCGTATTCGTTATATACCGCTGTCGGAAGGGGCGTTGGCACTACTGTCACAACGCAAGGCGGGTGCGCCAAGCCGGTGCGACTGGGTATTTGCTAACCCGGCTACCGGTAAGCCGTTTGTCACTGTCTATTACAGCTGGTACAAGGCGCGCAAGGAGGCAGGCATGCCAGAGTTACGGTTGCACGATTTACGCCATAGCTTTGCGAGTTTTTTGGTGAATGCGGGGCGTAGCCTGTATGAAGTGCAAATATTGCTAGGCCATGCCAATGCACGCACCACCAGCCGCTATGCCCATTTAAGCCCGGAGCGCTTGCGCGAGGCGGTGGCGGTGATTCCGTCGCTGTCGTAAGGTACTTATCCATTGCCGGTGCTAGCCGTTGCTGGCTGTCACGTACACCTGACGGTACTTCACGTTAGAGCTTTCTTTTGGAAGATATGCCAGGAGGCAACGTTGGTAGAAACCATTGAGGATTTTTCGGCAGCCACTGAGTATGAGCGGTTAGTGCTCAATCAGCTCTTTCCGCTTTTTCCGGATGATGCCATGGGCAACACGCTGGATCTTCGCGAGGCCATTCAGGGAACGGGGCCAGCCAAACATGGAATGACAGCCGTCATTAAAATGTTTGCTGATGATCGAAACCTGCAAGGTGTTTTAGCCCCATTGGCATTTTCTGCTGCCTGGAAGGTGATCGACCTGCTTATCGAGCTTGCTCTCGCACAGGGGGGCTTCCAGCCTGGTGGTCAAGCTGGTCGTTGGTCAATCAGTAGGAAAGTGCAGCTTGCAGGTCAGGCGCCTGGTGATCAATTGCTGGGAGTCGATATGGAAGTATGGCAAGCCATTTGCTTCGCCTATGCGCGTACAGAAGAGCATCGCCACTGCTTGATTCATCGCAGAGCCTCCTTCACCGAAAGGCCGCTGCGTCTGGCAGGGAAGAAACAAGACGGTGAGCCCTTGCTGCCGCTAGATGAAAAGGAACTCCGGGCCTTCGTGAATATTGCACAGTTGCTCGGTACTGTGGTGGGAGAAGCCCCTATGCCAGAGCGGACTGTCGGCCAGCTGCGTTTCTTGCTCCAGCAGATGAGTCGTCATATTGGCTGTGAGTTTGCTCAAAGCCTCCCGTTGGGGCCAGTGGTATCAGTCTTTATGTGCTTGCAGCCGGACGAAGGAAAGGGATGGCTAGCAGACTTTGCCTACGTGCATCAGAAAATGGACAGAAGTATGCCGCATTATTTAGCCGACGTATGGATTGATATACCTAACGAATCTGGATATCGGCTGTTTGGACATTTGGAGCAGCTTCCTAAGGACAAAATTGCTATTCGGCTTGATGCGTTGCCGGATTATTTATCGCTATGCTAGCAGCTATTCCTCGCTAACTATCTACGAATAGATCGATATCGACGTCCATCGGTTCAATGCCTTTAAGCCCATAGACAGCTGCTATGACCAAGGCCATCATTTTTTCGCGTTGCTCGCCAAGCAGTGTCCGGCGGGCAAGGATTTTCAGCATCTTTTTTGTTTCTCGGTTCAAGAAGCCGTTCCGCATCATGCTGTGCTTCACTCGATTGAGCTTTAGGCGATAAATCGAATCCACCATCAATACCTCAAGGTGCGCAATAAAACCCTTTATTTCATTATCCAAGCTAATGCCCTGGATCAGAATCAGCTTGTCAGAGAGTTTATTGTTTTCCTCTGCCGTGAGAGGCGAGTCCTGAGGTAACGGTACGCGCTGCGTCATCAGTAGGTTGGCGTTCATCCAGGAAAAGTAGGCCTGCATCAGCTCAAGATGAAAGCGTACTTCTTTACTGAGCCATAGCTTGTGACGGCTAACCTGCTGCTCAAACTCACGAAAAAATACTTGGAACGATTCATTACTAGAGAAGACTTGGGCGTGCTGCAGATGTTTCCCATGCGGCAGTTCTAGCTCGTACTCGGTCATGAGCCTATACAGGTCTTGGCTTTCCCCTGCGGGAAGCTCTAACGAGTAAGAGGCCTTTTCAAGAAAATCCAGAATGACTTGTTCGCTATTGATGCGCTTTTCGAGTATTACACCGGCTACTCGGGTGACTTCGTCTTTCTTTTTCAAGTAAAAGGTGGTGACAAAAGCGATAGTAATACCGGCGATCAAGGTAGAGAGAAGGCTGAGCAAGCTCTGCCATACCAGCTCGGGGTGATCCTGTAGTAGCTGGTTGAAATCCAAATCTAACATAGCAAATATGTACGCTGAGCGTTCCCCACTGGTTATCCGACGTCTGATCGGACTACACCGCCCGTGCGGCGTTCTATGCCGCTACCTGATGCATTTCCCTGCCTTTACGGCATAAAGCGGCCCTGGGGCCGCTTTGAGCGTCCTGCCGGTTAATCCGTACTACGTTCCACCTTCAACCCTTTCTGGGAGTCAGCGATGGCCAGGGCCAGCGAGACCGCTTGCCCGATGGAGTCACTGTCGGTGGCGGCTTTGTCCAGATTGGTGCTCAGGGCTTTGTCGTTGACGAGGTAGCAGGCTATTTTCTGGCCTAGGTGGTGAACGTGGGTGGGTTCCAGTACCTCGGCTCGACGCAGCAGTTCAAGCAAAGCAAGCGTGCGTTGCTCATGCTCAGCATCGACTTGCATCCGGGCAATACGATCCTGCAGAAAAGGCGTCGCCTCATCGTTCTCAAATAGCCTAAATCCCTTATCGAGCTGAAAATGTGGTGCGTCCGTATCAATAGCCACGGCAGGGGTAATTTCCCGCACGCCGGGTGTCGAGGTTTTCAAGGGGTGGTCGGCTCTCAAGAGCGACGTGAGCAACAGCGGGTAGTGACGCCATGCCAAGGGCATATGCTCGGCAAAAAGGTTGTCGGTGTCTGAGGGCGTAATCAACGCCTTTAACCCGAGGCCACCATCATCGGTAATTACAATTGGGAACCGAGTGGCCAGCGGCTGAATATCCGGAATCAAAAGATCAATGACCTCTGCCTGAGCGGCCAGGGCCGAATTGTCGATAGGCGTCATACGCAGGTGAGCGTGTAAATCGGGCGATAGCAGCATGGGCAATCCTTGTGTCTACGCCCGCGATCACCGGGATCAGGGCTGGCGAAAATTCCCGCTAATGTAGCATATTTCCGTGTTATTTCAGAGGGTTTGCAAGGGCTTGCGGGGTTTTGGCGGCGTGTCGCGTGGGGATTAGTCGGGGTATATGAGAGAATCCTGGTGGTTGATCACGATGACTGACTAACCCGCGATAACGAGGACGTTGATGTGAAGATTCATGAAAGCCCGGTCAGCTACAACACTCCACTACGAGATGCCCAAGTCAAGCTTATGGCCCAGTGGTGCCGCAAGCTCCAGGCACTATGGGACGATGCGCATACCGCGTTTGGGTTAGAAGCCAATTGGATTGAGCGGGAGTGTGTACAAGACTTCTTTCTCACTGCTGAGGCGTGTGGCTTCGTCTGCAAGGAATGGGGCGTGATGGAAGGGCTCTCCAATGCCGTGGTGCAGTGGAACGGGGTGCCCGGCGGCGCGGATGTGAAGTGGCTGCGTTACTTTATCCACTCGCTGATTCTCCACGATAAGAAGGCGGTGGAGAACAACATGGCTTACATGGAATCCATGACCTTTGAGATGGGCAAGAAGCAAGGTTATGCCGACCTGGCAGCGGCGCTGGAAGCGCAGCTGCTGGCGAGTGAGCGTGATTAAAAACCCTTGGACTTAGCTAGCGGCATAAAGCGGCCTGGAGGCCGCTTTGAGCTGCTAGACTCTTTCCATGACTGATTTTCCCGAACCCCAAGGCCTTGATGAGGCTCCATTCCTTCTGCCACCCGCACGGCGCTTTAGGCCGAGCTGGAAGGCTACGAACACCTGCTCTTCGAGCCCATAACCCAGGCTCGACCTCAACGGCCTTTATGCGCTTTATGACCAGTGGCGAGCTACCCTGGGCGGCTCTCCCGAAGCGATTGCCTTGTGCGACGACCTGGATGAATAGCAGGTTTTTCGGGGGGATTACCCCCTAGCCCAAAGCATTTTCTCGATCCCAGCGCTACCGGTGACGCCCAGACTGTGGCCGGGCATTGGGCGGCTCAGCTCGTCCGTTAAATGATGCGATAGTAGCCTCCTCCTGCTCCGCGCTGAACCTCTTGGTCACTGAACTTGGGAAGTTCTTCGACATAATACTCCTCGCCATTTTTTAGTTCCGGTTCTTCTATGCCTCTGAGAACGATGGCTTCCCCAAGTTCATGATGGTATCCACCACTACCTGGGCTTTCCCTTATATGCCCGAGTCGGGTCAGCAAAGTTAGGGCGTTTTCAAAGTTCTCATGTACACGTAGGTCTTGGTGGGCTTTTTGTTTTATGTCTGACATTGTGAACCCAGTTCTACCAGGCAAATGAGTATTCTTTTGCGAACCATACTTTCGAATGGCAATTACTAGCTTGTTAGCTAGATGCACGACTTTCGGTGTGCCCGCAATGTAGCTAAGAAAGTGTCTTGAATAGTGGCGACATAACTTATAGGCATAGAGCAAGTCATTGGCGGATATTTCGGTGTTATAGTCTTTATTTTCGAAAGTATGAACGATAGCCGCAACCCGCGAAATGTTATCCATCAGCTTGCGGGCATGGCCGTGAGCATGAGAGTAAAGACGGTCTTGCCGAGTCTCGAGTTCAATGTGTCGATAGATTTGCTTCCATAAAGAAGTTGCAGGTGCCGTGAACTTAAGAGTGGTCTTTTCTCTGCCCTCCTCAATGGCTTTAATTGACATCTCTAACCGCTCATGGGCCCGTGCTTGGAATTCTTTTAGTTTATTTCCGGTGATTGGGTTGCTGAGATCTTTATTTTTACCGATTTGCGACTCAGGATAGGATACGAGAAATCGCGCGAAGAATCCGCTATCGTGGGCTTCATCGCCACGCTTGTCTATAAAACGCTTTAAAATAGGTGGCTGCACCATAATGGAGGCGGATAGGCGTGCATTACTAAGCGTAAAACTATCACTCGTTCTACGGTCTACCGTTATATCAGAGCCGCTCCATAGTGAATTAAACAGGTACAAGTCTTTCAAGGCCTGACCTTGCAATAAGTTGCCTGCTTCATCTGAGAGTAAAAATGCTAATGGAATGTTTTCATGCATTCCAAAAGTTAAAGCACTGGGCGTCGTGTTTTCATAGATCAGCTTGTAGGTAGTAGGCGGATTCGGATGCGCGTTATCCAGCTGGTGAAGCTCATTTTCAATACTGCTCGTTTCTTCTCCATTTAGAAATTGTTTGGCCAATGTCTTATTAAGCGTTTTTTCCTTTTGCTTCCAAATATTAAGTTCACGTTGATACTTGGTGCGTGCTTTCCGGTTATCCCTCTCCTTATTCTTTTGAAACTCCCGGAGTGGCTTGCAAAAGGCTTCGTCTACTGACGTCTTTCTCTCCCCCGTTACCGCAATCGTCAGCAGCATCAGAGAGGTTGGCACAGTGTGGCCGTTGGGGTAGGCGACATTGACCAAGCCTTGGCAGACCGCCGACATGACACCGAGCGCGGACGACAATGCCATCTCGTAGGCGACCTGAATGTGCTCGCTGGCTTCGAGGGTTGCCCCCTCTAGCAAAGACCTTTCGTAGTAGTGTGGCCAATCCTCTCCGATGCTGGGAAGTGTGTGCTGATCAAAAGACCTGGTAGCAAACGCGCCATCTTCATCAGTCTGTGGGAGCACCTCATCGAACGTAGATGGCGGTATTTCTAAATCCATGAGAACCTCAAAACCATGCTAAAAATGCTAGACTAGCATGCTTAGCACGATATCTAAGGTATCAAGTTAGTATTTTTCACTGTTTTTTCATCACTTCGCCTCGATGTGTGTCCACCCAACGCCGAATCAACGTCGTGCCCGGCGCTTTCGGGACCCTGCGAAATTGTAGCCATTCTTCGGCAGTGCGGCGTGGTACCCCGATCTCCTCAGCCATTTGTGCCTGGGTAATCTTACGTAGTTTGCACAGCGCCCTGGCATCCCGAATCAACCGACGCTTGGGCTCGTCCTGCTCCATGGCTGCCAGACGCTTGTCGGCGTCGTCGTCAGCCATTGCATTGCTTTCCCAAGGCAAGGGGGCGGGTGATGTATGGCGCGGCTCAGAGAACGTTTCTGGCGCTTGATTCGGTGTATCGTGTGAGAAAGGGAAGTTAAACATCCTAGTGCTCCTGGTCGATCAATAAAAAAGGCCTGCTTCCTGAAGGGCAGGCCATGTTGTCGCGTGATGATTTGCTCCCGGCGATTGTCGTCGGCGGGCTTATTTTCCCATCTTTTTACGTTTAAGACGGACGGTTCTATAACATAGGCAATTAAACGTCAGGTTTTATAAGCGACTTGCCTTGCGAGGTATTAAACACTTGGATACCTTGGCCGATTTGTTTTGTGTAGGCTTTGCAAAGATAACTACAGACATACACCGCCTCATTAATCGCACACCAGTCATGCCGAGCCAGGACGCCCGTCCAGGGAAGTCCGTTCATCGGATGCTCGCCTATCGTGATTAACTGGCCCAGCGGCTCTTCATGGTGAAAATCCATGGCTTTTAACCAACTGCGCATCATCCGGTGGTAAATGTTCTGGCGGGTATAACTGCCGAACTCATCGGGTAAAGGACTACCGATACTATCGAAGACGCCTTTGTTGAGCATGATGACCAAGTGGTAATGCGGTTTGTCACTGGTGTCTTGCTCTCTGGCCCAGATATAACGAAGTGACATTCGGTAAGGGGCACTGGCTTTCGTGAGTTCGTATTTAAAGAACCTAAAGAACCGGGACAATACGTGATTGTTATCGTGCATCGAGGAACGTTCCATGAACGCTGGAAACTTCAAGTCCGCACGAAAGATAAACGTGCGCGGCTGACATTTCGTGGCGCTGATGATTTCGTTGACGGTCGACTCAAGGTAATTTTCGATCAAGGGATAATACTTCCCCTTTACTACCTTTTGTTGAACTTCATACCTTTGGTAAAGCTCCTCGAAGTACAGGCGTAGTTTGTCATTGTCGGGGTGGCGTAAACGTGTCGGTTGAAACATGGGATTTACCTCGCTGATTGATGAAAGAGCATCAGCAGCGGTCGGCGTAATGTATCGTTTAAACAGGCATGGGGATTTAGGAGATTCGTGTAAAGCATTCCAGAAAGGGGAGTGTTCTCTCTTTGGGGAGAGACCTACTCATTAATCTGAGTAGTGACGGCTAATGTGGGCGACTGTCTGAGTGACGACGTTTGGGCGTCGTCTCCACTCACTGGCTAGCGGTCTTATGACGACGTCTAAAGCGTCGTTAAACACGCGTGCTATCGTCCATTGATGAGGGTGTTATATCCCTTAGTAATAGAGGGCTATGGTTCCCATATTACTTCCCCATTAGTCATGCACTCTTTCCTGCGCGATAAGGCTCTACCCTTTACGCTTAAATGCCTGGTCAAAACCCGTCAAATGGATAAGAAGTTTTTATCGAGTTATTCCGGATTCATTACGAAACAAAACAGCGTGCCAAGAGGCTGGCACTGACCGCTGCATTTCATATCCCGATGACCTAAACAATTACGTCATGCCCTGACTTGCCTATTCGATTCCAAATAATCTCAGCCCTTAATTACCTCCATGAAGCTGGCAATCGCTGGCGTCATTCATCGAATCAAAATGAATCGGAGGTAACCCCATGTCTGTTTATTGTCCGAGCTGTGGCTCGCATCAGGTGATTACACGAAATATCGGTCGAAAGGTCGCTGGCGGTACCGGCTTAGCGGCGGGGAGCGCCTCGGCAGCAGCGTCGTCACTGGCCGGGGCCAAGGCGGGGGCAGCTATTGGTGCCGCCTTTGCAGGCCCCGTCGGCCTTGGCGTTGGGAGCCTTGTCGGTGCCGTATTCGCCGGTCTTGCGGGCGGCGCTGCCGGGGGAGTGGCCGGGGCCAAGCTCGGTGAAGAGCTGGATACCAAAGTCCTCGATAATTACGAGTGTCGTGGCTGTGGCCACACCTTTCGCCCACACGTCGAATAATCCGCTTCCTTTCCCCTTTATTGATCATCACAACGACGGCTTAGCCCGCGCCTTCTGGGCAGCGGGCCGTTATGCCGTGTTGGTAAGAAAATACCTCATGCAGGAGAAACACCATGAGCCACAACGCCCAATTCCACGCGACGCCATTAACAACTTCCCCGGAACCTGCGTACCAGGAGAAAGGATCGGTGGTGATTCCGTTTGAACCGGCTGCCCCCAGCAACACGTCTTCCGTGCTCGACGCTATCGAGCAAAGCGGTATGCCCCTTCCTACGCAAGAAGCCCGCAGCAAGCGTCCTACACCGCCACCCCGGCGTTACCGGGAGCAAGCGCGGCGCTTGGTGGATACCCGCGCCTTGGATCGCAAGGCATGGCTGTCGATTCGTCAGAGTGGCATTGGCAGCAGTGATGCGGCGGCGGCTGTAGGGCTACACCCCTACAAGTCTCAGCTAGAACTGTGGATGGACAAGACCGGACGCCAATTCGGTGACAAGGAACCCAGCCGAGGTGAACTCCTTACCAGCCCTCTACACTGGGGGCAGGTGCTGGAACCGTTGGTCGCCGATCACTACGCCCAGCACACCGGCTACCGGGTGCGGCGCGTTAACGCCATTTTGCAGCACGTTGAGCACCCCTGGATGTTGGCCAACCTGGATCGCGAGGTGGTGGGCAATGACGAGGTGCAAATCCTGGAGTGCAAGACCGCCGGGATCTACGGGGCCAAGCTGTGGAAAGACGGCGTGCCCGAGTACGTGCAGCTGCAAGTAATGCACCAGTTAGCCGTGACCGGGCAACAGGCCGCTGATGTCGCAGTATTACTCGGTGGCCATGAGCTACAGATTCACCGTATCGAACGCGACGAGGCGATGATTGAGCAGTTAATAGCCCTGGAGCGGCAATTCTGGGACTACGTCGAGAAGGACATCCCACCGCCTGCGGATGGCAGTGACTCAGCCGATCAAGCCCTCCGGGCGCTGTTTCCCCAGGATGATGGCACCACCCTCGATTTCAGTAATGACGTCATGCTGAGCCAGGCCTTTGCCAACCTGCAACGGGTTCGGAAAACCCTTGACGAGGCCAAAAAGGAGGAAGCCAAACTCAAACACACCCTGCAGCAAGCGATGGGCACCGCGACGCTGGCCACGTTCTCTAGCGGCAGCTTGAGCTGGAAGCAGACCAAGCCGGTCAACCGGCTGGATACCAAGGCCCTGCAAAAGGAACACCCGGCCTTGTGCGCCGCTTACCTTCATTCGCACCCCGGCACCCGGCGGTTGGTGGTGCGCTAGTCGCGCCCATTGCCCATCGTAAATTGCGCAACACAGCGCTGCTGTGTGCTGTTGCCGTATCAATCCACCCCTAAGGTTACCTCAATCAAGCACACGCCTCAGCGCGGCTTTCTGGCCGCCTGGGGCGTTGTGCGTTATGGGGCACCAACTCGGGTTCACCATTGATGTAGTAAGGAGGTTCCCATGCTCAAAGGCTTAGCGATTACCCCGCCCATTCTGGGGCGGATCACCATCGGCAAACTGGTCGAGAACAACGGCAAGCGTCTGCCGCAAAAAGACGATCAATTCACTATCACCTCCCAACTCCAGACCAAAGAGGGCTGGATACGCCACCCGCTCGATGAGCAGCTGCGCACCGCTCAGGAAGGCAAGCTCAGGACGATTCCCATTCGGCTGCTGTTCAGTGATCCCGACCTCAACCTACGCGCCGAGTACGCGCTGTTTGATCGGCAAACGGCCAGACCGCTGTGCGTCGGCGATGGCGAGCAGTGCAAACGGCGTACCCAGGATGGCATGGCCACGCTCGACTGTCCTTCCCCCGATGGCTGCCCTTTAGCCCAGGGCGGCGCCTGCAAGCCCTACGGGCGGCTGAACGTGTTGATTGGCGATGATGACCCGCTGGGCAGTTTCATCTTCCGCACCACCGGCTTCAACTCGATACGCACGCTGGCCGCACGGCTTGCCTACTTCAAGGCGATCTCGGGTAATCGGTTGGCCTGTATGCCGCTGGAGTTACGTCTTAGAGGCAAGTCCACTCGCCAGAGCCGGGGCACAGCGATCTTCTACGTGGACATCACCCTGCGGGAAGGCTGGACGCTGGAAGAAACGCTAGCAGAAGCCCAGCGCCTGGATGACTGGCACCAACAAACCGGCTTTGACCAAAAAGCCCTCGACCGTGCGGCCAAGGCCGGGTTTGCCAACGGGGCGTTTGAAGACAGTGCCGAGGAATCCATCGACGTGGTGGAAGAGTTTTACCCCGATGCCCCCGAGCATCCACCGGGCAGGCAGGAGCCCAATGCCCCGGTCACGCTGGCCGACAAGCTGCAGGCCAAAAGCCAGCAGCAACCTCAAGCGAACGCCGACGCCGAGGCACCCACCGGAGAGGCGGACACCCCGCCAGGCAGTGACGCTCAACAGCCCTCCCCACGCCAAGCCAAACGGGCCTGAATCCTACCGCCTGTGAAACGCAGGCTGCTATTTACCGATACCGCCACCTTAACGATGCCCGCTGCCTGTTTGGCGCGGGCCGTTATGCCGTGGTTAACCGATAAGGAAACTCACCATGCGCATTCTCACTCACGACCAACTCCACCGAGCTGCCCCGGCTATCTTTGCCCACCAACCCGATGAAGCCGTCTCCGACCGTTATGGCTTCGTGCCCACCATCAACGTGGTCGATGCCCTTCAAGCCGAAGGCTGGTACCCGGTACGGGCGCAACAAACCAACGTCCGCCAAGCCGAACGCCGCGACGTAGCTCGGCACATGATCCGCTTCCGGCAAGACCCCGACCGGCAAATCGCGGTAGGGGATAGCGTCACCGAACTGGTGCTCACTAACAGCCACGACCGCAGCGCGGCCTTTCAGTTGGATCTTGGGCTGTTCCGGCTGATCTGCCTCAACGGCATGGTCACGCCAGTGGGCGATGTGGGCGGTATCCGCGTGCGTCACGGTAAACAGATTGTCGATGAAATCCTCGAAGGCTCCATCCAGTTAAGCCACCAAGTGCCCCGCATTGCCGAGGGCGTGGAGGCGTTCCAATCCACGTTAATCAGCCGGGGTGAAGCCCAGCTGTTCGCCGAAGCGGCCTTGTCGCTGCGCTATGGCGACGACTGGCAGCAGGCTAGCCCTATCCAACCGAGCAATGTACTCGAAGCTCGACGCAGTGAGGACGCCAACGGCTCGCTGTGGAGCGTGTTCAACCGTACCCAGGAAAACCTCTTTAAAGGCGGCTTACGTGGCCGTTCCCCCTCCGGTCGGGCGACCCGCACCCGACCGATTAATAGCGTGACCGAAGACGTGCGCTTAAACCGCGCGTTATGGAAGCTCACCGAGCGCTTCGCCGAGCTGAAAGGTGCTGATTTAGCAGCATAAATCGGCGGACGTTTTTCTACGGATTTTTCTACAGAATCGCCTCCAGGAGACACCATGAACGCACGACTCAACGCCTCGCTACTCACGAACCCCCAACTGATCGCCGGGGAAACCCCCGGCACCTACCGCGTCGATGGCGACGTGACCGACGCCCAGTTGTTACACCTGGCCAAGATGATCGCGCAGAAACGGCTTAGTAAGGGCAATAAACTCGGCAGCCCCGATGAAGTTCATCGCTGTCTGCAAACCCTGCTGCTCGACTACCCCTACGAAGTATTTGGTACGTTGCTATTAGATACACAGCACCGACTCATCGCCTTTGATGAGCTGTTCCGGGGCACGATTGATTCCGCGAGCGTCTACCCCCGTGAAGTGATCAAGCACGCCATTGAGCATAACGCGGCGGCTGTCATTCTGGTGCATAACCACCCCAGTGGTGATCCTGAACCCAGCGATGCCGACCGGCGCATTACCCAACGGCTTCAGGAAGCGCTGGGCTTGGTGGATATTCGCGTCTTGGATCATGTCGTGGTGGGCCACGAAGGCTACACGTCGTTTGCTGAACGGGGGTGGCTGTAAGGTCACTCTCGTTATTAACCCAACCCCTCAATGTTCCGTCTCACCTGCCTCACGCCTGCCCTGACCGGCAGCGTGGGGTGGGGCTTTTCTGGCAGGCTTATTTTTTCTTTACTCAGCAAGCAGATAGCGTGAGGGATAGCAGCAAGCGATAGCGCTTGACAAGCACTGCTGTGGTAGCATAGGGCCATTACGACAGGAGTTTCCATGAGCGAGTTACTCGACCCTACCAACGATTACGTTTTCAAGCGGCTGTTCGCCGAAGCACCCGATTTGCTAGTGGATCTGATCAACGATCTTCGCCCGGATTTGCCCAACATTGCCTCGGTGGAGATACTGAATCCGAATATCGAGGCGACAGAGCTTACCGGCAAGTACATCATTCTCGATGTGCTGGCACGCGATGGGGATGGCAACTGCTACAATATCGAGGTGCAGGTGCGCCGTTACGGGGCCTGGCACAAACGGGGGGTGTTCTATCTGGCCCGCACGCTGGGAAGCCAGCTGAGCGCCGGTGAAGATTACCAAGAGCTGCGTGCCTCAGTGGGCCTGCACCTGCTGGATTTCGATCTGTTTACAGAAACAACCGCCGAGCGCGAGCAAGCGATCTGGCGATTTGAGATGCGCGATGAACACCAGCCCAAGATTTCGCTTGGGAACGTTTTGCAGATGAACCTGATCGAATTGAACAAGGCGGATCGCCTGGGTTTGCCAGAAGGCCCGTTGCGCGCCTGGATCACCTTCTTCAAGCACTGGCAGGAGGAACTCACCATGGCTAATGTTGCCCATGAACCGGTCAAAAAGGCGATGAGCCGCATCCGCGAGCTCAGCGCCGACGAAGAGACTCGCCGCCTGGCCTTTGTGCGTGAACGGGCACTGCGGGATGAGGTGTCGTTGCTGAACGATGCGCGGCGGGAAGAAGCGCAACGTATACTTCAACGCCTACTTACTAAGCGGTTTGGCGATTTGCCCGAGTGGGTTATTCAGAAACTGGAGACTGCTAATGCCCAGCAGCTAGAAGGCTGGACAGATGAAATCTTAGTAGCGAACAGTCTTGATGAGCTGTTCAAGCATTAAAATGACCAAGAGTGCCATGAACCGCATCTGCGAGCTTAGCGTCAATGAAGAGACCCGCCGCCTGGCTTTTGTGCGTGAACGGGCATTACGGGATGAAGTGTCATTTTTGAATGATGCAAAGCGTGAAGGGCATCATGAGGGTGTAGAAGGTACCCTGCGAAAGCTAATTAACTTAAAGTTCGGTGAACTACCTGATTGGGCTGATGAGCGTCTAGCCTCATCTACAGACGATCAACTAGATAATTGGGTCGCACAGATCCTATCGGCAGAGAGCTTAGAAGCCCTGCTCGGTAAGCACTAACTCCCACCTTCTCCAGTACCCCTCCTCACGCACAAAAAAGGGCAGCCCCGGTTGGAGGCTGCCCTTATCGTCTCTGCCTATTTTTTTGTTGCCTTTCTAATCGGCGCTATTCCCTGATGCGCTGCTATCCCCGGTAAGCCCCTCCGATGGTGCCAGGGGCGGCGGACTGTGGCTGATTAACGCCGGTCGGGGCGGTCGTGTTGGGCGCGCCTCACTCGCGTTTATTGGCAACGAGGCCAATGCGGGCACGCTGTTCATCGCCGTACTGGCCGCTTCTAATAACGTTTCCTGACTCAAGTGTGCATAACGCTGCGTGGTGCGGATTTGGGTATGGCCCAGGATCTTTTGCACCTCATAGATCGACCGTCCCCCGTTCACCAAGAAGCTGGCAAAGCTGTGACGCAAATCGTGGATGCGCAGGTCAGCTAGCCCCGCCCGTTTTCTTACCGTATCCCAAGCGTAGTGAATACTCGTATATGGCTGTTGCGTTTGCGGATTGGCAAACGAATACGGGCAACCCTCAATGCGCGGCATGTTCTCGATTAGTTGGATCGCTGAATCGGACAATGGCACGTAGCGGGTTTTCCCGCTCTTATTGAACTCAATCGTCCACACCCGCGCTACCGTATCAAAGTCCTTCCACTGGGCGTTCAGCACTTCGCTCAAGCGGGCGCCGGTCAGTAGCAGCATGGTTACGATCGCCCTCAACTGTGGCGCTTTCGTGGTTTCCAGCGCCTCAAACAGCTGTTTAGCTTCCTCCTCGGTCAAATAACGCTCCCGCTTATTGTTTTCCTTATAACGTCGCACGTTCTTGAGCGGATTCGCGGTCAATCCTGTCTCCCAACGGATCGCCAGATGAAACACCGTATTCAGCATGTCGTATACGCGGTTGGTGCTCGCGGGTTTGTGGGTTAAACGGTGATCGGCGAACAGCTTGATCGCCCGCTGTTGCGTTATCTCATCCAGGTGCAGATGACCCCAGTTAGGTAGCACATGGGCGCGCAGCAGTATCTGATCGGTCTCCCAGGAGCGCTTATGGCTGCGTATGTAGGGCATGTAGGTCTCATTAATGAACACTGATAGCGTCGGGATCGCTTTCATCGCCGCCTTGCGGTCAAAGGGATCGTTTCCTTTCGCAATGTCACTTAAGTGACGTCGGGCAAGCTCTCTGGCCTCCGCTAGCGACAGCACTGAGGCCAAGGCCAGCTTTTTCTCCCTCATACGCCCATGATCGGTGGCATAACGTAGATACCAGGTCTTTTGACCTGAATAGAGCACCTTTAGCAGCAGTCCTGTGACTTTTAGATCGAAATAGTCGACCTTTTTCTTGCCCTTTGGGCACAGGTTGCTACGATCCACAAAGACTTGGGTTAGGTTCTGCGACGGCATAAGCGGTTCCTCTCCATTTGGCTAAATATTGTATTAATGATGCGAATACGCTATCAATGATAGCGAATACGTGCTTTATAGCTTCAGAACCGTGAGGTGTAAACCCTAATGGAAGAAAAAAACCGTTTTGCGCTCGCCATGCGCATGGGCCGGGCTGCCCTCGGCATGAGTCAGCAGGAATTCGCAGATGCGTTAGGTGTGGCTAAATCCACGGTCGCCCGTAACGAAACCCTGGAAATGGCCATGCGAGCCGACACGCTGACCGCTATGATGCGGCTTTTCCGGGAGCGGGGGATCGATGTTGACCTATTGGGGGCCACTGACAGCCTGACCATTACAGTGACCGCAAAAGGCCTTGAAGCGTTGGAAGAGCGTCGAATGGAGAAAGGGAAGGACAAGTAGATAGGGAGAAGAAACGAAGAAACGGCCCGAAGCCGCACCAATGCTTGTTCTGAAGGTGATCCAAAATATACGTATTTGCTATCAAAAATAGATAGAGCGAAGAAAAAGATCTTTTGGAAGCGAGGCGAGAGGAGAAAAGCCTTGTAAATCAATCGGTGGGGAGAATAGGAGAGTCGCAGAGCTGACTGAAGCGCTGGGTAACCTGTCCGACGCGCAGACTGCTCGCGTTGACTTCCTGGAAGAAGCCTACGCTTCCAGCGAAGATCTGGAGAACGCCACCACTGTGGCGGGTAGCGAGCCGACCCCTGATGAAATCGAAGATGGCGTGGACACGCTCTACACCAACACCATCAGCACTCTGAACGGTCAGACCACCACTGGCACCGTTGCAGCTGCTAACTCCGATAACCTCAACAATGCCATCATTGATGAGCAACTCGGTAAGTATCAGAAAGCGGTGACTGACGCTCAGGCTGACGTCGACGAGATCGCAGGTCTGAACGATGCCGTTGAATCTCTGGCTACTGCTCAGGCTGGCTTTGAAACTTCCTTGGAAGCTCAGGCTGATACCGCCGCGACACTCGCGGGTGCAGTTACTAGCTTCAACACTGCCAATTCCAGTGTTACGGCTACTGCATACAGTTTCTCAGCTCCGACTGGAAACAGCGGCACATATACTGCAGGCGGTATTGATCTGACCGATCTGCAGGAAGATGACAAGCTGGTTCAAGACGGTAGCAGCAACGCCATCATCACAGTGAATGCAAGCGGTGACATCATCGTTGCTGATGCCTATGCGGATTCCAGCCGTGCTCAGCAGCTTCTCGACGCTGTTAAGGCTGATGTGGCCGCTATTCAGGCTGTTGCTCAGGCTGAGAGCACTCTTGAAGGCGCCGTTGCAGATATCATGGTGCTTGAGGGTGATGCAGAGATTGACGGAAGTGGTATCACAGCTGGTGATATTCTCGACCAGACTGGCGGTTCAAAACTTACCTCAGACGGTAAATTATACGTCAAAGATGGTGTCGTATATGCGCGTGACAACGCGGCAGCTTCAAATGAAGTCGATGACATGTACGCTATTACTGACTTGACGGTCAGTAACGCTGCAGGTACTGATGTTGCTGTTAAGTGGGATAGCACCGATGGTGCTGATGGAAGCTTCAAATCAGCAGCCACTACCACTCTTGATGTTTCTGGTCTCGATTTCAGCACAAATCTGATTGTTGCAAACGGTATTTCGATTTCCTCTGCCTCCTATGCAAATGCTGACGCCTTGGCTACAGCTCTTGAAGGGACAAGTGCCATTGAATCTGCATCCGCAGATGGTACTTCTATTAGCATTACTTATGCTGACGCAACAGGTACTGCTTTTGATGTTACCGATGGTGCAACAACACCGAATGTTGCTGCAGTTGTATCTGGCGATATCACTGTAGGTACTGAGAACGGCTTTGAAGAAGTTACCGCCAACAACCTGTTGGCATTCGATGCTGATGATTTCGATGCTTCCGGTTACCTGGCTCTGGGTGACGAAGCGAATAACTACCTAGATGGTAGCTTCGCTACCGACGCCACTGAGTCTGCAGCGCTGAACACCGCTGAGAACAATCTAGAAGATTACGAAGAAGCCATCACTGAATATCGCGATGCTAAGGCGCTGGCTGATCAGCTGGAAGGTCTTAACACGGACATCACCGAAGCTCGCGAAGCGATCGAAAACTCTGAAGAAGATGGTGGCTTGGGCGTTAACCTGCGTGAAGGCGATGATAACTTCACCACTCAGGATGACGTTTACCTCTACAATGAGGAAGGTGGCAACCAGTCGCTGTCTGGCTTTGAACCGTACCGGGATTCCCGGAGGCTCCAAACCTTGAGAGGATGGAGCCATGAGTAAATCAAATCGATATTCCCCTGAAGTTCGCCAGCGGGCGGTACGTATGGTCTTCGACCACGAGGCCGATTATTCCTCCCAGTGGGCAGCCCTCGGTGCCATCGCCCCAAAAATCGGCTGTACGCCTGAAACACTGCGCAGTTGGGTCCGACAGGCCGAGCGTGACACAGGGCGTCGGGAAGGCGCTACGACCTCCGAGCGTGAACGGATCAAAGCGCTAGAGCGTGAAAACCGAGAGTTGAAGCAAGCCAACGAGATCCTACGAAAGGCCTCTGCGTATTTTGCCCAGGCGGAGCTCGACCGCCGCGGGAAGTGATGATCAACTTTATCGAAGATTACCGAGCGTTATACGGGGTCGAGCCGATCTGCCGTGTCCTGCCGATCGCCCCGTCGACGTACTATGAGCATCGTGCCCGCGCACGCGAGCCCAACCGAGCGCCTCCCCGCAATAAACGTGAGCGCTGGCTGAGGGCCGAAATTCAGCGCGTCTGGGAAGAGAACTTCGGTGTCTACGGCATCCGCAAAGTCTGGCGTCAACTACACCGAGAAGGCACTCCGGTGGCTCGCTGCACCGTCGCTCGCCTGATGCGCCAAATGGGGCTGCGCGGTGTGATACGTGGTAAGCCGGTGCGTACGACTGTATCTGACCCTAACAAGGCCTGTCCGGCGGATTTGGTCAAGCGGCAGTTTCAGCCAGCTCAGCCGAACGCACTGTGGGTATCAGATTTTACCTACGTTGCCACATGGAAGGGCTTTGTTTATGTCGCCTTCGTCATTGATGCGTTTGCTCGCCGAATCATCGGCTGGCGAGTTTCCAGTACACCTCGAACCGATATGGTGTTGGATGCGCTTGAACAGGCGCTTCATGAGCGCCCTCAGCGACCTAAAGGTGATCTTATTCACCACAGCGACCGAGGCGTTCAATACGTCTCAATTCGCTACACGGAACGTTTAGCAGATGCCGGCATTGAGCCCTCTGTCGGAAGCGTGGGCGATTCGTACGACAACGCAATGGCTGAAACCGTGATAGGGCTTTTCAAGACCGAAGTGATTCGCCGACGCGGACCATGGCGGCAACTAGAAGCGGTTGAGTTTGCAACGTTGGAGTGGGTCGACTGGTTCAATCACCGGCGGTTACTGGAGCCGATTGGCCACATCCCACCAGCAGAGCGAGAAGCCATGTATTATGAGCAACAGAGTCAGGCAAATAAGGCTGCTTGACTCAAACTAACGGGTCTCCGAGAAAACCGGTACGGTTCAAAGTTCAACAAAAGGTAGTAAAGGGGAAGTATTATCCCTTGATCGAAAATTACCTTGAGTCGACCGTCAACGAAATCATCAGCGCCACGAAATGTCAGCCGCGCACGTTTATCTTTCGTGCGGACTTGAAGTTTCCAGCGTTCATGGAACGTTCCTCGATGCACGATAACAATCACGTATTGTCCCGGTTCTTTAGGTTCTTTAAATACGAACTCACGAAAGCCAGTGCCCCTTACCGAATGTCACTTCGTTATATCTGGGCCAGAGAGCAAGATACTAGTGACAAACCGCATTACCACTTGGTCATCATGCTCAACAAAGGCGTCTTCGATAGTATCGGTAGTCCTTTACCCGATGAGTTCGGTAGTTATACTCGCCAGAACATTTACCACCGGATGATGCGCAGTTGGTTAAAAGCCATGGGATTTCACCACGAAGAGCCGCTGGGCCAGTTAATCACGATAGGCGAGCATCCGATGAACGGACTTCCCTGGACGGGCGTCCTGGCTCGGCATGACTGGTGTGCGATTAATGAGGCGGTGTATGTCTGTAGTTATCTTTGCAAAGCCTACACAAAACAAATCGGCCAAGGTATCCAAGTGTTTAATACCTCGCAAGGCAAGTCGCTTATAAAACCTGACGTTTAATTGCCTATGTTATAGAACCGTCCGTCTTAAACGTAAAAAGATGGGAAAATAAGCCCGCCGACGACAATTGCCGGGAACAAATCATCACGCGACAACATGGCCTGCTCTCAAGAAGCAGGCCTTTTTTATTGATCGACCAGGAGCACTAGGATGTTTAACTTCCCTTTCTCACAAAACACACCGCAGCAAGCATCAGAAGCGTCCACAGAGACGCGTCATACGTCCCCCGCCCCTTTTTGGGAAACCGCTGCATCGCCTTATGACGAAGCAGAGAAGCGTCTAGCCGACATGGAAGCGAACGAACCCAAGCGGCGTCTGATACGTGACGCTAAAGCGCTAGGTAAGATGCGAAAAATCACCCAGCAACAGATGGCCGACGAGATTGGGGTGCCGAGGCGCACGCTTGAAGAGTGGACGCAGTACAGACGGCTTCCCCGGAGCCCTGGCACGACCCTGCTGCGCCGGTGGGTGGAGGCCCATAGTCCAGGAACACCCGCGTCTAATACCTGAACACGGCTCTCCCCCTAGCAGTAGCGGCTCAGACCCCATTATGGCAAAGCTTGAAAATTAACTTTTTGCTTTCAGAAACTTTCTTAGCAGATTTTTTATAGGTAGTCTAAGCAACTAACTTTTTTAAGTTTTAAAAGGTGTTTATGCCTCACTCTAATCCACCATGTTTGCTTTATGTGAACGATGTCCGTGTTCTGGCCTCGCTCAAGCAGGGCAGTGACCTGGAAAGCTCTTACCGATACGAACGAGTGACATTGGAAAAGCTCCAACTCACCGAACATCTGATGCACGACATTGCCGAAGGACCCGCATTAGATCTGAGTCGTCAGGATGAATTTGTTCTGCATCGACCTGGTAATCACCACATTGAAGCTCAGTACGCTGTTAACAATCGGGGGCGACTGTCACTTCTCCATAAGGCGTGGGATGACCTACACGAAGTTCTCAAATACATCCCAGTGGCGCATTTATCCCCTCGTGTTCAAGCATTCGATCAGGTGTTTAGACAACCCGATCATTTACTCGAATCAACGAAGGCTCACCATAGCGCCATTCAACAGGCAGTTGCCGATTCTCGACTCGCCGGTATCGGTCGCCCAAAAGAGGCTTTTCACTCACCACTATGGCCTCCCACACAAAAGCTCACCTTTACTGAAAAGGAAGCCCAGGAGTTTCTCTCTACCACCAACCAGTATCTACGACACTTGGCCGCCGTGCTGAAACATGCAGACGTTAAGAAGGCCCAAAGGAGTCGCCAGAAACAAGCTGAAAAACATCAAAGTACCTTGCAGCTTCTTTTTAAGAAAACACTAGAATTCGCATCCCCTGTTCTACTGATCTACCTGGATCTAGAAGCTCCAAACATAAGCGGAATGAATGGCGTAGAAGCGAGCTATGACGAAGGACTTGAAAACGAAAGTAAGCAAGCTTACCAGCAACTGAACGAAGCCCGAAAAGCTTTCCTGAAACCCCGCAACCATGCTGCTTTGTTCAATGGGCTAATCAGCTATGCCTGGAAATACCGATACTCCAAAGGTCGTGGCCTGACCTGCATGATGGTGTTGTTCTACGATGCAAACAGAGAAACACAACGGTACAGCCTGACGCATGCGCTTGGAAACCACTGGAAAAGCGTTGCTGGTATAGGAAGCAATTATTCTTCTCCAACCTCTTCCACCAATAACGTCGCCAAGGAACAATACTTTGGACTCTTAGAAGCCAACGACCCTGATACCAAAGCAGGCCTGGAAGTCTTGGCGCGCTTTATGGGCCTTTACCAGCTTTATGTCAAACCGACAGCACCGAAGTACATGAACACCTTCGATACATCACGTGTTCCTGGCACTTCCATCTCGAAACAAAAACGCCGACACAGGAAATCAAAACAAGCGAATCAAACGAAAAACGAACCACCTGAAGATGCTCCACAAACACAGGGGAAGGAACAGTAACAAGAAACCTAATGACAGCATTATGCTCAAAATCTGTCTCCTAGAACCGTTCCAGTGCACCAAAAAATAAGAAACTAAGCATTGTGGAACCGCATGCACATCAGGTAATTGAGGCGGTGTCACGGATAACGTTTGATTCGAGTTGCTGTCGAAAGATGTGATTGAACTTGATGAGTGATAATCTTCGTACACGAACAGAACACTACCAAGATACAAGGGCTGCCCAATGACCAACCCCATCGCTCAGCATGAAAAGTTGAAACAGGAACAGGCGCGAATTGCTGAAGAACTCGAAAAGCTAGAGCAGGAAAAAGCATACCAACAAGCCGTGCAGTTTAAAGCCGATATCGACGAGGTGTTAAGGAAGCACGGCAAAACGGAAGCCGACCTTCTGGTATTTTTTAATCAGCCTTCAGCTAAGAAAGCCAACAAGTCATCACCTAGCCAGCCGAAAAAAACGCTTCCTTGGAAACGTTACACCAATAAACATACCGATGAAGAGGTGATTGCCAAGAGCCTCAAGAAACCCGAACTTCAAGCATGGAAGAAGGAGTACGGAGAAGAGGTGCAAAGCTGGGGTGTCGAGATAAGCGATGAAGAAGCTGCGAAAGCCTTGTCTGAAGAGCCTCAGAAGGGATAAGAGCCGACAACGTAGCCATCGAAAAGACGAAAGCGGCCATAGGGCCGCCTCAGACTGCTGACAAAGCCCTGGCCCTTCGGCCAGGGTTTTGCTTTTATAAGCGTATCGTTTTTAGTGGTGGCCGATATGCTCAAAGACCCTTCCCCCCAACAGCACGAACTGGAGATGGTCACGCTCGAAGAACTCGTACCCTCCAACCATTTGTTGCGTCAGATTGAGGCCGCCCTCGACTTCAGCTTTATCCGCGAGCGCGTCCGTCATCTTTACTGCGCTGATAATGGTCGACCTGCGCTGGATCCCGTGCTGCTCTTCAAGGCCTTGTTTATCGGCTATCTGTTTGGCATTCGTAGCGAGCGCCAGTTGATGCGCGAGATCCAGGTGAACGTCGCCTACCGCTGGTTCCTCGGCTTGCGCTTGACCGACAAGGTGCCCGATGCCTCAACCATCAGCCAGAACCGACGCCGCCGCTTCTCCGATAGTACGATCCACCAAGAGATCTTCGATACCATTGTCGAGCAAGCCATTGCACAAGGCTTGGTGGGCGGCGAAGTGCTCTACACCGACAGCACGCATCTCAAGGCCAATGCCAACAAGCATCGTTTTGAGCGCCAAGAGGTCGAGACGACGGCACGGGACTATCTGGACGCCCTGGACGTGGCGGTTGAGGAGGACCGCGCTCAACACGGAAAAAAGCCCTGACGCCGCGTGCTGAGGCACCGGCCACTGTCGAAAAGAAAATCAGTCTCACCGACCCGGATAGCGGCTATATGGTGCGCGATGGCAAACCGACCGGCTTCTTCTATCTGGATCACCGCACGGTGGACGGCAAGCACGCCATTATTACCGATACCCATGTTACCCCGGCCAGTGTGCACGATAGCGTGCCTTACTTGGCGCGACTGGACCATCAGTGCCAGCGCTTCGGGCTGGCCCCGGTCGGTGTCGGCCTCGACGCGGGTTACTTTACGGCGGCTATCTGTCATGGACTGGAGGAGCGCGGGCTTTATGGTGTCATCGGCTACCGCCGTCCCAGTAAGCCAAAAGGGTATCTCCCCAAACGTGCCTTTACCTATGACGCGGCGACCAACACCTATCAGTGCCCAGAGGGCCAATCGCTGATCTATGCCACCACGGATCGACATGGCTACCGCCACTATCGCAGTGATCCTAAGATCTGCCGCGGCTGTCCTCGGCTGGCGACCTGTACCCGCAACGCCAAGCAGATAAAAACGGTCACGCGGCACGTCTGGCAGGACGACAAGGATCGGGTGGATGCCCGACGACTGACGGAGCCGGGCAAGAAGCTCTATCAACGACGTAAGGAGACGGTGGAGCGCAGCTTCGCCGACGCCAAGCAGTTGCACGGGCACCGCTATGCGCGAATGCGAGGCCTAGCACGCGTCAAAGAGCAGTGTCTGCTGGCCGCGGCCTGTCAGAACCTCAAGAAAATTGCGCAGGCGCGTTGGCGCCGGCTTTTTGGCACGTTTTTACGTCACCTGAGGGCTGATAGGGCTCTTCAGAGGGCGTTATACCCGACGATGGGCAGAAGCCGTGCGATGAGGGTGGTGAGTCAGGCCGCGAGTGTACGCCTGCTCTAAACGCAACGAACCCACCAAAATAGGTGGGTTCGTCAGCAGTCTGAAGCGGCCATAGGGCCGCCTTTATGCCGTTAGTTAAACCCTATACTTTCATGTCGGTAGCTGCGCTTCCAGCGCCGCTGCCAGGTCGGCATAACCTTGCTTCTTGCCCATCTCAAAGGTCATGGATTCCATGTAAGCCATGTTGTTCTCCACCGCCTTCTTATCGTGGAGAATCAGCGAGTGGATAAAGTAACGCAGCCACTTCACATCCGCGCCGCCGGGCACCCCGTTCCACTGCACCACGGCATTGGAGAGCCCTTCCATCACGCCCCATTCCTTGCAGACGAAGCCACACGCCTCAGCAGTGAGAAAGAAGTCTTGTACACACTCCCGCTCAATCCAATTGGCTTCTAACCCAAACGCGGTATGCGCATCGTCCCATAGTGCCTGGAGCTTGCGGCACCACTGGGCCATAAGCTTGACTTGGGCATCTCGTAGTGGAGTGTTGTAGCTGACCGGGCTTTCATGAATCTTCACATCAACGTCCTCGTTATCGCGGGTTAGTCAGTCATCGTGATCAACCACCAGGATTCTCTCATATACCCCGACTAATCCCCACGCGACACGCCGCCAAAACCCCGCAAGCCCTTGCAAACCCTCTGAAATAACACGGAAATATGCTACATTAGCGGG
Source organism: Vreelandella aquamarina (assembly GCF_044805175.1). Lineage (GTDB taxonomy): Bacteria > Pseudomonadota > Gammaproteobacteria > Pseudomonadales > Halomonadaceae > Vreelandella > Vreelandella aquamarina_B. The sequence goes on along the minus strand of NZ_CP085232.1, from coordinate 2,237,464 downwards.
AATTTTCGCCAGCCCTGATCCCGGTGATCGCGGGCGTAGACACAAGGATTGCCCATGCTGCTATCGCCCGATTTACACGCTCACCTGCGTATGACGCCTATCGACAATTCGGCCCTGGCCGCTCAGGCAGAGGTCATTGATCTTTTGATTCCGGATATTCAGCCGCTGGCCACTCGGTTCCCAATTGTAATTACCGATGATGGTGGCCTCGGGTTAAAGGCGTTGATTACGCCCTCAGACACCGACAACCTTTTTGCCGAGCATATGCCCTTGGCATGGCGTCACTACCCGCTGTTGCTCACGTCGCTCTTGAGAGCCGACCACCCCTTGAAAACCTCGACACCCGGCGTGCGGGAAATTACCCCTGCCGTGGCTATTGATACGGACGCACCACATTTTCAGCTCGATAAGGGATTTAGGCTATTTGAGAACGATGAGGCGACGCCTTTTCTGCAGGATCGTATTGCCCGGATGCAAGTCGATGCTGAGCATGAGCAACGCACGCTTGCTTTGCTTGAACTGCTGCGTCGAGCCGAGGTACTGGAACCCACCCACGTTCACCACCTAGGCCAGAAAATAGCCTGCTACCTCGTCAACGACAAAGCCCTGAGCACCAATCTGGACAAAGCCGCCACCGACAGTGACTCCATCGGGCAAGCGGTCTCGCTGGCCCTGGCCATCGCTGACTCCCAGAAAGGGTTGAAGGTGGAACGTAGTACGGATTAACCGGCAGGACGCTCAAAGCGGCCCCAGGGCCGCTTTATGCCGTAAAGGCAGGGGAATGGCATCAGGTAGCGGCATAGAACGCCGCACGGGGCGGCATTGAAGCGCTATCAAATAAGCGGCACGAACGGTACGCCACCACAGCCGGTTAACAGCGCCGCCATGGCGAGCAATAACATCATCTTCATTTTTCCCTTAATCATCGAAATCAAAGCTCAAATCCTCATCGTTATCAAAGAAGCTATCTAGGTTTTCCGGTGCGGCGACGTAGCCGGGATTCAGCCTCGCCAAGCGGCCTAGCAGGTGCGTTTGGGGCAAGGAGAGATTCACCGCGTAGGCAATGGGTAGTGCCTGGGCTTTTCTAAGGCTTAGGAACGTCTCGTCGTCGATCTGGCTAAGCGCTTTTTCATCGATCATGTGCAAGCCGTTAATGGACAGGCCCAGTTGGCTGTGTAGGGTTTCCGGCCAGGGGGTAATAACGTTGGCTTTCGCTAATGCTGACAGCGCTTTTTGAGTCGCCTGATGTTTACGATGGCTGGTTTTGAGCGCTTCTACACGGGCGGCAACGGCTTCACTCATCTGGCCCTGTTCATCGAAAAATGGCTCACCGGTACTCTCTTCGGCTAATAGGCCACTGTTACGATTAAACGTGACCAGCCCCTTCTTCCCCACGGTCACGATCTCAAAGGGATAGGTAGATAGCCACTCAGGCCGATAATGACCCAGCCACTTGCCGTTTTTGATGAACAGGTTATGGCCGGTTTCGATACCGCACAACCCGACTAACTGCCATTCACGATTCTCCTTGATGAACGCTAACGGCATGGTGGTAGCGGCTTTGGCGAGTTCGCCTAAGTGCAATGGAATGAGGGCTTGATCGGCAGCGAAGTGAAGGTCCGTTGGCGGGTGCCAGGTTTTGCCCTGGCATTCTTTGGGGCTTAGTACGAGTGGTGTTGGCATAACGGCTCCTTGTTTTCGTTGCGAAATATGTCGCCTAGTGTGCCATAAACACACCCAAGATGGGCTGGCTGTACACTTACGAAAGTGATGGGATCACCGCCACCGTCTCGCGCAAGCACTCTGGGCTTAGGTGAGCATAGCGTGAAGGACATTACAGCGGTTAAAGCCTATAGAAGCTGCCAGTATGGCGATGAATAGCGTGCCCGCATTGGCTTCGTTGCCAATAAACACGATAAGCTACCTTACCTCTACAACACTTGGTTACTAGTGTTACCACAATACGTCACACCAAACACTGGATGGCTATAAGATCGCTTCTGATTTGTTCATAGAGGAGCATCATAGTGGGAGGTTAGGAAGCGCGCTATCGACTGGGATATCTATTTAGTGAGCGGCTAGGCGATTATTTGCATTCCAGATACCGCTGGGCTGCGTAACGTTCTACGAACCGCCAAAATACATGCCTATTATCAGCTTTGTCAGTCGAGATTTTTCCATACTTGAAACTTATTAAAAGCAAGCAAATGCGCTGTGAGCTGCTGATTTATCTATGCTACTAGAGCAGTGAACACCCGCCACCCCTTTGCAGGGTGGCGGGTATAGGGTTACCCCCCGAAAACGATATCGCCTCCGCTCCAATTCACGTCGATATTGGCTCCTATCAAAATGATGTGCATGTCAGCCTGATCATCGAATTGACCATCTGCATCGGCGATGTCCACCAGAATGCGCGTGGCATCCTGTATGCTGTTACCGTCCCAGCTTTGTACCTGAACGTTCTTTTCGTAGCGCACCGAAAGCCCAAGTGTACCCGGGTCTACGTTGCTAGCGTTGGCGGAGCCGCTGCCGAAGAACTGGACGTTACTGTCCTGAACACCGGAAAAGTCGATGATATCGCCCAGTGTGAAGTTTTCGATGTAGTCACGAGTGTTCTGTGTGGTACCTGACTCGTCAATCAGCGTGCTGCGGTCAGTCCCGGCGTAAATGAATTTATCGCGGTTCTCGCCGCCATAGAGGCGGTCACCGCCGCCATCGCCGGTCACCGAATTGGCGTAGGTTGAGTTGACACTAGTGGTATCAGCACCGCTGTCGCCAGCATAGATGGTGTCGCGCCCGCTACCGCCGTACAGGTAATCCGCATCGCTATCGATACCGCCTTTGATAGTATCCGCGCCCGCACCGCCAGTTATTGTATCCCATCCCGTCCCGCCTTCGAGAATGTCGCTGTCGTTACCGCCGTTAATGGTGTCATCACCGCTGCCGCCCTTGATGATATCGTCGCCGTCAAAGCCGTTGGCGATATCGTTACCGTCGCCAAGGCTAATGTCGTCTTCACCCGGCGTTCCATCAATCTTTTGGTAGCCACTGCTTGCCGTCACGGTGATGTGGTCGCGGTGGTTATCGCGAGTATTCATCAGCGCGAAGATATCGCCGTTGTCCTGTCCGATTTGTTGCGCCTGATAAATCGCCTCGGCCGTATCGCTGATCGTGATGGTGGTGGCGTCCTTGATGGAGCCACGATCCGCGACGGTATTGTCCAGGTTTGTCACGTCAAGTTCGTTAACGTGATAGGCAGTGCGGGCAGCCACAGTAGGCGCATTGTCTGCTATGCCGGAAAATACGCCATACACGGCCTTCCAGAAGGTTTCGGCGTTCGCCGCGCTGATCGTGCCGTTGATGGTAATGTTCGAGGCTACGCTATCTGCCGTTACGCTATTGTCAGACGTTGCGCCTTGGATGAAGGCTAGATTGGGCGAGTTGATCGCTGTATCAAAGGCACTCCAGCTATCTGTGACGTAATAGTTGTAGCTTAGCTTGTCGTTTTCCTTATTGTTGGCTTGGCTAAGGAACGTGTTGATTTCACTCACGTTGGCTTGAATCCAGAGAATCGTGGTCAGCCCTGAGTTGGTCAACGCAATGACGGTTTCTGCCTCGGTGGTATTCACGGAGCCACTCTGGCTGACGGTCAGATCCGTGGCGGCGTTGACGCCGCTGGCATTGCTGCCGGTGATCAGGTTGGCGTACGTATCCGACACGTTGTAGTGAAGGTCTCCGGCGCCGCCATCCCGTGCGGCAATGATTGTGGCATCGGCGGCATCGGCCGTGTTGAGAGCGGTTAGGTCTCGACCCTGCGTGATGGCGCTTACCAAGTCTGTGTCACTCTTGATCAGGTTGGAAACATAATCCGCAATGTCGTAGGTGGCCATATTAAAGTCTTCGTAGATCGCTTTAGCCTGACTGACGCTGGCTGCTTCGGTGGCGGTGACGCTGGTTGCATTTAGCAGAATGTCATCGGCGGCCGACGAGGCGAGATTGGCCGGGGTGTCTTTCAGGCTGTAAGTTAAGTCACTTAACTTGAAGCGACTGGTGTTATCTTTGTCTTTTAACGCCAAGAGGTACTGGATATCAGCTACTTTAATGTTATTGATAGTATAATCTTCAAGCGTAACCGTCCCGGCACCAGCTACCAAGTCGGCGTTCTCACTTTCCACGATTTTAGCAAAGCTGTCTTTCAGGTTATAGCTAAGCGTGCCATCATCGTTTTGCGCATCAATTGCCTTGATCTGAGTGATGGTCGCGTCGTCAGTAATGGTGACGTTGGTGCCCTCACCGACATAAACGCTTACCTTGCCACCACTGTCGACCAGGCTAGCGGCGATGTCCTTGAGGTTCTGCGCTGTCACAGTGCCGCTGCCAATGGCAGCTTTGACGGTGTCCAGTCCTGACACACTGATTTCGTCGGTGACTCGCACGTTTTTGCCGTCGATGACGTAGGTGCTGTTGTTTGTAAGCTCATTTTCCGTACCGCTGACCGTGGTGTAGTTCAGTGCACCATCGCCGTTGGCAGCGTCCAGCGCGGTGAGTTGGGCAATGGAGGCTGCATCGGTCACGGTGACGTCTGTGCCTAGGGTAACGGCATCATCTGCGGTGCCGCCCGGTGACAGATGATCGGCAGTGTCCTTCAGCGCGTAGGTGCCGCCGCCGGAGAGGGTGATCGCATCGTGCTGGGCAATGGTCATCGCGGCCACGGCACCCGCCGGCAGGTCAACGGCGGTCACGCTGAGGCCTGCGGAAAGTGGCGTGATATCCACCACCCCGGTCTCTCCGTCAGCGACATTCAGCAATGTGGGCGGCGTGCCGGTCAGGCCGGAAAAGTCCATGCTGCTGGTCACACCGGTCAGGGTCAGCTGGCCACTGGTGATGGCAAGCGTGTTGCCACTCAACAGGCTGCCCGGGGCGCTCAACTCGGCCGTACCGGCGTTGACGGCCACTAGGTTGCCGTAGTCCGCCGCACCAAGCCGGTCGCTTTCGCCCTCGCGGGTGAATACCACCTCGTTGTTCGGTGCACCAATGCTAACGGTGATTTCTCCCGTGGCTGTGCCGCCGAAGGTAAGGACGTTTGCCGTACTCACCTCAATGGTAAACGTCGGTGTCGGTGTCGGCGTACGGTCACCACCTCCACTCTCGCCACCGTTACCGCCATCATCAACCTGATCCTCGTCAGGCTGCTCAGCCGGTGCTTTTAGGCCTTCCTTCTGTCCATATGTAATGAAGTGAGTCAGCGGATTCAGATCGACATCAAAGAAGGCATTTTTGACATCTTCAATGTTCTGATACTGGGTCTCACCGGCAGCCTGAAGTGCAGCCAGCTTTTCCTCTAGATAGGCAGAGGCATCAAATGCTTTGGAGGGATTGATTCCTTCACTGGCACCGTACTGGATATAGTGTTGAAATAGATCACCTTCCCATGCATTCAAAAATGCCTCTCGGGCAGCCGCTAAATCTGCATATTCGCCTGGCCTGTTATCTAGTAATTGCTGCGCCTTGGCATCCGCATACTCTGAAATATCGAAGTAAACATAGGGTGAAATTTCTTCTTCGCGCCCGTAAGCGGCATAGTGCTCCAATGGCGAAAGACCGCTATCAGAAAACGCTTTCTGAACGTCAGCAATGGATTTTCCTTGCCACTCACTTGCCGTTGCTGGGTCAGCTTGTAGTTTTTCTAGCTTATTCTGAAGATAAAAATCGGTGTTAAAATAAGGGGCAGGACTGAGGCTTTCCTGGACGCCATACTGCTTATAGTGTTGCTCGGCAGTAAGGCCATAGTCGGTTTGTAAGATAGCCTCTAGATCGGCTACCGTTTTGTTTTCCCACGCTGCCCGCGTCTCTTGGTTTGCTTGGAGCTGCGCTAACTTTGCGTTGAGATAATACGTTTTATCGAACCCTTGAATCGCCACAATCAATACCTTTTTTATGTTTTGCCAATCAATGACGGTGTTGCCCATCAGTTAAGAACAATGTGCCAAAATTTTCAGCAAATTATAGGAGTAAATGGATTTTATCAAATATTTAATCTTACCGTTTTAGGCCGATGGCGCACGCCACAGGTGACTTCAACATATTGATTTTTAAATCAAAAAAAAATACATTAAAACACTTTTTTAAAAAAACAACCGCAAAAAATTAACAAAATTTTACATTTTTGCGCGAAGGTGCATTAAAACGCACAGGAAGGAGGCTATGCTCAGGTTCAGTTTGCACTGGCGGCTATAGGGGACACACCTGCCTCGAAGCTTATTCAGACAGACCAATGAGCATCCCAGCAGCATAAAGATATAATGAATATCAGCACGGCGTTCATAGCGAATTGTCTCATTCACCCCAAACCAGGCAACAGTTCACTCGACCACCCAGCTGTGGTGTCCGAGTCGTTGACCATCTTCCACGCCCCGATGAACGTTACGAGGTTAGATGCTACTTACCCTGTTTGATGAACAGTTTATAGCCAGTATCGATGCCAAAAGCCCAGCCAAGTGCCATTCACGCTTCTCTTTGAGAGGCGCTAACGGCATTGGCCGTGACGGCCTTGAAGAGTTCGCCTACATGCAGTAGCAGTGCCTTATCGGCGGTGAAGTGAACGTCAACGAGTGAATTCCAAGGCAAGAAAACAACCGCCCATGCGATACCGCTAGGCATCGCGTGAACGGTGAAGGATAAAGCGGGAAGAATGGCGATCAATATTGATGCAATGAAGGCGGAAGTGAGGCGATCATGGTTAGTTTTCCCAGATCACCTCGACGCCATAAACGCCATTACGGTAGTAGCTGATGAAGTTAGTGACGTAATGATCAAAGAACTCCCCCACCCGGCAGAGCGCAATCGGCGGCAGGTAGCGCAGGACACATAGCTGGGCACCAAATTCAAAATCGATTTCCCGCATTAACGTCCTTTTCTCTCCTGATGCCACGTAGCTAAAATCGGTGAGATAACCTATGCGGTAGGTCGTCCCCTCCACACGCCCCAAGCGAATGTCCACGGGGTGGTAGCCGCCTAGCAGGGGATCGTAGCCGGGATCACGAAAGACCACGGTGATGGCAAAGATGGGATCTTCCGGGGGTGATGGAGGTGTCTGTTGGTAGGCCCGCTGGATCTCATTTTTCTAGGAGCGACGTTAGCGACTCAGGGATAGGTAAGGGAGTATCACGGGTATCAATCTGTATCGACAATGGCATCGAATGTCTCCAATGGAAATAGGCAAACGGATGGAATCGCGATCCACACAAAAACGGCATAGCCCTGGTGAAAGAGCTATGCCGAATCCTGCATGTCGCTAAACGAACGTTTTGGGTGATGAAAAAACCGCCGATTAACGCGGTGGCTAACGATTAGCCTTCATCGGTGCTGACGGATGGATTTTTGGGGGGATCTGCGGGGGTTTTGGCGGTGTCCAGCGTGTCGGTGCTGCTGGTGTCATCTGAGGAACTCGTAGCTTTTTTCGCATTGGCGTCACGGCGACGTTGCTGTTCGGCTAAGCGGGCTTGCTTGCGCGCTTCCTTACGGGCATTTTCCTGAGCGACCTCATCGGTGAGATCAATCCCTTCCTCGATGGCAGTAGTCACCTGTTGCCAAAAAGCATCCAGCTTCTCCGCTGGGTGAAGTACCAAGGGTTGCTGCTTATCGGCGATCAATAGCCCTTCGGCTTTCAGTGCTGCTCCGAGAAACCCATGGTTATTGGCCCCTTTGCGTTCATAGAGCGGCTTAAACAGAATCGCTTTAAACGGCACGGTTTGTTGATCGATAAGGGTCAGAATAGCGGTGAGTTGGATCCACTCCTGACTGAAGTAACCACTGGATTGATTGGCGGTAATACGCAGCCAAGTGTGATCGGACAGCGTGCTTTCTTCTCCGGTGGCGTTGGCATCAATGCCTATTTCGTAGCTTAATGTGCCAGAAGCGCGGGGGCTGAGTTTGGAGCACGTGGCCTTTTTGAGTATGCGGATACGGTCGTCCTGGATGGTTGTTTCCTGCTCATCGTTGGAAATGGATGGCGGCGTGGTTGCATCCTTCATACTTTCGGCAGCGGCTTTGACGGTGGTTTTACGTGAACGGGCGTTCATTGGCTTTCTCCTGATAAAACGTCCTAATAGAAACGCTAGGCACGCGAACACCCCCAGAACGGTGAAATTCCAGGGGGGAAACGTGGGGTGTGGGTTAATACAAAGAATTGACCGATAGGGGCGGTAAAACGGCCTTAACCGGCGGCTTTTAGTCGCATCTCAGCGGTGATGTAAGGTTCTAGCTGGGCCAGGACGGCAGTGATCACGGCTAAATCATCCACATAGCCTCCGATCGGGAGGGCATCGGCTATCGCATCCAGTGGGCAGATCAGATACCCCAAGGCGGCAACGGCACTGGCTTTTAAGGCGATGGGCACACTGGGATCCCGCATCACGTACCACAGCACTTTGGCGCGATAACGGATATCACGGTAACTGGTGGGGAGTTGATGCAGCTTGCGCCAAAAGCGCTTTTGCGAGAACTGCTTGGCATAGCGGCTAGTCATGGGCTTGTTTCCCTAACGCGGCTAAGGCACAACAGCGGGAGGCTTTGGGAAAGAGCAAGTAAGTACCGCCGCCATCGTCTTGGGTGACGGCCAGCAGTAAGGCGTGCTCTTCAGGGGCATTGAGCAACATCTCGCTGAAATGGATCAGCTGCACGCATGTGAGCTGATGAATACCGGGTAAATCGGTGAGTGTCTGGGTGGCGGTCAGGCAATGCAGCTGCGTTCCCGTGCTTTGCCAGAATTGCTGGGCAGCATGGCGATCGCCTTCAAACGGGGCGTGGATAAGCTGCTCTTCCAGGAAGGTTTTGAGCGGAGGCGATATCGCCAACGATGGGATGTGTAGCGGAGAGTCAATCGTGGTCATAAAAGGTTCCTTTACCGAATGGGCAAAGGAATAATATGTATTTATGACAATGAGTTATAACGGTTACTAGACGTTGTGATAGGAGCGTCGTTTAAACCATTGCTCGCTCACGGGTACGTTACCCGGAACATAGGAACACAGCAAAATAGCCCCTCTTTGGTCATAAAATCGCGCTTACTATCGAGATGAAAGGAAAAGGCTGAGTGATATGGCATCGTGTGGTTTTAGGGGCTGTTCTAGTGGGTAACCACTGCGTCGTTCAGAAACGCTACCGTGACCGCTTCTCCCTTCGCCGGTATGCTGGTCGCCACGATGAGCCCCGTGTTGAGGACCCCCCTGGATGAGCGAGACGGAATCACAACGGTCAACGGATCACGATAGCCCTTGGAAAAATGCGCTGGAAACGCATTTTGCAGAGTTTTCGGCATTATTGTTTCCGGCCATTCATCAACAGGTCGATTGGTCCAAAGGCTATACCCCGCTGGATAAAGAGCTTCAGCAAATTACGGTCGAAGCGGAAAGCGGACGTCGTTATGCCGATAAGCTGGTGAAGGTGTATGCCAACGATGGCACTGAAACCTGGGTGTTGATTCATGTGGAGGTGCAAGGCGAACCGGAAGACGCGTTTGCCGAACGGATGTATACTTATCAATACCGTTTGCGGGATCGTTACGGCATTGACGTGGTCAGTATTGCGGTACTAGCGGATACGCGAGAAAGCTTTCGACCCACGACGTTTTATTACGAGCGCTGGGGCTGTGAGGTGGCGTTTACCTTCCCCATGGCCAAGCTGATCGATTGGGAAGCGCAGTGGGAGGCCCTGGAAGCCAGCGATAATGTGTTTGCGCTGGTGGTCATGGCGCAATTACGGGCGAAGCGGTTAACCGATGGCAATGCCCGCACCCAAGCCAAAATCAAGCTGGTGCGGTTGATGTTTGAGCGTAACTACAGCCGGGAACAGATCCAGCAGTTATTTATTGTCATCGATTGGATGCTCCAGCTGCCTTACGTTCTGGAACCCACGTTCCGACAAGCGGTCTATGAGATTCAGGAGGCGAAGAAAATGCCCTATATCAACACCTTTGAACGTCACGGTATCGAGAAAGGTTTGCTGCAAGGCCGGGAAGAAGGCGCGCTTATAGGTGAGCGGCGCTTTTTAACCAAGTTACTCCATAAGCGCTTTGGTGAGCTACCCGATTGGGCACAGCAGCGCATTGCGGAAGCCGATGAAACCCAGCTAGAGCGTTGGGCTGATGACGTTTTGGAGGCACATAGCTTGGATACCCTGCTAGGCAGCCACTAACTCAATTTTAAGTGTGCAGCGCCCCATCACTAAGCGTTTCCTATCATAAGATCATAGACCCCGATGCATTAACGATCGGGGTTTTGTGTGATGAGCCTAACGGCATCGTCACGATCCCGACAAAACAGCCTCTATCAAGCTGATTTATCGCTGCTTAACCGTGATGGAAGACAAACCCTTACGGCTGCCGATTAGCCCCTGTTTTCAGCGCTCTCCGCACCGTAAAGAGAGCTCTACTGGATCACCGAGCCGCTTTGATTGATTTCAGGCTTTCTCTTGATCAAATAAATGTCACGAACGGCACGCCGTTCCTGCGAATACTACGCTTCATTAATGAGGATCTTCATGCTCAATACGCTCGTACTGTGCCCCAGGTCTTGCCTTGGCATGCTTCAGGACTGAGTACGAGCTGAGTGGGCATTTTTCCTCTAAGACAGTGAACAAGGTTCTGAAAGTATCTACCTATACTCCTGACTCTCCCCAGGCACTGCGAAGAATGCCGCTTAATGCGGTGATGGGCGCCAGGTTGTTGTCAGCGCGTCCGGGGGTGTGCATCTCGCTCTGCAACGATAGTAACGCTTCCAGGCTGGGGAGCTGACGCTTCACCATTTCCCGGACGTTCAAACGCTCATTGAGGGCTTCAAAATACGTCAACAATGCAGCGGTGGTCGTGTGTCCAAGCGCATGGGCCAGTTGGGTAAAGCGTCCGTCATCCGCCGTCAGGTTGTGGGCCAACACGGCAGGCATAGTAAACGCACAGGCGAGGCCGTGAGGCACGCCATAATGGGCCGTGAGGGGGTAGCTCATGGCATGGCAAAGCGCCGTACGCGTCTGGCTAATGGCAAGCCCAGCCAACGTGCTCGCTTCGGCCATCCGGTCGCGATCATCTGACGTGCTTTCACCACTGGCCAACCGAGGTAACGTTTCCATACCAAGCTGCAAGGCTTGCGTGGCAAGGTTGAGCGTCAACGGGTTGGCATGGCGATTCCAGATCGATTCTGCGGCTTGATTGATGGCATCTAGCCCTGTGGAAATGGTCACATGAGAGGGCAAGCTATCCATCAAGGCCCCATCGACAAAGGCGGCGGTGGGAAACACACGCCTTCCCGCCAGCGAGTGTTTTTTCTTTGCCTGATGATCCCATACCGTGGCGAAAGGCGTCACTTCGCTTCCGGTACCTGCCGTGGTTGGCAGCGCATATAGAGGTAGTGACACTCTCCGCGTTGCAAGCTGTGGAGATGCTAACTGATCCGCCAAAGGCATATCACAGCTAAGCCCCGACCGCATGGCCTTGGCGGCGTCCATGGCGCTCCCCCCACCAAACGCGATCACCGCGTCCAGTGAGTGCCCCTGCCATTCCTCAATACTGTCTTGAAGCTCATGGAGATCAGGGTTTTCGGTCACACGGTCATGCCACTCGAGACGGTGTGATTGGGCGATTTGCTGCAACAGCGAATCGCTTTCCCACTGCTGACGTCCACGCTGGCTGGTCACCAGCAAGAGCGTTTTTGGCTGTGTGCCGAGCTTTTGCGCCAATCCGGCACGGCAGTCGCGTCCGATGGTGAGATCGACCGGGTTATAAAACTGCCACGGTGCGTTCATGCTCATTGGGCCAGCCACTCCATGAAGGCGTCACGATTCTCCTGCGGGGTTTTGGTCGGACGCCCCAGGTCGCTTCGTGAACCGGGAGCAATGCGTACTTCCAATAGCCGGGGGCCGGGGTGATGCTGCACGCTATTCCAGGCGTCGTGGATCTCATCTAATGAAGAGGCTTGTGCATAGGCGCGGTAGCCACTGGCGTGGGCCATCGCAGCAAAATCGAGTTGTCCGGCGACCGTAGGCTGCCCACCGACCGATTCATGGGCGGCATTATTGAGCAGCACATGGGTCAAGTTAGCGGGAGCTTGGCTGCCAATGATCGGCAATGCGCCCAAGTGCATCAGCAGTGATCCATCCCCATCCAAACAGACCACCGGTTTGTCGGGACGCCCTAATGCCACCCCTAACGCAATAGACGCCGTATGTCCCATGCTGCCGACTGTCAAAAAGTCACGCTGCGGTTGCCCCGCTGCCACCCGCAATTCAAATAGTTCTCGCGAGGTTTTGCCTGTGGTGGCCACAATGGCAGCATCGTCCATCAGCGGCAGCAGCGCAGTTAAGGCTTGCTCACGCGTCATGTCGGATAACGCGTTAGCTTTCGCGGTATAGGGGTGCGGGGCAAAGGTGTCTTTTTTAACCAGCAGCGCCACAGGAGCGTGGGTGGTGTCCAGTTGCGCTTGAGCCATAGCCATCACCGCCTCCGGGTCGCTATCGGCGTCCAGTACCTGGTACGGAATCCCTAATAGATCAAGCTGTCCAGGCGTTATCTGCCCTTGCTTGACATGCTGCGGCTCGTCTTTGACACCGGGCTCGCCTCGCCAACCGATCAACAGCAGCATGGGCAGTCGATACACGTCCGCATCTGCCAGGGAAGCCAGGGGGTTGAGGGTATTACCCAGTCCCGAGTTTTGCAGGTACACCATGGCGGGCTGCTGGGTCGCCATATAGCGCCCGGCGGCGATGGCCACCGCATTGCCTTCATTGGCGGCAATAAGGTGTTGCTCTGCAGGGAGCGTTTCATCAAGAAATGCACAGAAGTGCTTGAGCAGCGAATCCGGCACTCCGGTAAAGAAATCGATATGACGCCGCGTGAGGGCGTCGAAAAAAGCGTGGGGGGCGATCATCGCGCACCTCTTTAATGGCGAATCGTGAAATAACGGACGCGCTTAGCGCGTACCAGGAATCAGCTCTAAAATGTCTTTGATCGACAGCATCCGTTCATCGCACTCGGCAGAGCGCCGATGCTGCAAGATCGACTTCGCCGTTTCCAGCATGGCGGGATAGGCGCTGCGGAGAAGCTGGTTGGCATAGATCACGATATTGACACCGTACGCCTGGAGCTCTTCCTCCGTCACGGTGTTATAGCTGGACGGCACCGCTACCAGCGGCTTGCGATTGGAAAAGGTGTTGTATTGTTCACAGAAAGCAAAAATCTCGTCTGGTGTCTTTTCACGGCTGTGAATCATGATGCCATCGGCACCTGCATCGAGGTAGGCCTTGGCCCGAGTTAGTGCATCTTCGACTCCTTTTCCCAAGATCAGGCTCTCAATGCGGGCAATAATCATGAAGTCATCTGTCGCCTGCGCTTTCTTGCCTTGCTGAATCTTGTGGCAAAAGCCTTCGATAGAATCCTGGGTCTGCGGAACATCAGTGCCAAACAGCGAGTTCTTCTTCAGCCCCGTCTTGTCTTCGATGATGGCGGCGGAGACGCCTAAGCGCTCCAGGGTCTTAACGGTAAACTGGAAGTGCTCGGTCTGCCCCCCCGTATCCGCATCGTAAATGATGGGCTTCGTCGTGACTTCCAACACCTCATTGAGTGTCGTCATGCGCGCGGAGACATCGACCGCCTCGATATCCGGCTTGCCTTTCGCCGTTGAGTCGGTCAGTGAGCTACCCCACATGCCATCAAATTCACGCTTGCCTTGGGGCGTGTCGACATAGGCGTGTTCAATAATAAGACCGCTGAGAGCGTTATGAATATCGAGGAACCGGAGCAGTGGCTTGACCTTGAGCATGCGGCGCAGGGACTTCAAGCGCAGCTCGGGGGTGGTGCCGATTTCCTTGAGAGCTTGATTGAGCTTGGTGGAGGAAATCCCTTGCGTATAAGGCACTTCGACCAGTTCTCCGCCCCACTCGGCGAGCGCATCGATGACACGCTGGCGTGTCTGGCGCTGAACGCCCTCTTGCCAGTCATCGCCATGTACCACGTAATCGGGCTTCAGCTCTCGTAGGTTAGGCACATAATCCAATGTGGTCTGCGGAACGACCTGCGCGACCCCTTTGATGTTTTCAATTACCTGCTTGCGCTGCTCGAACTCCATAAACGGCACTCGCTTGTAACTGGCAATCGCTTCGTCCGTAAGCAGCCCGACCGTCACTTCACCGAGCTCTTGGGCTTTTTGCAGAACATTCAAATGCCCTGGATGCACCAGGTCCGCACTCATACCGACGTAAACATGCTTCATTACTAAACCCTTTAACTTTCTTTAACCCGAAAATTGCACCGAGAACAAATCACCACGCAAATAAGCTGACTCAATGAACCGTGGCACTTTCTTTCTCTTCCAGCGCTGCCTCTTCCAACCGCCGCTTTTCTTCCATTTCAAGGTGCGCCTCTACCTTGCTTTGCAATTGCTCCAGCAGTGCATCGCCGGGCTGGTGACGCAGCATGTGGCACACCAAGGCACGCATTTTCTTGAAGCTGCCTTTAGTCCAGTACTTGTACAGACGGATATAGGCGTAACATTGCGTCAGATAGGAGAAGCTGACCAAGCCCGGTTCACCACCGAAGGTGGCAAAGTAGGGATCGGGCTCCTTCCAACCCTTACCGTAGAGGGACTCGAGCAGCGGCACAGGGTCTTTCAACTCCCATACGGCGCCATGTGGGCGCTGGTTCACCTGAAGATCCATGCCAGGGAATTTGAGCAGGTAGTTCCAGTCGAACGGGATCTTGGGCATGATGAAGCCCGTGACAGCGACCTTCTCCTGGGGGTCATAGCTCAGCGCAAAGAGATCAATGGAAAGCCGTTTCTGCGGATTCGTGAATGCACGCGGGCTGACCATCCCGAAACTGTTTTTAACCTCTTTCCAGCCATGTGCCGCCAGACACTTGCCGGCTTTCGGCATTTGATTAAACGGAATGCAGATGTCCACGTCTTTATCGAAGGGGAGCAACTGACCATCGCGCACCAGCCCCAGTAGGGTGCCGAAGGCTGGGAAGGCCTGCACTCCCGCTTTTTTCAGTTGGGCCAGCAGCTCCCAGAGCGTGTCTTCGTGGCGCTCGACATCGAACGTTTCTTCAGCATCCGCCGCCGACTTATCCCCCGGAGGTGCCAGCTTGATCAGCTCTTCCAGGGATTGGCGATAGTAGTCTACAGCCTCTGGCAACAGGTAGCTGCGGCGCTTTACCTCGGCTGTCAGCTGCAAAAAGTGTGGGTTATCGGGGGTTTTGCTGCGGTGGCGCTCGATGTGAGCCTCCGCCTCGTCAATTCGACCCAATTCCAGCAATGACTGTACATACTCCACTTGCATGTGCTGGTGGTCAGGCTGATGCTCCAACCCGATCTTGAAAAACGCCAGGGCCAGTTCGGGTCGATTGACCTTGCGTGCGATACGCCCCAGGTTGTAGTTTGCCACGACATTGTCGCGGTCCCGGTTCCAGACCTCCTGGAACAGCTCTCTGGCTTCGGCATAGCGCTTGCGCTCAAGCTGTAAGGCACCCTTGACCTGCAGCAACGGCGAGGGGTAAGGCGGACGCAACCGCTGTTCAATATCGTTCAGCAGGCGTTCGGCCTGCTTGAAATGTCCGCGTTGGTGAATCAGCTTATCGGCTCGCTGGAGCTTTTTGAGCTGCCGCGAGGAGAGCTGATCCTTGTTGCTCACTTTGGAGGCAGAGTTGGATGATGCCTGCTGTTTTGGCACGGCGATACTCCATGACGAGCAGTGAAGGCGATAGCAAAAGCCCCCAGCGGTGAGGCCAGGGGCTCGATGGCTTACATAGCGAGTGTTGTCACCCGCTCATCAAGCAAAGGGTAAGCCCTTAGGCAGCGGTGCCCGCTGTCAGGAAGCCGCCTTCGAAGCCAGTGATGTCGTCGGCATTGAAGCCAACCAGGGTGACCTGGGTGATCTCAGCATCCCCGGTGCTGTTGCCACCGAAGGTTTCGCTTTCGACGTACAGCTGCAGATCGTCACCATCCTGCTCCCAGAAGATTTCCAGGGCAGAAGCGTCGCCAACGTTCTGGCTCATGGACTGACCGTCTTCAAGCTCAACCAGCGTGAAGCCTTCGCCGAAGAAGATTTGGTCTTCGCCGTCAGCACCGAAATCGCTCATGCTCACGTCGTTGTCCGCTTCCGCGAAGAGGTAGACATCATCACCAGCGGTAAAGTCTTCACCATCTTCCAGAAGGCTGATGCCCAGACCTGCCGGATCGTCATCTTCTTCGTTGGTGATGGCCAGCTCGGCATTGGTCTCAGCTTCCACCAGATCGTCGTAGTCTGACTCCAGCTGGGTCATTTCGCGGTAGTCCGCCAGCGCATCGGCCAGGTCAGACTGGTCTTCCAGCGCGGTTTCGAGAGCGGTGCGAGCTGACAGGACAGTAGCAGCGTCCGAGGCAATGGCGCCAGTCGGGCCACTAGTAGACGGTGTAGCCCAATCGCCAGCACTCGCTGAGTACGTAAAGTCTACGGTGACATCGTCACCCGAATTAGTGATGATTGACGTAGCTGCAGACCAATCAATCTCAAGGGTGTTGTCTTCCTGATCAATGCGCACAACATTCTGAACCGCATCTTGGAGGTTGCCCAGTGCTTCAGACTGTGCATCACGTGCATCGGTATCGCTCTGCAGGGCAGACAGCAGCTGAGTGGTGCGGGCGAGGTCAGCATTCTCACCAGCAGAAGTCAGTTCCCAGTCGCCTGCAGAGTTTACTTGGGCAAGAACGACGTTGCCTGAAGTTGAGCCATACACAGCGAAAACATCGCCACCGGACGCTGCAGAGAATGTACCACCCGCGCTCACGGTACCTTGTGCAAAAGCTTCAGTGCCCGAAACGCTTGCGGAGAAGTCGCTAGCAGCGTTCGCATTATCAAAGGCAGCCACTGCACCAACCAAGTCGGTGGAAGCTTCTTCCGCCGCAGCAATAGCTGCTTCGTAGGATGCCGTGCGAGACTCAACGGTATCCAGCGCGCTCAGCAGATCGCTACCGGCATCGGCTTCGGTGCTTTCCAGCGTCTCCTCAGCGGAAGTCACTGCGGAAGCGGCAGCCGCTTCAGCGTCAGCAATGTAGCCTTCACGGACGTTGTTGGAGGCAGATACGAAGGCAGCTGTAGAAGCCGCAGCACCCAGTGCAGACACTTCGCCACCCAGCGCGCTAGTAGCGGCAGACAGAGCGGTGTCGAGATTAGCGGAGGTCGCTGCGCTTGCGCCGCTACCCGCCACGTCGGCTACCTGCTCAACATCGAGTGCGTTTTCCAGGAAGGTGGAAACGTCATCGCGGGCGGTTTGCAGAGCAGCCAGTGCTTCAGTCAGCTCTCGGAAACATTCCCGCTTAACTCACTGATAGCACTGTGTAGTTTCACTTTATTAAATGAGCGCAACGTATCGGCAACTCATCAGGGTGGCCTGAACCGCCGCGTAACCGCCCAGAAAAGTGGCAGTTTTGGGATGACAGTACATAGTTTCCTAATGAGGCTACTCACTAAGGAGACTGACCATGACCGTCACGCGATTAACAGAAGAGGTCGTACAAGCATTAGTGTGCCCCGCAGACCGCCAACACTGGGTGGTGCTGGATACGCTGTTATGCGGGCTGTTTGTGGATATACAGCGCAGCGGGCGCATGGCTTACCGTTTGCGCTACCGCGCTGATGGGCGCACTCGCTATCTCACGTTAGGGAATGCGCGCGTGATCACGTTAGAGGAAGCCCGCCACGAAGCCCGCGAGGCACTGCGTAAAGTGCGTGTGGGTGCCAACCCCGAGGCCGTCTTGTTGCCAGGGGCAGGGCCAACGGTGGCTTGCTTTTTTACTGACCACTATCTGCCCTATGTAAAAACCTATAAGCGCAGTTGGTCAACGGATGATTCGATGATTCGCCTGCATATCCTTCCCCTGCTGGGCCCTAGGGAAATGGGGGAACTGACCGGGGCGGATATTGCCCGTGTGGTCGGCCGTATGCAGGCCCGCGACTATGCCCCCGCCACCATTAACCGAGTGCTGTTTGTGCTGGGGTATGGCTATCGCTTGGCGATGCGCTGGAAAATCACGGGCATCACGGAAAACCCCGTGCGGGAAGTGCGCTGTCTAAAGGAGGATAACCGTATTGAGCGCTACCTCACCCCAGAACAAGTGGCGTGCTTATTGGTCAGCGTGCGCAATAGCCAAAACCCGTGCTTGGCGGATATCGTGTCGTTTTTGCTGTATACCGGAGCGCGCAAGCGGGAAGTGCTGAACGCCCGTTGGCAGGATGTGGATTGGGCGCATCAGTTGTGGCGTATTCCGCACACGAAATCGGGGCGTATTCGTTATATACCGCTGTCGGAAGGGGCGTTGGCACTACTGTCACAACGCAAGGCGGGTGCGCCAAGCCGGTGCGACTGGGTATTTGCTAACCCGGCTACCGGCAAGCCGTTTATCACTGTCTATTACAGCTGGTACAAGGCGCGCAAGGAGGCTGGCATGCCGGAGTTACGGTTGCACGATTTACGCCATAGCTTTGCGAGCTTTTTGGTGAATGCGGGGCGTAGCCTGTATGAAGTGCAAATATTGCTAGGCCATGCCAATGCACGCACCACCAGCCGCTATGCCCATTTAAGCCCGGAGCGCTTGCGCGAGGCGGTGGCGGTGATTCCGTCGCTGTCGTAAGGTGCGCACTTTGCCAGCCCATCCTGGGTGTGTCTATGGCACACTAGGCGACATATTTCGTAACGAAAACAAGGAGCCGTTATGCCAACACCACTCGTACTGAGCCCAAAAGAATGCCAGGGAAAAACCTGGCGCCCACCGCAGGGTCTTGCCTTTGCTGCTTCTCACTCGCTGTTGCCCCTTCATGCTGGGGAGCTTGCTAAAGCGGCTGCCACCATGCCCCTGGCTTTAGTTAAGCAGGGGCGTGAGTGGCGTTTAGTGGGAGTGTGCGGCGTGGAGGCACACCATAACCTGTTTATTAAAGATGGCAAGTGGATGGGTCAGTACCAGCCCGAATGGTTAGCGACCCACCCGTTTGAGGTGGTGACGGTGGGCGAGAAGGGCATTGTTACGTTTGATCACGAAAGCGGCTTTCTGGCCGAAGGGGAAGCAGGCGAGCCGTTCTTTGATGCCCAAGGGCAGCTGAAAGCGGCGGTAAGCACTCGGGTGGAAACGCTTAAAGCAGCCTACGGTAAACAGCAGGCTACCCAGAAGGCACTGGCGGCGCTGGCCCGCGCGGGGGTTATCACCCCCTGGTCGGAAGCGCTAACACGCCAGCTGGGCATGGTAATAGATGGCCTGCACATGATTGACGAAAAGGCCTTGGCCCAGTTGGATGACGAAGCGTTTCTGGCGTTGCGTAAGGCGCATGCACTGCCGATTGCTTACGCTATCAACCTCTCCCTTCCCCAAACGCACTTGCTGGCCCGTTTGGCCCGGTTAAACCCTGGCCATGTGGCGGCCCCGGAAAACCTGGATAGCTTCTTTGATAGCGATGAGGATTTGAGCTTTGATTTCGATGATTAAGGTAAGCACCGTGTTGTTGGTGGCCGCGATGCTGGGCGGCTGTGTGCCATTTGTGCCGATTATTTGATAAGCAGAGTACAATATAAACCAAGAGGCTGGCGATGCATCAGGGCTGCTATCGGGCCCTATGCATCATTGGCTACCTAGCAGGGCACCTAAGCTATGAGTGTCCAGAATAGCCGACGAGGGCGGCAGGGCACTAAAGAAGTCGTTACGTAGGTTGCGCTCTACGGCGGTGATGATCACTAGGTCGGGTGTAAAGCCTTCCACCAATTCAGCAAATCGTGCCGGAGGCGTGCGGTCGTAATCCAGTTGCAGTGTCTCTGCAAAGGTGAGCGCCATGTAGGGCGCTAGCGCGGTACCAAACGAATCCCTCAGCCACAGCACGCGCAGTGGGTTGGCGGCGTTGTCGCTTACCACCCGCAGCGGTTCTCGCTGGGTGCCAATGCGCCCTGGGCCACCTTCCGCCACCAGGGTATTCTCAGGCCAGCGGTACTGGCGTACCTGGGCCGTGGCGTTCAGCGCCAGCTGTGGCTCTTTATCCACCAAGTGTGCCCCTAGGCGTAAAAAATCGGCCAAATCGCCGCCGTCGGTTGGCACGGTGCCGGTATAGCGGGCTTGCAGCGGGTGGCGAAGGGTAGGGTGGTGGGCTTGCAGCTGTGCCATTAGCGTGTCAAATGCTTGCCACGCCCCCAGGGCATTCCAGTGGGTATCGGTGCGGTAATACAGGTCATCTTCTGCGCGGTCTCGCTGCGCTTGCAAGGCCGCGGTGGGGTTGACTACCCGGTGCCCAAACGGGCTGGCCGCCAGTAGCGCCGCATGGCTAGGCGGTTGCGGTGTGGCCCAGCGGGGCAACCGATGCGAATACACGCTACCTTTATCCGGCCCAATCATTAAGTACATATCCATCACCCCGCGCTGCTGTACATAGCGGCGCCACTGGGTAAGCGCTGCGGCGCTGGGCGCTACCTGGGCCGGTAGGGCCGGTTGGCGCTTAGCGCTTAGGGTGTGGGCGTAGCGGTCGCCTAAAAATAGCCAGCCCTGTTGGCCAACCACCACCTGCTCGGCAAAAGGGCTTACCCCCAGCGGCAGCAGCCATTGGCTCAGGTAGGGGATCACCGGGTCTAGCCGGTACAGGGTGCGCGGCTGGGTGAAGGTTTCTCGGCTTAGCCCGCTATGGGCAATATTCAGCAGCGGCAGTATCGCTAATAGCCCCAGCGCGAGGCTAAAAAACAGCCCGATTCGTCGCTTCATCATGGCGTTACCTTAAAAGTTGAAATACAAAAAGACGCTGCTGGCACCCGCCAGCGACATATACAGGGCACAAGCAAACAGCACCGCCGCCCCGGCCATACGCAAGGCGGTTAACCGCTGGCGCATCAGAGTGGCAGTGTTATTCAGGCTAATCAGCCAAAATGCCCCCACCATGGCCAGTAAAGGCAGGCTGTGTACCGCCAGGGCAGTGCCCCACACGGGCAGGTGGTCAGGCAGGGTGCCCAGCCAGGCAAGGTGGCTAGTAGGAATGGCGCTGAGTGAGCCGTTCAGGCCGCCGTTCAGGCCCACCATACCGCTCAACACATTCAGTGCGGCCTGCATATCTTCAGCGCGGAAAAACACCCAGGTTAGGTTAATAAATTGAAAGGTCACGACCCAGGCAAGCACGGTGGGGAGCACACCGCCCCAACGCTGCCAAAGTCGGTGAACCACCAGCGCGCCCCCATGCAGCGCCCCCCAATAACAAACATCCAGCTGGCACCGTGCCATAGCCCACCCAGCAAAAAGGTAAGAAACAGGTTGCTATAAGTACGCCAGGTACCAAACCGGTTACCCCCCAGGGGGATATATAGGTAATCACGCAGAAAACGGCTTAGGGTAATATGCCAGCGCCGCCAGAAGTCTTGTATGCTCAGTGCTTTATAAGGCGAGTTGAAGTTAATGGGCAGTTGAATGTTAAACAGAAGCGCCGCCCCAATGGCCATATCGGTATAGCCGCTAAAATCAAAATAGAGCTGAAAGGTATAACTTAAACTGGTGATCCACGCCTCTAACAGCGGTAACGGAACGCTGCTTTCAAACCCAGGGGTGGCCCACTGGGCAAAGGTGTCGGCAATCACCACTTTTTTAAACAGGCCTATAGAAAACACGAACAGCCCCAGAGCAATATGGCGGTAGCGCGCAACTCGCTGATAGGCCGAGGCAAACTGCGGCATCATCTCTTTGTGGTGAACAATCGGCCCGGCAATCAGCTGGGGGAAAAACGTTACAAACAGCGCGTAATTAAGAAAATCGTATTCGTGGGTTTCTTGGCGGTAGCTATCCACTAGATAGGCAATTTGCTGAAAGGTAAAAAAGCTAATCGCTAGAGGCAGCAGCACGTCGGGAGAGTCTAGCTGCCAACCCAGGTGGTTAAGGTTCTCTACTAGAAAATTGGCGTATTTAAAATAACCCAGTAGCCCCAGGTTAAATACCATACCCAAGGTGAGCAGTACCCGTGGGCTCACCTTGGGGCGGCGCCCCGTTGCTTGGGTCAGCGCAGTGCCCATCGCATAGTTCACCAGCATAGAGCCCAAAATAAGCGGCAGGTAAGCTAGGTTCCACCAGCTATAGAAAAACAGGCTGCACAGCACCAGCCATGCTTTGGCCGCCAGCGCAAGCCGATATCGGTTCAGCCCAAAATAGCCCAGCAGGCTGATGGGTAAGAAAGCAAAAATAAAGGTAAACGAGTTAAACAGCATGCGTCATTCCCTACGCTGTTAAGCCACCACGGCTATGCCAGCATAGGCCGACGATACTTTTTCTGGTCAGTGGCTAGCCGAAGATAGGCGGAAAAGCGGAGATAATAACAAGCGGGGAGTGTGACACAAGCTTTCATCGCTATACCTACCGACAAGATGGTGTGCTTTATTTTTTTACTGAACGAATTAGTCATCCGAGTAGTAAAAGTAACTCTATTGAAAATACACCTTGCTGATTGATGGCCAACGCTATGATGCAGTGTAGATTCGCTTTGCTCATGCCGAAATAGAGGGTTTTCTGGTATGGTTGCCGCCTTGAGCTGAGCGGGCCGCAGTGCTGGTAGATACGATATCTGTTGTTTAATTTTTTTGATGTTGGAGAGAAGATGAACATCTTGATTACAGGCGGTGCGGGCTTTATTGGCTCAGCGGTGGTGCGTTATTTAATTGAGAACACACAGCACGCTGTGGTGAATGTGGATGCGCTCACCTACGCCGGTAACCTTGAATCGCTGGCCGCGGTGGAGGGCAACGAGCGCTATGCGTTTGAGCACGCGGATATTGGCGATGCTGCCCGTATGGCGGCTATTTTTGAGCGCTACCAGCCGGATGCGGTGATGCACCTGGCGGCGGAGTCCCATGTAGACCGCTCCATTGATGGCCCGGCGGCGTTTGTTCAAACCAATATCGTGGGTACTTATACGCTGTTAGAGGCAGCCCGCCAGTATTGGAAAAGCTTGCAGGCCAAGGCCCCTGAAAAGGCGGCGGCGTTCCGCTTCCATCATGTGTCTACCGATGAGGTATATGGCGATTTAGAAGGGCCGGAAGATCTGTTCACCGAGGAAACCCCTTACGCGCCCAGCTCGCCTTATTCGGCCAGTAAAGCAAGTTCTGACCATTTGGTGCGGGCTTGGCACCGTACCTATGGGCTGCCGGTGTTAGTGACCAACTGCTCGAATAACTATGGGCCTTATCACTTCCCTGAAAAGCTTATCCCGTTGATGATTTTGAACGCCCTGGCCGGTAAGCCGTTGCCGGTATATGGCGATGGCCAGCAGGTGCGCGATTGGCTATATGTAGAAGATCACGCCCGTGCGCTGGTTAAGGTCATCACCGAAGGCGTGGTAGGCGAAACCTATAATATCGGCGGGCATAACGAGAAGGCGAATCTTGAAGTAGTGGAAACGCTGTGCGACCTGCTGCAGGATCTGGTGCCTGCCGAGCGTTCCTACCGTGAGTTGATTACCTTTGTACAAGACCGCCCAGGCCACGACCTGCGCTACGCCATTGATGCCAGCAAGATTGAGCGTGAACTGGGCTGGAAGCCAGAAGAAACCTTTGAAACCGGGCTGCGTAAAACCGTGCAGTGGTATTTGGAAAACCGGCAGTGGTGGCAGCGGGTTCAGGATGGCAGCTACCAAGGGGAACGTTTGGGTAGCTTATAGCTCTGAGGTTGGTGTTGGTGGCCTAGCGGTCGCGAGCTGAAGCTGCCTCCCACAGGTGCTGTATTCAGCCGAGTAGCCTTTTTGGAGGCTATTTGATAGGTGGTCCGCGTTGGTAAGGCTTCATGTAGGAGGGCGCTTCAGCGCGCGATGGGTGCTGAAAGCACCCCTTAGTTTAAGCAGGCTGTAAGCCCAAACGGTCGCGAGCTAAAGCTGCCTCCCACAGGTGCTGTATTCAGCCGAGTTGCAAGCTTCGCGGTAGGAGGGCGCTTCAGCGCGCGATGGGTGCTGAAAGCACCCCTTAGCTGACGGAGGCTGGAAAGCCCAAACGGTCGCCTGCCCTACGTTACAATGTAAAAAGGCGGGGTGCCGTATCAGCTCACGTACTTTATACGCTGGAGAGTAGCCGTGCGATTAACGGGTAGAGAAGTGACAGCCATTAAAAAAGCTGCCAAGGATGTGCTTGGCGAAAGTGCCCAGCTGCGAGTGTTTGGTTCACGCACCAATGACCTCGCAAAAGGTGGAGATATTGATCTGATGATTACGGTGGGAGAGGCGGTAAGCAATCCTGCTTGGGCTATCGCTAGAATTGAAGCAAAGATCATTGAGCAATTGGGCGATCAAAAGATAGATATTGTGCTGAATGCCCCTAACCTAGAGAAGTCGATGATTCACCATGTTGCACAAGAACAAGGGATTGTATTGTGAACCTATTGCCAGAAACGCAAGAGAGGCTGAATTTTCTTGTAAGAGTGGTTAGCAAGGAAATTAAGCATCTGGACTATGCAGACAGCCAAGCGTTTGGTGCTTCTCTTACGCTTGAGAGAGTGGAGAAGCTGGAGCAAGACCCGGCGCTAGCGCTCACGCTTGAAGCGTTCACCAGCCGATTCTGTCGGCTTCAAGTGAAGGGTGCTGAAAGCGCCTCTTAGCTTACGGAGGCTGGAAACCTAAACGGTCGCGAGCTAAAGCTGCCTCCCACAGGTGCTGTATTCAGCCGAGTTGCAAGCCTTGCGGTAGGAGGGCGCTTCAGCGCGCGATGGGTGCTGAAAGCACCCCTTGGTTTAAGCAGGCTGTAAGCCCAAACGGTCGCGAGCTAAAGCTGCTTACCACTGACGTAGTAATCAGGTGGGTAGGATGATGAATTCAAGTGTTTCACAAAGGAATGGGTTATGAAGGTTCTGATCACCGGCGGCAGTGGCCAGGTTGGCTTTGAGCTACGCCGTCAGTTGGCTACGTTTGGTGAGATTCTGGCGCCTAACCGGGCGGCCTTGGATCTGTTGGATGCTGACGCCGTGGATGCGTTTTTGGCACAACAGCAGCCTGACCTTATCGTAAATGCCGCCGCTTATACGGCGGTCGATAACGCTGAAACAGACCTTGAGGCGGCAACGCGGCTGAACGCGGAGCTGCCCGCGCAGTTGGCGGCGTATTGCCAGCAGCGGGGTGCTTGGTTAGTACATTACTCATCGGATTACGTTTACAACGGTGAGGGTGATACTCCCTGGCAGGAAGGCGCTGCCACGGGGCCATGCAATGCTTATGGGGCTACCAAGCTGGCAGGCGATGAAGCGGTCGCTAAGAGTGGCTGCCAGCACCTGATTTTTCGCACTAGCTGGGTGTACAGCGCCCATGGTAAGAGTTTTTTATCAACCATGCTGCGTTTAGGGGCTGAGCGTAGCGCCTTAAGCGTTGTGAGTGACCAAATTGGTGCGCCAACGCCTGCAAGGCTGATTGCGTTAGTCACACAGCAAGCGCTTACTAAGCTACACGGTACTCAGCTACAAACAGCCACGGCATCGGGTATCGAGAGCGGCGTGTATCATTTAGCCCCTAAAGGGGCAACGAGCTGGCATGGCTTTGCCTGCGAGATTTTCCAGTTAGCCAGCAACCTTGGGCTACCGTTGGAGATTACTCCTGAGGGTGTTTCAGCCATACCAACAAGCGATTACCCTACGCCAGCGGTTCGCCCGCATAACTCTCGGTTGGGCGTTGATAAAATTGAGCAGGCGCTTGGCATCCAATTGCCCAGCTGGCAAAGTCAGCTGGCGCTTACCGTGGAAGAAATAGCAAGCTCGCGTTAGTTCTGCGGGTAACGAGCAAGGAGCAATACGATGCAACGTAAAGGCATTATCTTGGCAGGTGGCAGCGGTACGCGCCTGCACCCCATCACGCGCGGTGTTTCAAAACAGCTGCTGCCGATTTACGACAAGCCGATGATCTATTATCCGATTTCGGTGTTAATGCTGGCTGGCATCCGCGAGATTTTGATTATCTCTACCCCGGAAGATTTGCCTCAGTATGAAAACCTGTTGGGCAATGGCGACTCTTTCGGTGTGCGCTTTGAGTACGCAGTGCAGCCTAGCCCAGATGGCTTGGCGCAGGCGTTTATTATTGGTGAAGAGTTTATTGGCGATGCGCCGGTGTGCTTGGTGCTGGGTGATAACATTTTCCACGGTCAACACTTCTCAGACCAGTTAAAGCGGGCGGCGGCACAGAGTAGCGGGGCAACGGTGTTCGGTTATTTAGTGAAAGACCCGGAGCGCTTTGGGGTGGTGGAGTTCGATGCCGAGGGTAAAGCGGTCTCTATTGAGGAGAAACCCGCCAAGCCGAAGTCGCCGTATGCGGTGACCGGGCTCTATTTTTACGATAACGATGTGGTCGAGATCGCCAAGCAGGTTACGCCTTCCGAACGAGGCGAGTTGGAAATTACCAGCGTGAACAATGCCTACCTAGAGCGTGGCGACCTGCGCGTCGAGCGCTTGGGCCGTGGTTTTGCCTGGTTGGATACCGGTACCCACGATAGCCTGTTAGAGGCGAGTCAGTACGTGCAAACCATTGAGCACCGCCAGGGGTTGAAAATTGCTTGCCTGGAGGAGATTGCCTGGCAGCAGGGGTGGCTAAGCGATGAGTCGCTGCGTGAAAGCGCCACGGCACTGGCAAAAACCGGCTATGGCCAGTACCTGTTAAACCGTTTAGATGCTAAAGGGGGCTATTAATGCAGGTTGAAGAGACGTCTCTACCGGGGGTGTTTATTCTTACCCCTAAGGTGTTTGGCGATGCCCGTGGCTTTTTTATGGAAAGCTTTAATCAAAAAGCGTTTGAAGAAGCAACTGGGTGCAAGCGCGAGTTTGTGCAGGATAACCACTCCCGCTCCCGCCAGGGGGTGCTACGTGGCATCCATTACCAGCTTGAGCAGCCGCAAGGTAAGCTGGTGCGCGTTACCCAGGGCAGCGTGTGGGATGTGGCGGTAGACCTGCGCCGCCATTCGACGCATTTTGGGCAGTGGGTAGGCGTTGAGCTGTCTGCTGACAATAATCGCCAGCTGTGGGTGCCGGAAGGCTTTGGCCATGCGTTTGTGGTGCTGTCAGAAACCGCTGACTTCTTGTACAAAACCACTGATTACTACCACCCTGAATCAGAGCGCTGCATCCGTTTCGATGATCCGGAGCTTGCCATTGAGTGGCCCACGCTGCCGGTAGAGATTGCGCTGTCGGAAAAAGATCAAGCGGGTAGTCAGCTGTCTGAAGCTGAAGTATACGAGTAGAGTAGTGCGGCTGTTTATCGTCCGCTAGGCATCAGCTTACTCTGGGCTGTGTAATATTAGGTGAGGGCGGCTGGCTAGGTGGTAATAGCAACACCTTTTAATGCCCGCTGCCCCCTGCTTGCTCCTCTAACCTGCCTGCAATGGGCTGTAACTTAATAACTAGGTGGCTTTCGTTGGGCTGAGTAATGACGGCTTCATAGCGTTCGGGATGATTGCTGATTTCTTTTTGAAAACTCTCTACGACGTCGACCAGCTCTTTAACGAGAGCTTCTTCTTGTTGTGGCGTTAGCAGGGGCATAGCCAGTGTCCTTAAATGACCATTTTGTTAAAGTTAAATTGTTATCTTTGGCGCATTATGCATGGCAAGGTTGTTTTTTTCTAGCAATTAAAGATTAGGTTTATGAGTTTGGAGAAACTGAAGGAGCATATTTTATAGGTTATTATTGTTTGAATAGCATGACGATCGTGGGATAAACGTTCGTTTAAATGTCCTACTATATTAGCTTGCTAACCGCTGCCTTCCTTGTCCCTCCCCTATCCCCCTGCGAGGAAGTGTTTCTTTGCTAACTATTTCTAAATAAATAGCTTATTGGGTATGGAAAATCTCATATTTTTGGTGTTAGATAATGTAACGTTTTGTTAGGGGGTGCTTATGCTAAATGAGTATCTGTCTCACATCCCACTCAGCTATGCAGAGCACGCTCATTTGGGTTGGCGGTTTAGCCTAGAGCAGGTACTCAAGCGCAGGTATAAGTGGCTGCCTATCAGTTTAAGCGAACTGGCGCGTACGTCGGCTTACTTTCCAGTGGTCATTGTGCAGCAGCGGCAGCGTTGGTCTATGGCTGTTTTGCTGGATGAGTCGCTAGAGTTGCAGGCCAACCTGCAGGGCAGTGAAGCAGCGAAAGAGCGCTTTTTGCCTATGTGCTTGCAGGCGTATCCGTTTTCCTTACAGCCTTCGGCTGATAATAAGAGTGGCGCGCAGCTTTGCGTTGCCGAGAGCGCCTTAGCTACTTTAAAAGAAAGAGGGACGCTGCCGCTGTTTGGTGAGAACCGGCAATTTTCTGCCTCTGTCATAGACCGTTACCATCTGTTATACCGAATTAAAATTGATGCTGAAATTGCCCACAGCGCCTGTGAGCTGCTCGCAAGAAAGGGAGTGCTGATACTGATTTCTGATGTTGAAAGGCAGCTTACCCGTATTAAAGACCACTCTGTGCCCCTGTACCGTATCAATATTGATGCCATTGGTCGGTTATCTAGAGAGGACTTCGCGGACTTACAAATGCACCATGCAATGGAGTTAGGTATTTATCAATATAGCTCGTTATTTCATGTTAATATGTTTCATCACTATAGCTAATGAAAATTAATGCTAATGTGATGCGTAGTGGTGTTTAAGAGCATTCTGTTGTTAGCAAGGTACTTAATATGACGGTAGCTGCCTCTTTAGAGTCTCTTTCTCGGCTTGTTCATCGCGGTGGTGCCAGTGGCGTAACGGGGAGCTGCCACCAGCTTTTTTATGGTAATAACCATTCGCTATTAATCGATTGCGGGCTGTTCCAGGGTGAAGATGCCGGGCAGGGTCAACTACCCCCGCCTGAAGGCGGGAGCTTGTGACAACAAGCCCGGTTGACCAGGGAGAGCGGTAGCCAACCCGCTACGTTGATAACAGGTCGCCAAGACTCACCGCCAAATGCTTCCTCAGTTTGGCGCTCTGAAAGGTCAAGATCATGCTGGCGCAAGGTAAAACGCCGAAGGTCTTGATTGCTGCTGGCAGCGGCATCGTCGGCAGGAGCCGGTTATCGACATTCCCGAGGGGAGACGGGGCAAAAGCCCCGCGACACCAGGCCCGTAAGGGCATTGATTAGGAGGAAATCGCATGGCGGTTTTCGTTTTGGACAAACAAAAGCAGCCGTTGATGCCATGCAGCGAAAAGCGCGCTCGGTTGCTGCTACAGCGCGGGCGTGCCGTGGTGCATAAGCGTTACCCGTTTACGATTCGGCTGAAAGATCGAGTGGGCGGCGATATCCAGCCGCTACGCTTAGGCATCGACCCTGGCAGCAAAACGACCGGGCTAGCGCTGATGCGTGAAACAGATAGCGAACAGCGGCATGTGCTGTGCTTGTTCGAGCTGGTGCATCGCGGTTATCAGATCAAAAAGGCATTACAGCAACGGGCGGCTTTTCGGCGTCGCCGCCGCAGTGCCAACCTGCGTTACCGCGCCCCGCGCTTCAATAATCGCACCAAACCCAAAGGATGGCTGGCCCCCAGCCTGCAGCATCGAGTGGATACGGTGATGGCCTGGGTAGAACGACTCAGCAAGTTGGCACCGATCACCGCCATCAGTCAGGAGCTGGTGCGCTTTGACACGCAGAAGCTGGACAACCCAGAGATCAGCGGCGTGGAGTACCAGCAAGGCACGCTGTTGGGCTACGAGGTGCGCGAATATTTACTGGAAAAGTGGGGGCGTGAGTGTGCCTACTGTGGCACCGGCGACACGCCGCTGGAAATCGAACATGTGGTGCCGCGTTCACGCGGCGGTTCGAATCGTGTCAGCAATTTAACGCTGAGCTGCCATCCCTGTAATGCCGAGAAAAATAGCCAGACACTTACCGATTTTTTCGCCACGGGCAAAGGTTTGAAGCGCCGCTTGAAAGCCAATGGCCACACCGCTGGCATTCGACTAGCGCGCGTACAGCGCCAGCTCAAGCAGCCATTAAAAGATGCCAGCGCCGTTAATGCGACCCGCTGGGCGCTGTTCTCCGCGCTCAAGACCACGGGGTTACTGGTCGCCGTCAGCAGCGGTGGCCGCACCAAATACAACCGGCAGCGCCTCAACATCCCCAAGACGCATGCCTTGGACGCCGCTTGTGTCGGGGCTTTCGAGAGGCTGCATGACTGGACAGTGCCCACATTAACCATCAAGGCGATGGGGCGTGGCAGCTATCAACGCACCCGCTTAACGAAACACGGGTTTCCGCGTGGCGTCCTGATGCGGCAGAAGCAGGTACAGGGCTTTCAGACTGGCGACATGGTGCGTGCGATGGTGCCCACCGGCAAGAAGGCCGGTACCCATACGGGGCGGGTTGCGATACGCAAAACCGGAAGTTTCAATATCCAAACAGAACACGGTGCGGTACAAGGCATCTCGCACAAATACTGCACCGTGATACAACGCGGTGATGGCTACGGCTATCACTTCACACCCTTCACCAACCTAACAGGAGGAGCGGGACAGGCGGTGGCGTGATCCAAGTCGCCCTGCGAGCGACGCGCTATCCCTCCCGGCGCTAAAGCACCGGGTTTCTCGCGCAAAATCTGATGAGTTTGAGCAGTTAACCGTCGATTTCGATGTGGCATCCATTGATGCCCTGGTGATTACCCATGTGCATATCGACCATGTGGGGCGTTTGCCTTATCTACTGGCTGCGGGGTTTACGGGGCCGATTTTTTGTTCTAAGCCATCCGCCAAGCTGCTGCCACTGGTCATTGAAGACGCCTTAAAGATTGGCTTTACCCGCGATACACGGTTAATTGAGCAGTTTTTGCAGCGGGTGGAGCAGCAGTTAGTGCCATTAGCGTTTGGTAAATGGCATAACGTGACGTCAACACCTACCCGCCATGTGAACATTAAGCTTCAGCGCGCTGGGCATATTTTAGGCTCTAGCTATGTGGAGGTTGCCCTGCGCGACCCTTCGACCAAGCGGCGGCAGCGGGTGGTGTTTTCAGGTGATTTGGGTGCTGCCAACTCCCCCTTGCTGCCAGCACCAAAAGCCCCCGCCAAAGCGGATGTGCTGGTGTTGGAATCCACCTATGGAAACCGCTTGCACGAAGGCCGCTTGGATAGAGCCGCTAAGCTAAAACAGGCCATTGAACAGGCGCTACATAATAAAGGGACGGTGATTGTGCCTGCCTTCAGCATTGGCCGTACCCAGGAGCTGCTGTATGAGCTTGAGGGGATTATCCATAGTGCGGATAAGCAGTCGTTGTGGAAGTCGTTGGAGATTATTGTCGATTCGCCGCTGGCGGCGCGCTTTACCCAGGTGTACCGCGACCTCAAGCCGTTTTGGGATAGCGAGGCGCAAACCCGCGTTCGCGCTGGCCGTCATCCGCTGAGCTTTGCATCGTTATACACAGTGGATAGCCACGACACCCACGAACAAACGGTGCGCTATTTGGCCGAGAGCGGGCGGCCTGCAGTGGTGATTGCCGCCAGCGGGATGTGTGCCGGTGGCCGGGTGGTGAACTATTTAAAAGCCATGCTGGGTGATCCGCGCCATCAGGTGCTGTTTGTGGGCTACCAGGGGGCGGGCACGCCGGGACGGGATATCCAGCGCTACGGCCCCCAGGGCGGTTGGGTGATGCTGGATGGCGAGCGTTATGACATTAAAGCGGGGGTGACTACCATTAGCGGTTACTCTGCTCACGCCGACCAAGCGGGGCTGTTAGGCTTTGTTAAACAGATGCGCCACTGGCCGCGCAGTATCCATTTGGTACACGGGGACACCGACGCTAGACAGGCGCTAAAAGCGGCCCTTGAGGCGTTAGCGGCTAAACACGGTAAAGCGCTGGAAGTAACGCTGCCGGAGAATCAGCCCGCGTAGCCAACCTGGGGCTATGCTATTATCAGCGGCTTTATTGCGCTGTTTAGGTTCGTTTACCTGTATGTTAAGCCCCCATGTTTCCCGTTCTGGGCCGTTGGCCCATATTACCAGCTTTGCTGTGTTTTTGATGGGCGCGCTGGCGCTGGTGGTGCCTTCCGGTTACTCGATTGGCCCTGTGCTACTCCTGCTGGCGAGCGCCGCCCTGTTGTCCAAGCGTTTTAAGCGTGCCTCTTCCGTGCTGCTCCCTCAAGACCGCTGGATTATCGTAGCGTTGGCAGCCTACGGTATCTTAGTGGGGGTTATGTCGACGATTGAACTTGGTTCCCGCGGTTTTGATAGGCCGCTGCGCTTTTTGCTGGCCATACCGGTGCTGCTATTGATAATGCGTTACCCGCCGCGTTTGCACTGGCTGTGGGGTGGGGTGGCACTAGGCGCTATTGGTGCCGGTAGTTTGGCCCTGTGGTTGAAACTGGTAGAGGGCGTTGCGCGGGCGAGTGGCTTTCTGCACGCGATCCAGTTTGGCAATCTAAGCATGCTAATGGGCGTGCTGTGCTTTGCGGGCTTGGGCTGGGCGGTGGTTCAGCGCCAACGAAATGCGTGGGTTGCTTTGCTGCTGCTGGGGGCTTTGCTGGGGATGCTCGGCTCGTTGATGTCCGGTAGCCGTGGCGGCTGGGTGGGACTGCCAGTGGTGGGATATGTGCTCTACCGTGGTTACGGCCGCCAGTTGCCTATGGCGGTAAAGGTAGGCGCGGTTGGAGCAGTATTGACCCTGTTTGCAGCGGTGTATCTGTTGCCGCAAACGGGGGTTCAGCAGCGGGTTGAGGCTGCTGTTAGCGATATTAGCCACTATGTCGCCGGTACGGAAACCGATACATCCCTGGGGTTGCGCTTTGAAATGTGGCGCGGTGCTTCCCAGTTAATTGCCGAGCGGCCACTGCTGGGCTGGGGCGAGGCTGGCTACCGCGAGGCTTTGGGCGAGCTAGGCGAGCAGGGCGTGATCTCTCCCGTGGCGGCGGAGTTTGGCCATGCCCATAACGAGTTTATCGATGCCTTTGCTAAACGGGGGCTGGTGGGGCTGGCCGTGCTGCTCATGCTTTATATGATCCCGCTGAGAATGTTCGCCCCTGGTTTGTCGCATCCTGATTTGCCCACTCGCTCACTGGCGATAGCGGGCACGCTGCTACCGGTGGCGTTTATTGATTTTGGTTTATCGCAAACCTTTTTGGCCCATAACAGCGGCGCTACATTCTATGCGTTTTGGTTAGCAGTGTTGTGGGGAAGTTATCGTGCGGAAACGAGAACTGTGTCGTAAAAGCCTAACTAGGCAATTAAAACTGGGTGCTGCGGCACCCGGTGTTACTTAATTCGCTTCGTTAACTGGCGGCTCTTCATCGGCTGTTGGCCCTATCACCGCCACGGTTTTTTGCTCCCGTGTCCATTTACCCGCTTTTTTATCAATGTACTGAAAGTGTTCATTGGTAAAGCTGCCCTGGTTGCAGGCGTGGCGGTACGACACGGTTGGCACGTTGGCGTGGGTTAGCCACTGGATAAATACCCCTGGGCCGGTAATGTCGAACACATTGGTTAGCTGGTTCTGCTTAATGTTGACGCTAATTTGCTCAATCAGTAGCGCGAGGTTGGGGTTATTAGGTTTGCTGGCAATAAAGTAGTTGCTTAGCTCGCCCTTGCGAGAGGTGACGTAGAGCTCGTCAATATCATCGGGGACCACGCTGGCAAGCGGCCAAATGGCGTGGGCATCGATATCCAAATACACCCCACCATGCTTTTGCAGTACCAGCAAGCGCCAAAAATCCGCCTGGGCGGCACCAATCTGTAGCCGGTCATACTGCTGATTAATTGTTGTGTTGTAGTGTTCGGCAATAAACGCTTTGCGGGCTTCGGTAATCATAAACCGATACTCAAAGCGCGGGGCCATCAAGCGGTTAAACAGGTAGTTGAGATAAACCGGTAGGGTGACTTTGTTGGTGAAGTTAGTTTGCCAAATAATACGTGGTATTGCCGAGTCTTGCTTAGGCGTTAACCAGGGCGCGGCGCGTTCTGGCAGCGTAAAGCGCTTGTTGGGAAAAATAGCGTGAAACACATAGCTCAGCAGTTTGGTGATGTTAGCAAATAGCTTGATGAAACGGCTAACAACCACGATCAAGGTTTTGTGGGTGGTGGGCCTTGTGGGCATGGGAATCCTTTTAAATCCGTTCCGTGCGTAGTGGTTAAGCTAGCAGGGCGTTACCAGCCGCCCTGGCCTTCTAGTAGGCTGCGCATGTTATTGTCGAGCGGTAGCTGGAAATCGGCGCTACCTAATACCATGGCATCGCCAGCACGCACTACCCGAGCGCTCACATAAAGGTAATCCTGCCCTTGGGCATAGGTTCCCATCAAAATCGAGCGGGCGTTGTGCTGGGCGCTAAGCCGTTGAACCTGGCGGGAGAGAATAAGCTCGCCCACGCTCTCTTCAATAAACATGCTGTCACGCATTTTGACTTCACGTACCTGCATGCCTTGCTGTGCCAAAGCGGAGGCCATGATCTCGGAGCTAATGCGGCCAAAGGTAGAGGATTGGCTGAGGTTATCAATGCTGACAAAAGTAGCCGCAATCATCGGGCTGTAGCGAGTAAGATCGGGATTATTGGTCACCATCTGCTGCGCTGCCTGATGAGCTAGTTCCGAAAGGCCGGGCTTAGGTTCTTCGGGCTGTGCCTTATTATCCAGGGCCGAGCAGCCGGTTAATGCCAGCATGGCTAACAGCAGCGTTAATACGCTAAACGGGGCGCGTAGGAGTCGTAAAGGCATAAACGTTACCAGGTGTCAGTGATGGAAACAGTGGGCGTGGTGGGTGCTTGGGGAACCCGGTGGGGAGCATAGTGACGACGGTCGCCCGGATTAATGTAATAGATATTGGAGGAGGAGTAGAGAATTCGCTCACCGTCCAGAATTTGGGTGGTAATGATCACTTCTTCATTGCCGGTATACGTCCAGCTGCCGCTGGTAATATCGGCGGCGATGGCACCGGGGATAAGGGCCAAGGCAGGCTCACTCCAGTGGTTATAAGGAATGGTGGCCACGGCAATTCCTGCGGTTAGCGCAGTGAAGGCTCCCATGGGTGGGCGTATAAAGCCCCTGTCCCGGTGTGTGACCACTTCGACATCCACCTGTATGTTGGCGGTGTTTGCCGTGGGGGCGGTCATCAGTGTTGCGCCGCGTGATACTAGCTCGCTGGTGAGCAGCGTGCGAAAGCCTCTGCCAAATTCGCCGCCGCTATAGGCGGATTCACTGCTCTCTTCAGCAGGCGTAATGTGAAGGTCACGAAAACGTACGCGTTCGCGCTGCAGGATTTGAGTCGCCTCATGACGTGCGAGGACATCCCAGTGATGGGCGGCCTGCATGCGCTGCTGTTCCGTATAGGGGTAAGTGGTAGCAATGGGGGCTTGTGAGGTATTGGCATAGAAACAGCCACTTAGCATCAGGCTGGCAATTCCCAAGCCAATGGGGCGTAACAAACGGGCAACGGGGAATGACGTGGGATAAATGCGCACCTGATAGTTCCTTATCGCTACTAAACAGCTTTTTGATAGACTAGTTTGCCATGCTTAGCATAGATCGGCCACGAGGTTAGCAACTTGAGTAATAACACCCATGCTTGAAGACCACCGCAGCGGCCCCCGTCACGATTCGCTGCTGTCTGCGTACCCGGACGATGAAAGCAACAGCGGTTGGATGATTAGCTATATCGACATTATGACGCTGCTGGTGGCGCTGTTTGTGATTATTGTGGCGGCGGCGGGTGTCACAAGCCCTGAGTGGTCGGCACCGGAAGAGCAAGTGGAGCCTGAACTGCGTATTGCACCACCGCTTGAGGTGCCACTGCCCTCTGCGCTGGATAAATTGCGCCCGCAGCGTAGCCCTGTCTTGGCAGCCGCTCCTGGAGAATTAAGCCCCATGGCGATTAGTGCCGCGCTGGGGGTGGCCGGTTTGCCTGCTCGGCCAGCGCTTACCCCGAAGGTGCCGCCGCTGTTAGCGCTGCCTGAGCCGGTAGAGGTCACTCCTGAAGTTGAGCTGCCGTCTATGGAATCCTTCACTGAACGCCTGGCCCCGATGCTGCCTACCCCTTTAGTGCGTGTAGAAGAAGAGGTGGCTACTTCACCCATAGCGGATTACATGGTGCTGCTGACCGATCGTCCTCCCGTCAATGTGCAGAAAATCAGCGATGAGGCAATTAGCAGTGCCCTCGCGTTAGATGCAAATCTACCTGAGCGCGTTGAAACATCCCCTTACCTGCCGAATTTGGAAGGCGTTGAAGTATCACGCGTGGAGGAGGGGATTAGCTTGCGGGTGCAGGATAGGCTGCTGTTTCCCTCGGCCACTGCTGAGCTGACCGAGGGCGGTGAATCTCTGGTGGGTAGCCTGCTAGAAACTATCCAGCGTTACGATGGCGAAGTCTGGGTAGAGGGTCACTCCGATAGCCAAACCATTAACACGCCGGAGTTTTCATCTAATTGGGCGCTCTCCAGCGCTCGTGCCATTGCGATTGTAGAAGCCTTGGAGGCTGCCGGTGTGGCTCCTGAACGTTTACGGGCAGTGGGCTTAGCGGCTACCCAGCCGCTAGCCGATAACGACACCGCCGAAGGGCGTGCCCGCAACCGCCGAGTAGAAGTGGTCATCCATGTAGAGTAAGAGCATGCAGAGCAAGCGCAAAAAAAAAGCCCGCCGGGGGTAGGCGGGCTTGAAAGGGCTTGGCTCACTGCAGCCCACTGACATCAGGTGAGGGGTGTACAAGGCTGTCAGTGGGTACAATTTGAGTATAGCTATTTAAACGGTTTTGCCAAGTGGTTGTGCCACTTTTTTTGCATCTGTTTTTGCACAGATGTAGTGCTTTTTCTGTGCCTTGTTGTGGAGCTTCATTGGGCAGAGCGTTTGTTGGCTATATAAGTATTTGATTTAAATTATTTAAATTTCGTTGGCACATATTCTGCTTTATTGCTTATCTGAAAGAGACGCCCGCAAAACGGCTTTTTTGGTTTGCATAAGGTGGTGCCATGACCGAACAGACTCGCACTGCGTTGCCGGAGCCAGCAGTACTCCCCAGCAGCGCGGTTCCAACGCTTCAGCCGCGCTTGGTGGTCACCGACTTAGACGGTTCGCTGTTAGACCACCACAGCTACGACTTTTCCCCCGCCGCTCCGTGGCTGGCCCGCCTAAAACAGCTGGGCGTACCGGTTATCCCTGTCACCAGTAAAACCCATGCCGAACTTATTCCTCTACGTGAAGCGTTAGGGCTAACGGCCACGCCGTTCGTCGCTGAAAACGGTGCGGTGATTGGCTTGCCGCCTGGCTGGTGCCATGCACGCTTAGACCGCCCCGTCAGAGGCCGTGACAATGTGGTGGTGAGGCACACCGGGGTGGACAGTGGCTTTATTAGGGCGCGGCTGAACGTTTGGCGTCAGCGCCTGGGCATTCGTTTTACCCGTATGGGGGAGCTTGGGCTTGAGCAGGTGATGGCGCTAACCGGATTAGACAAAGCCTGCGCCAAAGCGGCCCGCCAGCGTGAAGGTAGCGAGCCGCTGATCTGGGAAGATGATGAAGCGGCGCTGGCCAACTTCCGCTTAGCGCTAGCGGGGGATGGATTGATGCTAACCCAGGGCGGGCGCTTTTGGCATGTGATGGGCAAGACTTCGGATAAAGGCAGCGCCGTTGACTGGCTGGTGCAGCGCTTTACCGCGCTACGCGGGCGGCAGCCGCTCTCGTTGGGGCTAGGCGATGGCCCGAACGATATCTCTATGCTGGAAGCCGTTGATCAAGCAGTGGTTATCAAAGGCTGCCACGGCTTAACCGTATCACCCCATAACGCAGCGCTATACCGCACTAAGGAAACCGGGCCAACAGGCTGGGCGGAGGGGGTCGCCCACTGGTGGGGGCGAGACGACCGCCGGGTAGCGGCGGTATCTAGCCAGCAGTCTGAGACGGCTTAACCAGAGGAAGGAAGCGCATGAGTGATTTTCATCAAAATGGTGTGATTACCGACTTTCATAACCTAACCCGCCGCCCGGTAGAGGCGCTTGAGCAGGAGCTTTGCCACTTCGCCAAGCGTCGCCCGATGGGGTTGATCCTGCCGTCGCTGTTTTCCGAGCTAGAAGGCCCTGCGCTCTCTGCGATTGTGGATGAGTTGGTGAAGGTGCCTTATCTCAACGAAATCGTGATTGGCCTGGACCGCGCCGACCGTGAGCAATTCTTGTACGCCCGGGAGTTTTTCTCCCGCTTGCCCCAGCATACGCGCATTCTATGGAACGACGGGCCACGCCTACGCGAGCTAGATGCCGAGCTGGAGAGCCACGGGCTGGGTGCCCTGGAGCCTGGTAAAGGGCGCAACGTATGGTACTGCGCGGGATATGTGCTTGCCTCCGGGCGCTCGGCGGTGGTGGGGTTGCACGACTGCGATATCCTCACCTACGACCGTGGCCTGCTGGCCCGGTTGATGTACCCCGTGGCTCACCCGCGTTTTAACTATAGCTTCTGTAAGGGCTACTACCCGCGCATTGCCGAAGGAAAGCTGAATGGCCGTGTGTCTCGGCTGATGGTGACGCCGCTGCTGCGGGCACTAAAAACGGTATGCGGGCCGCTACCCTATTTGGACTATCTGGATAGCTTCCGCTACCCGCTCTCTGGGGAGTTCGCAATGCGCAGCGATG
This sequence comes from Vreelandella aquamarina, assembly GCF_044805175.1. GTDB lineage: Bacteria > Pseudomonadota > Gammaproteobacteria > Pseudomonadales > Halomonadaceae > Vreelandella > Vreelandella aquamarina_B. Next base: position 2,198,939 of record NZ_CP085232.1, on the reverse strand, counting down.
TGCTGGAAGGCATCCGTATTCCGGCCGACTGGGGGCTGGAAATTGGCGTGCTCTCCGAGCTACAGCGCAACTACTCCCACCGCCAGCTCTGCCAGGTCGATATTGCCGATGCCTACGACCACAAGCATCAGCCGGTCAGCGAGGATGATGCCAATGCAGGCCTTAACCGCATGAGCTTGGATATCGCTAAAGCGCTTTACCGCAAGCTGGCCACTCAGGGGGTGAGCTTTAGCAGTGAAGACTTCCGCACGCTAAAAGCCACGTACTATCGTTTAGCACTCGATTTGATCGAAGCCTACGACCACGACGCCACCATGAACGGCCTGAGTTTAGACCGCCACTGTGAAGAACAAGCGGTGGAGCTGTTTGCCAGCAACCTGTTGGAAGCGGGCAACCTGTTTTTGGATAACCCCCGCGAACGGCCCTTTATTCCTAGCTGGAACCGCGTACAGGCGGCTGTGCCCGATTTGCTGGCGCGGATGCACAAGGCGGTGGAGCTGGATAATCAGGGAAAGGTGTAGCGATAGGCACCAGCGTGACGTGAGCTGATCCAGCTCCTTGAAACCGCTGCACGGTAAGCTGCAGCGGTTTTTTTATTCCTTCTTGTCGTGCCAATCCCATCTATCGCTGGATCACGAGAAGGGCGCAGGCTTTGACGCTAATCAACATAAAGCAGGAATAAAGGTACCGAAATTATAAATTGATCTAAACATATAACCTTTTTTGATCTATGCTTAGAGCATTGAGACACCAACATCAGGCCATCACTAGGAGGCTTCAGGATGCAACGTCCTATCGTCACCCACTTTTTTGACGAGCCAACCAACACGTTTAGCTATGTGGTGCAAGACCCTGATAGCAGCGCCTGCGCCATTATCGACTCAGTGCTGGACTTTGATTACGCCGCAGGACGCACGGATGTCCGTTCAGCTAATCAAATAATAGCCTTTGTTCGTGAAAAGCAGCTGAAGGTGGCTTGGATATTGGAAACCCATGTCCACGCCGACCACCTCTCCGCAGCGCCATACCTGCATGAGCAGTTAGGTGGCAAAACGGGCATTGGTGCGCATATTGTCGAGGTGCAGGAGATCTTTGGTAAGGCGTTCAATGCGGGCACTGAGTTTGCCCGAGATGGCAGCCAGTTTGATGCGTTATTCAATGAAGGCGATACCTTCACGATTGGCTCGTTAGAGGGGCGTGTGCTGCATACACCTGGCCACACTCCCGCCTGCTTAACCTATGTGATCGGTGATGCCGCCTTTGTGGGCGATACCCTGTTTATGCCGGATTACGGCACCGCGCGCTGCGACTTTCCTGGCGGCGATGCCCGCACGCTCTACCACTCCATACAGAAAGTGCTGTCGCTGCCCGAGCAAACGCGGCTATTTCTATGCCACGACTATAAAGCCCCAGGGCGCGAGCTATTTCAGCACGAAACCTCCGTTGCTGAGCAGCGCAAAACGAACGTGCACGTCCATGACGGCATTAGTGAGGAAGAGTTCGTCAAAATGCGTACCGAACGGGATGCCACGCTGGGAATGCCACGTCTGATTATTCCTTCGGTACAGGTCAATATGCGGGCCGGCGAGCTGCCGCCCGCCGAAGATAACGGCCAAGTATACCTAAAAGTACCAATTAACTGGTTTTAAGCGGCGGTGGTTTTACTTAACGACACATAAATGGGTAGGAAACAGTGATGAAAACTAACGTAGGCGGCATCGACAAAATAGCGCGGATTGTGGTGGGTTTAGTGTTAATCGTGCTGACCTTGATGGGCACGATTGGTGTATGGGGGTGGATAGGGGTCGTGCCGTTGGCAACGGGGCTGTTCAATTTCTGCCCAGTTTATTCGCTCATGGGTATATCCACCTGTAAAACCAAGCGTTAGGCAACGAGCGTTGGGTAACATAAGGAGCTAGATGTGGATTGGATAGCGAGCCTGCACGGGCTAGTGGGAGGTGTGCTGATTGGGCTTTCAGCAGTGTGGCTGATGGGCGCACTAGGCCGCATTGCCGGTATCAGCGGCATCATTGGCGGTTTAATTACTCAGCGCCCCAAAGGCGATAGCGCTTGGCGGGGGGCGTTTTTAGTAGGGCTCATTAGCGGCCCGCTGCTGGTGATGGCAGTGGGCGGCGGGCTGGGTAACGTGGCGGGCGTGCCCGGTGCCGTGATTGGTGAGCCAGCGGGTGGCGTACCGCTGATGCTGCTGGCAGGGCTATTGGTTGGCGTCGGTACTGGGCTGGGTAGTGGTTGCACCAGCGGCCACGGCGTCTGCGGCTTGGCGCGCTTGGCCCCCCGCTCCATGGCGGCCACGGCTATGTTTTTGGTCACAGCGATTGCCACGGTTTATGTGGTGCGGCATGTCATTGGGGGTGGGGTATGAGTACACCAGCCGTCAAAACCGCAGCGGGTTACATCGCAGGCTTGCTATTTGGCATAGGGCTGGCGATTTCCGGCATGACGGACCCCGCGCGGGTGTTGGGCTTTTTAGATATTGCCGGTGCCTGGGACCCCACGTTGATGTTTGTACTCGGGGCCGCCGTAGGCACCACCTTTGTGGGCTACCGTTTAGTATTCGCTCGCGGTACGCCGCTCTTTGGTACCAAGTTCCAACTGCCAACCAAGCAGGAGCTTGATGCCAAGCTGCTAGGCGGAGCGGCGCTGTTTGGGGTGGGGTGGGGGCTTTCCGGCTACTGCCCGGGGCCAGCCATCGCCTCTATCGGTGGGCTAACGCTGCCGCTGCTTGCACTGTTGGCGGCGATGGTGCTGGGCTGGTTTATTGCCCAGCGTCTGGTGCGATAAGTTCGTAACGCTTCCCGCAATGACGCCCTTACTTCCCCTGGTAAGGGCGTTTTTTTGATCCGGCGCAAGGGCAGTGCTGGACGCCTTAACGCTCAGTTAATGCACGTTTGCCATGCTGCTTCCATTACAAGGAAACCGCTATGCACGTTCTACTCATAGAAGATGATCCGCTGGTGGCCTCTGGCATTCGTTCTGGGCTGATGATGTACCACTTCGTGGTGGAGCACGTGACCTCGGCGCAGGCTGCACGCCAAGCGATGCAGAGCGTCGCCAGCGACGTGGTCATCCTTGATCGCGGCCTGCCGGATGGCGACGGGCTAGCGCTGCTGCAATCCTGGCGCGACGAAGGGGTGACAACCCCCGTGCTAATACTCACCGCCAGGGACGCCGTGCGCGACAGGGTGGATGGGCTGCAAAGCGGGGCCGATGACTACTTAGTAAAACCCTTTGATTTAGATGAGCTGGTGGCACGGCTACATGCGCTACTGCGGCGCGTGGCCGGACGCAGCCAAGGGCTGACCGTGCATGGCGCGCTGACACTAGACCCCAGCGCTCGGGAGGTTCGGGTAGCGGGTGAACTAGTGGCGCTCTCCCGCCGTGAGTTGGTGCTGTTAGAGGCGTTTTTACACGCCCCGCGCAGCGTGCTCTCGGCGGACCAGCTCAAAGATAGCCTCTATGGACTAAGCGATGATGTAGAGAGTAATGCGCTCAATGTCCATATTCATCATCTGCGCCGTAAATTGGGTAGTGGGATTATCGAGACCGTGCGCGGCCTGGGCTACCGCTTGGGCAAGCCGGAAGCCGTGCAGACGCTGGAGCAAACGCCCAAGGGGCCGAGATGAGCCTACGCGCCCGCCTGCTACTCACGCTAGGGCTAACACTCGCCCTGCTCTGGGGCGTTGCTGCTGCCTGGCTGCTAAACGACCTGGAAGAAACCTTCGTTGCCACGCTGGATCAACGCTTGGCCCAGTCGGCACGTATGGTGGCAGGGCTGGTGCTGCAGCTACCGGAAGAGGTGTGGGAGCAGAGCATGATGACAACGCTTGCTATTCCACCCATCGAGGGGTTGGCCTGCCAGGTGCACTCGCCGCGCGGAGAGGTGATTGCTCGCACCCACGCCAATATGGATAGCGTGCTTGCGCCAGGGCAGCGCGGTCACACCTACCGCCAGGAGGGCGATACCACTTGGCGCGTCTTTACCTACGAGCGCGGCGGACTGGTCATTACCACGGCGGACCGCATGGATGAGCGCACGATGCTGCTAAACGGGGTAGTTCGGGTAGCCGTCGTGCCGTTTGTGGTGGCGTTAACCGGCAGCCTGATTGCGCTATGGGTGGGTATATGGCGCGGGCTGGCACCGCTGTCACGGTTGCGGGAGTCGTTAGCCAGCCGCCACCCAGAAGCGCTGGCACCGGTGGCTACTTACGGCGTGCCGAAAGAGATGAAGCCCCTTATCGATACGCTCAACAGCCTCTTAATACGCGTGCAGCAAACCTTGGTGCGGGAGCAGCGCTTTACCAACGACGCCGCCCACGAGCTGCGTACTCCTCTCACCGCGATCAAAACCCACTTACAGGTCGCACAGCGAGCCGAAGGGGAGGTTGCTCAGCAAGCCCTTCACCATGCCGAGGCGGGAGTGGTGCGCTTGGCCCATACTTTAGATCAACTGCTTACGCTTGCCCGCGTGGAGGGGCGAATGCGCTTCGATGATGGCGAGCCAAGCGATGTTGCCCAGGTGGTTGAGCTGGCCATTGCCGATAGCGCCGCCGCCCAGGGCCAGTGCCAACGGCCACAGGCGCTGCCTAGCGTGTGCTTGGCGATACCCAGGGAGCTGGCGATTACCGCGCTACGCAATCTGCTGGATAACGCCCTGCACCACGGGCCGGATGGGGCACCGATCACGCTAATGGCAGCCCCAACCAACGGTGGCATGACCTTTACGGTTCACGACCAAGGCCCAGGGGTGGATGAAGAGGCGCTAGCCCAACTGACCCAACGGTTTTGGCGGGCCAGTAAGCAGCAGGGGAGCGGCTTAGGGCTGGCGATTGTTGCCGCGATTGCCGAGCGTTTTGGTGGCGACGTGCGTTTTGAGAACGCAAAAGCCGGGGGCTTCTATGTGCACCTTACGCTTCCTATAGACCACCGCGATAGCACAACGTCATAACAACCGACGCAATGGGGGGAGGAAAATGAAAACATCAACGTGGGGTAGGTTTAGCCTGCTGTTGGGGGCTTGCTTGATGGCAAGTGCCAGCCCGGCGCAAGAGGGGGATGCTGAGCGTGGGCAAGAGACATCGGCTACCTGTGTCGCTTGCCACCAAGCCAACGGCGGCGGCATGAATATTTCCGGCGGTGAGTCCTGGCCGCGTTTGGCGGGCCTTAATGCGGGCTATATCGCCAAGCAGCTGCATGACTTTAAGTCCGGGGAGCGCCAAAACGCCACCATGATGCCGTTTGCGAACATGCTTAACGACCAGCAAATTGCTGATGTGGCGGCGTATTACAGCCAGCTCCCTCCAACGCCGGGACAAGGGGGCGAAAATGCCGATGAAGCGCTGCTGGATCGCGGCGAGCAGCTGGCCGAACGGGGCGACTGGAACGCTTATATTGTCTCCTGTAAGAGCTGCCATGGCCCGGGCGGCCAGGGTGTGGGAGAGACGTTCCCCGGCATTGCTGGTCAACATGCAGGCTATATCAGTGCACAGTTAAACGCTTGGAAGAACGATACACGCAGTAACGACCCCCAAAACCTAATGGGGGCGATTGCCAAGCGCATGAGCGAAGAGGATATTCAGGCGGTCTCCGCGTGGTACGCCACCCAGCCCGCCGCTGAAGGGGAGGCCGCACAATGAGTAATTACCATCGTTATATAGTGATCGTGCTATCCAGCAGCACTCTTGCAGTAGGCACCAGTTTGAGCCTCTACGCAGCGAATGCGTTTGCCCAGCAGGAGGAGCGGGCCGATGCCGCGCTGAATCAGCTGGTACACGAACCGCCCACCATGGAAGACCTGGAAGCCTCGGATCTCCATCCAGAGCTTAAAAAAGTTATCCGCTACGGCTATGACCTGTTTACCAATACCCAGCAGCTGCGAGGGGAGTATGTGTTCAACGATATGAACTGCTCAAGCTGCCACCTGGGAGAGGGCCGAGTACCGTTTAGTGCACCGGTATGGCCAGCAGCGGTCACCTTGCCGGATTTTCGCGGCAAAAATCAGCACGTGAACAATCTGGAGGAGCGTATTGCAGGTTGCTTTGCCTACTCCATGAACGGCACGCCGCCTGAGTATGGCAGCGATGAAATGCTGGCGCTTAGCGCCTACCATCAGTGGCTCGCCACCGGCGCGCCGATGTACCCGGATAAACCGATCTATGGCCGTGGCTTCCCCGCGCCTGAACAGCCAGAAGCACCCAGCTATGCCAGGGGCGAGGAGGCCTATCAGGAAAACTGCGCCATCTGCCACCAGGAAGATGGCTCCGGGCACTATGAAAACGGCGAGTATGTGTTCCCTGCCCCTTGGGGCGATGGCTCTAACAACTGGGGAGCTGGTATTGCACGGGTAGAGACCATGGCTGGTTTCATCTACCAAAACATGCCACTGGGCCAGCCGCGCTCGTTAACCGGCCAGCAAGCGTGGGATATCGCTTACTACATCAATAGCCAAGAGCGCCCCCAAGACCCGCGCTACACCGGCGATGTCGCGGAAACCGCCGAGCGGTTCGGCCCCACGTTCCACAACCGCTCGCTCTACGGCCAAACCCGCGAACACGACGGCCATGTGCTAGGCGACCACGCGAATTTCGGTGAAAAAGGCGACATCCAGCCCTGGAATGTGGGTGTACCGCGCTTTGAAAATCTCGCTGATGAGTAAAGCGCGTTAAGACACACCAAAAGGGCGGCTATGAAATCGCCCTTTTAAGGCTGTTTTGCTAGTTAAGGCGCTTCGCTACCCATCATCTCAATGAGGCGTTCTGGGCTGGGGAGGCCTTGAATGCGGTCGATGCGTAAGTTGCCGTCTTGCGTTTCACGCTGGTAAGCGCTGGTGGGGGTGGCGTAGAGGCCTAGCTCTTCAAATAGCTGATTATTGTCGTATACCTGCTCTTCAATGTCCCGTGGCTGGGCGCTGGGGGTGAGTTCGTCGCCTTCGCTGTGGCGGTGCAGCGCGGCGGAGGGGTCGTCGGCACCGAGGATGGTGGCGGCTAGGGCTGGACTATTGGGGGCCAGAATACCGACCATAATGTGGCGGAGCTGGACGCTGCCGGCCTCTACCCAGGGGCGGGTTTGTTGCCACATCTGGCGGCAGTAGGGGCAGTTGGCATCGGTGAAGGTGTAAATCACCCGAGGGGCGTTAGGGTCGCCATCCTGAACCCAGTGGCTCTCTTCCAACAGCTGCCAGGTTTCGGCTTCCAGCGGCACCCGCACATGCTCGTCTAGCTGTGCTTCCGTCAGGTTGCTACCTTCGCTATCGACTAGCGTGCCGATAATGGCGTGCTCTCCATCTGGCGTTAAATAAATCGCCATATCCTGGCCCTGAGCGCTGGCCCCAAAGCCGCGCATTCCCCCGGGCGCCTCAAATTGCCCGTGAATGGTTAAGCCCTGGTTGGCCAGCGCCTGCACAGGCGCAGGCAGTTCGTCAGCATGGCTGGCCGCCGCTGCGCTACCCAGCGTGGTAAGCAAGGCGAAGCGACTCATACTCTTGAAAGAAACGCATGGCATTGCACTATCCTTTTTACAAAGCGTGACGGGGCAATATAGCCCCGTCAGGTGATTTTCTAACAGTGTCGCAGGTAATGATTATTTGGCGATTACGTAAGAGCGTTCCTGGGGCGTTATGCCGCAGCGCGCCTACGTCTCAGCGACTAGCCAGCGTACAGCATAAGGCGGCAGGGTTTCCTCGTGGCGTGGGGTGAGCGGGTCAATCGGTTGCCAGTTGTGCTGGTTAAGCGCTTGATTCAGGGCATCGCCTGCGTGGGCGAGGTCAAACTTGCCATCGGTAACGTTAAACAGCGCAAGCAGGCGACGCCCGTTACTGAGCGGGCCGCGCTCAATCGCCAACAGTTCCGGCGGTGTTTCCACTACCCGTTGTGGAACGTTGGGGTGGAAACAGGGCTCTTGGCGGCGCTGTTCTAGCAGCCGGCGCAGTGCGTGGAAAACGTCATGGGTCGGCGTAGAGGGAGTCTCCAGCAGCAGCTCTAGCTCGTCCCGCTGCCAACGGCGACGGTTAATCGAGCGTAAACGGCCGCTGCGCTCCACGCCTTCGACATCGTTCAGCGTGCCGGTGAGCGTATGGATATAGAGCGCGGGTATTCCTTGCAGGCTGAGCATGATCGCTTGGCTGCACAGAAAGCGCGCAATTTGCCACGGGTCTGGCCCGCGGCGGGTGCCGCGCATGGCTTCAAACCAGGTAATGTTGATTTCGTAGGGCGTGTCGCTGCCATCGGGGTTGCTACGCATACTGACGAAACCGCCGAAGCGGTGCATCAGCTCCAGCAAGGCATCCCGCTCATGGTCGGGCAGCAGCCCTTCTAAGGGGCGCACACCAATACCATCGTGGCTGGCGGTGAAGTTTAAGTAGGTACACTGCTTAGGCAGTACCGGCAAGCTGTTTAACCATGCCTGTAGCGTGGTGGCTTCGCCGCGGGTCAGGGAATGCAGCAGCAGCGGTGGCAGGGCGAACTGATACACCATGTGGGCTTCATCCGGCGCGCCTTCCGCTAGCCGCTCCAAGCCAAAGTAGCTGATGTTTTCAGCGTGGGGCACGTTGGTTTCGGTAATCAACAGCGTGCCGGGAGCCACTTCATCCACAATCGCCCTCAGCAGGCGCACCACCGTATGGGTCTCCGGCAGGTGGATGCAGGAGGTTCCTAGCCGTTTCCATAGGAACGCGACCGCGTCCAGGCGAATCATGCGTACCCCTTGCTGCAGGTAGAACAGCAAAATTCCGACGAACTCCAGCAGCACATCCGGGTTCTCGAAGTTGAGGTCGATTTGATCTTCCGAAAAGGTCGCCCAAAGGTGGCGGGTGCCACGGCGCGTTGAGATTGGCACTAATAGCGGGCTGCTGCGCGGGCGCGTCACCTGGGAAACATCTGTTTCCGGATCAACTTCGATAAAGTAGTCGCGGCCAGGCAGGCTGCCGGTCAGGTAATCGACAAACCAGAGCGACTCTCGCGATACGTGGTTGAGCACTAAATCGGCCATGACGTCATAGTGGTTGGCGAGGGCTTGGATATGCGCCCACTCGCCCAGCTCGCTATTGACCTCCCGATAGTGAATGACCGAAAAGCCATCGTCGCTGCTCCAGGGAAAGAACGGCAGCACATGCACGCCGCTAATGGTGTCGCCCAGGTAGCGCTGCAAGAAAGTGTCCAGCACTTCCAACGGTGGCGCACCGTCTGCGACGATGGAATCACCGTAACAAATAACCCACTGATCCTTTTCGCTCCATGTTGGTGCATGTTGGTTCGCTGTGCTGGCTGGCAGGGCAGCGGGCGAGGCGGTGCGAAAATGCTCAAGATGCTGCCCTAGGCGCCGCTGTACTTCCCCGGCACGGGGGCCATACAGGTGGGTGAGGTAGTGGTGAACAGTCTGCTCGAAAGGAGTCATAAGGGTGTCCTGTAAATCAACCTTCGACAAACGCTGCAGCTTGTGTGCCAAATCGTTACAATGCCGTGTTGATACACGCGTTATATAACACAGCTACGCCGTAAGGGCAGCGATACGCCTGCTGCCGATAATAGGCGATAAAACAGTTTATAAAATGGCGAATAATGGGCAGGGCATTAAGTCCTGTGGCGCTTTTTATTCGCACTGGCTGACACGCTGCACGCACAGATCCTGGTGCGTACTGATAATAGGTTGACTGCCATGCATTGCCCTTTTTGTGGTGCAAATGATACGAGAGTGACAGATTCAAGGCTGGTGGCGGAAGGCGATCAGGTGCGCCGCCGCCGCCAGTGCGCCAACTGCCAAGAGCGCTTTACGACTTATGAAACTGCTGAGCTGATCATGCCTCGGGTTGTAAAATCCGACGGCTCCCGTGAGAGCTTTAGCGAGGCGAAGTTGCGTGCAGGTATGCTGCGCGCCTTAGAAAAGCGCCCGGTAAGCGCGGAAGCCATTGAAGCATCGGTGGAACGTATTCGCCAGACGCTACGCGCTCGTGGGGACCGCGAAGTGAATGCCCGTGAGATCGGTGAAGCGGTCATGAAAGCCCTGCGTAATTTAGACCAAGTGGCCTATATCCGTTTTGCTTCGGTATATCGCAAATTCCAGGATTTAGACGAGTTCCGCGCGGAAATTGATCGCCTCTCTCAAGAGCCCACGGATGAGCCTGAGGGCAATGGCAAACGGCACGGAGCATCGTAATGGGTGAGTTCTCCACCGCCGACCATCGCCACATGGCTCGCGCTATCCAGCTGGCTAGGCGCGGGCTTTATACCACCGACCCCAACCCCAGGGTCGGGTGTGTGATTGTGCGCTTCGATGGCTGTGGGGAAGGCCGCGTGGTGGGCGAGGGCTACCATGTACGCGCGGGAGAACCCCATGCGGAAATTCATGCCCTGAAAGCGGCAGGCAGCCAAGCCCAGGGCGCCACCGCCTATGTCACGCTGGAACCCTGCTCCCACACCGGGCGCACTGGCCCCTGTGCGGTAGCTTTGGCGCAAGCTGGTGTGGCTCGCGTGGTGGTAGCGATGGGCGACCCCAACCCACAGGTGGGCGGCGGTGGCATTCAGTACTTAGCGGCAGCGGGTATAAAGGTAGAGGTTGGGCTGCTGGAAGGGGAGGCCCGGACGCTGAACCCTGGTTTTCTCTCCCGCATGGAGCGCCAACGCCCCTTTGTTCGGCTGAAAATGGCGATGAGCCTGGATGGCCGCACCGCGATGGGGTCGGGGGAGTCCCAGTGGATTACCGGCCCCGAAGCGCGCACCCAGGTGCAGCGGCTGCGCGCCCGTTCCAGCGCGATTTTAAGCGGTGTGGAATCCATCATTATGGATGATTCACGCCTAACCCTGCGTGCTGACCAGCTGGCGCTGGATAACGCCGCTGAGGTTGTTCAACGTCAGCCGCTGCGAGTGATACTGGATTCACGGTTGCGCCTGCCGCTTGCGGCGGCCTGCCTGCGCGAGCCGGGGCGCACGCTGATCATCACCACCGACCAGCATAGCGAAGAGAAGCGGCATAAATTAGCGGCTGCTGGGGCCGATATCCAGGTGTTACCCGCTGCGGAAGGAGGGCGGATTGCGCTAGCTGACATGCTCCGTTGGCTAGCAGATAATGAGCAGGTTAACGAGTTGCTGGTGGAGACGGGAGCCACGCTGGCGGGCGCGCTTTGGGAGGCTAATTTAGTCGACGAACTGCAGCTATTTGTCGCGCCCACGCTGCTGGGAAGCGATGCAAGGCCGCTCTTTACGCTGCCTGGGATTACCCAGATGGCTGACCAAAAACGCCTGACGATTAAAGAGACCCGGACGGTGGGGCGCGACTGGTGGATTACCGCGACCCCTTACGCTGACTAGCGCAAGTTGCAATTGCAAGGTACCCTGACGCCCGAATTCGCATGCAATGCGACCACATTTTTTGGAGATTCCATGGCGCACTCTTCTTCTGAGGGTTTATCCCCTATCGCCGAGCTGGTGGAAGATATTCGCCAGGGCAAAATGGTGATTCTCATGGATGATGAGGATCGCGAGAATGAAGGTGATATCATCATGGCCGCCGAAATGGTGAAGCCTGAGCATATCAACTTCATGGCACGCTATGCGTGTGGCTTGATCTGTATGCCGATGACCCGCGAACGCTGCGAGCAGTTAAACCTGCCGCTGATGGTGCGCGATAACGGCTCAGGCTATGGCACCAAGTTTACCCTCTCTATCGAGGCGACCGAGGGTGTCACCACCGGTATTTCAGCCGCTGACCGTGCACGTACCGTGCAGGCAGCCGTGGCGCCGAACGCTAAACCGTCGGATATCGTCCAGCCAGGGCATATTTTTCCGTTGATGGCCGAGCCGGGTGGCGTGCTGCGCCGCGCCGGGCACACTGAGGCAGCCTGTGATTTGGCAGCGCTGGCCGGCCTGGATCCCAGCGGTGTGATCTGTGAGATCATGAACGATGACGGTAGTATGGCGCGTCGTCCGGAGCTGGAAGTGTTCGCTAAAGCCCACGGCATTAAGATGGGTACCATTGCGGACCTCATCCACTACCGTATTGTCAACGAGCAAACCGTTGACCACCTGGAAACGACCCAAGTGTCCACCGTTCATGGCGAACTGGCACTGCATGTGTTCCGCGACCGTATCCAGGGCGCACACCATCTGGCGCTGGTAAAAGGGCAGCCAACGCCTGGACAGGCCACCACAGTGCGCGTGCATCTTGCTGATACGCTGCGCGACGTGCTGGGTCTGATGAAAGGTGACCAGTGCCGGTGGGACGCTAACCGCGCAATTCATGAAATTGCCCAGGCGTCGGCTGGGGTGTTTGTCCTCATTGATGACGGACGCCCGCATCAAGATTTAAAAGACCAGTTGGAGGTTTTCCTAGATCGCGTGCGCAAGCCGCGTACCAGCGATTCGGACGGCTCCGGCAACTACTTAACGATTGGTACTGGCTCGCAGATTCTACGCCATTTAGGCGTGGGTAAAATGCGGCTACTCAGCTCCCCGTGGAAATTCTCGGCGCTCTCTGGGTTTGATCTTGAAGTGGTCGAGCGCCTGGGGCCCAATGACACGGCGTATGAGCCAACTTCTCAGCAGGAATAAATTGATGCAATCCCTTTCGCAAGTTGAAGGCACCTTTGTAGACGTCGATGGGCGCTATGTCATCGTGGTGGGTCGCTTTAACCATCACGTCGTTGATAGCTTAGTGGAAGGCGCCGTCGACAGCCTGACACGCCACGGTGTAGATGCCGAGAATATCCATATTGTTCACGTTCCCGGTGCATGGGAACTGCCCTTGGCAGTGAAGCGCGTCCTTAACGTGATGAAGCCGGATGCGGTGATTGCCCTTGGTGCGGTCATCCGCGGCGGCACGCCCCACTTTGAGTATGTGGCGGGTGGCTGTAACACGGCCATGAACCACCTCCAGCTGGAGTTTGACACCCCGGTGGCAAACGGCGTACTGACCGTTGAGTCCATTGAGCAAGCTATCGAGCGTGCGGGTACTAAAGCCGGTAATAAAGGCACCGAAGCTGCCATGGCGGCGATGGAAATGGTCTCACTGTTGCGCGCGCTGCCGGTAGGAGAGTCCCAATGAGCGAGCGTCGTGAACGCAAGCCCTCTGCCGCACAGCAAGGGCGTCACGCCGCAAGGGAGTTAGCGGTACAGGGGCTTTACCAGTGGCAGATGACCGGTAAGTCCATTACCACGATTGAAGCCGAGTTTCGTAGCCAGGTGGCTGACGACGACTTGGAAGATCATGAGAATTGGGTAAAAGTCATGGAAATCGCTGATAAAGCGCTGTTCCATGAACTTCTGCATAACACGGTGCGCTTCAAAACCGAGCTGGACCGTGAAATTGCCCCGCTGCTTGATCGCCGCTTGGAAGATTTGGACGCGGTGGAGTTGGCCATTCTTCGCCTTGGGGCTTACGAGCTCTCTCGGCGAATGGAAGTGCCTTACCGCGTAGTGATTAACGAAGGCGTTGAGCTGGCAAAATCATTTGGCGCCACCGACGGCCATAAATACGTGAATGGCATTCTCGATAAGCTGGCTAACCGCTTACGAAGTGCCGAAGTCAGCGCCCGCCGCTTATAAGCGGGCCGCCTGATCAAGCGTTTAAGGGGCCTTTGTGCTTGCCGAATTCGATCTGATTCGACGTTACTTTATGTCGCCGCAGGAGGCGCAAGCGACAGATGGCGTTGCCCTAGGATGCGGTGATGACGCCACGCTATTGGTACCCCAGGCGGGGCAGCAGCTGGCGGTGAGTGTGGATACATCCGTCGTCGATGTGCACTTTCCCCATGATGCACCCGCCTATGCGATAGGGCACCGGGCATTAGCCGTGGCGCTCAGCGATTTAGCCGCTATGGGGGCTAAGTCGCGCTGGTGCTTGATGGCGATTACCCTCGATCAGCGTGCTTTCCAGGATGATGCCGCTGCCGAGCAGTGGCTTGCGGGCTATGCCCGCGGCTTCCATGCGCTCTGTCAGCAGCACGCCACGACCCTTGCCGGTGGCGATGTGACCTCCGGTGCGCTCAGCATTAGCGTCACCGTGATGGGTGAAGTGCCTGCAGGCACGGCCATGACCCGCTCGGGTGCCCAGGTGGGCGATGTGGTGGCTGTGACCGGTGCATTAGGCGGTGGCGCAGGTGGGCTAGCGTTGTGGCAACAGGGTGAGCGCGACCTTGAGCACCCGTTGCTACAGCGCTATCTCTTGCCCCAGCCACGGCTGAGTGCCGGTATTGCGCTACGTGGGTTGGCCACGGCGGCGATGGATATTTCCGATGGCCTGCTGGCGGATCTGGCGCATCTGCGGGAAGCATCCCAGGTGGGGGTCGCGTTGCAGCCCGACGCTCTACCTCTGGCGGAAGGGTTGGCCGAAGCGCTGGGCAGCGATGCGGCCTTAGCCGCTGCGCTATCTGGCGGTGATGACTATGAACTGCTGGTTACGCTACCGCCGGCCAAGGTTGCCCAAGCGCAAGCGCAATTGGCTGAGCTTGGCCTTTCGCTCAGCGTGATTGGCTGCTGCACCGAAGCGCTTGGGGTGACAGGAGTGTCGTCGCAAGGCGCTACCGGCTGGCAGCATTTTCGCGGGGGTGTCCAATGAACCGCGCACCGGCGAGCGTCTGGCGACGCCCCACCCACTTTTTTGCCTTTGGCCTGGGCAGCGGTACGGTGCCCTGGGCGCCGGGTACCTTTGGCACCCTGGCGGCCATCCCGTTCTACTGGATGATGGCCGACCTGACCCTAGGCTGGTACCTAGGCATCGTCTTAGTGTCCTTTGTGGTAGGGGTATGGCTATGCGATAAAACGTCCCATGACCTAGGGGTACACGACCACTCAGGGATCGTATGGGATGAGTTTGTAGGTTACTGGATTACCATGGCGGCGGTGCCTTTCTCCTGGGAGGCGGCGCTATGGGGCTTTGTGGTATTCCGCATCTTCGACGTCTTTAAGCCATGGCCCATTCGCTGGGCAGACCGCCGGGTAGCCGGTGGCTTCGGCATTATGATTGATGATGTAATGGCAGGGATCTACGCCTGGAGTACGATGCACCTTTGGTTCTGGCTGCATTAATTTAAGCCTGGGTATCAACTGCTATGCTTACTGTGCTGCACGCCTACTGCCTGCAGGGTCAAGGAGGCTATTCAAGGAGATAGCATGCGCAAGGAACGTTTGATCGTGCCTATCCTCGCGGCTATTGCCGTGATCTGGATGGTCGCGCAACTGCTATCTAGCGTTCTTTTTGAGCGCAGCCTACGCCAAGCGCTAGAGGATCTGGAGGCGCGGGGCGAATGGCGCGTCAGTCGAATTGAGAGCCACCAAGGCTGGCTAACCTCCCGTGGAAGATTGATTCTTTCCCCTCTTTTGGGTCGCCCTTGGCGTTTGGAACTGACCTACCGGGCTCGTCATGGGGTGCTCAGTACCGATGTAGAGGGCACTCTGTTGCCGCGCCTAGACAGCGTGCTGCAGAAAGCGGTGGGCGAGGTCTCGGCACCTTCCGTGCCGCGCTGGCAGGGGCGCTACCAAACATTAAGCGGGCATACTGAGCTGCGCTTAGCTCTGGCCCCCTTCGTTATTCAGCAGAGTGGCCGCGAGTTGGCGGTGCGCGGTGCGCGCGTTCGGTTGGAGGGTGTGTTTGGGGATTGGCGCCTGCGCGGCTTGTTGGAGCAGCTCACGCTGACCGATGGGCTTGCCCAGCTCACCCTGGGGCCAGCCCAGTTAGAGAGCCGCTATACTTATATTGAAGACGCCTATCACTTTGCCCAGCGCGACCATCTGCATATTGAAAGCCTAGCGCTTCGCTACCCTGCCTACGATATCCACGTCACTCCTTTCGACGTGCATAGCCATATGGAGCTGGATGAGAGCGAGCTGCGCTTAAAAGGTGAGCTGATTGTCGGGGATGTGCGCGTGCCCAGCGAAGCGCCCGATACCTCGTTGTTAAGCGGCCGAATAGAGGCGGAACTTTCCCGGCTAAATGCGGATGCCGTGCGCGAGACTATACGCCGTTTGCGCCAGGAAGCCGCCTGGGGCGACGCTAGCCTGCCCATGGCAGAAGGCTTACTGTCCCGATTAGAGCCGCACTTACGTCAGGTGCTTAGCGATTCCCCACGCCTGGATGTCACCACTATCGATATTGATAGCCCGCTGCTTGGCTTGCAGGTAAATGCGGATGGCGCACTATTTTTCGATGCCCGCCGCTTAGATGAGCTAAGCATTACCGCGCTTGATAAGCCCGATGAGCGTGCCCGCTGGCTAGAGCGTATCGACGGAGATTTTGTGTGGCACGATGCGCCCACCATGGCAGCTTTATGGTTAGGGTTGCCACTAGGTACCCAAGAGCTGCAGTTTGATGTTATTCGCGGTGTATGGCGCGTCAATGGCCGCCCGATGCCTCAGTTGCTGCCGCCCTAACCTATCGGCGCGCTGTGGGGTAAATCATCTTTAGGGTTGAAGTTTTCACCCTGTGCCCACATTCCTGTAGCAATGCTAAGCGGCGAGAGCCGCTGGTTACTGTTGATGGGAGGGCGCATGAGCGACCAGGATTACGACCGCGATCACGAACACCATGACTGGCTCTCTGAGAGCGAGCCGCACGAGTCCAAAGAAGATAGCTCCAAAAGCGACGACTACCGCTCCGACGGTGAGCGGGTAAATTCGATTGTGCCCGCCAGCGAGATGCTGCCCGAACGCATCTACCTACTACCAATTCATAACCGCCCCTTCTTCCCCGCCCAGGTGCAGCCGCTGGTGATTAACCGCGAGCGCTGGGAAGAGACCATGCGCCGGGTGGGCAATACGCCGCATCACACTATCGGCGTGGCCTTTGTGGGGGAGCAGGGCGTTGAGTCGCTGGATCATGAAAACTTCCCCGAAATTGGCACCGCCGTGAAGGTGCATAAGCTCAAGGGTGAAGATCAGCAGATCCAGTTCATCGCCCAGGGGTTGCAGCGCTTTAAAATTCAACGCTGGCTCTCTAAAGAGCCGCCGTATCTGGTAGAAGTCACCTACCCGAAAGAGCCGGTCAATGCCGAAGATGAAGAGACCCGTGCTTACGCCATGGCGATCATTAACGGCATTAAAGAGCTGCTGCCGATCAACCCGCTCTATGGGGAGGAGCTAAAACACTACCTCAACCGCTTTAGCCCCCATCAGCCCGGCCCGCTGACCGACTTTGCCGCCGCGATTACTTCGGCCAAAGGCCCAGAGTTGCAAGACGTGCTGGCGACGCTGCCCGTTGCCGAGCGGATGCAAAAAGTGCTGCCGCTGCTGCGTAAAGAGATTGATGTTGCCCAACTGCAGAGCGAGATCAGCGAGCAGGTCAACGCCCAGATGCAGGAGCGTCAGCGGGAGTTCTTCCTGCGCGAGCAGCTGAAGGTGATTCAGCGCGAGCTAGGCATCTCTAAAGATGACCGCGAAAATGACGTGGACACTTTCCGAAACCGGCTCGAAGCCTTGGTAGTACCCGAGCGGGTTCAGGCGCGTATTGATGAAGAGCTGAATAAGCTTAGCGTGCTGGAAACCGGCTCGCCGGAGTATGGCACCACCCGTAACTACCTGGATTGGTTGACCTCGCTGCCCTGGGGGATCACAAGCGAGGATAAGCTAGATCTCGCCCACGCCCGAGAAGTGCTCGACCGCGACCACGATGGCCTAAAAGACGTGAAGGAGCGGATCATCGAGTTTCTTGCCGAAGGCACTTTTAAAGGCGACGTGGGCGGCTCCATCGTGCTGCTGGTAGGCCCGCCAGGGGTGGGTAAAACCTCGATCGGACGCTCCATCGCCGAAGCGCTGGGCCGGAAGTTTTACCGCTTCTCGGTAGGCGGTATGCGAGATGAAGCCGAGATCAAGGGCCACCGGCGCACCTATGTGGGCGCGATGCCTGGCAAGCTTGTCCAGGCTTTCAAAGAGGTCGAGGTGGAAAATCCGGTCATTATGCTGGATGAAATCGATAAGCTTGGCCAATCCTTCCAGGGCGACCCTGCCTCGGCACTGCTGGAAGTACTCGACCCCGAGCAGAACGTTGACTTCCTGGATCACTACCTCGATGTGCGAATGGACCTTTCCAAGGTGCTCTTCGTCTGTACCGCCAATACGCTAGACAGCATCCCCGGCCCGCTGCTGGACCGCATGGAGCAGATTCGCCTGTCGGGCTATATCGCTGAAGAGAAAGTGCAGATTGCCAAGCATCACCTGTGGCCCAAGCTGCTCAAGCGCGACAACCTGCCGAAAAAGCGGATTAACCTGACCGATGCTGCCCTCAAGCAGGTCATTGAAGGCTATGCGCGGGAAGCGGGCGTGCGCCAGCTGGAAAAGCAGCTCCATCGTATCGTTCGCAAGGCGGCTGTGAAGCTGCTGGAAGAAGAGGTTGAAACCGTTAAGATCTCGGTTAAGAACCTGGAGGAGTTCCTGGGCGCGCCGCTCTTCCGCAAAGAGAAAGTGCTGAAAGGCGAAGGGGTGGTGACAGGGCTCGCCTGGACCTCCATGGGCGGCGCGACCCTGCCTATCGAAGCAGGTAAAGTGCACTCTCTGGATCGCGGTTTCAAGCTGACCGGCAAGCTGGGCGATGTCATGAAAGAGTCGGCCAATATTGCCTATAGCTACACCCTTGGCCATTTGGCTGAGTACGGGGCCGATGCCGACTTCTTTGACTCTGCCTTTGTGCACCTGCATGTACCAGAGGGGGCAACACCCAAGGATGGCCCTTCGGCAGGCGTGACGATGACCACCGCGCTGCTGTCGCTGGCGAAGCACCAAGCAATTAACCGCCCGCTTGCCATGACCGGTGAGTTAACCCTCACGGGCCAAGTGCTACCGGTAGGGGGCATTCGGGAAAAAATCATTGCCGCACGGCGCAGCGATATTTTCGAAGTGATCCTGCCCGAAGCTAACCGCCGTGACTATGAAGAGCTGCCCGAGTACCTGAAAGAGGGGATGACGGTTCATTTTGCTAACCGCTATCGAGATGTTGCTAATGTAGTGTTTGTTTAACTCTCCTCACTCTCTAGCCGTATTCCAGCGTCGCCTTAAAAAGCGGCGCTTTTTTATAGCTATTCATGGGTGAAATATACTGGCTAACCTGGATAATGGCGAAAAATCAAAATATTAAAAAAATACTACCCTGGGGAGTCCATTATGCGTAACAACCAGCCTGTTACCCAACGCGAATATGTGCTTGATGACGAGGCCGTTCTTATTTCACGGACGGACCTGAAAGGCAATATTACCTACATCAATGCAACCTTTGAGGAGGTAAGCGGTTTCTCAAGGGATGAGCTGATTGGTGCTCCCCATAACCTGATTCGCCACCCGGATATGCCGGAAGCTGCTTATGCAGACTTTTGGAAAACTATCCAAGCGGGTAAAACCTGGCAAGGTACGGTCAAAAACCGGCGTAAAAATGGCGACCACTACTGGGTGTATGCCACAGTGGCACCGCTGCGCGACGGTGATCGTATCGTGGGTTACACCTCGCTGCGCCGTAAGGCAGGAGCGAAACGCGCTGCGTTGGCTGAGCAGGTCTATGCCGAGATTCGTCAGAAAGGGAAATCCCGCCGCTACGCGCTTCATCAAGGCGCGTTGAAGCGCCGAGGCCTTGGTGGCTTTGTTGCACGTTTTCAGTTCACCAGCCTGAAGGCTAAGTTGACCGGTATGGTAGTGGCCGCTTTGCTGCTACTGGGATTAGCAGGCAGTTTGGGTGTATATGGCCTAATGGTGTCGGGGGAGCGCCTCGATACGCTTAATCGATCAGGGCTTGAGTCGGTTGCGGAGCTGCAGCGTTTAGAGCGTCAGTTAGGGAAATCTGTTGAGTTACTAGAGCCTGCCGTGCGCAACCCAAGGCGGGTTGATAAGGAGACTTTATCGGCCTCCTTAGAGAGTGGCAGCCAGTCCATACACGATTTATGGAACTCATATCGTGCCACCAGTCAAGCAGCCCCCGATGCGCTACAAACGTTCAATGAGACGTTAACGCGTTGGGATGAGGGTGTCACTGCCGCTGCCACGGCGGTTCAGCAGGCGCAAGGGTTCGCTGCGTTTGAAGCGTTTAACGATGTGGTAAAGCCCACTACCGAGCAGCTGCGTGAACTGAGTAGCCAATTGGTGAGTGAAGAGCGGGCTGGTGCCCATGCGCTAGTCGCTAAAGCCCAGCAGGGACGTCAATACATGTTGATTGCCCAACTGGTGCTCATGCTGATTGGTCTGCTCATTATGGTCGGGCTGAGCGTAGTGATCTTTAAATCCGTTCTGCGTGGCTTGGAGGGTGCACGGCATATGACCTTCCAAATCGCCGCAGGCAACTTAGCTGCTCGGGAACGCCGTCAAAGCAACGACGAGCTAGGCGAGCTGCTCTACTCGTTAGACACCATGCGCTTTAGTTTATCCAGTATCGTCAGTGATGTGGAAAATCGTGTTTCCGTGGTAACACCTGCTATTCAGCGCATTGCCGCTGAAAATGAAGAGTTGGCCTCACGTACTGAACAGCAGGCTTCCTCGCTGCAGCAAACCGCCTCCAGCATGGAGGAGATGACCTCCACCGTGCAGCAAAATACTGATAATGCTCGCCAAGCTACCGAGCTTGCCCAGCAAAATGCTGCTAGCACCCGGGATACCCGCCAGCAAATGGAGCAGCTGGTTGAGCGTATGCAGCGCATCGCTAAAAGTGCTGAGAAGATGACCGAAATGATCGGCGTGATCGATAGCATTGCTTTTCAAACCAATATCCTGGCGCTTAATGCATCAGTTGAAGCGGCCAGGGCCGGTGAGCACGGCCGTGGTTTTGCCGTAGTGGCTAGCGAAGTACGCACGTTGGCAAGCCGAAGTGCCAATGCTGCGCAAGAAATTCGTAAAATGATCGACAGCACCACGCAAGAGGTGAGTGGTGGCCACAGCGCTGTCGAACAGGCCGAACGTGCCATTGAGAAGGTAGTGAAACAGGTGAATCGGGTGAGCGAGCTGATGGAGTCGATTAGCACTGCCTCAAGCGAGCAGAGCAGTGGTATTGGCCAGATTAACGCAGCCATTGCCGAGATGGATGGCGTTACTCAGCAAAACGCCTCCAAAGTGCAGTCTATCGCCGCGTCAGCAGACAACCTTGCCCTGGAAGCCTTTGAACTGGCTAACGTGGTTGATGCTTTCCGCTTGGAGGGAGCGCAAGCAGAGAGCATTAGTGCTGCCCGTGAGAAGCTTAGCAACGTTCAAAAGGCGGCCAAGCAAGCAGCGCCTCGCCTGTCGAGCAGCAAACCTTCTAAGCAGCAGGCCAGTAGGCAGAGCACCAGCACGAGTGCTGATGAGTGGGATGAGTTTTAACCCTTGCGTTTAATTAACGCTTAGCTCAACCAAAATACGGACCCAGAGTTGACGGTTTGAATATGCCACCCACGCGGTGGCATATTTTTTGCCTATTTTTAATTTAAGTTGTAAAACGTACCAAGTTGGCTTAGTAAAAGGGATGGCGCTAGGCTTCAGGCAAAACATGCCTTTCTTAGAAAAACATGTCTTTTAAAAAAAGATATATAAACAATAAGGGTTCTACATGAGCACATTCAGCCAAGCAGCGTTTGAGCTTGCAGACGATCAAGTGTTGATTTCACGCTCTGATCGCCAGGGGAAGATCACCTACGTCAACCAGACCTTTATAGAGGTGAGCGGCTTCTCCCAGGCGGAGCTAATAGGCGAAGCCCATAGCATCTTTCGCGATCCGGAAATGCCATCCTTGGTGTTCAAAAATATGTGGGACACCATTGAAAAAGGTAAAACTTGGCAAGGGATAGTCAAAAATCGCTGTAAAAATGGCGATACCTACTGGGTGCATATCACTGTAGCACCGCTGCTGGATAGTGAACGTGTAGTTGGCTATACCGCCATTCGCCGTAGAGCACCTCAAAAAGCGATTGATCGTGCGGTAAAGGGGTATAGCGCGATGCAGCAGGGGCGTGGCCGAGGTTTCAAGCTCTATGATGGTGCATTACGTCGCACGGGGCTGCGTGGCTGGGTGCAACGCTTTAGCTTTAGCAGTATGCAGGCTAAGTTAATTGGTATGGTGATTGCCTCTATCCTGCTGTTAGCTACAGCCGGAGCGGCAGGTGTTTATGGATTAACCAGCTCAGCCGAGCGGCTGCGTACGCTCAATCAAACTGGGCTGGAAGGTGTGGCCGACCTACAACAAATTGAGCAGAGCACAGCGCAGCTATTGCAAGCGCTAGAACCAGCGGTACGTAATCCGCGCCGGGCTGATTTAGATCTGTTAGAAGAGCAGTTAGCTTCGCTCCAAGTCGACATTGGCCAAGCATGGCAAACCTTTACTGCTCAGCGCAGTGAGGTTACGGGTGTTCAGCAAGGCCTAGCGGCACATCTTGATACGTTCTTAGGCAGTGCCAATAACACCTTTACGGCAATACGCAATGGCAGTGGGTTTGCCGCCTTTGAAGCCTTTAATGATGTTGTAAAGCCAACCTCCGACAGCATTAGTGCCACGATTAATCTACTGGTGGATAATGAGCGCGCTGCAGCACAAGCGCTCATGGCCAATGCCGAACGCCAGCAGCGCTGGCTGCTATGGGGGCAATTGGGCGTTCTGCTATTTGGTATTGTCTTGATGGTTTGGTTAAGTGTGGCCGTGCTGAACTCACTGCTTAAATCGCTCAATGAAGCTCGACGCGTCACCTTTCAGATTGCGGCAGGCAACCTCGCTAAACGCGTTACCCTCAAGCGGGATGATGAGTTGGGGGAGTTGCTGGCATCCCTAGAAACCATGCGTGCCAGCTTATCCGGGCTGATTACGGAGGTGGGCAATAAAGTTGAAGTGGTCACGCCTGCCTCTGAGCATATTAAGCAGCAGAATGAGGAGTTAGCTTCCCGTACTGAACAGCAGGCCTCCTCACTGCAGCAAACCGCCTCCAGCATGGATCAAATGACCGCGACGGTTCATCAAAATACTGAAAATGCCCGCCAGGCCAATCAGCTTGCCATGCAGAATGCCACCACCAGCCGTGAAACCGGCGAACGAATGCAAGCTCTGGTAGAGCGTATGGAGCGTATTGCCGAAAGCGCCGATAAGATGAACGACATCATCACGGTGATTGACGGCATCGCCTTCCAAACCAATATTCTGGCGCTGAATGCCTCGGTGGAGGCGGCTAGAGCGGGTGAACAGGGCCGCGGTTTTGCTGTGGTAGCCAATGAAGTGCGCAATTTGGCTGGCCGCAGTGCCGACGCGGCTGGAGAAATTCGCCGCCTGATCGATACCTCATCCCAAGAAATTGCGGGTGGTGCAGCCGCAGTGAAAGAGGCTGAGCAGGTGATTGAGAAGGTGGTCAATCAAGTAATGCGTGTTAGCGACATCATGGAAGAGATCAGCACTGCTTCTGGTGAGCAGAGCAGTGGTATCGCACAGATTAATACGGCGGTTTCTGAAATGGACCACGTAACCCAGCAAAATGCCAGTAAGATGCAGTCTATCTCCAGTGCTGCTCAGCGTTTAACCAGCGAAGCATTGGGGTTGGCCAATGTCATTGCTGCGTTCCGGTTGGAAGGTGCGGAAGAGGAGAGTAGTGAGACAGCCCGTCAGCGTTTGCGGCAAGATGACTGGTCGACCCCGAACCTAGCTCAGAAAAGCCTTTCACAACCAAACGAGCAGCGCTTGGCACTGAAGCGCCCGGGAACGGCTGTTGCTGAAGAAGAGTGGGAAACTTTCTGATAGCCGCTGGGCGGCCTTATCGTTCCCTTTGGTTGCCTTCTACATCTAGTCTCTGCGGTGCGCTCATGCCACAATCTAAGGCCGCTGGATTCAACTGCCTGCCGCCAAATAGGCGGCAGGCCACGATAAAGATGTAGAGGACACCATGCCCGAGTACCGTTCCCGTACCACCACCGCCGGCCGTAATATGGCCGGTGCCCGTGCCCTTTGGCGTGCCACCGGTATGAAAGATGACGACTTTCATAAGCCGATTATTGCGGTCGCCAACTCCTTTACCCAGTTTGTGCCGGGCCATGTCCACCTGAAAGACATGGGCCAGCTGGTGGCGCGTGAAATTGAAAAAGCGGGCGGCGTGGCGAAAGAGTTCAACACCATTGCGGTGGACGACGGCATCGCCATGGGCCACGACGGTATGCTCTACTCGCTGCCGAGCCGCGATATCATTGCCGACAGCGTTGAGTATATGTGTAATGCCCACTGCGCCGACGCGCTGGTGTGTATCTCCAACTGCGACAAAATCACCCCTGGAATGTTGATGGCTGCGATGCGCCTCAATATTCCGGTGATCTTTGTGTCGGGCGGCCCGATGGAAGCCGGTAAAACCAAGCTGCTGGACCACGGTCTGGATTTGGTGGATGCCATGGTCATGGCTGCCGACGACAGCGTTGATGATGAAACCCTCGCCGAGGTGGAACGCAGCGCCTGCCCCACCTGCGGTAGCTGTTCCGGCATGTTCACCGCTAACTCCATGAACTGCCTTACCGAAGCGCTGGGCCTGGCGCTGCCGGGTAACGGCACTGTGCTAGCCACCCATGCGGATCGCCGCCGTCTGTTTGAAACCGCCGGTCATCGTATCGTTGAGCTGGCCAAGCGCTACTACGAAGGTGAAGAGGCGCATCTGCTGCCCCGCGCGATTGGTAGCAAAGCCGCCTTCAGGAACGCCATGACGCTGGATATCGCCATGGGCGGCTCTACCAACACCATCCTCCACCTGCTGGCAGCCGCCCAGGAAGCGGAAGTCGACTTCACCATGGCGGATATCGACCGTCTCTCCCGTGAAGTGCCGCAGCTGTGTAAAGTGGCTCCCAATACCCAGAAGTACCACATTGAAGATGTACACCGCGCCGGTGGCATTATGGCGATCCTGGGCGAGCTGGATCGGGCGGGCGTGCTGGATACTTCCGTACCGACCGTCTACGGTGACAGCCTGAAAGCCGCGCTGGATGAGTGGGATATCATGCGCTCGCCAAGCCCCGAGGTGGTCGAGTTCTTTAAAGCTGGCCCTGGCGGTGTACCGACGCAAACCGCTTTCTCCCAAAGTGCCCGCTGGCCGAGCCTGGATGGCGACCGCGCCACCGGCTGTATCCGCGACCTGGAGCATGCGTTCTCCCGCGAGGGTGGTTTGGCCGTGCTGTACGGCAACATCGCACTCGATGGCTGCGTGGTGAAAACCGCCGGGGTGGATGACTCTATTTTGGTGTTTGAAGGCAAAGCCCACGTGGTGGAGTCCCAGGACCAGGCCGTCGCCGACGTGCTGGATGGCAAGGTCAAAGAGGGGGATGTTGTCGTCATCCGCTACGAAGGCCCCAAAGGTGGCCCGGGGATGCAAGAAATGCTGTACCCCACCTCCTACCTGAAATCGAAAGGGCTGGGCAAAGCCTGCGCGCTGCTGACCGATGGGCGTTTCTCCGGTGGCACGTCGGGCCTGTCGATTGGCCACGTCTCGCCAGAGGCCGCCGCAGGTGGCGCGATTGGTTTGGTAGAGCAGGGCGATACCATCCTGATCGATATTCCCAATCGTTCCATCAACGTCAAGCTCAGCGACGCCGAGCTGGCCAAGCGTCGTGAAGCGATGGAAGCCAAGGGTAAAGACGCCTGGAAGCCGGTCGAGCAGCGCCCGCGCAAGGTCACTCCCGCGCTCAAAGCCTATGCGCTGTTAGCCACCTCTGCCGATAAAGGCGCGGTGCGCGACCTCTCCAAGCTGGATTAATCACTTCGTCCAACAGCCCGTCTTGTGCGGGCTGTTTTTTTGCCAACCGTGAACCGTCAAAATGACTAAGGATTGTAATGAAGGCGATCATCAACGTTGGCCTCGTTGGCTATGGATTTGCGAGTAAGACCTTCCACGCACCGCTGATCCAAGCGACGGAAGGGTTGGATTTAGTGGCCGTTTCCTCAAGTGATGCCGCTAAGGTAAAGGCCGACCTTCCCAACGTGGAGGTGGAAAGCCAGGCGCTGGCGCTGTGTAAACGGCAGGATATTGACTTAGTGGTGATTCCCACGCCGAACGACACACACTTCCCCCTAGCCAAAGCGGCGCTTGCCGCAGGCAAACATGTGGTAGTGGATAAACCCTTTACCGTCACGCTCTCCGAGGCGAAGCAGCTAAAAGCCCTGGCGGTGGATAAAGAACGGCTGATTTCGGTGTTTCATAACCGCCGCTGGGATAGCGACTTCCTGACGATTCAAGCGCTCCTAAAGGATGGCACGCTGGGTCGGATGACGGGATTTGAGTCGCGCTTTGATCGCTTTCGCCCTGAAGTGCGCGACCGCTGGCGGGAAAAAGCCACCCCGGGCGGCGGAATTTGGTACGACCTGGGGCCGCACCTGCTGGATCAGGCCTGCGAGTTGTTCGGTATGCCCAACGCCATTTTGCTGGAACTCGGCGTGTGGCGCGACGGAGCCAAAGCTGACGATGACTTCCTCGCGCTGCTGGAGTATGACGGCTGCCGCGTCAGCCTAAGCGCCGGTACGCTGGTGGCGGAACCCACGCCGCGCTACCGCATCCACGGCACCAAGGGTAGTTACATTAAGTACGGCTTAGACCCGCAGGAAGATCGCTTAAAAGCTGGAGAGACCCCGGCACCCGCCTGGGGAGAAGATACCCCCGGCACGCTGACACTGCGTGACGGAGAAGGCGAAGACGCACCGCTAGTTCGTCACGAACACCCCACACTGCCGGGTGACTATCTCGCCTATTACCAGGGCGTGGCTGCTGCCATTCGCGATAAAGCACCGCTGCCGGTAGGCATCGATGACGCCCTGCGCTGTATGGCATTACTGGAAGCTGGCCTGGATAGCCACCGCCAGCGCCGTTGGATCGTGCTAAAACATCACCTATAGCAATGGCACCCTCCAGGCGGGCGCTAATGGCTGATGTGGGAGGCCAACTTCATTGGGCGACGACTTTCTGAGCCGGCTGGAGGCTTGAATCGTCGCGGGCTGAAGCGACCTCCCACAATATTGTCAGTGGTGTGTGCTAGAGCAAATCCATCTCGCTGCTGCGCTTCTCTTCGCGCAGTTTATCTCGCGCAATATAGAGCGCAGCGATGGCGCGGGCTTCGTGGAAGTCTTCCCGCAGCAGTAGGGAGGGCAGTTCCTCAATGGCATGGGTCTCTACGATCAGCGGTTCGGGTTCGTCGCCGGGTAGGCGCTTGGGGTAGAGGTCGGTGGCCATTAGCACCTGCATACGGTGGCGCATGTAGTTGGGCGCTAGCGACAGCTCCACCAACGGCTCAATACGGTGCGCGCCGAAGCCGCACTCCTCCATCAACTCGCGGTTGGCAGCGGTAATGATGTCTTCGCCTGGGTCCACCAATCCTTTTGGCAGGGTTAGCACATAATCCTCGAATCCAGCGGCATACTCGCGGATGAGCAGTACATGCTCCGGGTCCGGCATGGCGATAATCATCACCGCGCCCCGGTCGGCGCCGGTGAGCCGTTCAAATTGTCGCTCCTCCCCGTTGGAGAAGCGTAAATCCAGCGACTCGATCTGGAACAAACGGCTTTGGGCAACGCGCTGGCGCCCTAAAATTTGCGGCTTGCGCGGGTAGCCGTTCGGTGTATCGCCTGTTGTTGTGTCGTCGCGTGACATCCTGCCTCCGTGGCTGCAAAAAACGGGTTGCGCTACAATAGCACGCTTACTCTTTAAGACTGGAGCGGCAATGATTGATTGGCGAGAGATCGATACCGTCCTGCTCGATATGGACGGCACGCTGCTGGACCTTCACTTCGACAGCCACTTTTGGCTTGAGCACCTGCCACGGCGCTATGTAGAGCTGCATCAACTCGACCAGGCCAGCCAAGATGCGCTAAAAGCGCGCATTATGGGCGAGCAGGGCACGCTGAACTGGTACAGCCTTGCCTACTGGAGCCGCGAGCTCAATGTGGATATTGTCGCGCTCAAGCGCGAAGTGCAGCACTTGATTGGCCTACGCAGCGATGCTTTAGACTTTCTGACCTGGCTGAAGCAGGCCCACCCCCGCGTGGTGCTCGCCACCAACGCCGACCGTGCCAGCCTGGCGCTGAAGCTACCGCTCACGGGGTTGGAAAACTATCTGGATGCCATCATCTCATCAGAAGACGTGGGCGCCGCGAAAGAGGAGCAAGCCTTCTGGTTCGCGCTCCAGGAGCGCGAACCGTTCGACCCAGCCCGCACGCTGTTTATCGATGATAACGCCCGCGTGCTGGAAAGCGCCCGGGAGTTCGGTATTAAGTACCTGTTAGGTATTAAGCAGCCGGACAGCCAACGCCCCGAGAAAGAGCTACAGGAGTTTATTGCCCTTGACCGGTTCGCCCAACTGCTGCCAGAGGATTTGCCAGGGCAGCGCTCGCATATCTGAGTTCACACATTAGGAGAGCGTGAATGAGTGACAGCGTTCGCTTGGATAAGTGGCTATGGGCGGCGCGGTTTTTTAAAACCCGTGCCCTAGCCAAAAAAGCCATTGAGGGCGGCAAGGTTCACTACGATGGCGCCCGTGTAAAAACCAGCAAAAACGTTGAGTTAGGCGCGCTTATCCGCGTACCCCAAGGCTGGGACATTTACGAGGTGGAAGTGATGGCGCTATCCGACCAGCGCCGTGGTGCGCCGGAAGCGCGTAAACTCTATGCAGAAACCGAAGAGAGTGCCCAGCGCCGCGCCAAGGAAGCCGAAGCGCGCCGATTAACCAATGAAGTGATGCAGCACCCGCTCAAGCGTCCTGATAAAAAGCAGCGGCGTGATATTCAGCGATTCCAGCGTCAGCAGGGAGAGTAAGCGCTCGCTTACCCCGCTGCATACCGCTCCTACCCCTTCTCCTACGGTCTTTTTATGTCTGATCAAATCCAACGTTTTCTGTTTGACCAAACCAACGTGCGTGGCGAGATTGTCACGCTAAGCACCGCGTACCAGGAAGTGCTCGACCGCCACGCCTACCCGCCCGCCGTAAATGTGCTGCTGGGCGAGCTGTTGGCGGCGGTGGCGCTATTAACCGACACCGTAAAGCTGGATGGTACGCTAAGCATTGAGGTGCGCGGCCAAGGGGCGCTGGCTCTGTTAATGGCGGAGTCCAACCCCGGTGGCGAGCTGCGGGCCATTGCGCGCATTGCCGAAGACGCCGCGCTGCCCAGCGAACACGCCAGCTTCCGCGAGCTGGTGGGCGAAGGCCAGATTGTGATTACCCTGGACCCCAAAGAAGGGCACCGCTATCAGGGTATTGTGGCGCTGGATCACGATACTCTGGGCGGTTGCCTGGAAGCCTACTTCGGCCAATCCGAACAGCTGCCCACGCGGCTGTGGCTGGCTGCAAACGGCGAGCGGGCAGGGGGGCTGCTGCTCCAGCGCCTGCCGGATGCCTCGCAAAACCAGGATGTGGATGCCTGGGAGCGCAGCGTCCATTTGGCTGATACCATCAAGCAAGAAGAGTTGCTTGGCCTAGAGCAGCGCGAGGTGCTGTATCGCCTCTACCACGAGGAGACAGTGCGGGTTTTTGACCCTAAGGCACTGCGCTTCGGCTGCACCTGCTCCCGGGAGCGGATGAGCCACGCACTTTACACTCTCGGCCAGGAAGAGCTGCGGGATATTCTGCGCGAACAGGGCGCGATTGATACCCAATGCCACTTTTGCCACACGAAATATCACTACACCGCAGCGGATATTGAAATTTTGTTGGAAGACCCAGGCGCACCGCCGCCGGTGATTCACTAATTATGTAGTCAGCGCTGAGCGCCAGCCCTGGTTGGCGGCGTTGCCGCCAGGCTAGAGCACATCGTCTTCTAAGCCGAAAGGCTAAACAGATGTTTGAAAAATATACTGCGCTGCAACACAAAATGTAGTGTTAGTGTAGTAGTTTAACTACAAGATATTTGGTAAAAGCCCCCGTTTCCCGGGGGCTTTCTTTTTGCCATAATGCGCCACACTTCAGCGCGCCTAGCCTGCTGTGACCACAATGCCGGCAGCTAGGATGATTTCTCAAGGCGTCGGCGACGCCCGGTAAATTAGAGACCCAGGAATCGACATGACCACGACTCAAGCTGCCCCTCAAGCCCACGTTAATCTCAGCAGTGCCGAACTGATCGAGCGCGCCGTGGCCCGTGGTGAAGGCCGCCTGTCAGCCAATGGTGCCCTGGTGGTAAACACTGGCCTGCGTACCGGACGTTCACCAAAAGATCGTTATATTGTCGATGAGCCCTCTACCCGCGACAGCATTGACTGGGGCAGCGTAAACCGCCCCTTCGACGCTGAAAAATTCTCCGCCCTGTGGGCGCGGGTGGAAGAACACCTGGGGAGCCGTGAGCATTTCGTCGCCGAGCTGCACGTGGGCAGCGACGCAACGCACTATCTGCCAGTCCGCGTGACGACTGAAACCGCTTGGCAGAACCTGTTTGGCCGCACCATGTTTGTACGCCCCCAGGCCTACAACCAGGCGGCGAAAGAGGAGTGGACGATTCTTAACGCCGCAGGCTTTGAGTGCGACCCAAACCGCGACGGCACCAACTCCGATGGCTGCGTCATTATCAACTTCGCTGAGCGCAAAGTGCTGATTGCCGGCATGCGCTACGCGGGCGAAATGAAGAAAGCGATGTTCTCGGTGCAGAACTTCCTGCTGCCTGCTTCCGATGTGCTGCCGATGCACTGCTCGGCGAACGTGGGTGAAGATGGCGAAACCTGCCTGTTCTTCGGCCTTTCCGGCACCGGTAAAACCACGCTTTCTGCCGACCAGTCTCGCTTCTTGATCGGTGATGACGAGCACGCCTGGGGCGATGGCATTGTCTTCAACATGGAAGGCGGCTGCTACGCCAAGTGCATCGACCTCTCCGAGAAGAACGAACCGGTGATCTGGAACGCCATCAAGTTCGGCACCGTGCTGGAAAACGTCGTGCTCGACGACCGTCGCGAGCCGGATTACGCCGACGACAGCCTGACCCAGAACTCCCGTGCTGCCTACCCGCTGGAACACGTAGAAAAGCGCGTTCCCGAAAACCTGGCAGGCGAGCCGAATGCCATCGTCTTCCTGACCTGCGACATGTCTGGTGTATTGCCGCCGGTCTCCGTGCTCTCTAAAGAAGCGGCGGCCTACCACTTCTTGTCGGGCTACACCGCGAAAGTGGGTTCCACCGAGATGGGCTCCTCCGAAGGCTTGGCGGCGACGTTCTCCACCTGCTTCGGCGCACCGTTCTTCCCGCGTCCGGCCCGTGAGTACGCGGACCTGCTGATCAAGCGCGTCGAGAAGAAAGACGCCCAGGTTTACCTGGTCAACACCGGCTGGACCGGCGGTGCCTACGGCGAAGGCGGCTCGCGCTTCTCTATCCCGACCACCCGCGCCATCATCAGCGCCATTCAGTCTGGTATTCTGCGTGAAGTGGAAACCAAGCACATCGATGGCCTGAACCTGGATGTGCCGGTCGCCGTGCCGGGCGTTGATTCCAGCCTGCTCGACCCCCGCGAAACCTGGGCCGACCGCGACGCCTACAACCGCCATCTAAAAGAGCTGGCCACTAAGTTCGTAGACAACTTCAAGAAGTTTGAAGGCGTGAACGAAGCCATCATCCAAGCAGGCCCGCAGCTCACCTAAGGTTTAAAAGGTATCTAAAAAGGTACTTACAAGCGTCGCTGGGAAGAGCCAGCTAGAAAGGGGCAGTGCCACGGCACTGCCCCAGACTGCTGACAAAGCCCTGGCCCTTCGGCCAGGGTTTTGCTTTGATAAGCGTATCGTTTTTAGTGGTGGCCGATATGCTCAAAGACCCTTCCCCCCAACAGCACGAACTGGAGATGGTCACGCTCGAAGAACTCGTACCCTCCAACCATTTGTTGCGTCAGATTGAGGCCGCCCTCGACTTTAGCTTTATCCGCGAGCGCGTCCGTCATCTTTACTGCGCGGATAATGGTCGGCCTGCGCTGGATCCCGTGCTGCTCTTCAAGGCCTTGTTGATCGGCTATCTGTTTGGCATTCGTAGCGAGCGCCAGTTGATGCGCGAGATCCAGGTGAACGTCGCCTACCGCTGGTTCCTCGGCTTGCGCTTGACCGACAAGGTGCCCGATGCCTCAACCATCAGCCAGAACCGACGCCGCCGCTTCTCCGATAGTACGATCCACCAAGAGATCTTCGATACCATTGTCGAGCAAGCCATTGCACAAGGCTTGGTGGGCGGCGAAGTGCTCTACACCGACAGCACGCATCTCAAGGCCAATGCCAACAAGCATCGTTTTGAGCGCCAAGAGGTCGAGACGACGGCACGGGACTATCTGGACGCCCTGGACGTGGCGGTTGAGGAGGACCGCGCTCAACACGGAAAAAAGCCCTGACGCCGCGTGCTGAGGCACCGGCCACTGTCGAAAAGAAAATCAGTCTCACCGACCCGGATAGCGGCTATATGGTGCGCGATGGCAAACCGACCGGCTTCTTCTATCTGGATCACCGCACGGTGGACGGCAAGCACGCCATTATTACCGATACCCATGTTACCCCGGCCAGTGTGCACGATAGCGTGCCTTACTTGGCGCGACTGGACCATCAGTGCCAGCGCTTCGGGCTGGCCCCGGTCGGTGTCGGCCTCGACGCGGGTTACTTTACGGCGGCTATCTGTCATGGACTGGAGGAGCGCGGGCTTTATGGTGTCATCGGCTACCGCCGTCCCAGTAAGCCAAAAGGGTATCTCCCCAAACGTGCCTTTACCTATGACGCGGCGACCAACACCTATCAGTGCCCAGAGGGCCAATCGCTGATCTATGCCACCACGGATCGACATGGCTACCGCCACTATCGCAGTGATCCTAAGATCTGCCGCGGCTGTCCTCGGCTGGCGACCTGTACCCGCAACGCCAAGCAGATAAAAACGGTCACGCGGCACGTCTGGCAGGACGACAAGGATCGGGTGGATGCCCGACGACTGACGGAGCCGGGCAAGAAGCTCTATCAACGACGTAAGGAGACGGTGGAGCGCAGCTTCGCCGACGCCAAGCAGTTGCACGGGCACCGCTATGCGCGAATGCGAGGCCTAGCACGCGTCAAAGAGCAGTGTCTGCTGGCCGCGGCCTGTCAGAACCTCAAGAAAATTGCGCAGGCGCGTTGGCGCCGGCTTTTTGGCACGTTTTTACGTCACCTGAGGGCTGATAGGGCTCTTCAGAGGGCGTTATACCCGACGATGGGCAGAAGCCGTGCGATGAGGGTGGTGAGTCAGGCCGCGAGTGTACGCCTGCTCTAAACGCAACGAACCCACCAAAATAGGTGGGTTCGTCAGCAGTCTGGGGCAGTGCCACGGCACTGCCCCTTTTTTATTCGCAAAACCGCGTAAACCCTCGCCTGATTGAGGGTGGGGATATAAGTAACAACAGCGCTGCGCTCTGACTTATCCTTGCGTTAATCGTTTAATTACCATTGATTAGAAATTGTAGATGCACCATAAATGAGCAATAAAACATAGACTTTAGTCTCTATGCAGGCGTTTTTTTGCCATACCAAACCTGCATAGGGTATGCAGGAATTCGTTCCCACAGTTAAATGTTGCTATGCGCTGGCCAGCATAACGATAGTTTTACACGGAACGGTACACTTCCATGCCTTATGTTCACGACACGCTTACGCGACTTGCTAAGAGTAGCCCTGCCCAAACTGAATTCTATCAAGCGACGGAAGAAGTGCTTGAGTGCCTGCGACCGCTGTTTGAACGCACACCACACTATCACCAACACAGTATTATTGAACGGATCGTTGAGCCTGAGCGGCAAATTATGTTTCGTGTCAGCTGGCTGGATGACGCTGGCCGCGTCCAGGTGAATAAAGGGTATCGTGTGCAGTTCAACTCCGCACTGGGGCCTTATAAAGGAGGACTGCGCTTTCACCCCAGCGTGACCGCAGGCACCATCAAGTTCCTAGGTTTTGAGCAGATATTCAAAAATGCCCTCACCGGCTTACCTATTGGTGGTGGTAAAGGTGGCTCTGATTTTGATCCAAAAGGTAAGTCGGACAACGAAATCATGCGCTTTTGCCAATCCTTTATGACGGAGCTGTACCGTCATATAGGTCCAAATAGCGACGTGCCTGCTGGGGACATCGGAGTTGGTGCACGCGAAATTGGCTACCTATTTGGCCAGTACAAGCGGTTAACCGGTCGTTATGAAGGGGTCCTGACCGGAAAAGGTTTGTCTTGGGGTGGTTCTTTGGGCCGTAAAGAGGCGACGGGTTATGGCGCGGTGTATTTTGCCCAAAACATGCTGGCAGCTCGTGGTGAAACGCTAGAAGGCAAAACCTGCCTTGTGTCTGGCGCAGGTAATGTCGCGATTTATACCATTGAGAAACTCTATGAAATGGGCGCGCGGCCCATTACCTGCTGTGATTCTCGCGGTACGATCCATGACCCTAGCGGGATTGATCTTGAGCTTTTAAAGCGCTTAAAAGAGGTCGAACGGGTATCGCTAGAGGCGTACTTACGTGAGCGCCCGGAAGCACTATATGTGCCTGCGCATGATTATCCGAGCGATGGTCATGCCGTCTGGCGTATTCAGGGAGATGTCGCCTTTCCCTGTGCCACCCAGAACGAGTTAACGGAGTGCGACGCCAAGGTGCTGATTGAAAATGGCGTTCGCTGCATAAGCGAAGGGGCTAATATGCCCTCCACCAAAGCGGCAGTAGAGCGCTTTCTTGCCGCTAAATTAGCCTATGGTCCAGGTAAAGCGGCTAATGCAGGTGGCGTGGCCACCAGTCAGTTAGAAATGGCGCAAAATAGCAGTATGGAGCAATGGCCGTTAGCAAAAGTGGATGAAAAGCTACAGCGCATTATGGCGGATATTTATCGGCAGTGTGCTGAGACAGCAAAGGAATTTGGGGAACCAGAGAACTTAGTGCTAGGCGCTAATATTGCCGGTTTCCGCAAAGTGGCGGATGCCATGATTGAGCAGGGTGTCACCTAAGGCTTTAGATCAACGAGTTTGCGTGTAGCAGCAATACGCAGTCCTTTCCCACCCCGGGGAAGGGCTTTTTTGCATTGGTTGGCATGTTCTTAAGGAGAGTGACCATGGGGCAGCGGCCTCCCATCATCATTAATCGGCTGGATGCTGAACGTCTGCAGCGACTGATTGACTACGCGTCTGAAAAAGATCAAGTGGTGGCAGAACTGCTGGAAGAAGAGTTGTCCCGTAGTGAGGTATTAGACCCACAGGACATACCTGACAATGTGGTAAGCATGAATAGCCAAATCCGCTTCACGGACCTGACGCGTGGCTGTCAGATGGTCAGGACGCTGGTCTACCCTCACGCTTTAGCAAGCGTGGCTGACGGAATTTCTGTCATGGCACCCATTGGAGCGGCGTTAATCGGTTTAAAAGTAGGGGATGAGATTGAGTGGCCGTTGCCTAATAACGCTAATGTAAGACTGCGCATAGACGCTATTTTTTGGCAGCCGGAACGAGAAAAGCAGTTTCACCGCTAGTGTGATAGGTGAGCTTGGCAGAGGTAGAGGTGGGGGGTAAAGATAGGGGGAGAGGGCAATCCATGCCAGCCTAGGTGGTTTGTGGTACCTTGTCGGCACCTCGAATGCTGCATGAGTTAGTTGCACGTTATGGATGTCAAACAACGCATTATTGCACGCCTAGCCGATGAGCTAAGCGTCCGGCCTGAACAGGTCGCCGCAACGGTAGAGCTTCTGGATGGGGGCGCTACCGTTCCTTTTATTGCCCGCTACCGTAAAGAAGTGACCGGCGCGCTAGACGATACCCAGCTCCGCCAGCTTGACGAGCGCCTGCGCTACCTGCGCGAGCTGGAAGAACGCCGCGAAGCGGTGCTGGCGGCCATTGATGAGCAGGGCAAGCTAGACCCCACCCTCAAGGCGACCATTCAAGCAGCGGAAACCAAGCAGCGCCTGGAGGATTTATACCTCCCCTATAAGAAAAAGCGCCGCACCAAAGCCCAAATTGCCCGCGAGGCTGGGCTGGAGCCGTTGGCCGATGCGTTGCTCGCTAATCCAACCCTAGACCCCGAAAGCGAAGCCGCCCACTACCTGCGCCCCGCCGAAGGTGAGACTCCCGCCATTGAAGATGCCAAGGCCGCGCTGGATGGCGCCAAGCAGATTCTGATGGAGCGCTTTGCGGAAGACCCCGAGCTGATTGGCCAGCTGCGCGAGCGGCTATGGCAGGAGGGCGAACTCAGCGCCCGCGTGTTGGATGGCAAACAGCAGGAGGGCGCGAAGTTCTCCGATTACTTCGAGCACGACGAAAAGCTTGCCAAAGTGCCTTCACACCGGGCGCTGGCCATGTTCCGTGGCCGCAACGAAGGCATTTTAAGCCTAGCGATCCGCTTGCCGGGTGAAGACGAAGCGCCGGTGCATCCTGCTCAGGTGGCGATTGCCAAACAGGTAGGTATTCGCGACGAAGGGCGGCCTGCGGATAAGTGGTTAAACGAAGTGGTGCGCTGGACCTGGCGTGTGAAGCTCTACACCGCGCTGGAAACCGAACTGCTGGGCCGCCTGCGTGAGCAGGCCGAGCAGACCGCCATTGATGTGTTTGCCGCCAACCTCAAAGACCTGCTGTTGGCAGCGCCAGCGGGGCAGAAAGTGACCCTGGCGCTCGACCCCGGCCTACGTACCGGCTGCAAGGTGGCGGTCATCGACGCTACCGGCCAGTTCCTGGACCAGGCGACCATCTACCCCCACGCGCCGCAAAACCGCTGGGACGAGGCGCTCAACGTGCTCGCCAAGCTGGTGAAACAGTACGGTGTGGAGCTGATCGCCGTGGGTAACGGCACCGCCAGCCGGGAAACCGACAAGCTGGCGGGCGAGCTGCTGAAAGCACTGGCACCTGCGCACCGCCTGAGCAAGGTGATGGTATCGGAAGCCGGGGCATCAGTTTACTCTGCCTCCGAATACGCCGCCCGCGAGCTGCCGAACCTGGATGTGACCATTCGCGGTGCTGTCTCGATTGCCCGCCGCCTACAGGACCCGCTGGCCGAACTGGTGAAGATCGAACCGAAATCCATCGGCGTGGGCCAGTACCAGCACGACGTTTCCCAGGTGCAGCTCTCCCGTAGCCTGGAAGCCGTGATTGAAGACTGCGTTAACGCGGTGGGTGTGGATCTCAACACGGCCTCCAGCGCGCTGCTTTCGCGGGTAGCGGGGCTAAGCGCCGCGATTGCCGAAAATATCGTGGCCCAGCGTAACGTGCAGGGGGCGTTCAAAAGCCGCAAAGAGCTGCTGGAAGTGAGCCGCCTTGGCCCGAAAACCTTCGAGCAGTGCGCGGGCTTTTTACGCATCAGCCATGCCGAGAACCCGCTGGACGCCAGCGCCGTTCACCCCGAAGCGTATACGTTGGTGGAACGCATCGCTAAGCAGAGCGGCCGTGATGTGAAAGGCCTGATTGGCGACAGCGCCACCTTGAAAGCGCTTAAACCTGCCGATTTTGCTGACGAGCGTTTTGGTGTGCCCACGGTCAGCGACATCCTCAAAGAGCTGGATAAGCCCGGCCGCGACCCGCGCCCCGAGTTTAAGGCCGCCGAATTCCGCGAAGGTGTTGAAACCCTTCAAGACCTCAAGCTAGGCATGGTGCTGGAAGGCACCGTCACTAACGTAACCCACTTCGGGGCGTTTGTGGATATCGGCGTTCACCAGGATGGCTTAGTGCATATCTCGGCGCTCTCTGACCGCTTTATTGACGACCCGCGCAGCGTGGTGAAGGCGGGGGATATCGTGACGGTCAAAGTGATAAGCGTGGATATTCCGCGTAAACGAGTGGGACTCTCCATGCGTCTGGATGACGAGCCGGAACAGCCCGATACCCAGGGAAGTAGCGCCTCGCCAGCACCGCGTAAACCCGCCCGCAGCCAACGCCAAGGCGGCCCGCGCCAGGGCAGCCAACAGAGCGAGGCCCCCGCCGCCATGGGCGCGCTGGGCGCAGCACTGCTCAAGGCTAAGCGGGGCAAATAGTCGCGTGTCTTGAATATTTAACGGTAGCCGCCATATCCTGCCTTCTATTCTCGATGAGCAAGCAGGGTAAAGGTTATGGCGATGCCAGCTGATTTCAACAAGGCCTGCTTCACGCAGGCCTTACTAACAAGGAGTGTTCACCTTGTCTGAACCACTCACTGTGCCATCTTCGCTCACCGCCCAGGTAGAGCGGCTGCTACCGAGCGCGCGGCTAGGGCGCTTAGGGCGT
This sequence comes from Vreelandella aquamarina, assembly GCF_044805175.1. Classification (GTDB taxonomy): domain Bacteria; phylum Pseudomonadota; class Gammaproteobacteria; order Pseudomonadales; family Halomonadaceae; genus Vreelandella; species Vreelandella aquamarina_B. The sequence continues at coordinate 2,160,886 of NZ_CP085232.1, read as the reverse complement.
TTGCGTCGCGGGTTGGAGAAAGAGGGGTTGCGGGTTGATGCCAACGGCCATATTGCACAAACGGCCCATCCACAGGCGCTGGGGTCGAAGCTGACCCATCCGCATATCACCACCGATTACTCCGAAGCGCTGCTGGAGTACATCACGCCAGTATACTCCGAGCCAAAAGAGGCGCTGGCCTTTTTATCCGATCTGCATACCTTTACCTACCACCACTTGCAGAATGAGTGGATCTGGCCGGGCAGTATGCCCTCGCGGCTTTCAGGCAACGACAGTATCCCCATTGCGGATTATGGCAGCTCCAACGTCGGCACCATGAAGCATGTCTACCGCAAAGGGCTAGACGTGCGCTATGGCCGTATTATGCAAGCCATTGCCGGTGTGCATTACAACGTGTCGCTGCCGGAGGATATGTGGCACGCCCTGCGGGAAATGGAAAAAGCCACCAATATCCCCTTTAACGACTACCGCTCAACCCGCTACTTCGGGATGATCCGCCACTTCCGCCGCCATAGCTGGCTGCTGCTCTACCTGTTCGGCGCTTCGCCAGCGGTGGATAAGAGCTTCCTGCCGGAAGGCCAGGTGCCAGATAAGCTGCAGCCGCTTAGCGACGATACCTACTACGCGCCTTACGCCACCACGCTACGCATGTCGGATCTGGGCTACCAGAACAAGGTGCAGTCGCAGCTGAAAATCTGCTTCAACTCGCTGTCGAACTACGTTAATACCCTGCGCCACGCGATTTCGACCCCCTGGCCCGACTACGAAGCGCTAGGTGTGAAAAACGGCGACGAGTGGCAGCAGCTCAACGCCAATATCCTGCAGATCGAAAATGAGTACTACAGCGATATCCGGCCTAAGCGGGTGGCTAAGCACAATGAAACGCCCAGCCAGGCGCTGGAGGCCCGCGGCGTCGAGTACATTGAAGTGCGCTGCCTGGACCTCAATCCTTTCGACCCGCTCGGCGTCACGGAGTCCCAGATGCGCTTTGTGGATACCTTCCTGATGTGGTGTCTGCTCAGCGATAGCCCGTGGATTTCGGATGAAGAGTGCGACCGGCTGGACGATAACCGCCGCTTAGTCGTAGAGCGCGGCCGCGACCCGGAACTGCGCCTAACCCGCAACGGTGAATCGGTCACGCTGGCTGCCTGGGGCGAGCAGATTTTTGCTGAAATGGCCGAGGTTGCACGTCTATTGGATGCTGTCGAGGAGGGCGAGCCCCACGCGGCAGCGCTCGAGGCCCTGGCGCCACGCTTGAAGGATCCGTCTCTGACTCCCTCGGGGCAGATGCTGGCACGCTTGCAAGAGGGCAATGGCTCGCTCAGCGATACGTTGCTGAGCATGGCGCAAGCCCAGGCGGACAAGCTGAAAGCCACGCCGATGCTACGCTCCCGCGAAGCGCTGCTGGCGCAACTGATCGACACCTCGCACCAGCAGCAGCGGGATATCGAGGCGGCCGATCAGGAGAGCTTTAGCGAGTTCCTGGAGAGCTATTTCACTAAGGCGCGTGAGTCTCGGGCGCTGTCTGCTATTAAACCCGAGGATGGCCAATGACATCATCCACTATTCGCCCAATTGCCTTGGCTGGTGTCGCATTCTGCGTACTGATGATGGCGGTGGCGCTAAGCCTTGAGCATATCGTCGGCTTAGAACCCTGCCCGCTGTGTATTTTTCAGCGGGTAGCCGTGATTGCCGCGGGCCTGGTGCTGGCCGTGGCGGCGATCCATAACCCTAAAGGGGGCGTAGGCAGGGGCCTTTATGGCCTGCTCGGGCTGGCCGCCGTGGGGGCTGGCGCTTTTGTTGCCGGCCGCCATGTCTGGCTGCAGAGCCTGCCCGCCGATAAGGTCCCCAGCTGCGGTCCGGGGCTGGATTACATGATGGATATCCTGCCCATGCAAGAAGTGGTGGCCATGGTGCTCACTGGCTCTGGGGAGTGCGCCGAAATCGACTTTATGCTGTTGGGGCTGTCGCTTCCCGCCTGGACGCTGGTCGGTTTTGTAGTGCTCGCACTGGTGCCGCTGCGTATTTTATGGCTAGCCATTAAGCGCTAGGATGGGCAATGGGCAGCCGGTAGTCGACCAGCTGCCTAATACCGGCGTTGACTATTGACAGCGCACTATGCAGTATCAAGGAAACCATGCCCGCCAAGATTGACAGAGGTAGAGGGAAAAGCGAGTCTAGCCCTGTCTAAAGCGGCTATCTGCAAGGAGAAAGCCCCATGCTCGACGATTGCAAAAATGCCCTGGAGCGCTGGGGAGGCGTACATAGCTTAATTGACCGCTGGCTAGATGAGCGCCGTGCGCTGCTAGTGAGCTTTATTGAGCTGAAAGAGGCCTGCGACGCGGAGCTGGAAGCCGTGAGCAAGGCGCGCATTGATACTTTCAGCGAGCTGCTGATGGACTATATCAGTGCCGGGCACTTTGAAATTTACCCGCAGCTTGCCGAAGAAGCGAAAGCCTTCGATGACGAAAACGCACTGCACATTGCCGCACAGCTGCTTGAGCGTCTGGAGATGTCCACCGCCATGGTGCTTGAATTCGACGAAGACTTCGCCTCCCCGGTGCGCTGCCAGCAAAACCTGGCACGCTTACCCGCCTGGATCGACCGCCTCGCCAAAGGGCTCACCGAACGCTTCGCTCTGGAAGACCAACTCATCGCTCGGCTGCACGCCGCCCACAGCCCCAAGCAGATGAAGTCCCCCGCTTAACTTGTTGCCAAGGCAGCGCCTAGCGCTGCCTTGCTGTTCACCATTCACTTCTCACGCCGTAAGCGACCGCCAATCACCAGCATACAGGGGGTGAGCAGTAGCGTGAGGGCGGTGGCGAAAGTCAGGCCACCGGCAATGGCGCTGGACATCTGGGTCCACCACTGGGCGGAAGGGGCGTTGAATCCTAGCGCTGGGGCGAAGAGGTTCACGTTTATCCCTAGCACCATCGGCATCAGCCCCAGCACCGTGGTAATCGCGGTCAGCAGTACCGGCCGCAGGCGTAGGCAGCCTGCCTCTAACGCCGCTTGGGCGGGGGGCATGCCGTCCCCGCGAAGCTCATTGTAGGTGTCGATCAAGACGATATTGTTGTTTACCACAATCCCCGCTAGGGCGATCACGCCCATCCCCACCATCACGATACCGAACGCTTGGCCGGTGATAAGTAGCCCCATCAATACCCCTGCCGTTGAGAACACAATAGCCGAGAGCACCAGCACGGCTTGATAGTAGCTATTGAACTGGGTCACCAGAATCAACGCCATCAAGCCGATGGCGATCAAAAAGGCGTTCACCAGGAACTGCATTGACTCCTGCTGATCCTCCTGCTCCCCGGCCACGTTGACCATTAGCGTCTCGGGCAGCTGGCCCTGGCCCGCTTTGAACAGCGCCCGCAGCCGCTCATCGGCTAAGTAGCCCGGGGCTAGGTCCGCTTCAATAGTAATGGCGCGGCGGCCATCAATCCGGTTAAGCGCGCCCACTTTCGGCGCGGGGGTAATCTCCACAAAATGGGAGATGGGCACCTGGCCCCGTGGCGTGTTAATGGTTAAACGCTCAAGCTGGTTCAGCGTGCGCCAGTTCTCCGGTAAGCGAACACGAATATCCACTTCATCGCTAACGGTAGGCGGACGATAGCTCGCTACCTGAAGCCCCGTGGTGAGCAGCTGCACCGCGCTACCCACCGTGGTGACGTCGGTTCCCATCCGTGCGGCGGCTTCCCGGTCCACCTTCACTTGCCACTCAACCCCCGGCAGGCTGCGGTTATCCTGAATATCGGTAAAACCGCCCAGTTCGCGCATCAGCGCCGTGATCCGGTCCACGCCAGCGTCGGCAATGTCGGGGTCGTTGGCGCTGACTTCCAGCACAATCGGCTTGCCGCCGCCAGGTCCCATCTCCTGCTCCTGAAACTCTAATACAATGCCGGGAATATCCCGGGTGCGCTCGGCCATATCCGCCAAAATGGTGCGGGCGAGACGGCGTTGGTACCAGTCGATAAACTGGAACTGCAGCATACCGATGACATCGCTGCCCATTTGTTGGTCAGGCACGGCAAAGGAGCGGGCATAGAGGGCTTCGACTTCCCCCATGCCGCCCAAGCGCTGCTCGACCCGCTGCAGGATTGCATCAGCCTCTTCGGCAGAGAAGTCGCCACGGGCGCGTACCAGCACCTGGGCGCTATCCGGCTCTACGTTGGGGAAGAAGTCGACGCCGTGGTTAAACCTCGCATAGCCCGTATAGAGCAGCGCAATCAGCAGCACGGCAAACAGCAGTACCCAGCCGGGATGCTGTAGCAGGCGACCCAGCACACGGCGGTAGCCACGGCCTAAGGCAGTGCTTTCATCCACCGGCCCGGTGCCGCTGGCGTGGGAGGTGCGCGTGAATAGGCGGCCCAGCGTCGGTAGAAACACCAGGGCCATCGCCAGGGAGGCCAGCAGGCATAACACCACCGTGGCGGGTAGGTACTTCATAAACTGGCCCACTACGCCGGGCCAGAACAGTAGGGGGATAAAGACCACTACGGTCGTCGCAGTGGAGGCGATAACCGGCCAGCTCATCCGCGAAGCGGCATTCAGCCACGCCTGATAAGGGGCTTGCCCCTCGTGCAAGTGGCGGTCTGCCAGCTCGCTGACCACAATGGCGCCGTCTACCAACATACCCGCCACCAGGATAAGGGCAAACAGCACCACAATGTTGAGCGTAAAACCGAATGCCCACACCAGCAGAATGCCGGTGAGAAATGCCCCTGGAATGGTAAGCCCTACCAACAGCGCCATTCGCCAGCCCATCACCGCCACCACCACAATCAGTACCAGCACTACGGCGGTTAATACGTTATTCAGCAGCTCCGAGAGCATGTTCTGAACGGTGACTGATTCATCCAAAATGGTGGTGATCCGCAGTTGCTCGGGCAGCAGGTCTTCCGCCTGGGTGAACTGCTCGCGCACCGCCTCAATGGTGGCGATGATATTGGCTCCGGCGCGTTTAGAGATTTCTAGCACCACGGCGGGTTGGCCATCTATACGGGCGAATCCCTCAGCCTCTTTGTAGGTGGGGTGAATCCAGGCGACATCGCCAAAGGTGACCACTCGGTCCTTATCCACCTTCACTGGCATGTTCATCACGTCGTTTAATGATTCGATAATGCCAGGGACTTTGAGTGCTAACCGCCCCGCACCGGTGTCCAAGCTACCGGCGGCTACCAGTCGGTTATTGCGCGATATCAGGTTAAAAAGGGTATCGAAGTCAACGCCGTAGCTCTCTAGCACTAGCGGGTCCACCACAATCTCCAGTAAATCCTCCCGCTCGCCAGCGATCTCCACCTCCAATACATCGGCGATGCCTTCGATTTCCTCTTTCAGCCGCCGAGCGATCGTCATTCGTTCTCGGGTATCCAGCTCGCCAGAGAGGCCGATACTCAATACCGGAAACTCAGAAACATTCACCTCCATCACGCGAGGCTCTTCGGCCTCGTCTGGCAGGCTGCTACGGGCGATATCTACCCGCTCGCGCACGTCGGAAAGCGCCGTATCAGGGTCGAAGCCGGGATCGAACTCCAGTGTGACCGAAGCGTGGCCTTCGCTGGATTGGGCAGTGAATTTACGCAGCCCCTCGATGCCACGCAGCTCCTGCTCCATGGGGCGAACTAGCAGTCGCTCACCATCTTCGGGGCTAACGCCCTCCAGGGCGAGAGAGACGTAGATAATCGGAATGGTAACGTCAGGGTTAGCTTCCTTGGGGATGGCCTGCCATGCCGCTGTGCCCGCCAGCAGTAGCCCAATCAATAGCAGCAATGTGGTACGGGTGTGGGTGAGGGCTGCATTAATTAACTGGCGCATGTCCACCTTCCTGGGCAGGCACGGGGGTTACCGCTTCACCGACACTGACCAAGCCAGCGCCTAGGGTAATCAGCGTGACTGGATCGGGTAGGCCGCTGACATAGGCGCGTTCGGTATCGGCGCTAACCAGCTCTACGGCGGTTTGCACCACGCGGTTCTCCCCGTCCAGGTGTTTGATTGCTAACTCCCCCTGTTCATTCAGGCTAAAGAGCGCGGGGGAGAGGGTATGTACCTGGCGGGGCGGCAGGGTAACGGTGAACTCAGCACTGCCGCCTGCCAGGCGCTGTCGCTTGGGGTTGTCCAACGACACTTCGAGATAGAACGACCGCGTGGCTTCCTCCGCCCGGCTGCTGATATAGCTCACCTCGCCGGTCAGCGATTCGCCGTTAAGTAGCCGTGCGGTAACCGGCAACCCAACGCTTAACGCCCCCACCTGCTGCTGCGACACCCAGGCGGTGCCGGTTAGGCGGCGGTCGTCAATTAGGCGAGCCCACTCCTCGCCGGGTTGGAGCAGGTCGCCAAGCTCTACTTGCACCCGGTCGATGGTGCCATCAAAAGGCGCTGTGGGGCGGGTGTCCCGCAGCTGCTTCTCTAGCTGCGCCACTTGCGCGGCGCTGGCGCTGAGCGCGCTCTGCAGGCGCAGCAGCTCCGGCTGGGAAATCAGTTCGCGGCGGCGCAGGTTTTGGGCACCGGCGTACTCTGCTTCGGCTAGGGCTAGCTCATCCCGCGCTTGCTGCAACCGTTCGGGCAAGGCGTTGTTATCAAGGATAAGCAGCGTCTCCCCCTGGCGAACGCTTTCCCCTTGGGCAATCGGCTTTTCCGCCACATAGCCTGCCACGTTGGCGCGCAGCACCGTCTCACGCTCGGCGGTCAGCTGCCCCTGGAGCACTTGCTGAGGAATATAGGGCGTACTCTGCTGCGTAATAACCTCCACCCGGGGGAGCGCTTCTTGCCCATTGGCGGCGGTATCCGGGGGCGTGGATTGAAAACGCTGAAAATCGCCAATGGCTAGCCATACCACTAGTGCCAGCACCAGCAGGCTGGCCAGTGCGTAGGAGGGGGGGATTCGTCGCATGGGAAGTCACTGTTCCAAAAGGTCTATTCTCGAAGGGCACAACGATAGGTAGCACGGTAATAAAGCGCCCTCAGCCCGTCACACCATAGCGCAACTGGCCGCTTCCAGCGAGTACCAAGCCAGCTCGTGAATGGGTAGTAGTCTCATGTCTGATTGAGTTTTTAAACATCTGGGCATAACATCACTGCGCTAATCTTTACCAGGCGAACCTCCAATAGGCGAACCATCAAGGAGCAATGATGAAAGATCCAGTACGTATTGCGATTACCGGCGGTGCCGGCCAGATCAGCTACTCCCTCATTTTCCGCATTGCCGCTGGCGACATGCTAGGGCCGGATCAGCCTGTCATTCTCCAGCTTCTCGAAATCCCGCAAGCGATGGACGCGCTGAATGGCGTGGTCATGGAAGTGAATGACTGTGCCTTCCCGCTGGTGCAGGATATCGTTGCTACCGACGATCCGAACGTTGCATTCAAAGATGCTGATTTCGCCCTGCTGGTAGGTGCACGTCCGCGTGGCCCGGGTATGGAGCGTAAAGACCTGCTGGAAGCTAACGCCGCGATCTTCTCTGTACAGGGTAAAGCGCTGAACGACCACGCTAGCCGTGACGTAAAAGTGCTGGTCGTCGGCAACCCGGCCAACACCAACGCGCTGATTGCTTCCTGCAACGCGCCTGATCTGGACGCTGGCCAGTTCACCGCCATGACGCGTTTGGACCATAACCGCGCGCTGACGCAGCTGGCACAGAAAACCGGCAAGCACGTCACCGACGTGGAAAACATGATCATCTGGGGCAACCACAGCGCCACTCAGTACCCGGATCTGGCCCAGTGCAAAGTAGATGGCAAGCCTGCTTTCGATCTGGTTGAGCGCGACTGGTACGAAAACGACTTCATCCCGACCGTACAGCAGCGCGGTGCCGCGATCATCAAGGCGCGTGGTGCTTCTTCCGCTGCTTCTGCCGCTTCTTCTGCTATCGACCACATGCGCGACTGGGCGCTGGGTTGCGACGGTATCGTTAGCATGGCGATTCCTTCCGACGGTAGCTACGGCATCGCCGAAGGCATCATCTACTCCTACCCGGTTCGCTGCCAGGGTGGCAAATACGAAATCGTACAAGGTTTCGAGCTGGACGAGTTCAGCAAAGAGAAGATGCAAGCCACCGAGAAAGAACTGCGTGAAGAGCGGGCTGCTGTTGAGCACCTGCTTGGCTAAGCACGCCTGCTAGCGCTCTTAAAGGAGCGTTTAGTAAAGCAAAACCCCGCAAGCTTGCTTGCGGGGTTTTTTGTTTCATCTCACCACTCACCCTAGTCCCGTAGGCTCATAATCCGCCAGTTGCGCTCTTCGGCTATTTGGCGCAGGGTGTCGTCGGGGTCAACAGCGACTGGGTGGTCGACTTCTTCAAGCAGCGGCAGGTCGTTGTGGGAGTCACTGTAAAACCAAGCGCCATCTAGGGTGACTTCTTGGTTTTCAAGCCATGCTTGCAGGCGAGTGACTTTGCCCTCGCGGTAGCTGGGCACGCCGTCTACGCGGCCGGTATAGCGGCCATCAATCATTTCTGGGTCAACGGCAATTAAGTGATCAACGCCCAGGCGCTCGGCAATTGGGCCAGTAATAAAGCGGTTAGTAGCGGTGATGATGAGCAGCGTATCGCCTTTGGTGCGGTGGCGGGCCAGTAACTCTTCGGCTTTAGGCAAAATATGTGGCTCGATTTTGCTCGCCATAAATTGCTGATGCCACGCAGCCAGCTGCTCCGGCGTGTTTTCGGCCAGCGGTTTCAGTGCCATTTCCAGAAACGCCGCCATATCTAGGGTGCCCGCATTATAGTCGGCCATAAAGCGTTCATTGGCTTCACGATAGGCAACCGGATCAACCGCACCTTGTTCGAGTAAGAACTCCCCCCAGGCATGATCGCTGTCGATGGATAGCAGCGTATTATCCAAATCGAAAATGGCCAGACTCACGGCGCTCCCCTTATGGTTAATGTTGGACGTTGGTCGTCGGACACAAAGCGGCGGATTATCGCAGAGTCACCAGGGTTTCACCACTTGCCATGATATTGTGTTGATACGGTTGTCTCCCTTGTGGAAAAATGGGCATAACTGAAAATTTATGAAGGTGATGTCCGTGATCGACGCTGACGGCTTTCGCCCCAATGTTGGCATTATTATTGCCAACAGCCAGGGGCAGCTGCTTTGGGCGCGTCGTGTAGGGCAAAACGCGTGGCAGTTTCCCCAGGGAGGCATCAAAGCAAGCGAGACTCCACAACAAGCGCTTTTTCGTGAACTCCACGAAGAAATCGGCCTAACCGCCGACGATGTTGATATTGTCGCCTGCACCCGGGGCTGGCTGCGCTACCGTCTGCCACGACGCATGATTCGTACCCACTCAAGGCCGGTGTGTATCGGCCAAAAGCAGAAGTGGTTTTTACTGAAAATCCGTTGCCAGGAAAACCGTATTTGTATGACGGCCACGCCCAAGCCGGAATTCGACGGTTGGCGGTGGGTGAGCTACTGGTACCCGCTAGGGCAAGTAGTACCTTTTAAACGAGAGGTCTATCGGCGCGCGCTACGAGAGCTTTCTCCCCGCGTACAGCGCTTGGCACAAGATGGCGAAGGGTAACGCGCGTGTCACGACTTGGCACAGGCAGCAGTAGCCGCCGGACACTCCCTCAGCGAGGCAAATAATAGTGAATAGAAAAACGTCCATGCTTGAGGTGCTGCGACGCGTTATTCAAGAAGTGAATGGCGCAAGAAACCTCGACGCCGCGCTGTCTACCATGGTACGCCGCATACGCAAAGCGATGCAGACCGACGTCTGCTCCTTTTATCTTTACGATAAAGAGCTGGAGTCGCTGGTATTGATGGAAACCATAGGCCTACGCACCCAGGCCGTTGGTCGCGTGGTGCTACCGCTGGGCGAAGGCCTGGTGGGGCTAGTGGCCAAGCGCAGCGAACCGCTCAACCTAGAGGATGCCCAGTCGCACCCCCACTTCCGCTACTTTGAAGCGACTGGAGAAGAGCGTTATTCAAGCTTTCTTGGGGTGCCGATCATTCACCAGCGCCACATGCTGGGGGTGCTGGTGGTTCAGCAGGCGGAAAAACGCCGCTACGACGACGAAGATGAAGCCTTCCTGGTAACCATGGCTGCCCAGCTCGCAGGTGTACTGGCCCACGCGCTGGCAACCGGTAACCTCACGCGCCCAGCGCTACCCGGCGGCCAGGCCATGTTTAAGGGGGTGGCGGCATCGCCCGGCATGGCCATGGGCGAAGCTGTGGTAATTACTCCACCCGCCGATCTCAACAGCGTGCCCGACCTGATCCCCAGTGACCAGGAGTACGAAATTGCCCGGCTAAAGGAAGCCATTGGTAAAACCCGCGATGAGATCCGTGCTGCCGCCGAACGCTTGGTGAATCGGATCTCTTCCCAGGAGCTAGCGCTGTTTGACGTGTACCAGCAGATGCTGGGCGAAGCAGCGCTCTCTGAAGAAGTAGAGAAGCGTATCCGCGAAGGCCAATGGGCGCCGGGAGCGCTGGCCGATGTTGTGCGTCGCCATGTTCAATATCTGGAGCGGGTCGATGATGATTACCTGCGCGAGCGGGCGGCGGATATCCGCGACCTTGGCCGCCGCGTGCTGGCGCACCTGCAGGAGGATACGCCCTCCACACCGGAAACATATCCAGATAACGCTATTCTGGTGGGTGATGAAATCAGCGTCGCCATGCTGGGGGAGGTGCCGCGGGACAAGCTGAAAGGTTTGGTGTCGGTGCGTGGCTCCAGCACATCCCACGTCGCGATTGTCGCACGTGCAATGGGCATACCCACCGTCTTAGGGATGGTAGACCTACCGCTGCCACGCTTAAACGGAGCGCCCGTGGTGCTAGATGGCCACCGTGGGCGGCTATTTGTGCGCCCTGCCGCCGAACTGCAAACTCGCTATGCCAGCCTGATTGCCGAAGAAAAAGTGCTCAGTGAAGTCTTGGAGCACGAGCAGGACCTGCCCAGCGAAACCCCTGACGGCCATCAAATGCCGCTGATGGTGAATACCGGCTTGGCAGTGGACGCATCAACGCTGCTAAAAAGCCGCATTGGCGGGGTAGGACTCTACCGTACCGAAGTGCCATTCATGATTACCGAGCGCTTCCCCGGCGAGAAAGAGCAGATGCGTATGTACCGCGAGCAGTTGGAGGGGTTTGCGCCGCTGCCAGTGGTCATGCGTACCTTGGATATCGGCGGTGATAAAGATTTGCCCTACTTCCCCATTGAAGAAGCCAACCCATTTCTGGGCTGGCGGGGGATGCGCGTGACGCTAGACCATCCCGAAGTGCTCATGGTGCAGCTGCGCGCTATGCTCAAGGCCTCCCACGACTTGGGTAACCTCAATGTGCTCTTCCCCATGATCACCAATGTGGAAGAGGTAGATGAGGCAATACGGTTGCTTGATCGCGCCATCGTAGAACTGGGTGAAGAGGGAGTGGCGGTTGAGCGGCCCAAGGTGGGAGTGATGATTGAGGTACCCGCCACGATTTACCAGATGGATGCGCTGGCTAAGCGGGTCGACTTCTTCTCCGTGGGCAGTAACGATCTTACCCAGTACCTGCTGGCGGTAGACCGCAACAACCCGAGGGTGTCTAGCCTGTACGATGCATTGCATCCTGCGCTGCTCGGTGCCCTGCAAGAGCTTGCTCATGACGCCAAGCGGCTAAATAAACCCATTTCGCTGTGCGGTGAGCTGGCGGGCGACCCGGCAGGGGCCCTGCTATTAATGGCCATGGGCTTTACCAGCCTCTCTATGAATGCACCCAGCCTGCCCAAAGTGCGGGCGGCTATCCGGCGGGTCACCATGGAGGATGCCCAAATGCTGCTAAAAGAGATCATGCGGCTGGACACCCCCGCGCTTGTCCACGAGCATCTTAATAAACGGTTGGATCAGTGGCAGCTAACTCACCTATTGCCGCCAAGGGATTAATACGCTGCTAACGGTGACAAAGCGCCGTTAGCGTCGTTTCGCCGGTAAAGCGCCCGAAGGGTCCAAAACGCTGCTCCGTGATAGTGGCATCGCCCCGGTGAGTGAGTGTCACCCAGGTGGTGGCGCGGGTGCCATACTGCTCGCCAACAATAAAAGCTGCCGAGAGCTGGCGCTCAAGAGCCATGCCAACTCCTGTGTCAGGAAGTAATTGGTCGGCCGCTAGCGCGGGGTTGTGCAACGCCTGCCGGGTAGCTAGCCGCCAACGGTTGATGTCGCTACCCTCCAAAGCGCAGCGAACGGCCTGAAGCTTAGGCCAGGGCGTATTCAGGCTGGCATTAGATAGCCCATGCACTCCAGGTGGCACGCTGGTAAGCGAGACGCCATCGCTTCCACGGTGTAGGTGCCAACACTGGCGAGGGGTGGCGACTAATAAGTTAAAGCCTGCATAGCGCTCGGCTTGGTGGCTCGCCAGCATATTTAGCCATGCGGCGGGGTCGTCACTGGCGAGCACTCCCGCTACTAACTCGCCACGGCTAGGCGCATTAGGGGGAGTAGCTAACGAGGTATCGCGCACGTTGGTCAGGGCTGCCACCACGCCATGCCGGTTTGCCGCCAGCCACGTGCCACCTGCTTCTAGGTCGCGTCCACCCAGCAGCGCCTGGTTACGCCACACAGCTAAAGGCGCAGTGGGGCGTGCGTGGAACTCATCACGGTTACCCGCTAAACGTAGCGGTATTTGGCTATCGGGTGTCCAGCTAAACGTCAGTAAACACATAAAAAGCTCGTCGTAGTCACTATTTGGGGTCTTCATAAACGGCGTGGCATGACACGCTTAGGGCGGCGGCGTACACTTAATTTGGAAGTTTGTGATGATGTGGGCCACCTATATGGGGCATAACGCTCCTTGCCAACAGGGAAATCGCGAATGATGCAACGCTATCAGCGAGAGCATATCTGGAATGCCATTATCTGGCCGGTACTTTGGCCTTTGTTACTGGTTCAGGCCGCGCTTATCCTGCTGTGTGTGTTGGTAGGGGCGGTTATCTGGTTAATGTCGCCCAGCCAAGCGTCCTGGGCAACTACGCTATGGTTAATGCTGGCGCTTTTGCTGGGCAGCTGCATGAATGTTGGCGCTTTTCTGATGTTGATTAAAGCGCGGGCAAAGCACAAAGATGCTCTTTTTATGCAGGGGCTTAGCGAGCTTGAACTCCATCTTAATGCACTGCAGAGGGAAATTGCTCCCCATGCTCCCGTGATACTCATGGCAGAGAGTAGCAACGAGCGCCCCTTTAAGCGGCTTATCCGTGCGAATGACCTATTCGCAGACATGATCCGTACGTTGGATAAAACTGGCCGTATTGCGGCAGCGGATGAGCGTAAAAAAACGGATCAAGCGTTACTGGACGATTTGCACCACCAGCAGAAGCAGCTCAAACATTTAATGGCAGGCAGGGAGCGTGCAAGGGAAGAGTCTCGGCTCAAATCGGGCTATTTAACACTGCTGCAGCGGGAGGCCGATAGCCTGTTTGAGTATCTTAGCAGCATATTAACGGAAGAGACGTCGGACTCCTGCCGCCAGCATGTTACTTATGTGCGTGAGCGTCTTGCTGATATTCGTTCTTTGTTGGCTAACTTTGCACAGCAACACGCTCCTGAGGCTAACACTCCCGATAGGCCTACCGATAGACCTACAGCCAGTGAGCATCAGCCGTGCGTATTAGTGGTGGATGATGGGCCGGTGAACCTGATGTTGGCACGGCAAATGTTAGAGTCTCAAGGCCTTAGGGTGGAGGGAGTTAGTAGCGGCGAGCAGGCGCTAGAACGTCAGCAATCCACCTTTTATGACTTAGTCTTCATGGATATTTTTATGCCTACTCTCGATGGGTTTGAGACGACTCGCCGCTGGCGGAAGTTCGAACAGTCGAACCAAAATCAACAGCGCAGTGTGTTGATTGCATTGACTGCTAATGTCGATAACGCAGACAGAGCGACCTGCGAAGCTGCCGGCTTGGATGACCTTCTGGCTAAACCCTATCAACCAGATACCTTAAACAGCATGATCAATAAATGGTTGCCTAACGCCCTGGAGACGCCGAACCCATGACCTTTGCAGCCATTTTGGCCAGTTACTTAGCGCTAGGAGCGGTCGCAGGCACGATGGCTGGGCTGTTTGGGGTGGGTGGTGGAATTATTATTGTGCCCGTGCTGGTGTTTGCCTTTGGGCTGCAGGGTATTCCTCCAGACATTACGATGCACTTAGCGGTAGGTACCTCGTTAGCCACCATCGTGGTTACGGGAGCTTCATCGGCGCTTGGGCATTTTCGCAGGGGCAGCATCCATCGCCCCTGGCTGCTGGCGCTACTGCCCGGACTCATGCTAGGCGCCATGGCGGGTGTCTTTATTGCCGATAACCTCTCCGGCACCGTGCTAGGTACGCTGTTCGGCATATTTGTGCTGCTGCTGGCAGGCAAGATGGCGATGGGGCTGACACCCAAGCCCGGTACGATGGCTCCCGGGAAAACCGCGATGACCATTGCCGGAGGTGTGGTCGGCGCTATTTCTGCGCTGTTCGGCATCGGCGGCGGCACCATGACTGTGCCTTGGCTCTCCCGCTGTGGTGCCACTATGACCCAGGCCGTGGGAACTTCAGCAGCGTGCGGCTTACCAATAGCCGCCGTAGGCGCCATCACCTTCATTGTGGTGGGGTGGGGCAACCCGCTACTACCGCCGTTGGCAACCGGATTTGTGATGTGGCCTGCCTTTATCGGGATTGTGGCCACCAGCGTGCTGTTTGCTCGGTTGGGTGTCCGTTTGGCGCATGTGCTACCTGCTCGTGTGCTGCGTTTTAGCTTCGCTACTCTACTCGCCGTAGTAGGGATTCGCTTCATACTGGCGTAATCGCCTCCTGGCAAGCTGTGATATTTCCTTTTCTTAGAGAAAGCAGATGATTAACTACCCAACGATAGATCCTGTCGCGATTTCCCTTGGCCCGCTACAAGTACATTGGTACGGCCTAATGTATGTGGTTGGTTTCGTGGCGGCCTGGTGGCTTGGCTGCAAGCGCGCACCGCGTATCGGCTTAACCAAAGATGATATTGGCGATCTGCTCTTCTACTGCGCCATTGGGGTAGTGGCCGGTGGCCGTCTGGGTTA
This sequence comes from Vreelandella aquamarina, assembly GCF_044805175.1. Classification (GTDB taxonomy): domain Bacteria; phylum Pseudomonadota; class Gammaproteobacteria; order Pseudomonadales; family Halomonadaceae; genus Vreelandella; species Vreelandella aquamarina_B. The sequence continues at coordinate 2,145,870 of NZ_CP085232.1, read as the reverse complement.
CGCGCTGTTTTACGGGCTGGAGCAGTGGATGGCTGACCCGCTTTGGGTCTTCCGCGTATGGGATGGCGGTATGAGTTTCCACGGCGGCCTATTGGGCGTGCTCTTGGCCGCCTGGCTATTTGCCCGACGCAAACAGCTAGCGTTCTTCGCTTTAACCGACTTTATCGCCCCGCTGGTACCGATTGGCCTAGGTGCTGGGCGAATCGGCAATTTTATTAATCATGAACTGCCGGGGCGCATTACCTCGTTGCCCTGGGGCATGCCATTCCCAGGCATGGGGCCAGAGCCGCGCCACCCGTCTGCACTCTATGAAGCCCTGTTGGAAGGCGTCGTGCTGTTTGCGATTCTTTGGTGGGTATCCGCCAAGCCGCGCGCCCGTGGCTTTGTCTCGGGGCTGTTCCTGCTAGGGTACGGCGTCTTCCGCTTTATAGTTGAGTTTGTGCGAATGCCGGATGCCCACATCGGCTTTATCGCCTTTGGCTGGGTCACCATGGGAATGCTGCTTACACTCCCAATGATCGCTCTTGGCCTGATCTTCATCGCGTGGTCACGCAATAAGCCCATCGACGCCAAGATTTAAAAAAGTTAAGTATTTCCATCGTTGTGTGAGTAGCTAGCTGGTTTGCTGGCTGCTCACTACGTCTCTGTATAGAATACATTCTTAAAATGACTGTTAACTTGGAATTTCTGTGACTGCAACAACGCCTACGCCTGCAATGAATTCAACGTTACCTGCGCTTGAACAGCCCTACCTGGACCTGATGCGTACCGTGCTGGAACAAGGCGTTGACCGCAGCGACCGCACCGGCACCGGCACGCGCTCGGTGTTTGGCCATCAAATGCGCTTTGATCTCTCACGCGGCTTCCCGCTGCTGACGACCAAAAAGTTGCACTTGCGCTCTATCATTCACGAGCTGCTGTGGTTTCTAAAAGGGGATACCAATATTGGCTATCTTCAAGAGAATGGGGTGCGCATTTGGGACGAGTGGGCCGATGAAAACGGTAACTTAGGCCCGGTATACGGCTACCAGTGGCGCAGTTGGCCAAGCCCTAAGGGTGGCAGCGTGGACCAAATTGCCAATGTGCTAGAGCAAATTCGTACTAACCCGCAGTCGCGGCGTTTAATTGTTTCAGCCTGGAACCCGGGCCAAGTGGATGAAATGAAGCTGCCGCCGTGCCACTGTCTGTTCCAGTTTTACGTTGCCAATGGACGGCTCTCCTGCCAGCTCTACCAGCGCAGCGCCGATATCTTCCTCGGTGTGCCGTTCAATATTGCCAGCTACGCACTGCTGCTGAGCATGGTGGCCCAGGTAACCGGCCTGCAGCCCGGAGAGTTTGTGCACACTCTTGGCGATGCGCATCTATACAGCAACCATTTGGAGCAGGCGCGGGAACAGCTCACCCGCACGCCGATGGCACCGCCTAAACTTGTGCTTAATCCCAAGGTCACGAGCCTGTTTGACTTCACCTTCGACGATATCCACATCGAAGATTACGCGTCGCACCCACACATCAAAGCAAAGGTAGCCGTATGAGTCAGCCAGCCAACACTTATGAATCGCTTGTCCCGGTCGCCATGATTGCTGCCATGGCCAAAAACCGCGTGATTGGCGTGGATGGCAAGCTGCCATGGTACCTGCCTGAAGATTTAAAGTTTTTTAAACGCATGACTCAAGCAAAACCGCTGGTGATGGGGCGCAAAACGTACGCCTCCATTGGCAAGCCATTGCCAAACCGGCTCAATATTGTGGTCACCCGGGATACCAACTTTGCGGCAGCAGGGGTGCGTGTTTGCCATGAGCTGCCGGCTGCCCTTGAGCTGGCCGACCAGCAGGCTACCATCGAGGCGGCAGAAGAAATCATGGTCATGGGAGGGGGGGAGATCTACCGTCAAGCGTTACCGTTTGCCCAGCGGTTATATATCACCGAAGTAGATATAGAAGTGGAAGGTGACGCCCAGTTCCCAGAGTTTTCGCTGGATGAGTGGCGAGAAGTGCAGCGTGTACCCGGCCAGCCAGCGGAAGGGCAGCCGCGCTATGACTTTGTGGTTTACGAGCGCTACAACGACTGATCAGGTCAAGGAGGGGGTTATGGCCGCCAGCGTACTGCATCTGTTAGAAACATTAGAAGCACGGCTTGAGCAAAAAAATGCTGAAATTACCGCACTGCGCGAAGAGAACGAGCGGTTAAGGCAGCAGCTGGCAGCCGTAGCCGCGCTAAGTGCCTCATCCACGTCAGACGTTGCAAGGGCAAGCGTTGCGAAGACGGACGTAGCAATGGCTCAAGAAGCGCCTGCTGATATATCTGCGCAAACACCTTCCCAAGCGCCTGTCCAGCCATCTACCCAGGCGCCTTCTCCGCAGGCACTGCTAAAGCAGTGGTATCAGCGCTACCCTAATGCTTTTTTTAAAGGCCATACCAAGCCGCTGAAGGTGGGTATTCACCAAGATTTAGCGGAGCGCGAACCTTGGTCGGGTAAATTAATTCGTCGTGCGCTGGCAAATTACGTCAACCTTCCCCGCTATATAAAATCAATGCGCGAAGGTGCCGAGCGGGTCGACCTGGATGGCAATCCGGCGGGCAAAGTCGATAAAGAAGCGGCGCAACATGCAAGCGAACGGCGTAAAGAAGCGCCGGAGAAAAAAGCAGCTGAGAACGCCACTCCCCATGCGCAAAAAAGCCCTACTAAAGCGGTATCGCCTGCTAAAAAAACGCTGCAGAGGGCAGATGAACAGCGCCCAAAAGCGGTAGTAGAAGAAAAAGATGAACAGAGAAAGCCGCTTAGCTTCGAAGAGAAGTTGAAAGGGCTACAGCAGAAATTTGAGCGCCACTGAGACCGAAAATGCTAGCTTGGGTTCCATAAAAATGCACAAAACGTAAAAAAACACTGTTTTATTCTATTGCGTTCACTGGAATCCCGGTATAGAGTTTGACCTGCGAGCATTGGACTATAACAAGGCGTTGTTGAGGACATGTCGCATACCACCGGGAAAAACCGGCGGATGAGAAAAGAGCATGGCCCGCAAGCCACATGCTGGCTTCTTTGAAGGCCAGTAATAACGATCGAAACAGTAAGCTAGTTAAGGAACCTACATCATGAAAAAGACACTTTTAGCGACTGCTATTGTTGGCGCCCTGGGTGCCTCCGCTGCCGCTCAAGCAGCTACCGTATATGACCAAGACGGCACCAAGCTTGACATCTATGGCCGTATCGCCATGGGGATTGAGGGCGGCGGTCCTGACGATAATGGAGCCATTGACAATGGTGCAGAGTTTATAGACGTTTACTCTCGCCTTGGTCTGCGCATGAGCCAGGAAGTAACTTCTGATCTGACCGCTTTCGGTCGTTTGGAGTGGCGTTTCCGTGGTGATGATCGTACTGATCTGAGCAATCCTTCAGACTCTGGCTTTAACGAAATTCGCCAGAGCTACATCGGTCTACAAAGCAAGCAGCTTGGTACTCTTCAAGCTGGTAACTTTGACGCCTTCTACAATCAGTTTGTTTCTCTGCCGTTTGATGTTTACATCAATCAAGGTCTAGAGTTTGCTAACCATACTAAGCAGTCGCGCGGTGACTCTATTGGTTACTACACTCCTGATCTGAACGGTTTCACTGCCGCGCTGCAAGCAAAACACTACAGTGTTCGTGGTGATGCCGAGCCAGCAGGTGATTCCACAGTAGCCGCTCAGGGTGCTGTTCGCTATGCTCAAGGTCCAGTTACCGTTGGTCTAGGTTTCGTTGACGATGTAGTTGAGGGTGGCGGCAACGACGAAATGCTGTACGGTCTGATTGGTTCATACGCCATTAATGACCAGTTCTCTGTTCGTTTAGGTTACGAAACTCGTGACAATAACGAAGCTGTAGGTAACGGCAGCAACGGTTACGATAAAGTTGGTCTTGGTGGTACTTTCTCTACTGGTCCTTGGGCATTCTCCGCTGATATCTACGATATCGATGAAGATGGTGCTCTTGGCGTAGATCGTACTTCCTGGGCGCTGGGTTCTTATTACAAAGTTTCCAGCAACTTTGATGTATTCGTCGAGCTTTACCAAGCTGATCAGCAGTCTGTAAGTGTTGACTTCGGTGGCGGTGAAATCATCGATGTACAGCGCTCTGACGATGATGACATCTACTACCTGACAGGTGCGCGTTACCACTTCTAAGCCTGGTTGATACCAAGCTTACGAGTGTAACCCCTGTAATAGCATCGAACCGGCTCCTTTTAGGGGCCGGTTTTTTTATGACGTTTTCTACTAGCTCTCTGCTGATTCCTGCTCGCATTTCGCGTTGCTATGTCAGTAGACTCCCAATAATAGGCAGGGCAGTAAATTAATAGGGTGAAAAGGAGAAATTGGGATGGATGCCATCGTTCATGCTTTTTTTGAACAAACGCCGGATGCTAATGTTGCTCAGGAGCGAGTCGCCTTTGGTACTTCTGGCCACCGTGGCCGTGCTACCGAGCGCACGTTTAACGCCTCGCATATTATGGCGATTACTCAAGCAGTCGTGGATTTTCGCAATGAAGAGGGGTATCAAGGCCCGGTATTTCTTGGGTACGATACCCATGCGTTATCGCGTCCCGCTTGGGAGTGCGCGCTGCGGGTGCTGGCGGCTAATAAAGTGCCGGTGCTGGTTGAAAAAAATCATGGCTACACGGCCACCCCTTTGGTGAGCCATGCGATATTGCAACATAATGCCCAGTCAACTCAGGCTGCAGCCAAAGCGGACGGGCTAATTATTACCCCTTCCCATAACCCGCCGGAAGATGGTGGTATTAAATACAACCCTTACCATGGTGGCCCAGCCGATACTGACGTTACCAAGTGGATCGAGCTGCGTGCGAACGCTTACCTACTTCGTCATTTGAGCGATGTTTCTCTGGTGCCTTTAGAGGAGGCGTTAGCCCACGCTCAGGAGTATGACTTCACTGCTCACTATGTAGCGCAATTGGGTAACGTAGTGGATATGGCGGCTATTCAACGCGCCAATTTAACCCTGGGGGCTGACCCTATGGGTGGTGCGGCACTGCCAGTTTGGCAGGCAGTGGCCAAGTACTATGGTTTGAACCTTGAAGTGGTGAATAGCACCATAGATGCTAGCTTTAGCTTTATGCCACCCGACCACGATGGCAAGATTCGTATGGATTGCTCCAGTGCGGATGCCATGGCTAACGTGTTAAAGATCAAAGACCGCTTTGATATCGCCTTCGGCAACGACCCAGATGCAGACCGCCATGGCATTGTGGATGCCAACGGTTTGATGAATCCTAATCATTTTTTGTCTGTGTGTGTGGACTATTTACTTAACCACCGCCCAGAGTGGAGTGCTTCTCTAAAAATCGGCAAAACTCTGGTGTCCTCGTCAATGATCGATCGCGTAGTCGCCTCTTATCAGCGCGAACTGTACGAGGTGCCGGTAGGCTTCAAGTGGTTTGTAGATGGCCTGTATGAAGGGTGGCTAGCTTTTGGAGGAGAAGAGAGTGCCGGTGCCAGCTTATTAACCCATGATGGTAAGGCATGGTCTACTGATAAGGATGGCATTGCGCTGTGCCTGTTGGCAGCTGAAATGATGGCGGTGACGGGAAAAACGCCCAGCGAGTATTATCAAACGCTTACCGAGCGTTTTGGTGAGCCTTGCTACAAACGTGTCGATACTGCTTGTACACCAGAGGAAAAAGCGGCATTTAAAAATCTCACCGCAGAGAGCGTAGTCGATACGTTGCTGGCGGGCGACCCTATCACTGCCGTATTGGTAGAAGCTCCGGGTAATCATGCAGCGATTGGTGGATTAAAAGTCACCACCGAGAACGGCTGGTTTGCTGCCCGCCCAAGCGGGACAGAGTCGCTTTATAAAGTGTATGCCGAAAGCTTTAAAAGCCCGCACCATCTAGATGAGTTAATAGAAAGTGCCACCCAGTTGCTTTCAGGCATATTGAAAAATTAGTCACCGCAGTTGTACATGTCAGGATTTGCTGGCCTATTTATTGGAATGAACATTGCATGAAATTTAGTGTGCACTTCCCGGCATTTTTCCTGATTTTGGAATGCAAAGCTCAGTAAAAGGACGTTAATGATGGCCCAAGTACGCAAAGCAATTATCCCTGTTGCTGGTTTTGGTACTCGTCTATTGCCGATCAGCAAAGCCATCCCGAAAGAGATGGTGCCTGTCGTTGATCGGCCACTCATTCAGCATGTTGTGGAGGAGGCGCTAGCAGCCGGTATCAATGAGATTATTTTGGTCACGCGGGCGGGTAAGTCGGCTATTGAAGACCACTTTGATGCTCACTTCGAGCTAGAACACTCGTTAGCCAGCAAAGGCAAAAATGCGCTGCTGGAAACCCTGTCGGCTATTTCGCCTAAAAAGCTAAAAGTCACCAGCGTTCGACAGCCTAATGCAAAAGGTCTAGGGCATGCGATTTACTGTGCTTCGCACCTGCTTGATAAAGATGAGCCTTTTGCGGTTATTTTACCGGACGTATTGGTGAAGCCTCAGGTAAGTAGTAACACGTGTGATTTAGGCAGTATGGTAGAGCGTTGGGAAGTGACTGACGCAGCGCAAATTATGGTGGAAGCAGTGCCCCAGGAAGAGGTGTATCGTTACGGTATTGTGGATTGCGACGAGCCAGCCGCAGGAGAGAGTGCCAATATGCGAGGGGTAGTCGAAAAGCCAAAGCCAGAAGAGGCCCCGTCACGCCTATCAGTGATTGGCCGCTATGTATTGCCGTATCGCATTATGGAATTGTTACGCGACCAGCCCCCGGGCGCGGGTAATGAAATTCAACTGACGGATGCCATTGACCGCCTGATGCAAGAGGGCAAAACCGTGCAGGCATTTCGGATGCATGGACGCACCTTTGACTGCGGGCATATTGAAGGTTGGCTACAGGCTAATACGACGTTAGCTAGAGAAGCAGGTTACGATGTCTAAGTACATGTTATGTCAGTCGAGGTGGGGTAGCAGGCCGCTTTCGCGGCCTCATTGCTTGCTCTGGAGATGCCTGCATGGATGAATTGTTGAAGCAGGTGTTAGCGATTGCTAATGAGGCAGGCGATGCCATCATGAAAATTTATGGCAACGAATATCGTGTTGACATCAAGGAGGATCACAGCCCGGTAACCGAAGCAGACTACGCTGCGCATCATGTTATTCTTACAGGGCTGCAAGCACTACAAGAGAAGCTCCCTGTGTTGTCTGAGGAGGATACCGGCCAGTTTGTCGGAGTAAGTGATAGTCAGCGATATTGGCTAGTGGACCCTTTAGATGGTACTAAAGAATTCATCAAGAAAAACGACGAGTTCACTGTCAATATTGCACTGATAGAGGATGGTTCGCCCATACTGGGTGTCGTCTGCGTACCTGCGCTGAGTGTTGCCTATGTTGCGGCCAAAGGTAAAGGCGCCTATAAAATAGATCGCCATGGTCATCGCCAGCCATTGAGCATAGCGGGTTCTACAAAGCACCCAGAAGTTTGGCGAGTGGTCAGTAGCCGCTCACATAAAAGCCCCGAGCTATACGATTGGCTTAGCCAGCTTGGTAAGTACGAGATCAGCTTGGTAGGTAGCTCATTGAAGTTCTGCTTAATTGCAGAAGGGAGCGCTGATGTATACCCCCGATTCGGGCCAACATGCCTATGGGACACCGCCGCAGCACAAGTGATTATTGAGGAGGCTGGAGGTAGTGTACAAGCCATGGGTGGGGGGCCTCTCCGTTATGGAAACCCAGTCGAGATCATTAATCCCTCTTTTGTTGTTTGGGGAGCCGCAAAAATAGACATACATCGTATGCTGTCCTAAATCGCAAATAGCTGTCTATATGCGCTGAATCAATAAAAAGTTTTAAGTTGAATTATGTCAACGCGCACTCAGCTCATCTTTTTGGTAATTTATGCGTCGTATGGAGATTGAGGCCTAATACCTTTGGCTCAATTGAAGGGAAGATAACGAAATAGGAATTTTCGGTGCGCTTACCCCCTCTGATAAACAAGCTTATTGCATTTCGTTCTTTAAAAGGCCAGTTGCTGCTGGGACTTTTTTGTGCCTTGGCAATTTTGGCAGGCGCAGTGCTGGGCATTGCTTGGCAGGTGGGTAAAATCATGGTGCATGAAACAACTATGTCTCATCTGCGCTATGAGGCAAGTCTACTAGCGGAAGAAATTACCGAGCAGGTTGAACGGCGGATTAACGCTCTTGAGCGCTTTAATAGTGCTATCGGCTTGTCCGATGACGCCGCTTGGCTGAGCTATGAGTTGCAAAAAAGTGATGCGCTGCTCTCATGGTTTGATGGCTTGATAGTTAGTGACGAAAATGGGGTAGTCGTAGCTGACTGGCCCCGCGTTGAAGGGCGAGTGGGTCTCGAAACCGCCGAGCGTGAATATTTTAAAATGGTGCGTGGTATCCGTCATCCCTACGTGAGTGAACCTTTTGTTGGCCGTGCCAGTAATGTACCACTGGTGTTAATTACAGTGCCTAGGCTGGATGCGGAAGGTAGGTTTGCCGGCTTTGTTGGAGGTGTGGTCAGTTTAAACAGCGGTGGGCTATTCAAGCGTCTAGGGGCAACTAGGTTAGGCGATAAGGGGTTTGCGGCGGTAGCAACTGCCTCGGGCAAAATCTTATATCACCCTAATAGTAATCTTGTTAATGGAGAAATTGCCGATCTACCGCTCAACCCATTGGCACAGAAAGCTTTGGATGGTTGGCGTGGTGAGGGGGTTGGCGTACTAGCCAACGGCCAAGTCAGCCTGCAGGCTTATGATCAAGTGTGGCCTGCTGACTGGGTGGTGGGGCTGTTTTTACCAACGAGCCAGGCTTATTTGCCCTTGTCTGGGTTTATTTACAAGCTTGTAGGAATTTGGTTTTTACTGGCGCTGATGATGATGCCTCTATTGTGGTGGCTATTGGCGCGTATTTTAAAACCCTTAGAGCATCTTGAGGCGCAAATTGGTGAAGTGGGCGTTGGGCAGAGATGCCAACTGGAACTTGCCACCAATATGCAAGAGCTACAGCAGGTAGCTGAAACATTCAATCGAGTAGAGAGTGAGCGCCAGCAGCTAGTGGGGCATTTGCAGGAGCGCGAAGCATTTTTGGACTCTGTGCTTAGCGCAACTCCACAAGGCATGTTCGTCGCTAACTTTGGCGGCAATATTACTTATATGAACCCTGCGCTCTTGGAGATATTAGCAATTGAAGCGGACACGCCGACGGAAGCATGGATGGAGCAAATCCACCCTGATGACCGCGATGGTGCAAGGGATATGTGGTTATATAGCTTGAAAACGGGCAATGATTTTGTTCGCCAACTGCGTTTTATTCGTAGCGACAAAGAGACTCTTTGGCTGGATATTCATGCGCGAGTCGTCATGCTATCGAAAGGCGGGCATTCGCTGGGGCTAGTAGGAGTGGTTAAAGATATTACCGAGCGCCGTCAGCAGGAAGCGTTGCAGCGTTGGGAGGCGGAGCATGATCCGCTCACTGGGCTGCTGAACCGGCGCGGTTTTGACCGCCGTCTTGAAGAAGCGTTTGCTGACTTCCAGAAAACCAGCACACCTTCTGCTTTGCTGCTATTTGACCTTGACCACTTTAAACCGATTAATGATGAAGGTGGCCATGCGTTAGGCGATGAAATGCTGCGCCGTATTGCCCAGGTAGTGGCTTGGGAGGTACGCCGCAGCGATCATGTGGCTCGCCAGGGGGGAGATGAGTTTGGTGTGCTATTACCTAGTTGCACATTAACCCAGGCTCAGCGCATTGCAGAATCACTGCGCCAAGCGGTAAGCGAAGTATCTGTTACTCACGAAGGTAAAGAGTATACCGTCACCTTAAGTATCGGTGTCACAGCCTTTGATGAGAGTGATGACACTGTTGAAACAGCGCTTTCCCGTGCAGATGCCGCAAGCTATGAAGCAAAAGGGCAAGGGCGAGATGGCGTTGTGGTTAAGCAGCTTAGCGAACTTGATCCAATGTCGTTATTTGATTAGTGCGTTTTAGATGTATCTAAACGCCATGTTTTTAGCCAAGAGGATAGCTGCTCTGGAGGCATCGGGCGTGCAATGCCGAAGCCTTGGGCCAAATGGCAGCCAAGAGATAAAAGAGCCTGGGCATGCTCCATTGTCTCTACTCCTTCAGCTAGTACCGGGCGTGAAAACTTTTTAGCTAAAAACACAATGCTTTCAACAATAGCGCGGTCGTCTTTGCTTGCCAGCATATCGCGTACGAAATCTCGATCGACTTTGATGAGTTGGACGGGCAAACGACGAAAATAGGCCAGCGATGAATAGCCCGTGCCGAAGTCATCGAGTGCGACATCGATGCCTAGCCTCTGGCAGCTTTCAAGTACATGAAGCGCGGCCTGCATATCATCAAGTGTGGCAGACTCAAGAATCTCAAGGGCAAGCAGCTGAGGTGGGACATCTGAATAGTGGTCTAGTAGCTGCTCTAAACGTGGCACAAAACCCTGATGCAACAGATGCTGTGGGCTTATATTTACACTGACTTGTAACTCGATACCTAGCGCTAACCAAGCTTGAAGCTGCTTCAATGCTGCTTCAATTACCCACTCGCCTAAGTGAAACTCTAGCTCGCAACCTTCCAGTAGGGGCAAAAACTCAGCAGGTGAGCGTAATCCTAGTGTTGGGTGTTGCCAACGAATTAACGCTTCAGCTCCCACGACAGCTTGTGAGTTGAGATCGACTTGTGGCTGGTAATAGAGCTGAAATTCGTTGTTGGTTAAACCATGCTGGATAGCATTGCGTTCCTGTTGTCGTAAGCGTGCTAAGTGCTCTTCATCGGTATTATAGCGAACGCACTGGGCGCCACCTTGGCTTTTGGCTTGATAAAGAGCTTGGTAAGCGTGTCGAAAGAGAGCATCTGGGTCGGCGTTATCCTCTGGGTAGTATGTCATCCCTATACAGCTAGTCAGTTTCAGCGTTTGGCCGTGCACGTGAAGTGGCTGTTGGATAGCACGATGGAGTGCTGCTTCATCTAAACACTGAGTGGGCGCCACGATAACAAACTCATCTCCGCTTAGCCTTCCCACTACGCCACGCTCGTTTAGAGGGCTGACCAATGCTTCAAGCCGCTCGGCGATACGCTTTAATATGTCGTTGCCAGCAGGGTAACCAAATAAATCATTAAGCCGTTTAAAGTCATCAATATTTAAAACAAATACTGAAAGAGGTTTATGCTGCTGGATGAGCGCTTCGAGCTGTGTGCGGGCTAAGCGCTGGTTGGCGAGTCCGGTGAGCTCATCAATATTAGCCGCTTTGTAAAGTGCTTCTTCGTGGCGCTTGGTTTCTGTGATATCTGACTGGATAGCAATAAAGCCTCCACCATTCCGCTCATTGGTGGGGAGTGGGTTGCAGCTAACATGTACCCAGTAGGGCGTGCCATCTTTACGATAGTTCAGCAGTTCTTCTTCAAAACGCTGGCGGTAACGAAGCGCATGGGCAATACGCAGCACAGTTGCGCGGTCGGTAGCTTTGCCTTGTAGAAGGTGGCCAGGTTTTTTACCTACCGACTCTTCGAACGTATAACCACTTAATCGCGTAAATCCATCGTTTACCCACTCAACTTTCCCGCTAGCATCGGTAATAACCACACCATTGCTGGTGTTTTTTGCAACCATAGAGAGGCGAGTAATTGCTTGTTGCGCTGCTCGCTGTTGGCGCAGTAACTGGGTTTCTACTCGCTTGCGTGGCGTAACATCCAGCATAGTGCCTATCAGTCGCACTACCTTGTTCTTGACCACTAATGGGTTGGCGGTAATGCGTACCCAGCGCTGTTCACCAGCGGTAGTGGTGAGTTCGAACGTATCTTTAAATGCTTTTTTATGCTCTATTGCCTTTTCGATGGCGCTCATTAAGCGTTTGCGATCTGCAGGTGTGTAAGCCTGCATTCGTTGCTCAAATGTGTGCGTTTCGCGATCATCGGCATCGTATAGTTCGCTGACGACCTTGTTCCAATGGAGAGCGCGACTAGGAACATCCATTTCCCATAAGCCAATCGCCGCGTTACCGATTGCGTGATAAGCCCTTAGCGTTAAGTAGTAATCGAACTGAAGAACAGTGCTTCTAGCAAGCTGATACAGCAGGGCACGCTGATCATCCGTTAGCTGGCGAGGCTGCCTATCCATTACGCAAAGCGTACCGATCACATTGCCATTGTCGGCAACGAGCGGCATGCCAGCATAAAACACAATACAGGGTGAGGATGTAACAAGTGGCGAATGCTTAAAGAGAGGGTCTTTGCGCGCATCGGCTACTTCATAAAGATGTTGCTGTTTTACAGCCATAGCGCAGAAGGCATTGTCATTGGATATGACGCTAGCGAACTCTCCAACGCTGCTTTTGACCCATACCTGTTGATCGTCAACCAATGTGATCATTGCGATGGGTGTGTCGCAGTAAGCAGCGGCGAGGCGTGTGATGCGGTCAAAATTTTTATCAGCCGAGAGATCGCCTAAGGTATATCGCTTCAGGGTAAGAAGGCGCTGTTCTTCTTGCTCAGGGCTGCCTGACAATACCATAAGTAGCCTATAAATCATGTTGCTTGTTTGTGCTTACTTTCTCTTATGTAGAAGTAGCTGTCTAGTGAGTCGACAAATCTCTGTCAACGGTAGAGTATAAGGGGATGCTTATTCGACTGAGAGAGCTTTTGTGGAACTCCTTGAGCTGTTTACCCGCACGCTAGATGTCACTCTGCCTGTATTTGCCATGGTGTTTATGGGCGTTGCCCTTAAGCGCTTAGGATGGGTAGATAGCCATTTTATATCGACCGCCTCAGCGTTAGTTTTTAAGGCGACCCTGCCCACGTTGATTTTTCTGAGCTTGATCAAAGCAGATCTAAATGTCGCACTGGACGTGCCGCTGCTGCTGTTTTTTGCAGTCGCCACATTAGGCCAGTTTTTACTTAGCTGGGCGTGGGCGTGTTTTCGTGTGCCTAGGTCAGATCGAGGTATCTATGTACAAGGCGCGTTTCGCGGCAACTGTGGCGTCGTTGGGCTAGCTCTAGCAGCAGGTATGTACGGTAATTATGGCTTGTCAGCTGGCAGCCTGCTGCTGGGTGTGGTGATTGTGATGTATAACGCGCTATCTGTGGTGGCGCTGGCTGCCTATCAGCCCGGCCAGTCTACCAACTGGCGAAGTTTGCTAAGCCATATTATCAAAAATCCACTGATTCTCTCCGTATTTGCTGCGTTGCCCTTTACTGCGTTTTCGGTATCGTTGCCTAGTTGGGTGATGACATCCGGCAACTACTTTGCCTCTCTCACGCTGCCGTTAGCTCTTATCTGTATCGGTGCGACGCTCTCTGTGAGCAGCATACGCGAAGGTAGCCAGGTAGCCCTGAGTGCTAGCAGTATGAAAATGGTGGTTCTGCCGATGCTTTCTACAGTAGCGGCTTGGCTCATGGGCTTTTCTGGCAGCCAGCTTGGGCTGCTGTTTCTATTCTTTGCAAGCCCCACGGCCGCAGCAAGCTTTGTTATGGTTAAGGCTATCAACGGAAATATAGCGCTGGCGGCGAATATCATCGCGATCACTACTTTAATGGCGAGCGTGACGGTGACGCTTGGTGTCTTTGTACTGCGGTTGGTAGGGTGGATTTGAAGCTCTGCGGTTGGCCATTGCACAGCAACACGCTATACTACGCGCCCCATAAGTCCCTGTAGCTCAGTAGGATAGAGCAGCCGCCTCCTAAGCGGCAGGTCGCAGGTTCGACTCCTGCCAGGGACGCCAGTTAAAACAATAGGTTAATTAAGTTTTCGTTGCTGCTTTCCCGTCATATTTCCATTTTGTCCCCTAGTGCGCCCCCTAGTTTTGTAAGCATTAGACTGCCGTATCAGTTACATATCGGTACGGCAACTTCTCGCTATTTGCCGCTTACTCGCTCCAGCTAGACAAACGAAAACAGCGCCATCATAGGCGCCGTGGATGATTGGGGTTCTTACACTGTCAACGGATAGTGTCTATCTCAAATGCCACGATCTGCCGCTGTTCGCTAGAAAACTCCACCCCGATCAGATGGATAGACTTACCCGTGGACAGGTATTTATCAGCGTAACCTTTTGCCTTGATCTGTTCCAGCGCCTTACCCTCAGGCAGCTGCTCTACCACCTTAAATTCAAATAAGTAGAGGTGGCCTCCGAAGTCGACAGTCATATCCACACGGCCGTGGTGGCTGGCGTCCTCCACGGTAACGGCAAGCCCCAAGGCCGCAAAGTGGCTGTAGAAGATACTGGCATAGTGGCCCTCATACTTCGCGATAGGGTTGTTACGGTACCAATCGTGGGGTAGCCCGGCGTAAAGTGCTCTGAGGTGGGCTTCTAGGCCGACGAGGTCGTGGTGTTGCAAGTGCTTAAAGAGCGTGCGGCGCTCACGCGGTGCATTTTCGACACCCAGCGACGGCAGTAGCGCATGGTTCAGGCTGGTTTCTACCTCTCGGTTAGGAAAGCCTAGGGTATACTGACGATAGCCCAGCATGGGTTCCTCGACCTGCTTGAGGGTTAAATAACCGGTCTGGAAGAGCAGAGCGTCGGTGCTGATGTCGTCTACGTCGAACTGGTTAAGCAGCTCGTATTCCGTTTCCCACTGATCCAACTGCGGAGTGAAGACTCCCCGCTGCTTGAGAATGTCAATCAGGAAGGTGGGTGTGGCGCTTTCAAACCAATAAGCTCCAAACGCCCGGTTCTGTAAGAGCAGCAACACGTCGAAAGGATTGTAGACAGAGGTCACTTCACAGTTCCCCCAGCGATAGCCGTTGTACCACTCTCGGATCGCCTCACGATCCAGGTCGTATAGCTCTGGGGCAAATACTGTGTCGATATCCTTATCAGTGTATCCGCAGATCGTGGCGTACTCCGGCAGCAGCGTGATATCACGCAGGTTATTCAGCCCTGAGAACAGACTGACCTTGCTGAACTTGGAGACCCCGGTGATCATCACCAGATGCAGGTGAGGATCGGCGTCTTTGATCACGCTGTAGAGGTTCTTCAGGCCTTCACGCAGCTCATGGGCGCGCTCTGATTCCAGAATATTATCGAGGATTGGCTTGTCGTACTCATCAATCAGTAGTACGACGGGCCGGCCTGTTGTCTGGTGGGCAAGCTCCAACAGGTCTGAGAACTCACCAGGAATATCGGTTTCGGGGGCCGTGGTCAGGGTGAAGCGCTCACGCTCTTTGCGCAGCTGGTGGCGAATCCGCGTGTCCAACTCTTCACGGTTGCGCATCACTCCACTGCCAAAGCTTAAGCGGATGATCGGATGGGTAGTCTGCCAGTCCCAGCGGTCATGGAGGTACAGTCCCTCGAACAGATCCTGACGGCCTTCAAACAGGCAGCGCAGCGTATCCAATAGCAAACTCTTGCCAAAGCGCCGAGGACGCGACAAGAAGTAGAATTTGCTCTGTTGGATCAGGCGTTCAATTATCGGCGTCTTGTCGACGTAGTAGTAGCCGCCCTCGCGGATCGCCGAGAAGGTCTGAATACCTATCGGTAGCCTGAGATGTGGATCAGTCGACATACTGGCCTCCGGCGTGCGAAAAATTCCTGCAGACAATAGTTTATCAATTCGCACGGAAAACCTCGTATTTTTAGCACGAGGATGGATAATGCGGTGTCCGCTTACCTGAAAAGTTTAGCAAAATCCCGCGCCCGATTGAGATTCAGCGGGTAACCGGGGCGGTTCACTTATGCTGGTTAGCCAGCTGAAGTACCAATGTCATGGTGGTGCCCTCGCCAAGCTGGCTCTTGACGTGAATCCGCCCCTGTTGGCGCTGTATTAAGGTGTTTACAATTGCCAGCCCCAGCCCGGTACCCTTTCCGCCCCGGCACGTGGTGAAAAATGGGGTGAAAATTTTATGCAGATGCTCAGGGGCAATACCCTGGCCGGTATCGCTGACCTGCAGGCGACCTGTTACGCCTTGCTGCCAGCTGGAAAGGGTGATTAAGCCGCCGTCTGGCATTGCTCTGACGGCGTTCTGGCACAGGTTGTCCATCACTCGTGTCATCTGCGATGGGTGTATTAATACTGTGACGTTGGCGTCGCTATTCACCTCACAGTGGACATTTTTAGGCAGACGTTTTTTCAAGTCGTGAGCATAGCTTGCCAGCCAGTCAGTCAGATTGACTGCCTGGCACTCCAGCGGCTGCTCGGTAACATAGAGCAGCATTTCTTCAATTAGATCTACACCACGCTGGCCGGCTAGTTGAATCTGTTGAAGATTGTCGAGCAGCGCTGGCTGGGCGAGCAGGCCTTCGTTGAGTAGTTCGGTCTGGCCATTAATGACCTGTAGGATATTGTTGAAGTCATGCGCAATCCCGGCAGTCATTTGGCCCAGTGTGCGCATTTTTTCCTGGTGGTGAGCCTCCTGGCGGCGCTGGGTAAGCTCTGCTTCCTGGTGCTTCAGTAGGGTAATATCCATCACTGTCCCAACGATTTTCATCGTTTCACCTGCCACCCTCATCGGCTGACCCCTGACATCTACCCAGGTAGGAGGGCTGCCTGGCACCTGTTTTTCTAGGGGCAGCTGGATATGGAACGCGCGTTGGGTTTCGATACTGTGGCTAAGCTGTTTCCTTAGCTGCTGCTGGGCTTGCGGCGTGTATTGCTTCAGCCAAGCATCAAAGCTGACCTGACCCTTAACGCCGAGGATGTCATTAACTATCGCGTTGCACCAAATATGGCCTGATTCAATGTCCCACTCGTAAAGGCCGATATTGGTATTATCAATCGCCTGATGCAGGCACTGTTCATAGCGTCGCATCAGGTACCCCATTATTTGGTGAGCCAGGGTAAGCAGGTGTTGCAGCTGTGCACGAGAAAAATGGCGTACCTTGTGATCAATAATGCACAGGCTGCCGATCCGGTAGCCTTCCGGGGTGATCAGCGGTGTGCCCGCGTAGTAGCGAATATATGGCTCCCCTGTGACTAGGGGGTTGTCTGAAAAGCGCGGGTCATGCCAGGCGTCCGGCACCTCAAAAATATCGTCTTTTGCGGTGATGGCATGGCCACAGAATGAAATATCACGCCGTGTTTCACCCAGCTCGGTACCAGGGTGGCTCTTGAAGCGCTGCAACTCTTTATCAATAAAGGTCACTAGGACAATCGGCACCTGAAAAAACGCCTTCGCCAGCGCTGCAATTGCCTCGATCTCAGGGTCTTGTTCCATGTCGCGGAGCGTATAGCGCCACATGGCCGATAGACGCTGCTCTTCATTGTTAGGCAAGGGAGGTGCTTGCATTATGAAACCTTTTCTTGGGTGCACGTGGAATAGTGCGCACTGGTTACAGCCGGTCGTCCTACCTATAGACGTTATACTTAGCACTATTCTTATTGGTCGCTCAACACCTTTACCCATCAACCGGCTGACATCGGCGGCTGATGGGGCTTACCTGGCGTTGCAAACTAAGCTGTTGTTGTGCTCTCAAGTTACCTGTTCCAGCCAGGTGATTATTTCATGGCTGACCAGCTCAGGGTGTGTCATGTGAATACAATGGCCTTCGGTTGGCAGCACGCGAAGCGTGCTCTTGGGCATATGTGCCTGCATATAATGGCCAATAGTTTCGTGGGCGATGGCATCGATCTGGCTTTGTAGCAGCAGAGCAGGGTGCTGGTTCTTGGGCAGCAGGTCGCGGTAGTCAGAAAAGAACGTGGCCTTTGCAAAGGTTCTAGCCACTAGCGGAACTGTTGCACAAAAACTGTCGGAAAGTTCTCCCAACATTGAGCCTGAGTTAGCATTGCCCATTACCAGCGGGGCGAGATAGGAGGCCCAGCCCATATGGTCACGCTCTATCAGCTGAACCAGCTCTTCTAGGTCTACGCTTTCAAAACCACCATAGTAATCAGGCGGCAGGTTCAAAAAACAGGGTGATGGGCAAACCATTATATGGCTGACAAAGCGTTCCGGGTCATTATTGGCGGCTAGCATGCCAATGCTGCAGCTGACTGAATGTCCAATAAAGTGAACTTGGTTCAGGTCAAGAGTGGTACAGATCTCGTTAATATCCGCGGCGTAACCTTCTAGCGTGCTGTAGCGGGCTTCATCGTAGGCAGACAGCTGCGATTGGCCAGAGCCGACATAATCAAACAAGACAAGCGTGTAGCGGCTTTGCAATGCAGGCGTTAGGCGATACCACATGGTTTGGTTGCAGCCAAAGCCATGGGCCATCAGTAAGGTTGTATCTCCTGATCCAAAAGTTTTTATGTTATTGCGGGCAATTATTTTCTCTTTCGTTAGTGTCATCTGGCTGTGTTCTCTATTCTGTGTTGGATTATTAGGGGCAGCTAATGTTTAGTGGTCCCCAGGTAATGGCAGAATAAGGGGCAAACTGGGTAAGTGAACGCCAAGCGCGTGGTTATCATATCAAGCTGATTTCAGCTCAGTTCACCAATCAGCCTTATATGAAAATCAACTAATGCGAAAAGCAGCAAAATACATGCGTTGATGCCAAAGCGATGTCTTAATTTGGATGATTGTATTATTACTGCGGCTGAACGTATTGAGCAACATGTAATAACAGATCCTACTGCTGAATGGGCCACCGAGTTAAGGTCACCAGGGGGAAACCCCGTCGTGTCTATCTCGCATACTCACTTATATACTCACTCACTTCCTCATGTAGCAGCTTTCACAAAGATGGCTGTTGGGGAGCGGCCAACCCACATACCCGTTACAGTAATGAGACGATCAAGCGTTTTAAGAAGCGGTATTGTTCAATAAAAGTGATAGATAGGCGGCATGTTTAAAGCAAGTTGAACTATGCGTTGATTCCTTCATGGTTGCGCCTGCTTCTTAAACGTGTATAAAAGCGCAATCTTGTAAGGTCGCCCGCTGCCTAAAAAGGAGGTATGGCGTTTTCTCGACATAAAGACGCTGCCGTGTTTCAACACCGTCGTCGAAGGACTATAACAGCAGATGAACCAGAGTAATCGTCGTCTTGCCATCCAGGCATGGCTATTAATCCTGCTCACTAGCAGTTTCTTGATGGGGCTGAGCATTTTTCTGCTGGACCTGGTTGCTTATGTTCCTCTGCCGCCGCAGTGGCGCCTTAGCCCGGATGGCACCCTGGCAGTGCTGTTGGTGAGTTTTGGCCTGTTGGCTCTCCTGAGCCAGCAGTCAAAGTGGCGACGCTTAGCAGCGGGTGGTCTCATGATTGTGCTAGGAGGTTACAGCCTTGGGCATCACCTCTTTGTTCCGTCGGTCGACGTTGATCTGTCATGGCTTAATGGCAGGCCTCGCTTAGCCCCTATGCCCGCACTCCTGGTGCTCATTATGGGTGGGTGTTGCTTATTGCCACAAACCTCTCTTTATACTCAACGCTGCTACCGTGTGATTGGTTGGGTGGCGAGTGGGGTGGGGGTAGCTACCCTCGCGTACCCTTTGATCATTCAAACTTCTTCTACGTCAGTGGCAGGTCTAACGTCTACGGGCAGTATTTTTTGCCTGATATTCGGCGTGGGCTTATTAATCATCGTGCGTCAACGCTTTCGTCCGGTGCTGTTACTGCCGCGCTCCGCCATTATCGCTGGTGTGCTAGGCGTTACGGCGAGCTTGTTAATTTGGTTGGCCAGCAGTTGGGTGCAATACCATGCCCGCGTTACTAATGCCGATAATTTAGTGAGTAATATTGCTGATGGCTTGTTGCAGCGTGTTGAAACGGACACCCGCTTAATTGAACGCCTTGCCGCGCGGTGGCTGGCATTGGGAGATGACCCAAACCCTAATGTTCAGCAAGTAGAAATGCGCACTTTAATGAATGATGAACAAAGCCTGCAGGCCATCGCCTACCTGGGGCCCCAGTCTCAGACACGTTGGCGGGTGGGGCGCGAACCTGAAGATCTGTTGTGGTTAATGGATCAGCTAGTGAACCCAGTTGCACTTGGTTGGCTTCGCCAACAAGGGGAGCTAAGCCGACAACTGAGTTGGTATTTTCCAGAACCTGAGCGCAGTAGCCTTGGCCTCTTAGCGGTCTCCCTGGATGGTGGGCAGAATACCATGCTGGCCGCTATTGATTTTGCTGCCATCATCCGCAAACAGCGCCATCTGGATACGGGCGGTTTCACAGTCACCTACACATCACACAATAGAACGTGGGGAACGCTATCGGCCCAAGATTGGCATGAAGGGATTACGCCTCGGGTATTTGCCTCCCGCGAAGTGACCCTTCCCGGAGGGCCGACCTTTACAATTTCAGCGCTCGATGGGCCGCTACCTATTGCCAGCTTGCCCGGTGCTTTGCCGGTCATATTCGGCCTTTTGGGGCTAGTGTTTTCCTATCAGTTGATTATCAGCCGCTCGCTGGTAGCGATTCGAGATCAACAAGCGGCTGCCCTGCAGCTTAGCGAGCAGCGCTTTAGCTCACTCTTTACCCAAAACCCAGATGCGGTCTTTGCGTTTGATAAAGCGGGTCACTACCGCAGTTTCAATCCGGTGACTGAATCGATGATTGGTTTCCGAGAAAGTGAGCTGCTGAACCGGCACTTCCGTTGCGTGATTTGTGAACCTGCCTGCTCACGAGCAGATATCGAACAGACGGAAATGGCTTTCCGTGCTGCTGCTCAAGGGCGGCCATACAGCTACACCATGTGCTATACCCGCGAGGGGGCTGCCCCCAAGTATTTGGATGTATTAATGCTCCCCATTATCGTCAATGGGGAGGTCGATGGGGTGTTTGGTATTGCAAAAGATAGCACCGCGCGGGTCGTCACCGAGGAAAGGCTCAACATCTTGGAGCGTAGCCTTGAAGCCAGCAATAACGGTGCCGTTATCCTCGATGTTCGTAAAGATGGCAACCCAGTTGTCTACGTTAACCCAGCTTTTACACAAATGACGGGTTATCTGGAGCAGGAAGTACTTGGTCAATCGCCTATTTTTCTAGTGGGTAGTAAGACAGAGTCCACTGATGTTGAGAAAATTAACACGGCCATCCAGAACGGAGACAGCCTATCGACCACGATGCGCGCCTTCCGGCGTGATGGTACCTCGTTTTGGAATCAGTTATTTCTGTCGCCTGTTCGTGATGGTGATCAGCACATCACCCACTTTGTGGGCATTATGAATGATATTTCAGAACGTAAAGAGCAGGAGAGTCAGCTAGCCTATCAGGCAACCCATGATGTACTGACAGGCCTGGGTAACCGTGCTTTGTTTAGTGACCATCTTGCCCAT
Source organism: Vreelandella aquamarina (assembly GCF_044805175.1). Lineage (GTDB taxonomy): Bacteria > Pseudomonadota > Gammaproteobacteria > Pseudomonadales > Halomonadaceae > Vreelandella > Vreelandella aquamarina_B. The sequence goes on along the minus strand of NZ_CP085232.1, from coordinate 2,124,714 downwards.
GATGTAGAGTTAGCCGCTCGTAGTGGGCAGACGTTAGCTGTGCTGTTTATTGACCTTGATGAATTCAAACCCATCAATGATACGCTCGGTCACAAGGTGGGAGATCAGTTATTGATCAGCGTGGCAGAGCGGCTGCAGCAGGGCCTACGGTCCAGTGATACGCTCGCCCGCCTTGGTGGAGATGAATTTGTGCTTCTGCTTCCTGACCTCAGCCATCCTAGTGAAGCAGAAGAAGTCGCCAGCCGGTTGCTGGAAGACCTGAATAAAGCCCATCGGGTCAGTGGGCATGAGCTGCATGTCTCGGCCAGCATTGGCATTGCGGTGAATCGCGGTGGGATAGATGAACCTGAGCGACTGCTGCAGCATGCCGATATGGCCATGTATAAAGCTAAACAGCAGGGGCGTAACACCTATGAGCTTTTTACCGAAGATCTCGATAGTAAGCTGAGCCAGCGTGTTAGCTTGCGGAGTGATCTTCAGGAAGCGATTGAGCAGGGGCATCTCAGCCTACACTACCAGCCTTTGCTAAATAGGGATGGCCATGTGGATGGGTTAGAAGCCCTGGTCCGTTGGCATCATCCGACCAAAGGCTTTATCTCTCCGGCAACCTTTATCCCCATGGCGGAGGAGACGGGCCAAATCATCCCGCTAAGCCGCTGGGTCATGCGTCGCGCTTGTCAAGATGCACAGCGGTTAGTATCGGAAGGGGTGCTCACCGGGCGTATGGCGGTCAACTTATCGCCCTTGCAGTTTCACCGCCCTAACTTTCTGAGCACGTTGCGCAACGTGCTAAAAGAAACAGGGCTAGCACCAGAACATCTAGAGCTGGAGCTTACCGAAGGGATATTAATGCATGATACTGACGGGGCGATCGATATTCTCAATGCTCTGAGTGGTATGGGGGTCAGTACCAGTATTGATGACTTCGGTACCGGCTTTTCGAGCTTACGGTATTTACGGGATCTACCGATTGATAAGATCAAGATCGACCGTAGTTTCGTACAGGATGCTGCTAAGAGTGATAAAAACGCCGCTATCTGCCAGGGGATTATTACATTAGCCCAGGAGCTAGATCTTCGAGTCGTCGCCGAGGGAATCGAGATACCCGAGCAGCATGACTACCTAATGTCGCTGGGCTGTGATGTGTTCCAAGGATATTTATTCGCTAGGCCGATGTCGTTGGATAGCCTCACTACTTGGCTTGCTCAGCAGGGTAGGTGATTATTTAGTAAGGAATTAATTAACAGGTGGCTTATCCAATAGCGATCCAGGCAGCTTAATATAAAATTCGCTTCCGCCACCTGCGGCATCCCGGTAGTGTACTTCTCCACCCAGCTGCTGAGTAATTTCTCTGGTAATGGCCAGTCCAAGCCCTGTCCCGGGGAGCTGACGAGTATCACTGCTGTCGGCTTGAGAAAAACGCTGAAACAGTTGGCTTTGAAAAGCAGGGGCTACACCGGGGCCTCGGTCTCGCACGGTGATTGTAGCTTCACCGCTTTTGTAACCGATAGATACCACAACGGTGTCGCCTTTGGGACTGAACTTAATGGCGTTTGACATTAAGTTGGTGAGTGCCTGTATCAGTCGAGGGCCATCGACTTCGACTTGAATCTCTGGCCAGTCGCCAGAAGGGGAAATGGCTACTTGGTGCTGCTCACCGTAACCTGCTAGTGAATCAATGGCCTCATTTACGAGTGGCGTTAGTGGTTGTGCTGTTAGATTCATCAGCATTTTACCAGCAACGAGTTTTTCCATATCTAGCAGGTCGTTAATCAGTGTGGCTAAGCGTTGTACATTACGCTGAGCAGTATCGAGTAATGTGCTCACCGCTGGCGGAAGCGTGCCTACGGCTCCCCCCGCTATTAAGCCAAGCGAGCCATTAATAGATGTGAGCGGTGTACGCAGTTCGTGGCTGACGGTGGAAATGAACTGGTTTTTCATTTTATCCAACCGGCGGCGCTCAGTAATGTCTTCCACCAGTGACCATATTACTAAGCGGCCGTCGGGGTCTTGGCTTAACATTCCCTGTAAGCGCACGGGGTAGCGACTTCCATCTTTGCGAATATACTCCTTCTCAAAAGGGCCGTATTGCCCGTTTGATTGGAGGCTTGCTAGTGCCTCCTCTTCTTTTGCCTGGTACTCTGCCGGGGTTAAATCCCAATAACTGAGCTTCACAAACTCTTCCCGGCTATAGCCAGAGGGGCGTACAAGGGCGTCGTTTAAATCAATAAACTGCCCAGTCTTTAAGTCATTTAGCGCAATGCCAATGGGCGCAAATTCAAATAAACCTCGTAGGCGGCTTTCGTTACGCTCTAAAGCTTTGCGAGACAGCTCTTGCTCGTGTATATCATGTAGGTAGCCGTGCCAGAGCGTGCTTCCATCGGTTAGCCGCTCAGGCCTTGCCTGTCCGGCAACCCAGCGGTAGGAGCCATCTTGAGTTCTCGCTCGGTAAGCAGCATGCCAATCTTCTAGCGTGTTGGCTGAATGGGTAATAGTGGCGACAACGTAGTCCAAGTCATCTGGGTGAATGAGTTTAAAAACAGGGCTTGCATCTTGGGCAGCCTGATTAGGGAGTAGGCCATACAGTTCTAGAAGTTGAGGTGAACTGAAAGGGAATGTTGAGCGCCCATCTGGAAACTGACGGTATTGATAAATGACGCCTGGTAGCTGCGCCATAAGTTTCGTGATGCGCTCATTACTTAGGCTGTTCGCGAGTGTATCGGATAACCAGCGGGCTAGTAGCCGTAAGAAGAGTGTCTCGCTTTCATCGAAGTCAGCAGGCCGTGCTTGTGTTGAGGAAAAATTGAGTGTGCCAAACACTTGGCCCTCTGCTTCAATAACAATGCCGGCATAAGCCCCTAGCGGAATTGTCTGGTAGCAGGGGTGAGCATGAAATTGACTGCTTGGTACGTCGGCAATAAATAGCTCTGTATTTTGGCCAGTAAACAGCAGCTGACACCAAGTGTGGTCAACGGCAAAGTGCTGTCCGGCATATATACCAGCGTCTGCTTCAGCATCAACCCAGCGTACAGTATAAACACCGCCTTCAATTTGGCTAAGAATGGCAAGGTCTAACCCTAAATATTGCTTCGCTTTAACAAGCGCATATTGAATCTTAGCGTCTAGCGTTTCTAGGGGGTTGAAGGCGATATCGTTAAGTAGTAAGAGCGCATCGTGGTGTTTGCGGAGCTGGGTTCGGGCTTCATACTCGCGTGTGATATCGACGATAAACCCTTCCATGATTTTTGGGTACTGAACATTACCGGCTACCCAGTTACCCCGCTCTTCTACCCAGCGCCAAGAGCCATTTTGATGGCGAATGCGATACTCTAAATGCCAGCCTTCTTTTAAGCGTTGCGCCTTGGCTATGGCGTTATCGATGTAAGGAACATCATGAGAGTGAATCAGCTCAGCGTAGCTAATGTGCTGATTGTCAAGCAAGTCTTCAGCAGGGTAACCACTGATGCGTTCAATTTGGCCACTGATGTAGAGCATTGTCCAACTGTCATTGGGTAGCCGGCGATAGGTCACACCAGGCATATTGCTTAATAGCGAAGCAAGCTCATCCCGGCTAGCTTTAATGGCCTGTTGGGCGGCTACTTCTTCGGTAATGTCGGCATGGGTGCCGTACATTAATAGCGGCTCGCCTGCTGGTGTTCTATCGAATACTTGCCCTCTATCATGCACCCATACCCAGTGCCCTAGCTTGTGGCGCATTCTGGCTTTACAGTCGTAGCTTTCAGTTTCGCCGGCAAAGTGGGCTTTCAGCAATGCCTCTGAGGTGGCTAGGTCATCTGGGTGGGCAAGGCTTAACCAGGTGTCAATCGAGGTGGGTAATAACTCTTCTAAGGTGTAACCTACGATGCTTGCCCAGCGCTCGTTGAATATGGTTTCGCCCGTCTGTATGTTCCACTGCCATGTCCCAACGCCGGTGCCCTCAATAACCAACCGAGCACGGCGTTCACTCTCCTTAAGGGCCGTCGCCAGTTCCGTCTGCGACTCACGGTTGCCAATATCACTTTGAATGAGTTCTTCCACCACTCCTGCCATGTCACAGAGCATGGCAATTTGCGCGTCTGTAAAGCTCCTTGGTTGGGTATCCATCAAGCATAGTACGCCCACCCGATCGCCCGTAGCAGTGTGAAGAGGAACCCCTGCATAAAAGCGTATATAGGGGGCTTCTTGAACCATGGGGAGCGTGGAAAAGCGCTCGTCGTTTAGAGCATCCTCCACAATTAAAGGGGCGCTATCGAGAATGACGCTCCCACAGAATGAGTGCTCTCGCGCCATTTCCTGAATGTCCAAACCTTGGCGAGACTTGAACAGCAGCCTTTCCTGGTCGATAAGCGACACCAGTGCAATAGGAGTATTCAAGGCTTGCTGGGCCAGCCGTGTCATACGGTCAAAGCGTGCATCAAGACTGCCATTGAATAGCGCAGTGCCTGCAAACACGTTTTGTCGCGTGGCATCACTCTCTGTCATCTGGGGCGTTTTCATCGCTGTCGTACTAGCGCTCATTAGTGTGACGAAAGTATGAACAATACAGTGTTTCTAACGCGTCGGATATCAGATTCTTCATCGGATGGCAATACGTATTGGTGATCACTGTATGAACTTAGCACTATTTTTAGCGTGGTTGGCTACAGGTGTCGCTAAGTTGACTATGATAATGACTGCTTTACAGAAGGCTTGCTTGGGGAGCTAATGCAGTGCGGTGATAGCTGGTTAATCTAAGGAGAGCTTGATGAAGTATGGGGTGTGTATGGTGCTGCTAATGTTAGCTGGCTGTGCAAGTAGCCCTGGTGATCACAATGCAGCGCCGAGTATGCAGTCTGCTGCAGCCAATTATTGTGAGAGTGTGGGTGGGGAGAGAATCACTCGAAAAAGTAGCCTGGGAACAGGGCGCTATTGCCGACTCCCCGATGGGAGGGTGGAAAGCGAGTGGCATCTCTACCGCTCTGAACGATTGGATAATCATTAGCGCTTTGCGAGACCGTACCGCTAATGTGCTATTCAAGGGTGTCGGCTAATTTTTATTAAAAATAGACGCGGTAGGACTTTTCGGCCTGTTGACAGCCCACCCTAGGCTCAGGGGTAGCGGTGCCGAGCGTCCAGCCTACCACTTAAGGGCAATCTAGCCGCAAACAGGCTGAGAAAATCACTATGGGGATTCTCAACATCGTTTCGCGTTACCGGCTTGGCTGGGTGGCTGCCTGTATGTTGTGGCTGGCCGCCCCTGGGGATGGGCAGGCAGATGATATACCGCAGCCATTATTTGGCTGGGAGTATCGCTGGGGGGACTCTCCCTTAGATGAAAAGGGAGCACCGATATGGTTGCAGGAGGAGAGCGGGTGGCACTCGGTTACATCGCCTTCTAACCCGCCGGGGAGGGCGGGGCAGCAAACAGTGTGGTTGCGAACTGTACTCCCGGAAGGTAATTGGCACGACCCCGTACTGCATATAACAAGCATCAATTTAGTCGGGCAGATTTATCTAGGCGATACGCTGATTTATGAGCATGGCAGTGTAGATCACCCTCGGTTTATTGGGTGGCCTTGGCACTTGGTAACGCTACCGGCGGGGTTTGCCGGTAAGCAGCTGTCGCTACGTATTTTTTCGGATTACACCAGTATTGGATTATGGGGGAATGTCCAGGTCATTGAGCGTGTTGAGGCGCTGAAACAGATACTTCAGGAGTCGGTACAGGATTTAGCGGTGAGTGCGTTTAGCCTGCTACTGGCAACGCTGGCAGCTATTTTTGCCATAATTGGCCCTGATCGTCGTGGGTTTGGGTCCATCGCCCTGTTTGCCTTTGCAACTGGCACGATGCTGTTAGCAGAAACCCCGGTGCGCCAACTGCTTACCGATGTACCGCTCGCCTGGGATATGCTGCGAGCAGCAAGTTACTTTACGCTGCCCGTTGCGATGGCGCTGTTGCTTAGCCATTGGTTAGAAGGTTCACCGAAAAAGTGGATGGCGCGCCTTTGGCAGATTCACTTGGTCTATATGGTGACCGCGATGGGCTTGGTCTATTTGGAGTTGATGAGCCTTGTGCTGGCCTTCCCCATTTTTGATGCGCTTTTATTGATAACGCTGCCCTGTATGTTGCTGTTGGCGCTAAGCCAGTTACGCCGTTTACAGTTAGAGCAGCGGCTGTTTGTATTTGGCTTTTTACTCTTTGCACCGCTAATTATCGCTGACATGCTGGTAGCCCATGGGTTGATTCCCCAGCGAGATAGAGATATTCCGTTGAGCTATGCCACATTGGGGTTTTTGCTGGTTATTGTTGCTATCTCATTATGGCATTACCGCCATACACAGCAGCAGCTGGCTTCGGTTAACCACACCCTGGAAGCGCAGGTGGCCGCCCGCACTGCTCAGTTAGATTGTTTGGTAGAGCAGCTCAAGGGGTTGGCTATTCAGGACGCACTTACCGGGCTGCATAATCGCCGCCACTTTGACACGTTGCTTAACCAAGAGGTGAGCCGTGCGCAGCGCACAGGGCACCCGCTTTCTCTATTGATGATTGATATTGATCATTTCAAGAAGGTCAATGACTGCTACGGGCATGACGTAGGTGATGCGGTATTAGTTGAGGTGGCAGCTCTATTAAGGCAGCACTTTCGGGGCAGCGATACTGTTTGCCGCCTAGGCGGTGAAGAGTTTGTGGCGCTGTTGCCTGAAACGGAAACGGTAAATGCTGAAGCGAGAGCCCAATCCCTAATGGCGGAATTGCGTGTCAAGCCCCTCTCTTATCATCAAAAACCGTTAGGATTTATTACCCTCTCCTGCGGTGTGGCAACTTATCCCAACCACACTAAGGACCCTAACAAGCTACTGAAGTTGGCAGATGAAGCCCTCTATAAAGCCAAAAATAGCGGGCGTGATCGTTGTATGGTGTGTGAGTGCCACTCTGCCATTCATAGCAGCTAACCAAGAGGCTACGTATCCGTCTGCCAAATGGAATGCCATTGCCAACCATCTTTATGGACATAAGCCGCCAGCACGCGCTGCTGGTCCACCGTGAGTGCCTGCCGAAGATCATGCGGGCTAGCCGTCATGCCTGGAAGCCTGCTATACGCTTCTAGTGAGGGAATATCGGGCATCGTAGTGAAGGGAGTAATAAACGCGTTACCTAGCGTGGCGATAAAATTCTCCAAGGTAGTGATACCTGTGGTGAGCTGCTGTTTGGTGACGTTATCCATATCTGGACAGGCGGTGCGGGCAATCACCAAGGCTTGATAAAGGCGGGCCAGCGCTAGAGGCAGCGATTTTTGGCTATGGGGGTCGTGATAGTAGTGCAGAATGGGGTAAGCAAGGTGCTGTTGGCCTAACTTGCTGATTGACTGCTGGAGAGGTTGCAGTTGCTGGCCTAACCCAGCATATCTTCCATTGCCGTGGGTTGCCTGAAGAATATAGTAGGGGCTCTCTCCGAGTGCATGGATGGAGAGGGCCACATGGCGCTTTTCAGTAACATTGGAAACAATGCTCAGCATATACGTAATAGTGAGCGTGAACAGAAAAAAACCATTCGCGGCCGCCAGGGTAGGTGCCATACGCCAAGCGTCACTGCCTGGTACATAGTCGCCGTAACCCAGTGTGGTTAGTGTGTAGCCGGTATAATATAGGCGCTCGATAAGGTTGGCAGGTACCTTGGTGGTAGTGTTCACCACGGCGTCCGTAGCGCTGCAAAACAGCAGCCACCAGCCGGTTAGGGCGAGTGCTAGCCAGACAATGATCAGCACGACGGTTAACCAAGGTCCCGCGCCGGACAGTAGCCCATGGCACTGTTTGCGTTTATGTATCGCGAGCAGTAATGCCCATATTTGGCTAATTAACCGGTTGGTAATGGGGCCTGAGTGGGAGGCCGATAGCGTGGTTTTTACCGCGTCGTAGTTTGCTAGCGCGATGAGCAGTATGCCGAGCACGCCTATCCATGGGTGACCTATCATTGTGCATTCCTATGCGGGGTGGGCTGCGGGGGCATCGGCTACGCTAACCACCACTTCGTAAATTCTCCAGTCGTAACGGTTCAACATAGCATGGGCGGTGGCTAAATTCTCGGCGAGGTGGTGCGTGTCGCGGGGGGTGATAAAGGCTTCGCCGCTAAAGACATGTCCCTCTTCGCGCAGGCGCACCTCTGCATCCGCTACCCATCCGTACTGTTTGAGCTCTTCTTCTAAGGTTTCCGCTAGGTGCTCGGGTTTGACTTGTGACGTAAAGCGGGGGCGACGGTCCAGTAAGTCGCCAACCGCTTCTTTTAAATTCACCACACCATCTTTTGTGACATCAATAGCGATCAGCGCCGCTGCCAGCGCATCCGCCCACCAAAAACCAGCGCCTATTCCCACAATGCCAATGATCGCGGCTAAGCCGGTCATCCAGTCGGCTTTGCTCATTTTGCCGTCTACATAAACGGTTTTTTCATGTACCCGGATAGCCGCTTTGGTTTGTAAATGGCCAATCACCATCGGCGGTATAACGCTGTAAATCAGCGCTGCAATCATCAGCCAGCCCATCCAAAAGGTATGGTCAAAGAGCGTGATTGCCCCAACGGTCGGGTGCTCTTGGCTGATGAGCTTCATGATGGAGTCGAGCAGCAACAGGCTGCCCATTAGGCTAAGGGCGGTGGCCGCACATAGAAACGCAATCACCGTAGCGCGTTGGTAACCGTAGGGGAATGTTGTGTTTGGTGGGCGGTTGCGAAAGTGCATTGCCACTAAAAAGGCAATGGGCGGGATCAAAGAGAGAATGTCTTCAATCCAAGCGGCCTTCATCGCTTGGCTGCTGCCCAATACCAAGCCCAACACTATAATAATGGATGCTCGGAAACCCAGGTTCCACCACTCTAGCTTCACCAAGTAATCAAGCTGGCGCTTTTTCTCTGCGGGCATACGGTAGGGGTGACGTACCTTCATAGGCCTTCTTCCAAGCGCTGTAGCTGCGTTTCAAGGTTATCGTACCGATGTAAATGGCGCTGCAAAGCGAGCATCAGCGCATTTTCCCCTTTGGGAAGAGCCATTACATGCTCATCCGCCGATAAAACGTGGCTGGTAACCGTAAAACCATGGGCGTCAAGCCACCAGGTAGGGCCTGCTACCCAGCCTTGGGTATGCTCTGGATGGGCACTAATCACGGGATTGGCACCTAGCTCTTCAACTGCTTGATAAATCCTATTGACCCGCGGCAGCGCTACGTCGCTTTGCTGAAGGGGAGGTGGAGAAGTGCGCTGCGTTTGCGCGTTGTCCGCTTTAAAACCAAGTGCGTGCTGGGTGGTGAAAAAGGGGCGGGTAGTGGCAGCTAGCTGGCTGATACGGGTATTGCTGGTTAGCCCGCCGGCCACAATATCTAGCTGATGATGTTTTAATGCCTGTAAAAGCTCGTTCTCGCTGCCCCAGTACCACTCAATGGAGGCATTAAGCGTTTCTGCAAAGGCATGGAGTAGGTCGGCTTCCAAACCCTGAGGCTGTTGGCCTTGCTGGATGATCCAGGGTGGATTCTCAGTAACACCAATATAGAGTGTGCCTCCTTCAATCGTCTCCATATCCCGCTCAACATTGTTCGGGTAGCGACACCCCGCCAACCAAGCTATCGTCAAGCACAGTAATACGGTAAATACGATTGCCCGCTTTAGCTTGGGCTTAAAAACACGTTTTTGCACATGTTGACCTTAGTAGTTTCCACCAATTAAAACAAATAAGGCCATGCACAGAGTGGATAGCATGGCCTCAGTTTATGTTGATTGGATTGGTTAGTACTTGGGTGCTAGTACTTGATTAACTGGTACTTGGTTAAGCGGCGATGGAGGCGCAGGCATTGGCGCACTGCTGGCACGCATTAGCGCACTCTTGGCAATGATCCATATCGTGCTTGGCACACTCGTCGGCGCACTTCTGGCAAATGTCGGCGCAAAGCTGGCAAATATCGTTGGCAAACTCACTGTTTTGGGCCATATATGATGCCGCCAAACGGCAAATTTGGGCGCACTGTATATCTAGGCGTATGCACTCAGCCATTTTCTGTACGTTCTCTTCTTGTAAACAAAGCGTAGCGCATTTGTCACAGTAGGCAGCACAGATATGACAGGCTTCAATTTTCTCTTTAAAGTTTCCAAAATCCATCTTGATACTCCTTTTAAGCAGCCATCTAAATTAATAATAAAATGCACAATGCTTCTTTATTTTTAATCGTAGCCCATGCTGTTGGCGATTGCTTAAAGAGAGCATGGTTTTTAACGTTGTTTAATTTTTTTGGCTGCTATGTTGTATTGCTGTTGTTGCTATTGTAATGGCTGTACAAGATTTTTTTGGTCAGAGGAAGGGGGTAATTGTTAAAAAATGTCACAAGGGCTGCAGGCATAATTACTTTTATACCGCTGTCAACCATAGTAAGCCCTAAAGGCCCAGGGGTGGGCTGCCACGGGCTTGATAAGCAGGTTTACTATGCGCAACAACGGCTATGTATCACAAACCAACTATCCTATTGATCCCGACGATTTTTTGATTTCTCGCACGGATGTCAATGGGTATATCACCTATGCGAACCCTCGGTTTATTGAGGTGAGTGGTTTTCCCATCGAAGAGCTAATGAGCGAGCCCCATAACGTGGTGCGCCACCCTGATATGCCACCTGAGGTCTACCGGGATATGTGGGCGACACTGCGCGAAGGGCGCTCATGGCAAGGGTATGTGAAAAACCGGCGTAAAAATGGCGACCATTACTGGGTGCACGCCAATGTTGTCCCTGTGGTGGATAATGGGGAGCTGCAAGGGTATGCCTCGTTACGTTCTTACGCAAATGGGAAGAAAGTCCAGTACTTTGAGCAAATTTATCGCCAAATGCGCGAAAAAAACTGCCCCTACTATCTGAAACGTGGCCAGTTAAAGCGCCGGGGTGTTTGGGGCAAGCTGCCAACTTTTAATTGGACTGGCGTTAATGCACGCGTTCTATTGGCTACGTTGGCGAGTGTGGTGCTGCTAGGGGTAGGTTTATTGATTAACCAGCGTTTTGCTCTGTCGAATTGGCAGCTAGGAGGGCTGGCTGCAGGGCTGGGCACTTTAATTTGGACAGTGAATATCTTGCTACTGGGCGGACTGGATCGCTCTTTAGCATCGATTAAAGATATTGCGCTGCAGCTCGCCGCTGGCAACCTCAATACAGTTATCCCTTCGTCACGTCGTAAGTCAATGCGTCAGACGTTGGGCGCACTGCAGCTAATGCGCCGATCTTTGCTTTCCACGGCTAGTGATATCCAGCGCAATATGGAAGCCATTGGCCCAGTGGTAAATCAAATTCTTAACAACAAGACCAATATGGCAGAGCGGCTTGAGCAGCAGGCCTCTGCCGTGCAGCAAACAGCTGCCAGTATGGAGGAGATTTCAAGTACGGTGCGACACAGCGCCTCGAACGCGCAGCTGGCAAGCAAAGCGGCGGATACCAACCTAGATGAGGTAAGCACCGCATCGCGTTTAACCGATGAGCTGGTTCAGGCGATGGAGACGCTCACCAAACAGTCGGAGCGTATGCAGCAGATGGTTCAGACGATCGATGCGATTGCGTTCCAAACCAATATCTTAGCGCTGAATGCTTCTGTAGAGGCAGCCCGTGCGGGGGAACATGGGCGGGGCTTTGCCGTTGTCGCTCAAGAAGTGCGTAAACTCTCTAACCAAACGGCAGAGGCTGCGAAAGAAGTGCAGCGCATGATCGTGGATACCAACCAAAGTGTTCTAGCCAGTGTGACGCATACCCGGGAAACGCAGGTGGCTACCCAGCGCATCCGCAGTGCCAGCCAACGCGTGAACGATTTAATGGAAGAGATAAGTCGAGCGGCGAGAGAGCAGAGCGATGGTATTGAGCAAATTGGACTGGCCATTGCCGAAATTGATAACACCACACAGGCCAGTGCTTCCGATATGGAGAGCTACCGACGCGTTGCCGATACGTTAAGCGGTGAAGCCGCCTCGTTAAGCAATAGCGTGAACGCCTTTAGAACATCGCAAAGTGGGCTTCAGCCGCTTCCTATCCCGCGTCGCCCTCAAATGTTGGAGGTTGAAAAGCGAAACGAGAAAGTGCTGTCCAAGCATAAATCATCGAACGAAGAGTGGGAGCAGTTCTGAACCCGCACCAATCGCCACCCACGGCGGTATGAAGGCTGAGTCTTTAGATGCGGTGGGTGCGATTTTTATGCTGATAATGGGTAAACTAGCGCCCCCTCTTTATCGTAATTGCTAGTGGTATGCACCCAACCTACGAATTAACCGACGCGGGCGACCGCTACTTTGATGGCTTGGCAGATAAGTTCTCCCGCTCGCTCTACCAAGCACCCCGGGGCGAGCTGCGCCTCGCGATGCTGGATTATCTTCTGCCGCAAATGCTGCACTTAAAGGCCCAGCCGGTGCTGGATGTCGGCGGTGGGTTGGGGCAGCTCTCCGGTTGGTTCGCGGCACGCGGGCACACTGTCAGCATGGCAGAGCCTTCCCACGATATGCTGGCCCACGCTAAGGCGTGGCACGCTGAGCAGGAAGTCGCTGCGGTGTGGCCACCGGGGCAGCTTCGCTATGTAGAAGCTCCTCTACAGGCACTGACGAGTCAAGCGCCCGGCCCCTGGCCGCTAATCACCTGCCACGCGGTATTGGAGTGGCTGGGCAATCCCGAGCAAGCGCTGCACACTTTGGCAACGCTGCTTGCGCCTGGTGGTCAACTCAGCCTGATGGTGTTTAACCGCGACGCGCTGCGCTTTTCCAACGTGGTGAAGGGCAACTATCAAAAAGCCTTGAGCGACCAGTTAGAAGGCAAGGGCAAGCGTCAGCGCTTAACGCCGATCTCCCCAGTCACCCATGATGAGATTTCCCGGTGGGTGGGTCAGAGCGGCTTATCTATTGAGAGCGTTGCGGGCATCCGTATTTTTCAGGATTACGTGCGCCAGGCCCCAGAGAAGGCAAGCGATCAAGCAACGCTGCTGGCGCTAGAGAAGCAGTACTGCCAGCAAGACCCCCATTGGCGCTTAGGCCGCTATTTACTTTATACCGTTACCAAACCTGAGGCTGATGTATGAGTGCTCAACTGCCCGCCTGCCAACTGCTTGAACGTTACTATGGGGCGGTCGCCCGGCTATGGCCTGTTGCGCCCCCAGAAGATGCATGGCTGTTAACCCACTCCGACGCGATGGTGAGTGACAACGTCGCTCTGCGGCAGCAGTGGAAGGCCAGCGGGCGCCTAGCCGTTAGCCCTTTCGAGCCCTTCGACTACCTACCTGACGGGCAGGTGGTGTTGTTCTGGCCCAAAGCCCATCAGCTAGGTAAGTGGTGGCTTGAGTGGCTCTGCCACGCGCTGCCTGACAATACGCCACTCGATATCGTCGGTGAACACCAAGGGGGCATCAAACGTGTGCCCAAGATACTTGGCGAGCTGGGCATGAGCTGCGACAAGCTCGATAACGCTCGCCGCTGCTCGCTGTTTGCCACCCGCACGGTGAAAATGGAAGCGCCTGATAGCGCTTGGCAAACCTTTGATGCCCTGGATATGCGCTTAGTGAGTCACCCTGGCGTGTTTGGCCACGGCAAAGTCGATGAGGGAACGCAGCTACTGCTGCAAGTTCTGGAGGAAACGCTGCCGAAAAAACCGCTGACAGTGCTGGATATGGGCTGTGGCGACGGCATTATCAGCGCCTGGCTGGCCAAGCGTGGCCATATGGTCACAGCTGTCGATGTCAGCGCCTTCGCCGCCGAAGCCTGCCGCCGTACCCTTTACGACAATGCGCTGGATGGCACGGTGCTGGAGAGCGATGTTTACTCAGCGCTGGAGGGCGAGCGGTTTGATGTCATCGTTAGTAACCCGCCGTTTCACCAGGAGCGTGATATTAGCTATGGCCCTAGCACGCGGTTAATCGACGAGGCGCCGGAGCATCTCAATGCAAAAGGGCAGCTCATTCTGGTGGCCAATGCGTTCCTGCCTTACCCTGAGCGGCTGCAGCGCGCCTTGGGTGGCTTTGAGACGCTATCCGATAACCGCCGTTTTCGGGTGTATCGCGCTACTAAATAGCCGTTACGGATGGCCATAGCGAATCGCCGTCACGGTGTAAAACGTTTCGCCGTTGGGCGTTAGCACCGTGACATCGTCGTCGACCTCTTTGCCCAGCAGCGCCTTCGCCAGGGGGGCGTCGATACTGATCCAGCGCTTTTGGGTATCGAGCTCGTCGTGGCCGACGATACGAATATCCAGCGTTTCTCCCTCTTCATCCTCCAGGCTGACATAGGCGCCAAAAAAGATCTTGTCGGTATTAGCGGGCAGGCGGTCCACCACCTGCAGCTCATCAAGCCGTTTGGTTAAATAGCGGATGCGGGCAATGACCCGGTTTAGCTCCTTTTTGTTATAGGTGTAATCCGCGTTTTCACTGCGGTCCCCAAGCGCGGCGGCTTCGCCTACTTTTGCCGAGAGCTCGGGGCGTTTGACCCGGGAAAGGTGGTCCAGAATGCCGCGCAGCCGAGCGGCGCCTTCGGCAGTAATTAAGTTGCTTTTGGGGGCTTGGCGGGGGTCTTTCGCCGGGTCCCGCCAGCGGGTCATGTTGCGGCCTTTCATGGGCGAATACTCTCCTAAAGGGCTCTTTTGCAAGGGCGTAAAGCTTACGCTAATGAAGCTCTATATAACAAAGTCGCGATTTTCTGGCGAATCATTCAAACGTTCGTTACATTGTTTGGGTGAGTCGATGCCTAGCGTCATCGGCCTTGCGAATACAACCGTTACAATAACAAACCTGGAGTTTTCCATGCGCGCTATTCCTTTTTCCCGTTTGCTGATCGCCGCCGCCCTGGGCAGCACGCTGGTGTTGGCCCCCTTGAGTGCGTCGGCGTTTGAAGGGGAGATTTTCTCACTCAAAAACCGGTGGGAGCATACGGTGACGCAAATGCCCGCGAATCAGCGGGAAGAGACGCTGAAGGCGCTCGCCAGCGAAGCCGAACAGCTTGCGAGCCAGCACCCCAATGAAGCCGACGTGCTGATTTGGCAGGGCATTGTTCTGGCCTCTTACGCCCGCGAGCGTGGTGGCTTGGGTGCCTTAGGTACTGCTGGTGATGCCCGTGATGTGCTGGAGCGCGCCATTGAGATCGACCCCACCGGTGGAAACGGCTCGGCCTATGTCACGCTGGGCGCGCTGTACGACCGTGCGCCAGGCCGACCGCTGGGATTCGGAAACAGCGATACCGCTGAGCGTATGTTCCAACGGGCGCTGGAGCTTCGCCCCGATGGGGTTGATGTGAACTACTACTACGCGGCTTTCTTAAAAGAGGAGGGGGATACCCAGGCTGCCCGAGAGCACGCCCAGCGGGCGGTGAACGGTACCGCACGGGAAAGCCGCCAAGTGTCAGATGAAGCGCTGCGTCGCGATGCGGAGGTGCTGCTGAACCAACTGTAATACGGTTGCGGGTCGGACATATTCGTTAGGCCCGCTATCAAGCTCCGCATTGGCATTCCCGGTGTCCAGCATTGATAATAGGGCGATTGTTATTATCGGGAGTGCCGTATGGGCCCTATGCTTGGCCGAGATGATGTTGATCTCATCAAACGCGATACCCTCTACAAAGGCTTCTTTCGACTAGAAGCACTGGAGTTGCGCCACCGGCTGTTTGAAGGCGGCTGGAGCGCTATTATGCGTCGGGAAGTGCATAACCGCCATGATGCGGTGGGTGTGCTGCTCTACGACCCGCAGCGTGATGCGCTGGTCCTGGTTGAGCAGTTCCGTGCGGGGGCGATTGACGACCCCAAGTCCCCTTGGAAGTTAGAACTCGTGGCGGGCCTAGCCGATAAGGGCGAGCCATTAGAGGAAGTGGCACGCCGGGAAGCGCTGGAGGAGGCTGGCTGCCACGTAGGGGAATTAACGAAACTGCATACTTACTACCCAAGCCCTGGTGCCTGCAACGAGCGCGTAACGCTGTTTTGCGGGCTGGTGGATACCAACGGGTTAGGCGGTGTTTATGGAGTAGAGGATGAGCACGAAGATATTCGTGTGCATATCGTTACGTTTACCACCGCTTGGGAACTCCTTGAGCAGGGCAGACTCGACAACGCCATGTGTTTGATTGGGCTGCACTGGCTGGCCGGGCAGCGGGCATCGCTGCGTGCCGCCGCTAAGCCGGTCGTGCTATCCAATATGGACGCCAAGCGAACCTAGTAAGGAGTCATCATGGCAAGAGCCGCCTACGTCACCGATTTAAAAACCCTGCAAGGCGAATGCAGCGCCAACTACCTGCGCCTGCTGCGCCTGGTAGGGGATATGGAGAGCGGTCAGCGCCGTGATATCGCACTTCGCAGCGATCACCACCACTTTGGAGACCTGCATTTAGCGATTCTGCAGGAAGCGCCCTATACCACCCTGGTAGAAGTAACCCAGAGCGGGCCGCTGGATGCGGTGATTGAAGGCCCCCGTATGCGTGTCCATCTCTATCATGATGTACGGATGGCGGAAGTGATCGACTTCCAACGCGAGCGCCATTTTAGTGGCCGTTACCGCTACCCCAATGCCCGAATGCACCAGCCGGATGAAAAGCTGCAGCTCAACTGCTTTCTGGGTGAGTGGCTAGCCCACGGGCTGGCCCACGGCCATGCCGTTGATACGCCTGAATTGCGCTGATGGAATGCCGCTAATGGAGTTATGCTAATGAGGCTGATACAAATCACCGATTCCCATCTACATGCCGATAAACAGGCGCGCTCCCGGGCGGGTATCCCCTGGCGGCAGTTCCAGCTTGTGTTGGAAGCTGTGATTGCCGAACGGCCTGATATCGTCGTGTTCACCGGTGATATTAGCCAGGATGAAACCGCCGCTTCCTACGCCCAGGCCTGCGAAGCCCTCTCTGCATTGCCGTGCCCGTGGTTTTGGATTGCTGGAAACCACGACCAGCCAGAGCTGATGGCCGCCGAACACCCACTGCTAGATGAAGTCGACCTGGAGCAGTGGCGTTTACTGCTGCTGAATACCCAGGTGAGCGGTAAACCCCACGGGGAGCTTGGCAGCGAAGCCTTACAAGCTTTGGCGGAAAGGCTCGAACAAGACGACCGCCCTACGCTGATTGCCATGCACCACCCGCCGGTGGAGGTAGGTGCCGCCTGGATGGATGCCATTGGCCTGCAAGACCGCGATGCCTTTTGGCAGCTACTAAGCGGCTATCCCCAGGTTAAAGTGATTCTGTTTGGTCATGCCCACCAAGCCTATGCCCAGCAGCACCATGTTGGCGGTGCGGATATCGGTGTCTATGGCTGTCCTGCCACTGCCGACCAATTTTTACCGGGCGCAGCGCATTTTACGGTAGATGAGGCGTCCCGCCCTGGCTACCGGGTGGTCGATTTACACGGCCATGAGTGGCAGACCTGGGTTGAGCGCATTGCCATTTAGGCGATAAGGATCTAAAAAGATAGTTATTAATTCTTTTGGGTTATTATTGGCATAGCGTTACCCTACCCACAAAAGCAAGCATCGTTTTGTGAGGGAGTAGGTAATGAACCAGTTTTCTGCGCCGTCGGCGGCGACGCAAGAGGCGCTCGGAGTGCCTGACGCCGCGCGCCTGACCCACCTTAAGCAGCTTGAGGCTGAATCTATCCATATTATTCGGGAAGTGGCGGCAGAGTTCCGCAACCCGGTGATGATGTACTCCATCGGTAAAGACTCCTCGGTGATGCTGCACCTGGCGCGTAAAGCCTTCTACCCTGGCACGCCGCCATTCCCGTTGATGCACGTGGATACCACCTGGAAGTTCCGCGAAATGATCGCGTTCCGCAACCGCATGGCGGAAGAGGCGGGCATGGAGCTGATCGTACACACCAACGAAGAGGGGCGTGCTGCTAACATCAACCCCTTCGACCACGGCAGCGCCAAGTACACCGACATCATGAAAACCCAGGCCCTCAAGCAAGCCCTGGATAAGTATGGTTTTGATGCCGCTTTCGGTGGTGCGCGCCGCGACGAGGAAGCCTCCCGTGCCAAAGAGCGTGTCTACTCCTTCCGTGATAAGTACCACCGCTGGGACCCCAAAAACCAGCGCCCCGAGCTGTGGAACGTGTATAACGCCAAGGTTAACAAAGGCGAATCTATTCGCGTATTCCCGCTCTCCAACTGGACCGAGCTGGATATCTGGCAGTACATCTACCTTGAGTCGATTCCGATTGTGCCGCTTTACTACTCCGCCAAACGCCCAGTGGTTGAGCGCGACGGCATGCAGATCATGGTGGACGATGACCGCCTGCCGCTGGCGCCTGGCGAGGTGCCGGAGGAGAAGTGGGTGCGCTTCAGAACCCTGGGTTGCTACCCGCTGACCGGTGCGGTGGAGTCCAAAGCCGCCACGCTGCCAGAAATTATCCAAGAGATGCTGCTGACTAAAACCAGCGAGCGCAGCGGCCGCGCCATCGACCACGATCAGGCCGGTTCCATGGAGAAGAAAAAGCGTGAGGGGTACTTCTAATGGCGCACCAATCAACGTTAATTGCCGATAACATTGAGCAATACCTGCACGAGCACGAAAATAAAGACCTGCTGCGTTTCATTACCTGCGGCAGCGTCGATGACGGCAAATCCACGCTCATTGGGCGGATGCTTCACGACTCCAAGATGATCTTTGAAGATCAGCTGGCGGCGATCACCAAGGCCTCTAAAACCAGCGGCACCACGGGTGATACGGTGGATCTCGCCCTGCTGGTGGATGGCCTGCAGTCGGAGCGGGAGCAGGGCATTACCATTGATGTGGCCTACCGTTTCTTCTCTACTGATAAGCGTAAATTTATTATTGCCGATACGCCGGGGCACGAGCAGTACACCCGCAATATGGCCACCGGTGCCTCCACGGCAAGCCTAGCGATTATTCTGATCGACGCGCGCTACGGCGTGCAGACCCAGACGCGCCGCCACAGCTTCATTGCCGACTTGCTCGGTATTCAGCACTTGGTGATTGCCGTCAATAAGATGGACTTGGTGGGCTTCTCGGAAGCGCGCTTTAACGAGATCGTCGACGAGTACCGCGCGTTCGCCACCAACCTGCAGGCGCCGGATATCCGCTTCGTGCCGATGTCGGCGCTCAACGGTGATAACGTGGTCAACCGCAGCGAGCAAACACCTTGGTACTTCGAGGGCGGCCAGCGCTACGAAGGTAAAACGCTCATTGAACTGCTTGAGAGCGTTGAGGTTAGCCGCGACCAGAACCTGACCGACCTGCGTTTGCCGGTACAGTACGTTAACCGCCCGAACCTGGATTTCCGCGGCTACTGCGGTACGCTCTCGGCAGGCGTGTTGCGCACTGGCCAGGCGGTCAAAGCGCTGCCATCGGGTAAAACATCCCGCGTGGCCCGCATCGTCACGTTTGATGGCGATTTAGACGCGGCGTACCCAGGCCAAGCGATTACCGTCACTCTGGAAGATGAGATTGATATCTCCCGTGGCGACTGGATCGTCAGCGCCGATGCTGAAATTCCGCTGTCGAACGTGTTTAACGCCGATATCGTGTGGATGCACGAAGACGCCCTCACGCCCGGCAAGCTCTACGACATCAAGCTGGCCACCCGCGACTTAGCGGGGCAGGTGAGTGCCATCGAGTATCAGATCGACGTTAACACCCTGGAAAAGCACGCTACCGATTCACTGGGCCTGAACGCCATCGCCCGCTGCGAGGTGGAGTTAACGGCGTCTATTCCTGTAGACGACTACCGTACCAGCCCGGGCACCGGCAGCTTTATCGTGATCGACCGTTTGACCAACGTGACGGTAGGTGCCGGTATGATTCGCGGCGTGGCTAACGCCCGTGAACAGGCCGCTACTACCGACTGGGCCGCCTTCGAGCGCGATTTAAATGCGCTGGTACGCAAGCACTTCCCTCATTGGGAAGCGAAGGATGTGCGCGAACTGCTCAATCGCTGAGAATATTCGCGTTCTCTAAATCGTAGTCCCAAAATAAAAGCCTGCTGCTCGTAATGCAGCAGGCTTCAGACTGCTGACAAAGCCCTGGCCCTTCGGCCAGGGTTTTGCTTTTATAAGCGTATCGTTTTTAGTGGTGGCCGATATGCTCAAAGACCCTTCCCCCCAACAGCACGAACTGGAGATGGTCACGCTCGAAGAACTCGTACCCTCCAACCATTTGTTGCGTCAGATTGAGGCCGCCCTCGACTTCAGCTTTATCCGCGAGCGCGTCCGTCATCTTTACTGCGCTGATAATGGTCGACCTGCGCTGGATCCCGTGCTGCTCTTCAAGGCCTTGTTTATCGGCTATCTGTTTGGCATTCGTAGCGAGCGCCAGTTGATGCGCGAGATCCAGGTGAACGTCGCCTACCGCTGGTTCCTCGGCTTGCGCTTGACCGACAAGGTGCCCGATGCCTCAACCATCAGCCAGAACCGACGCCGCCGCTTCTCCGATAGTACGATCCACCAAGAGATCTTCGATACCATTGTCGAGCAAGCCATTGCACAAGGCTTGGTGGGCGGCGAAGTGCTCTACACCGACAGCACGCATCTCAAGGCCAATGCCAACAAGCATCGTTTTGAGCGCCAAGAGGTCGAGACGACGGCACGGGACTATCTGGACGCCCTGGACGTGGCGGTTGAGGAGGACCGCGCTCAACACGGAAAAAAGCCCTGACGCCGCGTGCTGAGGCACCGGCCACTGTCGAAAAGAAAATCAGTCTCACCGACCCGGATAGCGGCTATATGGTGCGCGATGGCAAACCGACCGGCTTCTTCTATCTGGATCACCGCACGGTGGACGGCAAGCACGCCATTATTACCGATACCCATGTTACCCCGGCCAGTGTGCACGATAGCGTGCCTTACTTGGCGCGACTGGACCATCAGTGCCAGCGCTTCGGGCTGGCCCCGGTCGGTGTCGGCCTCGACGCGGGTTACTTTACGGCGGCTATCTGTCATGGACTGGAGGAGCGCGGGCTTTATGGTGTCATCGGCTACCGCCGTCCCAGTAAGCCAAAAGGGTATCTCCCCAAACGTGCCTTTACCTATGACGCGGCGACCAACACCTATCAGTGCCCAGAGGGCCAATCGCTGATCTATGCCACCACGGATCGACATGGCTACCGCCACTATCGCAGTGATCCTAAGATCTGCCGCGGCTGTCCTCGGCTGGCGACCTGTACCCGCAACGCCAAGCAGATAAAAACGGTCACGCGGCACGTCTGGCAGGACGACAAGGATCGGGTGGATGCCCGACGACTGACGGAGCCGGGCAAGAAGCTCTATCAACGACGTAAGGAGACGGTGGAGCGCAGCTTCGCCGACGCCAAGCAGTTGCACGGGCACCGCTATGCGCGAATGCGAGGCCTAGCACGCGTCAAAGAGCAGTGTCTGCTGGCCGCGGCCTGTCAGAACCTCAAGAAAATTGCGCAGGCGCGTTGGCGCCGGCTTTTTGGCACGTTTTTACGTCACCTGAGGGCTGATAGGGCTCTTCAGAGGGCGTTATACCCGACGATGGGCAGAAGCCGTGCGATGAGGGTGGTGAGTCAGGCCGCGAGTGTACGCCTGCTCTAAAAGCAACGAACCCACCAAAATAGGTGGGTTCGTCAGCAGTCTGAAGCCTGCTGCTCGTAATGCAGCAGGCTTTTTGCGTTGGCATAAGCCGCCACAAGACATACTACTTGGCGTTGGGGAAAAACAGCTGCTGGCCGCCTACCTCGAAACCAGTAATTGCCTGCTGGCCCGCCTCGGACACTAGCCACTGGTGCCACTGGGCGGCTAAATCGTGTTTCAAGTGTGAGTGCCGCTCTTCGGAGAGCAGCAGGCTGCCGTACTGATTAAACAGCGCCTCATCGCCTTCAAACAGCAGGGTGAGATCTTGCGGGTTCTCGAAGGCAACCCAAGTAGCGCGGTCGGTGAACGCATAGGCGTTCATACCCGCTGCGGTGTTCAGCGTCGGGCCCATGCCGCTGCCTAGCTCGCGGTACCACTCGCCCTGGGGCGTCACGCCCGCATCTTCCCAGAGCCGCAGCTCGGCGCGGTTCGTGCCGCTGTCGTCGCCCCGTGAGGCAAATGGCGATTCGCTAGCCGCGATTCGTGCCAACGCATCCGTAACGCTGTCGCTTTCACTAATGCCTGCTGGGTCGTCGCTAGGGCCAACGATCACGAAGTCGTTATACATGACGTCTAAACGCTCGGTGGCGTAGCCATCCGCCACGAACTGCTCCTCGCCCGCTTTATCGTGTACCAGCAGGCTATCGGCATCGCCACGGCGGGCAATTTCAAACGCTTGCCCTGTGCCCACCGCGACTACCCGCACCTCAATACCGGTTGCTTCGGTAAACGTAGGGATGATGGCGTCGAACAGGCCGGAGTTTTCGGTGGAGGTGGTCGAAGCCAGCGTGATGAAGTCGTCATCCGCAAAGAGGGAAGCGCTCCAGGCGAGAGTGGCCACGGCAGTGGTGCATACGCTGGCGGTGATAAGTGTGGCTGCTTTCTTCACGGTCTACTCCTTTAGGGGTGGTATCGTGGGGAGTGCTTACCACACAAGCTCGCCGCGGATAAATGCGCTTGCCTGTGGGGAAGCTGGGGTGTCGAAAAAACGCTCGGCGGGGGTGTGCTCCAGCACCTGCCCGCTATATATAAACAGCACCTCATCCGCCAGACGCTTAGCCTGGTGTAGGTCGTGGCTGGTCATCACGATGCGGGTGCCGCTCTGGTGGAACTCATTTACCGCATCCTCGACGGCTTTAATGGCGGCCGGGTCGAGGGCTGAGGTAGGCTCATCCAAAAACAGCACGGCGGGATTTAACAGCCAGGCGCGAGCCAGCGCTAGGCGCTGCTGTTCGCCGCCGGAAAGCACTCTGGCAGGGCGTTTGGCCAGGGGGGCTAGGCCAAACTTCTCCAGCGCCTGCAGGGCTAGCGGCTTGCGCTTCCGGCGGGGAACCCGCTGCACGGCTAGGGCATAGGTGAGATTGTCGATGGCCGAGCGGCGTAGCAGCACCGGCCGCTGAAACACCATCGCTTGTACGGGGACGGCGCCTTCCCAGCTAACCTGGCCGCTGCTGGGGCGCAATAGCCCGTGGGCCAGACGCATCAACAGGCTTTTACCCGCGCCGTTGGGGCCCATCACCAGCGTTCGCTGGCAGCCCGATAGGGTAAGCGTCGTAGGAGCCAGCAGGCGGTGGCCGTGGTGTTCAAAGCTCGCCTGCTGAAAGTGCAGGGCGGGCACGCTGGGTTTGGCAGTGTATGTCGACACTATTGAGGAGGTTAGCGGCGCATTCATCCCAATCGCCTCTTGGCCGCTTCGCTGACCGCATGGGCCAGTGCATTGATCAGCGTGACCAGGGTGAGCAGTATGATGCCCAGCCCCAGTGCTAACGGTAGGTTACCCTTGCTGGTTTCCAGCACGATGCTGGTGGTCATCACGCGGGTCACGCCGTCGATATTGCCGCCGACAATCATCACCGCGCCCACCTCGGCGCTGGCGCGGCCAAAGCCCGCCAGAATCACCGTCAACAGGCCAAAGCGGGCATCCCACAATAGCGTCGGCATCATACGCAGCTGGCTAAGCCCCAGCGAACGCAACTGCTCGGCATACTCATGGTGCAGCGCTTCCACCTGCTGGCGGGTCAGCGCGGCGATGATCGGAAATACCAGAATCACCTGGGCAATCACCATCGCCGTAGGGGTAAAGAGCAGGCCCAACTGGCCCAGCGGCCCCGCTCTGGAGAGCAGCAGATAGACACACAGCCCGGCAACCACCGGCGGTAGTCCCATCAGCGCATTGAGCGCCACGATCAGCGCATTGCGCCCTGGGAAGCGCCACAGCGCCAGTGCCGCCCCCACCGGTAGGGCTAGCGCACTGGCAATCAATACGGCAATGAGCGATACCTGTAGCGAGAGCGCCACGATGGCAACTAGCCCTGGGTCCATGCCCAGTATCAGCGCGAGCGCCGTGTGAAAGGGGTTATCACCTGCTGACATAAATTTCTAAATTGCCCTAGTGCCTAAAGACAGTTGCTCAAACAGCGGTTAACGGCAATACAACATCGCGCTGGAGGGTTGGCAACGGTTTTAACAACATGCATACGTTGGACTGCATAGTGTAGGTAAACTTGAGTTTATGCATTAGCTGCTGAAATATATGCAGTCATACGCAGCTAAATGCAGGGTGCCATGTTGAACGATTACCTGACTACGGCGGAAGTAGCCGAGTATCTGCGCTTAAAAGAGCGCAAAGTGTATGACTTGGTGCGCCAAGGCCATATTCCCTGCAGCCGCGCCACGGGGAAGCTGCTGTTTCCTCGGCAGCATATCGATATGTGGGTACTCAGCCACCTAGAGGGAGACCAGGCGCAGCGGCAGCCGCCACCGCCAGTATTAGCGGGCAGCCAAGACCCACTGTTGGAGTGGGCGGTGCGCGAGAGCGGGAGTGACTTGGCCTCGTTATGTCATGGCAGTGGCGACGGAGTGCGTCGCTTGCTAGAGGGCAAGGCGATGCTGGCGGGTATTCATCTGCTCAATGCCACCTCAGGACGCTACAACGAACCGGCGGCGCTGGGGCTTGGGGGCGTGCGTGATCTTATTGTGTTGCACTGGGCAACGCGCCGTCAGGGGCTGCTGGTAGCGTCCGGTAATCCACTGGGTATTCGCACGCTAGGGGATGTCGCTCGCCAGGGGGCAATACTTGCCCACCGCCAGCCAGGGGCAGGAGCGGCGCAGTTGCTCCACTGCCTGCTCCAGCAGGCCGACTTAGTTCCGAATACCCTCCAGTGGGCCGCCCACCCTTCATTAAGCGAGGATGACTTAGCGCTGGCAATCGCCCAGGGTGAAGCTGACGCAGGGCTTGGCATGGAAGCCGCAGCGCAGCGCCAGCAGTTGGAGTTTATCTCGCTGGTAGAAGAGTCGTTCGATGTGGTGATGCACCGGCGTAGCTACTTCGAACCCTCGGTACAGGCGCTGTTCGAATTTGCCCGCACGTCCCGCTTTGCCCAACGGGCCAATACGCTGAAGGGGTACGATGTCAGCCGGCTAGGCCGCGTGTTGTACAACGCTTAAGCGCGTGGTGACCAGGGCGGTTAGGTATCTACGCTTGACGAGTGTATAAGATGCGCCACACTGGAGAGGCGTTGTAGACGTAACCTCATCCCGAAAAGATCATCACGAAAAGGAGAGCACGATGAATCAAGCACTGAATGGTAAACGTGTGGCTATTTTAGCCACCGACGGTTTTGAAGAGTCCGAGCTGAGCGTACCCCGCGCGGCGCTGCAAAAAGAGGGTGTCGAAGTGCATATCGTCTCGCCGAAAGGCAAGGGCATTCGCGCTTGGGCAGAAACCGACTGGGGCGATACCTACGAGGCCGACAAGGCACTGGCAGACGTTAACGAGTCCGACTACCACGCCTTGGTGCTTCCCGGCGGCCTGTTCAACCCTGACGAGCTGCGTCTGAACGAAGACGCCCTGAGCTTCGTCAGAGCGTTCTTCCAGGCGGGCAAGCCCGTCGCCGCCATTTGCCACGCGCCGTGGATTTTGATTAACGCTGGCGTGGTCGAAGGGCGCAAGATGACCTCCGTGCCGAGTGTCGCCCAAGACCTGCGCAATGCCGGTGTGAACTGGGTTGATGAGCCGGTAGTGGTCGATAGCGGCCTGGTGACCAGCCGCACACCCAAAGACCTGGACGCCTTCAACGCCAAACTGCTGGAAGAGCTGCAGGAAGGGCGCCACTCAGGCCAGCACGCTTAATGGCGTGGTACCACCAGTGGGCAAGCTTTGCCAAAAGGCTTGCCCACGTTGTTGCAAAACCGATGAAGCGGGACAGTGGCCGCAGCGGGATGATGGTGCATCCCTACCGCGGTTACGGTTCCCAGCGAGAAATCTTTGTGATGGGCCGGGTGTTCCTCCAAGCGGCACTCGGCCGCGCCATTCCTAGACGCGGTATGCTGCGCGATACCGCCGACGTCGCGCGGCGGGTGTTCCGACGTGGCCTCGCCAATGCCAAAGTCGATATTCGGGTAGGGGGCAACGAGCTTTGTTTGACCACCGACCGGGACGGCTACTTCGATGCCCACCTGCCGATGAGTACGCCTTTGCCGATGGATGTCTCCTGGCATCGCGCCGATATTTTGGTCCATGCCGATGGGCACCCACCGATTCGCACTAGCGTCGAGGTCTACGTACCGCCTCCGGAGGCGGACCTGCTGGTGATCAGCGATATCGACGATACGGTGATGTTCACCGGCGTGGCGGAAAAGCTCAAAATGCTCTACCGGCTGTTTGTGCGTAAGCCACACCGGCGAACGGCGTTCCCTGGTGTAGCGTCGCTCTATCAGGCACTTTACCGTGGGCAGACCGAAAAGGCCGAGCGGCCGATTCTTTATGTCTCCCGTGGCCCGTGGGCAATTTATGAAATGTTGGAAGCCTTCTTCCAGATGAACCGGATTCCGATAGGCCCGATCCTGTTTTTGCGGGAGTGGGGCATCTCCTGGCGCAAGCCGTGGCCCCGTCGAGCGGAAGACCATAAGCGTGACCTGATTGATCGCATGCTCGCGCTTTATGATGACATGCCCTGCATCTTAATTGGCGACAGCGGCCAGCACGACCCCGAGGTCTACACCGACGTGGTCAAAGCCTATCCGGATCGGATTAAAGCGATTTACATCCGTCGCGTCGATAACAACCCGCAACGTGAAGCGGCCATCCAGCGCCTGCGGGATGAGCTGGCCCATACCGAGTGTGAGCTGGTGTTGGCGGCGGATAGCATCTTGATTGCCGAACATGCCCACGCCCAGGGCGATATTTCCGCCCGCGGGCTGCAAGCGGTGCAGCGCGATGTAGAAGCGCATCGCAACGACCCCGCCTAAGCTGTGTTCCCCTGCCATTCGTGGTAAAACTGAGCGCTGATTTCTCTCTTACTTGGCGTGATCCCGGTGTTGCGATGCTGATTCTCTTAATTGTGCTGGCGCTGGCCATCTTCGTGCTGCCCAACTTATGGGCAAAATGGGTGTTAAAGCGCCATACCCGAGGGCGTGATGATTACCCAGGCACCGGTGCGGAATTGGCTGAACATTTGCTGCGCCGTATGGGCGTGGAGGGGGTGCGGGTGGAGCGTACTGAACACGGCGACCACTACGATCCCGAAGCCCGTTGCGTGCGCTTAACGCCCGATCACTACGATGGCCGTTCGCTCACGGCAGTCACCGTTGCTGCCCATGAGGTGGGCCATGCCATTCAGCACCATGAGGGTTATGCGCCGCTGCTGGCCCGCAGCCGTTTGGTGCAGGTGGCGCAAAAAGCGGAAAAGCTAGGGGCTATTTTGATGATGGCCGCGCCGTTTTTGTTCGTACTCACGCGGCTACCCGGTGGCTTGGCGGTGGTTATTGCCATGGCGGTGATTAGCTTCGGCACGGCGGCGCTGGTGCATCTGGTCACGCTGCCGGTGGAGTTCGATGCCAGCTTTAACCGCGCGCTGCCGCTGTTAAAGGATTACGTGCCACCTTACGATATGGCCGGTGCCCGCCATGTGCTCACCGCCTGCGCCTTTACCTATGTGGCCGCGT
Source organism: Vreelandella aquamarina (assembly GCF_044805175.1). Taxonomy (GTDB): domain Bacteria; phylum Pseudomonadota; class Gammaproteobacteria; order Pseudomonadales; family Halomonadaceae; genus Vreelandella; species Vreelandella aquamarina_B. Next base: position 2,097,221 of record NZ_CP085232.1, on the reverse strand, counting down.
CGCTAGCCAGCGTGATGAACCTGGGCCGCTGGCTGGTGATTTTAAGGCGCTGATTTAAAGGTGCTGATTTAAAAGTACTGATTTAAAAGTGCTGGGTGGCCATCACTCACTATTCCGGCTTGTTCGCCAGAATCACCGCGCGGCGTGGGGCGGGGTAGCCTTCAATGGTGCGGGTGCGGTCATTGGGGTCGAGGAAGTCCGCCAGCGACTGATAGGTCATCCATTCGGTGGAGCGCTGCTCATCGAGCGTCGTTACCGCTTCATCCACCACCCGCACATTGGTAAAGCCGCAGCGCTCCAGCCAGTGGCACAGCGCTTTGGAGGAGGGCAGAAAGTAGACGTTGGGCATCGCCGCGTAACGCTCGCCGGGCACGAACACGGTCTGCTCGTCGCCTTCCACCACCAGGGTTTCCAGCACCAGTTCGCCGCCGGGGGCCAGCGCGCCTTTTAACTGCTGCAGGTGCTCAAGGGGCGAGGGGCGGTGGTACAGCACGCCCATGGAGAACACCGTATCGAAGAAGCCCAGGTTCTCCGGTACGTCCTCGATACCCACCGGCAGAAACTGCGTGCGGCCGTCATCGGCGTTGCCGACGAAGTGGCGCACCGCCTGGAACTGCCAGTAAAAGCGTGGCGAAGGGTCAATCACTAACACGAAAGCCGCGCCTGCGCCTGCCATCCGCCAGGCGTGGTAGCCGCTGCCACCGCCTACATCCAGCACCTTGCGGTACTTCAATGGCGCGAGATGCGGAGCGACTCGTTGCCATTTCCAGTCGGAGCGCCACTCGGTATCGATCTCGATACCACCCAGGTTGAATGGCCCTTTGCGCCACGGGGCCAGCTTACGTAGCAGGTTAAAGCACTGGCGCTGCTGGCTGTCGGTGAGCTCTATTTCCACCGTCAGCGTGTCGCTGTTCAAATCCACACGGCGCTCTTCCGGCAGCGGCGGCAGTTTGGCAACGGCTTTTTCCCAGGCGGAGAGGTCGCCGTGGCGCTGGCGGTCCAGCCCGTTGGCGAGCTGCTCGGGCAGTTTGGCAAGCCACGGCGTCAGCGACGCATCCTGGGTGGCTTGATCCAGAAACGCTTGATACAGCACGCGATGATCGTCGGGAAGTAGCGCCACCTTAACCCTCCTTAAAGGCGATCAGCGAGGTGAAGTTCAGGTACTGGAACCAGGTCATGGAGCGGGGAAAGCCCGCCAGCGACAAGCGCTCGTGCAGTGCATCGAGCGTATCGGGAATCAGCACGTTCTCAAGCGCGGTGCGCTTTTGGCTGATCTCCATATCGCTGTAGCCATTGGCACGCTTGAAGTCGTGGTAGCGCTCGACCCGCCAAGCGTTGTCGCGCTCGTCGGCATCGACGGTTTTTTCCGAAAGAATCAGCACGCCGCCGGGCTCAAGCGTGTCGTAAAGCCGTTTGAGCAGCGCATCACGATCTGCCGGGGGCAAAAACTGCAGCGTAAAGTTGAGAATGATCATCCCCGAAGGCGCATACTCGTAGGTACGAATATCGGCTTCCTCCACTTGCATGGCGTGGTCGGGGCACTCATCGAGAAAGGTCTGCTTCGCCCGGGCCGCCATGGCCGGTGAAAGATCAATACCGGTATAGCGGAACGCATCGGCGGGCAGTGCGCCTGCCAGGGCGAGGCCTGATGCGCCCAGCGAGCAGCCCAGGTCGTAAACATGGGCGCCGTGGCGCAGATGGCGTTTGGCAATCAGGCTCAACATACCCAGGATTTGGCCGTAGCCGGGCACCGAGCGGCGGATCATATCGGGGAAGCACGCGACCACCTGCTCATCGAAGGAGAACCTTGCCACCTTGTCGAGGGGTGTTGAAAAGATAGCGTCGCGGTAAGATGCATCACTCATGGGCAAGCCAGGATGGTTAATGAGGCTGCGTAGTTTACGCGCCCTTGTTAATACAGAACAGACCTGATGAACACAGATTCCTGCCTCACGGAACGACGCCACAGGAGAGGGCATATGGCTTCAGCAACAGCAACTCCCGATACGCTACCCGCTTGGCAAACGTTACAGCAGCACGCTCAAGCACTTAAACATGTCCACTTGAAAAACCTGTTTGGGGATGACCCTGGCCGCTGGCAGCACTTTACCCGCCAGGTGGCGGGGCTCACCCTTGACCTTTCCAAGCAGCGCTGGGACGACGATACGCTGGAGCACCTGCTGGCGCTGGCACAAGAGGCGGGAGTGCCTGGGGCCATCGAAGCGCTATTAAGCGGCAAGCGGGTGAACGTGAGCGAAAATCGCCCAGCGTTGCATACTGCTTTGCGCCTACCTGCGGATGCGAGCCTGGAAGTGGAAGGCGAAGATATCGTCGGGGCCGTGCATGACAGCCTGGCGCAAATGGAGCGGCTGGTGCAGCGGCTACACGCCGGCCAGTGGCGCGGAGCCACCGGCAAGCCCATTCGCCATGTGGTGAATTTGGGGGTGGGCGGTTCGGATTTAGGGCCGCTGATGGTTACCCATGCCCTAGCGGACTACCGCCCCAGCGATATTCACCCGGTGGAGGTGCATTTTGCCTCTACGATGGATGGCTCCCAACTGGCGGATTATCTCAGCCGGTTTAACCCCGAAACCACGCTGTTTGTGCTGTCGTCGAAGTCGTTCACCACCATTGATACGCTCTCCAACGCGAACACGGCCCGCGACTGGCTCATCGGGCGGCTCACTAAGCACGCCGACCTGCCGGACGCCAGCCCCCATGCCAAACCGATCAGCGCTGAGCTGATTGTGCGCCAGCACTTTATTGGCGTCTCGGCAAGCCCTGAAAAGATGAGCGAGTGGGGGATTACTCCAGACCACCAGCTGATGTTCTGGGAGTGGGTCGGCGGGCGCTACTCGTTGTGGGGCACCATTGGCCTGCCGATTGCGCTGGTGATTGGCATGAAGAACTTCCGCGAGCTGCTGGCGGGCGCCCATGCCATGGACAGCCACTTCCGCGATGCGCCGCTGGAGGACAACCTGCCGGTGTTATTAGGTTTGGCGGGCATCTGGAACGTCAACTTTCTGGATATTCGTGCCCACTCGATTCTGCCCTATGACGGGCGGCTTGAGTACTTTGCTGCTTATCTTGAACAGCTTGAGATGGAGTCCAACGGTAAATCGGTGACCCGCCAGGGCCAGGTGGTGAACTACTCCACCTGCCCAGTGCTGTGGGGGCAGTTAGGCCCTAATGCCCAGCATGCGTTTTACCAACTGCTGCACCAGGGCACGCAGCCGGTGGTATGCGACTTTATCGCGCCCTTGAAGCGCTACGATGAGGTGGAAGACCCGGATACCCGTCGCCACTTGAAGGCCCAGCATCGTCTGGCGCTGGCTAACTGTTTTGCCCAGTCTCGCGTGCTGATGCTGGGGGATGATGCCCTGGATGACGATGGCCCGCGCCCCGAACACAAGCGCTATCGGGGCAACCAGCCCTCGACCACGGTGCTGCTGGATAAGCTGACGCCCACCACCCTAGGCGCGCTGATTGCGCTATATGAACACAAGGTGTTCGTGCAGGCCGTGATTTGGGACATCAACCCCTTTGACCAGTGGGGCGTCGAGCTGGGCAAGCAAATTGCCACCGATACCCAGGCCATTATCGACGGGGAAGGTGATATTGGCCGCATGGACGCCTCTAGTCGCGGGCTGATTGAGGCGTTTTGGACCGCAGAGCAGGAGTAGGACACCCAACTCATATGGCTGGATATACAGCTTTTTGCTTTTCCGCTATCCTGTGTGCCTTTCTTCGCGGCCTCACTCGGTGAGAGCCCTGGGGGTGCGGGTTTTTTTACGGCACCCCTTGAGGCCGCCAGTACGCTTTTGCTCAGTACGTTTTTTTCAGGAACCGACGTTACATGACCCAGTTTGATGCCTCCCAGTACGGTGCGAGCTCTATCGAGGTCCTATCAGGGCTAGAGCCGGTACGTAAGCGTCCCGGTATGTATACCGATACCTCGCGGCCTAACCACCTCGCCCAAGAGGTCATCGACAACAGTGTCGATGAGGCGCTCGCCGGGCACGCTTCAAACATCAGCGTGGTACTCCATAGCGACGGTGCCATTGAAGTGCAGGATAACGGCCGCGGTATGCCCATCGACCTGCACCCGGAGCACGGCGTGTCAGGGGTTGAACTCATTCTCACCAAGCTCCATGCGGGCGGTAAATTCTCCTCCTCCAGCTACCGTTTCTCGGGCGGTTTGCACGGGGTGGGCGTCTCGGTGGTCAATGCGCTATCACGGCGTTTAGAAGTCGAAGTGACCCGTAACGGTGCCCGCCATGCCATCGCCTTTGAACATGGCGAGAAAGTCGAAGAGCTTCACGAAATCGGTAAAGCCGCCAAGCGCGCCACCGGCACCCTGGTACGCTTCTGGCCGGACGAGAGCTACTTTGACAGCCCGAAACTGGCGCTTTCCAAACTCAAGCACCTGCTGCGTGCCAAAGCGGTACTTTGCCCAGGGCTTGCGGTCACGCTGGTAGAGCCGGATGGCACCAAAACCGAGTGGGCCTACGCCGATGGTCTGCGCGACTACTTGGCCGAAGCCACCGATGGCTACGAAGTGCTGCCCAAAGAGCCGTTTGTAGGCCACTTCAGCGACGACGAACACGGCGTGGACTGGGCCATTCAGTGGCTGCCAGAAGGCGGCGAGGCGCTGCTGGAGAGTTACGTTAACCTTATTCCCACGCCCCAGGGTGGCACCCACGTCAACGGTTTTCGGTCCGGCCTGTTAGACGCCCTGCGGGAATTCTGTGAATACCGCAGCCTGCTGCCCCGCGGCATCAAGCTGACCGCCGACGACCTGTGGGAGCGCGCTTCCTTCGTGCTCTCGGTGAAAATGCTCGACCCTCAGTTTGCTGGCCAAACGAAAGAGCGGCTTTCCTCGCGCACCATTGCTGGATTTGTCTCAGGCGTGGTCAAAGACGCCTTCTCGCTGTGGCTGAACCATCACGTCGAGCAGGCCGAACAGCTTGCCGAACTGGTGATCAGCGCGGCCCAGCAGCGCCAGAAGAAGTCGAAGAAGGTCGCGCGTAAGAAAGTGACCTCCGGTCCGGCGCTGCCGGGCAAGCTGGCGGATTGTTCGGGGCAAGACCCGGCGCTGAGCGAGCTGTTTCTGGTGGAGGGCGACTCGGCAGGCGGCAGCGCCAAGCAGGCGCGTAACCGTGACACCCAGGCCATCCTGCCGCTGCGCGGTAAGATCCTCAATACCTGGGAAGTGGACTCTCACGATATCTACGGCTCTCAGGAAGTCCACGATATTGCCGTGGCGATTGGTGCCGACCCCGGCAGCGCCAACCTTGAGAAGCTGCGTTATCACAAAATCTGCATTCTGGCGGATGCCGACTCCGATGGTCTGCACATCGCCACGCTGCTGTGCGCGCTGTTTGTAAAACACTTCCCCGCCCTGGTTGATGCAGGGCATGTGTTTGTCGCTATGCCGCCGCTCTACCGGATCGATCTTGGCAAAGAGGTGCATTACGCCCTGGATGAGAGCGAGAAAGCCGCGATTTTGAAACAGCTGGCGAAAAAGCGGGGTACTCCCAACGTCCAGCGCTTTAAAGGCCTGGGGGAGATGAGCCCGCTGCAGCTACGCGAAACCACCATGGCCGTGGAAACCCGCCGCCTGGTGCAGCTCACCCTGGAAGAGGGAGATGGCACCTTGGAAATGATGGATATGCTGCTGGCTAAAAAGCGTGCCAGCGACCGCAAAAAGTGGCTGGAAGATTACGGCAACCTCGCAGACATTGAGGTATAACCCCGATGACCATGGATATTCAGGTAGCGGAGGGCGACGTCGAGCGTCTGTCCCTGCGCGACTACACCGAAAAAGCGTATCTCGACTACTCGATGTACGTCATTTTAGACCGCGCGCTGCCCAACATTGGCGATGGCATGAAACCCGTGCAGCGGCGGATCATTTACGCCATGCGCGAGCTGGCGCTGCATGCCAATGCCAAGTACAAAAAGTCGGCGCGTACCGTCGGTGATGTGTTGGGTAAGTTCCACCCCCACGGGGATAGCGCCTGTTACGAAGCCATGGTGCTGATGGCGCAGTCATTCAGCTACCGCTACCCGTTGGTGGATGGCCAGGGTAACTGGGGTAGCCCCGACGACCCGAAATCCTTCGCGGCGATGCGCTACACCGAGGCCAAGCTTTCCAAATTTGCCGAGGTGCTGCTCAGCGAGCTGGGCCAGGGCACCGTGGAGTGGGCGCCCAACTTCGATGGCACCATGCAGGAGCCAGTGGTGCTGCCAGCGCGGTTACCCCACGTGCTGCTTAATGGCGGCACGGGCATTGCCGTGGGCATGGCGACCGATATTCCGCCCCATAATGTCTCGGAAGTGGTGGAAGCCACTTGTCACCTGCTGCGTCACCCTAAGGCCACCACGGCGGATTTGATGGCGTTCGTGCCCGCCCCGGATTTTCCGACGGATGCAGAAATCATCACGCCAAAAGAGGACCTGCGTAAGCTCTACGAGACCGGCCGTGGCTCGGTCAAGTTGCGCGCCCGCTATGTGCGTGAAGACGCCAATATTGTCATTACCGCCGTGCCCTATCAGGTAAGCGGTGCCAAGGTGTTAGAGCAGATCGCCGCGCAAATGCAGGCGAAAAAGCTGCCTATGGTGGCCGACCTGCGCGATGAGTCGACCCATGAAGAGCCGACCCGTTTGGTTATCGAGCCGCGCTCAAGCCGTGTGGATGTCGAGTCGCTGATGGCGCACCTGTTCGCCACCACGGATCTGGAAAAGAACGTGCGAGTGAACATGAACGTGATCGGCCTGGATGGCCGCCCACGGGTGATGCCGCTGACCGATATGCTGGGTGAGTGGCTGCGTTTTCGCCGTGCAACGGTGCGCCGCCGCCTAGAGCACCGTTTAGGTAAAGTGGAGGACCGCCTGCATATTCTGGAAGGCCTGTTAACGGCCTACCTGAATATCGATGAAGTGATTCGTATCATCCGTGAGGAGGATGAGCCCAAGCCTGCCCTGATGGGCGCTTTTGGCCTGACCGAGCGCCAGGCCGAAGCGATCCTTGAGCTGCGTCTGCGCCATCTTGCCAAGCTGGAAGAGATGAAGATTCGCGGCGAGCAGGATGAGCTGGAAAAAGAGCGTAAAACCCTGCAGGGGCTGCTGGGTAGCGAAGCCAAGCTCACCACGCTGATCGAGAAAGAGATCCGCGCAGCGGGTAAAGAGCACGGCGACGAACGCCGTTCGCCGCTGGTGGAGCGCAGCGAGGCGAAAGCGCTTTCCGAGGTGGAACTGCTGGGGGCCGACCCGATTACCGTAGTGCTGTCAGATAAAGGCTGGATTCGTGCTGCCAAAGGCCACGATATTGACCCCGAAGGGCTCTCCTACAAAGCGGGGGATAGTTTCCGCCTTGCAGCCCGGGGGAAAACTAACCAGCCGCTGGTGCTGCTGGATGATACTGGCCGCGCCTATACCCTGGCGGCACACAATTTACCCAGCGCCCGTGGCCAGGGCGAGCCGGTGACCGGTCGGGTGAACGTGGCAGCGGGGGCGCAGATGGCGGGTCTGATGCTAGCACCGCCTAGCAAGCGCTATGTGCTGGCCAGCGACGGCGGTTATGGCTTTGTTGTCCGGCTTGAGGCACTTACCGGTAAGAATAAAGCCGGTAAAGCCGTACTCAGCGTGCCGAAGGGCTGCAGCGTCATGCCCCCTGTTGAGGTGCCGGAGGGTGAAGAACTCTGGGTGGCCTCGGTATCCAACGAGGGTAGGCTGCTGCTATTTCCTCTTGATCAACTGCCGGAAATGGCCAAAGGCAAGGGCAATAAAATGCTCGATATTCCCGGCCCACGGGCCGCACGGCGGGAAGAGTTTGTGCGAGATATTGCCGTGGTGGCCGAAGGTAGCGAGCTGATCATTCATGCAGGCAAGCGCAAACTAACCCTCAAGGCCGATGATCTCGCGTATTATCGCGGGGAGCGTGGCAGAAGGGGCAGCAAGCTGCCGCGTGGTTTCCAAAAAGTTGATCGATTAGAAGCAGGGGAGTAACGGATGGCACGCGGGGATGTTCTGTTAACCGTATTGGCACCGCGCTTAACGGCGGATATTGAGTCGCACATGGCCGCGCTGATGGCGCAGTTTGGCCTGCAGGAAGAGCACCGCCAGCGGCTTGCCGATACGGAAAAAGGCGAGCCTATCGACTGTGTGGAGCTGCATTTGAGCGGCGTATCCAGTGAATTAACCTCCCTTCGCCATGCGGCGCTGGAGCTGAGTGAAACTCTCGGCGTGGATATGGTGGTCCAACGGAACCAGCGGGGCGATGCCGCGCCCCGTTTGGTCTGTTTTGATATGGACTCCACGTTGATTAAAGCGGAAGTGATTGATGAACTGGCGCGCCGTCACGGGGTAGGCGACGAGGTGGCGGAAGTCACCGAGCGCGCCATGCGCGGCGAGCTGGATTTTAAGGCCAGCTTCCGCGAGCGCATGAGCAAGCTGGAAGGCCTGGATGAGTCGGTATTGGCGAATATTGCTACTGAATTGCCGCTGATGGATGGCGTTGAGCGTCTGATGGCGAACCTGAAACGCTTGGGCTTCCGTACGGTTATTTTATCCGGCGGTTTTACCTACTTTGCCCGTTACCTGCAGGAGCGGCTTGGGTTTGATGAAATCCACGCCAACGAGCTGGTGATTGAAAATGGCAAAGTCACCGGTGCGGTCCATGAACCGATTGTCGATGCCGAGCGTAAGGCCGCGCTGCTGGAACAAATTGCCGAGCGGGAAGGGGTGGCCTTAGCGCAAACCGTCGCCGTAGGCGATGGGGCGAACGACCTGAAGATGTTGGCGAAAGCTGGCCTGGGCGTGGCGTTTCGTGCTAAACCCCTCGTGCGTGCCGAAGCGCGTCAGGCGATCTCCGTGGCAGGGCTGGATGGTGTGCTGTATCTGCTGGGCTACGGTGAAGCCGACTTGATTTAACCGCTGGGTACTCACCTAGTACGCAAACGGCGGTGCTTGGCACCGCCGTTTGCTTAATTCGCCGCTGTTTGCGGGTTTACTCCGCCATATTCAGCGCGCAATTCCTCAAGCCGCTTTGCCTCGTTATCGGTTAGCGCGGGGGCATCCCATAGCGGTTTTCCTTCGGTATCATTAACCCCGAGCAGTGTTAGGGTCAGTGCGGCATCACGCGGTATTTGATCATTGCCCCAGGGGCCGAAACGGTTAGGAGCGAGGCTCCAGGTGGCACTTTCACCTGGTGCTAAGCCGCCGGAAATAACGTAGTAGAACGTTTCATCCACCCAGGCCACCTCGCGGTCAGGGCTTTTTAGTACGCCGTGCAGCATTAGCTCTGTCAGCGCTTGGTCTGTGTCATTAGTGACCGTTAGCTCAATCACCGGCTCTAACGCACCATAGGGGCTGGTACTCATATAGTAACGGGCGCTATCAATGTTGACTTTAGCCAGCTGCTCCTGGGCCTGCTGGGCGTCAGCGTATTTTGCCTCTAGCCGGCTGAGGGTGCTTAGCGCCTGCTCCCGCTCACGGGCACGGCGCTGACGCAGCATCTCATCGGCGCGCTCGATAATTTCGTCACCCGTTAGCCCGTGCATATAGGCATTGGCGGATTCGGCAATTTCAGCGGCGTTCATACGCTGTGGGTTAAATAGGTCAATATCGCTAAACGGTGACATGGCGATGATTTTCAGCGCTGTATCGAACTCTTCACGCTTATAGGTGGGCAGCGATTCGCGCACTTTTTCAATCGAGACCACCGCTGCGGGCATCGAACTCGTATCCACTTTCGGGTCCGAGCAACCGGCAAGTAACAGTGCAGATAACGATAGTGCAGATAGCCTGATCAGGCTCCACATAGTAAATGTACCTCAACACAAATATTCAATCGGCAAGAGCTTACCGGAAAGCGCCATTCGCCACTACTTTCTCTTGGGGCGGCTAATAGATACCTACTAGCTCTTGCCTTGTGGGGGGTGCATTGCCGGTGCAATGAAAAAAGCGCTGGCGGCTGCCAGCGCTTCAGACTGCTGACAAAGCCCTGGCCCTTCGGCCAGGGTTTTGCTTTTATAAGCGTATCGTTTTTAGTGGTGGCCGATATGCTCAAAGACCCTTCCCCCCAACAGCACGAACTGGAGATGGTCACGCTCGAAGAACTCGTACCCTCCAACCATTTGTTGCGTCAGATTGAGGCCGCCCTCGACTTCAGCTTTATCCGCGAGCGCGTCCGTCATCTTTACTGCGCTGATAATGGTCGACCTGCGCTGGATCCCGTGCTGCTCTTCAAGGCCTTGTTTATCGGCTATCTGTTTGGCATTCGTAGCGAGCGCCAGTTGATGCGCGAGATCCAGGTGAACGTCGCCTACCGCTGGTTCCTCGGCTTGCGCTTGACCGACAAGGTGCCCGATGCCTCAACCATCAGCCAGAACCGACGCCGCCGCTTCTCCGATAGTACGATCCACCAAGAGATCTTCGATACCATTGTCGAGCAAGCCATTGCACAAGGCTTGGTGGGCGGCGAAGTGCTCTACACCGACAGCACGCATCTCAAGGCCAATGCCAACAAGCATCGTTTTGAGCGCCAAGAGGTCGAGACGACGGCACGGGACTATCTGGACGCCCTGGACGTGGCGGTTGAGGAGGACCGCGCTCAACACGGAAAAAAGCCCTGACGCCGCGTGCTGAGGCACCGGCCACTGTCGAAAAGAAAATCAGTCTCACCGACCCGGATAGCGGCTATATGGTGCGCGATGGCAAACCGACCGGCTTCTTCTATCTGGATCACCGCACGGTGGACGGCAAGCACGCCATTATTACCGATACCCATGTTACCCCGGCCAGTGTGCACGATAGCGTGCCTTACTTGGCGCGACTGGACCATCAGTGCCAGCGCTTCGGGCTGGCCCCGGTCGGTGTCGGCCTCGACGCGGGTTACTTTACGGCGGCTATCTGTCATGGACTGGAGGAGCGCGGGCTTTATGGTGTCATCGGCTACCGCCGTCCCAGTAAGCCAAAAGGGTATCTCCCCAAACGTGCCTTTACCTATGACGCGGCGACCAACACCTATCAGTGCCCAGAGGGCCAATCGCTGATCTATGCCACCACGGATCGACATGGCTACCGCCACTATCGCAGTGATCCTAAGATCTGCCGCGGCTGTCCTCGGCTGGCGACCTGTACCCGCAACGCCAAGCAGATAAAAACGGTCACGCGGCACGTCTGGCAGGACGACAAGGATCGGGTGGATGCCCGACGACTGACGGAGCCGGGCAAGAAGCTCTATCAACGACGTAAGGAGACGGTGGAGCGCAGCTTCGCCGACGCCAAGCAGTTGCACGGGCACCGCTATGCGCGAATGCGAGGCCTAGCACGCGTCAAAGAGCAGTGTCTGCTGGCCGCGGCCTGTCAGAACCTCAAGAAAATTGCGCAGGCGCGTTGGCGCCGGCTTTTTGGCACGTTTTTACGTCACCTGAGGGCTGATAGGGCTCTTCAGAGGGCGTTATACCCGACGATGGGCAGAAGCCGTGCGATGAGGGTGGTGAGTCAGGCCGCGAGTGTACGCCTGCTCTAAAAGCAACGAACCCACCAAAATAGGTGGGTTCGTCAGCAGTCTGAAGCGCTGGCGGCTGCCAGCGCTTTTAGGGGCTTGAACAGTAAAGAGACGATGCTACTTAACCGTGCCCTTTATCTGGATGGGGCACCGGCTTTTCGCCAACCTCTTCGGAGCGCAGCTCGACAGGTTTACCCTGGGTCTTTTCAATATGCTTGAGTTGCATGTGTAACCCTGTTTTCGCCAGCAGGTGGGCGCTGACCGGAGCGGTAATAAACAGGAACAGCGTAATTAGCAGCTCCTGGATATCGGGCTTACCATCCATGCTCCAAAAGTAGCCCATCGAGGCAATCAGCATACAGCCGATACCTAGCGTTGTTGCTTTGGTAGGGCCGTGGAGTCGCATATAGAAATCGCGCAGGTGCGCCATGCCCAACGAGCCGATAAACACAAAGACGCCGCCCGCCAGCAGCAGCAGGGAGATTAGCGCTTCAACTAATAGTGGCATAAACGCACCTCATTACTTACTGGGCTCATTCGATAATATCCCCGCGTAAAATGTACTTGCACACCGCCACCGTACTAATGAAGCCAAGCATGGCAATCAGCAGGGCAGACTCAAAATACGTCTTACTGTTGAGCCATAGCCCGAGCAGCACAATTAAAGCGATGGAGTTCACATACATGGTGTCCAGCGCTAATACCCGGTCAGGCAGGTCGGGGCCAACCGTTAGGCGGTAAAGGTTCATCAGCAGTGCCATCACCACCAATGCTAAGGTGATATAGAGCGCAATACTTAGCATTCGTAAATCTCCTTGAGCGGCCGTTCGTAGCGTTCGCGTATCTGCTCAATCAACGCCTCTTCGTCATCCACGTTCAGCGCATGGATCAGTAGTGATTTGCCATCCATTCGCAGGTTGGCCGAGACGGTGCCTGGGGTCAGGCTGATCGTGCTTGCCAGCAGGGTGATGGTAAAGCGCTCCTCCAGCATTAACGGGTACTCGATGAAGTGGGGTTGCAGTTTGCGCCATGGATTAGCGATAAGGTAGGCCACCTCAAAGTTGGCGGTCACGATATCGCCCAGAACCCGCAGCACAAAACGCAATAGCTTCATCGGCTTGTTAATGCGCGGCCGGGCATCCCAGAAGCGGTGGGTTAATAAAGGAATTAGAATAGCCAGCGCACCACCCAATACAAACTGGCCAAAGGCGTAGCTGCGGACCAGCAGTAGCCACACCAATAGCAGCAGTAGTGAGAGAACCGGGGTGGGCAGCCATTTGCGAGGGGCAATCATGGAGTTTCTCCAGCATCAGGCAGTAGCGTTTCAATCAGCAGCTGGGGGTTGGCAAGCTGCTCACCGGTGGCTTGGGTATAGCTGCTCACCGGCCCGGCAAATGCCACGAGTAAAGGCGCAGCGCTGAGTAGCCAGAGCACACCGAACCACTGATACCGCGATAGGACGCTACCGCTGGGGCTACCCCGGTGGCTGCGCCAGAATAGCGTGGAACCAGCACGGGAGAGCGCGATCAAGGAAGCAAGGCTGGCGAGCAGCAGCAGTGGCCATAGCCACAGCCGTTGGGTGCCTTCCGCCGCTACCAGCACCATGGCTTTGCCCAATGCTCCCGAAAGCGGCGGCATACCGACCACCGCAATGGCACCCACGAAGAAAGTAATCGCCAGGGCGTTGCCCTGTACCAGCGGGCGCCCTTTAACAATGCGTGTGCCTGGTTTGCCACGCTGCAGGCCAATCATCTCGGCCAGCAAGAACAGGCCGCCAGTGATCAGCGTGGTATGAATCAGGTAGTAGAGCAGGCCCGAGGTGGCCTCCACCGAACGCATACCCACGCCTGCCAGCAGCGTGCCGACCGAAATCAGCACCAAATAGGCCACCAGCAAGCGCAGATCCCGGGCTGCTACCACCCCCACGCCAGCCGCCGCCAGAGTAGCGAGGGCCAGCCACCACACCCAGGGCTGCTCCAGCGCCACAAGACCTCCAGCTTGATCACCGAAGATGAGTGAATAAACTCGCAAAATCGCGTAAATACCCACTTTGGTCATGATCGCAAACAGAGCGGCCACCGGCGCGGGGGCTGCAGCGTAGGCGCGGGGCAGCCAAAAGTAGAGCGGCAAAATCGCGGCTTTCAGGCCAAACACCACCAGCAGCATCAGCGCGCCAGCGGTCACTAAACCTTCACGCTCGGCGGGCAGGCTGGCCAGCTTATGGCCCATATCCGCCATATTGAGCGTGCCGGTGGCGCCATACAGAATGCCTACGGCAATCAGGAACAGCGACGAGCCCGCCAGGTTAAGTACCACATAGTGGACGCCTGCCTGGATACGCGCTTTGCCGCCACCGTGCAGCAGCAGCGCATAGGAGGCCAGCAGCAGCACTTCAAAGAAGACGAACAGGTTAAACAGGTCGCCGGTTAAAAACGCGCCGTTAATCCCCAATAGCTGCCACTGGAAAAGCCCGTGAAAGTTACTGCCCTTCTCGTCATCTCCGCCGCAGGCAAACACCACAGCGCCAATGGCGAGAATAGAGGTGAGCAGCACCATCAGCGCAGAGAGGCGGTCCAGCACTAGCACCACACCAAACGGTGGCTGCCAATCGCCCAGCGCGTAGTAGGTGATTTCACCGCTGGCCGCTTGGCGTACCAGCGCAATGGAGACCAGCAGCAGTAGCAGGGTGGCAATAACGCTGACGGCGCGCTTGTAGTGCACCAGTCCTTGGCGTTGGTAAAGCAATAGAATACCCGCGACCAGCGGTAGTACCACGGGTAAAACAATCAGATGCTGAATCATTCGCGGTCTTCCTTTTTACCATCCACGTGGTCGTTACCCACTTCGCTGCGCGCCCGCATGGCAAGAATGACCACGAACGCCGTCATGGCAAAGCCGATGACAATGGCGGTGAGCACCAGCGCCTGAGGGAGTGGGTCGGCGTAGTTGGCGCCTTCATTCACCAGCGCGGCTCCATCGGTGGTTAGCCCGCCCATCGAGAACAGGAACAGGTTGACCGCATAGGAGAGCAGTGTCAGGCCGACAACCACTGGGAATGTTCTTCCGCGCAGCGTCAGGTAGAGCCCGCATGAGGTTAAGACACCCGTAGTAATGGCATAGAGCATTTCCATTAGAGGGACTCCTTTTCATTCGGCGTGTCGTTGGTGTCCGGCGTTTTCGGGTCGGTCACCGGCCGGTGTGGTGTCGTCACCTTACCCAGGTTAGCCAGAATCATCAGCGTGGCACCTACCACGGCTAGGTACACACCCAGGTCAAACAGCAGGGCGGTGGCAAGCTCGAAGGTACCGATCAGCGGTAGGCTGAAATAGCCAAACGACGACGTGAGGAAGGGATAGCCAAAGAGCCAGCTGCCCAGGCCAGTGAGGGTAGCAATGGCGACACCAACAACCGCCACGGGCTGGAAGGGGAAGTTCAGCCGCTCTTGGGCCCATTCAACACCCCGCGCCATGTATAGCAGAATCAGCGCAACGGCGGTGATGAGGCCGGCAATAAAGCCGCCGCCAGGCTGGTTGTGGCCGCGTAGGAAGATAAACGCCGAGACCAGCAGGGCCAAAGGCAAAAGCGCCATAGAGATAGAGGTCAAGATGGCCGGGTAGCGGTCGGGCGACCAGACGCGGCCTTCACCGTCACTATGGGGCATAAACAGGCGCAAGCGGTTAAGCAGCTTGAAGATGGCAAGGCCTGCAATCGCCAGGACGGTAATTTCGCCGAGGGTATCGAAGCCCCGGAAGTCAACCAGAATGACGTTGACCACGTTGTAACCGCCGCCGCCCGGCTTGCTGTTTTCCACAAAGAAGTTGGAGATCGACAGCGTCTCGCGGGTCATGACAGCATAGTTCAAGCTGGCGACTACCAGCCCCAAGGCACTCGCTAGCAGAATGTCGCGCATGTTACGCATGGGGCTAGAGTCTGTGGGGGTCTTTTGGGGCAGGAAGAACAGCGCCAGCATGAGTAGAATCATGGTGACGACTTCCACTGATAGCTGGGTAAGCGCAAGGTCCGGCGCTGAGAAACGGGCAAAGGTAAGCGCCACGAACAGCCCCACCACTGACAGCATGAGCAGCGAAATCAGGCGGAAGCGGTGGGTCGCGGCGGTAGCGATGCCGCCAAAAATCAGCATGCCTGCGCCTAGTAGCACCACTCCATCGATAGGCTGGTTGCCTTTGCTGCCGGTCAGCTCGTGGATACTTGCAAGACCAATTAGCCCCATTACCAGTGCTGCCCCCAAAAGCCAGCCCATATAGCGCTGTAGGGAGTTGCCCTCTAGTTGGGTGATGAGCTGCTCGGCGCGATATCCCAGCGTGATGATCAGCCGCTCAAAGACGCGGCGCGCATCGATGCTGGCAAAAGAGTATACAAAGCGGCGAAGGTCCGCATGACGCCAGTACATGGCAATGCCCACAGCAAAGGCCAGTAGGCTCATGATCAGCGGCAAGTTAACGCCGTGCCAAATGGCTAAATGGAACGACAGCGGCTCATTCAGCACAGCCTGAGTCGCCAAGTCTAAAATGCCGGTCGCGAAAAAGGCGGGGAATAGGCCCACCAGCACGCACAGGGCTACTAGCAGTTCAACAGGCAAGCGCATGAGGTGCGGCGGCTCATGGGGAGATTTCGGTGTTGCTTCCCGGGCAGGCTTGTAAAACACCGCATGAACCAGCCGCAGCGAGTAGGCCACCGAGAGGATGCCACCCAGCGCTGCAAGAGTAGGTAAGAGCCAGCTTAGGCCACCTAGCACCGGCGTGGCTAATGTTTCGGTAAAGAACATCTCTTTCGAGAGAAAGCCGTTGAACAGCGGTACCCCTGCCATAGCAGCGGCGGCCAAGGTAGTGAGCAGCGCCGTGGTAGGCATTGCTTTTCTAAGCCCACCCAGCATTTTAAGCTCCCGGGTGCCGGTTTCATGGTCAATAATGCCCGCGCTCATAAACAGCGCCGCCTTGAAGGTGGCATGGTTCAAGATATGAAACAGCGCGGCTAATACCGCCATGGGGCTGCCAATACCCAGCAGCACGGTGATTAACCCCAGGTGGCTGACGGTTGAAAACGCAAGAATGCCTTTCAGATCCGTTTTAAACAGTGCAAACCAGGCACCGTATAGCAGCGTAATGGTGCCCACAAGCGGTACGACCACGCTCCAGAGCGCGCTATCGGCAATCGCTGGATGTAGCCGAGCCATCAAGAAAATGCCCGCCTTAACCATGGTCGCTGAATGCAGGTAAGCGGAGACTGGGGTGGGGGCTGCCATGGCGTGGGGCAGCCAGAACTGGAACGGGAACTGGGCTGATTTGGTAAATGCACCAAGCAGCACCAACCCCAGCATCAGCGGGTAGCGTGGGTCGGCAACAATGGTTGCGCCGCTTGCCAGCACGTCATCCATGCGGTAGCTGCCTGCCATGTCGCCCAGCAACAGTAGGCCCGCCAGCAGCGCAAGCCCGCCTGCGCCGGTGACGGTTAGCGCCATACGTGCACCTTTACGGGCATCGCTGCGATAGGACCAAAATCCAATGAGTAAAAACGATGAGAGGCTGGTTAATTCCCAAAACAGCCACAGCAAAATGAGATTGTCGGACATCGAAATACCCACCATGGATGCCATAAACAGCATCAGGAAGGCGTAAAAACGTCCAAAAGGCTCATCGCTAGCCAGATAGAAATGGGCATACAATAGAATCAGCAGCCCGATACCCAGAATGAGTAGGTTAAATAGCAGCGACAGGCCATCAAGGCGAAACGCTAACTCTAGGCCAAGCGCCGGCATCCAAGTAGCAGAAAAACGCAGCGCCTCACCCTCCAATAGGGCAGGAACTTGCAGCAGCGTGAGTAGAAGTGCAGTTGCTGGCAGTATGCCCGTCGCACGCGAACACCAAGTTCGGCCGCGTTGGGCAGTCAGTGCCGGCACCAGTACGCCCAATAAAGGCAGTAAGGCTATCAACAGCAGTGTCATGAGGTCACATCCAGCGCAAAAAAATCAAAAAAGTCGCCAGAGCAACGGGGTTACCCTGGAGGCGTAGATACATCAAGTGAAACAACAGGATATCACTTGTATGGAAGGTGTGTGATTTTAGTATAAAGTGTTGGCGTTAACCGTTTAGAGACTCCTTGTTCCATGAGTGAACCCTTCAATACCTGGCAGGCCCGCTTTGAAAAGCTGCGTAGCAACAAGCTTTTCGAGGGGCTGGTGATCTCCATTATCGTACTCTCCGCGCTGGTCATCGGCGCGAAAACCTATGAAGAAACCTCCCGGATAGAGCAGTGGTTGCTCTATCTCGATATTGCAGTGACGGTATTCTTCCTGGTCGAGATTTTGATCAGAATGGCAGCCGAGCGCAACTTAGTCAGCTTTTTTAAGAGAGGCTGGAACGTTTTCGACTTCTTCATCGTCACCGCCAGCTTGATCCCCATGGATGATTCAGAGATGGTGCTGCTGGCGCGGCTGCTGCGGATTTTCCGCGTGCTACGCCTGGTGTCGATGATTCCCGAGCTGCAGATGCTGTTAGTCGCACTGGTTAAATCGATTCCCCGCATGGGCTATGTGGTGCTGCTCATGTTTATTATTTTTTATATCTACGCGGCGCTAGGCAGCTTCCTCTTTAATGATGTTGATGAGTTTCTGTGGGGCAATATTTCCGTTGCCATGCTGACGCTGTTTCGCATCGCTACCTTTGAGGATTGGACGGATGTGATGTACGCCACTCAGGAAATGTATGCCTGGAGCTGGGTTTATTACCTCACATTCATTTTTCTTACGGCGTTTATTTTTCTTAATATGATGATTGGCATCGTGCTGGACGTTATGCAGAAAGAGAGCGCCCAGCTTGATTTTGATAGTGGTGAAGGGGAACCTGCCCAGCTGCAGGCACTGCGTAGCGACGTTCACTCGCTCAAAGCGCAGCTTGATCGCATGGAGGCCGCGTTGGCAGAGCGCAATGCAGCGCCACCTCCCCCCACTAGCCCTACTGACTCACCTAAAACAGATTAACGACAGGAGCGCCGCTATGATGCTGTCCGACCCCTCTAAAAAATATCGCCCCTTCGTGGCTGTTGACTTGCCCGACCGCCAGTGGCCTAGCCAGCGTATCGAAACGCCGCCGATCTGGTGCAGCGTTGACCTGCGGGACGGTAACCAGTCGCTGATTGACCCGATGGATCAAGAGCGCAAGCAGCGCCTGTTCGACATGCTGTTGAAGATTGGTTTTAAAGAGATCGAGGTGGGTTTCCCCTCCGCATCGCAAACCGACTTCGATTTTGTTCGCTCGCTGATCGAGCAGGATAAGATTCCCGAGGACGTGACCATTCAAGTGCTGACCCAAGCGCGTCCGCACCTGATTGAGCGCACCTTTGAAGCATTGAAGGGCGTCAAAAACGCCATCGTTCACGTCTATAACGCCACCGATCCGATGTTCCGTCGGGTGGTGTTTAACGTGGATAAAAATGAATGCATCCAAATTGCTGTGGATGCCACCGCGCAAATTCGCGATTTGATGGCGGCCAACCCGGAAACGAACTGGACCTTCCAGTACTCCCCTGAGCTATTTACCACCACGGAGATGGACTTCGCGGTGGAAATCGTGGAAGCGGTGATGGACACCTTCGGCCCCAGCGTTGACAACAAAATGATCGTCAACCTGCCCGCTACAGTGGAGGTCGCTACCCCCAACAACTATGCCGATCAGATCGAGTGGTTCTGCCGCCATGTGAAAAAGCGCGATACCCTGATTGTGAGCGTTCACCCCCATAATGACCGCGGCACTGGCGTGGCGGCGGCTGAACTCACGCTGATGGCGGGGGCGGACCGTGTTGAGGGTACGCTGTTTGGTAACGGCGAGCGGACCGGTAACGTGGATATCGTCACGCTGGCGATGAATATGTATACCCAAGGCGTTCATCCTCAGCTCGACTTCTCCAATATCACCCCGATCATGCGCGAGGTGGAATACTGCAACCAGTTGCCCGTTCACCCGCGCCACCCCTATGTGGGCGATTTGGTCTTTACCGCCTTTTCAGGCTCCCACCAGGATGCCATCAAAAAAGGCATGGCCGACCGCCGCGCGCACCCAGAAGCGCCGTGGGACGTTCCCTACCTGCCCATCGACCCGCTGGACGTTGGTCGCAGCTATGAAGCGGTCATCCGTGTGAACAGCCAGTCAGGCAAGGGCGGTATTTCCTACCTGCTAGAGCAGGAGCACGGTATTGAACTGCCGCGCAGGCTCTCCATCGAGTTCAGCCAAGTGGTACAGGAAGTGGCGGACCGCACCGGTAAAGAGATCACCTCACAAATGATCTACCAGGCCTTTGCCGACGAGTACTTAGAGCAGCGCTCACCGCTGGCCCTGGTCAACCATCGGCTCTCTTCTGAGCCGGATAGCCCCAAAGTGTCGCTGGAAGCGATTGTCGAAAATAGCGGCCAGCGGCAAACCCTCACCGGCGAGGGCAATGGCCCGCTGGCAGCGTTTATTAAAGCGCTGATGTCCAGCGGCCAGGATGTCGAAATTATCGACTACCACGAACACTCCCGCGGCCAAGGGGCGGATGCCGAAGCTATCGCTTATGTGGAAGTACGTATTGATGGCAAAGCCGTGTTCGGCGTAGGCACTGATGAAAGCATCACCAGCGCCTCCATGAAAGGCGTGCTGAGTGCGATTAACCGCTACTACTCAACGCAGCCTGCGGCGGCCAATGTGACGGCGGAAACCCTAGGCTAAGCAAGCGGTATTCGATTAACAAGGCAGAGAGCGATGCGGCCCTGGCTGCGGCGACCTCACGAGAAATAGGCGCAGCTCTAAGCCCCAGCAGGGGCTTAGAGGCCACTATGCGTGGATCACAAAGGCGTTTTGCTCATCTTACCCGGTACTTCACGCACCAGCCTGGGCATGAGAAAGCCGGGCAGGTGTTCCAGCAGTGCTTGAACGAGCGCTTGCGCCTCCTCGTCGGGCACGTCAAAGTGCGCGGCGCCCTGAACCGGGTCTAGCACGTGCAAGTAGTAGGGCAGTACGCCTGCCTCAAACAGCCGCTCCGAGAGGGTCGCGAGGGCGGGTACGCTGTCATTAATGCCCCTTAACAACACGCTCTGGTTCAGCAGCGTCACGCCTGCCTGTTTTAAGCGCGTGCAGGCATCCACCACGGCTTGGTCAATCTCATTGGCGTGGTTGATATGCAGCACGACGACTTTTTGTAAGCGGGTGCTGCCCAGCCAGCCAAGCAGGCCTTCATCTACACGGTCGGGAATGACCACCGGCAAGCGGGTATGGATACGCAGCCGTTTCAGATGGGGGATGCTTTCCAACTGCTCAACCAGCCAGGCTAGCTGCCGATCGCTGGCTGCCAGAGGGTCGCCGCCGGAAAGGATTGCCTCGTGAATGGAGGCATCGGCATGCAGGTAATTCAACGCTTCCTGCCACTGGGCGCGGGAAGGCGAGTTCTCGCTATAGGGGAAGTGGCGGCGAAAACAGTAGCGGCAGTTGATCGCGCAGGCAGGGCTGGCAATCAGCAACACGCGGTTAGCGTACTTATGGATCAGCCCTTTTACGGGGCGGTGGTCGGCCTCTTCCAGCGGGTCGCTCACATACCCAGGCGGTGTGTCTGTTTCATCTCCAGTAGGCAGTACTTGAAGAAGCAGAGGATCATGTGGGTCATTTGGTACCATTCGTGCCAGGTAAGCGTCGGGGACGCAGATCTCGAATAGCCGATGCCCGGCGTGGGCGCCGGTAAGCCACCGCTGGCTTAAACCAAGGCGTTTGCATAGGGTGGCGGGGTCGCGAATCGCTTGGGAAAGCTGCTGCTGCCAGGTGTTGGATGTCTGGGCAGCGGCCTGCTTAGCAGCGATAATGATGTTCTCCTGCAAAAAGCCCTCCTTCGGGTTATCATGCGCGCACTTGGCAACGACGCTATCGACGGCGAAGCATGGCTTCGCGTGTCACAGACTTAAACAGACCATTGAACCATTGAGAGGCAGTATGGCGAACTATTCTACCAACGAATTTAAAGGCGGTTTGAAAGTAATGCTCGACGGCGACCCCTGTTCGATCGTTGAGAACGAATACGTGAAGCCGGGTAAAGGGCAGGCGTTCAACCGAGTGAAGCTGCGTAACCTAATGACCGGCCGCGTATGGGAGCGCACCTTTAAATCGGGTGAATCGCTGGAAGGTGCCGACATCATGGAACTTGAGATGGAGTACCTCTATACCGACGGCGAAATGTGGCACTTCATGAAGACCGACGGCTCTTTCGAGCAGTACGCGGTTGAGAAGAAAGCCCTGGGCGAGACGGAAAAGTGGTTGAAAGAGCAGGCTGCTTACACCGTCACGCTGTGGAACGATAACGCCATTGCTGTCTCGGCGCCTAACTTTATCGAGCTGGAAGTAGTGGAAACCGACCCGGGCCTCAAAGGCGATACAGCGCAGGGCGGCTCCAAGCCGGCAACGCTGTCGTCTGGTGCCGTGGTGCGCGTACCGCTATTTATCAACCAGGGCGAAGTACTGAAAATCGACACCCGTTCTGGTGAGTACGTATCACGCGCCTAAACGCACGGTGATACCGGCGGTGAGTCAGCCGCTTAAGTATTTTGTTCACAAAGCCACGCACTACTGCTGCGTGGCTTTGTGCTGTTAGGGAGAAGGGAATGACGGTTAACTGGCGGCCAACGGCATCGATTGGCACCCTGCGCGAGCGCGCTCGTTTACTAGCGGAAGTGCGTGCCTTTTTTGCGGCGCGGGACGTACTGGAAGTGGAAACGCCAGTGCTGGGGCAGGGAGGCAGTACCGATGTACAGCTTGTGTCGCTCTCGACCCTGGCCCGCACCGATAAAGGCCAGCGCAAACTGTGGCTGCAAACGTCGCCGGAGTTTCATATGAAGCGGCTACTGGCGGCGGGTAGCGGGCCGATTTTCCAACTGGCGAAAAGCTTTCGTGATGGAGAGGTAGGCGCTCGCCACAACGTAGAGTTCACCATGTTGGAGTGGTATCGCCCCGGTTTTACGTTGGCACGGCTGATCGATGAAACGACGGAGCTGGTTGCACATGTACTGCCGCAACCGCCTGGCCCTGTGGTTCACTACCGTTACCGTGAGCTGTTCCATAGGTATCTGGAGGTGGACCCGTTCACTACATCGCTGGAAACCCTGCGTACACTTGCGGCGCAGCGAGGCAACATGCCTGCCCAGGCGCTGGCTGGCGAGGGCCGCGATACCTGCCTGGATTTGCTGATGGGAATGGTCATTGAGCCTAATCTGGGTCAGCAAGAGATCAGCGTGGTGGTCGATTACCCCGCTAGCCAAGCGGCGTTAGCGCGGCGCCATCAGGATGCCGATGGCGAGTGGGTAGCCTCGCGCTTCGAGCTATACCTTAACGGCATTGAGCTGGCCAACGGCTACGATGAGTTAACTGATGCCGAGGAGCAGCGGCAGCGTTTTGACGATGATAATGCCGAACGCCGCCGCTTGGGGCTGCCTGAAGTGGAGGTTGACGTGCATTTGCTGGCAGCCCTGGAGCAGGGTTTGCCAGCCTCTTCCGGCGTGGCGCTGGGGGTGGACCGCCTTATCCAGCTGGCGCTGGGAAAATCGCGTCTGGAAGAGGTGCTGGCGTTTTCAACACCCAACTGCTAACCGGGTTGCTTCGTTAGCGGAAGGCTGTATCAGGGCGTTTGTGCGCCCAGGGTTTGGCCCATTTGTACTTTCGCCCCCAGCGGGTGGTTGTCAAAATGGACCGGTTTAGCGAAGCACATCACGACGGTGGAGCCGAGTTTAAAGCGGCCCATCTCGGCGCCTTTCTCCAGCACGATCGGCTGCCCGAAGCGCATACGCTGGGGGTGGCCCGAGAGCGGTGTTACCTGGCCGGACCAGACGGTTTCAATGGCAGCCACGATCATTGCGCCTACCAGTACCATCGCCATAGGGCCGTGTTCGGTGTCGAAGATACAGACCAAGCGCTCGTTGCGCGCGAACAAACCGGGCACATAGTTGGCGGTGGCCTGATTAACTGAGAAGAGCCGCCCTGGTACGTAGATCATTTCCCGCAGGGTGCCAGTCACCGGCATGTGCACGCGGTGGTAGTCGCTTGGCGAAAGATAGACCGTCGCAAAACTGCCGTTCAAAAACTCGTCGGCTAACGCTTTATCGCCGCCCAGCAGTGTCTCTGCCGAGTAGGTGTGCCCTTTGGCCTGCACCAGCGTGCCCGCTGTGGTGAGGCGGCCGTACTGGGAGAGGGTGCCATCGGCAGGACTAAGCAGCCCTTCACCCAGCGGGCGTGCGTCGGCTTTGAGCGCGCGGGTAAAAAAGTCGTTAAACGTGGAGTAGGCCGAGGGGTTTGGCTCCAGAGCTTGGCTCATATCCACATTAAAGCGTTTGATGAACGCTTTAATCAGCGTGTTCTTTACCCAGGGGTTATCACATTGGGCAAACTTGCCCGTTAGCCGCGACAGGGCGTGCTGGGGCAGCGGGTATTGAAGTAGCGAAAAGGCTTTTTGGGAAAGAGTCACAGTCGTATCTTCATTTCTCGATAGGTGTATCGTCACGGTTGCCCCACTCACCCCAGGAACCCGCATAGCCGCGCATATTGAAACCTAACGCTTTGCCCACCAGCCAAGTGAAGCTGCTGCGGTGATGGCTTTGGCAGTGGGTGGCGATTTCCATGTCGGGGGTTAGCCCCAGGGCGCCGAGTTCGGTCATAAGTTCGGCATAGTCGCGTATTCTTAGCGCGCGGCTGCGGTCCATGGCGTCTAGCCAATCCATGTTCACTGCACCAGGAATGTGTCCCAGGTGCCTGTTATTGCCGCGCTCGCCATCGTACTCCGCCTTGGAGCGGGCGTCCCAAATGGCAAACTGTTTGTTGCTGAGCTTCTCTTTTATCTCATCACAGGTAATGGCGGCGCTGGGGTTGAGAATCTCGGCATGGTACTCGCTTGGTGTCGGCGCGGTCGGCTCGGTGCTCTCTTCCAGGCCTGAATCACGCCAGGCGTGAATGCCGCCGTTCAGGTAGGAGTAGCGGGTGTGGCCGATCAACTCCAGCGTCCAGAGTAGGC
The DNA here is from genome assembly GCF_044805175.1 of Vreelandella aquamarina. Taxonomy (GTDB): domain Bacteria; phylum Pseudomonadota; class Gammaproteobacteria; order Pseudomonadales; family Halomonadaceae; genus Vreelandella; species Vreelandella aquamarina_B. The sequence goes on along the minus strand of NZ_CP085232.1, from coordinate 2,072,674 downwards.
GGGCTGCCCAGCCGCCGCCTTCGTCATCGTAGGCCACTACGTGCGTATCGCGGGTTAACCCCAGGGCGCTGAACAGTTTGGAGAGAAACTCCACCGGCGGCACGTCATTTGGGACAGGGCCTTCGCCGCGCATCAGGTAGCGAAAATCCAGATAGATTGCGCCGGGGACATGGCCTTGGCGGTAACTGTCACCATTGGCCGGTACGTCGATAATCAGTAGTTGGGGGTCGCCCAGGTGCGCATGAAGCTGCTCTGGCTCCACAATTAACGGCAATAGATTGGTTTCTGATGAGTGGCTGGCAGTGCTCATATTCGGCTCCCTGTCTTTAACATTAAGACAACAGCAAATAAGGTAACGGCATTTCAACCGCGGTCATTGCGGATTCAAGCTATCGAGAATCCGTCGATAGCTGGCAAAACGCTCTGGGTGAATCTTGCCTGCCTCGACGGCATCCAGTAAAGCGCAGCCCGGCTCGTTGCGGTGGCGGCAGTCACGGAAGCGGCAGCGGCCCAGGTAGGGGTGGAACTCGATAAAGCCATCGGTCACCTCCTGTTCATCTAAGTGGACCAGGCCAAACTCACGAATCCCTGGGGAGTCGATGAGTTCGCCGTTGCTGACCTCGCCGCTGCACATGGCGTAGAGCCGCGCCGTGGTGGTCGTATGGGTGCCTTTACGCGAATCTTCTGACAGCGCACCGATGCGTAGGGTTTCGTCGGGTAGCAGCAGGTCAATCAGCGATGATTTGCCCACGCCGCTCTGGCCGACAAATACCGAAGTGCGGCCCGCGAGCTGCTGGCGCAACGCATCCAGCCCTTCGGGGTTGGCCGTGGTGGTGCGTACCACCGGATAGCCTAGCTGGCGATAGCGCTCCAGCAATTGACCGAGTTCGCCGCCGTCTTCTGGTAGCAGGTCGGTTTTGTTAAGCACCAGCACGGGCGCGATGCCCGTGGCTTCAGCGGCTACCAGATAGCGGTCAATCAGGTTGGGATGGGGCGCAGGCTCGACGGCGAATACAATCAGCAGCTGGTCGATATTGGCGGCTACTGGCTTAAGCTGGCCGCGTGGGTCGGGGCGCTTCAGAATACTGTCGCGCTCTTCACGGGCAACGACCACGCCAGAGCCATCCTGGCCTGCCCGCCAGATCACTCGGTCGCCGGTCACTAGGCCATCTAGGTTGGCGCGCAGGTGGCAGCGTACGGGCGTGCCGTCGGCGTCACGCACTTCCAGCGTGCGGCCAAAGTGGGCCATCACACGCCCCGGCTGCTCAGGACCGTACTCGCCCGCGGAAAGCTTTTCGGCATCCTTGGCATCGCGCTTTTCAGCGCGCTGGGCGCGTTCGGCTTGGATCTTCTCGACTCGCCACTGCTGCTGGCGGCTTAATTTACGTTTGCTCATGACCACCTGATGATCGTTACAATAGAGGGCATTGTACCCATCTGGGCGGCCCACTGTCCTGTATGGGGTGCGGGTTAGGGCAATATAAGCGACACTTTTACTCAATTCGCCGTTTTAGGGGCGAAACTGGCCAAGGAATATGCAATGAGCGAGCAAAGCGGCACACCGCGCAGCGATCTGTTGGTGTGGATTGATTTAGAGATGACCGGCCTGGAGCCGGATAAAGAGCGCATTATCGAGGTGGCTACCCTGATTACCGATGCCCAGCTGAACGTGGTGGCGGAGGGGCCAGTGATCGCCGTCAAGCAGCCCGATAGCCTGCTGGCCGGGATGGATGAGTGGAACCAGAAAACCCACGGTGAGTCCGGGCTGGTGGCACGGGTAAAGGCAAGCACCATCGAGACTCAAGAAGCCGAGCGTCAAACCCTCGACTTCTTACGTCAATACGTGGTGCCAGGCTCTTCACCGATGTGCGGCAACAGCATTCACCAGGATCGGCGCTTCCTTGAGCGGGAAATGCCCGAACTGTGGGCGTTCTTCCACTATCGCAATTTAGATGTGTCCACGGTTAAAGAGCTGGCGAAGCGCTGGAACCCCGGTGCGCTGGTGGGCTTCAAAAAGCAGAATGCCCACTTGGCGATGGATGATATCAAGGAGTCGATTGCGGAGCTTGCCCATTACCGCAGCACGTTTTTGCGTATTGAAGGGGGCAGTGACGAAGAGGAGTAGCTATCATGGGCGCGTCGCGATACGCGCATTCCTTTTGTGGCGCTGTTCATCGAGTGCCCAGGCAACGTGCTCCCGCACCAGAGCGCTAGGGTAGGCTCGGCGTGCCCATAGCGTGGCCTCGACCGCTTCGCTCCATGTGGCGTTCCCCAGGCCAACGGCGAGGTTACGCAGCCAGCGCTCATAGCCAATGCGGCGGATGGGGCTACCGGCGGTTTTGTCCAAAAACTCCTCCTCGCCCCAGCTAAACAGCGCGATAAGCGAGGCGCGGTCAAGGTCGTGGCGCGGGGCGAAGTCCTCTTCTTGGGTGGTTTTTGTGAAGCGGGTAAACGGGCAAACGAGCTGGCAGTCGTCGCAGCCATACACGCGATTGCCCATGGCACGGCGGTACTCCACGGGAATGGCGTCGTGCAGCTCAATGGTGAGATAGGAGATGCACTTGCGTGAATCGACCACCTTGTCGTCAACAATAGCCCCTGTGGGGCAAGCGGTACGGCAGGCGCTACAGCTGCCGCAATGCTCCTGTTCAAAAGGGGCGTCTACGGGTAGCGGCAGGTCGGTATACAGCTCCCCAAGAAAGAACAGCGAGCCCGCTTTGGGGTTCAGCAGCATGGCATTCTTACCGAACCAGCCTAAGCCCGCCTTCTGGGCGAGCGCACGCTCCATCACCGGGGCGGAGTCCACAAAGGCGCGAAAGCCGAATTTCCCTACTTCCCGCTCGATACGCTTTGCCAATTGCGCCAAGCGTTTACGCATTAATTTATGATAATCGCGGCCCAGAGCATAGCGCGATATATAGGCGCGGTGGGGCTGGCCAAGCACTTTGGCGCTCTCCACCTCGGCCGGTAGATAGTCCATACGCACGCTGATCACCCGCTGGGTGCCAGGCTCCAGCTCTTCGGGGCGGGTGCGCTTAGTGCCATGTTTTGCCATAAAGCCCATATCGCCGTGGTAGCCTTTATCCAGCCAACGGTTTAGGAAGGTCTCATGGTTCGTTAGGTCGATATCGGTAATACCGACCTGCTGAAAGCCCAACTCGCGGCCCCACTGCTTAATCAGCTCGGCAAGGTGGTCAAGGTGTTCGCTGGTAAGGCATTCACGCGAAGGTGAAAAAGTCGTGGAACTTGGCATTGTCAATCAACGGTGATGCGTTAAGCGCGCTATGCTAACGCATTACTCGCTGCCACAACATGCCGCCTAGCATTATGCTGACGCTGGCTGAGTCTAGGCGTTGATTTAGTACCCTATTAAGGAGTGATCGTGTCTACGTTGAGTACCTCTTCGCTACGCCCCCTCTATAAAGCGGCCCAAGTGCGCGAGCTTGACCGGCGCACCATCGCAGGCGGCATAGAAAGCTTCGCGCTGATGCAGCGAGCAGCCTCTAGTGCCTGGCACAGCTTTCGTTCCCGTTGGCCCCAGGCGCGCAGTGTCACGGTGCTGTGCGGCGGTGGTAACAATGGTGGTGATGGGCATGTGTTGGCGGCGCTGGCCATGCAGTCCGGGCTCAAGGTGCAGCGCCTTTCGCTAAAACCGTTGGAGGCACTTACGGGGGATGTAGCCCGCGCCGCTGAGCTGGCAACGGCGGCGGGGGTTGGGTTTGAGGAGTGGCAGTCCGATACCACCCTGGTAGGCGAAGTGGTCGTCGATGCATTGCTAGGAACAGGGCTGTCAGGCGAGGTGGCGGGCAGTATCCAGCAGGCTATCAAGGCAATTAACGCATCGGCCCGTCCTGTACTGGCGCTGGATATACCCTCGGGTATCTCGGCGGATACCGGAGCGGTGCTAGGCATGGCGGTGGCGGCGACCTGCACCGTTACTTTTATTGGCGATAAGATGGGGCTGCACACTGGCGATGCTCCGGCCTATACCGGCGAGATTGATTTCCGGCCGCTGGGTGTCAAAGCCCAGGCGTTCTTTGATATTCCCCCCACCGCGTGGCGGCTGGATGACTCGCTACTTGGCGAAACGTTTACGCCTCGCTCACGCACCAGCCATAAGGGTAGCCTCGGGCATGTGCTGGTGATGGGCGGCGCGCCGGGCTTCGGTGGCGCGGCACTGCTGGCTTCCCAGGCGGCTGCGCGCCTAGGAGCGGGTAAGGTAACCCTAGCCACTGCTTGCGAGCATGTTACGGCAAGCCTAGTGCGCTGCCCTGAAGTAATGGTTCGCGGGGTGCGTGGCGGGGCCGATAGGGCAGCGCTTCCTGCCCAGGCAGATGCGGTTGTGGTGGGGCCTGGGCTGGGGCAGGATGCGTGGGGGCAAGCGATCTTGCAAAGCGCGCTGCACTCCTCATCGCCCTTGGTGGTGGACGCCGACGCGCTTAACCTGCTGGCCAGCCGCTGGCCGGAGCTGCGCCGGGATGACTGGATCCTAACACCCCACCCTGGTGAAGCCGCGAGGCTACTTGGGTGCTCGGTGGCGGATGTCCAAGCCGACCGCCCCGAGGCCGTCCGTGCCTTGCAGCGTGCCCGTGGCGGTATTGTGGTTTTAAAAGGTGCGGGTAGCCTGGTGGCTGGCCCCAGTGGCTTGGTGGTATGCCCTTACGGTAACCCGGGCATGGCAAGCGGCGGTATGGGCGATGTGTTGAGCGGAATGTTGGGGGCATTGGTGGGCCAGTTCGGCAGCTTGGAGCAGAGCGCCTGGCTAGGCGTCATGGTGCACGCCCTGGCAGGGGATGAGGCCGCTAAAACCGAGGGAGAGCGTGGCCTGTTAGCAAGTGATCTGGCATCCTATGCACGAGTGTTAATTAACCCGTGAAGGCAGCCGACATGCAGGTGCAACTCAACAATGAAATGACCCACGTAGCCTTTGGCGAGGCGCTGGGCCAAGCGCTAAAAGGTCACGGGCGCGTCTATTTGGAAGGCGATTTAGGGGCGGGCAAAACGACCCTAACGCGCGGCATTTTGCGGGCCTACGGCTACCAGGGGGCGGTGAAAAGCCCTACCTATACGCTGGTAGAGCCTTATGAACTGGGCGGGCAGCGTATTTACCATCTGGACCTGTACCGTTTGGCGGACCCCGAGGAGCTAGAATTCATGGGCGGGCGCGATGTGCTGGCCGATGATGCGCTATGTCTTATCGAGTGGCCGAGCCGGGGCGAGGGCTGGTTGCCCGCTCCGGATCTGCGTATCCAACTGCGTGTGGCTGAAACCGGACGCATCGCGCAACTGAGCGCCGGCAGTGTACTTGGTGAAGGCGTCATAGAGCAGCTGGCAAGCCTGGGGGCTGGGAAGCAACAGGAGTGTGGTGTGATTCAATGGATATGAAAAGCCCGCTGATCCGTTTCATCGGCCGGTTGGTGACGGGGTGTACGGTTTTATTGGCAGGTACCGCGACCTTGCAGGCGGCCACCGTTGAGAGCATGAGGCTCTGGGCGGCTCCCGATCACGCCCGTTTGGTGTTTGACCTTACGGAGGCAGCCGAGGCCAATGTATTTTCACTGGACAATCCGGCGCGCCTTGTCATTGACCTGGATGATAGCCGGCTGGATACCGATGCTTCGACGTTGCCCTTGGATGGCAGTGCCATTGCCAAGGTAAGAACCGGCATACGGGATGGCGGCGGCCTGCGGGTCGTACTGGAGCTCAATCGCGCTATTGAGCCGCGCCACTTTACGCTGCCGCCCAATGACCAGTACGGCCATCGCTTAGTGGTGGATTTGGAGTACCCAGGCGAAAGTGCGGTGGAGAACCCCATCGACCCTATTGAGGCGATGATTCGTGACCAGGAGATCATGGCCCAGCGTGCGGCCCAGGCGCAGGCGCCAGGCGTGGATGTAGCCGTGCCTACGCCGAGTCCGCAGCAGCCCCCAGCCGAAGTCCAGCCTGCCCAGCCCCACCCGCAGCGGGACATTATTATTGCGGTCGATGCGGGGCACGGCGGCGAGGATCCCGGCGCGATTGGCCCATCGGGCACCCGTGAAAAGGATGTGGTGCTGGAGATCGCCCGACGGCTGGCTGCGGAGGTGAATCGAACCCAAGGCTTCAAAGCCGTGCTGATTCGTGACGGCGACTATTATTTGGGGCTGCGCCAGCGTACTCAGCTTGCCCGCGAACAGAAGGCCGACTTTTTCGTATCGATTCATGCCGATGCGTTTACCAGCCCAAGGCCCCAGGGCAGCTCCGTCTATGCGCTTTCCCAGCGTGGCGCTACCTCGGAAACCGCCCAGTGGCTCGCTGATAGCGAAAACCGCTCCGACCTGATTGGCGGTGTCGATGGCAGCCTGTCGCTGCGTGATAAAGACCAGGTGCTGCGCGGCGTGCTGCTGGATCTCACCATGACGGCTACGCTCAATGACTCGCTTTCCATTGGCGGGCAGGTGCTTGAACAACTTGGGCGGGTGAATCGGTTGCATAAGTCGCGGGTAGAGCAAGCGGGCTTTATGGTGCTGAAATCACCGGATATCCCCTCGCTGCTTATAGAGGTGGGCTTTATCTCTAACCCCGATGAAGAGCGCCGCCTGCGCGACCCCGTGCATCAACAGGGGCTCTCGACGGCGATTTTCAGCGGGCTGCGCGAGCATTTCCAGCGTAATCCGCCTCCGGCGAGCCTGCTGGCGTGGCAGCGTGATAACCAGCGCCGCCCCACCGGCAACGAGTACCGCATCCAGTCGGGCGATACGCTGTCGGCGATTGCGATTCGCCACGGTGTACCGGTGAACCAGCTTAAGCAGGCGAACGACCTGAATGGCGATGTCATTCGGGTAGGTCAAGTGCTGCGTATCCCCAGCTCTTGATAACAGAGCGCTCAAAAAGATCGTTTTTCATGCTTAGCATTCGAGGTGTTGGTTGACTGAAGCGAACTCGCTGCCTGGCCGTATCCATGTGCTCGACCCTCGCCTGGCGAACCAGATTGCTGCCGGTGAGGTGGTCGAGCGCCCTTCGTCAGTGACGAAAGAGCTGATTGAGAATGCCATTGATGCGGGCAGCCAGCGTATTGAAGTGGAGATTGAGCAGGGCGGTGCCCGGTTGATCAAAGTGCGCGATGATGGCATCGGCATTGGTGAACAGGATTTGCCCCTGGCGTTGGCGCGCCATGCCACCAGTAAAATCAGTACTTTGGAGGATCTGGAGGGCGTGAGCTCCTTGGGGTTTCGGGGTGAAGCGCTGGCCTCGATTAGCTCGGTGTCGCGGTTAGAGCTGGTCTCCAATGCGGAAGAGGATCCCCGTCAGGGCTGGCGCGTGGTGGCGGAAGGCCGTGGCATGGAGGCCCGGGTAACGCCGGCTCCGCATCCTCGGGGCACTAGCGTGGCCGTGCGCGACCTGTTTTTCAACACGCCCGCACGGCGCAAGTTCTTACGCACTGAAAAGACCGAATTTGCCCACGTGGAAGAGGCCTTTCGCCGTCAAGCACTGTCGCGTTACGACATTGCCTGGGTGCTGCGCCACAATCAAAAAGTAGTCCATCAGCTGCCCTCGGGTAACACAGCTGCCGCCCGCGAGCGACGTATCGCGTCGCTGCTGGGCAAAAACTTTATCGAACACGCCCGCTATATTGAGCGCGAGGCAGGCGGGCTGCGTCTAAGCGGTTGGGTAGGGCTGCCGACGCACTCTCGCTCGCAGGCGGACCAGCAGTACTTCTTCGTTAATGGACGGGTCGTGCGTGACCGCCTCGTCGCCCATGCAGTGCGCCAGGCCTACCGTGACGTGCTGTATAACGGCCGCCATCCGGTGTTCGTGCTTTATCTCGAGCTTGATCCTGATGTGGTGGATGTCAACGTGCATCCCACCAAGCATGAAGTACGTTTCCGCGATGGACGCATGGTGCACGACTTCCTCTACTCCAGCCTGCACCACTGCCTGGCAGCCTCCAAACCCGCCGAAGAGGAGCGGGATGAGCCGGAGCCTCAGGTGACGAAGGATGCCGAGCCTGCATCGCAAAACGCTGCCGCACCGCCTGCGCCACGTTGGCAGCAGCAGGGCATGGCGCTTTCGGAAGGGCCGGAGCGGCACCCTGGCGCTGAGCGGGTGCGCCGCTTTATGCAAGGGTATCAGGCGCTTCACCCCGACCACGAAGAGACGCTCTTAACCCCGCAGCCGAGTCCACCCAGCCCGTGGCCGGCTGCCTCGGAAGTGCGCGAAGCACCAATGGCAATGCCTGCCCATGATGCAACCGCCGCGCCGCCACTAGGTTTTGCGCTGGGCCAACTGCATGGCGTTTATATCCTAGCGCAGAACGCCCAGGGCTTAGTGCTGGTGGATATGCACGCCGCCCATGAACGGATTGTCTATGAGCGCATGAAAAACCAACTGGCAGCCGCTGAGGGGCTAGATACCCAGCCGCTGCTAGTGCCTGTCTCGCTGGCCGCGAGCCGCACCGAAGTAGCTACCGCGGAAAGCGAGCGAGACGCTATTGCACAGCTAGGCGTTGAGCTGGATATTGCCGGCCCAGAAACCCTGCTGGTACGTCAGTTACCCGCCCTATTAGCCCAGGCGGACCCCGAGGCGCTGGTGCGTAAAATGCTGGAAGAGCTAGCCCGCTTTGGCCGGACGCACCAGGTGGAAGCGCGTATTCATGAGCTACTCTCCACCATGGCGTGCCACGGCAGCGTGCGGGCCAACCGGCGCTTAACGCTCGATGAAATGAACGCGCTACTGCGGGATATGGAGCGCACCGAGCGCAGCGACCAGTGTAACCACGGCCGCCCAACCTGGACGCAAATGAGCATGAAAGCACTCGACCGCCTGTTTTTACGCGGCCAGTAACGATGAAGATAACCAATGGAGTGCGGCAAGCAGATGGCTGACACACGCCCCTGGGCGATATTTTTAATGGGGCCCACCGCTGCAGGTAAAACCGATGCGGCGATAGCGCTTCATGAGCAGCTAGGGCATCAGCTGATTAGCGTTGATTCCGCCATGGTATATCGCGGGATGGATATTGGCAGCGCCAAGCCGAGCGCAGGAGAGCTTGCGCGTGCGCCGCATCGCCTGATTGATATCCGCGACCCTGCCGACCCATACTCGGCGGCGGATTTCCGTGAGGATGCCCTGCAAGAGATGCGGCAAATTAGCGCGGCAGGGCAAGTGCCGCTGCTGGTAGGCGGCACGATGCTCTACTTCAAACGCTTAGTAGAAGGCGTGGCGAACCTACCTGCCGCTGATGCCGCCATTCGTGAACGGCTAGAGGCCAAGCGCCAGGCTGAAGGGTTGACGGGGCTGCACCGCATCCTCGCCGAGGTGGATCCGGCCTCGGCGGCACGTATCCATCCTAACGACCCCCAGCGGCTCATGCGGGCGTTGGAAGTGTTTTACGCCAGCGGCCGTCCCATGAGCGAATTATGGGCGGAACAGCAGCCTGAAACCTTTCCGTGGCGGGTGCTGTCGATAGCGTTGGCCCCTAATGATCGGCAGGTGCTGCATCAACGTATCGCACAACGTTTTGAAACAATGTTGGGCGAGGGCTTGATAGATGAGGTGGCCGCCCTCAGAAAGCGTAATGATATCCATCTTGGCTTGCCATCTATGAAGAGCGTTGGCTACCGTCAAGTATGGGAGTATTTGGACGGCGCTTACGACCAGGGGGAGTTACTCTCCAGGGGAGTCATTGCCACCCGCCAGCTAGCCAAGCGACAGCTCACTTGGCTGCGCAGCTGGCCATCGCTTAACTGGATAGACTCGCAGCAACCGGACGCATTGGATAAGCTTCTGAAATTCGTGCGTGAAAGCGGTGCTTAGCGTAAGATAGTGATTTCGTAAGCAAGTGTTTTCGAGTGGCCGGCTAGCTCTTTTGACACACCAGGCCTTTCGGGCAACAAGATTGCGGCGTAGCACCAGTAGGGCACGCCATTTGATAACCAACCCCAACGACAGTTTTAGGGAGAGCAACATGTCCAAAGGGCAGTCCCTTCAAGACCCGTACCTGAACATTTTGCGCAAGGAGCGCATTCCGGTCTCTATTTTCCTGGTAAACGGCATTAAGCTGCAGGGCCAGATCGAATCGTTTGACCAGTTTGTCATCCTGTTGCGTAATACCGTCAGTCAGATGGTTTATAAACACGCTATTTCCACGGTGGTGCCCTCACGCAATGTGCGTCTGCCGGCACAGGACCCTTCAGCCCCCGACGCTGAACTCTAACACCGCTGGATAGCAAAAGAGTCCACGAGGTATTGATTGTTTTTTGAACGCCCAGACGCCGGTGAAACGGCAGTACTTGTTCACGTAGATTTCTATGATGAACAAGCACGTGAAGACCCGGGTGAGTTCTTGGAGCTCGTGCGCTCTGCTGGCGCAGAGCCCGCGACATTGCTCACAGCAAGCCGACAGCGGCCTGACTCCCGTACGTTTGTCGGGTCAGGAAAGCTGGAGGAGCTGCGGGCAATGCTCGCAGCTCATCACGCTGAACTGGTCATCTTCAACCACAGTTTAAGCCCCTCCCAGCAGCGCAACCTTGAGCAGGAGCTCAAGTGCCGCGTATTAGATCGTACCGGTCTAATACTCGATATTTTCGCGCAACGGGCACGAACCCATGAGGGCAAGCTGCAGGTAGAGCTTGCCCAGCTTGAGTATATGTCTACCCGGCTAGTCCGCGGCTGGACGCACCTTGAGCGCCAAAAAGGCGGCATCGGCCTACGTGGTCCTGGCGAAACGCAGCTGGAAACCGACCGGCGGCTGCTGCGCGGCCGAATTAAGTCGATTCATAAGCGGTTGGATAAAGTTCGCAGCCAGCGTGAACAGAACCGCCGTGCCCGAGCACGGGCGGAAATCCACAGCGTTTCGCTGGTGGGGTACACCAACGCGGGTAAGTCGACGCTGTTCAATGCGCTGACCAGTGCCGAGGTTTATGCGGCCGACCAGCTGTTTGCTACCCTTGACCCAACGCTTCGACGGTTTGAGATCGAAGACGTTGGCCCGGTGGTAATGGCCGATACGGTCGGTTTTATCCGCCACTTGCCCCACAAGCTTGTCGAGGCGTTTCAAGCAACGCTGCAAGAAGCGGCGGAAGCGACGCTATTGGTGCATGTGATTGATGCCGCCGACCCTGATCGTGAGCTAAACGTTGAGCAAGTCGATCATGTACTCAAAGAGATCGGTGCCGACAGCGTGCCGGTGCTCAAGGTCATGAATAAAATAGACAAGCTGGATAGCGCGCCGCGCATTGAGCGTGACGCTCACGGCGTTCCAGAGGTGGTCTGGCTATCTGCCCAGAAGGGGCAAGGGTTGGAACTGCTGCATGAAGCGCTGACCGAACGTCTGGCCGGTGATGTCATTGGCTTCTCGCTTACGCTGTCGCCAGAGCAGGGTAGGCTGCGCGCAGGCTTGCATGAGCTTAACGCCGTGCGCGAAGAGAGTTTTGATGAGCAAGGGCGCTCCGTTTTGGATGTGCGTTTGCCACGGCGCGACTTTAACCAGCTGATGGCCCAGTTAGGTGAGCGTGCCAATACCTATTTACCAGAAGCATTACGCGAATCTGACGAATGGTAGCCCATCAAGTACCTAAGCCGTGTACTTAAGCCGTAGTGCGTGGCTGTAAAAGCATGGTACAACATTGATATAGTAACAATATCAAAAGCACCTGGCCCTGTATAAGCACAAGGCAAAGTGCAGGTGAACACCTTAGTGGAGACGAAGTATGGCCTGGAATGAGCCCGGTGGTGGCAACCAGCACGACCCCTGGAGCGGTGGCGGCCGACGCGGCGGCGACCGTGGTGGGAATGGTGGTGGAAACAACGGCGGTAATAATGGCGGCAATAACCAAGGGCCGCCTGACCTTGATGAAGCGCTGAAAAAGTTCCAAGACAAGCTGAACAACATGCTTGGCGGCAGCGGTAAAAAGAGCGGCGGTGGCAGCGGTAAAAGCGGAGGAGGCAAGCCCCGTAACTCCTTTGCGTTGCCTGGCCTTCTGGTTATCGTTGCCTTGGCTATTTGGGCGGCCTCAGGCTTCTATCTGGTTGACCAGTCCGAGCGCGGCGTTGTGCTACGTTTCGGTGAGTACCAGGGCATCGTTGATCCAGGCTTGCAGTGGAATCCTCCGCTGATTGACGATGTGCGGATGGTCAACGTGACCCGCGTTCGCTCGGTTTCCCAAACGCAGTCCATGCTGACCCGCGACGAAAACATCGTTGAGGTAGAGATCTCGGCCCAGTACCAGGTCGCTAACCCACGCGACTTCGTGCTGAACGTACGCGACCCGGCCCTCTCTATCGAGAACGCACTGGACTCCGCGCTGCGCCATGTGGTCGGCGGTACGGACATGATTGATATCCTGACCTCCGGGCGTGAGATTTTAGGCAGCTCGGTAGCGAGCCGTCTGCAAAGTTATCTGGATGCTTATGGTGCAGGTATCCGCCTTCAAACCATTAACATCGAATCCACCTCGGCGCCTGCGCCGGTTATCGATGCCTTCGACGATGTTATCCGTGCCCGCGAAGATCGCCAGCGGACCATTAACGAAGGTATGGCCTACGCTAACGCGATTATTCCTGCCGCGCAGGGTCAGGCGCAGCGTGTGGTTGAGCAGGGCCAGGGTTACCGTGAATCGGTAGTGGCGGAAGCGCAAGGTCAGGTAAACCGCTTTAACGCTCTGCTAGCTGAATACCGTAACGCACCGGAGATCATGCGCGAGCGGATGTACCTGGATGCCATTGAGGAAGTCTTCGGTAACACGCCCAAAGTGCTGCTGGATGTAAGCGAAAATGCACCGTTGATGTATCTGCCGCTGGATCAGCTGCGCGGTGGTAATAACAGCAATAGCAGTGATGAGTCCTCAAATAACAGCGGGGATAGCAGCGAGGCGATTGATCCGCGCTTGTTGGAGTCACTGCGGAGTGGCAGCCAAAGCAGTTCCTCATCGTCAACCAGTAATAACCCCATTCGCAGGGAGGGCCGCTAAATGATTAATAATCGATCCCTGCTTATCGTAGGTGGCATTGCTGCCGTGGCGTGGCTGGCAAGCAACAGCCTGTATGTAGTGGATGAAACCGAGCGCGCGGTAAAACTGCGCTTTGGTGAGGTCATTGAAGAGAATATCCAGCCGGGACTGCACGTAAAAATCCCGATTGCCCAGACCATTCGCAAGTTTGACGTGCGTCTGCTTACGCTGGATACGGACACCAGCCGCTATCTCACCCTTGAGCAGAAAGCGGTGATCGTCGACTCCTACGTGAAGTGGCAGGTGGTAAACCCCACGCGCTACTACGAGGCCACCGCAGGCGATGAGATGATGGCTATTCGCCTGATTCAGCCGCGGGTCGATGAGAGCCTGCGTAACGAGTTTGGTCGTCTGAATCTGCAGGAAATTATCGCCGAGCGTCGCGATGACCTGATGACGGGTCCCACCGAGGAGCTTGACGCGCTGATGCGCGAAGAGCTAGGGGTGGCGATTCGTGACATCCGGATTAAGCGTATCGACCTGCCAGAAGATGTTTCCGCTGCCGTCTTCGAGCGTATGCGTTCGGAGCGTGAGCGTGAAGCCCGTGAGTGGCGCGCCCAGGGGCAGGAAGAAGCAGAGCGGATTCGCGCCAACGCCGACCGCCGCCGCCAGGTGCTGCTGGCCCAGGCTAACGAGCGTGCCGAAACGCTACGCGGTGAAGGTGATGCGGAAGCGGCTGCTATCTTCTCTCAGGCCTACAGCCAGGACCAAGAGTTCTTCGCTTTCTGGCGTAGCCTGAACGCCTACCGTGAGAGCTTCTCCGGCGACGGCAATTTGCTGGTACTCGAGCCAGATAGTGACTTCTTCCGCTATCTGCGTAGCGCAGTACCTAGTAGCGCTGAGTAGTAGTAATGAACCCCGTCAAGCGGTGCGCCTGGCGGGGTTCATCTAGCGCATAAACGTGATAGACTTTACCTACCGGGCGTCGCCCGGTTTTTTTGTGGCCCTCGTTTCGTGAACGTTTCCACACAGTGCCCGGAGGGGCTGTTGGTGGTGTCGTCAGGAAGGGCCTTCATCGTCTCGCAGGATTGTTCACATGACCATCGCTGACCGCTGGCTATTGCCCGACGGCATGGATGAGGTGCTGCCGCCTCAGGCAAGCCGCATGGAAGAGCTGCGCCGTGCGCTGCTTGATCTTTACCATTGCTGGGGCTACGACCAAGTAATGCCGCCGCCGGTGGAGTTTTTGGACTCCTTGCTGACAGGTACCGGCACGGATCTCGATCTTCAAACTTTCAAACTGACCGACCAGCTGACTGGCCGCATGATGGGCGCATCCGCCGATGTCACGCCGCAGGTAGCTCGAATGGATGCCCATTCGCTCAAGCGCCAAGGTCCGGTACGGCTCTGTTACTGCACCAATGTGCTGCGCGCAAAAGCCGACCAGCACCAGGGCGGCCGCAGCCCGGTACAGGTAGGTGTTGAGCTGTTTGGTCATGCGGGTTTGGAAGCCGATAGCGAAATTATTCATTTGGCGCTTGCCAGCCTCCATGCGGCAGGCGCTGACGAGATTCACTTGGCGCTGGGCCATATCGGCATTTATCGTAGCTTGGTGGAAGCCGCTGCGCTGAGCGGTGAGCAGGAGCGTGCGCTGTTTGAAGCGCTGGCGCTAAAATCGCCGGGACAGTTGGCAGAGCAGGTGAACGCCAGCGTCAGTGACCCCGTGTTAGCGGAGATGCTGACGGCGCTGGGCGAACTGCACGGCGATGCCAGCGTATTGGTTGAGGCAAGGGAGCGCTTTGCAGGTGCGCCTGCGCCGGTAACGGCAGCCCTTGACCAGCTAGAGGCGCTTTATAAGGGCGTTCTGGCACGTTTTGATGTCTCGCTCTATTTTGATTTAGCTGAGCTACGTGGCTATCAGTACCATACTGGTATGATGTTTGCCGCCTATGTACCTGGCTATGGCCAGGCCTTGGCAAAGGGCGGTCGCTACGATGATACCGGACGTGCGTTTGGTCGCGCACGGCCCGCCACCGGCTTCTCGATGGACCTGAAACAACTGGCATCGCTGGCGCTGGCATCGCCCAGCCGGGGTGCGGTTTGGGCGCCTGCCCAAGCGGACGAGTCGCTTAACGCTGCCATTGCGGCGCTGCGTGAGCAGGGTGAACGCGTAATTCAAGCGCTGCCTGGGCAGCGTACTGGGCCGGCGGAGCACAACTGTGACCGCCGTCTTGAGTTTATCGATGGTCGTTGGCAGACAACGGCCCTGACACAAGAGACGAGTGCATAATGGGTAAGAATGTCGTAGTCCTGGGCACCCAGTGGGGTGATGAAGGCAAAGGTAAAATCGTTGACTTGCTCACCGAATCAGCCTCTGCCGTGGTGCGCTTCCAAGGCGGTCATAATGCGGGCCACACGCTGGTGATCGACGGTGAGAAAACCGTTCTTCACCTGATTCCTTCCGGCGTGCTGCGCCCTGGCAAGACCTGCGTGATTGGTAATGGGGTAGTGCTGTCGCCGGAAGCGCTGATCAAGGAGATCCGTGAACTGGAAGCCAAAGGGGTTCCCGTTCGTGAGCGTCTGCGCCTCTCTCCGGCGTGCCCGCTGATCCTGCCGTATCACGTGCGCTTAGACCAAGCGCGTGAGAAAGCCCGTGGTGTTGCTAAAATCGGTACTACCGGCCGCGGCATTGGGCCGGCGTATGAAGACAAGGTCGCCCGCCGCGGCCTGCGCCTGGGCGATATGCTGCACCGCGAGCGGTTCGCCTCCAAACTGGGTGAAGTGCTCGACTACCACAACTTTGTGTTGGTGAACTACCACGGCGAGCAGGCGGTAGACTTCCAGGAAGTGCTGGATAGCGCCATGCAAATGGCGGAAGAGCTGCGCCCCATGGTCAGCGATACGGTTAGCATGGTGCATGACCTGCGTAAAGCCGGTGAGAATATCCTGTTTGAGGGGGCCCAAGGCTCACTACTGGATATCGACCACGGTACCTACCCCTATGTCACCAGCTCTAATACCACGGCAGGCGGTACAGCGACTGGCTCTGGCGTTGGCCCGCTGTATCTGGACTACGTGCTGGGTATCACTAAAGCCTATACCACCCGTGTAGGTTCTGGTCCGTTCCCCACCGAACTGTTTGATGACCACGGCCGCCACTTGGCCGAGCGTGGCCATGAGTTTGGTGCTACCACCGGACGCCCGCGCCGCTGTGGCTGGTTTGATGCCGTTGCGCTTCGCCATGCGGTGCAGATCAACTCGGTGTCGGGTATCTGCCTGACCAAGCTGGACGTACTGGACGGTTTGGAAAATATCCGTGTATGCGTCGGCTACCGCAGTAAGGATGGCGAGGTGCTAGATAACCCAGTAGACTCAGAGGGTTACGAAGCTGTTGAGCCGCTTTACCATGACCTGCCAGGCTGGAAAGAGTCCACCCTCGGAGCGAAGAAGGTAGAAGATCTGCCTGCCAACGCTCGTTCTTACATCAGCTTCCTGGAAGAGCAGGTGGGTACCAGCATTGATATCATCTCAACCGGCCCCGACCGTGTAGAAACCATCGTGCTGCGCAATCCGTTCGACAGTAAATAATACGGTGGAAATGTAGCCGCCATTGCGCACGCAGTTGTGGCTGGCATGAAAGGGGCGTTCCGGCGCCCCTTTTGCATGGTCGCATCGAATGGATAGCTAAGCGTTAAAAGTCGATGCCGCGACGAGCCTGTAGACCGTTATTAAACGCGTGTCGTACTTCTTGCATCTCAGTAACTGTATCCGCCATGGCGATCAGCTCACGATGGGCATTGCGTCCAGTGATAATGACTGTTTGCTCTCTGGGGCGGTCGAGCAGCGCCTGTTTGACGGTCGCAATGTCTAAATAGCCAAACTTCAGCATATAAGTGATTTCATCCAGCACGACCAGGTAGGTCTCAGGGTCGGCCAGCATTTTTTCGGCCTCTTTCCATACTTCTTGGCAGGCGGCGGTGTCTGCCTCGCGGTTCTGGGTATCCCAGGTAAAGCCGGTCGCCATAATGGCAACACTCAGGTTGGGGTCCTCTGCTAGCCGGTTGCGCTCGCCGCACTCCCATAAGCCCTTAATAAACTGCACCACACCCACCTTATAGCCATAGCCCAGTGCCCGAGTAACGGTTCCCCAGGCAGCGGTGGTTTTACCTTTGCCGTTACCGGTGTTGACGAGCAGCAGGCCACGTTGTTCGGTGGCGTTGGCCACTTTTTCGTCTACCCGTGCCTTTAGCTTCTCCATTGACGCTTTATGGCGGGCATCACGATCGCTCATTGTCTCTCCTCGTTTTAGGCCTTCGGGTAATGTAGCAGCAGACTACGTTAACCCGGCACACTTTAACATCGCTAAAAAGCGTGTTTGTACAATTTTCTCTCCTGTTTGTAATTGAATTGCAGAGCTTTTGTTTAGCTTTTATCAAGAGAAATTGGCCGGTTGGGTGCTTGCTGCTCTAGAATGGTGGGTCATGTCTTGTCAGGAACGTTGCCATGCCCTCATTTGATATTGTGTCGGAATTTGATCAGCACGAAGCCGCCAACGCGGTGGACCAGGCAAACCGTGAAGTGCAGTCACGGTTTGACTTCAAAGGCGTTGATGCCAGCTTCGCCCTGGAGGGCGATAAAGTACAGCTCGAAGCCGAAGTAGATTTCCAGCTCAAGCAGATGCTGGATGTGTTGCGTAATCGCCTTATTGCCCGGGGCATCGATGCCCGCTGCATGGATATTAAGGATGCGGTGCTATCAGGCGTTAAGGCGCGCCAAGAAGTGCTGCTCAAGCAAGGGCTTGACCAGGCGGAAGCTAAAAATGTGGTAAAGCGTATCAAAGACAGTAAATTAAAAGTGCAGGCCCAGATCCAGGGCGAAAAGGTACGCGTGACAGGCAAAAAGCGTGATGATTTGCAGAGTGTCATGGCCCTGCTGCGCGGCGAGGAGGGGCCTGATTTACCGCTACAGTTCAATAATTTCCGCGATTAATTAGTACAAGAAATGCTCATCGGGTAGCGCACTGCCCGCGCTGCCCGGCTACTTTAAAGCTTACAGGAGTTTCGCACTATGTCTGATCCGCAGCCGGTTTATTTAAGCGACTATCAGCCGCCCGCCTATCAAGTGACCCATACCGAGCTGACGTTTGATCTTGACCCCACCGCGACCCGCGTTAAAGCACGACTTACCATAACGCGTCATGCCAATGCTGACCAAGATGCGCCGCTGGTGCTTAACGGCGAGCACCTGATGCTGCACTCCCTCGCCATCGACGGCCAGCCGCTCGCTAGCGCTGATTACCGGCTTACCGATGAAACGCTCACGATTGAGCGTGTTCCGGCAGCGTTTACGCTGGAGAGTGACGTAGAAATTTCCCCCAGCAGTAATACCGCGCTGGAAGGGCTTTACCAATCCAACGGTATGTACTGCACCCAATGCGAAGCGGAAGGGTTTCGCCGCATTACCTATTACCCGGATCGCCCCGATGTCATGGCCACCTTTAAGGTCACCGTGATAGGTGATCAGAAGCACGAGCCGGTACTGCTGGCGAACGGTAACCCTGTTGAACAGGGCAACTTGGAGGGCGGTCGGCACTTTGTGACCTGGGAAGACCCCCATCCCAAGCCCTGCTACCTCTTTGCGTTGGTGGCAGGCGATTTAACTAAGGTTGAAGATCACTTCACCACCATGAGCGGCCGTAACGTCACGCTGCAGCTCTGGGTGGAGCAAGAGAATCTCGATAAAACTGAACACGCCGTGGCTTCGCTAAAGCGGGCGATGCGGTGGGACGAAGAGACCTACGGCCGCGAGTACGACCTGGACCTGTTCATGATTGTCGCGGTCAATGACTTTAATATGGGGGCTATGGAGAATAAGGGGTTGAATATCTTTAACTCCGCCGCCGTGCTTACCCACCCCAACACGGCCACCGATGCCGCTTTCCAGAATGTTGAAGGCATCGTTGCCCACGAGTATTTCCATAACTGGTCGGGTAACCGCGTGACTTGCCGCGACTGGTTCCAGCTCTCTCTAAAAGAGGGCTTCACGGTATTCCGTGATCAGTGCTTCTCTGCCGACACTAACTCCGCGCCGGTAAAGCGTATCCAGGACGTATCGTTTTTCCGTACCGCCCAGTTTGCGGAAGATGCGGGCCCCACCGCGCACCCCATCCGCCCGGATCACTACATCGAAATTACCAACTTCTATACGCTGACGATTTATGAAAAAGGCGCGGAAGTGGTGCGCATGCTGCGCAATTTGCTGGGTTGGGAAGCGTTTCGTCGTGGCTCGGACCTCTACTTCGAGCGCTTTGACGGCCAAGCCGTAACCATTGAAGATTTTGTGGGCTGCATGGCAGAGGTCTCCGGCATCGATTTAGGCCAGTTTATGCGCTGGTACTCCCAGGCCGGTACACCGGAGATTGATGCCCACGGCGAGTACGACTACGCCAATGCCGAGTACCATTTGACGCTGCGCCAGCGTACTCCCGCCACCCCCGGCCAGCCCGACAAGCAGCCGCTGCATATTCCCGTCCGCATGGGCTTGGTAGGCACCAAATCCGGCCAGGACCTTACCCTCACCCTGGAGGGGGAAAAGCTGGGCAAGGATGCAGTGATTCACCTCATCGACGATGAGCAAACCTTTGTCTTCACCGAGGTGGCAGAGGCACCGGTGCCGTCGCTACTGCGCGATTTCTCGGCGCCAGTAAAGCTACACTTCCCATACTCTCGTGAGGATTTAGCTTTCCTGCTAACCCACGACAGCGATGGCTTCAACCGCTGGGATGCAGGACAGCGGCTGGCTATGCTCGCCCTTGATGATCTGATCGCCGCCCACCGCAATGGCGTTGAGAAGGTGATGGATAGCCGTGTAGTAGAGGCATTCAGAGCGCTGATGACCTCGCCTATGGATGATAAGGCGGTGCTGGCTGAGATGTTAACGTTGCCTTCGGAAGCCTATATTGCCGAGCAACAGCCGATTGTCGATGTCGATGCCATTCATGCCGCACGTGAGTTTGTGCGCCAGTCGCTGGCTCAGGAGCTACGCGATGAGTTTATCGCCGTGTATAAAGACAATGCCAGCGATGCACCTTATGCGCCGACGCCTGAACAAATCGCCCAGCGCAGTCTCAAAAACGTAGCGCTGGCCTATCTGATGGCGATTGAGGATGACGAGGGCATTTCGCTTTGCGAAGCGCAGTTTGCTGCGGATCACAATATGACGGACGTGCGTCAAGCGCTGACGCTGTTAGTGCATAGTGACCGCGATGATTTAGCGGCACCGGCGCTTAAAGCGTTCGGTGAAAAGTGGGCGCATGACCCGCTGGTGATGGACCAGTGGTTTACGATCCAGGTATCGCGTCCCCAGCCGGACGTGCTGGAGCGCGTGCACTACTTAATGCGGCATCCGGCTTTCTCTATCAAGAACCCCAACAAGGTACGCGCGCTGATAGGTGCTTTTGCACAAAACCGGATCAACTTCCACCGCTTGGATGGTAGAGGTTACGCGCTGTTGGCTGATGTGGTGATCGAGCTAAACCGTCTGAATCCGGAGATTGCAGCACGGCTGATTACCCCCTTAACCCGCTGGCAGCGTTTTGATGAAACCCGCCAGCAGCTCATGCGTGGGGAACTGGAACGGATCAAACAAGAGCCGTTGTCATCAAACGTGTTCGAGGTCGTCGAGAAAGCGCTGGCATAAGGTGAAGCCAGCGAATTAACCATGGAGAGGGAAAGCGTCGGTGACAGATTCACAGCAGCGTTATTTACTGATTATCAACGGTAAGTCTGCCGGAAACCCGGCATTACGTGAGGCCGTTGAGGCGCAACGCAAGGCAGGGACGCCGATTATCGTGCGCTCAACCTGGGAGGGTGGCGATGCCGCCGAGTTTGCTGCCCAGGCGGTGGAACTAGGCGCCACTAGCGTGGTCGCTTGCGGTGGTGACGGAACGGTGAATGAAGTCGTTAACGGGCTAATGCGTATTCCCCACGACCATCGCCCCTCGCTAGGCGTGGTGCCACTGGGTAGTGCCAATGACTTTGCTACCTCGGTGGGGCTCCCCCTTGAGCCAGGGCCTGCCCTTGCCGCTGCGGTCAGCCTCACTGCGGCACCTATTGATGTGATTAGGATGACCGCTGATGAGGAGGGGCAGCAGGCGGTTAGCTACTATATCAATATGACGACCGGCGGCTTTGGGGCGGAAATTACCTCCTCCACCCCTAAAACGCTAAAGCGTATGTTGGGTGGTGGAGCCTATTCGCTCATGGGGGCATTAAAAGCCTGGCGGCACCGCAGCTATCGCGGCACGCTGCATTGGGGCGACCACGAGCAGGCGGCCTCACTGCTGCTGCTTGCTTTGGGGAACGGGCGACAGTCCGGTGGCGGGCAGGTACTGGCACCACGGGCCAAGCTGGATGATGGCCGGCTGGATGTGCTACTGGTGAAGGATTTTCACTCTGTCATGGAGCTACCCACCTTACTGGGTGAGTTGCAGCAGTTCCCTGCGGAGGGTCGCTATGTTCGCTACTTCACCGCGAGCCAGCTAACCGTTACTACCCGAAAAGATGATGAGCCTTGGCCGCTCACTCTGGACGGGGAAGCAAAACGCTACGAGCGCTTTAGCGTTGAAGTGGTGCCTCTTGCCCTTAAAGTGCTGCTACCCGCCGACTGCACGCTGCTGTCTGCCAACGACCGCCATTGATTACTTATTTATCCGCCAAGGAGCATCACCCAATGACGAACCGTTTCTGGATACCCGCACTGGCCGGCATGGCGCTATTGCTCAGTGCGTGTGGCGATAGCCAGGAAGAGGCTGGCGTCGCTCCTGAAGAGCGCTCGGCATCAGCGGGCCAGGCTAGCGATACTCCGGCAGCCAGCGAGCCGCCGGCCGACGCGCCCGCAGAGAACGACATCAACGGGAGCGACGGTGCAGAGACAGAGGTTCCTTCGCCTGAACAGGTAGAGGATGAGATTGAGGCGCGTCAGGCGTCCGAGGAGTTAGAGCAAGCCGAAGCGATCCGCGAAACCGGCTCGGATGCCAGTGCTTCAACATCAAACGAGTCACTGCAAGCCGATGAAGAGACCCTGGCCGCCGACCCGGATGAAGCGTTGGATGAAGCCAGCGCGATGCCTGGTGAAACCACCCGCTCGGATGTAGACGACGTAATTGCGGAAACCGAACGGCGCTTTGAAGAGGCGCAGCGCCGGTTGGAGGAGCAGTTCCAGGAGATTGAGCAGCAGTCTCCCGGGCTAGCCCCGATGGAGAGCGACCCCATTGAACCGAGCTGGGAACAGGAAAGCCGTCTGCCGGACAGCCCCCCGCTCGATGAAGCGCTGGAATCGACAGACGTCGAGGCCGTAATTGAAGACACCGAGCGCCAGTTTGAAGAGGCGCAACAGCGTCTTGAAGAGCAGTATAAGGCGCTTGAGAGCGAGCGCCCGGACAGCGGTGCCGCGTTGCAGAGTGATGGCGGCCCTGACGTGGATGAAAACGCTGAGCAGTCGCCATAAAAAAGGCCCGCGATGGCGGGCCTTTATGCATTCAGCGCTGTTTAGGCAACGCGAATGTTGGAAGCCTGAAGGCCTTTTTTACCCTGGGTCACCTCGAAGCTGACTTTCTGACCATCTTGCAGGGTCTTAAAACCTTCAGCTTGAATTTCGGAGAAGTGGGCAAAGAGATCGTCACCGCCGTCATCGGGAGAGATGAAGCCGTAACCTTTGGTGTCGTTAAACCACTTGACAGTGCCAGTTGCCATCGTTCATATCCTTAACATGCTTAGTGATTGAGCGGGTGGCTTACTGCCTGCCCGCCAAATTCACTTTAGAAGCAAATAATCCGCACGTCCAGTGACGTTGTGAGGATTCTTTACCACTCAGCGAGCCTTACCTATGACGGAACTCAATTTTATTGACGCGCAGTTTATCCCTTTTGTTGTGGCGATTACGCTGCTGTCGATAAGCCCAGGAGTGGACACGCTTTTGGTGATTCGCAACACGGCGAGGGGCGGAGTACGTGACGGCATTGCGACCAGTGTGGCTATTTGCTGTGGGCTATTTGTACACGCGACCGTTTCAGCGTTGGGGATTTCGCTGATCCTACTGCAATCGGCCTGGGCGTTTAATATGCTGAAACTGGCCGGAGCGGCGTACTTAATTTGGCTGGGGGTTACTAGCCTCTTGGCGGCTCGTCGGGGAACGCCGCTGCCGGTGAAGGGCGTAATGAAAGAGGCCGCCCCCGTACCGCTTTGGCAGCCCATTAAAGAGGGGCTACTTTCCAACGTGCTGAACCCTAAAACCGTGGTGTTCTATATGGCGTTTCTGCCGCAGTTTATCGCCCCTACCGACCCGGCACTGCTGAAATCGCTATGGCTGGCGGGGGTGCATTTTGTGATTGCCAATCTCTGGCAGATTAGCGTGGTGCTAATGGTGGGGGGCGCCAGCAAATGGCTAGCCAGCGCCCGCTTTGCACAGACCTTGAACGCCGCCACCGGCGCGGTGCTCGTTATGTTTGGCGTGCGTCTCGCGCTAGAGCAACGCCCAGTGTAGTTTGCACTATCGTAACCGGGCGCACTATCAGCGTTGTACCAGTGCCCGGTCGTAGCGTACCGCCTGCTCGTTTTCATTGAGCAGCGAGACACCCTCACTGCTGCCGCCGTTGGCTAGGCTCTTGAAGATAACGCGGTAGCTTAGCACGGCCTGAACGTAGTCACGGGTCTCGCGAAACGGAATGCTCTCCACAAAGAGGTCGAACGACTCCATGCTATGGGTGCCCAGCCACTGGTCCACACGGCCAGGGCCGGCATTATAGGCAGCGGTGGCCGCTAAGCGGTTGCCTTGGTAACGCTCCAGTTTGTCGCCTAGGTAGGTGCTACCCAGGCGGATATTCAGCTCGGGTTCCAGTACGCCGTATGGGCCTGGGTCGTTCAGCCCTAATTGGCGGCTCACTTGCGTGGCGGTGCCCGGCATTAACTGCATCAATCCGCGGGCGCCCGCAGGGGAGAGCGCGACCGGGTTGTAGGCACTCTCACGGCGGGTGATAGCCATCAATAGGTAGGGGTCAACGCCAGTTTGGCGGCCCCAGTGCAAAAAGCTATCGCGGTAGGCGGGCGGAAAGCGCCACTCCAGGGCGTCCCACATTCCGCCGGCAATGGTGGTCTGTACCAAGCGTGCGTGCCACTGCTGGTGGGCGGCGTAATCGGCCAATGCCCGTGCCTGTTGGGGTGTGGCGTTCTGTACGGCATGGAGCCATTCACTGTTCGCCAGGCCGTCTTCGCCAATACGTAGCAGTGCCTCGGTACGCTGCACCACCGGTAGCTGGGCGGTCTGCTCGCGGGTGGCATCATCGAAGTGGTGACGCTCCTGGTTCAGCCGGTAGGGCTGATCGATTTTGTCGGCAGCGGCAAAGCCGTAAAAGCTGCGGTCGGCGGCTGCCTGCTGGTAACGCGCAAGCGCTGCTTCGCGGTTGCCAAGCTGCTCGTTGGCACGCCCTAGCCAGTACTGCCAGCGGCTGCTCTCTTGCTGGCTGGCAGGCATTTCAGCTATCCAGTGGATAACATCAGCCCATTGGCGTTCCGCCAGCGCACGACGCACCCGTAGCTCTAAAACCCGCTCACTGTGTAGTGAAGGTAGTACCGCATCGACCCAACCCAAGGTGCCGGGTACCTCGCGTACCAGCGCGTAAAAGGCCAGCTCCTCTTCGATAGCCTGGCGGTCTTGCGGCGTGAGGTTTAAGCGCGGTGCGATTTGCTGCCAGGCGGCAAACGCGGCGGGGGTGTCCTCCCTGGTGAAGCGCTGCATCGCCGCCTGGTAAAAAGCAGCGGTAGCCGCGCACTCAGGCCCTAGGCACACGGGTGCCGAGGTGATGACCCCCGGGTTAGCGTTGACCCTCTCTACCGTATCCAAAGCGGTTTTCCATTGGCCGCTTAGTAGGCCACCTAAATAGCTGCTTAGGCGTGCTTCCCCAGCCTGCCAGGCCAGCATTTTGCGCTCCCAAATAGCGCTGGCGTTGATGGTGCCATCGGCACGTAGGCGATTAAACAGCGTATCGCAGGCATCGGGTTGGGAGCTGCCTACTCGCCACAGCGCCAAGCCTGCACGACGCGCTTGCTCCGGCGCGCGGTCCAACAGGGCCGTGTAGTAATAGCACTGGCGCGCCGTACCGGAAGGTTCGCCATCGGCAACCGAGAGCAGCTCACCATAACGTCCGGCATGGCCATACTTGGCAATCGCCTGACCGCGCATCCAGTCCGATAAGGGGGAGTCGGCATACCGGTTAATAAACTGGAGTACCTGGCTGGCGGCAACGTTGGGTAGTTGGTTGCGTAAGCGGTGATACTCAACGTAGCCGCTAAGTACATGTCCTTCAATGGCGCGCTCGTCGATGCGTTCCCACTGCTGCTGGCGCGCGGCGTCAAGCGCATCGCGCATGGCGTCATCGGACGCCGCCCACGAGCCAGTGGGTAGGCCGATAATTACCGCTGTGCACAGGGTGCGAAGGGCGGAACGGAATGGCGTAGCCTGCATGGCACTCCCCTTACTCGCTAGTCGGGTGAAAGGCACTATGGTGAACTATATGCACAGTAGTTGAACTATATACACAGGAGATGTTCTGACAATCGTGACACTTGGAGGATTCAATTACGATGGCACGATTATCCACTTGGGGATTATTTCGTCGACTGAAAACGCGTGCATGGGCGGTGAAACGTATTGCCCGCGCGCTGAAACTCTTTCTACCCATGACTCGGGATGTGCTGCGGGGAGATTTCAGGCCCATTCCTTGGTCCGCATTTGGCACCATGGCGCTTGCCCTGGCGTACTTGGTGATGCCGTTTGATTTAATTCCAGACTTTCTAGTGCTGCTTGGCGTTGTAGATGACGTATTGATTGTCGGTTGGTTACTCAATCGCGTCGACGCACATTTGGCAGGCTATCGCGCATGGAAGTTCGCTAACGAAGCCGCCACCGCTTCTTCGCACACACCTTCTTGAAATCCCTTCGCTTATCCCCATATTGAGTTCACTATCTTTTCTGCTCCTGCCCACAGGCAGGGGCGCTAAGCAACACGTGATCAATGAGGGCTAAGCGCATGACCACTGCGACCCACGAAGAAACCCTTGGCTTTCAGACGGAAGTTAAGCAGCTCCTGAACCTAATGATCCACTCCCTGTACTCCAACCGGGAGATTTTCCTACGCGAGCTGATTTCCAACGCTGCCGATGCCTGCGATAAGCTGCGCTACGCAGCACTCGACAACGACGCCTTGTATGAAGGCGACAGCGAGCTGAGGATTGAAATCGAGCATGACCGCGACGCCAATACCATTACCCTACGTGATAACGGCATTGGCATGAACCGCGAAGACGTGATCGCCAACCTGGGCACTATTGCCCGTTCAGGCACGGCTGAATTCTTGAAGCAGCTCTCCGGTGAGCAGCAAAAGGATGCCAAGCTGATTGGCCAGTTTGGTGTCGGCTTCTATTCCGGCTTTATCGTGGCCGATGAAGTCGCGGTACGTACCCGTAAAGCGGGCACGGCGGCTTCGGAAGGCGTGGAGTGGCGCTCCAAAGGTGAAGGCGAGTTCACCGTCGCTGATATCGAGCGCGACGTCCACGGCACCGAAATCATCCTGCATCTGAAAGACGATGCGAAGGAGTTTGCCGACGATTACCGCCTGCAGAGCTTGGTACGCAAGTACTCCGACCATATCGAAGTGCCGGTGCGTATGCCGAAAGTCGAAACGGCTAAGGATGACGACGGTAACGGGATCGAAGGTAGCGAAGTGACTACCTGGGAAACCGTTAACGAAGCCACCGCGCTGTGGGCACGCCCGAAGAGCGAGGTGTCCGACGATGAGTACAAAGCGTTCTACAAGCATGTTGCCCACGACTTCAGCGACCCGCTCACCTGGAGCCACAACAAAGTTGAAGGCAAGCTAGAGTACACCAGCCTGCTGTATGTGCCCGGCCGTGCGCCGTTCGATATGTTCGACCGTGACGGTGCCCGTGGTGTGAAGCTCTACGTGCAGCGTGTCTTTATCATGGATGACGCCGAACAGTTCCTGCCGCTCTACCTGCGCTTTATCAAAGGCGTGCTGGATACCCGTGACCTGTCGCTGAACGTCTCCCGCGAGCTGCTGCAGCAGGATCCCAAGGTCGATAAGATCAAAGGGGCGCTGACCAAGCGTGCCCTGGATATGCTCAAGAAGCTCTCTAAAGACAGCGAGCAGTACCAAACCTTCTGGAACACCTTCGGCAGCGTGCTGAAAGAGGGACCGGGTGAAGACTTCGCTAATCGCGAAAAGGTCGCTGGACTCTTGCGCTTTGCCTCCACGCATACCGATACCGCTGCCCAGGAGCACTCCCTGGCGGATTATGTCGAGCGCATGAAAGAGGGCCAGAAGAAGATCTACTACGTGGTGGCGGATAGCTTCAACGCAGCGAAAAATAGCCCGCACCTGGAGATTTTCCGTAAGAAAGGCATTGAAGTGCTGCTGCTCTCCGACCGTATCGATGAGTGGCTGATGAGCCACCTGACGGAGTTTGACGGCAAGTCGTTTGCCGACGTGGCGAAAGGCGAGCTGGACCTGGGCGATGTCGAGGACGAAGCCGAGAAAAAAGCCCAGGAAGAGACCGCCAAGGCGAAAGAGGATCTCGTGAAGCGCGTTAAAGAAGCGCTGAGCGACGGCGTTCAAGAGGTGAAAATCACCCACCGCCTGACCGATTCACCCGCCTGTGTGGTACTGCCCGAGCACGAGATGGGCTACCAAATGCGCCGCATTATGGAAGCCGCAGGCCAGAAGCTGCCGGAGGTGAAGCCCATTCTGGAGCTTAACCCCAACCATGCGCTGGTAGCGCGTTTGGAAAATGCAGAGGGTGACCTGTTTAGCCAGCTAGCCCATATTTTGCTGGATCAAGCGATTATCGCGGAAGGCGGCCACTTGGACGACCCTGCAGCCTACGTGAAACGCCTCAATAGCGTATTAACGGCGTAATGGTGTTCATCCGTTAATGGCGGCCCGCTTGGTTTACCAAGCGGGCCGCTTGTTTTGTTAAGGTAGTACTTATCAAAATGGGTGGTGTGCAGGTCCACCGTTACGCAGAAGAATTTCAGGACATGGCTATGGCAGAGCAGCAAAGTAATGTCGCGGTGCTGGGGGGCGGGAGTTTTGGCACCGCACTGGCCAGTATCGCTGCCGACAACGGCGCTAACGTGCGTCAATGGATGCGCGATGAAGCGCTGGTCGCGCAGATCAATCAGGAGCATCGCAACGGGCGCTACCTTCCCGACTATGCGATCAATCCAGCTGTTACGGCATCGACCGATTTGAAAACGGTGCTGACGGGCGCTGAATTAGTGCTGATTGCCATCCCGTCGAAAGCGTTTCGCAGCGTGGTGCAAGCGGCCAAACCCTGGCTGACGCCCGAGCAAATTCTGGTCAGCACCACCAAAGGCATCGAGCAAGATAGCTTTATGCTCATGAGCCAGGTGCTGGAGCAAGAGACCGGCTTTCCGCATATTGGGGTGATTGCTGGGCCTAATTTGGCCTCGGAAATTGCTGACAAGCAGCTGACCGCCACGGTGATCGCCAGTGCCGATGCCCTCACGCGCACGCGTGTCCAGCAGGCGCTGGGCTGCCGCTATTTCCGTGTTTACGCCAGTAATGACCGCCACGGTGTCGAGCTGGGCGGGGCGCTGAAAAATATCTACGCTATCGCCGCTGGCATGGCCGCGGCGCTGGGGATGGGCGAGAACACCCGCAGTATGCTGATGACCCGCGCCCTGGCTGAGATGAGCCGCTTTGCGGTTGCCCAAGGGGCCAACCCAATGACGTTTCTTGGCTTGGCTGGCGTGGGCGATCTCATCGTCACTTGCTCGTCTAACCTGTCGCGTAACTATCGGGTGGGTTACGCGCTGGGTGAGGGGCGCAACCTGGAGGAAGCGGTAGCTGCGCTCGGGCAGGTGGCGGAAGGGGTCAATACCGTGAAGCTGGTATGTGCCAAGGCCCGCGAGATGGGCGTTTATATGCCGTTAGCTGAAGGTTTGAACCGCGTGCTCTTCGATGGCGTACCCGCCCAGGAGATGGCGGGCACGCTGATGATGGGGGAGCAGAGCAGCGACGTAGAGTTTATCCTGCCCCGTGAGGCGGTTCAGCAGGCGCATCGCGAGCAGGCTCACCAGGATCAACACAACAGCGGAGGTTGCGATGAATAGCGGTATGAATAGCGTACTGATTATGCGCCATGGCGAAGCTGCCCCCGGCTTTCCTGACCAAGCTCGGCGGCTAACATCGCGCGGCGAGCAAGAGGCGGATACCATGGCCCGCTGGCTGGCATCGCGTATCGAGCAGGGCGAGCTGGCGCGGCCAACACTCTACGCCAGCCCCTATGTGCGCGCTCAGCAAACCGCCCAGCGGATTAGTGATGCCCTTGGTGCGCCGCTCACTACGCTGGCATTTATTACCCCGGATGACTCACCTAGCGGGGTTAGCGAGTGGCTACTCACCCAACGCGACGACACGCCGATCATGCTGGTCAGCCATATGCCGTTAGTAGGCGACTTGGCCGGCCTATTGGTCGAAGGTGCGCCGAGCCAAGGGGTCGGTTTTCCCACCGCTGCCATCGCCGAGCTAGAGGCGGAGGTATGGGCGGCAGGCTGCGCCCAGCTCAAGCGTTTTACGCAGCCCAGTCAGCTCACGTAGTGTTAGCCAAAAAAAGCGGCTGCCGAAGCAGCCGCTGTTGGACGATGGCCGTGTCATTTAGAGCAGCGCATCCAGCTTCTCTTTCAGCAAGCCGTTGACCTGCTGGGGGTTGGCGGTGCCGCGTGATGCCTTCATCACTTGGCCCACAAAGTAGCCAATCATCTTACCGCGCTTCTCAGGTTCGGAGTCACGGTACTGGGCCACCTGGGCTGGGCTTTCCGCGATGACTTGATCGATCATCGCTTCAATGGCGCCGGTGTCGGTCACCTGTTTCAAGCCTTTGGCTTCGATGACTGCATCCGCGCTTTCACCCTGGCCATTCCACAGCGCCTGGAAGACCTGCTTCGCGGCTTTGCCGTTGATGGTGTCGTCCAGTACGCGGCTGACCAGTTCGCCAAGCTGCTGCGCCGACACTGGGCTGTTTTGAATGCTCAGGTTTTCGCGGTTGAGCGCG
Source organism: Vreelandella aquamarina (assembly GCF_044805175.1). GTDB lineage: Bacteria > Pseudomonadota > Gammaproteobacteria > Pseudomonadales > Halomonadaceae > Vreelandella > Vreelandella aquamarina_B. The sequence goes on along the minus strand of NZ_CP085232.1, from coordinate 2,042,595 downwards.
CCGGAAAGCTCGCCCTGTACCCAGTTGGCCGCCTGCTTGGCGTCACCACAGACCCGGTGCACTTCCTCGAAGAATTCCGCCATTTCGCGACTGGCCGACAGCACATTGGCATCGTACGCCGACAGGCCCAGCTCGTTTTGGTAGCGGGCGCGCTTATCAGCGGGCAGCTCCGGTAGCTGGCTACGCAGGTGATCCAGGTAGGCTTGATCCAGCACCACCGGCAGCAGGTCGGGGCAGGGGAAGTAGCGGTAGTCGTTGGCCTCTTCCTTGGTACGCATACTGCGGGTTTCGTCGCGCTCTGGATCGTACAGGCGAGTCTCTTGGACCACCTTGCCGCCATCTTCGATGAGCTCGATCTGACGCTCGACCTCAAACGCGATAGCGCGCTCCACAAAGCGGAACGAGTTAACGTTTTTAATCTCCGCCCGGGTGCCGAACGCCTCTTGCCCTTTGGGGCGAACCGACACGTTGACGTCGCAACGCATCGAGCCTTCGGCCATGTTGCCGTCGGAAATGCCCAGATAGGTCACGATGGAGTGGATCGCCTTTAGGTAGGCGGCCGCTTCTTTAGCACTCCGCATATCCGGCTCGGAGACAATCTCCAGCAGCGGCGTGCCCGCCCGGTTCAGGTCGATGCCGGTCATACCGTGGAAGTCTTCGTGCAGTGACTTACCGGCGTCCTCTTCCAGGTGGGCATGGTGGATGCGAATTCGCTTGGTGGTATCGTCATCCAGGGTGATTTCCACTTCCCCAGCGCCCACGATGGGGTGGTACATCTGGCTGGTTTGGTAACCCTTGGGAAGGTCTGGATAGAAGTAGTTTTTACGGTCAAATACCGAGACTTCGGGGATGTCTGCTTGGACGGCGAGGCCAAATTGCACCGCCATCGCTACGGCCTGCTCATTGAGTACCGGCAAAACGCCCGGCAGGCCCAGGTCAACGGCACAGGCCTGGGTGTTCGGCTCGGCGCCAAACGCGGTGGAGGCGCCGGAAAAAATCTTAGAGCGCGTTGCGAGCTGAACGTGGACTTCCAGCCCGATCACGGTTTCCCATTGCATTAGGCGTTCTCCTCGGCAAAGGCGGGCAGTTGAAGGTGCCAGTCGGTGGCTTGCTGAAACTGGTGCGCGACGTTAAGCAGCTGCGCTTCGGCAAAGTGGGTACCCAGAATCTGCAGGCCCACTGGGCGGCCACCGGCAAAGCCTGCGGGTACGCTAATGCCGGGAATTCCCGCCAGGTTGACGGCGATGGTGTAGATGTCTTGCAGGTACATGGAGACTGGGTCTTTCTTCGCGCCGAGGTCGAAGGCGGGCGTGGGGGAGGCGGGGCCCATCAGCACATCGACATCTTCAAAGGCGTCGAGGAAGTCCTGGCGAATCAGGCGGCGAACCTTTTGCGCCTTGGTGTAGTAGGCGTCGAAGAAGCCTTCCGATAGCGTGTGCGTACCGATCAGAATACGGCGCTTCACCTCTTCACCGAAGCCTTCCGCCCGCGAGCGGGTATAGAGATCGATCAGGTCTGCAGGGGCGTCGCAGCGATGGCCAAAACGCACGCCGTCAAAGCGCGACAGGTTGGAGGAGGCCTCGGCGGGGGCGATGACGTAGTAAGCCGGGATGGCGTAGTGGGTATGCGGCAGGCTCACCTCGCGCACCGTGGCACCTAGCGACTCATACACTTTCACCGCTTCACGAACGGCTTTCTCTACCTCGGGGTCCAAACCGTCGCCAAAGTACTCTTTAGGCAGGCCGATTTTGAGGCCAGAGAGCGGGGCGTTCAGGGTCTCGGTATAGTCAGGCACGCCGCGTGCCACGCTGGTGGAGTCGCGCACATCGTGTCCGGCAATCACGTTCAGCAGGTGTGCGCAGTCTTCAGCGGTGCGCGCCATGGGGCCTGCTTGGTCGAGGCTGGAGGCGTAGGCGATCATGCCGTAACGGGAGACGCGCCCGTAGGTGGGCTTCAGGCCGGTAATACCGCAAAACGCCGCTGGCTGGCGAATAGAGCCGCCGGTATCAGTACCCATGGCCGCAGGCACAAGCCCCGCTGCCACCGCTGCCGCGCTGCCGCCGGAGCTGCCGCCGGGAACGGCAGCGAGATCCCACGGGTTTTTGACCGCGCCGTAGTGGCTGCTTTCATTGGAGGAGCCCATGGCGAACTCATCCATATTGGTTTTACCCAGACTGATGGTGCCCGCAGCGCTTAGCTTCTCCACCACGGTGGCATCATAAGGCGCGACAAAGTTATCGAGCATCTTGGAGCCGCAGCTGGTTTTCACGCCTTGGGTGCAGAAAATATCTTTCAGCGCCAGGGGGATGCCGGTGAGTTTACCGGCGTTGCCATCGGCGCGGGCTTTGTCGGCGGCCTCTGCTTGGCTAAGTGCCTGCTCGGCGGTCACGGTGATAAAGCTATTGAGTTCACCGTCGGTTTTCTCAATGCGCTGCAAAAAGTGGGAGGTCAGCTCTCGGCTGGAGAGCTCGCCGCTGGCTAGGGCGGCGGCGAGCTGCGTTACGGTTTTATCATGCATGACCCGGAAGCTCCGTTCAGGGGCGAATAAAATAAGCAGAAACGAGCGGTAGGCGCGGGTTACTCAACCACACGCGGGACGAGGTAAAGGCCATTTTCCACTGCTGGGGCACAGCGCTGAAACAGGTCGCGCTGGTTCGTTTCCGTGACTTCATCGGCACGTAGGCGCTGGGTGGCGTCCAGCGGGTGGGCAAGCGGCGCGACGCCTTCGGTGTCCAAGCTCTGGAGCTGGTCGACCATGTCCAGAATGCGGCTTAGATCGTCGACAAAGCCACGGGCTTGGTCGTCGCTAACGGCGAGTCGGGCCAGGTGTGCGGCCCGGCGCACATGGGATTCTTCAAGCGCCATGATCGAGGTTTCCTCGCAATCGTGATGGAACATATTCCGCTTTGAGCGGTATACATACGGTCATCTTAAATTCGTCTGACGGAGCAGACGTGGAAAATAGCCGCAAAAGGTACCACATTTTGCTCCTAACGGGCAGTGCTGGGCACGACTCGTGCTTGCTGCCAAGGGGTTGCGGTGATACCGTTTGCATCCGCACAGGGTTCCCGGTCTGCACTAGGTAACAACATCCATGTTCAAACGTTTGAGGGGGCTGTTTTCCAGCGATCTATCGATCGACTTGGGTACGGCCAACACACTGATTTATGTACGCGGACGCGGCATTGTCCTTGATGAACCGTCCGTAGTCGCCATCCGCCAGTCTGGCAATATGCGTAGCGTGGCATCGGTGGGTGCCGATGCAAAACGTATGCTCGGCCGCACGCCTGGCAATATTACCGCTATCCGCCCGATGAAAGACGGTGTCATCGCTGACTTCACCGTTACCGAGCAGATGCTCCAGCACTTTATCCGTAAAGTGCATCAAAGCACCTTCCTGACCCCGAGCCCTCGCGTTCTGGTTTGCGTTCCCTGCATGTCGACCCAGGTCGAGCGTCGGGCGATTCGTGAATCGGCGGAAGGCGCAGGCGCCCGTGAAGTCTTCCTGATCGAAGAGCCAATGGCCGCTGCGATTGGCGCCGGCCTGCCGGTGGAGGAAGCTCAGGGTTCGATGGTCGTGGATATTGGTGGCGGTACCACGGAGATTGCGATTATTTCGCTAAACGGCGTGGTCTATTCAGAATCGATCCGCGTAGGCGGTGACCGTTTTGATGAGGCGATCACCGCGTACGTGCGTCGCCACTACGGCAGCCTGATTGGTGAAGCCACCGCCGAGCGCATCAAGGAAGAGATTGGCTGCGCCTACCCGGGGGGCGAGCTGCGCGAGATTGACGTGCGTGGCCGTAACCTCGCAGAAGGCATTCCGCGCAGCTTCACACTGAACTCCCACGAGATTCTAGAAGCACTGCAGGAAACGCTGGGCTCTATCGTGGCCGCTGTGAAAAGCGCCCTTGAGCAGTCACCTCCCGAGCTTGCATCCGATATCGCCGAGCGCGGTTTAGTGCTGACGGGTGGTGGCGCGCTGCTGCGTGACCTGGATAAGCTGATTGCCGAAGAGACCGGCCTGCCGGTAATTGTGGCGGAAGATCCGCTTACCTGTGTAGCCCGTGGCGGCGGCAAGGCGCTGGAGATGATTGACCAGCACACCTTTGAGTTGCTGTCGAGCGACTAGGCGCAGCGGTTTATCGCGGGGGATTGCCTATTAAACCGCTGTTCTCACACGGGCCGCTACCCGGTTACCGGCTACTCTTCTGTGTGCTGTTGGCAAGCGCGTTAATGTTTGCCGACCATCGCTTTACCCGTATGGAAGAGGTGCGCGCCCAAATGACTATGGTTGTCGCACCCATCCAATGGGTGGTCAGTGTGCCTAGTGATGTGCTGAATTGGGGGGCGCTGGCGCTCTCCGATCAGCAGGCGCTGGTGGACGAAAACCGCCGGCTGCGCGAGCAAATCTTAACGCTTTCCCATCGTGGCCAACGCTTGGCTAACTTAACGGCTGAGAATGCTGAGTTGCGCAATCTACTTGGCGCAGCCGAGCGCCGTGAGATTCCCTATATCACAGCGGAGCTACTCTCGCTGGATAATGATCCTTTTAGCCACCAAATGGTGGTGGATCGTGGGCACCGCAACGGTGCTTATGTGGGTCAGCCGGTTATCGATGCCTCCGGTTTGGTGGGGCAGGTAACCGCCGTGTCTGCCTACTCCAGCCGTGTGCTGCTACTAGCCGATGCCAGCCACGCGCTGCCTGTGCAGGTTAACCGCAATGGGCTGCGTTTTATTGTCCAGGGCACCGGCCGTTACGGCAGCGTGCATGTGCTGCATGTGCCCGATACGGCGGATATACGCGAAGGTGACCTGCTGACCACGTCCGGCTTGGCAGGCCGTTTTCCGCCCGGCTATCCGGTGGCCCGCGTGACCGAGGTGTATCACGACCCTGGCCAGCCATTTGCCCGAGTAGTCGCTGAACCCTCTGCCCAGCTGCAGCGTTCGCGCCACTTTCTGCTGCTCTTTCCGCCCCCCCGTGAAGAGTTGGATGCTTCTATTTGGGATGAGTCCATGGATATCTCAGCCGACGCGCTCCATGCCGCCCAGCGACTTGGGCAACCAGCGTCCCCCATTGTGCAGGAGGACCGCTAATGGCGCGTGCGCCGGTAGTGCCCCTGGTGGTGGTCTGGCTGAGCTTGGTGTTTGCGCTCTGCCTGCAAGTGATGCCGCTGGCCGACGGGTGGCAGGTTTTTCGCCCGGAGTGGATCGGGTTAATGCTGATTTACTGGTGCATGCAGGCACCGGATAGGGTCGGGGTTTTCCACGGGTTTGTATTCGGCCTCTTGATGGATCTTATCGAGGGCACGGCGCTTGGCCAACATGCGCTGATTTTCTCGCTTCTGACCTTCCTGGCCGCGCTGGTATATCCGCGTTTTCGGGCCTACTCCCTTGTCCAGCAATCGGTGCTGGTGCTGGTGCTGCTGGGGTTGGTGCAATTGGTGGAGCAGTGGCTGCGAACGCTGACCGGTGTTTTTTCTATCCATCTCTCTTTCTTGATCCCGTCACTGATGAGCGCACTCCTGTGGCCGTGGCTCGCTACAATGTTTAAGGCCATTGAGCGTCGGTTGGCCAGTGCGTGAAGCATAATCGAGGATGACGATGACACACGATGCCCCCGTACTCTGTTTGGCCTCGGCGTCTCCACGCCGCCAAGCGCTGCTTGCCTCGATCGGTGTGCCGGTCTGCGTCATGCCAAGCGATATCGATGAAACACCGCATGAGGCTGAAGCACCGGCGGCCTATGTTGAGCGGTTGGCGGTGGCAAAAGCCCAAGCGGCAGTGGGTAAGACTCCGCTGCCTGTGCTGGGGTCAGACACTGCGGTGGTGATCGATGGTACGATCTTAGGGAAGCCTAACAATCAGCAGCACGCGGCCGCTATGCTGGAAATGCTCTCTGGCCGCACGCATCAGGTGTTAACGGCGGTAGCGGTGAGCGGGCCCCAGGGTATACTCTCCTGCAGTGTGACTACGGACGTCACCATGCGCGAGTTAACGCCGGAAGAGATCGCTTGCTATTGGCTGACGGGTGAACCTGCCGATAAAGCCGGTGGGTATGCTATTCAAGGCTTAGCAGCCATCTTTATTGAACAAATTCAGGGTAGCCACTCTGCTGTGGTGGGGTTGCCACTATTTGAAACAACGCGCTTGCTACGCCAGCAAGGGGTTCCCGTTTGGGCGGGCCGTTATCCTGCGTAACCACCGACTCATCGCCCGCTGCGCTGGCAAGGAATAGGACATCCAATAAGGAATTTTGCATGAGCGGTGAAGTCCTCATCAATTTAACGCCAATGGAGACCCGCGTCGCGCTGGTGGAAAACGGCGTATTGCAAGAGGCGCTCATTGAGCGCTCTCGCCGGCGCGGTATCGTAGGCAATATCTACAAAGGCAAAGTGGTGCGTGTTCTGCCTGGTATGCAGGCTGCCTTTGTTGATATTGGCTTAGAGCGCGCAGCGTTTATTCATGCCCACGAGGTCACGCCCCCCGGTACGCCCAACGATGAGCAGCAGACCATTGGGCAGCTGTTGCACGAAGGGCAGGCGCTAGTGGTCCAGGTCACCAAAGACCCGATTGGTAGCAAAGGGGCGCGGTTGACGACCCACCTTTCAATTCCCTCCCGTTATCTGGTGTATATGCCGGATTCACCCCACCATGGGGTGTCGCAGCGTATCGAAGACGAGCAGGAGCGTGAGCGCTTAAAGGCGCTGCTGGATAAAAGTATCGAAGAGCAAACCATTGAGGTGACAGGGGGCTTTATCGTCCGCACCGCGGCGGAGGGCGTTGGCGAAGAGGAGCTGGCCAGCGATATGTACTTCCTGCTGCGTATCTGGCGCAAGGTGAGCGAGCGTAAAATCACCGCCGCGCCCCCCAGCGTGATTTATGACGACTTGCCGCTGTTTATGCGTACGCTGCGGGATGTCATGCGGGACGATATCGAGAAAGTACGCATCGACTCCCGGGAAAACTTCGTCAAGCTGGTCGAGTTTGCCGAAGAGTTTATGCCGGATGCCGTTGACCGTATCGAATACTATCCCGGCGAACGGCCCATTTTTGACCTTTATAGCGTCGAAGATGAGATTCAAAAGGCCTTGGGGCGCAAGGTCCAGCTAAAGTCTGGCGGCTATTTGGTCATCGACCCCACCGAGGCCATGACCACCATCGATGTGAATACCGGTGGGTATGTGGGGCATCGCAATCTTGAAGAGACCATCTTCAAAACGAATTTGGAAGCCGCCACCGCCATTGCCCGCCAGCTTAGGCTGCGTAATTTAGGCGGCATTATCATTATCGACTTTATCGATATGGTAGACGTGGAGCACCAGCGGCAAGTGCTGCGCGTGCTGGAAAAAGCGCTAGAGCGGGACCATGCTAAAACTAAATGCACCGGGGTCACTGAGCTGGGCTTGGTGCAGCTTACCCGTAAACGCACGCGGGAAAGCCTTGAACAAACGCTATGCGAAGCGTGCCCGACCTGTAGTGGGCGCGGCACGTTGAAAACGCCTGAAACAGTCTGCTACGAAATCTTCCGTGAAATCCTGCGTGAAGAGCGTGCTTATAGTGCGGAAACGTATATGGTGCTGGCATCTCAACCGGTGGTAGACAGGCTGCTTGATGAGGAGTCTGCCGCGGTTGCTGACTTGGAAATGTTTATCAATAAAACGATCCGTTTCCAGGTAGAGCAGCACTATTCTCAAGAGCAGTACGACATTGTACTGATGTAATGATGGCGCCACGCTCTCTCTTTCGCGGCTGTCTCGTCGGGGTAGCCGTACTACTTGGCACGCTGGCGATGCTGCTGCTAGCGTTGCGCCTTTTTGCTAGCCAAGTGGATGTGTTAACCCCGCGGCTGGAAGCACTGTTGGAAGCGCGTATCGGCGTGCCGGTAACAATCGAGCACCTAGCGCTCTCTCTAGAGCGCAATAATCTGCATCTAGAGTTAGAAAACCTTCACGCACAACTGCCTGATGGTCAAGCCCTACTGACGCTTGACCGGCTGTCGTTGCGCCTGGATAGCTGGGCAACGCTGCGGCAACTGGCACCTATTTTTAGCGATGCCCGGATGGTGGGGCTTGAGTTTCACCTCTATCAGCAGCCTGATACTGCCTGGGGGTGGCCAGCACCGGCGTCCCTGCCGCTAGGGGTGGCACCCCAGCCGGAAGTAGACCTAAACACCTTGGATGCTTGGGCAGGGCTGCTGCTGCGGCAGCGGCTGTGGGCGGATAACAGCCGGATCATGCTGCATGGCCAACAGCAAACCGTCATGCTCCATGCGCCTTCGCTGCTGTTAAACGGCGACAACCGTCGCACACGATTAGAGGGCGCTCTAAATATTGTCGAAACCCCCGAGGTGCTGGGTTCAGAGCTGCCTGCTATTACAATGCACGCCGAAATGCAGCCCGGCCAGCGGGGTTTTAGCGACTTCTCTGCTGCCCTCCAGCTGGATATGCAGTTGGATCACCTAGTCGTGCTGGCAGCGCTGTTTCGCCCCGAGCAGATGCCTTTTCTGGAGCAGATGGGCGGTCAGGTGCAGCTATGGGGCCGCTGGCGGGCGGGGGCGCTAGAAGATGCACGGCTAGCACTGGATGTTCCCGAGCTAACGCTACGTAAGGATGTCGAGTACGCCGTATTGCGTAATATTCAGGCCAGCGGACAGTGGCGGCGCAACGGTGACGGCGGTGAGGCATGGCTCAGCGGCAATGCCGAAACCGTGGAGTGGGCGCAACCCGAAGGGGTCAGCGACGGCCCGGCACTGCCGCGCCACTGGTACCTAGCGCATCAGCCGGGGCGGTGGGAGCTGCGAACCAGTGCCTTTGAACTCTCGTCATTGGCGGCTTGGCGTGAGTACGCGTTGCTGCCGGAGTCACTCACCCGCGTACTGCAAACGCTCTCGCCGCGAGGCCAGGTGCAAGGCCTGCGCCTGGGGCAGCGAGAGGGGCGCTGGGGCGTCGATGCTGCGCTAACGAACGTTGCCGTGCTGCCCTGGCAGCAGGCCCCCGGGGGAGGGCCGCTGGATGCCTGGGTGCAGGCCCGCGACCTGCGTGGCCGGGTGACCTTTAACAGCGCCGGCGACAGTACGCTCTACTTTCCCAAGCTGTTTGAAGTGCCCATGCAGCTAAGCCATGCCGAAGGGGTGGTGGAGTGGGTGTACGATGGCCCCAACACTATGATTAGCGGCCGCGATCTAAATGTTGATTGGGACGGTGCCCGAATCAGTGGTGGTTTTGGCCTGATCACGGGGCAGCAGAATGGGCAGTTCGGTTTGGATATTGCGTTTGCTGATGTGGATGCGCTTAGTAAACCGCTCTCCCAGTGGCTGCCCATGAAGGCATTTGAGCCAGAACTTAGAGAATGGCTCAAGAACGATATCGGGGGCGTGGTGCCGCAAGGCTCGCTGAAGTTGAGTCAGCCACTGGGGCCAGCGGCCTCGACGGAGCAGCTATCAGCAACCCTTGCGCTGGCGATCACCCAGGGGCATCTGCCGATTGCACCGGAGTGGCCGCAGCTAGAAGACATTGAGGGGCGCTTGCTGTGGCAGGGTGGCGTACTGCAAGCGCAGGTAGAGCGCGCCCAAAGCCACGGCGTTGAGGTATCCCAGGCTGCAATACGCATGGAGGAAGAGGAGCCGCTGCAGCTATCCGGCAGCCTGCAGAGTGATGGTGCGTCCCTGCTAAGCTTTGTTCAAGCCATTCCAGAGACTAACACGCTACCGCTGAGCGAGCTGACGGTCGAAGGTAATATCGTGGGGGAGCTGGCCCTGGAGCTGCCGCTGGATAACTTTGAGGCGCTCCAGTTGGAGATTAATGCACGGCCAGCCTTGTCGGCTGTGCGCTACGCGTCACAACCGGTAACTCTGCGTGATCTGGGTGGTGAACTCAGCTGGCAGCAGGTGGGCGAGAGGCATGCGCTGCTAGGGGAGCTAAGCGGCCGTTGGCAGGGCGGTGATATTCGCGCAGAGTTGATGGCTGATGAGCGTGTTGCCTTGCAGGGCAGCGTGGAGACGACTGCGCTTTGGGCGCTGGTAGGGTTGCCTGCTGAGCAGGCTCGCCAAGTGATCAGTGGCCGCACCCAGTGGCAGGGCGAGGTCTCTCTTACTGCTAGCCCAGTGTTAACCTTAGAGAGCCGCCTGCTTGGCATCACCAGCGCGCTACCAGAGCCGTTTGCCAAGGCCAGTGACCAGCCGTGGCCTTGGCAGCTACGCGCGGAGCTTGAAAGTGGGCGAGTATCGATGCAGCTAGCCGATAAGGCAGCTGCGAGATTCCAAACGCTGGATAGTGGTGCGCTAGCAGCGGAAGCGGTGCTAGGTAGCGCAGCGCAGCGTCCGAACTGGCCTCAACAACCAGGGTGGCGGCTCGAGGCTGGGCTTGAGACGCTCGACCCCCTGGCCTGGCACGCTGCCTTGTCGCCGCTATTGTCGGGGGGCGTTGCGCCTGCACCTGACAGCGGTAGGAGTGCACCGCTGGAAGTGCTGTTGCGCGCCGACTGCTTGCGTTTTCGGAATGAGTGCTTTGGTGATATTAACGCCTCGGGGACGCTCGCCGGCCAGCGCGCTTCCCTACGGCTTAGCGGTGATATGTTTTCGGGTCGTATCGATTATCAGCCTATCAGCGAGCGTCCGCTTGATATTGCGATCACCTCGCTGGCGCTGGATAGGCTAGTTAATCTTCCCGCTAAGGCCCACGACACTACGGAAGCTGCCCCGGGTTCCTGGGTCAATGCGGTCGAAACAGAGCATGAGGCTTCGGTTGCCATTCCCGATTGGCTCGCTGAGCTACCCAACGGCAGGCTACGACTGGCGGATATTAGCGTTGGTGAAAGCCGCTTCGGTCCACTAACCGCCTATTGGCAGACCGATGAGCGCCGCTTTACGCTCTCGCCAGTTGGCTTAACCCTCGGGCAGCTTTCCGCCCGTGGTGAGCTAGTCTGGGAAGGTAATGCAGTGAATAGCCGTACACGGGCGGATATTTCCATACAGGGTGGCGATGTGGGGACAGCGCTGGAGCGGCTTAACCAACCGGTAGCCATGCGCAGCCGCACCACCGACCTGGCTGCTGAGCTTACTTGGCCGGGAGCCCCCTGGCAGCTTGATTTAAGCCGGGCCGGTGGTGAAATGAGTGCCGATATACGCGATGGCCGTTTTGTAACCCTTGAATCGACTCCCGCCCGTTTAGTGGGGCTGCTCAATTTTGATAACATTCTGCGCCGTCTACGGTTCGACTTCTCCGATCTAACCGGCCAGGGAACCGCCTTTGATCGGGTGCATGGCACCGCCGATGTGGCACAGGGCCAGCTGTTGCTGCGTGGCCCCTTACAAATTGATGCTCCTGCCACCACGCTGACGCTGACTGGAAGTGTTAACCTCTTACAGCGTGAACTTGATCAGCGCCTGGGCGTCACACTGCCTGTTAGCCAAAGTTTACCCATCGCCGCCATTGCTGTCGGCGCGCCCATTGTAGGTGGCGCACTGTTTATCGCCGACAAGATTTTTGGTGAGGTGCTGGATCAAGCAACCACTATTTATTATCGCGTGCGAGGCCCTTGGACCTCGCCGCAGGTGACTTTAGAAGGCCCCCAATGACCGCACATAAAAGCGATATAGAGTCTGCTGTTTCCATTTTGCTAACGCCAGGTGGCCTCGACTTGAATGCTCTGGATGCTGGCCTTGGCTACGCCATGGGAGCGGGCATTGATTATGCTGACCTCTATTTTCAACGTACCTGGCAAGAGGGCTGGGTGCTGGAAGATGGCGAAGTCAAAGAGGCTAGCTATAACATCGATGGCGGCGTCGGTGTACGCTCGCTGGCCGGTGAAAAGACCGGATTTGCCTACTCCAATCAGATCACCGCAGACGCGCTGATGGATACCGGCCGCACCGCCTCCGGCATCGTACGCAGCGGTAAACAGTTGCCGGGGCAGAAAGTGACCCCTGTCAGCGCGGCATCATACTACGCCGGTATCGACCCTCTTGCGGGCCTCTCGGCGGAAGAGAAAGTCGCCATGCTTAAGGAGGCGGACCGCGTGGCCAGGGCGGCCGACCCAAGCATTAGCCAGGTAAGCGCTTCGTTATCGGGTACTTACGAGGTAGTGCTGGTGTGTGCCAGCGATGGCACCCTAGCCGCCGATATTCGTCCCCTGGTGCGTTTTAACGTCAGCGTTATTGCCGCTAAGAATGGTCGCCGTGAGCGTGGTAGCGCGGGCGGCGGCGGCCGTTACTCCATGTCGCGCCTGCGCGATGAAGGCGTTGCCGAACGCTACGCCAAAGAGGCTGTGCGCCAAGCGCTGGTTAACCTTGAAGCCATTGACGCCCCCGCAGGGCAGATGCCGGTAGTGTTGGGCGCGGGTTGGCCGGGAATTTTGCTGCACGAGGCCGTGGGGCATGGTTTGGAAGGCGATTTTAACCGTAAAGGCAGCTCAGCGTTTGCCGGTAGGATGGGCCAGCAAGTGGCCGCCAAGGGTGTCACGGTAGTCGATGATGCCACCGTGACTGACAGCCGCGGTGCGCTGAGTGTGGACGACGAAGGCACGCCAGGCCAGTACACGCCACTAATCGAAGACGGTATTTTGACGGGCTATATGCAGGATAAGCTAAACGCGCGCTTGATGAAGATGGCGCCTACCGGCAATGCCCGCCGTGAGTCGTTTGCCCATTTGCCCATGCCGCGTATGACCAACACGGTGATGCTGGCAGGGCAGGATGACCCTGTCGATATTATCAAAAGCGTTAAGCAGGGAATCTACGCGGTCAGTTTTGGTGGCGGTCAGGTGGATATCACTTCGGGTAAATTCGTCTTTTCGGCCAGCGAAGCCTACATGATCGAAGACGGAAAGATCACCGCGCCGGTAAAAGGTGCCACGCTGATTGGTAACGGGCCTGAGGCCATGGGCAGGGTATCAATGATTGGCCACGACATGGCGATGGATACCGGGATTGGCGTGTGCGGTAAAGAGGGGCAAGGCGTGCCGGTGGGGGTAGGCCAGCCCACCCTGAAACTGGATGAGCTGACCGTAGGCGGCACGCAATCCTCTTAAGTGGCTGTGGTTTACAGCGCTAGCGTATCGCGCAGGTGCTTAAACAGTTTGCGCGAGCTGGTGGGGGGCTTGCCCTGTTCGCGCTCTTTGCGGGCGTTGCGTACTAGCTGGCGCAACGCCTGGCGATCCGCGTTGGGGTAGTCGGCCATAAATAGGTCAACGGCGTCGTCGCCCTCATCCACCATGCGGTCACGCCACTTTTCCAGTCGGTGAAAAGCATGGTCGCGCTGCGTTTTTTCCTGCTCGATGGCGTCGAAAACACCCTGGATGGCCGTCAGATCCTCTTTACGGATCAGTTTGCCAACGTACTGCATATGGCGACGGCGGCCTTCATGGGAGCGAATGCGGGAGGTTTCTTCGATCGCCCGCAGCATATCGTCCGACAGGGGGAAGCGAGCCCGTTCGGCCGGCTTCATGGCAATCAACGTTTCGCCAAGTGCCTGTAGGGCATGCATTTCACGTTTTAGCTGGGACTTACTTGGGCGCTCTTCCTGCTCGTCGATATCGAAAGGCTCTGGGCGTTGCTTAGGCATATAAGAACTCACTGATTAGATTCGTTTGCAGCATTATATCAGGCTGCGACCACAACATTGATTCGCCAATGCGATTCAGGCGAAAAGGAGGCCATATGGCACAGGCATTTGATGCATCGGCGCAGCAGGCGCTGTTGGCGGAGCGCGCCGAAGAGGCGCTGGCTTTGGCAAAGCAGCTGGGAGCGGATGCCGCCGAGGTTGGGGCAAGCGTTGACCAGGGGTTGAGCGTTAGCGTACGCCTCGGTGAAGTGGAGACCGTTGAGCTGTCCCGTGACCAGGGCATTGCGGTAACGCTCTATGTAGGTAAACGTAAAGGTAGCGCCTCCTCAACCGATGCCAGCAGTGCTTCTATCCGCGCCACGGTAGAAAAAGCGCTGGCCATTGCGCGCTATACCGGCGAAGACCCCGCCGCCGGTTTGGCGGATGCCGCGCTGATGGCTACCGATTTACCCGACTTAAACGTCCATCATCCGTGGGCACTCTCTACCGACGAAGCGATTGATCTAGCCCTGCGCTGTGAAGAGACGGGCCGTGGGGTCGCTGGCATCCATCAATCGGAAGGTGCATCGCTCTCCAGCGGAGAAGGCGTGCGCGTATACGCCAATAGCCACGGCTTCCTTGGCACTCAGAAAGGTAGCAATCACTCACTCTCCTGCATGTTGATTGCCCAGGATGAGCAGGGCATGCAGCGGGATTATGACTACACTGCTGCTCGCAACCCACAACATTTGCGTGATCCTGAAGAAGTCGGGCGTGAGGCTGCGGCCCGCACCTTGCGGCGGCTGGGTGCGCGTCGCCCCCCGACCGGTACGTTTCCTGTGCTGTTTGACCCGACGCTGGCTAGTGGCCTAATCGGACATCTTATGGGGGCCTTGGCAGGTGGGGCGCTTTATCGGGAGGCGTCGTTTTTATGCGATCGCTTAGGCAGCCCGCTATTTCCCGATTGGTTCGGGCTGGAAGAGCGCCCAATGGAAGTAGGGGCAACGGCTAGCTCGCCGTTTGATGCCGAAGGTGTGCAAACCCGTAATAACCGGTTTATTGAGCAGGGGCAGGTGGCGAGCTATATGCTCTCTGCCTATAGCGCACGTCGGTTGGGAATGCAGTCAACCGGCAATGCGGGCGGTGCGCGCAACCTGCGTTTAACGGCACCGTTAACCCCCCGTGCCGAGCTGCTGAAACAGATGGGGCGCGGTATTTGGGTGACCGAGCTGATGGGGCAAGGTGTGAACGGCGTGACCGGTGACTACTCCCGTGGCGCGGCGGGTTTTTGGGTGGAAAATGGTGAGGTGCAGTACCCAATTGAAGAGTTCACTATTGCCAGCAACTTGAACAAGATGTTCGCTGGATTGATGGGAGTGGGAAGTGATACGGATACCCGTGGCAGTATTCACACGGGCAGCTGGCTAATTGATGCGATGACCGTAGCGGGAAGCTAGCCGGCTTTCGTCGTTGTAGCTATTTGCTGTAGAACGGCGCCTACTGCTCTTCATCGAAACGGGCGTCGAACAGTGCCTCAATGGCGTCTAGCGCTTGTTCGGCGTCGTCCCCTTCGGTGACCACGGTAAGCTCGGTGCCGCAGGGAGCGGCCAGCATTAACAGCGACATAATGTTGGCAGCATCGGCTTTCTGCTGCTGTTTATAGACATAAATATTAGCGGAAAACTGCTGGCCGCATTTCACCAGTTTAGTAGCCGCGCGGGCATGAAGGCCGCGCTGGTTGGTAAGCGTTAACGTTCTTTCGGGCACTCTGGTTCCTTTTTGCCGAGTGGGTCTTGAAACTGAGGGCTTAAAACTCAGGTCTTAAACTTGATCCTTGAAACAGCTTAGGTTTTGCAACTTAGGTCTTTTAACTGAGGCCTTGAGACTCAAGGCGTACTGGCTGCAGGGGAGGTGCCGCATGGTGCGGCAACGTCTTCGCTCAGTGTGTACTGCAGCCCTAACTCGCGATGCCTTATCTGGACTTCGCCTGTCTGTTTGACCAGCTGCTGGGCGAGCTGCTCAACCATATAGACAGAGCGGTGTTGCCCTCCCGTGCAGCCAATGGCTACGGTCATATAGCTGCGCTGACTATTTTGGTATGCAGGCAGCCACTTTTCCAGCCATGCTTGGATGTCATCTGCCATTGCTTCGACCACGGGGTAGCTGTTTAAAAAAGTAATGATACTATCATCGCGCCCGGTATATTGGCGTAGCGTTGGGTCCCAGTAGGGGTTGGGTAGGCAGCGCACGTCGAAGACTAGGTCGGCATCCATGGGAACGCCGCGCTTATAGCCAAACGACTCAAAGGTTAGTGTTAGCTGGTCTTTCCGCTGGTGGGCAACTTGATCGGTAATGCGGCGGCGCAGGTCATGCACAGATAAGCGTGAGGTATCGATCAACAAGTCGGCAAGATCGCGGATCTCAAACAGCGTCTCTTCCTCTTTGTTGATTGCCTCTTCTAGTGTCATGTCGCTATCCCGGGTGAGCGGATGGCGACGACGGGTAGCCGAGTAGCGCTCTAGGAGAATGCGTGCATCCGTGGTCAGGTAGATCACCTGAAAGCGGATCTCCCGTTGGCGCAGTTCCTCCAGAAGCGCTGGTAAACGCTCAAGCGCCGTTGGCAGGTTGCGTGCGTCAATACTGACAGCAAGGTGAGTGCGCTCACCTTGCTCGCGCAGTTCATCAACCAGTGAGCCAAGCAGCATGGCGGGTAGGTTGTCGATAGCGTAGTAGCCAAGATCCTCTAGCGCTTGTAAGGCGATAGATTTGCCGGACCCTGAGCGGCCGCTAATGATCACCAATTGCATAGTGTCTCTCTTGGATGACTGGCATAAGGGAAGTGAGCGCTGCACGTAATGGGTGCCACCATCGGTTAGGCGGCTTGTTCGCGAATCTTGGCCGTAATAAGGGCTAGTAGCTCACGTTGACTGTCGGCTTTGCGCAGCTGTTGGCGCGTATTGGCGTCGTTCATAATGGTGGCCACTTGGCCGAGCAGCGCAAGGTGCGTGTCATCTGCCTCTTCTGGCACTAGTAGGACGAATACAAGATCTACTGGATCGCCATCAATGGCATCGAAATCGACCGGCTCGGCCAGTTTCAAGAAGCCAGCAATGGGCGCGCTACAGTGAGGGCTGCGGGCATGGGGGATGGCAACCCCGTTGCCAATCCCCGTGCTGCCTAGTCGCTCGCGGCCAATGAGGCGGCTAAACACCTCTTGGCTATCTAGGCTGGGTGTGTTTTGGGCGATAAAGGTGCTGAAGAACTCCAGCACCCGTTTTTTACTGCCCCCGGGAACGTCATAAAGCACGCGTTCCGGGGGGAGGATGGTTTCCAACGTCATTGATTTAACGCACGCCAGCGCCTTGGGCGCGAGCTTGTGCTTTTTCCTTATGTTTAACAAGTTGGCGGTCGATTTTGTCCGCTAAAGCATCAATGGCGGCATACATATCGTTATCCAACGCTTCGGCGTGAAGGTCGGCTCCTGACGCATGTAACGTACAGGCGGCTTGTTGGCGCTCCTTCTCAACAGATAAGGTGACTTGGACGGTAGTAATATTGTCGTAGTGGCGTTCGACGCGTTCCAATTTTTCATTGACGTAGTCACGCAAGGCGTCAGTCAGTTCAACGTGATGACCAGTGATGTTTACTTGCATTGACGTGCTCCTTATCCATCGGGCTGTACTTCGATTGTAACCCTTTTTGCGCTATTGCAAAGCCCCTGCGTTGAGTTTGTTCCTATCTACCGTTTAACTAGCGTAAACGACGGCGTTCACTCGACGAGGGAATGCCCATTGACTCTCGGTATTTAGCAATAGTCCGTCTTGCGACACTAATACCTCCCTCTTCTAAAAGGGTGACTAGGCGACTGTCAGACAGCGGCTTGCCGGGTGGTTCATCTTGTATGAGCTTTTTAATGCGGGCACGAATAGCGGTGCTAGAGTGGCTGTCGCCGCCATCCTGGCCGCTCACCTGGCTTGAGAAGAAGTATTTAAGCTCGAAGACTCCCCGTGGCGTGTGAATATATTTTTGTGTCGTAACGCGCGATATTGTCGATTCGTGCATCTCAACGGCTTCGGCAATATCCGCTAGGATCAGTGGCTTCATCGCCTCTTCGCCGTGCTCCAGAAAGCCAATTTGGCGAGCAATAATTTCACGGCCAACCCTCAGCAGTGTGTCATTGCGGCTTGAGAGGCTTTTGATCAGCCAGCGCGCTTCTTGCAAATGCTCTTTGAGGAACTGGTTATCCTGGCTCTTATCGGCGCGCTTGATCAGGCTAGCGTAGTCGGGTTGAATGCGTAGACGCGGTAGCGCTTCGGGGTTTAGCTCCAGGTGCCAGCCTTCATTATCGTGACGAACCACCAAATCTGGGGTGATGTAGCCATCGTCGGTAACGCCGTAGACACTGCCGGGGCGAGGGTCAAGGCTGCGAATTAAACGAATGACATCGTCGAGCTGCTCGTCCGTGAGGCTTAAGCGACGCTTTAGTAATCGCATATCATCCTTGCCCAATGCTTCTAAAAACTGACGCACCAGCCGTTTTGCGGGCATCAATAGCGGCGTATCTTCGGGTAGTGTCGCAAGCTGAAGCATTAGGCACTCGCGCAGATCGCGGGCAAAAACACCGGTAGGTTCAAACTGCTGCAAGCGCAGCAGCGTATTTTCCACTTCCCGCTGGCTGAGGCTTTCATGACCTTGAGCTTTTAAGCCCTCACGGATGTCATTGAGCGGCTGGGTGAGATAACCGTTGGCATCCAACGCGTCAATCAGGCTTTCCGCAATCGCGTAATCTCGCGGGCTAAAGTCTGTCATAGCCAGCTGCCACAGCAGGTGACCTTGAAGGGACTGCCCGGCGGCTTGGCGCTCGAAATCGGGTCCTTCACTGCTGCCACCCAGGCTTCCTATGTCTTGGTAGGTATCTGACCAGTCGCTGTCGACAGAGAGTTCGGTAGGGATGCTCTCAGACCACTCTGCTTCTTGAGCCTCGCTGACGGCTTGCTCGCCGAACTCATCCTCCTGCTCAAGCATGGGGTTGGCATCGAGCGCTTGCTGAATTTCTTGACGAAGGTCCAGCGTCGATAGCTGAAGCAGGGCAATGGCCTGCTGCAGCTGAGGTGTCATGGTTAGCTGTGTGCCGATACGCAGTTGAAGAGAAGCTTTCATGACCATCTGAGAACCACTCGCTAATCAGAAAGCTCCACCCTAGAGCGAGTTATCGCTTGGTGCAAGTGCAATAAACATGCCACTAAGATAAGTGTTGGCACAGGGCGTTGTTTAGAGGCGGAAATCTTCGCCTAAGTAAACTTCTCTGACTTTCTGGTTATTGAGGATTTCCTGGGCATTTCCACTGGCAATAATGTGACCATCGCCAACAATGTAGGCAATATCACAAATGTCCAGAGTTTCACGCACGTTATGGTCGGTGATTAAAACGCCAATATGGCGTTTTTTCAGCGCTCGAATGATCGTTTTAATTTCTCCCACGGAAATAGGGTCTACCCCCGCGAAAGGCTCATCGAGCAAGATAAAGGCCGGTTCAGTGGCCAGCGAGCGGGCAATCTCCACTCGGCGCCTTTCACCCCCGGAGAGGCTCATACCTAGGTTGTCGCGTATGTGGGTGATGTGAAAATCTTCGAGTAGCGCCTCAAGATGTGCTTCCCGGGCGTTGCGGTCAAGTTCCTTGCGGGTCTCTAAAATAGCCATAATGTTATCGGCCACCGAGAGCTTGCGGAAAATGGAGGCCTCCTGGGGGAGGTAGCCAATCCCTGCAAGTGCACGTTCATGCATAGGGGCATGAGTAAGGTCTAAGTCATCAATACGTACGTTGCCTGCATCGGATTTGACCAGGCCTACGATCATATAAAACGAGGTGGTTTTGCCTGCCCCGTTAGGTCCTAGTAGTCCGACTACACTACCTTGAGTGATTTCTAGATTGATATCTTTGACGACGCGGCGGCGTTTATAGCTCTTTGCCAAGTGATGGGCATAGAGGGTTTTGACCGGCGTGGATTCCAGCGCTATGCCGGAGGTTGATACTGCCACGTGGTTTCTCCCTATTGCTCGGGCTGAAGAGTCATGCGAATACGCTGCGGCTCGCTGCCGCTAACGTCAGAGCGCGCTTGCACTATTTCTTGGTCGATAAAGTACTCTAAGCGCCCGCCTTCGAAGTGGTCCCCCTGTTGGGTAAGCTCCGCTTGGTCGATGAGTTCAACGCGACGTTCGGAAACGTGATAAATAATTCGGCGTGCCCAGCCTTCTATGGGAGTTTCTTGATCTTCAAGCTGGTTCCGTAAGTAGGCGCGTTCCCCCGTGGCGATAGCGCGAGACAGTTCTCCAGCGTCGTTACGCTGAATCTCTACCCGCTCGCCGCGTAGTTGCATATTGCCTTGGCGAATATCAACGTTACCGGTATACACGGCTGTTCCCGCCCGTTGATCAAGGTCTAATCGGTCGGCCTCCACGTGAATGGGCGCTTGACTTTGTGCTGAAACGGGCATCGCAACTGTGGCAATTGGAATGGCAAGGGCAAAGAGTGCAGTGCGGATTAAAGCATTCATCACGACTCCTATGGGGACTGGGTGGCAGGCGGATGGACGCCGCGCACATTGTTGGTTAAGCGGACTTGGCTGTCATCCAGCCATACATCCATCCGTGATGCTTCCATATGCTGGGGAGGCTGCTGTAACACCACATGAGTATCACTCCAGGCGTGGCGGGTAATCCCGTCGTAGTTTAATAGTTCAGTATCAAGCTGCCATCCTTCTTCTGGGGCTAGCAGTCGTGCAGAACCTGCTAAGGTTAACGCCTGAGTCTCAGTATTTAGGGTGCCGGTATTGGCCGTAGCGAGCCACTCGCGCTGCTCACTATCAAACAGTGTGACATGGGGAGACAACACCTCCGTCATCGCTGTTTGGGGAGTATGCACCAGCTGAGGCGTCGCTAGTGACTGCTGGATGGCGCCTGATTCACCGAAGAGGGTAATTTCGGCATTTTCTAAGACGTGTCCAGGCTCCTGGGCACGGGCCTCTGGATCTAAAACACGATCTTGAGGCCCGCGTGGATCTAACCAAACTAGCAGGCCTCCAAGAGCAATCACCATGCCCGTTAACCAAACGCGCTTTTTCACCCTAACTTGCATTATGAGTGCCCGTGTAAATACGTATCGAGCACGGCGTCCCAATGCCCTTGTGACATCAGCAGGGTATCGCAAATTTCGCGCACAGCGCCGTGGCCTCCAAGGCGTTCGGTGATCCAGTCAGCGTGGGTGTGCATATAGTCTGGCGCATTAGGTACTGTAATGCCGACGCCAGCGCGCTTGATGGGGGCAAGGTCGGGGAGATCGTCCCCACAGTAGGCGACTTGTTCTAGGGTGATGCCAAGGCGCTGACAGAGCTCTCGCAGAGTGGTTAGCTTATCTTCACAGCCCTGATGCACATGGCTGATACCCAAGGCAGCAGCACGTTGGCTCACCATGGGAGAATCACGGCCAGTAATCAGTGCCACATGGATGCCGACGCGCTTAAGTAGCTTCAGGCCATGGCCGTCCTGGGTGTGAAACGCTTTGATTTCGATTCCATCGGCCTGAAAATAGAGGCGGCCATCGGTGAGCACGCCGTCCACATCAATCGCCAGCAGTTTTACGCGGCGCAGCCGGTCAAGTAGAGCATCGGGTAGGGCCATAAAGCCTCCATTATCCATTTACCATAAAGGCAGTATAAAAAGTTATTAAATGACGCCGCTAGCAAGCAGGTCGTGCATGTGCAGTGCGCCGATGGGGCGCTGCTGCTCATCAACTACCGCTAGGGCCGTGATGCGGTTATCTTCCATAATGCGTACCGCTTCGGCGGCCAAGATATCCGGGCCAATGCGTTTGCCGGGGCGTGTCATCACGTCATCGACCAGCACATCGCGCAGGTCGTGGTATTGGTCTAGCGTGCGGCGCAGGTCGCCATCGGTATAGACACCGGCAAGCCGACCCTCGCTATCCACCACGCAGGTGAACCCTAGCCCTTGGCGGGTAATTTCCAAAAGCGCATCGCGCAGCTGGCTGCCCAATGCCACTTGGGGGAGGCGCGAGCCGTCGTGCATTAAGTCGCTAACACGCAGCAGGAGGCGCTTGCCCAAACTGCCGCCCGGGTGGGAGAGGGCAAAGTCTTCGGCGGTAAAGCCGCGTGCTTCCAAAAGCGCAACGGCAAGGGCATCGCCCAGGGCTAGTGCAGCGGTAGTAGAGCTGGTGGGAGCAAGATCAAGCGGGCAGGCTTCTCGCTCCACGCCGCTATCCAAGTGGGCGTCTGCGTGGCGGGCCAGAGTGGAGCCGGGGCGCCCTGTCATGCTGACTAAAGGAGTGCCTAGCCGCTTGAGCAGTGGAAGCAGCGCGGTGACTTCAGCGGTTTCACCGGAGTTGGAAAGCGCTAGCACGACATCGGCGCGGGTAATCATGCCCAAGTCGCCGTGGCTGGCTTCGCCTGGATGAACAAAAAACGCTGGAGTGCCGGTGCTGGCCAGGGTAGCGGCGATTTTGCCGGCGATATGGCCTGATTTTCCCATGCCAGTGACCACCACGCGCCCCTGGCAGGCAAGCATAAGCTGGCAGGCATGGTCGAAACCTTCATCCAACTTGGCCTGCAACCCGCCAATGGCTGCTTGCTCAATTTGCAGGGTACGCAGCGCACTTTCACGTAGTTGGCTGGGTGTATGAGAAGGCTGACGCATGGTGTGTCTCATGTACATAGTCATTATGAGTGGTCGGTAAGAATAACATCTTGGAGCGGTTTATAGCTAAAGCGCATCGAGGAATAGACGGAATGGCACCGCTGTGGGCGATGATTGTTTTAAGCGCTGATGCTTTACGCGACTGTTACTGTGAATAGCGTTAGGATACGATGTTCGATAATATTTCGAAAACACTGTTTTTTAAATTTCCAGATGCACTGCCCGTTATATACTCGCGTGTGCTGGCAAGAGGATGAAGGCCAATCAGCCCATGACAGATGTTCCCTTCATAAAGATTGAAGATGTGTATTTTTCGCGGGGCGACCACGATATTTTTCGCGGGATCAACATGACCATCTCTCGCGGTCAGGTAACAGCTATCATGGGGCCGAGCGGAACGGGGAAAACGACATTACTGAAGCTAATAGGTGGTCAGTTAACACCAGACCGTGGGCGGGTTTTAATCGATGGCCAGGATGTGCACCGCCTATCCCGCAAGGCGCTGTTTGCGCTGCGTAAGCGGATGGGGATGCTATTCCAAAGTGGTGCGCTGTTTTCGGATTTGGATGTGTTTGAAAACGTTGCCTTCCCGCTGCGGGTGCATACCGACTTGCCTGATACAATGATTCGTGACCTGGTGCTATTAAAGCTGCAGGCGGTGGGGCTACGCGGGGCAAGACATCTCACTCCTGCCGAGCTGTCGGGAGGGATGGCAAGACGGGTCGCGCTGGCTCGCGCGGTGGCGCTCGACCCCGAGCTGATTCTCTATGACGAACCCTTCGTAGGCCAGGACCCTATTTCTATGGGCGTGTTGGTGCAGTTGATTAAGCGGCTTAACCAAGCATTGTCATTAACCTCGGTTGTGGTCTCCCATGATATTAAAGAGACGCTGAGCATTGCTGATTACCTTTATCTCATCGCGGATGGCCAAGTCGTGGCCCACGGCACACCGAGTACGCTCGATGCGAACCAGGACCCGCGTGTCAGCCAGTTTATGCACGGCGAGCCGGATGGGCCGGTGCCGTTCCACTATCCCGCAGAAATGCTTTACCGGGATATCCTCGGTCACGATTTAGCTATTAAGGCAGGGTAGATGCAGTCAAAATTTTCACACTATGCGGCGCGGGTGACCCGGCTAGGCCGTAAAGGGTGCGATGTAGTCGAGGCCCTGGGGCGCGCCACAGTGTTTCTCGCTCAGTCGGCAGTTGGTGTGCCGTCTAGGGAGGGGTGGTCGCTTTGGCTGCGCCAGATGCACTTTGTCGGTGTGCTCTCACTGGCCATTGTACTGGTGTCGGGGCTTTTTATTGGCATGGTGCTGGCGCTGCAGGGATATACCATTTTGGTGGATTTCGGCGCTGAACAGGCGTTAGGCCAAATGGTGGCGCTTTCGTTGCTGCGTGAGCTGGCGCCGGTGGTGGCTGCACTGCTATTTGCCGGGCGGGCTGGGTCTGCATTAACGGCTGAAATTGGCTTAATGAAAGCTACCGAGCAGCTGACCAGTATGGAAATGATCGGCGTGGACCCGCTGCGCCGTGTGGTGGCGCCAAGACTCTGGGCAGGGTTTGTGGCGTTACCTATTCTCACCGTTGGTTTCAGCGTTGTCGGGATCTGGGGCGGCTATTTGGTAGGTGTCGAGTGGCTAGGAGTGTTTGAAGGCTCTTACTGGAGCAATATGCAGGCCAGCGTTTCATTTATTGATGATATCGGCAATGGCATGATTAAAAGTGTGGTGTTTGCGCTTGTGGTCACTTGGATTGCGGTATTTCAAGGGTATGACTTAGTGCCCACATCGGAAGGGATCTCCCGCGCCACCACACGTACGGTGGTGTACTCCTCGTTGGCGGTGCTAGGGCTAGATTTTGTTTTAACTGCCGTCATGTTCGGCGGCCTTTAAGGGTGGGGTAGTGCCATGAAGCGCAGTAAAACCATGGAGTTTGGTGTTGGCTTGTTTATGCTGGCGGGGATTGTAGGACTGGTATTTCTTGGCCTGCGTGTCAGCGGCTTAACGCTCTCAGCGCCCTCAGATACGTTCCGCCTTGAGGCAAACTTTGCCAACATCGGAGGGTTAAAGCCGCGCGCACGCGTCACCATGGCAGGTGTCACAGTAGGGCGCGTCGAAGCCATTGAGCTAGATACAGAGTGGTATGATGCTCGCGTGATTTTAAGCCTTGATAGCGAGCTTGAAGGGCAGCTCTCTCAGGATACGACCGCTGCGATTTTAACGGCCGGGTTGCTAGGCGAGCAGTATATCGGCCTCAGCGTTGGCGGTTCACCCGACGTGCTGGAAGAGGGTGATGTCATTCGCGACACTCAGTCCGCCTTGGTGCTAGAAGAGCTTATTCAGCAATTCGTATCCAACATGGTTAGTAACTAAATGCGTTCAATTATCCATAGTAAAGAGGTCGATGTGATGCAATACGTTCTTTCTACTTTTGTTCATCGGATAGCTTTTGTCCAACGGGTAGTGCTGGCGCTTATGCTGCTATTAACCCCGCTACTAGCCCAAGCGCAAACGCAGTCGCCTGAAGCAATGATTCGTGACAATATCGAATCATTTATGAACCAGATCAATGGTAAAGAGGATTACTACGCCAACAATTTGGATGAGCTGAAAGCCCTAGTGAACGATAGTCTCAATGACGTCGCCGATTTCCGCTATATCGGTGCCAGCGTGATGGGCAGTTATTTCCGTAACGCAACCCCTGAGCAGCGTAGCCAGTTTGCCGACGTGTTTCGCCAAACGCTGATTGATACTTATACCCGCGGTTTGGTGACGTTTGATTATGATGAGTTGCGTGTGCTGAATAATCAGCGCAGTCAGCGCTATGAAGACCAAGCGAGCGTCGATATGGAAATTGTCGCTACCAACGGCCAGGTCTACCCCGTGAGTTACAGCCTCCGCCTCTCTGACGGTCAATGGCGTGTTGTCAACGTGATTGTCAATGGTATTAATCTTGGCCTGACGTTCCGCAACCAGTTTGACCAGGCCATGCGTGACAATAACCGTGATTACGATGCGGTTATTCGTGGCTGGGCGCCGGAGATCGGTGTCGACGAGTTGGAGCAGGGAGGCGACGCGTGACGTCGCTGCTTGCTCGACCGGAAGTATCACTCAACGCTCGGTCTGACAGCCTTGAGGTAGCGGGTGATGTGACCATGAATGCAGCGGCGGAGGTGGCTGCTGCGGGGGTGAAATGGCTGCGCAGTGCGGGCTGCCAGGAAGTTGGCTTCGACTTTCGCCAAGTCAGTAAGGCCAGCAGCGTTGCTATCAGCGTGTTATTCGAGTGGCTTCGTGCATGCCAAGCGCTGGATATTTCCGTGCGAGCGGTCACTTTATCGCCGCCCCTTCAGCGGCTTGCCTCTCTGGCAGAGCTGGGGGCGCTGACGGACATGTCGGGCGGCACTGCCTAATATGACGCTTTGTTTAGGGCAGCCTTCTGGCTGCCCTATTAATTGATAGGGCGGCTCAGCATCGCCAAGCGTGCTGCTTTTCTTTATCATGTTCACCTATTTCTTACTATTTCAATGACCCCAAAGGAGTTTCCTGTCTCATGCAACCCAACGAGGTAAAAGCACTGCTTGAATCCCGCATCGATGGGTGTGAGTTTCACATCCAGGGTGAAGGCTGCAATTTTCAGGTAATTGCGGTTGGCGAAGCCTTTGAAGGTCTTTCTCCGGTGAAGCGTCAGCAGCTTGTATACGCAGCGTTAAGTGATGAAATCGCCTCAGGCGCGCTACACGCTATCAGCATCAAAACGTTTACACCGACGCAGTGGCAAACCGCGTCGGAAAACGCTGAGTAACGGCTGCTTCATGGATAAACTAATTATCACCGGCAACGGCTCGGTGGATGGCGAAGTCTGGGCGAGTGGTGCTAAGAATGCGGCTCTGCCCATTCTATGCGCGAGCCTATTGGCAGATGGCCCAGTGGTGATCGGTAACTTGCCTCATTTGCAGGATATTACCACCACGTTGGAGCTGCTGGGGCGTATGGGCGTTGAGCCCGTGATGGGTGAAAAGTTGAGCATCCAGCTGGATGGCTCTCAGGTGACCCAGTGCCACGCGCCCTATGAGCTGGTTAAAAAAATGCGCGCCTCTATTCTGGTGCTGGGGCCGCTGCTGGCGCATTTTGGCAAAGCGGATGTGTCGTTGCCGGGTGGCTGCGCTATCGGCTCGCGTCCGGTGGATTTGCACCTGCGTGGCCTAGAGGCCATGGGGGCTGAGATTCACGTTGAAGCAGGCTATATTCGCGCCCGTGTTGATGGCCGCTTGAAAGGTGCGACGATCTTTTTTGACACAGTGACTGTCACCGGCACGGAAAACCTGCTGATGGCAGCGACCTTGGCAGAAGGCCGGACCATTCTCGAAAACGCCGCCCGCGAACCTGAGGTGGTTGATCTGGCCGAGTGCTTGATCAAAATGGGCGCACAGATTCGTGGCCACGGTACCGATACCATCACCATTGACGGTGTTGCCTCACTACATGGCTGTGAGCATGACGTCATGCCTGACCGTATTGAGACCGGTACCTTCCTGGTTGCAGCGGCGATGACTGGCGGGCGTGTAAAAGTGAAGCGCACCCGTGCCGATATCTTAGAGGCGGTACTCGCCAAGCTGGAAGAGGCGGGCGCCGAGATTACCAGCGGTGAGGATTGGATTGCGCTGGATATGCACGGCAAGCGCCCGAAAGCGGTCAATATTCGCACTGCTCCTTATCCAGCATTTCCTACCGATATGCAGGCGCAGTTCGTAGCAATGAATGCAGTGGCAGAAGGGCATTCACGAGTGGTTGAAACGATTTTCGAAAACCGCTTTATGCACGTTCAAGAGCTGAACCGTATGGGCGCGAACATCGTACTAGAGGGTAACGCCGCGTTAATTAAGGGCGTTGATAAACTCTCTGGTGCCCCCGTGATGGCAACCGACCTACGCGCATCAGCGTCGCTAGTGATTGCTGCCATGATGGCCGAGGGGGAGACCTTGGTCGATCGTATCTACCATATTGATCGTGGCTACGAGTGTATCGAGGAAAAATTACAGCTGCTGGGGGCGAAAATTCGCCGTATCCCCGGCTAAGCCACGCGGACAACCACTGGCCTTACACCATGAGTAAGCAATTAATTCTAGCCCTTTCAAAAGGGCGTATTCTTGAAGAAACTCTGCCGTTGCTGGCGGACGCAGGCATTACGCCTGCCGAGGATTTAAGTAAAAGTCGTAAGCTGCTGTTTGACACCAACCTGCCTGACGTCAAGCTGGTGATTATCCGGGCAACGGACGTGCCGACCTACGTACAACTGGGCGCGGCAGATGTGGGTATCGCTGGAAAAGACGTGTTGCTTGAGCACGGTGCTGAAGGGCTTTACGAGCCTCTGGACTTGGATATTGCCCGCTGCAAGCTGATGACGGCCGGTGTGACCGGACAGCCCCCTGCTAAAGCGCGTCGTCGTGTTGCTACCAAGTTTGTGAATGTGGCGCGTCGTTACTACGCCGAGCAGGGTATTCAAGCGGAAGTGATCAAGCTCTATGGCGCTATGGAACTTGCTCCATTGATGAACTTGGCCGATGAGATCGTGGATATTGTCGATACCGGTAATACATTGCGTGCCAACGGTATGGAGCCTCGTGAACTTATTGCCCATATCAGCACTCGTTTGGTGGTGAACAAGGCGGCCATGACCATGAAGCATGACCGTATCAAGCCGCTGCTAGCCCGTTTGGAAAATGCCGTTAAAAAGCGCCAGGCGCAGCCTACTGAATGACGCGAGGTTCATCATGAGCGATACAACCACAGCCACCATTGCCCGTCTCTCTACACGAGAGCCTGCATTCCATCAGCAACTCGATGCGTTGCTGGATTGGGAGGGCGTGTCTGATAAAGCGGTCCAGGCTCGTGTTGAGGAAATCTTGGCCGATGTTAAGCAGCGTGGCGACCAGGCGGTGATTGAGGCAACGAACCGCTTTGATCGTCTATCGGTTGAGTCGATGGAGCAACTGCGCTTAACGCCGGAGCAGCTAAAAAAGTCGTTTGACGGCTTGCCAGCGGAACAGCGTGATGCACTGGCCACCGCCGCTGAGCGTATTAAGCGCTACCACGAGCGGCAAAAGCCGACTTCTTGGCAGTATGAAGAAGCTGACGGTACGGTGTTGGGGCAAAAAGTCACGCCACTTGATCGGGCTGGTATTTATGTGCCGGGTGGGAAGGCGGCTTATCCCTCCTCGGTGTTAATGAATGCGATCCCTGCTCATGTGGCTGGCGTGCGTGAAATCGTCATGGTGGTGCCAACTCCTGATGGTGTGCTGAACGACCTGGTGCTGGCTGCGGCCCATCTGGCGGGCGTCGATTATGTGTTTACCATTGGCGGTGCCCAGGCTGTTGCTGCGCTGGCCTATGGTACGCAAAGCGTTCCTCGGGTCGACAAAATTGTTGGGCCGGGCAATATCTATGTGGCCACTGCGAAACGGGCCGTATTTGGGCAAGTGGGGATCGATATGATCGCCGGGCCTTCCGAGATCATGGTGGTCTCCGATGGTCAAACCGACCCGGACTGGTTAGCGATGGACCTCTTCTCCCAAGCAGAGCATGACGAGGATGCCCAGGCAATCTTGGTGAGCTGGGATGCGGCGCATCTGGATGCGGTGGCGGCTTCTATTGAGCGGCTACTGCCAACGCTTGAGCGCGAAGAGATTGCACGTGCGTCGTTGAACCGTCGCGGTGCGTTGATCCTGTGTAAAGATCAGGCAGAAGCGGTTGAGATGATTAATCGTATCGCGCCCGAGCACCTTGAGTTGTCGGTCGCAGAGCCTGAGACATGGCTAGACGATATCCGCCATGCGGGCGCTATCTTTATGGGGCGCCACACCTCGGAAGCATTGGGGGATTACTGTGCGGGGCCAAACCATGTGCTGCCAACGTCCGGCACGGCGCGGTTCTCCTCACCGCTCGGGGTGTACGACTTCCAGAAGCGCTCTTCTATCATCTACTGCTCCCCAGAAGGGGCGTCAGAGCTTGGTAAAGTTGCCTCTGTCCTTGCTCGCGGTGAGTATCTCACTGCCCATGCTCGCTCCGCCGAATATCGCATCCGCGATTGACAGGCAGTGAGTTCGGTTCGGCAGGGTGGAGCTAAGAGCCGCTCTGCCGGTCGGCTGACGTCGCGTTGGTCGGCACCGGTCGTTCCCCCACCTCAAGCGTCATCTCCATGCGCTCGCCACCCCGTACAATAGTAAGCGGTAGCGATGTGCCAGGAGGAATAGAGGCAATGTCGCTCATGGTAGCGCGAGCATCTAGAATGACCTGGCCATCAATAGAGAGCAGTACATCTCCTGGTTGTAAGCCTGCCTGGGCAGCCGGACCGCCGCTTACTACACCTGCCACAATAACTCCCTGGGGTGTGCGTAGCCCAAACGAGGCGGCAAGCTCCCGTGAAAGGGCCTGGGCTTCAATACCCAGCCAACCGCGAATTACACGACCACGAGTTACCAGCTCATCAAGGATGCTGTGAGCGAGGTTGGCAGGAATCGCAAAGCCGATGCCTTGAGAGCCGCCAGAACGTGAGAAAATCGCCGTGTTAATACCTACTAGAGCGCCTTCTGGATTGACCAACGCGCCGCCGGAGTTGCCGGGGTTAATGGCTGCGTCGGTCTGAATGAAATCCTCATACGCATTAAGCCCTAAGTGGCTGCGCCCTGTGGCGCTAATAATTCCCATGGTCACGGTTTGTCCCACGCCAAAGGGGTTACCAATCGCCAGGGCTACATCGCCGACGGCAACCTCCTCTGAGTCAGCTAGCTCAATCACGGGCAAATTATCGAGCGTAATGCGCAGCACAGCCAGGTCGCTCTCTGGGTCAGTACCAACCACTTCAGCCAGGGTTTCCCGCCCATCTCGCAGAGCAACCTGGATCTGATCTGCGCCATTAATCACATGATGATTAGTTAGTACATAGCCGTCATCACTGACAATAACGCCTGAGCCTAAGCTGGAGAGCATTCGTTGATGAGTGGTGGCGTCGTCTCCACTAAAAAATTGTTGAAAAAAAGGGTCGGACATCAGCGGGTGCTGGTCTCGTGCAACGATACGTGACGAATAAATATTGACAACGGCTGGAGCAGCTTTGTTAACCGCTTCTGAGTAACTGGCAGGACCTTGATTGCGTGTAAGAGAGGGCGCTTGGCGCACATCTGGTGCAGGCCGGTTGGCTGACTGTTCACTGCTAGTGGGCACTAGGGCGGGGGGCGCCTCAACAGAGGTAGGCGGGCTTTGACGAAATGGGTTGGGCAACTGCTCGGGAAAGACGAGCAAGAGTACAGTGGCAAGTAGAAGCCCTGTGGTAATTGGCCATAAGTAGGGCAGCACAAAGCGGTGCATGCGAGGATTCCTCAGCGGGTGGCAGTCTAAATAGTCGCGAGGTTCGCGATAATGCGGAGCGAGTCTTACAATACCGTTATGGTAACACTGAATGCCGCTGTGCCTCACGGTGGCGGTTTAAACTGTTAAGGAGTGAGTGTGAATCATCGGGATCAACTTGTCGCCGCTTGTGACCACCAGCTACGCGCCAGTCAATTTAAGGACTTCACGGTTAATGGATTGCAGGTTGAAGGGCGTGACACTGTCAATCGAGTGATGACAGGGGTGACGGCTTGCCAGGCGCTACTGGATGAGGCAGTGGCATGGCAGGCGGATATGGTGCTTGTCCATCACGGCTATTTTTGGAAAAACGAGCCGGTACCGGTGACTGGGATGAAGCAGCGTCGCATTAAAACACTGCTTGCTAATGATATTAGCTTGCTTGCTTACCACTTGCCGTTGGATGCCCATGCGGAGATGGGGAACAATGCCCAGTTAGCTAAACGGCTTGGTTGGAAAGTGGAGGGTTGCCTAGATGGAGAGTTGGGCGAAGGGCTGCTCTGGTCGGGGCGTTTGGTTGCGCCGCACAGTATAGGCGAGCTTGCTGGGCAAATCAGTGCCGCGCTACAGCGTCCGCCCCTTGTTGTGGAAGCGCCGCTTACCGAGCCCATAGAGCGCATCGCGTGGTGCACGGGCGGGGCCCAAGACATGATTACCGCAGCCTACGAGGTAGGAGCACAAGTTTTTGTTTCTGGTGAGATTTCTGAGCGCACCACACATTTGGCGCGTGAGATGGGTATTCACTATATTGCGGCAGGGCATCACGCCACTGAGCGTTATGGTGTTCAAGCCCTAGGTGAATGGTTGGGTAGTGAGTTCGATGTAGAGCATCGCTTTGTAGATATTGATAACCCTGCCTAACTTAGTGGGCTGAGGCACCTGTCGATTGCTGGCAGGTGCCCTTTGTTCAGTGGTTGCGATACCAGCAGTAAAGGCGTATTCCTTAGTGCTGGAAGATCTTGGTGCTGTAAAGCCGGCGCTGGAAAGTGAGTGCTGAGGAGAAAGCTAGTACCGAGGAGGTTGTGCTGCTGCACTATCGGTGGGCTGGTGACTCTCCTTTAAGCCAAAATCCTCTGAAAGCGTGCCGTTTTTACCCGCTGCGTAGTCTCTGGGCATGGCGACGCCGCTGTCATTTTCATCGTTGCCAGTAATAGGGCTAGATGAGGGTTTTATGCTGGGTAGTTTCCATTGCGCTGCTTCGCTTTCTACCAGCTGTTCAAGCTGGCTGGTTTCAAAGCGGATATTGTCCAAGCGTTGTTGGAAACTTGTTAAGTGGCTGCCCATACTTTTCTTTAGTTCCGCGATCTGGTGTTCCCTTTCAAGCAATGCTTGCTTGAGGGTAGCGATATCCCGAGCGCTCTTGCTGAAAAGCCGGTAGCACCCCAAGCCGATGGCAAAACCAATGGCCAGGCCAATTAACGTAAAAGTGAATGGCGAGCTTGCTTCCACAGTGTTCTCCCTAATAGTGATGCGCGCCATCTCGTGGCGGTGCTCTTAAAACAGGCCCCATTATAGGCGCGTCTCAGTCGGTTGGGTCAATCCACTCATGCGCTTAGCGTTTAGGCGGCGTATAATTAGCCCCATTTATTTGAGCAAGCTTTGTCTGGCGTGCTGCAGCGCGTCGACGATATGGCTTGGACTATGCGTTGCGGGAGCACATTAATGCCATCAGTATCTGCACGTCAGGCGTCCGATCAAGCGCGTCGGCCAACGCCGCTTGAGCGCTATCAAGAAGATCTCAAACGTAGCGATTTTCAATACGACCCTGCCCAGGAGCAGGCGGTGAAGCATCTTCAGCGCCTCTACGATGATCTTCTGTCAGCGCCTACTACCGTGCCCAAAACGGTGGTGGCCAATAAAGGTCTTAAGGCCAAAATGGCGGGGCTGTTGGGTAAGAAAAGCGATCCGGCCAAGCCACCCGTTCCTCAAGTAAAAGGTCTCTACTTTTGGGGCGGCGTAGGCCGAGGAAAAACGTACCTAGTGGATACCTTTTATGAGGCACTGCCGTTTCCGGAGAAGATGCGTACGCATTTCCACCGCTTTATGCAGCGGGTGCATAATGAGCTAACGCACTATAAGGGCGAGAAAAACCCGCTGACGCTCATCGCCGGTAAATTTGCGGCAGAGGCACGCGTGATCTGTTTTGATGAATTTTTTGTCAAAGACATTACCGACGCCATGATTCTGGCCAACTTGCTGGAAGCGCTATTCGAACGCGGCGTGATATTGGTGGCAACCTCTAATATCGTGCCCGACGATCTTTATAAAGATGGCCTGCAGCGTGCGCGGTTTATGCCTGCGATTGAGCTGGTGAACCGCCATTGCGAGGTGGTTAACGTCGACTCGGGCATTGACTACCGTCTGCGGGCGTTGGAGCGTGCGGAGATATTTCATGCGCCTTTAGATGCTGCTGCCGAGCAGGAATTGGCGCGCAGCTTTAGAGAAATTGCCGGGCAGCCGGGTGAGGAGGGGGCGCCGCTGGAGGTGAATCACCGAGTGCTGAAAACCCGCCGCTTGCATGAAGATGTGGTCTGGTTTGAGTTTGCCGAGCTATGCGATGGCCCTCGTAGCCAAAATGATTACATTGAAATTGCCCGGGAATTCCATACGGTGTTGGTTGCCAATGTGCCCCGTATGGATGCCAAAAAAGATGACCAGGCGCGCCGCTTTATTAATATGGTTGACGAGTTTTACGATCGCGGCGTGAAGCTATTGATGTCTGCCGAAGTGCCGGTTGAGTCGCTGTATAGCGACGGCAAACTAACCTTTGAGTTCCAGCGCACCCTGTCGCGGCTGCAAGAGATGCAGTCCCGGGAGTATTTGGCGCTCCCTCATAAACCCTAGTTTTTAGGCGTCCATGCAAAAAAATACAGACGGCACTTAACTTGCCGAAGGGCTTGCTGTAGAATGCCGCCTCGCTACATGTTGCTGGCTCATGCTTGCAACCAAAAAAAATAGGGATGGTGCTTCGCCGCCTAGCGGTGTGAGTCACCCAACACACTTAATCTGGTGATTTCATCCATGAAGACGTTCAGTGCTAAGCCGCAGTCCGTCCAGCGCGACTGGTATATTGTCGACGCTACGGACAAAACGCTCGGTCGTCTGGCAACCGAGATTGCTCGCCGCCTGCGTGGCAAGCATAAGCCCGAATTTACCCCTCACGTTGACACTGGCGACTACATCGTCGTGATCAATGCCGAGAAAGTCCAAGTAACCGGCAACAAGGCGAAGGCTAAGACCTACTACCGCCACACAGGTTACCCGGGCGGTCTGCGCTCCATGACATTCGACAAAATGCTCGACCACGCTCCCGAGCGTATCATCGAGTCTGCCGTTAAAGGCATGCTGCCGAAAGGTCCGTTGGGTCGCGCCATGTACTCCAAGTTGAAAGTGTACGCTGGTGCCGAGCATCCGCATGCTGCCCAGCAGCCGCTTGAACTGAACATCTGAGGAAATCTTCGCCATGACACAGCAGTATTACGGTACCGGGCGCCGCAAGACTTCCACCGCTCGCGTGTTCCTGAAGCCGGGCTCCGGCAAAATTACCGTCAACAACCGCGAACTTGACCAGTACTTCGGTCGTGTTACTGGTCGCATGGTTGTTCGTCAGCCGCTAGAGCTGACTGAGACCCTAAACCAGTTCGACGTTTACGTTACCGTTGAAGGCGGCGGCGGCTCTTCACAGGCTGGCGCTATTCGTCACGGCATCACTCGTGCCTTGATGAACTACAACGAAGACCTGCGTCCTGCGCTGCGTGCTGCGGGCTATGTTACCCGTGATGCCCGTCAGGTCGAACGTAAGAAAGTCGGTCTGCGTAAAGCACGTCGCCGTCCGCAGTTCTCCAAGCGTTAATTTTACGCTATGCGGCAAAAGCGCCCAGGTCAAAGACCTGGGCGTTTTTTATTGGAATATCAAAAAATTATAGTGCTCATACCACCATTGTCCGGGGCGGTTGTTCTTGTGCAGAGCGCTTTGTTTTTTTAACATAGACCGTATTTGATATTCGTCGTCGCAAGACGCCTTTGCGACGGAACGGGTAAGCTGATGGGAGAAACCAGAAATGGCAGATAACGGCGTAAACAAAGGTCGGCGCCGTTTCCTCGTGGGCGCCACCTCCGTTGTGGGGGCGGTGGGCGCTGTCGGGGTTGCGGTCCCCTTTGTGGCATCTTGGCAGCCTAGTGCCAAGGCAAGGGCGGCAGGTGCCCCGGTTCAAGCAGATATATCTAAGCTTGAGCCGGGACAGCGTATGACCGTCGAGTGGCGTGGTCGCCCGATTTGGATTATTAACCGTACGCCTGAAATGATTGAGCGTACACAGTCGCTGGGTGCAGATAGCCTAGCGGACCCCGAATCGGAAGTGCCGCAGCAGCCCGCTTACATTCAGGGTGATTTGCGTTCTATCAAGCCTGAAATTGGCGTGCTGATTGGTATCTGTACGCACTTGGGTTGCTCTCCTCTGTTTCGGCCTGAGCCGGATGCGGAAGGGGTGGGTGTCGACAACTGGCCGGGTGGTTTCTTCTGTCCGTGCCATGGCTCTCGCTTTGACTTAGCCGGCCGTGTATTTAACAACGTACCCGCGCCGACTAACCTTGAGGTGCCGCCGTACCGCTTTGAGAGCGACGATATCATCGTGGTGGGCGAAGACGAGGAGAGTGCCTAATGGCTAATCCAAATAAGGCAAAGGCCGAAAGCGGCATCATGCGGTGGGTGGATGATCGATTCCCAGCCACCCAGATGATGCAAGACCATCTGACCAAATACTATGCACCGAAGAATTTCAACTTCTTCTACATTTTTGGTGTGCTGGCACTACTTGTGTTGGTAAACCAAATATTGACAGGTGTGTGGTTAACCATGAGCTTTAACCCGTCAGCTGAAGGCGCGTTCGCTTCAGTTGAGTACATCATGCGTGATGTAGAGTGGGGCTGGCTAATTCGCTACATGCATACCACGGGGGCGTCTGCCTTTTTCGTGGTGATCTATCTGCACATGTTCCGTGGCCTCATGTATGGTTCCTACAAAGCGCCCCGTGAGCTGGTGTGGATCTTTGGTATGGCCATTTACCTTGCCTTGATGGCGGAAGCCTTCATGGGCTATCTGCTGCCTTGGGGGCAGATGTCTTACTGGGGGGCTCAGGTAATTATTTCGCTGTTCTCTGCGATCCCTGGTATTGGTCCAGATCTTGCGCAGTGGGTACGCGGTGATTTCTTGATCTCCGGTATTACGCTTAACCGTTTCTTCGCGCTGCATGTCGTTGCGTTGCCTATCGTTATTCTGGCGCTGGTAGTGTTGCACATCATCGCATTGCATGAAGTGGGTTCTAACAACCCCGATGGCATCGATATCAAGCAGAAAAAAGACGAGACCGGTAAGCCGCTTGACGGAATCGCCTTCCATCCGTATTACACCGTGAAAGATTTGGTGGGTATTGCGGTCTTCCTGTTTGTTTTCTGTGTGGTGGTGTTCTACTTCCCTGAAGGGGGTGGCTACTTCATCGAGAAGCCGAACTTTGAGCCGGCTAACCCGCTGAAAACACCGGATCATATTGCACCTGTTTGGTACTTCACGCCGTTCTACGCCATTCTGCGTGCCATTACCTTCTCGCTGTTCGGGCTTGACGCTAAGTTCCTGGGTGTTGTGTGCATGGGTGCGGCAATCGCAGTGCTGTTCGTTCTTCCGTGGCTTGACCGTAGCCCCGTGCGCTCCATGCGCTACAAAGGCTGGATGTCTAAAGTCATGCTGCTGCTGTTCTCAATTAGCTTCATCATTCTGGGCGTGTTGGGCGTGCTGCCATCAACGGAAGGCCGCACGATTCTAGCGCAGGTATGTACAGCCATTTACTTCGCCTTCTTCCTGCTGATGCCGTTTTATACCAAGCTGGAGAAGACTAAACCCGTTCCGGAAAGGGTGACTGGCTAATGAAAAAGCAATTATTAGCACTGCTCTTCGCAATAGTGCCGGTAACCGCGATGGCGGCTGGTGGCGCAAGTGTGCCCCATAGCATGGAGCCCGATCTGCAGGATCAGGCATCACTGCAAAACGGCATGAAGCTTTATGTCAACTACTGCATGGGCTGTCACTCGCTGGAGCATCAGCGCTTTGCTCGTGCTGCTGAAGACCTAGACATTCCGCAGGACCTGGTAGAGGAGAACCTGATTTTCTCCTCTGACCTAGCGTTCAACGACCAAATGCACATTGCCATGGATAGTGGTGATGCAGAGTCCTGGTTCGGCGCTGCGCCGCCTGACCTGACTCTGGAGGCGCGTCTGCGTGGTACTGACTGGATTTACTCCTACTTGTTAGGGTTCTACAAAGACCCCAGCCGTCCGACTGGTGTGAACAACACGGTCTACGAGCTGGTGGCGATGCCTAACGTGCTGGAGCCTCTTCAGGGCGTCCAGGAGATGGTTTGTGCGGAGACCGATCAGCCGGTAGCGGGTCATGAGCCTGATCCTCTGTCGGGTAAGTATCAGTCCTGTGATGTGCTGCAGGTGACTCAGCCGGGTGCTATGGAACCCGCCGAGTTCGAGGAAGCGGTATACGACCTGACCAACTTCCTGGCCTACGTAGGTGAGCCGTCTAAGCTTCAGGCTCAAGCGTTAGCACCTAAGGTACTTATTTTTATCTTTATTTTTGGTGTGATTGCTTATCTGCTCAAGCGTGAGTACTGGCGAGACGTTCACTAATTAATAAAGCAAGATAAGTGCTTGGGCGCACGGTGAGAGCCGTGCGCCTTTTGCGTTTGTGCTCCACTGCGAGCTACCTTCCCATAAGAGGGTGCTGGCATGTTATTATCCAAGATTGTTTTGATGCGAGGATGCTTTCATGGGTGTTGTGGCCAAGCGGTCGTCAATGATCTTTTACTCAGGTAGTGATGATCATTTCAGTCATCGTGTACGCATTGTTCTGGCTGAAAAAGGAGTGGCGGTCGATATTGTTGATGTCGACGAAGACCAGCCGCCTGAAGAGTTGGCAGACCTCAACCCTTACAACAGCGTGCCGACACTGCTGGATCGTGAGCTGGTGCTGTATGAATCCAAGGTGATGATGGAGTATCTGGATGAGCGTTTCCCTCATCCACCGCTGCTACCGGTGTATCCGGTTGCACGTGCACAAAGCCGTCTGTGGATGCACCGCATCGAGCGCGAGTGGTGCCCAATGCTTGAGCAGATTCGCACCGGCGGTAAGAAAGAAGCGGATAAGGCGCGTAAAGAACTGCGTGAAAGCCTGATTGGCATTTCGCCCATTTTTGAAGATATGCCCTACTTCATGAGCGAAGAATTTACGCTGGTTGACTGCTGCTTGGCGCCGATTTTGTGGCGTCTACCCGAGCTGAACATCGAGCTTCCCGAAAAACAGGTGAAGCCGCTGCTAGGCTATATGGCACGGGTATTTGAGCGCGAAGCGTTTAAAGCATCTTTGAATGAGCGTGAAAAAGAGATGCGCGCTTGAATTCATTCGGCCTCTTAGCCTGCTGGGTAAGAGGCCATACTTGTTAGGAGGGGGGAGTCTTATGAAGTCGAGCCGTCCCTATCTCGCCCGAGCCCTCTATGAGTGGCTGTTAGACAACGACCTAACACCCTATCTGGTAGTTGACGCTACCCAGCCTGGTGTTGAAGTGCCGCGTCAATTTGTACAAAACGGGCAAATTGTACTCAATGCTGCTCCGACAGCAGTGCGTGACCTGTTTATGGAAAATCAGGCGATTGGTTTTAATGCTCGCTTTGGCGGTCAGCCTATGCAGGTGATGATTCCTATGCCCGCGCTGATTGCTATTTATGCTCGTGAAAACGGCGCGGGCATGGTATTTGGGCACGAGCCGGAGCTGGATGCTGCTGAGTCTGATGAATCAGAAACAGAGGATGAAGCAGCGACAGATAGCACTAAGCCTGAGCTAACGCTAACCGAGCCAGTAGCGGAAAAAGAGGCTGACACGGGAGACGCTAGCGAAAAGCCAAAGAAAAAACCGACGCTGCGGGTAGTGAAGTAATTTTAAAGACGTTGGCATCTGTTTAATAGAAAAGCCTCGCTAGGTTGTTCGCGTAGCGAGGCTTTTCAGCTCTGGATGCGCTAGTCGATATAATCGAATACCTTGACAATACGCTGCACGCCGCCAACAGCTGAAGCGGCATTCACGATGCGGTCAGCCTCCTCACGCGTCACCATGCCCATTAAATAAACGCTGGCATTTTCTGTAGTCACTTTCAATTTCGAAGAGTCGATGCGGTCGTTGGTTGCTAGGTGGCTGATGACATTGGTAGTTAACCAGGTGTCGGCTAAACGCTGAGTGGCTGGTAGATTGGCCGCAATGGTGAGTTCATTGTGGATTTTGTCAACGCCGCGCAGGTTGGATGCTACATTGCCTGCCATGTTTTTAAGTTCTTCACTCGGAACCTGACCAACCAGCAGCAGCGTGCCGTTATAGCTATGGGCGCGAATACGAGCATCACCTAAGCGAGCATCAGCACGCGTTAATGCACGCTCCACCTCACGCTCTATTGTTGCATCGACAGCCTCCACATCACTGCTGCGTTGACCATAATTGGATGGGTTCGAAGCCGTATTGTTAGCACATCCGCTGAGTATAAGCACACTGCAGAGTGCGACAGCTAACAGGGTTGGTGATGAAAAACGCAGGGCCATTGAAATGACTCCTATATCAGTGATTAATCGCAATCAGTGCGCTATTAGTCAGCGCCGCCAAACAGTTGTTCGTCAATTAAATCACAAAGGCAGTGTATGACGAGCAAATGAACTTCCTGGATGCGTGCGGTAGAGGTGGCGGGAACGCGAATTTCGCAATCATCCTGACCGAGTAACGACGCCATATTGCCACCATCGCGCCCCGTCAGTGCCACCACGGTCATATCTCGGTCGTGGGCTGCTTGTATCGCCTGAACAACGTTGGCGGAGTTACCGCTGGTTGAAATAGCCAGCAGGACGTCGCCCGGTTGGCCCAGCGCACGAATTTGTTTGGAAAACACCTCATTATAACTATAGTCGTTAGCGATGGACGTTAAGGTTGAGGTGTCGGTAGTTAGTGCCAACGCAGGCAGGCTAGGGCGCTCACGCTCAAAACGATTCAGTAACTCAGAAGAAAAGTGCTGGCTGTCACCGGCGCTGCCGCCGTTACCACAAGCCAGAATTTTCCCTTCATTAACCAAGCACTGCACCATCATCTGGCTGGCGACCTCAATAAAAGGAGGCAGCACTTCACTGGCGTAGGTTTTGGTGTCAATGCTGGCATTGAAATGGTTGAGTATACGGGATTGAAAGTCCATCAGGGCTTCCTAGTTAAGAGTATTAATAAGCGTCAAAAGCCGCTTTCTCCCAGTGAAATTCGAGAGTGGGCGGTCTGCCTGTAATGGCTAGAATATCAAAGCGACAGGGGCAAGAAAGGTTGTGCTTCGCGATATAAAGTGTCGCCGCGCGAATCAAGCGGCGGCGCTTTTGCGCGTTCACCATTTCTAATGGGTGCCCATGGCGCGTTGTGGCGCGGTGTTTGACCTCAACAAAGACCAATATATCCTGGTCATACATGACAAGGTCAAGTTCACCGCCTTTCACATGATGATTATTGGCGATTAGACGAAGGCCTTGCTGCTGCAGCCACTGAGCGGCTAACTGCTCAATGGCTGCGCCTCGATAGCGGGCGGTTTGCGGGCTATTGCTCATTGCCTAACAAGCCAGGTATTAAAATGGGGGATGGCGTGCCATTTTGAAACTTGGCCCAGGGAAGCTCGCGATGGATACGGCCATCGTCGGACAG
Organism: Vreelandella aquamarina; assembly: GCF_044805175.1. Taxonomy (GTDB): domain Bacteria; phylum Pseudomonadota; class Gammaproteobacteria; order Pseudomonadales; family Halomonadaceae; genus Vreelandella; species Vreelandella aquamarina_B. The sequence continues at coordinate 2,002,171 of NZ_CP085232.1, read as the reverse complement.
CGAAAGCGTACCCGTGCTGCCGTTTAAACCGTTCAGGCTGGCTAGGTCTGACATGCGCTTAGCCAGCTCGTAGGCATCAACGCCCATGGCCATCAAGCGGAACATGGAAGCATCCGCTTCGTCTCGTAGCTGCTGATAAGTAGAGTAAAAGGGCAGCACTTCTTCACCACCTACGGCGGCGTCTGGAATTTGCCACGGAATATCCATAAACATCACATCGTTTAAGTCTTGGTCCAGGCGCGTTTGCAGCCGACCTTCGTGCAAGTGTGATGTGGCGTAGATAGGGAGATCGGGGGCGTAGTAGTAATCCAAGGTGGGCGGCACTTGGCGTGCATAGTCCGGCAGGGCCAGTAAGAAGAGTGCGTCGATGTTGCCGAGGCGGGCGCGTTCGCCGCTCACATTGAGCGCCGTCTGTACGGCGTTGGAAACAGGGCTGTTCGGGTTGTAGCGCACCGCATTGGTGATTTCACCGCCTAGGCGCTGGTACTCATTCCAGAAAGCCTCGCCTACCCGGCGGCCCCAGTCATTATCGGGCACCATAATCGACATTTGACGCTGGCCATCCTGATAGGCGCGGCGGGCCGCCTGGCGTGCTTCGTCTTCCGCCGATAAGCCGTACTGAAGCAGCCGCTGTGCCTGATTGCTTGCGCTGCTACCGTAGTTAAGTGCCAGCGTTGGTAGTGGCACGCTGTCGCGCTGCTCAAGCTGAGTCACCTGGTCCTTGTCCAGCGGGCCAATCATTAGCTGGGCATTCATTTGCTGAGCACGGCTGTACAGCTCATCTAATGAGTACTGGGCGGCATCAACAAAGCTTAGCTGAACACCATCGGCGCTGATCTCGTTATGGCGGCGCATAGCGGTAGCTAGTGTGTTGGCAACGCTGCTTAGCGGGCCAGACTCTGGCAGGGCGACAACGATGCGGCGAACCTCTGTACCCTCAAGCTCGGGTAGAGTGACTTGAACTTGATCTGGCTGCTGGTTCAGCGCTTGTTGTGCCCATTGCCGACGTTCGGCCAAGGTTCGCTGCTGATTCGCCTGCATAGGGAGTTCATCATCTAATACCTGCGTGGCGCGCAGTACGGCACGGGGCTCATTTAAACCACGGGCCAGCTCTGAAAATAGCATGGCCCAACGCACGCGATCGGAATCACTAAGCAGCGCTTCATCGATGCCGCTGGCGATATCAAAAGCATTTTCGCGCTGCCCTTGACGCGCCAAAATATTGGCGGCCTCTAAACGTGTACGAGCAGCCTGCTCCGGTGCTTGCTGTTCCGCTTGGCTGAGCAAGCGGCCGGCATCCTGGTCCGGTACTCGGTCAACCACGCTCGGCGGCTGCATGGCGCACCCGGTGATGAGAAGTGCCATGAAGGCAGTGGCCAACAGGCCACGGAGTGACTGTTTCATGTATCCTTCCTTAGTTTCCATTTGCGCTGTCGCGGTCTTTCAGCAGGTTAGCGTTGCTTTCCACAAGCATAGTGCACCGTCAGAGCAAGCCATTAACAAATCGGGAGTCACGATGACACACCAACATCCGGGCACATTGTACGTGGTTGCCACGCCAATTGGGAATTTGGACGACTTAACACCCCGTGCCGCTCGGGTCTTAGCCGATGTATCGCGCATTGCGGCAGAGGATACGCGCCACAGTGCACGGCTGCTCGCCCATTTGGGGGTGAACACACCAATGATCTCCTTGCACGAGCATAACGAGGCGCAGCGGGTTGATACGCTCGACGGTTGCTTGGCGGCTGGGGAGAACATTGCCTTGATCAGCGATGCCGGGACACCGCTGATTTGCGATCCGGGCTTTGTGCTGGTGCGTGAGCTGCGCGCCAGGGGGCGCCACATTGTGCCCCTGCCCGGGCCTTGCGCGCTGGTTACCGCGTTGTCAGGCGCGGGGCTGCCCACCGACCGTTTTACATTTGGTGGCTTTCTGCCTGCTAAGCCCAGCGCTCGCCGCCAAGCGCTAGAGAAATGGCAGAGCCGCGAAGAGACGCTAGTGTTTTACGAATCTCCCCACCGCATTGTGCATACTCTTGAGGCGTTGTGTGAGCAAATGCCCGAGCGCACGGTGGTGCTGGCGCGGGAGTTGACCAAAACCTTTGAAACTTTTCTTCAGGGATCACCGGCATCGCTACGCGACCAGCTTGCCGACGATCCTAACCAGAGCCGTGGCGAATTTGTCGTGATTATCTCGGGTGCGCCCCCGGCGGTGCAGGGGGATGAGCAGTCGATTGAAGCAAACGAGCTGCTAGCCGCCTTGTTGGCGGAAGGGGTCGGCGTCAAGCAGGGAGCTTCGATTGCCGCCAGAATGCTTGGTGGGCGCAAGCAAGAGTGGTATGCCCGCTTGCAGGCAATGAAAGGTCAGCATTGAGGCGAGGGCGGGGCGCTGGTATGCTTGCCGCCGGAGTTGGCCAGACAGTCGCCGCTAACAGGCCCGCAAGGGTTGTTAGGGGAGGAAAGTCCGGGCTCCACAGGGCAGAGTGCCAGGTAACGCCTGGGCGGCGTAAGCCGACGGAAAGTGCAGCAGAGAGTAGACCGCCTAAGCCCTTCGGGGCCGGTAAGGGTGAAAGGGTGCGGTAAGAGCGCACCGCGCGCCTGGCAACAGTGCGTGGCATGGTAAACCCCACTCGGAGCAAGACCAAATAGGGACCCAATGGCGTGGCCCGCGCTGGGTCCGGGTAGGTTGCTTGAGCGCTGTGGTGACGCAGCGCCTAGAGGAATGACTGTCCACGACAGAACCCGGCTTATCGGCCGACTCCCCATTTCCATGCAAGGCGTGCGTAGTACGTCTTCCCAAATATTGTGTGAGAGTAACATGCCTTCTGTTGACGCTGATCAGGTCACTCGCTTCCGTCATACCAGCGTTTTATTAGAAGGAGCAGTAGACACACTGGTCCATGATCCTGATGGTACTTATCTTGACGGCACCTTTGGGCGTGGTGGCCACTCCCGGCTAATTCTTTCGCGCTTAAGCGGGCAAGGTCGCTTATTGGCTATGGATCGCGACCCGCAAGCTATTGCCGCAGCGGATGAGATCGTTGACTCTCGCTTTCAGATTACCCAGCGTGAGTTTGCCCACTTGGCTGAGTTTGCCAAAGAGCAGGGGCTCTACGGCAAGCTGTCCGGCGTTTTGTTGGATGTGGGTGTTTCTTCCCCCCAACTTGACGATCCTGAGCGTGGCTTTAGCTTTATGCGCAACGGCCCGTTGGATATGCGCATGGACCCCACGCAAGGGGAAAGTGCCGCTGAGTTTTTGGCCCGCGCCAGTGAAGCCGATATTGCCAATGTCTTTAAAACCTACGGTGAAGAGCGCTACGCCAAACGGCTGGCTAACGCCGTGGTCAAGCGCCGTGCTGAAAAGCCCTTCACACATACGGTGGATTTGGCAGAGGTGCTAAAAGCCGCACACCCTGCCTGGGAAAAAGGCAGGCACCCGGCTACCAAAGCGTTCCAGGGGCTGCGTATCTATCTCAATGGCGAACTTGACCAGCTAGATGCCGCCTTAGATGCGGCGCTTGAAGCGCTGGCTCCGGGTGGCCATCTCGTGGTGATCAGCTTTCACTCGCTGGAAGACCGTCGCGTAAAGCGGTTTATCCGCCACCATGTTCGTGGTGACACCCACTTGCCACGGGGCGTACCCATTCGCGATGATCAGTTGAATCGCCGCCTTGAGGCGCTTGGTAAAGGCAGCCGCCCTAGCGACGAGGAAGTAGATGCCAACCCCCGCGCGCGCAGTGCCGTTATGCGGGCGGCCCGTAAGCGAGGCTAATCATGAGCATTGAGCGGCTAGTGCATTGGGCTTCCACGCTGCGGGCAGAGTGGCCGTTTAAGCTGCGCTTTCGCTTGTGGCCCATTACCATGATTGTGCTGTTCTTTGCCTGTTTGCTCACTGGTCTGGCGGTCGTTACAACGACCCATATGACGCGGGTGCAATTTGCAGAGCTACAGCGGTTGGAGCAGGAGAAAAACCAGCTACAGACCGAGTGGGGCCAACTGCTGCTGGAAGAGGGCGCCTGGTCGACACCAGCGCGAATAGAACAGATTGCCACGGAACGGCTAGAGATGCGCATTCCTGATGTAAATGATGTCGAGGTGATTCGGCCATGAGGCGTGAAGGTCGGGGAGGGAAATCCCGCCCATACCCTATTGCGCCGCCGCTTGCCGGTGGGCGCTTTTTCTTTATTTTACTGGCGGTCGGTCTTGCCTCTGCCATTCTGATTGGACGAATTACCTTACTGCAAGTGATTGATCGCCCATTTCTGCAGAGCCAGGGTGATGCACGCACGCTGCGCCATGAAGCCATTCCTGCCCACCGTGGAATGATCACTGACCGTAACGGCGAGCCGCTGGCGATTTCTACGCCAGTAGTAACCGTGTGGGCCAACCCTCAAGAGCTACCTACCGATGCGATCCAGCGGGTCATGCTGGCCCAGGCGCTGGGAATGACACTGGATGACTTCGAGACTCGCGTTGCACGCTACAGCGATCGGGAGTTTATGTATCTACGCCGCCAAATGACTCCCGATGCGGCTCAGCGCATACTCGATTTGCGCACCCCCGGCGTCTATCCCCAGCGTGAGTACAAACGCTACTACCCCGCAGGCGAAGTCGCCGCCCAGCTGCTTGGCGTCACCAACGTTGACGATGTTGGGCAGGAGGGCTTAGAGCTAGCCTATCAACCCTATTTAGCGGGCCATCCTGGCCAGCGCCGCGTGATTAAAGACCGGCGCGGTCGGCTGGTGCGGGAACTGGGCGTGATTCGTGAGGCGCAGCCTGGGGGAGAGCTAACGCTAGCGATTGATCAGCGCATCCAATACATGGCCTATCGCGAACTGCGCGCCGCTGTTGCTGAGCATGAAGCCGACGGTGGCATACTGGTCATGCTGGACGCTCGCACGGGCGAAGTACTGGCGATGGCGAACCTGCCTTCCTATAACCCCAATAATCGGGCGGGCTTGGATCCCAGAGGCTTGCGTAACCAAGCACTGGTGGATGTTTTTGAGCCAGGGTCAGTCATGAAGCCTCTAGCGATGGCCGCCATCCTTGAAAGTGGGGTGGTGGACCGAGACGTGGTGGTGGATACCTCGCCAGGTTGGATGCGGATTGATCAGTTTACAATCCGCGATATTCGTAACTACGGTGAGTTGAATTTAGCGGGTATTCTCGAAAAATCCTCCAATATCGGTATGTCGCGTTTAGCGCTTCAGTTAAGCGACACGGCAATTTGGGAAAAGTACAACCAGCTAGGCTTCGGGCAAAGTCCTGGTACCGGCTTCCCCGGGGAGTCAACCGGCAGTTTGCCAGCACCAGTGCGTTGGTCGCGCAGCGAGCGTGCGGCGCTCTCCTACGGTTACGGCTTATCCGCCTCTGCCTTGCAGCTGGCGAGCGCCTATACAGCGTTAGCTAATGATGGTGAACGGTTACCGCCTTCGCTGTTAAAGTTGTCGGAGCCACCGCAGGGGATTCCGGCAATAGCGCCTAATGTCGCAAACGACCTATTGGATATATTAGAGACCTCAGTGGGGGCTTATTCCGGTGGTCGTCGAGCGCGCGTTGAAGGGTATCGAGTGGGAGGCAAAACCGGCACCGTGCGTAAAACGGGCCAGCAGGGCTATGCCACCGATGCGTATCGCAGCGTATTCGCTGGAATTGCACCCATTTCAGACCCGCGCATTGTGACAGTGGTGATGATTGATCACCCCAAAGCGGGTGAGTTCTATGGCGGAGCCGTGGCTGCTCCGGTGTTCTCCAGTGTCACCGGCAATGCGCTGCGTTTGCTGGATGTGCCGCCGGACTACGAGGTCGAATAGTGTTTAAGGAGATGGCATGAGCGTATGCCCAGACCAGTTATGGAAAGCGTTACACCACGTATGGCCTAGCACCACGCTACCAACGTTACCTGACTTGCCAAAACAGATCAGCTTAATTACCGATTCGCGTAAGGTGACTGCAGGCGATGTATTTGTCGCTGTGCCGGGCAGTCAGCGCGATGGGCGGGAGTATATTGACCAAGCGCTGTCCAGTGGTGCGTCGCTTGTGCTGGCGCACACTAAGCAGCGTGACATTAGTTTGGAAGGGCGCGTGCTATCGCTGCCCCATCTCTCATTGCGGCTTGGGGAGCTAGGTCGCGCACTATTTGATGTTCCCAGTGGCCTTGAGATCATTGCAGTCACGGGTACGAATGGTAAAAGCTCTGTGACCCACTTTATTGCTGAGCTTAGTGAACTGCTGGGGACAGCAGCAGGCGTGATTGGCACATTAGGCGTTGGTCGGCCGGGTGAGCTACTGGAAAGCGGTTTAACCACGCCAGGCCCCTTAGCACTGCAAGCAACGCTGGGTGAACTAGCGCGCCAGGGAGTCAAGCGTGTAGCACTTGAGGCTTCGTCCCACGCGCTAGACCAACAGCGGTTAGATGCTGTCGATGTCAATGTCGGTGTGTTTACCAACCTTACGCGAGATCATCTTGATTATCACGGCAGTATGGCGGCCTACGCGGCGGCAAAAGCCAAACTATTTCGCCGTGCGGAGCTAACTCTTGCGGTTGTTAATGGTGATGATCCCTTGGCGCGCCTGATGTTAGCTGGGTGCGACGAGAGCGTCCGAGTATTAGCCACCGGTAGTGATGAAGCAGTGACGCTTCGCGTTTTGGATTGGCAACCTCATGCGCTTGGTCAGCAGGCGCTGGTGGCGACTCCCGAAGGCGAAAAAGCTCTGGAATTGGGGCTGATGGGGCGCTTTAACTTAGATAACGTACTACTGGCTATGGCGGTGCTTTATGGGTTGGGGGAGCCGCTTGATGCGCTGTTTGCAGCGGCGGCAAAGCTTTCCCCGGTACCAGGGCGTATGGCTTGTTACGGCGGTGGCAGCGCTCCTAGCGTGGTAGTGGATTACGCCCACACGCCGGATGCCTTGCAGAGTGCGTTAGGTGCATTACGTGCCCATTTGGGTGGCCAAGGCAAGCTATGGTGCTTGTTTGGCTGCGGTGGCGAGCGGGATACCGGCAAACGTGCCGAGATGGCTAAAGTGGCAGAGCAGTTGGCTGATTACATAGTAGTGACCGATGACAACCCGCGCCATGAACCTGCCGAGCAAATTCGTCAGCAAATACAAGAAGGTTTTACGGGGCGAGTGCCGGTGAATGATATTGGTGACCGCCGTCAGGCGATTCTCCATGCTATTCATCAAGCAGATCTCAAAGATGTGATTTTAGTCGCAGGTAAAGGGCACGAGGCCTATCAAGAGATTGAGGGCGTACGCTATGTCTATCAGGACGACGAGCAAGTGCTTCATGCCATCGCTACCCGTGGTGTTGCCTAATGTGGTCGGTCGGGGAGTTGGCAAATGTGCTTGGCTGCCAAGTAACAAAGCCTATTGCGGAAGTACCGGTGTCGGCGGTAGTCACTGATACCCGAAAGATTGTACCCGGCTGCCTATTTGTTGCGCTGAAAGGACCGCGCTTTGACGGTCATGACTTTGTGGAGCAGGCGCGAGAGCAAGGGGCCGCAGCGGCTTTGGTGGAGCGTAATCTGGAAAGTGCTCTGCCCCAGCTGGTTTTCGCGGATACCCGCTTAGGGCTAGGGCTTATTGCCCAGGCGTGGCGCAAGCATTTCCAACTGCCTTTGGTCGCAGTCACGGGCAATAGCGGAAAAACCACGGTAAAAGAGATGACCGCTGCGCTGCTTGCACCGTTAGGTAGCGTGCTGGCGACATCCGGAAACCTTAATAACGATATCGGCGCACCGCTGACCCTGCTGCGCTTATCTAAAGAGCATCAAGCGGGTGTTGTTGAGCTGGGCGCTAATCACTTGGGGGAAATTGCCTGGACAAGCCGGTTAGCGGCACCTCAGGTCGCCGTCATCACTAATGTGACCGGTGCACACGTGGGTGAGTTTGGCGGGATGGGGCAGATTGCCCAGGCGAAAAGCGAAATTCTCTCAGGCCTTGGCAGCGACGGTACGGCGGTGATTAATCGGGATGACCGCTATTACGCTTTCTGGGCGGCCTGTGCCGCCCCTAGGCAAGTTGTAAGCTATGGCTTACATGACGATGCGGACGTTCACGCACGGGCACTTTCCTGCGACCCTCAGGGGCGGTATGCTTTCACGCTTGTTGTTCACGGCCAAGCGCTGGGTAATGTCCGGCTACCGTTAATCGGCAAGCATAATGTCAGTAATGCACTCGCGGCATCGGCAGCCGCGCTGGCGTTGGGGGTGTCGCCACAGCAAGTGGTCGCAGGTTTAGGCGGTTTGAAATCCTTGTCAGGACGGCTGAGCGTGGTGCCAGGCTTACGTAACGCCACGCTGCTCGACGACACTTACAATGCCAACCCGGGAGCAGTGAAAGCGGCCCTGGACGCGCTGGCAAGTTTTCCTGCACCACGCTGGTGCGCGCTGGGAGCTATGGGAGAGCTAGGCAGCGAATCCCAAGCGCTGCATGCCGAGATCGGCCGCTATGCCGCATCATTAGGCATCGACTCGCTGCTAACATTTGGCGAGGATGCGCGTGCCGCTTCAGATGCCTTTGGTCGCGGGCAGCACTTTGACGACCACGAGACGCTAGTGCGTCATGTTATTAATACTCTTCCGCCTAACACCACGCTGCTGGTGAAAGGGTCGCGTAGTGCAGGCATGGAAACCGTCATTGCTGCGCTACGTGCGGATGACACAAGGTAAACGCCGTTCATGTTACTTCATCTGGCGAATTTCTTAGCCCACTATCAACCCGAATTTCAAGTTTTTAATTACCTTACGCTGCGCGTGATTTTAGCAGCGCTTACCGCACTCATGCTCTGCCTTTGGCTAGGGCCGTGGGTGATCCGGCGCCTTGTAGAAGGGCAGATTGGTCAAGCAGTGCGCGACGATGGCCCTCAGTCGCACCTCTCGAAGGCGGGAACTCCCACCATGGGCGGAGCGATGATTCTGCTGGCAATTGCCATTAGCACACTAATATGGGGGGATTTAACTAACCACTACGTATGGATAGTGCTCCTTGTCACCCTAGGCTTTGGCGCCATTGGCTGGGTAGATGATTATCGCAAAGTGGTTGAAAAGAACCCCCGTGGGCTACCTGCGCGTTGGAAGTATTTCTGGCAGTCGGTTGTGGGTATTGGTGCTGCTGTGGTGCTTTATTTTACGGCGGCAACGCCTGCTGAAACCAGCTTGCTTATCCCCATGTTTAAAGACATTGCCCTACCGCTGGGCGTGTTCTACATCGTGCTGAGCTATTTTGTGATTGTCGGTAGCTCTAATGCTGTCAACCTGACTGATGGCTTGGATGGCCTCGCCATTATGCCTACCGTTCTGGTTGCCATGGGGCTGTCGGTGTTTGCTTATGCAAGCGGTAATGCGGTATTCGCCAACTACCTGCATATTCCGTTTATACACGGCACCGGCGAGCTGGCAGTGTTCTGCGCCACGATCGCTGGGGCAGGGCTAGGCTTTTTATGGTTTAACACCTATCCCGCCCAGGTATTTATGGGAGACGTAGGTGCCCTTGCGCTAGGAGCCGCGCTAGGGGTAGTGGCGGTTATCGTTCGTCAAGAAATCGTACTGTTTATTATGGGCGGTATTTTTGTGTTGGAGACCGTCTCGGTCATCTTGCAAGTGGGTTCCTACAAGTTGACCGGGCGCCGCATCTTCCGTATGGCACCACTGCACCACCACTACGAGTTGAAGGGCTGGCCAGAGCCGCGAGTTATTGTGCGTTTCTGGATTATCACGGTAGTGCTTGTGCTGCTAGGCCTAGCCACGCTGAAAGTTCGCTAAATAGAGCAAAGGGGCAGTAAGCCGCCTTTGGCGTATGGCATAAGGAGCTACATGGTGCAGGTACCGAACGGATTTACGGTGGTCGTCGGATTAGGGCTCTCTGGTCAGGCGATTTGTCGCCACCTTGCCCGGCAGGGCGTCCCGTTTATGGTGGCCGATACCCGTGAAAAGCCGCCCGGGCTCGAAGCTTTCCGTCAAACCTATCCCGATGTGCAGGTGCATTGTGGTCTGCTCACCTCACTGGATTTGCGCCAAGCCTATGAGGTTGTGGTTAGCCCTGGCGTTGATCCGCGTACGCCGGGTTTGGAAGGACTGCTTGAGCGTCATAACCCTGCCACTGGCGAACCGATGTTGGTAGGAGAAATCGCGCTATTTAAACGCGTTGTTAAAGCGCCTATTGCCGCTATTACGGGTTCCAACGCCAAGTCCACCGTGACCACACTGCTCGGCGAGATGGCGGCTGAAGCGGGTGTCAACGCTGCTGTGGGTGGGAATCTGGGAACGCCTGCCCTGGACCTCTTGGCCCAAAATCCTACAGCTGACCTTTATATTTTAGAGTTATCTAGCTTTCAGCTAGAAACCACGCCCTATTTAGGCGCGGCATCAGTAGCATTTTTAAACCTCTGCGATGATCACCTTGACCGTCACGGCGACTTAGCTGGTTATCGTCGTGCTAAACAGCGTATCTTTATAGGTGCTGAACACGCGGTCGTGAATGCGGATGACCCACAAACATGTCCGGAGCAGCCGGTAGAGCGTATTGAGCGCTTTAGCATTCATGCACCTGATGACGAAGAAGCGTGGGGGCTTGTCGAGGAGCAAGGTCGCTGGTGGTTAATGCAGGGCAATACGCCGTGGCTGGCCGCCGACGAGCTGCGTATGGCGGGGCAGCACAATTACACCAATGCACTGGCCGCGCTGGCTATGGGCCGGGCCTTAGGGTTTGGCCAAGCGGGGATGTGTAATGCCTTGCGACGTTTTGCAGGGCTACCGCACCGCAGTGAAACGATTGCCGAGCTAAACGGCGTTCGCTGGGTCAACGACTCCAAAGGTACTAACGTAGGCGCCACACTCGCTGCCATTAACGGTATTGGTGCAGCGCTGCAAGGGAAGCTGATTCTGTTAGCAGGCGGTGTGGGCAAAGGGGCGGACTTTTCCCCGTTGGCGCCGCCGCTGGCGAACTGTGCACGGGCAGCTATTCTGTTCGGCGTTGATGCACCACGCCTTGCCCAAGCCTTGGAGGGCTTTCTCCCCGTTGAGCGTGTCGATCACTTATCCCAGGCGCTGGAAGCCGCTTTTGCCATGGCTGAGCCGGGCGACTGTGTCCTCCTGTCACCAGCCTGTGCCAGCCTGGACCAGTTTGCTAACTATCAGGCACGCGGTGACGCCTTTCGCCATTGGGTAGAGCAGAAGCGCAGTGAGATAACCCCATGAGCAGTGAGCATCTCAGCAGAGTGCAGCGTTTGCGCGCCGCATTAACCACGCGGCACTTACCCTGCGATGTTTGGCTGATTGTCGCGGTCGTCGCCTTAGCGGGGCTTGGCTGGGTCATGGTCAGCTCCGCGTCGGTTGGCTTATTGGAAAATAGCTACCACTACTCTCACCAACACGGCCTTTTTCTACTGTTAGCGACATTCGCCTGTCTATTTATGTTGTGTATGCCTCTAGAGGCGTGGCGGCAAAATGCGGCGCTGATTTTGCTGGTCAGTATTTTTATGCTGATGTTAGTGCTGGTGATTGGCCAAGAAGTGAATGGCAGTAAGCGCTGGATTTCACTACCTGGGCCACTGCCTAGTTTGCAGGTTTCCGAGCTAGCTAAAATAGGCCTTATTTTTTATATGGCGGCCTTTATGTCGCGCTTTACGTACGAGCTACGCCAGCGTGCCTTCACTATGTGGCGGCCACTTGCTGTGCTAGCCGTACCTGCAGGTTTACTATTTCTTGCCCCAGATTTTGGCGGCATGGTGGTTTACACCGTTTGCGTCATTGGCATGCTAATGATGAGCGGAGCTTCATTGACACTGTTATTAGGTAGCGGCAGTGTGCTGGCGCTTGGTGCGGTCATGATGGTCGCGATGGAGCCTTACCGATTGGCTCGTTGGACAAGCTTTCTTGACCCCTGGGCCGATCAGTTTGCGACCGGCTACCAACTCACCCAGGCACTAATTGCCTTTGGTCGTGGGCATGTCACCGGCACGGGGCTTGGCAACAGCGTCCAAAAACTTCACTACTTACCCGAGGCGCATACCGACTTTATCTTTGCCGTAGTGGCGGAAGAGCTGGGCATGCTCGGCGCGATTGCCGTGGTGCTACTATTTACGCTTTTCATCGTGCGTGCCATGTGGATAGGGCGGCGAGCGGAGTTGGCCGGACACCTGTTTGGTGCTTACGTTAGCTACGGCATTGGCTTTGTTGTGGCAGCCCAGGCGTTTATTAATATGGCCGTCAGCTCAGGCTTGTTGCCGACCAAGGGGCTCACTTTGCCGCTGATTAGCTACGGTGGTTCAAGTCTATTGGTGACAGGAATGATGATTGGATTGCTGCTGCGTGTTGATGCTGAAACCCGGCATCGTCCGCGCCGTACGCCGACTCCCTACCGGGCACGTCGAGAACCGCGTTTATCGTAAATACTCAAGGAGTCGTTTGTGACGACGAACTCACGTCGACGGATATTGATCATGGCCGGAGGGACCGGTGGACACGTTATTCCTGCACTCTCATTGGCGCGTGCGCTACAGGCCAAGGGCGTCGACGTTGAATGGCTGGGAAGTCCACGCGGTATCGAAAACCGGCTGGTGCCCGATGCTGGCATTACACTGCACACCATTGCGATCAAGGGGCTGCGAGGCAAAGGATTGGCTGGTTGGGGTAAGGCGCCTATCAATCTCTCCCGAGCGGTGATGCAGGCACGGGGCATCATTAAGCGCTTTAACCCCGATGTGGTTGTCGGGCTGGGCGGCTTTGCCAGTGGTCCTGGTGGATTGGCTGCGTGGCTTTCAGGGGTGCCACTGGTTATCCATGAGCAGAATGCAGTGGCGGGCTTAACCAATAAGGTGCTTTCGCGCATAGCTACTCGTACTTACGCCGCCTTTGAGGATGCATTTGGCAGCCGTGCCGAAGTCATTGGTAACCCTGTGCGTGAAGAGATCGCAGCACTAGGCGAATATCCTAAACAGGCAGCCGCAATGTCGCAAAGGCCGCTTCGGCTGCTGGTGGTGGGCGGTTCTCTCGGGGCTGTGGCATTAAATGAGCGTTTGCCCCCGGCGCTTGCCGCATTGCCTCCCGAGCGCCGTCCTGATGTGCGTCACCAGGCGGGAAAAGAGCGTGATACGGCAACTGCCCAAGCGTATACAGAGCATGGCATCGTTGCCGAAGTAAGCCCTTTTATTGATGATATGGCCGCCGCTTACGCATGGGCTGACCTGGTGGTTTGCCGGGCGGGCGCGTTAACCGTGGCTGAATTGGCCGCCGCCGCCAAGCCCGCGCTACTGGTGCCGTTTCCGTTTGCGGTGGATGACCACCAGCGGGTTAACGCAGAAGTGCTCGTCAATGCAGGTGCGGCGCAGTGCGTTGTTCAGTCAGCACTCACGCCCGAACGATTAACTCAACTTTTAGATGAATTACTTAACCCAGACAAGCTGGCGGAAATGGCATCTAAAGCGCGTCAAGCAGCATATTTAGACGCCACTGAGCGCCTTGCCGAAGGCTGTCTGGCGCTAGTGAAGCAAGGAGAAACTGCGTGACCGAGTCAGTGATTAATACGTCGCCGTCGCAAGCTCGTCCAGCTGGGCCGGGCATGCGTCGTATCAAGCGGCTGCACTTTGTTGGCATCGGTGGTGCAGGTATGTGTGGTATTGCCGAAGTACTTGCCAACCAAGGCTACCAGGTGAGCGGTAGCGATATGAAAGCATCTGCCGTGGTAGAGCGGTTACGCCAGTGCGGTGTGAGCGTAGCAATTGGCCATGCGGAAGAGCATGTGCAGGGTGCCGATGTGGTGGTGGTTTCCAGTGCCATCGATGAAACCAACCCTGAGATACGCTGGGCTCATGAGCACCGGGTGCCGGTGGTGCGGCGTGCTGAGATGCTCGCTGAGCTTATGCGCTTTCGCCACGGTATCGCCGTGGCAGGTACCCATGGCAAAACCACAACCACCAGTTTGACGGCTACTCTGCTGGCGGAGGGCGGCCTGGACCCGACGTTTGTGATTGGTGGAAAGCTGACCAGTGCCGGGACGAATGCACGCTTAGGGGAAGGTGACTACTTAGTCGCTGAAGCCGATGAATCCGATGCCTCGTTCCTTCACCTGCAGCCCATGGTGTCGATTGTGACCAATATCGACGCTGACCATATGGCCACCTATGGCGGTGACTTTGAGCGTCTGAAAAGCACTTTTATCGAATTTTTGCACAATTTACCGTTTTACGGCCTAGCAGTGCTGTGTATCGATGACCCTCATGTGCGTGGTTTGTGTGAGCAGGTGAAGCGCCAGTTCGTCACCTATGGCTTTGATGAGGATGCCGACTACCGCATCGTCGACTTTTCGCAACGGGGCGGGGAAGTGTCGTTCACCGCTCTACGCCCTGGTGGCGCTGCCCCTCTAGACGTTCGCCTTGCTATGCCGGGGCGCCATAACGCACTCAACGCAATGGCGGCTATTGTCGTGGCTACCGACGCGGGCGTAAGCGATGACGCCATACAGCGCGGGCTAACCGGGTTTGCCGGGGTAGGGCGGCGTTTTCAAGTGCATGGCCACTTTCCGGCACCTTCGGGTGGCGGCGACATCATGCTGGTGGACGATTATGGTCACCACCCTCGTGAAGTCGATATGGTCATTCAAGCCGTACGGGCAGGCTGGCCTGAGCGTCGTCTTGTCATGCTCTACCAGCCCCACCGCTACAGCCGCACACGGGATCTTTACGAAGACTTTGTGCGTGTGCTTTCACAGGTGGATACCTTGATCCTGCTGGATGTGTATAGCGCAGGCGAAGCAGTGCTGCCTGGCGCTGAAGGGAGAACGCTGGCAGGCTCCATCCGCCAGCGTGGCGAAGTCGATCCGCTATTTGTTGAGCATAAGCAGGAGCTGCCTGCTTTGCTAAACAATGTGCTGCGGCCTGGAGATATTTTGATTACACAGGGGGCGGGGGATGTCGGCGGTATTTCGCTCCGCCTTGCCCAGGCCAAACTGGAGCTTGACGAGGTGGCGCTATGAACAGTGGTCAAACCGGCTCTTTAGATCGTGTCGTGGTGGTTTATGGCGGCACATCGGCGGAGCGCGAGGTCTCTCTGAAAAGCGGTGCCGCTGTGCTTGCTTCCCTTCAACGCCAAGGGATTGAAGCGATTGGCTACGATCCGAAGGAGGGCGGTTTGGCTGGTCTTGAGCACCTTGCTCCCAGTGCCGTGTTTGTGGCGCTACACGGGCGTGGCGGAGAAGACGGCACGTTTCAAGGCGCGTTGGAGCTGCTCGGAGTGCCCTACACCGGTAGCGGCGTACTGGCATCCGCTCTGGGCATGGATAAACAGCGCACTAAGCAGGTGTGGCAGGCGGTTGGTTTGCCTACTCCTGAGAGCATTATGCTAAATGAAAACGCCGACTGGTCTGCAGTAGTTAACCAGTTGGGACTGCCGATGATGGTGAAGCCAGTGCATGAAGGTTCTACCCTGGGCATCAGCATTGTCAAAAGCCAGGATGAACTAAAAGCCGCCTATGCCGCCGCTGCCAATTTTGATGCGCGGGTCATGGCCGAGCGATTTATTGTCGGTGATGAATATACGGTCGCGCTGCTGGGGGATGACGTACTGCCTGCTATTCGTGTTGAAGTGCCGGGCGGTTTCTATGATTACGAAGCCAAGTACATCGCCAATACGACCCAATACCACCTACCCTGCGGTTTGACCCAGCAAGATGAGCAAACGCTGGCGACATTGTGCAAAGAAGCGTTTTTAGCGGTAGGTTGCGAAGGGTGGGGGCGTATTGATGTGATGCGCGATGCAGCGGGAAAATTCTGGCTGATCGAAGTTAATACTGTGCCGGGTATGACCGACCATAGCCTGGTGCCTCAAGCGGCGGCCTACGCTGGGATCGACTTCGACCGACTGGTCATGCGTATTTTACAGACCGCCATCCAGCCGAGCACCCCGTAATGGATGCTTTAGCAGTAGGTAAGTTATGAAAAGACGCAACGCATGGTTGGGCGTTGTGCTGCTGGCACTCCTGTTGGGCGCTGGTAGTCGTGCGTTATGGTTATGGCTTGACCGCCCGATTGAGCGTGTTTCTATCCGCGGCGAGTGGGAGTACGTCAGTGCAGATTATCTGCGCACGCAGTTGGCTCCGCTGGTGCAGGATACCACGTGGTTATCGGCAGATTTGGGAGAGCTACGCCGCCGTGCGTTGCGTATCGGTTGGCTAAATGAAGTGCGCATTGCCCGAGAGTGGCCTAATGCGCTGGTCTTTGAACTCGTCGAGCAGGTTCCTGTGGCACGCTGGAATGATGATTTTCTGCTTAATCCTGAGGGTCAGCCGTTTGCGTTTGCTCCCCTGGAAGCGCCTGCTGGGCTGCCCGATCTTTCTGGGCCTGCGGGCAGCAGTGAAGAGGTATTAGCTTACTACCAGCGTTTGACGCCCCACTTTGCCAGCCTGTCACTCTCACTTTCTCAATTGCGCTTAGAGCCTCGCGGTGCGTGGCGCTTACAGTTAGTGGACGGTGCTTGGGTTATGTTAGGTAGACGCCAACATGGAGAGCGTTTGGCAAGATTATCCGCCTCTTGGCAGCGTGAGCTGGCAAGCCTCAGTGAACATATTCGCTATATTGATTTACGCTATCCTAACGGTGTTGCTGTCGCTTGGCATGGTGAAATGAACCTCCAGCAGCGTGAACAAGAAGGTGATGAGTAACCGCTCATGGTAATGTGCAAAAAACAGGTAAATGTGAGTGGTTGCCAACGCCGAAAAACCCATGAATGGGGTTTAAATTGCCCTTCAAGCCAATTATCGTAGGTATGGGCTAGTCGTATTGCGACTATTGTTTCTATACTATGTCCCTAGCGGTGATGTGGGTGAGTTTCATTATCCTGTCCGCGGTCAGCTTGGTTAGATAGCTTTTAGTTAAAGTTTAATGATGGCAATTCAGGTATTGCGTAGGCGTTTTGCTGCCTATTTGCCATACCTGTACTATTCAAAACGATGGCAAGGAGATTTACCGACTCATGGCAGGCTCACCCAACGCATCCAATATGGTTGTCGGGCTGGACATTGGAACGTCCAAGGTCGTCGCAATAGTCGGTCAACCCACCGATGATGGAGGGATTGAGATTGCCGGTATTGGCTCCCATCCCTCGCGCGGTATGAAGCGCGGCGTTGTAATTAATATTGAATCTACCGTTCAGTCGATCCAGCGCGCGGTAGAAGAAGCTGAATTAATGGCAGGCTGTGACATCCATTCGGTATACGTAGGGGTGGCGGGCAGCCATATCAGCTCCATGAATTCCGACGGCGTTGTTGCGATTAAAGAGCGTGAAGTGACTCCCTCGGACATTGAACGGGTAATCGACTCAGCCCGCGCAAGAGCTATTTCGGAAGGTCAGCGCGTTCTGCATGTGTTGCCTCAAGAGTTCTCCATCGATGCCCAGGGGGGAATCCGTGAACCACTTGGGATGTCTGGGGTTCGCTTAGAAGCTCAAGTGCATCTAGTCACGGCAGCTTTAAATGCTGTGCAAAATATTGAAAAGTGTGTACGGCGCTGCGGTTTAGATGTTGATGCCATCATTTTAGAACAGTTGGCCTCTAGCATGGCCGTACTCACCGAAGATGAGCGCGAGTTAGGGGTGTGCATGGTCGATATCGGCGGCGGTACTACCGATATGGCGGTTTTCACCGAAGGGGCGATTCGCCATACGGCGGTGATTCCCATCGCAGGCGATCAGGTCACTAACGATATCGCCATGGCGCTACGTACCCCTACCCAGCACGCCGAAGAGATCAAAGTGAAATACGCCTGCGCATTAACGCAGCTGGCGGCAAGCGATGAAATGATTAAAGTGCCCAGCGTGGGTGATCGTCCAGCCAGGGATTTGTCGCGTCAGGCACTTGCGGAAGTCGTTGAACCTCGCTATGAGGAACTCTTTACGCTAGTAAGAGACGAATTACGCCGTAGCGGCTATGAAGATATGGTAGCTGCGGGAGTGGTGCTCACCGGTGGCACCTCGCGCATGGAAGGTGTAAGCGAATTGGCAGAGGAAATTTTTCACATGCCGGTTCGTATTGCCTGCCCGCAAAATGTCAGAGGCTTGGCAGATGTGGTTCGCAATCCTATCTATGCGACGGGCGTTGGGTTACTGCATTATGCACTGCAGGAAACGCGTCATGGGCAAGGCCTAGAAAGCCACGGGGGAATCGTTGCGGCCCACAAAGGACGTAACGAATTGGCCCGACGTGATATCAAGGATGGCGATTCAGCGCTGGCAAGAATCAAAGGCTGGTTCAAAGGAAATTTCTGATAGGGCCGCAAGCGCGGTTCAGGAGACGGGGCTTATGTTCGAATTGGTAGATAACGCACCCTCGAGCAGTGCGGTCATCAAAGTAGTGGGCGTTGGCGGCGGCGGCGGTAATGCTGTCAACCACATGGTCGAGAGCAATATCGAAGGCGTCGAGTTTATCTGCGCCAACACCGATGCTCAGGCACTCAAACGCGTATCCGCAAAAACGGTACTGCAGCTAGGTAGCGAAATCACCAAGGGCCTTGGTGCGGGCGCTAACCCGGAAGTAGGGCGACAGGCCGCGATGGAGGATCGCGAGCGCATCGCTGAGCTACTTAGCGGTGCCGATATGGTCTTTATCACCGCCGGTATGGGCGGTGGCACCGGAACCGGTGGCGCGCCTGTGGTCGCACAAGTGGCAAAAGAACTGGGCATTCTGACCGTTGCGGTCGTTACCCGCCCGTTCCCGTTTGAAGGCCCCAAGCGTATGCGTGCCGCTGAAGAGGGCATGAAAGAACTCTCCGAGCACGTTGACTCCCTCATCACCATCCCTAACGAAAAGCTGCTGTCGGTGCTGGGCAAAAATGCCACGCTGCTGACGGCCTTCAGCGCCGCCAACGACGTGCTGTTAGGGGCGGTACAGGGTATCGCGGAGCTGATTACCAGCCCCGGTATTATTAACGTCGACTTTGCCGATGTGCGTACCGTAATGTCCGAGATGGGCATGGCCATGATGGGCACAGGCGGCGCCACCGGTGAGAACCGCGCCCGTGAAGCGGCAGAAAAAGCCATTCGCAGCCCGCTGCTGGAGGATATTGACCTGCATGGCGCGCGGGGCATCCTGGTTAACATTACCGCTGGCCCAGATCTCTCTATTGGCGAGTTTAACGATGTGGGTGCAACGGTGCAGGAGTTCGCATCGCAAGAGGCGACCATCGTGGTCGGCACCTCGATCGATATGGAGATGTCTGATGAGCTGCGCGTTACGGTAGTGGCCGCCGGGCTGGACGGCAGTAAAGCCAAAGCCGCTGTGCGCGAACCTGCGCGTCGCTCCGCTGCGGATACCTCTTCTTCCGATTACCGCAAGCTGCAGCAGCCCACGGTCATGCGTCAGCAGGCCGCCGCACGGGCGGAAGCACCGGAGGCAGCACCAAAACCGCGTCCTGAAAAACGGCGTCCAGCGGATACGGATGACTATCTTGATATCCCCGCATTTCTGCGTCGCCAGGCGGATTAATCCACGCTATCAGGCTCATTGAGGCAGCAAACGAGAGTTTTATTGGTTAAAACGCTCGTTTGCTGTTAAAGTGAACACTGTTTGATAACTTTCTTTTCCCTGCGGACGTTGTAACGCCAAGTTACGAGCCGCCGTCATCAGAGCTTGACCACTACCCATGATCAGACAACGCACACTACAAAACGTCATTCGCGCCACTGGAGTGGGTCTGCACTCTGGCAAAAAAGTCCATATGGCTTTGCGCCCGGCGCCGGCCAACACCGGCATTGTGTTTGTCAGAACCGATCTGGACCCAGTGGTGCATGTGCCTGCTCGTGCCGAGCTGGTGGAAGACACCATGCTATGCACAGCGCTCTCCCATGAAGGCGTCAAAGTCGCTACCGTCGAGCATCTGATGTCAGCCTTTGCCGGTTTGGGAATTGATAACGCCTACGTCGATGTCAGTGCGCCCGAAGTGCCGATTATGGACGGCAGCGCCAGCCCCTTTGTTTTCCTAATTCAATCGGCGGGCATTTTGGAGCAGGACGCGGCGAAGAAGTTTATCCGCATCAAGCGTCGGGTTAGCGTGACGGATGGCGACAAAGAGGCTACCTTTTTGCCTCACCAAGGGTTCAAAGTCTCGTTTGCCATCGATTTTGATCACCCTGTCTTTGAGCAGCAGAAACAAACCGCGCTGATCGATTTCTCCACCACGTCTTTTGTTAAAGAGGTCTCCCGAGCGCGTACCTTTGGGTTTATGCGCGATTTAGAGTACCTCCGCTCTAACAATCTCGCCCTGGGCGGCAGCCTCGAGAACGCTATTGTGGTAGACGACTACCGTATCGTGAACGAGGGCGGCCTGCGCTACGAAGACGAGTTCGTTAAGCATAAGGTTCTGGATGCCATTGGCGATCTTTACCAGCTTGGCTACAGTCTAATCGGTGAGTTCCATGGCGTTAAATCCGGCCATGCGTTGAACAATCGGCTGTGCCGGGAACTGATGGCGCAGCCCGATGCGTATGAAATTGTGACTTTCGAAGAAGAGAAAGCGGTAGCGCCCATCTCCTACGCTGCGCCTGCCATGGCATAATCAGCCGCAAGGTAAAATATTGGAGGGTTGCATTGAAATAGCAAAACGGCCCCCCACCTTATAAAGCACCGCCTTGGCGGTGCTTTATGCATTTAAGAGCAATGTGTCCATTTAAGAGCAATGTGTCTAAGCGTAATGCGTTTAAGGGCAGGCCTACCTAGGGATTGGGTTCTTTGGGACGCGCATGTGAGGCAAGCCGCTCCAGGGCGTTTTTTAATGCGGGGTTGTCGGTATCCTTGGCGCATTCGGCCAGGGTTTTACCCGCATCATCTGATAGCGTGCGCGTATAACGCTTAGGCGGTTCGATAGGACGCACTGGCCGGACTTTAAGCGTAAACCCTGTGACGCTTTCAAAACCAGGCAGTTGATGAAGCAGCGTTAGCAGGCGTGCCTGCTCGTAGCGCAGCCATGTTAACCAGCTGGCCTGCCCGCTGATAAGCGTGAGCCGACCGTTGCTGAAGCCGCCAACAAAGATATGCTCGCGCATCTCTTCAGGCAAATGGGCGCGAAGGTGGCGCTGCGCTTGATCAATTAAGCGTGACTGGCGCATAAGCTGTCCAACGCCGCCTGACTTGGTCAGCAGTTGGGCAATGGGCTGTGCGCGAGAACGCTTAACCTTTATACTCATCAACTTAATTCCTAGGGTGTTGCTAGTGACGTCGTTCCGGCGAATGCAAACAGCGCCTGTGATTGATTGCCAATGAGAAGAGCCTAACACGCTCGGGAGCCAGCCCACAGCATGTCATCAACGCCAGATATCGTATCTGCTTCGCCCCGGCGTCAACGACGCTATGGCTTAGCGCGTTGGTGGCTGGCTGGCCTGCTGGTGAGCTGTTTACTGCCTGCCAGTTTACACCCTTCGGACGCACTGCGAAGCAGCGATCGCAGCGTCTGTATCTGTTTTTGGATGCCCGCGCTGTTGCGGGCTCAGTCGCACTGGATTGCTAAAAAGCGCCGAGCGCTCCGCCGCTGGGTTACCCGTCAAGCCCGTCGGTTGTTCGTTGCCCGCAATCGCCCCCTCTTGCTGCCACTGATCACGCTTCGTCTTGTAGCCGCCAGTGATGTGCTTACCCCGCGCGGCCCGCCCGTAGAACAACGCATTGGTTAAGTGTACCCCTATTTGCCTTGTATAAAGGGCGTACCCGGATGGGCGCTCACGATGATCTGGAAATTTCATGATTAATAATTTATTACGCAAAGTGGTCGGCTCAAAGAACGACCGTGAAGTAAAACGCATGCAAAAAAGCGTGCAGAGCATCAATGCGCTGGAAGAGTCCTTAGCGGGGCTAAGCGACGCGGAACTTCAAGCGAAGACTCCCGAGCTACGTCAGCGATTAGACGAAGGGGCGACGTTGGATAGCCTGCTGCCGGAAGCCTTTGCCGTGGTGCGCGAGGCAAGTAAGCGGGTGATGGGAATGCGCCACTTCGACGTGCAAATGGTCGGTGGCATGACCCTGCACCGTGGCCGTATTGCGGAAATGAAAACCGGTGAGGGTAAAACCCTAGTAGCAACGCTGGCGGTGTATTTAAATGCGCTGCCACGTAAAGGGGTTCACGTCGTTACGGTAAACGACTACCTAGCACGCCGGGACGCTGAGTGGATGCGCCCGCTATATGAATTCTTAGGGCTAACGGTAGGCGTGATCTTCGCGGGGCAGACCGGTGAAGAGAAGCGTCACGCTTATCAGTGCGATATTACCTACGGCACCAACAACGAATTTGGTTTTGACTACCTGCGCGATAACATGGCGTTCTCGCTGGAAGATAAAGTCCAACGCGGCCTGCACTACGCGATTGTGGACGAAGTCGACTCCATCCTAATTGATGAAGCACGTACGCCGTTGATTATCTCCGGCGCGGTAGACGAGAACACCGACCTCTACGGCATCGTCAACCGCCTCGCCCAACAGCTTGAGCAGGGTGAAGTCTCCGAAGATGACGAAGCACCGGTGAGCGGCGATTTCGTGCTCGACGAAAAGCAGAAGCAGGTGGAGCTGACCGAACAGGGTCACAATAAAGTCGAAGAGCTCATGCGGGCCGAAGGGCTGCTGGGCGAGGGCGAATCGCTCTACGCGGCGCAAAACCTCAACCTGCTGCAGCATATGCACTCTGCGCTGCGTGCCCGCCACCTCTACCACTTGGATGTCGATTACATCGTTTCCGAAGGTCAGGTGGTGATTGTCGATGAACACACCGGCCGTACCATGCCGGGGCGGCGCTGGTCCGAAGGCCTGCACCAAGCCGTGGAAGCCAAAGAGGGCGTCACGGTGCAGCGTGAAAGCCAAACGCTGGCTTCTACCACCTTCCAGAACTACTTCCGTTTGTATGAAAAGCTGTCGGGCATGACGGGCACGGCAGATACTGAAGCGTTCGAGTTCCGCCAGATTTATGGCCTGGATGTCATCGTCATTCCCACTAACCGCCCGCTGGCGCGTAAGGATCTCAACGACCTTGTGTACCTCAGTGCGGAAGAGAAGTACGAAGCCATCATCAAGGACGTTAAAGCAGAGACCGAAGCAGGCCGCCCGGTATTGGTGGGTACTGCCTCTATCGAAACGTCCGAATACCTGGCGCGCTTGATGCGGGAAGCCGGACTCAAATTCAACGTTCTGAACGCCAAGCAGCACCAGAGCGAAGCGGAAATCATCGCTCAGGCCGGTCGTCCTGGGGCGATTACCATTGCCACCAACATGGCGGGTCGCGGTACCGACATCATGCTGGGCGGTAACTGGGAAGCGGAAGCCGCGAAGCTGCAAAACCCCAGCCAGGCACAAATCGACGCGCTCAAAGCCGAATGGCAAAAGCGCCACGATGCAGTGCTGGAAGCCGGTGGTTTGCACGTGGTGGGCTCCGAGCGCCACGAGTCGCGGCGTATTGATAACCAGCTCCGTGGCCGTGCCGGTCGTCAGGGCGACCCGGGCTCCACACGCTTCTTCCTCTCGCTGGAAGACAGCCTCATGCGCCTGTTCGGCTCCGACCGGGTGAAGCGCTTGATGCAGGCGCTGGGTCTAGAGCGTGGTGAGGCCATTGAGCACAAAATGGTGTCCAATGCGGTTGAGCGCGCCCAGAAGAAAGTCGAAGGACGTAACTTCGATATTCGTAAGCAGCTGCTGGAGTACGATGACGTGGCCAATGACCAGCGCCGCGTGATTTACGAGCAGCGTAACGAAATTCTCGCCTCCGAGGATGTCTCGGCTGCGGTAGTCGGCATCCGTGAAGAGGTGATGGAAGACGCGATCAGCGATTACGTGCCGCCTCAGAGCCTAGCCGAGCAGTGGGACTTGCCCGGCCTGGAAGCGCATCTGAAAACTGAATTCAATCTCGACGCGCCGGTGGTGCAGTGGGCAGAAGAGGACGAGCGTTTCAGTGAAGAGAAGCTGCGCGAGCGCCTGCAGACCATGCACCGTGAAGCCTACGAAGCCAAAGTCGAGCTGGCTGGTGCGGCGCTGATTCGCCGCTTCGAGAAGCAGGTAATGCTCCAGGTGCTGGATACCCGCTGGAAAGAGCACCTGCAGTCTATGGACCACCTGCGTCGTGGCATTCACCTGCGGGGTTATGCACAAAAGAACCCCAAACAGGAGTACAAGCGCGAATCCTTCGAGCTGTTCCAGCATCTGCTGACCAATATCAAAGCCGATGTCACACGTATTCTCAGCCATGTACAGGTGCGTCAGCCGGAAGAGGTAGACGCCTTGGAGCAGAAGCGGCGTGAAGAGCTTGCTCGTGAAAAAGCAAGTGCAGCGAGCCGCCATGATGCCCCCGATGCCAACGAGGCAGCGCCAGGGGTGGATGGACGCCCGCTGCGTCGTGAAAGCCCCAAAGTAGGCCGTAATGACCCCTGTGTATGCGGTTCGGGTAAGAAGTACAAGCAGTGCTGCGGCAAGTTAAGTTAATCACACGCAGCGTAAGCGAACGTAGAGGAGAGAAAGCATGGCGGTGGGAAACCTTCCCTTTCCGGAGTTGCCACCCCTGACAGGGGTGCGCCTGGGCACTGCAATGGCGGGCATCAAGAAGCCGGATCGCCGTGATATGGTAGTCATTGAACTGCCAGACACAGCCACCGTGGCGGGGGTTTTTACCCGCAATGCGTTTTGTGCCGCACCGGTAGTGGTTGCTAAATCACATCTTGACGCGTGCGCCACTAGCGGTCTGGTGCCACGTTATTGGCTGATTAACACCGGTAACGCCAACGCGGGAACCGGCGAGATCGGCCTGCAAGATGCCTATGCCAGCTGTGCGGCGGTGGCGGAGCAGGTGGGGGTTGAGTCAACGCAGGTACTGCCGTTCTCGACGGGGGTCATTGGTGAGCCGTTGCCGATGGCCCGCCTGTTAGCCGGCGTACCCGACGCATTAGGCGCGTTGGCCAGCACAAGCCAGGCGTGGCAACAGGCGGGGGAGGGAATTTTAACTACCGACACCCGCGCCAAAGGTGCCACGGTCACCGTTGAGATTGGCGACCAGCAGGTCACCATCAATGGGATCACCAAAGGCTCGGGCATGATCAAACCCAATATGGCCACTATGCTGGGGTTTGTGGTCACCGATGCTGCCATTGAGCAACCCTTGCTGGCTACGCTGCTGCGAGAAACGGTGGATCGTTCATTCAACTGCATCACTGTGGATAGCGATACCTCTACCAACGACGCCTGTATGCTAGCGGCGACCGGTACGGGCGCGCGGATTGAAAGTGACGAGCACATTGCCGTTTTCCGTAACGGACTGCAGCGGGTGATGACTGAGCTTGCCCAAGCGATTATTCGTGATGGCGAAGGGGCGACCAAGTTCATCACGTTACAGGTGAATGAAGCCAACACTCGCCAAGAGGCGCTGGATGTGGCGTTTACCGTGGCCCACTCGCCACTGGTAAAAACCGCGCTATACGCTTCAGATGCCAACTGGGGGCGGATTTTGGCAGCGGTAGGCCGCGCACCGGTTGAGGCGTTTGACGTCAGTCGGGTCGTCATTGACTTAGGCGGTGTGCGCCTGGTGGAGAACGGTGGCCGCGCCAGCAGTTACACCGAAGCGGCGGGCAGTGCCGTCATGGCCCAGGAAGAGATCACAATTCGCATTAACTTGGGACGTGGTGACGAGGCCGCTACCGTGTGGACCTCGGACCTCTCCCATGACTATGTGTCCATCAACGCGGATTACCGCAGCTAAGGCTGCGGCAACGTGCTAACGCAGCGAGATAGCGCCGTGCTGTATTAAGGCGGCGCGCACAAAGTGGATAAGACGTAATGAGTGTAATGGTAAAACGACGGGTTCATGTCGCGGCAGCTGCAATGATCAGCGCCGATCAAAAGCACGTGCTGATCGCGCGCCGGCCTTCCAACGTCGATCACGGCGGCTTGTGGGAGTTTCCAGGTGGCAAGCTGGCCCCCTATGAGACTGGGCTAGAAGGCCTGAAACGTGAGTTGCACGAAGAGTTAGGCGTCGAGATTGTACGTGCCCAGCCGCTTATCCGCGTTCACCATGAGTACCCTGATAAGCATATCCTGTTGGATGTTTGGCAGGTGCATGAGTTTGCCGGCGAGCCGTTTGGCCGTGAAGGCCAGGCGGTGCGCTGGGTGCCGATGAACGAGCTGGTGAACTACCCGTTCCCGGCGGCGAATCTGCCCATCCTGCGCGCCGTGATGCTGCCCACCGAGTATTTAATTACCGGTGAAGAGGCCGACGACGAACGCTTCGAGGCGCTGTTAGAGCGTGCCTTGCGTGAAGACAGCATCCGCCTCGTGCAGCTGCGTGCCAAAAGTCTGGACGATGCAGCCTACATCGCCCGTGCCGAGCGCGCGCTTAAACTCTGCCGTGAGTATGGCGCGAAACTACTGCTCAACGGTGAGCCAGCGCTCCTGGATCAGGTCGATGCCGATGGTATTCATTTGACCAGTGCGCGTTTAATGCAGCTGGACCGTCGCCCAATTGCGGAAAACAAGTGGTTGTCAGCTTCTACCCATGACCAAAAGCAGCTCTCCCAAGCGGCAGTACTAGGATGCGACTTCGTAACACTGTCGCCGCTGCGTACCACGCCGTCGCACCCGGAAGTGGCCCCCATGGGCTGGCACGACTTCCAGCAACTGGTAGAGCGTGCCGGTATGCCGGTGTTCGCGCTAGGTGGTATGACCCGCTTCGACGCCAACCACGCTCGTGCGGTGGGTGCCCAAGGAATCGCGTCGATTCGCGATTTCTGGAAATAAGTGCCTGGAAGTCAGCGATCTCGGTTTAAGCGCTGATAACGAAAAACGCCTGCTCTGTTGCCAGAGCAGGCGTTTTGGCTTTCAAATTACTCAAATAAGTTTAATCGCGATAGCGGCGGGTTAAGTCGCCGTAAGCGTCGACGCGGCGATCGCGCAGGTAGGGCCAAATACGGCGGGTGTTTTCGCTACGCGCCATATCGAGGCTTACGACCAACTGCTCGGTCTCTTCACCAGCGTGGGCTAATAGCTCGCCTTGAGGGCCGCAAATAAAGCTGCCGCCCCAAAACGCGATACCGTCACCAACGCCGGAGTGGTCGGCCTCAAAACCAACGCGGTTGGCAACCAGCACCGGCAGGCCGTTGGCGACACCGTGGGCACGCTGAATCAGTTTCCAGGCATCTTTTTGGCGGGTTTTTTCGGCGTCATCGTCGTTAGGGTCCCAGCCTATGGCGGTGGGGTAGAGCAGCAGCTCGGCACCCGCCAGCGCCATCAGGCGGGCTGCTTCTGGATACCATTGATCCCAGCACACCAGAATCCCTAGGCGACCCACCGACGTGTCAATCGGTGTGAAACCCTCTTTGCGGGCATCGTCAGCGTCGCCAGGGGTGAAGTAAAACTTCTCATAGAATCCTGGGTCGTCTGGAATATGCATCTTACGGTACTGGCCAACGCGCCCCTTGGCACGGTCGTAAACCACAGCGGTGTTGTGGTAGAGCCCCGCCGCGCGTTTTTCGAACAGCGAGCCCACCAGCACGATATCGAGCTCTTTTGCTAGGGCCGCCAACTGCTGGCCGGTCGGGCCATCCAGGGGTTCGGCGAGATCGAACAGCGCCGGGTCTTCATATTGGCAGAAGTAGTGCGTGGCATGCAGCTCTTGCAGCAGCACCAGCTGCGCCCCTTGGCTGGCCGCTTTGCGGATGCCCGCTTCGCTTTCGGCCAGGCTGCGCGCTTTATCGGGCCATGCGGCTTGTTGAATCACCGCCACGTTGAGTGTCTGGGACATGCTGCCCTCCTTAAGAGTGGGTGGTAGCAGGAGCAAGCGTACCTTTGGGTAGCTGCATGGTTAAACAGTGCAGGCTGCCGTGCTGACGAATCACGCTGACGCACTCAATGGGGATCAGCGTATGCTCAGGGAAGGCAACGGCCAGCGCCTGGAGGGCGGTGACATCCGCTGGATCGCCATAGGTGGGTACCAGCACCGCATCGTTGATAATCAAAAAGTTCGCATAGGTGGCCGGTAGGCGATGCCCGTCTTCCGGGTCAAAGCAGGCCTGGGGCCAGGGTAGTGGAATGAGCCGGTAGGGCTCTCCGTTACGCTGACGGAAGTCTTTCAACTCCTGCTCCATCGCCTGCAGGGCCGTATAGTGTGGGTCGGTAGGGTCATCGCAGCGCACATAAGCAATGGTGGAGGGGGTGCAAAAGCGTGCCAGGGTGTCGACGTGGCTGTCGGTGTCATCGCCTTCCAGATGCCCATTGGCCAGCCACAGCACGCGGTCCACGCCAAAATCGTCGGCCAAGCGTGCCTCAACGTCTTCACGGGTGAGCGACGGGTTGCGGTTAGGGTTGAGGAGGCAGGCTTCTGTGGTCAGCAAGGTGCCTTCGCCGTCGGTCTCGATAGCGCCGCCTTCCAGCACCATCTCCCGAGAGGCCACCGGACAGGCCCATACGCCTGCATCCGCCAGCCACTGAGTTAGCTGGTTGTCCCGCTCGGCAGGGAATTTACCGCCCCAGCCGGTAAAGGTGTAATCCAGCAGCAGCGGCTGGTTATCTTCGTCCAATACCGTGATCGGCCCGTGGTCCCGCGCCCAGGTATCGTCGGTGGGTGCGACAATCAGCAGCAGCTGATGCTTGGGGATGCCATAGGCATCGAACGTAGCGGTCAGGCGCTGATGGGTCGCTTCGTCGGGCACGCTGATGAGCACACGCTGGTAACGTGCGGCGGCCAGCACAATGCGCTCAAGCGTTGCTTCGATACGCGATAGCATATAAGCCCAATCGCCATCTGGACGGGGCCAGGTGAGCTGCAGGCCATCTTGAGGGTGCCATTCGGGCAGTAAGCGGTGGGTCTTGGTAGCCAACGTCAAAGGTGCTCTCACTAGTCAGAATAAGCTTACCCAGCGGGCAAGAGGGTCGGGCGCAATTTAGGGGGTTGCCCCGCAACTTGCAAGCGTTACCGCTATAAAGGGAACGCTACCCAGAGGGGTGACTCTAAGGCTGCGTTTGCACATGCAGCCATGCTAAAAAAACCGTACCATGGACGCCCATTATTAAGGAATGAAGCCATGCTTGATCGTTTGCCTTTTCTGGTGGGGCTGCGCTATGTGCGCGCTAAACGCCGGAACCACTTTATCTCGTTTATTTCCCTGACCTCGATGCTTGGATTGATGCTTGGCGTGGCGGTACTGATTCTCGTCCTATCGGTCATGAACGGGTTTGATCACGAGCTGCGCACGCGCATTTTAGGCATGGTGCCCCACACCAAAATCGAGTCCCAGGAAGGGCTAGTGGAGTGGGAGGCGTTGGCAGAGCAGCTGGTGCAGCGCGAGCGAGTGATTGGCGCGGCGCCTTACGTTGAGCAGCAGGGCATGTTTTCTGCTGGTGGCCGCAACCAGGGCGCGATGGTCAACGGCATTCATCCAGATTGGGAAGACCAAGTTTCCATCATTGGTGAACATATGCGCCAGGGAGAGCTGGCCGACCTAGTGCCAGGCGAGTGGAACGTGGTGCTTGGCTCTATGCTCGCCCGCAGGCTCGGCGTTGGCGTAGGCGACCGAGTCACGTTGTTGGTGCCGGAGGCTTCCATTACCCCGGCAGGCGTTTTTCCCAGGCTCAAGCGGTTTACCGTCAGCGGTATCTTTAGCGTTGGTGCCGACTTAGACGCCAGCCTGGCCTATGCCAATATTGAGGATATGCAAACCCTGGCCCGTATGGGCGATGCGGTGGGCGGGCTGCGCCTTGAGCTGGATGACCTGTTTATTGCCGGTAGCGAAACCCAGTCCATCGTCAACGAGCTGGGCCCAGGCTATCGCGGCACCGACTGGACGTTCTCCCACGGGAATCTCTTCCAGGCGATCCAGATGGAGAAGCGCATGATCGCGCTGCTGCTGACCGTGATTATTGCGGTCGCTGCATTCAATATCGTATCTACCTTGGTCATGGTGGTAACCGACAAGCGCGCCGATATCGCCATTTTGCGTACCATTGGCGCCACGCCGCGCTCCATTATGGGCATCTTCGTCGTGCAGGGGCTAGCGATTGGGCTAATCGGGATTGCTGTGGGGGTAGTCGTGGGGATTTTGCTGGCGCTGACTATCTCCGACCTGATTGGCTGGTTTGAGAGCGCCTTTGGTATCCAGTTCCTGGATGCTGGGGTCTACTTTATCAGTGATCTGCCGTCTCGATTGGAGTGGAGCGATGTGCGTGACATTGTACTTGCCGCGCTTGGCCTGACGTTCCTCTCGACGCTTTATCCCGCATGGCGTGCCGCTCGGGTTCAGCCTGCCGATGTACTGCGCTATGAATAAGGATGCCCCGATGACGTCAACACCCCCTAACACCGTCATGCTGGAATGCCGTGAACTCACTCGCATTTACAGTGAAGGCCCCCAGGATCTCACCGTACTGGACCGGCTTGAGCTCACCGTACACGCCGGTGAGCGGGTCGCTATCGTGGGCAGCTCCGGTTCGGGTAAAACCACGCTGTTGAACCTGCTGGGTGGGTTGGACCGGCCCAGCGCCGGCAGCGTGGTGATCGGCGGTGAGCCCCTGTCGGGCCTGAACGAAGCCGCGCTTGGCCGCTTTCGCAATCAATATATTGGTTTTGTGTATCAGTTCCACCATCTGCTGGCGGAGTTTACGGCGCTAGAGAACGCCGCGCTGCCGCTGATTATTCGCGGCCAGCCTAAGAAGGTGGCCGAGCAGCGCGCCATGCAGCTACTGGAGCGGGTGGGGATGAAAGCCCGCGCCGACCACAAGCCTGGTGAGCTGTCGGGCGGTGAGCGCCAGCGGGTAGCGATTGCCCGCGCGCTGGTGACCGATCCGAGTCTTGTGCTGATGGATGAGCCGACGGGCAATTTGGACCAAGCCACCGCAGCGACCATCCTGGCGCTGATGGATGAGCTGGCCAAAGAGAGTGCCTGTGCGTTTGTCATCGTCACTCATGATGTGAGCCTTGCGGCCCATCAGGATCGGGTGATGAAGCTGGATGGAGGGCGCTTGGTGGCCCAGGCTGGGTGACTGGCTGACTTAATCGTCAAATTCTGATTCGATGCGGGCCCTGCGCCGCCGTCTTTTAACGCGGCGGCGCTTCCAGTGATGGGAGACGTGCCAGCGCCAGATAAGGCGAATGCTAATGTTCGCCACGATTGCAAGCATAATGGCCGTGATTAACGAGCCGAGTAAAAGCGGTGGCAAAATATCGTGCATCTGCTCGGCTACCCAGCGGGTCGAGATGCGGGACGGCGCCTCCCGTGCCGGCGCTCCTAACAGAAACGTGCCGATTCGATAGTTGACGTAAAAAATAAGCGGCATGGTGAGCGGGTTAGTGACCCACACAAGCCCTACTGAGAGGGCTAAATTGCAACGACTCAGCCGTGCGCCTAGTGCCGCCACTACCATTTGAAAAGGGATGGGCAGCATGGCGCAAAACAGCCCGACGCTAAACGCGTTCGCAACGCTGCGTCGAGTTAATAGCCACAAGCCCGGGTCCGCAATCAGCGGTGCCATAAAGCGCAACGAGCGTTGGCGCCTCAGCGTGTCGGGTTTTGGCATGTAGCGCTGCAGAAAACGGCGCGGCATGTCAGATACTCTTGCTTTAGATCGTTTCTATTATCCATATAGCGCAGGGCTACGGCTATGGCGTTGGGCATTAGGGGGGGCGGATGGAGCGGGGCATTGCAATGCCCGCAGCATTAGCAGCGCTTGGCGGTGGCCTGTTAGCGTGGTGTGCCGGTGGACAGGAAGGTGTATGGCTGCTGCCGATGGTGCTGATGGTAGTGGGGATAATAGTGGGCTTATGGCAGCCAAAGGGGCTGGTATGGCTGCTCATCGGCGGGGCCGTTGCCTTTAGCGTTCAGCAGGAGTGGAAACATAGGCTGCCCGCTGGGCTGAGTGGGCAGGACATAGAGGTGCATGCCCGCGTTGTTGATGTACAGAATCACCACGACACCAAGCGGCTAAGATTAACGATTGAGCGCTGCAAGGCTCCCGCCCATCTTCCTCACTGTGAACAGTTAAACAGCGTTCGGGTGAGTGCGTACGATCAAAATGCGTACATGGTTGGCGAACGCTGGCAAATGACGCTGCGCTTACGGCCTCCCTATGGTTTTATTAACCCTAATACCTTTAATTTTGAGCAGTGGCTATGGCGTGAAGGTATCCATGCTACGGGTTATATCCGCTCAGACCCTGCACCGCAGCGGCTTTCGCACGCCTCTCCTCAGCTACGCCAACGGGCATTCGATTTTCTAGCACAGCAGCCGTTAGAACCGCGTACCCAGCGCTGGCTGGCCGCATTAACGTTAGGCGATAGTGAACAGCTCACCCAAGATGACTGGGCGCTATTAAACGCCACGGGAACAACCCACCTGGTGGTGATATCGGGCCTGCATGTAGGGTTGGTGGCTTCGTTTGTACTGCTGTTAGGACGCTGGGCGGCTCGCTTGATGTCACCAACCAACTGGCGGCTTCGCACCTGGCCCTGGTGGCTCGCGGGGGCTGCCGCTGTTGGCTATGCCGCCCTGGCGGGTTTAGCACCACCGGCGATGCGCGCGATGATGATGACGCTGCTGGGCCTATGGGTGCTCAGCGGCCGCCATGCCCCTGGGCCTTGGCAAGCGTGGTGGCTAGCCTTGGCGCTGGTGCTGGTGGTTGACCCACTGGCGCTGTGGCGGCCAGGGCTATGGCTCTCGTTTTTGGCGGTAGGCTGGCTGATTATTATCTGGCAGGGGCGGGCCAGGCCCCGTGGTGCAAAGGGGTGGTGCTGGGCACTGCTGCGTTCCCAGCTGTTATTGGCGCCGTTAATGGCTGCGGCGGTGTTGTTTGCTTTTGGACGCGTGGCTCCCGCGGCGCCGTTGATCAATTTATTGGCAGTGCCGTGGGTCAGTTCCGTGATGGTGCCTACCGCGCTACTCGGCTGGCTGCTCTCGCCGTTGCCGGGTGTCCGGCTAGTGCCCTGGTGGGTGTTTGAGCAAGCGCTGGCGGTCTTCCATCAGCTATTGTGGGTTGCTGTGGGGGCCGCGCCGCTCTGGCAGCCGCCCGCACATTTAGCTTACCCACTGGCGGGAAGCTTGGTGCTGCTGTCGCTGTGCTGGGGCTTGCCCGCCGTGCCGCGTTGGCTGCGGGTTGGTGCAGTAGCGCTAGTGGTGACGATTCCCTGGTGGCCGAAAGAGCAGGCCATTCCCGATGGGCAGTTGCAGGTAACTGTTTACGACGTTGGCCAGGGGCAGTTAATCGAGCTACGCAGTGCGAATTTTCGTTTGCTTTATGACACAGGCCCGCGTTTTCGCAGCGGCTTTATGCCCCTGCAAAGCCTATGGCCCCCAGGCCAATATGTTGATCAGGTGATGGTCAGCCATGCGGATGCCGACCATGCCGGTGGCGTCGATGCGCTGCTGGCAGATCACCGAGTTAACCAGTGGTGGGCACCTGAAGGGGAGTCACTGCCTGTGTCCAGCCACTCTTGTGAGCAGGGGCAGCGTTGGCAGCAGGATGGGGTGGCGTATCGGATACTTTGGCCGCCAAGCGGCAGGAACGACCTATCCTCGAATGACCGCTCTTGTGTACTAGAAGTGCGTGTTGGGGAGCATAGCCTGCTCATTACCGGTGATGTAGGGCGCCAAGTGGAGCGGAGGCTTCTACCACAGCTTGATGGCCCTGTGAGCGTGTTAGTCGCAGGGCATCACGGTAGCACGACCAGTTCGGGGGTTCAGTTTGTGCGTGGGACACAGCCTAAACACGTGGTTTTTAGCGCCGGGCGGGGTAATGCATTCCGCCATCCCGCCGATGAAGTGGTGCGACGCTTCCGGCAACAGCAGAGCTGCCTATGGAGCACCGCCCATGATGGAGCCCTTGAATTCTCGCTTAAACCGCAGCAGCCCATTACGTTTCGGCCACTGCGCGCCCTGGCAGGTGGTCATAAGCGGTGTTGAAGCGCGTCACCATCAGGTAGAATCGCCCACACTGCACACTACTGCCGGGAGCCCGTGTGACTGATTCAGGTTGGATGCTTTATAAACGTTTATTGGGCTATGTAAAGCCGCACTGGCGTGCGTTTGCGCTGGCGGTGGTGGGGTTTGTGATTTATGCCGCCTCAAGCACCGCGCTGGCGGAAATGATGAAGCGGCTAATCGACGGGATCCAGAACCCCGATGCCGCTTTCCGGTTTTTCCTGCCGCTGTTCGTGGTGCTCATGTTTGCCTCTCGTGGGCTAGGCACGTTTCTTAGTACCTACTTTATGGCTTATGTGGGGCGCTATGTGATCCACACCCTGCGCTGCGATGTGTTTGCCCACTTGCTGCACCTGCCAGGGCGATTCTTCGACCACCACTCTAGCGGCCATTTGGTATCACGGGTTACCTACCACGTTGAGCAGGTAGCCGGCGCAGCGACCAATGCAGTGAC
The DNA here is from genome assembly GCF_044805175.1 of Vreelandella aquamarina. GTDB lineage: Bacteria > Pseudomonadota > Gammaproteobacteria > Pseudomonadales > Halomonadaceae > Vreelandella > Vreelandella aquamarina_B. Next base: position 1,967,812 of record NZ_CP085232.1, on the reverse strand, counting down.
GATTATCTTGCGGGAAGGGCTGTTTGTCGTTGGGTTGATCGGTTATCTATTTTGGACCAACTGGATGTTGACGCTGCTGTTTCTAGGGGTCACGCCGATTATTGCAGGGGTGGTGAGCTACGTCAGCAAACGCTTCCGGCGCATCTCCAAACGGATCCAGCACTCCATGGGCGATGTTACCCATGTGGCTTCCGAGGCCCTCTCAGGCTACCGAGTGGTGCGTACCCACGGTGCGGAAGCATATGAGAAGCAGCGCTTTGAGCGGGTGAGTGAAGAGAATCGCCGCCAAAGCATGAAGGAAGCGATGACCCGAGCGGTTAGCTCGCCTGTCGTGCTGATGCTGGTGGCGATCTCTATGGCGCTGCTAGTGTGGCTGGCCATGGCGCCCTCGCTGATGGAAAACATGACGCCGGGGGAGTTTGTAGCTTTCATCACCGCTGCAGCCCTGATGATCAAGCCAGTGCGCCAGCTTACCGAGATTAACGGTGAAATACAGAAGGGTATCGCCGCGGCTTCGGAACTGTTTGGCCTGCTGGATCTTGCTCCTGAGCAGGATGAAGGCAGTCGCATTCCCAACAAGCTGACCGGCCGTTTGGCGATCGAGAATGTTAGCTTTCGCTACGGTGACGATCAGCCCAGCGTACTGCACAACGTGAATCTTAACGTTGCTCCCGGCGAGCTGGTAGCTATTGTGGGCCGCTCGGGCAGCGGTAAATCTACCCTCGTCAGCCTGCTGCCGCGCTTCTATCGCCCTAGTGAAGGGCGCATTTTAATTGATGGCATTAATGCTGATGAGTACGCCTTGGGGCCGTTGCGCCAGAATATTGCCCTGGTGTCTCAGCAGGTCACCCTATTTAACGCCTCTATTGCCGATAATATTGCCTATGGGGTAGCCAATCCCGACCCTGCTGCCATTAAAGCAGCTGCCGAGGCGGCCTACGCCAGTGAGTTTATTGAAAAACTGCCGGAAGGCTATGCCACGGTGGTGGGTGAAAATGGAGTGATGCTCTCGGGGGGGCAGCGCCAGCGGCTTGCCATTGCCCGGGCCATTTTCAAAGACGCGCCCATTCTTATCCTAGATGAAGCGACCTCCGCACTGGACACCGAGTCGGAACGCTATATTCAAAAAGCGTTGGAACACGTATGCGAAGGGCGCACCACGCTGGTAATTGCCCACCGGCTCTCCACCATTGAACGTGCCGACCGTATTCTGGTGATGGATCAAGGACGGATTATTGAGCAAGGCACCCATCAGGCTTTGCTGGAGAAGGGTGGAGCCTACGCCGCCCTGCATCAGCTCCAATTCCAGGAGAGTGAATGAGCCTGGCGCAGCGCTGGTTAGATGCCGCCTACGGTGGCAGTGCCTGGTTGACACCACTTTACCCTCTGGGTGGTTTATACCGTTATCTTATGAGGCGCCGGGCACAGCGCTATCACGAGGGACACAAGCCGGTTTGGCAAGCACCGGTGCCGGTGATTGTGGTGGGCAACATTACGTTAGGCGGCACGGGTAAATCGCCGCTCGTGGCCTGGCTGAGCCGCTGGCTAATACAGCAGGGGTTTTCGCCCGGTATCGTCACCCGCGGCTATGGCGGAAAGGCGCCGCACTACCCGCTGCTGGTTTCTCCCGCAACAGACCCGCAGCACAGCGGTGACGAGCCGCTAATGCTGGCACAGCAAACCGGCGTGCCGGTGGCTGCGGACCCGCAGCGAGCGCGGGGTGCTGAGCTGCTGGTTCGGCAGGGCTGCGATATTTTGATTAGCGACGATGGCTTGCAGCACCTAGCCCTGGGGCGTGATATTGAACTGGTGGTGGTTGATGGTGCCCGTGGTCTAGGGAATCAGCGCTGCCTGCCCGCAGGGCCTTTAAGGGAGGCACCCGCTCGGCTTTCAAGCGTTGATGCTGTGATTGTGAATGGCGAGCTGCAGCACCCGCTGGCAGTGGCTAGCGTGGCCATGCAACTGGTGCCCCAGCGCTGGCGCCAGGTGGCCTCCGGGCGGCACTATCCGCTACAGCCGCTGCCCTTTGCGTTGCCGGTTCACGGGCTGGCGGGAATCGGCAACCCGCAGCGGTTTTTCAACACGCTACGAGAGTTAGGCGTTGCCGGGGAAATGCACCCCCTGGCCGACCACCAACCATTTGACGAACAAACCCTGCAATTTACGCCGCCGCGTCCAGTCGTTATGACGGCTAAAGACGCGGTAAAGTGCCAGGCGTTTGCTCCGCCTGACAGTTGGGTATTAGAGGTGGAAGCGCAGCTTCCGCAAGCATTTGAGGACTGGCTGGCGAACAGGCTGTCCGCACTGACACAAAGGGGATGCACCGATGGATAAGGAATTATTGGCAATGCTGGTTTGCCCGCTCTGTAACGGCAAGCTGAAGTATCACCGCGAAGCCCAGGAGCTTTGCTGCCACTATGACGGGTTAGCCTACCCAATCAAAGAGGGGATTCCCGTCATGCTGCCCGAAGAGGCGCGGCAAATGGATGCTGACGAAAAGCTGCCTACCTCGCCAGGCCGTACTGGGGAGGCGTAATGGCTGACGCTGCGCCGCAATTTATTGCCATTGTCCCCGCGCGTTTTGGCTCCTCCCGATTGCCGGGCAAACCGCTGCTAGAGATTGCCGGTGAGCCGATGGTAGCTCATGTATGGCGGCGAGCCTGTCAAAGCCAGGCAAGCCGTGTAGTGGTAGCGACCGACGATACGCGGATTCGTGATGCCATGCTGCCCTATGGCGCTGAAGTGGTAATGACCCGCGACGACCACCCGTCGGGCACCGACCGGCTTGCCGAAGTCGTTGAGCAGCTAGGCCTGGCCGATGACACCCTAGTGGTGAATGTGCAGGGGGACGAGCCGCTGATTCCTCCAAGCCTCATCGACCAGGTGGCGCTGCGCCTAGCGGATGACCCCGGGGCGGCGATTGCCACCCTGGCCGAACCGATAGCGGACGTAGACACGTTGTTCAACCCGAACGTGGTGAAAGTCGTGCGCTCGTTACAGGGGCGGGCGCTTTACTTCTCGCGAGCGCCGATTCCTTGGGACCGTGAGCACTTCAAAGCACAGCCAAACCTGTTAGAAACCGATGCTTGGCTGCGTCATATCGGTATCTACGCCTACCGGGCGAGCTTTTTAGCGGCCTACCGGGAGCTAGCGCCCTCCAGCCTGGAGCAGCTGGAACAGTTAGAGCAACTGCGTGCGCTCCAGCATGGCTACGCCATCCAGGTGGCGCTGGCGAGCGCGATAAACCCCGCCGGAGTCGATACGGAAGAGGATTTGGCACGGGTAAGAGCGCTGCTAGCGCAGAGCGAAGGGGGTGGTGCATGACGCGTGTGCTGTTTGTTTGCTTAGGCAATATTTGTCGCTCGCCAACGGCGGAAGGCGTATTTCAACAGGCGCTTGAACGTGCAGGGCTAAGTAAGCGTGTTGATATCGACTCCTGCGGTGTTGGCAGTTGGCATGTTGGCAAAGCGCCCGACCCCCGTGCCCAGGCAGCCGCGCTGCGCCGTGGTATTGATATTAGTCACCTGCGCGCCCGCCAGTTGAAAGCGAGCGACTTCCAGGCGTTCGATTACGTACTGGGAATGGACCGCGATAACCTGGCGGCGATGCAGGCGCTAAAGCCGGCCAACAGCCAGGCTAAGGTAGGGCTGTTGTTGGAGTATGCAGATCTCGCGAATACCGATGTTCCCGATCCTTACTACGGTGGAGAAGCGGGCTTTGAGCAGGTATTGGATATGATTGAGCAAGCCAGTGCCGGGTTGATTGCAGAGTTGACCCGTGGGCGCTAATCACTTGGACGAGGCAGTCGCCTGGGTGGATCTCACGGCGGCCAATACCCTTCGCCTACCTTGCCAGGCAGAGCGTTACATTGCACCGACGACGCTCTCTAGCCTTCAGGCCGCGCTCTATAGCGCACGTATCCATCAATGGCCAATTACCCTGCTAGGTGGTGGCAGTAATGTGCTGCTGCCACCAATGCTGCATGGTGTGGCGCTTCGCCCGGCGCTTCGCCACTGGTGGCTGGAGCGCAGTGGTGATGAGGTCACTGCCTATGTGGGTGCCGGTGTGAATTGGCATGCCCTGGTCATGGCGTTGGCGGCGCATGGCTTGTGGGGTACCGAGAATTTGGCGTTGATCCCCGGAGATTGCGGCGCCGCACCGGTACAAAATATTGGTGCCTATGGTGTCGAGCTCAGCGATGTGCTGAAAGCAGTGCAGGTGGTCGAGTTGGCAAGCGGCAAGATGCGCTGGTTGAGTGCGGATGCGTGCCAGTTTGGCTATCGCGACAGCATTTTCAAGCGGGCGCTAGCGGGTAAGGTAGTAATCACCCAGCTGGCGCTGCGGCTGTCCGCCACGCCGAGACCTGTGCTGGGTTATGGCGACTTGGCGGCCCGGGTGCCGGAATCACCAACCCCCCTGGCAGTCGCTCAAGCGGTCTGTGCGATTCGTCAGGAGAAACTGCCCGACCCCGCCGTGCTGGCGAATGCGGGCAGCTTCTTCAAGAACCCGCTCGTCAGTAACGACCATGCCCACCGGTTGCTGGAAAGCCACCCAGGGATGCCGCATTTCCCCCAACCCAATCGCCAAACGAAGTTGGCAGCAGGCTGGCTGATTGACCAGTGCGGCCTAAAGGGGCAGCGCCAGGGAGCATTTGGTGTCCATGAGCGCCAAGCGTTAGTGTTGGTGCACTTTGGGGGAGGAGATCGCGCGGGGTTGCTGCGTTTTGCAGACGCCATTGCCCAGGCGGTGGTTGACCGGTTTGGTGTCGTGCTGGAGCCTGAACCTCGTATCATGTAATCGTGAAGTAACTCCTAGTAACAACAAACCCCGCCGAAGCGGGGTTTGTTGTGATTGGCACTTACTCTTGCGAGTTTTGCTGTGCCTGCTGCTTGCGTAGTTCGCGCGGGTCGTTATGGGCACGACGACGGCGACGACGCGGTTTTGGCGTTTCCTCTTCGGCTGCCGATGCAGCGCTCACGGGCTCTGCCGCTGGCGCATTACCAGAGGGTGCAGAGGCAGAGGGTGCAGAGGCTTCCTCTTTCTCTTCTTGAGCAGGTTCTGCTTCCACGTTGGTAGCCGTCTCGGCGGGTGCTTCCACGGCGGGTGGCTCGCTCGTTTCTGCCGCAGGCGTTTGCTCGGCGGCTAACGGCGCTTCGCTTGCCGGTGACGTTGACGCTTTCTCCGTGTGTGAAGCGGTATCGTCAGCCTTGGCTGCGTGAGTGTCTGCCGCGCTATCCTGTTTGGCAGTCTCGGCAGTCTCGGCAGTCTCGGCAGTCTCGGCAGTCTCGGCAGTCTCGGCAGTCTCGGCAGTCTCCTTGGCTACCGGTTGGGCCGGCTGTGGCTCTTCGGTAGGCGCTGCGCTTTCGCCCGCTGCGGGCGCGCTGACGTCTTTGGCGGCCTCATTTTCGTTAGGCTCGCTCTTTGCGGTGTGCGGTGCTTCAGCGGCGTTTTGGGTGCCGGTTTCCTGGGCCACTGGCGCCTGTGCTGCTTTAGCGTCATCGGCTTTGGCAGCACTTGCCTGGGGCGCTTCAGCCTTGGGCTCTTCCACCTTCGCTTCGTTGGCGTCAACCTCGTCGGCCTTTGGCGCACTATCGGCTGCCGCTTCGCTGTTGTCAGCGTCGGCAGCCGCGTCGGGCTGGGTTGCCTCGGGCGATGCTTGACGGCGCTGGCGTGTCGGCTTGCGCGCTTTATCGGCGCTGCTGGCCGGGCGCTCGGCGGTTGTGCCGTCATCCGCTGCCGCTTGGGTTGGCTCGGCGCTATCGTCTTTTTCGCTATTGACGTGCTCGGCTGCGGGTTTAGCGGCCGGTGCTGCTGCGTTCGCATCAGGCGTGTTGGCAGCTTCCGGTGCGACGGTGTCTGCCGTCGCCTCTTTCTGTTGTTCTGCTTCTTCCGCTTCCGCCTGCAGTTTCCGCTGTTCCGCTTCCGCCTGGGGGTTCAGTGCCTGTTTGCGCGAACGGTTGCGCGGGTTGTTGCGGGTACGCTTCGGTTTGCCGTCATCCTGCTTGCTGTCGTCAGCCTGGGCAGCCGGTGCCTGGTCGTCACCCTTGGGCTTGGCATCACGCGGCTTGTCGCGGCGGTTATCCGGCTGGGTGGCGGCTTTTGGTGCTTCCTCTTTGGCAGCTTCCTTGGCAGTCGGCTCCTTTTGGCGTGTACTCTTAGGGGCGCTGTCTTGCGCCTTGCCATCCTCCTGCTGCGGATGACGGCGACGGTTGCGGGTGCGGCTAGGGCCGCTGCGCTTGTCGTTAGCCTCATCGTTACGGGGAGCGGCGTTGCTAGGGGCATTGCTGCGCTGCTCGTTTTTAGCCGTGTTATCGCTGCGCTGCTCCTGTTTTGGCGAGCTATCGCTACGCTCCTGGGCAGGCTTGGCACGGCGCTCGTTGCGCTGCGGGCGGCTTGGCTGCTCTGCCTGTTTGCGCGGGGCTGGAGCTTCCTGAGCCGGTGCCTGGCTGCTGTCGTCGCCGCCCAGTAGTTTGGCAAAACCGCGAATAAAGCGGCCTAGAACGCTTGTCTGCTCGGTAGCGGTAGGGGCCGACGCGGCCTCTTTGGCAGGCGTCTCTTCCGTTTGTAGCGATGCCGGTGCCGGAGCGTTGTGTACTACGCTCTTAACGGCCGCTTCAGCCCGCTGCGCGGGCGGCGCAAAGCTCGGGTCGGGCTCTTTGCCTACGTCGGTGTCGGTAGAGAGCTCGAAGCTGGACAGCAAGTGGCTGTCGTCTTCGTCCAGATGGTCGTCCCGCAGGCGCTGGACATCGTAGTGGGGGGTATCCATCTCAGGGCTGGGCAGCAGTACCACGCGAACCCCTTGGCGAGACTCAATATCCGCCAGCACGCTGCGTTTTTCGTTCAGCAGATAAGTGGCCACCGGCACCGGTAGGATGGCGCGAATCTGCGCGCTGCGCTCTTTCATGGCCTCTTCTTCAATCAGGCGCATGATGGAGAGCGACAGCGAGCGCACGTCGCGGATGGTGCCCTGGCCGTTACAACGCGGGCACACCACGCCGCTGGTTTCACCCAGCGATGGGCGTAGGCGCTGGCGCGACATTTCCATCAGGCCAAAGCGTGAAATGCGCCCAATTTGCACCCGTGCGCGATCCAGCTTTAGGGCATCGCGCATGCGGTTTTCAACTTCACGCTGGTTGCGCGCGGGCCCCATGTCGATAAAGTCGATCACGACCAAGCCGCCAATATCCCGCAGGCGCAGCTGGCGGGCGATCTCGTCGGCGGCCTCGGAGTTGGTTTGCAGCGCTGTTTCCTCGATATCGCTGCCCCGCGTGGCGCGTGCGGAGTTGATGTCGATAGATACCAGCGCTTCGGTATGGTCGATCACGATCGAGCCGCCCGATGGTAGCTTTACTTCCCGCTGGTAGGCGGTTTCGATTTGCGACTCGATCTGGAAGCGGGAGAAGAGGGGAACTTCATCCGCGTAAAGCTTAATCTTTTGCTGGTAAGAGGGCATGACCTGGCGAATAAAGGCCAGTGCCTCGGCGTGAATCTCGGGGCTGTCGATCAATACCTCACCGATATCCTGGCGCAGGTAGTCGCGCATAGCGCGGATGATAACGTTGGATTCACGGTAGATTAAGAACGGCGCAGGGCGCTTGCCCGCTTCTGTGGTAATGGATTCCCATACCTGCACGAGGTAGTCCAGGTCCCACTGCAACTCTTCCGGGCTGCGGCCAATGCCCGCGGTACGCACGATCAGGCCCATTTTGTCGGGTACGGTAAGCTGACCCATGGCGTCTTTTAGCTGGCTGCGGTCATCCCCTTCGATACGGCGTGAAATGCCGCCTGCACGGGGGTTGTTGGGCATCAGCACCAGGAAACGACCCGCGAGGCTAATAAAGGTGGTCAGCGCTGCCCCTTTGTTGCCACGCTCCTCTTTATCGACCTGGACGATGACTTCTTGGCCTTCCTTGAGCACCTCTTTGATGCTGGGGCGACCAGAGACGTCTTTAATGAAGTATTCGCGGGAGATCTCTTTCAGGGGAAGGAAGCCGTGGCGCTCGGCGCCGAAGTCAACAAACGCGGCTTCGAGCGAGGGTTCTACGCGGGTAATTTTACCCCGGTAAATATTGGCTTTTTTCTGCTCTCGGGCGCCTGATTCAATGTCCAAATCATACAGGCGCTGTCCATCTACCAGTGCGACCCGGAGCTCTTCGGGCTGGGTCGCGTTAATTAGCATCCGTTTCATGTTGTCTCACGTAGCATGGCGTGCCGACGGGCTTTAAAAGCTAACGTCGACGAATCGCTGGGTGCTGCGTGCTTGTGCTCGGCGCATGGTTATGCTGACGCATTAAGCCGGGAAGGCAGTCTTGCCGACCCGGCCGAAAGGGCGTTGAGTACGTGGCGGAGGCAGAACGTGTTTCGGTGGCTGTCACGTCCATCCGGCTCTGCTGACACCGCCCACACCTGGCATTCATCGATTCGCCAACGCCGGTTATCGGCACAGCGTTGATCTTTGAACCTCAGCGTGGCAGCGCCTTGTGACGAAAAGGGGCGGCCACGCTGGGGCGTAACGTTTATTTAATGACGGGCTCGCCGTTGCTGGCGTTGCCTGACGCTCTCTGCCGTTATACATCTGCTTAACGGCAGAGTTACTACATTTCAATACGTTATCAGCAGGCAGTGCGTACACTGGCCCCTGCTGTTTCGCTCTGACCTGCGTGTTTGTCGGGCAGGTGCTAAGGCAAAACGTGGGTAATTATTCGCCATACAAGGTTTATATAAGCGGGCCACGTTCGGCCCGGCCACGTTGGCCGATGAGCGCTCTGGAATATAACAGTAAAGACAACTACCAGCAATTGACGCAATGCCGGTTGGTCTACGTTAGAATGCCGTTTTTAGCCTGATGTTAAAGAATGTCACCAGGAGTGCGCGGCAATGTCCGAAGGGCGTGAAGTACAGTGGGTGGAGATCGCCCCGGAGCAAGCGGGTCAGCGAATCGATAATTTTTTAATGACTCGGTTAAAGGGTGCGCCTCGTGCATTGATCTACCGCATCGTCCGTAAAGGCGAGGTCCGGGTCAATAAGAAGCGGGTGAAAGTGGACTATCGTCTGCAGGGGGGAGATCTAGTGCGGGTTCCGCCTTTGCGCTTGGCACCCAAAGAGGCTGTCAAAGAGGTCAGCGATAACCTGCGTGACCTGCTGCTGGGCAGCGTTATTATGGAAGGGCCTGATTGGATGGTGCTGAATAAGCCCTCGGGTTTGGCGGTGCACGGTGGCAGCGGTGTGAAAATTGGCTTGATCGAGGCGCTGCGCCAGGTGCGTGATGACTTGGGCTTTTTGGAGCTGGTGCACCGCCTGGATCGCGATACCTCGGGCTGTTTGTTGCTGGCCAAATCCCGCGATGCGCTGGTCACCCTCAACGAAGCGCTAAAAAAACACGGTATGGATAAGCGCTATTTGGCGCTGGTGGCTGGGCGCTGGCCGGCTCGCAAAACCTATGAAAGCGCTCGGTTAGACCGCTTTGATGCGGGTAATGGCGAGCGGCGGGTTCGGGTGGATCCTAACGGAAAAGTGTCGCGCACCCACTTTTCGGTGGTAGAGACGTTTGAAAAAGTAACGTTGATAGAGGCTGAGCCTGTCACGGGGCGAACCCACCAAATTCGTGTGCACGCCGCCCATGCCGGCCACGCGCTGCTGGGGGATGACAAGTACGCCACCCGAGAGAGTGGCTTGTTAACCAAGCAGCTTGGGCTGGGTCGCTTATTTCTTCATGCCCGCTCGTTAACCTTCCCTGAGCCGGGTAACGGCAGGCCGGTGACGGTAAAAGCGCCGCTTCCTGAGGCGCTGGAAGAGACGCTCACGCGCGCACGTCAATAGGAGGCGCTGCTATGCGTTATGAGCTGATTATCTTCGATTGGGATGGCACGCTCATGGATTCCGTGCCGAAGATCGTCTCCTGCATGCAGGCAGCCGCAGTAGACGTGGAGTGGGGGGAGCTTGAGGTCGGCGCCATTGAAGACATCATAGGGCTTGGCCTGCCGGAAGCGATTGCCAAGCTCTGCCCGGGCATTGAGCCGGAGCAGGCAGAGCGATTGCGCCAGCGCTATGCCCACCACTTTGTCCATGGCAACACAACGCCCATGCCCTTTTTTGCAGGAGTGGAAGCGCAGCTGGCGAGACTGCGGGAGCGGCCACACCAGCGGCTTGCCGTTGCCACGGGGAAGAGCCGTCGCGGGCTGAATCGAGTGTTCAAAACAACGGGCAGCGGGTCGTTCTTCCACGCTAGCCGCACCGCCGATGAAACTCGCTCTAAACCGCACCCCCAGATGCTGCTGGAAATTTTGGCAGAGCTGCAGATTCCGGTAGAGCGGGCAGTCATGGTCGGCGATACCGAGTACGACCTTGAGATGGCGCGTGCCATTGGTATGGATCGGGTGGGGGTGACCTACGGGGTTCATACCCCCGCTCGCTTGGCTGCTAGCCAGCCGGTGTGGGTGGCTGAGGATGTACCCTCACTATTTGACTGGTTATATGGGTAGTTACCGACTACCAGTGCATAAGGGCGTTATGCCATAAACAGTAGGAACCGACGATGAGTGATGAACAGCAGCGCGGTGAGGACGGTAAAGAGCCCACTAGCCGGGGCGGCGAGAGCCAGCAGAGTGTCCATGATCGCTGGACCCAAGGTCCTGATGTCTCCACCCAGGCGCAAGAACCTTCGCTGCCGGGCGGGCAGGATGATGATGCGGAAATACTCAGGGAGCGCCAGCGTCTCGCCCAGTTGGAGATGATGGATCGCTGGATTGGTGGCGTGCTTACCGAGCAGCGGCGGAGCCGTCGCTGGAAGCTGTTCTTTAGGCTGCTGCTATTGGCGCTCGTGCTGGTGTCCATTACCACCACGCTATATCGTGTGTTTTTAGCCGAGCCTGCGGCCTCTGTGCCTGCACGGCAGCATTTAGCTTTGGTCGAGGTGTATGGCGTCATCGCCAGCGACTCCCCGGCTAACGCCGAACGTATTATCCAGGGGCTGAACCGCGCGTGGGAGAGTCAAAGCGCCTCGGCGGTGGTGCTGCATATCGATAGCCCTGGTGGTAGCCCGGTACAGTCCCAGCGTATTTACTCGGAGATTATGCGGCTGCGGGAGCAGGGCGATAAGCCGATTATCGCGGTGATTGAAGATATCGGTGCCAGCGGGGCGTACTACATTGCCGCAGCAGCGGATGAAATAGTGGCCTCTCCCGCCAGCTTGGTGGGCTCCATCGGGGTGATTTATGCCGGCTTTGGTTTCCAGGAAGCCATTGATGAGTTGGGCGTTGAGCGACGGGTGATGACGGCGGGCGAGAACAAAGCGTTTCTGGACCCGTTCCAACCCTTGGATGAGGAGGTGGCCCGCTTCTGGCAGGGCGTGCTTACCCAGACCCATGAACAGTTTATCAGTGATGTGCAGGCCGGACGCGGTGACCGCTTGAGTGATCGCCCGGAGATCTTTTCGGGACTCATATGGAGCGGTGAACAGGCGCTCGGTTTAGGCCTAGTGGATCAGCTGGCAAGCCTGGAGCAAGTGGCGCGTGCCCAGGTGGGCGAAGCGACGTGGGAGGATTACACGCCACGCCTGGACCCCTTCGAGCGTCTAACGCGGCGTTTTACCCAGGCGGCAGCGGAAGTGCTAGGCCTGCACAGCAGTCATGCACCGATAAAGTTTCAGGCGCAGTAGCGCTAGGCATCGCCAAGCGGGTTGATACCTGCTTGGCGAAGCATATCGCACAGGGCAATCAGCGGCAGCCCGATCAGCGCATTGGGGTCACGCCCCTCTAGGCGCTCAAACAGCGCAATACCTAGCCCCTCCATCCGAAAGCTGCCGGCACTGTCTAGCGGTTGCTCAATTGCCACATAGCGCTCGATCTCCTGCTCGCTCAGTGTGCGGAACACCACGTCAAACGGCTCGATATGCACTTGATGACGCTGGCAGCGCGTATCTAGCAAGGCGAGGCCGGTTAAAAAAGTGACTTTTTGGCCCGAGAAGCGGGCTAAGTTAGCGCGGGCGCGCTCTGCGGTATGGGGCTTGCCGAGAATATCCCCCTCAAACAGGGCGATCTGGTCCGAGCCAATAATGCAGTGATGGGGAAAGCGTTCCGCGACGGCATGGGCTTTGCCCAGTGCCAGGCGGTGGACAAGCGCCTGTGGCGACTCATCGGGAAGCGGAGTTTCGTCAATATCCGGCGAGCAGCACTGGTAGGGCAGCTGTAATCTATCCAGCAGCGCTTGGCGAAAGCGCGAGCTAGAGGCGAGCACTAAGGGAGCATTCTGAGTAAGCGGCACAAGTCTCTCCTGGTGGCCATAAGTAGCGTGGGGTGGCGTTGGAGGAGTGTAGCGAAAGCGCTGCAGTATGCCTATTTATGCTGTTTTCATCGATAAACCGATAAGAATTATGCCATGAGCTTTGACACCAAGAGGGCGAGTGCCTATCATTGCGCGCCTATGTTGACCTCACAACTCCCCAGCCGGGTTGAGCCTTATAAGCTTGCAGCCCGCCGCGAACGACTTGAAGGCTTAGTGGCGCTGAATAAGCTGCCCCGCCTTGCTGAAGAAGCAGGTGACCAAACTGGCGACTGTCATGTCGTACTCGAGTTTGGTGTGGATGCCCAAGGCCGTCGCGAAATTCGTGGCCATTTGCAAGCGACCCTGGCGCTGCCTTGTCGCCGTTGTCTGGTGCCGCTAAGCCAAGAAGTGTCCAGTGACTTCCTACTCGGAATGATTACAGACGAAGCCTTGGCTGCCGAGCTGCCTGCCAGTCATGAGCCGGTGCTGGTGGAAAATGAACAGCTGGACTTGCTGACGGTAATAGAGGATGAGCTTATCCTTAGCTTGCCGCAGGTGGTCTATCACGATGAGACCGAATGCCATGTCTCGGCGGAGCAGCTGGTCAGCAGGACCGAAGGCGCAGCGGATGAGTCCGCTCCGGCCAAGAACCCTTTCGCGGTGCTCAATGCTTTGAAAGGCAGCGGCGCTTTGAAAGGCAAAAAGTAAGCATCACTTACCCTACATACCTTGGAGTAAACACCCATGGCAGTTCAACAGAACCGTAAAACTCGTTCCAAGCGCGGTATGCGTCGTAGCCACGATGCGCTGAGCGCACCGACTCTGTCCCAGGACAAAGAGACGGGTACTACCCACCTGCGCCACCACGTCTCCCCGGACGGCTTCTACCGTGGTCGTAAGGTTGTTGAGGTTTAAACCTTAACTATCCTAGCGGGCGGTGGAGCAGAGTGGGTGCAGTGCGCCTAGCGATTGATGTGATGGGGGGTGACCAAGGCCCCTGTGCCATCATCGAGGGTTCTGCAAGGGCGGTAATGGATCGTCCTGACCTGGAACTTGCTCTGTTTGGCCCCCGTCAGCGTATTGTCGCTGAGCTTTCGCGCTTGCCGCAGCCTTTGGCTGCGGCAGCGTCACGTTTAGTCGTCAATGATGCGCCCGCCGTTATCTCTCAATCTGCCTCTGCCGCCTGGGCGTTACGCCGCGGTAGCGAGTCCAGTATGGCGCGGATGCTCCACTACCTTGCCAGTGGCCATGCGGCGGCTGGAGTAAGCGCGGGTAATACAGGTGCACTGGTTGCCTTGGCGAGGCGTGAGCTAGGCATGTTGCCGGGTTTTTCACGGCCTGCCATCAGTACCGCAATCCCGGCGAGGGGCGGCCGACGCTGCTACTTGCTGGACTTAGGCGCCAATGTAGACTCGCCAGCAGCACGGTTAGTCGATTTTGCCATGCTGGGTTCGGCAATGGCGCAGTGTGTCGATGGCATTGAGCGGCCCCGCGTAGCGCTGTTGAACGTCGGTTCGGAGGCAACCAAGGGGAGCGCTAACGTCCGTGAAGCTGACCAGCTGTTGCAAAGGCGTGCCGGTGGTTTCGGCTTTGCTTACCAAGGCTATGCGGAAGGGGGCGATATTTTCCAGGGCGAGCTGGACGTTGTGGTATGTGATGGTTTTGTCGGCAATGTGACGTTAAAGGCGAGCGAAGGTTTGACCCGTATGCTGGTGGAGCGCGTACAGATGGCGTTTGAATCACGCCTCAGTGGGCGTCTAGCAAGTTTACTGGCCAAGCCTGTGCTGAAGCGGCTCAAGCAGGAGCTTGATCCGGTTCGTTACAATGGCGCAAGCCTACTTGGTTTAAAACGCATTGTCGTGAAAAGCCATGGCGGTGCCCGTGCAGACGGGTTTTACTATGCTATTCAGCGAGCGTTACAAGAAGTTGAACATGACTTGCCTACTCGGCTTGCCGAGCGCTGGCCGCAATCTGTCTCCTAGATGGTCGGCTCCCTAGTGGGTAAGTGATAACAACATACGATGCAGCATGATTTTTTGCGGGTTACCGGCGGCAGCAGGAAGTGCCAACGGCCGCTTATGGCGGAGCCGGTAATGACGCCTATCGCTCAACTGAGCAAATGCCTACAAGAGCAAAGGTGAACGACATGTCTCAACCCCTTGCCCTCATTTTCCCCGGGCAAGGCTCTCAGCAGCTAGGAATGCTGCGGGAGCTGGCCGAGCGTTACAGTGTGGTGGGAACGACATTTGAGGAAGCGTCAGACGCGCTGGGCTACGATTTATGGAAGGTAGTCCAGGAAGGGCCGGAAGAAGCGTTGAATGCCACGGCTTGCACGCAGCCTGCGCTGCTGACCTCTAGCGTTGCCATCTGGCGCGTCTGGCAGGAGCTAGAAGGGCCTCGCCCCAGCGTCATGGCGGGCCACAGCCTAGGCGAATATAGCGCGATGGTTTGCGCGGGCGTGATGGGCTTTGCAGAGGGTGTCCAACTGGTACGCCTGCGTGGTGAAGCAATGCAGGAGGCCGTACCTGCCGGTGAAGGCGGAATGGCCGCCATTCTTGGGCTTGATGACAGCGTGGTGGAAGCCGCCTGCGAAAGCGCTGCCCAGGGCGATGTCGTTTCTGCGGTTAACTATAACTCCCCGGGACAAGTGGTCATTGCGGGTAGCAAGCAAGCTGTTGAGCGTGCTATTGCTGCCTGCCAGGAAGCGGGCGCCAAGCGTGCGCTGGCTCTCCCTGTCTCTGTCCCTTCCCACTGCGCGCTCATGCGGCCTGCCGCCGAGCGGCTCGCTGCAGCGATGCAGTCCATTGAGCTGCGCGCACCTCGCTACACGGTCATTCAAAATGTTGATGCCCAAGCCCATGCGGATGTCGACACGCTACGCACTCGTTTGATCGAACAGCTTTATCAGCCGGTGCGTTGGTCCTCCTGCGTTGAAGCCATGTCCGAGCAAGGTGCTAATGTCTTTATCGAGTGCGGCCCGGGCAAAGTGCTCACAGGTCTGAATAAGCGGATTGTACGCGGTGCCAAAGGGTTGGCGGTTAATGACCCGGATAGTTTGGATGCGGCGCTTGAGCTTGCGCGGGAAACGTTAGCGGGTAGCGCCTGATAAACGACTATTGTCAGCTACCCTTGCTTAGTTCAGTGGAAGGAAAAGTGTTATGACGCAAGAGAAACGGGTCGCCTTGGTGACCGGGGCTAGCCGAGGCATTGGCCGCGCTATTGCCCACGAGCTTGGCCGTCAGGGTCGAATTGTCATCGGTACGGCGACTAGCGAGGCAGGCGCTGAAAAAATCGATGCCGATCTAAAAGCCAACGGCATTGAGGGTGCGGGTATGTGCCTAAACGTCACCGATCAAGCAAGCATCGATGAGGTGTTAAAGACGATCGGCGAGCGTTTCGGGGCTCCGACTATTTTGGTTAACAACGCCGGTATCACCCGTGATAACCTCCTGATGCGGATGAAAGAGGAGGAGTGGGACTCCGTCATGGATACCAACCTCAAATCCGTATATCGCGTCAGTAAGGCATGCCTGCGTGGCATGACCAAGGCACGCTTCGGGCGGATTGTATCGATCAGCTCTGTGGTGGCAACCATGGGCAACCTGGGCCAAACTAACTACGCTGCTGCTAAGGCAGGCATGGAAGGTTTTAGCCGTGCGTTGGCGCGGGAGGTTGCTTCCCGTGCGATTACCGTAAACACTGTTGCGCCTGGCTTTATCGCCACCGATATGACCGAAGCGTTGCCCGAAGCCCAGCACGACATGCTGTTGAAGCAAATTCCGCTGGCGCGTTTGGGCGGGCCGGAAGAGATCGCCGCAGCAGTGGGCTTTTTAACCAGTGATGCTGCAGGCTATATCACTGGTGAAACGCTGCACGTGAACGGCGGTATGAATATGCGTTGATGGCCTTAGGCTTGGCGGTTGCGTCAACTTAAGGGCGTCTATAAACTACCCCGCAGCTTTTGGCTTGCGGTTTCCAAATAGCTGGTTATCTCTAACGGCTAATGTGAACGACTGGAGTACGTTGATGAGTACTATTGAAGAGCGCGTTAAGAAAGTTGTGGCAGAGCGCCTGAACGTCAAAGAAGAAGACATCCAGAATAGCTCTTCTTTCACTGAAGACTTGGGTGCCGACTCTCTGGACACCGTTGAACTGGTGATGGCTTTGGAAGAGGAGTTCGATACTGAAATTCCTGACGAAGAAGCTGAGAAAATCACTACCGTTCAAGAAGCTATCGACTACGTAAACGCCCACCAGTAAGGGCGCGGTCGACGCTGTGAACCAGGGTGGGGTATCCACCCGCCCGTATTAAAAAAGCCGTCCTGATATGGGGCGGCTTTTTTGCTTTACGCTCGCAATGAATATAACGTTCAATCTCCGTTATACTAGTCACCAAATTTCTGCAGCAAATGACCCAGATGGGTCGTGTCACCATGGATGCCTGGAGGAAAGCTGATGGCGCGAAGAAGGGTAGTGGTAACTGGGTTAGGCCTGGTGACCCCAGTGGGCAATAGTGTAAACGAGTCGTGGGCGAACATTGTCGCCGGTAAAAGCGGCATAGCGTCTATTGAGCACTTCGATACCAGTGGTTTCAATACGCGGTTTGGCGGTTCGGTAAAGAATTTTGATATCAGCCCTTACCTGAACCCCAAAGACGCCCGCAAAATGGACCTTTTCATTCAGTATGGCATGGCCGCCGGTGCACAGGCGGTTCAGGATTCGGGTTTAGAGTGTACAGAAGAGAACGCTGAGCGCATCGGCGTGGCGATTGGCTCGGGGATTGGCGGGCTGCCAATGATTGAGCACAACCACAATGCGCTCAATAAAGGCGGTGCACGCCGGGTATCACCGTTTTTCGTGCCTGGTTCCATCATCAATATGATTTCCGGCAACATGGCGATTCAGCACGGCTTCAAAGGTCCGAATATAGCGATCACTACGGCCTGCACCACCGGTACTCATAATATTGGCTATAGTGCGCGTACCATTGCTTATGGCGATGCCGATGTCATGATCTGCGGCGGTGCCGAAATGGCCACCACACCGCTGGGCCTGGGTGGCTTCTCGGCGGCCCGTGCGCTGTCTACCCGCAACGACGACCCGCAAGCGGCGAGCCGTCCGTGGGATACCGACCGCGATGGCTTCGTCCTCTCTGATGGCGCTGGTGTACTGGTGCTAGAAGAGTACGAGCATGCGAAAGCGCGGGGTGCCACGATTTATGCGGAGCTGGCTGGCTTTGGCATGAGTGATGATGCTTACCATATGACCGCTCCACCCGAGGATGGTCGCGGTGCCGCACTCTCCATGAGCAATGCGATCAAGGATGCCGGTATTGATCCGGCGGATGTGCACTATATCAACGCCCACGGTACCTCTACCGCCGCCGGTGACTTGGCGGAAAGCCGTGCCATTGAGAAAGTGTTGGGCAGCGCTGCCCAGCAGGTGGCGGTTAGCTCAACCAAGTCGATGATTGGCCACCTATTGGGTGCCGCCGGTGCGGTAGAGGCGGTATTCAGCATTCTAGCAATCCGTGACCAGGTCGCCCCGCCCACCATCAACCTGGACAACCCCCAGGAGGGCTGCAACCTCGACTACGTACCCCATACCGCGCGAGATATGCGTATTGATATCGCGCTCTCCAACTCGTTCGGGTTTGGTGGTACCAACGGCTCCCTGCTGTTCAAAAAGGTATAACTCTTTATGCCCATGCCCCAGGTGCCATTTGACGACCGCGGGCTAGCGTATGGCGACGGTGTATTTGAGACAGTGCTGCTGCGCGATGGAAAGCCCGTGCTTTGGGAGTTCCACCTCGCGCGTCTGGAGCAGGGCTGTCGGCGTTTGAATATCCCGTTGCCTACCTCTCAACAGCTGGCGCAGGCGTGGCAGTCGCCGCCTGCGGCAGCGCTGGAAGTACTCAAGCTGATATTGACACGCGGAAGCGGTGGCCGTGGCTATGCGCTGCCTGAGCAGGTCGAGCCACGGCTGATGAGTCGCCGCACCCCTTTTACGGCCAGTGCCGAGCGGTGGAGCCAAGGCGTGTGTGTACGGTTATGCCATCTTCGCTTGGGGCACCAACCGTTGCTTGCCGGTATTAAGCACCTTAACCGCTTGGAAAATGTGCTGGCGCGTCAGGAGTGGCAAGACAGCCGCATTGCTGAAGGCCTACTAACAGATCAGGCCGGTGACGTGGTAGAGGCAACCAGTATGAATCTCTTCTGGGCGGTGGAAGGGCGCTTGTTGACACCGTATGTCGACCGCTGCGGTGTTGCTGGGACGTTGCGCGCTGCGCTGCTTGCCAATGGCACGCTAGAGGAGGCGTCGCTGGCGCTAGCCGAGCTGCCCCGGGTCGAACGCCTATGGGTGGGTAACTCGGTGCAGGGAGTGTGGCCTGTCCGTGAACTGCTGGACGCTCAGGGTGCCCAGATAGCCTCTTGGGCTGTGGAGCAGCCCGACCCACTGCAGCGCGAGGCCCATCGTCTGTTGGGGTATTCCAGCGCTTTTCCTGCATCAGAATCCAAATAACTTGATTGAGGTAGCAACGTGAAACGGTTACTTGCCGTCCTAGGGGTATTGGTTGTGCTGGCAGTGGCAGCTGCTGCGGGTGGCTATGCTTATTGGCAGCAGCGCTTAACTGCACCCATTACGCTGGAGGAGCCAACGCTATATCAAGTGCCTGCTGGGGCTGGCTTTAACCAGGTTATCCGCGAGCTGGAAACCCAGGGTGTGCTAGAGGATGCCTGGGCGTTTCAACTACTGGCACGGATAGATCCAGAGCAGGTGCCCAGCCTGCGGGTTGGCGAGTATCGCCTTATGCCAGGGATGAGCGGGCTGGAGGTGATGGCCCTGCTAGGCAGCAATAATGTCGTGACCTATTCGCTGACCGTACCTGAAGGCTGGACGTTTCGCCAAATGCGCACATTGCTCGATGCGGCCCCCAAGCTTGAGCACCGCACGGCCGACATGAGCGATGAAGAGGTCATGACGCTCTTGGGTCGTGAAGGTACATACCCAGAGGGTTGGTTCTTTCCCGATACTTATCGCTATCACCTGGGGATGAGCGACGTGGATATTTTGCGTCAAGCGCTCAACCGTATGGAGCGTATTTTGGAGGAGGTGTGGGCAGAGCGAGACGATGACTTAACCATTGAAACGCCCTATGAAGCGCTCATCATGGCCTCGCTGATCGAACGGGAAACCGGTGCGCCGGAAGAGCGCCGAGAGATTGCCGGGGTATTTAAGCGCCGGATGGAGCGTGGCATGCGCCTGCAAACAGACCCCACGGTGATATATGGCATGGGTGAGCGCTACGATGGCCGTATTACGCGGGCAGACCTACGTGAAACCACCCCTTACAATACCTATGTGATTGATGGAATGCCGCCGACGCCGATCGCCATGCCTGGGCGGGCATCGCTGGAAGCGGCGGTTAATCCGTTACCCGGTGAGACGCTCTACTTTGTTTCCCGAGGGGATGGCACGCACCACTTCTCGCGCACGTTACGCGAGCACAACAACGCCGTGAATCGCTATATTAGAAACCGTTAAGCAACTAACCGCTGAATATGATGGCGTATCTATTAAGCAGTAACTATTAAGTAAGGGGCAGCAATGAGCAAGCGTGGACGCTTCATCACCCTAGAAGGCGGTGAAGGGGTCGGAAAGTCTACCAATATGGCGTTTGTCGAAGCGTGGCTAACGGCCCGGGGGGTTGAAGTAGTGCGAACCCGTGAGCCTGGTGGTACCCCGCGCGCGGAAGCCATTCGTGAGCTGCTGCTGGACCCTGCCCCCCAAGAGCCGCTGAGCGTCGATGCCGAGCTGCTACTGGTCTTTGCGGCACGAGCACAGCATCTAGCGGAAAAAATTCTGCCGGCGTTGGCACGGGGCGCCTGGGTGGTATGTGACCGTTTCACTGATGCCACCTTTGCCTATCAAGGCGGTGGGCGGGGGATCGACCCGGCGCGCATTGCCCAGTTAGAGCAATTTGTACAGCATGGCCTAGCTCCCGACCTTACCCTACTGTTGGACATGCCACCCGAAGCTGCTAAAGAGCGGTTAGAAGGCCGCCTACGCGACCTGAATACCCAGCGTGACCGATTTGAACAAGAGCAGGCGGAGTTCTTTATGGCGGTACGCCATGCTTATTTGGATCGTGCGGCCACTTCCCCTGAGCGCTTTGCGGTGATTGATGCGGCTCAGCCGCTTGATGTGGTTCAAACAGCGCTTGGCCACGTACTGGAAGAACGGGTCGCTCAATGGCGATAACCGGCGTACTGCCCTGGCATCAGGCCACTTGGCAGCAGCTTGTGCGCCTTGCCAACAGCGGCCGTATGCCCCATGCGCTGCTGATCAGCGGTGCCCACGGGGTTGGCAAGCAGCAGTTGGCGGAAGCGCTGATCGCTAGAACGCTATGTGCGCAACCCGGCGAACAGGCCTGTGGCCAGTGCCATAGCTGCGCCATGTTGGCCTCCGGCTACCATCCTGACCTGCTGCGGGTGTCACCGGAAGAGGGTAAGCGGCAAATCCGTATTGACCCCGTTCGTGAAGTGAACCGGTTTGTCTCGCAAACCGCCCAGCAGGGTGGCTACCGGGTGATTGTGATTTCACCTGCAGAAGCAATGAATATTGCCGCTGCCAACGCGCTGTTAAAAAGCCTGGAAGAACCGGGCGATAAGACGCTCTTTATTCTTTTATCGGATGTACCCTCCCGTACGCTGCCGACAATCCGTTCCCGCTGCCAGCAGTGGCCGCTGGCCAGCGTGCCCTATGAAGCGTGCAAAGGGTGGCTGACACAGCAACTGGGGAGCGATGAAGCTCACTTTTGGTGGCAGGTATCGGGCGGTTTGCCGCTATTAGCAGTAGAGCTTGCCGCCCCCGATGAGCGGGCGCTACGCCACCAGATTCACGACTGCTTCGAACAGTTAGTGCGTGGCGCTGAGCCTGTTTCCGAGGCGGCCAGACTGGATCGCCAAGCGATTGATGCCATCTTGTGGTACGGTATCGCCTGGCTTGAGGACTTGATTCGTCTGGGGCTTTCCGGTGATCAGGGCGTGCTACACAATCCCGATTTAGCCCCACTTTATCGTCAGGCGGTAAAGAATGGCCGCGTACAGGACTGGTTCCGGCTATTGGATTACGCTAGAGAGCAGCGCCGCTTGCTAGCCGTTGGGGCAAACCCGAACCCACAACTGGTGCTTGAAGCTTGGCTGGTGCGCTGGTCTACGCTGCTGCGTTCCTAATCACTTGATGCAACGAGGTAGTGATGGCTGCTCAAAAAGCGCTCTCTTTAACCATACCCGACGTGCCCACGCTGCTATCTGCCTATATGCCGTTTTTGGATCGAGGCGGTATTTTTATACCCACGAAAACGCCGTATGAACTCGGGCAGTCTGTCATCCTGCTGCTCACGCTGCCAGGGGAGAGCGAGCGGCTCTCCGTTACCGGCCAGGTGATCTGGATCTCGCCGGAAGGCGTTAGCGGCCGACGTATGCCAGGCATTGGCGTGCACTTTAGCCAGCAGGATTACTCTGTGCGTGACCGTATCGAGACCCTGTTGGCCGGGCAGCTTGATAAAGCGCCCCCCTCGTTCACGCTCTAATCCCGCATTTCTTATTTATTTCCAACGAGCACCACATGTTTGTCGACTCCCACTGCCACCTAGACCGTTTATCCGAACGCACCCACGGCGGCGATGTCGCCGCCACGCTGGATGCCGCCCGTGCTGCCAACGTTAGCCAGTTTCTAGCGATCTCCACAACGCTGGGCGAGCTGCCGGGGCTGGCCGCCATTGCTAGAGAGCACCATGATGTCGCTATTTCCGCAGGCCTTCATCCGCTCCATCAGGCGCCAAACGAGCCGACTGTGGAGGATATCGTTGAGGCCGCAGAGCAGTATGGAGCGGTAGCGATTGGCGAGACCGGGCTGGATTACCACTACCAAGAGAGCGTGCCGGTTAGCATTCAGCATGAGCGGTTTAAGCGGCACCTCATCGCCGCGAATGAGCTGGAACTGCCGGTGATTATTCATACCCGCGAGGCCAAGGAGGACACACTGGCGCTGTTGCGCGAATACAGCAACCCCCGTGTGGGTGGCGTTATCCACTGCTTTACCGAAGACCTAGACATGGCCCGAGAGGCGGTGCGGCTTGGCTTCTATATCTCGCTCTCCGGTATTATTACTTTCCGCAATGCTGCTTCTCTGAGAACCCTGGCTCGCCAATTGCCGCTGGATCGGCTGTTAATTGAAACCGACAGCCCTTATCTGGCCCCCGTTCCTTATCGCGGCAAGCCCAATGAGCCCGCCTGGGTGGTTGAAGTCGCGGAGTGTATTGCGCGTGAAAGAGGCATCAGCGTGGATGAAGTTGCCATGCAAACAACCGTTAATTTTTTCCATTTGTTCCGTGCCGCGGCACCAGACGCACCTGCCCATGTAAAAGAGGCGTTGGCGCAGTCCGGGCTGGTGGTGTAGCGTGCGGGACGGCCACGGGAGGTCGGCATGAATATTGATCGACTAATGCAGCAATCAGCAGGTTCGGCGGCAATACCCCCAGTGGATACTTGGCAGCCCGCGCTGTCGGGCGAGATGGATATCCTGATTCGGGAAGATGGCTCCTGGCTGCACGAGGGCCAGCCGTTTGCGCGCCCCGGGATTGCCCGGCTGCTCTCTAGCCTGCTGCGCCTGGATGCGGATGGCTACTGCCTAGTCACTCCCGTGGAGCGCTGGCGCATTACCGTCGTGGACCGCCCCTTTGTGGTGGTTGAGGCGGATTTCCATGATGACGCCTGGTGGCTAACCACTCAGTTTGATGACGTGGTACGCCTGGACGCCGAGCATCCCATGACGCTGACGACCACCCCGGAAGGTGAGTTAGCGCCTGAGTGTGCCATTCGGTTCGGTCTGGCGGCGCGGCTGCATCGCAACGTATTTTATCGCTTAGTAGAGCAGGCCCGTGTGCAAGAGGGGTCGGCAGGCCAGAGCGAGTGCCGTCTCTATAGTGCGGGAAGCTGGCACCTGCTTGGTCGGTGGAGCGATGGCGTGCCAAGTGAGGCGTCGTGAAGCTAACTGCCGAACAGCAGGCCGTTGTTCACCATGGGGAGGGGCATGCCCGCGTTGCTGCGGTGGCAGGGGCAGGTAAAACCACCACCATGGCTGCTCGGGTACTCCACCTACTAGCGAGCGGTGTACCGCCTAAGCGTATGCTGGTGCTGATGTTTAACCGCTCTGCAAAGGAGGATTTCCAGCGCCGCCTAGCCGGCATGGCACCTTCGGGCCAGCCGTTGCCCGATGTGCGTACCTTCCACTCCCTTGGCCATCGGTTAACCCAAAGCCTGTGCCGCTGGGGGGTGCTGACCCCTAGGCGGCTGCTGTCCGCCGAGTGGCAGATGGAGCGCCTGCTGCGTCAGGCCAGCCTGAATGTGCTTGCCAGCCAGGTAGAGCGTCGTGACGCGGCGCTGGAAGGCGATCGGCTCGAGGCGTTGGCGCATTTTTGTGGGTTAGTAAAAGCCGAAATGCTGTCGGCAGAGGCGCTTTATGAGCGCCTCAATTATGAACCAGATACCGACTATTTTCCTGCGGCCTTCGCAGAAGCCGAGCGGCTGCTGTATGCCGAAGGCGCAATGACCTATGCGGACCTGCTATACCGCCCGCTACAAGCGCTAGAGGCAGATAGCGCGCTTCGCCAACGGGTTGAAGGATTTCTGGACCATGTGATTGTCGACGAGTACCAGGACATTAATACCGTGCAGCAGCGCCTGCTGGCCGTGCTTGCTGCGCCCACTGCCAACGTGATGGCGGTGGGCGATGCCAATCAGTGTATTTACGAGTGGCGCGGCGCCCGCCCCGACACCATGCTGGAGAACTTTACCGCCACCTTCGGTAAAGCCACCGACTATCCACTTTCCACTACTTTCCGGCATGGCCATGCCCTGGCGCTTACCGCGAACCACGCCATTATGGCGAACCGGCGCAGGCCCGATCAGCTTTGCCTAGCGGAGGAGAGTAACCCCGAGACCCGCATATCCGTCGGTCAAGGTAGCCGTCTATTGCTGGATGCCCTGGTGGATTGGCAGGCGCAGGGGCGGGCGCTGGGCGATGCCAGCTTGCTGGTACGCAGCTGGGCGCTTTCGGTACCTTTTCAACTCGCCTTGCTGCAGGCGGGAGTCCCCTTCCGGCTGCTGCGTGAAGACCGCTTCGTGTTTCGTTTACCCTTGGTGCAGGCGCTGGCGGGCTATCTAAAACTCGCTCGGCGGCCCGAGCTGCTTCACGACCCCGAGCAGTTGCTCCTGCTACTGTCACAGCCAACGCCCTTTGTTGCCCGTGAGCGTCTGCAGCGTCTTGCACACCAACTGGCAGCCACCCAGCAGTGGCCTGAGCGCCACGAGCCCGTACTGGCCGAGCTTAAGCCGTTACAACGGCGCACGCTCAAAAAACGCTGGGAGCTGCTGTGCGAGTTGCCCAAACTTAGCGCTTGGCCTCCTGCCAAATTGCTGGGTTATGTGGTGGAGACCATTGATGCTGAAAAAACGCTGAAACGCGCTGCTGCAAGGCGCGACAAGGGAGAGGAGGACGTGCGCTTGCTCGACGTGCTGATTGAGCAGGCAGGGAGTGTGCAAGATCCAGATGCCTTTATTGAGCTGCTTGAGCGGCCGGTGGAGAATCAGGCGGGGGGCGTGCTGATCAGTACCGTGCATGGTGCGAAAGGCCTTGAATGGCCACTGGTGGCGGTGGCAGGCGTTAATGAAGAGGATTTTCCCCACTACAGCCGCGATAACCCGCTGGACGATGAGCGCCTAGAGGAGGAGCGACGGCTGTTTTATGTGGCCATCACGCGGGCAAAGGAGCAGTTGCTAATCCTGCATGATGGTGGTGCCCATCGGCCAAGCCGCTTTATTGCCGAAAGTGCCTGGCAGGATGGCCTGCGTGTCGCCGCTTGCCTAGCCCATCAGCAGGCGCCAGATAAGCCGTTAGAAGTGGAGTCTCCTAGCTTAGTCGCCCGTTACCTCGAGCGAGTAGGGCGCTCCGATATTGCCCTGGCCGCGCCACGGGTGAAGGAGTCTGCTGCCGGTTACCAGGTGGACCGCCACTTTTACCCCGGCCAGCGACTGCTGCACGCGTTTTTTGGCGAAGGAGAAGTGGCGGCGGTGGAGGGCAATCCCTCCGACCCAGTTATCGACGTGCGGTTTGTGCAAGCAGGGCGACGCAGGCTTATTGCCCGTCGTGCGCCCATTGAGATCATGGAACCTCCGGCGCAGCCAGCGTAGCTAGCCGCGCCGTCGCTATCCCTGTTACCTATTTGGTCTGTTACATGTTTGGATAGTTCGGGCCGCCGCCGCCTTCCGGCGCTACCCAGGTGATGTTCTGGGCGGGGTCTTTGATATCACAGGTTTTGCAGTGTACGCAGTTCTGGAAGTTAATCTGGAAGCGTGGCTTGCCTTGATCATCTTCGACGACTTCATACACCCCCGCTGGGCAGTAGCGCTGGGCAGGCTCGGCATACTTGGGCAGGTTGTCACGAATCGGTAGATCGGGATCTGCAAGCCGCAGGTGGCAAGGCTGATCCTCTTCATGGTTCGTATTAGATAAAAACACCGAGGTGGATTTATCGAACGATAGCTTGCCGTCCGGTTTCGGGTAGTTGATTTTCTCGAACTCAGCGGCAGGCTTTAGCGCGCCGTGGTCGGTCGTGGTGTCATGAACGTTGGGGAGCTTATTGCCCAGCAACTGGTTCACAAAGTTATAGGCGCCACCGCCAACCGTGCCATATTTGTGAATGGCAGGGCCGAAGCTCGCGCTCTCTTTTAGCTCCTGATAGGCCCAGCTGGCTTCCCACTTGCTGGTAAAGTTGGCAAGCTCTTGCCCGCCTTCATCGCCGCCTTTGATCGCTTCAAATACACTTTCTGCCGCCACCATGCCTGATTTCATTGCCGTGTGCAGGCCTTTGATCTTGGCAAAGTTCAGGGTGCCCGCGTCACAGCCAATCAACAGACCGCCAGGGAAGGTCATTTTCGGCAGGCAGTTGAACCCGCCTTTGGCAATGGCCCGTGCGCCATAAGCCACGCGTTTGCCGCCTTCAAGGTACTGGCTCAGCACCGGGTGGTGCTTCATACGCTGGAACTCATCGAACGGGGAGAGCCACGGGTTCTGGTAGCCGAGATCCATAATCAGGCCAACGACGACCTGCTGGTTTTCCGCATGGTAGAGGAACCAACCGCCGTGGGTGTTGCTATCTAGCGGCCAGCCGGAGCCATGTACCACCAAGCCGGGTTCATGCTTCTCGGCGGGTACGTCCCACAGCTCTTTCAAGCCGATACCGTAGTGCTGCGGGTCGCGTCCGGCATTCAGCGAGAAGTCATTGATCAGTCGCTTGCCTAAGTGCCCCCGTGCGCCCTCTGCAAATAGCGTGTACTTAGCGCGTAGCTCCATTCCCGGCATGTGGCCATCTTTAGGCGTACCGTCGGCAGCTACGCCCATATCGCCAATCAAAATACCGCGAACGACATCATCTTCGACGATTACTTCCTGAGCGGCGAACCCAGGGAAAATCTCAACCCCCAGCGACTCCGCCTGCTCTGCCAACCAGCGGCAAAGGTTGCCCGCGCTGATCACATAACGGGTAAGGCCACCGCCGGTGTTATGCATGCTCTTCGGCACCAGCGCATTGGGGATCTTTTGCGCTTTTTCGGCATCTTTTAGCAGGTAGACATCATCGCGAATAGCCGGCGTATTAAGGGGGGCGCCGCGCTCTTCCCAGTCAGGGAAAAGCTCAGCCAGCGCGCGCGGCTCGAATACTGCGCCGGAAAGAATGTGGGCGCCTACTTCAGAGCCTTTTTCTACCACGCAGACGGTTAACTCCTGCTCGGCCTCGTTTGCCTGCTGCATTAAACGGCAGGCAGCCGCGAGGCCGGAAGGGCCTGCGCCAACGATCACAACGTCAAATTCCATTACATCGCGTTCAACGTTTTCCACCCGGTTTCTCCTTATTCTCATAAGCGCCATCTTTTCACTAACAAGGGATTGAGAACTAGCTTATGAAAAGATGACCTTAATTTAAAACGGTCGTTTGCTTCTGGTTATCTCCCATGATAGGCATAATACCTGTGTCAGGTCACCCCTACGATGGCAAATGCACACTTTATGAGTGACAACAAGCGGGATAGCGGTTATGGACTACGACCAAGGCCGCACGAATTGAGTGTTGTTGCTGGCAGGTAGGCTGTGGCAAATTGATAGCGTTTTTCATTTATCAACCTATCAAACGCTTGCATGAATTTTTAGCGTCGCTACTTTTCTGGCGATGTCTGTCAGGTTAACGGCTTCTATCGAAAGCCAAGCGAGGAACCTATGAAAGTACTCGTCGCGGTGAAACGCGTCATCGACTATAACGTCAAAATCCGTGTCAAAGCGGACCATTCCGATGTGGACCTTACCAACGTCAAAATGGCCATGAACCCCTTCTGCGAAATTGCCGTGGAAGAGGCGGTGCGCCTGAAAGAGAAGGGTGTGGCTACCGAGGTCGTGGCCGTGACCGTAGGCCCCAAAGCCGCCCAAGAGCAGCTGCGCACCGCGCTGGCGCTGGGGGCCGACCGCGCCATCCACATTGAGACCGACGAGCGCGCCGAATCGCTGGCGGTGGCCAAACTGCTGGCCAAAGTGGTGGACGAAGAGCAGCCCGGTTTGGTGATCCTCGGCAAACAGGCCATCGACACCGACAACAACCAAACCGGCCAGATGCTCGCCGCGCTGACCAATCTGCCGCAAGGTACGTTCGCTTCGGAAGTCGCGGTAGACGGCGACAAGGTTAATGTGACGCGTGAAATCGACGGCGGCCTGCAAACTGTCGCGCTGACACTCCCGGCGATTGTCACCACCGACCTGCGCCTGAACGAGCCGCGCTACGCCAAGCTGCCGGACATCATGAAGGCCAAGAAAAAGCCGCTGGATGTCAAAACCCCCGCCGACTACGGCGTTGAGGTGGCTTCCAAGGTCACGCTGCTCAAAGTGGAATCCCCCGCCGAGCGCAAAGGCGGCATCAAAGTCGCCTCGGTCGACGAGCTGATCGACAAACTGAAAAACGAAGCCAAAGTGATCTAAAGTCGGCACGACGTTGATTGTCCTGCTTTGAAAGGAGCGAATTCTATGAGCATTCTGGTACTTGCCGACCTGCACGACGGCCAACTGGCCAGCACCACCGCCCACGTCGTCGCGGCGGCCCGCGCCATTGGTGGCGAGATTGATGTGCTGGTCGCCGGTGAAGGCGTCCAGGCGGCGGCAGACGCCGCTGCAAAACTCGACGGCGTGCGCAAAGTACGCGTCGCCGATAACGCCGTGTACGCCCACCAGCTGGCCGAGCCCATGGGCGCGCTGCTGGTGGAACTGGCAGGCGACTATTCCCACGTACTGGCCAGCGCCTCCACCACCGGCAAAAACGTCCTGCCGCGCCTAGCCGCGCTGAAAGACGTCAGCCAGCTATCGGATATTATCGCGGTAGAGAGCGCCGATACCTTCAAGCGCCCGATCTACGCCGGTAACGCCATCGCCACGGTGAAAAGTGACGACGCGCTGAAAGTGATCACCGTGCGCACCACCGCGTTCGATGCGGTGGGTCAGGGCGGCAGCGCAGCCGTGGAAGCGGTAGCTTTCGCCGCCGACAACGGCCAATCCAGCTTTGTCAAAGAAGAGCTGGCCCAGAGCGACCGCCCAGAACTCGGCGGCGCCAAGGTGGTCATCTCCGGCGGCCGCGGCATGGGCAACGGCGATAACTTCAAGCTGCTGGACGGCATTGCCGACAAGCTGGGGGCGGCCATTGGTGCCTCCCGTGCAGCGGTAGACGCCGGCTTTGTGCCCAACGACATGCAGGTGGGTCAGACCGGTAAGATCGTCGCGCCCGAGCTGTACATTGCCGTGGGTATCAGCGGCGCGATTCAACACCTGGCGGGCATGAAAGACTCCAAGGTGATTGTCGCGATCAACAAAGACGAGGAAGCA
The DNA here is from genome assembly GCF_044805175.1 of Vreelandella aquamarina. Lineage (GTDB taxonomy): Bacteria > Pseudomonadota > Gammaproteobacteria > Pseudomonadales > Halomonadaceae > Vreelandella > Vreelandella aquamarina_B. Next base: position 1,938,571 of record NZ_CP085232.1, on the reverse strand, counting down.
CCGATCTTCCAAGTGGCCGACTACGGCCTGGTGGGGGATCTGTTCGAGATCCTGCCGGAACTGGAAAGTAAGCTATAAGCGCTTGAATTGTTTATAGTCAAAAGCCGGCTTCGTCAGAAGTCGGCTTTTTTATTTCTGGCAGGTTCGATAAACTGATAATAGTTGACTAAGGTACTGGGATAAAAGCTTTACCGTCCACGGCATAAAAAAATTGCCCGGGCGGTGGTTGAAAAGGGTGGAGTAAGACCACACCTAATGAAGTGAACGCAACAAAAGCCACTCAAGGAGAAGATAGCATGGCACATACCCTTCCTGAACTGCCGTACGCTTACGATGCTCTCGAGCCGAACATCGACGCAATGACGATGGAAATTCACCACTCTCGTCACCACAATACTTACGTTACCAACTTGAATGCAGTACTTGAAGGCACTGGCCTTGAAGATGTTCCGGTTGAAGAGCTGATTGCCAACTTGGATCGCGTACCAGAAGAGAAGCGCCAAGCCGTTATCAACAACGGTGGTGGTCACGCTAACCACTCCATGTTTTGGCAAATGATGTCTCCCAACGGTGGCGGCCAGCCCCAGGGTGACGTAGCCAAAGCTATCGATGCCGAGCTGGGCGGTCTTGACGCGTTTAAAGAAGCCTTCAAGAAAGCGGCCCTGGGCCGTTTCGGTAGCGGCTGGGCGTGGCTGTCCGTAACGCCTGAGAAAAAGCTGGTGGTTGAAAACACCCTGAACCAGGATAGCCCGCTGATGCACGGCAATACGCCGGTGCTGGGTCTAGACGTTTGGGAGCACGCTTACTACCTGAAGTTCCAGAACAAGCGCCCGGATTATGTTGAAGCCTTCTTCAATGTTATTAACTGGGAAGATGTTGAGCGTCGCTACCAGGCTGCTACTGCTTAAATTTGCAGTCGGCAAGCGCGGTATAGGCTCTCTATACCGTGGAAAAACCGCCCTCAATTCAGGGGCGGTTTTTTTATTGCTGGGTATAGCGCTGGTAATTGACTGTCAATAACCTGTGGATGAAAAAATACCATATATGCTTGAATTGATTTTCTCGTGGTCTATATATAGTATGCGTGCTGTCTTTTAGAGGGGTAGAGCAGTTGCTGAGCGCTACCTGAAAAATGCCGCTATGAAAAGGAAAAATAGCCATGGAAATCCAAATTTATAGCAAGCCTGCCTGCGTACAGTGCACCGCCACCTATCGTGCGTTGGATAAGCAAGGACTCGAATACACGGTGATCGATATTACCGCTGAGTCTGGTGCCCAGGAAGAAGTAGAAGCACTTGGCTACCGCCAGCTGCCTGTGGTGGTGGTAGGTGAAGAGCATTGGTCTGGCTTCCGTCCTGATCGTATTCAAACGCTGGCGTAATCGGAATTTATGTGCACTGCCGACGCGGAAGCCAAGCAAACAGGTACCAAGCAAACAGGTACGTTGGTTTATTTTTCCACTAAGTCAGGCAACACTCACCGTTTTATTGAAAAGCTTGGCTTAAGCGCCCAGCGGCTGCCGTTAAATCGTGAAGCGCCAACGCCGCGGGTAGAGCAGCCCTATATACTCATTACCCCCACTTACGGTGGCGGCGCTGTCAAAGGGGCGGTGCCGGGGCAGGTAATTCAGTTTTTAAATGACGAGCACAATCGACACCTCCTACGGGGTGTCATTGCTGCTGGTAATACTAATTTTGGTGACGCGTACGGCTTGGCGGGGCGAATCATTGCCCAAAAGTGCCAGGTGCCGCTGCTTTATCGATTTGAACTGTTTGGCACTGATGATGATGTCGCCAAGGTCCGCAAAGGAGTAGAAGAGTTTTGGAAACGTCAAGCTCAGTCTCTAAGAACGTAGCTACAAAAAACTCGGCAGAAACAAAGCGGCCTGCTGCGGGGGCAACTGAGGCGCGCACGCTGGATTACCATGCGCTAAATGCAATGCTGAACCTGTACGGTGCCAATGGCGAGCTGCAGTTGGAAAAAGACCGTGAAGCCGCACGCCAGTACTTCCTGCAGCATGTTAACCAGAACACCGTATTCTTCCACTCTTTGGAAGAGAAGCTGGATTACCTGGTAGAAGAGCAGTACTACGAAGCGAACGTGCTTGAGCAGTACAATTTTGCGTTTATTAAAGGGCTATTTGAGCAGGCCTACGCTTACAAATTTCGTTTTCCTAGTTTTCTGGGCGCGTTTAAGTACTACACCAGCTATACGCTAAAAACCTTTGATGGTAAGCGCTATCTTGAGCGTTACGAAGATCGGGTGTGCATGGTCGCACTGACGCTGGCACGTGGCGACGAAGCGCTGGCTAAGTCACTGGTGGACGAAATTATTAGCGGCCGTTTCCAGCCTGCAACGCCGACGTTCCTGAACTGCGGCAAGCGCCAGCGGGGCGAGCTGGTTTCCTGCTTCCTGCTACGTATTGAAGACAACATGGAGTCCATCGGACGCTCCATTAACTCTGCGCTGCAGCTCTCCAAGCGCGGCGGCGGCGTTGCCTTCCTGTTGAGCAATATTCGTGAATCCGGCGCACCGATCAAGCGCATCGAGAATCAGTCGTCGGGTATTATCCCGATCATGAAACTGCTGGAAGACGCGTTCTCCTACGCCAACCAGTTGGGCGCCCGCCAAGGCGCGGGGGCTGTGTATCTAAACGCCCACCATCCGGATATCTTGCGCTTCCTAGACACCAAGCGCGAAAACGCCGATGAAAAAATTCGCATCAAAACGCTGTCGCTGGGCGTGACCATCCCCGATATCACCTTCGAATTGGCGAAGCGCAACGATGATATGTACCTCTTCTCGCCCTACGATGTGGAGCGAGTTTACGGCGTAGCCTTTGGTGATATCAGCGTTACCGAGAAATATCATGAAATGGTGGCCGACGCGCGCATCCGCAAACAGAAGATCAATGCCCGCGCGTTCTTCCAAACCTTGGCCGAGCTGCAGTTTGAGTCTGGCTACCCGTATATCATGTTTGAAGATACGGTAAACCGCGCCAACCCAATTGCTGGCCGTATCAATATGAGCAACCTCTGCTCTGAGATTCTGCAGGTCAATACGCCCACCGAATATGACGACGACCTCGGTTACCGTCAGGTAGGCCAGGATATCTCCTGTAACTTGGGCTCTATGAACATCGCCAAGGTGATGGATTCCGGCGATGTCGGCACTAGCGTGGAGATTGCCATTCGCGGCCTAACCGCCGTGTCTGAAATGAGCAACCTGCGCAGCGTTCCTTCTATTGCCGAAGGTAATGCCAAGTCTCGTGCCATTGGCCTTGGACAAATGAACCTGCATGGATTCCTGGCCCGCGAGCATATCTACTACGGCTCGGAAGAGGGGTTGGATTTCACCAACCTGTACTTCTATTGCGTTGCCTTCCATGCCATTCGCGCGTCGAACCAGTTGGCCATCGAGCACGGCGAAGCCTTTGCCGGATTTGAGGACTCCACCTATGCGTCGGGAACGTTCTTTGACAAGTACACCGACCAAGCATGGCTGCCGCGTACCGAAAAAGTGCGCCACCTGTTTGAGCGCAGCGGTATTGCCCTGCCTACTCAGGATGACTGGCAAACGTTAAAAGCCTCGGTGATGGCGCACGGCCTGTACAACCGTAACCTTCAAGCGGTGCCGCCGACCGGTTCTATCTCATACATCAACCACTCCACCTCTAGCATTCATCCGGTGGCGGCGAAGATCGAGATCCGTAAAGAGGGCAAGCTGGGGCGCGTATACTATCCGGCGCCGTTCTTGAACGAAGCGAACTTCGATTACTTCCAGGATGCCTACGAAATTGGCCCCGAGAAAATTATCGATACCTATGCGGAAGCCTCCAAGCACGTGGACCAAGGCCTTTCGTTGACACTGTTCTTCCCGGACACGGCCACCACACGGGATATCAATAAGGCGCAAATTTACGCATGGCGTAAAGGTATCAAGACGCTTTACTACATTCGCTTACGCCAAAGTGCGCTTGAAGGCACCGAGGTAGAGGGCTGCGTCTCCTGTACGCTGTAACCTCGGATACGCTTTTAAGAAGATGTTTGTGAGAGAACTCTGATGACGATAATGCAACGTTTGTCGCGGGTGAATGCGATTAACTGGAATCGCCTTCAAGATGATAAGGATCTTGAGGTGTGGAACCGACTGACCAGCAATTTCTGGCTGCCGGAAAAAGTGCCGCTCTCCAACGATATCCAGTCGTGGAATACGCTGACACAGCAAGAGAAGCAGCTCACCATCCGCGTTTTTACCGGCCTAACGCTGCTGGATACGATTCAAAGCAGAGTGGGTGCGCCCGTGCTAATGGAGGATGCCCGCACGCCCCATGAAGAAGCGGTATACACCAATATCGCCTTCATGGAGTCGGTGCATGCGCGCTCCTACAGCTCGATTTTCTCGACGCTGTGTGCGACCCGCGACGTTGATGATGCGTTCCGCTGGAGCGAGGAGAACCCAACGCTGCAGATGAAGTCCGAGCTGATCCTCAACCGCTACCGCTCAGACGACCCGTTGATGCGGAAGGTCGCCAGCGTCTTCCTGGAGTCGTTCCTGTTCTACTCGGGCTTCTACCTGCCCATGTACTGGTCCAGCCACGCCAAGCTGACCAACACAGCCGATCTGATTCGCTTGATTATTCGTGATGAAGCAGTACACGGCTACTACGTGGGCTACAAGTTCCAGCAGGCGCTGGCAGAAGAGACGTCCGAGCGCCAGCAGGAAGTGAAAGACTACGCTTACGAGCTGCTGCTGGAGCTTTACGATAACGAAGTCCGCTATACCGAATCGCTTTACGATGAGGTGGGGTTGAGCGAAGACGTGAAGAAGTTCCTCCACTACAACGCCAACAAGGCCCTGATGAATCTAGGTTTTGAGCCGCTGTTCCCAAGCAGCGTCACCGATGTGGACCCGACTATTATGGCGGCGCTGTCACCCAGCGCGGACGAGAACCACGACTTCTTCTCAGGGTCCGGCTCTTCCTATGTTATTGGTAAAGCGGTCGCCACTGAAGATGACGACTGGGCGTTTTAAGCACCACGGTCGTTTAGTTCTCTGCGGGAGCCTATGGCTCCCGTTTTTTTTGCGCGTCTTCCAGCTAACTGTTATTGAATGTTAATGATAAATATTGTCATTAATTTTATTAGTGGTACGCTATGCGCTGCACGCGTTAAACGCAAATCGTTCTTATACTTAATGAATTTTAGCGGGCCGCTGGGGCGGGCGCGCTAAGCAGTAACGGAGACATAACGTGCTGAAAAGGCCTTTCTTTGCCTTGCGTGGGTGCTGGCTTGCCGGAGTGCTGGCCAGCGGTACGCTGATGGCAAGTGATGAGACAATGGATCAGGCGGCCCAAAGTGTCGAGGCCCAGCAAGCTCAGTCTGAACTGCAGCAGCAAATTGACAGTGCGGATGCAACCACGCGTTCCGCTATTGAGGAGCTACGCCGCCTAGAGCAGGAAACCCGCCAAATGGAAGCCGCCAATGCCACGCTAAGTAGCCGCCTGGCGAGCGAAGCCGAGCGCCAGCAGCGGTTAAGCCAAGCACTGGAAACATTAAGCGACACCCGTGCCGCGCTGCCCATGATCGAGCAGGACATGACCGAACAACTAACCCGTTGGATCGAGTCCGACCTGCCGTTTTTAACCGACGAGCGTCTCGCCCGCGTGGAGTCCGCCAGTAACCCCAATGCGGGAAGCGCCGAGCGCATTGCTAGCTTGCTCGAAGCCTGGCGGGCTGAGCTTGCCTACGGCCGCGAAGTGGATAGCTGGCGGGGCCGCTTGGCGTTGGAGGGCACTTCCCCAAGGGAGGTGGAATACCTGCGTATTGGTCGCATCGGCTTTTACTACCTAACGCCCGACGGCCGCGAAGGCGGTGTCTGGGATAAAGAGAGCGGTGGGTGGTTGGCGCTGGATGAACGAGCCCGTAGGCAAGTGCGTAACGGTCTGCGTATCGCGGACGACCAGCGAACGCCTGAGCTACTACAACTGCCGCTTTCGATAACGGCCAATGACCAAGGGGGCCAGCCATGAGTCTCTTGTCCCGCCCGAAAGCATGGCTTTACCGCGCGCTCCTGGCCAGTGTTTTGGTTAGTATCTTGACCAGTACCGGCGCGTTGGCTCAGGACGGCAGTGATATCGGTTCACTACGCGAAGCCCGCGAAGCCGCAGAAGCACGCGACCAGGCGCGGCTGCAGTCGTTTTTAGACGATCAGGAAGCGTTAGAGGCGGCCTTGGCAGAGGCGCGGGCCGCCCATGAGGCCGCTACGGAAGAGCAGGCGGCGCTCGAAGCGCAGCAGGAAGAACAGGCCGCACAGGCCCAGGCGCTCGCCCAGCGGCAGGAGGAGCAGGGTGAAGCGCTTAGCGCTTTATTATCAGACCTCACCCGCCACAGCGAAGAGATTCGTAATGAGCTGGGCGGCGATAGCTGGCTCACCCTGGAGGCTAGCGCGCTACCGCCACGCCTTAACGATGTCGATGTCCTGGAGCGTCGGCAAATCGAGGCCGTCGTCGATAGTCTGGCACGCTTAACGTTCAACACCGGTCGCGCCGAGCGCCTGGAGCTGCCGGTGGCCGATGCCAGTGGTGATATTGCAACGCGCAGCGTGGTGCGGCTAGGGGATTTCGCGGCCTTTACGGAGAGTGCGCTGCTACGGAAAGGGCAGGAAGAGGGGGGCGTGTTAGCGGAAGTGCCGCGTACCCCGTCGGCCATTAGCGAGCTGCTGGCGGCGTACCATCAAGGTGACAGCCGCGAGTTTGCCATTGACCCTACCCACGGCAGCGTGCTGGAAGCGCTGGCGCAGCAGCCTACGCTGTGGGAGCGCTTCCAGCAGGGGGGCTATGTGGGTTATGTCGTCGTTGTGCTGGGCGGTATTGGCCTATTGGTCGCGTTGGCCCAGTACCTATACCTGTTATTGGTCAGCGTACGCGTGCGGCGTCAACGCCAGGCGTTGAGCCAACCTAGCGCCGATAACCCCTTAGGTCGCGTACTTCAGCGCTTCAAAGAGATGGACAAGCACCAAACCCCAGAAGCGCTGGAAGCCAGACTGGATGAGGCGGTGCTCGCCGAGCTGCCGAAGATTGAGCGCGGCCAGCCCATCGTCAAACTGCTGGCGGCCATTGCGCCGCTGCTTGGCTTGCTGGGTACCGTCACCGGCATGATCGTCACTTTCCAGGCGATTACGGTGTTCGGCACAGGCGACCCGCAGCTCATGGCAGGCGGTATTAGTCAGGCGCTGGTCACCACCGTACTAGGCTTGGTAACCGCAGTGCCGCTCCTGTTTGCCCAAACGGCGCTCTCCAGCCGCAGCCGGTTTATCACCCAGGTGATCGAAGGTGAAGCCAGCGCGACGCTTGCTGACCACCTGGAAGCGCAGTCCACCCTGTCTGGGCAAACGGTGAACTAGTATGCCGAGCTTACCCCTTTGGCTAGAGCCAGTAGAGCGGCTGTTAGAGGCGGGCGGTGCTGTTCTTGTAGTGCTCGCGTTGGTGGCCATGCTGGTATTCGCCATGGCGATAGAGCGCTGGTGGTACTACCGCATCAGCTGGCGGCGCGCCCGCCGCCAGCTGGTTCGGCGCTGGGCGGCGCGTAGCGACCACCGCAGTTGGAGCGCCCGCACGCTGCGCCATGTTTGGAGTGAGGCCCTGGTGGCCAAGCTACGCCGTCCGCTGCCCTGGATTAAGCTACTCGTGGCGCTCTGCCCCCTGCTGGGGCTGCTGGGCACGGTGACCGGCATGATTACCGTTTTCGATAGCCTATCAATGAGTGATACCCATCAAGCCCGCGCCATGGCCGATGGCGTTGCCCGCGCGACGCTGCCTACCTTAACGGGGATGGCCATTGCGGTAGTAGGTATGCTGTTTATTAGCCGTTTAGAGCACGTTATCCGTCGCGAAGACCAGCGTCTGCATGACCGCTTAGCGCGTGCCTTGGAGGAAAGAGATGCGTAGACGCCGTTCCATAGAGGCTGCCGACGACAGCAATGAGGTGAATTTAACGCCGATGCTGGACGTGGTGTTCATTATGCTGATCTTCTTTATCGTCACGACCAGCTTTATCAAGGAAAGCGGCGTGGAGATTGAGCGTCCAGAAACGTCGGCGGCCACGCCGCGCCCCGATGCCCAGGTGCTGATTGCCGTCACGCCGGAAGGCGCGGTATGGGTGGATGGCCAGCCGGTGGATGTCCACCGCGTTGGGCAGCGGGTGGCCGGTATGCTGAGCGGTGAGGGGTCGGCGGTCATCCAAGCTGATAAAGACTCCACCACGGGCGTGTTGATTGAAGTGATGGATCGGCTGCAGCAGGCAGGCGTGGATCAAGTCGCCGTAGCAGCGAGCCGGAGCGCGCCATGATCCGTCATGCGTTTTCGATGCTAGGCGGTATCGCCCTGGCCGTTGGGCTTTTCTGGATGCTGGCGCTATTGGTGGCACCACCGGAGCAGCAAGTGGACGACCCCATCATGTCGATGTCGATGACCATGGTAGAAGCGCCCGAGGTGGCGCCCGAACAGGAGACGCCCCCTCCCGCGCCTGCCCAAGCGGCACCTGCGCCGCCACCCATGCCGACCCCGGCGCCTGCGCCTGTTGCCACCAGCACCATTGCGCTGCCGGAGGTGGAGCTGCCCGATGCGCCGGTAGAGCCCGTCGAGCTGGAGAGCGAGCTGCCGGAGCTAACCGAAGTCCGGCCTGATCCCGCACCACAGCCCGCACCTGAGCCTGCGCCGGAACCCGCCCCCGAACCCGCAGAAACGGCAGCACCTTCCCCTGAGCCTGCCACTGCCCAGCGGGAGGCTGCGCCAGCGGCAGAGCCAGCGCCTTCGAATGAACCGGTGAGCGTTGGGCAGGTGGCGCCGACGAGCCGCGTCAACCCAACCTATCCGCCCCGCGCCCAGCGTCGTGGCATGGAGGGCTTCGTAGAAGTGGAGTTTGTCATCCGGCGCAACGGCAGTGTGGATAGTGGCTCTATTCGCGTCACCAAGGCCCAGCCCCGTCGGGTGTTTGAAGATGCCGCCCGTGAAGCGATCGCGCGCTGGCAGTTCGAGCCAAGCCAGCAGCTACGCCGAGCCACGCAGCGTATTGAGTTCCAGCTAAGGTAGCGGTGACATGTCTCGTAGAGAAGAATCGCCAATGTCAGTGAGTGGTACTAACCGAAGGCAGGGTGTTTGGCGTTGGGTCGGCATTGTGTTACTGAGCGCCCTGAGCGTGACCGCCGGCGCCAATGAACCGCTGCCCGGTGACATTATTCAAGACTTGAACGGGTTGCAAAGCCAATTGGCCAGCCAGCCCAGCGGTTCGGCCGACCCTGAAGTGCTAAGTCGCATTATTAGCCATGCCCGTTCCCAGTCAGCGCGGCTTGCCAGCGGTAACCGGGCTGACCAGTGGGCCAGTGCACTCTATCACCAGTTAGCGGCAAGCGCCCTTGTGCGCCAGGGGGAAAACCTCGCAGCCGCCGATGAGCTAGCCAGCGCCCGCCAGCGCCCGAGCGTCCCCGATAGCCAAGTACGCCGCTGGCTGCGCGATGAGGCAGCGCTGCGGCGCGCGGCAGGTGAGCGTAAAGAAGCTATTGATCTGTTTAAGCAGTGGTTGGCGGCGTCTAATGGCCACGAGCGCTACAATGAAACGGCTTGGCAACTGGTTCGCTTGCTAGCAGAAGAGGAGCGCTGGGAGGTCGCGATGGAGCGGCTGGTGCCGCTGCTTGAGCAAGGAAACCTCACCGCAGAACAGCAAACGCTGGCGAATGTGGTGCTACGACACGCAGGTGAGAACGGCCAGGCGCTTAGCTGGCTACTGGCAGGCTTAGGGGCAGAAAGCCGCCCCGATGAGTGGCGTCAGGCAGCGGGGCTTGCCCAGCAAGCGGGCCGGCTCGGCGTGGCGGCAGCTGTCTGGGAGGCGGCATGGCAGTTGGGCAAGTTCACGGCACCGGATGACCGTTTGACGCTTATCCATCTCCACCTGGCGGGGGGCACACCTGCCCGTGCTGCGGAGCATGTAGAAGCCGCACTTTCGTCTGGGGAGCTGCCCCGCGATGAAGAAACCCTACGCTTGCGGGCGACGGCATGGCAGCAGGCGAAGCATATCGATAACGCCCTGGACGCTTGGCAAGCGTTGGCTGAATTAACGCAGTCGGCGGATGATTGGCGCCAATATGGGCAGTTGGCTTACGGTTGGGGCAGGGATGACCAGGCGGAAACGGCGCTAGTAAAAGCCGCCGATCTTGGTGATGCTCAGGCGGAACAGTGGCTTACCTACTTTCAGTGACGCTTTCCCTGTCAAAAAGCGTTGTGCTATAAAAGGTTGGGGTGGCTAAACGGGCCGCTCCGGCGTCTGCCCTTCCCAGGCTCCACTCCTCTTAATGGCTATCGATGCTTATGACCACCAACCACCAGCGGAGCTGTTTCCGCACGCTTGCGATACTCACTACCGGTTTTATGGCAGCCTCCTTTGCCCACGCTCAAGAGCGCAACTTGACTCTAGCTCCTGGCTTTATGCCCGACCCCATGCAGCGCAGTTATATATCGGGTGGCGGCCAGGAAGCTAACGGCATTTTTGGTACGGATATGCGAGGCATTGCCTGTTCTGGCAGTATTTCACAAACGCCCGACCATGTGATGACACTGACCGATGGGTTTGACTTTCTGAAGGTATGGAACCAGTCGGCTGCCGATACCACGCTCATTATCGATGGGCCGGGTCGCTTTCTACTGTGCGACGATGATGGCGGGGAAGGGCTCAACGAGCTCATCGAACACAGTAACTGGGTGCCCGGTGAGTACCGCATTTATGTGGGCAGTTACGGTGGCGGGGTACATAACTACGAGCTGTTTGTCAGCGAGCTGCCGGGCAGCGGCACCCCGGGGGGCAGCTCGGGCTATGCGGATACAAGCGAAGAGCGCCATCTGGCGATTACGCCGGGATTCTCGCCCGATCCGTGGCGGGTGAGCTTTATATCCGGTGGGGTACAGAGCGCATCCACCCAGTTTGGTACCGATATGCTGGGTAACAGCTGTCAGGGGAACGTTGCCGCAACGCCAGACCATGAGATGACGCTGCTGGATACATTTAGCTACCTTCAATTGTGGACCCAGGCCGATGGCGATACCACGCTGATTGTTGATGGCCCGGGTAAGTTTTTGCTCTGCGATGACGATGGCGGCAGCGGTTTAAATGAGCATATTGAGTACACTAGCTGGCCTGCCGGTGATTACCGCATCTATGTGGGTAGCTACAGCGAAGATTATCTGAACTACCAGCTGAGTGTTTCTGAGTTACGTTCGGAAGGGCCTAACCCCTGATCTGGTGCCGCCAAGTGGCGCTGCCACTCGGCGGTCGTGTAGGGCTATTTCTTCAACTACTTTGCCAAGGCGAGCGAGAAATCGCTCCAGGTGGGGGCGTGGTCGGAGGGGCGCTCCATGCCGCGCAGCGGGTAGTCAATACCCGCGCCGGTGACGCACTCGGCTAGCGGTTGAGAGACTAAGATATAGTCGATACGCAATCCACGCTTTGGCTCGCGGTCAAACCCTTTAGAGCGGTAGTCAAACCAGCTGAACCACTCGCTGTTATCAGGGTGGCAAATCCGGTAGCTGTCGCTAAGCCCCCACGCCTTAATACCTTCCAGCCACTCCCGCTCAATGGGTTGGAAGCTGGTTTTACCTTCGCGCAGCCAGCGCTTGCGGTTGGCCTCGCCAATGCCAATATCCTGATCTTCCGGCGAGATATTGAAATCCCCCATCACCGCCAGCCGCTCACTAGGAGAGTGCTGGGTATTGAGCAGATGGGCGAGCTGCTGATAAAAGCGCGCTTTGTGCGGAAACTTGGTGGGGTGGTCGATGTTTTCGCCTTGCGGAAAATAACCGTTCCACACGGTGACCGCTTCGCCATCTTCGGCAAATAGCCGCACGCCGATCATGCGGCGCTGGGCGTTCTCGTCATCATCGGGGAAGCCATAAAACACCGCCTGCGGCTTTTGGCGGCACAGCAGGGCAACACCGTAATGCCCTTTTTGGCCATAATAGAAAACGTGATAGCCCATGGCTTCTACGTCAGCCACGGGGAATTCGCTATCCTGCACTTTGGTTTCTTGTAAACCAATGACATCAGGTTGTTGAGTGTCGATCAGCGCTTGGAGTTGGTGAAGCCGCGCCCGAATGCCATTGATGTTAAATGACACCAAACGCATTACGAATGCTCTCCCGAGGGGCTGTCAGCCTCTTTGTCAGGATGAATCGCAATCGATTGGCCGCTTTGCTGGCGCGCCAGTTTGCGCACGGCCTGAAGCTTGCGCTGCTGCTGCTTTTTGACCACAAAGCGGCGCGACGAGGTTACCTGGTCGGGGTTCTCGTGGCGCCACTTTTTATAATCTTTGCGGCGACCAGTGCGGATAGTCACTTTATCCGCTAATGAACGAGTTTTTTTCTTACGCGTCATGTCGCGCTCCTTGGGTTAATGTATGCCTCATTCTAACAGGCAAGGGTGCTCCTTCGACAGCAGGGCGCGCTCTTATCGCCAACCCCTGGTACAATGCGTGCTTCGTGATGCCTAACATTCACAGCAATGGACAGATACACAGCCTATGAGCGAGTCGGAACAGACCACAGCATCGGCCCAGAACCGCAAGCCTAAACGTCGCCGCCGGAAACCGCGTCGCCGCCAGTCGAACTGGGATCTTCGTCAGTTTCAGGTGCCCGCCGTTGCCGGCAAGTGGCGCTTCCATGACTTTGATCTGCCGCTGCCTTTAATGCGCGCTATTCATGCCCAGGGCTTTGAGTACTGCACGCCCATCCAGGCAGAGGCGCTGCGCCACACGCTGTTAGGTGGCGACATTGTCGGTAAAGCCCAAACGGGTACCGGGAAAACCGCCGCGTTTTTGATTTCCGTGCTGGCCTACTTTCTTGAAGAGCCCTCCCCGGATGGTCAGAAGCCGGGCGCACCCCGCGCGTTGATTATCGCGCCTACCCGCGAGCTGGCGCTACAGATCGAGAAAGACGCCAAGGCCCTTGCACGCTTCACCCAGCTTAACGTTGCCAGTGTGGTTGGCGGCATGGACTACCAGAAGCAGCGCGAAAGCCTGGATAAGAAGATCGATATCCTGGTGGCGACGCCGGGTCGCCTGCTGGACTTTCATCAGAAGCGCGATATCGACCTCTCCGAAACCGAAGTGCTGGTGCTCGATGAAGCGGATCGGATGCTCTCCATGGGCTTTATCCCCGATGTGAAGCGCATCATTCGCTATACGCCGAAAAAAGAGGAACGCCAAACGTTCCTGTTCTCGGCCACCTTCACCGACGATATTCTCAGTCTGGCGAGCCAGTGGACGCTAAATCCGGCCCATGTCGAGATCGAAGTCACCGTCGAGAACCAGGCAGATATCGACCAGCGCGTTTATTTGGTATCGGATGATGATAAGCAGCGGTTGCTAATCAAACTGCTGGAGCAAGAGAGTTTCGAGCGGGTGATGGTCTTCGGTAACCGCCGTGACTTGGTGCGTAAACTGGACGACCTGCTGCAAAAAGCCGGTGTTAGTGCGGCCATGCTGTCCGGTGATGTGCCTCAAAACCAGCGTATTAAAACCCTGGAGAGCTTCCGCGAAGGTGAAATACAGGTGTTGGTAGCCACTGACGTAGCCGGTCGCGGTATCCATATTGAAGACGTCAGCCACGTCATCAACTATACGCTGCCGGAAGATCCAGAAGATTACGTTCACCGTATTGGCCGTACCGGCCGCGCAGGGGCCAAAGGAGTATCCATCAGCTTTGTAGGTGAAGAGGATGCCTTCTCGCTGCCGGAGATCGAGCGCTACATTAACGGTAAGCTGCCCTGCGAACATCCGCCGGAAGGCATGCTGTAACGGGCATGCTGGATAACGCGCTTAAAAACGATATTCAGCAGGCCTACCGTAACGTGGTGGAAAAGCTAGGGCTGACACCGCGTTACGGGCAGCGCTTAATGATTGCTGAAATCGCCCGCACCCTGGGTGATATCGAGTGCGACAGCGAGGGTAAGCGCGTTAGCGATAGCCATGTGTGCGTACTCGAAGCCGGTACGGGCACAGGCAAAACGCTGGCCTATCTGATTGCGGGCTTGCCGATTGCCAAGGCCCAGGGCAAGCGGCTGATCGTTTCCACGGCCACCGTTGCCCTGCAAGAGCAGGTGTTGAATCAAGACCTGCCTTCGCTGGCGAGCCATAGCGGTGTTGCCTTTCGCTATGCGCTAGCGAAAGGGCGCGGCCGCTATGTCTGCGTGGCGCGGCTGGATCAGGCGTTGGAAGGTAGCGAACCCAATCCAACGCTCTCGCTATTCGAGCAATCCCTTCAAGCCGACAACAGCGACTTTAACGTGCTGGCCACCGATATGGCCGAGGCCTACGGCAAGGGCGACTGGGAAGGCGACCGCGATACCTGGCCGGTGTCGATTGAGGATACGCACTGGCGCCAGCTGACAGTGGACCACCGCCAATGTACCGGGCGCCGCTGCGGCCATTTTGGCGCCTGCGCGTTTTTCCGCTCTCGCCGGGAATTGGAAAATGCCGATGTCATTGTCGCCAACCACGACCTGGTGTTGGCCGACCTTGCCCTGGGGGGCGGTGCGATTTTGCCGGACCCCGCCGACTGTATCTTTATTTTCGATGAAGGCCACCACCTGCCGGATAAGGCGCTGTCTCATTTCGCCCACCGCTTTGCGGTACACGGCTGTTTGCGCTGGCTGAAAACGCTGAAAAGCAGCTTGACGGATCTGCATCAAGGCTTGGCGGTGCAGCCCACCATTGCCCGCTTGTTGGCAGCGTTGCCAGAGCTGTTGCATAGCCTAGAGCCTGCGCTGGGGGATGTGTTTCGCATGGGGCACCAGCTGGCAGGTCGGGAAAATGGGCTGGCAGATGAAGAGGCTAACCATCAGCAGCGTTTCGAGAAAGGGCAGGTACCCGAAGCACTGCGCGAACAGGCGCAGCAGCTGCTGGTCATGTTTGCCACGCTCTCGCGAAGTTTAGAGAGTATCAGCGATATTCTGCGGGAAAGCTTGGACCCGGATAAGCAAACTGGCCTAGACCGTGATCAAGCAGAAACGTGGCTACCGCTGATAGCACTGCTCCATGGCCGTGCTTTGGATGCCCATGCGCTGTGGCAAGCGTTTAGCGAGCAGGATGCAGCCGATGCACCGCCCAGCGCACGCTGGATAACGCTCAGCCGCGTGGCGGGGGAGCCGGAGATCGAGTTTTCGGCCAGCCCTGTTTCGGCAGCGCATACCCTCGCCAAGCACCTGTGGGGGCGCTGCCACGGGGCGGTGGTTACCTCGGCAACCCTTACGGCGCTTGGCCGTTTTGAGCGCCTGCAAGAGCGGGCGGGTTTAGCGAACCGCTACCGCTATCAAGCCCTGCCCAGCCCGTTTGATTACGCCAATGCTGTGCTGCGGGTGCCCGCCGAGGCAACCGACCCCAGCGACAGAGACGCCCACGAGAGCGCGATTGTGCGCTTTGTGGCTCAGCTAGGCGGGGATGAGGCGGTGCTGGTGCTATTCTCCTCCCGCGCCCAGCTGCGCGCCGTAGAAAAAGCCCTGCCCGCTGCGGCAAAAGAGCGCATCTTAGCCCAGGATGCACTGCCCAAGCGTGAGCTGATTGAGCGCCATCGGGCGGCCGTCGATAGCGGCAAGGGGAGCGTGATTTTTGGCTTGGCCAGTTTTGCCGAAGGCATTGATCTGCCGGGGGATTATCTCACCCACGTGGTGATTACCCGGCTGCCGTTTGCGGTGCCTGATGACCCGGTGGGCGCGACGCTTGCCGAGTGGATAGAGAGCCAGGGCGGCAACCCGTTTATGCGTATTAGCGTGCCGGATGCCTCGATTAAGCTGGTGCAGGCGTGTGGCCGCTTGATTCGTAAAGAGAGTGACCGGGGGGTGATTACACTGCTCGACCGTCGCGTGATTACGCGACGCTACGGCCAAGCGTTGCTGGATGCGCTGCCGCCGTTCAAGCGCGATATACAAGTCTAGATGATGGGTGGCATTAGGGATTGACGATGAAAAATGTCCCGCTAAGCAGCGCTCAGCGGGACATTTTGACGGCAATGGCTAGTTACTTAACGATGCGCTTTGCCAGTACCGGTGCCAGTTTCTCGTTCATACGAGTGAACGTTTCCACCGTGGTGTCCCAGTCGATACAGGCATCGGTGATTGAGACGCCATACTGCAGCTGGCTTAAGTCCGCAGGCACTTTTTGATTGCCCCAACCAATGTTGGACTCCACCATCAAGCCAATAATGGAAGTATTGCCTTCCAGGATTTGGTTAGTCACGTTCTCCAGCACGAGCGGCTGCAGGGCAGGATCTTTATTGGAGTTGGCGTGGGAGCAGTCGATCATGATGTTGGGCGAAAGATTGGCTTTCTTAAGCTCTTTCTCCGCAAGCGCAACACTCACACTATCGTAGTTGGGCTTGCCGTTACCGCCGCGTAGTACCACATGGCCGTAGGCGTTACCGCGGGTGCGGATAATAGCCACCTGGCCTGCCTGGTTAATACCCAGGAAGTTGTGCGGGTTGGCAACGGACTGCAGTGCGTTAATTGCTACGTCTAGGCTGCCGTCGGTGCCATTTTTAAAGCCAACCGGGCAGGAGAGGCCGGAGGCCATTTCGCGGTGAGTCTGCGACTCGGTGGTACGAGCGCCGATAGCCGACCAGCTGATGCAGTCCTGAAGGTACTGCGGGGAAATGGGGTCTAGCGCTTCCGTGGCTAGCGGCAGGCCCATTTCGGCTAAATCGACCAGTAGCTTGCGGGCAATGTGCAGGCCTTCGTCAATTTCGAAAGAGTCGTTTAGGTGGGGGTCATTGATTAACCCTTTCCAGCCAACGGTGGTCCGCGGCTTTTCGAAATAGACGCGCATCACAATGTAGAGGCTGTCGCTCACTTGGTCTGCCAAGGCACGTAGGCGGCGGGCATAATCAAGCGCTGCCTCGACATCGTGGATAGAGCAGGGGCCAACCACAACCAGCAGCCGTGGGTCTTTGCCATCCAAGATGTTTTGAATGGTTTGGCGACCTTCGATCACAGAGCGCTCGGCGCTCTGTGATAGCGGAATAGTGCTTTTCAGTGCGTCAGGGGTGGTGAGAACATCCTGTGCGAGGACGTTAAGGTTACTAACTTGTTGATCTGACATCTTGCTACCTGTGCGTGCGCGATGGGCTAAAAGTGGCCACTACTATGGCGCGTCATGGAGGTAAAAATCAATTGTTACGGAACTTTGCATTAAGGAAAAATGTCAGCCTCAAGGTTTCAATAGAGGGGGTAAGCGCTTGATGCGCTGCTAAGAACGCGTAACACTAGATGCCATACGCACTAAGAAACCCAATGTGTGCAACGATGCGTGCAACGTAACCAAGGCAACAAAACCAAGGTGGTGGGCGGATATTTGCCTACCCCCTTCTTCCACGATGATTAATTTATGCCCAAGGGACGCTATGCTGCTTGCTGTGAAGGCCCGTGTGACAGGGCGAAAAAGAAGACACAAGGCTCGACGTAAAGCGTGCGAGCAGAAGGAGCGTGTGAATGGGCACCCGTGAAACAGACCAACAGCTGGTTGAACGTGCTCAGAAAGGCGACACACGCGCTTTTGATCTGCTGGTAAAAAAGTACCAGCACAAGATTATTGGCTTGATTGGCCGCTATATTCACGATCACGCTGAAGTTCAGGACGTAGCGCAGGAAGCCTTTATCAAGGCTTACCGTGCGCTGGGTAAATTTCGTGCAGAGAGCGCGTTTTACACCTGGATGTACCGTATTGCGATTAATACGGCAAAAAACCATTTGGTGTCCCGTGGCCGCAGGCCGCCGGGTAGCGATCTGGATATTGTCGATGCAGAAATCGTCGATCAGAGCGGCCGTTTGGCAGATTCAGAGTCGCCAGAGGCATCGATTGCTCGCGATCAGCTTGAAGCAGCCGTATACGAGGCGATTGAAAAGCTGCCCGACGACCTGCGCACCGCCATTACGCTGCGTGAGTTAGATGGCTTAGCTTACGAAGATATCGCCCAAGTCATGCAGTGCCCCGTGGGCACGGTGCGCTCGCGCATTTTCCGTGCCCGAGAGGCGGTTGATGAGCACATTCGTCCGCTGGTCACTACGGCGCGTAACAGTCGCGATGAGTAAGCTGCTTGGTTATGAAAGTAGTGCTTTAGTCACAGTCATTTACGTTTTTGCTTTTTTTGTGAACTGTCTGGCAAGTAAGGCGTCATACAAGCTGTCTAGCTTTAACGAGTTGAGCCGCCGACAACGATAGCAGCATCAGTCTGCACGCCAGACATTCACATGATGCCGACGGCGATGTGTCATTGGGTATTGGCCTGCGAGGTTCTGCGGCTAAAACACGCATTAGCAGTGTTGTCGTTGAACGTCTTCTAACAGAGTGTGAGGGTGTGAAGTATGAGTCAAAACACACGGGAATCACTTTCAGCACTAATGGACAGTGAAAGTGATGAGCTTGAATTGCGCCGGGTGTTGAAATCCCTGCCTGACGATGCCGATGCGGCAGAGACCTGGCGACGCTATCACTTAGCCCGCAGCATGATGCAGCGTGAGCGTGGTGTAGACGTGAGTGTTGACCTCTCCGCCGGTATCATGGCTCGGTTGCGCGACGAACCCGCCCCCTCGCTGGAAGAAGATGCGGCTCCCGCTTCTGTACGGGCAGGCGGTATTTCATTTGCTCGCGGAGCGGGCGTTGCTGCTGCGGTCTCCTTGATGGTGATTACGGGGGTACAGTTCTTTAACGGTAATGCATCTCCTAGCGGTGACCAGCCAGCAAGTAGCACTGTGGCTTCTCAGAGCGGTGCTGGTGCACAGGTGCAGCCGGTTAGCTTGGCGGCATCACAACCCGCCGCGATGGCTGCTTCAGAGATGCCTATGTTTGAGCCAACGCCGTTTCGTATTAACGGTCAAACAGGCAATAGCGGTTTAATGAATATCAGCGACGCAGGGTTCTCTACAGCTGCAGCCCCCCAGAGCATGATGGCGCAACAAACAGCGACGATCGATATCGACCAGCTGCGTATGCTCCAGTCCTATCTTGAGCAGCATGCTCAAGGTGCCGCAACGGGCAGTGGCGACAGTTGGATGCCACTGATGCGCTCGTCGGTAACGGAACCGCTGGGTCAACGTTAAGCATGGCGAGTCGCCGTTCAACATGAACGCTGAGTTAAGGGGCTGATAGATTGGTATGGTGACTGCCAAGTATGCTGCTTTTTGGGGAGGCAGGCTCGCATTAATCTGTGGTTTGCTGAGTGCCAGCCTGTCTCCTAACGCGGTTAATGCCGATACTCCGCCTGCGATCTCCTGCAGCGAGGTTGCCGGACAACAAGCACCCTCATCCACGCAGGCTTGGCTTGAAAGAAGTTTAGTCGCAAGCCACTGTTATAATTTTCAAGCCCGTGCCGTCACTATCGATGCGCTGGGCGTGCGCACATTGGCCCTTTCCCATCGTATTCGCAATGGTGTGCGGCAGCAGGTCGTTCAGCATCTTGATGGCCCTTCTGTGAGCGTTGAGCGCCGTTCACTGGCAGGTAACCTAGCGCATTTTACCCCCGGTAATGACGGATCGGTGTCTGCCTCCGAAGCATGGGCGAGCCATGTCGCGAAGCATTACGATATTTCTCTCCAGGAAGAAGCGCGGGTGGCTGGGCGCGATGCCGTGGAACTGCGCTTTTCTCCGCTAGATCAGCAGCGTTATCAGCACACCTGGTGGGTGGACAAAGAGACAGGGTTATTGCTCAAGCATGTAATGAGTGACGCTGAAGAGCGCGTGTTGGAAACGTTTCAAATCACGCAGCTGCACTCGCCAGCACTATATCACGGTGCGATTGCTGAAAGGGTAACAGCCGCGCTTGAGCCTCAACCATGGCGAGCGGATTGGCTGCCCGACGGGTTTGTGGCCCAACCTCCTGAGCCTGGGCAGTCCCTGAATGATCAGCAGATTTACAGCGATGGCCTGGCAACCGTTAGCGTGTTTGCCGCCCCTGTGGAGCAGCCGCTACTTAATGAAGGCGTGCATCAATTGGGTGTTTCAGCGGCCGCTGTAGCGCTTATGTCTGAAGGTGATCAACGCTGGCAACTGATTGGTATCGGAGAGCTGCCCCCCGATATACTTCAGCGAATTGTGCAGTCGGTGACAATAGAGCGGTAAGTCATGGCCACTTATAGCAGTAGTTGTGCCTCTTTACAGCGAATGGGTATCGTAGCGGGTTACTTGCCAAACGGCCTCATCGTCGATGTTTCCCTCAAAGAGGCCTGCCAACAGTGTGCGGAAGGCCGTGGCTGTGGCATGGGTTTGCTAGCCCGTCGCCAGCGGCAGCGAGTGGTTGTCTACCCGCCAAATGATTGTGCAAAGCTCTCAATCCGTTATCCATTAGGAAGCAGTGTTATGTTAACGCTTCCCAAAAACGATATTAGCCTGCTGGCACTGATTATCTATGCCTTACCACTGTTCATAGCGCTTTTCGCTTCAGGTAGTGGAGTGCTGCTGGGTGGTAACGAATGGCTCTGTGCCGGGCTGTTTTTTGGCACGTTGTTGTGTGGCATGGTTGCCCTTAAATACCTGATACGCGGGCGAATGGAACGCTTTCGCCCGCGCTTGGTCAGTTAGTTGTTCTGTAGCTCACTAAGAGTTGCACTTCCTTCTTTTCGTATCTGCTTGACTAGGAGCTGTTGCATGAAGCGCTTGGTTCTTCCTTCCACACTGTGGTTATGTTTTATCGCGCTATTAATGATGGGACAAAGTGCCCAGGCGCAGTCCCTTCCTGATTTCACTGAGCTGGTCGAAGAGGCGGCGCCGGGTGTCGTCAATATTTCGACCAGTCGAACGGTGCAGAGTAGACCGGCATTGCAGGGGTTCGGTAATCAGGAAATCCCCGAAATCTTCCGCCATTTCTTCGGCGACAGCTTTCCTGTACCGCCCGGTAACGGTGGTGGGCGCAGTGAGGAGCGTCAATCGCTAGGCTCTGGCTTTATTATTAGCGCCGATGGCTATGTGATGACTAACGCCCATGTGGTGCAGGATGCCGATGAAATTCTGGTGCGTTTGAACGACCGCCGTGAGCTGCCTGCCGAACTGATTGGTAGCGACACCCAAACCGACGTGGCACTACTGAAAATTGATGCTAACAACCTACCGGTATTAGACCTGGGTGACTCCGACGAGCTGAAAGTGGGTGAGTGGGTAGCCGCCATTGGTTCACCCTTCGGGTTCGATCACTCGGTGACCGCAGGCATTGTCAGTGCGATAAACCGCACGCTGCCACGGGATGTTTACGTGCCGTTTATTCAAACCGATGTGGCGATTAATCCCGGTAACTCCGGTGGCCCGCTGTTTAACTTAGAGGGTGAAGTGGTGGGTATTAACTCACAGATTTTTACCCGTAGCGGCGGCTTTATGGGGCTTTCATTCGCTATTCCTATCAACGTTGCTATGGATGTAGCAGATCAGCTTCGTGAAGATGGGCATGTTAATCGTGGCTGGCTAGGCGTTATGATCCAGCCGGTATCTCAAGACCTTGCTGAGTCTTTTGGAATGAGCCAAGCCATTGGCGCGCTGATTGCCGATCTTGACCCTGAAGGCCCGGCTGCGCAGGGTGGCCTGCAGGCTGGCGATGTGATTATTGAGGTCAATGGTGAAGAGGTCGACCGTTCCAGCACGCTACCGCGCTTGATTGGTCGCGTTGCCCCCGGCAATGATGTTGAGCTGACACTCATGCGCGATGGCGAGCAGGTATCTGAAACAGTCGAGCTTGGCAGCTGGCCAGATGCAGAAAAGCCGCAGCAAGCCAAGGGTAGCAACAACCAAGTGCGCCTGGGTGTTGCCGTTTCAGAGCTGGATCAAGCGACTCGAGAACGCCTTAACATTGGCGGTGGCGTGGTAGTGCGCCAAGTTGAATCTGGCAGTGTAGCTGCCGAAGCGGGCCTACGTCCTGGCGACATCATCGTAAGTATTGACCATCGCAGTGTCTCCTCTGCTGATGAGCTGTTACGCATCGTCGAAGCGCTGCCTAACGACCGTGCTATTCCAGTGCGTTTATACCGCGATGGCCGCTCGCTGTTTGTGGCATTGCGCCTCGAATAACCCTCCCTTGCTCCCTCCAGTCCGGCGGTTCACGCCGGACTGCTGTTCCTATCCCGCGCATATCGCTACAATAGCGCTTATCTTTTGACGAACCTTGGCAATGCAGTGGTGCGGTTCCCGCTTTTCGCCCTTCGGCCTAGCGCCGCACTATCCACGCTTGCGTACCAATAAGGCAGAACACACTCGATGTCTCATGACGTTTCCAGCGGAAAGCTCAAGCATATTCGCAATTTCTCTATCATCGCCCACATCGACCACGGTAAATCGACGCTCTCTGACCGTTTGATTCAGACCTGTGGCGGTTTGACAGAACGTGAGCTGAAGGAGCAAGTGCTCGACTCCATGGATATCGAGCGTGAGCGCGGCATTACCATTAAAGCGCAGTCGGTAACGCTGGATTACACCGCCGCTGATGGCCAGGTGTATCAGCTCAACTTCATTGATACGCCGGGGCACGTCGACTTCTCCTATGAAGTGTCGCGCTCGCTGTATGCCTGCGAAGGGGCGCTGCTGGTTGTTGATGCGGCCCAAGGGGTGGAAGCGCAATCGGTAGCTAACTGCTACACCGCCATCGAACAGGGGCTGGAAGTCCTGCCGGTGCTCAACAAAATCGATCTGCCCCAGGCAGACCCCGATCGGGTCGCCCAGGAAGTGGAAGAGATTATCGGCCTGGATGCCACCGATGCCTGCCAAGTCTCGGCAAAAAGCGGTATTGGTATCGATGCGTTGCTAGAGCGGCTAGTGCGGGACATCCCTCCGCCCAAGGGTGATCCTGAAGCGCCCCTACAGGCGCTAATTATCGATTCCTGGTTCGATAACTACCTCGGCGTTGTCTCACTGGTGCGCCTGTTTGACGGCACGCTGCGCAAAGGCGACAAAATTCGTATCAAGTCGACCGGCCGTGACTGGAACGCCACGGAAGTGGGCATTTTCACCCCGCTACGCAAAGAGACCAACATTTTACGCGCCGGTGAAGTTGGCTTTATCGTTGCCGGGATCAAAGAGATCCACGGGGCGCCGGTGGGCGATACCATCACCCACACGAAGACCCCCGACGTGCCGCGTCTGCCAGGTTTCCAGAAGGTGAAGCCCCAGGTATACGCCGGTATGTTCCCGGTCAGCGCGGATGATTACGAAGATTTCCGCGATGCTCTGGAAAAGCTCGCCCTCAACGACGCCTCCCTTGAGTACGAGCCGGAGAACTCCGATGCGTTGGGCTTTGGTTTCCGCGTGGGCTTCCTTGGCACGCTGCACATGGAGATCATCCAGGAGCGTTTGGAGCGTGAGTACGACCTGGATCTATTGACCACCGCGCCAACGGTTGTCTACGAACTCGCCATGAAGAACGGCGACATCCAGTACGTCTCCAACCCCTCCAAGCTACCCGATATGGCTGATGTGGAGCAGATGCGCGAGCCTATCGTGCGGGCCAGCATCCTGGTACCCCAGGAGTTCGTGGGCAACGTGATTGCCGAGTGCGAGCAGCGCCGTGGCACCCAGCTGGATATGCAATTTCTGGGGAACCAGATTCAACTTACCTACGAATTGCCCATGTCAGAAGTGGTCATGGACTTCTTTGACCGTTTAAAATCCATCTCACGCGGATACGCCTCGCTGGAATACAACTTCGAGCGCTTTGAAGCGGCGAAGCTGGTGCGCCTAGATGTGCTGATTAACGGCGATAAAGTCGATGCTCTGGCTGTTATTATTCACCGCGATCACGCCCACTCCCGTGGCCGTTTGCTGGTGGAGAAGATGAAAGAGCTGATTCCTCGCCAGATGTTCGATGTAGCTATTCAGGCAGCGATTGGTGGCCAAGTGGTTGCCCGCTCTACCGTGAAGGCGCTGCGTAAAAACGTCACGGCTAAGTGTTACGGCGGCGACGTTAGCCGTAAGAAAAAGCTGCTTGAGAAACAGAAAGCCGGTAAGAAACGGATGAAACAGGTGGGGCGTGTCGAAATTCCCCAGGATGCCTTCCTTGCTGTGCTCAAGGTAAACGACTAGGGATACGAACCCCGCATGGATTTTTCACTCTTACTGGTACTCGCCGTTGCACTCTCTGGGGCAATTTACCTGCTGGATGTGCTGGTGCTACGGCCAAAGCGCCGTGAACGTGTGGCCAAGGCCGAAGCGGCCACCATGGAGGGCCTGGATGCGCCGACCCGTGAAAAACTGCTCAAAGAGCCATGGCCGGTCGACTATTCGCGCTCGTTTTTTCCAGTGCTGCTCGTCGTGCTGGTGGTACGCAGCTTTATCGTAGAGCCGTTTCAAATTCCCTCCGGCTCCATGAAGCCCACCCTGGAAGTTGGCGACTTCATCCTGGTGAACAAGTTTGCCTATGGGCTGCGGCTGCCCGTTGTTCACCACCGCTTCCTAGAGGTGGACGAGCCCGAGCGGGGCGATGTGATGGTGTTCCGCTTCCCCGAGGAGCCGTCGGTCAACTTCATTAAACGTGTGGTAGGCCTACCCGGCGACCGTATCCGCTATGAAGGCAAGCAGCTATACGTCAACGGTGAACCGGTAGCCAAAGCGCTCATCGAAGAGGGGCCGGACCTCTCCCCCCAACAGCTATTGCTGGAAGAGCAGCTGGGTGAGGTGAGCCACTTTATTTATAACAACCCCCGTGACCCAGGCCCGCAAATGCGCGAAGTCGTGGTGCCAGAAGGCCACTACTTCACCATGGGGGATAACCGCGACCACTCCAACGATAGCCGTTACTGGGGCTTTGTGCCCGAAGATAATATTGTTGGCCGTGCCTTTGCCGTGTGGATGCACTGGGATGGCGGCCTGCCCAGCTTTACCAGCGTGCGGCGTATTGAATGAAACAGCATAATTTGCAAACCGTTAGTGTGGTTATCTTAGTTAACGTCAATGACGTAGGAGCACTGTGAGCAATTCCTTAACCGCTTTTTGCCGACGAATCGGCCATACCTTTGGCGACCCGACGCTACTGGAACTGGCCATGACCCATCGCAGCTACGGTGGTCGTAACAATGAGCGCCTGGAATTTCTGGGTGACTCTATCGTCAACTTTGTTATCGCCGAAGCGCTGTTCCAGCGCTTTCCCCAGGCCCGGGAAGGGCAGCTCTCCCGCCTGCGTGCCCGTTTGGTGAAAGGCCAAACCCTGGCCGAGCTGGCGCGGGAAATGGCGTTCGGTGAGTGTTTACGTTTAGGCTCTGGTGAGATGAAGAGTGGTGGCCACCGCCGTGAGTCAATTCTCGCAGACGCCGTGGAAGCCGTGATCGGTGCAATTTACCTGGATGCCGGGATGGATGCCGTGCGCGAACGCGTGCTGGCTTGGTACGCCGAGCGCCTGGAAAACATCTCGCTGCAAGATACCCAAAAAGACCCTAAAACACGCTTACAAGAGTTTTTGCAGTCGCGCCAAGCGGCGCTGCCGCGCTATGAAGTGGTCTCTGTAAAGGGAGAGGCGCATGCCCAGACCTTTACCGTGGAGTGCTACATTGAGCTACTAAGCGAGCATACCACTGGTAAAGGCCCCAGCCGCCGCCATGCTGAACAGCAGGCGGCGGAAGAAGCACTGTCCTATCTCGAACAACCCCCTGGAGACAAATCATGAGCCAAACCTGCGGATTCGTGGCCATCGTTGGCCGTCCCAACGTAGGCAAATCAACCCTCATGAACCGGATTCTGGGGCAGAAAATTTCGATTACCTCGCGGCGGCCGCAAACCACCCGCCACCAGGTAATGGGCATTAAAACCGTTGAAGAGACGCAGTTTATCTACGTCGACACACCGGGCATGCATATCATGTCCAAAGACCGCAATAAGGCCATCAACCGCTTCATGAACCAGGCGGCGACCCAAGCGCTTCGCGATGTCGACTGCGTGGTGTTCATCATCGACCGCACCCGCTGGACGGACGAAGACCAAGCCGTACTGAAGCGCTTGGAGCACGTGAAAGCGCCGGTCATACTAGCCGTCAACAAAGTCGACCGCCTGCAGGATAAAGGCGACTTGCTGCCCTGGCTGGCCGATGTCGGCGCCCGCCGCGAGTTTGCCGCCGTGGTGCCCATTTCCGCTAAGCATGGCACTCAGGTGGAGACCCTGGAAGAAGAGGTCGCCAAGCACCTGCCGGAGAGCATTCACTTCTTCCCGGAAGACCAGATCACCGATAAAAGCCTGCGCTTTATGGCGGCGGAGCTGGTACGTGAAAAAGTCATGCGCCAGCTGGGTGACGAGCTGCCTTACCAGATGACGGTTGAAATTGAAGAGTTCCGTGAAACCGAGCGTGTCACGCATATTAGCGCGCTGATTCTGGTGGAGCGCCAGGGCCAGAAAGTGATTTTGATCGGTGAAAACGGCGACCGGATCAAGAGCATCGGCCGCGAAGCGCGCCTAGATATGGAGCGTGCCCTGGGCACCAAAGTCATGCTTAACCTGTGGGTGAAGGTGAAGCGCGGCTGGTCGGATGACGAGCGGGCGCTGAAGAGCTTGGGTTACGATCTCGATTGAGCACGGCAATGACCGCAGAGCCTGCGTTTTTGCTGCACCGTCGGGCGTATCGTGAAACCAGCGCGCTGGTCGATTTATTGACCCTCAACCATGGCCGTATTCGGGCGGTGGCCCACGGCGGCCAGCGGCCCGGCTCTAAATCCCGCCAGCGGCTGCAGCCGTTCACCCCGCTATTTGTATCCTGGCGGGGAGAGCGGGAGCTAAAGCGGCTAACGCTCATGGAGTCCCGTGGGCACACCGCGCTGCTGGCTGGGGAAGGCCTGCTGTGCGGCCTCTACGCCAATGAAATTGCCACTCGCTTGCTCCCCCTCGAGCTTGCTGCCACCGATGTCTTTGCGTTCTATAGCGCACTGCTGGAAGCGCTGCCGGTGCCCGCAGAGCGGGGGTTGGCACTCAGGCGCTACGAGTGGGCGTTGTTAGACGTACTGGAGGCGACACCGCGCTTTTGTACACCGGAAGGGAGTCCTTTGGACCCGCATCAACGTTACCGCTTTGATGCTCCCAGCCGTGCGTTTCTACCCGCCGAACAGGGCATTGAAGGCCGTACCCTGCGCTACATTGAGCAGGGTGATTGGCAGCCTACCGGCTTGGCGAACGCGCTGAAAGCGGTCATGCGGGCAGCGCTGGCGCCTCATCTTGGCCCAACGGCACTGCGCTCCCGGGAGCTGATGCTTGATTTAGCCCGCCGCCGCCAGCGTTAGTGAGCCACCGTTACTATTAAACGCGATAATGACCTATCGCTGCTTATTGATTGGAGACCCGCTATGCATCCCCCACGGATTTTACTCGGCGTTAATATCGACCATATCGCCACGCTGCGCCAAGCCCGCGGCACCCGCTACCCTGACCCGATCCAGGCAGCGCTGCTGGCGGAAGAGGCGGGGGCCGATGGCATTACTGTCCACCTGCGCGAAGACCGCCGCCATATCCAGCCCCGTGACGTGCGTTTGCTGGCGGAAGTGCTCAATACGCGCATGAATCTGGAAATGGCGGTCACCGAGGAGATGCTGGCGCTAGCAGAAGAGGTACGCCCGGCCCATGTGTGTCTGGTGCCCGAGAAGCGCGAGGAGCTGACCACCGAAGGCGGGTTGGATGTCGTCGGCGGTTTCGATCATATCGCCAGTGCCTGCCAGCGTCTCGCTGCAATTGGATGTGATGTATCGCTATTTATCGATCCGGATGAGGCGCAAATTGATGCGGCCAAGCGCGCGGGCGCGCCCACCATCGAGCTGCATACCGGAGCTTACGCTGAGGCAAAGCCGGGGAGTGACGCCGCTAACGCAGAGTACGCGCGCCTGAATGCTGCAGCTGTTCATGCGGTCTCCCTTGGTTTGGTCGTCAATGCCGGTCATGGGCTGCATTACCACAATGTAGAAGCCATCGCAGCGCTGCCAGGGGTAAACGAACTCAATATCGGCCACGCCATTATCGCTCGGGCGCTGTTTGTTGGCCTTAAAGAGGCGGTGCAGGAGATGAAGCGCCTGATGATTGCGGGCCAAGAAGCGGGCTTAATGGCTGCGTTGGACGCCCACGACCACGATCACGATCACAGCGATGGCCACCACTGCTGCGGCCACTAATATGATTGTGGGAATCGGCTCGGATATCGCGAGGGTTGAACGTTTTCGTCAGGCGATGGCCCGTCACGGCCTGCGCTTTGCCCAACGTATCCTGGGGCCCGATGAACAGGCGGTGTGGCAGGAGAAGGGGCAAGCAGCAGCCTATCTTGCCAAGCGCTTTGCGGCGAAAGAGGCTTTTGTGAAAGCGCTGGGCCTTGGGCTTCGCCAGGGGATGCAATGGGGCGATATTCAGGTAATCAATGATGCCCTGGGGAAGCCCAGCCTAATACTGAGCGGTGAAGCGCAGCGGCGGTTCGTCGCCAGCGGGGCGACCATCGCGCATATTACGCTCAGCGACGAAGCCGACTACGCCGTCGCCTTTGTGGTGTTAGAGAACTAACCAGCAGCCCCCGATGGGGCAGTTAGTTCACCAGCGAAGCGCGCTCTTGGCTAAGGCGCGCCATGGCGGCGTACAGCTCGTCCAACAGCGCCTCCACATGGCGCAGGCCGCTGGTCCGCAGGCGCGTTTCCAGAGTTTCCACCAGCAGGGCTAGCTCTGGCGCGCCGCAGTATCGGCTGGCTCCGTTTAGCCCATGCACCCAGTCCAGCAGCGCCGTTAGGTCGCCTGCCTGAAAGGCGTCGCGTATCTGCTGCTCGCTCTCCGGTAGGCTGTCAATTAGCCTTACCAACTGCTGCTTGGCCAGGGTCTCTCGGCCACCGGCCAAGCGCGCCCCCAGGGTTAAATCCACCGCCGGTAACGAGCTGGGAGGCGCTTGCACCTGGCGGCTAGGTACGGTTTCGGCAGGCGCTGTTTGGCGGGGCGTCATCCCTAAAAAGCGCTGCAATAACTGCTGCAGCTGGGCATCGTCGATGGGTTTAACCAGCACGTCGTCCAGCCCTTCGGTTAACCACTGTTGACGCTCGGTGCTCAATACATGGGCCGTGACGGCAATAATCGGGCAGCGTGCCCAGCTATTATTAATACGCCGCAGCGCCTGGGTGGTCTGGATGCCATCCATACCTGGCATACGAATATCCATCAACACCATATCGGCAGTATGGCGGCGCGCAAACTCAAGCGCTTCCTGGCCGCTTTCAGCCAGCACAATACGCAACGTATCGCTCTCCAGCATGGCTTTTAACAGTTCACGGTTTGACGAGTTATCGTCAACGATCAAAATGGTCAGGTGAGGGGCAAGCGACGGTTTGCTAGCGGCTTCGCTAACCACGGAGAGTGGCTGGGGCTGCAGTAATTGGCGTAGGGTGGTTACCAGCTGCGTTCTGGTAAATGGTTTGCACAGCATCTCGCCACCATAGGGTAGCTCCCATGCGGGAAGATCGAAGCTAGTGGTGTTGGCCAAAATGATGACCGGACACGGGGTTTGTGCAATGACAGACTGCCAGTACGCCTTGCGGTCGCCCTCAAAGTCGCTCTGTGCTAGGCATAACAGCAACAGCGACTCATTACCGGCATTAATAAACGACACCGGGCGTGCGCCCCAACGTACCAGGAGGTGTTCCAGTACATGGCGGGTAGGTGGGTGCGTTTCATACAGGCGAATTGTAGGATTATCCAGCGTCAGCTCCGGCGGGCGCTCGGCCGCCTGGTGTGCCATAAGAGGCAGAGTGAAGGAGAAAGTCGACCCCTTACCCAGCTCGCTCTCAACTGAGATTTCACCCCCCATGCGCTGAATCAGCTGGCGGCAGATGGTAAGCCCCAAACCGCTGCCGCCGAACTGGCGGGAGTGACTGGGTTCGGCTTGTGAAAACGCGCTGAAGAGCTGCTGCTGGTGCTCGTCGCTTAAACCAATGCCGGTATCGCTCACACTAATATGCAGTACGACATGCTGGCCCTCTTGGCTATCCAGCATAACGCGGATGATGATCTCGCCTTCGTTGGTAAATTTCAGTGCGTTGCCTAGCAGGTTGTTCAACACTTGATGAATGCGTAACGGGTCGCCGCATAAGGGAGTCGGCACATCGTCGTATACCATGGCGACCAAGTGCAGCTGCTTGCGCTGTGCTTCAGGGGCGTGCAAGCCAATAATTTCGTCAACCAGGGCAACAATATCGACATCGACCTCTTCCAGGGTTAGCCGGTCGGCTTCCAGCTTGGAGAAGTCCAGCACATCGTTCACCAGCATAAGCAGGTTGTCGCAGGCGCGGCGAACATGCTCAAGCCACTCTTTTTGTCGCGCATCCAGGGAGGAACGGCCCAACAAGCGGCAAAAGCCAATGATACCGTTGAGCGGTGTGCGTATCTCGTGGCTCATGTTGGCCAGGAATTCGGACTTGACAGCGTTGGCGCGCAGCGCGCTGCGGTGGGCAAGGTCCAGCTTGATGTTTTGCTCTTCGATGGTTTCCATCGACTCCTGCAGCTCGCTGGTGGCCTGCTCAATCTGGCTCTGCATATCCCGCTGGGCCTGCTGGAAATGTTCGGCTAAACGGTTGATATGATCGGCCAGCTGCTTTAGCTCGGTGGGCTTGGCCGATGATATTAGCAAGCTGTAGTCGCCACGCGACAGGCGATAAAGTGCCTGGTTAGCCTCTTCGATTGGACGGGTAGCATAGCGGCTAATGGCAAATGCGATTAAAAATAGCAGTAACCCCAGCAACATACCGCCAAGGCTCAGGCTTGCAATAAGCTTATAGCGCTCAAGCGTTAGGGTGCGGGTATCCATCTCAGCCTCTAACCACCCGTTCGTCATGCGCAGGGTGTCGCTGCTGCCCAGCGGCACCCGCAGCCGCCAGGCGTCCTCTTCCATGGTGATGGCCGTTGCCATTGGTGCATCCAGTCTGGGCGGTGGCATAGAGCTACCTAGCACCAGCAGACGGTTGCCCTGTTCATCAAACAGCGTCACGGCTCGCAGCCCGCGATGCTCCAACAGCTGCCTAGCGAGCTTTTCAAGGCGCTGTAAATCCCCGTCGGCCATGGCATCGCCTAAGCTGGGAGCCATCAACTCACCAGCGCTGATTAAGCGCTCTTTAAGCTCGTCGCGTCCTCCTAGGTCGCTTTGGATAACAAGCAATATTGCCATAACGGCGTAGACCAACAGTGGGAAACCAAGCAGAGCAAACAGCAGGCGCGTGTTTAATGACATGAAAGAAGCTCGTTGAATCTGGAAGGTTGCCTGTCCACTCACAGGCAGCACCGATATAATGCAGCATAACGGTTACGATAAGGAATGTTCGATGAATTATCCCACGCTTGAAGATGTGGTCGGCAATACGCCGTTGGTTCGCCTGAAGCGGATTACCGCTGGAAAGAATAATACGTTGCTGGCCAAACTCGAAGGCAATAACCCGGCGGGCTCGGTGAAAGATCGTCCAGCACTCTCTATGCTCAGCGAGGCAGAGGCCCGTGGTGAGATTGCTCCAGGGGACACGCTGATTGAGGCAACATCTGGCAATACCGGCATCGCGCTCGCCATGGCGGCGGCCATTAAAGGGTACAACATGACCCTGATTATGCCGGAAAACGCCTCCGCAGAACGCAAGCAGGCGATGGCAGCCTACGGCGCTAAGCTGATTACGGCCAGCAAAGAGGGCGGCATGGAAGAGGCCCGCGATATCGCGGATGCCATGATTGCTCGTGGCGAAGGCAAGCCGCTCAACCAGTTTGCCAATCCGGATAACCCGCTGGCCCACTACCGCACCACCGGCCCGGAAATATGGCGGCAAACGGGTGGCGAAGTTACCCACTTTGTCAGCTCCATGGGTACCACCGGTACCATTATGGGCGTATCGCGCTATCTTAAAGAGCAGAACGACGCCATTCAGATCGTAGGCCTGCAGCCCGCTGACGGGGCGAGTATCCCCGGTATTCGCCGCTGGCCCAAAGAGTATTTGCCGGCGATTTTCGAAGCGCCGCGTGTAGATGTCACCCTGGATATCGGCCAGCAAGAAGCGGAAACGCATATGCGCCGTCTGGCCCGGGAAGAGGGCATCCTGGCAGGGGTCTCATCCGGCGGAAGCCTGGCGGGTGCGCTGCGCATTGCTGAACAAACCGAAAATGCGGTCATCGTGTTTATTGTCTGTGACCGTGGTGACCGCTACCTCTCCACGGGCTTATTTGCCCCGGAGGTATAGATGGCTATGTTGGGTAAGCGGCGGCCGCCGCGTCCCGCCTCCGGCCACTCCGGGCTGGCGCGCCAGCCAAGCGGCAACGGCAAGGCGGCCAAGAGTGCGGCTGCCACTAGCGACTCCTCGGCGCCGCTGGTGATTGAACGGTTAGCCCACGATGGCCGTGGCGTTAGCCATAACCCGGCGGGTAAAACCGTGTTTGTCGACCAAGCGCTACCGGGCGAACAGGTTGAGGTGGCGGTGCACATCACCCGCAAGCGCTTTGATGAAGCGCATGTGAAAGCGCTGATGACTACCTCGCCCCAGCGGGTGACGCCGCCTTGCAGCCACTTCGGACACTGCGGCGGGTGTGATTTGCAGCACCTGGCGGTGGGTGCCCAGCGCGCCCACAAGCGTGAAGTCGTTAGCGAATTAATGGCGCGCCAAGGCATACCACTTGGCGAGGTGGCGGCGATTTCTGGGCACCAGGAAGGTTACCGCCGACGGGCGCGGCTAGGTGTTAAAGTCGACGGCCAGGGAAGTGTTCGGCTAGGTTTTCGTGCCGCCAACAGCCACCGGCTGGTGGATATCGACCACTGCCATATATTAGTACCTGCCCTGCAAGCGCTAATCGCGCCTCTAAAACAGCAGCTAAGCGAGCTGGATGCCCCGCGTGCCGTGGGGCATATTGAACTGCTCGCCACGCCGCAGGCCACCGTGATACTCCTGCGACAGCTTAAAGAGCAGCCGCAGGATTGGCAGCGCTGGCAAGCCTTTGCCGACCAGCATCAAGTGAGTTTAGGCGCATGGTTAGGGCGAGAGGCACCGTCCTTGCACTGGCATGGTGCAGAGCCTGTGTTGGAAGAGCGCTTTTCGCTGAGTGCGCTTGGTGTGTCGCCCGCGCAGGAAGATGTTGGTCCTGAACTGGTACTGCAGTTTGCGCCAGGTGACTTTTTGCAGGTAAATGCCGAGGTCAATCAAAAGATGGTGTCCCAAGTGGTAGCATGGCTAACGCCTGCCTCTGGGATGCGGCTGTTAGACCTGTTCGCCGGCATTGGTAATTTCAGCCTGCCCCTTGCGGCTGCCGGTGCCCAGGTGCACGCCATAGAGGGTAGTTCGGCCATGGTGGAACGCCTGGGCGATAACGCTGCCCGCAACCGGCTAAATGTTAGTGCCCGGCAGGCTGACCTTAACGATGCCGATATGGTCAAAGCGTTGCTGCGAGAGCATCCCGTCGATGCCCTGGTGTTGGACCCATCACGTAGTGGGGCGGAAGCTATCTGCCAAGCGGTTGGCCGCCACCGGATACCCAAGGTGGCCTATGTTTCCTGCGACCCGGCCACGCTAGCCCGGGATGCGGCACACCTTGTGCATGCGGGATATCGTGTTAAGCAAGTCGCAGTAGCGGATATGTTTCTGCACACTGCCCACATGGAAACGTTAATGCTGTTTGAATACGCGGGCTAGTTTGCCCTTTGCAGCGAGCCTTGGTGGCAGCGGTAGGTAACGCTGCCACCCTGAAAGGAAGAGTCATAGTCATGGTGAAAGTGCGTGAAGACCAGCCGCTAACAGAAAGCGGAAAGGTGGACATACAACAATGGTTAACGCGCCTTCAAGAAGATGTGCGCCTACGTGAACCCGAGCGTTTGCAGGAAGCCTGCGAGCTTGCCGAGCAGTTAGATCGGGAAGCGCCTCGAACCCATCGCGTGTGGCTGTCGCCCGGCTCCAGCTTCCGCATGGGGCTTGAGATGGCGGACATCCTCGCCGACCTGAAGCTCGACCAGCCAGCGCTAGAGGCGGCCGTGCTTTACCGCGCCGTGCGGGAAGGACTGCTGAGCCTGGAGGCGGTGACCAAACGCTTTGGGGATGAAGTCGCCAAGCTCATCGATGGCGTGCTGCAAATGGCCGCCATTAGCTACCCGTTGGCACCCAACCATGGCATGAGCCAGCACAACCAGCAGGAAAATCTGCGCAAAATGCTGGTGAATATGGTGGGCGACGTGCGCGTTGCCCTGATCAAAATTGCCGAGCGCACCTGTGCGCTGCGGCAGGTAAAAGATGCCCCCCGGGAGAAGTGTCTGCAGGTGGCCCGTGAAGTCGCGGACATCTACGCGCCGCTGGCCCACCGCCTGGGCATTGGCCAAATTAAATGGGAGCTAGAAGACCTCTCGTTTCGCTACCTGCACGAGGATGAGTACAAGGCCATCGCCAAGCTATTGGCGGAGAAGCGCCTTGACCGCGACCGCTATATTCACGACGTCGTCGAAACCCTCAAAAGCCTGATGGAAGCGCAACACATTCACCGTTACGACGTGAGTGGCCGAGCCAAGCACATCTACTCCATCTGGCGCAAAATGAAACGCAAACGGATCGACTTCTCGCAAGTGCACGATGTACGCGCCGTGCGTATTCTGGTGCCGGAAGTCACCGACTGCTACACCGTACTGGGGATTGTCCACTCCCGCTGGCACCACGTTCCCAACGAGTTTGACGACTACATTGCCAACCCCAAGAAAAACGGCTACCAGTCGCTGCATACGGCGGTACTCGGGCCGGAAAACAAGGTGCTGGAGATTCAGATCCGCACTTTTGCCATGCACGACGAGGCAGAGCTTGGGGTGTGTGCCCACTGGCGCTATAAAGGCCACGATACCAACGCCAAGAGCCGCAGCTACGAAGAGAAAATCGCCTGGCTGCGCCAAGTATTGGAGTGGCAGGACGAAGTGGGCGGCTTTGGCGACCTGCGCGAGGGCCTCTCCAGCGATGTCGCCCCAGACCGCATCTACGTTTTTACCCCCGATGGGCACGTCATCGACCTGCCGCGTATCGCCACGCCGATCGACTTCGCTTACCGGGTACATACCGAAATTGGCCACCTTTGCAGGGGAGCCAAGGTTAACGGCCGTATCGTACCGCTGACCTACAAGCTCAAAACCGGCCAGCAGATCGAGATTCTTACTGCCACCAAAGGCGGCCCCAGCCGCGACTGGCTGAATCCCAGCCTTGGCTATGTGCGCACCTCCCGCGCCCGGGCAAAAATCCAGGCATGGTTTAAGCACCAGGCCCGCGACCAAAACCTGCATGAAGGTCGGGTACTTTTTGAGCGCGAAATGCGCCGCTTGGATGTGGAAGGGCTGGACCTGACCAAGCTCGCCAAGGCCGTTAATTACCAAAACGCCGACGATATGTACGCGGCGCTGGGGGCTGGCGACCTGCGTATTGGGCAAGTGCTGCACCAGGCCCAACAGCTGTTTGGTGAAACCGACGACCAGGAGCAGCTCGACCGCCTGTTGGCAAAACCACGCCGCCAGCCCAGCAAGGCCACTCAAAGCGATATCACCGTGCTGGGGGTGGGCAACCTGAAAACCAGCATGGCCAACTGCTGCCGCCCGGTGCCCGGTGAGCCCATTGTGGGCTTTATTACCCAGGGGCGGGGAGTGACCGTCCACCGCCAGGATTGTTCCAACATTCTCCAATTGCGTATGGAAGAGCCCCAGCGCATTATCGAGGTGGAGTGGGGCGAGCGGGCACACACTCGCTACCCGGTGACCATCGAGATTCAAGCCTGGGACCGCTCGGGCCTGCTACGCGATGTGACGGGCCTGCTGGGCAACGAGAAGGTCAACGTGCTGGCGGTGAATACCTTAACCGACACTGACGAAGGCATTGCCCGCCTGAGGATTACCCTGGAAGTGGACGGTCTGGAATCTCTCGGCAGGCTGTTCTCGCGCATCCAGCAGCTACCCAACGTGA
Source organism: Vreelandella aquamarina (assembly GCF_044805175.1). Classification (GTDB taxonomy): domain Bacteria; phylum Pseudomonadota; class Gammaproteobacteria; order Pseudomonadales; family Halomonadaceae; genus Vreelandella; species Vreelandella aquamarina_B. The sequence continues at coordinate 1,902,641 of NZ_CP085232.1, read as the reverse complement.
CCGAAGTGCGCCGCCTGCGTAACGCCGACCCCGAAAAAAGTGCCCGCAAAGGAGGGGCCTGATGCGCCACACCCTGGATGATTTGCTCACCCTAATGGCCGTATTGCGAGACCGCGAGCAGGGCTGCCCGTGGGATATCAAGCAGGATTGGGACAGCATCGTGCCCCACACCCTGGAAGAGGCTTACGAAGTGGCCGACGCCATCGAGCGCCGCGCTTTTGATGAGCTGCCCGGTGAGCTGGGGGACCTGCTGTTTCAAGTGGTTTACTACGCCCAGTTTGGTGCCGAGGAGCAGCGCTTCGACTTTCACGATATTGTCGACACACTGACCGCCAAAATGCTCCGCCGTCATCCCCATGTGTTTCCGCAGGGCACCCTGGCGTCACGCCGCCCGCCCGGCGTCAGTGCCGAAGAAGTCAAAACCCAACAGGTGAATAGCCGATGGGAAGCGCTCAAAGCGGACGAACGCGCCGAGCGGGCTACCGAAGCCCCGTCGGTGCTAGATGATGTGCCTAGGGCGCTGCCCGCCCTAAGCCGCGCGGCCAAACTCTCCAAACGCGCTGCCCGAGTGGGCTTTGATTGGCCGGATGCCCGTGGCGTGCTGGACAAAATCCGCGAAGAGCTGGATGAAGTCGAAGAGGCGCTGGCGGCAGGCGATAGGCGGCACGCCCAGGAAGAGGTCGGTGACCTGCTGTTTGCCGTCACCAATTTAGCCCGCACCCTCGGGGCCGACCCCGAACAGTGCCTGCGTAACACCAATACAAAATTTGAGCGCCGCTTTCGCTATGTGGAACGCGCGCTTGCCGAGGCAGAGCGCCCGCTAAGCGAGGCCTCGCTGGACGAAATGGAAGGCCACTGGCAAGCCGCTAAAGCCCAAGAACAACGCTAACTATCAAACACATCAACGCGACCCCGCAAGGAGGCCACGCCCATGAGTCATGATTTACACGAATCCCTGCGCGACAACGTGCGTATCCTAGGCGATAGCCTGGGAAGAACCATTGCCGACGATTTAGGCCAGTCGTTTGTCGATAAAATCGAAACCATTCGTGCCCATGCCAAGCGGGGTCGCCAGGGCGACTCACTGCAGCAGCGCCAGTTGATAGAGTACCTGCGCCAGCTTCCCGAGCGCGACCTCTTACCCGTTACCCGCGCCTTTAACCAGTTTTTGAACCTGGCTAACATTGCCGAGCAGCACTATCGGGCGCGGTTTCGCCGGGTCGAGGACTACAAACCCGGCTCGCAGCCAGCGCTAGGAGAGTTGTTAGCACGTGCCCAACAGGCCGGTAACTCGCCCCGTAAACTGGTGGAAACTCTAGCCAATATGCGCGTCGAGCTGGTATTGACCGCCCACCCCACCGAAGTTATCCGCCGCACGCTGATCCAGAAGTACGACGCCATTGATGAGTGCTTGACCGCGATTGAGAGTTCGGAAGATTACCCCGAACGTGGCGCCCGCGCCCAAGGCCGCCTGGAAGAGCTGATTAGTCAGGCGTGGCATACCGACGAGATTCGTCACGAACGCCCAACGCCGGTGGATGAGGCGAAGTGGGGCTTTGCGGTGATCGAGAACTCGCTGTGGCAGGCGGTGCCGGATTTTCACCGCGACCTGGATAACCTGCTGCTGGACACTGCGGGCGAGCGCCTGCCGCTAGATGCCGCGCCGATTCGCTACGCCTCCTGGATGGGTGGCGACCGCGACGGCAACCCGAATGTCACCGCCAAAGTCACCCAGGAAGTGCTGCTGCTGGGCCGCTGGATGGCAGCGGACCTCTACCTGCGGGATTTAGAGCAGCTTAAAACCGAGCTCTCCATGTGGAAAGCCAACAGCGCCCTAAAAGCTGAAGTGGGCGATGTGGCGGAGCCCTACCGAGAATTGCTCAAACGCCTGCTGACCAAAATGGAATCCACCCGCGACTGGGCCAAAGCGCAGCTGGATGGCCGCAACTACGACGGCGGGCCGATCATCGAAACCCGCGACCAACTCTACGCGCCGCTGCTGGCCTGCTACCGCTCGCTGTGCGACGTGGGGCTGGATACCATCGCCAACGGCGCGCTGCTGGATACCCTACGGCGTGTGGCCGTATTTGGCGTCACGCTGACCAAGCTCGACCTGCGCCAGGAAGCCAGCCGCCACGCCCAGGTGATGGAAGAACTCACCAGCTCGCTGGGGCTAGGCCACTATCAGGAGTGGAGCGAAGCCCAGCGCCAGGAGTTTTTGCTCGCGGAGCTGGAGTCCCGCCGCCCGCTGATCCCCCGCCGCTGGGAGTGTTCGGCGGAATCCCGGGAAGTCATCGATACCTTCAAGGTGATCGCCCAGGAGCACGCCGAGGCGCTGGGTACTTATATTATCTCGATGGCCGCCGAGCCTTCCGACGTGCTCACCGTGGCGCTTTTGATGAAAGAAGTGGGTGGGCAGGTCACGCTGCCTATCGCGCCGCTGTTTGAAACCCTGATTGACTTGGACCACGCGGGCGATGTGATTGACCAACTGCTGTCGCTGCCGGGCTACCGTGCCCTGGCCAAAGACCGCCAAGAGGTGATGATTGGCTACTCCGACTCCGCCAAGGATGCCGGGCAGCTCGCCGCCGCTTGGGCCCAGTACCGCGCCCAGGAAGCGCTGGTGAACGTGTGTGAGAAACATGGTGTGGACCTAACGCTATTCCACGGTCGTGGCGGCACCGTTGGCCGTGGGGGCGGCCCGGCCCACGCGGCGATTCTCTCTCAGCCGCCAGGCTCCGTGAACGGCAGCCTGCGGGTGACCGAACAGGGCGAGATGATTCGCTTCAAGTTCGGCCAGCCGGATATCGCCCTCCGCTCTATGGAAATCTACGCCTGTGCGGTGTTGGAAGCCACGCTGCTGCCACCGCCCGCACCGGAGCCCCACTGGCGCGAGGAGATGGATCAGCTAGCGAAAGTCGCCCATGCCGCTTATGTGGGCGTAGTACGCGAAGACCCTGACTTCGTGCCTTACTTCCGCGCGGTGACGCCGGAAGGTGCGCTGGGCCGATTACCGCTAGGCTCGCGGCCCACCAAGCGCCGCCAGGATGGCGGGGTGGAAACCCTGCGGGCGATCCCCTGGATTTTCGCCTGGACGCAAATCCGCCTGATGCTGCCCGCTTGGCTTGGCAGCGGCGAAGCCTTCTCCCGCCGCCTGGAGCAGCCCGGCGGCCGGGAGGTGCTGCAAGAGATGCGTACCCAGTGGCCGTTCTTCGGCACCTACCTTGATATGCTAGAGATGCTGCTAGCCAAAGCGGATGTGGCGATTGCCGCCTACTACGAGCACCGCTTGGTGGATGAGCCGTCGCTAAAAGCGTTGGGTAAAAAGCTCCGTGAGCGCTTCGAGCGCCTGGAAAACGTGGTGCTGGACATCCTGCAGCAGGAAAAACTGCTGGAGAACACGCCATTGATTCGTCAGGCGATTGATGTACGTAACCCCTACATCGACCCGCTGCACGGCCTGCAGGCCGAGCTACTGCAGCGTAACCGCGATGCTGATGGGGCGATTAGCCCGGATCTCTCCCGCGCGCTGATGGTCACCATGGCGGGGATTGCGGCTGGCCTGCGTAACACCGGCTAAGCTGAAGACAGCCCACCAGCGCCGCTACCGATGGGTGGCGGCGCTTTTCTTTATGTCCGGTGTTGGAGGCAGAAACATGACCACAGACGCTCAGGCCGTGCTGGCTTTCTGGTTTCAGGAGTTGTCGCCAGCCCAGTGGTTTAAGAAAGATCCCAAGATGGATCAACAGATTATCGAGCGCTTTAGCGATGTGCTTGAAAAAGCTGCGGTCTGCGAGTGCTTTGAGTGGCGTCGTTCGGCTCGCGGGCGGCTGGCGGAAGTGATCGTGCTGGATCAGTTCTCTCGTAATATCTACCGCGATGATGCCCGCTCGTTCGCCAGCGACACGCTGGCGTTAGCGCTGGCCCAGGAAGCGGTGGCCAGCGGGGCGGATCAGTCGCTCTCGGCGGTGGAGCGCAGCTTTCTCTATATGCCCTATATGCACAGCGAGTCGGCGGCCATTCATATGGTGGCCATGCAGTTATTCGACCAGCCGGGGCTGGAGAGCAATCTAGAATTCGAGAAACGCCACAAGGCGATTATTGATCGTTTTGGGCGCTACCCGCACCGCAATGCGGTGTTAGGTAGAACCTCGACCCCGGAAGAGGTCGAATTCCTCAAGCAGCCCGGCTCCTCTTTTTAACGTTTATTTAGGTTATATGGCGTTTTATGACGTTACGAAAATCTACCCGTATCAATAAATACATCAGCGAAAGCGGCCTCTGTTCCCGCCGGGAGGCGGATCGCTTTGTCGAGCAGGGCAATGTGTGGATTAACGGCCGCCGGGCAACCACCGGTGACCAAGTGGTCGCGGGGGATCGGGTAAAGGTCAACGGCCAGGAGATCGAACCCCAAGAAGAGGAGGATCTCGTACTTATCGCGCTGAACAAGCCGGTAGGGATTGTGTGCACCACAGAGTCGGCGGAAAAAGACAATATCGTTGAGTTTGTGAAGCACGGGACGCGTATTTTCCCGATTGGGCGGCTGGATAAAGACTCCCAGGGGCTAATCTTTCTCACCAACAACGGCGACTTGGTCAACAAGATCCTGCGCGCCAACAATAACCACGAAAAAGAGTACGTCGTGACGGTAGATAAACCGATCACCGACGAGTTTATTGCCGGTATGCAGGGCGGCGTGCCGATTCTCGGGCAGATGACCAAAAAGTGTCAGGTGGTCAAAGAGTCCACCTTTGTGTTCAATATCACGCTAGTGCAGGGGCTCAATCGTCAAATTCGCCGCATGTGCGAATTCTTCGGCTATGAAGTCACGCAATTGGTGCGCACCCGGATCATGAACGTGTCGCTCAAAGGGCTGGCGCTGGGGGATTGGCGCGACCTTACTTCTAAAGAGATCGACACAATCATCGCGCTCACCGAAACCTCGGAAGCCGCGCCGGAGAAGAAAAAGCCCGCCAGGCCCAACTACAACGGTAGTGGGAATAGCGCGAAAGGTAAGAAACCGACGGCTAAGCGCGCCTCCCCCAGCGCCAAGGCGGGTAACAAAGTACGTAAAGACGCCAAGGCCAAAGGGACCGTGCCCGGTAAACCGAGCGCCAAAGGAAAGCCCGCTGGCAAACCGGCCGCTAAAGGTAAGGGCAGGCCCGGCGGTAAACCCAACGGCAAACCGGTGGCGAAGGGGGCAAGTAAGGGCGCAGTGAAGGGCGGCCGTCCAAGCGGTAAGCCAGTAGGCGGCAAGCCACCTCGCGCACGGGGCAAGCGCTAGTCGCAGCGCATTGGCTTGCTAAAAGCTAAAGTTTTCCGCGCGGCTTGCTGTCGTTCGCATAGAGCCACTACGTTGAAGAGTGAACGGCTCAGGAATGCGAAGAGGACGCTAGGATGGCAGACGATAACCTGAAAGACGCCAAGGTAGTCGATCACCACGGCCTGCCAGTCGGGCAGGTGGTGAGGATAAGTGAGCGCCGAAATGTCGAAATACGCACGCCTTCCGGGCAGCACTTTTGGGTAAAGCCGGAATCGTTGGCCAAAAGCCAGGGGCTGTGGTGCTTATTGAAGGACTTTACCGCTTACACGGCAGATAACACGGAAACGGTATGGTCGGAAAGCGACCTGGATGAGGCCGCCGACGACACTTTTCCCGCTAGCGACCCGCCCTCGTTTACGTTGGGCGATGAGGGCAAAGGGCGGTAACAGGGGGCGGGTACCTGTGGGTGCCCGCCCGGTGGGTTCGTTACCAGTAGGTGCGTTAGTAACGGTCAGAAAACAGGAAGTTGGCAATCAGCTCTTTGCCGCCCTCGGTGGCAAACGACTCTGGGTGAAACTGAATGCCGTGAATCGGGTAGTCACGGTGCTTCACGCCCATCAGCTCAAACTCACCCGCCGCCTGCCAGCGGCTGCGCTCGGCAAAGCTGTCGGCGGTGAGTGCGCCCACCGTGGCGGTTATTTCCAGGCACTCCGGCAGCGTCGCCGCATCGGCAATCAGCGAGTGGTAGCGCATCACCTCAAGTTGGTCGGGCACGCCGTTGAATACCGATTGGTTATTGTGATGAATGGGGCTGATTTTACCGTGCATCGGCAGCGGCGCTTTCACTACCTTGCCGCCAAATACATGCACAATGCCCTGCATGCCGAGGCAAACCCCCAGCAGCGGGGTGGTTTTGCCCAGTTTCTCAATCACCTCGGCGCATACGCCAAAGTAGCGCGGGTCGTCCGGCGAACCGGGGCCGGGCGAGATAATGATGCGATCCGGGGCCATGGCTTCGATGGCTTTGAAGTCGATCTGGTTATTGCGCTTCACTACGATCTCAAAATGAGGCAGCCCGCCGCGATTCTTCTCCGTGGTCAGAATCTCACCAATAAACTGGTAGAGGTTATAGGTGAAGGAGTCGTAGTTATCGATGATCAGCACCTTCATGCGGGGCTCTCCGTTTCCGTATCCATAAAGGGGGCCAAGGCCTTGCGGGTGCCGGCGAATTTGCGGCGGATCTCTTCGTACTCATCCTCGGCGTTGCTATCAAACACGTTGCCGCCACAGGTTTGCACGTAGGCGCGCTCGCCGTTGACGAACACCGTGCGAATGGGGATCGCAAAGGTGCAGTCGCCGTTAAAGGAGAACTGGCCCACCGCGCCGCCGTAGGGGCCGCGCCCATCGGTTTCCAGGTCATCGATGATTTTCATCGCTTCAATCTTGGGTGCGCCGGTTAGTGTGCCCGCGGGGAAGTTGCTGGCCAGCGCGGTGAACATGTCCTCGCCTTCGGCGATGATGCCGACGATCTCGCTGGAGATGTGCTGAACATGGCTGAAGCGCTTAATATCCATCAGGCTGCGTACTTTCACCGTACCAAACTGGGCCACTCGACCAATGTCGTTGCGGTGCAGGTCTACGATCATATTGTGCTCAGCGATCTCTTTGGGGTCGTTGAGCAGCGCGCGGGCAAGCTGGGTATCTTCCTGGGGCGTTTGGCCGCGCAGGGTGGTGCCCGCTAGCGGAAACGTCTCCATTTCTCCCTGGCGCAGACGGAACAGCAGCTCGGGGCTGGCACCGATCAGCTTCTGCTCGCCGAATTTGACGTAGTACATCTGCGGCGAGGGGTTGATGGTGCGTAGCTGGTCGTAAAGCGCCAGGGTATCGCCCTGAATGCGAAAGCGCTTTTTAAAGCCCACTTCGCACTGGAAAACCTTACCGTCGATGATGTCCTGCTTCACCTTGGCAACCGCTTCGGCGTGCTCGGCTTTGCTCATGGTGTCGCCCAGTGCGGTAATGTGCAGCGGGCCTGCGGGTTCGTCGTCAGTGTCGATCAGCGTCTGCAGAAACTCGTAGCGGCTATTGTCGTAGTAGAAGTAGGTGACTTCCCCGGTCATCTTGTCGAGGATGAGGCCGTCTTTATAAAGCCCAAAGCGGAACGTATCGAAGTCGTCGCTGGCCTTCAGCGTCAGCGACGGCTCGAAGTACTGCATGGCGTCGTAGCCCAGGTAGCCGCTTAACCCGCCCGCGTACTTGCGCGAGATAATGTTCTGCGGGATCAGGCTACGTAGCAGCTCGTAGGGGTTGTCGCTGGGGTAGTGGTTGGCATCGCCGTCGCGGCTTTCAATGGTCAGCGTGGTGCCATTGGCGTAGAGCGTGTACTCGGGGTCGAAGCCGATAATCGAGTGGCGCGCCATATGGCTATCTTCGCCTAGCGATTCCAGCATGTAGCAGGTATCGAAGCGCCGCTCGATTTTTTGGAACAGGGCAAAGAAGTCGCAGTCCGCCGCGAGGGTAACGTAATGAGGCTTGCGGGGCAGAGTGAACGGCTGGGGGCCTGCCGCAGCGGCCGTATCGGTGGTGCTCATAAGTGATCATTCCGTGAAGAGGCTAACATCGTCAGCGCGCGTGATCCGCGTGACACGGTCGCAATACCCACGCCTAGGGTTTCGGCAATTTTGCGGTGGGGCACGCCCTCGCGCAGCAGCTTAAAAATCTGTAGGCGCTTGCTGATTTCTTGGTACTCTGCTGGCGTAAGCAGGCTGGCCAGCGCCTCATCCATTGCGTCGGGCGTGTCGATCGCAAGCAGGTGGCGCACCAGGTCAGCTTGAAACGTATCGTGTAAGGACATCGTGCCACCGAGTGGTTGGTCATGTACTAGTGTACTAGTACGTTAACCGATTGCTCAGGGAAGTCAAGTCGCAGTGAGGTTAAGGAATCGCCATGGCCGGCTATTTTATTCAGGCATTTATTTATTAGTGAATTCAAGCACGAGATTAAGGCCAATATCGAACCGCCCAAAGGGCTGCTGATAGAAGCTGGAAGAGGCGCTGATTATCGAACGTCGCGATGAACCAGGAGTGGCAGGAGTTACATCAGAAAGATGTGCCGATTTGGACGGTATCCGCCCACGAGGGCAACAAAAACAAGGCAGTGTAAAAGACGATTAGAACGGCATATGCACTGATGCACTAAGCATATTGAGGTGGCTTAGCGTTGGAGCATCAATGCGTTCGTACTCTAAGCGGCTGACTAAGCGATTGATAGTCACGGTGGCACCGAAGCCTTGCAATAGGGCAGTGCCGCCATCGTCTGCCAGGGGTTGATCGGCGTCGCCCCGCCATTCGGTCAGGCCTGATTTGGCGTAGATGCTAAATGCCCCCATGCGGATACCCGCCACAATGGCACCGCCAAGACTCAAGGTGTCCATAATCATGGGATTGACGCTTGAAGCGATAGGGACTTCTTCGCTTTCACGGTAGGCAATTTCAGCGCCAATATCTAACTGTGGCAGCTGCCAGGGGCTGAACCCTGCGGTTAAACGGAAGCCAGAAGTGTAGCTATCTAGGCTACTTAAATCGCTGCCTTCCAGCACCACGCCGTTATCCAGGCGCATTAACTCACTGTCTGGGGTCGCGTAAGAGATAACAGGAACGTCTTCATCGGCAAAACACCCACTAAAGGGCAGCATAGTGCCGAATAAACTCAAGAGCAGGGTGCTTGCCAAGCGGTTCATTGGCCTTCCTCTTATCCTTTCTCGTTGGCGTTATCCTTCTCAGCCTAGCAACGAGCGCTGATTTCCACCACGTTAATTGCACCATTCGCCAGGTTTTCCAATAAATGTTTACCCATGCACATAAACCGTTCGCCAAACACCCACTGCGGGGAGAGCACAGCGGTACGCGGGGCCTGCTCTTTTTGCCGCTGGCGCTGACGCCACTCCAGCGCGGTGTGGCTCCAGTCTTCGCAGTGCTGAATCTTAAAACCACTTGCTTCTAATGTTTGGGTCAGCTCGGGTAACGAGAGCAGGTGCGAATGCGCTGGCCCTTCGGCCCAGGGCACTGGGAATAGCAACGCTTCGCTGTTAGGGCCGCTGACGACTTCATGCATGACCAGCTGCCCGCCAGGGCGCAGCACGCGGCGGCACTGGGCAAGCACTTTGTCGGGGTCGGGCATATTCATTAGGCTGTGCTGAAACAGCACGGCATCGAAGCTGGCATTGGCAAACGGTAGCGCGCAGGCATCACCGGTTACCCAGTGCAGCGTGCCACGGGTTGGCCCTGTACCCTGATGGCCTAGTGCCAAGCGGCTAATGGCCTGGTTGAGTGCGCTAAAGCGGTGGGTAATATCCAGCCCGGTGATATGAAGACCCAACTCGGCCCCTTGGCGCATTAGCCCGCCTAATCCTGCGCCTATATCCAGCACGTGCTGGGTGTTGGGTTCCAGCAGTTCAAGCAGCCTTGTGGATGCGGCAATGCCGCCGATGTGTAGTTGGTCCAGCGGAGCAAGCTGGTGCAGCGTGGGACCATCGGGGTAGTGGGTATGCAGCTGGTGGAGAATATCCTGGTCGCGCAGCGCTTGATGATAGTGGTGGGCGAGGGAAGTGGGCATGGGGAGTCTCGGTATGGGCGAGCGTCTACTGATCAGGGTTACTGCCTGCCGTTCAGCTAAGCTTGATTAGCGTTTGTGGGAGGGAGCTTCAGCTCGCGACGTGTGGCTTGGCCAAGGCATCTGACGGTGCCATTCGCCCGCTAAAGCGGCCTCCCACCCAAGCATTATGAGTAAATTAATATCTTAACTGACCGGCATTACGAGCTAAGGGTGACTTTGTTCGTCTGCTATCTCGCTCGCATTAATCGTTTTTAGCAGCGTCGAGTCACTCGTTACTTTTGATCCTCCAGCCCCAGTTCTTTAATCGAAATTTCGCGCATTTTGAATTTCTGGATTTTGCCGGTGACGGTCATCGGGAACTCATCCACAAACTTGAAGTAGCGCGGGATCTTGAAGTGGGTGATTTTACCTTTGCAGTATTCGCGCAGGTCTTCACCGGTAATTGCGCCCGCATTGCTATTGAGCTTCACCCAGGCAATTAGCTCCTCGCCGTACTTTTTATCCGGCACGCCGGTGACCTGCACTTCCGAGATAGCTGGGTGGGCGTATAAAAACTCCTCGATCTCTTTCGGGTAGACGTTCTCGCCGCCGCGAATCACCATGTCTTTGATGCGTCCGACAATCTGGATGTAGCCCTCTTCATCCATCGTGGCCAGGTCGCCGGTGTGCATCCAGCCCGCTTCATCGATCGCCTCGGCGGTGGCTTTCTCATTATTCCAGTACTTCAGCATTACGCTGTAGCCGCGGGTGCACAGCTCGCCAATTTCACCACGGGGTAAAATACCGCCGCTACCGGGGTCGACAATTTTACTTTCCAAGTGGGGCTGGGTGCGTCCTACGGTGGAAACGCGTTTTTCGATCGGATCGTTAGCACCCGTTTGAGTAGAAACAGGGCTGGTTTCGGTCATGCCATAGGCGATTTGTACGCCTTTCATATTCATCTTATTGATGACCTGCTTCATGATCTCCGCTGGGCAGATCGAACCCGCCATAATCCCGGTGCGCAGCGTCGAGAAATCGGTGCTAGCGAAGTCAGGGTGCTCAAGCTCGGCAATAAACATGGTGGGTACGCCGTAGAGCGCGGTCGCTTTCTGCTCATGTACGGCTTTCAGCACTTTGCCGGGGTCAAAGCCCTCATCTGGATAGATCATTGCTGCACCGTGAGTCATGCAGCCCAGGTTACCCATTACCATGCCGAAGCAGTGGTAGAGGGGGACGGGAATCACTAAGCGGTCTTCACTGGTGAAGCCCATGCTCTCTGCCACAAAGAAACCGTTATTGAGGATGTTGTGGTGGGAGAGCGTTGCCCCTTTGGGAAAGCCGGTGGTACCGGAGGTGTACTGGATATTGATCGGGTCATCGAACTGCAGCGTGGCCTGCAGGTCGTCTACATCGGTTTGGCTAACCTTGTCGGCTTCGCCAACAAAGTCCGCCCAGCGCCACATGCCGCTGTGCTTGTCGGCGCTTAGATTGATCACGCACTCAAGCTCAGGCAGCTTTTGAGATTTCAGCTGGCCTTCGGCACAGCTTTTAAGTTCTGGGGCCAGTTCGTAAAGCATGGCCGTGTAGTCAGAGGTTTTGAACTGGTTGGCAGTGACTAAAAAGCGCGCGCCCGACTGATTCAGCGCGTACTCCAGCTCGTGGGTGCGGTAAGAGGGGTTGATGTTGACCAAAATCGCGCCAATTTTGGCGGTGGCAAACTGGGTCAACGTCCACTCGCTGCAGTTGGGTGCCCAAATACCGACGCGGTCGCCTTTTTGAACCCCAATGGCGAGCAGGGCGCGGGCGCAGCGGTTCACTTCTTGCTGAAGCTCACGGTAGCTCCAGTGGATGTTTTGGTGTAGCGCAATTAGTGCGTCGTTATCCGGGTACTGTGCGGCAATTTGATCAAACTTATCGCCGATGGTCATGCCCAGTAGTGGCTTGTCGGCGGTGCTGCTGGTATAGCTGGGCATGATGGTTGCAGGTGATGCCATGGTGTGTCTCCGATGTCTTTTTCTTGTCTGAACGGGAAGCGAAATATTTTTATATTATTAAGGCTGATGAAGCCGTTAGGAGGTTGACCTGCCCTTAGCGAGTGCGACTTTAGCATTGGGAGTGCGTCCAAGCTGCTGGGTAATCCAATAGCCGGTATCAATCACTGCCTGCAGATTAATGCCCGTATCGATACCAAGCCCCTCCAGTAAGTAAAGTACGTCTTCGGTGGCTACGTTGCCTGAGGCTCCTTTGGCATAGGGGCAGCCGCCCAGGCCCGCCGTGGCGGCATCAATCACGCTGACGCCATCCTCAATGACCGCATAGAGATTGGCAATTGCCATCCCATAGGTGTCGTGGAAGTGGGCGGCTAGCTTCTCAATCGGTACCTGCTGGCGGGTGGCTTCAATCATACGCTTAGCGGCCAGTGGCGTGCCCACGCCAATGGTGTCGCCAAGAGAAATTTCATAGCAGCCCATGTCATACAGTGCCTTGGCGACGTCAGCCACTTTATGGGGGGCAATATCGCCCTCGTAAGGGCAACCCAGCACGCAGGAGACATAGCCTCGCACCCGCACGCCGGCCTCGTTGGCTCTTGCGAGCACCGGCTCAAAGCGTGCTAATGACTCGGCAATGGAGCAGTTGATGTTCTTCTGGGAGAACGCTTCCGATGCCGCGCCAAATACCGCGACTTCCTCAATGCCTGCCTCCAGGGCGCTTTCCAACCCCTTTAGGTTAGGTGTCAGCGCGGAATAAACCACGCCAGACTGGCGCTGGATTCCGCGCATGACTTCGGAAGCATCGCCCATTTGCGGCACCCACTTGGGTGATACAAAGCTGGCCGCCTCAATGTGGCTAATGCCTGCATTAGCCAGCCGCTCAATCAGCTCGATCTTGGTGGCGGTGGGCACCAGGGTGCCCGGTTCGTTTTGCAGCCCGTCGCGGGGGGCCATTTCAAATAGCTTGATAGACGTTGGCAGTGCCATGCTTCTGCTCCTATTCGCTTGGGGCAAAGTCGAGCAGCACATCGCCCTGGCCGACGGTGTCGCCAGCCTGGAAGTGGAAGGCTGCGACGCTGCCATCGGCGGGGGCGGTCATGGTGTGCTCCATCTTCATGGCTTCCATCACCATCAGCGGCATACCTTTCTCCACCGACACACCGGGTTCGACCAGCAGCGCGACCACCGTGCCGTGCATGGGCGCGGTGAGGGTGGTTTCCGCTTCGTGGTGGCCGTGGTCGATGGCGTCAATACGCCGCCAGAAGAGGCGGGTTTCACCACTCGGCTCGGACATGACCACCACATGACCATCTTTGCGCGCCTGCAGACGGCGGCGGTGACCGTTGAGCGTGACGGCGACGGCATCGCCTTCCAATGGCTGCAGGCTGGCACTTAACGTGCTGTCGCCAACGGTGAGCTGCCACTGAGTATCCAAGGTGTCGCGCTTGCCTTCTACCACTACCACGGCGCTGTCGCTATCCGGGGCTTGGGCGCTTGCTGGGTCGCATAGCGCAATGCGAATGGTGTGCGGCGCGTTGAGTCGGAAACCATCGTGTCGATCCCAAGGGGAATCGCTTTCGCACTCTTGTGCTAGCTGGTGCAGGCCAATTAGCGCGGCGCTAGCGTACTCCTCGGTAGTGTAGTGGCGCGGAGCAAAAAGCGTGGCTTCGTTGCGCTCAATAAAGCGCGTATCCAGCTCGACATTTTTAAAGCCAGGATGATTGGCTAAGCGCTGTAGGAAGGCACGGTTGGTCACCACTCCTTGTACGTCCAGCGCCGCCAGCGCCCGGTTGAGGGTGGCCAGCGCGGCGTCGCGGTCAACGCCATGCACAATCAGCTTGGCGAGCATCGGGTCGTAGTGCATCGACACCGCATCGCCGCTCTCTACGCCACTATCCAAGCGCACTTGATCAGCGCCTAGCCCTGCGCCTTCCAAGTCCAGCGCAAAGCGGGTGAGCAGGCCGGTGGCGGGCAAGAAGTCCTGCTCTGGGTCTTCGGCGTATATGCGTGCCTCAAAACTGTGGCCAGTAATGGTCAGTTCATCTTGGCGGCAGGGCAGCGGCTCGCCCATAGCAACTCTCAACTGCCACTCCACCAAGTCTTGGCCGGTAATCATCTCGGTAACGGGATGCTCTACCTGCAGGCGGGTGTTCATCTCCATAAAGTAGAACGAGCCGTCGGCGTCTAACAGAAACTCCACCGTGCCTGCGCCTACATAGCCAATCTCTTTAGCCGCGCGAACGGCCGCTTCGCCCATGGCGGCGCGCAGTTCAGGCGTCATGCCGGGGGCGGGGGCTTCTTCGATGACTTTTTGATGGCGACGCTGCACGCTGCAGTCCCGCTCGAACAGATATACGCCGTTGCCGTAGCGGTCGCAGAATACCTGAACTTCCACATGGCGGGGCTGCACCAGATACTTCTCGATTAGCATGCGGTCATCGCCAAACGCCGCTTTCGACTCACGGCGGCAGCCATCCAGCGCGGCTTTAAAGCCTTCGCCGCTCTCCACCACGCGCATACCTTTACCGCCGCCACCTGCGCTGGCTTTGAGCATGACGGGGTAGCCGATCTTATCAGCTTCTGAGCGCAGCAGGGCATCGTCTTGGTCGTCGCCGTGGTAGCCCGGCACCAGCGGCACGCCCGCGTTGGCCATGCGTGCCTTGGCGGCGGATTTGTCGCCCATGGCGGCAATGGCGGAAGCGGGCGGGCCAACAAAGGTAATGCCCGCTTGCTCTAATGCTTTAACGAAGGTGCCGTTTTCAGACAGAAAGCCGTAACCGGGATGGATGGCGCCGGTGCCGGTACGCTTGGCGGCGTCAATGACCGCATCAATGTTTAAGTAGCTTTCACGAGCGGCGGCGGGGCCAAGACGTACGGCCTCGTCGGCTTCGCGCACATGGCGGGCAGTAGCGTCGGCGTCGGAATAGACCGCCACGGTTTTTAAACCCATGCGGCGGGCGGTACGCATGACGCGGCAGGCGATTTCACCGCGGTTGGCCACCAGCAGGGTATCGAATTTGGTCAGGGTAAACGTCATGAGCGTGGCTCCGCAGCGTTGTTGTGTTTTTCAGGTGACGTCCAGGCGGGGCGGCGCTTGTCAAAAAAGCTGGCAAGACCCTCTTGGCCCTCTTGGCTCACCCGCAGCTTGGCAATCACCTGGCAGGTGTGCTCGCGGGTGGCGTCGCTATCCGGCGCTTGGGCCACGGTAGCTAACAGGGCTTTCGTCGCCCGCTGTGCTTGGGGGGAGCCTTTCATTAGCGTGGCGACCATGCTATCTACCGCGCCATCCAGCGCTTCGTGTTCTACTACTTGATGGGCTAAACCCAGGCTCAGCGCAGTGGGGGCATCCATTACTTCGGCGCTCAGTGCATAGCGGCGCATCTGGCGCTGCCCCAGCGCGCGCTGAACATAAGGACTAATCACCGCAGGCGACAGGCCAATATTGACTTCAGAAAGGCAGAACTTGGCCTTTTCGGAGGCGATAACGATATCGCAGCAGGCGGCCAACCCCACCGCGCCGCCAAACGCCGCGCCTTGTACTCGGCAGATGGTCGGGCAGGGTAGCGTATCCAGGCCGTGCATGAGGGCTGCGAGCTTGCGGGAATCCGCCAGGTTGTCTTCCAGGTCGTAATCGACCATACGCTTCATCCAGTTCAGGTCAGCACCTGCGGAGAAGCTTTTACCTTCCGAGCCGAGTACCACTACTCGCACGTCGCCTGCATTTGCCAAGCCGTGGAGCTTTTCCAGATGAACATTGAGTTCGGCAATCAGGCTATCGTCAAAGGCGTTATGCACCTCTGGGCGGTTTAATGTCAGGCGGGCGATACCCGCCTCAATCTCTAGGGTTGAGTAAGCCATGATGTTCGCCCCTTACATCCGGAACACGCCGAAGCGTGTCTCTTTGACTTCTGCATTCATCGCGGCGGCCAATGAAAGCCCGAGTACGTCGCGGGTTTGCAGCGGGTCGATTACGCCGTCATCCCACAGGCGGGCGCTGGCATAGTAGGGGTGGCCCTGGTGCTCGTACTGGTCGCGGGTGGGCTGTTTGAAGGCCTCTTCTTCCTCTTTACTCCAGGTTTTGCCTTCGCGCTCGTACTGCTCGCGTTTTACCTGGGAGAGCACCCCTGCCGCCTGCTCGCCGCCCATCACGGAAATACGCGCGTTGGGCCACATAAACAGTAGGTTAGGGTCGTAGGCGCGGCCGCACATGCCGTAGTTGCCCGCGCCGAAGCTGCCGCCAATTAGCACGGTATATTTCGGCACGTTGGCGCAGGCCACGGCGGTGACGAGTTTAGCGCCATGCTTGGCAATACCTTCATGCTCGTACTTAGAGCCAACCATAAAGCCGGTAATGTTCTGCAAAAACACCAACGGAATCTTGCGCTGGGCGCATAGCTCGATAAAGTGCGCGCCTTTTACGGCGCTCTCAGAAAACAGTACGCCGTTGTTAGCCACGATGCCCACCGGGTAGCCGTGGATATGGGCAAAGCCGGTGACTAGCGTGTCGCCGTAGTAGCGTTTGAACTCGTCAAAGTCGGAGCCATCGACAATGCGACCAATCACTTCGCGCACGTCATAGGGCTTTTTCAGGTCGGTGCCGACAATGCCATACAGCTCTGACGGGTCGAGTTTTGGCGGCCTGGGCGGTTGCATGGCCAGCTGGCCGCGCTTTTGCCAGTTCAGACGTGACACGCAGGCGCGGGCTAGTTGAAGCGCATGGGCGTCGTTTTCGGCGTAGTGGTCGGCCACGCCGCTGACTTTGGCGTGAACATCGGCACCGCCTAGGTCTTCGGCGCTAATGCTTTCTCCTGTGGCGGCTTTTACCAGCGGTGGGCCGCCCAGGAAAATCGTGCCCTGCTCTTTAACGATGATGGACTCATCCGCCATGGCAGGCACGTAGGCGCCGCCGGCGGTGCAGGAACCCATGACCACAGCGATCTGTGGGATGCCTTCGGCGGATAGGGTGGCCTGGTTGTAGAAGATGCGCCCGAAGTGGTCGCGGTCGGGGAAGACCTCATCCTGGCGGGGCAGGAAGGCGCCGCCGGAATCCACCAGATAGATACACGGCAGGCGGTGCTTGCGGGCAATTTCTTGGGCACGCAGGTGCTTTTTGACCGTCAGCGGAAAGTAAGTGCCCCCTTTAACCGTGGCGTCGTTGGCCACAATCACGCATTCAACGCCAGATACCCGGCCAATGCCGGTCACCACGCCTGCCGCTGGCACGTCACTGTCATAAACATCATGGGCCGCCAGGGCGGAGAACTCCAGAAACGGTGAGCCTTCGTCAATTAAGTGGTCAATGCGGTCGCGCACAAAAAGCTTGCCCCGGCTTTCGTGGCGGGCACGAGCGTTAGCGCCGCCGCCCTGGGCAACGGCGGCAGTGAGTTCGCGCAGTTTGCTGACTTCCTTCTGCATGGCGATTTGATTGGCTTGGAAGACATCACTGCGTGGGTTGATCTGTGTGGTGATGGTACTCATGGCGCGGCCCTTACTTACTTTCGTTGAAGAGTTCGCGGCCAATCAGCATCCGGCGAATTTCGCTGGTGCCCGCACCAATTTCATAAAGCTTTGCGTCGCGCAGCAGGCGGCCGGTGGGGTACTCATTAATATAGCCATTGCCGCCCAGCAGCTGAATCGCATCCAGCGTTACTTGGGTAGCTTTTTCAGCGCAGTAGAGAATCACTCCGGCGGCATCTTTACGAGAAGTTTGGCCACGGTCGCAGGCACTGGCCACGGCGTATAAATAAGCACGGCAGGCGTTAAGCGTGGTGTACATGTCCGCGACTTTGCCCTGTACCAGCTGGAACTCGCCGATAGACTGGTTGAACTGCTTACGCTCGTGAATGTAGGGCATCACCACGTCCATGGCAGCCTGCATAATACCAATGGGGCCAGCGGCAAGAACTGCACGCTCATAGTCCAAGCCGCTCATCAGTACGCGTACGCCTTTGCCTACTTCTCCGAGCACGTTTTCGGCAGGCACGCGGCAATCCTGGAAGACTAATTCGCAGGTGTTGGAGCCACGCATACCCAGCTTGTCGAGCTTCTGGGCGGTGGAGAAGCCCGGCATGCCTTTTTCGATAATAAAGGCGGTGATGCCTTTGGAGCCGGCATCCGGGTCGGTTTTGGCGTAAACCACCAGCACATCGGCATCCGGGCCGTTGGTGATCCACATCTTATTGCCGTTGAGGATGTAGTGGTCGCCATCCTCTTTCGCGCGCAGCTGCATGGAAACCACATCAGAGCCTGCGCCGGGCTCGGACATCGCCAGCGCCCCTACATGGTCGCCGCTGATCAGCTTGGGCAGGTATTTGGCTTTTTGCTCGGCGGAGGCGTTGATCTTGAGCTGGTTAACGCACAGGTTGGAGTGCGCGCCGTAGGAGAGACCGACAGAAGCGCTGGCCCGGGAGATCTCCTCCATAGCGATACAGTGAGCGAGATAGCCCATGCCGCTACCGCCATCCTCTTCAGGTACGGTAATGCCTAGCAGGCCCATATCGCCGAACTTCTTCCAAAGGTCGTTGGGGAACTCGTTGTTGTGATCGATCTCGGCGGCACGGGGGGCAATTTCGCTGGCGGCAAAGGCGTTGACCTGCTCGCGCAGCATGTTCAGCTCATCGTCAAGACCGAAATTTAGTTCTGAATAGTGGGAAAACATGGTCAATCACCTTGTCGTTGTTAATGGGGTCGTTATGTGTTGATGTTGTTTACTTCGTGGTGGCCGGGTGTTTCTCGTTAAGCTCTTCCAGTGCTTGGCGGCAGCGTATCTCAGCGCTTTCTAGCTCTAACTGCACCATGGTGATGTCTTTCATCTGCTGTTCTAGTGCGGCTTTGCGCTCACTGATTTTGCTCAGCATCAGGTGCAGCTGTTTTTCGCTGCCGCTGCGGGTTTCATCCCATAGCTCGAACAATTCGCGGATCTCTGCCAGCGAAAACCCTAGGCGCTTGCCACGCAATGTTAACTTTAGCCTTACGCGATCCTTGCTGCTGTAGATGCGTGTTTGGCCCCGGCGAGTGGGGTGCAGCAATTCCTGGTCTTCATAAAACCGGATGCTGCGTGTGGTTACATCAAACTCACTGGCCAGTTCACTGATCGAGTAGGTTTTGCTCATAATCGTTATTCTCGTCAATAGGGGGATGACCCTATGGAACACTGACCATGAGGCTAAAACAAGTTTACGTTAACGTAAAGCTGAGATTGCATTAATTGTTTTATTGCTTGTTTTGGATAACTGTTTGATATTTAATAATTTTTAAGCTTTATTTGGATGCTGAAAGGCAGTGCGTAGACCAAAGTTGTAATTGTAATACCCTGTGTTGGATTGCTAGTTTGCACTTACACCTTACGTTCAGGTAAGGATGCGTTGCTGGCTAACAAGTTTCGCTTCCCACCGTACAAGAACAACAAGAGGCGTCTTACCTCATGCGTGCAGACGAAGTATCAAACGGGCCGGTACTCGAAACCCGAGGGCTGACCAAAGAATTTCGCGGATTTACCGCCGTGGATAACGTAAATCTCCAGGTACAAGAGGGGCATATCCATGCCTTGATTGGCCCTAACGGGGCAGGTAAAACCACGGTTTTTAATCTATTGACCAAGTTTTTACCGCCTACTCGTGGAGAAATTCTCTATCGCGGCCAACCTATTACTAGCAAAAAATCTAACGAAATCGCTCAGCTTGGCTTAGTGCGTTCGTTCCAGATTTCTGCAGTATTTGCTCATATGACCGCACTGGAGAACGTGCGCGTGGCGCTACAACGCCAGCTCGGCACGTCGTTTCATTTCTGGAAATCAGAAAAGTCTCTGGACCATCTAAACGACCGTGCCCTAGCACTGCTGGATGAAGTGGGCCTGCGTGAATATGCCGATACGCTCACCGTAGAAATGCCCTATGGCCGCAAGCGTGCGTTGGAAGTGGCCACAACGCTGGCGCTTGACCCTAGCATGATGCTGCTGGATGAGCCGACCCAGGGCATGGGGGCGGAAGACGTTGACCGCATCGTGGCACTAATCAAGCGGGTATCTCAAGGTCGCACAGTGCTGATGGTGGAGCACAATCTTAGCGTCGTCAGCCGTTTGTGCGACCGTATTACCGTATTGGCACGTGGCTCGGTGCTAGCGGAAGGGGACTACGACACGGTTTCCCGCAACCCGTTGGTGCGTGAAGCCTATATGGGAAGCGAAGCCGCTACCGAGGAGGCCGCCGTATGAACACCGCTGAAGCATTTGAGAGTCAAGAAGCCCCAGAAAGCCAAACACTGGAGATGCTGCGGATTCAAGATCTGCACGCCTTCTACGGTGAGTCGCATATTCTGCATGGCGTGAACTTCGACGTTAAGCGCGGTGAACTGGTCACGCTCTTGGGACGTAACGGCGCGGGTCGTAGCACAACGCTAAAAGCGATTATGAATATGGTTGGCCGGCGCACGGGGTCCGTGGTGATTAACGGCAACGAAACCTTGCACATGAAGCCGCACCATATTCCCCGCTTAGGCATTGGTTACTGCCCGGAAGAGCGCGGCATCTTCGCTAGTCTGGATGTTCACGAAAACCTGCTGCTGCCGCCCACCGTGCGTTCAGGCGGAATGAGCCTGGATGAAATCTATAGCATGTTTCCAAACCTCTATGAGCGGCGTAGGAGCCAGGGTACGCGGCTCTCTGGTGGTGAGCAGCAGATGCTAGCGATGGCTCGTATTCTACGCACGGGAGCACGCTTGCTGCTGTTAGATGAAATTACCGAAGGGCTAGCGCCAGTCATTGTACAGAAACTGGGCGAAGTACTGGTGCAGTTGAAAGAGCGTGGCATGACCATTGTGCTGGTGGAACAGAACTTCCGCTTTGCTGCTCCGCTGGCAGATCGCCACTTTGTGATGGATCACGGTCAGATTGTGGAGGAGATCACCGCAGCGCAACTTCCTTCGCGGCGTGAACATTTAAACAGCATGCTGGGGGTGTAACACCGACATCATTCGACAAATATACGCACCGTCTTAAATAAGCAGAATCACCAACGCTCCACGAAAACAACGCTACAACTGAACGTCCGTATCACAACAACAAAGGCCTTCAGGGCCAGGAGACGCACATGACCTTTATGAAGAAAACGCTAGCCGCTAGCATCGCCGTTGCCGCTGCCTCCAGCATGGCGATTTCAACTGCACATGCAGAAATCAGCGATGGCGAAGTACGTATTGGCTATTTGGCCGATATGTCCGGCACCTATCGCGATCTGGCCGGCCCCGGTGGCCAAACCGCGATGGAAATGGCAGTGGCGGATTTTGGCGGCAGTGTCAACGGCTCGCCCATTGTGGTGTTCAGCGCTGACGACCGTAACAGCGCTGACGTGGGTGCCAATACCGTGCGCGAGTGGATCGACCAACGCAACGTCGATATGGTGGGTGGCCTAGTAGCTTCCTCGGTATCCATTGCGGTAACCAAAGTGCTGGAAGAGAACAACGGCCTGGGCATTGTCTCCGGCTCGGCGGCGTCTAGCATTACTAATGAGCACTGCACTCCGAACCACATCCACTGGGTATATGACACCTATCCGCTGGCGAATGGCACGGCGAAAGCGGTAGTCGAGCAGGGTGGCGATAGCTGGTTCCTGCTCACCGCTGACTACGCCTTCGGCCATGCGCTAGAAGCCGATGTAACCAGCGTGGTTGAGGCGAATGGTGGTGAAGTGGTAGGCGGTGTGCGCCATCCGTTCCCCACCAGCGACTTCTCCTCCTATATTCTCCAGGCGCAAGGCTCTGGCGCGAAAATTGTTGGTTTGGCTAACGCCGGTGCCGACACGGTTAATGCCATTACTACGGCCAGCCAGTTTGGCTTGACCCAAAGCGGCCAACAGCTAGCGGGCCTGTTGATCTTCCTGAACGACGTACATGCGTTGGGTCTTGAAGCCACCCAGGGCCTGCTGCTGACCACCGGTTGGTATTGGGATATGGATGAAGAGGCTCGCGCCTGGTCTGAGCGCTACTTTGAAGAGACTGGCCGTATGCCCACGATGGTACAGGCCGGCATCTACTCCAGCACCATGCACTACCTGAAAGCCGTGGAAGCCGCAGGCACCGACGACCCGGAAACCGTGCGCGCGAAAATGGCTGAAGAGCCGATTAACGACTTCTTTGCCCGTAACGGTAGCATTCGTGAAGATGGCCGTATGATTCACGATATGTACCTGGCTCAGGTGAAAACACCGGAAGAGTCTACTGGTGAGTGGGATCTTTACAAAATCCTCAGCACCATTCCCGCCGCAGAAGCCTATCGCCCGCTCTCTGAAAGCCAGTGTTCGCTGGTGAATAATTGATTTTGGGTGAGTGACGGAAAAACGCCGGGCCAATGCCAGCAGGCTAGGTCCGGCGATGAAACAAGCCGTAAGGCGTTATTAAAAGCGTTTCTATAAATAAGCAACGCACAGGGGTAGCCGCAGGCTACCCGTTTGGCGGCGAGGAGAGTCATATCATGACGATGATATTCGGCGTGCCAATGGCCGTGTTCATGGGCCAGCTTACGCTAGGGCTTGTGAACGGTGCCTTTTACGCACTGCTTAGTTTGGGCCTGGCGGTCATCTTCGGCCTACTGAAGATCGTCAACTTTGCCCACGGGGCGCAATACATGCTGGGAGCCTTCGCCGCGCTGCTAGGCTTTCGCTACCTGGGTATTAACTATTGGCTGGCGCTGATTTTAGTGCCCATTGTGGTAGGTGGTTTGGGTATGTTGGTAGAGCGTTTTCTGCTGCGCCGCATTGCCCATTTGGATCACCTCTACGGATTGCTGCTGACCTTCGGGTTGGCGCTGATTTTCGAAGGTACGCTGATTAATTTCTTCGGCGTTTCTGGGGCGCGCTATGCGACCCCCGAGATTCTTCAGGGCGGCCTTAACCTTGGCTTTATGTTCCTGCCTACCTACCGCGCTTGGGTATTGGTTGCCGCGCTAGCGATGTGCTTCTTTACCTGGTTCATGATAGAGCGCACGCGGCTGGGTGCCTATCTACGTGCTGGTACGGAAAACTCTCAGTTGATGCAGGCATTCGGGGTGAACGTACCGCTGCTGATTACCTTAACCTATGGGTTTGGGGTAGGGCTTGCCGCCTTTGCTGGCGTGCTAGCGGCACCGCTCTATCCGGTGTCGCCCACTATGGGGTCAAGCCTGTTGATCGTAGTGTTTGCGGTGGTCGTTATCGGCGGCATGGGCTCTATTATGGGTGCCATTGTGACCGGTTTGGGAATGGGTATTATCGAAGGGTTAACCAAGGTGTACTACCCAGAAGCCTCTAATACCGTGATCTTTCTAGTGATGATCCTGGTGCTCATGTTACGCCCCGCTGGGCTATTCGGTAAGGAGGCATAATCATGACAACGTCTCATACAACCTCGGCAACTCCGTTGCCCTCGGCAGTGCAGGAGCGTCAACGGCGCGCCAAGCTACGCCGCAACATGTTCTATCTTGCGCTGCTAGCGCTGGGGCTGGTCGCTCCCTTTGTGGCATACCCTGTATTCCTGATGAAGATCCTCTGCTTTGCGCTGTTTGCCTGCGCTTTCAACCTGCTACTGGGATACGCTGGGCTGCTCTCGTTCGGCCATGCAGCATTCCTAGCTACCGGTGGCTATGTGACAGGGTATCTGCTGGCGAGTTACCCAGGCTTAACGCCGGAGTTGGGTATTCTCGCGGGTACGTTAATGGCGACGCTACTGGGTGTGTTATTCGGGGTGCTCTCCATTCGCCGTCAGGGTATTTATTTTGCCATGGTCACGCTGGCATTGGCGCAGCTGATGTTCTTCGTGTTTGTGCAGTCCTCCTTTACCGGCGGGGAAGATGGCCTGCATGGCGTACCGCGTGGCAACCTGTTTGGTGTGATTGACCTTAGCAGCAACCTGGCCATGTACTATTTCGTGTTTGCGGTGTTTGTGTTTGGCTTTGCGGTGATTCAACGCACCGTTCACTCTCCGTTTGGGCAAGTGCTGAAGGCCATTCGTGAAAATGAACCCCGTGCCGTGTCGCTAGGCTATAACGTGGATGCCTACAAGCTGCTTGCCTTTGTGCTCTCGGCTGCATTGGCTGGGCTGGCGGGTTCCACCAAAACCGTGGTGTTCCAGCTGGCCTCGCTTACCGATGCCCACTGGCATATGTCCGGCGAGGTAATTTTGATGACGCTGCTGGGCGGTGTGGGCACGTTGCTTGGTCCGGTCATGGGGGCAGGGTTGGTGGTTAGCCTTCAGCACCTCTTGGCGCAATCGCCGCTGGGTAATTGGGTGAGTGTCGTGTTAGGCGTCATCTTTGTAGTCTGCGTACTCAGCTTCCGCAGCGGGATTATCGGTGAGTTTGCCAAGATGTATCGCAAAAACTTTAAGTAAACGAATTGTGTTAACCGCGTCTGTCCGTGGATTGGGTGCCTTAGGGCGCCCTTTTTTCTGGCCTTGAGAAAGCAACAGCCAATGGAGCTCTACGCCAAAGGTCGAGGGGTAATCGGTTGCGCAAGGTGGGGTAAAAATATAAGTTAACGTAAACGTCAACATTGCGAACAATGACAACAACCCGTGTGTGACTCACCTGCCGCCTACCAAGGCGCGGTGCATCCACGCGCTGTGGAGATACGCCATGAATTTTGAGCTAAGTGAAGACCAGGTTGCTTTTTCCGATATGGCCCGGGCATTTGCCCAAAACGAGCTAGAACCTCACGCCGCCCAGTGGGATGCGGAAGCCCACTTTCCGGTAGATGTAATTCGTAAAGCAGGGGAGCTGGGCTTTTGTTCGCTTTATGCGCCAGAGAGCGTAGGCGGGCTAGGCCTTTCCAGGCTAGATGCCAGCATTATTTTCGAGCAGCTCTCGATGGGTTGCACCTCGACCACCGCGTACCTCACCATCCACAACATGGTGACCTGGATGCTGGCGGATTTCGGCACGCCGGACGCTGTAGCCCAGTGGGGCGAAAAGCTGGCAACTGGCGAGCTGTTGGGTTCTTACTGCTTAACCGAACCTAACTCAGGCTCCGATGCCGCCTCGTTGAAAACTACTGCCAAGCGCGATGGCGAGCACTACGTGCTGAACGGCAGCAAGATGTTTATTTCCGGCGCGGGCAGCACCGATTTCCTGGTGGTGATGGCGCGCACCGGTGGCGAAGGCCCTGGCGGCGTTTCCGCCTTTGCGGTGGATGCGAAGAGCGAAGGCATCAGCTACGGCCGCAAAGAGGACAAAATGGGCTGGAACAGCCAGCCTACCCGCATGATCACCTTCGAAGATGTGCGCGTTCCCGCCAACCATTTGCTAGGCAACGAAGGCGACGGCTTCAAGATTGCTATGAAGGGCCTGGACGGTGGGCGCATCAATATTGCCACCTGTTCTATCGGCACCGCTCAGCAGGCGCTCAATAAAGCCCGCGAGTACATGCTAGAGCGCAAGCAGTTCGGCAAGCGCCTGGCCGAGTTCCAAGCGCTGCAGTTCCGCCTAGCCGATATGGTGACCGAGCTGGTGGCCGCGCGCCAACTGGTACGCATGGCCGCCACCAAGCTGGATGCGGGCCACCCGGATGCCACCACCTACTGCGCCATGGCCAAGCGGTTCGCGACCGATGTGGGCTTCAAGGTGTGCGACGAAGCGCTGCAGCTCTACGGCGGCAATGGCTACATTAAGGAGTACCCGATGGAGCGCTACGTGCGCGATACCCGCGTGCACCGTATTCTGGAAGGCACCAACGAGATTATGCGGCTGATTATTTCCCGCCGTGTACTGGCCGACGGTGCCGCTGAGCTATAGCCGCCAGGGCACATATCTCCAAGCCCCGAGCATATAAGGACAAACCATGAGTTGCGTACTGTTTGAAGAGCACACCACCCAAGATGGCCATGTGATTGGCGAGATTACCCTGAACGCCGAGCGCTCGCTCAATGCGCTCACGCTGGAGATGATCGAAGAGATCTTGCCGCGCCTGAACCAGTGGCAAAGCGACGAGCGGGTCGTAGCCGTGCTGCTGGATAGCGCAGGCGAAAAAGCCTTCTGCGCCGGTGGCGATGTGGTCAACCTCTACAAGGCCATTCAGGGCGACGGCGCAGCCGATTTCCCCGAGCGCTTCTTCGAGAACGAGTACCGCCTGGATTACCAGCTGCACACCTTCCCCAAGCCGGTGATTTGCTGGGGCAACGGCATCGTGATGGGTGGTGGCATGGGCCTGTTAAGCGGCAGCAGCCACCGCATCGTCACGGAAACCTCGAGGCTTGCTATGCCGGAAGTGACCATTGGGTTGTACCCGGATGTAGGCGCGAGCTGGTTCCTTAACCGCCTACCGGGCGGCGCCGGGCGGTTTCTGGCCATGACTGGCGGGCAAATTAACGCCCCGGATGCGGTTCACCTGGGTCTTGCCGACCGCGCCATTGCCAGCCACTACCGCGACGAGCTGGCAGAAAAGCTGCTAGCAGCCAGCTGGGGCGAAGGCGAACACACCGACGCCCATGGCGTGGTGAATCGCTTGCTGCGTGAGCTAGAGCAGGATTCGCAAGAGGTGTTTGCGGAGATGGAAGCGCCGGTTTATAAGTCCGCTTCACTGATTCGTGAGCTGATGGACCACGACACCGTCGAGCAGATGGTCGAGGCTGTGCTGGCAGTCGAGACCGACGACAAGTGGTTCAGCAAAGCGCAAAAAACCTTGGCACACGGCAGTCCTGTTTCTATCAAACTGATCGACGAACAGCTTAGCCGTGCCAAACACATGTCGCTGGCGGAAGTGTTCCAGTTTGAGCTTTCGCTCTCTGTGCAGTGCTGCCGCCACCGGGAGTTTCCCGAAGGCGTGCGCGCGCTGCTGGTGGATAAAGACGGCCAGCCAAGCTGGACCTACCCAGACGTGGCCTCGGTCGAGCCTTCCTTTATTGACGAGCTGCTGGCCCCCGCATGGGACACCAACCCGCTGGCAGACCTTAAATAACGCACACTGCACTCTCTACAACACGCTAATAAGGATAAAAAGATGACTACCGTTGCGTTTATTGGTTTAGGCAATATGGGCGGCCCCATGGCCGCCAACCTGGCGAAAGCTGGCTTTAACGTGCGCGCTTTTGACCTTTCCGCCCAAGCGCTGGAAACCGCTAAATCTCAAGGCTGCGAGATTGCCGCCACCGCTACGGAAGCGGCCACCGATGCCGACTTCGTCATCTCCATGCTGCCCGCAGGCAAGCACGTGCGCGGGCTGTACGTGGATGGTGACTCGCCGCTGTTCGAGGTGATCAAGCCAAGCGCGCTGGTGATTGATTGCTCCACCATTGATGCCGATACCGCCCGTCAAGTAGCCGCTGCTGGCGTTGAAAAGGGCATTGGCTTTGTGGATGCACCGGTTTCCGGTGGGGTAGGCGGTGCCCAGGCGGGCACGCTGACCTTTATCGTCGGCGGCTCGGAGGCTCAGTTCGCCCAGGCGCAGCCGGTGCTGCAAGCCATGGGTAAAAACATCTTCCACGCAGGCGACCACGGCGCGGGGCAGGTGGCTAAAGTGTGCAACAACATGCTGCTCTCGATTCTGATGGCAGGCACCTGCGAAGCGATCAACATGGGCGTCAAAAACGGCCTAGACCCCGCCGTGCTTTCGGAAATCATGAAGCAAAGCTCCGGCGGCAACTGGGCGCTTAACGTCTACAACCCCTACCCGGGAGTGATGGAAAACGCCCCCGCTTCGAAAGGCTACCAGGGCGGCTTCCAGGTGGATCTGATGATCAAAGACCTAGGCCTAGCCATGGATGTCAGCCAACAAAGCGCATCCCCCGTGCCCATGGGCTCCGCCGCCCGTTCGCTGTTCACCCTGCACAAAGCAGGCGGCAACGGCAAACTCGACTTCTCCAGCCTGCTCAAGCTGTATCAGGATAAGGGTGAGTAGTAAGCGGTAAATAGTGAGGAGCGAGTCGTGAGTGGTCGGGCGTAAGGGGAGGGTGTGGGGTGGTAGGCAGCTTTAGCTCGCGACCTATTCGCTAAGCCCCACAACCCTGATAAAGCGGCCAACTTGCCACTCACCCCCACCCAAGGCACACTCAAAAACTTTCCTAACCAACAACAAGGACTGCCATGATTACGCTTTGGGGCCGCAACAACTCCACTAACGTCAAAAAAGTGCTCTGGGCACTGGAAGAACTGGAACTACCGTTCGAGCAGATCATGGCAGGCCTGCAACACGGCGTAAACGACACGCCGGAATACCTCGCCATGAACCCCAACGGTTTGGTGCCGCTGCTTAAAGATGACGCCACCCAAAGCGTGCTGTGGGAGTCCAACACCATCATCCGCTACCTAGCGGCGCAGTACGGCCCCAACCATTTATGGATTGCAAGCCCTGCCAAACGGGCGCAAATGGAAAAGTGGATGGATTGGTCTAGCAGCTTGCTAACCCCCGCCCACCGCACCATTTTGATGGGCTATGTACGCACCCCGCCGGAACAGCGCGATAGCACACTGCTAGACCCCGCCATCGCCACCTGCGAAAAACTCTTCGCCCAGCTAGACGCCGCGTTAAGCCAGCAGGCCTGGTTCTCTGGCGATGAATTCGGCCTTGCCGATATCGCCATCGCCCCGTTCACCTACAACCTCTTAAACAGCGGCCTTACTTGGCAGCCCCGCCCGCATCTACAGCGCTGGAAAGAGCAACTTGCCGAACGCCCCGCTTACCGCAAGGTAGTGATGATTCCCGTCACCTGAAAAATCATTTCGAACTTGGCGTGTATCTTCGCCGCTGAAGAGGGGTAATCATCCCGTAGCGCGGCGTAACGAGCCACGCGAGGCACCCTCGAAGGGCGGCAAAGCCGCCACTGGGCTGTTATCGACATACTCAATCTACCCATCGGGCGTTATAACAATACTCAACTTTAGTGCTTGTGAGAGCGCCTGTGGGAGGGCGCTTCAGCGCGCGACGATCCAGCCACCCAAGCCTGCCTAAAACCCCGCCTCCAACAACGTCAGTTCCTGATCTAGCCCCTTCAATACCTCACACCCCAACCCATGCTGCTCGGCACGCTCAATCAACGGCCCCAAAATCGCCCCGCGCTCGGTAAGCCGCTTAGCCTCCACATCCTGCAGCATCGAGGCTTTATTGTTCGTGGTGTTCTCCACCACTTGCCACACCAGCGCCAACCACGCGGCTTCACCCTCGCCACCGTTCGGCGGCACAACGCCTTCCTTCGCTAAAATCGCCGCCACTTCCTTCACCACGGCAACCACACGGCCCGAGTAGGCATCACCGCGAAGTTCCCCATTGCGCACGCCATGCAACGCCACCAGCGGGTTAATCGCCGCGTTG
Organism: Vreelandella aquamarina; assembly: GCF_044805175.1. GTDB lineage: Bacteria > Pseudomonadota > Gammaproteobacteria > Pseudomonadales > Halomonadaceae > Vreelandella > Vreelandella aquamarina_B. Next base: position 1,873,527 of record NZ_CP085232.1, on the reverse strand, counting down.
ACCGCTAACTTCTGCCACAGGCGGCTGCGAATATCGTTCACGGCCGTAGCGGTAAACCCCGCCTCACTCAATAGCGCCGCTAAGGGTTCCGCTAACCCTGGGTGCTGGTTATCCAAATCCCCAACAAACGTTGGCCCACGGCCTGCGTGTACCACGCCATCATCCCCGGTTAAGTACGCCCCTTGAGTAGTGGTAGCGCACAGCACCGGCCCAGGCCAAATTTGGGTAATGCGCGGCTGGGCATAAAAACCGTTCTGCCACAGCAACAGCGGGGTAGAAGGGGGCAGCAGGCTGGCAATACTCGAAAGCGCCGCCTCTGCGGCCATAGCTTTGGTGGTGATATGCACAAACGCAGGCGGTTTAGACGGATCAGAAGCCAACTGTTCAGCAGTGAGTGAGGTTAAGTGCTGAACACGTGCTTCGCCTTCCGGCGTGGTTAGCACCTGCCGCGTAGGCAGTGCGCGGCGACCAATCACCGCCACCTCCACAAACGGGGCCAGCGAGTGCGCCAACAGGCGGCCAATGGCCCCAGGGCCAAGAATCCAGTGGGTTGTCATGGTCAAAACATCTTCAGCAACGAGAGTGCCGCCAAGCTTACCGTGTTCGGTGTGGGGAGGCTAAGGGGAGAAAAAGGGTTGGGTTGAGGCTATTTTTTAGTGACGTGGGTAAGGATAGTTTGGTAGGTTTGAGGCTAAGCGGATTTGATTAGTCGATAGTGAGTAGAAGATTGCGATGGTTATTGCCAAGCAGGAAGTGATAAGGAATGTCAGGTTTCGACCCAAAGCGGACCTTCCAGAGATAGCGGCATGCTGATTCAGCCGTGTTATGCAGCCTATTTATACTTAATTTATTTTAATTTCAATGGGATGGATCGTGAATGATGGGCTGTATAACCTCAATGAACGCGCCGCCGGGTTCATTGAGGTTATGTAGAGGGGTGTATAATCACTGTTAGCTGCCCAAGTTAAAATTTGTAAGTTTAAACTAAATCCAAAAAGGAGATTGATATGTGGGGTAAAATTTTGGCTGGTGCTGCGGTTGGTATTGGCGCAGTTGCTGCTGCGCCATTTACGGGAGGCGGTTCATTATTGGGTGGAGCATCTTTGATTGCCTCACTCACAGGTGCAGGAACTATTGCAGCAGCAGTGGGTGCTGGTGCCGTGGGAGGGGTTGTTGGCGCTGCCGTGGCTGACAGTGATGATAAGGAGAAGGAACAGATCAAAGACCAAGGAAGAGCTGAAGGAAAGGCTGAAAATGCTTTGCAGATAGAAAAGCTTGCTAACAATCTTTCTGAAGCACTAGAGAAGCTTAAATCTCATGATGAACATTTCAAAGCTATTATTGCAATGGAAGCAGTTGGGATTGCTTGCGCTGCATGTGATGGTGACTTCTCTGATAATGAAAGGGAAGAAATTGGAGAGTTTGTCAAAGGAATGATTGCTCAGAGCATTCCAAAGGATGTAAAGGAAAAAATCCAAAGTATTTATGACAATCCACCAACTGTTAAAGAAGCGTTCTTGTTGGCAAGAGACTCAGGTATGTCTCTAGATGTATATGAGGATTTAATTAGGTTTGTCATGGAAATAGATGGCATAAAGCCAGAAGAAGAGGCGTTTGTTCAAGCTTGGAATCAGCTTAAAGCAGCATAATACATGGAGTAATAAATAATGAGCGGCAGAATTGATCGTTTTAAAAAAAGGAAAGAATTAATAAAGAAAAATCAGTCTCTGCCGTTCGTTCGTGGCGTTACTGATCAAGAACTGGTCGACAAGCTTCTTCGTCAAGGCATTGATAGCGATCGTGTGACAAGCCTTTGTTATTCAACTGATCTTAACGTTTCTGTGGAGGTAAATGCCGAGCATGTCGAGACTTTGCTTTCCGAACTTAGGGCTTCATTCCACAAAGATCGATTGGAACAGCTTATAGATGAAACGAAGCGCGGCGTCATATTATCGATCGCAGGTCCATTTGGGCTTGGAAAAATAATAAGTGCTTATGACAAAACGGGCGGAAATGTAACAACAATAAACAACGCAAATAACGGTGTTTATGCTAAAGACGAAGATCGTTATAGAAGAGAGGACTACACACATAGCAAAAATAGTGAAGGCAAGCAGTTTGCCAATGCAGGAAAAAACAGCTCAGGTTCTATCTATACTCGTTCTCAAATGGATGAGAATGATATGGTGCAAGATGCTTATACTGGGAAAATGACAAAAGCAGACACTACAAGTCCAGATCATATAGAGTCATTATCTCAACACCATAAAAATGGCGGCTTCATGCAGAAGTCAGAACAAAAAGCTGACTTTGCGACGGACGAAGATAACCTTGCACTGACAGACCGTTCAATAAATCAATCAATGAGGGATTTTGATAAAGAAAAGTGGATGTCAAAGAAGGATAAATCTGGAGCTGAAAATAAAGATCGATTTGATATAGATGAGAAAAAATTAAAGGATAAGATCCAGCAAGGCAAAGAAACTTCAGCAAGACATTTGCCATCTGATACAGATAAAGCAAAATACTATCTGAAAAATTCAGCGACCACAGGTCTAAGCGAAGGCGCTAAAATGGGCGCACAACAAGGATTTGGTTATCTTTTGGTCGAGTTTTTTTCAAGTGCTATTGTTGAAATAAAAGATGCATACAATAATGGGCTTGAAGGCGATAGTTTATATAAGGACATCAAGTCTCGTTTGATTCGTATTGGCCGAAACGTTGCAGATAAATGGAAAGGGGTAGTAGAAGGTTTTTCTGCTGGATTTATATCAGGTTTTATATCAAACCTAATTACAACACTAGTAAACATGTTTGTAACTACCGCTAAGCGATTTGTTAGGATGATCAGAGAAGGTGTTTTTTCCTTATTAAAAGCATTGAAGCTCATCCTTTTTCCACCTGCTGACATGAGTTTTGCCGAAACAATGCACGAGGCTATGAAGCTAATTGCAGCTGGTGGTGTTGTTATTGCTGGCGTAGCACTCGAAGAAGTCATTGAAAAGCTTATTCTAGGCGTGCCATTTCTCGTGCCATTTGCCCCTGTTGTAACAGCGGTAATTGTTGGGTCACTAACCGCTATCGCAATGTCTTTGGTCGCTTATTTAATAGATAAAATGGATATTCTTTGCGTTATTAAGGCTCAGGAAACCAAATTCATATTGGAAAATCTTGATAAGGATATCGATGAGAAGTTAAAGAGATGCGAGCGCATTTCCGAAGAAGTGGATGAGTTTCTTAGTGAAAGCTCTTTCTTATTGCCACAAAGCAGCTAACAAGGCGCTGCACGCGGATAAATTACTCGCTGCGCTCGCAATTTACCGGTGAGCGCGGCGTTAAAGCGCTATATCAATGGCTCCTAAAAGGCTGCTCTTGGCGGAAACGAAAAATATTAATCATACAAATAAATAAAATCTGATAGTTCATGCGTGCAGTAAGTAAACAGAGCGCCCTGACAAGGGCGCTCGCTGTTACAGCCGAATCAAACGGGTTTTAAGCGCCACCAGCCGCTCATAACTCACTCCATAGGCGAAGGCAGTGTTGCCGGTTTTATCTCCCGTTAGGAAGCTAACTTTAGGAGCTAACGCAGTCCTCCTACCAAACATAGGGCTGTAATCGGGTGAAGCATTCACACGCCCGGTGGGCTTTTAAATCACGCCGCCCATACTCGCCCCGTGACCCGCTAACGCTCTTACCACCATCTCGCCATAACCAGAGGCGGTCATAGACCGCCCCATGTCTGCGTCAGCTACACATCCTTGGAAAGCCCTGCCCCCAACGTGTCCTCTCATGGGTCATCTAGGTGGCTGTATAGGTGGCATTAGCCAATTAGGGTTTCAAATAAATCCTAATGCCCTAGTGGCTGATGATGAAAATACGTACCTCACCATAAAAACCCCATCCCTTTGAATGAGTAACGCTGTTTTTCTGGGTGAGAACCCTCGCAGTGAAGTAATGATGATTTTGAGGGGGTAAAGAAGTATTTCGCAACGTAACCTTGTGTAAGCAAGAGATGAGTAAGCTTTACCACGGATGGTGTGTCCGTCGCGGTATGACGATATACCCGTCGGCTTTAAAGATAGAAAGCAGCCGTCCGCTGGTGAAATTGATGGGCCGCAAAGTAACGTTTCGTTCAAAAAAATAAGTAGCAGTGCCCGGTGGGGCCTGGGAGGGAACATGGCTGTCAAACTGAACCAACATGATCTGCAATTCATCCTGGATCAGATCAAAGTCGCGGAAGCGCATTCCGCAGGAACGCCGCTTGAGGAGCTTGTCGATAGTCCGCTTCTGCCCACAGGCCTGCGTACTGTTGATGGCAGCTACAACAACTTCGGGATCGGCCGCGAGCAATGGGGGGCGTCGGGGCAGCCTTTCGTCCCCATTGCCGAGGGGTCATTTGGGCAGGGGAGCGGTGCACTGCCAGGTGGCTTCGGCTATCCCACTAACAACGATTACGGTGAAGCGGGTGACGTGGTTGATGTCGAACCGCGTTTGATCTCTAACCTGATCGTTGACCAAACGCTGGATAATCCGGCGGCAATCGCGACGGCACTCCAGCATGCGGGAATGAACGGCCAGGCGATGCTTGATGCCGTGAACGAGATCCACGCGCAACACGATATCGTGCGAACGCTGAGTGATGCCGGGCTAGAGGAGTCCTCCGCCTACACGACCGCGAAGGGCGCACTCGACACTCTGCTCGCCTCGTACGGAGTCGAGATGGATGGCGTCACGGTCATGCTGCCGAACGTCTCCCCGGACGAGGGGCTTTCGGCTTCCTATAACTCCGTCTTCACTCTGTTCGGCCAGTTCTTCGACCACGGGCTTGATCTGGTGGCAAAAGGGGGCAACGGCACGGTCTACATGCCGCTGTCGCCGGACGACCCGCTGTACAACCCCAATAGCCCCACCAATTTTATGGTGATGACACGCGCCACCACCGATGATTCGGCGGGCAACGTCACTACGCCGTGGGTGGACCAGAACCAGACCTACACCTCGCATCCCTCGCACCAAGTATTCCTGCGCGAATACGAGATGGTTGAGGGTCGTCCTGTGGCGACCGGCCACCTGCTCGACGGCGCGCGCGGCCTGCCGACCTGGGCTGACATCAAGGCTCAGGCGCGCACGCTGCTGGGTATTGAGCTTACCGACAAGGATGTGGGTGCTGTGCCGCTGGTGGCGGTCGACCCCTACGGTGAGTTTATCCGCGGCGAGAATGGGCTTCCCCAACTGATCACCGGCTTCGACGGCGCGGGCAACCCCATCCTGACCGAGGGGAATTTGGCGGCACCAGTCGACCCGTCTGTGGTCGGCGCGGCACGCACCGGTACGGCATTTCTGGACGACATCGCTCATGCCGCCGTCCCTGTGCTCGCTAATGGCGAACTGCAAGCGGATGATGATTCCGAGCCCGGCTACAGCGGCGAGTTCGGTCCCCGCGGCGCTCAGACTGCCTATGATAACGAGCTGCTGGACGCGCACTACGTTACCGGCGACGGCCGTGGCAACGAGAACATCGGCCTGACCTCGATTCACCACATCTTCCACTCCGAGCACAATCGCATTGCGGAGCAGGTGAAGGAGGTGGTGCTTGAGAGCGGGGATCTCGACTTCCTGAACCAGTGGCTGGCCGGCCCTGACCTTACCTCTTGGCCCAGCGCGGCTGAGATTGAGGGGCTAGCGTGGGATGGCGAAAGAATCTTCCAGGCAGCGCGCTTCACGACCGAAATGGAGTACCAGCACCTGGTCTTCGAGGAGTTCGCGCGGAAGATCCAGCCGGATATTGATGTATTCATGGTGCAGCCCGATGCCGAACTGAACCCGGTTATCTTTTCCGAGTTCGCGCATGTGGTCTACCGGTTCGGGCACTCGATGCTCAACGAGACGGTTGACCGCATCAACGCGGATGGCAGCCGTGATGACATGGATCTGTTCGACGCCTTCTTGAACCCACTGGCTCTCGGCTCGGACACCGTGAGCCATGACGAAGCGGCGGGCGCGATCCTGCGCGGTATGACGGCCCAGGTTGGCAACGAGGTTGACGAGTTCGTCACCAACACCTTGCGCAACCAGCTCCTCGGTATTCCGCTTGACCTTCCCGCGATCAACATCGCCCGCGGGCGGGATACCGGCATGCCCACCCTCAACGAGGCCCGGGCGCAGTTTATGGAGATGGCGGATGGCGACACGCAGCTCAAGCCGTACACCAGCTGGGCCGACTTCGCTGAGAACATGAAGAACCCCGCCTCGGTCATCAACTTCATCGCGGCCTACGGCACGCATGAGTCGGTCACTTCCGAAGACACCATCGCTGGCAAGCGTGCGGCGGCCACTGATCTTGTTCTCGGTGCTCCGAACGAGAGCGCAGCTGATCGGGAGGCACGCCTCGACTGGCTTAATGCGCCAGCCGAGCAGACAGGCGTGAACGACATCGACCTGTGGATGGGCGGCCTCGCCGAGAAGAAGATGCCCTTCGGCGGCATGCTCGGCTCCACCTTCGCCTTCGTCTTCGAAATGCAGCTCGAGAACCTGCAGGATGCTGACCGGTTCTACTACCTGTCGCGCACCCAGGGGTTGAACCTGCTGACCGAGCTGGAGAATAACTCCCTGGCCAAGATGGCCCTGGCAAATACCGACCTCGAGGAGACCGGCTTTGCGATCCCGGGCGATATCTTCTCGACACCGGATCACATCTTCTATGTCGATTACGCCAAGCAGATGCAGATGACCGGGGTGGATGATCCTCAACACGAAGATCCGTTCCTTCAGTCCGCCTCTCAACTGGTCGAGCGCGGGGCGCCTGACGCGCAAGGCGACGGTGCCTACCTGCGCTATAACGGTGCCGACCACGTTGTCATCCAAGGTACGGACGGCAACGATCGCATCGTCGCTGGCGGTGGCGACGACACCGTTTGGGGTGACGCGGGCGACGACCGCATCGAGGCCGGGTATGGCGTCGACAAGATCAACGGCGGCGAGGGTGACGACATCATCACCAACGCCGGGACCGATATCGGCGAAGTCGACATGCTCAAGGGAGACGAGGGCAACGACGTTATCCATGGCGGCAGCGGCGCGGCGCTGATCTTCGGTGGCCGTGGCAAGGACTTCCTGGTTACCGGCCCGGACGGGTCTGAGATCCGCGCTGGCATGGGGGATGACTTCCTCCTCGGTGGCGACGGCCCTGACGTACTCTTCGGCAACGAAGGCCACGACTGGGTCGAAGGTAAGAGTCGCTTCGAGTACATCGCTGGCGACAACGGCGAACTCTTCTTCAACTCCACGGTGATCGGCCACGATATCCTCAACGGCGGCAATGGCGACACCGACTACGACGCCGACTCAGGCGACGACATCATGGTGGCGGGAGAGGGTATTCAGAAGAACATCGGCATGTGGGGGCACGATTGGGTCATCCACAAAGGCCAAAACGTGGCGGCCGACGCCGATATGAACGTGGAGGTATTCACCACGCTGCCGCTGGAAGTGCTGCGGGACCGTTTCAGCCAAGTGGAGGCGCTGTCTGGCTGGGTGCAGGACGACATCCTGCGCGGCGACAACCGGAGCAATGAGGAGGAGGGTGCCACGCCGATCGTCGCCGACCCGACGCCTGAGGGCAACTTCATCTATAACGAGCTAGACCAAGCAGGTATTGACCGGATCGACGGCCTCGACCAGCTGATTACCCCCGATATGATGCGCAACGCGGAATACTGGGCTGATGGCTCTGGTGATGAAAAGCTGGTGTTTACCGGCGGCAATATCCTGCTGGGCGGTGGCGGCAGCGACACGATTGAGGGGCGCGGTGGCGACGATGTTATCGACGGCGACGCGTGGCTCAACGTGCGTATCGCTATCATGACGAACCGCGATGGCACCGGCGAGGAGATCGCGACGGTCGATAGCATGGACGGGCCGGTGACTCTCACCATCAACGGCACGGCGGTCACTCGTCCGCTGTCGGCGTGGATGGTCGAGGGCCGGATCAACCCCGGGCAATTGCAGATGGTCCGCGAGATCCTTGAGGACGAATCCGGTATCGACACGGCCCTCTATTGGGGAGATCGCGCCGCCTACGAGATTGCGGTGAATGAAGACACCGGTCGGCTCACCGTAGCACATGTTGATGTGGACGATGCAGCGGTGGACCCAGTAAGCGGGCAGAACCGTGTCTCCGATGGCACCGACCTCGTCAGCAATATCGAAGTGCTGTCCTTCGGGGATAGCGACCTGCAGGTTATTACCGGAACCAATGGCAACGACGTTGGTGCAACGCGCCTTGAGGGCACCGAAGGGGACGATATCCTGATCGGCCTTGCCGGTAACGACAACCTGCTCGCAGGCGGCGGCGACGACCTTGTCTACGGCGGTGCAGGCAATGATCGCCTGATCGGCGCGGACGGCAACGACACTCTCGATGGCGGTGATGGGGATGACTTCCTCAACGGCGGGGATGGCGACGATACGCTGCTGGGCGGCGCTGGTGCGGACGACCTTCGCGGTGGGCTTGGTGATGATGCCCTTGAGGGCGGAGACGGCGACGACCTACTTTTCGGGCTCGCTGGCAATGACACTCTCGAAGGTGGCGCTGGTAATGACGACCTCAACGGCGGTGGTGGCAACGACGTTCTGAACGGCGGAGAGGGCGATGACATCCTGTTCGGTAGCGCCGGTGATGACCTGCTGATCACCGAGGCCGATGGCGGGCGCGATATCCTTGATGGCGGCAACCAAGTTGATACCGCAGAAATCCTCGGCAGCGCCGGTGAAGCTGAATCCTTCGCGATTCTCGATCGGATCAATGCCCTGGCCCAGGGCTTTGCCGACCTCGACGCTGGAACGGAGATCGTCATCGTCCGTAACGGGGTGGTGATGGCGGAACTCGCTAACATCGAGGAAATCGTCATCGACGGCCAGGGAGGCGGCGACACGTTTACGATTGCCGGCGACTTCACTGGAACCAGCCTAGCGATGAGCACTATCCACGTGATGGGCTCGGAGGATGACGATGTCTTAGACATCTCGGCACTGAGTTCTGCGCATCGGGTGGTGTTCAAAACCATGGGCGGCCACGACACGGTGGTGGGCGCACTTCGGGAGCAGGATGCCGTCGAACTTGCCGACGGCACGATGCTCGCTGACCACCCCGTCGAGGCCAACGAAGCGGGCGAGGCTCTGGTAGGCGACGACGAGAACTCCGTCCGCTTCGAGGTCGAGCCCGAGTCGGAACAGCCGGAAGACGAAGACGAGACCGAAACCGACGATGAATCGGAGGGCGAGGAAGACGAAGAACAATACGAGGAGGAATACGAGGAAGAGTACGAAGAAGACGAAGAAGACGAAGAAGAGTACGAGGAAGGCGAAGAAGAGTATGAGGAGGAAGACGGAACGCAAGTGATACCGGCTGCGGCCATGGCTGGCGGCGAAGGCGCTGATACGCTGATCGGAACAGCGGAGAGCGAGACCATCATGGGCTTGGGCGGTCGAGATGTCGTCTTCGGCCATGACGGCGACGACGACATCCTCGGCGGCGACGGCGCGGATATGCTCTACGGTGATGACGGCGACGATCGGGTGTTTGGCGAGGACGGCAACGACTTTATCAATGCCGGGGCTGGCGATGACACGGTCTTCGGCGGCGAGGGAGACGATATGTTCGTGGCCGAAGCCGATGACGGCGACGATACCTACTACGGCGACGACATGGTGGGCGGCAGTGACAGCGACAGCGACACGCTGGATATGTCAGCCATTATGTCAGCGATCAAGGCAGATCTCGGCACCGGCTTCATGGGGCGCGGCAGCGTCTCGAGCGCTGAGACTGGCAATGATGGGCTGTGGGGTGTCGAGAACATCGTCACGGGATCGGGAGACGATACGATCACAGCGAGCCGCGCGGCTAACGTGATGGATGGCGGGGCAGGCAACGACACGTTCCGCTTCCTCTCCGCAGCGGATGCGGACGGCGATACCATCATGGGATTTCAGCCGGGCGACCGTATCGATCTCAGCGGTGTGGATGCGCATGGCTGTGCAACGGGGAACCAGAGCTTCACGTTAGTGACCGAGGCCTTCACCGGCGTTGGCCAGCTGATGTTCAGCCATCAAACCCGCGACGGCGAGGACTACACCGTCGTTGAAGGCAACACGACCGGAGACGACGATGCGGATTTCTCCATCAGCATCAAGGGTCGGCATGAGCTGGGAGCGAGCGACTTCAACCTATAACGAACGATAACAATAACAAGCCCTGCGGGCGTACCCGCCCGCAGGGAACGCCCGTTCAACTTAGGGTGCAGGGGGAGTTCGCATGCGTAAAAGAGACGCTAGTACGTCAGCGAAGCGCAAGAGCGCAGAGCAGCTGACCAAAGGTTTCCGAGGAATCTTTTTCTTCTTATTCGGCATGTCAGGGATCATCAATATCCTCGCCCTGACCGGTGCCTTCTACATGCTACAAATTTACGACCGAGCGCTGACCAGCGGAAGCATTTCGACGCTGGTTGCCATCTCCGTGCTGGCGCTTGGTCTGTATTGCTTTCAGGGAATGTTCGATACCATCCGTTCCCAAATCCTTGTTCGCATCGGCGCGCGCCTCGACAGAAGGGTCGCGCCGTTGGCCCATCGGGTGGCTATCGATATGCCGCGCTTCGGGTTTTCGACCGCTGAATCACTGGAGCGTGGTCGCGACGTGGACACGGTGCGTGGCTTTCTGGGAAGCCAGGGCCCTGTGGCGCTGCTGGACCTTCCCTGGATGCCGCTTTTTCTGTTGTTCGTCTACATTTTGCACCCCTACCTTGGCGCGCTGGTTTTTCTTGGCGGCTTCATCCTGGCCATGCTCGCAATTATCACGGAGCTGAAGACGTCCAAGCTGAGCAGCGCCATGCAGCAGGCTGCCGTTACACGCAATACCATTGCCGACTCCAATGCTCGTAATGCGGAGATCCTCAAGGCGATGGGCTTTGCCGGTCGCGCGGTGGCGCGCTTCAATCGGGCGAACGACGATCATCTGGAGTTACAGACGCGAACCAATGATGTCAGCGGCACCTTCGGAGCGGTCTCACGGGTGCTGCGGATGGTGCTGCAGTCGGCCGTTCTTGGCCTCGGGGCGCTGCTCACTATTCAGGGGGAGCTTAGCGCTGGCGCGATCATCGCCGCTTCCATTGCATCCGCGCGGGCACTTGCCCCCATTGATCTTGCCATCGGCAACTGGAAGAACGTCGTCGCTGCGCGAACCGCGTTCTCACGCCTGAAGGAAACCGTCATGGCGCTGGCGGACGTTGACGAACCGATGGAGCTGCCCAGCCCGAATTCATCCCTCAAGGTCGAGAATATCACCGTTGCCGCCCCCGATTCAGGGCAAGTGCTGCTCAGCGAGTTGAGCTTCGAACTCAAGGCTGGCCAGGCGATTGGGATCATCGGCCCTAGCGGTGGCGGCAAGACCACGTTGCTGCGCGCGTTGACAGGCATTTGGCCCGTGTTGCGAGGAAGTGTGCGCCTCGACGACGCGGAGCTATCGCAATGGCAAGACGAGGCGCTCGGTCAGTTCATCGGCTATCTGCCGCAGGAGGTCGCGCTGCTGAATGGCACGATCGAAGAGAACATTTCGCGGTTTCAGGAAACACCCGATTCCCATGCGGTGGTGGAGGCGGCGATGGCCGCAAGCGTTCACGAGATGATCGTACGTTTGCCAAACGGCTATCGAACGCAGCTCGGCTCGCTGGGCACCTCCCTGTCCGGCGGCCAGCGGCAGCGACTCGGACTCGCCCGCGCACTGTTCGGCAACCCCTTCATCGTGGTGCTGGACGAGCCCAATTCCAACCTCGACGCTGAAGGCGAAGCAGCACTGACGGCAGCCATTCAAGGCGTTAAGCAGCGTGGCGGCATCGCCGTGGTGGCGGCCCACCGCCCAAGCGCTCTGGCGGCCGTTGATCTTGTGGCGGTTATTCAGAACGGCCGGTTGGCCGCCTTCGGACCGAAGGACGAAGTCATCGGCAAATCTAACGTGCGGGCAGTGCACTCTGCCAAGCCGCCGACGAAGGAGGCATCGGTCGGATCATGATTAACGTCAAAGGCACCAAGAACGCCTTACCCGAAGCTGACGCCTCGCAGCGCTACGTTCTGAAGAGTGGCGACGAGGTCTCTGGGACGCCTCGCGTGATCGTCGGCTTACTCATGGGGATCGCTGCTTACCTAGGCTCGATCTTCTCCTGGGGCCGGGAGAGTGAACCCCAATCGCAGCCGGAAGAGCCAGCCGCCGGTGCGGCGGAGGCGGAAAGCCAAGAGGGCATGGTTGACGATATCGCCTCCCCGCAACCATCGCCTGATATGCCCGATCCCGAACCTCACGGTTCCGCAACGCCGCCGGCCGCTGATGCTCCAGGGTCATCGCCCCTACGCTATCAGGGCGAAAGCGAAGGCGCACCCGCAGTCAAACCGGCAAGCGGCAATGCAGCCGCTGACAGGATGGATCGAGTGGACGGCAGCCCCGGCACACTGTCTATCAACAGTGCTAATCCCGCCGGTCATCGTGCTTCTTCACCCCGGAACGACAACCCGCCTGCCGAAGGCAAGGACCCCACGGATGGCGAGGATTCCACGGATAACGACAGTTCTACGGATAGCGACCCACTCGACCCTGAAGATGAGGACGACGATGCCGAGGCACCACCTGGCGGCAACCGTGCTCCGCGCGTGTCAGGCCCCGTTTATCTGCTGGATGTGGCGCCTTGCGCGGCACTCGTCATCGCTCTCAGTGATCTGCTGAGCAAGGCAGAGGACCCGGATGGCGACGCTCTCTCGGTACAAAATGTGACGGTATCCTCCGGCACGCTAACACAAACGGAAGGCGGTTGGGTGTTCCAGAGCGGAAGCGGGCAACCGGGGCCAGTGACCGTCACTTATCAGATCACCGACGGCGAGTTGACGACCGATGCCGTCGCCCACTTTTCTGTTGTTGAGCCGCCCGTTATCGCAGGAAGCGCGGCAGACGACATGCTTCTGGGCAGCCTGTGTGCCGATGAGATCGACGGCGCAGGTGGCGATGACAACATTGATGGACGGGCTGGCAGCGACGTCATCAATGGAGGAGCGGGCGACGACCACATTGTTGCCGGAGACGGTGATGACGTGGTGTTCGGCGGCGATGGCAATGACATTATTTTTGGCGGCGCGGGGAACGACCATCTTTTCGGTGGTGCAGGCGACGACAGGCTATTCGGCGGAGACGGCGATGACGTGATCTTCGGCAACGCCGGTGAGGATCATCTGAACGGCGGAGACGGCGACGATTTGCTGCTCGGGGGCGAGGGTAACGACGTGCTTATGGATGGTGCGGGTCGCGACAAGGTGTTCGGCGGCATGGGCAGCGATCGGGTGGTGGCGTCGCTTGATGCGGCAGATGACGTGTACGACGGCGGCGAGAACTCGGACACCCTCGACTACAGCCACGCAACGGAAAGTCTCGTGGTCGATCTTGTGAACGGCGTCGCCAGCGGCGTGGAGATCGGCCATGACGCCATCACCGGTTTTGAGAAAGTGATTGGAGGCCGGGAAGCCGACCAGTTCATTCTCGGCAGTGAAGCGGTCACGCTCACTGGCGGCACGGGTGATGACGTTTTTGCGTTCGCCAGCGCCGGTGGGGTCCAACCGAAAGACGTTTCGCACGTGATTATGGATTTTGGGGTGGGAGACCGTATCCGAATCTCTGAATACGAGATTTTCTGGAAGGCTGATGACGAGCCGGAAGATCGTTTCGAACATATCTACCGCGATAACGACGATGACGATTCGCCCATACGCTATCGGCACGACCGGGACGATGGAAGTGAGTGGACCGTGATCGAGACCGACTTCGAGGACGATGAGTTGTGGGCGGCGACCGTCACGCTGCACGGAAGGCACAAACTGTCGTGGTCAACAGAGCGTGACGATGGTCACGAGTGGCTATCTTAGGAGCACACAATGAGCACATATGATCCTTCCGGCACGCCTCTTTTAGAGGAAAAAGCCAAGCGCTTGCCGAATCCAGAAAACGCTTTTCGGCTCGGCCCGCGTGTTTTTGCGGGCACGGCACTTGCCCTGTTTCTGCTATTGGGCGCCGGTGGCTGGGCCGCGAGCGCTCAGCTAAGTGGGGCCGTCATCGCGCAAGGATCTGTGACGGTAGATCAGAACCTTAAGTCGATACAGCATCGTGATGGCGGCATCGTCAGTGAGATAGGCATCAGGGAGGGGGACTTCGTCAATGCTGGAGAGGTACTGATCCGGCTCCAAGACACACAGACGAAGGCGGAGCTTTCAATCGTGCGTTCTAAACTCGTGGAGTTGGCGATCAGGAGAGCGCGCCTTATGGCAGAGCGGGACGGGCTTTCGTCAATCGAGTTCCCGTCCGATTTAGACGCAGACGAAGCGCCGGATGTCTTCCTCGGCGAAACACGCCTCTTCGAAGGCAATCGCGCAAATCGCCAAAGTAAGCAGCAGCAGCTTGAGCTCAGCATCGCGCAGATCGAAGAGGAGATAAAAGGGCTGGAAGCTCAGCAGCAATCGAAAGACGAGGAGTTCCGTCTCGTCTCGTCTGAATACGAGTCGAGCAGAGGCCTCGCTGAGAGAGGGATGATCGCACGCACACTCCTTGTTCCGATGGCGCGTGACAGGGCACGCATTTCGGGTGAGCGCGGCGAGATCCATGCATCCATCGCCAGAGCGAGAACCCGCATGAGTGAAATTCGCCTCCAGATTATTGCGATTGACGAGAACGCCCGTACCGAGGCGCAGCGGGAATTAAGTGCCGTGGAGGCGGAATTTTCGGAGCTGCGTGACCGGCACATCGCCATCGAGGATCGGCTGGCGCGAACGGATATTCGCGCGCCGATTTCTGGCACCGTTAATGAGCTGAACATCCACACGGTAGGAGGCGTGATCACCCCAGCTGAGGAGCTTGTCACCATCGTTCCTGAAGACGCCAAACTGAAGGTTGAGGTGAAACTGGCGCCGATAACCATCGACCAAGTGTGGGTCGGCCAGCCGGTCAGGCTCCGCTTCACTGCCTTCAACCAGAGAACGACGCCGGAGCTCAAAGGCGAGATCGTCTATGTTTCCCCAGCAACCTCACGCGATGACGTGACTGGCGAGATCTACTACCTGGGCGATGTCGACGTTTCTGCAGAAGAGCTTGAGAAGCTGGGCGTTACCACGCTGCTGCCTGGTATGCCCGTCGAGGTCTTTATCACGACAGAAGAGCGCACCGCACTGACGTACTTTGTTAAGCCGATTACCGACCAGTTCAGCAGGGCCTTCCGAGAAGAGTAAAGCAGCGCTCTCTGGCTTAGGCCTCGGCCACAAGGTGAACGCTTGAGGCATGTGCCGCAGCAGCCTATCGGGTGGCCACTGCTGGCTTCATTTGGCTTCTTTCCCTAGCTTATGCAGCTTGCGAAACCATTCGTTGCGTTTCTGCTCGCTCATTGTCTCTATGCTGCCGATCAGGGTCTCACGCACTGGAGAGAAGCCGACAAAGCCGAGGATATTGCGCTCCAGCGATTTAACACTGTGCGCCCGATAGAGATGGCGATAGATCATCGCTGGCATGCCCATGGTCACCACGACCCGCGCCGTGCGTTCGGTCAGCCCCTTTTTCCCCAGCGGGTTGCCTTCCACGTACTCGAAGGCAAAGCCTGGGCGCAGTACTTGTTCCAAAAATGCTTTGACCAGAGCTGGCATGTCGCCAAGCCACAGCGGAAAGATCAGCACCAAGTGCTGGCACCAGCCGATGGATTCCTGCGCCGCTGTTAGCGAAGCGGGTAGAGGGGACGTTTGCCACTCCTGCTGGCTACGCAGCAGCGGAAATTCCAACGAGGCGATATTAATCAGTCGCACCTCATGGCCGTTAGCCTGGGCGCCTTCGCTGTAGTGATCAGCGAAAGAGTGGCAAAGGTGCGCCTGACTGGCATCGGGGTGGCCCTGCAGGATCAGGATTCGCTGGCTCATTTGGCAGGTTCTCGCTGCAAGCAGAGGAGTAGGGGGCCTTGGTTTGGCGGTTATTCATCCAGCTTTGCGCTTACTGATATTGAACCTAGCAACGCTTATTGTGCATCGCAATATGGTTTTTATCATTCAACGGCTACCCATGCGACAATAAGCGGCCATGCGTTATTTTAACCCTGCAGTTCATCAGTTTGGGTTGCCCATAATGTCATGGCAAACAACCCATTAGAGGAAAATGTTGAGACAAAATGTTCGGGCTAGTGCACATATGGATAATATCCATAGTGCACGCCTGCGCGATTTATCTCCGGTTTAGTCACTTAGATATTTTACTTAATAGCTATCATCCTAAGTCGCAAAGCATTGACGATAACGCTTACTGAAGAGAGTGACATCGCTGCTGCAGCAATTATTGGCGACAACAGAATGCCGGTGAAGGGGTACAAAATCCCTGCGGCAATGGGGATGCCTGCCGCGTTGTAAGCAAAGGCAAAAAACAGGTTTTGGCGGATATTGCGCATGGTGGCTTTTGAGAGCTTATGCGCCGTGGCAATACCGTTAAGATCTCCTCGCAGAAGGGTAACCCCAGCGCTTTCTATCGCCACATCGGTGCCGGTTCCCATGGCAATGCCGACATCCGCTGTTGCCAGCGCAGGTGCATCGTTCACGCCGTCGCCAGCCATGACAACAATGCGCCCTTCATCGCGGAGCCGCTGGATCACACGGCCTTTGTCTTCTGGAAGCACTTCGGCTTCGACCTCATCAATGCCTAGCCGACGTGCCACAGCGTTGGCGGAGGTGCGGTTATCGCCTGTTAGCATCACCACTCGAATACCGTCAGCCTGTAGTGAGCGGATGGCTTCTTCGGTGGTTTCCTTGACTGGATCGGCAATGGCGAGAAGCCCAGCCAAATTCCCGTCGATGCTCGCAAAGATAACCGTAGCACCGTCACTGCGCAATTGATCGGCATGTGTGTCTTGAGACTGGGTGTTAACGCCCTCGCTTTCCATCAAGAGCCGATTGCCCAGGGCAATACGTTTTCCATCTATCTGGCCTATAACGCCCATGCCGTTGGGAGCTTCAAAGTCCAACGCTTCTGTTAATTTTACCTCTGCCTCTTTAGCCTTTTCGACTATCGCATGGGCCAAAGGATGCTCGCTGCCTCGCTCAAGACTAGCGGCCAAGCGCAAAAGCTCCGATTCAGCAACGCCCTCAGTGAGAATCAACTCGGTCACTCGTGGCTTGCCTTCGGTAAGCGTGCCGGTTTTGTCGACGACGACGGTGTCGACCTTCTCTAGACGTTCAAGAGCTTCGGCATCGCGAATCAACACGCCTAACTGGGCACCACGCCCTACACCCACCATAATCGACATGGGGGTAGCAAGACCTAGCGCGCACGGGCAGGCAATGATCAGAACACTAACCGCCGCAATCAGGCCAAACGCCATCGGCGGAGTAGGGCCCCACACTGACCAGGCGAGGAAAGCCACAACGGCAATGAGAATAACAACGGGGACAAAGATGCTGGCGACTTTGTCGGCAAGCCCCTGAATGGGGGCGCGGCTGCGCTGGGCGCTGGCGACCATTTGCACAATCTGCGACAGCATGGTGTCCTGGCCGACCTTGTCAGCACGCATGACAAAGGAACCTTGGCCATTGATACTGCCGCCAATGACGCCATCGCCAACTTCCTTTTTCACCGCTAGTGGTTCGCCGGTAACCATGGATTCGTCAACGTTGGAGCGACCTTCCATCACTTCGCCATCTAATGGCACCTTATCGCCGGGGCGCACCCGGAGACGATCCCCTACCTGTACCTGATCAAGGGAGATATTTTCCTCATTGCCCTGATCATCAAGGCGTAGAGCGGTCGCGGGCGCTAGGTCGAGCAGCGCGCGAATAGCGCCAGAGGTTTTTTCACGAGCGCGTAGTTCTAATACTTGTCCCAGTAAAACTAAAACGACAATCACAGCTGCCGCTTCGAAATAAACGGCCACCGAGCCATCGGCTTGACGGAAGGTGTCGGGAAAGATGCCCGGTGTGAGGGTGGCCAGCAAACTGTAGATCAACGCGGTGCCGGTACCGATCGCGATTAGCGTGAACATATTAAGGTTGCGACGCACTAACGAGCGCCATCCGCGTACAAAAAACGGCCAACCTGCCCAGACGACTACCGGCGTTGATAGCAGCAGTTGAATCCAGTTAGCGGTTTGCTGGGAAATAAAATGCATAAGGCCAAACACGTGGCCACCCATTTCTAGGGCAAACACGGGTAGGGTCAGTACTAGGCCGATCCAGAAACGCCTGGTCATGTCCTTGAGTTCGTCCGAAGGGCCGGTGTCAGCAGAGACGGTCTCAGGTTCCAACGCCATGCCACAGATTGGGCAGTCGCCTGGCCCTTCTCGTCGAACTTCTGGGTGCATCGGACAAGTATAAATAGAACCCGAGGGTACTGACGCTTGTGACTGTTTGCTTGGCTCAAGATACGCCTCAGGCTTGGCAACAAACTTATCCCGACACTTTTCTGAGCAGAAGTACCAGGTCTTATCCGCGTGATGGGCACGGTGGTGAGTAGCATGGGGATCCACGTCCATGCCACAAACAGGGTCTTTCACCTTGGTCTCTGCATGGTCTTCAGACATCGTTCATTCTCCCCATTTGACGTACAAGGCGTATGGCTTCGTGCTCTTCTTCGTGTTGACCGGCGCAATGGGTAAGGCAATCAGCAAGATGTTTGTGTAGCCGACGCGGCCAATCGACCAATTCACCAACGGTTCTGACGTCCATGGGTCGCTCCTATAACGCGAATAACGTTAATGGGTGTGAGAGTGCTCGCTATCGTTTGACGTGTCGCGTTTGGATAGGAAAACCCACTCGCCGAGTAAAAGAATGGCCATTACTACGCTGGCAACGATGAGCACTAACGGATCAGAGGTGGCTTTTACCCATACAAAGCCGATTAACACAACGGCATCCAGCAGTATGGCAATGCTAGGAATGACAGGGTTAGCCCCTACACTCTCTTTAAGATGACGAAGCACACCCCAGTGAATGGCCATATCCATGATCAGGTAGAAAATGATGCCGAGTGCCGCGATGCGGCTCAGGTCAAAAAAAGCGGTAAGCACTAAACCAAACACGATGGTGTACACCAGTGTGTGCTTTTGCACACTTCCCGGCATATGAAAGTGGCGATGGGGAACCAATTTCATTTCTGTCAGCATGGCGAGCATGCGTGAAACGGCAAAAACACTGGCGATGATACCGCCCGCCGTTGCCAGCATGGCGAGAATAACGGTAAACGCAACTGCCGCTTCACCCAGGGCGGGACGGGCAGCGGCGGCCAGGGAGTAATCCTGGGTTTCGATAATTTCAGGCAAAGATAGGTTGCTGGCAACGGCAAAACCGACAAGGGCATAGATCACCACGCATAGCGCAATCGAGATCGTGATAGCTTTGCCAAGATTCCGCTTAGGGTCTTTAAGCTCCGAACCACTATTGGTAATCGTCGTGAAGCCTTTAAATGCCAGTATGCCGAGCGCCGTTGCACCTAAAAAGCCCGCTATTGTAGGCGCTGGTGCATCGTTCCCAGAACCCATTTCGATGGAGTCGGCAATAAACACGCCGACAATACCAAACGCTACAATGCCACCTATTTTGATAAAACCGAGCACCGAGGCGACACCCTCGATCAAGCGGTTGGCGGATAAATTGATTAAGAAGGCTGTTAGCAGTAAGCCAACCCCGAGTAGGGGCACAAATAACGAACGATCCCCCAGGTCAAACAGCTCAAGCGTGTAGGAGCCAAACGTTCTCGCCAGAAAACTCTGTGCGATCACCATGGAAAAATACATCAGGAGGGCATGAAAGGCGGTGGGAAGCGTCGGGCCATACGCTTTCTGTAAATACATGCCAATCCCACCTGCCGAAGGGAAGGTATTGGACATTTTAACGTAAGAGTAAGCGCTGAAAGCCACAATGACAGCAGCGGCCAGAAAGGCCAGAGGGAATAGCCGACCAGTCATTTCGGCCATTTGGCCGGTTAGCGCAAAGATACCGGCCCCAATCATCACGCCGGTGCCTAATGCAATGGCACCGACCAGCGAAAGACTGTTTTCTTTATATTGTGGCGTTCTATCCTGATCAGCCATGAAAACGACTCCTTATATTAATGGCAACGACAGCAGCTGTGGCTGCCAAAGACTCCTGTGCGATATTTTTTGATGTTGTAGACATTAAAGATAGAACCTATGTGCAGCCACATGGCAAATGGCTCTCGGAAGGGCGGATTTTGCGGGGCCACAGGCAAGTAGCTTTTACTTTAAACCAGCCAGTTTTGCTGCTGTAAAAACGCCACCTTCCGGTGGCGCGAGTTATGAAGTGCTTAACGATTTAGAACATTAACCTGACACCCGCCACCACGCCGGTGTCTTCGCTACTATCTCCACTAGCACGAGAAAGGTCGGCGGTATCGCCATACTCTTTTAACCAGTAAGCGCCCACGTAGGGAGCGAAGCGGCGGGTCACCTCATAGCCGAGGCGCATTCCCACACGCACGGAGTTAAGCCCTTGGCCCACACCAAACTCTTCGACTTCGCTGGCAGCAACGGCAATTTCAGTCCGTGGCTGCAGATAAAGGCGTTGCGTCAGGCGCAGGTCGTATTCACCCTCAACGCTGACGGCCAGATCGCCGTCATCGCTCAGTTGTAGAGCGACATCGGTTTCGATGCCATAGGGCATCACCCCTTGCAGGCCCACCACAGCATAGGTTCGCTCGGCGTGGTCATCGGAAAAGACGCCACCCTGGTAACCCAAGCCGCCTTGTAACTCCCAAAAGTCGGCCACTAGGCGACTGTAGAGCAGTTCAAGGGATTCGAACTCAGCATCCTCACCATCGCCCTGGACGTTCTCGCCTTCTGACTTGAGGTAGACACGATTAATATCACCGCCGTACCAGCCTTGAAAGTCCCACACAACGGCCTCTTCGCCGTTATCGGGCACGCTATATTCAAGACGATCAAAGAGCGCCATCCCCATATTGTGTTCCATCATCGGGGCTGGCCAATCTTTTGGAGCGTCGTAACCATCTTCCGCATGGGCAGCGGTGGTCATGGCAAACACTAAGCTAACGCCAGTGAAGTAGAGCTTGGCTTTCATACTGCCTCCTTAAGAAATCTGAACAACGCGGAACATGCCGGCATCCATGTGATAAAGCAGATGGCAATGGAAGGCCCAACTGCCTTCGGCATCTGCCGTGATTAGCGCCGAAACACGCTCGCCGGGCTTAATATTCAGGGTGTGTTTACGTGGAATCAGCTCTCCCTGGCCGTTTTCCAGTTCCATCCACATGCCGTGTAGGTGAATGGGGTGTTCCATCATGGTGTCGTTGATCAGGATTAGGCGCAGCCGCTCGTCCTTCTCGAAGTGGATTGGCCCGTTCACCTCGCTAAACTTCTTGCCGTCGAACGACCACATGTAGCGTTCCATGTTGCCGGTGAGGTGCAGCTCAAGCTCGCGTCCAGGCTCGCGGCGGTCGGGCCAAGGCGTGAAGGCCTTCAAGTCTCGGTAAACCAGTACACGACGCTCATCGGGATCAATACCAATACCCACTTGATCGTAACGGGAGCCTGGCTGGGCTTCTCCAGCTGCCAACATGCCGCTTGCGAGTGTGTTGCGCTGCTCTCTGGCCATGCCTTGGGAGTGATCCATGCCGTTCATACCTGACATGTCCGAATGATCCATTCCTTGCATGTTGGAATGATCCATACCCTCCATATTTGACATAGCCGAGTGATCCATTTCCTCCATGCTGGAGTGGTCCATCCCCTCCATGTTCGACATGCCCGAATGATCCATTCCTTCCATAGTGGAATGATCCATACCAGCCATGCCGTGTGCACCCATGGCTTCCATGCCACGATCAGCAATTTGGCGACGGTCCGGAATTTCTGCCTGCATGCCTTCGCGCGGGGCTAAAGTGGCGCGAGCGTAGCCGCTGCGATCCATGGATTCGGCGAAGATGGTGTAGGCTTGATCGTCTTCGGGTGATACCAAGACGTCGTAGGTTTCGGCAACGCCGATGCGGAACTCATCGACAGGTACGGGCTGAACCGGTTGGCCGTCGGCGGCCACTACCGTCATTTTGAGGCCGGGTATACGGACATCAAAGTAGGACATCGCCGAGCCGTTGATCACGCGCAGTCGTACACGTTCGCCCGGCTTGAACAGCGCGCTCCAGTTTTCCTCAGGGGAATGGCCGTTGAGTAGGTAGGTGTAGGTGCTGCCAGTGACATCGGCGATGTCCCGCGAACTCATGCGCATTTTGGCCCACATGCCGCGCATCTCGGCTGTGTGGGCGAAGCCGTTTTGCCGTACATCGGCGAAGAAATCGGCAACTGTGCGTTCTTGGAAGTTATAGTAGCCTTCCATGGTTTTCAGGTTGCGAAACACCGACATGGGGTCTTCAAAGGTCCAGTCGGTGAGCAGTATCACGTGCTCGCGGTCATAGCGGAAGGGTTCGCGCTCGGCGGCGTCGATAATCAGCGGCCCCATGTGGCCTAGCTGCTCCTGCATGCCGGAGTGGCTGTGATACCAGTAGGTGCCGTTCTGGCGTACAGGGAAACGGTAGGTAAAGGTTTCGCCGGGCGCAATGCCAGCAAAGCTTACCCCTGGCACCCCATCCATTTCCGGGGGCAGAATTAAGCCGTGCCAGTGGATCGAAGTGGGCTCATTGAGCAGATTGGTGACGCGCAGTACCGCGTCCTGGCCTTCCTTCAGGCGGATCAACGGGCCGGGGCTGGTACCGTTGATGGTAAAAGCGCTGGCCTCCTGGCCATCAATAGGAATGGTTTCACGCCGAATGGCCAGCGATACCTCCGGGCCTTCTTCCACGCCTTTGGAGTAGACGTTTGTACGCCCCCAGGGGTTGGCCCAGGCGGGGCTTAAGCCCATTGCTGCGGCGGAACCTACTCCTAGCGTCGCACCGCCTTTCAACACCTGGCGACGTGAGAGTGGGTGGGTGAGGATGTTCGAACGCGTCATATAAGCTCCCATTACTGATGAATATCATCATCTTGAGGGAGCAAGCTGAATCAACGCTGAAAAAACAGTTAAGCGGATGTCACTCTCGTTAACGCGTTAACGGCAGCGTGGTGATAACACGTAAGCCACCCAGTGGACTACGCTCAAATTGGCAGTAACCGTGATAGCGTTCTATCAGCTGCGTCAAAATAGCAAGCCCCAGGCCGTAACCGGGATGGCGTTCATCCAGCCGAGTGCCACGCTCGCCTAAACGAGGTATGTCGCTTTCCGCGACGCCGGGACCGTCATCATCAACAGTTAGTATGAGCGTGTGCGGCGTAACGTCGATATGGCAACGAATCTCTTGTTTGGCCCACTTGCCAGCGTTATCCAGCAAAATGCCCAATATTTCGCTGTAATCGTGGGCATCAATAGGTACCTGGTCACGCTGATTAATTGCCTGTGTTAGTTCGAATACCTGCTGAGGGTAGAGACTACGGAACATGCTCATTAGGCGTTGACTGTCGCGGATGAGGTGAGTCAAACGTCCCGCATGAGGGCCTGCAATACGCGCACGGCGAAGCTCAGCATCCAATTGTGCATTGATATCCTCCAACCGCATCAGAAGCTTATGGCGGCGGCTGTCGTCAATTGGCCTGCTGCCTCTGAGCACTTGGGTGATCGCCGCCAACGGTGTCTTAAGCGCATGAGAAAGGTTGGCAACTGACTCCCGTGAGCGTTGCAAACGCAGGTCGATGTCATCCATAAAGCGATTGAGCTGGGCGACCAAACCATCTAGCTCGGCGGGCGCGTTCAGAGAGAGTCGCTGACGCTCGCCTGCTTGCAGGGCTTCAAGCTGATCACGCAACTGCCACAGGGGCTGCAAACCACGGTTAACAGCCAGCATGTTGAGCGCGACCAAAATCGAAAGTGAGCCTGCAGCAATACCGCCTACCCACCAGTGCAACGTGGCTAGCCCATTTTCTACTTGAGAAAAGTCCTCTCCAATCAGCAATACGCCGTTGCTGTCCTGCCACTCGAAATGTTGGCGATATACCAGCAAATGGCGCTTGCCACGCGTTACCTCGATGAGCGCATTACCTTCTTCGTTCAGTAACGTTGCGAGCTGCCTCTGCCACTTTGGGTGCGAGGCGCTGGTCTCATCATTGAGACGTAGTACGTAAAGGTGATGAAAAACCTGGTAAGTTTTGCTTGTCGAGGCGAGCGATGTGGGCATCGCCAACCGGTCATTTTCTAACTGCGATACTGCATGTACGGCTTCACGCTTGAGGCGTTCACCGAGAAAATCCTTAGCAAGCTTTTGCAGAAATACGCCGTGCAGCAACCATGTCAAGCCAACAACCAGCAACGCGACGCCGCCCAGCCAAGCTAGTAGACGAAACCGTAAGCTGCGTTTATCAACGTGAAACAAACATATACCCCTGGCCGCGACGTGTCTGGATGGTCGATTTGCCAAGGTAACGACGCAGGCGCGCCACGTATACCTCTACCAGGTTAGAGGCGGCGGCGTCTTGCTCCAACGCGTAAAGCTGTTCCAGCAGTCGCTCCTTGGAATGAATGCGGTCGGGATGAAGCATCAGGTAACGCAGTAGCCGAAACTCGGTGGCCGTAAGCGAACGCCACTCTGATTCTTTGCTGCAAACACGTTGGCTCGCTTCATCCAGGGACACACCATTCAGAGTGATGACTTGGGATAACTGACCAGACCGTCTGCGCAACAGTGCCTTTAGGCGCGCCATCAGTTCGGCTTCGTGAAAGGGTTTAGTGAGGTAGTCGTCGGCACCGGTTTCCAAGCCAATTACCTTATCTTCCCAGGTATCGCGCGCTGTGAGTATCAAAACGGGAGTAATACGTTTTTGTTTACGCCACTGGGTAAGAAGTTCAAGCCCCGAGCTATCGGGTAACCCAATATCTAGGATGACAAGCTCGTACTCTTCGGTTGCCATAAACGACTCAGCCGCCTTGACAGAGGCGGCTACATCGACGAGGTAACCGTTGTCTTTCAGACTTTCAGCCAAGCTCTCGGCTAATAGGTCATCATCTTCAAGAAGCAACAGTTTCATAAGCTAATATCGTGTTAAAAGTTAATATCACCATACATCCCTGATTCATAATGACCAGGGATATTGCAGGCGTACTCCAGACTTGCAACATCTGAGGGAGCCGTCCATACCAGTGTTTTGGTTTCACCTGCCCCGATGGTGATAGACGGCATTTGCCCGCCATGCGCACCTTCCGCCATGTTGTGACCACCGTGTCCGCCATGACCTGCACCATGAGCACCACTCATTGCTTGCATCATCTTACGGTGCTCTTCCTGGGCAGCTTTATCACCTATTACAAACTCATGCTCAAGATTACCGGTGTTGGAAATTTCAAATTTAATCGTTTCACCGGCGGTAACTTGGATATCTTCAGGATCAAACCACATATCGCCCGCTTCAACGCTAATAGTGCGATCAACATCGGCATTGCTCGTGTCATTGTGAGGACTACTATCATTTTCGTCCGCTGCCCAAGCGGCGGTCCCCATAACACAGAGTGATATTGTCAGTAGGCTGGAGGTCAGGTAGGTCTTACGCATCATGTTTACCTCTTAATTGTGTACCTAAGCGTTATATCGTGCCAACCTGAAATGAGCCTGAACCCCATGTCATCTAGTTGCCTTAGCAAACCCCGTGTAAACCCTCGACAGGGCTGGGAGCCTTCACTGTCATGTCCGTCGCCTCGATGAGCACGTGGCTGTCGTGCATCTTGCTGCGCGCGGGTGGTATCGGCCTTGGCTACCCGGTGAGCGTTGCATGTTGCATATGCCTATTAAGCTGGGTGCTTAACTAACCAGGGGGATGTCCTTTCCTTAACCATTCGGTGATGTGACCCTTGTCAGCACCGCAGTGACCAGCAGTATCACTACGACCAGTACCATCTCCAAGGCAATACTGCGCTGTAAACGCCGTGGGGCTGTTGTGTCGCCGCTCTCCAAGGCTGGTACAAGACGGTACTTGTTCGCGGTAGCAAATAACAGTAGCGCCGCGACAATCAATACCTTGCCGATCAAGAACTGTCCATATGCTGTGGTGAGCAGTGGCGTGAGACCGCCCGTTAGCAGCGTGGCCAAAGTGACGCCCGCCAGTACCAACAAGCCAACTCCGCCCATGGCGATTTGCCCGAAACGAGTCAAAATGCGGGCGGTATTGCCCTGGTCGTGACGCCGTCCCACTAAGTGGAACAGCGGCCAAAGTGAGGCTACCCAGAATGCCGCCGCCATCAAGTGAAAGATCAATAAACCAGCCAAAACGAGGCGTGGGGTGTTCACTGTATGTCCCACCTGCACGAATGCCAGCATCACCAGTAATACGCCTACTAGGCTCAAGCTATTGGCTGTTTTCGAGGGTAGTAAGTTATTCAGCTGAACCACCTGGACCAGCAGCAAGCCAGTAACCGCCAGTATCAGCCGCGTCCCGGGCGCACCCTCGAACACGATCCCTAGCAGCATCGGGTTGGTGGCAGCCGCTACATTGCCGCCCCCAAGGTACCCGGCTTGCAAAGGCCACTGGAACAGAATCAGGATAACCCCCGCCCAAGCAGCGAGGGCACCCATGCGGACAACGCACCTACGGTCGTGATCAGGGAGTTGCGGAAACGCTAGGCGAAACAGCACGGCTCCCGTCGCGACTAGGGCACTAAGGTAAACCCCCGCCGCCACGAGAATCATCGCAACGGTCCAGACATCGAGGCTATTTATTACGGAGAACCACCAAGTCACGGGTCAGGGCTCGACCGAAAAGTTAAAACCGTCGGACATCATGTGCCCGTCATCCGATAGGCCGCGCCAGCGCACCTGGTAGTTCCCAGCTGAAAGAACTTCACCGGGCTTTACGAAGTAGCGTTCGACCTGTTCACTGCCTGGCTGACCATCAAGGGGAACTGAGCCATTCGGGCCTGTCACCTCAAACTGGGTGATGCGCATCACACCACCAAACGCAATGCCAATTTCCGCAGGGGAGTCCTGAACGGTGTCACCATCCTTAGGCGAAGTGATGGTGAGCCCTTCATGGGCGAGTACTGGGATTGCTAGCGAAATCAACAGCGTTGCTAAGGTGGCGTGAAAGGTAGAGAGCGATCTCATCTTCTTCTGCATACCGATTCCTTATACGTTTTCAGGTTTGAATGGATGCCGTTTCTTTATCGCGGAGGCGCTAAAACTGGCTCGATTGGGCCTTCAAAGGCCTTTCATTCGCCCTGTTTGGCGAACAAGGCACATGGCTTCGTGCTCTTTGGGAGCCGAGAGAGCGTTCAGTAACACTTTGGCTTCAGCGGTTTCCGCTTCTTGGGCGGAGAGGTATTTGAGCAAGCACGTGGACGCGCTCTTCCTCATGGAAATGGCTCAGTTTTATAACGTACCAACCTGAAACAGGGCTGAAAACGGCGGTAAAAAATGACCTGTGACAACATTTAGGTATCGGGATTGGTTTCCCCTTTACCTTTGGGCTACCTATAGGTTGTAGGCTTTTAGCGTAAGCTAATTACCCCTTCTTCCATTTTTATTGGATAAGGTGATGTCTCGCACAGCGACAGCATGAGAGGAAATATCATGGTTAAGCACAAGATGATCTTTGCTATTGGTCTGGTTGCAAGCCTGAGTATCTCAAGCAATACCATCTTCGCTCAAGGTATGAACCAGGGCGCCCAAGGTCAAGGCAGTATGATGGGCGGCCAAGGTATTATGGGTTCGGGCATGATGATGGGCAGTCAAGAAGGCATGTACCCAGGGATGATGATGGGAGGGCAAAGCGGGATGATGCCTTGTCCAATGATGGGCGGCATGGGGACTATGTCCGGCATGGCCGGTATGCTCGATGAGCAGCAGATGAGTACCATGCGCGAGATGCGCCAGGAGCACCGCGCGGCACAACTTGAGCGGATGGGCGAAATGATGAACCTGCGCGATGAACTGATGCAAATCATGCAGAATGAGCGCCCTGAACCAGAGGAAGTAAAGGCGCTGCATGCTCAAATGGCCAACCTTCATGGCGATATGATGGCGGATAACGTGCGCATGCATAATCAGATGCAGGACTTACTAACCGATGAACAGCGTGAACAGATGAGGGGAAGCATGCGCAGTCACCATGGTCCGCAATAAGCCTTGGCGATAAAGTGAACTTCACCTCACGCCGGGTGAGGGCACCGAGTACAAACTGACGATGGAAGAAGGCGTTGCCGCGCCATTCGCTTGGGCTTCCGATGGTGTGCCCGAAGGCGAACTGGAAGTTCCCTTCACCGGTGACTAAGGTTGGTTCTTTCATCACCGCAATGATAACGAAGTGACCGTGGTGTTGCGTGTTAGAGGGAGCTTATGGGGAGCTGAAATAAGGTTATCTAAAACAGTGGCTTCTAGCGCTCTCCTGAGGGCTAGAGGCTTTTCTTTCATCGCTTGTAGCCCCAACTCCGCTTGAGCCGGGTTATTCAGTATCCAGCAAGTTCACCTCCCTCTCTACCTGCCCACGCCGCTGCATCCAGCGCATCACGATCCAGCACATCGCTGCCCAGCTCGCCCCAGCCGCCCAACCGGCAAGCACGTCAGTCGGCCAATGGACGCCAAGATAAACGCGGCTCATGCCTACTAACAGTGTCAGCACTATCGCCAGTATCAGAAGGTAAGCCTTCAGCCTTAGCGCGGGCTGTACGCGGGTGAGTAGCGCCGCCAGGGTGAGGTAGGTCACGGCAGACATCATTGAGTGGCCGCTGGGAAAGCTCGCGGTGTAGACCATGGCTTCATGGGGCACGAGGTCCGGGCGGGGGCGATCAAAGCCCATCTTCAGCACGGTACTGAGTAGGATGCCGCCGGGCACTGCTATCGAGGTAAAGAGTGCCGCTCGATAGTGTCTGGCAAGCAACAAGTAACCCAG
Source organism: Vreelandella aquamarina (assembly GCF_044805175.1). Classification (GTDB taxonomy): domain Bacteria; phylum Pseudomonadota; class Gammaproteobacteria; order Pseudomonadales; family Halomonadaceae; genus Vreelandella; species Vreelandella aquamarina_B. Next base: position 1,844,596 of record NZ_CP085232.1, on the reverse strand, counting down.
GGCACCTAGCGTGATGAGTACCAGCACACCGACCCCGCCAAGCGCGGTAAAGTCTCGCCCCATTTCCTCGACCCAGCCCGGCCCGATCGGGTCGCTAAGATCCGCGGGATTGCGAAGGGCGAGCAACAGGCTCTCATCGATGCTCTGGGTGTCCCCTTCGGTGACTTCGTCGGCCAGCGCGATGAATCCCCAAACCCCGCCGGAAAGTACCGCAACGCATAACAGCATCGCGAGTTCGTAGCGGCCTAGCCGAGCCAGCAAGGAAACGCTATAGCGTCCCACTTGTTTCATTTTCCTCTGGTGCTTCATTGGCAACTCCTTTGCTTTGATTCTGAGTTCCACGAATCAATGATACGCAACGTTGGTCCAAACGGCGCCATTACCGAACGCTGGCAAGCGGTGGCTTAACGTGGGCGGGTAGGCTTGCCGACCCTTATGGGTCGGCTTTTTCGGGGGAGTAAGATCAGGGAGCGATGCGGGTACTGGCGTCGGTGAAACCGATCAGCGAAATATCCAGGTCCATGCGGTCACCGCGTGGGCCAATCATGCTGAGGGTGGCCGTATTGCCACTGCGGAGTTGTTGCAACATCGATGGCTCGATGGGGGCGTCTGCACGGCAGCCTTGCTGCTGGCAGACCTGATAAGGGAACTGAATGGGTTCACCGTTATCCACCACCAATTGCAAGCCCGCAGCCAGTCGCACCCCCAGCGGCACGAAGAAGCTCATCACCGGGCCATCCATCTGGGGCGGGTAGTCGAGAACCACCTGCATCAAGGGCTGGTCGCTGCCGGGTTGAGTGATCATTTGCATCATCGCACAACGGGTTGCCGCCTGATTTTCCTGGCAACGCACCTCCCAGTCTTGGAACGACTCGGTGGTGACATCATCACCGGAAGCTGCCTCCGGTTGTTGGCTGAAGGCGTTGGGTGAAAACACCAAGATTGATAACAGCCCCATCATGCGGAGGGTTTGAGTAAAGCGGTGTGGCATTGTGTCATCTCCTGTTGGTTCGCGAATAGTGGGTAATACCACCACCATGCCTGCTTGTTCGCTTGATATCCAGCATAGCGGCCATACGTCAATCAAGCGCGGCAGTCCAAAGCAGGCGTGGCAAGGCTGAACAGGCAGACCTCTTTTCGGCGCTTGACGCTAAGCTCTAGTAAGCTGCTACTTATACTCAGCCGTTGTTAGGGCTGACTGGATCACGAGCGCTTGTTTGTGGCATATGATCACGACCGGCACTTGGGGCTGGGTAGCGTGGATGAACGCGACGAGCGCCACGCCTGCGAAGCGCCGTATACTCTGTTGCACGTTTCTTAATTTAGGCGAACCTTTCTAATGCATTGGCGATGTGTACGACCTCTTTTTTGGCTCGCGCTATTGGCTGTACTCGCGGGCTGCGGTGAAACGCCCACCGGGCGCTCCCAACTGGCGTTGGTTCCCGGCCCGCTAATGGCCGATATGGGTGGAGACGCCTTTGATCAGCTACGCAACACCCAACCGATCAGCCGCGATGCGCAAGCGAACCGGCTGGTGCAGTGCGTGGCGGAAAAAGTGGTGGCAGGGGCGAAGGCGAGCTACCCAGGGCTGGAGTTCCCCGAGCGCTGGGAAGTGGTGCTGTTTGAAGACCCATCCCCCAATGCGTTTGCGCTGCCGGGCGGGCGCATAGGGGTACACACCGGCTTGCTGCAGGTGGCGGAAACACCGGCCCAGCTAGCGGCAGTGATGGGGCACGAAGTGGCCCACGTGCTGGCCGACCACGGCAATGAACGCCTGACCCAGCAACTAGGCATTAAAGCCGTGCTGTTGGTGGTCGGGTTGCTTGGGGAAGGGGAGTTTGGCAGCCAGCAGTTGATGCAGGCGTTAGGAGTGGGAGCCCAGTTGGGCATTAGCCTGCCGTTTAGTCGCACCCATGAAGAAGAAGCCGACTTGATGGGGCTGGAGATTATGGCCCGTGCAGGGTTCGATCCGCAGCAGAGCGTGGCGCTGTGGCGCAATATGGCTGCTCACGGAGGGAGCCAGCCTCCTGAACTGCTCTCTACACACCCCGCCCATAAATCCCGCATTGATGCGTTACAGCAAGGGTTGGAGGAAGTGACGGCTACCTATCGCACGGTAACTCCGGCGGCGTGTTAGATGAAGGCTAGAAAAAACGATTAACCGATTGCCCCTAGGGTGGTGGGTAACGCTAAAATGCCCAAGTAATGCACTTCACACCATGTACGCCGTTGGTATAACAATAAGATAGGGTGGCTTTCTGTTGGGCTCGTTTCTTATCAGGTGAAGCTTAGCAAAATAGCTTCTCTGGGTGAGTCCAAGCAAGCCACCGCTTGACCCAGGGAGTACCAGGCTTTGCCGTTAAGAAAAGCGCAATATCAGGTGCATTGGCTGACGGGGCAGTTTTGTGACCAACGCAGCGAGTCAATGTATCGCCGAGCTATCCAGGAAGATGTAAAGCTGCAATTCAGCCTCTCTTTGAGCGTTGCGGCCTGTATCTTTGGCATGTTCGCGATATCGGATTACTATTTGCTTGGCCTCACCAATGAGTTTTATCTACTGCTTGCCATGCGTATTGTGGTGGTTAGTGGCTGCCTTCTGACGGTGCTCGCGGTTAGGGTGTGGCGCGGGTATCGCTATAAAAGCTGGCTGCATGCCATGCCGCTATGGTTATTAGCGACCGGTATTCTGTTGATTATTCCTTTGCGTCCTGACAGCCTGCCCACCCAGGTGACTGCGGTGGTGGTGGCTACCATGGCATTCTACCTGCTTATTCCCAATCGGCTGGTGGTGGTGGCGTTAGCCAGCCTTTACTTAACGGTTGGCTTTCTCGTTTTTGCTGCGCTGTTTACAGACGTCGCGCCAATGGCCCTGCTACGCATCGCGCTGCTGCTGGTAATGGCCAATGTAGTGGGGTTTTTTGCCTTGCTGCGTTTAGAAGGCCTGCAGCGCAAGCAGTATGCACTGCTTTACGAAGAGCGCGCGCGGAATCAGCAGTTGCTTGAGGAAATTAACCACCGGAAGACCCTGGAAAAACAGCTACGCCGAGTGGCGGAGCGTGATGCGCTAACAAGCCTTAATAACCGTGGCCATTTTATGAAGCTGGCTGATGAGTTATTGCAGTGTTCGCAGGCTAAACAGTTGCCGTTTAGCCTGTTTATGATCGATGTGGATCACTTTAAGCATATTAACGATACCTGGGGGCACAGCTCCGGGGATTGGGTGCTGGCTAAAGTAGCTGAAGTATGCACGCAATCCCTTCGTCCAACGGATGTTATAGGGCGCTTTGGTGGCGAAGAGTTTGTCGTGGCTTTGCCAAACACGCACCTAAACGATGCACAAATCATCGCGGAGCGTTTGAAAAGAAAGGTTGCCGAGCAGCCGTTAAAGGAAGAGATGGGCAGCCTACGCCTCAGTGTCACCATCGGGGTTGCGGCTACAAACACCAAGGAGGATGACCTTGAATCGCTGATCTCCCGGGCAGACCAGGTGCTTTACGTTGGTAAACGCAGCGGTAGGAATCGGGTAGTGGTATGTGGTGATGACAGGGGGTAGGGTTAACGCCGGGGCTTAACCATACCCACTAGCGAATCCGCATGTACTAAACTTTGTTTTCTATAGCGTGGTTAACCACAGCGTGATGAGGAGCAGCCCCCATGCGCCACCTGTACCTAATGCGGCACGCCAAAGCCAAGCAACCCCACGGCGAGATGACCGACCACCAACGGCCGTTACGCAAGCGGGGGGAGCGCCAAGCGGAAGCCATGGCCCAGGTGCTGCAGCGCTGGCAAGCGTTGGAAGGTGAGATTTTTGTCAGCACGGCGGCACGCACGCGGCAAACCTTCGATGTGATTGAAGCGCAGCACCTTGAACACCATTTCGCCAGCCATGTGCTGTTCGATGATGCGCTGTATACCTTCGAGGGGGATGCGCTGCTGGAGTGGCTGAAAGTGCTGCCGGATAAAGCCGAGCGGGTGCTGGTGATTGGGCATAATCCCGCGCTTATTGAGCTGACCCGTTGGCTAAACGATGAAGCCCCGCACTCGCTGCCCACCGGCAGCGTGCTGTACATGACGCTGCCCGATACCCCCTGGAAAGCCATCGCCAAGGGGGAAGCCAATTTAGAGGGTGGTATTACCCCCGAAACCGCCAGTTTCCCGCTGTTCCAGCGCACTGCCCCCAAGCCGCCTACGCATCAAAAGCGTACGGCGAGCCGCGTGCGGGATTTGCTGGAGTACCAGTATCAGATGGTTAGGGCGCTGGAGCCTGGCGTTATCGCAGGCATGGACCCTGAATTTCTTCACCAATACCGCGTGAACCTGCGCCGCAGCCGCGCCGTGGGGGAGTCCGTGCTCGCCATTACCAAGGTGCCCGGCTTGAAGAAGATGCTCAAGCGGCTCAAGCAGCGCGCCCAGGCGACTAGCGACCTCCGTGATCTGGATGTGTTGTTGGAGGAGCTGGCGAAAAACCAGCCGCCGCTCTCTACCGACACGCGCCAGCATTTACGGCAGTGGCTGCAGCATTGCCGACAGGCACAGCGTCAAACCCTGGGCCAGCAGTTACGTGCGCCAGGCTATGTTGACGAACTGGAGAGTTGGCAGCGTTATATCGCCTCGGATGAGCTTTGGAAGGCGTTGTCGAAACTCACCTGCAAGCGCATCCAGGCGGTGCTGAATGAGCGCATCACACGGCACAATGAGGCGTTGGCGGCCCTCTCGCCAGCTTCCCCCGACACCGAGCTGCACGATCTCCGTAAGGGAGTGAAGCGCATCCGCTATCTTGCCGATTTAAACCCAGCCCTTGCCGAGCCGCTGCTGGTGGAGCTGAAGCGTCGCCAAAGCCTGCTTGGCGACTATCAGGATCTGTGCTCCCGCCAAGCGTGGCTAGATGCGTTTAATGCAGGCGTTGATATTCCTCAAGAGCAGCGCAAAGAGTGCTCGCAGTGGCAGGCAGCGTTAGAAACGCAGAAGCAAAAACTGCGGAAAAAAGTGCTAGCGCTGCCGCCGTTGGTGAGCCACTGAATCCGATTCGATGCCAGATACAGATGCCAGATACATTAATCTGGCTCCAGGGGCTTTAATAGACGCTACATAGCGAGCTTGTGCTTAATATGGTCGATAACCAAGCTATGCTCATGCTGTGGGCTGAACATGACGATGTCCGTATCCTCTTCCGCGCGAACGCTGTGCCCGGGTGGCCAGTAAAACAAGTCACCCTCCTTCGAGGTTTCTTCGCTGTGGTCAGCAAAGAGCGCGGTGATAGCCCCCTTGACGACATACCCCCAGTGCGGGCATTGGCAGCTGTCTCCCTCAAGGCCGTGCAGCAGTTCGGTGATATCCGTGCCGGAGCCAAAGGAGAAGTACTCAGCCCCCATTTTTCCAAACCCTGTTACGTCTCCAAAGTCGGTTTGCTGCCGGGCGACTGCCCCGGGTACGTCTAGCCGGACGGGGATAGCTTCTTTTGAAATGTGCATAACGCGCCCTCCTTTCGAGGTGCAGGGCCACTTGGCCCGCAAAAAGTATAGTTGAGCAGGGGGGAATAGCTATGTTGTTGAGCTGTCTGAGGGGAGAGTTATACCGTTATATTGACTGCTCTTAACAAAAGTCTTAACAAAAAAAGTGGCTTGGCTGTTGATTTACCGGCAGGTGCCTAGCTACTGCGCTTCTTCTCCGCACGCTGCTTACCCGCCGCACCGCTGCGGCTCCCCGTGGTTTTCTTACTGCCGGTGCTTTTACGCCGCGTGTAGCCTTTCTTGGTGGTTCCGTTGCGTTTGGTTGGGCCACCGGCTTCGCCCTGGGCGGTTTGCAGGCTGTGGCGTAGTTTGCCTGCGTCGCTTTGGCCTAGCAGGGCGCGTAAGTCTTCCAAAAGTGCGTGTTGGAAGGCGTTGGGGTCGTCTTGCTGTTCGGATATCGCCCGCAGGCGCTGCTCCCAGAGTGCGGTACGTTCCGGTGTGCTGACGGCGCTGGGTAGGGCAGCGATCAGCGCGCAGCCGAGTTTGGTGGCGCGCAGGGCTTTTTGCTGGCGCACTAGGTAGCCGCGCTGCACGAGGGTTTCGATAATGCCTGCGCGGGTGGCTTCGGTGCCTAGGCCATCGGTGTCACGCAGGGTGCGGCGCACGTTCGGGTCATCCACGTAGCGGCCAATATTCATCATCGCTTTGATCAAGCTAGCATCGGTGAATGGTTCCGGTGGGCGGGTTTCGCGCTCTTCCACACCTGCGCCGAGTGCTTGGCAGGTTTCGCCTTGGGTGAGTGGCGGTAGCGGTGGGGTATCTTCGCGAGTAGTAAACAGCGGCTTCCAGCCAGGGTCGAGAATGCTTTGGCCGCGAGCGCGAAAGGCTTCTTGAAGCAGGGTGAACTCAGCTTTCACCTCAAAGGTACGCAGCGGGCGGTAGAACTGCGCCATCACATTACGCACGATCAGCCTAAACACATGGCCTTCGGTGGCGGAAAGCTGGCTGACATCGGCGGGCTTGCCGGTAGGTGCCAAGGCGTGGTGTGCGCCGACCTGCTTATCGTTCCAGGCTTTTGAGCGCAGGGTAAAGTCGGCCCCGTTGAGCCACCCACGTAACGTGTCGTCATTCTGGCAGGCACCAGAGAGGTTCCGCTGGGCAAGCGCTAGGTGCTCTTCGGGCAGGTAGCGGCAGTCGGAGCGTGGGTAGGTAATCAGCTTGTGCTGCTCATAAAGCCGCTGGCAAATATCCAGCACCATCTGCGCGGAAAGCCCAAAGCGACGGGCGGCGTCTACCTGCAGGGCCGAGAGCGAGTAGGGCAGCGGCGGGGCTTGGCGCTTCTCCTGTTGGTCGAGCGTGGTGAGCGTGCCACGTGCGCCGGGGAGTTTTGCTGCTAGGGCATCGGCGGGTGCTCGGTCAATCAGCCGTCCTTGATCATCTAAAGGTTGATGCGCCTTGGGAACCCACCAAGCGCGCAGTTGGCCCTGGGCTACCTGCAAGTCCACCCAGAGTGGGTAGAAGGGGTAAGGCTTGAAATCGCGTATGGTGTTATCGCGACGCACAATCAGCCCCAGTACCGGGGTTTGCACGCGACCGATGGAAAGCACCCCATCGTGCCCCGCCTGTCGGCCGGTGAGCGTCCAGGCGCGGGTGAGGTTAATGCCGTAAAGCCAGTCGGCCCGGGAGCGCGCCTGGGCGGCCTGGAACAGCGGCTGAAACTCGTCATTCGGCCGCAGGCTGGTCAGTGCACGGCTCACCGCCGGGCGGTTAAGGTCGCTGATTAATAGCCGCTGCACCGGGCCGCGATACTTCAAGTGCTCGATCACCTCTTGCACCAGTAGCTGGCCCTCGCGATCCGGGTCGCCTGCGTGCACCACGCTGGTCGCTTGTTTGATCAGTTTGCGAATCACCGCTAGCTGGCCGCGCGCTTTGGGGCGCGGGGTTAGCTGCCAAGTGCCTGGCACAATGGGCAGGCGGTCCAAGCGCCACTGTTTATCGGCGGGGTCGTAGGCTTCCGGTGGTGCCTGCTCCAGCAAATGGCCCAGGCACCAAGTGACGGTGGTGTCGCCGCAGATAATTGCCCCTTCCTGACGTTTGCCGCCGCCGGGCAGGGCGTCGGCAATGGCGCGGGCTAGGCTGGGTTTTTCGGCGATAATCAAGCGCATACGGTGTGGCCCTGGCAGCGGTCTAGTCATGGCTGCCATGGTAGCAGAACCCATCAAGCGGTTAGAGAGTTCATGCGTGAAAATGTATACAGGTAGCTAAAAGGTGTCGCCTATCTTTTATGCGTATAGTTTTTGTATAAAATTATCGAATTGAGTAAGCTGGCACAAAACACTGGGAGGCGGTTTCCATGCGCGAGCGCGGTAGAACACGACGTTTATTTGGGTTAGGTGCCCGTACCGGTGGAGCGTTGCTGAAAACACGTCTGGGCGGCCAAGCGGATTGGCGGGCGCTGGGCGAGGCGCTCTTCGAGGGGCTTTCCGAACTAAAAGGCCCGGCCATGAAGCTGGCGCAGATTATGTCCCAGTGGGATGACCTTCTGCCGCCGGATTTGGCCAACGAGCTAGCCCGCCTGCAGCGCCAAGCAGCGCCGATGCCCTGGCCGAAAATCCGCGAGGCGCTGGTGCTGCAGTATGGCGACATTGATCAGCAGTTTCGCGAGGTAGAAGAGCGTCCCTTTGCCAGCGCCTCGATGGGGCAGGTGCATAAAGCGGTGACCCACGAAGGGGAGACCGTGGTGCTGAAAGTGCAGTATCCAGGGCTTGCCGAGGTATTGGAGAGCGATCTTAAACAGGTCAGGCGCATGATGGGGCTTGGGCGCTGGTTCAAAGTGCCCCAGGCTCGATTGGATGCGTTGTTTGAGGAACTGGCAGCGGGGCTGCGTGACGAGCTGGACTACCACGCCGAGGCCCAGGCGCTGGCCCGTTATCGGGAGCGCTATCGCGATAACCCCGCCTTGGTGATTCCCGAGCCGCTGTTTGAGCTTTCCGGCCAGCATGTCTTGGCGATGCGCTTTGTAGGCGGCACGCCGCTGCGGGATTTAGAGAGCGCCGATGACGCCACCCGTCAAAAAGTCGCCGTCGCGCTGGCGGACTGGATTACCGAGGAGCTGTTTACCTACCGCGAACTGCACGCTGACCCCCATGCGGGTAACTTCGCCTGCGATGAGCAGGGCCGCTTGGTGATTTACGATTTGGGCGCGGTGATTCCGGTCCCCGAAGCGCGGCTACAAGCCATGATGCAACTGCTGGATGCCACTTTGGCTCAGGACCCGATGGCGATGGACGAGGCGCTGATGAAAATGGGTGGCCGCCAGGGGCAGGGCGCGCCGCTGGCGCTCTATCGTGAATCCGCCGAGTGCGTTACCCCGCTGTTTGCCCCTGGCGAGCAGGATTTCAGCGATGTGCGCGTGCACCGCCGCCTACGGGAGCTGACCCCTAAGGTGTGGGCGGCGATGGACCGGCTGCAGCCACCAGCGGATACGCTGCTACTCTCCCGGGCGCTCAACGGCCACTACTGGAATTTAGTGCGCCTGAAAGCCCGTTTGGATATGCATGGCCGCACCCAGCCGCTGCTTGAGTGGGCGCGCACCGGCTAAGCAATCATTGACCCAACAATAACCGGCCAGCGATTGCCGCTGCGGTAGCACTGCCAGCCATGCTAGACTATTGCGCTTTTTAATTGGTTTTATAGATTTATAGTCTTGAAGACAGTGGAGACGGCAATGCTGGCGGTATGGGTCGATCAGCTGCTGGGATTTGCCTCTGGGGCACTCTCGGCAATCAGGCAACAAGAACACTACCCCGATTTTATGACATGGGTACGTGCCAAAGGCGCGGAGGCGTTTAACGGTGATCTTGCCACCGTACAGGCGCTAGCGCCGATTTTATGGTCGCAGACGCCCCTTGAGCGGCTGGATTTTGCCAGTGAGCCTTTAGCGACGCCTGGCCGTAACGAGCCCTGCTGGTGCGACTCCGGCCGTAAGTACAAGCAGTGCTGCTACCGTGTCGACTTCCCGACGGAAATCCCCGAGCAGATGATGTGGATGCTCTCGCTGCGCGAATGGAAGGGTGCCACGCTGAAGGCAGCGTTAGATAGCCAGCAGGCACCGCCCCAAGCGCTGCTAGAAGCCGGGCTGATTGCCGCAGAAAGTGGCCAAACCGGCCGTGCCATGCAGATTCTGGAGTCGCTGTTTGACGGCAGCGACTGGTCGCGTCTGCCGGAGCAGGCCGAACCCGCCTTTGAAATCCTGCTGGATATCTACCAAGAGCGTGGCTTTACCCGCAAGCGTGCGGACCTGTTGGATGACGTGATGGAGCGCGGGCCACTGTTTTTACGCGGCGTGGCCCTTGAGCGGCTGTGCTTGATGCACCTGGATAACGACGACTTGGACAGCGCCCGCGCGGCGTTCGTCAAAGCCCAGCAGGCGCTGCCCGATTCGCCCACCCTGGCCTACATCGAAGCCATGCTGCTGCTCCACGAAGGCCATGAGAAGGAGGCCAAAGAGCGAGCTAACTTCTGGTACCGCCGGTTGGTGCGTCAGGGGGATCTGGACGAAGACCAGCTCGATTTCCTGGCCGCCCTGGCGGATAACCCCGGCGCGACACTGGCTGACCAGCTCCTGAGTGCTGAAGAAGATATGGCGACGCCACTGGTCTCGCTGCAAGCGCTGCTGGCGGCGCTGCCCACCGCTCCCAAGCTTTCTATTGTGCAAGATGTCGAGTCCGGCCGTCTGCACTACACCACCACCGCCCGTGAAGAGACGCTGTTTGCCGCGTGGCACGAGCAGTTCCAGGTCATGGTGGATGAAGAGGTGGCGCTGGGCTTCCGTGACGACCCCTGGGTCAATGCGATTGATTGGATGTCGGCGCTGTGCGCCCACCCGGAGTGGCTGGATGCCCCCCAGGTGGTGCAAGACCTCACGCTGGCGCTGACCAGCCGCTTCGGCAGCTTGCCGTGGATGGCTCCTAGCCTGCTGGAGCCGTTGGCGCTGCGCCTTTCACGCTGGCTGGAGCAGGCCCGCGCCGCAGGCGACGGCAGCCTGTGTTGGGACGATGCCGATAACGCTATCCTGCTACGCACGGGCTTGGCACTGGTGGTGGGGATGGAGCGCGGTGCCCGTCAGCACTCCCGTGAATTGGCCGAAGAGCTGCTAGCGATCGACCAGGAAGATAGCCTGGGCCTGAAAGAGTTGGTGCTTGACCAACTACTGCGCGATGACCGCAACGAAGAGGCGCTGGCGCTGACCGAAGAGCCGCAAAAAGATGATGGCTCGCTGGTGCTGGGGTTATTGATGGGTCGCACCCTGGCGCTTTACCGGTTAGGGCAGCTAGAAGCCGCCGAAGCGGCACTGGCCAAAGTGATTGCCCACAATCGCCACGCGTTGGAGCTGATATGCGCCGAGAACCCCAAGCCCTCCATGCCCTATGCGGATGGGCAGGTTGACCCTGGCTCGCGGGCGGAGGCGTGGCAGTACCGCACGCTGATGCGCGACCAGTGGCGTACCACGCCTGGGGCACTGGCATGGTTAGCCCGCCACCGCTGAAGGGCGTTATACATGCGTTTGGCTAGCGGCCTGCCTCGTTCACTGGGGCAGGCACTAGCTGTTTATCCCGGCTGATCCAAACCGCCAGCAGAATGGCGGGCAAGCCGAGGAGCGTGGCAATCACAAAGAAGGTGGAGTAGCCCTGGGCGCTGACCACGATCCCGCCAAACCCGCTCAGGAATTTTCCCGGTAGTGTCATTAGTGAAGAAAACAGCGCGTACTGCGTGGCGGTATACGCCCGCGAGGTCAAGCTCGATAAGAAAGCGATAAACACCGCGCTGGCCAGGCCGTTGGCGAGGTTGTCCCCGATAATCGTCACCACCAGCATGGGCACTTGGTTGCCAATCAGCGCCAGCGCTGCAAACAGCAGGTTGGTGACCATCACCAGCCCTGCGCCAAACATCAGCAGCGGGCCGATGCCGTAACGGGCCACCAGCAGCCCACCCAGAATGCCCCCCGCGATGCTCATGGCAATCCCAAAAATATTGGTGACGCTGGCAATGGTGGCCAGCGAAAAGCCCAGGTCGATATAGAGCGGGTTCGCCATCGATGCCATGGCGAGGTCGCTAATTCGGAACACCGCAATGAACACCAAGATGCCCATCGCCTTCACCCCAAAGCGGCGGAAGAAGTCGGTAAACGGGCAGACAATCGCCCCAATCACCCAGGCGCCTAGACGGCGCAGCGTTTTAGGCTGGCCCCGACTGGCGCGAATAAAGGCACGCACTTTGGGTTCGTGGATTAATTGCACGGTTAATGAGGCGCGTCTGGGCTCTGGGCGAATCAGCACGGTGAGCACGCCCACGCCTACTAGCGCGGCCATGGTGAGGTAGGCTGCGTTCCAGGACACCGCCGAGGCCACATAGAGCGCACCGGCCCCCGCCGCCAGCAACCCGCCGCGATAGCCGATAATATAGGTAGAGGCCATTGCCGCCTGAACATCGTCATCGGCAGATTCAATCCGGTAAGCGTCGATAGCGATATCCTGCGTGGCGGAGCCAAACGCCACCAGCAGCGCAAAGGCCGCTACCCACCCTAGGTTGCCCACCGGATCTAACCCGGCCAATCCCACCAGACCCGTGGCAATCATTCCCTGGGCGAGCAGCATCCAGCCCCTCCGTTGTCCAAAGGCGCGTGTGAGAAGCGGTAGCGCTAACCGGTCTACCACCGGAGCCCAGAAGAACTTGATGGAGTAGAGCATCCCGATCCAGGCAAAGAAACCGATGGCGGCCACTTCGACCCCGTCACTGCGTAGCCATGCGGAGAGGGTAGAGAACACTAGCAGGAACGGTAGGCCAGCGGAAAAGCCTAAAAACAGCATGGTGATCACTGGCGCTCGACAGTAGATAGCAAGCGCTGCCAACCAACTGCGCTGAGGAGTCGGGGTGGGCATGTGGGGGGGTACTCCAAAAAGAAAACATCGGTGTCTAGGCCCGCTCAAAAACCGGTCGGTGTTAGACTAGCCCTGAGGTTCATGGCCTGGGTTCCATGACAAAGCCGACAGCTTACCGGAGAGGAGTTTTCCATGTCGATTACCGCCCATCAGGTAGTGACGCTGCACTACGTACTTAGCGATGTGCTGAACGATGGCACTACCCGCGTGCTGGACGACTCCAACGCACGTAATAAGCCCCTTGAGTATCTCCACGGCCACAACAATATTTTGCCGGGCCTGGAGAGGGATTTGGAAGGTAGCGCCGCTGGCGATGAGCTGCGCGTGACGCTCGCGCCTGCCGACGCCTACGGCTTGCGTAATGAAGACTTAGTGCAAGAGGTGAGCCGCGCCTCATTTGGCGGCGCGAAAATTGAGCCAGGCAGCCGTTTCCAAACTGAAGGCGAGGCGGGGCCGCAGATTGTCACCGTGCTGAGCATTGATGGTGATAACGTCACGGTGGATACCAACCATCCCTTGGCGGGCCACACGCTGCGCTATCAGGTGAAGGTTCTGGAAGTGCGCGAGGCTACTCGAGCGGAACTTGCCAAGGGCCATCCGCTGCCGCCGGGCACCGAACACAGCAAAGTAGAAGACCGCAAGGTGCTCTAAAAAAGCCGTTTTTCTCGGGTGAGGCGCGTTAAAAACTGACCTGTATCAAGTTCCTACTCGCCTTAGCAACAGCCATTTTAAAAGCTTGACCCAGGTCAGGTTCCCCCTTTCCGAACACAGTAGGATAGCCCCATACATCACGGCGGGAGGGGGAAATTATGTACTGGGACGACGCTGTTATTTTCGGCTTAGCCACTGTCGCATTAGTGATCACTTTTATGGTCGGTTGGGTTGGCTTTGTGATACGTGACCATCTGCGCAAGGATGAGCGTAAAAAGCCTTAATCCAGCAGGCTGTGCTAGTCGTCAGGGGAGGGGGCTTACGCTATGCGAGTAAGCTTCCTGTTGCCGGCCCAATGGGCCGGCTTTTTTTGGTTTTGACACATTTTCCAAGAACTTAATGTCTTGAACTACCATTCCTTGAACCGCCCCACTACTGAGCGCTTGTATAGTGGCTCTTGTAGTGACGGTGCTGCTTAAAAACTACTGCCTAGCTCTGTTTCTGAAGGCATTTCCGCTGCCATGATCTGTAGATGCACCTGCGGCATATGCTGCAAGTGGTTAGCTAGCCAGTGAACTAATCTTGGTTGAAGTGCGTGGCGCAAGTCCGCCAGAGTATCCGCTTCAATGTCTTCAAGCTGCTCATCTAGCCATTCGCTGAAGCTGTCTTCATCCATGGGGCTAGCGCCACTATTGTCCAGCATCAAACGGCCAATACGGCACCAACCGGTGTCTGTTGCCGCCACGGGAAGCGCGAGAAATAGGCTGCCACGCCGGGCGGTGGAGTGGTGGTTCTCTAGCCCTGGATGGGGCACGACGCTGTTCTGATTGACGATGCAGGGCGGCTGCGGGTAGCGCGCCTCGCAGCGTAGCCCCTGATGGTCGAGAACGAGCATGTCGCCATTCACCGGTGCCAGTGGGGCGCTGATACCCAACTCTTCAGCAAGTGCCTGATGCGCCTCTTGATGGCGTGCTTCGCCATGCACCGGTAGCAGCCTTTTAGGCCTTACCCACTGGTAAAGCTTCTTCAACTCTTCCTGGGCTGGGTGGCCGGTGGCGTGAAGCTCTGGATGGTTCATTTCGTCAAACAGCGTCACACCCAACTGCAACAAGCGTTTTTTCAGCTGCTCGATAGGGCGCTCGTTACCAGGAATCGCTTTGGCTGAAAAGATCACGCTATCGCCGGGCTCTAGGTCGACAAAGGGGTGGCGGCGCTGTGCTAGGCGCTGTAGGGCTGCGCGGGGCTCGCCCTGGCTGCCGGTGGCAATAATCACCACCTCCTCCGGCGGCAGGTAACCGAGGTCGTGGGGAGGTACCAGCGGTGGGAAGTCATCCAGATAACCAAGCCCTCTGGCGACACTCACCATACGCTCCATTGAACGGCCCATTAAGCTAACGCGCCTGCCACAGGCGTGAGCGGCTAAACCGATGGCGAGTACACGGGCTAGGTTGCTGGCAAAGCAAGATACTACTACGCGGCCTTTGCATGCTTTAAGCGTCGTGGCCAGCGCTTTGGCAACATCCCCCTCACTCCCTGATTGCCCTGGCATCGGCGCATTAGTGGAGTCACCCACCAGTAAGTCTACCGGTGCGAGTGCTCTGAATTGAGCGGCGTTAACGGGTGTGCCAATCAATGGGTTAGGGTCAAGTTTCCAATCGCCGGTATGCAGCACGCGATACTCACCTGCCTGCATGATAATAGAACAGCTTTCCGGGATTGAGTGGGTGACGTTTAAGTAGCGCAGTGTGAACGGGCCGCTCTCAACCGCATCGCCTGGCTCAATAATTTCAATCGCCGCGTTACTAAGCTGGTGTTCAGCAAACTTATGGCGCAATAGCCCGGCAGCTAACGGAGTTGCAAAAATAGGGCAACCCCATTTGGGCCATAACCATGCCACGGCACCAATATGATCCTCATGACCATGAGTAATAAACAGCGCTTTGGGCGTAATGTTAAGTGTGGCAAGGGTATCGGTATTGGGTACCTGCAGCGGGGTGTTGGGCAGGTCCTGACGAATCATCATGCCGCAATCGATGGCGATCCACTGGTCGTTGTATCCATACAGCGTAAGATTCATTCCAATTTCACCACATCCACCTAGCGGGAGTAGGCGCAGAGGCGGGCGGCGACGGGGACGAAGTTGAACGCGTGGTGGATGCATCAGTTATGAAAAGCCTAAAAAGTAATTCCTTAACTATACGGGATGCGGGGGGCGGGTAACAATCACCAAGCGCCTGACGACGATGCTTCCGTAACGTGCTTACGGTACACTACCTCGGCTAATGTAGTTTACCTGCCGGTAGGTAGGTGCTTGGCGAGCGTGCCGTTTAATACGTTAAGAGTGTTTGTTATGTCCCATTATTACCGTTTAGTCGTTTCTTGCCCTGATCAAGTGGGCATTGTGGCGCGTGTCTCAAGTTTTATTGCTCAACAAGGTGGCTCAATTACCGAAGCCAGCCAGCACTCTGACTTAGAGACTGGCCGCTTTTTCATGCGTTACGAAATCCTTGCCGATTCGCTGGGTATGTCGGCGGAGGCACTACGCACAGCGTTTGATCCCGTAGCCACCGAATTTAATATGCAGTGGTTGCTGGTAGATACTCAAAAGCGTCGCCGTGTGGTGCTGATGGTGTCACGAGAATCTCACTGCCTAGTAGATTTGCTTTACCGCTGGCAGGCGGGTGAGCTGGACTGCGATATTGTTGGCGTCATCTCTAACCACGACGATATGCGCTCGCTGACTGAGTGGTACGGTATTCCTTATTACCATGTGCCAGTAGACCCTGCCAACAAGCAGGCGGCATTTGAACGAGTGCAGGAGCAGATTGATACTGCCCGTGCGGATTGCATAGTGCTGGCGCGCTATATGCAAATTCTGCCGCCTTCACTTTGCGAACGCTATTCCGGCCGTGTGATTAATATTCACCACAGCTTTTTGCCCTCTTTTGCCGGTGCAAAGCCGTACCACCAAGCCTATGAGCGGGGTGTTAAGCTGATTGGGGCCACCTGCCACTATGTCACCGAAGAGCTGGATGCCGGCCCTATCATCGAGCAGGATATCCATCGTGTTAGCCACTGCCACACGCCTACCGATCTGGTGCGTTTTGGCCGGGATGTAGAAAAGGCAGTGTTAGCACGGGGGTTGCGTTGGCACCTGGAGGATCGTGTGTTGATTCATGGTAATAAAACCGTCGTTTTTAGCTAAATAAGCAGGTGAGGGAACGCCATGTCATTTGCACAAAGCGTACTGGCACCATGGGCATTGGTAGTGACATGGCTATTCTCGTTGAGCGTTCTTGCTTGGTGCCTATACTTGCGCCCCTGGCAGCCGCTACTCGAGGATACCGCGCTTCAGCATCGCTGGATGGCGGCCACGTTAGCCGTCATGCTGATGTGGCAGCTGCGCGCGCAAGCGGTAGATTGGCTGACCTTGCATTTGGTCTTCACAGTGCTGATGACGCTGGTATTTAAAACGCCGCTGGCGCTGATCAGCAATGTGATGATTAACATCGCCATGGTGGCCATTGGCAGAAATGAGTGGCTGCTATTGGGCGCAAATGTGCTGGTAACCGGCATTGTGCCTACGTTCGTGACCGGATTGGTATGGCGGTTTGTCGACCGCCGGCTGCCCGACAATTTGATGGTATTTCTGTTTGCCTGCGGCTTTTTCGGTGCTGCTTTGGCAACGTTAGGGGGAGGGCTCTCTGCGGTTGCACTGATTATCGTGGCGGGCACTGACCCAGAGGCTGTCCATCTCGCCCAGGAGTATGCCCGCTTCTTACCGTTATTGATGCCGTCAGAAGCATTTATTACCGGTATGCTGCTGAGTATTTTGTTGGTTTACCACCCAAGCTGGGTGGCCACTTTTAATGACCACCGCTATATCGACTTGCAGTAGGCTCCCCCGGGGGCAGGCAACTAGCCAAGCGCCTGCCCATTACCACCGCGAATAACGCCGACACCCACGCCTTCGATGTCGAGTTGCTGAGTGCGCAGATCAATCTCGATGGGGGCGAAGTCGGCATTCTCGGCAATCAGGGTGACTTGATGCCCCTGGCGTTTAAAACGTTTGACCGTCACTTCGTCCTCCAGGCGTGCTACGACAATTTGCCCATCGCGTACGCGGTCGGTGCGGTGCACGGCAAGCAGGTCGCCTTCCAGTATGCCGATATCCTTCATGGAAAGGCCGCGAACCCGTAACAGGTAGTCTGCTTTGGGAGTGAAGTAATCGGCGGGCAGCGGGCAGTAGCGATCAATGTGTTCAGCCGCAAGAATAGGGCTGCCAGCGGCAACCTCGCCAATCACGGGAAGCCCGTTGGTCGGCAGCTCAACGGTGGCAGAAGGGCTTGCCACTGGCGCCTCGGCAAGCTCCTGTGGCTCCTGGCTAGGTAAGCGAATGCCGCGCGATGTGTTGCGGATAATGCGGATAGCCCCTTTGCGCTCCAGTGCACGCAGGTGCTCCTCTGCGGCGTTGGGCGAGCGGAATCCAAGCGCTTTGGCAATTTCCGCACGGGTGGGTGGGTAGCCAAGCTCACCCATGGTTTTAACAATAAAATCAAATACGTGTTGCTGACGTGCTGTAAGTGGACGCGACATACCAAACTCCAAAACAGTGAAAAAAACAGTAGCTACATGTCGGCTTAATCAGTATGTGTTTAAGTATACAGTATGTTGCTCTGTCCAGTATATGGCGAGTTACGCTCAATATAAACAGCCGCTAAACGTTAATTAACCCTTGGCGCCTTAGGATAAGAGATTGAGCCAACATAGGTTATGGCATAGTATTCAGGCATGTTTTAAACACCTGTTTTTTGGAGGGCGCCATGGCCCAGTCAGATACGGTAACGCGTATTTTAGATACCGCAGAGGTGCTATTTGCAGAGCGAGGCTTTGCCGAAACGTCGCTGCGTAACATCACTAGCAAAGCACGGGTCAATTTGGCCGCTGTCAACTATCACTTTGGTTCCAAAAAAGCGCTGATTCAAGCGGTATTTGCCCGCTACCTTGACCCATTTTCAGTACGTTTTCACAGTGCACTGGATGAGCTGGAAGCCCGCTATCAAGGCCAGCCAATTCCGTTAGAAGTGCTTTTAGAGACCATGGCCACCACCGTGCTTGCCGTGCCTGCTGAGCGAAATAGCCTAAAGGTATTTATGCGGCTATTAGGGTTAGCTTACAGTCAAGCTCAAGGGCATTTACGGCGTTACATTCAGCAGGAATATGGTGATGTATTCACGCGCTTTACTGAACTTGTCCGCAAAGCAACACCCGATTTGCCAGATGCCGAGCGCTTTTGGCGGCTACACTTTATGCTAGGTACGGTGATATTTACGCTATCGGGCTTGGATGCGCTGCGTGATATCGCCGCTAAGGATTATCAAGAGCAGGTAACGGTGCGTGATCTTGTACGGCGGCTACGCCCAGTTGTGGTCGCGGCCATGAATGCGCCGTTACCGGCAGCCGTTGAAGAGGGGCCGTATGGAAACACCCAGGTTAGCTGAATTACCGCCTTCCCAAGATGCTTGGATCGACATCGATACCCAGCAGCAGCGACTGCGTTACTGGCAGGGGAAAGAGGTGAGCTATGAGTGCGACGTTTCCACTGGAGCGGCTGGCGTAGGACAGCAAGAGGGTAGCGGCCAAACACCGCTGGGCTGGCACTATGTACGCGCGTCTATTGGCAAGGGCTTACCCGACAATGCTGTATTTCGTGGCCGCCGATGGACAGGGGAAGTGTTTTCACCCCAGTTAGCCGTCAATTTTCCTAAACGAGATTGGATTCTAACGCGCATCCTGTGGCTCTGCGGGTTAGAGCGCGGTATAAACCGTGGTGGTGATGTCGACTCCCAACGGCGCTATATTTATCTTCACGGTACGCCTGAGAATCAGCCAATGGGTGTGGCTGCCTCCCACGGCTGCATACGCCTACGCAATCACGACTTACACTACCTGTTTGACCATGCTAAACCGGGCACGCCGGTTTGGCTGCATTAAGCTCACCTTCGGACACTCTGCCAGAATTTTGACACGCTAAGCGGTTAGTCTAGAATGGCTCCCTTTTTGTTGGACTCACCACCATGACGCAACCCACTGGCCCGGTCATGCTTGACCTTGAGGGGCCGCAGTTATCCAACGCTGAAAAGCGATTGCTAAAAGACCCAGCCGTGGGCGGCGTTATTCTATTCGCCCGCAACGTAGAAGATGCCTACCAAGTACGGCAGCTCTGCAGCAGTATTCGCCGCGTGCGTGGTGATCTGCTGCTTGGTATTGATCAAGAGGGTGGCCGGGTCCAGCGGATTAAAAAAGGGGTGACCACGCTGCCCGCCATGGCGCGAATTGGCGAGCTATTCGCCAGTGACCCAGCGGCAGGGCTAACCCTAGCCAAAGACACAGGCTGGCTGCTGGGCATGGAAATGGCCGCCTGCGGCTTAGATATGAGCTTTGCACCAGTGCTGGATGTTGAGAGCGGTATCTCCAGCGTCATTGGCGACCGCAGTTTCAGCAGCGACCCCGCTCATGTCGCCCAGCTAGGCCACGCCTTTATCGAAGGCTTGCATGACGCTGGCATGGCGGCCGTCGGTAAACACTTTCCTGGGCATGGCGGTGTAGCGGCGGATTCCCATATTGCGCTTCCGGTGGATGAACGCTCCCTGGCGGAGTTGAAAGCGCGAGATCTGGTGCCGTTTCGTGAATTAGCTGGCCTGCTGAACGGGGTTATGCCTGCCCACGTCATTTATTCAGCATTTGATACCCGGCCTGCAGGCTTTTCGCCTAGCTGGCTGGGAATGCTGCGTGAGTCGCTTGGATTCAAAGGGTGCATTTTTTCCGATGATTTGAGCATGGCGGGAGCGCATGAAGCAGGGACTCCTGCCGAGCGTGCCAAAGCGGCGCTGGCCGCTGGCTGCGACATGCTGCTGATCTGCAATGACCGAGCGGCCGCCATTGAGGTGGTAAAAGCCTGCCAAGGGGTGCTGAATAAACGGCCTGCCAAGCTGCGTTACGGCCGTGCCAGGCCCGAACTCGATGCGCTCTCTGCTTTAGGCCGTTGGCGCCGTACCCATGCCAAGCTTGAAGCCCTAACCCATTAATTTCCCTACTTATACCGTTTCCCGGTGAGTTTGACCCTGTATTTGGAGAAGTAGCATGTCCAAGCTGGATAAAGACGCCCTTGAATCACTAGACTCCATGCGTGAATTGATGGATAACGCCGACTGCCTGATTTCACAAGAGCAGGTTGAGCGTGCGTTAGATCGCATGGCGGAAGAGATTACTCGCGACTTAGGCGATAAACTGCCGGTGTTTTACTGCGTCATGAATGGTGGTCTCATTACGACAGGGCACCTATTGACGCGTCTTGGTTTTCCGCTGGAAGTAGACTATCTACATGCGACCCGCTACCGCAATGAACTGCGCGGCGGTGAGCTTTTTTGGCGGGTATCGCCCGAAATTCCGATGGCGGGCCGCCATGTGGTGATTGTGGATGACATTCTTGATGAAGGCTCAACCCTGGCGGCGATTTTGGAGTACTGCAAGGAGGCTCAGGCGGCGAGTGTGACCACCGCGGTACTGGTAGATAAGCAGCACGACCGTAAAGCCGTGCCAGGGCTTAAAGCCGATTACTGCAGCTTAGAAGTAGCCGACCGCTATGTGTTTGGGTTTGGAATGGACTACAAAGGTTACTGGCGTAACGCCCCTGGGATTTTTGCACCCAAGGGCATGTAATAAACGCGCCTAGCGAGGTGAAAAGCGCCTTGCTAGGCCGGTCTCTGCAATCATGCGGGTTGAGATCTCTTCGACTGAAAAGCGCGTAGTATCAATATACGGAATATGCATTTTTCGATACAGCGCCTCTGCTTGCTCTACTTCCTGTAAGCACTGATCCATCGAGCTATAACGACTATTCGGGCGGCGCTCATTGCGAATTGCCGAGAGGCGGCGGGCATCAATGGTAAGGCCAAACAGCTTGTGGCGATGGGGTGCGAGGACTTTAGGAAGTTTTAAATTACCATCCTCATCTTGGTCATCCTCAGTTAACGGATAATTCGCCGCTCGAATGCCGAACTGCAACGCCAGATAGAGCGAGGTTGGTGTCTTACCACAGCGGGAAACCCCTACCAGAATAATATCGGCTTTATCGTATTGATGGGTGCGTGCCCCGTCGTCATTATCCAGTGCAAAGTGCACGGAATGAATGCGGTCCATGTAGACGTCATCGCTACCAATAGAGTGCGTTCGGCCAACGCTGTAAGAGGAGTGTGTCCCCAGCTCCTGTTCAAGCGGTTCTAAAAACGTAGAAAAAATATCGACTTTAAAGCCCGATGCCTGGCGGATAACGTTACGGATCTGCTGATCGACGATGGTATCGATAATAATCGGACGGCAGCCATCGCGTATGGCCGTTGATTCAATGATCTCTGCCAGCGCCTGTGCTTTCTCAACCGTATCGATATATGGCTTAGTGAGCATGTTGATGTCGACATCGCTAAACTGCGCCAGCAAACTTCGCCCTAAGCTCTCGGCAGTAATGCCGGTGCCATCCGAAATAAAAAAAGCCGTTCGTTTCATAACCTGCCCGCCAATCCGTCGTGTATAGAAAAGACCTTATTGTGTGCTGCGCTCTGGCTAAGCACAACGCTTAGTTGCCACTGCTTAGTTGACACTACACAAAACGCTAATTTCGTGTATTTGTTGTAAAAATCCTCCACTCCCTTCGCTGTTAGACCAATGGCGAATACACCACCGCAATGCTAGGGTGACAACGTCTATTCGTGTCGTCCCGATGGGTCGTAACAAAGTCAAAAAGCGAGGGGGTTGCGTGGAAGAGTACATTCTGTGGTTCGATCAGCTAGGTATGGCAGACGTCGAACGCGTGGGTGGTAAAAACGCCTCGCTAGGCGAAATGATTTCCAACTTGTCGGGTGCCGGCGTCACGGTGCCAGGCGGCTTCGCGACCACTGCCCACGCGTATCGCGAGTTCCTCTCCCATGAAGGGCTGAACGACCGCATTAATGACAAGCTCGCTCGCTTGGACGTTGATGACGTTAAAGCCTTGGCCGAGGCCGGCAAGACGATTCGCCAATGGATCATCGATACGCCGTTACCCCCCGCGTTTGAAACCGCGCTGCGTGATGCCTACGAGCAGCTCCAAGCGCAGCACCCAAGCCTCAAAGTCGCCGTTCGCAGCTCTGCCACCGCAGAAGACTTGCCCGATGCCTCCTTCGCTGGGCAGCAGGAAACCTTCTTGAACATCGAGGGGTTTGCCAATATCAAACACGCCGTTCATGAAGTGTTTGCCTCGCTGTTCAATGATCGCGCTATCTCCTACCGCGTGCACCGTGGTTACGCCCATGAGAACGTCGCACTGTCAGCGGGTGTTCAAAAAATGGTGCGCTCTGAGACCGGTGCCTCCGGTGTTATGTTTACCTTAGATACTGAGTCTGGCTACCGCGATGCGGTGTTTGTCACTGCCTCTTGGGGGCTAGGTGAAACCGTGGTGCAGGGGGCAGTTAACCCGGACGAGTTCTACGTTCATAAGCCCACGCTGGCCGCCGGGCGCCCGGCGGTACTGCGCCGCACCCTAGGTTCCAAGCTGATCAAGATGGTCTATGGCCAAGATGCCAGCGCCGGTAAATCCGTTGAAACCGTCGATGTACCTTACAAAGACCGCGGCCGTTTCTGTATCAACGATGAGCAGGTGATGGATCTTGCTCGTCAAGCGGTGACCATCGAGCAGCACTACCAGCGCCCGATGGATATTGAGTGGGCACTGGATGGCGACGACGGCAAGCTATATATCGTTCAAGCGCGCCCTGAAACCGTGGTGTCACAGCAGGAGGGCGGTAAGCTTGAGCGCTTCCAACTGCGTGAGAAAGGCCGCACCTTGATTACCGGCCGCGCCATTGGCCAGCGTATCGGCCGAGGAGCGGTGAAGATTGTCCTCAGCCCGGATGAGATGGATAAAATCCAGGAAGGCGACATTCTGGTCACCGACATGACGGACCCGGATTGGGAGCCGATCATGAAGCGCGCCTCGGCCATTGTGACGAACCGTGGCGGGCGCACCTGCCACGCGGCGATTATTGCCCGTGAACTAGGCATTCCGGCGGTGGTGGGCTGTGGTGATGCGACCACGCAGCTACAAGAGGGCATCGACGTGACCGTTTCCTGTGCAGAAGGGGATACCGGCCACGTCTACGAAGGGCTGTTGGCATTTGACTGCAACGTGTCCAGCGTTGATTCCATGCCGGAAATTCCGTTCAAAATTATGATGAACGTGGGTAATCCGGATCGTGCTTTCGGTTTTGCTGGCTTGCCTCATGCGGGCGTTGGCTTGGCACGCCTCGAGTTTATTATCAACCGGATGATCGGCGTACACCCGAAGGCGCTGCTTGAGTACGATACGCTACCTGCCGATTTACAGCAGGTGATTGACCTGCGTACCGCTGGCTATGCCGATCCGGTGAGTTTCTACGTCGATAAGCTGGTTGAAGGAATCTCCACCCTCGCAGCGGCTTTTCACCCGCAGCGTGTGATCGTCCGCCTATCGGATTTCAAGTCCAACGAGTACGAAAACCTGATTGGCGGCAAGCTCTATGAGCCGGGTGAAGAGAACCCGATGCTGGGCTTCCGTGGTGCTTCCCGCTACATCTCGGAAGCCTTCCGCCCCTGCTTTGAGTTGGAGTGCCGGGCGCTGAAGCGTGTACGTGATGAGATGGGCTTTAAAAACGTCGAGATTATGGTGCCGTTTGTACGCACCACCGACGAGGCACGGGAAGTGGTCGACTTGCTTGCCGCCAACGGCCTGAAACGTGGCGGTGACGAAACTCCGGACGGCTTGAAAGTCATCATGATGTGCGAGCTACCCGCCAATGCGCTGCTGGCGGATGAGTTCCTTGAGTATTTCGATGGTTTCTCGATTGGCTCGAACGATTTAACCCAGCTAACGCTTGGTCTGGATCGTGATTCCGGCATCGTCGCCCACTTGTTTGACGAACGTAATCCAGCGGTGAAAAAGCTTCTGGCGATGGCGATTAAGGCCTGTAAAGAGAAAGGCAAGTACGTAGGGATTTGTGGCCAAGGGCCTTCGGATCATCCAGATCTTGCCAAGTGGTTGATGGAGCAGGGGATCGATTCCGTTTCGCTCAACCCGGATGCCGTGCTGGAAACGTGGTTTATGCTAGCGGGTGAAACAATATCCTAATTCTTCCATAGCAATCATTGCGTGCTCATCATGCTACGCCCGGCCATTGTGCCGGGCGTAGCCGCTTTATAGGCTACGCTATATTGCTTGAGCTCTTAAAAGGCGTCGCCGCCTTGGTGATTCACACCTGCGAAACGATTTAAGGAGAAAGGTTATGCTGCCAAGAAGGGTACTCTCACTCACGGGTTTACTGCTAGTGCCGATGGTGAGCTGGGGGTTTAGTTATGAAGCCCCCGCGATTACCCCTGAAGTAGGGTCGGGCTTTGAAGAGAAGCCCGGCTGGGAAGCGGATACCTTTGCGGTGGCCGCTGCCAATCCGTTAGCTACTGATGCAGGTTATCAAGTACTCAAAGCCGGGGGGAATGCCATGGATGCGGCCGTTGCCGTACAAATGGTATTGACTCTGGTTGAGCCGCAATCAAGCGGCATCGGTGGCGGTGCCTTTTTAATGCACTTTGATGGTACCGAGGTACAGGCTTATGATGGCCGTGAAATAGCTCCCGCCGCAGCAACCGGCGAGCTGTTTATGGAAGATGGCGAGCCGCTGCCTTTCATGGAAGCCGTTGCTAGTGGACTCTCGGTAGGCGTGCCTGGAACGCTGCGTATGCTAGAGCAAGCCCATGCAGAGCACGGTCAACTGCCTTGGCAAGCGCTCTTTGCCCCTGCTATTACGTTAGCGGAAGAGGGGTTTGCGGTGAGCCAGCGGCTACATACAAGCCTATCCAACGATGAAGCTCTACGCCAAAATGACCTGGCTCGTGAGTTTTACTACTCCGCTGATGGCGAGCCCCTTGCGGTTGGCGAGACGCTCAAAAATCCTGCGTTAGCCGCTATCCTACGCCGCGTTGCTGAAGAGGGAAGTGCTGCCTTCTATGAAGGCGGGGTTGCTGAGGATCTAGTAGAGCAAGTTCAATCACATCCTGTTCGCCCTGGCGAGATTACGCTAGCGGATATAAGTGGCTATCAAGCTCTGGAGCGCGAGCCTGTGTGCACCCCTTGGCAACAGTGGGAAGTATGCGGATTTCCACCCCCTTCATCGGGGCATATTACTGTCATGCAAATATTGGGTATGCTCGGCCAGCAGCCGCTGCTTGAGGCGCCGTTGGAAAATGGCGTTACCAGCAGTGGCTGGCTGCATCAATTCTTGGAAGCTTCCCGGCTCGCCTTTGCTGACCGTGGCCGCTACATCGCCGACCCTGATTTCGTTGAAGCACCTGGCGGTGACTGGTCGCTGATGCTTAACCCTGACTATCTTGCCAAGCGCAGCGAGCTGATTGGTGCAGAGAGCATGGGAGAGAACGCCGAGCCGGGTAACCCTGGTGAACTGGCAGTCAGTTGGGCAAGCCAGCCCGAGCAACCTGAGTATGGCACCAGTCATATCAGCATCGTGGATGCCGATGGTAATGCCCTTGCCATGACGACTACCATTGAGCAGGCCTTTGGGTCGCGCATTTTAGCGGATGGTGGTACGGAGTTGCCCGGTGGCTATTTACTGAATAATGAGCTGACAGATTTCTCATTTACTCCTGAGGTTGATGGGCAACCAGTGGCTAATCGCGTTGAGCCAGGTAAGCGCCCCCGCTCTAGTATGAGCCCGACGTTAGTTTTTGACCGCGAGACGGGTGAGTTCGTAGCCAGCCTAGGTTCGCCAGGGGGAGCTGCCATTATCCACTATACGGCGAGAACGCTGGTTGCGATGCGCGATTGGGGGTTAAACGCTCAAGAAGCATTGAACTTGCCTCATGCGATTACGCTGGGTGGCGATGTCTATTTGGAAGAGGGCCGCTTCCCTGAGGAGATCATCGAATCGCTGCGTGAGCGGGGCCACAATGTCAGCGAGCGTGAGCTTACTAGCGGCCTTCAGGCGATTCGGCGATTGGAGGATGGCACGCTGTTCGGCGGCGCTGACCCGCGGCGTGAAGGTGTCGTGATGGGAGAGTAACGCTGCGTTGGTTTACTGGCGTAGCCAGTTGCGTAGCTTAACGAGCATAAGGCCGCCATCGCTTAAGGCACGGCGGTCTTCTGTTAGAGTGCGCAAGCGGTCAGGGTAGTCAGTGATGATGGCGTCTACGCCTAGGTCAATGAGCGCCGACATTCGCGCTTGGTCATTTACCGTCCAGGCATGAACTTCATAGCCGAAGTGCGCTGCCAGCTTGACTTCCTGATGGCTGATGCGATTGTGACGAAGGCCTAACGCATCAAACTCGCGGCGATTAAGAGTGCCCGGCAATATCAGCTGTGCCAATAGCGTGACGCGTAGTTCGGGTGCCCGTTGCTTGATAAAGCGTACTAGCTCAGGCGACATGGTCGCCATACGCATCTCCATCAGCGTATTGGGAAAGCCGCACGCCGTGACGGCAGTGAGCGCCTCATGCTGAGTGGCCCAGCAGCGGTAGCGAATGTCGCTTTCATGCTCAAGTGCCTCAATTACTGCCTGTGCTAGTGCTTGCTCTTGGCCCGGCAGGGCTTTCATATCAATCATCAGCGATGCGCGCCCGCGGACGGTCGCCAATGCATCATCTAATCCCGCAATACGTTCATCCTGAAAGGCATCGCCAAACCAGCTACCCACATCGAACTCGCTGAGTTCGGCGCGGGTGAGTTCGCCAAATTCTCGTGTGTCGCCGGTGAGGCGGGCAAGCGTGCGGTCATGGTAGAGCATGACCTGATGGTCGGCGCTCAGGCGAACATCCAATTCTATGGCATCGGCACCATCTTCCAGTGCCTGCGACACAGCGGAAAGGGTGTTTTCCGGCGCTACCATGGAGCTGCCGCGATGGGCGATGATGGCGACATTGTCGCGTATCTCAAAGCTATTGAGAATCCACCATGCTTGTAGTCCCGCGAATACCAGCACGCTAAGCTCAATTGCCCAGGCCATACGCCCTGGGTGTGCATCTGGGGAGGGCGGTGCAGGACGTGGCTTATGGTGGGCCAGCTGTAGATAGAGGCAGGCAGACAGCAGCGCATTAGTGGCAATGCCGAGAAAGGTGATAGTGAGCGTGATGAGGACATAGCCAGTTAAATAAGCAAACATTGCCGGTATCAACACGGCGTTGTGCTCGGGTAGCCACCACAGTAAGGGCGTTACCACGCTATCAAATAGCCACGTGGTCGCAATAGGCAAGCCGATAATCACTAGCAGCAGGGTGAGTACTGCTATCCCGATAGAGCGGTGCCATCCGCGGGTTAAATGAACGCTGCGCTTGAGCGCCTGGTGTGGTGGGCAGGACTCCAGTGCTACGAGCGGTAGTGCTAGCAGCCAGCGCAGATATAGCCACGCCGCCAGAGTGATCCAAATAGCCACCAGCGGTAACGCGCAAGCGAGGAAATACCACAGTACCGCTGGGCGTATGCGCTGTAGATAGTATGGGTCGATGCCGCCAAGCCAAAGATCGTATAACCATGCGAGGGCCATCATAAAAGGGGCAAGTAGCAGGAGGTGGGCGCCGACTTGGAGGATAACCAATACCGCCAGTGCAGGAAGCCGCCGTGTACTCAGCCATAGGGCTTCAAACGCCAGCCGGTAGTGGTTGTCTTTTGGTCTAACGGCCACTTGCAACATACCGGCTTGCTGCCAGTAGATCAGTAAGAACGTAATGCCCAAGCCCGCTAGCATGACTAACAGCCCAAGCGGGCTGAAGAGTAACCCCAACAGCGCATCCGTGGTAACTACCGTGCGGTTTAGCTGCGCCAAAAAGCGTTGCGATAGCCAAGCAACGGCCGGCACCAATAGGGCAGAGGCCAGTAGGGTAAACAGTAGGTGATAAGCGATGAGCGGGCGGAGGTGATCCCGAAGGGTGCGAAGAAGAGCGTCGCCTAATTGAATGAGCGGCTGCATAGTCACACAAGTGTCAAAATGAGATATCAGGGTGGCACTAACGGCCACCCCTGACAAGTGAAATTAGGAAAGCTTTAGCGGCTGCTCGGCGATGATAATGCCGTTGTTATCGGCATACAGCCACTGGCCAACGCGTAAGGTGACACCTGCAAAGGTAACGGCAATATCCCGCTGCCCCTCACCACGCTTTTCGCTTTTTCGTGGATGGCTGCCAAGTGCCTGTACGCCCAGTGGAAGCGTGGCCAAGATATCGACATCCCTGACACATCCGTACATCACCACGCCTGCCCAGCCATTTTGTGCCGCTTGCTCCGCCAGCATATCGCCTAGCATCGCACAGCGGTGCGAGCCGCCAGCATCGACCACCAGTACCGCTCCTTCGCCTGGTTCAGCCACGGCTTGCTTAACCATCGAGTTGTCTTCAAAGCACTTCACGGTGCGAATGGGGCCATAAAAACTGTCGACACCGCCGAAGTTGGCAAAGAGGGGTTCTAATACCTCAACTTCCGGGTAAGCGTCGCATAGATCTGGGGTAATGATTTGGGTGGTCGTAGTCATTGTTCGCTCCTGGGTTCACAGCGTCATAAAAAACGCCCCAACCTTGAAGGGAAGGGGCGTTCTGTCATCGGCTCAGCAAGGGGTTAGCCTGGCTGCGATGTTGCGAGCATCGGCGATGGGTCGGTGCCACAGGCTATTAAGCCTCTTGGGCAACCGGAATCACGTTCGAGGCGATTTTCTGGTACTCCTCGATTTCGTGGAAGTTCATGTAACGATAGATCTCGCCTGCCATGGCGTCAAACTCACCCATGTAGCGCTGGTACTCTTCAACCGTGGGCAGACGGCCTTCTACAGCGGCAACCGCTGCTAGTTCCGCTGAGGCGAGGTAGACATTGGCACCATCGCCCAGACGGTTCGGGAAGTTACGTGTAGACGTAGACACAACGGTGCTCTTCGCCGCAACGCGTGCCTGGTTACCCATACACAGAGAGCATCCCGGCATTTCCATGCGGGCGCCTGCACGGCCATAGATGCCGTAGTAACCCTCTTCGGTCAGCTGGTGCTGGTCCATTTTGGTCGGTGGTGCGAGCCACAGACGGGTTTTCAGACTGCCCGCAGGCTGTTTTTCGAGCAGTTTACCTGCCGCACGGAAATGACCGATATTGGTCATGCACGAACCGATAAATACCTCATCGATTTTCTCACCGGCAACGTCGGACAGTAGACGGGCATCATCCGGGTCGTTCGGTGCGCAGAGCACGGGTTCCTTGATTTGGTCGAGGTCAATCTCGATCACTTCGGCGTATTCGGCATCTTTGTCGGCACGCATCAGGCTCGGGTTAGCCAGCCATGCTTCCATGCCTTCAATACGACGGCTGATGGTGCGCTCATCGCCGTAGCCGTTGGCAATCATCCACTTCAGCAGCGTGATGTTGGATTTCAGGTACTCGGTCACGCTCTCTTCGGACAGCGTAATGGTACAGCCAGCGGCGCTACGCTCAGCGGAAGCATCGGAAAGCTCGAATGCCTGCTCCACAGTAAGATCTTCCAGGCCTTCGATCTCGAGTACGCGACCAGAGAAGGCGTTTTTCTTGCCGGATTTCTCAACGGTCAGCAGGCCCTGCTTGATGGCGTACAGCGGAATGGCGTGAACCAGATCTCGCAGCGTAACGCCCGGCTGGCGCTTGCCTTTAAAGCGCACCAGAACGGATTCCGGCATATCCAGCGGCATCACGCCCGTTGCAGCGGCGAACGCTACCAGGCCAGAACCGGCAGGGAACGAGATGCCCAGCGGGAAGCGGGTGTGGGAGTCACCGCCGGTACCAACGGTATCCGGCAGCAGCATACGGTTCAGCCAGCTGTGGATGATGCCGTCGCCGGGGCGCAGTGATACACCGCCACGGTTCATGATGAAGTCCGGCAGGGTGTGGTGGGTATCCACGTCCACCGGCTTCGGATAAGCCGCCGTGTGACAGAACGACTGCATGACCAGATCGGCTTGGAAGCCTAGGCAAGCGAGGTCTTTTAGCTCGTCACGGGTCATCGGGCCAGTAGTGTCCTGGGAGCCAACGGTGGTCATCTTCGGCTCGCAGTACATGCCGGGGCGTACGCCCTCCATACCGCACGCTTTGCCGACCATCTTCTGGGCCAGGGTAAAGCCTTTGCCGGTATCGGCAGGCTGGTCCGGCAGGCGGAAGACGTCAGAAGGCGCTAAGCCCAGTGACTCGCGCGCTTTTCCGGTCAGGCCACGGCCGATAATTAGCGGAATACGGCCACCGGCACGCACTTCGTCAAGGATCAGCTGGGTTTTCAGCTCGAAGGTGGTCAGTACTTCATCGGTGCCGTGCTTGCACACTTTGCCTTCGTAGGGGTAAACGTCGATAACGTCACCCATTTCCAACTTGGAAACGTCCATTTCTACCGGTAGCGCACCGGAGTCTTCCATGGTGTTGAAGAAGATAGGCGCAATTTTACCACCGAAGCAGAAGCCACCGGCGCGCTTGTTCGGAACGTAAGGAATGTCGTCACCGAAGAACCAGAGCACGGAGTTAGTGGCTGACTTACGTGAAGAGCCGGTGCCTACCACGTCGCCCACGTAGGCAACCGGGAAGCCTTTGGCTTTGACGTCTTCGATCTGCTTCAGCGGGCCAGTAGTGCCTGGTACTTCAGGCTCGATGCCTTCGCGCTCGTTTTTGAGCATCGCGTTGGCGTGCAGCGGAATGTCGGGGCGTGACCAGGCATCCGGGGCAGGTGAGAGGTCGTCGGTGTTGGTTTCGCCGGGCACCTTGAAGACGGTCAGGGTGATTTTCTCTTCCAGGGCGGGCTTGGAGAGGAACCACTCGGCATCTGCCCAGAATTGAATGACGTCCTTGGCAACAGTATTGCCTTGCTTAGCACGCTCTTCAACATCGTGGAAAGCATCAAACATCAGCAGGGTGTGCTTCAGCTGTTCGCCAGCTTCACGGGCCAGCTCTTCGTTATCTAGCAGCTCTACCAGGGAGGCGATGTTATAGCCACCTTGCATAGTGCCTAACAGCTTAACCGCATGAATTTTATCAATTAGTGGAGAGGTGGCCTCCCCTTTGGCAATCGCCGTTAAGAAGCCAGCCTTTACATAGGCGGCCTCATCAACACCAGGGGGAACGCGGTTGGTGATCAGGTCTAGGATGAACTCCTCTTCACCGGCCGGCGGATTTTTCAGTAGCTCAATTAAGGCAGCGACTTGCTCGGCAGTCAGGGGCTTGGGTGGGACGCCCTCAGCAGCGCGTTCCTCGACATGTTGGCGGTAAGCTTCAAGCACGTTGGGGCCCTCTCATCTTCTTAGTAGTGATGAATCAGCGGTGGCGAACACCAGCCAGCACGGTGCAGGTGTGGCGTTCGGACACGTGACATACGCTTGACAATCAGCGTCTCGTGGTTGGCTGAGATTCTACGGGAAACTGTCGACAATGTTAAGAAGCCGAGCAGTGCACCTGCTTGTACTTTGTGTTGAGGTGCTGATTGTGGGTTTCTTTTTGCTGCTTTTTCTAGTTAATTACCCCAAAAGCTGAAAGTTTTTTACCAATACAGCGTGTTTTAGGGTAAGCGCGGGTGTGATTGTTGTGATGCCGCGTTACCATAGCCATACTTTCGTTTCGCGATTAGGCATAGAAGGAATTGGTGGGTGCAGCATGTAAAGTGCTGGATAAACCATGCTTGTATATTAGGAATATACTATATAAAAGTGAGGGGCTATTAAATCAGTGGCCTTCAGAGAATTAGGGAACATAACGCCAACGGCGTTTATATATTATACAATAGTGAGCTAAACGCTTGGTAGTGGTACTATGTCTATACAACTAATGGCACTAAAAACAGCAGACCACGCCCTCCGGGCAGATGATTTGCTTCCAGACAGTCTTCACCAGTTTCTAGCCTGCCCCACGCCTGATGCTTGGTTGCAGTGGGCGCTTGCCAATCCTGAAACGCTGTTGATTGACCACGCGCAGTGTGAAAAAAAAGCGGCCTCAACGGCCATGAGTCTGCTCTACCGCTATGTGGATCAGCCGCTGCTATTGAGCAAGATGTCTCAACTGGCCCGCGAAGAACTCTTGCACTTCGAGCAAGTGGTGGGACTGATGGAAAAGCGCGGGGTGGTTTATCACCACCTGACGGCATCGCGCTATGCCGAGGGGCTGCGCAAACATGTACGCAGTAATGACCCGGAGCGCTTGATTGATGTCCTCATTATTGGAGCCCTTATTGAAGCGCGTAGCTGTGAGCGCTTTGCTCGTCTCATTCCTTATTTAGACGAAGAGCTGGCGAAATTTTACCGCACGCTAGTGAAGTCAGAAGGGCGTCATTTCGAAGATTATCTGCTGTTGGCGCGTCAACAGACCGCTGAGCCGATTGATGACCGTATTGCCTTCTTTGTCGCACGTGAAGCGGAGCTGATGACGACTCCGGATACGGCGTTTCGTTTTCATAGCGGCGTGCCCGCCTAACCCGCCGCTCGCCAAGGCAGGATGTGTATCATGCGCGATGCTCAACAGACAGACCAGCTGACCCTGTTTGGTCACTTCTCCTTAACTCAGGGGGAGGATGTACTCACTCATTTCAGTTACGACAAAGTAAAAGCCCTGTTGGTATATCTATTGCTGCATCGCCAGCCGGTGAATCGTGCGGCGCTGGCTGAACTGCTTTGGCCAGATCAGGGGCTCTCTTCTGGCCGCACTAACTTGCGTCATGCGTTGCACTGCCTGAGGCAATCGATGGGGAGTAAGGCGGACCAGGTACTGAATGTCTCGCGGCAGACTATTGCTTTTCATTTACCTGCCCATTGGCAGGTAGATTTACATGAGCTACAGCAGCTTCTTGAAGGCTCCAAAGATCTAGAGACGCTTGAAAAGGTGATGGCGTGCTATCAAGGCGATCTCATAGAAGAGCTACAGCTGACTAACTGCAGCGAATTTCAGCGCTGGCTAGTACAAGTACGTAATGAGTGGCGCCAGAGAGTGATACGCTTTGCCGAACAAGTGCTTGAGGCCTATGACGAAATACCTGACGACATGCTGGAAGGTCTGGTAAGCCGCTTTTCAGGCTATGGGCCTTTCCATGAGCGCTTGGTACGTCAGCTGGCAGAAAAAAACCAAATGGCAGCCGCACATGAGCAGTACAACAGCTATCTGCAACTGCTCGCGCTCTCGGGGCAGCAGCCTGAACCCAGCTTTTTACAGCTAGCTAACTACTGGTCTGATGGCCATCACGACCCGCGTGCTATGACGCCACAAGGCGCTTTTTCCCGTGCAATAGCCGCTGATAGCAAGCCGCTTCGTGAAGATGAAATCGAGTTGCGCCAACTCTCGGTCATGGCAATTCGCTTGCGTTTAAAAGGCGACTGGCAAGATCGGGCGGCAACCCGTAACTGCCTAGCGCTACAGCTCGAGCTTTTGCGCTGGCTGGAGCAGCAGTGCCACCACCTAGGTGGCTTTTGGCTGCCAGGAGCCACCGGCGGGCTTGGGCTGGCGTGCTTTGGTACTCACGGTCCGGCGCACCAGCTGGCCGAGCTGGTGGCGCTCTATGAGCACTGTCGACAAGCGTTGCCCCAGGAAACTCAACGCCACTGGGCTGGAGAGGGGGAGCCACCCTCTTTTGAATTAGCCGCTGGGCTAAATAGTGGCCGTGTGGTTTATCTGCCTGAGCGCCAGCTAGCTGACCCGCTGGGCCAAGTAACGCAGGTGTCTCTGGAGTTAATGAGCGCTGCTGAAGGCAGTGAGTTGGTGATTTCCCAAGAAGCCAGCCAGCACATGCCTCCCGCACTGGATCTTCAGCCTCGTTTGGTTTCCCGCCTGGTGGCGAGTGATGGTCGGGTGCGCTTGCGTGCGTTGGTGCTAGGCCAAAACGAAGGCGGGCGGGATGCGCTTCCCCCTAGCTTGGTCGGCCGCGAGACTTCGCTGCGCACGCTACGTGATGCGCTGGCTCGAGCGGGTATCGGTTTGCGCCAAAGCGTGTTGGTGCGTGGTGCATCTGGCATGGGTAAATCGGCGCTCATGGTCGGCTTTCGTCAGTTGGAGCTTAGCCGCGATGCCGCTATTTGCTGGCAGCCGACGACGCGCTTGTCGGTGCTAGAGCCGTATGGAGTGGCTCGCTCTCTCTTGGCATGGCACCTTGGAGCTACGCCTACCCAAGAAGCGCTGCATGAGTTGCAGGTATCGTTGGGTGATACGGCGCTAGACGACGCTCGCCAACAGCTGTTGGAAGAGGCGCTTGGGGTAAGGGATGTTAAAGAGATCACCCAGCTTACCCAGAATGGTGAAGCGGTAGAGTTGGTGGTTAAATTGCTGCATCGCCTGATTGACCAGCGGGCTGGCGCGCAGACGCTGGTCTTGATGGTGGATGATTTGCAGTGGCTAGACGAGCCCTCTTTCAAGGTGCTGGCGGGCCTGCAGGCGCGCCTGCCCATCAATACGGCCTTTATGCTGGTGGCAAGCCACCATGGCCGCGAGGCGCTACCGGTGAAGCTGCACTGGGATCAGCAAATTACCCTCGGCAAACTGGATGCGCTGCAGTCTTCCCGCCTGCTCTCCCAGCTCTCGCGCCGCTATCGTATGCACCTGAGCCCCCGGCTACGTAACCAGATCATTGAACGCTGTGATGGCGTGCCGCTCTATATGCAGGAGATCTGTCGACGATTGGATATGGACCGCCGAGAAGGGCGCAGTGTCCAGTTCGATGAGCTGCCGAAAGGGCTGTTAGGCCTGCTTGCCAGCCGTATTGACCAACTGGAAGGGGATCGGGAGATTGCCCATATTGCGGCGGTGTTGGGCAAACGTTTCCGCCTCGACTTCCTGGCTGAATGCAGCGGTTGGGATAAAACGCGATTATCGCAGGCAGTGGAGCATATGCGTCTGCTGGAGATTATTGAGCCGATCGATAAAGAGAGTGGCGAGCGTGAATATCAGTTCAGCCATCAGTTGTTGCAAGAAGCGGCGTACCTCTCTTGCCCAAGGGATGTGCGGGTCAAGCTGCACCAGCAGGTCGTCACGCTGATTGAAGAGCGTTTCCCGGTGTGGATTAGCCGCCATCCAGGCGATTTCGCGACCCATTTGCGCCGCAGCGGCCACTATGCTCGCGGCGCGCGCTACTTTGAGCTATCCGCTCGGGAAGCGCTGAAAGTGAGCGCGAATCGCACAGCCTTGCGGATGGCTGATGCTGGGCTGGCCAGTTTGCGCTACGTTGAGCACGAAGTGGAGCGCGAGGTCAGCTTACTCACTGTACGTGGGCAAGCAGCCTTTGCGTTGGAAGGTCACGGTTCGCCCACTGCCCATGAGAGTTTTGTGCGTGCTCGGGAATTGCTGCGTCAATCAGGTGGTGACACCCCGGAAGACCCAGAAGATTTAGAGCAAATTTTTCTAGTGAAATGGGGGCTTTGGGTGGGCCGCAGCCAGCGCTACGCCCATGCCGATGCGTTCGCATTAGCCTCCACCCTGGCAGATATTGCCGAGCGTCTGGAAGACCCTCGGTACCGCCGTTTGGCGGACTATGCCAGGGCGCACTGTGAGTACTGGGCTGGGCGCATCCAGCAGGCCCATGACCACTTGGATGAAATTGACCCGCTCAACGCGCAAATGATGATCGAGTGGTTGCCGTTCTCAGACCATCCGCAAGTAACGGCTGCCTGCTTCCAGGGTTGGGCACTCTGCCTACGTGGCGACTACCAGCGTGCCGAGCGGCACGTCTCAGCGGCTATCCGACTTGCTGAGAAAATTGGCCACCCGGGAACACTCGCGATGGCGCTGATGTTTGCTGCAGCGCTCTACCGCCAGCTGGGGCATGTGCATCTAGCGGCTCGCCACGCGGAGCGTGCTGCTGCCATGACGGGAACGCCGGACCTGCAGCTGTGGCAAATATCTGCCCAGGGCGTGTTGGGTTGGCAGCGGGCGATGTCAGGGGATCATGCTGGCTTGGTACAGGTGAGGGATAGCCTGGAGCAGATGGCCGAGCTGAATGGCCGAGACCGTTTTCAGCGTCCTGTGCTGTGGTACTCGGATGCTTGTATTGAGCTTGGCGAGCTGAAGGCCGCCGAGGAGTATCTAGATCAGTGCTTAGTGATTGCCCGGGAGCGCACCACGCTATTCTTACCCGAGCTGGCGACTCAGCTGGCGAGAGTGCGTGACCTGCTGGGCCATCCCGCCAGTGAAGTGAAGGCGCTTGCTGACATGGCTATTCATCAGGCCCAGGAGCATGGTAATCGCCACCAGGAGTTAGCGGCATTAGAGCTTTGGCTCACAAGGATCTCACCCAACGATCAACAGGCCAAAGAGACATTTCGTCGTCTGCTTAGCGAGGTCAGTCACAGCGATGCGCCGGTACTGGTGCGCTGGGTGAGCCTGCTGGATCGCCGTTTACCCCACTCGGTGAGTGTTGAAAACGAGGCGTAAACGCTCAGCGGGTGCTCTCTTCTAGCCACGACAGCGTGGCGAGCGCCTCGTCACGCCGCTCGCCACATACGGCTGGGTCGTAGTCGAATTGCCCGCACACGGCAGGCCGTAGTGGGCTGCCGAAGAGCTGGCACAGATTGTTGGCATCCAGTTGCACGCAGCGTACTCCCGCCGGTTTGCCGTTGGGCATCCCGGGTATTGGTGAGGTGATAGACGGTGCGATACAGCAAGCGCCGCAGCCTGCCCGGCATGCTGCGCTGCTGTCGCTGGTGATCAACTCGCTCATAGGGTTGCGTGTGCCGTTGCGCCTTTGTCGATACCTTCAAAGGCGTGTACCTGGGTCGCAATGCCGGTTTGCTTGGCAATCTGGTCGGCCAGCCAAAGCGCAATATTCTCTACGGTGGTGGGTTTTGGCAGCACGCTGCAGCGCTCGGTGGGTAAAGTGATAGAGAAGTAGCCCTGGGCGGCTGCATAGCGGCAGGTTAGCTGCGCTTGACTCTGCTCCGCAATGTCCGCCTCTTCCAGCAGGTATCGGTTGTCCAGCCACGCTCCCCACTGCTGTTCCAACTGGGGCTGCCTCTGTTGCTCCTGGAAGATATGCAGGCGAGAGCGATGCCCGTGGGCAATGCGTTGGCAATTACCCTGGTGGCGCTTTAACCCATGGCTATAGCCGTAGGCCGCACCTTCGATAAGTTCATCGCTTAGCGTGAGCGTCACCCGCTCAACATTGGTTGGCCGCTGCTCGGTGAGCTGGGCGCTGAGGTGGTGGGTAATGCGCTCCAGGGTGATCGACTCCCAGGGCAGCAGGGTAAATGCCTGTTCCGGGCCGCGAACTTCCATGGTATAGGGCGTGGTGGTGCGGATGCATAGCCCTTCATCGCATTCGCTGACCTCGACGCCTGGTGCTTGGGTGGGCACGAGCAGAGTATGGTCCAGCCCGCCATCAAGGGAGCGTTTGATCCAGGGTTTTACTTCACCGAAATCAAACAGCATGCCGTCATCGCCCAGTTCCCCTTCTAGCAGGGCATCCACCTGCCAGCTACAGCCAATCAGCCCTTTTGTGGGGCACCAAACAGAAACATCAATATGGGTAAGGTGGTTTACAAATAGCGCCATTACTCAAATCCTGCGATTTTGTGCGTTTGCAGTGACAACCGCCACTGGGGGTTGGCCATGCAGTACGCCGTGGTGGCGTGAATGGTCGCCGTACTGTCGGTGGCAATGCTTTTTTGCGCGACAGCACTGAGATCCATCGGCTGCAAAAAGAAGTGGTTGAACGCAAGGTGAGCAAACTGCTCCGGTGGCGCATCAGGCTGGGGAAACACCAGTTTCAGCTCATCCCCTTGGGTGATCGCTAGCGGGTTGCTGCCCTTGGGGCTAACGCAGAGCCAATCGATACCCGCCGGAGGTGGCAGCGTGCCGTTGGTTTCGACCGCTACTTCAAAGCCCTCGCTGTGTAGCGTGGCAATGAGCGCACTATCGAGCTGCAGCAGCGGTTCGCCACCGGTAAACACCACGTAAGGCACGGCATTATTGGCTTCCTGGGGCCACAGCGCTTTGATGTGCTCTGCCAGCGCTTGTGCGGTGTCAAACTGGCCGCCATTAACGCCATCGGTGCCGATAAAGTCGGTATCGCAAAAGGTGCATTTGGCGTTTGCGCGGTCAACTTCCCGGCCCGACCACAGGTTGCAGCCGGTAAAGCGGCAGAATACGCTGGCGCGACCTGCTTGGGCGCCTTCGCCCTGTAAAGTGTAGAAGGCTTCCTTAACGTGATACATCAGCGCGCCACCTGCGAGGTATCGATGGCGTAATCAAGAGGGTCAACACTGTGGTTAGCTGCAAAGGCTGCCAACCGCTCGCGGCAGCTACCGCACTGGCCGCAGGCAAGCTCGCGGCCTTCATAGCAGGTCCATGTCTGCCGATAATCCAATCCCATAGCAAGCCCGTCGCGCAGAATATCCGCTTTGCTGGCGTGCAGGTAAGGGGCGTGCAGAGTCACAGGCTCAAAATTGGCAATGCCTGCCACATGGTTCATGGCTTTTACAAACTCAGGGCGACAGTCGGGATAAAGGATGTGATCGCCACCGTGGGCACCATAATCCACACGCGCTGCGCCAATGTTGACCGCTTTGGCAATCGCCAGTGAGAGCAGGATCATGTTGCGATTGGGGACGACGGTGGCACTGAGGTTGTCAGCGTCATAGTCGCCAGTGGGCATATCGATAGCGCTATTGGTGAGCGCCGAGTTATCAATCAAGCCGTGAATCGCACGAATGTCGACAACTTGATGGGGAATGCCGAGAGTTTCGCACACCTGGCGGGCGGTATCGAGTTCCCGGCGGTGGCGCTGGCCATAGTCAAACGAGAGGGCGTGAACGTTGAGCCCTTCGTTGATGGCACGGTGTAATACGGTAAAGGAGTCCATGCCGCCTGAATAAATCACGACGGTGGTTGATGCTTTCGCATCAGATA
The DNA here is from genome assembly GCF_044805175.1 of Vreelandella aquamarina. Taxonomy (GTDB): domain Bacteria; phylum Pseudomonadota; class Gammaproteobacteria; order Pseudomonadales; family Halomonadaceae; genus Vreelandella; species Vreelandella aquamarina_B. Next base: position 1,805,624 of record NZ_CP085232.1, on the reverse strand, counting down.
TAGCGGTAGGGGACATACGGAATGCTCATGGTCGGAGAATTTATGGCGTGCTTGCTGCTTTGGCAAGACAGTGTTCCGGGGTCCGGTCCGGAAGGGCGGCAGTTTACGCAATCGTGGTTAATCTGACCAGTATTCGCCGTTGCCACGGGCACTTTTCATTCGGTGTGTGGGGTGCCGGTTGCCATGTTAAGCTACGGGTTCTAGCCGTTAGGAAACCACTTATGGCCACTATAGAGCATAGCGAAATCGTCAAGGCGTCCCCGGAGCGTGTGTTTGATCTTCTGCGCCGTGTAGAGGATTTTGCCGACTACTCCGACCTGATCCACTCCATCGACACTCTTGGAGAGAACCGTTACCGCTGGCATGTGAGAGCAGTGGGTATGGACTGGGCATTTGATGTTGCCGTTACTGAGATTGAGCCGCCCCATGTCCTGGCTTGGGAGTCATTAGAGGGTGTTAAAAACCAAGGGCGCTATCAGCTACGTGAAGTACCGGAGGGTACGGAAGTGGCGTTGACCCTGCAGTACGATATCCGCAACCGTCTGATGGAAAAAGCGGTAAATAAGGCGGCAAAACCTCTGGTAGGCAAGGTGAGCCGCCAAATTCTGGAGCGCGTTGAAGCCCGTTTGAATGGCTAAGCGCCGCCGTGTCGGCGGCGCTGGGGCTAAGGAGATTTATGCATGGAAGCGTCGAGATGGTCGACCACTTCGGCCCAGTCGGCATCCTCGTCAACCGCCTCTCGAAGAAAGTCGGCTTGGCCCTCATTCCAACAGGGCGCATCCGCCAGCGGCATCTCTTTGGGCAGTGGTGAGTTCCGCTGGATAAAGCGCTCAATGGACTCGGCATCTGAGCGCAACCCTAACTGCTCAAAAAGCTCGCTAAAGTGATGTACCGGTTGATCCATAAGTGGCTTCCTATTCCGTGGGTGGTTAATCAATATTAATGACCTTGTTTAACCATAGCGGAGATAAGCCACAGTGCCAGTAAAACGCCGGCTAGCCCACTTAACGCTCGCCGACTAGCGCTGTCAGAAAACGTTTCCGCTGATCTTCAGGTGAAAGCGGTTGTGCTAATACATGCACCAGTTTTGTATAGGCGGCCTCAGGGGTCATGGCATCGCCGGATAGCACCCCGGCATCGGCTAAACCGTGCCCTGCGGCATACGCTCCTAGATGCACACTGCCCTGCGGGCACTGGCTGATGGCGGCAATCAGTTTGCCTTCGCCGCTCGCCTTGGCAATCACCGCCAGCAGGTCGGGGTTATCCGGTAGGTTGCCTGCCCCCCATAGCTGCAGCAAGGCGCCTTTCACGCTTGGGTGACTTAGCCAAGCCTCTAATTGCCAGGGGGTAATGCCGGGCCATAGGGTAATACGCACCACCTCACCATGAGCGACAGGCTGGTAGTCCACCAGTTCAAAGCGTGGTGCACCGCGCTGTTGGTAGGCTAACCCACGGCTGGGGAAAAGAATAAAATCGTCGCCGATGCGTTCACCCAGTAACGGGTAACTGGGCGAGGCAAACGCTTCGTCAGCTTCGCTGTGCTGTTTAATGGCGCGTACCCCCCGTAGCAGACGATTGGCAAAATAAATGGCTACTTCCTGGAGTTCAGGATTGGCGGCAAAGCGCAGCGCGCCGTACAAGTTGCCTAATGCGTCGCTATTCGCTGACTCAAGCGGTGACATAGCGCCGGTGAGAACAACTGGCCTATCCAAGCCTTGCAGCTGGTAGGCAAGGCTGGCGGCGGTCCAGCTCAGCGTGTCGGTGCCGTGAATCACTACAAAACCGCGATAATCCGCAAATCGCTTGGCGATATCTGCCGCTAGCTGTTGCCAGGTCAGTGGGGTAGCCGCGCTGGAGTCGATAAGCGATGTGTAGCTAATGACATCATAGGCAGGCAGTGATTGCTGTAGCTGTAGTGGCAGCTGGTTAAGAGCCTTGGTTAAGCGCTCCGGAAAATTACCGGCTGGGGTAAGCCCGTTTTCGTGGGGCTGCATCCCAATCGTGCCGCCTGTATAAATGACGAGCAACCGCTCTTGGCTGCTGGGGGCATCTGCAAGGAGAGGAGCTTGGCTCATCGCTGTGTCCTGTTGAAACCTAAGGTGGCGTTATTGATGGTGTACCTGTAGTTGGCCGCTTTGATCATCAAGCTGCCGCTTGCGCCCGGCGAGGAGCGCAAAGCCACAGCAAATACCGATCAACCCAATCAGCAGCCAGGCAATATGTTGCGTGGTGGCGCCGGTTTGCAGCATGAGACCCACTCCGAAGGGGCCGAGTGCCGCGATGGTGTAACCGCCCCCTTGTACCAAGCCGGAAAGCTGGCCCGCAAGACGCTCATTAGCGGTTCTAAGAACGAGCAAGCTTAATGCGAGGCTAAAACTTCCGCCTTGGCCAAGGCCTAGCAGGGCTGCACCGGGCCATTGCCAGCGCAACGGCGCAATAAGCAACAGGGCTAGCCCTAGCGCCGTAAACGCTAATACCACAAGGAGAGCAGGCCGCTGGTCTTTATATAAGCGGGCGAACCAAGGGGCGCTGAGCGCCGAGGCAAGCTGGCACATAATAGAAACAGCCATGGTCCAGCCGGCGTCTGCTTCGCTATAGCCGCGCTCAACCAGCAGCGTGGGCAACCAGCCAAAGACGATATAGGCCATGGAGGATTGAATCCCCATAAAGAGCATCACCTGCCATGTCAGCGGTTGGCCTAGCAGCGAGCTTAATGGTAGCCGTGCCGGGACGGGGCCTTGCCGTAGGGGGGCGGTGGGCGCAAAGCCTACCCAAAGTACCAGCGCCGTTATCGCCAATAGCGACCAGCTGATCAAGCTAAGCTGCCAGCTCCCCAGCCACTGCATGAGCGGCACGCTGAGACCGGCGCCCAAGGCGCCACCCAAACAGAGTGCCATGGTATAAAGGCCCGTCAGGAGGTCGGCGCTGCGAGGAACCTCGCGTTTTACGAGGGCGGGTAGGAGGGTGCCAGCAATACCAATGGCGCTCCCTGCCATGGCCGACCCGAGATAGAGGACGCCTGGAAGCGGTAACACTCTTACCATTAAGCCGCCAGCAAGCAGCACAAGGGCAAGGCTTAAGGCCCGTTCGCTGCCGATTCGTTGGCCTAGCAGCGGTGCCAGCGGCGCGGCTAGGCCAAGAAACAGGACGGGAAGGGTGGTGAGTACTCCTGCCGCGGCGGGGGAAAGCCCGGCCGTCTCCTGCAGGCGGGTGAGCAAAGGGGCAACGGATGACATGGCAGGGCGTAAGTTCAGCCCTACCACAAACATCAGCACAATAAAGCAGCGCGCACGGGATGAAATCATCGGAACGCTTACGTCAGGTAGGCGCGTAGGTCACCGCGAACGGCATCCAGCAGGGTAATAAAGTGGTAGTCTTGCGGGGTATCCAGGCAGTCTACGCGAACCTGGGTACGCATTCCTTTATTGATATCCAGCTTGTCGAAAATCTCCAGCGTCAGCTTACGCGCGGGTTTATCACCCAAAGGAATGTTGCCCTCTTCAAGAGTAAACGTCTCCAGCAGCGTGACGCGAACACGGGTGCTATTCCCTTCGCTGAGGACGCGGCGCACAAATAGCCAACCTTCACAGGGTAGCGAGGCGTTGTTATCGCGCTCCCGCAGGAACAGGGTACGGTAGCAAGCTCCCTCCATTGAAGCCTTTTCGGCCATGCTGCGATAGGCTTGTACAACCTGGTTGGCGGTTGCGCGGGCATCTTCGAGGCGCTGGGAAATACCTTGATGCTCGCGGCTCAGCTGCTCCTGCCGCTGAAAGGTCAGCCATTGGCGATAATCTGCCATGATGTGTGAAGACGCCATAGTCACTCCATGAATAAATTCAGCAAAACGCCGGAATATGCGAGGCGCTACCTTCGCATATTCCGGGCGTTCGGGCTAGCGGCGGGCGCGACGCCGGCGCTCACTGCCAGGCTGGGCGGCTTGCCCTTCTAGTTTCCGCCTGACGCGAGGCTGGCGTTGGCCGCGGCGGCCGTTTTCAATAGGTTCCGGTTTGGCGTTGGGGTCTGGCTCAAAGCCCGGTTCAATATGCTTCGGCAGGGTTTGATTAATGAGGCGCTCGATATTTTTGAGTAGGCCATGCTCATCCACACACACGAGGGATACCGCCTCGCCATTGCTGCCTGCCCGGCCCGTACGGCCAATGCGGTGTACGTAGTCTTCTGCAACGTTGGGTAAATCAAAGTTGACAACGTGGGGAAGCTCGTTGATATCCAGCCCGCGCGCTGCAATATCGGTGGCTACCAGTACCTGCAGGTCGCCGCTTTTAAAAGCGCCCAGTGCTCGTGTGCGGGCGCCCTGGCTTTTGTTGCCATGGATCGCCATCGCGGGAATATCCTGCTTGGAGAGCTGCTCGGCTAGCCGATTAGCGCCATGTTTGGTGCGGGTGAATACCAGTACCTGAAACCAGTTGTGGCGCTGAATGAGGTGGGCGAGCAGGTCGCGCTTTTTATCGCGGTCTACCCGATAAATGGCCTGCTCGATTTTTTCGGCGGTGGTGTTGCGCGGAGCCACTTCGATAAGGGCGGGGTTATTTAGTAGCTGCTGAGCTAGCGTTTGAATCTCGTTGGAGAAGGTGGCGGAAAACAGCAGGTTTTGCCGCTGTTTCGGCACCAGTCGCAATAGCCGCTTGATGTCATGGATAAACCCCATGTCCAGCATACGATCCGCTTCATCCAGCACTAAGATTTCAACGGCCGACAGATCTACATGGCCTTGCTGGTGTAGGTCGAGTAAGCGCCCTGGGGTAGCAACCAGCACATCCAGCCCCGCTCTCAGTGCGTCAACCTGCGGTTGCTGTCCCACGCCACCAAAAATAATGTGGGAGCGTAGCGAAAGATGTTGGCCATAGGTGGCCACACTTTCGCCTACCTGGGCCGCCAGCTCGCGGGTGGGGGCAAGTACTAATGCGCGTACCTGCCGCTTGCCTGGGCGTTTACCGTTAGCCAGACGCTGCAGCATAGGCAGGGTGAAGCCAGCGGTTTTACCGGTACCCGTTTGGGCGCTGGCAAGCAGGTCGCGGCCTTCCAGCACGACAGGAATTGCCTGTTGTTGAATAGGTGTAGGCTGTGTATAGCCCTGCGCAGACACTGCGCGCAATAAATCATCGTGCAGGCCAAGATTAGAAAAGCTCATGCGTTCTCCGCAGTCGCATAGCAATCGGCGCCACTAGCTCGGCGGCATTACTAGGCGTTATGTTCAAAAAGCGAGGATGGTACACCGCCGCGGCAGCAACGTTTGCTAGCTAACGCGCTGTGCCGCGACGGGCATTTGTAAGCCATGTAGCGCTTTGCAAGGCGCTACAAGGGAGTGACGGGGTAGCGCTAACGGTGGTCCCTTTCATGCGAGTGAGTGTAACACGAAAGTCCCATTTCGGCGCTGGCGACTGAAAGCAGGGTGGTGGCGTTAGAAATAGCCACCTTGGCGTAGTTGCTCTGCAATTTGCTGTGCGACAGCGTTCCAGCTATCCCCTAAGGAGCGCACAAGCGCTGGGTAGCCATCCTGATTAAGGGTACTTTCGGCAGTGAAGCTTTTGAGGGCTAGCAGCTCATTGTTGGGGCCTCTGAGTTGCCACTGGCCACTGGCCACTGCGACACCATCGTAGCGACCCTGGAACTGATCAATTTCCATTGACAGAGTGAGGGCTTCGGGGCTGTTACCTTCCGCCCGTACCACTTGCACGGTAGGCAACCGCTCCGCTAACTGGGCGCGCAAGGCGCGCTCAAGCTGGCGCCCAATGCTTTCTGCCCATTGGTGCTCCCGGGCTTCGTTTAAGGTGATGTCGTCTAGCTGCATCACAATCCCATCGACGTCTAAATAGTGCGCCAAACGGGGCGAACGTACTTGCAGGGTGTCCTGCGGATTGTCGGGAGCGCTCACTGCCGGGCCTGCCGGTAGCATGTAGCGCGCCGGTGGAGAGACGCTGCTAGCGCAGGCGGCAAGTAGCGTACTCAAGCCGATGAACAACAGCAGTAACGGTAATCGACGTAGCATGACGGTCAATCCTTATCAGCGGGGCGCGCGGGGAACCGGGTCCTGCGTTTCCAGGTTATCGAATAAAAGTGCACGGGGATTCTCGTTCAGCGTCCGTGTGAGTGGCTGTAGATCCCGCATTAAACGGTCTAGGCGCTCAATGGCGGTGGTGAGCTCTTGGTAGGCGGGAGAGGAGGGCGAGAGCCCTTGAAGCGTGTTACGCAGCTCTTCCAGCGTTCCATTAAGGTTGCCGCCAATGGCTTGGGTCTCTGGGTCGTTGAGCAGCTGATTGATAGAGGCGCTCACTTCTCGAACTTCGTTAAGTACGTTTTCCGAGGCTTGCAGGTTGCGATCCAAACCTGCCAGCAGTGGCTCGACTTCCAGCGAATTCAGTTTCTCAAGTAGATTAGTGACTTGGGCCTGGATCTGGGCAAAACCACCCGCGACGGTTGGGAAAACAGTGCGGTCGGAGAAGGTTTCCGCCACATACTCGTCGGCAAGATCTCGTCGGAAGTTCAGGTCCACAAACAGCGCCCCTGTTAACAGGCTGCCGTTTTTAAGCGACGCCCTTAGGCCCAGGCCAAACATACGCTTGAAGCGGCGGTCCCACTCTTCTAAATCGATATCGGTGTTTTCAATACCTAAACGCTGAGGCTCGATGCGGATAAGCACCGGAATGGCGAAGCGTGAACGGGAGTCGGGTTGCGGAGCCGTGAAATTCCAGGGGACGGCGGCGACGGTGCCGATACGGACACCCCGAAACTCCACAGGAGCGCCACGGGAAAGGCCGCGAACCGTATCATCCACAAGCAGGACGTACTCTAAATAGCGATTGAACGTGCCTTCCCGTGCTGTGTCTTCATCGGCATAAAGGTTAAAGCGTGTATTGGCTTCCACCGGTTTACCCATGGGGAGGTCTTCAGGCACGCCAAAGGTGACACCACCGCCTAACAGGGCTTCGAGTGACTCCACGTTGACCCGCACACCATCGGCATCCAGACGAAAGTCAATACCGCTCGCTGTCCAGAAGCGGGTGCTGTCGGTCACCAGCTGGGCATAGGGTTCTTCAATAAATACTTGATGGTGCATGGTGCGTGTTTCTGGGTCAAAGCGGGTATCTTCTACCCGGCCCACCGTATAGCCCTGATAAGAGACTGGGTCACCCACGCGCAGCGAATTGCCCAGTTGGCTGACTAGGTTGATTTGTAAGCCGGCTTGCCCCGCAGGCGCTACCGGAGGGATATCGCTCACTTCAAATTCGCGTTTAGACTCCTCGGATTGGCCTGGCTCAAGCTGGATATAGGCACCCGAGAGCACGGTGCCCAGGCCGCTAATGCCCTCGCGACCAATGCGTGGCTTCACTACCCAGAAACGACTGTCTTCCCGTAGCATGGCTTCAGCTTCAGGCTGGATCCTGGCTGTCATCACCGCATGGGAAAGGTCATCCGATAAGCGAACACTCTGTACTCGACCTATCTCAACGTTGCGGCTTCGAATAAGCGTATTGCCCGCTTCAATACCTTCGGCACTCTCCATGGTGAGCGTGATCAAGGTGCCACGACTTGAGTAGTTATCGTAAACCAGCCACAGGCCAATAAGGACAGCAACTAGAGGTACGATCCAAATCGGGGAGAGCCGAGTTTGGGGCGATGTCCTTGCGCGGTTTAAATCGTTGCTTTCATCGGTTGGGTTATTTTTAGGCGTTGAATCATTAGCCATCAACAGATTCCTTGGTGGCCGCTTTACGGCGAGTAGGTCGTGGAGGAGGAGTGTCCCAAATCAAGCGCGGATCAAAGGTCATCGCTGCTTGCATTGTCAGTACCACAACGGCACCAAACGCGAGCGCAGCAGGCCCTGGTGTTATCGACATAAGGGATCCGGCACGGATTAAGGCCACCAAAATAGCGACGACAAATACGTCAACCATGGACCAGCGTCCAATAAATTCAGTTAATCGATAAAGCCGAGTCCGGCTTTGGGCATTTAATTCATTACTGCGTTTTAAGACAAGACATAACCAGGCAAGGGCTACTAGTTTGCCTACGGGTACAATAACGCTGGCAATAAAAATAACTGCTGCCACGGGCCATGAGCCCATTTGAATGAGCTGGACGACGCCACCAACGATAGTGGATGGGGAAGTATTCCCCAAACTGGTAGTCGTCATAATAGGGTAAAGGTTAGCGGGTATGTACATAACAGCGGCTGCAAACAGCAGCGCCCAGGTACGTTGTAAACTATTCGGTAGGCGCTTATGCAGCTTCTCATGGCAGCGAATACAGCGCTCTTTACCCTGATGCATACGGTTTACTAAACCGCAGGTTGGACAGCCTGTCACCTGCTGGCTAGCCGCAGTCGTTCCCGTTTTGGTGCCTTCTGGTGCGAGTGGTTCCCCCTCTAAGGAGAACCACATCCAGTCAGCATCCAGAGATTGTGAGGTCATCAATAAAAGAATAGCGAAGACGCAAAATGCCCAGAATGAGATGCCTAGGTCAATCTGCGCCATTCCGGCGACTTTTATCAAGCTTACCAAGGCGCCAATGATAAACACATCGGCCATCATCCAGGGAGTCAGGTGGGCGAGTGAGCGGGCGATATCCCGACTGAAGGGCATAGGCCGGGCGCTTAGTAGGCCAAACTGCAACCAAATAACGCCAAACAAATAAACCGCGGGAAGCACTACGATGGTCATGATAACGGCGATAGCAACGACCGGCTGATGAAACGCAATGAGCGTGGTGGCGGTTTGGGTGAGCTCAATTCGGTTGCTGACTCCGCTGACATTGAAACTAACAAAAGGGAAAGAGATGGCTACAAGCAGCGCAACAAGCGATGCCAGCGCTAGCGCCATACTGCGCTGTGCAGGGTAGCGATGCCGCTTCACCAGTACATGAGAGCAGCGTGGGCAGGTGGCTTTCTCACCCGACTTCAACGGTGGCAATGCCGAGACCCAGTCGCACTCATGACAAGCTCGCAGGCGCCGCCGCTGTACTCGAGTTTCTGGAGGCTGGCAATCCACTTGTGGCGTATTTACCGGCAGTGAAGGGCGTTTCATAAATTGATAATTAGGCAACAGCAGACTCTCTGTGCGTAGTGCAGGTAAAACCAATACGATGGTAGTCCTTGAGAGTCAAATCAGCTTACCTGATGGCTCTTCAAAAACAGTACTTGACCCCGCCAATGAGTTGGACAAGGATGCAGCCGCGATAGTGCCTAACATTACGACATTAAGGAACTGAAATGTTACTTGCCTTTATTGCGGTAGTAGTAGGGTTAGTCCTGCTTATTTGGAGTGCTGAGAAATTTATTGACGGTGCTGCGGCAACGTCGAGATGGCTTGGGCTGTCACCGTTGCTTATCGGTATGCTGGTGATTGGTTTTGGCACCTCAGCACCCGAGATGATGGTCTCCGTACTGGCGGCCATGCAGGGCAACCCTGGCTTGGCAGTAGGTAATGCGTATGGTTCTAACATTGCCAATATTGGCTTGGTCTTGGGTTTTATCGCACTTATCTCTCCGCTAGCAGTGCATTCAGGTGTTATTCGCAAAGAAATGCCATTGTTGGTAGCTGTCATGTTGCTTACTGGCTATATGCTGCTCGACGGTTGGATTTCCCGTATTGAGGCCATTGTATTGCTCGTGGCGCTCGGCATATTTATTACGATTAGTATTATTCGTTCTCGTGGGCAGGAAGATGACCCACTGATGGATGAAGTGACCGAAAGCCTCGATAGTAAGCCGATGTCGCGTGGTAAGGCGCTGATGTGGACGCTAATCGGTTTAGTGCTGTTGATCGCCAGCTCGCGGTTATTGGTGTGGGGAGCGGTAGAAATCGCGACTGGCTTCGGGGTGAGTGATTTGGTTATCGGGCTTACCGTGGTCGCAGTGGGTACCTCATTGCCTGAACTGGCCTCTTCAATCAGTGCCTTACGGCGTAATGAGCACGATATGGTGCTGGGTAACGTTGTTGGCTCTAACTTATTTAACAGCATGGCCGTGGTCGGGTTGGCAGGGGTCATTGCCCCCATTGAGGCTGGACGTGAAGTGCTGGTGCGAGATTGGAGTGTGATGACATTTATGACGCTGTTGATGGTGCTATTCGCTTTTTCTTGGCGAGGTCGCCCGCGCCGAATCAATCGTATTGAAGGGGGCGTACTGTTCTCAATCTTTATTGCGTATACCGGCTATATGGTCAGTATTGTCGTGATGTCATAGGCTGCTCCATCGTCAGTAAGTAAGGAGGTTTGCCTGGAAGGAGTGCGTCAATGCGACACATCTTTTCAGGCAAACTATCGCTGTATAGCACTGGTCGAAGAGGTAAGCTACAACATGTGTAAAGAATAAGCTTAGTGCTTATAACTAAAATGCAGTGCCATCAAGGCTCAACTAAGCTTGTGTGACCCAGTGACGGGATATTAATCCAGGCCTTAGGAGAGTGTTATGGAACTCGACCCCTTATTACTATCGCGAATACAGTTCGCCTTCGTTGTATCGTTTCATGCGATTTTCCCGGTATTCACCATTGGCCTCGCGTCCTACATAGCGCTGCTGCACGGCTTGTACTTCAAGACAAATAACCCTGCCTGGGACCGTCTCTCCTTGTTCTGGACAAAGGTATTTGCCGTTGTGTTCGGCATGGGGGTGGTCTCTGGAATCGTGATGTCCTTCCAGTTCGGTACGAACTGGAGTAACTTCTCTCAGGCGGCCTCGAATTTCCTTGGGCCGGTATTAAGCTATGAAGTGGTGACCGCGTTCTTTTTGGAAGCAGCTTTCCTTGGCGTGCTGCTATTTGGTCGTGGCAAAGTCCCGCAAGGGGTGCATTTGTTCGCGGCCATTATGGTCGCTGTCGGCACATTTATTTCCTCTTTCTGGATTTTGTCTGCCAACAGCTGGATGCATACGCCCGCCGGTGTTGAGCTAATCGACAACCGGTTCCATGTGACGTCTTGGTCTGAGGCGATTTTCAACCCATCATTCCCGTATCGCTTTGCGCACATGGCCATGGCATCGTTCCTAACCGGTGGCTTTGTGGTAGCCGGGGTGAGCGCTTGGTTCTTACTGCGCGGTCGTGATCCAGAAGCGAACCGCCGCGCACTCTCTATGTGCTTATGGTTACTGCTGTTCCTAGCACCTGCCCAGGCGGTGATAGGGGACTTCCACGGTCTGAACACCCTAGAGCATCAACCAACCAAGGTGGCGGCAATGGAGGGGCATTGGGAAACGTCTACTAATGTACCGCTGTTGCTATTTGCCATTCCCGACCAGGATGCGCAAACCAACCATCTGGATATTGGAATCCCAAATCTTGCCAGTATTATTCTGACGCACTCACCTGATGGCGAAATTCCTGGTATTAGCGAAGCGCCTCCTGAGGAGCAGCCGCCGGTTATTATTGTTTTTTGGGCATTCCGTATCATGGTGGGCATCGGTTTGCTCATGATTGCGACTGCGCTGGCCGGTCTGCTGATGCGCAGCAAAGGTAAAGTGTACGAACACAGCGGCTACTTAAAAACATTGGTTTACATGATTCCTATGCCGTTCGTTGCGGTATTGGCGGGGTGGATTGTCACGGAATCGGGCCGTGCACCCTGGTTGGTATACGGCATGATGACCCATGCGGAGGGATTGACGCCGTCTTTAACGGGGCCGATGGCGCTATTTACCCTGATCGGCTACGTGGCAGTGTACGCTGTGGTTTTCTATGCCGGTATCTATTACCTCACTCGCGTCGTACGCAACGGTATGCTGCCCGAAGAGCAGAGTGAATCCACCAGCGAGAACTTCAAGCGCCCTATGCGCCCGTTCTCTGCCGCACATACGCCTTTTGACGACGACGTTGATCCGGTGAGGAGCTAAACATGGAAATGTTTGATTTAACGCTAATTTGGGCGGGCATCATCGGCTTTGGCATCATGATGTATGTTCTGATGGACGGGTTCGACCTAGGGTTGGGCATCCTGTTCCCCTTCGCCCCTGATGAAGATACCCGCGATGTGATGATGAACTCGGTGGCACCCGTCTGGGACGGTAACGAAACATGGCTGGTATTGGGAGGCGCAGGTCTACTGGGCGCGTTCCCGCTGGTGTATTCGGTTTTCTTGCCGGCACTCTATATCGGCGTTTTCTTGATGTTGGCAGGGTTGATTTTCCGAGGGGTGGCGTTTGAGTTCCGCTTTAAATCCCGTCGCAACCGCCGTTGGTGGAACCGGGCATTTAGCTGGGGGTCCGGCGTGGCCGCTTTTGCCCAGGGGGCTGTGGTGGGGGCCTATATCCAAGGCTTCCGAGTGGAAAACTTTGCCTTCGTTGGTGGTGCTTTCGATTGGCTAACGCCTTTCTCCGTGCTGACCGGGCTTGGGTTAATGGCGGGTTATGCGCTGTTAGGTGCTACCTGGCTGATTCTTAAGTCAGAAGGTCATATCCAGGAGTGGGCCTATAAAATTACCCCCATGCTGCTGGCGCTGGTGTTGGGTGTGTTCGCGATTATTAGTATCTGGACGCCATTCGTTAACCCAATGGTATGGGAGCGTTGGTTTGGCAATCTCCAGCTTATATGGATTTTCCCTGCGCTGGCGCTCTTTTCTGCCTTTATGGTGTACCGTTCGGTGAAGCGTCGTGACGAAGGGATCCCCTTTGTAGCGACGATTGGTATTTACGTGTTTACCTACCTAGGCTTAATCGTTAGCAAGTGGCCGGTGATTGTGCCGCCCGATTACACCTTATGGGATGCAGCCTCGGCACCCGAGTCACAGCTATTTCTGCTAATTGGCGTGCTGTTTGTTATCCCCATCATCCTCGCCTACACCGCATGGACCTACTGGGTGTTTCGCGGCAAGGTGCGTGTCGGGGAGGGGTATCACTAACCGTATGGGTAGCCATCCTCCAGAAGCCGAGACGATGGAGACCGTAACGCCGCGCCATTGGTTGGCTCAGCTTGCAAAGCGCGAGCAGCGTCAGCTGATGCGGGCGGCGTTTTGGGGAGTGCTGTCAGGCGGACACACTGCTCTTTTGGTAGTGGGGCTGGCTTGGTTAATCGATCAAATAGTGATTGCGGGCCGTTCTCCCACGTCACTGGTGCCGGTGTTTATTGGCTTAGTCGCTGTTGTTGTTCTGCGCTCCCTTTTTCAAATGCTGCAAGAGACATGTAGTGCCCAGGCGAGCTTGCGGATTCGGCAATATGCTCGCCAAGTGTTGCTCGATAAAATTGCGGCACTTGGCCCGGTATGGTTAACCCGCCAGCAGAGCGGAGCGCTGGCAACCCAGGCGGTTGAGCATATAGAAGCCCTTGATGGCTACTTTGCACGCTTTTACCCTCAGCTTAGAATCGTAGTGGTCTTGCCGCTACTAATTCTCTGCGTTGTCGGCTGGCTGGATTATTTGGTGGCGATCTTTCTGTTGCTCTCCGCGCCGCTGATTCCGCTGTTTATGGCCTTGGTGGGGATGGGGGCTGAACGCCTTAATCGGGATCAGTTTATGGCGGTATCCCGTTTATCCGCCCATTTTGTTGACCGCGTACGCGGAATGACAACGTTGCAGCTGTTTGGGCACACCCAAGCCGCTCAGCAAGATGTGTGGTATGCCACGGACCATTATCGTCGTCTCAGCATGAGAACTCTGCGTCTAGCGTTCTTGTCATCGGCGGTGTTGGAGTTCTTTGCTTCTGTGGCGATAGCTGTTGTCGCTATGTACGTTGGCTTTGGCTTGCTGGGTTATATCGACTATGGCCCTTCGCCAGCGTTAACGCTATTTAGTGGCCTAGCGGTGCTACTGTTAGCCCCTGAGTTTTTTCAGCCGCTAAGGACCCTTTCCCAGCACTATCACGATCGCGCTGCTGCGCTGGGCGCGGCCGAAAGCGTGGTCGCTATTCTTAACGAACCCAATAGAGTGGCCGTGCCGCCTTTACCCCCAGAATCGGCAGATGTACTCATTGAACTAGATGACGTAACTATCCGCTATGCCGAGCGTGCCACGGTGTTAAGCGGTGTCAATGTATCGGTGTCGGCTGGCGAGGTGGTTGTGGTTACCGGTGAGTCCGGCAGCGGTAAATCATCGCTACTTGCGCTAATGGCAGGCTTTATGGCGCCTAGCCGTGGCGAGTGCCGTTTGGATGCTTCAGCCCCCGTTGCTTGGCTGGACCAGACTCCTTGTATGTTGCAAGGCTCTCTTGCCGATAATCTGCGTATCGCTGCCCCAGGGGCTGGTGACGTAGCGTTGGTATCTGCCCTGCAGCGGGCAGGGCTTAGCGAGCTGTTGGCTCGTCTACCGCAGGGGCTGGAAACAACCGTTGGCGAGCGTGGCGTTGGCCTTTCAGGCGGCCAAGCACAGCGGCTAGCGTTGGCGCGGGTCTATTTAAGCCAGGCTCGGCTCGTTTTGTTGGATGAGCCTACCGCAAGCCTGGATGCTGCAACGGAAGAGGCGGTCATTCAATCATTACTTGAGTGGGCAAACGAAGGACGCGCGCTGATTATGGCGACGCACCATCCTGCAGTCATGGCGGTAGCCAACCGCCGTTTTGAGTGCCGCTCAGGCCGGTTGGTTGAGGTGGCAGTATGAAGCGGTTGTATCGTGAGGCTGCTCCCTGGCTCAAGCTGCTGTTGCGTCGTCGCCAGCGTTTTTGGGTGGGTGCGCTACTGGTATGGGTGACGCTACTGGCGGGGCTCTCGCTGTTAGGCCTGTCTGGATGGTTCATCGTCTCCTGTGCTCTGGCGGGCATAGCGTTGGCGGCGGGGCTGCCATCTACGCTGGATGTATATGTACCCGGTGGCGGTATCCGGTTTTTTGCACTGCTCAGAACCGTCGCGCGTTATATGGAGCGTTTGTATAACCACAATACCGTACTAACGCTCCTGGCCGATTTGCGCTATCGCGTATTTGGCAATCTGACTCGCTTGGATGATGCTGCTCTTAGGCGTCGCCGCGCAAGCGAATGGCTAAGTCGCCTCACTGCCGATATCGATAATCTGGATAATCTCTATTTGCGGTTACTCATTCCCCCCGTCGCTGCGCTGCTAATGATTCTGGTGATATCTGCTGTCATTGCGATTTGGCTGCCTATGGCCGGTGTCGTAGTAGCCATAGTGATGACGCTTCTCTGGGCCGTCGTTACACTCGGTTGTGGCTGGCTGGGCTTTGCTAACAGCTACCAGCAAGTCAATGACCAAGAGGAGTTGCGAAGGCTGGCGCTGGATCAGGTTCAAGCGTCCGCTGAGTTATTGAGTTATCAAACCAGTGTTTGGCATCGTCAAAAAATTCAGCGGCACGAGATTCAGGCGCTTGGCAATCAGCGCCGTTTAGCGGTGCAGTCTGCCGTGAGCAATGCATTTGTCTCCGCAGTAACTGGCTTTTTGCTGATAGCTATCTTATGGCTTGGCAGTCTTGCTTTCGCCACGGGCGAGGTAGGAGGGCCTATCCTAGTGATGGTAGTGATAGCGGTGCTGGGAATTAACGAGGTAGTGGCATTGCTCCCCGCTGCTTTTTTGAAGCTGGGGATGAGCTATGCAGCTGTGCAGCGCTTAAATTCGCTCACAGTGAATGCCCCATCGTCGGAGGTTGTTGAACTTCCCCGTGCTCCAGGGAGATATTCCATCCAGCTGAATGGTGTTGATTATGTCTATCCGGGAGCGGTCTATTCCGCTCTGGTTAACCTCCAGATGACGCTGCCAGCCCAGAAGCGAGCAGTAATTACCGGTGTCTCGGGTTCGGGAAAGTCGACATTGGCTAGCTTAATTATGGGTAGGGTGGTGCCGACACAAGGAACCGTTAGCGTTGCTGGCGTCTCCCCTATATATGCTTCGCCAGAGAGTCGGGCTGAGCACTTTGCACTTCTCACCCAGCACACTGACCTGTTTGATGGAACGCTGGAAGCAAACCTGCGTATTGCCAAGCCCGATGCAACAGAGAATGAGCTGTGGCAGGCGTTAACCATGGTTTCATTAGCACGTTGGGCCAAGCAGCAGCCTAGACAGTTGCTGACCCATGTGGGCGAGAAGGGGCGGCAGCTGTCGGGGGGGCAAGCCAGAAGAGTGGCTCTGGCAAGGTTAATGCTACGTAACCCCGATGTAGTGCTACTGGATGAGCCTTTTGCCGGCGTCGACTCTGATACGGCTAGGCAATTGGCTGACTCTCTTGATCGATGGCTAGTTGGTCGAACGGCTATTTTCCTTCTTCATCAAATAGACGATATGGCGCTGCTGCCTGGCGTTGAATATAGGTGGCGCCTTGATGGGGGGCGGTTATTTACAGATACTACCGGTGAAAGCTAACTCAACGGCAAGCAGGAGCGCAGTATGAACGAATTTTTACGCCAACTTCCCAAGGTCGAGCTCCACTTGCATATTGAGGGCTCGCTAGAGCCGGAGCTGATGTTTGCGCTTGCTGCCCGCAACGGTATCGAGCTGCCCTATGCATCCGTCGATGAAGCCAAGGCAGCCTACGATTTTGAAGACCTTCAAGGCTTTCTGAACCTCTATTATCAAGGGATGGGCGTACTACGCAACGAACAGGATTTCTATGACCTTGCCATGGACTACTTCAAGCGTGCACGGGAGGAAGGGGTGCTGCATATCGATATGCACTTTGACCCTCAAGCGCACCTCCAGCGTGGCGTTCCTTTAGAGGTAGTAATGGCAGGGCTACTGCGTGCTAAAGAAGAGGCGAAGGCCTCGCTGGACTTAACGGTGGGTATGATTATGGCGTTCCTGAGGGACCGTCCCGCCGAAGAAGCGCTTCATGTATTAGAGCAAGCAGCTCCCTATTGGAAGTTTCTCGATGCCATCGGGCTGGATAGTGCAGAGAGGGATAATCCACCGGCTAAGTTCCAAAAGCTTTTTGCGCGTGCCAAAGAGATTGGTTTAGTGCGCGTTGCTCATGCTGGTGAAGAGGGGCCGGCAGAGTACATTGCTGAAGCCCTTGATTTGCTTGATGTACAGCGCATCGACCATGGAGTGCGCTGTTTGGAAAGTGATGAAGTTGTTAAGCGATTGCGCGATCAGCAGACTGTACTGACTGTCTGCCCACTATCGAATGTTAGTCTGAAGGTGGTGGAGCAGTTAAGTGACCATCCGCTGCCCAAGCTCTTGTCGGAGGGCCTCAAAGTAACGATTAGTTCCGATGACCCAGCCTACTTTGGGGGTGGGCTGCTGGAGAATCATATTGCCTGTGCTCAGGCATTTGGTTGGGAGGCTGAAACCTTTCGCTTACTGAACCGCTATGCCATTGAAGAGGCTTTCGTTGATGAGCCTAGGCGCCAAGAACTGCTTCAACGTCTTGCTGCTTCTTAATACAACACCGCCGACAATATTGTCGGCGGTGTATCTTCTAGGGTAGGGCCGGTACCTCAAATGCTGGCATTTCACCCGTCAAGGTGTGCAAGAATGCAGTGATATCATCGATTGTAGCTTCATCAAACTCCCGTCCTAGCATCTCTTGCCCCATTACAGCGACAGCCTCTTCCAGGGTTGGCGTCGCGCCATTGTTCATATAGGGGTAGGTAACTGCTACATTGCGTAGCGAGGGTGTGCGGAAGCGGTATTTGTCACTTTCTTCTCCTGTGACTACATAGCGCCCCAGATCCTTCGAGCCTGGCACTTGTATGGCATGGAACTGACTGTCGGTAAAATTCGGCCCACGGTGGCAAGCAATGCAGCCATTATCCACAAAGGCAACCATGCCGTTTTTGGCTTGTTCACTAATAGCATCCATGTCTCCGCGCAAGTAGCGATCAAAAGGCGCGTCGGGAGTGTTCAATGTCCGTTGGAATGCAGCGAGTGCCTTGGCTAAATTATCAGCGCTGATCGGATCTTCCTGGTCAGGGTAGGCAGCTGAGAATTTATTCTGGTACAGGTCGAACTCAGCTAAGCGCTCTAAGGCATGATCTAGCTGCATGGCCATTTCAACATCTGCCTGAATAGGGCCTAGGGCCTGCCCTTCAAGGTCGGGCTCTCTGCCATCCCAGAACTGAGCATCCAAAAAGCCGCTGTTTAATACAGTGGGTGTATTGCGCTCCCCGACCTGCCCATTGTGTCCAACGGCACGTGGGATTCGGTCCGACCATCCCAGCGCTGGGTTATGGCAGGTAGCACAGCTGATGACACCACTTGACGAAATGCGCGGCTCGAAGAAAAGCATATTGCCTAGTTCGACCTTCTCATCCGTTTGCGAGTTGTCAGCAGGTAAAGGTGGTAAGTGTGGCAAAGGCTCAAATCTCTGGCGATAGTCCTCCAGGCCATCGCTCGCTTGTGCTGCGCTAGTAGCAAACAGCAGTGTCACTCCTATTGCTGATAACACATCAATTCTTTTATGCATGGTTCCCCTCTCATCTAGGTCTTTTTCAACGCCCACGCCTGCAAATACTGATTTTTAGGCGTCAGTATTAGCTTAAAAAAAGCTAGGTTTTAGAAGGTTGCGCTGGGTCAAACGTTAAGCCTTTTTTGTGATTGCTCTGCTCAAAGAGTAATTCCAAAAAAAGTGTTGACGTGCGGAGTTAAATACGTAAAATACGCACACATCGAACGGCAACGCCCTTCGAAAGCTCTTTAACAATTTGATCAGGTAATTCATGTGGGCGCTTGCCGATGAGGGTGATAAATCACCAAAACATCAAGGCAAGCGACTCGTCAAACAGGCTTCGGCCTAATGAATGAATTCGTTTGACCCTTGAGCCAAGTTTGGTTCGCTTCTGTTGCTACGGTGACAGGCAAGAACCGCATAGATCTTAAACTGAAGAGTTTGATCATGGCTCAGATTGAACGCTGGCGGCAGGCCTAACACATGCAAGTCGAGCGGTAACAGATCCAGCTTGCTGGATGCTGACGAGCGGCGGACGGGTGAGTAATGCATAGGAATCTGCCCGATAGTGGGGGATAACCTGGGGAAACCCAGGCTAATACCGCATACGTCCTACGGGAGAAAGGGGGCTCCGGCTCCCGCTATCGGATGAGCCTATGTCGGATTAGCTAGTTGGTGAGGTAACGGCTCACCAAGGCGACGATCCGTAGCTGGTCTGAGAGGATGATCAGCCACATCGGGACTGAGACACGGCCCGAACTCCTACGGGAGGCAGCAGTGGGGAATATTGGACAATGGGCGCAAGCCTGATCCAGCCATGCCGCGTGTGTGAAGAAGGCCCTCGGGTTGTAAAGCACTTTCAGCGAGGAAGAACGCCTAGCGGTTAATACCCGCTAGGAAAGACATCACTCGCAGAAGAAGCACCGGCTAACTCCGTGCCAGCAGCCGCGGTAATACGGAGGGTGCGAGCGTTAATCGGAATTACTGGGCGTAAAGCGCGCGTAGGTGGCTTGATAAGCCGGTTGTGAAAGCCCCGGGCTCAACCTGGGAACGGCATCCGGAACTGTCAAGCTAGAGTGCAGGAGAGGAAGGTAGAATTCCCGGTGTAGCGGTGAAATGCGTAGAGATCGGGAGGAATACCAGTGGCGAAGGCGGCCTTCTGGACTGACACTGACACTGAGGTGCGAAAGCGTGGGTAGCAAACAGGATTAGATACCCTGGTAGTCCACGCCGTAAACGATGTCGACCAGCCGTTGGGTGCCTAGCGCACTTTGTGGCGAAGTTAACGCGATAAGTCGACCGCCTGGGGAGTACGGCCGCAAGGTTAAAACTCAAATGAATTGACGGGGGCCCGCACAAGCGGTGGAGCATGTGGTTTAATTCGATGCAACGCGAAGAACCTTACCTACTCTTGACATCCTGCGAATTCGGTAGAGATACCTTAGTGCCTTCGGGAACGCAGAGACAGGTGCTGCATGGCTGTCGTCAGCTCGTGTTGTGAAATGTTGGGTTAAGTCCCGTAACGAGCGCAACCCTTGTCCTTATTTGCCAGCGCGTAATGGCGGGAACTCTAAGGAGACTGCCGGTGACAAACCGGAGGAAGGTGGGGACGACGTCAAGTCATCATGGCCCTTACGAGTAGGGCTACACACGTGCTACAATGGTCGGTACAAAGGGTTGCGAGCTCGCGAGAGTCAGCCAATCCCGAAAAGCCGATCTCAGTCCGGATCGGAGTCTGCAACTCGACTCCGTGAAGTCGGAATCGCTAGTAATCGTAGATCAGAATGCTACGGTGAATACGTTCCCGGGCCTTGTACACACCGCCCGTCACACCATGGGAGTGGACTGCACCAGAAGTGGTTAGCCTAACGCAAGAGGGCGATCACCACGGTGTGGTTCATGACTGGGGTGAAGTCGTAACAAGGTAGCCGTAGGGGAACCTGCGGCTGGATCACCTCCTTAATCGATGACTCATCCTCGCGGTAAGCGCTCACAATGAATTACCTGATCAGATAGTAGAGCAAACGGTTTACGCACGATCCCCTCTTGGGTCTGTAGCTCAGTTGGTTAGAGCGCACCCCTGATAAGGGTGAGGTCGGCAGTTCAAGTCTGCCCAGACCCACCAAATTGACTCATCGCTGCCATCTTTATGATTCGCATGACTCGTTATGCGCACCATAAAAGGTGTTGTGCTGAGTGAAATTACCGAGAGGTCAGTGTGGTCAGATGGGGCCATAGCTCAGCTGGGAGAGCGCCTGCCTTGCACGCAGGAGGTCAGCGGTTCGATCCCGCTTGGCTCCACCATTCCATAAACTGTTTGTTGTTTCGTGACCACTGATAAGTCGAACGTACCAGCGTCGCTTTATCACTGTTCACTGAACAGTCGCTCTTTAACAATGTATATCATGCTGACATGAACGTTTTTTAAAAACGTTCATACGTAAATTGTTAAGTGATACGTCTCAAGCGTATCCGGCAATCGTTATCATTGCGCGATACCAGACCCCTTCGGGTTATAGGGTCAAGCAATGAAGCGCACACGGTGGATGCCTAGGCAGCCAGAGGCGATGAAAGACGTGGTAGCCTGCGATAAGGTTCGGTGAGGTGGCAAACAACCTGTGACCCGGACATCTCTGAATGGGGAAACCCACTCAGCACCAGCTGAGTATCCTACGCTGAATATATAGGCGTAGGAGGCGAACCAGGGGAACTGAAACATCTAAGTACCCTGAGGAAAAGAAATCAACCGAGATTCCCCTAGTAGCGGCGAGCGAACGGGGACCAGCCCTTAAGCGTGTGACGGATTAGGCGAACGTGCTGGGAAGCACGGCCATAGCGGGTGATAGCCCCGTAGCCGAAAATCTGATCACGTGAAATCGAGTAGGTCGGGGCACGAGAAACCTTGACTGAAGACGGGGGGACCATCCTCCAAGGCTAAATACTCCTGGCTGACCGATAGTGAACCAGTACCGTGAGGGAAAGGCGAAAAGAACCCCGGAGAGGGGAGTGAAATAGATCCTGAAACCGTGTGCGTACAAGCAGTAGGAGCGGACTTTGTTCCGTGACTGCGTACCTTTTGTATAATGGGTCAGCGACTTATATTCAGTGGCGAGGTTAACCGTATAGGGGAGCCGTAGGGAAACCGAGTCTTAACTGGGCGACACAGTCGCTGGATATAGACCCGAAACCGAGCGATCTATCCATGAGCAGGGTGAAGGTTGAGTAACATCAACTGGAGGCCCGAACCAGGATCTGTTGAAAAAGATTTGGATGACTTGTGGATCGGAGTGAAAGGCTAATCAAGCTCGGAGATAGCTGGTTCTCCTCGAAAGCTATTTAGGTAGCGCCTCACGTATCACCACCGGGGGTAGAGCACTGTTTCGGCTAGGGGGTCATCCCGACTTACCAACCCGAGGCAAACTCCGAATACCGGTGAGTGCCAGCGTGGGAGACACACGGCGGGTGCTAACGTCCGTCGTGAAAAGGGAAACAACCCAGACCGTCAGCTAAGGTCCCCAAATCCTGGTTAAGTGGGAAACGATGTGGGAAGGCTCAGACAGCTAGGAGGTTGGCTTAGAAGCAGCCATCCTTTAAAGAAAGCGTAATAGCTCACTAGTCGAGTCGGCCTGCGCGGAAGATGTAACGGGGCTAAACCAGGTACCGAAGCTACGGGTTCATCCTCTGGATGAGCGGTAGAGGAGCGTCGTGTAAGCCAATGAAGGTGTGTTGAGAAGCATGCTGGAGGTATCACGAGTGCGAATGCTGACATGAGTAACGATAAAGGGAGTGAAAAACTCCCTCGCCGGAAGACCAAGGGTTTCTGTTCGACGCTAATCGGAGCAGAGTGAGTCGGCCCCTAAGGCGAGGCCGAAAGGCGTAGTCGATGGGAAACGGGTCAATATTCCCGTACCGGACATGATTGCGATGGGGGGACGGAGAAGGCTAGGTGAGCCAGGCGTTGGTTGTCCTGGTGAAAGTCAGTAGGCTGGTGTCTTAGGTAAATCCGGGACGCCAAGGCCGAGAGACGAGACGAAGACACCCCGGTGTCGAAGTCATTGATGCCACGCTTCCAGGAAAAGCCTCTAAGCTTCAGATCATGTGCGACCGTACCCCAAACCGACACAGGTGGTCAGGGTGAGAATCCCAAGGCGCTTGAGAGAACTCGGGTGAAGGAACTAGGCAAAATGGTGCCGTAACTTCGGGAGAAGGCACGCCGGCGTAGGGTAAGGGAACTTGCTTCCTCAGCCCGAACCGGTCGAAGATACCAGGTGGCTGCAACTGTTTAGTAAAAACACAGCACTCTGCTAACGCGCAAGCGGACGTATAGGGTGTGACGCCTGCCCGGTGCCGGAAGGTTAAGTGATGGTGTTAGGCCTCGGCCGAAGCTCTTGATCGAAGCCCCGGTAAACGGCGGCCGTAACTATAACGGTCCTAAGGTAGCGAAATTCCTTGTCGGGTAAGTTCCGACCTGCACGAATGGCGTAATGATGGCCACGCTGTCTCCACCCGAGACTCAGTGAAATTGAAATCGCCGTGAAGATGCGGTGTACCCGCGGCTAGACGGAAAGACCCCGTGAACCTTTACTATAGCTTCACACTGGACGCTGATGTTGCCTGTGTAGGATAGCTGGGAGGCTTGGAAACCCGGACGCCAGTTCGGGTGGAGCCAACCTTGAAATACCAGCCTGGCATCATTGGCGTTCTCACTCAGGTCCGTGATCCGGATCGAGGACAGTGTGTGGTGGGTAGTTTGACTGGGGCGGTCTCCTCCCAAAGCGTAACGGAGGAGCACGAAGGTACCCTCAGCACGGTCGGACATCGTGCAATGAGTGCAAGAGCATAAGGGTGCTTGACTGCGAGACAGACACGTCGAGCAGGTGCGAAAGCAGGTTCTAGTGATCCGGTGGTTCTGTATGGAAGGGCCATCGCTCAACGGATAAAAGGTACTCCGGGGATAACAGGCTGATACCGCCCAAGAGTTCACATCGACGGCGGTGTTTGGCACCTCGATGTCGGCTCATCACATCCTGGGGCTGAAGTCGGTCCCAAGGGTATGGCTGTTCGCCATTTAAAGTGGTACGCGAGCTGGGTTTAGAACGTCGTGAGACAGTTCGGTCCCTATCTGCCGTGGGCGTTGGATGTTTGAGAAGAGCTGCTCCTAGTACGAGAGGACCGGAGTGGACGACCCTCTGGTGTTCCGGTTGTCACGCCAGTGGCATTGCCGGGTAGCTATGGTCGGACGGGATAACCGCTGAAGGCATCTAAGCGGGAAGCCCCCTTCAAGATGAGACATCCCCGAGGCCGTGAGCCTCCTAAAGGGCCCAGCGAGACCAGCTGGTCGATAGGCACGGTGTGGAAGCGCTGCAAGGCGTTGAGCTAACGTGTACTAATGGCCCGTGAGGCTTGACCCTATAACACCCAAGGGGTCTGGGCGCAGTGATAACGATCGAGTGGACAGCCACTCAGAACACCGGATACGCACGCGCAAGCCAAGGCTTGCCAAAGAGACGATCACCTAACACAGCATGATATGCATTACCTGTTACGCCTGACGACCATAGCACGCGTGAACCACCTGATCCCATGCCGAACTCAGCAGTGAAACCGCTTAGCGCCGATGGTAGTGTGGGGTCTCCCCATGCGAGAGTAGGTCATCGTCAGGCACCTATTTTGCAAACCACCCAGCCAACCGGTTGGGTGATTTGTTTGCACCCAACAAAAGCCCCGAGCACACCGTGCTCGGGGCTTTTTGCTTTCTGAAAGAGACGTGACATAAAAGAAGCAAGTAGCAAAATAAACCCTAGCCAATCAGCTAGGGTTATGAACAAGTATTCGGAAGAAGCGGAAGCTAATCGCGGTGATGCTGACAGATACCGCCTGCCCAGGTTTCATAAATGGCACGGTCATCGGCGAGCATCATGAGTGCGAATAAGCGCTCACCTAAGGTGGTGCAACGACTAATGCGGCGTCCAAGTAGTGGGGTCGCTTGTGGATCGATAACCACAAAATCTGCTTCATAAGAGGGGGCAAGCTGGCCAATGTGGCTGTCTAAAGAGAGTGCTTTGGCATTGCCATGAGTCAAGCCATAAAAACCTTGCCAGGCGGTAAGCGGCTGCCTGCGCAGTTGGCCCACTTGGTAAGCGCTTTTCAAGGTGCCGAACCCCGAGAGGTCCGTACCTGCGCCAATATCACTGGCATAGGTAAAAGCCATGCCAGTCTCTCTCGCAGCTTCCCGATCAAAAAGTCCGCTGCCAAGAAAGAGATTGGAGCTAGGGCAGAATGCGATATTGGCTCCTCGCTCGGCCAAGCGTTTACGCATACCGTTATCGAGGTGAATGCCATGGGCAAACGTGCTGCGTGGGCCTACAAGTCCCGCCTCTTCATAAACCGATAGATAGTCTCTGCTACCAGGAAATAGCTCAGCGACCCAGTCTAATTCGCCAGTGTTTTCCGCTAGGTGGGTTTGTAGCCAGAGGGTGAAATCGTTACGCAGCAGCGCACCAGCGGCATCCATTTGTGTTTTAGTAGATGTCGGTGCAAACCGTGGCGTTACGCTGTAACCTAAACGCTGCTTACCGTGCCAGTCTTCAATTAAACGCTCGGTATCTGTAATACCTGTTGCACCATCCATCAAAGCGTCAGGTGCATTACGATCCATCAAGACTTTGCCCACCAACATACGCAGCTGGCGTTTTTGGCAGGCTGTAAAAAAAGCATCTACCGAGCCTGGGTGGCTGGAGCCGAACACTTGTGCTGTCGTTGTGCCTGCACGGAGCATTTCGTCTAGAAAGGCATTAGAAAGTGCCTCTGCATGGGCGTGGCTGGCAAACCGGCACTCTTCGGGAAAAGTGTAGTCATTTAGCCAGTCCAGTAGCTGACGGCCATATGAAGCCATGATGTCTAGCTGGACATAGTGGACGTGGGTATCAATAAACCCAGGCATAATCAGTTTGCCACGATAATCGAGCACCTGGCTGTCTGGCGGTAGCTGGTCGATGAGCTCGGAGTAGTGGCCAGCCGCCTGGATATGTCCATTTTTAAGCCATAAGAGACCGTCGCCGTAGTGCTCAAGGCTACCCGGTTGAGGCAAGTTATCGTCACCTGGGTCGCGGGCAAAACTCACTAGTTCCGCGCGAATGAGTGTGTCGGTAGAAGTCATATTAGCTCGGATGTGTCGCAGTATCGTTGAATAAAGAGCGCAGTGCAGCGGGTTCAAGTCCGCGGGTTTGGTGATCAATGGGTTGGTCAGTTAGCCATAAAAGCTCGGTAACCACGGTCATTGCAATCACATAGGGCGTTTTATTGCTGAGTTTGGTGTCGTGGATAGTGCCGATAGGGCAGCGCACACGCTGGATCTCGTCGGGTTTAAAACCGTCACGCTTTAAGCGGCTTTGGAAACTAGCCCATTTGCTATCAGAGCCGATCAGTCCGATGGAGGCTATGTCTTTGCGCTTGAGTAGTTCGGTGATCAGTGCATAGTCTTCGTCGTGGTTGTGAGTCATCACCAGTGCGTGGGAGTATGCAGGGAGTGCTAATACGCTTGCTTTGGGGCTGTCCAGTGTGTGGCAGCTTAGGCGGGGCTGTTGAGTATCTTGCTCGATAAAAACATCAGCACGGCTATCGTACCAATCGAGGCGCCAGGGTAACGGAGCACTGAGTTTGATAATCTCGCGCCCCACATGTCCTGCTCCAAAGAGCGCAATATGGCTGGAGAAGCCAGGAAACACTTCCAGTAGCACATTCACAAAGCCGCCGCAGCATTGCCCGCTGCGGCCTCCTAGCGAAAATGCCTCTAAGTGGAAGCCAACGCGCCCTTGCTGTAAAAAATCCCGAGCGGCGCTAATGGTTTGCCACTCAAACGTGCCACCCCCTAGCGTATCGAAAATGGCATCGGCAGTGATTACCATGCGCGCACCCGGTTCTCGGGGAGTCGAACCTGCGCTAGTGACCTGGGTTGCCAGCACATGAGGAGTACCGCTGCGCTGCAAGCGGTGCAGCGCAGCATGCCATGTTTCAGGCGACTGCGTCATAACGCTTTATTCCTAATAGCGTTAGCTGCCAGCATGACTCGTTCAGGAGTGGCTGGCGTATCCAGGTGGGGAGAGATGCGGTAATCCGTTAGGCTGGCAAGCGCATCCCGTAGCGCAGACCACACGCAAATGCCCAGCATAAAGGGCGGCTCTCCCACGGCTTTTGAACGGTAAAGGCTTGCCATTGAGTTTGGGTGGCCCTCAAGCAGCTCGACATTGAATACTTTAGGCAAGTCGCCAAAAGTAGGGATTTTATAGGTAGCAGGACCGTCGCTGACAAGCACCCCTTTGGCGTTCCACTTTAGCTCTTCGCTAGTCAGCCAGCCCATGCCCTGGATAAACCCACCTTCTACTTGGCCAATATCAATAGCAGGGTTTAGCGAGTTGCCAACATCGTGAAGGACATCGACACGGTCAACCAGATACTCCCCGCTAAGCGTATCAACGCTTACTTCGGCCACTGCTGCACCAAATGCGTAGTAGTAAAAAGGCCGACCTTGCCCTGTTGCCCGGTTGTAATGAATCAGCGGCGTGGCATAAAAGCCTTTTTCGGAAAGCGAAATACGGTTCAAGTAGGCAGTTTGAATGAGCTCACCCCATGGAATGCGCCGTTCACTCTCACCGATGCCGGCAATCAGCATACCGTTTTCTAACCGCATGCCTTCTCTGTCTAGCCCACCCTCAAAGTGTCCTGCTGCAAAATCAAACAGCCGCTCACGAAGTTTGCTTGCGGCATCGCGTGCTGCCATACCGTTTAGGTCGGCACCGCTCGATGCAGCAGTGGGCGAGGTGTTGGGAACTTTGTCCGTGCGAGTGGCGCTAATACGCACGCTGTCCAAATCTAGGCCAAGCTCACGGGCGACCACTTGGCAAATCTTGGTATGTAGCCCCTGGCCCATTTCTGTGCCGCCGTGGTTAATCATGATGCTGCCGTCGGTATATACATGCAGCAGCGCGCCCGCTTGATTAAGGTGTTGGGCGGTGAAAGAGATCCCGAACTTGACGGGAGTCAGTGCGAGCCCTTTTTTAATAACAGGGCTTGCCGCATTGTAGTCCCGAATGTGTTGTCGGCGTGCCCAGTAGTCGCTGTTCGTTTCCAGGGTATCCACTAGCGTATGCAGCAGCTGTTTTTGATCTACCTGCTGGCCGTAGTGGGTAGTATCCCGCCCCTCACGGTAAAAGTTGCGCTTACGAATCGTTAGCGGATCTTCACCAACGCGGCGGGCGATATCATCCATCGCCGCTTCAATAATCATCATCCCCTGGGGGCCACCAAAACCACGAAAGGCGGTATTTGACGCTGTATGAGTCTTGGCACGATGGCCGGTAACTCGTGCATCCCCTAACGAGTAGGCGTTATCCGCATGAAACATCGCGCGGTCTACGATGGCATCGGACAGGTCCGGCGAGTAGCCACAGTCACCGATGATAGTTATATCGCCGCCTTGGATGACGCCCTGGGTATCAATCGCCAACTGGTAACGGTTATGAAAAGGGTGGCGCTTGCCGGTGGCACGCATGTCTTCGCTGCGTGGCAGGCGAAGCCGTGTGGCTTTGCCGGTGCGGCGTGCAATGATGGCGGCAATGCAGGCCCAAGGCGATGCCTGGGTCTCTTTACCGCCAAAGCCGCCGCCCATGCGGCGAACCTCTACTGTAACAGCATGGAAAGGAATACCGAGCACTTCCGCTACTAACTTTTGGGTCTCGCTGGGGTGCTGGTTAGAGGTATGAACCATCACCCCTTCATCTTCCGTAGGTACCACAATGCACGCTTGGCCCTCGAGATAGAAGTGCTCCTGCCCACCGATAAATAGCTCGCCTTCTATAGTTTGTTCGGCTTGCTGCAAGGTGGCTTGCCAATCCCCACGCGCTTGTACGTGGGTAGGGCGCACCACCTCATGGCGCTCGGCAGCGGCTACGGGATCCAGGCTTGCCGGTTGCTCATCGATATGCAGTGTGGCCAGCTTAACGGCTTGGCGAGCTGCCTGTAGGGAAGTAGCAGCAACCGCAAATAAACACTGCCCTGCGTAGCTGATCTCCTGCTCGACAAAAATGGGGTCGCCGGGAAAAACGGGGCCAATATCCGTATGGCCTGGCACATCATGGAACGTAATCACATCGACCACGCCAGGAGCCTGCCTGACGGCGTCGAGTTCCAGTTTCGTTAGCGTGCCGTGGGCGACGGGAGAGAGCCCGAGCGCTACATGCAGGGCATCTTGGGGTGTTTTAAGATCGTCAATATAGGCGGCTTTGCCGGTAACGTGTTTTTCAGCGCTTTCATGGAAGCTGGAAGCGCCGGCTTGGCGCTGCCCATTGCTATCCACCGTATGGCGGGCAAGAGGGCCGGAGCCTTGAATGTGATCATGCAGTTCGCGGCGGGCGCGGCTGCTGTCGCCATCAAGCTTAGTGAGCGTACGCATGGAGCATCACCTCCTGAGTGGGAGCCGAAAGCGATAGGTAAAGACGTTCAAGCAGGTTGGCTGCCACCTGCTGGCGATATTGCTGGCTGCCCCGAACATCACTCATGGGCTGAAACTCTTCGGCCAGTGCCCGCTGCGCCGCCTGAAAGCCCTCTTTGGTAATGGGCTGCCCCGCTAGCGCGGCTTCCGCTTTATTGGCTCGTTTGGGGATTGCTGCCATGCCACCAAAGGCGATACGAACGTCCTGCATAACACCATCGCTGACACGGTAATGAAAAGCCCCCAGCACGGCGGATATATCGTCTTCACGGCGCTTGGAGAGTTTCCATACTTTAAGCATGGCATGATCCACCAGTCGCGGAATGAAAATTCGGCTAACGACTTCATCCACTGCCAGGGCCGTTTTCTTATAATCCAGGAAAAAGTCGCAAAGCGGCAGCTGCCGGGTGCCATCCTGGTTAGCCAACTCTACCCAAGCGTCTAGCGCCAGCAGGACGGGCGGAGTGTCGCCAATGGGCGAAGCATTGGCAATATTGCCCCCTAGGGTGCCCCGGTTACGCACCTGCTGCGAGCCTAATCGATGAAGCAAGTGGGCGAATGCCGGGTAGTGAGCCTCCAGCAGCGGTTCTAGCTGTGAATAGGTGACGCCAGCGCCTATCCACCAACCAGGCTGCCCGTTGAAGGTGGCCTCTTCAGTATGGCGCAGCTCATCGACCTGGGTTACATCAATGAGTTGGCTGAGTTGCGCAAGGCGCTGGGTGTTTTCAAGCCATAAATCCGTTGCACCGGCAACAAGACGCGCTGAAGGATGGCGCCGCCGTAGCGCGGTAAGTTCGCCAAGCGTGGTGGGCTGGGCAAAAAACGCTGAGTCGTTTGTATCTGCATCAGGAAGTGAAAGCGACGGACTGTTGGAGAGGCTAGCATCGAACCACTGCGGTGTATCCCAAGGAGAGTTTTGCATACCCAGGGCCGCATCGCGGATAGGTCGATATCCGGTGCAGCGGCATAAGTTTCCCCCTAGCGCCGCCTCAAGCCGCTCTGGGGTTAGGGGGGCAGGACGCTGTTGCTGGTTGGTATATAGCGTAAACAGCGACATCACAATACCAGGGGTGCAGAAGCCACACTGGCTGCCATGGCACTCCACCATGGCGCGTTGCGCTGGATGAAGCTCCCCTTTGGCGGCTAAGCCCTCTACGGTGATCAAGTGCTGGCCGTGCAACTGGTGGGCAGGTGTAATGCACGCATTCAAGCTCATAACGTGCGGCTCTTTATCGCTTTTAATAGTGACGGTGCACGCACCGCAGTCACCTGATGCACAGCCCTCTTTTGTGCCTGTCATCCCCAAATGATCGCGTAACAGCGTTAAAATACTGGTGTCGGGGGGCACATGACACTGGGTTAGGGTGCCATTGAGCAAAAACTCAATTGTCGCCATACCAATCTCCGTTATGATTGTTCTGACCGATCGGTCAATAACGTTGAGCTTGGGACAAAACAGCACACCTTGCAAGTGTTTGTTAGATGAGATGTTGTATGCACTATAAGCGTGCCGTTTGCATTTAAAATGCACGTTTTTGAGGCGCGGCGAAGTGCGTGAAAGCACGCTGCAAAGCTTATGAAAGGAGCTTACTGAATGACGGCTGATACCGCTAACCAGGAAAATGCCAGCAGGGATCGTATTGAACAGACCATATTAAGCGCTGCGGAGCAGGTGTTTTCACAACATGGTTACCGTGGTGCCAGCCTTCAGGCCATTGCAGACCAAGCCAAGCTGCCTAAGGCCAATATCCTGTATTACATGGGAAACAAGCAGGCGCTTTATGTCCGCTTGCTGAACCGCATGATGAGCCGTTGGAATGCGGTGTTAGAAGATATCACGGTTGATAGCGACCCGGGAAAGGTACTCAGCGATTTTATACGCACCAAAATGGTGCTTGGGCAACGCTACCCCGAGGGGTCAAAACTCTTTGCTGCAGAGATACTCGCGGGCGCACCTTTCTTGAAAGAGTACTTGTCAGGTGAATTAAAAGAGTGGGTGGCGTCACGAGCAGCGATTATTCGCCAGTGGTCTGAGCAGGGTAAGATGGATGATATCGACCCGCGCTGGCTGATTTTTTTGATTTGGTCAGCGACTCAGCACTACACCGAATATAGCGCCCAAGTTACCGGCATCCTTGGCGGGGAGGCGCTGGACGAGGAGGAGTTGGAGTCTATTTGCCAGTTCCTGGAACACGTTATTTTGAAGGGGTGCGGTATTACCCCTTCTATGATTAAAGAATATTGATGAATGGTTGCATCGCTTCCCATTGAGCAGCATTTAAGCTCGATACAAACGTCGCTTGCCGAACATCACCGGCTGATCCTGGTGGCCCAGCCCGGTGCTGGCAAAACTACCCGTGTGCCCCTTACTTTACTCTCTAGCGCTTGGGCGAAAGGCCAACGGCTATTATTGCTGGAGCCGCGTCGTGTCGCCGCCCGTTTAGCAGCTACCTTTATGGCGGCACAGCTCAACGAGCGGGTAGGTGAGACGGTGGGCTATCGGATGCGGGGCGATAGTAAAGTAGGTCCCAGGACACGACTTGAAGTTGTAACGCAGGGGGTGCTCACCCGCATGTTACAGGATGACCCACTGCTGGACGGGGTGGCGGGCATCATTTTTGATGAGTTTCATGAGCGAAGTATCGAAGCGGATCTGGGACTTGCATTAGCGCTGGATGTGCAAAAGAGCATCCGTGATGATCTTCGGCTAGTGGTGATGTCCGCTACGTTGGATGTTGCCGCCTTAAAGGGCGTTTTAGGCAGTGACACCCCCGTGATTGAGAGTACGGGGCGTGAATTTCCGGTAGCAACTCACTACCGCCCTATGGACGCGCGCGAAACGTTAGACGCAGCGGCACTGCGTGTCGTTCGGGAGGCAATGGCGCGGGAGAATAGTCGCGATGTACTGGTAATCTTGCCCGGGGTTGCGGAAATTTCCCAGCTTGTGCAAGCCCTGGAAATCAGTGGCATGGATATTGAAGTGCGCCCGCTGCACGGAGGAATGCCGGTCGAGGCTCAGCAGGCGGCACTTAAACCCCACAAAACGCGCCAACGGGTGATCGTTTCAACAGCGATTGCGGAGTCTAGTGTCACCGTTGATGGTGTCAATAGCGTGATTGATGCCGGCCTGGAGCGGGTGCCGGAATTTAGTCCCCGAACAGGGCTGACACGTCTAACCACAAGGCGCGTGAACCGAGCAAGTGCTGATCAACGGCGTGGCCGGGCGGGTAGGCAGCAGCCAGGCGTTTGTTATCGCTTATGGTCATCAGAGCAACCGCTGGTCGCTTATGGTGAGCCTGAAATGCTACAGGCAGATCTCTCTAAATTAGCGCTGGAGCTGGCACTATGGGGAGTACGTGATCCTGGTGAGCTGGCATGGGTTTCCCCGCCGCCCGAAGGCGCCTGGCAAAGTGCCCAATCGCTGTTGCGCCAGCTTTGCCTGGTAGACGCTAGCG
Organism: Vreelandella aquamarina; assembly: GCF_044805175.1. Lineage (GTDB taxonomy): Bacteria > Pseudomonadota > Gammaproteobacteria > Pseudomonadales > Halomonadaceae > Vreelandella > Vreelandella aquamarina_B. Next base: position 1,773,412 of record NZ_CP085232.1, on the reverse strand, counting down.
GTATGCTGACGCCGATGGGTAAACAGAGTGCCCAACTGCCGCTTGAGCCGCGCTTAGCGGCTATGCTGGCAAAAGCGGATTCTTTAGGGGCTTTGCCGCTGGCCTGTGCCTTAGCAGCCTTAATGGAGGGGAGGGAGCGTATAAAGGGCGCCCTTCGTGATGTATTGCCCCAGTGCATCGCCCAGCCTGGGAGGTATCCTCATTGGTGGCAAGAAGCCAAGCGATTGGCAAGTATCATGAACTCGCCCATGCCGCAGAATATCTCAATGGAGCCGTTGGGAGCGCTGCTTGCCGTGGCATACCCCGACCGAATTGCCCAACTCATCACCCCAGGCCGCTTTAAACTCGCTAACGGTAAAACTGCCACGCTGCCAGATAGTCATCCCTTGGCACAAACTCCTTTTTTGGTGGCGGTTAGCGTGGAGAGCGTTACCAGCGAGGCCAAGATTTATATAGCCGAGCCCATTTCGTTCACGACGCTCGCTACTCTTTATCCAGCGTCACAGCGGTGGGAGGAGCGCATTACCTGGTCAGATGATCAGAGCAAGCTGGTGGGGGAAGCCGTTCAATGCCACGGAGAGTTGGTGTTAGCAACCCGCCCACTACAGCAATTGCCTACCGAGGCGGTCGAAAAGGCGCTGTTGGCAGCGCTCAAGCAGCGTCCAAACCTATTGTTTAGTGAGCAAATGGTGCAGTTGCAGGGACGAATGGCGCTGCTAATGAGTGCCTTTCCGGAACAATGGCACGACTGGTCCGAGGCCGCGCTGTTAGACTCGCTTGAAGCATGGCTAAGCCCATACATGGCCGGTATAACGCGCTTAAGCCAGTTAGAGCAATTACCGTTTCACACCTATCTCATCAGTACGCTTGAGTGGGCGCAACAAGCCCAGCTGGAGCGCTTGGTGCCGATGACGATAGAAGCGCCCAGTGGTAATGCCATCAAGCTGGATTACTCCCCTTGCCGGGAAGGGCGGCCACCGGTGCTAGCCCTTAAGCTCCAAGAAGCGTTTGGGTGGTTGGAGACACCCGCCCTGTTAGATGGGCGGGTGCCGGTATCGCTTCACCTGCTGTCTCCAGCGCGTAGGCCGCTGCAAATCACCCAGGATTTGCACAGTTTTTGGGTGAATGGCTACCCAGAGGTGCGGAAAGAGATGCGTGGGCGCTATTCGAAGCACCCGTGGCCCGAAGATCCTTTCACTGCTCAAGCGACAGCGCGCACAAAGCGCCATCAGGGGTAAAAGTCTCGTCCTTGTTAGTTGCTAGGAGCATTTGCCCGCGGCGTTTCCGGAATGTCGCCCGGCTTCCGGTAGCGCACACCATCAGCTTGCGGCTCTTCATAGCGGCGGTTTTCGTCTTCCGGCACTACGCCTAGTACCGTCTCTTGGGAGCCGTCTGGCCATGTATAGGTGGTACAGCCAGCTAAGGGCAATAGCAAGACGAATAGAAAACAAAAGTGACGTAGAGCGGTTCCACGGCGCTTGGGCATATAAGGCTCCATCAGGGGTGATTGCGGCTTCTAACCTTGCCAACCGTAGTGTGGGGCGCAGTACAAAAAGCCGCAAGCTGAATTGAATTACCAACGACTAAATCTCTTCCCACAAGCAGCGCCGAAAGTCATTAGATAGCTGGGTTACTCCTGCAAGGCGATCCATGTGGGCATCGGCGAGTGTTTTTGCTAACTCGTGATAGTGTTCCGTTAGTTCGGAGTGGGTACAGCGTTTGCGGCTCTGGGTCAGGCACTCTACCAACGTAATGTTGCTCTGCATCAGGGCATGAAATAGGTCTGCCTCTAGCTGCATTGCCTGCGCCATGCTCTCAATCCAGACTAACTGTAGGCGCAACACGGGCTGTGCGCTCTGTAAAAAAAAGTAGTGCCACCAAGCCGCCCCAAACTGTGAAGAGCCAACCGGGGATAGTGCTATCGCTTGACCAATCATTGCAAACTCCTTTCTTTGTCGGGCTACGTTGACGCAGCACGACCCGTAAATTTGCCTATCATCAACTATAGCTAAGTGCTACGGAGTGGTTGCTAAAACGAGCATGAAAAAACTCAACCTCGGGGGAGGCTCTATGTGGTCAGTGGTTAAGTCTGTCTTGGCAGCGCTGATCGGCGTACAAAACGACCGCCAGCGCCAGAAGGATTTTTCAAGCGACAAGCCTGCAGCCTTCATCATAACGGCCATTATCATGACGCTGCTTTTCGTCATGATATTAGTAGGCGTTGCGATTTGGGCGGCGGGTTGAAGCGTTGAGAAGCATGATAGTAGTCCGTGACGTATGCCATATGTTTTCTATACTGGAGTTATCACTTATTCCTGACCTAACAAAAGGGTTGGCGGAACAACAATAATAAAGGAGGTGGCTATGCGTCTACTGTGGCGGTGGCTTCTGACTATTACCAGTGCCGCGAGTCTCTCTCAAGCACACGCCAGCAGTTGGAATATGCCGGTGGGGGCTACGGACATCAGCCGTGATATTTTTGGCCTACACATGACGATCTTTTGGATTTGTGTGGTGATTGGTCTCATCGTTTTTGGTGTCTTGTTCTATTCACTATTCCGCTACCGTCACTCCAAAGGAGTCAAAGCTGCACATTTTCATGAACATACCTCAGTAGAAGTGCTATGGACGGCGATTCCCGTTTTGATTCTGGTAGGGATGGCCGTGCCCGCCACCGCAACCCTAAAAAATATGTATGACCCCAGCGAGGCGGATCTGGACATCATGGTCACAGGGCAGCAGTGGCGCTGGCGCTACGAGTACCTTGGTGAGGATGTTGCCTTTACTTCTAATTTAAGTACCCCACGTGAACAAATACGGGGTGAGGAGTCGAGAGGCGAGCACTATTTGCTGGATGTTGATGAACCGCTGGTGCTGCCCATTAACCGTAAAGTACGTTTTTTAATGACATCCGATGATGTTATTCATTCTTGGTGGGTGCCAGAACTAGCCGTAAAACAGGATACGATCCCGGGCTTTATTAACGAAAATTGGGTGCAAATTAACGAGCCAGGTATTTATCGCGGACAGTGCGCCGAACTATGCGGTGTGAATCATGGTTTTATGCCCATAGTGGTACATGCCATGGAGGAAGCGGAGTTTGAAAACTGGCTTGAAGAGCGCAAAGCGGCCGCCGAGCAGGAGGCAATGGGAGTTGATCGCGAATGGGCAATGGAGGAGTTAATGGCCCGTGGCGAAACGGTGTACCAATCCATCTGCTCCTCTTGCCATCAGAGCGAAGGGCAGGGCGCGCCACCGGCATTTCCAGCACTTGCCAGCAACGAGCAGTTAATTAACGACCTAGACTGGCATTTAGGCCGAGTGATTAACGGAGTTTCCGGTGCTGCCATGCCTGCCTTCCGCAATACGCTAAATCCGGTAGAAATAGCAGCGGTAGTGACCTATACCCGCAATGCGTGGGGCAATGATACAGGCGATGTCGTTCAGCCAGCTACGGTAGCTGAGCGTATCGCCCAGTAGGCATCGACCAACTTTTTCTATTAAAACGATAATTCTATTAAAACGATAAAGTATGCGGAGAGACATATGGCGCCCAAACTACCTCCACAACATGCACTGCAGCACAGCTCAACTGCCGTGGCTGGTGGCCAGTCTCAAGAAGGCCAACCGCATCACCCTCAAGCGGCCCACCCTAAAGGTATGATGCGCTGGTTGCTAACCACTAACCATAAAGAGATTGGCTCGCTCTATTTAATTTTCTCGCTCACGATGTTTTTTGTTGGCGGTATTTTTGCGCTCGTGGTGAGAGCTGAGCTGTTTCAACCTGGTTTGCAATTGGTGGAGCCGGAGTTCTTTAACCAGATGACCACTATGCACGGCCTGATTATGGTATTCGCAGCCGTAATGCCAGCGTTTACAGGCCTAGCTAATTGGATGATCCCGCTGCAAATCGGTGCCCCTGATATGGCTTTGCCGCGGCTGAATAATTTCAGCTTTTGGTTATTGCCGGTCGCTTTTACCTTACTGCTCTCAACCCTTTTTATGCCCGGTGGTGGGCCCAACTTCGGCTGGACATTTTACGCTCCGTTATCTACAACGTATGCGCCTGCCTCAACGACGTTCTTTATTTTAGCGCTTCATATGGCAGGGATTAGCTCTATCTTGGGAGCGATTAATATTATCGCCACTATCTTGAATATGCGCGCACCTGGTATGCGCATGATGGATATGCCGCTATTCGTTTGGACATGGTTGATTACGGCGTTCCTGCTTATTGCTGTTATGCCGGTATTAGCCGGCGTGATTACCATGATGTTGATGGATATTAACTTTGGTACCAGCTTCTTCGATGCGGCGGGTGGGGGGGACCCGGTGTTATTCCAGCATCTCTTTTGGTTTTTCGGGCACCCTGAAGTCTACATTATGATTCTGCCTGCATTTGGCATTGTCTCAGCCATTATTCCCACCTTTGCCCGTAAGCCTCTATTCGGGTACGCCTCTATGGTGTATGCCACCGCAGCGATAGCGCTACTCTCGTTTCTGGTATGGGCCCACCATATGTTTATTGTGGGCCTGCCGCTAACGGCAGAGCTATTCTTTATGTACTCCACTATGCTGATTGCTGTGCCCACGGGGGTGAAGGTTTTTAACTGGGTGACAACGCTATTCCGTGGCTCGATTAGTTTTGAGCCGCCCATGCTTTTTGCCTTGGCATTTGTAGTGCTATTTACCATTGGTGGCTTTTCAGGGCTGATGTTAGCCATTGCGCCTGCCGACTTCCAATACCACGACACCTATTTCGTGGTGGCACACTTCCACTATGTGTTAGTCCCTGGAGCGATCTTTGCCATTATGGCTGGTGTCTATTATTGGTTGCCAAAGTGGACAGGCCACTACCCTAATGAACGACTCGCCCAGAGCCATTTCTGGTGCTCGATTATCGGTGTCAACCTCACCTTTTTCCCCATGCATTTTGCTGGATTGGCAGGTATGCCAAGACGTATACCGGACTATGCACTCCAGTTTGCCGACTTCAATCTACTTTCAAGTATCGGTGCTTTCTTCTTTGGCGCCTCTCAACTGCTCTTTGTGCTGGTCGTGGTGTTGTGCGTGCGTGGCGGGCAAAAGGCACCTGCAAAAGCTTGGGAAGGGGCTGTTGATTTAGAGTGGAGCGTGCCTAGCCCAGCGCCGTTACACACCTTTGAAACGCCGCCCGTTTTTCACCGTGCTCGGCTAAACGATTAGCCACGCATCACGCTGGTAGTGGGCCTAGGAGGTAGCGATGGCACTAGGTAATGCAGTGCAAACTGCGGGCGTTAAACGGACGGTGATCCGTAGTATTGCCGCGCTAGTTGGCATGTTCGCTTTCGCTTTTGCCCTGGTGCCCCTTTACGACGTATTTTGCCGAGTGACAGGCATCAACGGCAAAGTGGATACCACAGCAAAAGCGATTGTTCATGAGGAGGTCGACCAGTCGCGCTTTATTACGGTTCAATTCATTACCCGCGGTAGTGCAGGGCTGCCTTGGCAGATGAGCGTTGAAACCAGGCAGATGCGCGTGAATCCAGGACAAACCGCAGAAGTTGATTTTACGTTTACCAATAATAGCCAACAAAAAAATTGGGGGCGTGCCGTACCCAGCGTTTCGCCGTCCAGTGCGACAACGCATTTACGCAAAATAAGCTGTTTTTGTTTTCAGGAACAGCAGTTGCAGGGCGATGAGCGAATTACGATTCCGCTGGTTTTCCAGTTGTCGAGAGATCTGCCCGAGCATATCAATACCGTTACTTTGGTCTATACCCTCTACCCAGTGAAGCACGTAGCGCGGAGCACCTCAATAAACAACAATACGGCGGGAGATAAGATATGAGCAGCGGCAGCTACTACGTTCCTGCGTCTAGTCGGTGGCCTATTTTAGGGTCGCTTGCACTAGGAGCCATGATGGCCGGTATAGGCATTCAGCTGGTTTACGATACTGGCGTGCCTCTATTGGCTATTGGCTTGCTGGGTGTTCTTTGCGTGATGGGGCTTTGGTTTCGCGATGTGATCCACGAGTCAATGGGCGGTTTATACGACGCACAAATGGATCGCTCGTTTCGCTGGGGAATGGGTTGGTTTATTTTTTCTGAGGTAATGTTCTTTGCCGCTTTTTTTGGAGCATTATTTTATGTAAGAACGTTCACTCTTCCCTGGCTGGGTGGCGAGGGGGCAAAGGGTGTATCTGCCTTGTTGTGGCCAGAGTTTGTTCCCCAGTGGCCGCTGCTCAACCCGCCTGATTCGTCCGTGGCTGGGCCTAGTAGTGTGCTTAGCCCTTGGCAACTTCCCCTGGTGAATACACTGATTTTGGTCACCTCTAGTATCACCCTGACCGTTGCCCATGAAGCACTAAAGCTTGGCTATCGCCGGACGTGCCGTAACTGGTTGGCAGGCACGGTGCTGTTAGGGGTCTGTTTTATCCTTATTCAAGGCGTCGAATACTACGAAGCCTATCACCATTATGGCATTACCCTTGAGGCCGGTATTTTTGGGGCAACCTTTTTTATACTTACCGGTTTTCATGGTTTACACGTCATTATTGGCACACTCATTTTAGCCAGTATGTTAGCAAGGATTGTTAAGGGGCACTTTAATAATGAGCACCATTTTGGTTTTGAGGCATCCTGCTGGTATTGGCACTTTGTCGATGTGGTTTGGGTAGGGTTGTTTGTGTTCGTTTATGTTTTCTAGCGGTTTACCCAAGCTCGCCGGATAAAAAACCGAAAATTAATAACATCATCAGAAGGCAGGCTAAGCCAATACGCCATTTAAGTGATATGAGTAGCCGTCTGGAAGAGCTGTCGTCACGAAGCAGGAAGCCTGCGCCAGCGGCCAGGCTAATCACCATACCGGCAAAAACGAGACCAATGAGCAATTTTAACCACATGATAAAGCCTTCTGATTGTCCAGCCCGTATTTACGGGTGGTATGTGTTTTGGAGCGCGATAGTAATATTAGGACTCTTCTTGGGACTATGGCAGTGGGAACGGGCGAATGACAAGCGTGAGCTGATGGCAATGCGTGATGCTGCGCCAACGCTGGAGGAGCCAACCGAGACGCCTATGGAAGGGGGTCGTGTTATTTTGCGTGGCGACTATCTTGAACAGTATACGCTCTACTTGGATAACCGCATTGCCAATGGCCGCTTAGGCGTTGCTGTGCTGACACCACTGAGGGATGCCTACGGGCAGCTCTGGCTAATTCAACGCGGCTTCATTGAAACAGGCGCAAGCCGAGCGCCACCTTCAGCCCCCACTCCCGAAGGCGTGGTTGAGGTGTCTGGCGAGTGGCAGGACACTCATGGGGAAGGGCAACTGTTCGGTGTAAACCAAGAGGGAGTAAGGCTTCAGCAGATGAGCCTGGAACCCTGGGAAGCGTCGCTTGGGCCTTTTAGTCATGACGGTTGGCTTCATGCAGAGCATGGGGCGGGTGTCTTTACCCCGTGGTGGGAGGCAAACGTTATGCCGCCGAGCCGACATCTGGGCTACGCTGTTCAGTGGTGGGGGCTGGCGCTGGCAGCCCTAGTGGTCATGCTACTGGGTGGACAGCGGCTCATCAGGGATTATCGAGTGCGCCAATAATAAGGGGGCTTTAACGTGCAAGTTCGTCGGCCAGTGCGTTATCCAAGGTTAAAGGTAGCTCTCCTGTTTGCAGCCTTTGCCGCACCTATTGTCACTGCCTGGATGATGGTGACCTGGAATATAGGAATACCCCAGAGTCATACTGCTCATGGAGCAGTAAAACTCGAAGTTCCACCGCTTGGGGAGTGGCCGCTAAAAACCTCCGTAAAATTATCTGAACAGTGGACCTTAGTCTTGGATTGCGGCAGTGGCTGTGAGCAACGGCAAGACGAGCTTTGGCGATTGCACCGAGCGCTAGGCCGTGACGCAGCGAGGCTGCAGCGGCTAAACATTGGCGGTAGCGATCTTGCGCTACCTGGAGAGTCAGTGACAGATTGGCATGACTCCCCAGCTTGGCGAGGCGAGCATAGCATTTGGCTGTTTGACCCTCTGGGGAGGCCAGCGCTTGCCTTCACTCAGGCAGTGCCCACAGCCGATATTCTTGATGACATCCGGCACCTATTTAAAGTTAATCCCATCGAGTAAATGCCCGGCTAGTCACAGCCGTAAGGATGCACCATGCTGAACTTCGAAGAGCGCCGTTTGCGGTGGCTAAGAGGCATAACGTTAGCGGGAACCTTACTGACAGCGATGGTGATATTGGTAGGCGCCTGGACGCGCCTGGTCGACGCTGGGCTAGGCTGTCCTGACTGGCCAGGCTGTTATGGCAAGTTGCTAGTGCCCGATAGCGAGCAGGCCGCCTTGCGTCACCCGGATGTGCCGCTCGAACCCTTCAAAGCGTGGGTGGAGATGGCGCACCGCTATGTCGCCAGCTTTCTTGGGTTGCTCGTTATTAGCGTATTATCACTAGGTTGGCCAATACGGAAATGGGCTGGCTATCCCTGGCGGTTAAGCATGGCACTGCTGGTGATTATTCTGCTGCAGGGTGCGTTTGGCGCGTTTACTGTGACGCTAAAACTTTGGCCGCAGGTAGTGACGCTTCATTTGCTGGGTGGGTTAAGCGTTTTGACGCTCTTCTTTTGGCTGCATTTACGTATACGCCGCTTTTTGCGGGGTGATGATTTACCTCCATTAAGAAAAAACAGCCTGCTATGGTTGCTGGTTGGCGGTGTCCTAGTGCTACAGCTTGCTCTGGGTGGGTGGGTGACAAGTAACTATGCAGGTATTGCCTGTCAGGGCTTTCCTACCTGCAACACTCAATGGTGGCCCTCTATGGATATTAGTGAAGGCTTCCACCTAACTCAGACTGTAGGGCCTAACTATCTCCATGGCCAATTGCATGCTGATGCGCGTACCGCTATTCACATGATTCACCGCTTGGGCGCGCTTTTACTGGGTATATTGTTAGCCATACTGTGGTGGCGCTATCGTCAGCTTAGTGCCGTCAGCACGGCGCTGAACATTGCGGTTGTCGTTTACTGCTTGCAGGTAGGTTTAGGCATCGCCAACGTGTTGCTGTGGCTGCCGCTTTGGCTGGCCCTGCTGCATACAGCCGGTGCCGTATCGCTAATGCTGAGTATTGGCTGGGCATGGTGGTGTTGGCGATATAAAAGTGCAGGCGAATCCACAATGATAGGTTCATTAAATGCAAGGGGTATCGCGTCTCGTTATGGTTAGTCGCGATGGTTAGTTGACAATCGTAATAGCGCGATATGTGAATCTGGTTGGTCTGCCTAGGTGAATTGGGTGTACAATTTTCGTTAAGCTATTAATTCACTGAGTACAAGGGGTGCCATGAGTTCCACGGTTGCACTGATACTGTTGGCGGTGGCTGTTATCGTCATCGCAGCACTTAGCGGCTACGCTTTTTCACTGCGTAAAGAAGTAAAGCGCCGCGAAGCTTTTCGTATCGATGAAGAGCGGCGTGCGTTGCAAAACAGTTTAGAAAATCTTGACTACGTGGTGGGGGCGCTTGTCCAAGAACAGGTGGATGTCACCGAAGGTTCTTGGCGATGTAAAGTACTGCTCGAAATTATTGACCCTAGCTTGACTGAACGTCCTGAGTTCCAAGCATTTGCAGAGGTCTACAATCGTACCCGGCACTTAAAGACGCACTCTGCACGTAAACAGCTCACTCCCAGGGAGCGGATGCAGGAAGATAAAGAGCGTTTAGCTGTCGAAGAGGAGATGCGTTCAGAGGTCTTGGCAGCCGCTGCAGCAGTCATCAAATGGCGCTCAAGGGGGCCATCAGCACTGCATTGAAATTTTTTAATGTTAACGATGGCAGCTTTGCTATGCTGAAGATGTCGGTATTGGCAAGAAGTTGATATCTCGGCGTTGTTGCCTTCTAGCGCTGAAACGTTAATGATAGGCACCCCGTTCAGTTTCACGGTGAAGGAAAACCTCCATCTTGGAGCAGAACAGCGAAAAATGGATGCTCTCGCGATAAGAAGCATTGGATAGATTTGGTCGATTGACCATATCAGCATTGGATCAAGAAGGAGTCTTGCATGAAAAAATCAACGACTGGCTTGCTAATCGGTTCTGCATTAGTAGTAGGTCTTTCTGGCTGTGCCAGCTCTGCCTCACAATCTTCTAGCCAAGCAAGCGCTAGCAGTGACCGTAGCTGGTACCAGCATCCGGCCGTTTGTGGCCTGGCGGGCAGTATTATCGGTGGCAGCATTGGTTACGCTACCAGCAGTAATTCTGATGAAGAGAGTGGTTCTGCCACAGGTGCGGTAGCAGGTGCTGCAATTGGTGGTCTGCTGTGTGCAGACCGCACTCCTGAGCCGGTAGCACCGCAGTGCCCGAGCTACGGTGAAGTGCCTGCTGGTGTTGCTGTTGATGCAGAAGGCTGCCCGCTAGACTCTGACGGTGACGGCGTGCCGGACTACCGCGACCAATGCCCGGGCACCCCCGCAGGTGTAGAAGTTAACGCTAACGGTTGCCCGCTCGACTCTGATAACGACGGTGTGCCGGACTACCGTGATCAGTGCCCGAATACCCCGGCAGGCGTTGAGGTCAACGCGCTGGGCTGCCCGGAGAGCGTTGTGCTTCAGGATGTGAACTTTGAGTTCGATTCCGCACAGCTAACACCGAATGCACAAAATGTTCTGAACGGCGTCGCCGAGCGTCTGGTGAATAATCCAGACGTACGCGTTAGCATTGAAGGCCACACCGATTCTCGTGGTTCTGATCAGTACAACAAAGACCTTTCCCAGCGTCGTGCTGAATCTGTTGCCGCTTATTTGGCCCAGCGCGGCGTAGCAGCTGACCGTATGCGTGCCGTTGGTTATGGCGAAGAGCGCCCGATCGCTACCAACGATACCGAAGAGGGTCGTTTCCAGAACCGCCGTGTAGAACTGGATGAGTGGAACTAATTCACTTAGCTGAAATGTCAATGGATGGTTCCAGCGCGCTGGCTTGCTAATCCATTTGTTAGAGAACGGGAGGCTGATGCCTCCCGTTTTATTTTACGAAAGAATAAATTCTGGTAGGCTGAGTAGCCTTCAAGATATGCCCAATACCCCGACCATTGATAGCGAAATGTGATCCTTGGTATGGATCACCACTGCGCTCAAGGAATACCTGAATGCCCATTGTGACACTGCCCGACGGCAGCCAAAGAACGTTTGATGAACCACTCTCCATTATGCAGCTGGCAGAATCCATTGGCCCTGGTTTGGCCAAGGCCTGCGTGGCGGGCAAAATAGACGGAGTGTTGGTTGATGCTGCTGATATGATTGAGCAGGATGCGGATGTCTCGATCATTACTGCTCGAGATGAAGAAGGGCTAGAGATCATTCGCCACTCGTGTGCCCACTTGATTGGTCATGCGGTGAAGCAGCTTTATCCTGATGCCAAAATGGCGATCGGCCCTGTTATTGATGATGGCTTTTATTATGATATCGACTTTGGTAAGTCCGTCACGCCAGACGATATGGAAGCCATTGAAAAGCGGATGCAGGCGCTGATTGATCACGAATATGACGTTATTCGTGAATATGTTAGCCGTGACCAAGCGATGGCGACGTTTGAAAAGCGTGATGAGCCTTATAAGCTGGAGATTATCCGGGATATCCCGGAAGGCGCCACTATTCGCCTGTATCATCACGAAGAGTACACGGATATGTGTCGTGGTCCGCACGTACCCAATACTCGCCACTTAAAAGCGTTCAAGCTTACGAAGCTGGCTGGTGCGTACTGGCGTGGTGACTCCTCCAACCCGATGCTGACGCGTATTTACGGCACTGCATGGGGCGATAAAAAGCAATTAAAAGCGTACTTGAAGCGGCTTGAAGAGGCTGAAAAGCGCGATCACCGTAAGCTTGCACGGAAGATGGACTTGTTCCACCTTCAAGAAGAAGCGCCGGGTATGGTGTTTTGGCACCCTAACGGCTGGACCATGTACCAGGCGTTAGAAGAGTACATGCGTAAAATCCAGCGTGAGCATGGCTATCAGGAGATCAGGACGCCTCAGGTAGTTGATTTGACGCTGTGGAAGAAGTCGGGGCACTGGGGCCATTACAGTGAACTAATGTTCACTACCGAGTCGGAAAAGCGCGAGTATGCCGTCAAGCCGATGAACTGCCCATGCCACGTGCAGGTATTTAACCAGGGGTTAAAGAGTTACCGCGACCTGCCGCTGCGTTTAGCAGAATTTGGTAGTTGCCATCGTAATGAACCTTCTGGCTCGCTGCACGGTCTGATGCGCGTACGTGGCTTTACACAGGATGATGCGCATATATTCTGTACCGAAAGCCAAATTCAGGCTGAAGCAGAAGCATTTATTGCCCTGACGCTACAGGTTTATAAAACCCTTGGTTTTGAAGACGTGGAGCTCAAGCTTTCCACACGACCCGAAGACTTCCTGGGGGAAGCCGAAATGTGGGATCGGGCGGAGCAGGGGCTTGAGGCCGCGCTGAATGCTACCGGACTGGCATGGGAATTGCAGCCCGGTGAAGGCGCCTTCTATGGCCCGAAAATTGAGTTTGCGTTAAGAGATTGCCTGAATCGTGTTTGGCAGTGTGGTACTCTTCAGCTAGATTTTAACTTGCCAGGGCGTTTAGGGGCGCAATACGTCGATGAAGACGGCACGCGTAAAACCCCTGTTATGCTCCATCGTGCTATCCTTGGCTCATTCGAGCGCTTCCTGGGTATCTTGATTGAGCATTACGCTGGCGCCATGCCACTGTGGTTGGCTCCGCAGCAGGCGGTGCTAATGACCATTACCGATGCGCAGCGTGATTATGCGCTCGATTTGGAGCAGCGGCTGCAAAAAAGTGGCTTGCGGATCAAGGCGGACTTGAGGAACGAGAAGATCGGCTTTAAAATCCGTGAGCATACATTACAGAAAGTTCCCTATCTCCTTGTGGTGGGAGATAAGGAAGTCGAAGCTGACTCAGTGGCCGTGCGGACTCGCAGCGGCGAAAACCTCGGCACCATGACGGTTGATGAATTCATCGAACGTTTCAATGCAGAGCGAGCAGCCCTGGCGACATCGTCAATTGCCTAAGGAGACGGAGCGATCAAGCGAAGCAACCAGCGCGGGCGTCCACAAGACAAACGCCCACCAATGAACGAGCGTATTACCGAAGAAGAAGTACGTTTAATTGATGCCGAAGGTGAGCAGTTGGGTGTTGTACCCACCACCGAGGCGCTTGAGCGTGCGGAAGCTGCCGGTTTAGATCTCGTACAGATTTCGAATGCCGATCCAATCGTCTGTAAGATCATGGATTATGGCAAATTCGTTTTTGAGACCAAAAAGCAGAAAGCGGCTCAAAAGAAAAAGCAGAAGCAAATCCAGGTGAAGGAAGTCAAATTCCGTCCTGGCACCGACGAAGGCGATTATCAGGTAAAATTGAAAAACCTGACCCGCTTCTTGGAAGGTGGTGACAAGGGTAAGGTCACATTGCGCTTCCGTGGTCGTGAAATGGCGCACCAGGACATTGGCCGTAAGCTAATGGAACGGATCGCGGCAGACCTGGAAGAGATCGGAACGGTTGAATCCTTCCCGAAAATGGAAGGCCGCCAAATGATCATGATTCTTGCCCCGAAAAAGAAGTGATCCAACGGCGAAGTTAACGGGCCAGCGTGAAAGCGCTGGTCGGCCCTGGGTTTTCTAAAAAATATCGAGCGGAGTTCTCTCATGCCGAAAATCAAAAGCAACAGCGGCGCTGCAAAGCGCTTCAAAAAGACCGCTAACGGCTTCAAGCACAAGCAGTCTTTCCGTAGCCACATCTTGACCAAGAAGTCGACTAAGCGTAAGCGTCAGCTGCGTGGCATGAAGCAGATTCATGCTTCCGACAAAGCGCTGATCCAGCGCATGCTGCCGAACCTGTAAGGTCGAATTTTCTTATCTGAGTGCATTTAGCCTCAGTCATAAAGTCAGGAGTGTGTTATGACCCGTGTTAAGCGTGGCGTAGTTGCCCGTCGTCGCCATAAAAAAGTACTGAAGCAGGCCAAAGGTTACTACGGTGCCCGTTCGCGTGTTTTCCGCGTAGCCAAACAGGCTGTTATTAAAGCCGGTCAGTATGCTTACCGTGACCGCCGCAACCGCAAGCGTCAATTCCGCGCTCTGTGGATTCAGCGTATTAACGCTGGTGCGCGCATCAATGGCATGTCTTACAGCCGCTTTGTTGGCGGCCTGAAGAAAGCCGGTATTGAAATTGATCGTAAAGTATTGGCCGACCTGGCAGTACACGAAAAAGCCGCTTTTGCTGCTATCGTGGAAAAAGCCAAGGCTGCCCAATAAGGTACTTTGCACTGGGCTAACGCCAGTGTGAAATGCCCGAGGTCATTTCAGTGTGACCCATGCAGGGGAAGAGCAGCCGCTCTTCCCCTGTTTTTTTGTCACCTTCAACATGCCAGCCATCCTTAGAGATGGCACCGCTTAATTCGGAGTAAATCGGATGGACCACCTTCCTACTCTGGTGTCAGAGGCTCGCGATGCTATCCAGGCAGCGCAGAGTGTTTCGGCGCTAGATGAGTTGCGCGTACGCTACCTAGGTAAAAAAGGCGAAGTGACAGCCTTGCTAAAAGGCTTAGGCAAATTATCGGCAGAAGAGCGTCCTGCGGCTGGCGAGCAGATTAACCAAGCGAAGCAAACGCTTGCTGCCGAAATCGACGTCAAGCGTCAGCAGCTTGAAAGTGAAGCGCTCAACGCCCGATTAGCCGCTGAGCGAATCGACGTCACGTTGCCTGGTCGGGGGCAAGAGAGTGGTGGCCTACACCCCGTCACTCGCACGTTGGAGCGTATCGAGGGCTTGTTTACCCGTATTGGTTACGACGTGGCTGTGGGTCCAGAGATCGAAGACGACTATCACAATTTCGAAGCGCTCAATATTCCAGCCCATCACCCGGCGCGCGGGATGGCAGATACCTTTTATTTCGATGCGACTCGTTTGTTGCGTACCCATACCTCTCCCGTGCAAGTTCGCACGATGAAGAGCAGCGAGCCGCCCATTCGCATCGTTTGCCCGGGGCGCGTTTACCGTAGCGACTCGGACCTGACCCATACCCCGATGTTTCACCAAGTAGAAGGGCTATTGGTGGATGAGGGGGTGAGCTTTGCCGATCTGAAAGGCACTATTGAAGACTTCCTGCAGGCGTTTTTTGAGCGTGATGACCTGTCGGTCCGTTTCCGCCCCTCTTACTTCCCATTCACTGAGCCTTCCGCTGAGGTCGATATCCAGTGTGTGATGTGCAGTGGTAACGGATGTCGTGTCTGCTCCCATAGCGGCTGGCTGGAGGTCATGGGCTGCGGCATGGTGCACCCTGAGGTTTTCCGGCACTCCGGCATCGATACCGAGCGTTATACCGGCTTTGCCTTTGGTATGGGCGCCGAGCGCTTGGCGATGCTGCGTTATGGCGTTAATGACCTGCGCTTGTTCTTTGAGAACGACCTGCGCTTTCTTCGTCAATTCACCTAAGACCGCTGCCAGCGACGGGAATCAACATGAAATTTTCAGAACAGTGGCTGCGTGAATGGGTAGCCCCGCAGCTTGATACGCAGGCTATAGCCGATCAGATTACGATGGCGGGCCTTGAAGTGGATGCCGTTGAGGCGGTCGCTGCTGCGTTTAGTGGCGTTGTCGTGGCCGAAGTACTCACCAAAGAGAAACATCCGGATGCCGATAAGCTCAACATATGTACCGTAAATGACGGTACCGGTGAGCCGGTGCAGGTCGTATGCGGCGCACCCAATGTAGATGTAGGGCAGAAAATTCCCTTCGCCCAAGTAGGAGGCGTACTGCCGGGCGATTTTAAAATTAAAAAAGCCAAGCTGCGTGGCGTTGAATCCCGCGGCATGATTTGCTCGGCATCGGAGCTGGGGCTAGAGGAAGAAACCTCGCCTGGCATCCTGGTGCTACCGGCGTCGGCGCCCGTGGGCACGAGCTTTCGCGAGTATATGCAGCTCGACGATATGACTATTGAGGTCGATCTGACCCCAAACCGCGGTGACTGCCTGAGCATTAAAGGTCTTGCGAGAGAGGTGGGGGTGCTCAATCGCCTACCGGTGAGTGGCCCTGATATCACAGCGGTTGAAGCGCGCATCGACGATACTTTCCCCGTCACTATTGAGGCGCCTGAGCAGTGTCCGCGCTACTTAGGGCGCGTCATTAAAGGCATTAATGTGGGGGCTGAAACTCCGCTGTGGATGGTTGAGCGGTTGCGCCGTAGCGGCGTACGTTCCATCGACCCTGTGGTGGATGTGACAAACTATGTCATGTTAGAGCTTGGCCAGCCGCTACATGCCTTTGACCGCGATAATTTACAGGGCGGCATTACCGTACGTTTAGCGCGCGCGTCCGAGCGTTTGACTCTGCTTGATGGCCAGGATATCGCATTGCGTCCTGAAACTCTGGTCATTGCCGATGAGCGTGGCCCTTTGGCGATGGCCGGTATCATGGGAGGCGAAAACTCGGGCGTAAGCGAAAAAACGCAGACGATTTTCCTTGAGTCGGCGTTCTTTGCACCGCTTGCCATTGCCGGGCAAGCGCGCTCTTATGGTCTGCACACCGATGCATCACACCGTTTCGAGCGCGGCGTCGATCCTGAGCTGCCTGCTATAGCGATTGAGCGTGCGACACAGCTGTTGCTCGATATCTGTGGCGGTCAGGCAGGCCCGGTAGTGGCGTCCGTTAGCGATGAGCACCTGCCTGTGTCGCGCGCCATCATGCTGCGCGAGGCTCGCCTGGAAAGCGCACTTTCTAAGCGGCTATCGGTGGATGACGTCACCGATATTCTCCAGCGTCTGGGGCTGGAGGTGAATAAGCAGGCGGAAGGCTGGGCGGTCGTTGCACCTAGCTGGCGCTTCGATGTGGCGATTGAAGAGGACCTCATTGAGGAAGTGGCCCGTATCCACGGCTACAATAATCTGCCGGTACGTCGTCCTGCGGCGCGTTTGGCGCTGCGTCCCGCCAACGAGGCACGGCTCACCCAGGCGCAGCTACGCAACCAAATGGTAGCCCGTGGCTTCCAGGAAGCGGTGACTTACAGCTTCGTCGCGCCGGACCTACAGGCGGCGCTGCTGCCGGATGCGGTATCCCCCGTGCTGGCAAATCCGATTTCATCGGATCTTTCGGTGATGCGTGCTAGTCTGTTCCCTGGCTTGGTCCGCGCTCTAGAGCATAATCTTAACCGCCAGCAAACCCGCGTGCGCCTGTTTGAGACGGGCTTGGTGTTCAATGGCCACCTCGACAACCTGACGCAAGTGCCGATGATAGGGGCGTTAGTGTGCGGTGCTCGTGAAGCCGAAGGGTGGAGCGGAGCCAAGGCCCAAGTAGATTTTTACGACCTGAAAGGGGACTTGGAAAGCCTGCTGGCAATGGGCGGAGCGTTGGATGCATGGCGCTTTGAACCGGGCGAACACCCCTCGCTGCATCCAGGGCAAACGGCACAGCTTTTCCATCATGGCGAACCCGCAGGCTGGATTGGTACGCTGCATCCGCAAGTGCGCGCCAAGTTAGGGCTTAAAGTCGACGCAGTGCTTTTTGAAGTGCGCCTGGATGCGCTGAGCCAAGGGGCGATTCCTGCCTTTGAGCCTCTCTCCCGCTATCCAGAGGTGCGTCGTGATTTGGCGTTTATGCTCAAAGAGGCGACGCCAGTACAAGCGCTGCTTGATTGTACAAAAGCGCAGGCAGGCGATTACTTGAAAGACATTAAGCTATTTGATGTCTATGCTGGTAAAGGTGTTGCCGAAGGCTATAAGAGCATTGCATTGGGCTTGACCTGGCAACACGCTTCGCGCACGCTAAACGACGAAGAAATCAACCAGTTGGTTGATTCAATCGTCACAAAAGTGCGTGATGAACTAGGTGCCGAGCTTCGCGGCTAATTAAGCTATGCCATGACACGACGCTTACCACGTTCTTGGCAATGCATTTGCTACATCGTTCGCTACATGGAGGAGCCCTATGGGTGCGTTGACCAAAGCAGAGCTAGCAGAGCATTTACATACTGAGCTGGCGCTGTCAAAACGGGAAGCAAAAGCGATGGTAGAGGCGTTTTTTGAAGAAATTCGCGCCTGTTTGCGTGAAAACGAGCAGGTCAAACTATCAGGCTTTGGCAACTTTGACCTACGTGATAAGCGTGAACGGCCGGGGCGTAACCCCAAAACCGGCGAAGAGATTCCCATCTCGGCCCGCCGTGTGGTGACCTTCCGTCCAGGGCAGAAGCTAAAGCAGCAGGTAGAGCGCTACAGCGGCCAATAAGCGGGCGGCGAGCGCTTTGTAAGCTAACCAGCAAAAGGAGTGCCAAGCGGCACTCCTTTTTATTACTTAACAGCTGTTTGCTGGTTGAGAGCCGAATACTAACCGATTAAATGCCTCCCCCCTCGATAAGCCAAGTAATCACTACCTTGATAACATATCCCAGCATACCTGCGCCTAGCACCACAAACAGCATAACCGTGCCAAACTTGCCTGCGTTCGACTTTTTGGCCAGATCCCAAATAATAAAGCACATAAAAATGATCAGGCCG
This sequence comes from Vreelandella aquamarina, assembly GCF_044805175.1. Lineage (GTDB taxonomy): Bacteria > Pseudomonadota > Gammaproteobacteria > Pseudomonadales > Halomonadaceae > Vreelandella > Vreelandella aquamarina_B. The sequence goes on along the minus strand of NZ_CP085232.1, from coordinate 1,754,911 downwards.
CCAATCATGATGGGCGTGATCCATGTCTCAAAGGCTTGCTGCATAAGCGCTCCTGTTGGACGATTGTCGGTAGCCTATGGTGGGGCGTGCGTCGTTTTTGCCAGTCGTGTTAATATTTGAGCAAATTCATCAGGTATTTGTCGACTGCACTTTGCGGACTTAACAAAGCGCAGTGGGCACCGTTACCGAGGAGTAGGCCAATGCCTAAGTTAACCATCCTGGTTGGCACTATGTACGGTGGTGCGTTAGACGTTGCAGAACAGGTAAAACCGCTGTTTGAGCAGGCGGGGTACACTGTTGATATTTCAGAACAGCCTACCATTGAGGATGTTACTCAAGCGGGTGACTTGGCGCTTTTCTGTGTTTCCACCACGGGTAGCGGCGATTTTCCCGGTAATTTCGTCCCCTTTGTCCGGCACCTTAAGGAACAAAGCCCTTCTCTGGCGGGATTACGCTATGGGCTGATCGCACTAGGCGATAGCTCTTATGGCGATACGTTCTGCGGCGCAGGGAGGGCGTTGGATGAGCTGTTACAGGATCACGGTGCCCAACGCTTGGGTGAGCGGCTTGAAATTGACGCCATGGAAACCTTTATGGCCGATGATGCGGCGGTGCCTTGGGTGGAAGAGTGGATTGACGCCCAGCAGCTCAAGGTTGCATAGCCATGCAGCGAACGGTCTACTCTCCCGAGCGGGTGAGCGTGGCAATTGGTTTGTGCGTCGTAATGCTTGCCGCGCTTCCGCGTTATATGGCCGGTGGGCATGAAACACGCCAAACACTTCTGTTGATGGCCTTAGCGTTGGTAGGGGGCGCTGCTGCCATTCAGTGGAAAATGCTGTCCCCTGAAGCCCGGCAGGCGCTGCCATCGTTACTAAAGCGCCTGGCTATAATGCTTGTGTTCGGAGTGCTGGTGATGGGCGCTTGGCATGGGCTATTAACAGACTGGATTAGTTGGCAGGTATTTATCTCCCATGCGGCTACCTGCGGATTACTGCTGCACGCCGTCTCGCTATGGTGGTCAACACGGGAGTGATGGTTTTTATGCCTTAAAACCCTTGTAATTAGTGCTTGCGCCCCCATCTTGCGAGCATGGCGCTTGCCACCATGCGTCAGGGTTCTTAAAATTGCCCCCTTGAACATATTTTACGCAAATCAACATAACGCCCAGCCGCTAGAGGACAATTCATGCAAGTTTCCGTCGAGACGACCTCCCAGATCGAACGCCGTATCACGATTCAAGTGCCGGCAGCTGAAATCGACGAGGCCGTCAGCGCTCGCTTGAAAGACACCGCGAAAAACGTTCGCCTGAACGGTTTCCGCCAGGGCCGGGTGCCAATGGCCGTCGTGCGTCAGCGCTATGGCGACAGCGTGCGCAATGAAGTGGTAGGCGAAGTAATGCGTGAGCGCTACGTTCGTGCCATTACCGAAGAGGGCCTCAACCCTGCGGGCTTCCCGCAAATTGAACCGAAAGTCAACCAAGCGGGCAAAGACCTCGAGTTCGTTGCGATTATGGAAGTTTATCCCCAGGTTGAGCTGGCTTCCATCGAAGGCACCGAAGTAGAGCGTCCGGTGGTTTCCGTCAGTGAAGCGGATGTCGATGAAATGATCGATACCCTACGCAAGCAAAATGCTGCTTGGGAAGAAGTCGACGCAGCTGCCGCCGACGGTGATCAGGTAACCATCGACTTTCAGGGCTTCCTGGGTGATGAGCCGTTTGAGGGCGGTAGTGCTGAAGGTCATGACTTGGTTATCGGTTCCAACAGTTTTATCCCAGGCTTTGAAGATCAGCTGATCGGAGCCAAGGCGGGCGAAGAAAAAACCATTTCGGTGACCTTCCCTGCGGACTACCAAGCCGAGCATCTGGCTGGCCAAGACGCCACCTTCAAGGTGACCGTCCACAAAGTGAAAAGCCAAAAACTGCCGGAAGTTGATGCTGCGTTCATCGAGCGTTTCGGTGTAGAAGGCGGCGATGAAGCTAAATTCCGCGCTGAAATCAAGAAGAACATGACCCGCGAAGCAGCCCAGGCGGTGGACAACCGTGTTAAGCAGCAGGTGCTGGACGCGCTGAAAAAAGCGAACGAGATTCCTGTGCCCAGCGCCCTGGTGCAGCAAGAAACAGATGGTATGAAGCGCCAAGCTGCCCAACAGTTCGGCCTGGGTGAAGACTTTGACGTGAGCCAACTGCCCAACGAGCTGTTCGAAGAGCAGGCGAAAAGCCGTGTTCAGGTTGGCCTTCTGTTAGCTGAAGTGATTAAGGCCAACGAGCTGGATGCAGACGACGCAGCTATCAAAGCCAAAGTAGAAGAGCTGGCTGAACAGTACCAGGATCCGTCCGAAGTGGTAGAGTACTACATGGGTAACGAGCAGCTGAAAACCCAGGTAAAATCTGCCATTCTCGAAGAGAAAGCGGTTGAGAAGCTGCTTGAGCAAACGAACGTTAAAGATGTGGAAATGTCTTATCAGCAAGCGTTGGCGGCTGCCCAGCAGCAAGCTGAGCAAGATGAGAGTGCCGAAGAGGGCGAACAGGCCAGCGCCTGATCTCATCGCGTGGCGCACCCTGTTGGGGTGCGCTTTTCCCTTACCGGACGCAAGGAATCACCCGAATGAGTGAGTTTGATATTCAAAACGCCGGCGGTTTAGTGCCCATGGTGGTTGAGCAGAGCGCCAAAGGGGAAAGAGCCTACGATATTTATTCGCGCCTTCTGAAAGAGCGCGTCATCTTCCTGGTGGGGCCAGTAGAAGATTACATGGCCAACCTCGTCGTGGCTCAGCTACTGTTTCTGGAGTCTGAGAACCCCGACAAGGACATCCACCTTTACATCAACTCCCCTGGTGGTTCGGTAACGGCGGGTATGTCGATTTACGACACCATGCAGTTTATCAAGCCGGATGTTTCCACTGTATGTATTGGTCAGGCTGCCAGCATGGGGGCATTGCTGCTAACGGCTGGTGCTGCGGGTAAGCGCTACTGCCTGCCTAACTCCCGTGTGATGATTCACCAGCCGCTGGGTGGTTACCAGGGTCAAGCCTCGGACATTGAGATTCATACCCGTGAGATTCTTGGTATCCGTGAAAAGCTGAATCAGATTCTGGCCCACCATACTGGCCAGGATATCGAGAAAGTGGCCCAGGATACTGACCGCGACAATTTCATGAGCGCCAATAAAGCAAAAGAGTACGGCTTGATTGACGCAGTGCTGGATAAGCGTCCTACATCCTGATAGCGTGATAGGATTCTGCTTTTCTAACGAGCTTTTCAGGCGGTGTTAAGCCGCCGCAGTGATAGAGGTACGCGAATGGCCGACGGCAAAGGCAAGGACGAAGGTGGCAAGCTGCTTTACTGCTCGTTTTGTGGTAAAAACCAGAACGAAGTACGCAAGCTAATTGCTGGTCCGTCCGTATATATCTGCGATGAGTGTGTCGACTTATGTAATGACATCATTCGCGAGGAAGTTCTCGAAGCCGATGCCGAGAGCGATGAGGAGCGTTTACCTACGCCCCGCGAAATACGTCATACATTGGACGACTACGTCATCGGACAAGACCGCGCCAAAATGGTGCTGTCCGTAGCGGTTTATAACCACTACAAGCGTCTGAAGTCAGAAGTGCGTGAAGGTGATGTGGAGCTAGGTAAATCCAATATTCTGCTCATTGGCCCGACGGGCAGCGGTAAGACGCTTCTCGCCGAGACGATGGCGCGGCTGCTGAATGTACCTTTTACCATTGCCGATGCAACCACGCTAACTGAAGCAGGCTATGTGGGTGAGGATGTCGAAAACATCATCCAGAAGCTGCTGCAGAAATGCGACTACGACGTTGAGAAAGCTGAGCGCGGGATTGTCTATATCGATGAAATCGACAAGATTTCACGCAAATCGGATAACCCGTCGATCACCCGCGATGTCTCTGGCGAAGGTGTACAGCAAGCGTTGCTGAAGTTGATCGAAGGCACGACGGCGTCTGTTCCTCCTCAGGGGGGGCGCAAGCACCCTCAGCAGGAGTTTGTCCAGGTTAATACGGCCAATATCCTGTTTATTGTGGGTGGTGCCTTTGCCGGTCTTGATAAAGTCATTCGTGACCGTGCTGAAAAGGGTGGCATTGGCTTTAATGCCAGCGTGAAAAGCAAAGAGTCTTCTCGAGGCGTTGGCGAGCTATTAGCAGATGTCGAGCCAGAGGACTTGGTCAAGTTTGGCTTGATTCCCGAGTTTGTGGGGCGTCTACCGGTTATCGCGACACTGACCGAACTAACTGAAGACGCACTGGTTCAAATTCTGACAGAGCCGAAAAACTCGCTCGTTAAGCAGTACGCTAAGCTCTTCGAGATGGAAGACGTCACGCTTGAGTTTAGAGATGACGCGTTACGGGCTGTGGCTAAAAAAGCCATGGAGCGCAAGACCGGCGCACGCGGGCTGCGCTCTATCCTAGAATCTGTACTGCTGGACACCATGTATGAGATTCCCTCCTTGGAGGGGGTCAGTAAGGTTGTCATCGATGGCTCTGTTATCGCTGGCGAAAGCGAACCACTGTTGATCTACTCGCAGCAGGAAGAGGCACGTGTCGATGGCACTGATGGTTAACCCTTCGGTAAGCGCCACGGCCTCGCTTTAACCGCTTGCGCCAAACCAAGGGGTCGCTTAGGCGGCCCCTTGTTGTTCATACGCTATTACTGAAATGGCTGGCCAACACACGGTTGGTGTGTCATGTCATGCCTTTCACACTGTGAGGTACTTGACTAAGTACCCTTCAAGTACTCATCCGAATTTGAGGAACGTCTGCGATGCAGCAGAACGCCGATCAGACACAATGTCTACCCCTGTTGCCTTTGCGAGATGTGGTTGTATATCCGCAAATGGTTATTCCGCTTTTTGTTGGTCGTGAAAAGTCCATTCAAGCGCTAGAAGCCGCGATGGAAGCCGACAAGCGTGTACTGCTGGTGGCTCAACGCGAGGCCTCACAGGATGATCCTGATAATGCAGACCTCTACGCGATGGGGACCGTCGCTGACATCATGCAGCTGCTCAAACTGCCTGATGGTACGGTGAAGGTGCTGATTGAGGGCAGCTTCCGTGCGGATGTTATCGATATTGAAGAGAATGAAGCAGGTTATACCCAGGCATATCTAACGCCCCGCGAGAGCGAGCCGCTGACCAACCGTGAGCAAGAAGCGCTGGTGCGTGTCCTGCTCAATCAGTTTGAGCAGTACGTCAAGCTATCGAAAAAAGTGCCCAACGAGGTGCTGAATTCACTCTCAGGCATCGAAGACCCTAGCCGTTTGGTCGACACCATCTGCGCCCACCTGTCGCTTAAGATTGGTGACAAGCAAGAGCTGCTCGAAATGGATCGCGTCCGCGACCGTATCGAGCACTTAATGGCGCTGATTGAGTCTGAGATTGATCTACTCCAGGTTGAGAAGCGCATCCGCTCGCGTGTCAAAGAGCAGATGGAAAAAACTCAGCGTGAGTACTATCTCAACGAGCAGATGAAAGCCATCCAGAAAGAGATGGGTGAGCTAGATAACGTGCCCAATGAGGCCGAGAAGTACGAACAGGCGATCAAAGAGTCTGGAATGCCCAAAGAGGCTTCCGAAAAAGCGACTCAAGAGCTTAACAAGCTCAAAATGATGGCTGCCAACTCTGCTGAAGCCACCGTGGTACGCTCATATTTGGATTGGCTGATTGCCGTTCCATGGAAAAAGCGTACCCGCGTCAAGCATGACCTAGTAAAGGCCCAAGAGGTGTTGGACGAAGACCACTACGGTCTAGAAGAAGTGAAGGCGCGCATTCTAGAATACCTAGCGGTGCAAAAGCGCGTACGAAAAATGAAAGGGCCGGTACTGTGTTTGGTCGGCCCGCCTGGGGTGGGTAAAACGTCCCTCGGGCAGTCTATCGCCCGTGCAACCAACCGTAAGTATGTGCGCTTAGCGCTGGGTGGCGTGCGCGACGAGTCGGAAATCCGCGGGCATCGCCGCACCTACATCGGTTCACTGCCGGGTAAGCTAATACAGCGGATGAGTCGGGCTGGGGTAAAAAACCCACTCTTTCTGCTGGATGAAGTTGATAAACTCGGCATGGACCATCGCGGTGATCCCGCATCGGCCCTTTTAGAGGTGCTCGACCCCGAGCAGAACAACAGCTTTAGCGATCACTATCTCGAGCTGGATTACGATCTCTCCGAGACGCTGTTTATCTGTACGGCGAACTCGATGAATATTCCCGGCCCGTTGCTGGACCGTATGGAGATCATCCGTCTGCCGGGCTACACCGAGGACGAGAAGCTTGCCATTGCCAAGCGCTACCTGCTGCCGAAACAGCGAGAAGCCAATGGACTCAAGGAAGAAGAGCTTGCGCTGGAGGATGATGCACTGCTTGAGCTGGTGCGTTACTACACCCGTGAAGCAGGGGTGCGTGAGCTGGAGCGTCAAATCGCGAAAGTGTGCCGTAAGGTGCTGCGTGAGCGCCTAGAGGCCGAACGCGACTCTAAGGATAAGGCAGGTAGCAAGCTGCAGGCGCAGCAGGTGTTGTCAGCCGATCAAATTGAAACCTATGCCGGTGTGCGCCGCTATAGCTACGGGCTGGCAGAGCAGGAGGACCAGGTTGGCCGTGTAACGGGGCTGGCTTGGACATCCGTAGGTGGCGAGCTGCTTAATATTGAATCGGTGGTTACCCCTGGTAAAGGGCGTATTAACAAAACCGGCTCCCTTGGCGATGTCATGAAAGAGTCGGTGAGCGCGGCACAAACCGTCGTGAAAGCGCGTGCCCATAGCTATGGTATTGATCCGCAGCGCTTCGAAAATGAAGATCTGCATATTCATGTGCCTGAAGGTGCTACGCCCAAAGACGGACCCAGTGCTGGCATTGCCATGGTAACGGCGATTGTGTCCGCCTATACTCAGCGCCCCGTTCGGTGTGATGTCGCCATGACAGGAGAAGTTAACCTGCGTGGCGAAGTACTGCCGATTGGAGGGTTAAAGGAGAAATTGCTGGCGGCCCGGCGGGGTGGTATAAAGATTGTCCTAATTCCTGAGGAAAATCGTCGAGATCTCAAGGAAGTACCGGAAAATATCAAAGGAGCGCTTGATATTCGTCCTGTACGGTGGATAGATGATGTACTGGCCGTTGCGCTCGCAGAGAGCGTTGCTGAAGGCGCTTCATTAGCAAGCGCAGAGAAGTCGTTTAATACGAATGCCGTTGCAAGCACCCATTAAGCATTAAAGCAGCTTCTGCTTTAATTTTACTTAATAAAATTGCCCAATGCCTTGAGCAGCGGGCATTTCACGGCCCGGTCGCTTGACAGGCGTTTCAAGGCATTGCTATAAAACGCAGCTATGCTTTGAGGTTAATGTACTTGGTGACCATGCCGTTCAGAGCCATTTTTGAAACAGTTAAGGGGTGAAGTGTGAATAAGTCCGAGCTGATTGAAGCTATTGCCGCGTCTGCAGATATTCCGAAAGCAGCGGCAACCCGCGCATTGGATGCCATGGTGGAGTCTGTCACCGATAGCCTCAAAAAAGGCGAGAGTGTTTCTCTGGTAGGTTTTGGTACCTTCGCTATTAAAGAGCGTGCTGCACGTACTGGTCGTAACCCTCAAACGGGTCAGCCAATTGAGATCAGCGCTGCAAAAGTGCCCAGCTTTAAAGCCGGTAAAGCGCTGAAAGACGCCGTCAACTAATTGGCTTGCGTTTGCTGTACTCTAATGGGCGCATCGCATCCGCGATGCGCCCATGTTCTTTTCTGGCCCGAAGGTTTGGGCGTTAGATGGCTTTGATGATCTGAGGCTAGCATGCTGCAAAGTATACGAGATGGTTCCAGAAGCTGGGGTGCCAAGATAATTATCGGTCTCATGGTGGCTGCCATGGCACTGTTTGGTGTGGAGTCGCTGTTTAGCGTATTTGGCAGTGATCCTAATGAGGTTGCAAGCGTTAATGGCGAACCCATTATGCGTCAACAGGTTGAGCTGGAAGTACAGCGTGCCCTGCGCTCTGGGCAAGTACCGCCCGAGCAGGAGCGTGCCCTGCGCAACGATATGCTTGACCAACTGATTACCCAATCACTGTTAACCCAGTATGCTGAAGATGGCGGCTTTTTTGTCTCTGACGCCCAGTTAGATCAAATGATCGTCAGCCTGCCTGAGTTTCATGACCAGGATGGCCGCTTCTCAGCGGAAATCTTCCGTAACCGTTTAGCCGGGGCAGGCTATACGCCGCTGTCATTCCGGGAAGAGCTGCGGGTTGATATTAAGCGTCAACACCTGCAGCAGGGCCTCGCGTTTAGCGACTTTAGCCTGCCCAGCGAAGAGGAGCGCTTGGCTAAGCTGCAGAGCCAGCAGCGTGATTTCCGCTATGTGATGTTGGATGCAGAGGATGCTGACGTCGATGTGGACGTGACAGAAGCACAAATGCAGGCATATTACGACGCTAATCAGGCTCGCTTCGAGCGCCCGGAGCAAGTGCGCATTGAATACGTCTTGATTGACCGCCAAGCCATGGCGGAAGAGGTTGAGGTGGATGAGCAGGCACTCCGTGATGCCTGGCGCGAGCAGAGCCAAAGCGCTGACCGCCGCGTGTCCCACATCATGGTGACCTTTGGCGATGAGCGTAGCCGCGACGAGGCAGAGTCAGTGGCCAGTGAAGCCCTCAACGCTCTCAACAGCGGTGAGAGCTTTGCCGATACTGCCGCGCGTTACTCCGATGATACCGCTAGTGCTGAAGATGGCGGCGACCTTGGCGTTATTAGCCGTGGTTTCTTTGGTGAAGCGTTCGATGAGGCAGCGTTTTCACTGGGGGTAGGGGAAACTTCCCAACTGGTAGAGATGGATGGTGCCTTTCATATCCTTAAAGTGACTGAGCTAGCCGGCCCCTCGTTTGAAGAGCAGCGCGATGCGCTTGCCCAAGAGGTTGCCCTTGATAGTGTCAGTGACGAGTTTAACCAGCAGGTGCAGCGCCTGATCGATGAAAGCTTCGCAGCTGATGATCTACAGAGCGTTGCCGATGACCTTGGCTTGACGCTGAACCAAACCGACTGGCTGGCCCGCGGTGAGGGAGAAGGCGTGCTTTCCGAACCAGGCGTGTTGGAAGAAGCCTTTAGCGCGGAGGTGCTGGAAGAGGGCTACAACAGTGAGGTGATCGAGCTCGACAATGATCGCCGTCTGGTATTGCGCGCCGCCGAGCATCGTGACGCCACCGTGCTGCCCCTAGAAGACGTTCGTGATGAAGTAGCGCAGGCTGTTGCTGCTCAGCAGCGCCAGGCAGCACTTCAGGATCAGGCAGCAGAATTGATTGCTTCACTGCGTGCAGGTGAAGCCGCTGAGCTGGAGTGGCTGGACGCTGGCAGCGTCACTCGTCAAGCTAACAGCACGCTTCCCCAGGCGCTGGTGCGTGAGGTATTCCGTATGCCACGCCCGGAAGAGGAAGAGAGCGTCTATCGTGCAGTGACTATGTCACAAGGGGTCGCAGTCGTTGCGCTGGATAGTGTCTCTGTTGGCGAGGTGGATGAGCAGATGACAGCGTTTATTGCCCAGATGGCCGAACAGCTACGTGCCCAGTCAATCATCCAAGGGCTGATCGACGATCTACGCAGCGACGCGGAGATCGAGCGCTAGGCACCACTTCTTCAAGCATCTATTGCCATGAATAAAGCCGATCTCTTGATCGGCTTTATTTTTAGGCTGAAGGAGGTGTTTAAGGGGCTGTTTAGGGCGGGGTATCTAGCGAAAACTGGCGCAGGACTGGCTCCGCGTGCCGCTCTTCAGAGCTTTCAATCACAATATCCCAACCATGCGTGCTGTCCCAATCGCCCAGCACGAACCGCTTGGCAGGCACATCTTCGACAGTTAAATTGTGCACCTTAGGGCGATGGGTGTGGCCATGAATCATGGTAGATACACCACAGCGCTGCATCAGTGCGACAACTTCTTCCTGGGTGACATCCATGATGTCTTCGGCCTTACCGGCATTGGCATCCCCTGATTGCATGCGCAGGCTCTTAGCAAGCTCTAGCCGCTGTTCTAAGGGCAGGGAAAGTATTTGTGATTGCCACTGTTCGCTGCGCGACTGCGCCCGAAAAGCCATGTAGGCTTCATCTTTGGTGCACAGGCTGTCGCCATGCAGGATAACGGCGGGCACCCCCTGCAGCTCTACCTCTTCGCTTTCGGGGAGTAGCGTGGCTTGGCAGGCACTAATAAAGCGCTCGCCGAGTAGAAAATCCCGGTTGCCGTGGATGAAGTAAACAGTGGTACCGGCGTCGCTTAGTGCACGCAGCCGCTTAATGACCTCGTGGGCGACGGCGCTTAACGGATGAGTGGTATCCAGCAGGTCATCGCCAATCCAAGCATCAAACAGGTCGCCAAGGATATAGAGCGCGTCGGCCCCTTGGGCAGTATGTTCCAAGTAGCGATAAAACCCCTGATTAAGCTCAGGGGTATCGCCGCTTAGATGCATATCAGCTATTAGCAGAGTACGCATAAAGCTCCCAACGGTTATTCCGCTTCCTTCACGTAAGCACGCTCGATGATGACATCTTCCGCAGGGACATCCGCATGCATACCGCGGCGAGTAGTGCTAACGCCCTTAATGGTGTTAACTACATCCATGCCATCGACCACTTCACCAAACACCGCATAGCCCCAGCCTTGCAGGCTTTTGCCGCTATGGTTAAGGAAGCTGTTGTCGCCGACGTTAATAAAAAACTGGGCAGTGGCAGAGTGGGGATCTTGGGTGCGCGCCATTGCCAGGGTGCCGACGGTGTTCTGCAAACCGTTGTCCGCTTCGTTCTCAATTGGGTCGCGGGTAGGCTTCTGGTTGAACTCCTGGTCGAAACCGCCACCTTGAATCATGAAGCCATCAATGACGCGGTGAAACAGCGTGCCGTCGTAAAAACCGTCGCGCACGTACTGTTCGAAATTCGCCGCGGTTACCGGGGCTTTTTCATGATTAAGCGCAATGGTGATGTCACCGTGGTTCGTCTGTAATACGATCATAGATAAATTCCTGTTCAATAAAGGCGTTCGCCTTGGCGCTGTGCATCGGCGTCACGTTATAATAGCGGTTTTGCTCGGCACCGCGAAGCGCAAACCCTTTTAGCGTAGGCATCGGTTGCCCAGCACGCCATCCACCATGAGGTTATCAACACCACCATGACCAACGAGACCACCCCAGCGCCGAACTTCATTCGCAACCAAGTACGCGACGAGATAGCGGGCGGCCAGGTCACCAAAATTGTGACGCGCTTTCCCCCCGAGCCCAACGGCTTTTTGCACATCGGCCACGCCAAGTCGATTTGTCTAAACTTCGGGTTGGCAGAGCAGTTGGGTGGTGAGTGTCACCTGCGCTTTGACGACACTAACCCAGCAAAGGAAGAGCAGGCATACATCGACGCCATTAAGGAAGACGTCAGCTGGCTGGGGTTCGAGTGGGCCGGCCCGGTACGTTTTGCATCTGATTACTTCGACCAGCTCTATGCTTGGGCGCAGCACTTGATCCGTGAAGGCAAAGCCTACGTAGATGACCTGTCACCGGAGGAGATCCGTGAGTACCGCGGCACGTTGACCGAGCCGGGCAAGCCGAGCCCCTACCGGGAGCGCAGCGCCGAAGAGAACCTGGACCTGCTGGAACGGATGCGTAACGGTGAGTTTGGCGAAGGTGAAAAAGTGCTGCGGGCCAAAATTGACATGGCGTCCCCTAACATCAATTTGCGCGACCCGATTCTTTACCGCATCCGCCATGCCCATCACCACCAAACGGGTGATAAGTGGAAAATCTACCCTTCTTATGATTTTACCCACGGCCAATCCGATGCGATTGAAGGCATTACTCACTCCATCTGCACGCTGGAGTTTGAAGACCACCGCCCGCTATACGAGTGGTTCCTAAACAATTTGCCGGTGCCCGCCAAACCCCGTCAAATCGAGTTTGCACGCCTCAATCTGAATTACACCTTGACCTCCAAGCGCAAGCTGAAGCTGCTGGTGGATGAGCAGATTGTTGATGGCTGGGACGACCCGCGGATGCCGACAATTTCCGGTATGCGTCGTCGCGGCTACACGCCTGCTGCTATCCGCAAATTCTGCGAGATGATTGGTGTTACCCGCTCAGATGGCGGCTTGGTAGATATCGCCATGCTTACCCACGCCATCCGCTCGGATCTGGAAGATAACGCGCCCCGCGCCATGTGCGTGCTGAAGCCGTTGAAGGTTGTGTTGACCAACGTGCCGGAAGACCATGAAGAGGTATACGAAGTACCCGGGCATCCGGCCCGTGACGATATGCCAATGCGTAAAGTGCCGTTTGGCCGTGAGCTGTACATCGACCAAGATGATTTTATGGAAGATGCACCGAAGAAGTTCTTCCGCCTGGCGCCGGGTAAAGAAGTGCGCTTGCGTAACAGCTACGTCATTCGCTGTGATGAAGTGATCAAGAACGACGCAGGCGAAGTGGTTGAGCTGCGCTGCTCGGTGGACTTCGACACCCTGGGTAAAAACCCGGAAGGCCGTAAGGTAAAAGGCGTGATCCACTGGGTCAGCGCTGCCTATGGTGTGCCGATGGAAGTTCGTTTATACGACAACCTGTTTATGGTTGAGCAGCCGGATCGCGATAAGGATGTCGACTTCCTAGAGCATTTAAATCCCGAGTCGCTGTTGGTATGCCAGGCGATTGGTGAGCCAAGCCTTGCTAACGCGGCGCCGGAAGATCGCTTCCAGTTTGAGCGGGTCGGCTACTTCTGTGCGGACCGCCATGCTTCCACCGCTGAACATCTGGTGTTCAACCGTACCGTCGGTCTGAAAGATAGCTGGGCGAAAATCAAACAGAAGGGTTAAGGAAACGTCATATGCACATTTACAATACGCTGACACGCCGCAAAGAGCCTTTTAGCCCACTGGTTGCTGGCAAAGTCAGCATGTATGTCTGCGGCATGACGGTGTATGACTACTGCCACCTTGGCCATGCCAGGGTCATGGTGGCTTTTGATGTGATTACCCGCTACCTGCGCCATCGTGGCTATGACGTGACCTACGTGCGCAATATCACAGACATCGACGATAAAATCCTCAAGCGTGCCGACGAGAATGGGGAAACCATCAGCGCACTCACCGAGCGCATGATTGACGCCATGCATGAGGACGAGGCGCGTTTGAATGTGTTGCCGCCCAGCCAGGAACCTCGTGCCACGGGGCATATTGGCGATATTATCGCCATGATTGAAACGCTGATTGAGAAGGGCTTTGCCTACGCAGCGGAAAACGGCGATGTGTATTATCGGGTACGCAAATTCACCGACTACGGCAAGCTGAATAATCGCCAGTTGGATGAGATGCGTTCTGGAGCGCGGGTTGAAGTGGATGTGCACAAAGAGGACCCGCTGGACTTTGTGCTGTGGAAAGCAGCCAAGCCTGGTGAAGCCCACTGGCACTCCCCCTGGGGAGAGGGGCGTCCGGGTTGGCATATCGAGTGTTCCGCGATGTCAACCTGCTGCCTGGGCGACACCTTCGATATCCATGGTGGCGGGCCGGACTTAACCTTCCCGCACCATGAAAACGAAATTGCCCAATCCGAGGCCGCTACGGGGAAAACCTACGTCAATACCTGGATGCACGCTGGCGCTGTGCGTGTGAACCAGGAAAAGATGTCGAAGTCGCTGGGCAACTTCTTCACTATCCGCGATGTGCTGGCCGAGCACGACCCGGAAGTGGTGCGCTATCTATTGGTAGCAAGCCACTACCGCAGTGCGATTAACTACTCGGTGGACTCGTTGGTCGAGGCGCGCAAGTCGCTGACGCGTTTCTATACGGCGCTGGAAGGTGTTAACGCCGATGAGCAGGCAGCGCCCAGTAGTGTGACGGAGCGCTTTATGGCGGCGATGGATGATGATTTCAACACGCCGGAAGCGTTGGCTGCGCTATTTGACTTGGCCCGTGACCTCAATCGTGCGAAAAGCGACCAGCCTGACGAGGCGCCCCGCTTGGCAGGTGAGCTGAAACGCTTAGCTGGGGTGTTGGGGCTATTACAGCAAACGCCTCAAACGTTCCTGAAAGGCACTCAGCAGCAGGTGGCGCTGAGCGAAGCGGAGATCGAAGCTAAGATAGCCGAGCGCCAAGCTGCAAAAGCCAACAAAGATTTTGCCCAGGCAGACGCCATTCGTGATGAATTAGCAGCCCTTGGCATTGTCCTGAAAGACTCCCGAGAAGGAACTACTTGGGTGATTGAAGCGCCTTAATCGTTGTAAAAAGTCAGGTGCCGTAAATGCGGCGTCTGACTTCAACGCAGTTGGCTCTTATACTCAAGCGATACACCCAAGACGCTTATTAAAAAGGATGACAACATGCGCTCCTTGCTGAAACCTACCCTTGCTGTGTGCATTTCTGCGGTAACACTCTCAACAATGGCACTCTCAACGGCGAGTGCGAGCGACCCGGTCGTGGTCTCTTCTAAGATTGATACTGAAGGCTCTGTGCTGGGTGAGCTGATTATTCAGACGTTAGAGCGCAACGGCATTCCCACGGAGGATCGTCTCCAGCTTGGGGGGACCAGCGTGGTACGTAGTGCCCTTCAGGCAGGCGAAATTGACCTGTACCCGGAGTACACAGGTAACGGTGCCTTCTTCTTTGATATGACCGATAGCCCGGTGTGGAACAGTGCTGAAGATGCCTATCAAACTGTCAGCGAGCGCGATGCCGAGCAAGGCTTGATCTGGCTTCAGCCTGCCAGCGCCAACAACACTTGGGCGATGAGTATTCGCCAAGATGTGGCCGAAGCCAATCACTTAGCCACGCTAGAGGACTTGGCCGCTTATTTGGCAGAGGGTGGAGAGTTTAAATTCGCCGCCAGCGCTGAGTTTGTGGAGTCAGCCCAGGCGTTACCTGCTTTTCAAGAAGCTTATGGCTTTGAGCTAAGCGACGATCAGCTGCTGGTACTCTCCGGTGGTAATACGGCTGCAACGATGCGCGCGGCGGCGCAGCAAACAAGCGGTGTTAATGGTGCCATGACCTACGGTACCGATGGTGGGTTAAACGCCTTAGGCCTTGTGGTGCTAGAGGACTCCAAAGGCGTTCAGCCTGTCTATCAACCGGCCCCAGTGGTGCGTGAAGCGGTGCTGGATGCCTACCCAGAGATGGAAACGTTGCTAAACGACGTGTTCGCCACGCTCGACCTGGTTACCCTGCAAAAGCTAAACGCCGATGTCGCGGTAAACGGTTTCTCGCCGGACCAGGTAGCCAGTGATTACCTTGATAGCCTGGATGACTAATGAATGTCGTTAATCGACGCGTTGCCATCGTCCACTTTCAGCCGACGATCATGGCGCCCGAATGTTGTGCTGCTATGCCTTAGCGGCACCATGCTGGCAGCTGCTTGGCTGTTAAGCCTCGTTAGCGTAGCGCCTAATCGCATTGTAAACGGCACGTCCTACGGCATCCTCGCTGCTATTGGCTGGCCGGGTGCTGTCCTTGTGTCGTTGCTTTTTATAGGGATTGCTTTCTTCGCCGCGGTGCCTAGTACCCGCCACTACCTTGCGATTCTGGGCATTATAGTACTAACGCTGCTATTAATGCCGTTTGGCCTCATGGTGGCAGGGCACTGGCTAGTTGACCCCTCCTTACCACAAGCGCGGCTGGGTGTCGGGGCCGCCTACTGGACGGTGCTCTTTGTCCTGCTGCTGTGCCTTGTAGAGCTACGCCTGCGGCTAGGCCTCTCACGGTGGTGGACCACGCTGCTGCTTGTTGGTATTGGTTTCGCGTGGTGGGGCTGTGCCGCGCTGTGGTTGGATAGCCTTGCTCTAGTGCAAGAATTCCAGGCCCGAAAGGCACAGTTTTATCAGGCGGTAGGGCAGCATATTGTGCTGGTGAGCACCGCGGTTGGGGTAAGCGTCGTGCTGGGCATGCTATTGGCAATGCTGATGCGCCGTTATCAGCGTCTGCAAAAAGTCGCCTTCGCGCTGCTTAACTTTCTGCAAACTATCCCAAGTTTAGCGCTATTTGGCCTGTTACTGGCTCCTCTAGCATGGCTTGCCGAACATGTTCCGGTGCTGGCGGCGCTGGGTGTCAGCGGTATTGGCAATGCACCGGCGCTGATTGCTCTGATTGCTTATAGCCTGCTACCCATGGTGCGTAATACCTATATTGCGCTAGAAGAGGTCAGCGCTGAAACGCTGGAGGCGGCCAAGGCCATGGGAATGCGCAATGGGCAGCGATTTTGGCAGGTGCGCTTTCCGCTAGCGCTACCTGTGCTGTTAGAAGGCGTGCGTATTACAGCAGTTCAGGCGGTTGGGCTAACGGCGGTGGCGGCGCTCATTGGAGCGGGTGGTTTGGGAACGTTTATTTTTCAAGGATTGGGTCAGGCTGCTATGGATATGGTGCTATTGGGTGCGCTGCCCATTTTAATCCTAGCGCTGATCGTCGATGCGGGTTTAGGGGCGTTAGCGGAGGCGCTGCGCCCTGGAGGACAGGAATGATAGAGCTTTCCCACGTTTCCAAACGCTTTGGTGATGACACGGCGGTCGATGACATAACGCTGCGGGTTGCGAAAGGAAAGTTCTGTGCGCTGGTGGGTACGTCGGGATGCGGTAAATCAACCACGCTGCGTATGATCAACCGGCTGATTGAGCATACCAGCGGTGAGATTATTCTGGATGGCCAAGCCATCGAGCAGTACGACCCGGTTAAACTGCGCCAGCGGATCGGCTATGTGATCCAGAGTACCGGCCTTTTCCCCCACTGGAGCGTTTCCCGCAATATTGGTTTGGTACCAAAACTGTTGAAATGGCCTGCGGCTGAGATCACCGCCCGTGTGGAGGAACTGATGGGTGTGCTCGGCCTGCCGGTAGCTGAATTCGCCCACAAGTACCCCCATCAGCTTTCGGGTGGGCAGGCGCAGCGGGTGGGGGTAGCGCGTGCGTTGGCCGCTGACCCTGATATTTTATTGATGGATGAGCCTTTTGGCGCACTGGACCCGATTACCCGCGACAAACTCCAGGATGAGCTGGCTAAATTACAGTCACGGCTACATAAAACGATTGTGTTTGTGACTCACGATATGGACGAAGCACTCAAACTAGCTGACCACCTAGTCGTTATGCGGGAAGGACGGATTGTGCAGCAAGGCACTCCGTTGGCGCTGTTACAACACCCCGCCGACCCGTTTGTGGAGTCGCTGCTAGGGGGGCTTGAGCGCGGTTTGAAACAGGCAGCGCTGACTCGTGTGAAGGATCACATGACATCGCTAGGCCCCACACTGCCCGCCCAGTCACGGATCCCTGGTGATTTCACACTACGTCAGGCGCTTTCCATGATGCTGCGGGATCACTCCGACCGCTTAACCGTGGTGGATCAAAATGACGTGCCGATTGGCGAACTGTCGTTGCGCCGCATCGTTAAAGAGGCGCAGTTGGATAAGGTGAACCAACGTGACGCTTAATCGCCAACCCACTTTGCCTAACGCACCAAAGCCCCAGTGGATTTGGCCGTTGGCTTGGGCTGCATTACTGCTGCTTAGCCTGGTAGGGATGACGGCCCTTGAAGGCGTGTTTCGTTGGATCGAGCCTGATGCGCGTCAAGTGATCTACGACCGCGCTGCGTTTTCCACGCTATTAGGCCGTCATATGCTGGTTGTGGGCGTGGCCGCGTTGGTAACAGTGACGATAGGCGTGCTGGCAGGGGTTGCCGTGACGCGTGAGCGGGGGCGTGATTTTTTACCGCTGGTAGGGCAGTTGGCTTCACTGGGACAAACATTTCCCCCTGTTGCAGTGCTGGCGCTGGCGGTGCCGGTATTAGGGTTTGGTACGCTACCCATTATGGTGGCGCTGATGCTCTACGGTCTGTTGCCGATTGTACGCAACACGCTTGCTGGTATTAACGATGTCGATCCGACCATTAAGCAGTCTGCCCAGGCCATGGGGATGACCCCGGGGCAAGTGTTGCGCCAGGTGGAGTTGCCTTTGGCGGCCCCTGTCATTCTAGCGGGGGTGCGCACTTCCGTAACGATCAATATTGCCACGGCGGCGCTCGGTGCCACTGTGGGTGCCAGCAACCTTGGCGATCCCATTATTGCCGGTATCGTTAATGGCAATATGGCCTATGTACTGCAAGGTGCGCTATTGATCGCACTGCTGGCGCTAAGCATCGATAGTGCCTTTAACGTCTATCAGCAGCGGCTTCGCCAGCGCCTTTCTGCGTCTTAAGTTGAATCCCTAAAACCGCCGTACTGAGTTACTGTCCACGTGTTGCGTTGACCCTTGCTAGATAAATCCACTGGCATAAACGGTCATCACCGACAACACTGCCCTCAAAAGGGGTAATACAAGGACAATAATGATGACTCATTACGTACACCAGCCGTCCTTTATGACCGGCGATGAATTCTCCATTGAAACCTTCAGCCTGCTGAACCCCGAAGGGGAGCTCTATGAAGGTGCCGAGGAACCCCCGCTAACCCGTGACCATGCCCGCAGGCTGTACCATGCCATGCTGGCTACGCGTATTCTCGATGAGCGTATGATGGCCGCTCAGCGCCAGGGGCGGCTTAGCTTCTATATGCAGTGCACCGGTGAGGAAGCCGCTGTGGTGGGTGCCGCCGCTGCGCTGGATGACGCCGATATGATCATGGCCCAGTATCGCGAGCAGGGCGCCTTGATGTATCGCGGCTTCTCTATTGATGAGTTCATGAATCAGCTGTTTGGCAATGAGCTTGATTACGGTAAGGGCCGCCAAATGCCGATTCACTACGGCTCCCGTAAGCTGCACTACATGACCATCTCTTCCCCTCTGGCGACCCAGATTCCCCAAGCCACCGGCTACGCCTACGGTCAAAAACTTGCCGGTGAAGGCCACTGCACGCTGACCTTTTTTGGCGAAGGGGCCGCTTCGGAAGGCGACTTCCACGCCGCGCTGAATATGGCCTCGGTGCATCAGGTGCCGGTGATTTTTTTCTGTCGCAATAATGGCTATGCCATCTCTACGCCTGCTACAGAACAGTTCGCCGCTGATGGCATCGCCCCCCGCGCCTTTGGTTACCACATGCACGTGATTCGTGTAGATGGCAACGATGCTCTAGCGGTCTATGAAGCCACCCGCCAGGCACGAAAAATCGCCGTTGAGCAGAATCAACCGGTGCTAATTGAAGCGATGTCCTACCGCTTGGCTGCCCACTCATCTTCGGATGACCCTTCAGGCTATCGCGCTAAAAGCGAAGAAGAGGCGTGGCGCGTGAAAGATCCACTGCTGCGTATGCAGCGCTGGATGGCCAAAAAAGGCTGGTGGAGCGATGAGGAAGAGGCCAGCCAACAAGAGAGCCTGCGCCGCGAAGTGCTGGAAACCATGAAGCGTGCCGAAAAACGCCCGTCGCCGCCACTGGAGTCGCTGATCAGCGATGTCTATGCCGATGTGACCCCTGCGCTACAGCGCCAGCTGGATCAGTTAACGCGTCATATACGCCGCTACCCAGATGCCTACCCGCGAGGTGCAAAATCGCTAGACCTGACGCTTTCGTCAGCCGCTGATAACCAGGGAGACGCGTAAAATGACCACCATGAACATGCTTCAGGCGATCAATAACGCCCTGGATATCGCCATGGCAGAAGATGAAAAAGTGATCTGCTTTGGTGAAGACGTGGGTGTGTTTGGCGGGGTTTTCCGTGCCACTAGCCACTTGCAGGAAAAGTACGGTAAAGCGCGCTGTTTTAATACGCCGCTGGTAGAGCAGGGCATCATTGGCTTTGCCAACGGGCTGGCAGCGCAAGGTTCGGTGCCCGTCGCTGAAATACAGTTCGCGGACTACATTTTCCCCGCGTTTGATCAGATCGTTAACGAGACCGCTAAATTCCGCTACCGCTCTGGGGACCTCTTCAATGTAGGTGGCCTTACCATTCGCACGCCCTATGGTGGCGGCATTTCCGGCGGCTTATATCACTCCCAATCACCCGAAGCGTACTTCACCCACACCCCCGGTTTAAAAGTGGTGGTACCGCGTAACCCTTACCAAGCCAAGGGGCTGCTATTAGCGGCTATCCGTGACCCGGACCCCGTGCTGTTTTTAGAGCCAAAACGACTCTACCGCGCCGCCGTGGGCGATGTGCCTGATGAGGATTACCAGCTGCCGATTGGTGAAGCAGAGGTGGTGCGAGAGGGTACTGATATCACGCTGGTAGGCTGGGGCGCGCAGATGGAAGTGATCAGCAAAGCCGCCGAGCTTGCCGAAGAGCAGGGCATTGCCTGCGAGGTGATTGACCTACGCTCATTACTGCCCTGGGATGTGGATACTGTTGCAGAGTCGGTGTTCAAAACCGGCCGCATGATTGTCAGCCATGAAGCGCCGCTCACCGGTGGCTTTGCTGGTGAAATTGCCGCGACGATACAGGAGCGCTGTTTTCTCTATCTGGAATCGCCGATTACTCGGGTCACCGGTCTGGATACGCCTTTCCCGCTTGTGCTGGAGAAAGAGTACCTGCCTGACCACCTGAAAATTTTTGAAGCGATTCGCGAAAGCGTGAACTTTTAGCGCCAGGAGAACAGCCATGAGTGATTTTTTACTGCCGGATATCGGTGAAGGTATCGTTGAGTGTGAAGTAGTGGAGTGGCGAGTTGCCGAAGGCGACGCCATTGAAGAGGACCAGCCGATTGTCGAGGTTATGACCGACAAAGCGCTGGTCGAGATTACCGCGCCGGAAGCCGGTACAGTGACCAAGCTTTATGTGGCACAAGGGCAAATCGCCAAGGTGCACGCGCCGCTGTACGCCTACCAAATCGCAGGACAACCGAGCAGCGAAACCACCGCTGAGCAAACGCCATCGGTAGCATCGGGAGAATCGGTAGATAGTAGCGAAACGGCTGCTGATGAACGTGCCTCGGATAGCCAACCGCCTAACAGCCAAGTAGTTTCCTCTACTGCTACAGGAAAAGTGCCTGCAAGCCCGGCGGTACGACGGTTAGTGCGTGAACACAACCTAACGCTGACGGACATTCCGGGCAGTGGCAAGGATGGTCGAGTGCTGAAAGAGGATGTGCTGGCACACCTGAACGCTCCTTCTGTGTCTACCCAGCAAGCCCCTGCTTCCGTGCCTGCGTCTACGTCTGGTATGCAACCTGCCAAGGTAGAACCGCTGCGCGGCGTCCGTGCTGTGATGGCGAAGCGCATGGTAGAAGCCGCTAGCACTATTCCTCATTTCCACTACGGCGAAGAGATTGATGTCACTGAACTGCTGGCGCTGCGCGGGCGGCTCAAGCCGCAGGTAGAAGCGCAGGGCGAACGGCTCACGCTGATGCCTTTCTTTATGAAAGCAATGGCGTTAGCTGTGGCTGAAACGCCCATCCTCAACGCGCAGTTGAATAGCGCGGCCGACGAGCTGCACTACTACTCACAGTGCAATATCGGCATGGCAGTGGATAGCAAAGCGGGGCTTTTGGTACCTAATGTGAAAGGCGTGGAGCGCTTAACGCTGTTTGAGATCGCCAAAGAGGTCGGCAGGCTAACCCATGCTGCCCGGGAAGGTCGCGTGGACCAAGCGGATCTGAAAGGCGGCACCATTAGTATCTCCAATATCGGCGCGCTAGGGGGAACGTATGCTGCGCCGATTATTAACGCGCCGGAAGCCGCCATTGTGGCCATAGGCAAAACCCAGTGGCTGCCGCGCTTTGATGAGCAAGGGGCCGTTCAGCGGCGGGCTATTATGACGGTCACTTGGGCGGGCGATCACCGCTTTATTGATGGTGGCACCATCGCCCGTTTCTGCAACGCTTGGAAAGGGTATTTGGAAGCCCCAGAAGCCATGCTTCTGCGTATGGCATAGAGATCGAGCACCCCGTGATCAATCAAATGTAGGTTAACCTGCTATGAGCCAGGCACCGCTGCAGCAGTTTTACATACCTGAAGAGCAGTCGGTCTACCTGCTGAGTCATCACGATGCCCGCAAGCTTAAAGACTGGGTGGCGCTGTGCCAGTCTCAGCTTGCCCAGCTTGGCTATTCGGATATTGAGCTGGTAGGTAAGGGAGCTTACGGCTTTGTGTTTGCGGGTAGTGCCTGGCAGCAGGGGGGCATGGCGCACTATGTGTTCAAGTTTTCAAGAATCACGCTGCCTACCCACTTACAAGAGCGCCTCGAAGAGGAGGCGTTTATGCTTGACCAGGTGTCACACCCTCGTATTCCTAAACTTATCACCTACCAGCGCGCCCGCGGCCAGTCGATTCTGGTCATGGAGCGTGCGGCAGGCTGGAACCTGGAGCAGGTCTCGCTTAAACAAGGGCGGCTCTCGCCTCGTTTGATTGTGCGTATTGCCGCGCAACTGGCAGATATTCTGCTGGCGCTGCGCCGTGAAAACGGCCCTAACGCACGTCCGGTAGTTCATGGAGATATCAAACCCTCTAACTTGGTGTTTAACGCGGCCAGTGAATCCATCGCGCTGATTGACTGGGGCTCGTCGGTGTTTGCACAGTTGGATGAAACGCTGCAGTTCGTTGGGGCTAACGTGATGGAGCTGATGTCTGACAACCTTCAGCAAACCAACGCCCGACTGGGCGATGTCTACTTCATCGGTGAAGAGCAGCTTAACGGAGCACTCTCATCGCCACGGTTCGATGAGCAAGGCGCAGCAGGCACGCTCTATGCGCTAGCCTCAGCTCAATCCTGCCGTTTTGGTCATCGAGCGATTCCGGCAAGTTCCCTGGGTTTACCCATCGAGTTCGCCCGCACCCTGGATGGCATGTTGGACCCCGACCCGCATATCCGCCGCAAGGCGGGGGACCACTTCATCCGTGAAATGCCACGTATGGCAAAGCTAGTGATGATTGACCTGCCAAGCACACCCCAAATGCCACTGGTGCCCGTATGGGGAAAAGGCCAGCATCGCTCGGCCAACCAAGAGATTGATACCGTTGTTTACAGTTCAAGAAAGGCGTTTTTACGGGAAGCGAATGCCGAAGAGACGCTTAATGACGTGAACGATGTCCAGCTAGATCGCTACTACAAACAGTTTATGCAGGGCATGGGAGAAACCGAAAAAGCCTTCCTGGCATCGGTGAGCCGATTGGGCAAATACCCTGTAGTAGGCGGTTTAGCGGTGCGCTGGGAGCGGGAAGGGGTGTATATCGATTCGTCGCTGAACCTACATGACCCAGCCCTGAAACCTGCGTTTATTGAAGCGGTGAACAACATGGTGCACTTGGCCCGGGCGATTCATCGCCAGGGGGTGTTTAAAAGCTGTCTGTTCAATGCCCGCCAAACCCTGCATTTAGAGCGCGCCAGCCCAGAGGAGGCGTTTCACTGCCAGCCCAATATGGCAATTAATTACGAGGTGAGTGCCGTGCCGGAAATGGAGGACCGCACCCGGCAGCACAGCTACTTTGAAGATGGCCCAGACCCAGAAGAGCTATTGGTGCTGCCGGATACCATTATGCAAACGCTCCAGCGGCTCAATGAGATCCACCATACTGGTATGATCATCTTTGAAGCGCTACCTAAACATCTTAAAATCCATAGCTACTACCGGCTGCTTGACCCCCAGCGCGAGCAGGAGTTTCGTAGCTTGCTGAGCCGCATGCTGGACGCTGTCAGCCAAATTGAAGGGCTGGGCGTGTCGGGGTTTATGAAGATGCCCTACAAAGACACGCGCTTTTTCACCCACCTGGAGCGGCAGCCGGAGCACTTTTACCCCAAAGACCCAAAAGAGTACCTTAGAAAGTGCTCCCTACCTTCACCGCAGCGTTAGGGGCCACGCTCAATCGCGCGCATGGGTAGCTAACCAGCTTGCCAACTGCTCGGTTAAGCGGTCGGTGGCGCTACCAAAAGCGTTCACCACGTCCGGTATTTCCTTGCTAGTAGCACGCTCCCTAATAGCAAAGCTGGTGGATGCCACTGGTTGTTGGTCGGCACCGACTAATTGAACGTCTAGCTGTAGGTTAACGCTTGGCGGCGTGGTGTTGTCGTACTCGCTCTGAAAATGGCGCAGTGCGCTCAAAAGCCGTAAATCGTGGGGGAGGCGGTCACTGCTTACATTGGCGAACAGCTTGCGCTGTTGCAGCCCGGCAATAAGCTGGGTTTGTAGCATATCTGGCGCATCTTCATGCCAGCGAGCGCCTTCATAGACGTTCACCACATTGCCTTCGGGAAATACCACAATACGGTTGCTGCTTAACAGGTGGCCTGCTTCCGGCGTGGCGATACCCAGCCGAACTGGCAGCGTGGTGGTGCTGCGGGTGCTCTGCACCGTTGCGGCAGGCAAGCGATACAGTGTCGCTGGCGTGTTCTCCGGTAAAATAGAGCAGCCTGGCAGCGCTAAGAGAGCGCTTAGCAGAAAGCCGATACATAAAGAGTGCGTTTTCATGGGCGGAACTCCTCTACCTGGTCGCGGCCCAGCAAAAAGTCCGTTGGGTTCTCTTCAAGTTCTCGAGTAATACGATCCAGGGTAGCGAGCGTCGATCGCAATGCGGCAAGGGCTGGGGCTATGTCGCGGGTGCTTTGTAGAGCGCCTTCTACGGCGTCCGCATTATCATTCACCAACTGTTCTATACGTTGGGCAGCGCTGGCGACATCGCGGCTGGCGTGCTCTGCGCTCAGCATTACCTGCTGACCCTCTTGGCTCAATAGGCGGTTTGCCTCCTGGCTAAGCGCTTCAATGCTTTCAAGTGTCGTCGTGGCTTGGCGCGATACATTGCTAAATAACGCCATATTTTCATCCAAGGCCGACTGTTGGGAAGCAATCATTTCCGTGATTTGGGCAATATTGGTCAGAATAGTAGCAGCCTGCTTGCGATTGTCGTTGTCAAAAAGCTCGTTCACGTTTTGCAGAATGGCGTTAAGGTTCTGAACCATCTCTTCACCCTCGTCAAACAGCGTAGCAATAGGCGACGGGTCGGCACGGATAAAGGGAGCCTCGTCGCTGTTTTGCGCCAGCAGGCGTGGGCTTTCCGGTGTGCCGCCGTATAGTTGCACTGACATGCTTCCGGTAATGCTGGCAAACGCCAGTTTGGCGCGTGTATCCACTTTGATGGGTGTATCTTCATACACACGAATGCGGGTAATCACCTGCCGTGGGTCGTCGGGATTCAGCGAAAGCTCGGTGACATCCCCCACCTCAATGCCGTTGTACTGCACTTTGCTGCCCACCGAGAGGCCGCTCACGCTGCGTTCAAAAAGAATATGGTAAGGCTGATAGTCGCGTTGGCCAGCGGCATAGCTCATCCAGAGCGCAAACAGCAGGGCGGCGGTGGCCGTTAACACGGTAAACAAGCCGATGAGTACATGGTGTGCGCGGGTTTCCATATGCGTCACTCCTGGGAGGGTGTTATGCCTGCAGCGCGCTGGGCGGCGCGCCCACGCGGGCCATTAAAGTAATCCTGTACCCACTCATCGTCGGTTGTGGCGACATTCTCAAGGGTATCGACCACCAGTACACGCTTTTGCGACAGCACGGCGACGCGGTCGCAGGTCGCGTACAGGGTATCGAGGTCATGGGTGACCAAAAAAACGCTAAAGCCAAGTGCATTGCGTAGCGTGACCAGCAGCTGGTCAAACGCGGCGGCGCCGATGGGGTCTAGCCCAGCGGTAGGCTCGTCTAAAAACAAAATATCCGGGTCCAGGGCAAGTGCCCTGGCAAGCGCGGCGCGTTTCACCATGCCGCCGGAGAGCGATTCTGGAAATTGCCGTGCGGCGTGAGGGGATAGGCCCACCAGCGAGAGTTTGATGCGCGCCAGATACTCAGCCTCCTCACGAGGCAGCTTCGCGTGCTCGATGAGCGGCAGCGCAACGTTTTCTTGCAGGTTAAGCGAGCTAAATAGTGCTCCGCGTTGAAACAGTACCCCAAAGCGCCGCTCGACTTGGCTGCGTTGAGAGCCACTTAGCTCATTTAGCCGCTGGCCGAGTACCTCCACGATACCGCCGTTGGGCTGCTTTAAGCCTACAATACTGCGTAGTAGCACTGACTTTCCCGTGCCAGAGCCGCCGACCACGCCAAGAATTTCTCCTCGGTTAAGGGTCAAGTCCAGCCTCTCGTGCACCACGTTATCGCCAAAGCGATTCACCAGCCCCTGTACACGAATGACCGCCTCGTGGCTGGCATCCCTTTGTGTCGTCTCTGCGCTTGTGTCTATCACCAGCCCATCTCCATAAAAAAGAGCGCCGCTAAGGCATCTATCAGGATCACCATAAAGATGGACTGCACCACGCTTGACGTGGTGTGTGCGCCTACCGATTGGGCGCTGCCGCTGACTTTAAACCCTTCCAGGCATCCAATCACGGCAATCACAAAGGCAAACACCGGCGCTTTACTCAAGCCAACAAGGAAGTGAGTGACTGACACTTCTTTTTGTAGTGTGGTCATAAACTGGCTAACAGAAATATCCAGCGATAGAGTAGCCACGACTGCTCCGCCAAATAGACCGCTCAGCATGCCCACAAAGGCCAGTAGAGGAAGGCTAATCAGCATCGCCATTACCCGGGGAAGTACCAGCAGCTCGATAGGGTCTAGCCCCAGAGTTTTCAGGGCGTCAATCTCTTCGTTGGACTTCATTGCGCCGAGCTGGGCGGTAAAGGCGCTGGCGGTGCGGCCTGCCAATAGAATAGCGGCCAAGAGCACACCAAATTCGCGCAGAAATGAAAACGCCACCAGATCAATGGTGTAAATCGTTGCCCCAAAATCCTGCAGTACGGTGGCCCCTAAAAACGCCACCACGGCACCCACCATAAAGGTTAATAGAGCAACGATAGGCACCGCGTTCAGGCCGCTTTGATGAATATGTGCGACGGTCGCGGTGAGACGCCAGTGGTGGGGGCGAAGAAGCAGTGAAGCAAAAGTGGCGAGCACTAGGCCGATAAAGGCCAATAGCTGGCGCTGCTGCAACCACAGTGCGATCATTTGCTGGCCAAGCGCCGCTAGGGCTTCGGTGGCTCGGCTGGGCCGCGGTGGCGTACTCTCCTGCGGCGCCTCCATTGCTTCCGCAATACGCATCAGCAGCGCTTGCTGGGTGTGGGGGAGGTGGCTTGACCAATCGCCAATCTGTTTGGCTTTCTCAACACCAATGAACTCAACGACCAGCGTAGCGCCAGCGGTATCCAATCCTTCAAAGCCGGGCAGCGACACCGGCGCCGAGCCTAGCTTGCCATGTTGGTGTAGAGCGCGTCTTAGTTCAGCATAGTGGCGTAGTGTCCATTCGCCATGTAACGAGACGTGCTCGCCCTCCTGAGTGATCCACTCGTTTGGCATCCCTGCTCCCCATTGCCTGCATATGACAGTGAAGATCTATGATGCAGTCAAACGGGGGTTAGTAAAAGCGCAGCATGGCAACTTAACGAGATGCACGATATTTCGGGGACAGCTCCTGCTTAATCTTCGCCGCGACCTCTTTTAGGCGTGGGCCAAGATTATTAACGAGACGATCATGATCTAAGCGTAGGCTAGAGCCACCGCAGTTAATAGCCATCACTTCGGCGCCATCTTCGAGGATTAACGGCATCGCCACGGCACTGATATCCCGCTGCCAATCCTGCTCTGATAGGCAGAAGCCGTACTCGGCATAGTCGCGCAGGCTCTGCTCAATTCCTACCTCCAGGCGCGGCCACTCATTGCCATGAAATTCCGCCAGTTCGCGCATTACCTGCTGGCGACGCTCGTCGGTCAGTCCGCACAGCCAAGCCCGTCCAATTGCGGAGGTGGCAATAGGAAGCCGAGAACCGACATCTAAACGAATAATCAGCGGGCCATGCCCGTGGCAGGTTTCCAGGTACACCATATCGCTACGGTCAGCGCCGCCCAGGCTGACATTGCAGTCGGTAGCGTCGGCAAAGTGCTGTAAATGGGGGCGGGCAATTTCGCGAATGCCCATATTGGCTAGAAAGCGGTAACCCAGCGCTAATACCCCCGGGCCTAGGCGGTATTTCTCCAAGTGGCGATTGTGTTGCAAGTAGCCAAGTTGGGTCAGCGTGTAGGTTAACCGAGACACCGTGGGGCGTGGGATGTTGGTGCGATTAGATAGCTCGGCGTTGCCAAGATACTCTTCGCCCGTACCAAAGGCGCGGAGCAGTTCCAAGCCACGTGCGAGAGCGGTGACGAAGTTGCGATCTTTTTCGGGGGATTGCGGCTCTTCAGCGGCAGCGTCGGTTGGTTCCATCAAGCGTCTCGGTTAATCAATGATTGAGTGGCAAGTATCGCATATCTGCGCAGGGGCATTGCAAAGTGCTATAGCAGGGCTTCGTCAACGCTTGGCCAGCGGCGCTGCTTGGCAGCGCCGCAAAAACTGAGAGCGTTTAACTATCCAGACGCTCGATGATGGTTGCAATGCCTTGGCCAACGCCGATGCACATGGTCACCAACGCATAGCGTCCGCCAGTGGCTTCTAGTTGGCGCAGCGCGGTGAGCGCAAGGCGCGCCCCAGAGGCACCCAAGGGGTGGCCAATAGCAATCGCGCCACCGTTAGCATTTAGGCGTGGATCGTCGGCTGAAAGTCCCAACTGCTGAACGCAGCCCAGCACCTGCACCGCAAAGGCCTCGTTGATCTCGATGACATCCATTTGCTCAAGCGATAGGCCCGCTCGGGTTAGCGCTTTTTGTGAGGCGGGCACTGGTCCCAAGCCCATCACCCGGGGGGCAACACCGGCCACGGCACTAGCTACAATCCGAGCGCGGGGGGCAAGCCCTGCACGCTCACCAGCGGCGCGAGTGCCCACGATCATCGCCGCGGCGCCGTCGT
Organism: Vreelandella aquamarina; assembly: GCF_044805175.1. GTDB lineage: Bacteria > Pseudomonadota > Gammaproteobacteria > Pseudomonadales > Halomonadaceae > Vreelandella > Vreelandella aquamarina_B. Next base: position 1,726,254 of record NZ_CP085232.1, on the reverse strand, counting down.
TCAAACCCGAGGCGTTGCCTGCAGTGACCACACCGCCTTCAAACAGGGCGCCCAATTTGGCCAGTTTATCTTCTGTGCTTCCTGGGCGAGGATGCTCGTCTTTATCGACTAACAGCGGCGGCTGTTTGCGCCCTTGGGGTACCTCGACCCCAAACATCTCGCCGTCATAAAAGCCGTTCGCCAACGCTTTGGCATAGCGTGCCTGGGAGCGGGCAGCAAAGGCGTCGCTCGCTTCTCGGCTGATGTTCAGGTCGTGGGCAATGTTGTCAGCGGTTTCCGGCATGCTGTGGCTGCCGTACTCCTTAGCAATCCACGGGTTGGGGAAGCGAGAACCAATCACCGTATCAAACATCGGCTGATTGCGAGCGTAAGGGGAGTCGGCTTTGCCCAGCACGTAAGGTGCACGAGACATGGACTCCACCCCGCCGGCCAGAAATAGCTCGCCTTCACCCAGGCGGGCGGCGCGGGCCGCATCCATGATAGCGGCTAAGCCACTGCCGCACAGGCGGTTGACGGTTTGGCCTGCCACTTCAATAGGCAGGCCCGCCAGTAACGCACCATGACGGGCGACGTTACGTGAATCTTCACCTGCCTGGTTGGTACAGCCCGCCAGCACCTCTTCATAGCCCTCTGGGGCAAACGGATTACGCGCTACCAGTGCTTTTAACGTTAGGCCCAGCAGTTCATCTGGGCGAATAGCCGCTAGGCTGCCGCCATGGCGGCCAAAAGGGGTACGCAGCCCGTCGTAAATGTAGGCGTCTTGCATGGTTATTCTCCTTGTTTGTGTAAGCCGTATTTGAGACTGAGGTATTAGCCCGTTGGCCCGTCAGTGAGTGGCATAGTGAGCGCGGCGCGGCGGCGCAGCCACGGGCTAGGGCGGTAGCGGGGGTCGCCGGTGGCGTCCAGCAGATTGTTTAATATGGTTATGATGCGCGAAGCGCCGTAGTGGTCGCCCATGCGTAGCGGGCCAAAGGGGTAGCCGAGGCCTAGCTCCACCGCGCGGTCGATGGTGGCGGGTTCTGCGACCCCTTGCTGAGCGATATCGGCCCCGACATTCACGATGCACGCCACTACTCGCTGCAGTACAAATCCGTTGCTGTCATGAAGCGTGCTAACCGGCGTGCCATCGGCATTGAGCAGGCTGGCGGCAGCATTGATCAGGTCAGGCCGGGTAATAGGAGAGGCCATCAGGCTGCGGCGTTTATTTAGCCCCGCTAGCATATCCACTGCGACGCACTGCTCGGCGTTCAAACCTTGGCGCAGGGCGCAAGAAGTCGTGTCTTCACCCAACGGCGTCAGCAGGCAAAGCGCCTCTGCAGAAGGGTATTGACCACCCTCAAGCGGCCAGCCCGCCGCGTTAACCAACTCGGCTAGCTGGGCGGCGCTGTCAGGGTCGTCCTGGCTGATCCACACCGGGCAAGGGGAGGATGAAGCAATGGCGGGTTCATCCGGCATTTGCTGCTGACCATCCACGTAGCGATAAAATCCTTCACCGGTTTTGCGACCCAGCAGGCCCGCCGAAAGCCGCTGGCGGGTCAGCGGGGAAGGGCGAAAGCGCGGCTCTTCATAATATTGGTGGTATACCGACTCCATGACGGCATGGGAAACGTCCAGGCCGGTTAAATCCAACAGCGTGAACGGCCCCATTCGGAAGCCGCCTTGGTCGACCATAATGCGGTCAATAGTGGCGGGGTCGGCAACACTCTCACTCAGAAGTCGTAGTGCTTCAGTGCCAAAGGCGCGCCCGGCATGATTCACCAGAAAGCCAGGGGTGTCGGTGGCCTGGGCGGTAAAGTGACCCATGGCGGTGCCCAGCGCATTGACACGCTGGGTGATGGCGTCGTCAGTTCGCAGCCCTGGGATGACTTCGACAATCTTCATCAGCGGAACGGGGTTGAAGAAGTGGAACCCAATCACGCGCTCGGGGTGCTGGCAGGCGGCGGCAATGGCGGTGACCGAGAGCGAGGAGGTGTTGGTTGCGAGTACGGCATCTTGGCTGACAATGCTCTCTAAATCGCTGAATAGTCCCTTCTTTGCTTCCAGCTTCTCGACAATCGCTTCGACGACAATATCGCAGGGGGCAAGAGCGGCGAGTTCGCTGGATTGAATCAGTCGCTCACTGTACTGCTGTGCCTGCTCTTGGGTAATCCGCTGCTTTTCGGCACTGCGTTGCCATAAGCCATTAATAAAGGTGATGGCCTCTGTGACCGCACCCTCTTTAACGTCAAACAGCATGACATTTAGGCCTGCTTGCGCGGCTAGTTGAGCAATACCGCGGCCCATCGCCCCGGTGCCGACAATGCCAAGGGTGTTAAACGCATGGTTGGCTGCTTCGTTGGGCATAGGTCACATCCTCGCTGCAAAAGGTTTTGTTCTGCATTGCAAAATAGCATTTCGTTTATTGACTGCCATCCTAGGCTATGCAAAAGTGCCTGACAAGAGAGTGAACAATAGTTTCGCCATGCAGAATATTGGCAGCTCTGACTGCCTGCGCGAACGCCAACCATAAAAAACCATTGCCACCAGGAGCCGTTATGATCCGTGATCCCGAACTGCTGAATCAGTTGGTTGATACCATTGCCCGCTTTGTACGGGAGCGTTTGATTCCCAATGAGGCACGGCTTGCCGAAGAGGATGCAGTGCCTGCCGAGATCCTGGCGGAAATGAAGGAGATGGGGCTGTTCGGGCTATCCATTCCTGAAGAGTACGGCGGCTTAGGGCTCACCATGGAAGAAGAAGCCCTGGTAGCCATGGAAATCGGCAAAACGTCTCCCGCGTTCCGCTCGGTATTTGGTACGAATAATGGTATCGGTGCCCAAGGCATTCTGATTGACGGCACTGAAGAGCAGAAAGCCAAATACGTGCCGCGCTTGGCCACCGGGGAAATTCTCAGCTCTTTCTGCTTAACCGAGCCGGACTCTGGCTCCGATGCCGCCAGCCTGCGCACCACCGCCGTGCGCGATGACGACCACTACGTGTTAAACGGCACCAAGCGCTATATCACCAACGGTCCGGAAGCGGATCTGTTCACCGTGATGGCGCGTACCGACCCAGACAACAAAGGCGCTGGCGGTATCTCCGCCTTTATTGTTGAAGGCAATACGCCTGGTCTGATTCGCGGCCCGGCGGATAACAAGATGGGCCAGAAGGGTGCGCATACCTGCGATATCATTTTTGATAACTGCCGTGTACCGGCTGAAAACATCATTGGCGGTAAAGAGGGGCAAGGCTTTAAAACCGCCATGAAAGTGCTCGACCGTGGGCGGCTGCATATTTCCGCCGTGTGTGTGGGCGTGGCCGAGCGCTTAGTAGAAGAGTCGCTGCGCTACACCATGGAGCGTAAGCAGTTCGGTGCGCCGCTGGCGGAGCATCAGCTGGTGCAGGCCATGCTGGCGGATAGCAAAACCGAAGCCTACGCAGGCAAAACCATGGTCATGGACGCCGCACGCCGCAAGGATGACGGTGAAAATGTCTCCACGCTCGCCTCCTGCTGCAAGCTGTTCTGTGCCGAGATGGTGGGTCGCGTCGCGGATCGCGCCGTGCAGGTGCACGGCGGTGCGGGCTATATGTCGGAATACGCGGTTGAGCGTTTCTACCGCGATGTGCGTTTGTTCCGCATCTACGAAGGGACGACGCAAATTCAGCAGCTGGTGATTGCCCGGAATATGGTGCGGGAGGCGTCCTAATGGCTCTGTCGGTCCCTTACCAAGCGCCAGATGAGAAGATCTTTGGCCGTCTGGCAAGCGAGCTTTTGGCAGAGCTGCCCGAGCGCTTGAGCACTCGCGTGCTGGAAAACGCGAAACGCCTAGCGGATCACCCCGCGCTTGTGGATGGCAACGTTCGCTGGAGCTACGCCGAGCTGGGGCAAGAGATTCATGCCGCCTGCGAGTGGTTAGCTAATTTAGGCGTACGGCCCGGCGACCGTATTATGACGGTCAGTGAAAACTGCCGTGCCCTGGTGGTACTGCTGTTGGCCGCCAGTGAAATGGATGTTTGGGTCGCGATTGTCAATTCGCGCCTCTCCGCTCAGGAAGTGGATTTAATTCAGGGCAACTGCCTGCCGCGCCGAGTGTTTTACACCTGCGAAGCCTCCCAAGAGGCGAGCCAGCACGCCGAGCGCCACGCGGCTGATCGCTATCAGCATCCGCAGCTCGGCGGCCTGGCGATTTCACCGCTATTTGAGAGCGAGCCAGAGCCTGTTCACGCTAGCGGTGCCGAGCAGGTCGCGGCGATGATCTACACTTCAGGCACCACCGGTACGCCGAAAGGCGTCATGCTGACCCATCGCGGTATTCTGTATATCGCCTCTATTTCCGGCGGTATGCGTCATCTGAGTGAAGGGCAGCGGGTGTATGGCGTGCTGCCGATGTCCCATGTGTTTGGCCTCTCCTCGGTGTGTATGGGGGCGCTGTATAATGGCGCGTGCCTGTACACCGTGCCGCGTTTCGATGCCGCTCAACTGCTGGCAACGCTGAAAGAGGAGCGTATTACCGTACTGCAGGGCGTGCCTGCGATGTACGCTCGCGCCCTGGAGTACCTGAAACGCGAACAGCGCGCGCTAGAAGCGCCTGCGCTGATCTATATCTCCGCAGGTGGTTCGCCCCTGGATAGCGATACCAAAAACCGCGTGGAAGCTGCGTTTGGCTTAACACTACACAATGGCTACGGCTTGACCGAAGCCAGCCCTACCATCAGCCAAACCCGCATTGAAGACCGCCACCAGAGCAGCACCGTGGGCCGCGTGCTGCCGCTGTTGGAGTATCGGTTGGAGCCTTTAGGCAGTAGCGGAACCACTGAAAACGCGGGCGAGGAGATCGGCGAATTGTGGGTGCGTGGCCCTAATATCATGAAGGGCTACTTCCGCCAGCCGGACGCCACCCGCGCCACCCTAACGGAAGATGGTTGGCTCAACACCGGTGATATCGCCAAGCTGGATCACGACGATCAGCTCTATATCGTGGGCCGCAGCAAAGAGCTGATTATTCGCTCGGGCTTCAACATCTACCCGCCGGATGTGGAAGCAGTGATTAATGAGCATCCTGCGGTGACGTTAACCGCAGTGGTCGGGCGGCAAGTGGCAGGCAATGAAGAGGTCGTGGCATTTGTGCAGTGTGAGCCGGGCATTGAGGTTGATATGGCAGAACTCAAAGCCTTTATTGCCGAGCGGCTTGCGCCCTATAAGCGTCCGACCCAAATTGTGCTGATGGATGCGTTGCCTTCCACCGCCAGCGGTAAGATTTTGAAAGGGCGGCTACGCGACTTGGCCCAGCAGGAGAGCGCTTTATGAGCGACACAGGCAGCGCGATCGCTTCCACCACGCCCCAGGCGCTGATGGGCTATCACGAATTGCTGGGCATGCACGTGGTGGATTGGGAAGAGGGGCGCGCAGTGGTGGAACTCACCATTGAACCCAAGCACCTTAACCGCAGCGGCAACGTGCATGGCGGCGTACTGGCTTCCATGCTGGACAGCGCCCTGAGCCTAGCGGGCCTGCACTGCGAAGTGCCGGGGAATATTCGTCGCGGGATGACGCTGTCACTTACCACCACCTTTGTGGGGCCTGCTCGGCAAGGCGTGCTGCGTGCCACGGGCACGTTGCGTGGTGGCGGGCAAAAAACTTATATGACTAGCGGTGAGATCGTCGATGAACGGGGCAATCTTGTTGCCATGGGCGAAGGCTCGTTTCGTCGTCGCAGCGGCAGCGAATCGTCACAAGGTGTTCCCGACCCGCAGTTGAGGGAGCCTAGCGAGTGAGCCCTGCCCGCCTGCGGGTTTCCTTTTTACTACTGGTTACGCTTGCCACACTGATTCATTTGGTGGGTGGCAGCGTGGCGTGGCAAGCCGCAGGCGTTGGCGTGCTGCTGCTCTATTTGATGACCCTGAAGGGCCAACTCACCCGCATGGCTAAGGGGCTGCTGTGTGCCGCTGGCGTACTCACACTGCTCGCGCTGTGGCGCTCGCCCACGCCTGGGCAGCTGCTGTTTGAGGCGAGCGGACGTTTCGCGTTTTTTGCCACCTTTATAGTGGCGCTGAGTATGTTGCGCTTACCTGCCTATCGCTCCCGTTTAGTGCGCCGCTGCGGGCAAAGCATGCTGCTTCAGCCCCCCAGTCGTCGTTACCCGATCTTATCACTGGGCTCGGCGCTGTTTGGCATCATTCTTAACATTGGCGTGCTGAATCTGTTCGCCGCGATGATCGAGAAGAGCAATACCCTGAGTGCCGCCCAAGGGCGCGCCTGGGTGCGCGAGGCCCGCCAGCGCCGCATGATGTTGGCGCTGCTGCGTGGATTTTCGCTGGCACCGCTAATTTCGCCCATGGGGATTGGGGTGGCCGTGGTGCTCTCAAGCCTTCCCCAGGTCACCTGGCCACAGCTGGCGCCCTATATTCTCGGGGCCGCCGCGCTGATTTTTATGGCGGGCTGGGCGGTGGACTATTTCACCGGCCCGCACCCACCCGCCAATAAAACCTATGTCACCCCGTCGCTGCGCCCGTTGGCGCAGTTTAGCGTTTTGCTAATCGGCATTGTGGCGCTGGTGTTTTCCATTGCGTGGCTGTTGGATTTACGACTGCCCATTGCCGCGCTGCTGGGCGCGCCTACCGGGGCGCTTTTATGGCTGGCTTGGCAGCGGCGTAGGCTGGGCTTTGGCGGGCTACCTGCAGCTATAACGGCGGTGCATCGTCAGCTACCTTGGTTGCTGTCTCCCAGCGCTAATGAGATCGTGGTGCTGGGGGCGGCAGGCTATTTGGGGCATTTATGCGTGGGCTTGGTGGATACTCAGCAGCTCGCGCCGCTTTTGGCAGTGCTTGGCCCTTTAGGCGCTTTAAATTCGGTGTTGGCCATGCTGATGGTGGTGGGCCTAGCGCAAATAGGCGTCAACCCGATTGTTACGGTGACACTGTTGGTGGGCTTGCTCCCCACGCTAGGCATCGAGGGGTTAACGCCTGAGCTGATTGGGGCATCGTTAATGGTAGGCTGGGCGCTGGCGCTGATGTCATCACCAATGACCGCTTCCATGCTGATTCTCTCGCGCTTTACTGGCGTACCCGCCACCCGCATCGGTTACCGATGGAACGGGCGCTTTCTGATCGCGGCGATACCGCTGCTGGCGTTATGGTTTGGTTGGTCGCCTTTCTGAGGTGGGCTGTTCAAGGAAACGCTTGACCTTTGGCAGGCGTTTTTTTATTGTTATTTTTATAAAGTGAAATATTATTTTGCTATGCGGAATAAAAAGCCGATGGTTCAATCGCTGGAGCATGCCTTATGAAAATCCTCGTCGCGGTGAAACGCGTCATCGACTATAACGTCAAAATCCGTGTCAAAGCGGACCATTCCGATGTGGACCTTACCAACGTCAAAATGGCCATGAACCCCTTCTGCGAAATTGCCGTGGAAGAGGCGGTGCGCCTGAAAGAGAAGGGTGTGGCTACCGAGGTCGTGGCCGTGACCGTAGGCCCCAAAGCCGCCCAAGAGCAGCTGCGCACCGCGCTGGCGCTGGGGGCCGACCGCGCCATCCACATTGAGACCGACGAGCGCGCCGAATCGCTGGCGGTGGCCAAACTGCTGGCCAAAGTGGTGGACGAAGAGCAGCCCGGTTTGGTGATCCTCGGCAAACAGGCCATCGACACCGACAACAACCAAACCGGCCAGATGCTCGCCGCGCTGACCAATCTGCCGCAAGGTACGTTCGCTTCGGAAGTCGCGGTAGACGGCGACAAGGTTAATGTGACGCGTGAAATCGACGGCGGCCTGCAAACTGTCGCGCTGACACTCCCGGCGATTGTCACCACCGACCTGCGCCTGAACGAGCCGCGCTACGCCAAGCTGCCGGACATCATGAAGGCCAAGAAAAAGCCGCTGGATGTCAAAACCCCCGCCGACTACGGCGTTGAGGTGGCTTCCAAGGTCACGCTGCTCAAAGTGGAATCCCCCGCCGAGCGCAAAGGCGGCATCAAAGTCGCCTCGGTCGACGAGCTGATCGACAAACTGAAAAACGAAGCCAAAGTGATCTAAAGTCGGCACGACGTTGATTGTCCTGCTTTGAAAGGAGCGAATTCTATGAGCATTCTGGTACTTGCCGACCTGCACGACGGCCAACTGGCCAGCACCACCGCCCACGTCGTCGCGGCGGCCCGCGCCATTGGTGGCGAGATTGATGTGCTGGTCGCCGGTGAAGGCGTCCAGGCGGCGGCAGACGCCGCTGCAAAACTCGACGGCGTGCGCAAAGTACGCGTCGCCGATAACGCCGTGTACGCCCACCAGCTGGCCGAGCCCATGGGCGCGCTGCTGGTGGAACTGGCAGGCGACTATTCCCACGTACTGGCCAGCGCCTCCACCACCGGCAAAAACGTCCTGCCGCGCCTAGCCGCGCTGAAAGACGTCAGCCAGCTATCGGATATTATCGCGGTAGAGAGCGCCGATACCTTCAAGCGCCCGATCTACGCCGGTAACGCCATCGCCACGGTGAAAAGTGACGACGCGCTGAAAGTGATCACCGTGCGCACCACCGCGTTCGATGCGGTGGGTCAGGGCGGCAGCGCAGCCGTGGAAGCGGTAGCTTTCGCCGCCGACAACGGCCAATCCAGCTTTGTCAAAGAAGAGCTGGCCCAGAGCGACCGCCCAGAACTCGGCGGCGCCAAGGTGGTCATCTCCGGCGGCCGCGGCATGGGCAACGGCGATAACTTCAAGCTGCTGGACGGCATTGCCGACAAGCTGGGGGCGGCCATTGGTGCCTCCCGTGCAGCGGTAGACGCCGGCTTTGTGCCCAACGACATGCAGGTGGGTCAGACCGGTAAGATCGTCGCGCCCGAGCTGTACATTGCCGTGGGTATCAGCGGCGCGATTCAACACCTGGCGGGCATGAAAGACTCCAAGGTGATTGTCGCGATCAACAAAGACGAGGAAGCACCGATCTTCCAAGTGGCCGACTACGGCCTGGTGGGGGACCTGTTTGAGATCCTGCCGGAGCTGGAAAGTAAGCTGTAAGTTTAGGAGGCTGTCCGGAATAGCCCTAGGCGGGGGCGCTGTAAACCCGTCCATGGGCGCTACTTTCGCTTCTGACCGCCATGGATGGCGGGAATGCTGGTAACGTCAGGAACGTGTTACCTGCCATGGCGAAAGATCCCCGCTACGGGCTGTTCCGGCCATGCCAACTATTTTAGCCATGCTTTAAAACCCCTATTTGGGGTTTTCACGCTGATGGGCTTACAAACAATGATAATGAGCCACGTATGCTAACCCAACTGACTGCCTCCATGACGCTGCCGGTTATCGGCTCTCCCATGTTTATCGTTTCTGGCCCTGAGCTGGTCGTTGCCCAGTGTCAGGCGGGGGTTATTGGCGCGTTTCCGGCGCTGAACGCCAGGCCTGCGGAAGTGCTCCGGGAGTGGCTGCAGCAGATTACCGATACCTTAGACGACTATAACGCGCAGAACCCGCAGCAGCCCGCCGCGCCGTTTGCGGTGAACCAGATCGTGCACCCCACCAATGACCGTATGGATCATGATGTGGCGCTATGCGCTGAGTTTAAGGTGCCGTTGATTATCACCAGCCTGCATGCGCCTAACCGGGTGGTCGAGCAGGTACACGCCTATGGCGGCTTGGTATTTCATGACGTGACCACGCTGAGGCACGCTAAAAAAGCCATCGATGCAGGCGTGGATGGGCTAATTTTGGTCTGCCATGGGGCAGGCGGCCATGCGGGGCGGCTTAACCCCTTCGCTTTTGTGGCGGAGGTCAGGCAGTTTTACGATGGCCCGCTGGTGCTGGCAGGGGCGATTACCAAAGGCGAGCAGATCGCCGCCGCCCAGGCGCTGGGCGTGGACATGGTGTATATGGGCACGCGCTTTATTGCCACCCAAGAAGCCAATGCTCAGCCCGCGTACAAGCAGATGGTACTGGAAGCCGCGGCGGGGGATATCGTCTATACCAACCTGTTTACCGGCGTACACGGTAACTACCTGCGCCAAAGTATCGAGCTGGCAGGCCTGGACCCAGAGGCACTGCCAGAGGGCGACAAAAATGCCATGCGCTATGGATCAGGCGGCAGCAGTAAGGCAAAAGCGTGGCGGGATATTTGGGGGGCCGGGCAGGGAGTGGGGGGCATTACCACACTGAACAGCGTGGCGGATGAAGTAGCCACGCTGCGTGCAGATTATCAGCAAGCACTTGATCAGTTACGACGGCGCTGACGAAAAGCAGCCACGCGGGTGTGAAAATCCTCGGTGGCTTTACACTCATCCTGCAGTGCACCTTCAAGCGTTAGAGTGTCGTCAAGCGACAGGTTTGCGGCCTGTCGCATGGCCCGTTTCGTCGCCCCTAGTGCCTGGGGAGATTGGGCCACCAGAGCCTTTGCAAGCGCTCGTGCTTCCGCTAACAGCTGATCATCTTCCACAACTCGGTTGGCCAAGCCGAACGCCATGCAACGCTCGGCGTCGATGGGGGGAGCCAGCGCTGCCATCTCAAAAGCTTGAGCGTGGCCAAGTTTGCGTACCAAATGCCAGCAAGCACCGCCGTCGGGAATCAAGCCAATATTGATAAAGGCCAGTTTTAAATAAGCAGAGCGGCCCATCACCACCATATCGCTGGCCAGCACATAGGACACACCAATCCCCGCGGCAGCGCCGCTCACCGCGGCGATCACGGGCTTTTCCATCGTCATCATGCTGTGCAGCGCAGGCAAAAAAAGCGTTGCCAGCCGCTCGCTGGCAGGCTGGGTGGAGGCCTTTTCGAATTCCGCTAAATCAGCACCGGCACAAAAAGCGCTACCTTCACCGCTGAGGATCACGCAACGTACCTGCGGGTCGGTCGCCACGGTCGCTAATGCTTCATTGAGCGCCAGGGCCGTGGGCTCGTTGAGGGCATTGCGCACCGCAGGGCGCGCAATGGTCACTTCGGCGATACCGCCCTCGGTAGTCTCAACGCGTACAAGTGACGTTTCTTCACTGCGCATGAGCTTCTCCTTAGGCGGCGTCGAGCTGTTCGCTCACCGTCTCAAGGTGATAGTCGCTGTCGCCCAGGTAGTGATCAAACATCACCAGATGTTTGGCGTAGTGGGCCACGTAGCACTCTTCGGTCATGCCCATGCCGCCATGAAGCTGAATGGCCTGTTCCGCAATAAAGCGCGCAGACTCGCCGCAGTAAGCCTTGGCCGCGGCGATTTTATAGTTCCGCTCATCAGCAGGCAGCGAGAGGCTGGTGGCGGCGAGAATCGCCATAGAGCGCGACTGCTCTAAGTGAAGGTGCATATCCACCATGCGGTGCTGTAGCGCCTGGAATGTGGCCAGCGGCAGGCCAAACTGCTTGCGCTCTTTTAAATAGGCGAGGGTTTGGTCGCAGGCGGTTTCCATTGCACCGATGGCCTCGGCGCACAGTGCGGCGCGGCCCAGGGCCAGCACCTCTGCCAGGGCGTCACTGGCGTCTTCGCTTAGGCAGTTCTCTAGCGGCAGAGTCACGCTGTTCAACGTTAGGTCACCGGCGGGCTGGTCATCCATCGTGCGGTAGGTATGTAAAGCGATGCCTTGGGTATCCGCAGGCACGATAAACAGCCCTAACTTGCCGCTGGGCAGTTGGGCGGTCACCAGCGTGGCGGCGGCATTGCCGAGATTCATCACTACATCTTTGCGGCCGTTAAGCTGCCACTGGCCATCGTGTTGGCTCGCTTGGGTCGAAATATCGAAAGCGTCATAGCGGGCGATGTGTTCTTGCCAAGCCAAGGCGAGCTGGTGTTCACCTTCCAACAGCGGAGCCAGCCAGCGCTCCTGCTGTGCTGAGTTGGCGCATAACGCAAGCAACTGCCCCGGTATGACTAACCCAAACAGGTACGCTTCCGGCACCAAGCCGCGCCCCAACGCTTGCATAATAATCATTAAATCGGTGCCGTCGCCGCCTAGCCCGCCTACGTCTTCGCTAAACGGCATATGCAGCAGGCCTAATTCTGCGAACGTGCGCCATAGCGGGCTAGCCCCTTGGGCTGGCGCTTCCAGCATAGCGAGGCGCTGCTCGGGCGTTACCTGGTCGGCCACTAAGCGTGTCAGTGTCTCTTCGAGCATGCGCTGCTCGTCGGTGAGTGCAAAATCCATGGTGACCCCCTTACATACCTAAAATGGTTTTAGCGACGATGCTTTTTTGAATCTCGTTAGCACCGCCATAAATCGACAGCTTGCGACGATTAAAATACTGGGCGCTGGCGGCAGCACCTTGGGCGTATTCATCATCCAGCGATTCATTACCATGGAGAAACTCGGGGAAGAACGGCAGTGCAGCAGGCCCAAGCGCACGGCGGGTGAGTTCGCTGATCTCCTGGCGCAGCTCAGAGCCGCGTACTTTTAGCAGCGAGCTCTCTGCACCCGGCACGCCGCCATCTCGCGCTGCGGCAATTACGCGTAGGTTGGTCACCTCCAGCGCCATCAGCTCAAGCTCGGCTTTAATCACCCGTTGGCGAAAGCTGGGCAGTGATAAAAGCGGTTTGCCGCGATGCTGTACGCGAGAAGCGAGGGACTTCAAATGGCGCAGTGCTTGTTTGGCGTGGCCAAGACCGGCAATGCCGGTGCGCTCGTGGGTTAGTAGGAATTTGGCGCAGGTCCACCCTTGACCCTCTTCGCCTACGCGGTTCTCCACCGGCACGCGAACGTTGTCGAGAAATACCTCGTTGACCTCATGGGCACCGTCGAGAGTAATAATCGGTCGTACAGTAATACCAGGGCTCTGCATATCAATCAGCAAGAAGCTGATACCCGCCTGCTTTTTTGCATGGGGGTCGGTGCGCACCAAACAGAACATCATGTTGGCGTGCTGGCCCAGGGTGGTCCAGGTTTTCTGGCCATTGACGATGTAGTGGTCACCATCGCGTACGGCGCGGGTGGATAAACCAGCCAAATCCGAGCCAGCACCCGGTTCGGAGTAGCCCTGGCACCACCAATCCTGATTCTTCAGGATACGCGGCAGGTAGTGCTGTTGCTGCTCAACGCTGCCAAATTTCATGATGACCGGCGCGACCATGTTGACGCCAAAGGGCACCACCGTAGGGGCGTGGGCGGCCGCGCACTCTTCATCGAAGATATGCCGCTGCACCGATCCCCAGCCTGGGCCGCCGTGCTCAACAGGCCAGTTGGCGGCAAGCCACCCTTGATCGCTGAGAATATTCTGCCAGCGAATGTGGTCATCGGCACGCAGATGGCGGCCTAGGCGCACTCGCTCACGAATATCACTCGGCAGTGCATCGGCTAAAAATCGGCGGACTTCCTCGCGGAATGCCTGCTCTTCGGGGCTAAACGTCAGATTCATGAGTGTGCATCCTTGGAAGGCGTCTTTTTGTGAGTCGATGAATGAGTAGAAAGCAGAGTGGCTTGGCGATGTGGCCCGCCCAGGTGGCGTGGGTAGCCCAGCGCTTCCACTGCCAGCAGGTCAATATCGCTCTCGCGGTAGCAGGCGCCTTGCTGCGCTAGCGTCAGGCTCGCCTGCTCCATGGCTGACTGAGCGTCGTTGTTGGGCGCTTGCTTTGTGGCTTTATAAAGGGTGCTCAGCACGCTATTCGACTTGCTCACCACCACGTTGGAGCGCAGGGCTTTAAGCGTTAATGCCACCCGCTGCTGGTCGGTCGCGCTGGCGCTGTGATTGACCAACTCATGGAACTGGCCGCGCTCGGCAACTACGAGGCTGAGAGGCGTGGCTGTGGCGCTGGCGGTTAACGACTGCAGCGCCACGGTAACCGCCTGAGAGGGGCAGGCGCTTGCATCTGCGCCAGGGGCGAGCAGGCACAGCTCAGTGCTGGCGTCAGGGGTGTCGGTAAGTGTCACGTTAGCGCGCTGGGCAGCGTGATGCAGCTTGTCGAACAGCGGGTGCTCGCCGATCAAAGCAACATGCTCAAAAGGCCCAGCGTTGTCTACTCCAGGTACCACGTGTGGGCTTCTTGCGGCAAAAAAGAGGTGAATCAGCCCAGCGCGCTGTGGGGAGTCCATACAGGCCAGAAACAGCTCCCGCTCGCGGCGCAGACCCTCTTCCAGCGATGCCGCTTTCGTGCAGGCGTCAATAGCTTCCACAATGCGAAACGGTGAAAACAGTGCCGGTGTGTTGGTTTCAAGCTGTTCTTGCACAGCGGCAATGGCTTGGGGGTTGGCCTCTGGGGCAGGTAACTGCCCGGTGATGCGCGCCTGCTGTTGTCCCGCTAATACCTCTTTTGCCGCTGCCAAACCTGCCTCCAGCGGCGTTTGGGCATCACTGATGCCATCAATAATGCCGATTTCAAGCGCTTCATCGGCCTCTACAAAGCGTCCGCTGGTGATGATGTCTAAGGATCTTTCCACACCTACCAAGCGGGGCAACCGCTGGGTGCCGCCAGCGCCGGGCAGTAAGCCAAGCTTCACTTCTGGTAAGCCAACGCGGGTGCCTGACAGTGCAACCCGATAATGGCAACCCAGCGCGACTTCCAAGCCGCCGCCTAGCGCGGTGCCATGTAGCGATGCGATGAGCGGTTTGGGGCAGGCTTCCAACTGTGTAATCACGTCCGGTAGCAGCGGCGCTTGGGGCGGCTTACCAAATTCTCGTATATCGGCACCGGCAATGAAGGTTCGCCCCTCTGCCATCACCACCAGTGCCTTAGCCTGTTGATCGGCCACTCCTTCTTTAAGGGTGCTGAGCAAACCGTTACGCACCGTTTGGCTTAAAGCATTGACGGGCGGGTTAGCGATACTGATGACGCCAACCTCGCCGTGTCGCTGGTAGTGAACACTCATAGAGGCTTCCTTGTTTCGCTATGTGGAATATAAGATTGTTGTTCGGAATTTGGTGATCATGGCGAAAGACGCCGTTGGAGTCAATAATGCAAAATATGATTCTGCATTGCGGAATTTAGCGGGCTAAACAAAAGGCCGCTCAGAGGCGGCCTTAAGTAAGAACTTTTCGTAATGATATTAAAATATAATTAGAAAATGGGGTTTAACCCAGCTTCCTGTAAGGCGGCGCGCCGGGTTTCCATCCAGCCGTCGATAAATGCCGCTTCCTCTTCGGGCGCATTGGCTTGATAGGTTTCCCAGGTGTCCATTAGCAGCTGTTGACGTTCAACCAGAGCGTTTTGATGAGCCTCCATTTCATCGGTCCACACACCGCTTTCCTGGTAGTACTCCACCACGGCATCGTGGAAAGGCACCACCCAGGTCATGTTTTGATTCTCAAGCGCATAGCCGCTAGCCCCTGGGGCGTTGTCTTTATAGTCGTCAAACGACTCCACCAACGTGGTAATCAAGCCAGTGACCGTTTCCGGCGCTAAATCGGCGTTACTCACCATAATAGGGTAGGGGTAGCTGGCGCTGGCCAGCGGCTGCTCGGCATCAATGCCAGCGCCTGAGGTAACCTCGTGAGGTTGAAAGTAGGGCGCTATGTCCAGCATCCGCGCCCAGCCAGCCTTATCATCAGTAGGCAGTTCTGGCCACTGTAAACCGCGGGGGCTAGCCGCCAAGCGTTGGGCGGCGGGGGTGACGGTGGTGGTAATCGCGGCATCGGCGCGGCCGCTGATAATACCGTCGAAGGCGGCGTTGTAACCTGGGAAGTCGACGCGCTCGACGTCATCCCAGGTCAAACCAGCAAATGCCAGGTAGGCCTCGGCGGCTTTATTCAGCGCGTCGTCGCCGCGTAGGTAGGCTAACCGCTTGCCTTTAAGATCGGCGATGGACTCAATGTCCACGTCGCCTGCCACCGCCATGCCTAACCCAAAACTTGCCATGGAGGTGGAAATCACGCGTATCGGTTGCGGGCCCCAGTCAGGCCCAGCGAACATCATCACGCCTTCGGAACCGTAATAGCTGGCAATACCGCAGGCGCAGAGATCTACACGACCGGTTTTCAGCGGCGTCATACGCATAGTGTCGTTTTCACCGGGAATAACGCGGGACTGAGTACCATGCTCCTCCTGCAGCAGCTGGCTAATCGCCATGATCTGTGCATGTCCGCTGGTGCCGGTGCCATAAGCTGTCCAATTCAGCGTGTTGGGCATGGCGCTGGCGCTGCCCGCAGTGAGCAGGCCAGCGGTTAGGCTACTAAGTACGAGGGTGAGGGTTGTTTTTGTGCTCATAAATATCCTCGATAGTGGTATTAAGCGTTAGCAGTGTGCGAACGCTGATGATAGCGCTGGCTAAGGCGGGCAAGGACAACGCCCGGTAGCAGAGCCGCTGCGGCTAACCCAATTAATTCCCATTGGCTTAGTGGCACCATGCCACCGCCTGGTAGCGCCAGCAGTAGCCCGGCGATCAGTACCAGGGCGCGAATCACGATTTCCTGCAGCGCGCCATAGCCCAGTCGACCAACCCCCATGAGGTAGCCTTGCATCGCGGAGGCAAACAGGATGATGCCGATGACTGCCTGGATAAATACGGCGATGATCATCAGCGGCTCGCCCTGCATAATCAGCGCCGGGTTAAGCACGAATAGGAAAGGGATAAAGTAAATGACGCTGCCTAGGCGCATGGCTTGCAGGCCGGTTTCCATCGGGCGGGCGCCAGCTACGGTGGCGGCGGCGAAGGCACCCAGCGCCACGGGTGGCGTAATAAAGCTGAGCATGCCCCAGTAGAGAATGAACATGTGTACCGCCATGGGGTCCAGTCCGCCACCTTGAATCAGCGCGGGTGCTAGGGCGACTGCTAGGAAGATGTAGGCAGCGGTGACGGTCATGCCAATGCCCAGCACAAAGCTGGTGACCGCGCCCATAATCAGCAGCAGCGGCACGCTACCACCAGCAATATTGATAAAGTCGTTGGCAATGGTGCCCGACAGGCCGGTCATGGAGAGCGCGCCTACCAGCATACCCACGCCCGCCAGAATGGCGATGAGCTCGGCAAACAGCTTGGCTGCAGATGACAGCGTTTCGGTGACATCCTTCCAGCCCCAGCGATTTTGTTTAGAGAGTTGGTTCAGGATCAGCAGCAGAGCGGTGGCGTAGAAGGGGGCAACTGCTTCCCGTTGCATGACTAGCAGCATCCAGACCAGCAGGCCAAAGACAAAGATAAAGTACCAACCCTCTTTCAGAGTTTGCTTGATGGAAGGTAGCTCAATCGCCGGGAGGCCTTTAATGTCATTACGCGCGGCGTAAGCATCGATTTGGATAAACAGGCCAAGGAAGTAGAGAATGGACGGAATTACCGCTGCCAGGGCAACCGCAGCGTAGGGAATATCCAAAAACATCGCCATGACGAAGGCGGTAGCACCCATCACGGGGGGCATCAGCACACCACCCGTTGAGGCACAGGCTTCCACACCGCCGGCAAATGAGCGGCTCATGCCAATGCGGCGCATGGCAGGAATTGAGAGAACGCCGGTGGTCAGCACGTTGCTAATCACGCTGCCGCTCATAGAACCCATCAGGCCGCTTGAGAAAATCGACACCTTAGCCGGTCCGCCGCGGACGTGGCCGAGCAAAGCAAAGGCTAGGTTAATAAAGAATTTGCCGCCGCCGCTTTTTTGCAACACCACGCCAAAGACTAGAAAACCAATGACTAAACCTGCAAAGGCCTGTAGAGGTACCCCCATGATGCTTTCGGTGCTCATGGTGTGGTACATGGCGGTCTCTTCTAAACTGGAAGGGAAGGCCTGAATAGGTCCGGGAACAATATCTGCCACCAAGGGGTAAAGAGAGAACATCCCGGCGATAATGGCAATCGGCAAACCACCGGCCCGGCGTGCTGCCTCGATAATCAATACCCAGTAGGCGTAGCTAAAATAAATGGCGATATCTGGGGCTGCAAACGCCCAGCCGCGCTCCAGAATAGGTACTGCGTTGTAAACAAAGTAGCCGCCAACGATCAGTGTGATAGCACTGAGCAGGTAGTCATACCACGGGATTGTCTGTTCCTGTTGGCTGCTGCGCATGGGCCAAAGCAAAAACACTAACGGCAGCAGTAGCGCGACAACTGCGTAGTAAAACTGGGTTTCCAGCCCGGTCACGAAAGTGAGCCAGCCCCAGTTAAACAGGTAGTCCAGCGTCATCATCATCAGTAACACGGTGACGGTGGCGGGCACCCAACGAAGTACCGGGGGCAGCTCGCGTATTTGGCTGATCTTTTCTTTAACCTGCGGCGTGTTAGCAGGTGGCGTATCGGTGGTCATAGGACGTTCCATCAATCAGCAGGGGCGGCGAGCGCCGCCCCGTGGCGAGTTACTCGAAGATTGGTTCGAAGCCAGCATCCGTTAGCGCCGTAGCGCGGGCTGCCATCCACTCGGTAGTGAATGCATCTGCGTCGCTAGGAGCGTTTTGCATAAACTGCTCCCAGGCTTGCATTAATAGGTTTTGCCGCTCTACGAGCTTGTCTTGATGTGCTTGCATTTCATCGGTCCACACATCGATCTCTTTGTAGTACTCCACGACGGCGTCATGGAAGGGAATGACCCACTGTAGATCTTGGTACTCCAGTGCGTAGCCAACGGCACCTGGCGCGTTATCTTTGTAATCGTCGTAGTTCTCCTGCATCGCTTTGATTAAACCGTAAGCGACGTTGTCATCAAGATCTTGGTTGGCGACCACAATCGGGTAGGGGTAGCTGGCACTGGGTACTGGGTTGTCGGCGCTAATGCCGCCTGCACCGGCAGTGACTTCATGAGGGCGGAAGTAGGGCGCCACAGCGGTCATCCGCTCCCAGCCGGCTTCATCGTTGGGATCGAGCACCGGCCAGCTAATGCCACGCGGGCTGCTGGCCAGCTGCTGAGCGGGCGGCGTGACCGTGGTCGTAAACGAGGCGTCTACATCACCGGCAATAATGCCGTCAAAAGAGCGGGCGTAGCCGGGGTAATCAACGCGTTCAACGTCATCCCATGTTAGTCCACCAAAGGCGAGATAGGCCTCGGTGCCTTTGTTCAAAGCGTCGTCACCGCGAATATAGGCAATACGCTTGCCTGCCAAATCTGCGGGGGTTTCAACGTCTAAATCTCCCGCGACGGCCAGTGACAGTCCAAAAGAGGCTGTAGAGGTGGTAATAACGCGCAGCGGCTGTGGACCCCAATCCCGGTCGGCAAACATCATGACCCCTTCAGCACCGTAATAGCTGGCAATGCCACAGGCGCAAAGATCTACTCGGCCTTGTTTCAGCGGTGTCATACGGGAGACATCGTTGTCGCCAGGCAGAATACGCACAGAAGAGTCGTACTTGTTCTGCAGCATATTGCCAATGGCAACGGCTTGGGCGTAACCGCTGGAGTTGGTGCCATAGGCGGTCCAGGCCATAGTATTGGGAAGTTCCACATCGCTGGCATGGCTCATCGATGCGCTTAACAAAGATAGGGGAAGTGCTGCGATAAGTAGGCGGTGAGCAAATGGACGCATTGAGATGCTCCTTTATTGTGGTTGTTGGAAATGAAATGGCGGTTGTTACGTTTAGTTACTTTATGTTTTGCTATGCGGTATTTGGTTTTGCTAAGTGGTCGAATGATAGTAGGTAAGCCCAGAGAGGCTGTCAACGCCGTTCTAGAAAGAAGAAAAAAATAGTCATAAGCCATACGCAAAAAGCCAGGCAATCGCCTGGCTTTTCAATGGGTTAATGGTAAGTAATGCTCGGAAGTGGGGCTAGGAAAATTCCCGCCATGCGGCGTAGGTGCTGAGAAATACCCGGCCGGTTAATGCGCCGAGAAAGTCGCTTTTTTTCAGCTGATCCATGACCGGCCCTTTCACCTCGGAGAGGTGCAGCTTGACGTCGGAGTCTTTCAAACGGGCGTTAATGGCATCCAGGCTCTCTAGGGCGGACGCGTCGATCAGGTTCACCGCAGAACATATCAGCACTACATGCTCAAGTTCGGGGTGGCTTGCTACTAGGTTGTAAACGGTATCTTCCAGATAGCGGGCATTGGCGAAGTAGAGGCTTTCATCGATACGTAACAGGGCGGCGTTGCTGACCGTTTCCACATCGTGACGCTCTACGTTACGAAAGTGCTCGGTATCGGGCACTCGGCCCACCAAGGCGCTGTGAGGACGGCTGGTGCGGTATAAAAAGAGTGCGATAGACAAGGTCACACCGCCAATAATGCCTGCTTCGACCCCTTCTACCAGGGTTAATAGAATAGTCACCGCCATGGCCGCAAAGTCGCTGCGGGAGTAGCGCCAAGTTTGGCGCAGCATGGGAATGTCCACCAAGGTTAGGATAGAAACCGTGATGGTTGCCGCCAAGGTAGCAATGGGCAGGTAGTAGAGCCAGCCGGTAAAGGCCATGGTCACCAGCGCAATGCCGAGTGCAGCAAACGCACCAGCGGCAGGCGTTTGCGCGCCGGCATCGTAGTTGATTACGGTGCGTGAAAGACCACCTGTTACCGGCATACCGCTGGTAAAACCAGCGGCTAGGTTGGCTGCGCCCAGGCCAATCAGCTCCTGATTGGGGGAAATTCGCTGGCGCCGTTTTGCGGCCAGCATCTGGCCCATGGAAACCGACTCCACAAACCCAACCAAGCTGATCAGCATGGCAGGTATCAAAAGCGCTCGCCACAGCGAGGCGTCTCCCCAAGGAAAGCTAAGCGCCGGCAGGCCGCTGGGAATGGTACCTACTACTGCGACTCCTTTTTGATAAGCCAGCTGCCAGTACCAGGTAGCGAGCGTGGTAACGATGACCGCAAAGACGGGGCCTGCTTTGGTAATCAAATCAGCCAATGTGGCTGATAAGCCCATGTTTATTAAACTCTGTTTGCCATAGCGGCGCATGAGCACTAGAAACAGCAGCGTTCCGCCGCCAATAGCGAAGGTATAAGGGTTAAATGTGGGCAGGTTAGGCAGCAGCGTCACCAAACGCTCTACCAAAGTGAAGCCGCTACTGGCGACTCCTAACAGGCTTCCTAATTGGCTGACGGCAATTAGAATCCCCGATGCGGTTAAAAATCCAGAAATAACCGGGTGGCTTAAAAAGTTGCTGAAAAATCCCATCTTCAGCGCCCCCATGGCCACCAAAATGCCGCCTGAGAGTAACGAGAGCACCAGCGCTGCCTGCAGGTACTCGGCGCTGCCAGGAGCCGCCACTGCGGATAACGCCGCGCCGGTCATCAGCGCAATAATGGCGACTGGGCCTACCGCCAGGGTTCGGCTAGTGCCAAGAAAGGTATAGAGCAGCTGGGGAAGAATGCTTGCATAGAGTCCTACCACGGCTGGCAAGCCTGCCAGCAGGGCGTAAGCCAGCGATTGAGGGATCACCATGATGGTTACGATGACTCCTGCTAAGAGATCGGCACCTAGCAAGCGTTTGTGGTAATGGGGTAGCCAAGTGAAAATGGGTAAATAGCGCTTAAACATAAGCTCCTACGGCATCCGCCGAGAGTTCTAAAGAACGGCCTAAAAAAGTGGGCACATTTTAGCGCGTTATGCCGTTAATTACGGCATTGATCTGTTCCCTTGTCAGTACGTATTGCCAGCGCTCTTCCCCCAAAGTGCTACTTCTTTCATTAGCATAACCCGTTAAGCTAACTGAGAAGAAATACTCTCCCGATTCGCATCGCTCCATGGCGCAAACATGTTAACTACAACAGAGTACCTCACATGCGACTACTTCGTTTGCTGGTGTCACTGCTACTCTTGATCGCTTCTATCTGGTTGGTGTCGCTACCAGAAGGTTGGCAATACCTTGCGGTTCCGTGCGCTGCATTAGGCGGTATGGGAGTTGTGGTGAGCGGGTTGTATAGCGTTTATGGCGCTGACCGGCAGCGCTTGAATCAGTCGGCCGTCGGCCTAAAGCCGCTGCGTGATTATAGAGCCCTACGGGCGATGGCGTATCGGTTGATGAACCAGGCTAGCAGTACTGCGATTGCCTCGGCGGAGGTGTCTCACTATGCCGACCTGATGGCCCAACGTCTGGGGAAACAGGAGAGTATGGCCAGCGAAGCGTCCTCCAGCATGGGCGCGATTAATACGGCGATTATGCAGGTCAGTGCAAGTGCCTCTCAGGTAGCAACGCTGGCGGAAAATGCTCGTCAGGCCAGTCATCATAATCACGATGAGCTGACCGCTATCATCCGTGACATGACCGATGTTGCAGAGCGTTCCGACCAAGCCTTGGAGATGCTGACCGCACTGAACGATAAAATCGAACGGGTTCGCAGCGTTACTTCGATGATTGAGGGTATTGCTGAACAGACACACCTACTTTCGTTGAATGCTTCCATTGAAGCCGCCCGTGCGGGTGAGCATGGTAGAGGCTTTGCCGTAGTGGCAGGGGAGGTAAGAAACCTCGCTTTGAAAACCTCGACTGCGACGCAAAGTGTTGATGAGCTGGTGAAAGATATGCACCAGAGCGGTCAGAGTGTGGTTTCCACCATGGGGGATTTGATGACCCGTGTCCGCGAGCGCTCCCAAGGGATGCAGCGGGTGGGCAGCAGTTTAGCCACGATGACCGAAGAGTTTGATGAAGTCCAACGAGAGATCACCAGCGTTGCCGATGCCATGGCCAGTACGAAAGAGCATAGTCAAACGGTTGCCGATGGCTTGCGCCAGTTGGAAGATGATGTGGATGAGGGCAATCGCAATATGCACGAGCTGGCGCTTCAGGCACGCGCGCTCATGGATGCCGCGGAGGGCGTTGATGGAGAGTTGGCACAGCAGCGTCTACAAGGGCGACATCAAACGGTTTTCCTGGCTGCCCGCCAAACGGCTGACCGCATTGGCAAGCTGTTTGAAAAAGCCATTGCCCGCGGTGAATTATCGGAAAGAGCGCTGTTCCAACCGGACTACGCCGCCATTAGCGGCACCCGGCCGCCGCTTTACCATACAGGCTTTGATACCTTTACTGACCAGCATCTTCCTACCCTGCAGGAGCCACTACTAACCGAGTATGGACTGGGCTACGCCATTGCCTGCGACCGTAACGGCTATGTGCCTACCCACAATGCCGCAGTGAGCCGCGAACCAACCGGTGATTATGACCACGATCTGAAGTATTGCCGCAGCAAGCGTATTTTCGACGATCCTACCGGTAGTCGCTGCGGTGCCCACGAGAAACCGCTGCTACTGCAAACCTACAAGCGTGATACTGGTGAGATCATGCACGATCTTTCGGTGCCAATTTACATTAATGGCAAGCACTGGGGTGGTTTCCGTGTTGGCTATCAGCCGGAAAAAAGCACGGAAACGAGTGTAGCTCATGAAGAGCAGCCAGCGCTGCCATCTGCTTCGTCAGGAAACCGCCGCTTGGCGCGGGCGTGACTGCCATGAGGACCATGAGTAGAGCGCAAGCCCGGTCCAGATCATTAAGAATGTCACTAGTTGGATCATGCCCAGCGGCTCACCGAAGATTGTCAAAGCAATTAAGAATTGCATGCTGGGGTTGATATACATTAAAAACCCCAGCGTGGCTAAGCGTAGGCGCCGCGCCGCGCCTGCGAAGGCCATTAACGGTAGAGCAGTTAAGATGCCACTCACGACTAATAGCGCGGACATGGGGGCATCGTGGAGAAAGTGCGATTCGCCTTGCCAGCTCATCCAGGTAAGCGCCATTAGCGCCAGCGGGAACAGCAGCAGCGTTTCCACAAACAGGCCTGATAACCCATCTAGCGGCACCTGCTTACGAAACAGCCCATAGCTGCCGAAACTAAGGGCAAGCAGTAGGCTAAGCCACGGTAATTCCCCTAGCATGATAAATTGAATCGCAATAGCAAGGCTGGCAAGACCCAGTGCGACTAGCTGCAGTTTTGCCATGACTTCGCGTAGCACTAACATGCCTAGTGCTACGTTTACCAACGGCGTTAAAAAGTAGCCTAAACTGGCTTGCAGTACCTGCTTGCTCTCCACCGCATAAATATAGATACCCCAGTTAAAGGCGATGAGCAGCGCACAGGCTAATACCCGGCCTAAACGCCTAGGCTCCACTAGCGCCGCCACAACCGGTGGCCAGCGGCGCAGCGCGCTAATTAGCCCCACTAAGAACAGACATGACCACACAATTCGGTGGATCAAAATCTCAAAGGCCGGGATACCGTCAAAAAGGGCAAAGAATAGCGGGAAGCAGCCCCACATGGTATAGGCGGTTAAGCCAAACATGACGCCTTTGACTGCTTCGGGGTCTTTAGGTGGCGATGGAAGCATAGCAGCCTCATTAAGTAAAAATGCTAATCTAGCACACAATTCATAAAGACACCGATGTAAAGGAGACGCGGCATGAGTCAATTAAAAACTAGCCTGGTGCAATGCGACTTACGCTGGGAAGACCCCCAGGCCAACCATACGCATTTAGAGGCGTTACTAGGCGAGCTGGATAGCCGCGACACTGACCTGATTGTACTGCCTGAAATGTTTGCCACCGGTTTCACCATGAATTCCCGGGAAATGGCGCAGCCCATGGGAGAGAGCCAAAGCGTTGCCTGGCTGCAAACCCAGGCGAAGGCAAGGGGCTGCGTGATGACCGGCAGTGTGGCCATTGTTGACAACGGCCAGTACTACAACCGTATGGTGTGGGCAACGCCTACGGGGGAAGTGAGCTACTACGACAAGCGCCACCTGTTTCGCATGGCGGGTGAGCATGAACGCTATGGCATGGGCAAGCAGCGCCACATCGTAGAACTCAACGGTTTTAAGCTGCAGCTTAGCGTCTGCTATGACTTGCGTTTTCCCGTGTGGATGCGCCAGCAGCCAGCAGAGGGCGAGCATTTCGAGTATGATGCCATCCTGTGCGTGGCTAATTGGCCCGCTCCTCGGCGGCATCCGTGGCGTACCTTGCTTCAGGCGCGTGCGGTGGAAAACCTCGCCTACGTGGTGGGCGTTAACCGCGTGGGCGAAGACGCCAAGGGGCTGGCCTATAGCGGCGACTCCATGCTGGTCGATTTTAAAGGCGAACCGCTGATCGACCATCCTGCCCATACCCCGTTTATTGAAACGGGGACGCTAGATAAAACGGAACTCGATGCCTTTCGTGAAAAATTTCCTGCCTGGCAAGATGCCGACCGCTTTTCGTTACTGCCAGGAGTGGGGCAATAATGCGCCTTGATCGTTTTTTAAGTGAGACCACGCCGCTAACCCGCAGCCTCGCAAAACGTGCGCTCAAAAACGGTGAAGTGACGCTCAACGGCGAGCCGATCAAGCAGGCGGCCACCCAGGTAGATACCGAACACGACGAAGTGAAGCTTAACGGCGAACGGCTTGCCCTGGTAGGGCTGCGCTACGTGATGATGCACAAACCGGTAGATGTGGAGTGTACGGCCCGCCGCGGCCTGTACCCGAGGGTGATCGATATTATCGACTTGCCCAAAGTGGAGCGGTTACAGCCGGTAGGGCGGTTGGATGTGGACACCACCGGCCTACTACTGCTCACCGATGACGGCCAGTGGTCGCACCGAGTGACCTCGCCACGCCACCGCTGTGCCAAAGTCTATGTGGCTGAGTTAGCCGAGCCGATGGAAGGCGAGGCCGCCCAGCGGGCGATAGACCAAGTGGCTGAGGGTATTTTACTGGAAGGCGAGGAAACGCCTACCCAGCCCGCCATGCTGCGCTTTATTACCCCGCAGCAAGCGGAACTTACCATTACCGAAGGGCGCTACCATCAGGTGAAGCGCATGTTTGCCGCTTTAGGCAACCACGTTAACGCGCTACATCGCCGCTCGATTGGTGATGTAGTGCTGCCCGATGACCTTGCTCCTGGCGAATGGCGGGAGCTTACCCCAGAAGAAATCGCCAGCTTCTAAGCGACTGCTTTTCGTTGAGACGCCGCAATTGGGCTAGATGCTTATTGCGGCGTTTTGCTTGTGCAAAAATACTATTTTTTATACCGTTATCTTAATAAATTAAATACAACAAATTACCCGAAAAATTGCTTAAACAAAAAGTAAAAGTTAAACAGGTACTTAGTGCAAGTGCGCAGCTTCAATGAGTGCTTTGGTGTAGGCGTGTTGAGGGTCGGCAAGCACATTCAGGCAGTCGCCTTGTTCAACCACTTCACCATCTTTCAGCACCATTACTCGGTGGGCCATCGCCCGTACCACGGCTAAGTCGTGGCTGATAAAGAGGTAGCTAAGCTGGCGGCGGGCTTGCAGTTCGCGCAGCAGCACAACCAGCTGCTTTTGCACGGTGCGGTCAAGCGCTGAAGTTGGTTCATCTAGCACCAACAGTTCCGGCTCTAGAATAATTGCCCGCGCCACCGCAATGCGCTGACGCTGTCCACCAGAGAACTCGTGGGGGTAGCGGGCCGCACAGCTTTCCGGTAAGCCAACTTCCCTCAAAGTGCGGTGAACCCGTTCGGTGACCTCTGCTTCACTCAGCGTTGGGAAGTGAAAGCGCAAGCCTTCACTGACAATATCGAATACCGGCATCCGCGGTGAAAGGGCGCCGTAGGGGTCCTGGAACACCATCTGTAGCCGGTGGCGTTGGCGGCGGAGCGCATCCCCCGAAAGCTGGCTGAGCGGTGCATCGCCAAGCTGCACCTCACCCTGGCTGGCGACCAAACGCATAATCGCTGAGGCGAGCGTCGTTTTACCGGACCCCGATTCCCCAACAATGCCCAAGGTTTCACCGGGGGCAATAGTCAGGTTGGTGGCCTTTAACGCCTCAAAGGCGGGGGGCTGGCGCTGAAACAGCCCCGTTTTAGGCCGCTTAAAGCTTACCCGCAGTTGCTGTGTTGTCAGTAGAGGCGTGGTGTTTGCGGGTTCTGTAGGGCGGCCTTCGGGTTCGGCGGCAATCAGCGCCTTGGTGTAATCGCTTTGTGGGTTGCTAAACACTTCAGCAACGTGGCCGGTTTCCTGAACCTTGCCCTGATACATCACGCAGACGCGGTCGGCGTGGCGGCGTACTAGGTTTAAGTCATGGCTAATCAGCAGTACGCCCATGCCGTGCTGGTCGCGCAGCTCTTTAAGCAGCGCGAGAATCTCCTGCTGCACGGTGACATCGAGTGCGGTGGTGGGTTCATCGGCAATCAGTAGCGCGGGGTTGTTGGCAATGGCCATGGCAATCATCACCCGCTGGCGCTGCCCGCCAGAGAGTTGGTGGGGCCAGGCATCCAGCAGCTCTTCGGCACGGGGCAATTTGACTTGCTCTAATAGCGTTTTTGCCCGCCTGCGGGCTGCTTGGCCGCTCAAGCCTTGGTGTAGCCGCAGCGTTTCGCCAATCTGCTTACCAATGCGGTGCAGCGGGTTAAGCGAGGTCATCGGCTCCTGAAAAATGAACCCAACGCGATTGCCACGAATGCCGTTCCAGTCGCGCTTGTTTAGTCGCGTCAAGTCGGTCTCTTCTAGCCAGCGCTGACCGCGCACTTCTGCATTGCTTGGCAGTAGGTCGATGGCTCCCAGGGCGGAAACCGACTTACCCGAGCCGGATTCCCCGACAATGGCCAGCGTTTCGCCAGCGTGAATCGAGAGCGAGAGGGCGTCCACGACCACATTGCCATCAAAAGACACCGTTAGCTCTTTAAGTTGCAGTAGCGGTTTGGCAGTGGGTTCAGACATGGGACGTTTCCTGGGCAGAGGTTTCCTGGACAGAGAGTGGCCGCGGTTTAACGTGGCGTGGGTCGAAGGCATCACGCAGGCCTTCGCCAATAAATACCAGCAGGGAAAGCATGATCGCCAGGGTCATAAAGGCGGTGATCCCTAACCAGGGGGCGTGCAGGTTATTTTTGCCCTGGGCGGCTAGCTCACCCAGCGATGGAGCGCCCGGTGGCAACCCAAAGCCGAGGAAGTCCAGTGCGGTTAACGTGCCGATGGCACCAGTGAACAGAAAGGGAATAAACGTCAGCGTGGCGACCATGGCATTAGGCAGTACGTGCCGCCACATAATCAGCCGTGAAGGAAGCCCCATGGCTTTGGCGGCGCGAACGTACTCTAGGTTGCGAGCGCGCAAAAATTCGGCACGAACAATATCCACTAGCCCCAGCCAGGAGAAGAGCAGCATGATACCCAGCAGCCACCAGAAGCCTGGCTGTACAAAGCTGGCTAAAATGATCAGTAAAAACAGCACCGGCAGGCCCGACCAAATCTCGGTGACTCGCTGGCCAATCAGGTCCACCTTGCCACCAAAATAGCCCTGTACGCCGCCTGCGAATACCCCAATGACCAAGGACCCAGCGGTGAGCACGAGCGCAAATGCCACGGAAAGCCTAAATCCATAGATGACTCGCGCCAGTACGTCGCGGCCCTGGTCGTCGGTGCCCAGCCAGTGGCGGCTATCCGGCGGCGCAGGCGAAGGCCGCGTCATCTGCATATCCAGGGTTTGATAAGAGAACGGAATGATCGGCCAGAGCGCCCAGCCGTGGTCGCTGATCTGTTGCTGAATAAACGGGTCCAGGTAGTCGGTACGGGTAGGCAGGAAACCTCCGAACTCGGTTTCTGGATAATCCACCAGCAGCGGCACGTACCACTGGCCGTCATACTGCATCACAATTGGTTTGTCGTTGGCGATCAGCTCGGCAAACAGGCTAATAATGAATAAGATGCCAAAGAGCCACAGCGAGATACGAGCACGGCGGTTAGCTTTAAACGCCGCCAGTCGGCGCAAAGTGATCGGTGAGAGGCGTGGGGTAATGGCGTGCATATCAAGACTCCCTCGACGCGAAATCGATACGCGGATCAACCCACACATAGGTTAAGTCCGAGATCAGTTTGAGCAGCAGGCCGATGACGGTATAGAGAAACAGCGTACCGAAGATTACCGGATAGTCCCGCTGCATAACGGCCTCAAACCCTAAAAGGCCCAGCCCATCCAGGGAAAAAATCACCTCAATCAAGAGCGCGCCGGTGAAGAAAATACCGATCATCGCCGAGGGCAGGCCCGCGATAATAATCAGCATGGCATTGCGGAATACGTGCCCATACAGCACGCGCTGCTCATCGGCGCCTTTGGCGCGGGCGGTGAGTACATATTGTTTGTGGATCTCATCCAGGAAGCTGTTTTTGGTCAGCATGGTAAGGGTGGCGAAGCTGCCAATGGCCGCCGCGATGACCGGCAGGGTGATGTGCCAGAAGTAGTCTTTCACTTTGTCCCAGGCGGATAGCTCGGCAAAGTCTGGCGAGGTCAGCCCGCGCAGCGGGAACCAGTCCAGGTAGGTGCCGCCAGCAAACAGTACGATCAGTAGAATGGCGAACAGAAAACCAGGAATCGCATAGCCGATAATGACCAGCCCCGATGTCCATACGTCGAAGCGTGAACCGTGGCGCAGGGCTTTACGAATGCCCAACGGAATAGAAATCACATAGACCAGCAGGGTGGTCCATAAACCGAGGGAGATCGACACCGGCAGCCGCTCGATCATCAGGTCAATCACCGGCCTGTCTCTAAAGAAGCTGGTGCCGAAATCGAAGGTGAGATAGTCCGCCATCATGCCGATGAAGCGTTCGTGGGCAGGCTTATCAAAGCCAAACTGCTGCTCCAACTGTTCGATAAAGCGCGGGTCGATACCGCGCGCCCCACGGGAGTCATCGTTGACCTGTACATCGGCACCGCCCATATCCAGCCGCGTGCTGGCCATGGCGTTGGCGCCTTCAAAACGCGCCAGCATTTGGTCAATTGGCCCGCCGGGGGCGGCTTGCACAATCATGAAGTTAAGCAGCATGATCCCGAACAGGGTCGGGATCATTAGTAGCAGTCGGCGTAGGGTATAACGTGCCACAGCGCACTCCACGAAATGATGTCAACTCAACAAGCGATTGTTTTGGGCGATGCCCAGCGGCGAGCCCATGCTAGCATCAGTGCTAGCGGCGGCGATTACGTTGCTGCAGCACTGCTTCACGTTCGCTATCTACCCACCAGGCATCTAAATCCATGGCGTAGGCGGGAAATGGTTCCGGGTAACCAAACTTATCCCATACTGCAATGCGTGTCTCGCCGGAGTGGTAGTGGGGGATCACATAAAAGCCCCAGCGCAGCACCCTATCAAGGGCACGGGTTGCGGTATCCAGCGACTCTCGGTCATCGGCCCGAATGATCTCTTCCACCAGGGCATCAACGGCAGGGTGGGCCAGTGCCATTCGGTTGCGGCTTTGCGGCGCTTCAGCGGCGGCGCTGGTCCAGTAGTCCCGCTGTTCGTTACCGGGATTGTTAGATTGCGGGAAGTGACTGATCACCATGTCGTAGTCATAATCCCGCACGCGGTTAAGGTACTGGTTGATATCGACAATGCGTAGGGAGGTCTGAATACCCAAGCGCGCCATGTTCCGCAGCATGGGCTGCACAACGCGCTCTAAGCCTGAGTCGTAAAGCAGTACTTCCAGCGAAAGCGGGCGGCCTTCGGGGTTCACCAATATCCCGTCGTCGACGCGGTAGCCCGCTTCGCGCAGCAGCTCAAGCGCTAGCCTTAGCCGCTCACGCAGCGCTACGGGATGTTCAATCGGCAGAGGGTCGGTAAACAGCCGCTCTGAACGATGGGAGGCCAGCAGCTCCTCACGAAAGGGTTCAAGTAGCGCCAGCTCCTCCTCCGAGGGCTTGCCTACGGCTTCCATTTCCGAGTTTTGAAAGAAGCTTTCGGTACGCTGGTAAGTGTCGTAGAAAATGTTGGTATTTAGCCACGGGAAGTCAAACGTCAGGCTCAGGGCTTCCCGCACTCGGGGGTCCTGGAACTTCTCTTTACGCAGGTTGAAGACAAATGCCTGCATCATCGACGGGTTGACGTCGGGTACCGTGATGCGTTTGATCAGACCGTCGCGGTAAGCGGGAAAGTCATAGCCAATGGCCCAGGTTGCCGCGCGGGCATCGATACGAAAATCGGTGAGGCCGGCTTTAAAGGCTTCCCAAGCGATATCTCGGTCGCGGTAGTACTCGTAAATCACGCGGTCGATGTTGTAACGGCCGACGTTGACCGGCAGGTCCTTGCCCCAGTAGTTCTCGTCGCGCTGGTACACAATACGCCGCCCTGGGTCGACTTCGCTGATGCGGTAGGGGCCGGAACCTGGGTGTGCTTCCAGGGTTGGGGCGCTAAAGTCACGGGGTTCCCAATAGTGGCGGGGAAGAATGGGTAGCTGGGCCACAATCAGCGGCAGCTCCCGCGACTCGGTATCGTTGAACTCGAAACGTACCTGATGTTCGTTTATAGCGATGACCCGCTCAACGCCCGCATAATAGCTGGCATAGAAGGGGTTACCCTCTTCACGTAGCAAGTCAAAGGAGAATACTACGTCGTAGGCAGTGACCGGCTCGCCATCCTGAAAGCGGGCTTCCTCACGTAGGTCGAACTCAATCCAGCGGCGCTCTGGGTCCAGGCGCACCCCTTTCGCTAGCAAACCATAGAGGCTAAACGGCTCGTTGGGATTGCTGGCCATCAGC
Source organism: Vreelandella aquamarina (assembly GCF_044805175.1). Classification (GTDB taxonomy): domain Bacteria; phylum Pseudomonadota; class Gammaproteobacteria; order Pseudomonadales; family Halomonadaceae; genus Vreelandella; species Vreelandella aquamarina_B. The sequence continues at coordinate 1,695,079 of NZ_CP085232.1, read as the reverse complement.
GTGTCATAAATTTGCGAAATGCCGGTGGCAGGGGTGCCGCGGATAATAAAAGGGTTGGTGGAATCGAAGCTGCCGCCCACGGCGGTATGGGTGATAGAGCCGCCCTTAGGGGCTTGCGGGTTAACGTGGGGGAAGTGTTCGAAATCTTCCGGCAGCTCCGGGCTATCGTAAAGCGATAGCCCATGCACCGTTTCAACGGGAGTGGCGGCGGTGTCAGTGATCGCGTCTGAGGCAAACAGCGACGCACTCAGCAGCAAGCCGCCCATCAGTAACAGCGTTTTAGTGAATATCACACCGCGAGGCATTGGTAACTTCCTGTAATAACAAAACCTAGGTGAGCACCCCGTAAGGCCTTACCCTCATCTACACTCCCCTATCTACCGGCCAGAGAGTGACAGCAGCTGTCCTGGCTGCAGCGCTTCCGGGCGCTCTATGGCATTCCACCTGATTAAGTCTTGCTGATCAAGATTATACTGCGCGGCAATGGCGGAAAGATTGTCGCCTCTTTCAACGCGGTGCACGGCAGGCGTGCTGGCTGAGGCCAGTGCAGTATCGTCTGACTGCGAAAGCTGAGCTAATACCTGCGTATCAACTTCTTCAGGCACGAGAAGCGTTTGTGCGCTGCGTGGGTCGAGACTGCCGTTTAGCAGGCCAGGGTTTAGCTCGGCCAGCGCGGACTGGCTGACATCCAACAACTGGGAGGCTTGGGCAAGGCTAACCGGCTGTTCCAGCTGTACCTTGGCAAAAGCAGGGTCTGGATGAATTTCCGGTAGGCTAACGCCGTACTTCTCTGGGTCGTTAATAATCGTTGCAATCGCCTTGAGCTTAGGCACGTATTGCATGGTTTCGTGGGGTAGGGAAAGATCCCAGTACTTGCCAGCTAGCCCTTGGCTCTGGGCCTGGCGCTGTGCGCGGTTCACGGTGCCGGCGCCGGCATTGTAGGCCGCCAGTGATAGCATCAGGTCGCCTTCGTACCACTGATCCGCCTGCATCTCCAGGTAATCAAGCGCTGCTTTCGTAGAGGTTAAGACATCCAGGCGGCCATCGTAATTACCGTTACGGACGAGCCCCAAGGCATCGCCGGTGCCCGGCATAAACTGCCATAGGCCTGCGGCACCAAGGTGGCTGCGCGCATTGGGGTCAAACGAGCTTTCAACAAAGGGGATCAGGGCAATTTCACCGGGTAGGCCGCGGTCGCTAACCTGTTGAGTAATCCAGGCAAGCCAGGGGGTGGCACGTTCGGTAATGGCCGCGATGTTGTGAGGGCTAGAGCGATAGTACTCAATCCACTCATCGACCCTGGCTTGGGCATCGGCGGGCAGGTTTTTGTCCTGCCATTGAAAGCTTGAGCGCAACGAGCTCCAAGCGTCCTGTGGTTCAAGCACCAATGCTTCCCAGAAGTGGTGGTGCAGCGCGGTGGGCTGGAGGCGATTGGCGTTTAGCTGGTTGCCATCGTCGATTGCTGCGTCATTAGAAATGGGGGGGTAGGTGTGATTCGTATCAGTGGCAGAGGCCTGGGAATTTGCCGCTGCGGCCATAAAAAGGCCCATTATTACGGTGCTGCCAGCGCTTAACAGTAAGCGCTGGCGAATCGTTCGATAGGTCATAGTTTGGTTCGTTTCTATTCGATAGCGTTCTTAAAAACGGTTCTTCCACTCCCGCAGAGTGGTGAACGTGGCGAGATCATCATCGTTTGCCCCCTGACTGCCTGCTGCCTGGCGCACGCTATCGGTGCCCACGCGCAGGTAGGGGTTGATTTTCAGCTCGCGTCCTATCGTGCTGGGTAAAGTTGGCCGGTCTAACGCCCGTGCCTTCTCACACTCCTGCAGTGCATGTGTGACAGCATCATTGTCAGGGTCGGCAGCACGGGCAAACGTTAGATTCGCCTGCGTATATTCATGTGCTGCAAAGACCAGGGTATCTTCAGGTAGTTCCGCAAAGCGCTGCAATGAGCTGAACATCTGCTCTGGCGTACCTTCAAAAAGACGCCCGCAGCCGGCACAAAAAAGTGTGTCGCCGCAGAATAGTAGCGCGGGAATGCCCGGCGTAAAGTAACTGATATGGTCAAGAGTATGGCCGGGGGTTGCCATGACTTCAAACAGGCGGCCCATAATACGCACTTGGTCGCCATCCCCTACACGCTCATCAATACCTTTGATTTCGGGGTTATCAGGCCCAATAACCCGAGGAGCGTAACGTTGGATGAGTGTATCTAGCCCGCCGGTGTGATCTTGGTGGTGATGGGTGATTAACACACTATCCAGCGTGAGGGATTCACGCTCTAGGAACTCGATGACAGGTGCCGCTTCACCGGGGTCCACCACGCAAACACTTTGACTGGTATCCTGTCTTAATAGCCAAATATAGTTATCGCTTAGGGCAGGAATCGGTGTCACGCTCATCATGGGCGAGATCCTTTAAGGTTCAAAATGACGGGCTGTGTGCGCGGAAGCTAGGCGCATAACGACGTTAAAAAGACGTTACTGTGGAGGGAAGCGCTGTTTATGTCAAATTCGCCAAAGGCCACCAGCCTCGCCCAGCGCATGACCAACGCGCAGGCATACTGGCAAACAGAGGCAGGACGCGCGCTATGGGAAACCCAGCGGGCCTGCCTTGGCCCGGTGGTTGAGGGCCGTAAGGGCGGGCATAGCCTAGAGATGGGTATGGGGCCGGCATTAATGACAATGTCAGCAATCGCTCACCCGATTCGCTGGGCACCCAGCCTTGCGTTGGCAGACAGCGACTCGACGTTGGTATGCCCACCGGATCGTTTGGCGCTCCCCGACCGCTGCCTGGATGCTGTGGTTATCCACCATTGGCTTGAGCACCTTAACGATGCCCATTACACCCTGCAGGAAGCCGCCCGCGTCACGGCGGATAATGGCGTGTTGGTACTGTTTGGCTTTAACCCGCTAGGTTTGAACGGGCTGACCCAGCGCTGGCGCAAGCAGCAGGCAGACTTCCCTTGGAGCGGCCATTGGCGCTCTGCGAGCCGGCTCAAGGATTGGCTGGCGTTTGTCGATTTTGAGGTGGAGCGCGTAGACTATTGCTGCTTTCGTGGCCCGATGAGCACCGCCTGCGGAGAGCGCTGGGAGGCGTTAGGGCGTCGGCATAATCTTCCTCTGGGCGAAAGTTATATGATTCAAGCTCAGCGGCGCCAGCACCATGCACCGGTTCAGCGTGTGAAATTTGGGTTGCGCGCGCCTGTGTCGCCCTCATCGTTAGGGGCCACACGCACGGGTGCGCCTATGCGGTATCCGGCAGGTCAACGTCGTCTAAAGAAGGATAGTGAACGTGAGTAAGCAAGCAGCCGAGGGGCTGCCCCGTGTGACGGTATATACCGATGGGGCCTGTCGAGGAAATCCAGGCCCGGGTGGCTGGGGAGTGGTGCTGGCCAGCGGCCCCCATGAGAAAACCTTAAAGGGTTATGAAGCGGAAACCACCAACAATCGCATGGAGCTAATGGCTGCCATTATGGCTCTACGCACGCTTAATAAGCCCTGCGACGTGGCACTGTGGACCGACTCTCAATACGTGCGCCAGGGCATTACCCAGTGGATTCATAACTGGATTAAGCGCGGCTGGAAAACGGCGGCCAAACAGCCGGTGAAAAATGCCGAGCTGTGGAAAACCCTCCACGAAGAAACTCAGCGCCACCAGATAGAGTGGCATTGGGTAAAAGGGCACAGCGGCCACCCCGGCAATGAGCGTGCGGATGAATTAGCCAACGAAGCCATCGATGAACATCAAAGGAGAGCGGCATGCGCCAAATAATCCTGGATACGGAAACCACCGGTATTGACCCCAAGGATGGCCATCGGCTGGTAGAGATCGGTGCCGTAGAGATGGTTAATCGGCGGTTTACCGGGCGTACTTATCACCAGTACATCAACCCCGAACGCCACATCGACGCGGAAGTGGTCGCGGTACACGGCATTGACGATGCCAAAGTGGCTAATGAACCGGTTTTTGCCGAGATCGCGGATGAATTCTGGGCGTTCATTGAAGGGGCTGAGCTGGTTATCCATAACGCGCCCTTTGACGTTGGCTTTATTGACCATGAGTTAGGCATGCTCAATAAGCGCCGCCAGGCACCCGCGTTAGGCCCGGTGCGCGACCACTGCCGTATTCTGGATACGCTGGTCATGGCGCGGGAGATGCACCCCGGCCAGCGCAATAGCCTGGATGCTCTATGTAAGCGCTACGATATCGATAACGGCCACCGGGTACTCCACGGCGCACTGTTGGACGCCGAGATTCTTGCTGATGTTTACCTAGCAATGACCGGCGGCCAAACGGCACTAACGCTAGATGCAGAGAGCGGCGCAGACAAAAAACAGCAAAATCAGGCGAGCGAAGGGCTTTCAATACAGCGCCTTTCGCTAACCCCAGGCCAACTTCGGGTGGTGAGGCCAACTGCTGAAGAGCACGCCGCTCATCAAGCCAAGTGCGCAGCGCATCAGTTGCGCTGGTTTCAAGAGTCGCTAGACGGTGCCTCTGCCGATGCTTAAACGTGAAATTCCCCACTATGCCAAAGAGGGGCGGGTCATCCGTGTTTCCCGTAGCCATATTGCGCCAGCGCTGATAGCTGGAGAGCTAACGCCGCTACAGCCGCGGCAACCCTGGAGTGAACAGATGCAGCCGCTGTGCTACTGGCACGACGAACCCGTGGCGCTGCTGGTGGAGAATAAGCCGGGCGATGACTGGATTGACGGTCGGCAGTGGTTAGGAGAGCTACCCGCTTCTTGGTTTAGCCTGCTTTCGACTGCCTTGCAGGTAGGCGCCTGGCTTGAGAATCATAGATTTTGCGGCCGCTGCGGTGAAAAGGCGACCAAGCTTGAAGCAGAATTTGCGATGCACTGTTATGCATGCGGGCATCGTAACTATCCGCGTATTTCACCCTGTATCATTACCTTAGTGACCAGCGGTGAGGCGATGCTGCTAGCCCGCAGCCCGCGCTTTCCACCAGGACGTTACTCCACCCTGGCAGGGTTTATCGAGCCTGGTGAGTCAGCGGAAGAGGCGGTGCATCGAGAGGTGTTTGAAGAGGTGGGTGTGCACGTAGAGCAGCTGCGCTATCACCATAGCCAGGCCTGGCCTTTCCCGCACTCGCTGATGTTTGGTTTCTTTGCCGAAGCCACCACGCGGCGTATCAGGATAGACGGCGTAGAAATTAGTGATGCCGCGTGGTTTTCGCCGCGGCAGCTACCGTCGCTGCCGCCGCCGTACTCAATTTCGCGTGACTTGATTGAAACTCACCTAGCGCAATGGCGCTAGAAGGGCAGGCTTACTGGTCAGGAAACAGACTGGTAAGCTTGGTCGCCAGCATCACGTTGCCAGTCGCTTTTAGTTTGCCGGTCATAAAAGCAGTCATGCCGTTGATTTCGCCACTCATAATGCCCTTAAGCGTGTCGGTGCTCATGCTTAGGCTGACCGATGGATCGTCGTGCTCACCTTCATGTACACCCAACGTGCCGTCCTGAATATCTAGGTAATAGTTACCAGCGTCGGAGAAATGAAATTGAAAAACCTCATTCATCCCTTTAGCTGCCTCTGGATTGAAGCGGGACTGCAATTTTTCAAGCGTATTAGATGACATAGATTAGTTCCTAAGCGTTAATTGGGTAACAAACAGATGGTGCCTCAGGTGAGACTATTTCAAACATTTGTTTTAATCAAGTCTCATTCGCCATCTACGCAAAGCCTGCGTGCTAGAGAGCAAAATATCCTCATCTTAAACGTAATAACATGGAATATAGGAGAGTAATAATGGCTGAATGGCTCGCTGAGATGGGCACGTTTTTACTGCAAACAACGCTTGTGATGGTGGCGGTTGGGGTTCTGTTGGTCATTATGCGGCGCAATAAAGAGAGTAGCGAGCATGGTTTTAAACTGCATGTAGAGTCGATCAATGACCAGCGCCGTGCGCGCAACCGCCGGCTTCGTGTGACCACAACTGCGCATGGTGCACGTAAAAAGCTGGTAAAAGCCTTTCGCCAGGAGGAGAAGGCCCGCCAAAAAGCCGCCAAACAAGGCAAAGGCGAATCCCACAGTACCCAAAAAGTGTGGGTGCTAGATTTTCATGGGGACATTAAAGCCTCACAAACTGATCAGTTCGCCCAGGAAGTCTCGGCGGTTATTGATGTCGCTAGCGCTGATGATGAAGTGATTGTCCGCTTAGAGTCAGCGGGTGGGTTGGTACACGCCTACGGTTTAGCAGCCGCTCAGTTAGATCGGCTAAGGGAAGCAGGGCTTACCACCACCGTTTGCATTGATAAGGTAGCTGCTAGCGGCGGTTACATGATGGCCTGCACCGCCAACCACATTAAAGCCGCGCCGTTTGCGGTAATTGGTTCTATTGGCGTGGTCGCCCAGGTGCCCAATATTCATCGCCTGCTTAAACGCAACGATATCGATGTTGAGCTATTAACCGCCGGTAAATATAAGCGCACGCTAACCGTGCTGGGAGAAAACACCCAGGAAGGGCGCGAGAAGTTCATCGATGATCTGGAAAACACCCACCGTCTCTTCAAAACCTATGTATCGAACCATCGTCCCGATATGGATATTGAAAAACTAGCCACCGGCGAAATCTGGTATGGCAGCGAAGCGCTGGAACAGAAATTGGTGGATAGCGTGGGAACCAGTGAGGCCTATTTAGTAGAGCGTATTGCCCAAGCTCAGGTCTACCACGTAAAGCTAGAGCGGCCGAAAACCATTAGCCGCAAAGTCGGGCTAGCAATATCGGCGGGCGTGGAGCACGCCACGGTAAAAGCGCTGGGCGTGATTGACGCGGCGGGCTGGCAGCGTCGCTAGATTCGCTTAAACAGTAAGTATGAAGTAGCCAGGACGAAGAGTCGCCAGCACGGAGTTTCCAGTACTAGGCTGCGTAGTGTTGCGCCAAGGTGTTAATAATCGCCTTGGCGCTTTCGCTACTCAGCGAGTAATAAATGGTTTGTGATTCCCGCCGAGTATTGACCAGCTGATCACGACGCAAAATCGCCAAATGCTGTGAAAGCGCTGACTGGCTCAAAGAGAGCTGCTGGTTGATCTGAGTGACCGACAGCTCTTTTTCCGCTAGTAGGCAAAGAATTTGCAACCGTTTCTCGTTAGCTAGCGCTTTTAGCAGACTGGTGCCTGCCTCAATGGCGTGGCAGTTATGCTCCAGAAGACGTGCAGCGGCGCTTGTAGAAGCAGACATGAGGACCTCCTTGCCTACACTGTAGTGACAGCGTTGTTATAGATTATTTAGCCATCGTCGCGTCGCGAGGATTGGGTTATTTAATGATCAGTAATTTAGCGGTTTTTGTCCAAATATGGGTTTAACGCTCTATCAATGGTAGCGGCGGGCTATTTGTTGACAATGTTCGTGTAAATATACGGCTTTGGTCGCGTTTTATCCCATAGTATGAGGGTGTGATCAGGTTTTACTTTATAAAGTGTCAACAATCTATCCTGGCTTCCAAGAAGCTTTTCAACTGGCACAATAATGACAAGGTCTCACCATGAGCCACTATCAGCGCACCTACCAACACGCGATTGAACATCCTGAAACCTTCTGGGCTGAGCAGGCCAAAAAGCTGCCCTGGTTCACGCTGCCCAACACCATACTTACCTACGATGAGCAGCAGCACGCTCGCTGGTTTGGCGATGGCGAACTGAATATTTGCTACGCCGCCATTGACTACCATGTTGAGCAAGGGCGCGGTGATCAGCCTGCCATCTATTGGGATTCACCGGTTACTCAGTCCAAGCAAACCATTAGTTACCTGGAGCTACGCGACCGAGTGGCGAGGTTTGCTGGCGGTCTTGCGAAGCTGGGGGTAACGAAAGGCGACCGTGTCATTATTTATATGCCCATGGTGCCTGAGGCATTGATCGCCATGTACGCCTGTGCACGCCTAGGCGCGGTGCATTCGGTAGTGTTTGGTGGTTTTGCCCCCCACGAGCTAGCGGTACGCATTGAAGATGCCGAACCTAAAGTCATCATTGCCGCCTCCTGTGGGGTAGAAGTCGATAAGGTACTGCCGTATAAGCCGATTGTGGAAAAAGCCATTGCGCTTAGCAGCTTCAAGCCAGAAGCCTGCGTGGTGTTCCAGCGTGAGATGCACCGTGCTGAGTTGCAGCCAGGCGATGTTGATTGGCAGGCGTTGGTGGCGGATGCCCCCGCTGTTGAATGCGTGCCGGTGAAAGCCACCGACCCACTCTATATTCTCTATACCTCCGGCACGACCGGTAAACCCAAAGGGGTCGTGCGCGATACGGGTGGCTATGCGGCGGCTTTGGCCTACTCCATGGAAGTCATTTACGCCCTTAATCCAGGTGATGTGATGTTCACCGCCTCGGACGTAGGCTGGGTGGTGGGACACTCCTACATTGTCTATGCGCCGCTGCTGCGCGGTTGCACCACGGTGGTGTACGAAGGCAAACCGGTAAAAACGCCTGATGCGGGAGCTTTTTGGCGCTTGATTGATGAGTACAAAGTGAAGAGCTTCTTCACGGCCCCCACGGCATTCCGGGCGATCAAAAAAGAGGACCCCGACGCCAAGCAGTTGGAAAAGTACGATATCAGCAGCCTGCAGCACCTGTATGTAGCCGGGGAGCGGCTGGACCCGCCCACGTTCCACTGGTTGGATGACCTGCTCGATGTGCCAGTCATTGACCACTGGTGGCAAACCGAAACCGGCTGGCCGATTGCCGCTAACCTGCCAGGCATTGAAGCAGCACCAACCAAAGCGGGTTCAGCCACTTACCCGGTGCCCGGCTTCAACGTGCAGATTCTGGATCGCGACGGCGAACAGGCACCTGCCATGCAGCAGGGCAGTGTCGTCATTAAGCAACCACTGCCGCCGGGCTGCCTGGTAGGTGTCTGGCGCGACCCCCAGCGCTTCCACAGTGCTTATATGGCCGCGTACCCTGGCTATTACCTGACCGGCGACGGTGGCTATTTTGATGAAGAGGGCTACCTATTCATCATGGGGCGCACCGATGATGTGATCAACGTGGCGGGGCATCGCCTCTCCACAGGCGAAATGGAAGAGGTCGTGGGCGCCCATCCCGCCGTGGCGGAATGCGCGGTGATTGGCATTCACGATGAGTTAAAAGGCCAATTGCCCGTCGGGTTAGTGATTCCCAAAGATGGCTTTAACGGTGACGAAGCGGCGTTGGAGGCCGAACTGATTGAGCGTGTACGCGAACATATTGGCCCCATTGCCTGCTTCAAGCAGGTGTTGGTGGTGAACCGGCTGCCCAAAACCCGTTCGGGAAAGATCCTGCGGAAGCTGCTGCGTAATATTGCCGATGGCAAATCCTTCGGCATTCCCTCCACCATTGATGACCCCACTAGCTTGGAAGATGTGCACGCGGCCATGCGCGATCGCAATGTGGGGGCTGCTGACCAAGCGACCCCTACCGATAGCTAAGTACTTTGAGCTAAGCACCTTTAGCCAAGCACCTTCCTCTACCACACCTACAGCCGCCCAACCCAGAGGGCGGTTGTAGGACGTTCAGTTTTATGCCGCCTTTTATTACCGCCAGGAACGCGTATAATGCGCGCCCCAGTGGCGCTCACGCGCTTTTTCGAGGGTTCCCTAACCCCTCTATCAACCAAAAAAAGGCCCATCCGCATGTTTGCATTAACCGACGCTCAGCATCGCCGTTGCCTCATGGTAATGGTCGCCTTCCATATTGCCATCATTGCCGCCAGTAACTATCTGGTGCAGCTGCCGTTTACGTTGTTTGGCTTTCATACCACCTGGGGCGCGTTCAGCTTTCCGTTTATCTTCCTAGCCACCGACTTAACAGTGCGCCTGTTTGGTAAAGGACCGGCACGTAGCATCATTCTGCGGGTGATGTTCCCGGCACTGCTGGTCTCTTACGTGGTGTCAGTGATTTTCCCACGCGGCAGCTTCGCCGGTATCGAGGCGCTTGGTGAGTGGAACCTGTTTGTTGCCCGTATTGCGGTGGCTAGCTTCCTCGCTTACGTGCTTGGGCAACTGCTGGATGTGCAGGTGTTTGACCGCTTGCGCCAGTGGGCTTGGTGGGTTGCACCGGTATGCTCGACGATTTTAGGCAACCTAGCCGATACGTTTGCCTTCTTTGCCACCGCCTTCTATAACAGTCCTGACCCCTTTATGGCCCAGCACTGGGTAGAAATCGCCGCCGTCGACTACGCCATCAAGCTCGGTATTAGCCTGCTGTTCTTCCTACCGCTCTACGGCCTACTGCTCGCATGGCTAACGCGCCGCTTGGTGGTATGGACAGGACAGCACGATGCTGCGCCGCGAACCGCTTAACCGATAAGGAAATAGCATGACCGACCATGCCCCCGTGGAACTCTACACGATTGACTTGCCCGCCGAAGCTGACGTGGATAGCCAGCCGCTGGTAGTGATTCATGGCTTGCTCGGCAGTGCCGATAACTGGCGCTCGCATTTGAAAGTATGGCAACGCAAGCGCCGGGTAGTGGCGGTGGACCTGCGTAACCACGGACGCTCCCCACACGCAGAAGGCATGAGCTATAGCGCCATGAGCCAGGATGTGCTGGCAGCGTTAGATAAGCTGGGTATTGAGCAAGCGCATATTTTAGGCCACTCCATGGGCGGCAAGGTAGCCATCACGCTGGCGCGCCAAGCGCCGCAGCGCTGCCTCTCGCTCATGGTGGCCGATATTGCCCCGGTGGCCTATCAGCACGGCCATGACGATGTGTTTGCCGCCCTGGAACAGGTGCGGGAAGGTAAGCCGACCAATCGCCGCGAAGCGGATGCTTTGCTAGCAGAACATGTCGATTCCCGCCCCACGCGGCTGTTCTTGGCTACTAACCTAGTGCGTGACGAGCAGGGCGTGATGGGCGTGCGGGTTGGCCTGGATGAGATTCAGCGGGGCTATGAGGCGATCATCGGTGAACCCGATGGTGATGCCCCGTTTGAAGGCCCAACACTGGTGCTGCGTGGCACCGATTCCCACTACGTGAGCGACGATATGCTGCCAGCGCTGCGGGAGGTGCTGCCACGGGCTCGGTTGGTGACGCTGAAAAATGCCGGCCACTGGCTGCACGCTGACCAGCCCGAGGCGTTTCAGCAGGCCATCGACGCCTTTATAGCGGCGCAATCGTAAGCTGGTGCTGTTCTGGAGTGTTTAAAAACCGGTTCAGTATGCGGTAAGTATCCACATCGAACCGCGGCGTATCGCCTTTTAACGCTTGGGCTCGCCGCTTAGTAGTGGCACTGCCCAGGTAGCACCAGTGATCGACTACATGGTAAGCCACAGGGCCGCCTTTGCGGCTCTGCTCACGAATAGCAATCCGCCCTGGCCATGGCCACGCGCTTACCTGCAGTTTGGCAAGCGCCTGATGTGCCCGTTGGGTGTGGGCATCCAGCGATTCTTGCTGGTAACATGCTCCTCGGCACTTGCCTAGCTGGTGGGCAAAGCAGCGCCCCTTGCCTTTTTCTAACCCCATCACCTGCGGGCAAAGCTGGTACTCCTCGGTAATGCTGCGTAGCGTCTCTTTTGCCTCCTTGGCACTTCTAAACAGCCCGAACAGTTTGCCAGGCTGGGGTTGGCTGATGGCTTTACCGCTCACCAGCGTGGGGCAGGGCGCATCGCTGGGCCAATACCAGGTTTTCAAGTTGCCCTGACGGCGCAGCTGACGGTTCATAATCGGCATCAGGGTTTTGACGAGCTGTGCTTCCCGTAGCTGGGCGCTTAAATCTCCGGCGGTCTCTTCCCACTCGATATGCTGGACTTGCTGGGCGAGGCGCATCTCTTTGTCGTCTTGATGATCACGCTGAAAATGCCCTAGCACTCGGCTGCGCAGATTCACGCTTTTGCCCACGTAAAGCGGCAGGCGGTTATGGCCATAAAACAGATACACGCCAGGCGCACTGGGCAAGTCGGCGAGCTGTTCGCTGGATAGATGAGCGGGCAGGGTGCGGTGGCGTTGCTCATCGGCCAGCGCTGCCTGCCAGGTGTTCGCATCAAACTCATCCTGCCATGCCTGCCACAGCTCCCATAGCGCCGTGGCATCCTCTTCTGCGCGGTGCTGGCACGTTTGCTGAATATGGTAGCGGGCTAGCAGGGCGGCTAGGTTGTGCTCGGGCAAAGCGGGAATTAAACGGCGGGATAAACGCAAGGTGCATACCAGCTTAGGCCGATAGGTGTAACCCGCGCGTTTAAATTCATTACGTAGAAAGCTGGCATCAAAACGTGCGTTATGGGCCACTAAACAGGCATCGCCTAACCATGCCAAAAGCTCCCCCGCGATGGCCTGAAAAGTGGGCGCATCCGCCAGCATATCGGCATCAATACCGGTTAGCCGGCTGATATGGGCGGGCACGCTGGTACCTGGATAAACCAAGCTAACAAACTGCTCGACCACCTTACCTTCCACCACCTTCAGCGCCGCAACTTCGGTAATCCGGTCTCGGGTGGCGCGGGTGCCGGTAGTTTCCACATCAATAAACACTAAAGGGGTATCGTGCATAGTGCTCCGGTGTGCTGAGGGCTTGGCGCCGTTCGTCATCGTTAGGCGCTATCTTTCCATGAGCGCGTGGGGGTTCACCACCAGCCGTGCAACTGGCAGGGTGTTTTCCGTTATGCCAGCCTGCTGTAGAAAGCTTTCAAACATCGCGTAGCGCCGCTCATCCAGTGCCGCAGGGCTTAACGCAATGCGGCGTAGCAGGTCATCCCACGCGCCCTGGTTAATCGGGTTATCCAACACTGGGTGGGTAGTGGTCAACAGTGTCCAGGCTTCCTCCGGGTGCTCAATTACCCAGTTGCTAGCCTCTTCCAGGGCAACCAGAACCCGCGACCAAGTGATTGCACGGCGGGCAACGGAGTCGTTATTCGCTAGCAAGATGAGCCCATCATGGCGGGGAATATCAAGGTCGCTATAGCGAACGGTATGGGTAGCGATGCCATCGGAGGCAAGCTGCTGGGGCAGCGTATGGAAAAAGCCGTCCGCAATGGCCTCTACTTGGCGCTCTCGTAGTGCATCGGCGGCATCAAAATGCACGCTTTCAGGCTGCACAAAGTCATCGACTTGGCGCACCGAAAGCGGCAGCAGCCGCTCTATCAGTACATCACGGCCCTCGCGGGTGGAAAAACCGTAGTGCAGGTCGGCCAGAGCATCGTTAATGGCCGCTGGCGCGGGTGCTTCGCCTGCTACAACCACTGCATTGAGCGGTGTTTCTATCAGCGTGGCGATGCGCGTGATCGGTGCGCCATCGTGGGCATGTAAATGAAGCAGCGGCTGGCGGGTTAGCGCTAGGTCGACTTCTCCGGCAGCCAGTAGCTTGATGGCGATAGAAGGGTCGGCGGGTGTTAACAGTTCGATTTCAAGCCCCTGGGCGGCGAACAGCCCCCGCTCTTTTGCCACGATGAGCGAGGCATGCTGAGGGCTTAGATACCAATCTAGCATTAACGTGAGCTGCTTGAGCGGCGGCGGGTCCAACGGCGGTGGTGGAATCACTGCCATACTGGGTGCTTCTTCAGGCACTTCAGCCACGCCGCCTTCCCCTGCGGGCCATAGCCCTTCAGAAAGCGTTATGTCGCTTTCCAGCGAAAGCGGTGCGGCGGAATCGTCTGCTTCACGCTCTTCGTTTGCGTAAGTTGCTGAAAATGAAAATAATAAAAAAAAGACCAATAGCAGTACTATAAATGAACGGCCGCGCCAAAAAGCGTTCAGCATAACCTCAACTCCCTGTGGTAGGACGGCGGAGTTTAGCTTTCCGGCAAAGCGCCTGGCTAGCCCCTTGCATAAACCAAACGAACACGCTCAGTAAATTCAGCACTGGCATGTAATAATAGAGCGGCATTGGTGTAGAGACGGAGAGACATGGACGCAATTTATACGTTCTTCCTAGTAGGCGGTTCCCTCATGACGCTCAGCATATTAGCGAGTCGTCTTTCATCAATGGTCGGTGTGCCATTGCTGCTGATTTTCTTGGGGCTTGGTATGCTGGCGGGGGAAGAGGGAGTGCTAGGCGTCGAGTTTGACGACTACTCCATGGCGTTCACCATCGGCCACCTAGCGCTAGCGATGATTCTGCTGGATGGTGGTCTACGCACCCGGCTCAAAACCTTCCGCGTAGGCTTCCGGCCGGCGCTTTCGCTAGCCACTTTCGGCGTATTTATTACCAGCGCCATTGTGGGCGTCATCGCCATGTGGGTCTTCAACCTTTCGCTGGTGCAGGGGCTGTTGGTGGGGGCCATTGTAGGCTCTACCGACGCTGCTGCCGTATTCTCCATGTTGAGTGGCCGTGGGGTAAACCTGAACGAGCGGGTAGGGGCTACGCTTGAAATCGAATCGGGTACCAACGACCCGATGGCCATCTTCTTGACGCTAATGCTGGTAGAGCTGCTGGTAGGCGACATTGGCGGCATTACCGAAACTCTGCTGTTCTTCGTTTCCCAGTTTGGTATTGGTTTGGCAGTGGGCATTGGAGGTGGCTGGCTAAGCGCTAAACTGCTGCGCTGGCTGGATTTAGCCCCTGGCTTGTACGCTATGCTGGCGTTGGCGCTTGGTTTCAGCGTGTTCGGGCTAACCAGCGTGCTGGGCGGCAGTGGTTTCCTCGCCATCTACCTGGCGGGCCTGATGATTGGTAACCAGCCGGGGCGCCACCTTAACTTCATTCTGCCAGTACACGATGGCTTAGCTTGGTTAAGCCAGATTGGCCTGTTTTTGGTGCTGGGCCTGCTGGTGACTCCCAGCCAGCTCTGGGAGGTAGCCTTGCCCGCCGGCTTTGTGGCGCTGGCGCTGATCTTTGTTGCCCGCCCGCTGGCGGTACTGATTACCATCAAGCCCTTCTTTAAATTCCGCTGGCGGGAGACCTTCTTTATTGCCTGGGTTGGCCTGCGCGGTGCGGTGCCGATTGTGCTGGCGATTTTTCCGGTGATTGGTGGTGTGGAGAATGCCTCGCTCTACTTCAACGTAGCCTTCGCGGTAGTGCTGATGTCGCTGCTGATCCAGGGTGGGTCGTTAACGTGGATGGCCCGCTGGTTAAAGGTTGAAGTGCCGGTGGGCACCACCCCCAACCGCCGTGGGCCGTTGGGGATCCTGCCCGACAATGACTTTGAGATGTTCGTTTACGTGGTCGAAAACGAAGACTTGGAAGACGTACCCATTCGCTTGCTGCGCTTTCCCTCCGGCGCGTTGATCTCCGCGCTATTTCGCAACCACGTTATGCTGCACCCTAAGGGCAGCACCCGGCTAAAGCTGGGCGATGTGATTTGCGTGATTGGCCGCACAGAAGACCTAGTGGCGCTTAACCGACTGTTCAACGGCGATGCCAAGTTGAAACAGGAGCGTGCCTTCTTTGGCACCTTTACCTTGGATGGCAAAGCGCAGATGCAGGATATCGCCCAGGCCTATGGTTTAACCCTAAGCCATGGCGAGCAGGAGATGACGCTAGCGGAGTTTGTCTCCTTGCGGGTAGGCGGGCACCCGGTCATAGGTGACGATGTTGATTGGCACGGCATTCATTGGGTCGTCAGTGACATGGAAGGTGGTGAGATAACCCGCGTCGGCTTAAGACTCTACTAATTTATTCAAAAGGCGTTGACTTACAAGGGGAAGCTGTTATTATACGCACCCATAAGCCGGAGGGATGGCAGAGCGGTTGAATGCACCGGTCTTGAAAACCGGCATAGGTTAATAGCCTATCCAGGGTTCGAATCCCTGTCCCTCCGCCACAACATGAAGGGAATCAGCTACTTAGCTGGTTCCCTTTTCTCGTTTCTGAGCACGAAAAAAGGTGAAAGTATAACGAGGGGAACACCTACCGTTATACTGCTCCAGCCAGACCAGTGCATAATAGACTAATGTCTAATCTTCTAGGAACTCTCCCGCCCCCAACGTGCTTACCGTCAACACCCGCTTAGCACGTAGATAGACCTCAGTCGTTCGCCGGTCGCTGTGCTGCAAATTGGTCATGGCGTCATAGCCTTGCTCATCGGCATCGGTCGCGTGCTTGGCTCGGATATCATGCTCGGTAAACCGCTCGACGTGGCCCTCATGCATCGCCTTCCGCATTCCGTACTGCCAGCGACTATGAAACTTATCCTTGTTGTAGGGCATACCGTCCCGCTTGCAGAACAACGTGGGGCCTTGCTTGCCACGGCCTAAATTGTCGGCTTTTATCTCCTGCACTAAACGCCTCAGCTCATCATCCCAGGGAATGACGGCCTGCTTGCCTGCCTTGCTGCTACGTAAAACGATGCCGTCCGGTGTGAGCTGGTCCAGCCGGAGCGTTAGTAGGTCGCGTTGGCGTAATCCGGTTTTGTATTTCAGTAGGGCGTAGCGGCGCACCCAAGGGGAAGTGAATTTCAGGAAGCGGCTAAACTCTGCGTGCGTGATATAGCGGTCACGAGGCTTGAGCTTGAATTTAGTCACCGGATCGGCGGGGTTGTTTTCCACGATTCCCCAGCGCTGGGCGTACCGGAAGATGTGCTTGAGCAGAGCCAACTCATGGTTGGCCTGCGTTTTCGACTGAACGCCCCGGGCATCCATATAACGATAAATGTCGTGCACCGTTATATCGCCTGGTTCGCACTCGGCAAATACAGCGCGCAGCTTCTTAAGCTCCTGCAGGTTGGAGCGTCGTGTCGCTTCAGCAGGTTTGGCGGGGATGATCTCAGCTTCATAGCGGTCGAAAATGCGGCCCATTCCCGCTTTAGGGAACAGGCGCTCCAGCCACTGTTCATAGGCTGTTTGGGCTTCTTTGGCTGTTTCTCCCAAGCGTATCCAGCTTTTGCCCACCAGCGCCTTCTGGCGGGCGTTGCATTTATAGCGCCAAGCGCCACTTTTCCAATACACCCGGGGGATGCCTGGGTTCTCCTGCGTCATGCGTGTAAGGCCTCGAAATTAGGTCGCTTGGTTTCTGGTGTTTGGCTGACGTTCTCGCCGCACAGCACTTGCTCTACATGCCGACGACCAACGATCAGCGCGCCGCTGGCGTTGACCTTCCAGCGCACCCCCATGGCATCAAGCGCGGCGCATTGCTCCTTGGTTCGCTTGCGGCCAGTCAGGGTTTCTATCTCACCTGGCGTTAATAACAGGTCCATGATGGCGTCTCCCTTGGTGGACAGCGAGGCCCGAGCAGGGCCTCCGGACATAAAAAAACCGCTCAGCGGCGGCTATTTATTGCGTGTATTCGCGTTTGATTATTCGTCGCACGGCTGGCGGCCAAGTGCTACGCAGAATGTCGTATGCGCTACGTGGAGTCATAAACACCTCGCAATAAAAAACCGCTCATTAGCGGCGGTAGTCTTTGAATAACCTTGTCGATAATCGCCAGCGTGGCGTATCAGGAATAAGCCGCCGTTTGCGGACTATCTCGGCGATCCGCTTGGCGTTCGGAAGCTGGTCGAGCATCTTGGTACTCCTTACAGCTGACGATAATACGATGCTTGCTTTTGCTCAGTATGGGCATTGAAGAAAAGGGTAGGTGGCCACAATCGGCTATGGCATGGCGGCAGGACATACACATGGCGGGTTTGGGGTAATAGCTCATGTTTCTTCTATGCCACCAGCGAGCCAGTTGCTTTGATTTTCGGCAAGCCGTCGATGCGCTCGAAAAGAACATCGGCTTCTATATCGGTTGCCTTCTCGAAGCGGTAGAAACCTGCTTTCTTGGCTGCTTCCATAAAGTTGGGTGTCATGTTCCACAAGGCTTCGTCCGGTAGCTTTGTTGCGCTACATGGTTTGCCGTTGATGACCGCAATAGCATGGACCCGCTCAAGGCAGTGGCCCGTTGATGACTCGGTAATATTGATGGTCGCGCTTTCTTCATCGCAAGCGAGCCAAGCAAAGGCTTCTATGATGCGCCCTTTGTGCTTACCTTCGGTGACTTCGGCTTTTAGGTCGCCCAGGGCGCTGGCCATTTCGACTTTCCCTCCCGCTACCAGCGGGCGTTTATCGTTTTCGTCGTCACCGATGATGTGGGTTGTGATCTTGAGCTTCATACGTCACCCCTTGATGATGTTGCCCGACATGGTTTTGCAGTTCCCGGCAATGCTCTGGCAGGTAACGTCGCCGCTCATCGTGCTGACGCTCCCTTTAACGTCGCCGCATTCAATATCGCCGCTCTGCGTGCTGGCACTACCACACGTTCCAGCCACCTTTATCGTCCCTGTAGACGATTCAACGCGCTCGGCATCACCGTGAATCTCAACGCTCACCGGCCCGACCAGCGAGCCATTTTGAACAACGCCATCCACAATGACTTGGCCGTCACTGTTGATCACAACGTTTCGGCCCACGAAGTCGCGCCCGTCAATCGTGACCCGGCTTTCAGTTTTGCCGCTTGTTTGGAAAATCTTCACACTTCACCTCGTAGCGCTTTGATATCGTCGTCACTCAGGCCTGCAGCCTTGGCGCGCTCCAGAGCGTCACGCTTCTTCCTCTCAGCGGCACGCTGTTGCTGCAGTTCCCTTTCTGCCACTCTGTCTTCGGCGTTAGGTTCATAAATCCGGCACGGTGCCAGCCAAGAGCAGGGGGTGGCATAGGCTTGATTGCCGATCCGTATAGCCACTGTCGGCACAATGCCGCAATCTGAGCCTTGCACATCTTTACCTTTTCCCAAGCGGCGAGCTGTTGACTCAGCCTCGCATACCGCCATCACGTAATTTGGCCCACGACCTTCTGTGCCATCGGCGTTCTGGATGACGGCAAACACTTGCTTGGTTTCAATGATGGCAGGCTTCTCAAGCAGCTCTAGCACTGCCTCGCTCAACTCGTGTACTTCAGACATGCTCAAACGCTGGCATTTGGTGCCCGGTTCGGTCAGGCGCTCCGCTAATTCTTTCAGTCTTTCGTACATGATCGTCTCCCATGGTTGCCGCACTCACGCGGCGGCTTACGGCTTGCTCACGGCCCTACTGCGTCGCAGTTTCGCGCATCCGGTGGGCTAGCACCGGGTAGCGTCATCAAAGGCGGCACCGCGCAAACTGGTGCGGTTATTATCCCCACCGCATCCTGGGGTTATAGCGTTGCTGGTATTTGAGCGCCCCAGTCAGGCATCAACTAAAAGGTATTTCGTCGTCAAAACCGTCGTACTGAGAGGGATCAGGCGCGCCATACGGTTGTTGTCCTTGTAGTGGTCGCTGGCCCTGGGGCTGCTGGGCGCCATAGCCCGTATTATTAGGCGGTGGTTGCCGGTGGCCACCGCGCTGCTGATTCTGAGGTGGTTGCTGGTAACCGCCTTGTTGTGGTGCTTGCTGCCCGCCGCTATCCAGCATTTGCATATCGTTAGCGACGATTTCAGTGGTGTAGCGGTCTTGTCCGCTCTGGTCTTGCCATTTGCGTGTTTGCAGTCGGCCTTCGATGTAGACCTTTGCGCCTTTTCTCAGGTACTGCTGGGCAATCTCTGCCGTTTTCTTGAATAAGATCACGCGATGCCACTCGGTGCGCTCCTGTCGCTGACCGCTGTTGCGGTCTAGCCAGCTGTCACTGGTGGCAATGTTGATAGTAGCGACAGCGGTGCCGCCTGTGGTGAAGCGTACTTCTGGGTCTTGGCCCAGGTTGCCAATCAAGATGACTTTGTTAATGCCTCGGGCCATGTGACCTCCAAAAGAAAAGGGCCCGAAGGCCCTCTGTGGTTGGGTGCTGCTGTTAGGGCTGGAAGGTGCCCAGCAAGCATTCGCTCTCCGGTAAGCCGTCCGTCACCAGCTTGGCGAACTCGGCGGCGATCTCTTCCTTGGCCGCGTCCAGCGCGATAGCGCGTAACCCAAACGATGGCCCGCCTTTGGTCTTGCTGGAAACGCGCATCGCTAGGGTGCGCTCTGTCAGACCTTCATAAGGGTTGAGCTTCCAGTAAATCACCGTGGGCAGGCGGTCAGCATTCTTCACGGTGACGCTATTCATCACGCCCACGCGGCTGGAATGCTCCTGTTTGTCACTTTCGATGCTGGTCAGGTCGTCCAGGCTGACCTTGCGGAACGCATGAATGACTTTGCCGCGCTCCAGCGCTTCGCCCTTGCTGTTCCCAAACGTCAGCAGATGCCCCCAGTCTTCTACCAGCTCGACCATTTCCTCCTGCCCGAAAGTGCTTCCGTCAGCATTCAGGTAGGCGCTGAACTCTGGGGTTTTGGGTAGATTGAGCGTAGCGGAGTGGTCGCAGTGGCCAGGCAATGACTTATCGCCGATATCCAGATAGGAACATGCCGCCATGGCGTCGCGATCGATGAATACCGGGGCATCGGCTTGACGAGCCGATACGTAAGAAATGAAGTCCCGCAAGCCCTTGGTTTTGAACTGGCCACGGAATCGGCGGCGGTTATCCTGGTACTTCTCCATGTCTACCAGCTTGAAGTTATCGCCCACGATCAGCGCGTGACCCTCGGCGGCTTCGGTACCGGTTTTATGGCTAGCTTCAATGTGCTGCAGGGCTTCTTTAGTTAATGACATTAGTGCTTCTCTCCTTGTGAGGCATCTTTACGATGCGCGTGTCCGAGCATGTCGAATTGGTTTTTAGGCTCAAGCGTCATTTCGCCGCCTGTGTTCACGCACATGACCGTTTCGGTGGTGTGTTCTTCCGACTGCGTGCCGTGCTCAGTCGGAATCTTGAAGGCCAGCTTATGAGCCACGCCGACCCGGCTGCCGGAGCCAATGTTCTCGATTGTCAGATCAATCGATACTTTGGCTTTCTTCTTCGGGTTGTTCGTTGCCGCCGCTGCTGCGTGGCTCAGAACAGTACCCAGGCGTTCAGCCAATACGCCGCCGTCCAAGTCCTCTAGGAACTTGGTCACATCGGTTGGGTGTGACATTGCGAGTTACCTCATGGAGGTGGGGGTAGTGGGGCCAATGGCCCCGGTGTGGGGGAAGGGTTAAGCAGCTTTCGCCTTGTCACTGGAGTGGCCAGCGCAGGAGCCGTCTGGATGGCGGTTATCGCAGCTGCTATCACAAACTAAGACTTGCTTGCCCTTTTCGAGCATTTGCTGAAGCTCTTTGCGGGCTCCGTCCACGCCTTCGGGATGCGTGACGATATCCCCGAGGCGCTTGTCGCCATAGCTCAGCAGAACGCGAACGGGGATATGGATATGAAATGTGGTTGGGGTGCTGGTAATAGTCATTGAGAGGCCTCATTTTCATCGTCAGCTAAATCTGTGGCGCATGTTTGGCATAGCGCTTTATTGCCATGCTTCCCGAAGCCACCAAGCGCCATGACGTCACCATCCTGAAAGGGCGTATTGCAGGCGAAGCAGCGGCTGTACTTTTTACGCGACCGCTCGCGCGCCTTTCTGAATTCCGGTCCGTAAACCAAAAACTCTTTTTTGATCCATTCAGGCGTGTAAGTGGTGGTGACGGTTTTGGTAATGGACCTCATGCGGCCTTGGCTTCGTGGTCGAGCAGGTGCCAATAGACTTCCATGCAGGCACGGGCATCGGCCATTGCGCTATGCGCGTTTTCCAGCGGTTTGCCGGTGAAAAACTCGTAGGCTTCGGACAGCTTCGGTGACTTGTAGCCATACTTGCCTTTCGGCAGCAGCTGCATGATGGGCTTGGCTAGCAGCATGGTATCGGCGAACTCGTCTTTATCGGCCCATGCCTCGGTATCGCCCTCGCTCATATAGCGCTTGGCGGCGATACGTATAATTCGCTGGTCGAAGGTGCGGTTATGGGCGACGCGTGGGTACCGGTTCCAGAGCTGGAAGAACAGATTCAGGGCAAGCGATTCATCGACGCCTACTGCAGCGGCATGATCGTGAGTAATGCCATGAACCTCAGAAACCTCGGCGGGAATTTCCCAGCCGTCCGGAGCAATGATCAAATCCAGTGTCGCGATTTCCTTACGGGTGTCGGTGTCGGCCAGGATTGCACCGAGCTGAACCAGGTGGGGCTGGTGGTCGCTTTCGCTGGGAGATTTCCAGTCCGGCAGGCCGGTAGTTTCTGTATCGAAGAAGAGAACAGGGTTCATAGTGAGCTCCAAAGAAAAGGGGCCTTGCGGCCCCAAAGATAGCGGGAAGGTTTAAGCGGCTAGCTGCTGCATGGCTTGTTCATAGCCCGACCAGTTATCAACGCCCATGGCTTCCA
Organism: Vreelandella aquamarina; assembly: GCF_044805175.1. Classification (GTDB taxonomy): domain Bacteria; phylum Pseudomonadota; class Gammaproteobacteria; order Pseudomonadales; family Halomonadaceae; genus Vreelandella; species Vreelandella aquamarina_B. Next base: position 1,673,050 of record NZ_CP085232.1, on the reverse strand, counting down.
AGGCGCGTAGCTTCGCTTGAGCGGCGAGTAGCTGGTCGTATTCGCTGCGGCTGATCGTGACCGTTTCCGGTTTTGACGCCGGTGCTGGTGACTTGCTGTAGGAATCAGCGGCAGCGCTCAGGCGGCTGGCATTCAGCGGCTTATGCTCAGCAGCATCGGGAAGGGGAGCTGGCTCAGGTTCTGGTTTCGGCTGTGGCTGAGGTGCTGGGCTACGCTTCGCTTCCTGCTCGGCTTTGAAGCGTCGCAGCTCTTCCAGCTCTTTCTGCTCGGCCTCACGCTTTTCAGCTTCTTCACGCAGGCGGCGGCGCTCGGCTTCCACTTCGGCTTGCTCGGCTGCCAGGCGCTCTTTCTCAAGGGCGCGGCCGTGCATTTCGATGATATGCTGCAGCACTTCCGCTTTTGCGTCCTCGGCCTCTTTGGTCACGTCAAAATAGCCATCGGTGTTGATGTTGTCGGCTTCATCATGAAGCTCAGCCAGGGCGTTGGAGTCGAGCCCAACAGCAGTATCCTTGTAGCTGAGAATTTCGACCTGAATGCGCTCACGCAGCTTGGCAATGCGCTGCTGCTTTTCCCGCTCGGCGCGCTCGTCCTCATGCTGCTTTGCGTCTTTCAGCGGCTGCTCGATTTCCTGCAGCTTCTCGATCAGGTCTTTGCCGTAGTTATTCACGCGCTCGATGAAGTCACGGTGAGGCTTTGTGATCTCTTTACGCAGTTTATCGGTGCTGGTTCGATAGCTGGTTAATTCACGAATACCTTTCTTGCAGAGCGCGTAACCCTCTTTGGTTTGCACGTCGGGCACGGTGCCGTATTTCTCCCGCAGCCCTGCGAGGGCCTGCTCGACGGCATCCAGCTCTACCAGTTCGCCTTTGTAGTCGGTGTTGGGGGCTGCATTAATCATTTTGCGTTACCTCTTGTGTTTGCTTGGCCTTTTCCTTCTCGGCGTATACCCGGGCAATACCTTCATCACGGGCCTTGGTGATCATGTCCCGGCCTTTGTCGGGCTCGACGCGGGCCATGGATGCCTTATCCGGTAGGCGCTGGAGAATGCCGTTAGCGGCCAGCTCGATACTCTTAGGGTGGGGGATTTTGTGACGTAGGGTGTCGCATTCGCGCTTAAGCCAATCGGCGTAATCGGCGCGGTACTTCTCAAGCTCGGCATCCTGGTTCTCAGCGACGGCAATGCGTGTAGCCGCTTGCTGTGCCTGGGTGTAGTCCTTGTTGTCGAACTTGCCGTAATAGACATCAGCAGCGAAGCCCAACAGTGACAGGCACTTCTTGATAGCGTCAGTGATCGACTTCTTTGGCGCTTCGCCATCTGTTTTCCATTTGCCGGTACCGGTGCGATAGACGTAGCGGGTATGGCCAAACTGCGTGACTTCGCCGCGGTCGCCTTGCCAGCGGTACCAGAGCGCCAAGCGGATCGTGTGGGTTTGCTCGTGAGCGATAAGCTCGCCTTTGTTGCCAAGGATTGGAGCACCTACGTCAAAGCGCTCATCCTCAATGCGGTAGCCCCAGCCAATGCCCATGGGGCCAAAAACCTTGGTGGCCAGCTCGATGACGTGCATCGCATCCAGCGTGGTGATCTGCTGGCCGTCTACGCTGGCTTCACGAACTGCCGTGGTCGGCGTCTTATCGACTTGGCGCCACAGCTCAAGGTGATCGGCGCTATCGACCACGCGATAGCGTCCAGAAGGCACGCGAATGCGTGGCTTCTCGTTGGTAGGTGTCATGGTTTATACTCCGAAGTGATCAATCTCGACGATGATCGGTGGCCCCTGACGTGTTCCCGCACGAAAGGGGCTTTTATTTGTTCAGCGCTCGCCACTCGCCCAGCGCTTCGCGTGCCTCGCAGAATGAGTCGCTTAGCTCAGTCATTCCGTCTTGGTCACTGGCGGCTAACTGAACGGTAAGCTCCGATAGGGCGGCCGCCATTCGCTCGGCGCTATCATTGCGTTCCTGAATGGCAACTAGCAGCCGATCCAACTCCAAATGGTCACCAGCGCACAAGCTCTTACTGCCTTTGGTGACGTGGTAAATGGCGTCGCCGGTTTCTTCGTCCCAGCCTGCTCGGCTGGTTGATCGCCAGTTGCTCATGCTGCCCTCCAGTTGGCTGCCATTTCAGCGCGATCTGCTTCTTCGTCTAGCAGCTTCGCCTCGGCAACATCCTTGGCCCATGCAAATAGCACTGCCTCACCGGCAGCTGATTGGATATAGGCATCGACCATATCCGCGACAGTGGTGGTGGCGGTTAGCTCTTCCACGGCACTGGCCAGGTCGCCAACCTCATTCAAATACGTTCCAAACTTCGCTACGCCCTCGGCGTCACCGTCATGGATCGACTCACTAATGGATTCGGCGTGTAGCTGGATTTGCTTGTTGCGGTTCATAAGGCACCTCAGAACTGAATCAGTTGAAAGGGAGCGTAGGAAGGCGAGTACGCAGCGGGCCGCATACCCGGGCAAACCTCTGCAGCGTTACCCCGGTAGTCCGGGTGGCCGGTGCGGTCTAGCGGATCAATGCCGCGCGCTTTTTCTGCCTCCCAAACAGCGACTTCTTGGCAGTATTTACGATGCATCCGCTCTTTATCAGATGCGTCTAGCTTGCTGGCCACAATCATGCTGCCGATGATGGCGGCAAGCGCGATGAGGCTAAGCGTTCTCGTAGGCATGTCGTTTCACCTTAAAGATGAGTTCAACGGGGTAGCCGCGACGCTTGGCTGCTCGCTTAGCATTTTTGCGGCTACAAAAAAGCCCCAGATCGGGGCGGGGGATCACCAAGTGATGGTGCTGCTCACGCAAAATGAAGCGGGTCATCCCACACCTCTCCAATTTGGCGTTGCAGCGCTCTGCGTTCATTACGCAGATCAATCTCTCGGCGCTTGCTGTAGTGAACGGCTGCCGCTTTGTCGTTACGGCTGTTTAGCTCGCCTTTCGTGATTGCCTTAGTAGGTAGGGTTTCCATAAAGCCTCCTGTGTAGTGCGCGCTGCCTCGGCAGCTCTCGCAGTGCCAGTGCAGTGAGTCGGGGTAGGGAAGCAGCGCGGGCATGGCCACGATGCGCGGCCATGCCATAAAAAAAAGCCCTCCGTAGAGGGCAAGGGGACTGAGCGACGCTTTCGCATCCGTGTAGCGCCCTGTTGATGATGTCTAGTCCGCGTTAGTTGCTAAAACGGCACTGGAACCAGGGCGCTACCGGATGCCGCCTTTATTCTTAGCCAAGGCGGCAGGCATTTGTCCGCACTGCGTAGCGGATCACGATCATTTTCCCGAAGCCGGGAAGATGATGGTTTAACGTCATCGCCTGCGGCGCATCTCTGCTACTGGCATCTAGTCCAGTTCGCACTCGGCTCCACCCTATGTTTCAGACGTTCGGGCTTCATCGCGTCGGCAGCTAACCGGCTGCTCGGTGTTTGTGCTAATAAAATTAGCTTGATGCTAAATTTCAGTCAATAGCAAAATGCTAAATTTTTTGTTTGGCGCACAAAAAACCCGCCATGTAGGCGGGTTCAGTGATTCAAAATTCTGCTACATGCTACATAGATCGAAGTCAGGTATTAGGTTGTGAGCCAAGACTACGATGGCGTAGCTGTCTACCCAAGTCGCTTCACCGCATTTCACGGATGCTTTTATGCCAAAGCCAAACACTACTGCGACGAATAGCGTGATCCCTATCCAATGCTTCAATCAGTTGCAGCCGTACTGGTTACAAGTGCGGTTGTAATAATTGCCGTCTGAATCGGTGCCCTGGTGGAAGGTCGTGCCGCCGATCCGAGTAGACGTTCCATTCCAAGTATTGCCGCTTGCTGACGTGCCGTTATGGTAGGTCGTATTGCCAATGGTTTGGCTGTTCTGGTTCCAGGTTGATCCAGTGCGAGGGTTACTACCTTGAAGGCTAGTGGTGTTGCCGTATCGTTGGATGTTGTAGTTGTTGCCTGACTGTGTGTCGTAGCAGGTTTGATAAGAGTCAGAGCCGTAACAGTTACTCTGCGCTAGCGTTGGGCCTGAAAAGGCGAGGGCGGCAATAGCCGCTAACAGTAATCGTCCCATGTTGATCGTCCCTCTCATTAGATTCTTAATTGTGTCGCACTTTCAGCTTAGCAAAGATGGCTTAGATTAGGCACAAAAAAACCGCCATGAATAGGGCGGTTTTTAATAACTAAATGTTGGGCCAGAATATATAGCTATTGAACATTTTCATCATTCATTGTTGATATTTTAAAAGGAAATACCTGCAGATCCTCTCCATCAGCGTTTACTTCTACTCTGAGCGTACAGGGCTCTGGTATCTGTAGCGGAGTAAAGAACAAGTTAGCCTGGATGACCTCTGGATGTTCTGTATCCATATTGCGTTCTTGTTTAGAAGGCTGATCACCGGGCGAAAATCTTTCATCCGCTAGGACCTGCTCTCCTAACAGTACTTTCATGTGCAATGATTCAACCGGTTTCTCGCTGTCGAAACAACAAAAGATAGAGATACAAAATTTCGGAAGTGTGGCTGGAAACTCAGGTACTTGCATTGAGCCAGTATACGTACCGACGTAAGTGATTTTACCGCCCATTTCTTGACGTATATCATCACTGAAAATGGTAAATACGCTGCGACTCATTTTTTCTTGCTCTCCCAGGCGTGCTTTTGCTTGTGCAGCATTTCGTCAAGTTGATTCATGTTGACATGGAGTGCTTTGCAAAGCTTTCTCATTGTTTCTAAAGTTAAATTTTCCGTACCTTTCTCGATTCGAGCAATATGAGGCTGGCTTGTGTTGATCATGTCTGCCAGCACTGACTGAGATAGGCCTAACTGTAGCCTAGCGGTTCGCACAGTCTGACCTTCATCACCATAATGCTGTTTAGCTAGATTTGCCCTTGCCTTTTCTAAGGCAGCCTTACGCGCTGGGTTTTGCTCCGATTTTGCGATGATATCGGAAATATCTTTATAACCTTTAGGCGCATTCATTTCAGGATACAAATGTTTCTCAATATTATATATCCTGGCCGAAGGATTTGATCGAGTACTACTTGTGGTGGCACCAGCCTCACCGAAGTTTTTCGTAAGCTGCCAAGATTCGTTTTGAGATTGGATGTTCTGCATCATAGTTAAACTCCCGAGGAACTACCCCTAACACGTAATATCGCTGCTCAGCAGGAAAAAAGGCGTACACAACACGCCATCGATTAGGGCCGGTTTCCAACTCCCATACTTTAAGGCGCCAGAGATCCTTTCCAGAACGCCACATGGAGATCCATTTGTTTACGTGGAAGACGGAATTTGAACGATCCACCCCAAAATCATGATCTGTGAGGGCATCAAGCAACCCCTGGTCAGCCTTGATTTCCTCCAGCGTCACCTCGATCGTTGCAGCAGCAGCTTCATCAGTTTCCCATAGGTTTTCCAAATCTGCTTCGGCATCAGCGTGGACATAAAGCTGCAGCATCATATCTACCTAGGTATATTCCGTCAATCTAGCTTGATTCAAAGAAGCAACGCAAGAAATATTTATCTTCAAGTCATCCATCGCCATCAGTCGAACACCTCCCACCAGAATACTCTTCCAATGATTTTCGGTGCATCTGGGCCCATTAGACTGTGCGTTTCTTCCGGGTATTCGTCACTGTTGTCGCTTACCAGGCGCACACGACCTAGTGGCAGCTTGTAGAGACGTTTGATGCGAAGCATGCCACCGTGATCGAGCGCGTAGATCTTGCCATCGATGATGTGGCGGGTGCCCTTGTCGATAGCGATAGGAGACCCATCGGCAATTGTTGGCTCCATTGAACTGCCGCTTGCAGTAGCACAAGCCGCGAATTCAGGCGAGACACCGCGCTTAGCCAGTTTTGATAGCGGAAACCTCATGGTGTGACCACCATTCTCCACAACTTGGGTGCGCCCATCTCCTGCTGAAAATTCCACTTCTCTGAAACAGGGAAGCTCTACTTCGCCCTCTCGCAAAGGGACTTCTTCATCAATGATCTCAGTTTCGTGTAGCTCCAGCTCGTTGGTCACCTTGGCCTTAGAGATGAAGCTGACGCCTGCGTTGTGACTGTCAATTTCGGTCTCGTCGTGCGTTCTATCTAGCCAGCCGATCGGAAGGCCTTCTGCCCTTTCTATCTTGCGCGCAAGGGCGTCCCCCAGATTCCTTACCGATTTTTTCGAGGTTATCTGGCTGAGCGTTGAGGCTGACGTATCCCATTTGTCGGCACACGCAGCTTTAGTGCGCGTCCGCATGAGCTTCAGCAGGTTTTCTTTGCGAATTTGATAGGCGTCCATAGCCGAATATTCGCAGTATTTAGCAGTATGATAAATATGCAAAACGCTAATCCTTGCTTGATTTTAAGTTAGCGCAAAGCTAAATTATTTAGCATCGAACAGGAGATGCCGTATGTCTCACCAATTACGAACTTGGCTTAGCAAAACACCTCCCGAGCAACGTCAGCAAGTTGCACAGAATGCTGAAACATCCGTGGCTTATCTCTGGCAGCTCTCGGGAGGGCACCGAAAGGCCTCTCTTGAAATGGCTAAACGTCTTCAAGACGCGACAGAAGGCCAACTAACTATTGAGGGCCTGCGCCCTGACATTTTTGGTGACCCTGCTTCTCAGGTTGCCTAACCCAAACCGCCTGCCTGTGAAGGCCGCGAACTCAGCAAACCGTAAGAAGGAAATCGCAATGCTGAACCGTGAACCCCGTATTCCCACCACTCGGAAAGCGGAAGGCGAGCACCTGGATAACCCCGCTCGCGTTCGCTTTAAGGATTCGGAATACCTCGCGCTGGAGCAGGTGGCAGAAATGCGCCACGGGGGCGTTATCTCCCATGCCATTCGGGAGTGCGCCCTGGTGGGCATGGAGGTGATTAACCTCCGGCAAGACGTGTTGCTAGACCGCTTAGCCAAAGGCGAGAGCGTACAGGCAGCACAGCAAGAAATGGTGGAAGCGCTCATGGCGCACCTCATAGAAAACCGCATCACTGAGCAGATGATGCAGCGCCTACGCGCCTAGCAGAAGGGCCGAACAAGGCCCGAGGAGTCACTGTGAATCGTGCAGCTCTGTCACGAACGTACCGGCGACTGTCGCCACAGCATCAAGCCGTGGTGGAACAGGAAGCCGCACAGCGCGGAGTGGCGGTGGAGGACGTGATGCTCGATCACGCCATTGCTATCGCGGGACCGTTGAAAGATCAGCTCTACGCCATGCGCCGAGAGCGCACGCTGCGGGCTGTTTAAGGGAAGTGCCTGACCGGGCTGCCGCCCGGCCAGGGCTTGAGGAAGTCAGAGGCGGCTAAGCACAACGATCAGCACCGTTAATGCAGAGATCGTTTTAGCCACATCGATTTTGACTTCCAGATTCAGGCGCTTTTTCACGGCTACATCCCCGTGGTCAGCGACCTGAGGCCTCAGGTCATGGAAGACCTGGTTTTGTATAGCGCCTTGCCAAGCGCTTGCTGATATCGCGCTAGCAACGAGGGATCAGCGAGCAGGCACCGCAGCGGTTAACCCTGGGATTCCCCAGGCTTGCTAGCGGCTCGTCCCCGACGAGCGGCCAGGAGCCAAGGGAGTCGAGGCGCTCCGGGTTGCGGTGCCCTTTAGCCGCCGTGTCATTGGCGACAACCAGGGGTGACGACCCTGGCACTGCCAAGCATAGCGAGTTGATAGAGAGGTAGGAAGGAAAGCGGCCCTGATAGGGCTAGGACAGAAACGCAAAAGCCCGGCAAATCGCTGGGGAGCGGCCGGGCTTTCACACATTCAATGCAGGTTAATTATGACTAATGCAGCCGAAATAATCCAGTTTCCAGACCGTCGTGATGACGGACAAGCGCCCGCGCAAGATCGGGGCAGGAGCATTCAGGTGGAAGATGGGTATACCCGAACTGCCAACGCCATCGTTGAAGCGCTAATGAAAGCCCCTCTAACCAGTCGTGAAGCACGCATCGTGCGTGCTGTTGAGCGAGCTACCTATGGGTGGAATAAACCTTCTGCCTGGTTGGCTGCCTCGGTGCTGGCTGAGATGACCGGTATGCCGGAAGGCAAATGCAGCGAGACGCTGAACGCCCTTATCAGAAAGCGAGTGCTAGTTCGCCAGGGTAGCAGTCGCTCACCGGTAAAGATCAATAAAAAAATCGATGAGTGGGATTTTAAGGCCCAAAAGTCACGAGCCACCCCAAAACGGAAAGCTGATCCAGTTTGGAGTGAGTCACCCCAACATGGGGTAACTGAATCACCCCAAGATGGAGTGACAAATAAAGACAAGAAAGACACTAAACCCTCTTCACTACGTTCAGAGGGTGAACCATCCGCGTCAGCTGAACTTGAGCTAACGCCACCGGATGCACCCAAACCAAAACCCAGCGCGACCCCATACCCCGATGACTTCGAGGCGGCATGGTCGGCTTACCCGAAACGCGCTGGTGGAAATCCGAAAAAATCAGCCTTCAAAGCGTGGAGCGCTCGCCGCAAGCAGGGCGTGCCTGCCGAAACCATGCAAGCTGGCGTAGAGCGCTACGCCGAGTACATCCGCGCCAAGGGCGACGAACGAACCGAGTTTGTCATGCAGGCACAGCGGTTCTTCGGCCCAAACGCCGAGTATGACAACGACTGGTTGCCGCCTGCTGCCCGCACACCTCAGCGCCACGATGGCCGCATGGGCTTTGCCCAACCGTTGCCCGTGGGCTCCTACGGCACCAACGATCTTGAACTCCCAGCGTGGGCGAGGGATTAACCATGGCTCAATCACTGACAACAACCCCGCAAGTGCGCGGCCAGTTAGCCAGCATGCTCGCTGGTACCGCTGAAAATAAAGCTGACCGCTGCCGGATTCATGGCGCGTTTGCCAATACCAAGATGCCTAACGGTCGGTGGGCTGGATGCCCGCACTGCGCGCTTGAGGATGCCAAAGGCGTTAGCCAGGCCGAGGTGAATCAGACCAACGAAGCCAGCAGCCGCCGGCGGCTTGAGAAGCTACGGGAAGACTCGCTGATCCCTAAACGCTTCGTGCACAAATCCCTCAACGGCTTTGAAGCGTCCAGCCGTGAGCAACAGTACGTGCTGAGCGTATGCCGTGCCTACGTCGCCAAGTTTGATGAACGCCTAGAGCAGGGTGGTGGGCTGGTCTTTACCGGCAGCGTGGGTACCGGCAAGAGCCACTTGGCCTATGCCATCGGTAACGCGCTACTAGCCAGTGGCCGCGTGGTGATGGGTATCGATGTTTACGAGTTGATCGACCTGATCAAAGAGCGTGCTTTCAGCAAGGAGAAGGGTGCCAGTGAACGTGAGGCTATCCGGGCGTTCGTCGGCGGCTTAGACCTGCTGATTCTGGATGAGGTAGGCGCACAGCTTGGTACCGAGTGGGAGCGTCTGATGCTCTTCAAAATCATCAATGAGCGCTACAAGCAGATGCTGCCGACGATCCTGATTAGCAATCTGGAAGCCGACAAGCTCGAGGAGTACATGGGCAAGCGCATCATCGACCGGATGCAGGAGGGCGGTGGTACCACGCTCAAGCTGGATTGGGGCAGCTACCGGACGCAGCGAGGTGCGGCATGACTAAGCCAGCCACCAAGCCGTTCGTATCTCGGGCCAGCACCATTCAAGAAGCGCTGGTCGCCGCTGCCAAACTGCCGAAGGTTATCACCGACGCTATCCAGCTATGGGGTGACGTGGAAATCGTGGTGCGTAAACGCCAGGTGAAGCGCAGCACCGACCAGAACAAGCTCCAACGCAAATGGCTCCTTGAGGCAGAAGCCCAAGGCGACCACACCGCCGAGGAGTACCGCGGCTTCTGCAAGCTGCACTTCGCGGTACCGATCCTGCGCTGGGAGCTGCCCGAGTTCAAAGAGAAGTACGACCGCATCGTTAAGCCGCTTCCGTATGAGGCCAAGCTGGAGTTGATGCAGGAGCCGTTGGACTTCCCCTGCACTCGCTTGATGAGCAAAGACCAGAAGACCCGCTACCTGGATGCCGTATACCAGCACTTCACCAGCTTGGGGATGCGGCTGACCGATCCCAACCTGCGTGGCTATAAGCCGGATGAGTACAAGGAGGTGGCGTGATGCTTCCCAATGAGTGCTACCTGCCCACCAAACCGCACCGTAGCCCTCAGTGGCTCAGCAACGTGCATGAGATTGAGAACTGCGTGTTGTGCGGCGCCTGGGGCATCCAAGCTGCCCATAGCAACCAGCACCGTGGCCGAGGGCAAAAGGCGAGTGATGCACTCACTGCCGCGTTGTGCCCGGCGTGTCATGCAGAGATCGACAATGGCAGGAGCCTGACCCGCGAAGAGCGCAGGGTGCGGATGAATGAAGCCATTGTGCTGACACTGGACCAACTCGCCAGGCGTGGCCTGGTTAAGGCGGTGAAGTAATGAGTCCTTGGATTCTATTAGGCCTGACTGTGGCCGGTGCACTGTTCCTGACTGGCCTGGGACTCTACCTCACGCAGGACTATGACGTTCAGGACGAACTCATGGAGTACCGAGACCACTGGCAGGAGAACGACCAACCATGATGCACAACAACAAGCGGCTGGCCGCGCTCGGGCGACTCAAAGCTGGGCAGATGAACAAGACCGAGGCGGCCTATGCACAGCACCTAGAAATGCTCAAGCGCGCCGGTGATATCCAGTGGTACTGCTTTGACGGTATCAAGCTGCGCCTAGCAGACAAGACCTTCCTGACCGTGGACTTCGCTGTTATGGATAGGGATGGCGTCATGGAGCTACACGATACCAAGGGCGGTCCGGGCGTCTTCACCGAGGATGCCAAGGTCAAGATGAAGGTAGCCGCTGAGATGTATCCGTTCCGGTTCAAGGTGGCGTTTCCCAGAGCAAAGAAGCATGGCGGCGGCTGGCTGGTTGAGGAGATAGCCGCGTGATAGAGCGCCCTATGCAATGGCCTGATGGCCGCAAGCTGGGCGGCGAGAACGGCTACCCGCCTGAGTGGCACGAATGGGCCAGGGAATGCGAGCTGAAGTTCGTCTTGCGGGAGATGCTCAGCGTGCCCAAAGAGAACCGTAAAGCCGTGCATGACAAGTGGTTAAAGAAATTCCCACACGCAACAACGCAACGCCTAAAAAGCGTTTGGGATGAAGTGGTTGCAGAGATAAACGCAACGCAGCAGGCAACAAAACGCAACAGTTGCGCAATATCGCAACGAAAACGCAACGGTAGGGGGAAGTGATGCGTTACGACTCAGCAAGGTCAATGATTTTCCAGGCGTATCACGAGCAGCGGGGCAGCGTGATGGTTTACGCCTCACAGATTGCAGAGCTGGGCGCTCAGGTGCAGACCACTCAGCGTAACAACAACGACTGGCGGATAGTGAATGGCTTGGAAGCAGGGCAAGTAATTAGTGCCGTGGAGAGCCAGCCGATGCACCTGCAGGCACTGGTACGGTATTGCTTTGGGCCGTTCACTCGCGACGAACTTGCCGAGGATCGTGAGTGGCTACACGCTGCGCTGATGCACGCGGGCATGCAGATGCGGCTGCCAGGGCAGGGGCAGAGCGAATACCCGACCGCAGAGGCGGCGCGTCAGCTGCGCTGGATAGCGTCGGCAGCAATTCACCACCACGCGGAAACCACGTACCCGTATAACCGACCAGGCCTGCATAACCCGCGCAGAATTGCCGCGTGGATTGAAGCAGAGCATGGGGAAGAGATTGATGTGCGTCGCTGGGCAGCTCATGGCCGCACGTGCTGGAAAGGCGTGTGGGAGAAGCTGCTGGATACACTGGATCGCTGGGAGTGCCAAGCGCTTCATCCTGTGGCAGAGTTGTTGCCTAAAGCCGCGTAAAAGGAGAGATGTATGACGCACGAGCTATTTGAAGGCGCCAAGCGAAAAATTAGAATTACTGACCTGAAAGCGTCGCCTGAAGAGATCCGTAAGCTTCAGGAAGAAATTCAACTGATATTTAAAGAAAAGTTGATATCTTTTGACCCCAATGATGTTGATGCTACAACGAGGGAAGGCGAATGTGCGATTTCATTGATTATCACTGGCCCCATTAGAAATCCAGAAAGCAAGCTTCATTTACTGCTTTCGAATATGGGTCTTGTGGGTTGGGACTTAGAATCAAGATCTATGATCGAATAAATCTTCTATGTTGTTTTATGTGCCTGAAGCGCTATACTAATTTCCACAATCCAATTCTGCGCCCTGGCTTTGAGCCGGGGCGTTTTCGTTTAAGGCGGCATCGAAGAGAGCTTGGCTAGTCAGGGAAATCCAGCCGAGGCAGCGCACAGTTGCGCGGCGAACCAGGAGCGCCCACCGAGTTCTCTTCCATGCAGTGTAACGACCTCAAGGCCCTGCCAGTCTCTGGCGGGGCTTTTCTGTTTTCCCCCGCCGTGAGGCGCTGGAGTCCTTCATGCCCGATCAGCTAAGCCCCCACTACCGCCGCTCAGAGTTTGCGTGCAAGTGCGGCTGCGGCTTCGATACCGTGGATACCGACACACTAGCGGTACTGGAATCGGTGCGCGCCCACTTCCGTAAGCCCGTAATTATCAATAGCGGCTGCCGCTGCCCGGAGTACAACGCCAAAGTAGGCGGTGCGCCTAACAGTCAGCACACGCTTGGCCGCGCTGCAGATATCCGCGTTCAAGGCGTGGAGCCTGATGCCGTGTACGACTGGCTTGCCGTCAACTTCCCCACCGCCAGCCTGGGGCGCTACGAGACGTTCACCCACGTCGATACGCGCACCCACGGCCCGGCGCGCTGGTGAGGAGGCGCTGATGCCATGGCGAAACCCCAACCTATTGCAGGAGGTGCTGCTGGCGTTAGGTACGTCAGTGGCCGTAGTCATGGGCCTGCTCGCTAAAATCGCGCACGAGGTCAAGAGCGGTGAGCGTGAGCGCTTCTTTACCCGCCGTCTGTGGCTGGATGCGCCCGCGCTGGTGGTGATGATTACTATCGCTGCCGGTATCAATCTGTACTTTGATCTGACCGGCTGGCCTGCGTCTGCCGTGGCAGCGGTGTGCGGCTGGGCAGGCCCGCGCAGTATCGATCTAATGCTCCTGGCCCTGGCTGACCGCGTGAGGGGTGGCAAGAAATGACGCCCGGACCCAAGACGCGCCGCAGCGCTGAAACCGTTGGCGGCGCTGCTGCCATTGTCGCCGCTTGGCTACTCAGTTTGACCGGCGTTGCCGTACCCGATCACGTACTTCAAGCCTTCACGATTCTGTTCATGGTCGTGGCTGCCCGTGTAGGAGATCACGATGCGTAACGCTATCACCGCCGCTGCGCTGCTGGCGTTGGCTGGCTGCGCGAGCATTGAGACGCCGCTAGATGATGGCTATCAGGTGGGCGACCTCACCGGCACCACGCTTGAGCTGCAGTCGCGCTACTGCGACACCGCCGACCCGTACAAGCGGGCTATCACGCTGGCAGTGATGCACCGCGCTGGCGTGCCGCTGCCGCCTAATGGCGTTTGCGTTGATCTACTGGAGGCGCTGGATGCGGATTTATATTCCCGAGCGTCTGCAGACTGAGCGAGCGCCCAAAGGCGTTAAGACGCCCTGGCTAAAGGGGCGCGCTACAAAATGGATGGTCGTTCGTGACTGGTGGGTGTGTATCGATGGCGTCTGGTTTCTGGTGCCCGCTGGCTACATTTTCAACGGCAGCTCAATACCGTGGTGGCTATGGTGGCTTTTCCCGCCATCGTTTGCACCGGCATGGGAAGCCAGCGCACTACACGATTGGTTTTACAGCCACCTCTACCACCAGGTAAGCAAGACGTTTGCCGACGCAGCTTTTCGCGCCGTGATGTTGTATGACGACGCGCCCGAGGTCGTGGCAAACGTATTTCATGCAGCGGTATCGCGCTTTGGGAAGGGTGGCTGGTGAAGATTCATAGACGCCTATCAGCGTGGCTCCGGCTGCGCTTGATTATCGCCGTGTTCCTGCTGTCTGGGTACTGGCACTACAAGCACCGCAAACACTTCGTGAGGAAGTCGAGATGAACGATCAAGCGATTGAGCAAGAAATCCAGACCAAGGGGCTGACAGCGCCGCGCGTGACCCCGCAGGACATTGAGGCGAACATTGCTAGTGAGCACTACTTCACGGCGCAAGATGGCGTGCTTGGTGCTTACAAGAACAACGATGATGTGCGTATTGAGGCGTACAAGCCCGACCATGAGGTTCCTCGTAGCATTGAAGCGCTGGGCCTATTGACCTTCTGCGTTCTGGTGCTGCGTAACGGCTTTACCGTCACTGGTGAAAGCGCTTGTGCCAGCCCAGAAAACTTTGATGCCGAGATTGGCCGCAAGATTGCACGGGACAACGCAGTGCAGAAGATGTGGCCATTGATGGGCTACCACCTCAAGCAGCAGCTGCACGAAGCAAAATAGCTTAACCATTTCTCGCCGTGAGGCGACACGCCACGCTGTGAAGCGTTGCGCACTGAATCCCCGCCGGTAATAGGAGGTGATCAGTCTCGGACACCCCTGACCGTTAGACGGGGTAGGTAGCCACGCCATGCTGTGAAGCACCGCCGACACTACCGACGCCCGCCGCACGCTGTGAAGCGTCCGGCACTTATTCTATGAGGGCGCTGCCAGCAATGGCGGCGTTTTTTTATGGCGAAACGACACGATTGGGAGCTGATCGAGCGGGAATATCGCACCGGTCGCTTTTCGCTGGCTCAGCTGGAAGCGCGGCATGGCGTGAACCGCTCCAATATCAGCCGCCGTGCCAAGAAGTACGGCTGGAAGAAAGACCTTAGCGGGCGCGTTCGTGAGCGCACCCAGGAGAAGATTGCACGCGTATCGCTGCCGCCAGAAGCCCAAGAGGCGCTGGACGAGCAAGACGATGCCATCATCGAGTTTGCGGCGAACGAGAACGCGGCTGTCGTCAAAGGGCACCGCACTACGCTAGAGCGCTGGCGAGGCATTACGAACCGCTATGCCGAGATTCTTGAAGGGCAGGTTGAAAGGGGCACGATGACCGTCGAAGTGCCAGACGGCACCGCCGAGATCGATGTGCCGCTGGATTATGTCGGCAAATGTCTAGGCTTCGGCACCCAGGCGCTTGAGCGCGTGGTCAAGCTGGAGCGCCAGAACTACGGCCTCGACTTGAAAGAGAGCGACGACAAGGCACCAGAAGCCGAGCTCACCGACGAAGAGCTAGAGGCGCGTATCGCCAAGTTGACGCAGCAGGTGGGCGGTGAGCAGTGATAACCGCGCTGCCCGCTTGGCGCTACTGGCAGCGCTGGAAGAAAAGGCGCGGCGCAAACGCTACAACCTGATACGCGAGCTATTCCCCGATGAAGGCCCGTATCGGCGTGAGCTTTACACCAAGCACATGGAGTTCTTTAGGGCAGGCAAATATCACAAAGAGCGCCTGTTCATGGCCGGTAACCGCGTAGGCAAGACGATTGCCGGTGGCGGCGAGATGACTTACCACCTCACCGGCGAGTACCCGCACTGGTGGGAAGGCCGCACGTTCGACAAGCCAATCACCGCACTGGCTGCAGGCGATACCAGCCAAACCACCCGCGACATTATCCAGAGCAAGCTACTCGGCGGGCTATGGAATACCGACGAGTTTGGCAGCGGTCTGATACCACGCGACAAGCTAGGCAAACCGACCCCCGCCAGGGGCGTGGCCAACTTGTACGAAGAGATCAACGTCAGCCACGCCAGCGGCGGCACTAGCCGTTTGATGCTTCGCAGCTATGACCAGGGCCGCCGAATCTTCCAGGGTACCGAGCAGGATGTTGTCTGGCTCGATGAAGAGGTACCCAAAGACGTATACGACGAGGCGCTGATCCGCACGATGACAACACGCGGCATCGTGATGATGACGTTTACGCCGCTGTCCGGCCTGACTGAGCTGGTGGTGTCGTTCCTCGAATCCAAGCATGAGCAGGAGCCGGTATGACCGACCCCATCCAAGGTGAATATCTCGCCGCGAGTGTCAGCACCAAGTACCAGGAGCGCACCACGGCTGCAGCCAAGCGCATTGCCGACCTAGTGAAAGAGCGCGGCATTGAAGGCGGCATGCTGTCAATAAAAGTGGCGCGCATGGTAGACCCGCACGCTAGCACTGGCGATGTGCTGACCATTGCAGGCGCACAGTTCATGGTAGGTCTGCGTTGAGTCGCTATGTCGTACAAGCGGGCTGGAAAGATGCTCCGCACCTCAAGCAGGAGGACATAGACGATATGGCCAAGGGTATCAGCCCACACCAGCTAGAGGCGCGGATGAACGGCATTCCAACGTTAGGCAGCGGTGCGATCTACCCGGTGCCGGAAGAGGACATTATCTGTGACCCGTTTCAGATACCCGGCTGGTGGGCCCGTGCTTATGGCCTCGACGTTGGCTGGAAAAAGACCGCTGCGATATGGGGCGCGCTCGACCGGGACACCGACATTCTCTACCTGAATAGCGAGCATTACCGAGGCCAAGCCGAGCCGACCGTTCACGCCAAGGCAATCAAGATGCGTGGCAGCTGGATGCCGGGAATCATCGACTACGCAGGCACGAACCAGAGCGACGGCAAGCGCGTGATGACGCTGTACGAGAACGAAGGCCTGAACCTCATTCGTGCTGACAAGAGCGTTGAGGCTGGGCTGCTGGAAGTGCTGGACCGGTTAAGCACTGGACGCCTGAAAGTGTTCAGCACGCTGCAGCACTGGCTAGGCGAGTACCGGCTGTACCGCCGCGATGAGAAAGGCCGCGTGGTGAAGCAGAACGACCACCTCATGGACGCCACCCGCTACCTAGTGATGAAGCTCCACCACGCCACCACGCGCCCCGTTCAAAATATCGGCGCAGGCAGCGCCCCCGGCGACTACACGACAGGGTATTAGAATGCGAAACCCAGCGACTGCCGAGAGGGCAGACGAGCAAGACACAGCGCCCGTTGAGCTAGACGCCGACGAGCGCGAGGCGCTACGCCAGCAGCAGGAAGAAGAGCTAAACATGCTGGGCACCAAGCTGCACCGCTTGGCCCATGAGCAGGTAGCCGCTAAAGAGCAGATCGAAACCCGCTGGCTGGAAGATTTACGTCAGTACAACGGCAAGTACACCGAAGATCAGCTTGCCCGGATGCGCGAGAAGGGCGGCAGCCAGGTGTTCGTCAATATCACGCGCAACAAGACGCGGGCAGCGATTGCGCGGCTCAGCGATATGTTGCTGCCCAACGACGACACCAATTTCGGCATTAAGCCCACGCCCGTGCCGGCGATGAGCAAGCAGCAGGGCATGATGCAGGCGGACGCACAGCAGCCGGGGATGATGCCACAAGGCATGCCGCCGGAAATGCAAGGCCAGCCCGGCATGATGCCAGAGCAGGGCATGCCGCCGTCGCAGCCAGAGCAGCCCGACCCGCAGGCGATTGCCGACGAAGCGGCACGGCAAATGCAGCAGCAGATCGAGGACGACTTCGCGGAGAGCCGCTACAACGCCCATACCCGCGACGTGATCGAGGACGCATGCATCTTGGGTACCGGTATTCTGAAAGGCCCGGCCATCGTGAACCGCACTCGCCGCGCCTGGACGACCGACCCGAGCACTGGC
This sequence comes from Vreelandella aquamarina, assembly GCF_044805175.1. Classification (GTDB taxonomy): domain Bacteria; phylum Pseudomonadota; class Gammaproteobacteria; order Pseudomonadales; family Halomonadaceae; genus Vreelandella; species Vreelandella aquamarina_B. The sequence goes on along the minus strand of NZ_CP085232.1, from coordinate 1,655,554 downwards.
CAGAGCGTGATGGAGATTCAAGAGGAGTTCCGGCCAGCGGTCGAGCGTGTAGACCCCTGGGACTTCTTCCCTGATATGTCAGCGGCCAAGATGAGCGAGGCCGAGTTCGTGTTCGAGCGCAAGTTGCTCAACCGTAAGCAGCTGCGCGACCTGGCCGACCTGCCCGGCGTGATGCTGCCCCAGCTGCGCCGAGCGCTGGAAGATAAAGACGGCCACCATATTTCCCACGACCGCCGCGACGAGATGCGCGCCATTACCGGCGTGGATACCGTGGTGAGCGATGCCCGCTACGAGCTATGGGAGTATTGGGGGCCGCTGGACAAGGAGGAGCTGGAAGCGTGTGGCTGCGACGTAGACGATGACCCGTTAGTGGAATACACCGGCTGCGTGCTGATGGTGGGCAATCACGTTATCAAAGCCGCTCTGAACCCGCTGGAAACCGACGACCTGCCTTATTCGGTATTCAACTGGGAGGAGGATAGCTCCACCATCTTCGGCTTTGGTGTGCCGTACCTGATGCGGCAGCCGCAGAAGGTGGTCAACGCTGCGTGGCGCATGATGATGGACAACGCTGGGCTGTCTGCAGGCCCGCAGATCGTGGTCAACAAGCGCGCCGTACAGCCGAAGGACGGCGACTGGACGATACGCAGCAATAAGGTGTGGGAATACACCGGCGATGCGCCCATCGATCAAGCGTTCCTGTCGGTGCAAATCCAGAACAACCAAGCCGATATGGCCGCCATCTTCAACATGGCACAAGAACTGGCCGACACTGAAACCAACCTGCCGGTGCTACTGCAGGGCGAGGGCATGAGCGGCGGTCCCGGTGCCAGAACGGCCACCGGCATGCAGATGTTGATGAATAACTCCAACATCGTGCTGCGCTCAGCCGTGAAGAACTTCGATGACGGTATTAGCGTGCCGACCGTTCGCCGCTTCTACGACTACCACATGATGTACACCGACCGCGCCGAGATTAAGGGTGACTTTGATGTGGTTGCCAAGGGTACCAGCGTTTTGATTGCCCGCGAGGAGCAGCAAGAGAAGCTGATGATGCTGTCTCAAGTGGCGGCCAATAACCCCATCTTTGCTGAGCTGACAAACTGGCAGGGGCTTTATAAAGAAATCCTGCGAACGCTCCAGGTGCCGGTGGATACCGTGACATACACCGATGAGGAAGTGGAGCAGCGGCAGCAGAACCAGGGGCAGGAAGGCCCACCGCCCGAGCTACAGATCAAGATGCAGGAGCTACAGCTTAAACAGCAGGAAATACAGTTAAAGTCCCAGCAACAGCAGTTTGATCAGCAGTACAAGGCTGCGCAGCTTCAAAGCGACCAAGAGATTGCCCGCCAAGAGATGGCCATTAAGTACAACATGACTATGGCGCAGCTGGAGGCCAAGTTAGGCCTAGACAGCCAGAGGCTTGAGATGGAAATGCAGAAAACGGCTGCGCAACTACAGAACCAGCGTGACGTGAAAGCCGCCGAGCTTACCGAGCGGCAGAACGACCGTATGGCGCGCCGTGACAACATGGCTCAAGGGTACGATTCCTATGGATAACCTCGACCGCCACTCAGGCACTTGGCAAGCCGTGACCCAATGGCTGCAGGATCGCCGCCAGCAGTGCGTTGAGTCGCTGATTAACGGCAGCCCCAACGACGACAAGCTGCGCGGGGAGATTCGCGTCATTGATGACCTGATTGCTAACGCGGACGACACGCCCACGCGAGAGCCGCTACCTGATACCGATTACTAACCTGCCGCCGCGCGGGTTTTTTATTGCCTGCACGCAGGCCAACCGCGTCGTGAGACGCCACAGCCGTTCGGGAGAACCGCTACATGAGCACCGAGAACCAGCCGCTTGATAAGCCGCAGGATACTCAAGACGACTTCGACAGCGCGTTTGACGAGTATGCCGGAAAGACCAAGGCACCCGATGAGCGCGACGAGTACCACCGCGACCAGGAGCCAGAGCAAGAGCCGGAACCAGAGGGCGAGGAAGAAGAAGCCGCCCAGCCTGAGCCGGACATTAACGAACGCCTGAGCGCGCTTGAGCAGGAGAACCAGAAGCTCAAGCACTCTGAGGCCAGCCAGCGCGGCCGCCTGGGCGCGTACCAACGACAGATCAACGAGCTGCAGCAGCAACTACAGCAACGCCAGCAGCATACCCAGCACGCCGATGGTCGTGAAAAATCCGACGACGAGCGCCGCGACGAAGCCGCCCAAGAGATGGGTAGCGACGATTGGGACGCTTTTAAGGAGGACTTTCCCGACATGGCCCGCGCCTTCGAGGCTCGTCTGAAAGCAGACCAGCAGCGGCAGGCGCAGTTAGAAAAGCAGCTCCAGCAGCTGCAATCTGCAGTGCAGCCCATCCAGCAACAGGCGCATGAACAGCAGCTTCAATCGGAATACGCCCGCCTCGAAAGCCGGCATAGCGATTGGCGTGATGTGGTCAATGCCCCTGAGTTCCAGTCATGGCTGCAAAACCAGAACCCGGCTATCCAGCAGCTTGCAGGAAGCGAAAGCGCCGATGACGCATCCGCGCTCCTCGACTTCTACAAGGGCAACATGCCGGGCGATAACAGCCGTGCCACTCAGCACGACAAACGGCAGAGCCGACTAGCGAACGCCCAGACCGTGAGCCGCCGAGGGGCCGCTCAACAACGGGGTACGCCAGACGACTTCGATGCCGCCTTTGAACACTACGCCGCCAAAAAAGCGCGGCAACGCTAATCCTTCTTACCGTGAGGTAACACGCAATGGCTACTACTACCTATGGCTCTATCTCGCAGCGTACCGCTGCCTGGGCCGCCGCTGAAATGCTGGCTCACGCCGAGCCTATTCTGGTGCTGTCCAAATTCGGCCAATCTAAGCCGATGCCCAAGAACAAAGCCGATACGGTGAAGTTCCGCCGCCCGGTGCCGTTCAACATCCCTGACACCCCGCTGGCCGAAGGCGTCACCCCGACTGCGCAACAGATGCAGTACGAGGACGTGGAAGTGCAGCTCAAGCAGTGGGGCGCCTGGGTTGAAATCACCGATGTGGTCAATGACCTGGCCGAAGACCCGGTGCTGTCTGACGCTTCCATGCTGTGCGGCGAGCAAGCAGCGGAAACCGTCGAGGTGCAGACCTGGGGCGCCATTCGCGCAGGCACCAACGTGTTCTACGCCAACGGTTCCAGCCGTTCAGCGGTGAACACCAAGATCAGCCTGGCTAAGCAGCGCGCTATCACTCGCGCACTGAAAGCCCAGCGCGCCAAGAAAGTCACCAGCATGGTGGGCGGCTCTCCGAACTACTCCACCGAGCCGGTTGATGCAGCGTTTATCGCGTTCGCACACACCGACCTCGAAGCGGATATTCGGGATATGGTCGGCTTCGTGCCCACCGAGAAGTACGGCAGCATGAAGGCGCTACCGTATGAGATCGGTAAGGTCGAGGACGTGCGCTACGCGCTTTCCCCGGTGCTGGACAAGTTCGCCGACGCGGGCGGCACTGCAGGCAGCATGGTGTCTACCACTGGCACCAACGCAGACGTATACCCCGTAGTGTACATCGCCAAGGAGTCCTACGGACTGGTGCCGCTGAAAGGCAAGAACGCGGTCACGCCCAAGGTGCTGAACCCGGATACCCCGCGTGGCGGCGATCCGCTCGGCCAGCGTGGCTCCGTAGGCTGGAAAACCTACTTCGTGGCCAAGGTGCTTAACGAAGCATGGCTGGCCCGATTGGAAGTCGCTGCTTCCGAGCTGGCGTAACCCCTAACCACCCCTCAAGCCCCGGCATCCGCTGGGGCTTTTTATTTCCGCTTACCGTGAGGTAACCGCAATGTCAGAAGTCAACGTCAACACCATGGACCGCGCCACGCTGGAGCAAACCGCCAACGACCTGGGCGTTAAGTTTGCACACAACGCCAGCGACGACACGCTGCGCAACAAGCTGCGTGAAGCACTAGGCGAGCCGCCAGCGCCAGAGCTGAATACGGCACCAAGCACCGCTGAAAGCACCAAAGAAAAGCGCTTTGAGATCATCATTCAAACCGATGGCAAGGATAAACAGCCGGTGCCCGTGGGCGTGAACGGCAAGATGTGGGCCATTCAGCGCGGCAAAAACGTCATCGTGCCTGAATCCGTGGTCGAGGTACTGAAAAACGCCAACCGCTACGAGTACGACCCCAAGGATATGAGCCGCACCGAAGTCTTGGCTTACCCCTTCCAGATCGTGCGCGAAGTGGAGTAAGCCATGACGTTCCTGGAATTGTGCCAACGGCTACGCCAAGAAGTTGGCGCAGCCGGGAACGGCCCTGCCAACGTGGCCGGTCAGTCTGGGGAATACGCACGCCTGATCGGCTGGGTGCAAACTGCGTGGCGGGAAATTCAGCTAGAACGCCGCTGGCGGTTTGATTGGTCGCTTGGGCAGGTGGATCTAAACACCGAGGACACCCAATACCCGCTGCCCGAGGACTTTGAAGCCTGGGCAGCGGATACCCTGCGTTTCGGCAGCCAAGTGATTCGCGTCTTGCCGTGGGAAGAGCTGCGCTATGCCGCTAACGACCACTTTACATGCACGGCGATTGCGCCGGATGGCGTGCTTCACCTTAACGCCGCGCCTGCCACCTCTGGCGCGCTGCAGTTTGAATACTGGCGCACTCCGCAGGAATTGGAGAACAACAACGATGTGCCGCGTATGCCGCCGCGCTATCACATGGCGATTGTTTACCGCGCCATGTTGCAGTACGGGCTTTACGAGAACGCCCCCGAAGTCGTGCAGCAGGCGAACGCCAATTACCGGGAAGTGATGATGCGCGTGGCCGCCACCGAGTTGCCCCCAATTAACACCGGCGAGGCACTGGCATGAGCAGCAGCGCTTACACCCCCCTCGGCGGCGGCATTGATCTTGTCACACCGCCTCGGCAAATGAAGCCCGGCCAATGCCTTTATGCCGTCAACTACGAGTGCCCGGTGAGCGGAGGCTATCGCCGCATTGCAGGCTATGCCGCCGTAGGGCCAGTGGTGCCGGGGGAAGGCCCACTGCTAGGCGTAGTGACATTTGCTGATCGCTACTATGCCGTGCGAAAAGACACCGGCGCAGACGCGGCCACGCTCTACCGCTACAACAGCGACACCAATACTTGGGACAGCGTGGGCGCTTGCCACAACGGCCGCTATGAGTTTGTGGAAGGCAACCTGACCGCGACCGAAAAAGGCCGAGCGCTGTATGGCGTCGGTGGAGGCAAGCCGTTTCAGCTATTGGCTAGTCCAGGCGAGTCCGTGGAGTACCAAAGCATTCTCGGCGTGGTATCGGCGCTACGCGGTAATCTGCCTGCTGGCGTGGTGTATATCGCCTCTAACGATAAGATGATCATTTCCGACACCAAGGGTCGCAACATTACCGGCCTGGGCGTGTTTGATAAGGCTGACGCATCGTTGACCACTGGTACCGACAAAACCGGCAATGGCGACGACACTACGCAAGCCGAGATCGACCTATCGGACCAAACACCTAATAGCATTGGCTATGTTCGGTTTACGGTAGGTAGCGAGCCGGAAACAGAGCTAGCCATACCTGAGCTGGCAAGCCCGTTCTATGAGTTATCCGCTGCTCAAAGCGGCGCGCAGTTTATTGCCTTGCACGCCAACCACCTCTTTATCGGCTTTCCTTCAGGTAGCCTGCAGCACTCTTCGATTGGTAAGCCCAATAGCTGGAACGCTGCCGTTGGGGGGGCAGGGGAAATAGGGGTCGGGCAACCTATCACCGGCCTGCTTAACGGGCGCGGCGGTACGCTCCACATCTTATGCCGCGACAGTATTAAAACGCTGTACGGATCAAGCACGGCCGATTGGCAGCTAAAGATCACGATTCCTAACAGTGGCGCAAAGCCCTACAGCGCCCAAAACCTACTGCAGCCTTACTTCATTGCCGAGCGTGGCATTACCAACCTGCAGGCGACCGACCAGTTTGGTGACTTCCAGCCGCTACAGGCGGGAGCCATGCTAGAGCCGCTGTTTACCGAGGATGGCTGGGCGGATCGCGTGGTGTGCAGCGTGATTAGCAAACGTCGTGCACAGTACCGCGTGTTCTTCGATGACGGCTCCGGCGTGTACATGAGTCCGACCGGGGCAACGACCGTGCTGTTTCCTGATGCGCCGGTCGTCGCGCATAGCGGAGAGCTGGATAGCGGCGAGGAAGTGGTGCTGTTTGGTGACGCTAACGGCCAGGTGTACCGCCTGGGCAATAACGCCGACAGCTTTGCAGGAAGCCCCATCTCTGCATTTCTGACGCTGGCCTATACCGACCTACGCAAGCCCGCTGAGCGAAAACGCTTTAGGCGCGTGTTCTGGGACGTGCGCTCCGGCTCCAATGCTGACATCACCTTTCGGCCCGACTTCGATTTTGGCGGCATTGAAAGCGCACCGCACCTACGCCAAACGCTCAGCTTCCTGCTAGGCGGTGGCCTATGGGACGTGGCCCGCTGGAATGAGTTTGCATGGTCGGCGCCGGTCGTCGGCCAGGAAGCCCACGACATTACCGGCAGCGGCACGTCAATCAACTTTGCCATCTACTCCAGCAGCATTAGCCCACCCCATGAAATTCTGGGATATGACCTGACTTACAGCGACAGGAGGTTACGCCGTGGCTAGCCGATATTACGACAACAGCGATGGCGCGCAGCGCTTCCAGCCAGGCACAACCGCCCGTGCCGATGAGGTAGACGCCAAGCTCGACCAAGTGGCCGCTGGCTTTGAGCAAGCAGAGGTGGATATTGATCGTAGCCTCAAGCTTCCCGCGTCTGAAACAAGCCAAGAACTCAACGCTAGCCCGCTACTGCGCCGCCGCCGCGTGGTCGGCTTTGATGCCGATGGCAACCTAACGCTGCTGACTGGTTTTAATTGGCGAGGTGACTGGACAACCGCGACGGAATACTTCGTCAATGACGTGTTCCGAGACCCGGCCACCAAGAATATCTATGTCACCGCGACCCGCCACACTAGCGCTGCTGCGCTCAGCACCGATATTACGGCGGGGCGTGTTGAGCTAGCTATTAATATTGAGGATGTGGAGCAGCTAAAGGCTGAAACCCAGCAGATCAAAGACGATGCCGTCAGTGAAACAACCACGATTAAAAACGCCGCGCAAGCGGCGGCCACCACTGCCACCACCAAAGCAGGGGAATCTTCCACTTCGGCAAGCCAAAGCGCTACAGCACGTAACAAAGCCCAACAGTGGGCAGAAGAGAACGAAAATACCGCCGTAGAATCAGGCCAGTTTTCCGCCAAGCATCACGCCATTAAATCCGCTGCCAGTGCCAGCGCCTCAAGCGCTTCGGCAGGACAAAGCGCCACAGCCCGCGATAAGTCGCGGGCATGGGCCGAAACCCCCGAAAACACTGAGGTCGAGGCTGGTCAATATTCAGCCAAGCACCATGCACTTAAATCATCTGCCAGCGCCTCTGCCGCGTCCGCAAGCGCTGGCACTGCCGCTACGAAAGCCGAGCAAACCGGGCAGGATGCGCTGAATACCGCCGCCGACGTAGTGCAAACCGGGCAAGACAGAGTAGCGACGGGGCAAGACCGTGTTGCTACGGGGCAGGATCGACAAGCCGCTGAGGGTGCAGCTCAAACCGCCACCGAAAAGGCTCAACAGACTGCCGCCGACCGGCAGCAAACCGGCGAAGACCGCGCCGCCGCCGCCCAGTCTGCCCAGGCCGCAGGCCAAAGCGAAAGCAACGCCGCCGCCACGCTTGAAGAGTTTCTACGTCGCTATTTGGGGTCGTTTGAAATCCCGCCCACCACCGACAATCAAGGCGATCCGCTGATAGTGGGCGCGCTGTACTACAGCACCGTGACCGGCGATGAGGGTATGCGGCAATGGACGGGCACCGCGTGGGAAAATGCGTATGCCACGATTGATGGGGTTAGCTGGGGGGATGTTAGTGGGAAGCCTGCCTTATACACCCAGGCTGAAATAGACACCAAGATCGGCGACATCGGCTCTATCTTAGATGCTATTAACGGGGAGGTAGTCTGATGGCTATCGCGGATAAGCTTCAACATACGTTGAACACTAAAAACGCTATCAAGCAGGCATTGATTGATCGCGGCGCGGCGCCCAGTGATGTGTTCTCTACCTACCCGCAAGAGATCGCTGATCTGCCTGCTGGTAACGAGGTGGTAGGCACGATTGTCGATCACCGTCTGGATGAAGCCGCGCCAGGCTACTTGAAGTGTGACGGCAGCCTGATTGACAAGAGTGCATATCCCGACCTAGCGCCACTATTAAGATATGTGAATAAGGATTACGACTTCACGCAACCCTTTGTTAGTGGTACCCCAAGCCTACCAAATCTCGGTTATGAGGTGGTTTATAGTCCTGACGGGCGCTATATCGCTATACCCCATTATGGGGCTCCCTGCTTAACAGTGATTGATACAAGCGATTGGTCAACAGTGGCGGGAACGCCTGTCTTACCTGGAACAGGGGTTAGTGCGGCCTTTAGTCCTGACGGAGAATACTTGGTAGTAACTCACGAGTACTCTCCTTATATGACGATCATCAAAACCGCCGATTGGACTGTACTGAGTGGGACACCTACCCTCCCTTATAGCAACAATAAAGGGGGTGTTGTGTATAGTCCGAATGGGGATTTTGTAGCTGTAGCTCATAGAGGTAGCCCGCACCTTACAATTATAGAAACCAGTACCTGGTCAATAATGACCGGAACCCCTAGCTTACCGAATGTCGGCTTAGGGGTTGCAATCAGCTCGGACGGTAAGTACTTAGCCGCGCTTTACTATGATTCCCCCTACATTAAAGTCATTGATACACAAACCTGGTCTGTGCTAGAAGGTACGCCCACACTATCGGGACGCAGCAATAGTCTGGCTTTCAGTCCGGATGGTAAATACCTCGCTGTAGGAGGTGAAGTGGCCCCTTGTTTAGAGGTGTTCTACACCAGTGACTGGACGCTAGTAAATGGTACACCCATTGTAGAAGATGAAGGTCTGAGTGTTCGTTTTAGCCTTGACGGGCAATATTTGGCAGTAGGGCATAACTGGAGTCCCTACCTGACGGTGATAGATACCGCTTTTTGGTCGGTGTCAGCTACCTGGCCCTCACTGTATCAGGGGTGCTATGCAGCCGGATTTTCCCCAAGCGGAAGTCATCTGTGCCTTACATTCAATGCGCCTCCATATTTTAATGCCGCCCCGGCAGCTCTTCTCGCCCCCGATGGCTACACCTTCCTGCCCCGCGTGCCGGCCAAGCAGCACGGCAACGTCTTCGCGCAACCCTTGATCAAGGCGGAGTAACCTATGATCGGTGATATTATTTATAACGACCTGAACGACGAGAAGCGTCTGCCTTGCCTGGGGAATGCGTATCCGATTGCTGAGTATCCTGAGTTGGCGGCAATCTGTGAACGGGTACCGGGGACTAATATTGACTTTCAGAGTACGGTGAGTGGTATCTCAACTATAGCCACTGTCAGTTATGGGTCGGCATTTAGCCCTGACGGGCAGTATTTAGCGGTAGTCCATTCTAATAGTTCCTATTTTTTTGTGCTGCGTACAAGCGACTGGTCTATAGTGAGCGGAACCCCGACGCTAGCTGGAGTTGGTTACGGAGTTTGTTTTAGCCCTGATGGTAAGTACCTTGCTTTAGCTCACTCTAGCAGCCCATATCTAACTGTAGTTCACACCAGCGATTGGACTGTTGTTCCTGACACACCTGCACTACCAGGCTTAGGTAGAGGGGTCGCTTTTAGTCCTGACGGGCAGTATTTGGCCACAGCACATTACTCCGGTCTTACGTTACTGCGTGTTAGTAATTGGTCTGTGGTGAGCGGACTCCCTGTACCATCCGGGATTGCTTTTGGTGTTTCATTTAGTAACCAAGGGAGGTACCTATGTATAACGAAACTGGGTACGGCCAATATATCAATTATAGACACCAGCGGGTGGGTCGAGGTAAGTGGATTACCTACTGTCGGTAACAACGCTGATCAAGCCTCATTTAGTCCAAAAGACGATTACTTAGCGGTGGCATCTCAATCTAGTCCTTATCTGACAGTTATTCGCACCAGTGACTGGTCTGTTGTTAGCGGTACGCCTTCACTCCCAAGCAATGCTTTTGCGTGTGATTTTAGTCCTAACGGCGAATACTTGGCGGTGGGTCATTATGTCACCCCCTACTTAACGGTTATAAGAACCAGCGACTGGTCAGTAGTGAACAATATTCCTTCCATACAGGGGGTAGCTAGAGGGGTTTCGTTCAGTCCTAACAATCAATATCTGATAGCAGCGCACGGCTCAAGCCCGTGCGTGACTGCAATTAACGTCACCCAGGACGCGCCCACCGGCTATTTCCACGTCCCCAAAATCCCGATGCAGAAAGGCATCAACATCGACTATCCCGTACTCATTCAGGCGGAGGAGTAAGCCATGCCGACGATTTATAAAGTAGACCATAACCGCGTGTTCACGGGAAAAACCGTGGAGATTGGGCCGAAAGACCCTATATTCCCTAACAGTATTATGACGCCGCCGCCCGAGACGGATGGCTTTGCTATCTGGGATGGGAACAAGTGGTTCACGCGAGACGAATACCCGACGCCGCCGCAACGTGTGCCGCCGCGTGTAACGAAGCTCACTCGCCTGGAGTTCCGTAACCGGTTCACTACGGCTGAGAAAGTGGCCCTGGAAAACGCTCGCGAGACTAATGCCATGGTGCGCGTGTTCTTTGATGACTTAGCGGCGGCTGAATACGTTGATATTGAGGAAGAAGCAGTCGTTGAAGGCGTGCAGTATTTAGAGAGCCAAGGGTTGATTGCCGAGGGGCGGGCAGCGGAGATTTTGAATGGGTAAGCCGTCACCACACCCACTACCATAGCGCCTAGAGCGCTTTTTTTGTATCCAGCAAGCCGGGAGGCTTCCTATGGCATTTGATGAAAGCGCGTATTACGCCAACAAAGCAAAGCAACTTAATGAAACCGGCTACCAAGGCAAGAAAAGCTGGTCTGTCAGTGATGTTAAGAAAGCCTTTGCAGATAAAGGCCTGAGCGCCAAAGACCATTACAATAAGTATGGTAAGGCAGAGGGGGTATCGCCAACTTCTTCACGCGCGATAAATTCTAGCCGACCATCCACTACTAACATCTCGTCTCGTTCTTCGATCAGCACCACCGGTAATAAGCGCTTCGATGACACTACGTATTACAACAATAAAGTGGCTCAACTTAACCAGACTAACTATCAGGGGCGGAGCGACTGGACGGTGGGGCAAGTAAAGGGCGCCTTTGCAGATAATGGCCTGAGCGCCCAGGACCACTATAATAGATACGGCAGGGAGGAGGGCGTAAACCCCTATGCAGAGGTCAGTACGCCAACTCCTAGCCAGCAGGTGGCGCGCCAAGCTCCACAATCCACGGTAACCCCCGAGCAAACGTCACAACAACAGCTAGCCCAGATCCTCAACAGTAACTCACCTCTCATGCGGCGCGCCTCTACGCAAGGTATGCAGGTAGCGAATAGTCGCGGACTGCTCAACAGCAGCATGGCTGCCGAGGCGTCACAAGGCGCTATGATTGACCGCGCTACGCCGCTCGCGCAGCAAGATGCCAGTACCTATTTTCAAAACAATCAGGCCAATGCAGGCCGTCAGCAACAAGCGTTTCTGAATGACCAGCAGTACCGCAACCAGCTATCCTTAAACGAGCAGGGCTATCAGTTCGACATGGGCCGCATGCAAGCGGACTACGGTTTCTCCAGCCAGCTTTCGACCCAAGAGGCCAGTCAAACCCTTAACCAGCTCTACGCCACCAGCACGGCGAATGCCTGGGGCGTGATGGCCAACAACCTCACCGATATTGTAGGACAGTATTCCGCGCAGCTAGAACGCATCCAGACCAACCCCGATATCGAAGAAGAAGATAAGGTGACACTCATCGAGCAAGTGCTAGCGATGCGCGACACCGACATTAATTTCCAGCGCTCGCTCTATGAGCAACTGCCTACCTACCTCGCCAATACTGGCGTTTTCCCCAACCGCTAAGGTGATGTATGAACTTACTAGATGGCCTGGACGCCGCGCTCAACAGTGACGCGGTGAGCGCCGCCGTGGACGTTGGTAGCCAGGCGGCAAGCAGCAACTGGTGGGATACCGGCATTGAGTATGCCACCAAAGCATTTGATTGGATGGAGGCCAACCCGACCACCACCAACCTGCTAGCAGGCGTGGCCGGTGGCGTGGGCCAGTACCTAATGAGCAAGGAGCAGCTTGCCCAGCAGGAGCGCTTCGCCCGCGAGCAATGGGAGCGTGAGCGCGCCGCTCGTCGCATCAAGCCCGGCAGCATGGAGGGCTACGGTTCGCACGTCGCCACGGCAAAAGGCGGCCTACTGACCAATGGGCTGATTATCGGCCAGGAGGATTAAATGGGTTACGGAGGCATAGGCGAGCAAGGCGGCGGTTTTGGCGGCGAGGCTGATACTGGCGGTGTTGCGGGCGGCAGCAGCAGTGGTAACAGCGGGAATGCTGGCGGCGGTCGTGGTGGCAACCTCGGCTCTGAGATTGGCTCCGTAGGACCGGGCAAGGGATACGGTTCTGGCCATTCAAGCACCGATGGCAGCACAGGCGGCGGAGGTGGTGGAAGTTCAGGCGCGAGCAGCAACGGCTATGGAGACACGTTCGGGGATAGCTTAGACGCCCGGAGCGCTGCACCCGAAGCGAAGGCAGGCAGCTCGATGACCGGCACGGCGGCAATGGTGAGCATGGATGATGCCGCCAAGGAGGCGAAGGCCGTATTTGGCGGCTGGGCCACGCAAGCGGATACCCAGCTAGGGCCGGAGAACGTGGGCTATGGCAACGCTACCTATGGCGGCAACGGCGCGATTGCCAATGCTTCCCAAGCGGCCGCCATGACCCGCGATCAGCACACGCAGTCGCTAGAAATGGCGGGCATTCCCGAATCACACCACGCTGCCGCACGCCCAAGCGCGCTCACAAAAGGGCTTAGCTTGGCGGCTACCATCGCCAACCCCGTGGCTGGGCTATTAGGCACAGCGATCAGCACCCATAGCGCCGCTAAAAACGCCCAGGCCAGTATTGGCGCTATCAACGATGCGTTTGGTACCAGCCTCGATAGCTCCTACGGCACAGCGCTTGGCCAGCAAGCGGTGGGCACCGCAGCAGGTACGTTAGGTGGCAAGGTCGGTGGGAATTTTGGTGCCAAAGCGGGCATGAGCGTCGCTGGCGTACCGGGGGCTGTTTTAGGAGGCCTGCTAGGGGCGGCAACGCTAGGCAACACCGCACGCGGTCTAGCCATGGGCCCCAACACCAACACCGAAGGCCCGCAAGGCCCAGCGGCAGGAGGTGACAGCATGGGCGGCATGTCGAACGCACCCAGCAGTGCCGTGGCGTCTGCGCCCTCCACACCCAAAAGCGGTTACGTCAGCATCGACAATTACGCGATGGACAGCGACCGCAACCCCTTTGACCGTTACAGCGACTACGCCGCGCAATTCTTTGGCACCGCCTAGGAGGCACCATGGCAGGACTACTACAGCAGGGCATGCAGCCCGCACCACAACAAGGCCCCCAAGGCCAGCCAATGCAGGGGCAGCCACCGCAACAGCCGCCGCAGAGTGGGCAGCCAGCGCAAGAAGGCAACGACCCCCGCGTAAACGCCACGCCAGAGGAGGCAGGCCCGCAATTTGAGGCGCTGCTAGAAGGCATGTTGGGCTACCTGTACGGCGACGGAATGCAGCAAGCCGCACAGATGCTCCAGCAGGGCGACGACATTACCCGCCGCATGGGGCAGGTGATCGGCACCGTGATGGTGACCACGTTCAATATGATTGCCCAGGAGGGCAAAACTGTGCCGCCGAACGTGATGGTGCGCGCCGGTATCGAGCTATCTAAAGCCGTGGGCGAAATGGCGATGGAAATTGGCCGCCTGCAGCCTGGCGAAGATGAAGCCATCGAAGCCGCGTTTATGCTTGGGCTTGGCATCTTCGGCAAAACCGCCGAAGGGCTAAACGACGCCCAGCGGCAGCGCTACAGCGAAATGGTGACGGCCATTCAGGACGGCAAGCGCGAAACTATGCAGGGGCAGCCGCCTCAACAACCCATGATGGAGGGCGTATAACATGGCACTAGGACTCATCGGCGCGGCATTATCTGGAGGGGCAGAAGCCGCGCAGGACAACGCCCGCACCCGCATCAAGCAGATGCATGACGAGGCGATTCTGCGTATGCGCCAAAACTTCGCCAAAAGTGAGCGCATCGCTGGGCAGGAATTCACCACCAGTGAGCGTGTGGCAGGGCAGGGCTTCACCTCAGAACAAAACGAGCTGAATAGAGGGCATGACTTAACGCTGACGCAAATGCGCGAAGCTGGTGCCGATCGTCGTACAGGCGCGCAAATTGCCGCCGGAGACCGTCGTGCTCAGTGGGGGTTATTGCAGCAAGGCATGAACGCCGAGGGCAACCCTGTGTGGTTTAACCCGGTGTCGGGGGATCGATACGATGCTCCAGAAGACGTGACTCTTAGCAGCCCAGAACTAACAGGTCGTCAAAAAGCTCAGCTTGATATGCTTGAAAATCAGGCCAAACCGCTGCGTGAAAAAATGGCTGAAGGGATGCCATTAACTCCAGAGGAAAAAACCACGCTAGGCCAATTGGAAGCGCAGGCGCAGGCCTTGATTGGTGGTGGTCAGCAGGGCATGACGCCCTATCAGCGGCTAATGCAGGGCGAGGGTGGTGGGCAAGAAGAAACGCCAGTAGCCGATCCCGACTCTATCCCCGGCCAAGTGCGCCAACAGCAGGAAGAGCGCCGCAACACTCAAGAGGCCAATGAAGCGCGCCGCCAAGCCAGCCAAGCGCGTGACTCTGCGGATGCCATACTACAGCGTATCGAGCGCGAAGCAGCGGGCGGCGCCACACGCGGCGGCTTGCTGGCTCAGGTCAATCAGGCCGCAGGGCGCGGCGAAGTAAGCCAAGAAGCCATTGCCGAAGCCCAGCAGGTGGCGCAGCAGATTCTTGAGCTCGATCAAAACCCGAATATTTCAGCAGATGAAAAGCGCTGGCTATCCGAGCGCCTAATTCGCTTGCAAGAAGCCGGTGTACCGCTCAATCTTGACCAGTAACCCGTAGCTCATCGCAGGCTGATCCACGCCAGCGGTGGCGCTACGCCTACCAGCCTTGTCGGGAGACAACGCCTCATGGCCCTGTTAGACGAAATCCGTCAAAAAAACCCCTCGCTCAGCAATCGCTCTGATGAAGAGCTAAAAGCCGTTATCCGGCAATCCCCCGAGTTCAAATACTTTAACGACGAAGAGTTCGACGCCTTCGTTACCGGCGGCAATGCTCAAGCAAACCAGCAAGAGAGCAGCCCCGGCTTTATGGCGGGCGTCTCCGCAGGTGTTGACCAACTCCAAGCCATGGGCGGCGGCCTATTGATGGCTGCTGGCGAGGCGCTGGAAAGTCCCGGCATGCTAGAGGCTGGCCGTGATATCTACAGCCACAACATGGAGGAGGCAGCAGAGAACGACCTAGGCTATGGCTTTACCGATATTCGCAGCGTGGGCGATGCCTGGAATTGGGCGCGCTATACCGCAGGTAACCAGCTCCCGATGTTGGCCGCATCCATTGTAGGTGGTGGCGTAGGTGGTGCTGCCGTTGGGCTAACTGCCCGCACGCTGGCAGGCGCTACTGCCAAGGAAGGCGCTAAGCGCGCAGGGCAGGCGCTGGGTGCTATCGGCACATCCACTGGAATGGAAACCGGTGCCCTCATGGGCGAGACCGAAGACCTGGATGTGTCGTTAGCCCATGGTGTACTGGCAGGCTCGCTAGACGCGGTGACGCCATTACGCCTGCTGCGCGCCGCTGGTAAGAGCGACATTGCCGATCAAGCGGCCAGCGAGATCAGCGACCGCGTATTGGCAGATCTACAACGCAAAGCCGCCCGCACTACTCGCAGTGCAGCTGGGCGTGGCTCGCTCACCAATTTAATGGCAGAGGCCAGCACTGAAGGCCTGCAGGGGCTAATCAATCAGCACGCCAACTACTGGGTAGAGAACAACGGCGAAACCCTATTAGCCAACTTGGGCGATGTGGATATTAAGGCGCTAGTGGACGAAGCTGCCGCAGGTGGCCTAATGGGTGGCGTTGTCGGCGCGCCTGCTGGCGTACTGGAGCGTAACCAAGCACGCACCCAGGTAGATCGTGTTACCCAAGCCCGCGAACAAACCGCTGCTCAAGGCGGTGATGCCCTCGACCAAGCTACGGCAGGGTTAGGCGCCGAGCAGCAGGCGCAGGGTGAGCAACAAACCACCGAGCAATCCCCTGAAGTGCGCGCCCAACGCCAACAGCAAGCAAGCGAAGTAGGGCTGCGTATTCAGCGCGGCCTGCAAGATGCTGACGACTTGCAAGCACTGGCACGCGGCGCAAGCTTTGAGGGCTCAACTCGCCTTCGCAATATGGATAGCATTATCAAGCGAGCAGAGGCGGCGCTAGAAGCAGGCGAGATTGAGCGAGCGGGTCGCATCATGGAACGCGCCGAGAACATCGCCAACGATCTTCGCAGCGCTCTACGCACCGCAGGCACCCGCGAGCGACCGATGGAAGGCGAGCTGACCGACCCAGAGCAGCCGCAACCCATCGCGGGCTTACTGCGAGGCCGCCAAGGTCAGCTACCCCCCGGTACCGGTGACAGCATTCGCGGCGAATCACCCCAGCAGTTTGACGCCCGCCAGCGCACTCAGCAGGAGCAGGCCGACACGCTCAACCGCCGTAGCATTGGCCGTGATGACGTGATTTATGGCGAAGGCCCGACCCGCGATGTTGAGGCAGAGGAGCAAGCCCGCCGCGCCGCGTTTGAGCGTCAATACGGCACCGCTCGCAACACCGGCCTAGACGGCGAATACCTAGGGCCAGACCCGCTACCCGGGCGCCCCAACCGCCAGGGCGAAACGCTGGACGGAGAGATCTTCCGCCGCCCTGAGCGCCTACGCCAAGACACCGCGCCGCGCCTCCCACAAAGCGGCATCATCTACGGTGATGGCCCCACCGCAGGCAACGCCAACACCGGCCTCGACCAACCTTTCGAGCGCGCACGTTTTACCGATACGGGCGCACGTAATGCAATGGAAGGCCAGCGCACCCAGCAGCAAGCCAGCGCCGAGCGTGCCGCGCAGCTGGCTCGCACCCGTGGCCGTGGGCAAACTACCTATCTGCCCGACAACACCCCGATTCGCACCCGCTTCCGTGTGGTAGAGGCCTCAGAGCTGACCGCCTCCAATTCCCCCGATGGCCGTGTGAACCAGCGTTACCCGCAGGAACTGCAGCCCCGCGACCGCACCAACGCGAACAGCCAGGTACAGGTCCGCAACATCGCCGCTCGCCTAAACCCGGAGCGTTTAGGCAACAGCAACGACGCTGGCACCGGTGCGCCGATCATTGGCAGTGATGGCGTGGTGGAATCCGGCAACGGCCGCACCATGGCCATTACCACCGCTTACAGCCAGAACAGCCCGCAAGCCCAGCGCTACCGCGAGTTTGTGCGTGCCGAAGCGGAGCGCCAGGGTATCGACCCCGGCGCCGTGGACGAGATGCAACAGCCGGTCTTAGTGCGAGAGCGCATCACTAACGTAGACCGCGCCGACTTCGCCCGCCGTGCTAATGAAAGCACCGTGGCCGGCATGAACGCCTACGAGCAGGCGCAAGCCGACGCCGACAGTTTAACCGCGGCTGACCTGCAGGCATGGGCGCCGGACGAAAGCGGCGACCCGCTGGCAGCCAGCAACCGCAGCTTTCAGCGCGGCTTCGTGCAGCGCCTGGGTAACAACGAGGCCAGCCGCTATACCACACGAGATGGGCAAGCCACGCCAGAACTCGGCCAGCGGATGCAGCGCGCCGTGTTTGCTGCCGCCTACCAAGACCCCGATATGGTGGAAATGGTTACCGAGCAGGCTGAGAACATGCGTAACCTCGCCGCCGGACTGCAGGCGGCCGCCGCTGATTTAGCAGTAGCGCGCGAAACCGGCAGCCGTGAAGCGCTAGACGCCATTGGCACCATTAACGACGCTGTGCGCCTAGTGCGCCGCTCCCGCCAGGAAGGCATTAGCGTGCGTGAACTTGCCCGCCAAACCGACGCCTTTAGCGATCCGGTACCGGAAACCACCGCGCTACTCGCCATTGCCATTAACAACAACATGCGTAGCCGCCAGGCAATGACCACCGCCTTTGGCTATATTGGTCGGGCAGTACGCAACCGCGCAGAAGGCGAGGCCAACGGCGCGCTATTTGCTGACGACACCACCAACCAGGATATTTTCGATGCAGGCTTCCAAGGGCAAAATCAAAATCAGCGTACCCAACAACGACCACCTGAGAGGGATGTTCAGCCAGGCGCTCAACGACGCGAACAAGGAGCTGAAAGGCAAGGACAAGCTGAACCTACCCAGCGGCCTCAAGCAGAACCCACCCAAGAAGTAGACGACGAGCCGCTACTCAACACCTACAGCGAGCAAGAGCTAGCCGAGCGCGAGCAGGCCCAGCAGCAGGCCGAAGAGGCAGAGGCCAGCCAGCAACGCGAGCAGGCACAGCGCGCCCAGGCAGACCGGGAAGCCGATGACTTTGTGCTCAGCGGCAGCAACCGGCCTGCCGACATTGCCGTGTCACGCGGACAGAGCGACTTGCTAGGGAGTCGAATGGAAAGCACCCCGCCCAGTTTCACGCGCTCGTCAATGAGCAATTTTCCAGACGCGATCATCCAAGCCGGTCTTGGAGTGGAGCGTGAAAGCGATAATTACCAGTTGGCTAAAGCTGGCGACGTCGAGGCGGCTCAGCGCTACGTTGAACAGGTAGTGAATAGCGACGCTGTTCAGGCTATTTACAACCAGCTCCAAGGGCGAAGCCCGATAGTCACACCAGTTCGCGCACAAGAGGAGGCGGGCCGTAACAAAATTCCATCCGCCTATGCCTCGTTGCTTTCAGAAGCGCTCGACCTGCCGCTTGATAACAGCATCGTTCAGGCAAATAGGCCGCAGCGGACTAGTAAGGATGGGCTAGGGCGGCTGTTTGCTCAGCCCATCTTTGAGGGTGAGGTGCAACGTGGACGGGACTACCTGATTGTCGATGATACGCTGACTCAAGGCGGCACTTTTGCCGCGCTCAAAGGCTACATTGAGCAAAACGGTGGAAACGTTATTCTTGCGTCAGCATTGACCGGTAAGCAGTATTCAGCAAAACTATCACCAGAACCTGCACTGTTGGCCGATGTTAGAACTAAGTTCGGCGATATCGAAACAGACTTCACTGAGACACTCGGATATGGCTACGATCAGCTCACCCAATCAGAAGCGCGCTACATTTCTAGGCTCACCACAAAAGCTGAAGAGTTCAGAGATTTCGTCACTCAGGGAAGAGATGCTGACCGCCGAGAAGCGCCTATTAGCCCTATCCGCGAGCAGCCCCAAGGTGAGCCAACTGAAAGCAATGCTGCGTCGCTAACACCTAACGCGTCTGATAATCCCTCTACCCCGCAAAATACCTCATTCAAGCGCCGCAACCAGCCACTGGAATACACTGGCTACTCAGGCGAGCAGCGCAGTGTGCGTAGCTATCAGGAGGTAGGTAACTTCCGTATTGCTAAGGTGAATGACAGCCTTTACGAAGTTATCAACCCTGACGGCCAGGCCATAAGCCAGAGGACAGGCCCGAACGGCGCAGCAGAAGAAGCCGCCCGCCTAAATAGCCTCCCCGCCGACGATCAGCGCTACGCCATCGGCCAAAGTGACGCCCGCCCGGTAAGCCGTGAAGCAATAGAAGAGGCCCTGGCCGACATACCAGAATTTGAAGGTGCCAAAGTCATTAAGTCAGCTTCTGAGCTGCCGTGGCAGTCACTTGTCATAATGAACATGCAGGGCGTAGACCCTCAACGAGTTCGAGGCCTTTTCGTCGGCGATGATATGTACGTGATTGCCGATAACGTGGACAGCGTAGAGCAGGCCATAAGCACCGCTGTTCATGAGGCTGTTGGTCACAAAGGCATGCGCGCCGTATTGGGCAAAGACCTTGATAGCGTGATGCTCAGCCTTTACCGCAACTTGCCCAACAGCAAAGAAGGCCGCGAAGCGCTTCGTGAAGTTGAAGAGCTATATCCCTTCCTCGACAAGAGCGATCGCCAAGACCGCATCCGAATCGCCGAGGAAATGGTGGCCCACCTACTAGAGAAAGGGCACCGGCCGAAAGCGTGGCAGCGCGCCGTGGCAAAGATCCGCGAGCTGCTGCGCCGCTTATTCCCCTCTGTGGCATGGACCTACACCGATGCGCTAGCCCTAGGTGAGCGCAGCCGCGACTACCTGCGTAAGCGGCAGGCTGAAAACCTGGGCAGCGATGATCAGCTTTATGCTTTACGCGCCAAGCAGCGCGTGAATTTTGAAGATGCCTTTGAGGACTTCACCGATAAAGACCGCAAGGCAGCGAGCAAACACGGTGACCGCACGCCGCGCCGCCGACTCTTGGAGTGGTACAAAGAAAAAACCGACCGCGCCATGCTTAAAATCCGTCAAGGCATGGTGGATCGTTACGCGGCACTGAAAGAAATGGACGAAAAGCTGTACGGCGCCGACTTTACCGAAGGTGATGATATTCGCCGTTCTGGCTGGGTATTGGCTCGTATGAGCAATGCGGCCAACGGTGCGTTGCATACGCTGCTGCACAACAGTCGCATCCAGCTAGACGAAAACGAGCGCATCATCACGCCCAAGGAAGATGGCAGCCAAGGGCTGGGTGCCGTGCTGGGAGAGCTGGGCGAGCCCGCCGAGATTCAACGCTTCATGGGCTGGATTGCAGGCAATCGCGCCGACAAGCTACGCCAGCAAGGCCGCGAAAACCTGTTCGATATGGACGATATCGACGCCATGAAAACCTGGAACCGCGGGCAAACGAAGGATGGCCGCAACCGCGCCGAGCTATACGCCAAAGTGTTTGCCGAGTTCCAACAGTACCGAGATGACGTG
This sequence comes from Vreelandella aquamarina, assembly GCF_044805175.1. Classification (GTDB taxonomy): domain Bacteria; phylum Pseudomonadota; class Gammaproteobacteria; order Pseudomonadales; family Halomonadaceae; genus Vreelandella; species Vreelandella aquamarina_B. The sequence continues at coordinate 1,634,543 of NZ_CP085232.1, read as the reverse complement.
CTCGCCATTGCCGAGCAGAGCGGCATTCTTGGCAAAGGTATGACCGAGCGTGATGCTTTCAACGCTGCGCTCAACGAGTTCAATATCAGTAAGCCCTTGCGTGAACGCCTGAAACGCCAGCAGAAGGCGGTAGAAAGTGCAAAAACGCCAGAGGCCAAGCAGCAGGCAGAAGAGCGCGTGGCTGCCACGACGCAAGAAATCAGAGACTTGATGGCAAAGCGGAAAGGCAGCCAGCTTTCCGACTTCGATAAGTACGTGGAGAGCCTGCAGAAAAGCCAGCGTGAGCTTTGGAGTGAAGAGTTCTACGTGCCGTTTTATCGCTTGAGCGAGGAGAAGGGCGCGCCCAGCGGGCAGATGGCCACCAGCGGCCTATCACGCCAGCAGGCTTACAAGCGCCTGAAAGGCGGCACTCAGAACCTTAACGACCTGCTGCAAAACACGATGATGAACTTCCATCATCTACTGGATGCCAGCTTAAAGAACCAGGCGGCCACCCAGGCGATTGAAAACGCCAAAGAGCTGGGCATGGCCGAGCGGGTTCCAGAGAGCAATCGAAACACGAAAACATCGACCTTTATTCTTGAGGACGGCCAAAAGGTCTTTTACGAAATCGATGACCCACTGGTGTTTACGGCGCTCACCTCGCTAAGCCACGCGGGGATGAACAGTACCATGATGCGTATCATGCGGAGCTTCAAGCGGATATTCACCAACTCGGTGACGATCACGCCTCAGTTCGTTGCAGCTAACTTGATTCGCGACAGCATCCAGGCCACCGCCACCAACGAGGTCAGTAAGAATGCGCTTTCCAACGTGCTCACGGGCTGGAAGTCGTTTCGTGACGCTAAAACCCATGCACAAATGATGGCCAGTGGAGGAGCGTTCAACTTCGGCCACCTGTACGGCAACAACCCTGACGAGCTGCGCGCCCAGATGACGCGAAGCATGCGTAATGCCAAGGTCATTGGTTCAGCTGGTAGCGGCTGGGGAAGTATTGCTACTCCTGTTGATGCAGTGAGGTTTCTCTGGAACTGGTGGGGAGATATCAATAACACAGCAGAGAACGCTAACCGCGCCGCGATCTTTACGCAGAACCAGGAGAAAGGCGGCCTGAAAGCCGCGTTTGAATCCCGCGACCTGATTGACTTCAGTGCCCACGGCGCATGGCCTGCTGTACGCATCCTGATCGATATCGTGCCGTTTCTGAATGCTCGCATTCAAGGCCTTGATAAAATCTATCGCTCAGGCATGAAACCAGGCACCAACGTTCTGCGCGAGCTATTCGGCGGCAAGAAGGCCAGTGTGACCGACAAGCAAGCGGCAGGGCGGTTCTGGGCAGTCACAGGCGCTGTGACAATGGCCGCGCTGGCGTTGTACCTGCATAACTACGATGACGAGCGCTACGAAGCGCTTGAAGAGTGGGAGAAAGACACCTACTGGCATATCTTCGCGGGTAGTGCCCACATGGTGATACCGAAGCCCTTTGAAGTGGGGGCGCTGGCCACCCTGGCCGAACGCTTTACCGAGCAGTTTGTAAATGATGAAGCCACGGGCAAGCTGTTTGCACAGCGTATGGGCCACATGATGACTGACACGTTTTCATTCAGCCCGGTACCGCAAATGCTTCAACCTGCACTGGATATCTACGCCAACAAGGATAGCTTCACTGGCCGGCCGATTGAGAGCATGGGTATGGACCGCCTTTCACCCGAGATGCGTAAGCGCTACAGCACGTCAAAACTCGGCACCGGCTTGAGCCAACTGCTCAACAGCACGATAGGCGCTATTGGCGATCCAGACAGCAACCCTGCTGCATTATCGCCTGTACAAGTGGATCACTTAATAGAAGGGTACTTGGGCGCGCTGGGTACCTGGATGCTGGGCGGCACCGATACGGTGACACGCCTCTTGCAGGGGGAGGATGCGCCCTCCACGCGGTGGTATGAGTACCAGCCGATGCGCCGTTTCTACTCCAACCTGAACGATGTGGACCCGTATACCCGATATGGCACCGTGTTTTATGAGGGGCTACGGGAAGCTGGGCGCGCCTATTCAGACGTGAAGGAGCTGCGCGAGCTGGGCCGACTGGCCGAAGCCGCTGAACGCGCCGAAAGCAAACGGGAAATGCTGCAGTTAAGACCAGCGCTCAACCGTGCCCAACGACGCTTGAGCACGCTGAATCAGCGGATTGAGATTATTCAGCGCTCTAATTTGGACGGTGAGATCAAGCGGCAACGGATAGACCGCTTACAAGCAATGAAGGTGCAGATTCAGCGTATGCAAGCAGAGCGAATCTTGGACGCCAGGGCAAATAACTAGCGGCTCATGGCCAACACGCCCGCCACAAACAAGCCCCCGAACAGTAAGCCGGGGGCATTGACCGCAATGGCAATGATGATGACAAAGGCAGGGATGCCGATATAGCTCACCAGTAGCCAGCCTTGCAGGTTTTGCCAGTCGCGTGGCACCACCGTCATGATAAACCCGCCCATCATTCCAAAGCCCATCGCGAGGGTAAACGCCACGATGTACCACGGATCGTCTGACATTGCGCACCACCTTTGGAGAGGAACGCTTATAGGGTAGCGCTTGGCAAGGGGCTGTGCGAGGGCCTAGCTTAATTACTCAGGCGCCCCCTAGCCTTAGTGATAGACCACCGAGCTTGGTCGTATTCTTGAAAAACTTCAAAGCTAACCTTGCCGACTGACTTTGGCGGTATCTCTGTATCTACTTCGTAATAATGCCTAATCGGTTCATCATCTTCTGTCGTTTCTGGATCCATAACGACAATGGTAAGTTCGGTTAAATTGAGAGACGAGCCATTGTATATATCAGCGGAAAACCTACCAGCAAGAAAGCTACCCTTCCCATCAATCATTGCTATATCTTCTTGAGAAAAATCTAAATTTGGAAGTTCATAGCCAAATCTATCCGCGCAGGCCTGCACGCCTATCGCTGGAGCTGTTGAATCTGATGCAGAAACGCTCAGGAGGCATGATTCTTTAGATATCCAGGGAGTCGCAACACTCAATGCATACCCACTACCTGCCACTAAAATTCCCATTGCCGCTATAAGTGCTGAGGCTGTTAAAAGCTTCATCCTTACCCCCTTGCTATTCTTCTTCGTCATCGCTGCTTTCTTTATGGTAAGAGATCAAATCCCCTACATCTTGTAAGGTGCCGCGCTCAAATTCGCCCGTATTAGCGTTAAGCAGCGCCTGATAGTCAATCAGCGCTCGCTTTGTGGAACTATGACGAAGCGCTTCGTGCAAGTTTTCCTCCGCCTGCGTATCCAACCCGTCAAACATGATGTATTTCAACGTCAGGGGGCGAGATGGGTAGCGAGCAGATGAGGCCGTCACTGTAACTATGCGCTTATCAGGGTTTTTTGTTATGCCATGAATTATGACAGGGTCTTTAATTTCTGACTTACCCTGAGTAGTTACTGGATCCTTGTGAGCAATGTCTTCAATCTGCTCCTTAGTAAGATGGTTGATGCCTATGTCAATGCGTTCTGCGTCGCCCGCAGCTCTTACGACTTTCTCGTAGCCATCATCGACTTGGTCACCAAACATATAAACTCGCTGCCTCGTTTCTGCGGGCAGGGCTGCTATTGCTTTATTAGCATCTTCTCGACTAGCTATAAGCGCATCCTTAATAGCATCGCCTGTGGCCTTGACGGTATCAACTTGGGCGTCTACTTGCCGCTTTGACAGTTCAGTGTCTTTATATTTGGCATACCCTCTGATGCCTACATAACCGCCTATTGTTATCACCCCGAGTGCTATCAGCAGTATTAGTATGTGCTCTGAATTCATATGCTGGAAAGCCTCCGAGGCTATATCAAGCCCCATTTTTTGGAACGCATCTGAGAACTTGCCTGCAATCTCTGTGCAGCCTTCACCAACAGTGAAGGTTAGACCTTCAAATATAGCAGCATCGTTACCTTTTAATGCGGATACCTTTGGTACGCCATACTTGAAGGCTGCATAGGCTCGCTTGAGGCTTTGAGAGAACTCATAGAGTGACTCGGCGACCTCTGGCGTTATTTCGCCATGATACTTATCACCATAGATCTTGATCTCAACCAGCGGCCATCCTTCAAAGGCTATTTGTTCGAAGTTAATCTCTTGCCCTTGGCTGGCAAGGTTTCTAAGATCCTTGACGCTCCGAACAATGTTAATTTGATCAGACATTCTCGCTCCCCGTTCATTATCGAAGAGAGCTTAGCGCGATTTGGCGTCATGAGGTAGGGTATGCCAATGAGGGGGTTGTAGCTATGGCTTGTGGTTTGATGGCCTATATCACCTTGAACCGCATAACTGTCAGTCTTGACGCTATACCGCCATATGGTATAGTAAGCTGATAAGGAGCGCACGGATGATCAAATCCTTCAGAGACGACTGGCTGCAAACGTTTTATCAAACTGGGAAAAATCCAGGCCCGATACCCGCTTCTATCGAAAGTGCTCTCAACAGAAAGCTGGACTTGATAGATGCATCTACCTCGGAAGCTGACCTCAGGGTTCCGCCCGGCAACCGATTCAAGCACCTGGATGGAAAGATGTCCCACTTATGCGCAATCCGGGTAAACAAGCAATATCGACTGATTTTTGAATGGTCAGATGGTCATGCTTGGGATATTTATTTGGACCCGCACACCTATAGGTGACGTCATGATGATGACAGAGCGAAAGCCCACAACCGTTGGTGAAATGCTCACTTATGAGTTTTTGGAGCCGCTTGAGATGACACAATCGGCGCTTGCCCGCCAAATGGGCGTTGCACCGCGTGTTGTTAATGAAATCTGTAACAACAAGCGCGCATTGTCTGCTGAAACCGCCATTATGCTGGCCACGGTGTTTGGTAACACGCCTGATTTCTGGCTCAACCTTCAGCAGAAGGGCGATCTCTGGAAAGCCTATCATAATGAGAAGAGCCAAAAGCGCATTCGCAGAGCCCATCCAATCCCGCTAGAAGCCATTCTTGAAGCAGAGCTAGCCTAACTGCCTGAAGCCGCCTACGAGCGGCTTTTTGATTATGGGCATATCGATTCACAGGGCACGCCGTCACTATCACCATCCAAACGACCATTGCCGCACTGATTCAAGTGGAATAACGCTTCTTCGCAAGAAGCCATGGCACCGCAATTCTTTCGAGTCGAACAGCTAAAGTCAGCGCTACTTGAACGCTGAGGTATAGCGGGCGCAGACCTAACTGGCTCAGGCTCGGCAGCCTGCTGAATAGCGACCTCGCCCACATAGGGATTAGCATTGCCCTGAACAGCAGCGATTCGGCGGTTTCGTTCTAGCTCCCATTCATCGACCGGGTCTTGGTTAGCCCAGGCCGTGAATAGTTGCTGTTGCTGTCGGCTGATCTCTATGCCGTAGGTGTCCTGCATGTACCAGTAGGTGCGCGCTATGTCGCCACGCCGGTGGGGTGGTGGCTGAAACGAGTCCTCTTCGTAAGAAACAGCGACTTCGCAGGCTCCATATTCATGCTCTGGTGTGTTTACCATGGCAAATCTTAGGTTAGATCGGTCGCCGTTGACCTCGCCAATTGCCGGTACCAAGTTGTGTAGATCCGCCTCTGCGCGCCTGAATACCTCATCTGTCCGGCGGCAGTTATCCCGACCGTCATCTTTCCAGCACTGCCGTTGCCGGCCAAAGTCGTAAGCTGGCATTACATGCTCCCACTCGATACGGCTTGCTCTTCGAGGCTGCTTTCTAATCTCGTAACCGCAGGCTTCCAGGTTGGGCCCAGCCTCAAAGTCGAACTGGCAGCCGCAGTAAAAAGACGTGTCCTGATCATAGTAAATCTGCTCTTCAGCGATGCGCTTTGCCGCATTGAAAGAAGAAGGCACATCGGCGACTGATTGGCCAGGCAGCAGTAGGGCAACTAGAAGGGCACTAAAGTAGGAAAGCTGTTTCATTTGGGTCATCCCTGCAAGTGAGAGGGAAGACTAATAAAATTTGGCAATTGATGCGACCTGCTGATAAAAATTAAGTAGGCTTTTGACTAAAGTCAGCTTTGCTTGAGTAGGGACAGTGCTAATCTCTTTTGGCTGGCGATGGGCCAGCGTAAATGAGGAAGCGATAATGAAAAAGGTACTGGTAGCTCTAATGCTGGCTGGCATGTTGCTAGGTGCAGGAAACGTAACGGCTGCCACCGCTATTAGCAGCGGTGACGTAGTGGAGCATGGTGGCCGTACTGATGGCAGTGGTTGCCACCGGGATACGAAAGCAGGCACGCGTCACTGCCACTAAGCTCGACAATGCAACGCCATTAACGTCGCTTCCAGCATGTCGCACGCGTTGTATTTCGGTTAGCAAGGCAGGCTCAAGGTGGTAGGATAGGGGAACGGAAAGGCTTTAGATTTAGGTGGGAACAGAGCTAAAACACACGAGTATAACCGCTTACCGTTATACTGCTGTATTCTAAGCTACTGTTTTATTGGGGGAAATTGAGGCTGGTTTTCTGGTCTTGAAAACCGGCATAGGTTAATAGCCTATCCAGGGTTCGAATCCCTGTCCCTCCGCCACTCATCTCGAAAAGCCCCTGATTCGTCAGGGGCTTTTTTCGTTTCTAGGCCCTACGTTTCCTCCCTAACAAGCCCTCTATTAAATGCACCGGTCTTTCACTGTGTTGAGATTGTGTCTTGAGGCTCTAAACCACCTTGTTAGCATGTTAGTCGCATCATTGGTTTACTGCATTGCAGGCCTAGTGAGGATAAATGCACCAACCAGTGCGAATAACAGCGCCAGCATACCCAACAGGAGGGCGCTGGCGCCGGAGAGTAGTAGGGTTAACCAACTCACGATTAATAAGACAACGGCGGTGAGTTTGGCTCGTTTAGGCACGGCCCGCTGCGTATGCCAAGCTTGCAGATAGAGGCCAAGCTGGGGGTGGTAGTAAAGCCAATTAGCTAGGCGTGGGGAGCCTTTGGTTGCTGCCCAGAACGCCAGTAGTAAGAAGGGGGTAGTGGGAAGTAGGGGCAACGCGATACCGGCCACCCCAAGGCCAATACTTAAAAAGGCGAGCACATTCCAAGCGAGCTGGGCGATTCGCATCTATCTCTCCTAACTCGTCTCTCCTAACCCGTTAGGTTGTTACCACTCCAAACCAGGAGAACGGAGTGTGTTGAATCGCAACGCCTAATATATAGACAAAAACGAGTACGGCAGCCAGCGCAAACGCACCCCGTATCGCGGGCGTTCTGCCGCGCTTAATCGCTATGGTGCCCAATAAGATATAGATAATCAGGGCAGTTATCTTGGCGATTAGCCAGGGCGGTAGTGGCCAGAAATTGAGGATTACCGCGAGTATTACGCCCAGTGTCAGCAGTGCTGTGTCAATGATATGGGGTACCGTTTTTACCCAGCGCTGATGGCGTATGGGGTGCTCAAAGACCGACCAGAATGCGCGCAGAATAAAAAAGGCAAGGCTCATGAAAGCTGCAGTCATATGCAGATGTTTGATCCAGAGGTAGTGCTCTATCACAGTCTATCAGCCCTGTTATCCGAGTATGTGTCTCGGCGTTAGTATCGTGAAATGGATGGCAGGGGGCGCTGATTTGGATCAAAGCCGGTGGTTTTAGCGCGCTGTTCCCGGCCTATGTGGCTTGGGCGATCGGGCAGTCCTGGCTGGGCTGCCGATATGTGCTTTAAGAGCGACGGAATAAATACTTGGCGAGCGCGGCGATACCCAACCCCACCAGTAGTAAGAGCATAACGGGCATTATCCACCCTAGCCAACCCATTGAACCCATCATGGCAAAGCAATCTGCACCCATCATGGCGAATCTCCTATCAGTCAGCAAGTATGTTAGCGAGCCTACAACCTATGGGTTGCCTTTAGGTCAATCGTATTAGGACGCCTTCTGGGTTTTTATTGCGCCAGGTCATGCATGTGCGGTGATATCAACTTCTAGTGGCTGATAACCCATGAAACCGTTGTTGCTGAAAATTAATGAACTGCTAGCAGAGCACTTGGCCGAAAGCCTAAAAGACAATGGTTAACGGTTTTAGGGCTAACCACTGGCGTCATCCGGCGAGTGGAGTACGGTTGGTGTTCTTGACCTTAAGGCTGCACAGGGTTCTAGGCTGTAAAGCGGAAACACAGCGTATTTCAACTTGAAGGGAGACTAGCTGATGGCTGATAAGGATAGAACGCCACATTACGAGAAAGGAAGCCTCTCGCTGATAGGGGCCATAGCGCTAGGCACAGGGGTGATGATCGGGGCTGGCATTTTTGCCTTAACGGGCCAAATGGCGGAGATGACAGGGCGTCTTTTCCCGTTTGCCTTTTTGGCGGCTGCAGCCATTGTCGCATTTAGCGCCTACTCCTATATCAAAATATCTAGTACCTATCCCTCTGCTGGGGGAATAGGTATGTACCTGCAAAAGGCTTACGGTTCAACGCTCCCCACCGCCTTTCATGCGCTTTTGATGTACTTTTCCATGGTGATTGCCCAGAGCTTTCTGGCAAGAACCTTTGGCTCTTATACCCTAGAGCTATTTGAACTGGGGGAACGGGGGCTGTTTGTGCCGTTGCTGGGTGTATGCCTATTGCTGGCGGCTTTTTTAATAAATTTATCCGCGAATAAGCTGATTGAGACGGTTGCTTCTGTACTTGGCATCATCAAAATCGGCGGCATTGTGGTATTTGGTGTGGCCGGGGTATTCGTAGCCGATTCCCTGGAAATGGGGGGCGGCGAGGCAGCGACAACCCCAACCCCGACAGTGACTGGATTTCTAGGCGCCACAGCATTGGGCATTTTGGCCTTTAAAGGCTTTACGACCATTACCAACAGTGGGTCTGAGCTGAAGAACCCCAAGCGTAACCTAGGCAGAGCAATCATGATTTCCATTGCTCTGTGTGTAGTGATCTATGCCCTGGTGGGGTTTGCCGTTGCCAGTAACCTCTCTTTAGCCGAGATTATTGAAACGCAGGACTACTCCTTGGCGGCGGCGGCTCGGCCAGCCTTGGGGGAGGCGGCGGTTGGCTTTACTGTTATTTTAGCGATGTTGGCAACGGCAGGCGGGATTATTGCAAGCGTCTTTGCCGTTTCCCGTATGTTAGCCATGCTGACGGAAATGAAGCTGGTGCCACATCGCCATTTCCACATGCCGGGTAGCCTCCAGAAGCATACGCTGGTGTATACCATCGTATTCGGCTTGGTCTTAACCATCTTTTTTGATCTTAGCCGTATCGCCGCGCTTGGCATTATTTTTTACTTGATTATGGATATTGCCATTCACTGGGGGGTAGTACGCCACCTTAGGGAGAGCGTAGGCGCTAACAGGATAATCCCAAGCATCGCTATTTTACTGGATGCCATCGTGCTGCTTGGCTTTATATGGGTAAAAGCCACCTCAGACCCTCTGGTGCTTATAGTGGCTGGCGCGGTTATGGTGACCATCTTACTTGGCGAGTGGCTATTTCTGGCTAGACGCCGTCCGCCGAAGGATAACGAGCATTCGCATCACCAGTAGTGGAGGCCGTCGGTCGTTTGGTTGCACTTTCCAAAAAGGCGCATCGCTGCGAGGTGGAGAAAGTTTGCATGTGGTAAAAGTTTGCTAAGCTATCCGGCGGTTTTCTTTGCTGGTAACAAATGGCATGCGCTCTGTTTACCCTGGTTTTCGCCCCATGCGTTGGTTATCGGGCGGGCATCTGCAAACGCTTTTTAGCACGCTGTTCCGCCCAACCCCGCAGCTGAAACGCCAACGCGAACGTATGACGCTCAGGGATGGCGATTTTATTGATTTGGATTGGTACGGCCCCCAAGTAGGTCAACCCCAAAATGACGGGGTTCGCTGCGCGATTCTGCTGCATGGGTTAACCGGCAGCTCATCATCGCTGTATATATTAGGGCAACAGCAGGCGTTGGCGGCACAAGGGTGGCAGAGCGTGGCGGTGAACTGGCGAGGCTGTTCCGGGGAGCCCAACCATCGTGCTAGAGGGTATCACTCCGGTGTCAGTGACGATCTGGCCGATATTATTCAACAGCTCATAGCGCGCTACCCGGAAAAACCTTTTGCCGCCATTGGCTATTCACTGGGTGGCAATGTGTTGCTGAAGTACTTGGGTGAGACGGGCGGTGCCTGCCCGCTGCACGCGGCTGTGGCTGTTTCGGTGCCGTTTCGTTTGGACCATTGTGCCGACCGTATCAACCAGGGCTTCTCCAAGATTTATCAGGCGCGTTTCTTGCGCGACCTGCACCACTATGTAGCAACAAAACGCCACGCTTTCCGTCGGCAAGGGCGCGAGGAGGAGCTGGCGCGGTTAACTTCCCTTGAAGCCCTGGAGAGTATGAAAACGTTCTGGGACTTTGACGACCGTGTAACCGCGCCGCTGCACGGCTATGGGAGTGCCGAGGAGTACTACCGCCGCTGTAGCAGCGCCTTCTTTGTCGAAGCGATTCAAACTCCGACCCTTATTGTTCATGCCGCAGATGATCCGTTTATCTATCCCCACACGGTTCCCAAAACTGACATGCTGCCTAGCTGCGTGTCTTTGGCGCTATTTCCAAAAGGTGGGCACGTCGGCTTTATTGAAGGCACCCCTTGGCGGCCACGGTACTATCTTGAACATCGTTTGCCTGAATGGTTAGCGGCACAGGTGCCGCTTCCAACTGTTGCGGATAGTGCCCAGGCGTTAGCGTCATAATCCATCACCACTCTATGACAATCCATTACCACTTTATCACTCTACCGAGGTCCTCTATGTCTGCGTTATATGAACGATTACAGGAAGTAGCATCGCCGCGTATCGGGCTTGGTTGTATGAACCTTTCCCATGGCTACGGGCAGTATGTGCCTGAAGAGGAAGGCGTTCGGGCACTAAATGAGGCCTTTGAAATGGGCTATCGCCATTTTGATACGGCCACACTCTACGGTGGTACCGCAAATGAGCGCTTACTGGGGAAGGCGTTGTCATCAAAGCGCCGAGAGCTGCTGCTCGCCAGCAAGTGCGGTATGGCCATAGACCCTGAGAGTGGTAAGCGGATAATTGATGGTCGGCCGGAGACACTGCGCCGCCAATGCGAGGAGAGTCTGGCGCGTTTGAAAACGGATCACTTGGATATCTACTATCTCCACCGCCTGGATCGTCAGGTGCCTATTGAAGAGAGCGTAGGAGCGCTGGGTAGGCTGGTGGAAGAGGGGAAGCTTCGCGCCATTGGGCTTTCGGAAATTTCTGCTGAAACGTTGCGTAAGGCGCACGCCGAGCATCCAGTAGCAGCGGTTCAGTCGGAGTACTCGCTGTGGACGCGTAATCCAGAGATTGCGCTGAGCCAAGCGTGTCAAGCGCTAGGCACGGCGCTAGTAGCCTTCAGCCCATTGGGCCGCGGGTTTCTCTCTGGTGCCATTCAAACTGACACCGCATTCGCCAGTGGCGATATGCGTGCCGGCATGCCGCGCTTTAACGGCGATAACCTGACCCATAATCTAACCCTGCTGGCGCAGTTTAATGCCCTGGCGACGCGCTTGGGCATCACTCCTGCCCAGTTAGCCCTTGCCTGGGTCAAGGCGCGGGGGAGCCATATTATCCCGATTCCAGGCACGCGTTCCGTTAGCCACATGCGCGAAAACCTTAAAGCCGAACATGTGGTGCTAAGTACTACCGATCTTGCCCAACTGAACGGGATGATGCTACCCGGTGATGTTGCCGGTGCCCGTTATAATGAGGCACAGCAGGCCGATATTGACACCGAAGAGTTCGCCTAAAAATAAGCGAAAAGTTATTTTTCGCATCCCGTTGCTTTCTAGTTGCTCTGGGCTACTATCGGTGAATCCAGGCGGGCTATCCGCCTTTTAAGGACGATGACCATGTTAAAAGGTTTGCTGATCTGTTTTGTGGTGCTGTTTGCACAATTAGCGCTGCTTAGTGCCATTGATGCACGGTTATATAATGCCCAGGATGCCCGCCAAGTGGCCTCTACGGCGGTTACACCGCATAAGAAAGAGGGGGAAGACGACACTGAGGCGCCTTTGGCTTGATGCCGGGGTCGTGTTGACAGAGGGAGATTTTATAGAACCTTATCCTGTCTAACTCAGTGAAGAGATTCAGCTCTATCAACCATGGTGATGGTTAGCGTGAAAGACAAAGACTTGCGTCTGGAACTAGGTAACGGCATTCTTGTCCGTTGATAGTATGACTACTAGGGAGCACAGATACATGGCTTTTAACGATTCGAACATGGCGAGAACGCAAACTCGCAGCACGGTAAGTAGTGTTAGTGCGAACAAGGTATTGCGTAATACCTACGCGCTGCTGGCGATGACGCTTCTGTTCTCTGCGCTGACGGCGGGTGCCTCCGTTGCGATGGGCATCCAGCAGATGAACATTTTTGTGTTCTTCATCGGTGCCTACGGCCTAATGTTCCTGGTTCACAAAACCGCTAACTCCGCGATGGGCCTGCTGGCGACCTTTGCGTTTACCGGCTTTATGGGCTTTACCTTAGGGCCGATTATTTCTGCATACCTAACGCTGCCTAATGGCGGTGCGCTGATCATGAACGCGCTGGCTATGACTGGCCTGACGTTTATCGGTCTCTCTGCGGTAGCGCTGACCACGAAGAAGGATTTCAGCTTCCTCGGCAACTTCCTGATGGCAGGTGCCATTGTTCTGATCCTGGCGATGGTGGCAGGCTTAATTTTCAACATTCCTGCGCTTTCACTGATGGTTTCCGCTGGCTTCGTACTGTTTGCCTCAGCGGCCATTCTGTACCAGACCAGTGAAATCGTTCACCGCGCTGGCGAGACTAACTACATCCTCGCTACCGTCACGCTCTATGTGTCCATCTACAACCTGTTCGTCAGCTTGCTGTCGATCCTGGGTATTATGAGCAACGACTGATCGTGATAGAGCGCGCAGTCACTTGATGTGACGCCGATAACAGACCCTACCCCGTAGGGTCTGTTTTTTTTCGCTGATTTAGCACGAGACAACGCTATGGAGTACGGCTTATTAGTCATGGGGGCACCCTATACAAGTGCGGCACCCCACTCTGCACTGCGCTTCGCTAGGGCGGCTATTAGCAGGGGGCACCAGGTTGCGGGCGTGTTTTTCTACCAGGACGGTATCCATAACGCCTCTACGTTGATGACACCGCCCCAGGATGAACTCAACATGCGTGACGCGTGGATTGCACTCCATCGTGAGCATGGTATTACGCTGGACGTGTGTATCGCAGCGGCGCTACGCCGGGGCGTAATGAGCGAAGCCGAGGCAAAGCGGCATGGCCAGGCACACTTTAACCTGGAAGCGCCGTTTGAATTAACCGGGTTAGGGCAGCTGCTGACGCTGCAGCAGCGCTGTGACCGTTTAGTGACTTTCGCTTAGGGGCGGCAATAATGTGCAATGAACACGAACGGCTCGTGATTATTCGTCATGCGCCGTTTAGTAACAACGCCCTACGAGAAGGGCTGGATGTGGCGTTGGTCGCCGCTGCCTTTGGTCAGCCGGTAAGCCTGCTGTTTCTTGGCCAAGGGGTGCTGGCGCTGTTGAAAGAGCAGGCAGCCGGTGCGCCGGGGCAGAAAGCGACACTGCCAACCATCGATATGCTGGAAATGTATGATATTGATCAATTGCTTGTGCCAGAGAGCGCGCTGGAAGCGTTTAATCTGGATGTGGCACAGCTAGTTGATGGGGTAACGATCGTGCCGGAGGCGCAGTTACCCAGCCTACTGGGCCGCTATCATCAGGTGCTGAATTTTTAAACGGGGCAGTGTTAACGATGCTACATATTCTAAATAAACCGCCCCATAGCGAGGCGGCACAGCAGATGCTCTCCACCTTGGCGGCAGGGGATAGCGTCCTGCTGATCGAGGATGCGGTACAGGCTGCGCTGTACCCGGATTGGCATGGGTGGAATACGACGGGCGCTGAAGTTTTTTTGCTGGAAGAGGATGCGGCAACTCGAGGGCTGCTCTCGATAGCGGCTGAGAATAACGCTTCACTGGTTGATATGGAGGGTTTTGTCGCCCTGACTGAGCAGAACGAAAAAATTATCTCCTGGTATTAAATATGAGCGATGAAAATTTATACCGTTATCTTGATAATGCTAAAAAAATTAAAGTCGACCCTGAGGGATATTTAGTAGAGCAGGAAGATTGGAGCGAAGCAGTTGCTGAGTTGCTAGCCGAGGATGAAGGCTTAGTGCTAACTGAGCAGCACTGGGAGCTTATTCGCTTAGTGCGTGATTTCTATACCCGTTATGAAATGGCACCGGCGATGCGGCCATTGGTAAAAGCCACTAAGCAAGCTTTAGGTGATGAGAAAGGGCGCTCGGTGTATCTCATGTCGCTGTTCCCGGGAAGCCCGCCTAAGCGTCTGGCGCGAATTGCAGGTTTACCGAAACCCACCAACTGCTTGTAGCCAGTAGGCTGTTGCTGCTACACCAAATCTCCACGGGTACACACCGAAAGTACGACAGCATCCTCTTGGCTGGTGGATACCAGGGCATGGCCCATATCACTATCAAAGTAGATGCTGTCGCCTTCTGTCAGCGTTAACGGCGCGTAGAACTCCGTGTAAAGCAGGATATCGCCGTGGAGAACCATCAAAAACTCTTCACCATCGTGACGCACCCACTGGTGATACTCTTCAAAAGTGCGTGCTCGCACGATGGTTTTAAACGGAATCATGCGCTTTTGCGCAAGCTGGTGGCCAAGCAGCTCATGCTCATAGGTGGGGGTAGGGTGCAGCTGCCCTTTACCCTTGCGCGTTAAATCCCGTCGCCCCATGGTATAGCGCTCGCGTTTAGGAGGGGTGAAGAGCTGGGGAAGATCAATATCGAGGCCGCTAATTAACTTCTGCACCACGCTAAACGTCGGAGAGACCTGGTCATTCTCAATTTTGGAGAGCGTGGAGCGGGCAATGCCGGTGCGTTGGCTCACGTCTTCCAGCGTCCACTGGTTGGCGAGGCGGATCTGCTTGAGCCGTTCGCCCAAGCGGAGAGGCTCTACAAAAGGTTTTCGCCCTGATGCGATACGCAGCGCTGCATGCTCTTCAGAAGTCGCGGTCATAAAAGTCACGTGGGAAGGAAAGCAACATATAAAAGCTAAAGGCGCATAATACCACAGCTGCCCACGCACTGGTGGGCAATAGCTAAGGGGTATCGGTAAAAGGCAGGCCTAATAGTGCTTTTAGATGAGCTTCGGCGCCACTCGCAAGCGACTGAGGGTTATAACCACCTTCCAATACGGAAACAACCCGGTTCTCGGCATAGAGTGCCGCTATCTCCATGGCGAGATGGGTGATCCAGTAAAAATCTTCATCTTCTAAGCAGATATCGCCTATAGGGTCGTCTTTATGCGCGTCAAATCCCGCTGAGAGCATCACTAGATCGGGTTTAAAAGCGTGCAGCGCCGGTAGCCACTGGCGCTCGATAACGCGCCGATACTCCTGGCTTGCCGTGCCGACCTCCAGCGGTGTATTTACGACGTTTTGCCACTCGCTGCGTAAATAACGCCAAGGGTAGAAAGGGTATTGAAAGCTGGTACAAATCAGCACTTCCGGGTCGTTCTTAAAAATATCGATAGTGCCGTTGCACTGGTGAACATCAAAATCGAGGATTGCAATCCGCTTGGCGCCGTATTTAGCCTTCGCATGGGCAGCCCCAACGGCAATATTGTTATAGAAGCAAAAGCCCATCGCATCTGCTGCTTCGGCATGGTGGCCAGGTGGGCGAACGGCGCAAAAGACGTTATCCGCCTGGCGTTTGAATACCTGGTCGACGCCGCGAACCACCGCACCTGCAGCGACACGAGCGGCTTTTAAGCTATCAGGGTTCATCATTGTGTCGCTATCCAGCGTGACAATACCCTCTTTGGGAACGCATTTCTCCAAGGCATGAAGGTGCCTAATCGGATGCACTCTTGCCAATACGTCTTCGTCAGCCTCTTTCGCATCGGCTTGCATGGTTTGTTGCAGTAGCCCAGACAGTGAGAGGCGTGCACGAATCGCCTCAAGGCGCAGCGGGCTTTCGGGGTGTTCTGGCCCCATGTGGTGCAATGCGCAGTCTGGATGGGTAAGGTAGGCAGTAATCATGCAAGCGCTCCGATAACGATAAAGCTACCTTAATCGCCTCGGGGGCTTGCGCGACAGTGTCAATAAGTCGTACACAGTAGACATTCATTTCCGGGGAGGCGCTTTCGTGAGCACACGCTTTTTGCATCATTTCTTCGAACCTCGCTCCATTGCAGTGTTCGGTGCCTCTGAAAAGCCCGAATCGCTAGGTGGGTTGGTGCTGGGTAATCTGCAAGAGGGCAATTTCAAGGGGAAGCTTTGGGCCGTTAACCTGAAGGGGTACGACACCGTGTTTGGTGTTAGCTGCGTGCGGAGTGTTGACGAGCTGCCTGAGGTGCCTGATCTTGCTGTGGTGTGTTCACCCATTGATGGTGTCCCCAAGCTCATTAAGAAACTCGGTAAGTTTGGCGTCAAAGCTGCCTTGGTACTCTCTGGCGGAGCCTACTTGGATCGAGACGAAGGTAATAAAGGCTCTATCCGGCAGCGTATACTTCAATCTGCCCGTGAGTCGGGTATACGGGTGCTTGGCCCTGAGTGTATGGGGCTCATTGTTCCAGGCAAAAAACTGAATGCTTCCTACGCTAGCCAACCGGTGAAGGCGGGCAGGGTTGCCTACCTAGGCCAATCGGGAATGCTCGCCAATGCCATGATTGATTGGGCAGCAGGCCGCGATGTCGGCTTTTCCCATTTGATTACCGTGGGTGATAGCGTCGATGTTCTGCTGCCTGACTTAATCGACTATGTGAACCAGTTTTCCCCTGCCCAGGCAATCTTATTGCACCTGGAGCGGGTAACAGACGCCCAGCACTTTATGACCTCCGTGCGGGATGCATCCCGCAACCGCTTGGTGGTCGCGATTAAAAGCGGTCGCACGCCGCAGTCGGACATTTCCGGCATGCCCCCCACGCCCGGCATAGCCAACCGCGATGTGGTGTTTGACGCCGCCTTTGCCCGTGCCGGTGTTGTGCGGGTCAATGACTCCGATGAGATGCTGGATGCCCTGGAAACACTGTCACGCATGAAGCCTCTACGCGGTGATCGTCTAGCGATTGTCTCCAATGGTTTGGGCCCTGCCATGCTTGCCATTGATAAGCTGATCAGTACGGGTGGAAAGCTGGCTGAGTTCAGCCAAGAAACCCAGGCGGCACTGCATAAAAGCCAGGTAGATATGAGTAAGCCGGGTGAAAATCCCGTGGATTTAGGAGGTAACGCCACGCCGGAGCGCTTTGTGGAAGCGCTGCAAATAGTCACCGCTGATCCTAATGTGGATGCCGTACTAATTGTTCATGCGCCGACCCGATTAGCCCCCTCCGTAGCAACGGCACAAGCGCTGATCGATCAACGTAAAACCTTTAAGCGCAACTTACTGACCAGTTGGATGGGGCTAAAAGAAGCCCTTAATGCTCGTCATGTATGTAATTTGGCGGGGATTCCCACCTATACGTCGCCTGAAAAAGCGGTGAAGGCCTTTATGCATATGGTGGATTACCAGCGTGTTCAGGCGCTGCTCCATGAAATTCCACCCAGCCTACCGTTTTCCACCAGCCCCGAAATCCGCGCAGAGTGCCGGGCGCTGATCAAACAGGCAAAAGAGCAGGGTAGGCAAACGCTCACCCACTCCGAAACTGCCCAGGTACTGGAAGCCTACGGTATACCTACTGCCACCAGCGCCTATATCCATTCGCCGGAAGAAGCCTTAGTGGTAGCAGAGCGTTTTCCTGGCCCGAAGGCATTAAAAGTCATTCACGAAGGTAACTGCCGGCCTTACCGTTACCGCAAGCATCCGCATAAAATATCTGCTGGCCTGCTGCAGGATCTCGAAACCCCAGAGCAGGTAGCTGAGGGCGTGCGCCAGCTAGGCGATAAGGTGCGCGAAAAATTCCCCGAACACGCTATACGTGAATACTGCTTACAGCCCATGCAGCGCGGCAAGCACTCGATGCAGATTTGTGCGGGCATTACGCGGGACCCTGTGTTCGGGCCGCTTATTGTCTTTGGTATCGGCGGCTATAAGGTCAATGTACTTGCTGACCGCCAAGTTGCGCTGCCGCCGCTTAATATGAGCCTTGCCTCGGATGTGGTTGGGCGAACCCACGCGGCATCGCTAATTAGAGAGCATTCCGCCGATCCCGAACGGGATATCCAGCGCCTTTGCCAACTGTTGGTAAAGCTATCCCAGATGGCATCTGATTTAACGGACCTACGCGGCTTAGAGCTAAACCCGCTACTGCTCAATCGGGACGGTATGCTGGCAGTCGATTTTGCGATGGATTTAGGGCACCCTGCGCGCTTTGCGATCATGCCGTATCCGGAAGAGTTAAGGGAGTGGGTAACGCTGAAGAACGGCTGGCAGGTAGAAGTGCGGCCGATTCGTGCCGAGGACGCGCCGCTCATTACTACGTTCCACCGACAACTATCGGAAGAGAGTATCCGTTTCCGGTATTTCCACAACAAATCAAACCTGACCCAGCGGGATCTTTCGATACTGTCGCATATCAACTATGACCGGCAAATGGCCTTTATTGCCGAGCACCAGCACGATGATGGCAGCAAGGAGATGTTGGGCGTTGTGAGGGTTTGGAACGATCCCGACAATATCCGCACCGAGTTTTCCATTATCATCCGCGATGACTTGCAGGGGCTCGGCATTGGCAGCCTGCTGATGAAGAAGATGATCGACTACTGCACCAGTATCGGTACGCTAGAAATGATCGGCAAAATCATGGTGGATAACCACCCCATGCGGGCGTTAATGAAGCACCTTGGTTTCCGCTGCCGATATAATATGGAAGAGCAGGTGATTGATGCAGTCCTGCGGCTTAACGAGCCTGATAGTGAATGGCAGCGCCATCGTTTAGAAAGCTTGCCGGATTAAATATTCAGATTACCAAGGCCTGCTGTTATCCAGCAGGCCGTTCTGAGTGGGATATCGCGTTAAATTGTAGCGCTGAAAGCTAGGGAGCCAAACGGAAGCGGCTCCACTCACCACCGTCGCGGCGCTCATAGCGCAATCGGTCGTGTAACCGGCTAGGCTGCCCCTGCCAAAACTCAATCATCTCAGGGTTAACGCGGTAGCCACCCCAATGAATAGGGCGCGGAATATCCTGACCTTCATACGCCTGTTCAAAACGCTTTTGGCGCTCTTCAATCCAGTTGCGATCAGGAATAACAACGCTCTGGGTTGCGATCCATGCGCCTAACTGGCTGCCCCGTGGGCGGCTGGCGAAGTACTCATCCGACTCTTCGGCGGATACTTGCTCCACTGTACCTTCAATGCGCACCTGGCGTGAGAGCGAAGGCCACCAGAACGTCAGCGCCGCAAAAGGAACGTTGTTCAATTCGCTACCTTTATGGCTGTGGTAATTGGTAAAAAATACCATACCTTGCTCATCAAATCCTTTGAGCAAGACCACCCGAGCATGAGGCCGACCTTGGTTATCCACTGTCGCTAAGGTCATGGCATTACCATCTTTCCCCTCTTTCTCCAGCGCTAAGCTGAACCACTCATCGAAAAGAACAAATGGATCGTCCGTCGTTTGCGCTTCATCTAGGCGGCCGCCTTCATAGTCACGCCTAATATCGGCAATATTACGAGTCATTGTGATTCTCCCTTGTGATGCCATGTTGAGTGTTGTGGTCCATGTTCGCCGGTCTACCGATAAAGCTCAAGTGTTGTTCGGCCTGTTGATTCAAACGGTAGCTGTACATTTTGCAACGTTGGCAGATGCATTGAATCGTTCTATGAGAAAAACGCAATAAATGAGAAACTCTACCAATATGCCAATAGAGGATAGCTTGATGCAGAGTCGCACTACACGCATAGCCGTATGGGATAAGTTAATTCGTTTGTTTCATTGGTCCCTGTTGGCAGCGGTGGTGATCTCGTTTTACACCACTAAAACCACGGGCGAACCGTTTTTATTTCCTATTGAAGTCCATGCCCAGTCAGGCTACATCATCATCGGTTTACTGGTATTTCGCTTTATTTGGGGGTTGGTAGGTACTACTTATGCGCGTTTCAGTACCTTTTTGTACGGTCCTAAAGCCACCGCCAGCTATGCTAAGGCGTTGATAACGCGACGCGCCCCGCACTATGCAAGCCACAACCCACTAGGCGGGTGGATGGTGCTGTTATTGCTGGTGTCACTCAGTTTTCAAGCTGTTAGCGGACTATTTCTCAGCGATGATATTTTCTTCCAGGCACCGCTCTACGGGCTACTAGGAGGGGAGGTTAGCGATGTGCTTGCCCGTCTGCATTCGCTGAATAGTGATTTACTACTGATTCTGATTGGCCTACATCTCGCAGGGTTGATTTGGCATACCTTGTTAGGCGAGCGCTTAGTGCCCGCAATGCTGACGGGCGTGAAGCAATTTTCAGGTGCACCCGTGGATGGACAGCCTGCCGTTCAGCGTGGTCATCGACGTTATGCAGTCGGCGCGTTGCTGGTGGCGGCAGGCGTGAGTGGTTGGCTGTGGTTTTATTAGCCAAACCTAACCGTTAAGGCGCTGTTGCCGGCTGCGAAAGCGGGCATAGCACATACAACCGGTAAACAGCGCCAACGACACCAGGGCTTCAAGCACGCCGCGCATACCTTGCCCCGGCAGCGTGGCTAACATAACACCCTGGGTGAAATAGAGCAGGCTGACAAATGCTAGCCACGCATGGCCACGAGCGCGCTGGCCAATAATCGAGGGTAGGAACAACACCAGCGGAAGCACAAACGCGACCACCGGACGCCAATTAAATGCGTCGTCTTGTATAAAAAAACCGCGGTAAATTACCAGTAACAGCAGTAATACAAAGCTGACGATTACCAACTGTCTTGCCTGTTTGGTGAGCTTGTCTAACCCGTGACGCTCCTCAATCCCTTCAAGCCACTGCCTCATTGTGCTTCCTCCTGGCGCATTTTATGCAGCGCTAATGCTAACTTAGCCAGCCGTTTCCCTTGCGCTTTGCATAGTGCCCGCTCGTGTTCATCTACCGGACGGTCGCTGCGTGGGCCGGCTACATGGCTAGCACCGTATGGTGTACCACCGTGCTGGGTGCTTAGCAGTTCGGTTTCGCTATAGGGAATGCCTGCATACACCATGCCGTGGTGAAGTAGCGGCACCAGCATCGTCAATAATGTACTCTCCTGGCCGCCATGTAGGCTGGACGTGGAGGTAAAAGCACAGGCGGGTTTATCAATTAACGCGCCGTTCATCCAGAGACTGCTGGTAGTATCGAGAAAATATTTCAGCGGCGCGGCCATATTGCCAAAGCGGGTCGGGCTACCCAGGGCAAGGGCGCTGCAGTGACGTAAATCGTCCAGGTCAGCATAGATGGCTCCCTCTTCGGGGATCTCTGGATCAACCGCTTCACAGGTTGGCGAAACCGGGGGCACGGTACGTAGGCGCGCCTCGATACCGGGAATGCTCTCAACGCCAGCAGCTAGTTGGCGTGCCATGTCTGCGGTGGCTCCGGAACGGGAGTAGTACAGAATTAATACATACGGCGTGGCTTCACTCATGGCGTATCCTAAAGAGTCGAGATAGCGGCCGCGGCTTGGGCGCGGTCACGGAAAACTAGAGGTATGTTACCAGAGCTACCCGATGGGCAGGAGGGGCGATGTCGAGTTGGCTAATTTCCGGCAATCGTACGTATACCCAGGCAGACGTGCCGTCCGCAAGCCGCTGTTCGATGCGTTCATAGCGAACGCCAAGCCGCTCATAGCGGTCCAATCGTGCCAGCTCTTTTGGCGTCACTGTGAGCAGTAGGCCATCGACATGGCTGCCTGTAGCGGAAGAAAGGTCCAACCCATGTCGCTCAACCCCATTGAGACGGGCAGGCCTGGGGGAGCCGGAGGAACCCATCACGATCCAACGAACGGGTAGGTAGCGCAGCGTGCCGTAGACAAAGACCCGGTGTGTGCGCTGTTCAATATCAGGCAGGTGCTCAGGCCGATCATAGAACCAAGGGCTAAGCATGGTCAGCCATAACCAAATTGCTAAACCAAGAAGGCAGCCAAGCAGAGAGAGTAGCGCGCCAATCACTAATCGCTTGAACCAAACCATGCTGATTTCCTAGTGTAAGTGTGAACTAGAGCGGGAATGGATGTGTGAGTGGGATTGCGTAGCGTGAAGAACCGTCCCCTATAAGGCAAGTCTTAAGCAGTGTCCATGATTTTGCTACGATGAGCGTCGTTGTCTAGGCATTACACCTAATCGGAGGAGCCTGTTATGAGCCAGTCACTTCGTGATGAGATGGATTTCCGCGCGTTAGTGGGCGATGTGAAGCCACTCCCCAAGCGTAATCGCGCAGATACAGGCCCCCAGCGTCAACGGCCCTCGGAAGCCCAGCTGGCCAGACGCGAGAGCGCTGCAGAGCCACTTGATGAGCGTAATTTCTTATCCGATGATTTCGTTGACCTGCTTCCTCCCTTCGATCCTATTGAGTTTCGTCGTGAGGGGATTCAGCAAGGAGTGGTCGACAAATTAAAGCACGGTGGTTACAGCGTGCAGGCGCAGCTGCACTTACTACGGCGTCCGTTGGCAGAGTGCCGCCGAATGCTGTTTCCCTTCATCCAGGAAGCCTATGCCCATGATTTGCGTTCGGTATTGATTGTTCACGGCCGAGGACGCGAGTTGGATAGCCCCGCCAACGTGCTGCGCTCCTATCTCGCCAAGTGGCTTACGCAGTTTGACGAAGTGCAGGCCTACGTATCCGCCCAGCCCTCTGAGGGTGGGTTAGGAGCCACCTGGGTGATGCTGCGTAAGAGTGATCGCGCCAAAGCCAATAACCGCGAGCGGCAGCAGAAGCGACGCGGATAGCGTAAAAAAACCGACAAAGGCCTGCCTTTGTCGGTTTTTGTTTATCGCGCGAAAGCCGTGTTAGCGGTTAGCGGCTAAACGACGCTCGAACAGAGCTTGACGCTCTTCAACGTCGGTCTGATAGCGAACGCTGAAAGCCTTAAGGGCGCGAATGGCATCTTCAGGGTCCTGGTCGTTTCGCAACGCCATGGTAGAGAAGCCGCAGCGGCGCATGTAATCCAGCTGGTCTACCAACACATCGCCAACAGCACGTATTTCACCCGTATAGCCATAACGCTCACGCAGCAGGCGGGCGATGGTATAGCCCCGACCGTCGGTAAAGGCCGGAAAATCAATCGCGATCGCAGGCGAGGCTTTAAGCGCGCTGCCTAGCTCGGCGGTAAGTTCCGTATCGCTGGCCAGCAGCGGGGCAAGCTCGGCGTCATCCTGGTTGGCCTGCCAGAGTGCTAGCGGCACAAAAGCAGGGCGCTGTTCCGGCAGCACTTCGCCATCGTAAGAGACGCACCAGGCGTTTTCAGCGGCTAGCTCACCGTTTTCGATTAAGTGGTCTACATGCACCGGCGCCTGTTCGGCGGCGTCGGTTTGAGTGTCATGACTGGGCATAAACACGCTCCTTAAAGGGTTTTAAGCCAATACGGCGATACGTATCCAGGAAGCGCTCATCTTCGTGACGCTCGGCCACATAGACTTCCAACACTTTTTCGATCACGCCCGGCACATCTTCACGGTAGAAGGAGGGGCCTAGGATTTTGCCTAGGGATGCATCGTCCGTGGAGTTACCACCAATTGATACTTGGTAGTACTCCTCGCCTTTTTTATCGACACCCAGAATACCGATATGACCAACGTGATGGTGACCACAGGCGTTCATGCAGCCTGAGATGTTTAAGTCCAGCGGGCCAAGGTCATAGAGGAAGTCTAAGTCTTCAAAACGCTCCTGAAGCGCCTGGGCAATCGGGATGGAAACCGCATTTGCCAACCCGCAGTAGTCACCACCAGGGCAGCAAATAATATCGTTCAGCGTGCCCACGGTAGGGTTTGCCATACCTAGCGCATCCAGCTCTTTCCAGAGCGCTTCCAGCTCATCTACTGGTACATCCGACAGCACCAAGTTCTGCTCGTGGGTGACACGCACTTCACCGAAGCTGTAGCGGTCAGCCAGGTCGGCGACGGCTTCCATTTGGTCAGCGGTGACGTCCCCTGGTGCGTGCTCACGGCGCTTCAGCGATAGGGTGACGGCTTTATAGCCAAACACCTTATGGTCAGTCACGTTGTTGGTCACAAAACGGGAGAAGCTGCGGTTCTCGCTGCGTAGTTTGTCAAACGCTTTCACGGCACTTTCCGGTACCGGACGGCGCTCAGGCTCGGGGAAATGGGCTTTCGCCGCGTCCAGCGCTGCCTGATTCAGCGTCTGCGGGCCATCTTTCAAATGTGCCCACTCTTCGTCCACACGGCGGCGGAACTCTTCAATTCCCAGCGCTTTCACCAAAATCTTGATACGCGCTTTGAATTTATTGTCCCGACGGCCAAACTGGTTATAAACCCGTACACAGGCTTCAAGATACGTCAGCAAGTGCTGCCAGGGCAGGTCTTCACGTACGACATCGCCAATCATCGGTGTACGGCCCAGGCCGCCGCCGGCCAGTACCTTAACGCGAAGCTCGCCTTCCTCGTTGCGCCACAGGCGCAGGCCGATATCGTGAACCTGAATCGCTGCGCGATCTTGTGCGGCACCGCTGACGGCGATTTTGAACTTACGCGGCAGATAGGCAAATTCAGGGTGCAGTGTGGACCATTGACGAATCAGCTCGCACCAGGGGCGCGGGTCTTCCACTTCGTCGTTGGCGATACCGGCGAACTGGTCGCTGGTAGTGTTACGGATACAGTTGCCGCTGGTTTGAATCGCGTGCATCTGTACTTTGGCAAGCTCGGCCAAAATATCCGGCACATCTTCCAGGGCCGGCCAGTTCAGCTGGAGGTTTTGGCGGGTAGTGAAGTGGCCGTAGCCGCGGTCATAGCGGCGGGTAATCGCTGCCAGCGCGCGTAGCTGATGGCCGGCCAGCATACCGTAGGGGATCGCAATACGCAGCATAGGCGCATGCTTTTGAATATACAGGCCGTTTTGCAGCCGCAGCGGGCGAAACTCTTCTTCTCCCAAACGTCCGGCCTGGTAGCGTTCCATCTGATCGCGGAACTGAGCTACGCGCTCGTCAACCAGCGTTTGGTCGTGAATATCATAACGGTACATGTGGCACGATCCTGCTAAAAGCGAAATGGTCACGTCGAGACGGACGGTAATGTGCCGCCACCTTAACGCGGGCGTCATATTCTACAAAAGAATATATAATTATCTTTTTATCGTTAAATGCTATTTAGGTGCGTCTATTTGAAGCCATGGGCTAGCCAACGGCGTCGCTGCCATACCCATAAGAAGCTGCTGGAGTTCAACAGCCGATAAAAGAGTTGTATTAACCATACTCCGACGAGGCCGTAGCCCAGCCCGACACCCACCCACCAAGCGAGCGGCAAAAAGAGTAGCCACTGCATACCAAGAGTCAGCAGCATCACGGTGCGCTGTGCGCCAGCGCCCATTAACGCTTGCGCCAGCACCAGCGCAGCGGCATCAAGCACGATCATCAAACCGGTGATTTGCAGGGGTAGTCTCCCCAGCTGAACCAGCGCCTCATCGGTAAAGAAGATGCTTAAAATCGGCTCAGGCATGAGTAGCATCGGTAGTGCTAAAACAGTCAGTAGCATACCGGCAACGCTTAACGCGTCAATGCCCCAGCGGTGGGCCGCTTGCTGGTCGTCGCGGCCCAGCGCTTCGCCTACCAAGCTCATGGCGGCCATGCCCACCCCAACACCCGGCAGAATCAGCAGCAGCGACAAATTCACTAATACATGCCCCACTGCCACGCTAGATGTGCCCATCTTACCCAGCAGCCAAAACAGCACGACGTAGCCTGCGGCAAACCAGAGCTGTTGGAGCGAGTGGGGAAAGGCGAGTTGCAGCGTAGTTTTCAGGCTCTGCACGGAAGGGGTGATACCCAGGGCACGGCTGGTTTGCCGTAGGGTGAGTACGATCCAGATCATCAGTCCCAAGAGCAGGGATAGGGTAGTGCCTATGGCCGCGCCGTTGACCCCTAACGCGGGCAGGCCAGCCATGCCGTAAATCAGCGCCGCGCTTAAGGCGACGTTGACAATATGGACAACGACAATGATGCGCAGGTAAAGGTGCGTGTGCTGCCGCCCGTTCCAGTAACCACGTAAGCAGAGGGTGAGCGCAATGATGGTGAGGGCAATCACCCGCCAGCGGAAGTAATCAATAGCGATCAGTGATACTTCATCAGACGATGATATCAGCCTTACTAGTGCGGGCGCTTGCCACCAAGCCAGGCAGGATAGCGGTAAGCCCACGGCGAAGCCGATCGCCAACCCCGCCTGCAGCGGTTGAGCGATGGAGGCATTACCCGCCCCCAGCGCATGAGCCGTTTGCGACTGCACGCTGGAGGAGAGACCAAAGACCAGCGCCGTCATCATAAACATGGCATAACCGCCGATGCCTACGCCCGCCAGTGCCTCCTGGCCTAGATGGCCGATTAGCGCAGCATCGATCAGGTTGAGCACGCTCTGCGAGAGCATGCCCAACATAATAGGGAGGGCCAAACGCATGACCTTTCCCTGGCGGTGAACCACTGGCGACATTCGTTAGAACAGCTTAGCTGGGGTCGTAAGAGAGTACCGGCGACAGCCAGCGCTCCATCTCTTCCAGCGGCATCCGCTTACGCTCGGCAAGCACTTCTACTTGGTCGCGGGTGATTTTGCCGGTAGAAAAGTACTTGGATTGTGGGTGCGAAAAGTACCAGCCTGACACGGCCGCCGCCGGCCACATGGCGAAGTTTTCAGTCAGTGCAAGGCCTGTATTTTCCGAAGCGTTAAGCAGGCGGAATAGCGTTGCCTTTTCGGTATGGTCAGGGCAGGCCGGATAGCCAGGCGCTGGCCGAATGCCTTGGTACTTCTCCGCAATCAGCGCTTCGTTATCCAGCGTTTCCTCGGGCACATAGCCCCAGAACTCTTTACGCACCCGCTCGTGCATCCGCTCGGCAAAGGCTTCTGCCAGACGGTCGGTAAGCGCTTGCACCATAATGGCGTTGTAGTCATCTCCGGCCGCTTCATAGGCTTTGGATAGCTCATCGACTCCATGGCCAGTGGTGACCGCGAAGCCGCCAATCCAGTCCGCTTTGCCGCTCTCTTTAGGAGCAATAAAGTCGGCTAGGCTGTAGCAGATACCATCTCGACCTTTAGTGGTTTGCTGGCGAATATGGTGTAAGCGCTCGACTACCTCGGTGCGGCTTTCATCGGCGTAGACTTCGATGACATCGTCATCCACGCTGTTAGCGGGCCATAAACCAATCACGCCGCGCGCTTGCACGCGCTTTTCGTCAATCAGTTTGCGTAGCATCACTTGGGCGTCGGCAAATAGGTTCTGTGCGGCTTCACCTACTACTTCGTCATTGAGGATTTTTGGATACTTCCCGGCGAGCTGCCAGCTCATAAAGAAAGGCGTCCAGTCGATGCGTTCTACCAGCTCTTCAAGGTCATAATCGTCAAACGTCATCAGGCCAAGTGTGTTCGGCTTCGTCGGCGTGTGGCTATTCCAGTCGGTACGAAAGCGCCGTTTACGTGCCTGGGTGTAGTCCAGGTCAGCGGCTTTCGGGCGGCGCTTGGCGTTCCGCTCACGAACTTTTTCGTACTCTTCGCGGATTTCCGCCACGTAGGCGGATTTCAAATTGGGCGCCAGCAGCTTACCGGCCACACCCACGGCCCGAGAGGCGTCGGTGACATAAATCACCGGATGTTCGTACTGCGGTTCGATTTTCACCGCCGTATGTGCTTTTGAGGTAGTGGCACCGCCAATCAGCAGCGGCAGGTTCATACCGCGGCGCTGCATCTCTTTGGCTACGTGTACCATCTCATCCAGCGACGGGGTGATCAGCCCGGAAAGGCCGATGATGTCGGCCTTGTGGTCAATGGCGGCCTGAAGGATTTTTTCGGTGGGCACCATCACGCCAAGGTCAATCACTTCGTAGTTATTACACTGCAGCACGACACCGACGATATTTTTACCGATGTCGTGTACATCACCCTTGACGGTAGCCATGACGATTTTGCCTTTGGCCTGGGTGTCTTCGCTCTTTTCCGCTTCGATATAGGGAATCAGGTAAGCGACAGCCTGCTTCATAACACGAGCCGACTTGACCACCTGGGGCAAAAACATTTTGCCAGCGCCAAACAGGTCACCCACCACGTTCATGCCGTCCATCAGCGGGCCTTCGATCACCTCGATGGGGCGGGCTGCCTGGGCACGTGCTTCTTCCGTATCCTCTTCGATGTAGGCGGTGATGCCTTTGACCAGTGCGTGCTCAATCCGCTTGTTAACCGGCCAGCTGCGCCACTCCAGATCCTCCTTCTTGGCGGCACCGCTGCCATCGCCTTTATACTTGTCGGCAATATCGAGCAGGCGCTCGGTGCCATCGCTGCGGCGGTTGAGCACGACATCTTCTACCGCTTCACGCAGCTCGGTGGGCAGGTCGTCATAGACCGCGAGTTGGCCCGCATTGACGATACCCATGGTGAGTCCGGCACGAATGGCGTGGTAGAGGAACACCGAATGGATCGCTTCGCGGACAGGGTTGTTACCCCGGAACGAGAACGACACGTTGGAAACACCGCCGGAGATCATGGCATGGGGCAGGTGCTCACGAATCCACTGGGTGGCTTCGATAAAATCGACGGCGTAGTTGTTGTGCTCTTCGATACCCGTGGCGATGGCAAAAATGTTCGGGTCGAAGATGATATCTTCTGGCGGGAAGCCAATTTCATCCACTAACAGCCGGTAAGCGCGCTCGCAGATTTCGGTTTTGCGGGCAAAGGTATCGGCCTGGCCCTCTTCGTCAAAGGCCATAACGACAATGGCGGCACCGAAGCGACGGCATTTGGTGGCCTGCTCGCGGAAGGCGGCTTCACCCTCTTTCAGAGAGATAGAGTTAACAACGGCCTTGCCCTGGACACACTTTAAACCTGCTTCAATGATGTCCCACTTCGAGGAGTCGATCATGATCGGCACTCGGGCAATGTCCGGCTCGCCCGCAATCAAGTTCAGGAAGCGCACCATGGCTTCCTTCGACTCCAACATACCCTCATCCATGTTGATGTCGATAATTTGCGCGCCATTCTCAACCTGCTCTAGGGCCACTTCCAGCGCCGTGGTGAAATCTTCTTCGACGATCAAACGCTTAAAACGTGCTGAGCCGGTGACGTTGGTACGCTCGCCAACGTTCACAAACAGCGAGTCGGCCTCGATGTTGTAGGGCTCAAGACCGGAGAGGCGGCAAGCCTTGCTGCGCTCGGGCACTTGGCGGGGCGTCATGGGGCGCACCGCGTCGGCAATGGCACGGATGTGTTCGGGCGTTGACCCGCAGCAGCCGCCGATAATGTTGACCAAGCCGCTCTGGGCAAACTCACTGACAATCGCCGCCATCTCTTCTGGCGTTTGGTCGTACTCACCAAACTCATTCGGTAAGCCCGCGTTGGGGTGGGCGGAGACAAACGTATCGGCTTTGGTGGAGAGCTCTTCCAAATAGGGGCGAAGCTCTTCGGCACCCAACGCGCAGTTGAGGCCGACGGAAAGCGGCTGGGCGTGACGCACGGAGTTCCAGAAGGCTTCCGTAGTTTGCCCAGAAAGGGTGCGCCCCGAGGCATCAGTAATCGTGCCGGAGATCATGACCGGCAGGCGGCGGCCAAGGTCGTCAAATAACTCTTCGAGTGCATAAATAGCGGCTTTGGCATTAAGCGTATCGAAGATGGTTTCGATCATGATCAGATCGGCCCCGCCCTTGATAAGCGCGCTGGCTGCCTCGTAATAGTTGTCGCGTAGCTCATCAAAGGTGACGTTACGCTTTGCAGGGTCGTTCACATCAGGAGAGAGCGATGCCGTGCGCGATGTCGGGCCTAGTACGCCAGCCACATAGCGGGGAGTACCGGTCTCGGCGGCAACCGCATCGCATACTTCCCGTGCCAATCGCGCTGACTCACGATTTAACTCGGGCACCAGGCCTTCCATACCGTAATCAGCCTGGGATAACCGGGTACTATTAAACGTATTCGTTTCCAGGATATCAGCGCCTGCTTCCAGGTAATCACGGTGTATCCGGGCGACGACATCAGGGCAGGTGAGCGCCAGCAGGTCGTTATTGCCTTTTAAGTCCGACGGCCAGTCGCGGAAGCGTTCGCCGCGAAAATCATCCTCGCTGAGCTGGGCATTCTGCAGCATGGTGCCCATTCCGCCATCCAGAATCAGAATACGTTGGGCAAGGCATTGGGTGAGGGAAGCAGTCAAATCACTAGCGGCCATGGCAGGGGAAAATCTCCAGCGTCTCAGTCGGAAAGGATATTTTTATCGTCGTCATCATTAGTTGAGCGGCAGCTATCATACCAAAGGGCACACCATAGGGCAGCAAGCGTGGGCGTGAAGTTATTGCAGCATCTCCATTAGACGCGCTCATAGACCACAAGCAATAGCCGACTAAAACACTCAGGATTGTGTCGGCACGCGGTTTTGCTTACCATAGTGGCAAATGACATGTGAAGTGGCCGTGCCACTACCACGGGAGGATAACATCCCTTATGACCACGACTATCGAAGCTCCTGGTATTGATATTACCGACAGCGCTCAAACCTACCTCGCTGAGCTGCTGGAAAAGCAGAACGTAGAGGGAATTGCCGTTCGTATCTTCATTACCCAACCCGGCACGCCCTATGCAGAAACCTGCCTAGCTTACTGCCGCCCAGGGGAGGAAGAGCCGACTGACGTTAAGCTGGAGCTTGAGAAAATCAATGTATTTCTCGATAAAAACAGCTTGGCATTTTTAGAAGAAGCAGTCGTTGATTTCAACGCCGACCGCATGGGTGGGCAGCTGACGATTAAAGCACCCAACGCCAAAATGCCTAAGGTGAACGCGGACAGCCCCTTGGAAGACCGCATCAACTACACGCTCTACAGCGAGATCAACCCTGGGCTGGCGGCTCATGGCGGCGAGATTAAGCTTGTTGAGCTTACTGAGGACAAAGTAGCCATCCTCGCCTTCGGTGGCGGTTGCCAAGGGTGTGCAGCGGTGGATCTCACCCTCAAGGATGGCGTTGAGAAAACCTTGATGGAGCGTATTCCCGAGCTGGCAGGCATTCGTGACGTAACCGACCACACTGATACAACGAACGCCTACTACCGCTAACGCTATAACCTACTACCGCTATAAACTGCTCTCTAAGCGACTTCTCTTCCCTTAAAAGCCCGGCAAGCACTGCTGGGCTTTTTTATTGACTCTCCCCCTCTTCGTCCTCTTTTTTCTCTGCTTGGTACAAGGTATTAGGCAACTCCGCTAGCTGTGCTTGCAGCGACGCCATGCGTTGCCATAGCTGCTGCTGCCAGTGCTCGCTATCCCTTGCTTGCTGCTGCTGTGTTTCCAGGGAGCGATGTGCTTTGGTAAGCGCTTCCTGCAGCTCCCCGTGCTGGGTGTGAAGTTCGGCGTTTTGGCGCTCAAGCTCTGCAATACGCTGCTGCTGAGCGGTGGTGTCTTGCTGGTAGCGGTGAACCGCCTCGCTCTTTTGCTGCAACTCTTTAGTGAGTGTTTCAGCGCGCTGTTCCCATTGTTGCAGCCGTTTTTGCAGGGCTTTCTCTTCCTGGGCGCGCTCCTGCCGTAGCGTGTCCAGCAGTGCCATTAGCTTGCCTTCGGCTGCTTCATTGCGCTGCTCCTCCTGAGCTAAGCGTTGCTCCCAGGCCTTCTGCTGCGCCTGTTGCTGCTCGGCAAAGCGCTCTTGTGCTGCGTGCAACGCCTGCTCCGCTTGGGTGAGTTGCTCGCGGTACCGGTTGGCCTCTCGGGTTGCGCTTTCTGCTTTCTGCTGCCAGTGGCGCTCGCTGGTTTGGCTCTCTGCCAACTCGCGGTTAAGCGCCTCCAGGCGCTGTTCTGTATGGCGGAGGTGCTCTGCTAGGGCGCTTTCACGCTGCTCTGCGTTAGCTGCCTGCTGCAGTGCTTCAGCGGCTTCTTGCTGGGCGCTCTCTACCTGGCGATTGGCGTCCTCTCGATAGTGTACTAGCGCCTGGTTGGCGGCTTCCTGGGCTTCCCGCCACAGCTCGCTTGCCACATTGACGACGACCTCTGGCACGCCTTTTGGGGGAGGCACATCTCGATTCTGCTCCCGCTCCGTTCGCCATAGGCGGAAATGTTCGCTGATGGTGGTAAAGCTGCCCGTACCCAACACCTCACGGATACGCTGCACGCTGGGCGTATCCCCACGCGCAAGCAGTGTATCGATTGCTTGTTGAACGTCACTGTACTGAATCCCGCTGCGCGCCATGTCCGCCATCCTTACCTAATAAAGAGCGCCATTTTCGGCTGAATCAATGATAAATACAATAATTACGTAATACATAAAACGTAATATTATTTATTTACAACACCATAAATTCAAGATTACGCCCATTATCTTGAATTTTATAAGCTGTAGCGCCACACTTAGCTTATTGAATAATTTGATGATAAGAAGGGCGCTGTTATCTGTTATGCCAAATGAAATAGAAGGTCGCTTTGCTCAGCTCGTAGATAACGAGCTGGAAATGGCTGTTACGCGCGATAAAAGCGGCTGGTCAGCTGTACAGAAAGGAATGGCAAGCCATGAACAGCGCATTACCGCGGACAATGACCATCAAGCCGTGATGATGTGGTTGGCAGAGTATCGGGATAGCCCGCAAACCCTGAAAAGTTACCGCAGGGAGGCGGAGCGTCTGTTGCTGTGGCTTGCTAGCCACGACCTCAAGCTGCACGACATGAACCGTGAAGCCTTACGCCAATACGAAGCCTTTTTGGCAGATCCGCAGCCGCAGGCTGTATGGGTGGGGCCTTCAAAACCTAGAAAACACCCTGAATGGCGCCCGTTTAGACGTGGGCTATCTCCAGCTAGCCGACGCCAAAGCCTGGTTATTCTGCAGGGGCTATTTAGCTGGCTAGTGGAAGCCGGCTGGGTAGGGCACAACCCCTTTGTACTCATGCGCGACAAAGCGCGGCGGCTTAATAACCAGTCGCAGACCATAGAGCGCTATTTGGAGCAAGAGCTTTGGGGGTGGCTTTGGCAGTGGCTGAACCAGCCTATCGAGGGTGATGATGCGCGCTCAGCCTACGAAAGTGCCCGGCGACACTTTATTTTTAGCTTTGCTTACTTGCTGGCACCACGTATTAGCGAGATGGCCAACGCCCAAATGGAAGACTTCCACGTGCTGGAGGGGCGCTGGTGGTGGAGCGTGGTAGGTAAGGGCAGCAAGCAGGCACGCATTCCGGTGCCCGACGATATGCTGGAATGCCTTCAAGCATGGCGAAGCGTGCTCGGTTTGGAGGCGTTACCCCGTTACAACGAGCCAACCCCGGTCATTCGTGCGTTAGATAAACGCCGAGGCATTAGCGATAACCAGCTCTATCGGTTGATTAAAGAAACCTTTGCCAAAGCTGCCAATGCGCTAGAGGAGGAGGGCGGTAAGCCTGCCTATGTGGAGGCGCTGCGGAGAGCTACCCCCCACTGGTTGAGGCATACGGCAATTACCCATCAGGCGCAATCCGGCGTTAGCTTGCGATATTTGGCGGAGAGTGCCCGCCATGCAAAACTGGATACGACAACCCGCTACCTACACACCGAAGCGAATGAGTGGCACCTGGAACAGCAGCGTCACCGTTTGAAAACGCCCCCAAAAGCAGAGCCTGAAACGTTATAATGGCCGCGAATGTGACCCATCAACCCAAAGGATATGCCATGGCAACTTCAGGCGCAGAGCTAGCCCAACAAGAGCTGGTCGAAGAGTTTGACATGTTTGATAACTGGATGGACCGCTATCAATACATTATCGATATGGGAAAACAGCTGCCTGATTTTCCGGAAGAGCAGCGAACTGACGAGTTTAAAATCCAGGGCTGCCAATCCAACGTATGGATGTGCCATGAAGAGGCTGGGGGCAAGCTGGTGTTCAAGGCCACCTCGGATGCGGCCATTGTGTCGGGCCTGATTGCCGTACTGCTGCGTATTTACAGTGAACGTACGCCGGAAGAAATAACCCAAACCGAGCCGCACTTCCTAAAAGACCTGGGGTTGGATAAGCACCTGTCTCCCACCCGCAGCAATGGTCTCCATGCGATGCTAGAGCGCATTTATCAGGTAGCCAAGCAGGCGTAATTAAACAGGCGTAACGGTTAGCTATTGCGGGAGGTGTGGCAACAACTGTCGGAAGCGTGGCCACTGTCTTCATCATCATCTTCACGGCATAACTGTTCGCTTCTGCCACCTGGCACCGGGTCCATGCCGCCTGGGCTTCCTGGGTGGCATTTAACGATGCGCCGGGCAGCTAGCCATCCGCCTTTTACGGGGCCATGTACCTGGATAGCCTCAATCGTATAAGCCGAGCAGCTGGGCCAAAAGCGGCAGCGGGGGCCTAGCAGCGGGCTGATAGTATATTGGTAGACGCGTATACAGCCCACCATCACCACCGTGATCAGCTTGCGCCCCCCTTGCTTAATCGCCATCAGCCACGTTTTCACGACGTTCTCTTACCGTACAACGCTGCAGGGTCGATTAGCGGCTCACTGGTAATCGCTGCGCTCTCACTGCTCAGTGACAGATAAAAGCAGCTGCGCCGACCGGTATGGCAAGCGGGCCCGGTTTGCTCTACCTGGAGTAACAGCGTGTCGCCATCGCAATCCAGCGCCGCACTTTTCAAGCGCTGCTGCTGGCCGGACGTCTCGCCTTTACGCCATAACGCCTGGCGTGAGCGGGAGTAATAGCATACTCGCTGTGTCGTTAACGTCTCTTCCAAGGCCACGCGGTTCATCCACGCCATCATCAGCACTTCACCGGTATCGTGCTGCTGGGCAATGGCGGGAATCAAGCCATCGTCGTTGAAGCGTACCGCGTCGAGCAGGGTGGTGAGCTGGGGTAGGGTGTCTCCTGGTCTCGCCGTTTCCAGTGCTTTAAATAGCTCCTGGGGAGCCAGCTGGTCAAAGTGTGACATTAGGCATTACTCGTTGTTTGACATGCTTGGCATAGGCCTTGAAGCTCGATGGTTTGGCGCTCAACGTTGAAGCCTTGGCGCTGTGCCAGGGCAGCCAGTTGGTCGCTGATTTCATCAAGGTGTAGCTCTTCAACATAACCGCAGTGGCGGCAGATGAGCAGCTGGAAACCGTGGGTATGCTCAGGGCAGGCGCAGGCGACATAGGCATTTTGTGATTCGATGCGATGCACCAAGCCTTGCTCGATGAGAAACTCCAACGCGCGGTAGACGGTGGGCGGACGGGCCGCCGCATGTTCCGTGGAAAGCTGGTCTAACAGGTCATACGCTTTAAGGCCGCCGCCGTTTTCAGCAATCAGTTCCAATACCCGGCGGCGTATCGGTGTGAATCGTACACCGCGCGTATGACACTGGGACTCCGCTTGTTGCAATAGCGTATTCGCTTCACTCATTGGATAACTCGTTGAAGGTCTAGCACGTAAGTCTACGCCGTTGCTGAAGGTGTGTCAGGATTCTCGGCCAGTTCGCTCTTGCGGGCAAAGTGGTGCTGGGCAAACGCAACGCGCTTTGCCACCGGTACGTTATCGGGTTGACGCTCAATTAAATCCAGCCGTCGGCGCAGCCCTTCACCGTTGGTCATTTGAATGGCGAGGCCTGGCCGTGCGTTCAGCTCCAGCAGCATCGGGCCATGCTTGCGGTCCAGCACCATGTCTGTGCCGAGATAACCGAGCCCGGTCATCTCGTAACAGCCAGCCGCCAAGTGAAGCAGCGTTTCCCACTGGGGCACCACTAGGCTTGCCAGGTCATGCCCTGTATCCGGGTGACTGTAGCAGGGGCGGTCAAACTGTACGCCACGCAGCGCAGCGCCGGTGGCAATATTCAAACCAACACCCACGGCGCCCTGGTGCAAGTTGGCCTTACCGTCAGACGCCGCGGTGGAGAGGCGCATCATGGCCATCACCGGATAGCCCTTGAAGACAATCACGCGAATGTCGGGCACACCCTCATAAGTGTACTCAAGCAGACTCTCGTCGAAGTTGATCAGCGTTTCAATAACCGCAACGTCAGGCGCCCCGCCCAGGGAGTAGAGCCCCGAGAGCAGGTTGGAAACGTGCCGCTCAATATCGTCGATGGTCAGGCTAGCTCCGCTGGGCTTGTAGAAAAGGCCGTTCTCCACCTTTTCTATGACCAAGATACCTTTCCCGCCGCTACCTTTGGCCGGCTTAATGACAAATCCTGCATGACCGGCCAGCATCTCACCAATATGCTTAACGCCGAACTGGGTGGTAACGGTGCCGATGAGTTCAGGCGTGGTGATACCATACTGCTGTGCCAACAGCTTGGTTTTCAGCTTGTCATCCACCAGCGGGTATAACCGACGGGCGTTATAACGACCGATATAACGGATGTTCCGCCGATTCATGCCAATGATGCCTTTATCCCGGAGGCGGGTGGGCCATGTCCAATTTTTTAGCCAGCTCATGAAGGCTTCTCATCTTCGGTAATGGGTTTGAAACGGCGAAGTTCCAGCAGGCGATAGCCTGTGTAATTACCCAGCAACAGAATAAAGGCCATCAAGATGAGCTGTACGCCCAGGAAATTAAAGGTAATGTGGCGGACCCATGGATTATTCATGGCGAGGAAGGCCAGCACCGCGGTGAGCAAGCTGCCGCCGCCTTGAATCAATACCTGTTTTGGGCCTTCCTCTTCCCAGAGGATCGACATCCGCTCAATGGTCCAAGCCAAAATAATCATCGGGAAGAAGGTAACCGTTAAACCGGCGCTCAAGCCCATGCGGTAAGCCAGCACGGTAAAGATAGAGATAATGGCAATCACCGTAATAATGACCGCCGATACCCTCGCCACCAGTAATAGATTTAGGTACGAAAGGTAGTTTCGGATAATCAAACCGACAGCCACAATCAGCAGAAAGCCGATCAGTCCAGTGAGTAGGGTGGTTTGAATAAACGCCAAGGCAATCAGCACCGGCATAAAGGTACCGGAGGTTTTTACCCCGACGATCACGCGCAGGAAGACCACCACCAAGGCGCCAATCGGAATCAGCAGAATCGTCTGGAATAGCGCTTGCTCTTCTAGCGGTAGGCTGTGAATCGAGAAGTTAAGCAGCGTGTCATCCGAGTAATGATTGCGAACCGCCGCTGAGGCAGGCTGATAGTGAGTCAGCATCGAGAAGGTAACACGCGAGTTGGTTCCTCCTTCAACTTCCAGCACCGCACGTCCGCTGGTCTCCCAGAGCAGCAGGTTTTCAGGCTGCCCCTGTTCACCTGTAGCAGGATTAAACAGTGTCCATGATTCAGCGGTTTGGTCGAATACTTGAATCCAGCTGCTGAGCGTTTGTCGACGGCGACCATCTTCTAACAACAGACCGCTAACTTCCCTGGCTTGTACGCCAGCTTGGTTGAGTAGCCGAACAATTAGCGCGGAAGGCTGCATCTGAGTGAGCAGCAGCCGCGCATTTTCACCTTGGCGCTCGCCATTAATATCTAAGATCAGCTCACGCGCAAAAGTTGCATTATTAGCACTACGTGCCCAGGCGCGCTCGATCAGCTGATTGGCAGCGGTGTCATAAGGGCTTTCCCATGGTGTTACCGCTGGGATGGCGGGAGGTGTCTGTACAGGGGCGCGGGCATCTGGAGATACCAGCATCTGGACTGAGTAATATAGCTGCTGGCTGCCCTCTGCCTCGCGGATGGTCCACTGCGCCTGACGACCAAGCTCATCTGCTTGGTAAGCCAGCCCATAACCCGAAGAGGCGGTGTTTTCCGTTAATACTCGGTAGCCTGCCTGATGAGACGGGAGTGCCAAATCTACTTGTACAGGGCCATTTTGTGCATTGAAGTTGATAACGGCTTCAATTTCCCACACTTGGCGTTGCTCACCTGGAACCCAGGGGATCTCAAACTGAAGATGTCGATGCACGCTGGCGGCAATACCAACCAGCAGTAGCAAGCCGACGATAAAATAAAATGGCAACCGTGACATAGTGATTCCTTTCAGCGTAAAGCGGCAGGGGAGTGATATTACTCTTCGGTATCGTCTTGATCGGCCGCTTCATCATCAGCCGCCTGGTCAGAGGGTGCTCCCCCTGGAAACTCGGGACGCTCATGCAGGTAAGTTTCTGCAACGTCGATGGTCGCAATATCCATCATGAATCGCCGGCCGAGCAGTACCGGATAATCTAAGTGAGTACGGTTGTTAAGAGTAAACTCGACGTTTTCCCGAATAGGCCCCAGTGTCATTAGCAGTGAAATAACCGGGCGTGACTCTTCACCGGACGCCTGAACGATTTTAACGCGGCGCTCGATTGGAGCTTCAATCCACTTGTCGCGAACCTGTTCTACGACCACATCATCCTCATTGAGTGCCAACTTGAAGCGCACCCAGTCCTCACCATCGCGCTCAAAGCGAGTGATTTCAGTTGCAGATAAAGAAGAAGTGTTGGCGCCTGAGTCAACGCGAGCTTTCAGATAAGTGCCGATGCTGGGCAAGCCAACCCACTCACTGCGGCCCAGCAGGGTTTTGTTATCCTGGGAAGCTTCTGCCACCGGGCACTCTTCGCGGATGATAATAGGCTCTTCATCGCGTGCCTCAAGACTTGCTACTTCCTGGCGTAAATGACGCAGCAGGCTGCCAACTTCGCGGATATCTGCCGTTAGGACTTGCTGCTGGTCTAGCTGTTGCTCATTGATCGCGGCAGATGCTTGGCACTGCTGGCTCAAGGCTGTTTCGAGCTCAAGAATGCGGGTATTGAATGACGCCTCGCTTAGTGGTGGTGGCTCATTTGATTGTGGCTGTGTAACTGCGCAGCCTGCAAGCGACATCGACAAACCGGCCATTAGCCATAAAACACCTG
This sequence comes from Vreelandella aquamarina, assembly GCF_044805175.1. GTDB lineage: Bacteria > Pseudomonadota > Gammaproteobacteria > Pseudomonadales > Halomonadaceae > Vreelandella > Vreelandella aquamarina_B. Next base: position 1,595,724 of record NZ_CP085232.1, on the reverse strand, counting down.
AGCGCATAACGAAAGACATCCTTGGGTGATGAGAGCACGAATGATAAGGAGAAGGGAGTCCGCTTGTCCAACATGGCAACATTTTTTCACAGATCCATATCTTTAATTTAACATAATATATATTATGCGAACCAAGATAGGCTGCTGCGGGCTTGAATAAAGTCTACTGCCTATCGCCATTTTCTCCTACAATGGCTATACACAAAGAACAGTATGTAGGAATTTAATAATGACCAATTTACGCCAACGACTTTTGGCCTTCTCACTTGTTTCCTCCCTCTTCTTAATCACAGGCTGCGCCAACGTTAATGTTGAGGAGTATGCCAACACCACGCCTAAGCTAGATATCGCTGAGTACTTTACCGGCCAAACCCGCGCCTGGGGGATGGTTCAAGACTACTCTGGTGAAGTGCAGCGCCGCTTTACGGTTGATATTACAGGCACATTTGAGGGCGATACACTGACGCTAGATGAAGCCTTTGTATTTGCCGATGGTGAAACCGATCAGCGCGTCTGGGAATTTGAGCGTGTTGACGAACATCACTGGATTGGTACTGCCAACGATGTCGATGGCCAAGTGGATGCCCGCCAATATGGCCATGCTTTTCATATGCGCTACCCACTTGATATTGAGGTTGGCGGTCGCACGCTGAGCTTCACTATGGATGACTGGATGTACCTGCAGCCTGATGGGCGGCTGATTAACCGCACAGCCATGCGTAAGTTTGGCCTTACTCTGGGTGAGATCACATTGGTGTTTGAACAGGTGGAGCGCTAAAAGTTGCGTATAGCGTTACACACCATGCAGGCAATCAAAAAGCACATGCTTAAAGAGAAGCAGCCTAGCACTTTCGGCTAGGCTGCTTTGTCATTACGGCGGTTAGGCTAAGCTAATGGCTGTGGAGCTTACTCATCTGCCGGCGCGTAGGAGCCATCTTCCCGATGTACTTCATTGCCGGTAATCGGTGGCGTGAATACACAGGCTAAGTGCATGGTTTTATGGGCACGCAGCAAATGCTCGTCATGCTGATCCAGGATGTAGATATCGCCTGGCTTGATCGGCCAGATTTTACCATCCGCCAGCGTCTCTACCTCGCCTTCCCCTTCAATGCAGTAGACAGACTCATAGTGGTGCTTGTAGTGGATATGCGTTTCAGTGCCTTCAAAGATGCGCGTGATATGGAACGAGAAATTCCCACCATCGCTAGCTAACACTAGGCGTGTGCTATCCCAGTTACCATTTTCAGCAGTGACAAGGCGGTCTGTTTGACGAGCTTCTTCAAGATTGCGAACGATCATAAACGTGCTCCGTTGTGTGGTAGCCAGCAGTGTGGTAGTTAGCACCCTGGCTACCTGTTCCTATAAGGGACGTAGTAGCGTGTGATGGTTTAGCCTAACGCTAAACTAGCCTTTTATAACAGCCTTAACGGATGCTTCAAGAATATCTAGTGCTTCCAGTAAGTCAGCATCGGTAATCGTCAGCGGACAGAGGCATTTCACAACTTCACCATCTTGACCACTGGTTTCGATAATCAAACCGTGCTCAAAGGCCGTACTGGTGATTTTATCGGCAATGTCGCCGGTTACGACGTCGATCCCACGCATCAGGCCGCGACCACGCTCGGTGGCGGGCATACCATTATCGCTTAGAAGCTTCGCCAGTTTTTGGAAACGCTCTTCGACAATGCGTGCCTTGCGCTGTATATCACGCTCGAAGGTATCGTTTGACCAGTACTTCTTCATCGCTGCTGTGGCGGTCACCATGGCTAAGTTAAAGCCACGGAAAGTACCGTTGTACTGGCCGGGCTTCCACTTATCTAGCTCGGGGCGCATCAGTACATGGGCAAACGGCAGACCAAAGCCCGATAACGACTTAGAGTTAGTGACAATATCCGGTGTAATACCAGCATGTTCAAAGCTGAAGAACTTACCGGTACGGCCACAGCCTGCCTGGATGTCATCCACAATCAGAAGGATGTCATGGGCGCGGCAAATGCCTTCCAGGCGCTTGAGCCATTCCAGGCCTGCTACGTTGATACCGCCCTCACCTTGCACGGTTTCAACAATCACGCCCGCCGGAATATCCAAGCCGCCCGACTTGTCGTTTAGCAGTTTTTCAAAGTAGTCCAGCGTGTCAGCGTGCTCACCCATGTAGCCATCAAAGGGTAAAAAGCTCGCGCCTTGGGTTGGAATACCGCCGGTTGCTTCACGGAATTTACGGTTACCGGTTGTTGCCAGTGCTCCCATGGTGACGCCATGGAAGCCGTTGGTGAAGGTCACAATATTATGGCGACCTTTAGCAACACGGGCCAAACGGATGGCCGCTTCCACTGCGTTAGTGCCGGTTGGGCCGGGCAAATGGACCTTATAATCAAGGCCGCGCGGCTTCAAAATGACATTTTCCAGCGTTTCCAGGTAGTCGCGCTTTGCGCTTGTCCACATATCTAGGCCATGAACGACGCCATCTGAAGAGAGATAATCAATCATTGCCTCTTTAAGATGCGGGTTGTTATGGCCGTAGTTCAGCGTGCCTGCACCGGCTAGAAAATCGATGTATTCGCGGCCGTTTTCATCTGTCAGCCGTGCATTCTTTGCTTTGGTAAAGACAACGGGAAATGAACGTGAATAGGTACGAACATTGGATTCCATGCGTTCTAGCGTTTGGGTCTGCATTAGTAGCGACCTCCTTATCTCTAGTGTGTAAGCCAGGCAAATGAACTGATGGCTGGGGCAACACAAGCGGGAAAACAGTCTGGTTTGATCGGGTGTTAAATATGATCCGTCTGAAACGGCCCAATACGTACCAAGTTTTCCGGATCGTGCTCTCCTCCAAGCTGCTCAGTAGAGAAATATTCGCGACTGTTAAGCGGCGCTTGCCAGCGTGCGGCGAGCCGACGAAACAGGCCCCATGAGGCTTGGTTATCAGGGGTAATCGTCGTTTCTAGATGATGCACATCATCGAGTTCGGGGCGAGACATAATCGCTTCCACCAAGCGGCGTGCAAGCCCGGTTCCCCTGGCCTTTTCCCCGACAGCTACTTGCCAGAGGAAATAGGTATCTGGTGCATTATCTTTAACATAACCTGACACAAACCCGACGACTTCACCCTCTTCATTCGTTGCTACTGCACAGGTGTCACGAAACTGTGTGGCAAGCAATAAATAAGCGTAAGCCGAGTTAACGTCTAATGGTGGGCAGGCTTTTATTAGCTCGTAAATGCCCCATCCATCGTCAGCATTCGGCTTGCGAATGAACAAGGGCATCTCTGCATGACCCACCACGGCATCAGCAACAGTAGGGCGGGCCAGCTCGGCGGAAGGTGTAAAAGGCTTAATAGGCGTACTCATGGTTATGCTTCGCTGTAGCGAATTCGTTGTTCATTATAACAGCTGATTATGAGCAATTCAAAAACCATATTATTCATCCTCGCATTTTCTATAATTTTTGGTTATCAATAGGACTTTAGGCACCCTGAATGCTGGCTTTCGCGCATTGCACAAGATGAGTTTAGATCAGAGTTCTGCAAGCGCGAGACAAAAAAAAGGCGAGCCGTAGTTCGGCTCGCCAGTAAGAGGGATGGGTGATGTTAATAGCGTAGGTGTTAGTAGTGTAGGTGTTAATAGCGTGCAGGAGTTCGCATAGTGACAAACTCCTCGGCACCGGTGGGGTGAATCCCGATGGTTCGGTCAAAATCCTCTTTCGTCAGTCCGGCTCTTACGGCGATAGCAATCCCTTGAATCAGCTCCCCTGCCTCTTCCCCTACCATATGGGCGCCCACTACCACGTCGCTGGCGTCATCTACGACCAGCTTCATCAGCGTGCGCTCTTGGCTACCCGATAGGGTGTGCTTCATGGCCCTAAAATCAGTGCGGTAGATACGTACTTTGGCAAACTTCTCTCTCGCCGCCTCTTCGGATAACCCTACCGTGCCGATATTGGGATGGCAGAAAACTGCAGTGGGAATTGTGTCGTAATCCAAGGGCCGAGGCGTTTTTTTATGGAAGTGTATGTCCACAAGCTGCATCGCTTCTGCAAGCGCAACGGGCGTTAACTCCGGGCCGGCGGTCAGATCGCCAAGCGCTAAAATGGACGGCACTTCGCTTTCGTAGCGTTCATTAACGGGCAGCTTGCCGTCGCTATTGAGCTCAACGCCTAAGGCCTCTAGGCCGAGACCGCCGATGTTGGCTTTTCGCCCAGTGGCAGCAAGGACAACATCTACTTCCAGCACTTCTCCATTGGTTAGCTCAACCTGCAGTGCACCATCTTGACGCTCGATACGCGCAATATTGGCGGAAAAATGTAGGTTTACCCCCTTCTTGGCCATTTCATCACGGGTGAACTCTCGAACTTCCTGATCGAAGCCTTTTATAAACAGATCGCCGCGGTAGATGAGGTGGGTTTCGCTCCCTAAGCCATTAAAAATACTGGCAAATTCAACGGCAATATAACCACCTCCTAGTACTAGAAAGCGCTTTGGAAAGGTGTCCAGGTCGAATATTTGATTTGAGGTTAAGGCGTGCTCGCTGCCTGGAAATTCTGGGACCCATGGCCACCCCCCTGTTGCCAGCAAGATCTTTTCAGCGCTAACGCTCATATCACCTTCAGGATTGGTTAATACGACCGTATGCGCATCCGCCACGCGAGCGCGGGCGTTAAACAGCGTTACTCCAGCGCCTTCTAACATACGCTGGTAAATTCCGTTAAGGCGCTTAATTTCGCTGGTTTTATTGTCTCTCAGAGTTGCCCAATCGAATGTGGCCGGCGATGCTAGCTGCCAACCGAACCCTGCAGCATCATCAAAACTATCGTGAAAGTGCGCAGCGTAGGAGTACAGCTTTTTGGGAACACAACCCACATTGACGCATGTACCGCCAAGATAGCGCTCTTCAGCGACGGCAACACGGGCACCGCTCGCTGCCGCCATGCGTGCGGCACGTACCCCGCCGGAACCCGCGCCAATGACAAATAAATCATAGTCGTATGCAGCATCCGCTGGCATGGTTATCTCCTATCCACTGCCTAGACTTACCGGTTTGAGCGGTAAGCGCTAAGATTGACCTTAAATGCGAGGGAGGTTACAACACCCTGCTCTCTTGACTAAAACGCCACTGCACAACGCTAGGCCTGCACCCAACCGCTGAACAACGGTTCCCACGGAGATTCGATGTCTGACCAAATTGCTACGCTACTGGATAATAACCGCGCCTGGGCTGAACGGATGTGCGAAGAAGATCCTGACTATTTCAAGCGCCTCTCCAGTCAGCAAAATCCCGACTACTTATGGATCGGGTGTTCGGATAGCCGTGTTCCAGCTAACCAGATTATTGCTTTACCGCCGGGTGAAGTCTTTGTCCACCGCAACGTCGCCAACCTGCTTCACCATACCGATATGAATGCTCTATCGGTTGTTCAGTATGCGGTGGACGTGCTTAAAGTGAGCCACATCATGGTAGTTGGCCACTACGGTTGCGGCGGAATTAAAGCGGCTGTTACCGGTGGCGAGTGTGGCGTTGTTGATTACTGGCTACACTCAGTCCGGGAGCAGTACAACCGGCATCGTGATTCCCTGGAACACCTGCCCATGGATCAACAGATCGACCGCATGTGCGAGCTGAACGTTAAAGCCCAGGTTAATAGCCTATGCCGCACTAAAATTCTTCAACGCGCCTGGCAGCGTGGCCAATCCATTTCCGTGCATGGCTGGGTTTACGGGCTAAGTGATGGCCGCGTCAAGGACTTAAACTGTACCATCAGTGGCCTGGAGCAGGTTGCAACCCTTTATCGTATTGATCGCGTGCAGCCAGGCGACTGATTCAGCGCTTCGCCTACCCTAATCGTAGCGGTAGGCGCGGTGGCAGCTGCGGCAGCTTAAACCGACTTCCGAAAAAGCCCGTGTGGCTGCCCGGTAATCTTCCTGTTCTGCCGCTTCCACGAGCGTGGCTACTTTTTGCTCCAGGTCAGTAAAGCCCGCTGCAAACTCATCCCACTCCTCCCAAATATCGGGCTTCGCGTCCGAGCCAGGCCCATGGGTGCCAGCAATAAAAGCAGGTAGTAAGTTGGCTTGAGTGGCACGTTCCTGTAACTCTGCCAAGCGCGGTGCAGCCCCCTGGGCATCCTGGTTATTGACTAGATCGAAGCGCAGCTGGCGCAGCAAGCGTTCTAAATCTTTTAACTCATCCTGCCGCCAGATAACCGCTTCCCGTTCGCTGCTAAAAGGCGTCTGTTCAACGGATTCAGGCATGGCCGGGGGAGTCTGCTCGGCATAAGCCGCCGTACTCAACACGCCTGTGAAAAGCGCCGCGCCAACCATACCGTTTAGCCACTGCCGTGTTAAATGATGAAGCATTTTGATTTACCCTTCTGGGATGAAACTGCTATCCACGTTAGCCAATGGGGCACGTTACGCCAGTACCTTTTAGGCCACAGTAACCACCTGGATTTTTATCCAAATATTGTTGGTGGTACGCCTCAGCATAATAGAACACATCCAGCGGCTTAATTTCGGTCGTAATTGGCCCTTTGCCCGCATTTTGCAGGGCGGTTTGAAATGTTTCAGCACTCCTCTTGGCGGCCGCTAACTGTGCATCCGTCGTGGTATAAATGGCTGAACGGTATTGGCTGCCAATATCGTTACCCTGGCGGTTACCTTGGGTGGGGTCGTGCTGCTCCCAGAATATCTGTAGCAGTGCTTCAAAACTTATCTGCTTCGGGTCATAAATCACCCTGACCACTTCGGTGTGCCCTGTAAGGCCAGTGCAGGTCTCTTTATAGGTTGGATTAGGGGTCGTGCCCCCCGCATAACCCGCTGCGGTCACATAAACCCCTGGTTGCTGCCAAAATAGGCGCTCTACTCCCCAGAAACACCCCATCCCCAGAACAATTTCTTCATAGCCTTCGGGAAACGGCGGGTGGATAGAGTGGCCGGTAATGGTATGAAGGTCGCTGGTCTCAATGGGTGTATCGCGCCCTTCTGGTGCTTGCTGTTTCGTCAATAGCGTCATAACACCCTCTTTTATTGCTGCGGATAAATGTAAGGATCGCCTGGGCGTGTAAATGTGTAAATCAGGTCAACGGCTTGGTTTGCACCAGACACCGCCTGTAAATACAGGTTCCGCCACAGGGTATAGCGTAAGGTGAGCTCGGCAATTGGGGAGAAAATACCCACGCCATAGCTAATGCGCAGATCATCGGTTAGCTGCCCGCTCACAGCCACTTGGCTGTCATCGCCGGCACCGGTGGTATCAAGGGTCAAATCATTGATACCAAAAGCTTCTCCAATAGAGCCAACAGCACCGCCGGTGCGGCCCAGGGACATACCAATGAGCGCAGTGGTGAGTGCATTGTCTACGCCTCCTCCTGATGCATCCGGCGCACGCCCGCGCAGTAGATAGGATAGCGCACGGGTTTCATCCATCGCAGGCTCTGAAAAGATCATCACATTGGGCTGTTCGGCGTTACCTGTCACGCGTAACCCAGCAATGACTTCGTCTTCGGTGACGTCTGGATTACGGATCGCCTCGAAATCAAGCACCGGTAGCCCAGGAGGGCCACTAAAGAGCAGCTGCCCACGCCGGATCAATAGATCCTGCCCGAACGCCTTGAAGCGGCCATTCACGAGATTGACATCACCAAATAGCTGAAGCGCTCCGCTATCCTGGCGGATCTCCAGGCTACCGCCTAGCCCCGACTCCAAGCCATAGGCAGAAATCTGCATATCCCGACCCAGATTCAGGGTTATCAGGACATCCAAGGCCATGCCGGTTTCCGCCAGTTCATCTGCGGCGCTGGGATCATTGCCTGCTTCTGCGGCCTCACGGGCTTTACGTTCAGCCTCACGGTCGTCGCGCTCGGTAATAATAATTTCATCCGGGCTTGGGGTGACTGCCGACGCGGGAAGGTCACCCACTTCTAGGCGAGCCCAGGGAAGGTCCACGTTGCCCCGTACCTGTAGGCGCTCTGGAGTGATACGGATTCGGATATCCGGCGCCGCTTCCAGGCGGCCAAACTGCGGTAACACAACCAATAGTGGTTCCTGGGAGGCGTTTAAATCGACGCCTATTCGCCATGCTGCATCGCCAGGCCAATAGGCATTACCGCTAATGGAAAGCCGCCCACGCTCTGCAGCAAGAAAGCCGTCTATATCGCCCTCTTCGCCATCAAAAGCGACCGCTAGCTCGCCGTCGACAATCGTGACGGGGATATCAGGCCCACTCACACGCAGGCTGCGCAATGCTAGCTCGCCTTGTAGGTCAGGCTGGCGAGTCGTACCGCTAATTTGCACGCTCCCATTCAGGTCGCCTTCCAGCTCATCCATACCAACGATCATCGGGCGATAAGGCGAAAGTGTCACACTGTCCGCCTGTAGCTGGCCTTCCAGCGTGCCCTGCCCCAAGGGGTCGCTGACTGCCAGGTTGAGCGTCAGCTCACCTGCTTCCGACAGGGAGAGCGTCACGTCCGACTGGGCCTGCGACTGGTTAGCCTCGATTTGCGCGTCCAAGGTAACGGCAGGAAGCTTCACAGGTTGCCCATAATCATTGACCGCCGTGATAGCTAACTCGCTAAGCACCTGGAGCGTAGCTTGCCATTGTGCGCCGCCTTGACGCCAGTTGGCGACCATATCCGCCGTTGTAGCGCCTTCAAAGCTCCATCCTTCAGGCAGGAAAGGTTCTAGCATCTCCATGGGAACTTCGCGGACGCTTAGAACAGCTCGCCCTTGATCCGCCGATGCAGTAATAGGCTCTTCAGAGCATACTAGGCCACCTTGCAGCCGGCGCAGGCAGAACGGTGTTAGGCGCGCCTGGCCAGTGGCTAGGTGGTAGGTGATATCCAGCGGTGCCTCCAGGCGAATGTCTCCCGCGTCTGAGTCAACTTCCAGCGGGGTTAACCTCGCCTGATATTGCTGAGCCTGCCGATTAAAGCGCCCGTACAGGGCCAAGTTAGCTTGGCTTAGCACGTTACTGGCCTCACCCGTGGCACTGAGTTGCAAAGCGTGCTCAGAAAGCCGCCCTGTGAGATCAAGCGCGACCGATGCTAGCGCTTGCCCGCCAGCGTTCACGCCTTGTAAATCCAGTTCGAGGTCAAGAGCGGGATCATCAAGGCCTTCCACCGCGCCCGATAGAGAAAGCGCGGCCAGTCTATTTTCAGCGAAGCGCAAACTGCGGCCATTCAACTCCATCACCACTTCGGGCTGCGAGAAACTGCCTTGGGCTTGAATATCGCCGGTTAACGTCCCTGCGAGATCGGGGTGTAAGCTTTGGAGCTGGTTCAGCGCAATATTGGCCTCTAATGACATCGCTTCTTGGCTGAGTTGCCCTGATGCCGTTAGCCGGTTGTCGTCCTGGGTAAAGAGCAGCTCTTCAATATCCACTTCTAGATGGCTGTTCGCTTCAAGTGCGGCTTGGAGCGTGAGCGGGTACTCTTGTAGCTGCCCCTGGATATCCAGCTCTGGCAGGCTAATGTCCCAGCGTTCGCCGCGCTGGCGCACGCTGGCGACTATATCGCCACTTAGATTGCCAGCCAGCTGCGGAACAAACAGCGATGGATCTAGATTATCCAAGCGCACATTGGTATCGACCTCAATCGCCTCTGCCCAGCTTACCCGGCCCTCGCTACTCAGCGCACTATCATTAATCGTGAGGGTGAGAGGAGACCAATGGAAAGAAGTTAAATCGCCCTCTCCACCCAAACGGATGTCGGTAGCAGGTATTTGCGGGCCTGCGGCATTTGTTTCAAGCGCTACCCGGTAAGCTTCCAGGCTGCCGTCGAGGTTAAGGCTGAAGTTTTCAAGTACATAGCTTCCTGTGCCGGTAGTGGCGTCGGGTGTCTCCGATGTTGCTTGGCTGTCATCATTCAGTGGCCACTGTAAACGTTCACTTTCCAAACGCGCTTTGAACGGAAGCGTCGGCGCTAGCGCATCGATATGTGCCGACAACGACGCGTTGACGGGGCCGGTTGCGTCTAGGCTCGCGGTGAGATCTGCCAGGCTACCAGAAAGATTTAGTGCCACCTGCTCACCGCTAAGCGCGGGGAACAACTCGGGTAACCATAGCTCTGCACGAAGCGCAGCATCCAGTGGGTAGTCGCCGCTCAAGGTGACATTAGCAGACAAGGTGGCGTCGGCATCGGGTGTAGCAAGCTCCACAGTACTTAGCGTGATGTCGCTGCCCTCGGCCTGAGCCTCTACAAGCAACCGTTCAACCTGATACTCGACCGCGCCGCTGATTGTTGCGTTAGTTGCTAGCAGCGATGCTAGCTCTACATTAATTGGCAGCTGAATCTCGGGAAGCATAAGCCGTTCCCGCTCGCTCAGGGCGATAGCCTCCTCGCCGGCAGCGGGTTCCACTGGTTGAGCTAGCTGAAGAGCACCATCAATACCTGCGGCGTTTAGCGGTGTCTCTATCTCTTGCGTTAACAGCACGCCGGGAGATGGCGGTAAGTAGAGAGACAGCTCTTCCAGTGTGGTGGGAGCGATAGTGACTTGCTGCGGCTCGGCGGTTATGGAAGTAGCAAATGCTTCCCAGGCCACTTGTGTACCGTCAGCCAGCGTCAGCTGCACATTATTGAGAGCGATATCGCGCAGCTCAATCGGAAACGGCAGATAAATGTTTAACGGGCCGCTGCTCTCCTGTGGCGGCTCCTCGGTTGCCGAGCTTTCCGCTAAGCGAATACCTGCACCTTCCACGCGTAGCGTGTCTAGGCACAGCTTGCCGGATAGCAAACAGTGATCTGACCAGGCAAGCGCTAAATCCTCAATCGCAATGTGCGTGCCACCCAAGGCCATTTGAAAACCGTGCAGGCGAAAGCTATCCAGCAGCGCCCCTTCTTGCTGCTCATAGGTGAAGAAACCACGCTGTTCTCCCTGTGAAAACAGTAGCCCCGTTCCCCAGGGAGAAAGCACTACACCGGCAACCAGGGCAACGAACCCCAACAGCCATAACGGCAATACGATGATAAGGCGTAACAGGCTCCAGAACGCTAGCCAAGTACGGCGCTTAGGTGAGAGCATCTGACGGTTTTGGGGCGCTTTTGAGTCAACCTTAGCCAAAGAGCTCTCCTAGAATTCTGGACCAATCGAAAAGTGCACACGGTACGCGTCGTCGATATCAAAGGGGTGGGCGATGTCGAAACGGATCGGGCCGACCGGTGACACCCAATGCACCCCTATTCCGGCGCCTGTCTTAAGCTCGTTAGGCCCCCAATGATCGAACGCATCCCCTGTGTCGATAAAAGCGGCTCCCCACCAGTCCCCCGTGACACGGCGCTGGTACTCCAGCGTGGAGGTCAGCATCTGTTGGCCGCCGCGTAAGCGGCCATCTTTATTACGCGGCGATAGGCTCTCGTAGGAGTAGCCGCGTACGCTGCGGTCACCGCCAGCGAAGAAGCGCAGCGATGGCGGTAGTTTGTCAAAGTCGGCGGTCTCAATAGCGCCAATGCTCAACCGAGCTAAAAAGCGGTTGTCATTGCCAATGGTGCGAATCCATTCGGTATCACCGGTTAAGCGTGTGAATTTGGCGGCGGACCCCCACGCACTGTCCGAGTACTCTAGCGATAATTGCTGCCGGTCACCCCAAAGAGGGAACCGCTGAGGGCGAGTGCGGGTTCTTGACCATTGAATACCAGGATAAAACAGCAGTACCTCGTCTGCTTCGCCACCCTGGGTAAAGTCTTCGTAAGTGGTTCTGAAATAGAGCGTTTGTACCCAGCGGTTTTCAAACTCCCAACGCCGGGCCACTTCTACCGTGCTTTCCAGAGACTTCGTGTCGCCATCGTCAATATTGCGCACACCATACTGCAGGCGGTAGTTATCCCGTACTGGATCTTCTAGGGGAATGTTGTACACCCCCGTAAGACGCTGCTCGGGGGCGGAAACATAGAGATCATGATCTAAACTGTGACCAAAGCGGTTGACCCAAGGCTGTTGCCAGCCAAACCGCAGGCGTGGCCCTATGTCAGTGGCATAGCCTACGCCCACCTCAAATTGATGACGGTCGGCTGGTTCAACACTCACATCAATGGGCAAGCGACTATCATCACGGCTATTAATACTGAGGGCACTGGCAAGTGCCGCACTACTTAACCTTGGGCGTTCAGGCTGCGATGCGGTGGCTTCGTTCCACCAAGGAGCTCCGCCTCTTGGCGGTGCAATGGTGAGTTCTTGTGCCGTTTCCAACAGAGGGCGAACAGAGACTGAACTAAACCACCCTGTTTCGGCTAAGCGCTGGTTATAGCGGGCTAGGGATTCCGCGAGGTAAGGGTCACCCGCGCGGAACGCCTGCATTTTGCGTAGTCGCTCTGGCTCAATATGGCTGCCGGTAATTAATGTGTCGCCGAAGTGATAGCGCGGCCCGCTGTCAAACGTCATATAAAGACGCGCGCTTTCCAGGTAGGGGCGCACTTCCATCCGCCGATCTGAAAAGCCCCAGTCGAAGTAACCCCGTTCAATGGCTAAACCGGAAAACTGGTTACGCAGGCTGTCCCAAGGGGCATGACGCAATGAGTCGCCTTGCTTTAAAGGGAAATCATCAAGCGCAGCTTGGAAAGGCGGGTCATTGTTGGCATCCCCGGTAATTTTAATATCGAGTACTTCAATCACCACTTGAGGACCTGCCTCTATACGCACGGCAATGGGGGATTGCGTTAACTCGATATGAATATCGGGCTCATAATAGCCATACACCCGCATGGCTTCCTGGGTGCGCTGGCGTATTTCACCCTCTAAGCGGACATCAGTGTACTGATCCGCCTTAATATTTTCTAAATAGGCCTCAATGTTAGCGAGTACACGCCCATCAACACCGCTGATGGCTGCTTCCAGCGCCCAAGAGGCCGATGGAGCGGACAGCAGTGGCAGTACCAATAAACACGCCACTTGCTTGGCCGCAGGCCATCGCCGTTGTCTTCCCATACCGTTATATCCCTAACCCAATCACCGGCTTAGTGGCTTATTTATTCTACAGCGTGATGCTGTCGTTAATTACGCAGCATTTCCATCTGCGCACTGAAGGCAAGCTGAGCCTGCCGCACCTGCCTTAAATCGCTCTCTAGCGTATTCAGGCGCTGCGACCACTGCTCTTCTAATGAGGTGATCTCAGCCTGGCTGACAGGCTCTGCCTCTGCGGCATCGGCAATCACTCCATCGACAGTGGAGGAGAGCTGCGTTAGCTGCTGCTCCATATCTTCACGCCAATCTCTTAAACGCGCTTCGATAGCAGTTTGGTCGCTGGCGAGTTGCTGCTCCATCGTTTCGAGACGTTGCCCCATGACTGCCTCTAAATGGGTAACCTCCTCTGCCAAATTTTGCCGACCCGATGTGCCAGCCTGCTCCAAGGCATCGAGCGACGTGCGGATAGCGGCCAGCTGGCTATCGCGCAGGATTGCCTGTTCCTGAATCTGCTCCAGCCGCTGTGAAAACGTCTCTAGCGCTTCATTGGAAACGAGCTCTTCACTGTCTGTGAGAAGGCCATAGAGCTCTTCACGCGTATCAGTTAATGCCATGGCTAGCTGCTCCTGCTCTTGGAACAGCGTGGACATTTGGGCTTGTACAAAGGTTAACGTATCCTGGGTCTCGGTGTCATCGGAGTCTAGCCTTGCGTGCAGATTAGACAGCTCACCGCTCACACGATGTACTTCTGCAAGTAATCTTTCTCTTTCGTACCATAATCCGGCTGCCGACGCTGCCATAAGCAACACCATAAACGTCAAGGCGAGCCAGAGCGGCCATAGTCGCGGCCCCCTACGGTGGCGTAAGTGCTGTGCTGTCAGGCTTTGCTCCACGTCGGGAACAATGCGCTGGGAAGAAGTGGCATCGGACATGTGTTTTCCCTTAGAGCGTCGTCGGATCGGCGCGTCGCCCAATCCCTCTATAATGCAAACCGCAACTGGCTACAAAGGCAGGGTCATAGATATTGCGTCCATCCAGTACCAGTTTCCCGCTTAGCTGTGCGGCTAAGCGCTGCCAATCAGGATTCCAATAGGCTTTCCATTCAGTAACCAGCATGAGGGCATCAGCCCCTTGGCAAGCAAAATAAGGATCATCCGCGAACGTGATCAAATCGTCCCGCTGACCAACCGCCGAGTAAAGTGCCGGAATAGCTGCCGGATCATGCAACCTGACCGTTACCCCCTGCGCCCACAGTGCTTCGAGGAGCGTTAATACTGGGGCATGATCAATCCGCGCGGTGCCAGGTTTGAAAGCGGCGCCCCATATTGCCACGGTTTTGCCCGCAAGATTTCCCTCGAAAAATCCCCATAATTTTCTGAACAGCGTCTCTTTTTTCTGCTCGTTGATATCCATGACCTGTTCAAGCAGCGCCGAGTAACGGCCGCTGGCCGACTGGACATCGGCTAAGCGCATTAAGTCACGCGAAAAATTCGGCCCTCCGAAACCACAGCCAGGATAGAGGTACTCAAACCCTATCCGCGTATCGGCCCCCATGCCCTGCCGGACATGCTCTACGTCTACCCCGAGCGTGTCGGCCAAGCCGGCAATCTCGTTCATGTAGCTGATGCGGGTAGCCAACATACCATTGATGGCCAGCTTGGTCAGTTCAGCCGCACGACAAGGCATGCGTTGGAATACTTCGCTACGCCGGTTAAAGGCGCGCAGTAGCTCTCTTACCATCTGCTCGCCAACGGCGTCGTCGCAGCCCAGTAGCCAGCGAGTCGGGCGAGTAAACGAGAGCCAGGCGCGCCCTTCTTCTAGGGTGTCGGGCAATGCCACGCGGCTATGCTGTTGGCCCATGAGCGAGTGTAAACGCTCTGTTTCGCCTACCGGGAACGTTGAATTATTGACCAGCACCGCACCGCTATACTCTTGAAACATCGGATGCTGTAGAAGCGTATTGGCTGACGGCCGCTGGCTCGGGGAAAGTGCCAACCACACGATGTCAGGCTCTTCTGAGGCTTCAGGCGTAGCTACAATGGTTAAATTGCCTACGGCAGTGGCGTGCTCTATCTGTGCCATCAGGGACGGTTCCCGGCGCAGCCAGTCGGCATTGGCCAGAGTTTCCCAGGGCATACTCTCGTGCAGCAACCAGTCAACACGATGCCCCACCCAAGCCAGTGCAGCAGCGGCCGTGGCGGCACTTAACTCGCTACCATGCAGTAATACACGCATTTATATGCTCTCCCTAGCAGATAAGCGTCTATAAAATAAAGTGTTAGGTATCATGCAGCGTTCCTTTCCATGCGTTCCGCTTCAGGAGTGGGTAGAATGTCCATAATACTCAACGATAGGGTGGATGCCACCTTGCCGCTTGTTTCCGTTTATGGGCAAAACAAGGTTAATCAGCGCTTTGCCTAACCGATTAGGGGAGACACACAATGCCCGCGACACTTCAGGATAGCACCACTCGCCGCTATCAAGACAACGTCGATGCCGCAGAAGTTGCGAAATTTGAAGCACTTGCCAGCCGCTGGTGGGACCCGGAGAGCGAATTTAAACCACTCCACGATATCAACCCGTTACGTTTGGATTTTATCGATGCCCGCGCCGGGCTGGCTGGCAAAAAGGTGCTGGATGTTGGCTGTGGCGGTGGCATTTTAAGTGAGGCAATGGCTCACCGCGGTGCCAACGTGACAGGTATTGACTTGGGGGAGGCGCCATTAGGGGTCGCGAGGCTGCACGCTGAAGAGAGCGGTGTTGCAGTGGAATATCGCCATATTAGCGTTGAAGGCTTGGCTGACGAACAGCCTGGCCACTACGATGTCGTGACCTGCATGGAGATGTTGGAGCATGTCCCCGACCCCGCCTCGGTCATCCGTGCCTGCAGTGTACTGGTTCGCCCCGGTGGCTATGTGTTTTTCTCAACGCTCAATCGCACGCCGAAGTCCTATGCTTTTGCCATTTTAGGGGCTGAGTACGTGCTGAAGCTGCTGCCCCGTGGTACCCACGACTACGCCAAGTTTATTCGCCCTTCCGAAATGGCGAACTGGGCGCGTGCGGCATCCCTTGAGGTGCGCGAGCAAACCGGGCTGACGTATAATCCTCTGACCCGCCACTACCGGCTGGTGCCCCATGATGTCTCTGTCAACTATATGATGTATTGCCGGAAAGCGAGCGAGTAATGCTGATGCCCACCCCTCAGGCGATACTATTTGACTTAGATGGCACGCTGGTAGACACCGCCCCCGACTTGGCGGCGGCGACTAACGCGCTGAGAACCCATCACGGCTTAGCTCCCCTGCCGTTCCAGGCCATTCGTGGGCAAGTATCCAACGGCGGCAGCGCACTGGTCACGCTGGCGCTCGGCCTTGAAAGTGGTAGTGATGAACATGATAAGGCAAGGCAGTTCCTGCTGGATGCGTACGAGCAGGCTGTAGCGGTTCATAGCACGCTTTTTGAGCCGTTAAATGAGTGGCTAGCGCAGTGGCACAGCGAAGAGCGGCTTTGGGGGATTGTGACCAATAAACCGCGGCGCTACACCCTACCGCTTTTGGAAGCGCTGGCGCTAACCCCTGGGGCACTGCTCTGCGCCGACGACTTAAGCGTTAAAAAGCCCGCGCCTGAACCGCTTTGGGAGGCAGCAAAACGCCTCGGCGTTGCCCCCGAGGCGTGCTGGTATATCGGAGATCATGTGCGCGATATGCAGGCGGCAAAAGCAGCGGGTATGACAGCCGTCGCCGTGGGTTATGGCTATATCAGCGAAGAGGACGATTACCAGAAGTGGCCTGCCGACCTGTGGTTTGCAACTTGTGACGAGTTGGTGGCCGTGCTGCACGACCACCGTATCTCTTAGTTTTGCCGGGGCTAAGACATTAGACGCGCGGCGGCTGGGCATCGAACTTCTGGCCGCTAACGCCTTGACTATCGGGGCCCATTAACCATAGGTAAGTGGGCATGATCTCTTCAGGGGTACGCAGCGTAAAGGGGTCTTCACCGGGGTAAGCGGTGCGGCGCATTTGGGTACGCGTGGCACCTGGATTCAGCGTGTTCACCCGGACGTTCGACTGATTCTCCAACTCATCCGCCAGAACCTCCATGAACCCTTCCGTAGCAAACTTAGAAACGGAATAGGCTCCCCAGTATGCTCGCCCCTTACGGCCCACACTGGAAGAGGTAAAGATGACCGATGCATCGTCAGACGCCTGGAGGAGTGGCAGCAGCGCCTGGGTCATCCAGATGGGGCCATTGATATTGACCTGCATCACCTGCTCCCAAAGCTCAGGATTATACTGCTCGAACGGTGTAATGCGGCCAAGCAGCCCAGCGTTGTGCAATAACCCATCCAAACGGCCAAACTCTTTATCCAGCGTTTCTGCCATGTCGTGGAAATCTTTGAGCGTCGCCCCTTCAAAATTGAGCGGGAAAATAGCCGGCTGCGGCCCGCCGGCTGCCTCAATCTCATCATAAACGCGCTCAAGTTTAGCGATGGTGCGGCCTAGCAATATAACGGTAGCCCCATGACGGGCATAGGTTAATGCCGCCGCGCGGCCAATCCCATCTCCCGCACCGGTTACCAACACGACGCGATTTTCTAACAGATTGGGCGCTGGTTGATAGTCGATTTTGCAGCTCATGAGGTTTCCTTAAAGCAAAAATAGTAAACGGTATTAACCAGCCGACTGACGCAAGAAGTCGTTCGCCAATCCAGCAGCACTGCTCTGGGGGTAGTCATCCCGCACCTGTTCCAGCAACTCGCGGCTACGCTCGGCTTCGCCTTTGCGCGCTTTTACCAAGCCAAGTTTGTACAGAGCATCAGGCACCTTGGTACTACCGCTGTGCTGCTCAATAACACGGGTAAAGGCTTGGTCGGCAGCGTCTAGCTCCCCTTCTGCCGCATAGAGTTCGCCTAGCCAGTAGTGACCATTAGCGGTAAGGCTGCTGTCAGGGTGATCAGTAACAAAGGCTTCAAACGCTGCAATGGCCTCATCGAACTGACGTGCCTGCACATGGGCAAAAGCAGCTTGGTAGTCGGCTTGTGCGTCTTCGCTAACATTGCGAGTAGAAGGAGCCTGGATAACCTGCTCAGCCGCTTCAGGCTCTACTTCTGGAGTAGCCTGTTCAATCTGGCTTGGCGCACTACTCATGAGGCGGTCTTCAATATCCAGATACTGCTGCTGAGTTTGATTGCGTAGCTGCTCCAGCTGGTGGCGCAACTCCTCGATTTGACCGCGTAGCTGCTGGATCTCCTGCTGATGCTCCTGCACTTGGTTAAACAGCACCAGATTCCCGCCTGCCGGCTCTTGGCGCTGGGTTTGCTGGTAAAAGCTGCTGGATGAGCCCGAGGAGAGATCCTGAACCAGCGGCTGCTGTGCGATAGCGGACACGGGTAGTAATGATAAAGGCAATACGGACAGCGGGAGCACTAAGGCTCCCGCACCGCACAGCCTCTCAAAATAGCGTTTGAGACTGTGATTCATGATAGCTCCGAAGTCAGGCTATTGGCGTGCAAGGCACGCCAACGCTATCAATAGTTAAAGACGACGCGACGGTTTTGCGAGTAAGCGCTTTCACCTTGGCCGTTGACCGCCGGGCGCTCTTCACCGTAGCTAACCACGCTCATTTGTGACGGAGAAACGCCCTGAATATTCAGGAAGCGCTGCACGGCTCCGGCACGGCGCTCGCCCAGTGCCATGTTGTATTCACGGGTACCGCGCTCGTCAGTGTGGCCATGCAGTACAACACTGGCGTTGGGGTTGGCACGCAGGTAGCGCGCATGGGCCATTACGACAGACTCGTATTCGCTCTTAATGGTATCGCGATCGTAATCGAAGTAAATGGTACGCACTTCGGGAATACGGGAGTCAGCCTGCTGGCCAGCGCCCGATCCAGACGTTGAGCCATACTGGCCACCTGTGCCCACACCCGAGGTGTTAGATCCCATACTGCTGCCATCCTGGCTTCCGTACGAGTCACCGTCTTGGGTTCCGCCGGTGCTGGAACAGCCAGCGATAACTACGATAGATAACGCGACTGCCAATGAGCGAGCCAACGGCTTAAGTTGCATAATCAGACTCCTTGCCTGAAAACAGAAATTAGTGCTGTTCATCTATTAATTTAAGAAAGGCGACCACGCGGGGTCACGTACATCACCTTGTGCTGCGGGCAACCTAAATGACGAGCGGCCATCGGCTGAAACGGCACTTAGTACACCGCTACTACCCTGTTGGGTAGCGAAGATTACCATGGTCCCGTTCGGCGCAACACTAGGAGATTCATCTCTTGTTGATTCGCTTAATACCACTAAGCGGCCACCATCAAGATCCTGCTTGGCAACTTGATATCCCCGGCTTGAGCGGTGAATCAGGAAGATCTGCTCACCGTTCGGCGAATAGCGTGCACGGGCATTGTAGTTGCCGGTAAAGGTTAGGCGGTTGGTTTCGCCACTCCCCATGGAGTACTGGTAAATCTGCGGGCCGCCACTACGATCCGAGGTAAAAAGCAGGCTACGGCCATCGGGCGACCACGCGGGTTCCGTATCGATACTGCTGCTTTGGGTAATACGATCCAGGGAGCGATTGGCAATGTCCAGCACGTAAATTTCCGGCTGCCCGTCTTTTGAGAGCGACATTGCGATTCGGCGTCCATCAGGTGACCAGGTCGGAGCGCCGTTAATACCGTCAAACGCTGTCGCCTGAACCCGCTGGCCTGAGCTTACATCTTGAATATAAATAGACGCTTTACCGGTTTCGAACGAGACATAAGCCAGTTTGCGACCATCCGGCGACCAAGCAGGCGACATAATCGGCTGATCAGACGTTAGTACTTGCTGGCTTCTACGCCCATCGGCATCAGCAACGTATAACCCGAACTGCATATTATCGCCAACGCCCTGGGCCGTTACATAGGCGATGCGGGTTGAAAACGCACCACGAATATCGGTAATGGCTTCAAAGATTTGGTCACTGATGTAATGCGCCGCGCCGCGTAAATCATTAGCACTGGCGGTGACCGTTTCACTGATCATCGTACGCTGGCCGCTGATATCGACGAGGTCAAATCCCAGCTCGTACCCACTGCCTGTTTGCTGGGCACGACCGACGACCAAATAGCGAACATCTAGCGAGCGCCACGTACCAAACTCAACATCATCGGCCTGGCTTGGGCGGTCAAACATGGCATTGCGCTCTAAGGGAGCAAAAAAGCCACTACGTTCAAGGTCATCCTGGACAATTTGTGCAACGTCTTCAGGCAGCCCCTCATTACCTGCGAAAGGCACCACCCCGATGGGGAGCGCTTGGTCGCTACCGCGCGTTATCTCAATAGTTAAATTGGCGCTTGCTACGCTGCTGATCAATAGCAGCACGCAAAAAAGCCACACTTTGCTTAAGGTTTGCATCAGCGAACATCCCCCGGGGTAAATCGCAGATTAAATTGACGTAACGTACGCTGCTGCTCCGCTGGCAAATCGCGTAATTCACCGAACGGTGCTGCATGTTCCACCGCCTGCATGGCTGAGCGGTCAAAAGCGCTATCGCCGCTGGAAGTGGCTACCGATGTGGTTAATAGCTCACCCGACGGCCCAAGCCGTACCTGTATCGTAGCACTCATTGAGTCACTTGCTCCTGGCGGGATCAGCCAAGCCTGCTCGACGGCACGACGAACGATATTAATAAAGCTATTAGCGGCCTGCTGCGCCTGCTGGGCATTGGCCGCGGCTTCCGCCTCTCCAGCTAGCTGGCGCTGCATAGCGGCCTCGGCTGCCTCAGCCGCACGGCGTGCTTCGGCTTCCCGCTGGCGGCGAGCCTCTTCCTCCCGCTGGCGCTGCGCTTCGGCTTCGCGCTCACGTTGAGCTTCGGCCTCTTCACGGGCGCGTTGTTCTTCCGCTTCACGTTGGCGGCGAGCTTCTTCCTCACGCTGACGCTGCTCTTCCGCTTCGCGCTGGCGCTGAGCCTCCTCTTCACGGGCACGCTGCTCTTCTGCTTCACGTTGGCGCTGGGCTTCAGCTTCCGCCCGTGCACGCTCGGCCTCTGCTTCACGCTGACGCTGAGCCTCCGCCTCTGCGCGGGCACGCTGCTCTTCGGCTTCGCGTGCCGCTGCTTCGGCAGCCTGCTGCTCGGCTAAACGCTCGGCCTCAGCCGCACGGCGTTCAGCTTCCGCGGCTGCTTCGGCCTGCTCTTGTTCAAGCGCCCGGGCACGCTCTGCCGCCTGGGCTTCCGCCTCGCGCTGTGCTGCCGCTTCGGCGGCTTGTTGCTCGGCAGAGGGTTCGTCGCTGGGTGGCTCTGGCTCGGTAACGTCCGGTTCGGTAACGTTATTCATCGCCGCCTGCTGTTCCGTTACCTGCTGGGCTTGGTCAGTAAAGGTCTCGGTGCTCACAAAGGTTGCCTGCACTATCGAGGAGGAGTCAGGCTCAGCGGTCGTGCTTGGCAGCTTAACCAAACTAAAAACAATCACCATAAGGTGCACAGCAATAGCCAGGATGGTTGGCCATGTATAGCCAACATCTTGCGGGTCACGCGTTGGTTTTACAGCCATGTGGACTCGCCCTTAACCATCTTGGGACGGCTCGGAGAGCAGCCCTACGTTGGCGACACCTGAGCGCTGCAGCGTGCTCATCAACAGCACAATCTGCCCATAAGGCACGTTGCGGTCTCCACGCACCATGACAGGCGTACCGGGACGACGCTGAAGAATAGCCGTGACCCGTTCCGCCATTTGCTCCAGAGAAACCGCCGTCGAGTCTTCTCCCAGAGTAATGAAGTAGCCGCCATCGCGGTCTACCGAGATAATAATCGGCTCATTATCCTCTTGGGTGTCAATAGGCTCAGAGGTGACTTGCGGCAGGTCGACCTGGACACCTTGGGTTAGCATGGGAGCGGTAATCATAAAAATAACGAGCAGTACCAGCATGACGTCGATAAAGGGGACGACGTTAATCTCCCCCATCGGCTTGCTCTTGCCGCTACGGTTGAACGGACCTTGCATGGCAGACTCCCTTAACTAGCGCCAGGTTTGCCGTCACGCCCTTGCAGATTACGGTGCAAGATTGCGTGAAACTCTTCAGCAAAGTCTTCGTATTTACCCAGTAGGCGGGACGCGTTATTGGATAGGCGGTTATAGAAAATAACGGCGGGAATAGCGGCGAAAAGCCCCATTGCGGTAGCAATCAGCGCCTCTGCGATCCAAGGAGCAACAGTCGCTAGTGTGGCTTGTTGGGTCATAGAGAGCGACTGGAAAGAGCCCATAATGCCCCATACCGTACCGAACAGACCGATATACGGACTCGCGGAGGCAACCGTCGCTAAAAACACTAGATGCTGGGTTAAACGGTCCTCTTCTCGGGACCATGCAACCCGCATACTGCGCTGAACGCCTTCCAGTATCGTGTCGGCACTGCGGGTTTTAGGCATCAGGCGGTTAAATTCCCGAAAGCCTGCCTGGAAAATATGTTCTGCTCCATGACGCGGGTCGTCAGCAGGAATTTCGCGATAGAGTTCGTTTAGATCAACACCCGACCAGAACGACTCTTCAAACTGGTTGTACTCTTGCTTGGCCCGACGTAGCGCAATGCTCCGCTGAAAAATCACCACCCATGAGAGGATCGACCCCACCACTAGTAGCAACATGACCAGCTGGACCACAGGGCTGGCACTCATTATTAAGTGGGGAATGGACATGGTGTTATCGTTCACAGTTGCCCTCTTGAATCAATTAAGGTCGTTATCGACTGGGTAGCGTGGTATTGAGCGACGACGGCCACGCCTTGGGGCGCATTGTCGCGGCACTTAAGCAGGCTATCTCGACTGTTGCAGAGCACAAGAGTTCCTCGTTTCGACGAACCTGCTGCTCGAATGTCATTCGGCACCGCCCCGTTTCCGCCACTTTGGCAGTCACCGTTAGCGACTCATCTAAACGTGCGGGTTTAGCGTAGTGGCAGGCCATGCGGTATACCACTAGCTGCGTATCTTCGTCTAGCAGCGTTTGCTGATTCAGCCCTAATTCCCTCAGCCACTCGCTGCGCGCTCGCTCCATAAACTTCAAGTAGTTAACGTAGTAGACAATCCCGCCCGCGTCAGTATCTTCCATATAAACGCGCACCGGCATCCTAAACTCGCCTGTCATGGCCGACGTTCTCCCTCTACATCGATGGATTGCTCGTGGGGGGTGCGGTCAAAGTGCCGCCAGGCTTGACGGGTGACGACACGGCCTCTTGGCGTCCGCATCATCAACCCCTGCTGAATCAGGTAAGGCTCAATAACATCTTCGATGGTGTCACGCTCTTCTCCAATGGCGGCGGAGAGTGAGTCAACGCCTACCGGACCGCCATCGAACTTATCGATCATCGCCAGCAGCAGGCGCCGGTCCATATGATCCAAGCCATGATGATCCACATTAAGCATGTTGAGCGCTGCATCCGCCAAGGTCGCATCCACCACGCCATTACCCTTGATCTCGGCATAGTCGCGAACACGGCGTAAAAGCCGGTTAGCGATACGCGGCGTGCCGCGGGAGCGGCGGGCCACTTCAACCGCCCCTTCATGGCTGGTTTCCACGCCGAGTAGCCGCGCTGAACGCGCGACGATTTCCGTCAGCTCCTCCAAGTTGTAAAACTCAAGGCGCTGGACAATGCCGAAGCGGTCACGCAGCGGCGAGGTCAAAAGACCCGCACGGGTGGTAGCACCTACCAAGGTAAATCTGGGAAGGTCGAGCTTAATCGAGCGCGCGGCTGGCCCTTCGCCAATCATGATATCGAGCTGGAAATCCTCCATGGCAGGATAGAGAACCTCTTCTACCACTGGGGAGAGACGATGAATCTCATCGATAAATAGCACATCGCCTGGCTCAAGGTTGGTCAGCATGGCGGCCAGATCCCCGGCCCGCTCAAGCACCGGGCCGGAAGTAGACTTCAGCCCTACGCCCATTTCGGTGGCAATAATATTCGCCAGCGTGGTTTTCCCTAGCCCAGGAGGGCCGAATACCAGTGTGTGGTCGAGGCTCTCTTCGCGTAGCCTGGCGGCTCCGATAAAAATCTCAAGCTGTTCGCGCACCCGGGGTTGGCCGATATAGTCCTTGAGATGTTTCGGACGAATAGCGTGGTCGATTCGCACTTCGCCCTGCTCCGGCTCAGCGGCAATTAATCGGTCATGTTCTAACATAGAGACTCTTCTGGAGTGCTGACGAGTGAGTACACGTTATTCCGCAGCCGTGACGGCATTAACCAGACATCCGCTTAGTTAACGCGGCTTTGATCAACGCTTCGGTGGTTTGGTTAGGGTCGACATCCGCTAGCATGTTTGCAGCTTCTGTCAGCTTATATCCCAGGCTCACCAGCGCGGCTTCCGCATCCGCTAAGTGATCTCGTGGGGATGCACGGCCATTTGCCGCCTCAAGTGCCAACGGCGCATCGCTGCCCTGCTCCCATTCAGGGAAACGGTCACGCATTTCGATGATAAGCCGTTCCGCCGTTTTCTTGCCAACGCCAGGTAGTTTGGTGAGCGCTTTACTGTCGTCCTCCCTAATACAGCGCATGAAGGCATCTTCGTCCATGCCCGAAAGTATGGCTAACGCAAGTTTCGGCCCAACGCCATTTACTTTAATCAAGGCGCGAAAAAGCGCGCGCTCATGCTCTCGACCAAACCCATAAAGCAAGTGTGCGTCATCGCGAATGGTGAGATGGGTATAGAGCGACACCTGCTCACCGGGGGCTGGCAGCGCAACGAAGGTAGTCATGGAGGCCTCAAGCTCATAGCCAACGCCATGCACATCTACCACCATCCAGGGCGGCTGTTTCTCTAGCAATAAGCCAGTTAAACGTCCAATCATTATGCGTCTCGCAGCAGATAAAAGCAGCAGTCACTATAAAGCCAGTCTGTACAGATGACCAGTAGCACCTAAAGCCGCCAACGGCCAGTTGAGCGCCGCTTGCTGCGCGAAGGGGTGGCAGCGGCTAACGCATTGCCAGCAAAGGCATGGGTGAGTGCTATCGCTAGCGCATCGGCAGCATCGGCTTGCGGCGTTGCCGAGAGTGACAGCAGCGTAGTGACCATATGCTGCACTTGGCTTTTATCGGCACTACCCTGTCCAGTCACTGCTTGTTTAATTTGCCGAGCGGCGTATTCGGCAATACCCAACCCATGATTAGCCAAGCAAACCAACGCTGCACCGCGTGCCTGACCCAATTTAAGCGCGGAATCAGCATTTTTAGCCATAAAAACACGCTCTACCGCCACGGCATCGGGACGATGCAAGCCAATAACTTCACTGACACCCGCGTAGATTTGGGCCAAGCGCTGCTCCAGTGCGCCATCCGTGGTACGTATGCAACCGCTAGCCACGTAGCGGGGCTTCACGCCTACCAGGTCGATCACACCATAGCCTGTAATACGCGAGCCTGGATCAATACCTAAAATTCTGACCGTAGTAGCTGGCTGTTTTTCGTCCATGCCTGTTTCTCTTTACACGTC
Source organism: Vreelandella aquamarina (assembly GCF_044805175.1). Taxonomy (GTDB): domain Bacteria; phylum Pseudomonadota; class Gammaproteobacteria; order Pseudomonadales; family Halomonadaceae; genus Vreelandella; species Vreelandella aquamarina_B. Next base: position 1,570,380 of record NZ_CP085232.1, on the reverse strand, counting down.
TTTAAACAAAAACACCGACGCAAAGCGTCGGTGTTTTCCTGTTCAAAACGGATAAGCGGTCTTACTCGCCCGCTGCTTCCGCTTTGGCTTTTTGGCGTAGACGAATATTCAGCTCTTTGAGCTGGTCAGCGCTAACTTCACCCGGTGCGTCAGTCATTAAACAAGCCGCACTTTGGGTTTTCGGGAAGGCAATAACTTCACGAATGGTTTTCGCACCAGCCATCAGCATCACTAGGCGATCCAAGCCAAATGCCAAGCCGCCATGGGGCGGCGCGCCGTACTGCAGCGCGTCCAGCAGGAAGCCGAACTTCTCTTGCGCCTCTTCTTCGCCAATGCCGAGAATCTCAAACACGGTGCTTTGCATGGTTTGGTTGTGGATACGAATAGAGCCACCGCCCAACTCAGTGCCGTTGAGCACCATGTCGTAAGCACGGGAAAGCGCTTTTGCTGGGTCTGCTTTCAGCTCTTCCGGCGAGCAGGAAGGCGCTGTAAAGGGGTGGTGAAGCGGGCTTAAGCGGCCATTGTCGTCGGCTTCGAACATAGGGAAGTCAACGACCCATAGCGGCGCCCAGGCCTGGGTGTAGAGATTTAAATCCGCACCTAGCTTCACGCGCAGCGCACCGATCGCTTCATTGACGATACGCGCTTTATCCGCACCGAAGAAGATAATGTCGCCATCTTCCGCGCCGACACGGTCAAGCAGCTCTTCGACCACGTTTTCCATGAACTTAACGATGGGCGACTGCAGGCCTTCCAGCCCTTTGGCGCGTTCGTTGACTTTGATCCAGGCAAGGCCTTTAGCGCCGTAAATACCCACGAACTTGGTGTATTCGTCGATCTCTTTACGGGAAAGCTTGGCACCACCCGGCACTTTAAGAGCTGCTACGCGGCCATCTTCTGACTTGGCCGGGCCTGAGAACACATTGAAATTAACCTGCTGCATCAGGTCGTCAACGTCAGTGAGTTCCAGCGGAATACGTAGATCAGGTTTATCCGAACCAAAGCGGTCCATGGCTTCTTGCCATGACATACGCGGGAATTCCGGCAGCTCGACGCTCAGCACTTCCTGGAACAGTTGACGAATCATGGCTTCGGTAATGCCCATGATGTCGTTTTCTTCCACAAAAGAGGCCTCGATATCGATCTGCGTAAACTCAGGCTGACGATCAGCGCGCAGGTCTTCATCACGGAAGCACTTTGCGATTTGGTAGTAGCGGTCAAAACCCGCCACCATCAGCAGCTGCTTAAACAGCTGAGGAGACTGTGGCAGTGCAAAGAAGCTGCCTGCATGGGTACGGCTGGGTACGAGGTAGTCCCGGGCACCTTCCGGCGTTGCGCGGGTGAGTACCGGCGTTTCAATATCTAAAAAGCCCTGGTTCTCTAGGTAAGCACGCACGCTATGGGAAATGCGCGAACGCAGGCGCAGCTTCTCGATCATGTCCGGGCGGCGTAGATCGATATAGCGGTGTTTCAGGCGTACTTCTTCGCCTACCTTGCCATGCTCGTCAAGCTGGAAAGGCGGCGTTGCCGCGGTATTCAGTACTTCAACGTCTTTGGCCAGCACCTCAATCATGCCAGTGGGCATGTTGGGGTTCTGGGTGCCTTCCGGGCGCAGCCGAACGCGGCCGGTAATACGCAGAACATATTCGCTGCGTGCACGGTCGGCATTAGCAAACGCCTCGGCGGTATCGGGGTCGACGACAAACTGGGCGATACCATCACGGTCGCGCATGTCGAGAAAAATAACCCCACCGTGGTCACGGCGGCGATGAACCCAGCCGCAAACGGTGACCGTTTGATCCACCAATGTTTCGTTAAGCTGGCCGCAATAATGGCTGCGCATGTCTAATCCTGTTCTGTTTCGTGGCTATTAAGTTGTCTTGGGCCACTACGGCCCTGACAGCCGCGGCTAAGCCGCGGCGCCTTTTTTCTCTGACGTACTGCTAGCACCGCTTTTCGCGCTACCAGCCGCTTGTCCGTCGGCAGCTAAGTTCTTTTTGCTACCCGTCTTGAAATCGGTTTCGTACCAACCGCCACCCGCTAAGCGGAACCCGGCTGCCGAGACCAAACGCTCCAGATCGTCACGCTGGCATGCAGGACAGCTTTTTAACGGATCGGCGCTAACTTTCTGCAGTTTTTCCATGCGATGGCCGCAGGCCTTGCACTCGTACTCATAGATGGGCATGTTGATGGCTCCTGAAAAGCTCAACTCCGACAGGCGTAGTTTTGACAGATTAGTGGCAAACGTCATGCTGCCAGGCTGACAATATGTGGCCTGCTGGGATAAATTCCAAGACTGCGGTTGATAGAGCGATCATTATACCCTTTTGTGCCCCCTGCCGAGCAAGGCCAAGCGGCTTCCGGCAGTTAATGGAGAGAATAACATGCCCAATGCGGTTATATTGGATGCCCAAAGCCTTGGCCCTAATATTGATTTGACGGCAATTCGTAGCGCCGTTACGCATTTAGAAATATATCAGCAAAGTAGTACAGAGCAGGCCCGCGAGCGATTAGCGGGTGCAGAGATTGCGATTGTCAATAAAGTTAAGCTGGATGCCGACACCCTGGCACAACTGCCCTCGTTGCGGCTTATTTGTGTGTTAGCCACGGGCCTGAACAATATTGATCTTGATGCCGCCAAGGCGCATAACATCACCGTCAAGAATGTATCGGCCTATGGCACGGCTAGCGTATCCCAGCATACGCTGATGCTGATGCTATCGTTAGCCAATCGTTTACCCCGTTACCAGGCGGATATCGCTGGTGGGAAGTGGCAGACAAGCGACTTTTTCTGCTTGCAAGATCATCCAACACTCCAGCTGGCCGGCAAACAGCTGGTCATGGTGGGTCAAGGAGAGCTGGGGTCTGAAGTGGCCAGGCTAGCGGAAGCGTTTGGTATGCAAGTCACCTTTGCTGCCCGTCCGGGCAATGAAGCAAACGACCAGCGCCCCTCTCTGGATGAACTGCTCCCTTCGGCAGATGTGATTAGCCTGCACTGCCCACTCAACGATGCCACTAAGCACCTTCTCAACAAAGAGCGCCTAGCGGTTGCTAAACCTTCGCTGCTGATCGTCAACTGCGCCCGCGGGGGCATTATTGATGAGGAAGCCGCCTTGGAGGCGCTGCGTAACGGCAGCATCGGCGGGCTAGCCGTCGATGTACTGCCCAGCGAGCCTCCCAAGGACGGGCATCCGCTACTGGATGCACTGGCGAATGCGGAGCCGCTCAACCTGATCGTGACGCCGCACAATGCATGGATCACCCCTGAAGCGCGGCAAAATATCGTCGGCTTAACTGCTGACAATATCCGCTCATGGCTAGCAGATAGTCACTAACACGCCTCGCTAGTAGGTCGAAAAGTGATCTGGGGCGTGGTGGCCACCCAATGTTTCAACTGTCACATGGGTGACCTGCGCCCCTTCTGGCCCCTGCCAAAGCCATTGGCTAAGCTCGGCAACAGCCGTAGAGGGGCCGCATACCAGTACTTCAACCCTGCCATCGGGCAGGTTTTTTGCGTAACCGGTTAAGCCACGCATTAAGGCCTGCTCTTGCGCGGCACGCCGATACCAAACGCCTTGCACTTTTCCCGTGACGAAAGCTCGTACGCAGCAGTGGGGCATGGCTAAATTCTCCCGTTAAAGCAGTTCATGTTTGACCAGAACAGCGCTATTACGCGGTACCAGCGGGCGCCCACGTCGCAGTAGCAACGAGCGTGTAAACGCTGCACCGAAGAGCAGAATCAGCGAGCTGTAATAAACCCATAATAGAATCATTACCACGGAACCCGCCGCACCGTAAGTGGATGCGGTGGCTGTGTAGGCGAGATAAATGGCAATAACGCTACGGCCAATGGTAAACAGCACCGCCGTGACCACCGCACCAATCAATACATCTTGCCAGCGTAGCACGACATCGGGCAGCACTTTAAAAATCGTGGCAAACAGGAGTGCTACCATGGCAAGCGAGATTAATGACTCGGCGGTGGTAGTTAACAGGCTGGCAAAGGGTAACAAGTCGTTGGCAGCATGAAGCATTCCGCGCAGCACTACCCCTAGCACCAGTGAGACCAACAGAATAAAACCGATAGAGAGTACGACGGTTAACGACAGTAGCCGGTTTTTGATAAAAATGAGCGCGCTATTGCTTGTGGGTTTCGCGGTAACGCCCCAAATGGTATTGAGTGAAAACTGCATTTGTGCAAAGACGGTGGTCGCACCGACTAACAGGGCAAAAAAACCAAGGAGGGTCGGTAGCACTCCCGACTCTTCAATGCGTGACTGGGCAACGGCCTGCTCTACGGCAAGCGCGGCTTCAGCGCCTAGTGTCCCCTGCAGTTGAGCGACTATCTGCCCTTGCGCCGCCTCTTCACCAAGCACTACGCCAATCACCGTGACGGCAATAATCACCGTGGGTGCCAACGAAAACAGCGTGTAAAACGCCAACGACCCCGCATAGCTAAACGCGTTACGCTCAAGCCAGAGTGATGTTGCATCCTGTACTACCTTCCACCAAAAAACGACCGTGCGTTTTAGCATTATCATTCCTTTACAAGCCAATCACAGCGTCTTCAGCAACGCTTATGTACGAATTAATCAATCAGCATAACCAATGAAAACGTTGAGCGCAGGCATGATTGCGTTGCAGTGGTTTATGGGGCCGACCATAATGGCGCCGCTCTATATTTCCATTTTTCAGCGATCAAGGACACGCAATGAACTCGGATGCAGCCCGTTCCGTAACGTCTTATGACTTTGATTGCCTAGTATTTATTGGTCGCTTTCAGCCGCCCCACTTGGGGCATCTGGCCATCATCCGTGAAGCGCTTAAGCGGGCCCGCCAGGTGATCGTTATGGTAGGTTCTTCCTGGCAGGCAAGATCGTTGCGCAATCCATGGCATTTCGATGAGCGGCAGGCCATGATCCGCTCAGGGTTTGATGATGCGGATAACCAGCGGCTTGAAATCACCCCTCTGTTGGACGCGCTGTACAACGACGATGTGTGGGTCAGGGATGTGCAGCGTAAAGTGCGTGATTTAGCGGCTCCCGCTAATGCACGGCTGCCACGGATTGGACTCATTGGTGCAAGTCGTGGGCAGTCAAGCTACTACTTATCGCTCTTCCCCCAGTGGGAGTCAGTCAGCGTACCGCTGGTAGAAGGGATCTCGGCCAGCCAAATCAGGGAACGGCTGTTCCGTTCGCCTGGTTCAACCGATGACTACCTTAGCACGGGGGCTTACCACGACCTGCCTCCTGGCGTGGTAGAGAGCGTAGGTGAGTTCTGTCAGGGCGACGACTATCACCGGTTGCTAGAAGAACAGCAGTTGCTTGACCAGTATCGTCAGGCCTGGGCCCAGGCGCCCTACCCGCCGATTTTTGTGACCGTTAATGCGGTGGTTGTTCAGTCAGGGCACGTACTGCTGGTGAAACGGACGGCTGCCCCAGGAAAAGGCCTGTTTGCGCTTCCCGGCGGGTTTATCAACCCCCATGAACGGTTATTGGATGCCTGCCTGCGTGAGCTGCGTGAACGGTTACGCTTAAAAGTACCCGAACCGGTTTTAAAAGGCTCCCTGCGTGACCAGCGCCTGTTTGATGAGCCCCATCGCAGCTGGCGGGGCCGCACGCTGGCAGAAGCGTTCTACTTTGCGCTGCGACCCGACCAGCAACTACCGCGCCTTAAACCCGTTAAAGGGGGCGACCACGCCCGTTGGGTAGCGCTAGCCGATTTAGAACCAGAGAGCTTATTTGAGGACCACTTCTTTATTATTCAGAATTTCCTTGGCTTGCCCGCCGATTTTGGCTCCCTTTAAGCCTGCAAAAAATCACGCGGCAGTTTCATCATCTGCCGCCATAGCCGCTCTACACCCGGTTTGTGAACCAGGGAACAGCGGTATAAGCGGATTTCGAGCGGTATATCCCAACTTTCATCGCCTGCCCTAACCAGCTTGCCGGTTTTAAGCTCCTCGCGGATACAAAAATCGGGTATCCATGCCACGCCAACGCCCTGCAGCACCATTCCCTTTAAGCCTTCGGCCATGGCGGTTTCGTAAACCGTTCTGAGCTTCATGCGTAGGGGGTCGTTTTTGAGTAACATCCGCACACTGCGCCCCAGGAAAGCTCCCTGGGTGTAAGCCAGATAAGGAATGGAGCTGTCGCGTTGTAAGGAGAACAGCGGCTTACCGCTTTCATCGGGCAGCGAGACAGGCAGCATCTTGACCTTGCCAATGGAGAAGGAGGGAAAAACTTCCGCATCCAGCTGCATGGTGGCAAAAGGGTCGTAATAGGCCAACATCAGGTCGCAGTTGCCTTCACGCAGTACGTGGATGGCTTCGCCTACGTTCATGGCCACCAGGCGAGTTGGCAGCTCCCCTAACCCTTTTTGCAGCCTGGAGATCCACGGCGGATAAAAACTAAGCGCCAGGGAGTGTGCTGCTACAATATCTAGCGCTTCGTTAGCAATGGATAGCCCGCGTAAGTGGCTAAGTGACTCGTTTAATTGTTCAACTAAATTGCGCGCGGTTACCAGAAAGAGCTGCCCTTCCGAGGTTAAACCGATAGGCGTGGTAGATCTATCGACCAAGGTAACGCCAACAGCCTGCTCTAATGCCCGAATACGTCGGCTAAATGCGGGTTGGGTGACATGGCGTTGTCGGGCAGAGGCTGAAAAACTCCGAGTGTTTGCCAGTGCGACAAAGTCCTCTAGCCATTTTGTTTCTAAATTCACCCATGACTCCTGTTATTTGAATGTTTATTGCTTCGCCATTTGGTTAAGGCTACTTGGCTTATTGAACGGGTGCCATTAGATAGGCGGCACGGGAAACAACTTTCTTCCACATAGGGCGCTGGCTAACTTCATCAAGGGTGATTCGGCGACATTTAGCAAAATCGTTTTCCAGCATAACCGCGACATCATTAGCGAAGGCAGGGTTTGTAACGAAGGCGGTGATTTCAAAATTTAATCGAAATGATCGATTATCTAAGTTGACGGTACCGATTGTTGCTGACGATTGGTCGATAAGCATGACTTTTTGATGTAGAAAGCCAGGTTGATAACGGTATATTTTTACCCCCGCCCTCAACATATCGGGTAAAAAGGAGAACGCAGAGAGAAAAACCAACAAATGGTCAGGGCGCTCGGGAATCATCACGCGAACATCTACCCCACGCATCGCCGCTAAGCGCAAAGAGTCTTGCACACCTTGGTCGGGAACAAAGTAGGGGCTAGTGACCCAGAAGCGCTGATTAGCACTATGGATAAGCTGTTGAACTAATAGCCCTGCCGTATCCTGCTTATCGGCGGGGCCAGAAGGCACAATTACTACCTGCTTGTCTTGCTGCGGGTGGCTCTCGGCATGCCAATTTAAGGTAATCACATTGCCCGTTGCCCAGTGCCAATCTTCCCAAAAAGCCTCCTGTAGCCCGAGTACACATGGGCCTTGCACCATTAAGTGGGTATCACGCCATAAGCCATGCTTGGCATTTTTTCCCAGGTACTCATTGCCTACATTGAAGCCACCAACCCACCCTTGCTTACCATCCACGACGGTAATTTTGCGATGGTTGCGGAAATTAAGCTGGAAGCGATGCTTCAGCCCACGCGATGAGCGGAATGGGCTCACTTCTACCCCACTCTCGTCCAACTCTTTTAGATAGCCTTCGTTTAGTTTGCGGCTGCCAATTTCGTCATATAGAAAGTAAACACGCACCCCGCGTTTCACCGCCGCTATCAAGCACTGCTGCAGCTGGCGTCCCAGCTCATCATCACGAACAATAAAAAACTGGATCAGTAGATAATCTTGCGCGCGATCAATCCCGGCAAACAGGCTCGCAAAGGTCGCTTCACCATCAATCAGCAACTCTGTACTGTTGCCTTTTGTCAGTGGCATCATGGCTAGCTGCTCAACCGCCTGGATATCGGTGTTGTCCGATAGTGCCACATGAGGTTTTACATTATGGCGATAGCGCACTAGCACACGCCTTAGAACAGTATCCCTTGCCCCTCTTGCCGTCACATACCCATAAAACCGCGGGCGCCCAAATAGCCAGTACGCAGGCACCGCCGCATAGGGAAATGTGATGAGTGAAATAATCCACGCCACTGCGCCTTGCGACGTGCGGCTCGACATTAACGCCATCACCGCTGAGATGATCCCCAGCACGTGAATTAGCATTATCCCTGTCCCTAGCAACCAAGAGGCCATTTGCTATTCCTCGCCATCCATTAAGATACGTTGCATCCACTACCCCATATACAGGAGCCCCGCTAGAACGGGGCTCCTGTCAGCAAGCAACGCTAATACTGCATCAGCGTATCACGCTTTTTCTGCGATAATTTCTTTCCATTTCGCCGGGCCAGTTTGGTGAACGGAGGTGCCTTGGCTATCAACGGCAACCGTTACCGGCATGTCTTCTACCTCGAATTCGTAGATGGCTTCCATTCCCAAGTCTTCAAAGCCCACTACGCGAGACTTTTTGATCGCCTGAGCCACCAGATAAGCGGAGCCACCGACCGCCATCAAGTAGACCGCCTGATTATCACGAATGGCCTCAATCGCCGCCTGACCGCGCTCTGCCTTACCCACCATGCCTAGCAAGCCGGTCTCTTCCAGCATCGTGCGGGTAAACTTATCCATACGTGTCGCGGTAGTGGGGCCTGCCGGACCTACCACTTCATCACCTACAGGATCTACCGGGCCAACGTAGTAGATAAAGCGCCCTTTTAGATCTACCGGCAGCGGTTCACCCTTGGCGATCATATCGACCATGCGCTTGTGAGCAGCATCGCGACCAGTCAGCAGCTTGCCGTTTAACAGCAGCGTGTCGCCGGGCTGCCAGGTTTTCACCTCTTCGGGCGTTACGGTATCCAGGTTGACACGCTTGACGTTATCACCCGCTTCACGAGTAATCTCCGGCCAGTCTTCCAGCTTCGGTGCCGGCAGGGCCACGGGGCCTGAACCATCCAGCGTGAAATGCGCGTGGCGGGTCGCCGCGCAGTTAGGAATAATCGCTACCGGTTTATTGGCGGCATGGGTCGGGTAATCTTTGACTTTGATATCCAGCACGGTGGTTAAGCCGCCAAGCCCCTGGGCCCCAATCCCGCTTTTATTCACTTTATCGAACAGCTCAAGACGCAGCTCTTCAGCACGATTGCTTGCACCACGCGCTTGTAGCTCCTGGATATCGATAGGCTCTAGCAGTGCCTCCTTGGCAATTTCCATCGCTTTTTCGGCGGTACCACCAATCCCGATACCCAGCATGCCCGGCGGGCACCAGCCTGCGCCCATTTTAGGCAGTTGCTCCATCACCCAATCCACGACGCTATCGGAGGGGTTGAGCATGGCGAATTTTGACTTTGCCTCGCTACCGCCGCCCTTCGCCGCGACGTGGATATCGACCTTATCGCCAGGCACGATTTTATGGTGGATGATGGCAGGAGTATTATCCTTGGTGTTCTGGCGCTTACCATCCGGGTCGGCAAGCACGGACGCGCGAAGAACGTTATCCGGCAACTGGTAGGCACGGCGAACGCCTTCGTTAATCATGTCGTCGAGGCTTAGCTCGGCGTCCCAGGTGACGTTCATACCCACGTGAACAAAGACCGTGACAATACCGGTATCCTGACAAATCGGGCGGTGCCCTGTCGCACACATGCGCGAGTTGATCAGAATTTGTGCGATAGCATCTTTTGCGGCAGGGTTCTCTTCACGCTCATAAGCGGCGGCCATCGCATCGATGAAATCTTTCGGGTGGTAGTAAGAGATGTACTGCAGAGCATCGGCAACGCTTTGGATCACGTCGTCCTGGCGAATCACGGTCATGGATTAACAGCTCCTCGGTTATCGGCTTGGCTGCAGCCTTTGCGGCCGTCTAAGTGTGCGAGAAGTATACCGTATCAAGACCCACGCGGCAGCCAATCCCGTTACTAACCGCCCCCTGATGGTTACCGCTTTGGTCTGATTTTTTGGTATAAACTATCAAGATAACGGTATAAATTTAGCAGTAACATTAAGGGGCTGGCTGGCATTGAGGGCACCGGTAGAGCCTTCGTGAGCCGACCATCATGCGTTCAATGATACTTCCGCAGCGATGACAAGAGAGTCCTGCCCGTTCAAAAACGCTGAATCGCCACTGCCGCCGAGGCTCGCCAGAGGCAATGGCTTGCTCGATCCAAGCCTCTTGGTTAGTGACTCCCGCCGTTCGATACGCAGTACGAGTGGTGTCGACAATATGCGACGAAAGCAGGGTTAGCTGCTCATCGGTTAAATCGCTGGGACGCTGTTTGGGGTGTAGCTGGGAAAAGAACAGAATTTCCGAGCGCAGATAGTTACCCAGTCCCGCCACAAGGCCCTGATCTAAAAGTAGCGCGCCGAGGCTTCGCCGCTTGAAAGCAGGCATTAGCAGCCGCTCCTTCACGTCGTCTGCGCTGACCTGCTGGCTGAGTAGATCGGGTCCAAGACGAGCGAGAAACGGGTGATGCGCCAGCTCGTCCACTCGCCAAAGCGAGATATCAGAAGCGCTATAAAGGCTGGCGGCCTTCCCCTCCGCCACTAGCCGGACGCGTAGCGAGCGCGACGTGTTCGGCGGTTTATCCTCGGCATGCAGCTTCCAGACGCCATATAGCTGATTGTGGGAATACAGCACCCGCTGATTCGCAAACCGAATCAGCATGGCCTTACCCCGGGTATCCACAGCGGTTACTTTGATACCGATGAGCGAGCTTGCTTGGCTGGATAACTCCGGAAAAGCGAACCACACATCGTCTAACACTTTACCGCCAATCTGCTTTTCGATTCGATCCGCTGCGCGGCGGATCTCCGGACCTTCGGGCATGGGTTATCCTAGCGCCAGCTGTTTCTCTTTCATTTGGTGGAGCTGGTCGCGCAGCCGTGCTGCCTCTTCAAACTCCAGGTTTTGCGCCGCCTCAAACATGGCATCTTCCAGCTTGTTAATCGCGGCCAGTAACTCTTGCTGGCTCATGGCAGCCACATCGTAGCTACCCTCTGGTTCGGCCACTTTGCGTTCGCTAGCCTTCCGGCGGTTGCCCTTCTTGCCAGGCGTTTGCGCCGCTTCCAGAATATCCGCAACCGAACGGGTAACCGTGGTGGGAGTAATTCCATGCTTCTCGTTATGCGCCATCTGCTTGGCACGGCGACGCTCGGTCTCATCAATCGCTTTTCGCATGGAGTCGGTAATACGGTCACCGTAAAGAATTGCCTTGCCATTGGCGTTACGCGCAGCACGGCCGATAGTCTGAATCAGCGAGCGCTCGGCGCGCAGGAAGCCCTCTTTATCGGCATCCAGAATCGCCACCAACGAGACTTCGGGAATATCCAGACCCTCCCGAAGCAGGTTGATCCCCACCAGCACGTCGAACTTACCCAGGCGCAGGTCGCGGATAATCTCCACCCGCTCCACCGTATCAATATCGGAATGCAGGTAGCGCACCCGGATACCGTGCTCATCGAGATAGTCGGTCAAGTCTTCCGCCATACGTTTCGTCAGCGTAGTGACCAGCACTCGTTCGCCTACGGCGGTACGCAGACCGATCTCAGATAGCAAATCATCCACTTGCGTGCTGGCCGGACGCACTTCAATTTGAGGGTCCAGCAGCCCGGTGGGGCGAACAACCTGCTCAACCACCTGACCGGCATGCTCGGCTTCATAAGGGCCGGGGGTGGCGGAAACAAAGATTGTTTGCGGAGAGATCGCCTCCCACTCCTCAAACTTCATAGGACGGTTATCCAGTGCGGAGGGTAAGCGGAAGCCGTACTCCACCAGCGTCTCTTTACGGGAGCGGTCGCCTTTATACATCCCCCCTACCTGGGGCACGCTGACGTGTGACTCATCGATAAACAGCAGCGCATCATCGGGCAGGTAGTCAAAAAAGGTGGGTGGCGGCTCGCCAGGGGCACGCCCCGAGAGGTAACGGGAGTAGTTTTCAATACCGTTGCAGTAGCCCAGCTCCAGCATCATCTCAATGTCGTACAGGGTACGCTGCTCAAGCCGCTGGGCTTCCACCAGGCGTTCGTGCTTACGTAGCCACTCCAAGCGCTCTTTTAGCTCCGCTTTGATGGCGTCAATCGCTTCTAGAATGGTTTCCCGAGGCGTTACATAGTGGGATTTGGGGTAAATCGTCATCCGCGGGACTTGGCCGCGTACATCACCCGTGAGCGGGTCAAAGAGGCGGATGGAGTCGATTTCGTCGTCGAACAGTTCGACGCGCACAGCCTCTTCATCCGAATCTGCCGGAAAAATATCGATGACGTCGCCACGCACTCGATAGGTACCACGCCGGAAATCCATATCGTTACGGGTGTACTGCAGTTCCGCCAAACGGCGCAGGAAAGCACGCTGGTCGATCAGTTCGCCACGGGTGAAGTGCAACCGCATCTTCAGGTATTGGTCTGGGTCGCCCAAACCGTAGATCGCCGATACGGAGACCACGATCAGCGCATCACGGCGCTCTAGCAGCGCTTTCGTGGCAGAAAGGCGCATCTGCTCAATGTGGTCATTGATCGAGGCATCCTTCTCAATAAACGTATCCGACGAAGGCACATACGCCTCGGGCTGATAGTAGTCGTAATAAGAAACGAAGTATTCAACGGCGTTATCGGGGAAAAACGATTTAAATTCGCCGTACAGCTGTGCCGCCAGGGTTTTGTTCGGCGCCATGACGATGGTAGGACGCTGCAGTTGCTGTACCACATTGGCCATGGTGAAGGTTTTGCCCGAGCCAGTAACCCCGAGCAACGTTTGATGGGCAAGCCCAGACTCCAAGCCGCTGACCAACCCGCGTATGGCCGCAGGCTGGTCGCCCGCAGGCTGGAATTTTGACTGCAGACGAAATTGCTTGCTCATCGTTGCTCCTGTTGGGGAAGTGCTCCTGCTGAGAAAGCAGGTCTACTCGGTATGGGTGGCTATCTCAATCGTTGCCTGGGTCATCAGGCGCTGAATCGGGCAGCGATGGCTGATATCTTCCAGCTTTGCCCGTTGTTCGGGGTCGCTGATCCCGTGAAGCGTCAGGGTGACATCCAGCTTATAGAGGCCTTTACGCTCTTCGCTGTCGTCACGCTGTACCTTGACGGTAATGCCGTCCAGCGGCCACTGCTTGCGCTTGGCGTACATTTGGACCGTGATTGCCTTACAGGTTCCCAACGCTATATCGAAATAGTCATGGGGGTCCGGGGCGCTGTCATCACCCCCCACCGCAGCGGGCACATCGGCATAGAGATCTTCCATGCCATTTACCTCGATACGCTGGCGAAAGACGCTATTTCGTTCGCTAATTACCACGATAGGCGGATGCATTACGATACCTTGATGCGAAGGTTAAGTTTTTCAATGGCCTTGATCAGCGCTTCTCGCTTGGCGCGGCCTTCCACTTCCGCCCCATGGCGGCCCACTTCGGCACTATCGACGCCGTCGAGCATCATCAACGCCGTAGTGATTTTATTGACCTGATCGGCGGTCGTGACGCCCTGAAAACTGAGTGATTGAACTGCCATGCCATATCCTTTACGAAATAATTGCCAACTCGCCTACCACAAAGCCGTGTATAAGCGATTACCTATGCAAACCTGATACAGGATAAAGAGTCTAGCATTCTACCGAAGCCTTGCAATCCGACCCTATCGCCCGCACCTTTAGCGCAACGCTTTTTGTTATATCCCATCGACTACGCCCAGGAGTGACCATGGCCACCGCTAACACACAGCCCTCTAGCGCCGTACACTTGCCCCGGTATGCCGCGCTCGATATTAAGGGGGCCGATGCGGAGAAATTCTTACAGGGCCAAACCAGTGCACAGGTGAGCTTGGCGAATGGCACTTTCGCGCCGCTCACTTGCTTCTGCACGCCTAAAGGGCGAATGTTGGCTAATGGTCAGCTATTGCGGCTCGGCAGCGACCACTTCCGCTTGGTGCTAGATGCTTCCCTGGCAGACGCACTAGCCCATCACCTGAAAAAATTTGCCGCTTTCTATAAAGCGGAGCTTTCGGTGGTTGCTAGCGTCACGTTTGCAGGCGTCAGCGAGCCAACAGATGCCCTTGCCGAGCATTTAGGCATTACGTTCCCTGAACATCCCTATACCCACGCGACCAGCTCAACAGGCACGGCGCTGCGAATGCTTGGCAGCCCCCGCTGGTTATTGATGTTTGAAGGGGATGCGAGCGACTTGGTAAGCAGCGATGAAGCATTACACAACCAGTGGCAGCTGGCGGATATTCGCAGCGGCATTGCTTGGCTTACCGATGCCCAGCAGGATCACTTTCTCCCCCAAATGCTGAACTGGGAAGCATTAGGCGGTATTAGCTTTAAAAAGGGCTGCTATACCGGCCAAGAGGTCGTCGCACGTGCCCACTTTCGTGGCCAGGTGAAAAAACGCCTCGTCCACGCCAGTGTGAATACCACCACTCTTCCAGGCATTGGAGAGTCGCTGGTCGATGACAGCGGAAAATCCTTGGGCGAAGTCGTCAGCAGCGCAGTGAGCGATGATCAACAGGTGGAGCTGCTGGCGGTAATGAATACCAAGGTAATAGAAGATGGTCTAACCGCTTATTGGCAGCAGCAACCTATTACGCTGCATGAGCTGCCCTACCCCATTGAGCGCCTGGACCCGGAACAAATTGCCGCCCAACTGGCTTGAGCTCAGAATTTTTGCCCATCTTTAGTTAACTTAGATAGCTAACTTAAACACCTGTGCGGCGTTGGCACTGCTCAGCGCTGCCACGGTATCTAACGGCTGGCCACGCAGCCTCGCCACCTCTTGAGCCACCAGCGCTACCCGCGCAGGCTCGTTGCGCTGGCCCTGATAACCGTTTAGCGGCATATCGGGGCTATCGGTTTCCAACACAAAGCCGTCATCGGGCAGTTTTGCCACCACGCGGCGTAACTTTTGGGCCCGTTCGTAGGTTACCGCGCCGCCCAGCCCTAGCACATAACCAAGATCCAGGAACTTAACAGCCTGCTCGTAGGAGCCGGCAAAAGCGTGTATGAGCCCCGCCTCAGGCAGCGCTTGCTGACGTAGCCGCTTGCTCACTTTATCGTTCGCTTTTACGCAGTGCACCACGACTGGTAACTGGCAGCGCTTGGCGATGTGTAGCTGTTCATCGAAGTAGCGCCACTGGTCATCCAGGCTATCTGAAAAGCGCCCATCAATACCGCATTCGCCAATAGCTACCGGCTGGGCAGAATGGGCGCCAGCAAGCTGCTGGTTTACCAACGCTTCGAGCGCTTCCAGATCCTCCGGCTGGTGTTGCCCAATAAAGTAAGGGTGAAGCCCCAGGCAAACGCTAACATCGTGACGCTCCCCCAGCGCCAGCACGTGATGCCAGCGTGCACGCACCGTACCAGGCACGATAAAACGGCAAACGCCCACTGCCTGGGCGGCGGCGATCACGGCATCACGATCCGTATCGAACTCCGCAACATCCAGATGGCAGTGGGCGTCTATCAGCATACTTCTCCCTTGCGGGTATTAATGCTCGCGGGTGGGCTGGAAGCGAATGTCCGGCCAGCGCTCCTGGGTCATTTGCAGGTTTACCCGGGTAGGTGCAATGTAGGTCAGGTAGCCGCCGCCATCAATGGCAAGGTTGGCACTGGCCTTACGCTTAAACTCCTCAAGCATTTTGGCATCATCGCAATACACCCAACGGGCGGTTTGCACGTTAACGCCTTCATAGAGGCAGTCAACCTTGTACTCCTCCTTCAAACGGTGAGCGACAACGTCAAACTGCAGCGTACCCACGGCTCCCAGAATCAGGTCGTTGTTATCAAGCGGCATAAATACCTGAGTCGCGCCCTCTTCCGACAGCTGCTGCAGGCCTTTCTGTAGCGCTTTCATCTTGAGCGGATCTTTCAGGCGCACACGTTTGAAGAGTTCGGGCGCGAAGTGGGGAATGCCGGTAAAGCGCATATCCTCACCCACAGTAAACGTATCGCCAATCTGGATCGTCCCGTGGTTGTGCAGGCCGATAATATCGCCTGGCCACGCCTCTTCTACCTGGGAGCGGTCGGAAGCCATAAACGTCAGGGCATCGGCAATTTTGACGTCTTTGCCAATGCGTACATGGCGCATTTTCATGTTTTTTTCGTACTTGCCGGAACACACCCGCAGGAAGGCGATACGGTCTCGGTGGTTCGGGTCCATATTGGCCTGAATTTTAAATACGAAACCAGTGAAGCGATCATCGTGGGCGGTCACTTCACGCGTATCCGTTTTGCGAGGCTGTGGAGCCGGCGCGTGCTCGACAAAGCCGTCTAGCATTTCACGCACACCGAAGTTTCCCATAGCGGTACCGAAATAGACCGGCGTTAGCTCACCGCGACGGTAGGCTTCCAAATCAAACTCATGGGAAGCACCGCGTACCAGATCGACTTCCATACGCAGCTCTTCCGCTTGCTCCTCACCCAGTATGGCGTCTACCTCGGGGTTACCCAGCCCTTCGATGCGCTTGTCATCTGGAATACGACTACCCTGGCCTTGGGTATAGAGGTGGATCACATCGTTATAGAGGTGGTAAACCCCTTTAAAATGACGCCCCATGCCAATCGGCCATGTCATGGGCGCACATTGGATATTCAATACCGTTTCCACTTCGTCCATCACTTCGATGGGGTCACGGATATCGCGATCCATTTTGTTGATAAACGTCAGGATCGGTGTGGTGCGCAGACGACACACTTCCATCAGTTTGATGGTACGATCCTCAACGCCTTTCGCGCCATCGATGACCATCAGCGCAGAGTCGACCGCGGTCAGCGTGCGGTAGGTGTCTTCAGAGAAGTCTTCGTGCCCTGGCGTATCCAACAGGTTGACGATGCGCCCACCATAGGGGAACTGCATCACCGACGTGGTCACCGAGATGCCGCGCTCTTGCTCCATCTTCATCCAGTCAGACGTGGCGTGACGATCATTACGTTTGCTTTTCACAGACCCCGCCAACTGGATGGCATTTCCAAACAGCAGCATCTTTTCTGTGATTGTGGTTTTACCGGCGTCAGGGTGCGAAATAATCGCGAACGTGCGCCGAAGCTCGGCCTCATGGGCTAGCTGGGTATCTTTCATCTTGCCTCTATGGAAATTTGTACTCAGCTTTGTACTTACCTTTCAAGTGACTGTCGCTGAGGCATGGAGAATAAGACAGATTGTACCGTTAGCGAAGGCTGGGTGCTATTGGAGCTTGTATGGGTCATCCGGTGATGCAAAAATGCACCCAGGATCAGAACAGCCCCCGGCTCAAGGTTTGGCCACACATTGAGACAAAAGAAAAACTAGAAAAAGCCGCAAAAGAAAATCACCGTTCGATGAATAAAGCCTAAACCTTTGCCTCGATTCCCTATCTAAGATGTAGCAAAATGAGCTATGTTGAAGGTATGTAATAGGAGATGCACACCATGAAATTTAAAGCTTTTTTGAAGGGTGCCAGCATGATCGGTATCTTTCCACGTAAGCGGCAAGCACTCAAGCCGGTAACGTTTGTAGCAACACAAAGTGACGAGACCGCCATGCAGGACGACTTCTTGCAGGTAGGGAATGACTTAAAAGTGGCTATGGAACGCTATGGAAGAAAGCAGCAACTCACCCAGCACTGAATCCGGCCAAGATTTGAAGCGGCCCAACATAGGGCTTCGTGCTTTTGAGGCCAGAAGCCTTACCTACTCTGGGCCGCTGCCGCCCTCATCAGAAATGGAAAGATACGAGACGATTACGCCTGGTGCTGCTGATCGCATCCTCGCTATGGCAGAGCAACAGCAGCGCCACCGCCACAATCAAGAGTCAAAAGAAAACGAAGCAAATGCCCGCATTGCAGATTCCAATATCCGCATCCAAGATGCCAGCATAAAAGAGGTGCGTCGCGGGCAGTGGATGGGGTTTGTTCTTGGTCTTGCTTTCCTAGGCGTCACTACCCTGCTAGGTCTAAATGGCCACGAAATCGCCGCCTCTGTATTGGGGCTTGGCGGCGTTGCAGCGGTGGCCACTGTGTTTATCAAGGTACGAAGCAAGCAATAGCAGTCCTTCACGATTTTCTGAAAAGAGTGCATCAGAGAATGCTATTGCTTCCGGCTTTATATGCTTGTCAATATTGAATTTGAAACTGCTAATGCGATTACGCCTAGAATAAAAACAGCGGTTTTGATGCTGCTGCTTCCTTCAATAAGCACCTCACTTTCTTTCGCTAAATCATAAGATGCAGATCCCTGCTTTTTTAGCCTGCGATACTGAATAAACATTGCCACAAAATTCAGAATTGGAATTCCGAGGGCAAGGCCGGACCACCAGACAGAGAGGTTACGAACGAAATATTCTTCAGCAAGATATTTACAGCCGTCCGGCTTTCTTACTTTGACCCCAAGAAGTGCCTTCCCAGGCGTGTTTCCAAATACAGAATAAGCTACTGAGTCCGCAACAAAAGCAGCCAGTAAAAGACACATACTAAGCAGTATCTCACTTTTAGGAACTAGTGAAGTATATGAAAACGGAAAGTAATACGCCCAGAAAAATAACAGCGGTATGCAAATAATCAGTGTAAAAAACCAGATGTCAAATATTCTTGCAAAAAAACGCCGCCAAGGCCCTAATGCCAGTCAGTTAAGAGTTTCATCAATGAGCTGACAATGCGATATTCCGGTATCAGTGATTCTCTGATACCGGATTTTTATGCATTTTAGTCAGGCCATTGATGCCATCGCTCGCGTTTCACCTGAACATTTCTCCAGCCTCGCGGATGTTCTCTCCCCCGAGCTGATTGACGAATGCCTAGCACACGCCGGTGTAGCCACCTTGCGTAAGCGCCGTTTACCGCTTGAGATGGTGGTCTGGTCGATTGTCGGCATGGCCTTGTTCCGGCACATCCCGATGGGGCAAGTCGTTCATCAGCTTGATATTGTCTTACCCGGCCAACGTCCTTTCGTGGCACCCAGCGCCGTTGTCCAAGCACGTCAACGCCTCGGGGTAGTAGAGGCTGTCAAACGTGTGTTCGAGCAAACGCAGGACCTGTGGCACGAACAAATCCCTCACCCCCATTGGTGTGGTCTCAGGCTGCTAGGCGTAGACGCGAACAGCGCCACTGGCTGATCCCGTTACGGAAGGGAGCGCAGTATGAAGAGATCTACTCGCTGGGACGTCAGGATCGACTGGTTCGTCTGACGACATCCCCACAAGCACGAGCGAAATGGCCAGACTTGCCCGCGACGTTAGAAGCACGTCTGATGCGTCGTAAGGTCAAGGGAAAAGAAGTTCAGGTGCTGACGTCGATGACCGATCCGCTGCGCTTTCCTGCTGCTGATATCGTGGATCTTTATAGCTATCGCTGGGAAATCGAGCTGGGCTACCGGGAAATGAAGCAGTCACTGCTGGGCAGCCGACTCACGCTGCGTAGTCGTACGCCGGACATGGTTCGCCAGGAGTTATGGGGAACGTTGCTCGCCTACAACTTGATACGCTTTCAGATGGCGCGAATGGCCTACAGCTTGGACAGCATTCACCCAAATCAATTGAGTTTTCACCAAGCTGCCCATTTTATTATCAAAGAGCTATCTATGTTGCCGGCGGTGTCACCTGGCCGTCTTCCCGAGGTCATGAGCTCGATGCTAGAGATGGCGCCTTCCTTCTTGTTACCCGATAGACGAGAACGGTCGTTCCCGCGTGCTGTTCGGACACGACCACAAAAATATGCGGTTAGAAAAATGCCAGTCAGGCTTAACTGACTGGCATTACGCCAAGGCCCAGCGATTTTAAGCTGTGACGGAGGCGCTTCTTTTTGTGAGGCATAAACGTCTAAGTTGTGAAACTCCGGCACTGCCTTAGCATTATTTCCAAAATTGACATGGATTTTCTGGTTTAGGATATCACTTACTTTCTGCCAGCTATTTTCGTCACCTAGCCAAACTTGATGTTCATCTGTTATTTCACCGTTGTCACGCATTTTCTTGAACGAATCTAGCGAATAAGGCCCTCTTGCCTTGCCGTTAAATTTAATCCATACCTGCACCATTATTTTCCCCTTACGTTGTTGTATGCAAGGTTCTATTAGGCCCTCATAGATTGGGCGTGGCAAGATGCCAGGCCCTCTCACTTATCCATTTCAAGATTTAACCTTCCTGAAACCGCTTTCTTGGGTACTCTCTGTCAAACGATCCCAGGTACATCGTGGCGTTTACCCTAGCAATGGGCTTTGGAATGATGGGCGGTTTTATCATGATGGTGGTACCGCGTGACTGCTAGTGGGCTATATCGGCATCCCTGCCTTTGTTGTCGTACCGGCCATTGCGGTCAATACTCTCAGCCTGATGTATGGGGGCTTGTTTGTAGCTGGCGTGCTAGCCATGAGCCGCCAGTTATTTACCCTGGCATCCAAGAATGAGCAATGAAGCGCACCATTGAATCGGCACCACCTAGCATCCAGGTTCTCTAAAAATAATACAACGTGATGACTTAAAACGTAGCGCCAAACCCTCGGCGTTGTATGTCTATGGTAACGCAACTCGCCATCAACGGCATACCATCACATGCGGGGCGCCGTGCCGATAGATATAAAAAACGCCGACAGGGTCGGCGTTTGGGGTCTCTAGCAATAGAAGGGTTAAGCGTAGGTGTTTACCTGGGTGCCTACACTGCCTTCTTGAGCCAAGCTAGGCTGTGCCCCGGTATCTGCAGAGGCGAGCACCTCGGTAATTTGTTCGGACTGCATATCCAGTGCTTGCTTGAACAGTTGCATTTGCGCCTGCTCAGCGGTTTGCGCCTGGTTCATATACAGTGCCGTGCTAACTGCATTACTTGCGGCGACATCCATTATTGCACCTCAATCTATTGAGTGACTCATTCAGCGTAGCAAACCCAGCCTTCCTAGGCCATGTTTGTACTTTTTCGTTATGTAACAGGCTGCGGCGTCATATTTAAAACCGGTCTGCCCGAAACGGTGCCATATCAATGGCGGTTGGTTTGTTTTCCATCATGTCCGCCAGTAGCTGGCCTGTCGCCGGACCGAGGGTGAACCCTTGGTGGCCATGCCCAAACGCTAACCACAGGCCAGGGTGGCGTGGCGCTGGGCCAATAACGGGCTTCATATCCGGCAAACAGGGACGCGCGCCCTTCCAGGCAGCGTTCTCTTTACGCTCACCGAGCGGAAAGATAGTTCGGGCCACTTTTTCAGCAGCGCCCAGCTGCTCCTCGTCAGCGGGGGACTCGAGGCGATCCAGTTCCGCCCCCGTGGTCAGCCGGATACCGGCATTCATTGGCGCCAGCAGGTAACCCACCTCGGCATCCATTAGCCAATAATTCAGTTTGGCCGCTGGCTGTGTTGCGTAATGCATGTGGTAGCCACGCTTCACAAATGTCGGGAAATGATAGCCCAGCGGCTTCATCCACTGGCCAGCCCAGGGGCCAAGCGCCATTACCACTTGGTCGGCTTCAAAAGAGTCAGTGTTTGTATCGACTTTCCACTTATCCCCTTGCTGATTCACGCCGGTGATGTCCGCCTGCACAATCTGCCCACCCATGGCCTCAAAAGAGGCCGCGTAGGCAGCCACCAGGCCGCCGGGGTCGGCCACTGTCCACGGGTCCAACCAATGAATAGCGCCGATGATCTTCTCACCTAGCTGCGGTTCTTTCTCGCTTAGCGCTACGCGATCTAGAACGGCAAACTGCACGCCGTAAAGCTCGCGGGCTTCTTCCGCCTCTTTGACTCGTTTAGCGAGCTTTTCCGGCGTGCGATAAATTTCCAGCCAGCCTTCACGGCGAACGAGGTGCTCGGCGCCAGCGGCCTCAATCATCGGCGCGTGGGTGGCCAGACAGAGCTGGATCAGCGAGGCGTACTCAGGGATGATCTTTTTATAAAGCCGTGACGAGGAGTGGTGCCAATAGCTCAGTAGTGGCGAAGCTGCATTAACCATTCCGGCAGGCCGGTAACGGATATCGACTCGGCGGTTTGGCAGCACGCTTAATATTGTTTTCATGTCACGGGGAAACGGATATGGCCTGACTGCTTCACGTTGGATGATCCCCGCATTACCAAACGAGGTTTCGCGCCCAGGCTGGCGGCGATCCACCAGCGTCACTTGATAGCCACGCTTTTGTAGCTGCCAAGCAATACTGACACCCACCATTCCTGCTCCTAAAACCACCGTTTGACGCGCCATTATGATGCACTCCTCTCATTGTTTTGATTGCCTAGCAATACGCTGCCAACCACCCAGATAACGTGTTGAAAAATATCACTGATCAAGCAGCTTTTGCACAGTCATAAACACTATTTTCAAGTGTTTTTTCAGATATTAATATTGCAGAAACCTTAAATAAGGATGACTTTGCTAACAGCGCACAACGACGGCGCATCATTTGCTTAGCTCTGTTTACTTAGCTCCCACCAGCGCTTTCTTTTCCTCCTTTTCCCTTCAGAAAATTTTAGGAATTTAAGAATAGCACTGCCCCCCATGACTACGCTCTATTGGCCTATATCATGCGCCATGATAGGCGAAAACCACGATAATGGTTTTATGGTAGCTAAGAAAAGCAATTTGAGTAGCGCAGAGTTAAAGCGCTCATGAAGAAGGAGAAATCAATAAGAAAGCTAGCGCAGAAAGGCTAGTGCAAAAACCTGGGAATTAATAATAATTGACGACCAAGGAGGGGACAGCAAGATATAGAAGGGAATATATAATGAAATAACAGGTAAATGGGGTGGATGATGGGGATCGAACCCACGACCACCGGAGCCACAATCCGGGGCTCTACCACTGAGCTACATCCACCACAACCTGAAACTTTTACTACAGTCTTAATATTGCTGCTTTGCCAATGGGGTGGATGATGGGGATCGAACCCACGACCACCGGAGCCACAATCCGGGGCTCTACCACTGAGCTACATCCACCACTGACAAAAGCTAACTTGAGAATACCCAACTGGAGGACAAATACTGAATAAGCATTTGATTGGCACGCCCAGCAGGACTCGAACCCGCAACCTACGGCTTAGAAGGCCGTTGCTCTATCCGGTTGAGCTATGGGCGCACATAATGTATCCAGAGTGAATACGGATGAGCACTTGACCACAACCAAAGTTTGGAGAAGCAGATTAACACCTTCCGTGCTAGGTACGTGGTCGGGATGGAGGGATTCGAACCCCCGACATCCTGCTCCCAAAGCAGGCGCGCTACCAGACTGCGCTACATCCCGATTTATTACCTTAGACGTTGCTGCGTGTCCCGTCTCAAGCGAGGCACATATTACTATTTCTAATTTTAAAGTCAACACTTAAAGTGATTGATTCGATAGGCGCTTTGCCTTGCCGCTCTACCGTGCGAAAATTGCACCCTCTTAAAAGCGCGTTCTGTCACCGGCGCTTGTCAGATTGCTTTGCTTTTCAACCTTCATAGGGACCTCATTACATGACCGCCCAACTTATCGATGGTAAAGCCATCGCCGCTAATGTCCGTCAACGCGTAGCCGAGAAAATTACCGCACGTCAGCAGGCTGGCGCTCGTGCACCCGGACTAGCCGTTGTTGTGGTCGGCGAAGATCCAGCATCCCATGTGTACGTGAGCAACAAACACCGTGCATGTGAGCAGGCTGGCATCCTCTCTTTTCAACACGCCCTCCCTGCTGACACCACTCAAGAGGCTTTAGAAGCGCTAGTCGATCAGTTGAATGACGACGCGACGGTTGATGGCATCCTGGTTCAGCTCCCCCTCCCTGATCACTTGGATGCACGGCCAATTTTAGAGCGTATCCGACCTGACAAAGATGTTGATGGTTTTCACCCTTACAACCTTGGCCGCTTAGCCCAACGCCTGCCCTCTCTACGCCCCTGCACACCAAAAGGCATTATGACCATGCTGGCACAAAGCGGCATTGCAGTACGCGGCATGGACGCCACCATTGTGGGTGCTTCTAACATCGTTGGGCGCCCGATGGCACTTGAGCTCATGCTAGCAGGCTGCACCACAACGGTATGTCACCGCTTTACTCAAAACTTAGCTGGCCATGTCGGCCGTGCGGATTTAGTCGTTGTTGCCGTTGGCAAGCCCGGCATTGTGAAGGGCGAATGGATTAAACCAGGTGCTGTGGTGATTGATGTCGGTATTAATCGTCAAGATGACGGTACCCTGGTTGGTGATGTCGACTTTACTGCGGCAGCCGAGCGCGCCAGCTATATCACCCCTGTACCGGGCGGCGTTGGCCCAATGACCGTCGCCACACTACTGGAAAACACCCTTGAAGCCGCGGAACGCCACGATCAGCAGCATTGAGTGTTGAAACGACAACCCCCACCAACAACGACGGAGAATGCAAGGGTGCAACGAATCGGAATTATTGGCGCCATGGCGCAGGAAGTGAGCATTTTAGCAGGACAGCTTGATAACGCTGAGCGCTATGAGCACGCCGGATTTGTCTTCCATACTGGAACGCGCCACGGTTTGGAAGTCGTTATTCTGCAATCGGGCATCGGGAAGGTGAATGCTGCGGTGGGCACGGCGATTCTGCTAGAGCGCCATCAGCCGGATGCAATCATTAACACTGGCTCAGCAGGTGGGTTTGCCACTGATTTAGCCATTGGCGATATCATTATTTCCGACGAAGTGCGACATCACGATGTTGATGCGGTCGTGTTTGGTTATGAACTAGGCCAGGTGCCCGGTATGCCTGCCGCCTATCAGGCAGAT
Organism: Vreelandella aquamarina; assembly: GCF_044805175.1. Lineage (GTDB taxonomy): Bacteria > Pseudomonadota > Gammaproteobacteria > Pseudomonadales > Halomonadaceae > Vreelandella > Vreelandella aquamarina_B. The sequence continues at coordinate 1,545,722 of NZ_CP085232.1, read as the reverse complement.
AATCGCCTACGTGAGATCGCGCGCGGCGCCATTGCCGCGTTGGGAGAAGTGAACGTGCGTGAAGGCATGATTGCGACTGGCGATGCGTTCATGGCCGATCCAGAACGGGTGGCCACTACCCGTGCGCATTTCCCAACCATGCTGGCGGTCGAGATGGAGGGCGCTGCGATTGCCCAAACCTGTTATCTCTATCATTGCCCATTTGTGGTGATTCGTGCGCTTTCCGATATCCCTGGCAGTGGCGATAACCACCTCTCTTTTGAGCAGTTTCTGGATATTGCAGCCAACCACTCATCGCGCATGGTAGATCAGATGCTGATCTCGTTGGGTAGCCAGTAAACTCGAGCGCACCAACCGCTCACAAAAACGGAGCCTTAATGGCTCCGTTTTGCAACGGCTACCTAGCTTGCAAAGCATTCTTACGCAGCGGTTACGGCTTCATTATCGCCCATTCCAGCGTTTCACCTGCCAGCAACGGCACAATGGTTTGGCCCGCAGCGTAGGGGTAGCTCTCCGGCAACACCCATTGACGGCGCTCAAGAGCGACCGTATCCGTGTTTGGCGCCAAGCCATAGAAGCGCGGGCCGTTTAGGCTAGCAAACGCCTCCAACTTATCCAACGCCTGCATCTCCTCAAACGCCGTTGCGTAGAGCTCAATGGCGGCGGGGGCAGTATATGCACCGGCACAGCCACAGCTAGACTCTTTATCGCCTTTTGCATGAGGTGCGCTGTCCGTGCCTAAAAAGAATTTAGGACTGCCACTGGTTGCCGCTTTCAGCAACGCTTGCCGGTGCTGCTCGCGCTTCAGAATCGGCAGGCAGTAGTAGTGAGGACGGATGCCTCCTGCCAACATCTGGTTGCGGTTGAACAGTAAGTGGTGAGCGGTGATAGTCGCCGCCACATTATCAGAGGCGCTGGCCACAAACTCAGCGGCCTGCTGAGTGGTAATATGTTCAAATACCACTTTCAAGCTAGGATGACGCGCCAGCAGCGGCTTCATCACTCGCTCGATGAAAACTGCTTCACGATCAAAGATATCAATCTCATGATCGGTAACCTCCCCATGCACTAGCAGTGGCATACCCAGCTTGGCCATCATAGCGATCGTAGCGTCACAATGAGCAATATCGGTCACTCCTGACGCGGAGTTAGTGGTCGCTCCTGCCGGATAAAGCTTTACTGCTTTGACAATGCCACTTTCCACCGCGCGCTCAATCTCTTCTGGTGGCGTCGTATCAGTAAGGTAGAGCACCATTAACGGCTCAAACGTACTGCCTTCCGGCAGCGCCGTTAGGATGCGCTCGCGGTATGCTATTGCCTGCTCTGTGGTGGTCACTGGTGGCTTCAGGTTAGGCATAATAATGGCGCGACCCATTTGCGCAGCAGTATGGCCAACCACGGCGTTTAGCGCCTCGTCATCACGTAAATGCAGGTGCCAATCATCGGGGCGGGTAAGGGTAATAGCGTCCACGGCAAATCCTATTCTGATCTTGGGTATGGGAGTTCAGAGAGCTGCCACAGTATACCCAATACAGAAGAGGGATAAATCTATGTGTTCCGCCCACAGGCGAGCGTAAGTGTCGTATCATGGCAACACGCTGTAAGATCAAGGACTCAGTTGTTTATGCAGAACGTACGACGCTACGCGGATTTTATCGCCAGCATTGAGGGACTCGTGTGGCTCGGACTTGCGTGGTCGATCTCCATTTCGATGCATCAGCAAAGCACCGAACCTACTTTAGCAGCACTATTTGTAACAGGTGCTTTGGTGCTGTTTAGTTGGGGACACCGCCCGATGCGCTATTTGTTGCGTCGTTACCATATTCGCAAGCGCCGTACCGATATGTGGATACACACATTAGCGCTGCCGCTACTACTGGCGATGTTTTTCCATATTATGCTGGAAGCGCTACTCGGCTCAGCCTGGCTTCCCCCTAAGATGCTGCTGTTTAACCTACTGGCGTCTGCGGGTTGGATGACGTTTGTCATGACCTTATTTATTAAGTTTGTTATCCATAGCGTCAAAACATCAAGTAAATAAGCCACCTCATGCCTACTGCCCTGCCCTTGCCGCTCTCCACCCCTAATCGCAACCTAGTTCGGCTTACCATCGTTCGGGGCATTACCTGGACAGGCTTTCTGATAGCCATTATTGTCGGTATCGAACTGTTGGCTTTCAACTTACCCGTTACGGCCGTGGTCAGCGTCGTGATCGCCATGGGCATTTTGAATATAGCAACGTGGTGGCGGCTCGGCAGGCCCAAAGCTGTCAGCCATGGTGAGTATTTATCACATCTGCTGGCCGATATTGCCGGGCTGACGCTGCTGTTTTATTTTTCGGGCGGCTCGACCAACCCATTTATCACTTACTACTTGGTTCCAGTAACCATTGCTGCCGCCACCCTACCCTGGCGTCACGCCTGGATCATAGCCGCCAGTGCCATGGCAGGCTACAGCTTCTTGATGTTTTACTACCACCCAATACCACAACTTGGCCATATCAGTAGCGATGGCCCGTTAAGCCTGCATATCTTAGGGATGTGGCTAAACTTCGGGCTTTCCGCTGGCCTGGTAACCTTCTTTATTTACAAAATGGCCCACGCTCTACGCAGCAGAGACAAAGCACTCTCCCGCACCCGCGAGGCCGCACTGCGCAATGAACAAGTTCTCGCTGTCGCCACCCAGGCAGCCGGCACGGCCCACGAGCTGGGAACGCCGCTTTCCACCATGGCAGTGCTGTTAAACGAAATGCAGGCAGAGGTCGAGAAAGAGAGCTTGTTAGAGCAAGATATTGCGCTGCTGCGCCAGCAGGTGGATATTTGTAAAACACGCCTACAGCATCTGGTCACCAATGCCGACCGTCGGCGCATGGCCGAACCGGAAATACTGGATGCCGAAGTATGGCTGGCAGGCGTGGTGCAGCGCTGGCTAGTCATTCGACCCGATGTTAGCCACCGCTTCGAAGTCGCTGAACGCCGTGGCCGCCCTTGGCTAGCGGTAGATGCCACCTTAGACCAAGCACTGACTAACTTGCTAAACAACGCCGCTGATGCCAACCCAGAGCAAATTGCAATTCGCCTGGATTGGCAAGATGAGAACGTGGTAATTGATATACGCGACCACGGCCCTGGTGTTGCCATGTCCATTGCTGACCAGCTTGGCGACACCTTCGTATCGACTAAAAGTAAAGGCATGGGAATTGGCTTGTTTTTAACCCACGCGACGATCAACCGCTTTGGCGGAGGTGTCAGCCTTTACAACCACCCCGAAGGTGGAACACTGACTGAGGTCACCCTGCCACGCTGTTCAGCGCCAAACTAGCGCTACTCTTGGGCGCTTTCTAGAAAATCGAGGACACCATGCAGAACCAAGACCAACGTCTACTGATAGTGGATGACGACGAAATGTTTTGCCATGTATTAAGTCGAGCGCTAATACGACGAGGCTTTGACGTGATGGTCGCCCATGATGCTGACCAAGCGCTTGCTATTGCCTCCCAGTTCACGCCAACCATGGCAACGCTTGACCTTAAACTGGAGCAAAGTTCAGGTTTAAAATTGCTACCTGAACTGCTGGCAGCGGTGCCGGGTTGCCGCATTGTGGTACTAACCGGTTACTCAAGCATTGCAACCGCAGTAGAAGCTATCAAGCTCGGTGCAATCAACTACTTATGTAAACCAGCGGATGCCGATGATGTAATGGCCGCTTTTGAACACCCCGAGGCGGACCCAAACGTTGAGTTAGCGGATAATCCGCCCTCCATCAACCGGATCACCTGGGAGCATATTCAAAAAGTGCTTCAAGAGCACGATGGCAATATCTCTGCTACCGCTCGTGCGCTGGGTATGCACCGCCGCACGCTGCAACGCAAGCTGCAAAAGCGCCCGGTGCGCCGCTGACTCCCGCCCCTTACGACAATGACCAAGTGCTTCACGGGTTATATAGTAAAAGGCGGGACATGAATTAGTGAGCAGTCCAGCCGAGATCAATATTCCAGCTGGCGCCGGTTACCGCACCAGCCGCATCGGAGGCTAGGTAAGCGACCAGCTGGGCAACTTCAGACGGCTCAATCAATCGCTTCACGGCTGCGTTTTTAAGCATAATTTTCTCGATTACCTCTTGCTCGTCCATACCATGCAGCTTGGCTTGATCAGCAATTTGATTATCTACCAGCGGCGTTTTCACATACGCAGGGCAAATCGCATTGGCAGTTATGCCCTGCTCACCACCTTCTAACGCTGCGGTTTTGGTCAGGCCAATCATGCCGTGCTTCGCGCTGATATAGGCCGCTTTTCCAGGCGATGCGACCTGAGCATGAATAGAGGCAATATTAATTACCCGCCCCCACCCCTTTTCTCGCATATAGGGCCATACAGCTTGGGTAAGCAAAAAGGGCGCCGTTAGCATCAAATCGATAATTTGCCGCCACTTCTCTTCGGGGAACGTTTCGATAGAAGCAACGTGCTGAATACCGGCATTATTGACCAAAATATCTACGCCACCAAACCGTTTCACCGCATCAGCAATCGCGCCACGACACGCCTCAGCATCGGTAAGGTCTGCTTGGTAAAACGCTGCACCTGCCGCTTCTGCGATCTCTTTTCCAGCTGGATTAAAGTCAACAGCCAGAACTTGATGCCCCTGTTCGCAAAAATGTTTAACAACGGCTTCACCGATACCACTACTGGTACCGGTAACGACAGCAACTCGGGGGGTTGAAGCAATTTGGGATGACATTCAGGTTTCCTTTTATTCAATAACCAGTGATAAATGCATAAACGCTCATGAGTATAGAAGTCGCGGGTAGCTCCTGCCTACTCCACACTGGAGGGAGCAGGTGGCGACGTCATGAGCTGCTCCATCATGCGCTGCGCTAACCGTGCCGCCTCTTGAAGTGTTTCAAGGTCACTTAAATCTTCAAGAATTTTTCGTTTATAAAGCTCAATTCCCGCTGGCAAACGTTCCAGGTGCAGTGTGTAGTTCCCTGACGGCAGCGTTAACACGCTCTGCGATTCCAGTGGTGCCTGTAGCGTAGCCTGCTCAAGCACAGCAACAAGCCATAGCTCACAGGGAGTTATTAATGCGCCAACCATCGCGCCGACACCACTAATACGCGCATCAACATGCTGAAAACAGAGCGCGTCAACACCTAATCGTGGGTTAAAGTGCGCCTGTTTTTTAAGCTCTGCCAGATGTTTATCACGATAGCACTTGGCAAGCTCGGCTAAATAACCATATTCATGTGATGCCAGGGTTCGCATGACCTCTCCTCTCTATTCCATGGCTCATTATGCCGCTTTATAGCGTGTGTAGCGTGGTGCTATTGGCGAAAAACGTTGCCCTACGCCACAATGGGCATTGATTTTTGATGCCAGTACTTACTCAAACCTTTTATCGTAAAGGAGCTATGGCCATGTTTGTGGTTATTTTTGGGCGCCTGTCGTGCCCGTTCTGTGTACGCGCTAAACACCTTGCCGAACACCTGGAGAGTAACGGAAAGATTGATGGTTACCGCTATGTAGATATGCCTACAGAAGGCGTAACCAAGGAAGATATTGCCAAAACAGCGGGCAAACCTGTCCATACCGTGCCGCAAATTTTTATCGATCAACAGCACGTTGGTGGCTTTACTGAATTTGACCAATTTGTGCGCGATAAGCAGCTACTCACCCCTAGCCGTTAAAAGCGCCGTTAAACCCCGTTGAACCTACAAGCTCCTTGCTTGCCTATACTGACCACTCAATTACCCGTTGACTCACGGACGTCTATAGGCGGCGAGGAACCCCCAATGCAACGCGAGGAGTTTGTACAGCAGCTGTGGCTGGACTATATCCATGCCCATCCCGACATTGGCAGACTGAAGTTTTGGCCCCTTCATACCAGCGCGGAATACTTAACTCTGGTAACGCTTAACCACGGCCCATTTGCGATAGGAGCGCTAAGCACACCACTTGCACACATGGGCTACCGCTCGGTGGGGCACTATGCCATGGCCGACAAGGGGCTGCTCATCCACTTAATGGCCCCTACTGATGAGAGCAGTTGGCTAGTGCTGGCCGAACTACAGCTAGGAACGTTATCAAAGGCTCCCCGTGAAGGGCTCACTACGTTAATACACCAAAGCCATCCCGCCGATTGCAAAGGGCAAAATTTACTATGCCGCGGTAGACCCTGGCCAATGCCTTCCTGGGCACTTTATCAGCAGCTAAAAAAGGCGCACCCTCTCGCCGCCTGGCTATCCGTCATGGGGCCACGCTTGCATCACGCAGGCTTTGACTGCCACCGTTTAAGTGAACCCATTGACGCCCTTAGCGCTCAGTTGGAGAGTGCTGGCATGCTACCGCTAAGCGGCCAACAAAACGGGGTTTTTTCGGTCTCTACGCTACTGGAACATCGCTTTTACCCAGCCACGCCTCAAAAGATGGTGTTTAGCGATGGGGATGAACACCGCTTATGCTTAGGAGGACTGGCACTTACACAAAAGCAGTTAAGCGATGACCATGAGCGCGTTGCCGAAATTCTGCTGCCCTTCCATACACGGTGTGAAATGGCGTGAGTCAACGACCCACGCCTACCATGTTATGCTTGCTGCCAGGTTACGCGCACTGACAGCGTTATTCGTCGAAGGTCATTTCCGGCACATGATCGGGCACAATCAGCTTGCCCGCCGTTTTTTCGACAATCTCTTCAACGCTAACACCTGGAGCGCGCTCTTTAAGTATGAAGGCACCGTCTTTGATTTCCAGATAGGCTAGATCGGTTAATACTCGGTTGATACACCCGGCCCCGGTGAGTGGCAAACTGCATTTTTCGAGCAGCTTGGATTCACCATGCTTAGAGGCGTGAGTCATCATACAGATAATGTTTTCAGCGCCGGCAACTAAGTCCATGGCTCCCCCCATCCCTTTGATGAGTTTGCCGGGAATCATCCAGGACGCAATGTTGCCCTCTTGATCTACTTCAAAAGCACCTAACACCGTTAAATCTACGTGCCCACCACGAATCATGGCAAATGACTCAGCGGACGAGAAAATAGCTGCGCCAGGACGCGCGGTAACCGTCTGTTTGCCGGCGTTAATCATATCGGGGTCCACTTCCTCCTCAGTGGGGAAGCGCCCCATACCCAGGAGGCCGTTTTCCGACTGCAGCATGACATCCATGCCATCAGGAATATAGTTAGCGACCAGGGTAGGAATACCAATCCCTAAATTGACATAAAAACCATCTTGCAGCTCTCGGGCAACACGCTGTGCCATCTGTTCACGAGTTAAAGCCATGGTCACACCTCTTGTCTTAGTTAGTTGATTGTTGACGTTGTTGCGCTTAGCTGCGCACCGTGCGCTTCTCAATGCGCTTCTCGAACGAGCCTTGAATGATGCGATCCACGTAGATGCCCGGTGTATGGATCTGGCTCGGCTCAAGCTCACCTGGTTCAACAATCTCCTCAACTTCTACAACAGTGATCTTGCCTGCTGTGGCAGCCATGGGGTTAAAATTTTGAGCGGTGTGGCGATACATGACGTTGCCATAACGGTCAGCTTTCCAACCTTTGACGATTGCAAAGTCACCTTTAATGGCTTCTTCTAGAATGTAGTGACGACCATCGAATACACGCACCTCCTTGCCTTCACCAATCGGGGTACCGTAGCCAGTAGCCGTATAAAAAGCGGGAATGCCCGCACCGCCGGCACGCATTTTTTCTGCCAGGGTTCCCTGGGGCGTCAGCACAACCTCAATTTCGTCATTCAGCATCTGCTGCTCAAACATCGCATTCTCACCTACGTAAGAAGCGAAAATCTTGCTGATCTGACGATCTTCAAGCAAAAGGCCTAGGCCAAAACCATCAACACCACAGTTATTAGAAACGACAGTGAGGTCTTTTACGCCACGTCGCTTGATTTCGGCAATGAGGTTCTCAGGGATACCACATAACCCAAAACCACCGGCAATAACGGTCATACCGCTCTCGATGCCTTCCATTGCTTCTTCGTAAGAAGCCACACGCTTATCGAATCCTGCCATTGTTATGCCTCACATTGTTGTCAGAAATACGCTATCGGAAGTACGTTGAACGCGTCATGGTGATGCGGTCGTCTCAGTGGTGCCAGTGTTGTACCAGATGATATATTTGTTAAGTTTGTTTTTCTTATCAATTTATTGTAATAACTTATAAAAGAGATACCATGACCGTCAAGCAGCTTCGTGCATTTTTAGCCGTTGCACAAACTCTCAGCTTCACCCAAGCATGTGAACGCCTGCACCTTTCACAGCCTGCGTTAAGCCTTGCCATCAAAGGGCTGGAGGATTCACTAGGCGGAAAGCTCCTTATTCGTAGCACACGCAACGTGCGACTAACGCCAGAGGGAGAGTCACTACTACCGCTTGCCAAGCATCTGCTAGCCCAATGGGATAACACCGAGGAGCGCCTGCGCCAGCGCTTTACTCTGCAGTTGGGGCGACTCAGTGTGGCGGCTATGCCGTCATTTGCCTGCAACCTACTGCCTGGTGCACTACTCAAATTTCGCCAGCAGTACCCTAAAATTAACGTTACCGTACACGACGTCATCAATGAAGAAGTCATCGACATGGTACGCTCGCGCCAAGTAGAGATTGGCATCGCTTTTTCACCCGATGGCGCAGGCAGCCTTACCTTTACTCCGCTTTTTGAAGACCAGTTTGTTGCCGTCGTACCCTCTAGCTCATCATGGGCAAAAATCGATACGCTGGCATGGACACAACTCCTTGAATATGACTTTATTACCCTGCAACGCCCGTCAATGGTAAGACGACTGCTCGAACAAGAGCTTGGAAAACGCCAGATTGAACTGCCTGTTGCGTTTGAGAGCCATCAACTATCAACAGTTGGCCGAATGGTCGCCGAGGGGTTAGGGGTCAGCGCAGTACCCTCTATGTGCATTCAACAAATGCATGAACTTGGAGCACGCTGCCTTCCTATTACAGAACCGAGTATCGCTTGCCGGGTAGGCATTCTGACCCAGGAAGAGCTATCCGTGGCAGCACACGCGCTGCGCAGCGTGTTGCTCGAAAGTGTTAGGGCTCCCTCTCTACTCATCGAAGCATAACGTATTGATACGGTTATGCTGGGCAGCGTGGCGCTGATCCATTAGCATTTATTACTAGGCGCGTGCGTGATAAACCAGCAGCACGCTGATGGATTGCTGTGAGGATGGTGGTATGCCAATTATTAAAGGGGGCGTCAGCATTGTGCTGCTGACGTTGAACACGCTATTTTGGGGTGTTCCCCTGATTATCTTGACGCTGCTAAAAGTTATTATTCCCGGCAGGCAGGCAAAAGAGTGGCTGCTTAAAGGGTTGTGCGCTGTGGCGCTTAATTGGATCGGCGTCAACTTATGGTGGATGCGGCGTTGGTTAAAGCCCGACGTCTCCATCAATGTACCTAACACGCTAAGCCCTGAGCAGTGGTGGCTGGTTATTTCGAACCACCGCAGTTGGACCGATATTTTTATTCTATTTATGGCGTTGCATCGCCGCATTCCCATGCCGCGCTTTTTCCTTAAACGCCAGTTAATCTGGATTCCCATTGTTGGCTTAGCATTTTGGGCGCTGGAGTTCCCCTTTATGCGCCGCTTCAGCCGGGAACAAATCGCCAATAATCCCAAGCTAGCCACGATTGATCGCGAAGCCACTGAAAGAGTGTGCCGCCAGGCACGCCATGCCCCCATTGCCATCTTCAATTTTGTGGAGGGAACGCGCTTCACCATCGCTAAGCGCGAGGCACAGCAAAGTCCTTTTCGCCACCTGCTTCGCCCTAAAGCGGGGGGCGTTGCCCAAGTACTCAGCCTGCTTGGCGACCAGTTGGATGGTATCCTTGACGTCACCATTAGCTATGCCAACCCATCCCCCACGTTTATGGGTTTTTTATGCGGCAAAGAGGCGCCGATTACCCTTGAAGCTCGGCAGCTAGATATCCCTCAATGGATGCATGATGCCAACTACCATGACGAACCGCAGCACAAGGAACGTTTCCACGCATGGATCAATTCACTCTGGCAGGAAAAAGATACCTTGCTAGACAGCCTCAGCGACCACGACTAGGCCAATGGCTCACGATTTGCGTGCTGGTTGGCATACTGGTTGGCTGCGCCGGGCCTGCCACAACATCTAGCCAGCGCATTCCCGCCACCAGTAGCGTCAGCGCTATTAGCGGTAATTGGGTCGTCGTCAAGCGAGGCGATACGCTAGGGCAGCTCGCCACTCGGGCTAACGTGCCACTTGAGCGGCTTGAGCGTTTCAACCCTGGTGTTGATGCTCGTCGTTTGGCCGTTGGGCAGCGCCTACTCATCCCCACCCAGCAGGAGCGGGCACCCTCCGGCGGCCCTTATCGCTATCAAATCCGGCCTGGCGATACTTTTTCGGGCGTTGCCCGGCACTTCGGCACGACTGCCGGCCGCATCCAGAGCGCCAATCCTGGCACTTCGCCAACTGCGTTACGCGTCGGTCAGATCATTAGCGTACCGCTCAGCAGCACCGCAAGAACAGCTTCGTCAGGTAGCGGAGCAACGGCTAACGGCTCCACTGCACGCGGCGCCACCGCACCACCCCCTGCGGCCAACACTAGCCTACCGGCATCGGCACGCCGCTGGCCGTGGCCTTTGGATGATTACCGTATCGTTCGGCGTTTTGGGGCAGACAGCCGGGGTACCTTACAGCCTATGCTGCTAGCGACCCAGGCCGGTGCACGCGCGAAAGCCGTTGCCCCAGGAGAAGTACGCTTTGCCGATAGTATGCGCCAACTAGGCAAGGTGGTGATTGTCCATCACGCCGATAACCTACAAAGCGTTTATGCCCTTTGCGAAGAACTCTTAGTATCGGTGGGGAAGCAGGTCAGCACCGGAGAGGCACTCTGCGAGGTAGGCCAAAGTAATGCTACCCAGCGTTACGACCTACTGTTTGATTTACGCCAAGGCGGCAAACCTATCGACCCTAGGCAAGTGCTACGTTAAACATGACCCACAAAAGCCCCACGAGGGGCTTTTGTGTTTTTTGAATTAACCGCGATAGTAGCCGGGCGCCACAAACGGCATCGCAGTGACACTCATGGGCAGCTGCTTGCCGCGCACTAAAGCATAGACAGTGTTACCAGCTGCTTCCCATTCACGGGAGACATACCCCATGGCAATCGGTTTACCTACGCTTGGCCCAAAGCCACCGGAGGTAACAATGCCAATTTCATTACCTGCCTCATCCACCAGCTGGCTTCCTTCACGCACCGGCGCGCGCCCTTCCGCTACTAGGCCGACCCGCTTACGGGTATGATCTTTTGCCTCTACCTGATGAAGAATGACATCGGCACCGGGGAATCCCGCCGCGCGCTCGCCACCATGGCGACGAGGCTTGCCAATGGCCCAAATCAGGCTGGCTTCAACAGGTGTAGTATGCAAATCCATGTCATGGCCATACAAGCATAAGCCCGCTTCTAAGCGCAGCGAATCACGCGCCCCTAAGCCTATCGCTTCCACCTCTGGCTCAGCCAGCAGCGTTTCTGCCAATGCCTGGCTATCTTCAGCGGCAACCGAGATTTCAAAGCCATCTTCCCCGGTATAGCCACTACGACTGACCCACACCTCGTGCCCCGCCAAAGTATAGCGACCATGCTGCATAAAGGTCAGCTCGCATGCTTGCGGGCAGAGGCGTTGCATGACATCACGGGCCTTTGGCCCCTGCAGCGCCAGCAGGCCGCGATCCAGCACGTCAATTTGATGAGTAGTACCTAGATTGGCTCGCAGGTGGGCGATATCCTGCTCTTTGCAGGCGGCGTTCACCACTAGATAAAAGTGGTCACCCGCATTGACGACCATCAAGTCATCGATAATGCCGCCATCAGAGCTGGTAAAAAGGCCGTACCGCTGCTGGCCTTGCTGCAAACCTACCAAGTCCGCCGGAATCAAGGTTTCTAACGCCTCGGCGACATTTTCGCCGGAAACCAAAATTTGCCCCATATGAGACACATCGAACAGCCCACACTGCTGGCGAGTATGCTCATGCTCTTTTTTAACGCCAAGCGGGTATTGTACCGGCATGTCGTATCCAGCAAAGGGCACCATCTTAGCCCCCAACTGCTTGTGGAGTGCATGAAGGGGCGTACGATTCAGGTCAGTCATGGTCTTTCCTCTGTCGAAAAAGAGAAACGGGAAGCCCCTCTAGGCTTCCCGGATCTATTGCAACGTGCTCGAACTACTCGTCAGCAGAGCTCATTAGCAGAACTTACTTATCATGGTCTAGGGCTTCGCCCGGCAGCACATCTTTACCGGCAAAATAGTCCCGAGTGAGCTTGAAGACAACCGGCGACAGCAGTGCCAAGGCAATCAGGTTGGGAATCGCCATCATCGCGTTAAAGGTATCCGCCATCAGCCAGATAAAGCCCAACTGCGCAATGGCACCCAGCGGAATCGCCAGTACGAACAGCACCCGGTACAGCATAATAGAGCGAGTACCGAACAAGAACTGGCAACACTTCTCACCGTAGAACGACCAGCCAAGAATGGTGGTGAAGGCAAAGATCGCCAGCGCAATGGCTACAATCTGGTTGCCAAAGCCGGGCAGTGCTGCATCAAAAGAGAGCGCCGTGAGCGAGGCTCCCGCTTCACCTTCCATCCAGACGGTGGAGGTCAAAATCACGAGCGCCGTAATGGTGCACACAATGATAGTGTCGATGAATGTGCCCAGCATGGCAATCAGCCCCTGACGAACAGGGTTTTTCGTTTGCGCTGCCGCGTGAGCAATAGGTGCGCTACCCAGACCCGCTTCGTTAGAGAAGATACCCCGCGCTACGCCAAAGCGAATCGCAGCCATCACAGCGGCACCTGCAAAGCCACCAGCGGCGGCAATAGGATTAAAGGCGTAGTAGAAAATCAACCCAAACGCTTCACCGATTTGGCCCGCGTTGACGATCAGCACCAATAGGCCAGCGATGACGTAAGCAATGCCCATCACCGGCACCAGCTTACCGGCTACCTTGGCAATACGCTTAATGCCGCCCAAAATCACAGCGCCAGCCAGTACCATGATCACAACGCCGGTCAACCAATGCGGAACACCAAAGGTAGCATCCATAGCATCTGCGACAGAGTTAGACTGCACGGTGTTACCAATCCCGAAAGCAGCGACGGCACCAAAGAACGAGAACAATCCCCCCAGCCACAGCCACTTACGGCCCAGGCCGTTTTTGATATAGAACATCGGCCCGCCTACGTGATAGCCAGTGCTATCAGTCTCCCGATAGCGCACAGCCAGCACCGCCTCGGCAAACTTAGTGGCCATACCGACTAGCGCGGTAATCCACATCCAGAACACCGCACCCGGGCCACCTAGTGCAATCGCCGTCGCTACCCCGGCAATGTTGCCGGTACCAATTGTCGCAGATAGCGCTGTCATCAGCGCGTTAAAGGGGGAAATCTCACCCTCGTCACTCTCTTTTGCGGGCGTCTTATCAGAAGGTTTGGCATCCCGCCCTTGCCACATTAGTTTGAAACCCATGCCGAGTTTGCGTATCGGCATCAGTTTCAAGCCAATTTGCAGGTAGATACCTACACCTAACAGCAATATCAGCATTAACGGCCCCCACACGATGCCGTTAATTGCCCCTAATAGGCTCGTCAACGTTTCCACACGACTCTCCTTACCTAATTGATTAATGCATTTGTTATGAAGGTTCGGTTGTCTCTCTGCCAGCACTGACAGCAGACGAAATCACCAAGCGAGTCTACCATAGCGCTTATTTCGCCATGGAAAAACGCATGATTGGTATGTTTTACACCATTTTCTCAGTGCGCATCCATGCCAATGTCGCCTGCAGATAGAGAAAATTTCTCTTTTTGTAATTTACAAGGCACTGAAGCCTTAGCAAAAAGCCTCCCTTTTTCCGCCTTTTGGAGGCAATGAAGAAATTTGTTTCCAATGAGAAACACGGTACTATATGTCTATTCACGCTGAGCCGGTCACAGTCGCTAAGATAAACGACAAGCGCTAGTATGCTCTCGTTCTGACCACTGTTTTTATAAGGGAACCATTATGAGTAATCTTCCTGCCAACCTTCGTTATGCAGCCAGCCACGAGTGGGTACTTGACCATCAAGATGGTACCGTCACCATCGGCATCACTGACCACGCTCAAGAAGCCTTGGGTGACGTAGTATTCGTTGAACTGCCTGAAGTCGGCCAAGCACTCAGCCAAGGCAAAGAGTTTGGTGTTATTGAATCTGTTAAAGCGGCTTCTGACCTCTACTCCCCCGTGGATGGCGAAGTTATTGAAGTCAATGAAGCCCTCGAAGACGCTCCTGAAACCGTCAATGAAGCCCCTTATGAAGGCGGCTGGATCATGAAAGTTCGCGTTTCGGATAGCCAAGCTCTCGAAGGTCTGCTAGACGCCGATGCTTATCAAGCGACGCTGAGCGCCGACGAGTAAGCCTAAGTAGTTAAAGCGCCTGCCTTTATAGCAGGCGCTTTATTATTACCTCTGCACGTTTTCTCAATCACGTCCGGAATCTCCCCATGCCATTTGAATCACGCCGCTTGGCCGAACTGGCCGACCATGATGCCTTTATCAAACGTCATAACGGGCCTAGCCCCGACGATGTCGCTACCATGTTGCAAGCGCTCAACATGCAGCGCATGGAAGACCTGATTGAGCAAACCGTGCCTAGCGATATTCGACTTGGCCGTGAACTCGCGCTAGATGAGCCGCGTAGTGAAGCAGAAGCGCTAGAGTACCTAAGCCAGCTGGCTCGCCAGAACCGTGTTACCAAAAGTTATATCGGCCAGGGTTACTACAATACCCATATGCCTGCGGTTATTCAGCGCAACGTGCTGGAAAACCCCGGCTGGTACACTGCCTATACGCCCTACCAGCCTGAGATTTCCCAAGGCCGCCTGGAAGGCTTACTCAATTTTCAGCAGGTGATTATGGATCTCACCGGCATGGAGCTGGCTAACGCCTCCTTGCTGGATGAAGCCACCGCCGCTGCTGAGGCCATGGCGCTCTGCAAGCGTAGCAATAAGAAGAGCAAATCCAACGCCTTCTTCGTTGCAGATGACCTCTTTCCGCAAACGCTAGACGTCGTTAAGACCCGCGCTGAATTTTTTGGTTTTGAGCTAGTAAGCGGCCCCGCTGAGAATCTCGCCGAGCACGACGTATTTGGTGCCTTGGTTCAATATCCCTCCGCCAGTGGCAACATCAGCGACTTAGCCCCGATGCTGAAAGCCGCCCAGGCGCGCGGCATTATGACCTGCGTAGCAACTGATCTACTCAGCCTTGTCTTGCTGAAAGAGCCGGGAGCTATGGGGGCTGATATTGTCGTAGGCAACTCCCAACGTTTCGGCGTCCCGATGGGCTTTGGTGGGCCGCACGCAGCGTTCTTTGCTACTTCTGATAAGCTAAAGCGCTCAATCCCAGGGCGAATCATTGGCGTTTCTAAAGATAGCCGAGGCAATACCGCACTGCGCATGGCGATGCAGACCCGCGAGCAGCATATTCGCCGCGAGAAAGCGACCTCAAACATCTGTACCGCCCAGGCTCTACTAGCGAACATTGCCGGTTTCTATGCCACTTATCACGGTGCTGAGGGCCTGCGCAAAATCGCCGGCCGCGTCCACCGCCTAACCACTGTACTGGCCACTGGCCTTCAGCAAGCGGGTATTCAACTGGCCAATAACAGCTGGTTTGACACGCTGCGTCTTACTCAAGTTGATGCGGGCAAAATCCATGGCCGAGCCATGACCCACGACATCAACTTGCACTACTTCGCCAATGGTGATGTGGGCATTAGCCTGGATGAAACCACCACCGCTCACGATGTAGCTGCCTTGTTTGATGTGCTGCTTGGCGATGAACATGGTCTTTCCGTCGCCGCACTGGATGAGCAAGTGGTAGCCGAACATGTAAGCGGCATTCCTGCGGCTTACCAGCGGGAAAGCGACTTCTTGACCCACCCGACATTCAAGCGCTACCGCAGTGAGACCGAAATGCTGCGCTATCTGAAGCGCCTTGAGAATAAAGATCTCTCGTTGGCCCATGCCATGATCCCGCTAGGCTCATGCACCATGAAGCTTAACGCGACCAGCGAGATGATCCCTGTATCGTGGCCAGCCTTTGCTAACCTGCATCCGTTTGCCCCGCGCGACCAAGTGGCAGGCTATCATCAAATGATTGATGAGCTAGCGGCTTTCTTAGTGGAAGTGACTGGCTATGATCATATCTCTATGCAGCCCAACTCGGGTGCCCAGGGTGAATATGCAGGCCTGCTCGCCATTCGCCGCTACCAAGCAGCCCAGGGAGAAGCCCACCGTGATGTGTGCTTGATCCCCAGCTCCGCTCACGGCACCAACCCCGCGTCTGCCGCCATGCTGAGTATGGAAGTTGTAGTCGTTGAGTGTGATAAAAATGGCAATATCGACCTGGATGATCTAACGCGCAAGGCCGAACAGTACAGCGAGCGCCTCTCAGCGGTAATGATCACCTACCCCTCCACTCACGGGGTATTTGAGTCCCATGTGCGCAAGGTGTGTGACGTTGTCCACCAGCACGGCGGCCAGGTGTACGTTGACGGTGCCAATATGAATGCCCAGGTGGGCCTGACTCGCCCAGGCGACTTTGGCGGCGATGTTTCCCACCTTAACTTGCACAAAACTTTCTGCATTCCCCACGGCGGCGGCGGCCCCGGTATGGGACCGATTGGCGTGAGAGCTCATTTGGCACCTTACGTCTCTAACCATGTGGTCACTCCGATTGACGGTGTTAACCCGGAGAGCGGCGCGGTATCGGCTGCGGCATTTGGTAGTGCTTCCATCCTGCCAATCTCCTGGGCTTACATTAAGATGATGGGTGCCCGCGGCCTACGTGAAGCCACTGAACTTGCCATTCTCAATGCCAACTATATTGCTAAGCGTTTAGAGTCGGCCTATCCGATTCTGTACCGCGGCCAAAACGGCACCGTGGCCCATGAGTGTATTATCGATATTCGCCCGCTGAAGAGTGCTTCCGGCATTAGCGAAGAGGATATTGCCAAACGCTTGATGGATTATGGGTTCCACGCGCCCACCATGTCGTTCCCTGTACCGGGCACGCTGATGATCGAGCCGACGGAATCCGAATCCCTGTATGAAATCGACCGCTTCTGTGATGCGATGATTGCGATTCGTGAAGAAATTGCTCGGGTAGAGAGTGGTGAATGGCCGTTGGATAACAACCCACTGGTAAATGCACCGCATACCCAGGCAGACCTGATGGATAGCCACTGGCAGCGGCCTTACGACCGAAAGCTGGGTGCCTTCCCCACGGAAGCCGTCATGGCCTCAAAATACTGGCCTGCCGTGAACCGCGTCGACAACGTCTTTGGTGATCGGCAGCTGATTTGCTCTTGCCCGAGCATTGATGAGTATCGTCGCTAACCCACGCTGGCAGTGCGGTAGCTAATTCGGTAGGCAACGCCCCTGGCCCATTTATTCGGGAACCAGGGGCGTTTTTTCTTGGAGGCGCTGCTCGTGAAAACCGTTTAACAGCTTTTCATAGCGTTTAGGCAGAACAGAATCCCGGCGGCGTAGCAAATACAGCACTTCATTAATCGCTTGGGGAAGCGCCAGCGCTTTCACTTGGCGCTGCCAAGGCGATGTTTCCAGTACCAAACGGGAGACCACCGTAAAGCCAAGCCCCCTAGCCACTGCATCTAACACCATGCTCACTTCATTGGTAAACCCTTGATGACGAAAGTGCGTCATCGAACGAAACTCATCTGGGTAGTTCGCCCTCAGCAGCGCATTGGCATGGTTGATGCCATCGTAGTAATTGATAAAGCCAATGCCCATGAGCTCCGACAGTGTGCTGCCAGCGAAATCAGCCGGCACGACTAAACAGAGTGGCTCTTTATGCCACACCGTACAGGTGAGTTCGGGATGGTTGACCTGCTCGGTTACAATGCCAATATCGTACCGACCCTCAAGCAAGTCGTTGACGATCTCATGATTAAACGCAAAGCTGTAGTTGACCGTTAAATTGGGGTGCATCTGCTGCTGGCCGAGAATGTAGGGGTAAAACATCAATCCCACGCTACCGGGCGACGCAATGCGACATTCACCACTATCGAGCGAATCATCATCCAGCCCATGCCGAAACTGCTCATGCTCAGCAAACAGCTTGAGGGCGTAATCGTAAGCGCGGCGGCCCGATTCGGTCAGTGTGAAACTTCTCCCTCGGCGCTCTAACAGCGTTTTGCCGAGATAGCTCTCCAACTTACGAATATGCTGGCTAACCCCAGGCTGCGTCATCTCCAAACGACGCGCCGTTCGTGTAAAACTACCGGTTTCCACTAACGTAATAAACGTCCGAAAATATTGGGCATTAAACATTGGAGTTAAGTAACATCCTCGTTATCCATCCTCATAAGGCGCTATCGACACCCGTCACCATGCGCGCTTGTAGGGCACTAGCGTAGCACAATCGCTGTCAAGACGGGCGCTTAGCCGACCTACTGAACCGCGCTAAGTGCCGTGCTAGTATGCAGATTCGCTATTTACACTCTTAGGGACAGCCAGACTAATGACGCAAACCCCAGCGCCCCGCGCCACGATTTCCAGCATTATTTCACCTGAAGGAAGCCTTGAGGTCCTCTCGCAACACGAGGTCAACCGACTCAAGAGCACGTCTAAAAGTGGTTTGCATGATTTACTGCGCCGCTGCGCCCTTGCTGTGCTCAATTGTGGTAGCGCCACCGATGACAGCCTGGCCATTCTTGAAGCCTATAAAGATTTTGACATTGAGGTGCTGCAGCAAGACCGTGGCATTCGCTTAAAGCTGACCAACGCCCCGGCAGAAGCGTTTGTGGATGGGCGCATGATTCGCGGTATCCGCGAACACCTCTCATCAATTATTCGTGACATTGTCTACGTCTATAACGAGATCCAGCACCACAATCGCTTCGATCTCAGCACGGCTGAAGGCACCACTAATGCGGTGTTCCATATCCTACGCAAGGCGGGTACGCTAAAACCCGGCCGTGACCCCAGCCTGGTAGTATGCTGGGGTGGTCACTCCATTTCTCGGGAAGAGTACGAGTACACCAAAGATGTAGGTTACCACCTAGGCCTGCGCGACCTGGATATCTGCACCGGCTGCGGCCCAGGCGCCATGAAGGGGCCGATGAAAGGTGCCAACGTGGCCCACGCCAAACAGCGGCGTAAAGATAGCCGTTACCTGGGCATTTCAGAGCCAGGCATTATTGCTGCCGAAGCCCCTAACCCGATTGTTAACGAACTGGTTGTCATGCCAGATATCGAAAAACGCCTGGAAGCCTTTGTGCGCCTGGGCCACGGCATTATTGTTTTCCCAGGCGGCGTTGGCACGGCTGAAGAGATCCTTTATCTGCTAGGTATTTTGCTGCACCCCAGCAACCGGGATATCCCCTTCCCACTCATCTTTACCGGCCCGGCCAACTCAGCCGACTATTTTCAGAAGATTGATGAGTTCCTGGTATATACCTTAGGCGAAGAGATTCGCCGCTACTACACTATTATTACCGGCGACCCGGTGGCCGTGGCCCGCGCCATGCGCGAAGGTATTGACCAAATTGCCGACTTCCGCCGCCAGCATCAGGATGCTTTCTACTACAACTGGCGCTTAACTATCGTCCGTGAATTCCAGGCGCCCTTCGAACCCACCCATGAAGCAATGCGTAGCTTAGCGCTGCACCGCCAGCAGCCTACCCACGAGTTAGCCGCTAACCTGCGGCGCGCTTTTTCCGGTATCGTAGCGGGTAACGTCAAAGAGCCAGGCATTCGCGCGATTGAAGCCCACGGCCCCTTCGAGCTGACCGCTGAACCAGAACTGATGCAGCGACTGGATACGCTGCTCAGTTCGTTTGTAGCGCAAGGCCGCATGAAGCTCGATGGCCAACCCTATACCCCCTGCTATGTGCTGAAATAACGCTTCAGCAGCTTATCCAAGGCGGGCATCGCCAGATGCCTGCTCAAAAAAGTATCCTGCTATTACTCGGCATAATGACGTCATAACCACTACACTAAAGCCGAACGCAGCCGCAAGTGATCGTGGTTATTAGCTGATTCCATCAAGGAAAAGAGGAGTAGCACATGGAAATGATTGATCAGTTGCAGGATGGCAAAACCAAAGCTTTCGCTAAGCACTGTTTTGAACGCTTTTCCCCCGAAGAGCTTAATAGCGCTGCTGAGGGTTCACCCAACCAGGCGGAAATGGAACACTGGGGGATTACCGTTGGCCAGTGGGAAGAAGCCGTGGCGGCGGCGCTCGCTGACCATCAATCACAAGGGTAACCACCACGCTCAGCCAGTTTTAATTTAAGAGCCAGCAACCTAGGGCTGCGTCTACACGTTGCTCTAGAGACTAGTCCCTATAACCATAGGAGATTAACCATAGAGAATTAGTAGTGACCTTCCCCTTCCCTTAACCTCTCCCATCCCTAGTAGCACTCCAGTAGCTGATGAAAAACTCTTAGCACCTCACCGTTCCACGATAGCAAGCAGTGCAGCCCATACTGCCCTATCGTTACCGATTGCCTACGATGCAACATCGGAATAGATCATTTATATCCCTGGTATGAGGCATACCACAGCTTTTACTGCGGTAAACTCCCATTACTTTTTACTGTTATGTTGATTAGCCTTATCATCTGAGCGCAAATGCAAAGAAATAAGCAATCGGAGGCATCCGTGTGACCGACGACCTCACCCTACTAGAAGCGCAACAGGGTATTCATGAGTTAATTGCCCAACAAGCTCCGCTCGTAGAGACATTGGAAGCCATTGCTCATTGGATGAGCCTCCAACTTCCTGGGGCCATAGTAGCTTTTATGCGCTTCGACCCAGCGAATTGCGCCCTTAGCCTCTATCCCAGCCGCCACTTTTCTCAACACTATTTCAACCGGCTGCAAAACATTCGCATTGGTTTGGGAGTCGCCTCTTTTGGCGAGGCTGCTTACCTGCGTCAACAGGTAATGACTGAAGATATCCAGTCAGATCCGCGCTGGGAGGCGTTTCGTAGCGCAGCGCTTGCTGAAGGAGTTCGTGCTTGCTGGTCGACGCCAGTGATCACCGGTCAGGGTGAATTATTGGGCACTTTCGGCACCTATTACCGCACGCCTACCGCTCCTAGTAATGTGAGTTGCAAGCGACTTCGTCAAGCGGCTGCCTTGATTGCACTGGCTATTATCAAAGATCGCGACAGCCGCCGCCATCGCACATTAGCCGAGTGGCACCGCTCACTATTCGTTAACCACCCGGATGGGGTATACGAGTTTGATCTTGAAGGCCGATTCCAGCGGGGCAATGCTGCGTTGGAGAGAATTACCGGTTACTCGGAGCAAGATCTCATCGGCCAGCACTTTAATAAATTCATCGATCCCGACTACCATCACCTCACTCAAACAGCCTTTGATGCTGCCAAAAGTGGGGTATCGCGTCATTACGAGACGCTAGGCCAACATGCAGACGGGCACACCTACCACATTGAAGTCACCAACTTTCCGGTCATCGTTGAGGGCGAAATCGTCGGTGTTTATGGTATCTGCCATGATATCACTTCGCGTAAAAACCAAGAGGCCACGCTTCACTTACTACAGCGAGGCATTGAGGCTAGTCCTAATGGCGTGTTGATGTCAGATGCCACCAAACATGATATGCCCATCGTTTACGCTAATGAAGCTTTCTGCCGACTAACAGGCTACACCTTAGATGAGGTATTGGGGAAAAACTGCCGATTTTTGCAGGGCGATAAGACCGATCCTGCTGCCATTGCGACATTACGCCAGGCCTTAGCAACAAAAACGAAGGCCCAAGTCACACTGCTCAATTACCGCAAGGATGGTTCTCCTTTCTGGAACCGCCTGGCTATTAGCCCCGTCATTGACAAACTTGGCCAATGCACACACTTCATTGGCACTCAAGAGGATATCACCCGGGAACGCGACCAGGAGGCACAACTTGCCTACCAAGCGACTCATGACCTCCTCACCGGCTTACCGAACCGCACAGCCCTAGACGACCGCCTTGAGCAAGACTACCGTTGGAGCAAACGGCATCAGCGCTTGCTTGCGGTGCTCCACCTTGACCTAGATGGTTTTAAAACGATCAATGATGGGCTGGGTTACCACATTGGTAATCAGCTGTTGGTAGCTGTTGTGGAGCGGCTACGTCAACGTTTGGGTTCCTCCGATACGCTGGCCCGCCTCACTGGAGATGAGTTTGTTCTACTCATGCCAAACTTAGCGAGCCGCCTGGAGGTAGACACAGCAGCCGAGCAGATTCTCAACGTATTCGAGCATCCGTTCGAAGTTGCTGGTCGCGAGCTATATATTAGTTGCAGCATCGGAGTCGCCTGCAGCGACGAAGATATTCAGCAAACACGCGAGTTACTACAAAATGCCGACCTTGCTTTAGCTGCAGCAAAACGCCAGGGTCGCAATACCTGGCAAATCTATCATGGTCACGATAGGCAAGACACCAGCGAACACGTGCTGTTACGCAACGACCTTCACGCTGCCCTACGTAATAACCAATTTGAGCTTTATTACCAGCCCATTGTTGATGCTGTCAGCGGTCGTATCAAAAGCCTCGAAGCCCTAATACGTTGGCACCACCCTACCTATGGAATGGTATCCCCAGGAATATTCATACCCCTTGCCGAGCAGACGGGGCAAATTATACCGCTAGGCCGCTGGGTGTTGCGGCAAGCCTGCCAGAACCTAGCTGATATGCGTGCTAAGGGGGAACGAGTCTTCCCCGTAGCGGTTAACATTTCATCACTACAGTTTCGGCGTGATGGCTTCCTTGAGGAAGTGCGCAACATCCTAGACGAAACAGGCTTACCCCCTGAATTGCTTGAACTAGAAATGACGGAAAGCATTCTGCTGGGCGGTGCAGAAAAAGCGATCGATATGATTCACACCCTTCGCGGTATGAATATCACTATCGCCATTGACGACTTTGGTACTGGTTTCTCTAGTCTTAGCTACCTAAGAGACTTACCTATACACAAAATCAAACTAGACCGGGCTTTTATTTGCGACATTCTCACCAGCCGTAGTAATGCTGCGATTGTCCAAGGCATCATCGCCATGGCACATCACATGAATCTAGTGGTCGTGGCTGAGGGCATCGAAGAGCGTGCACAGCAAGAGGATTTGGTACGCCGAAAGTGTGATCTTCTACAAGGGTATCATTTCGCTAAGCCGATGCCATGGGAAGCACTCATGGCACTCCCCGACTACCTACCTCCTTCCGAAAGCTCAGTACGCCAAGGCTGAACAAAGAGAGGGATCTGGTAAAGGTAGCTCGTCTTCAAAATGGCTTGCGTTGAAGACGAGCTGCTACCATTTTTTCATTAATGTCCGATAATAGTATTAGGGACACTAATTTAGGAGCAGAAGCGAGATTGACTTGCAGAGCGAGGCACTGGCTTTCTCATCGCAAAAGCCCGAGATACTCACCTCTTGCTTAAAAAGGATGGAAGAAACGCTGTTCAATCTAACTAACAGCCTTCCTCTCACATCAGGAGCATGATGTCTGACTGTAGATAGGAAAAGGGCCTATGCGTTCTAGGCCAACAAAACATACTATCGTCTATGCAGGTGCCTATCATGACCCATCCCGCCCTCTACTCAAACCCCTCAGCGGCCGTGATTCGGTCGTTGCTCCAACACAAGCATATGGTCTCCCTGTATGCCAAGGACATGGCTTATCCTCTAAAGGCCGTCGTCCACGAGCTTGACCTAAGCACTGGCCGCCTGGTGCTAGAAGTAGAGTATGCTGAGAGAGACATTGAGCGTTATCTCACAAATGGTGGCATCAGCTTCGACTTGGAAGCGTTGAAAGGCTCTCAAGCCATAGAGCGTGAGACCTACAGCCTTAGCAACGTCGCCGCCAAGCTACTTAAAACTGACAGCACTATTTATCACCTAGAGTGCCAGCTCCCAGAGTCGGTTTTTGTGAACGAGCAGCGCGGGGCAATCCGTGTTCCTTTTGTTCTGGGCATGCATGTACGCGTTAGCCTTGAGGTCTATCTCCATGAGCTCAGCGTGCCAGGCCGGCTGCGTAATTTATCGGTAGGTGGCTGCATGGTCGATATTGACTTAGCAGAGAGCATTGCGATTAGCGTGGGCCAGGAGATACCCGGCATTACTCTCGAGTTTCCTAATGGCGAGAGTTTCTTTGCTGAGGGAAAAATTTGCCATATCCGCCCTTTTGGCAACCAAGGTTATGCCGCGGTCGGCGTCCAGTTTATCAACATGAATACCCTTCAGACAGAAGCGTTATTCCGCTATGTGACGGAGTCTGAGCGCGAGGCCTCCTACCGTACTGGAGCCAACGATAAGCTGGACTACCACTCCCCACTGTTTATCCCTGGGGCGAAGGAGCAAAAGCTTTTACAACGTGAAGCCCATGAACACGAGAAACGGTCACGCCTATCACCAATGGAGCGAGGTGTGATGGAGGTGGCTCATCAGCTCCAGGTGGGGCTCATGTATATGAAAGCCCGTCATCTGTTTCCTGGAGTGATCTTTTACGACTGTGTTGACACACTACGCTATCTAGTCGAGCAAGATCGTAAGGCGCTTCTCTACGCATTATCTTTCTTACGTGACGAACCGGACTGGGTTCGCCATGCCGTACAAGTGACGGCTCAGTTAGCTGATATGATGCTGGCGCGTGATCCGCACTCCCCACATGTACGTGAAGCCATGCTAGGCGCGCTTCTACATACCATGGGTAAACCACTGCTGGTCAGCGCTGAGTTACCATCGCTGAAGATCAATATGAACCCAACGCAGAAGGAGATTCTCAGAGACCACGTGACCGTGCTTTGTGACAAACTTAAGGCGCTTAAGTGGATACCTAGCCCCACCTGCCGAGATGTCATTGAGAATGCTAATGAACGCCTAGATGGCTCTGGCTACCCGGCTGGCAAGCGAGGTAATGAGCTATCTGACCTAGTACGCCTCGTCTCTGTGATTAAAGCAATCAACAAACTAATGCATTCGCGCAATGGCACCCCGCCCCATACACCGTTAGATGCTTACCGTATGGTTCATGAAGCTGCTACTGCCTATAACAGAACAGTGCTGGTGGAATATATACAGGCCTATGGCCTTTACCCTATTGGCAGTCTAGCTAAGTTCTCGGGAGGATTTCTCGCTTGGGTCATGGATATCGACAGCAAATGCATGCCAACACAAGTTCATATTGTCAAGAATCTGCGCTTCCCGGACACCAACATCAGCAGTGTCATTGGCAGCGACGACTTCTCACAGCTTGGCAAATTGGAGGGCATTGCTAATCCGGCCGACTACGGCATAAAAGTCGTGAAGGTATAACCCAAAGTACCATATTACAAACTACAGCAACCTAAGTACTTCAATCTAAGTACATCAACCTGTTGCCAAATCAGAAACGATCCGGTTACGCCCAGCATGCTTTGCAGTGTAGAGTGCTTGGTCAGCCTGAGCCATCATTTGACCCAATGGGTCAGGATGGTTTTCAGGCTGGCGGGCAATACCAAGGCTAATCGACATTTTTATCGACAAAGACTCCTTAAGACCCAATACTTTAATGTTGAAAGGCTCATCAGCGACGCTTTTTCGTAAGCGCTCTGCCAGCACGATGGCTTGCTCATCCTGCATATTACTGGCGAGAACAGCAAACTCTTCGCCTCCCAGCCGTACAAGCCAATCATCTGTCCGAAGCTCATGCTGTAACCGCTCCACCATCAACTTCAACAAGGCGTCCCCAACCGGATGACCATAGGTGTCGTTGATCTGCTTGAAATGATCAATATCAAATAGAATGAAGTGTCTTGGCCTCACAGCCTGCGCGTCTGCTGCCAAGTAGCGCTCTAAGCCTCGTCGGTTAAGCGCCCCCGTTAGCGCATCTCGTTCTGCGTCAGCTTGCACTTTCTCTTCATGCTGCTTGCGCTGTCTAATATCGACCAGTAAGCCAGCCACAGCGACTGGCTCTCCTTGTTCATTGTGCTGAATTTCTGCGATGATTTCGTGCCACACCCACTCTGACTTGTCGAACCGTACCCGAGCATCAAGGCGCAACTGGGCAGGTGTTGCATCGCTGTAAACTTTCCTAAAGTGGGACCAGAGCCTGGCTCGATCTTTCTTATGGAGAAGGGCAAGCAAGCGCCGTAACGGTACCCGCGGATAAGTTTTCGGATAGCCCAGTGCCGCCTTCAGGGTTTGTGAGCACCATACGCGTCCATTACGCAAACTCACCTCCCAGACTCCGCAGTCGGCTACCTTATGAAACAGCTCAATCTGACGAGAGCGGTGGCTTAGTTGGTAACGATAAAGAGCCGCTGCAATCAGTTGTCCGGCGGCGGTTAGTAAATCAAGCCCTGGCCCTCTCCAGCTCACAGCACGCTCACAGTCATCCACTCCTAAAGTACCCCACCAACGATCATTTACGAAGATGGGCACCGTTGCCATAGATCGAATGGATTGGCTTTCGAGATGTCGCCGCAGTGGCCCGACAGGCATGGTAGGGACGCAGAAATCATGGCATCCCCCCAACTTGCGCTCTTCAACTAGCCGACGATACTCGGGGTCCTTGAGGGTGGAAGAGAAGAAGCGAAAGCGCCGCTGGCTCAACTGACGATAGCGATCGGCAGCGGCCCATTCGAAAACATAGTCTTGAATTACCGCCTCAGGCTGTATCTCCAAAAGCTGGAAAATCCAAACACGGCTAGCCCCAGTCGCAGGGCCTAATTCAGCCAATAAGCGATCGACGCCGTCTGCCCAGTGGTCTGCGTCCATCAAAGCACTACCACCTCGGCTCAATGCTGCTAAGCAATCACGGGCATTTACCGGCACTGGCGGAACAGTGGATGCTGTTAAAGAGTGAGAGGAACGACCTAGCATTGGATGCTCTTGTTTTAACAATGAGAGATCTGTTGCAGATAGCATCGTTGATTTCGGCCTGTAAGCCAACCCCATTTAGCTCACAGAACAACATTCAGAAGCGCAAATGGCGGCCCCTTTTGACCGAGTCATTCCCCCTGAATTCAAACATTAAGCGCATAAAAGCAGTACAAGATATATTAAGATCGTCTAACAAACCTTACAAAACAATGGCTCCCCGCATGACCTATCCCCTGAACTTAGCCCTTAGCCGCCTGTTGAGTTCATAAACCTCACTATTTGTACCTCACCATCCGTTGTGAAGTAGTGGCGCTCTGGCTTTTTCTTCATGGCAGACACAATGCTCTCTTTAAGGCGCTCGATATCTCCAGGGTAGCGTCGTAATACTGCACGTAAGTCAACGGAGTGTTCGTTACCTAAACAGAGCAGTAATCTCCCTTCAGCGGTGACTCGCACACGATTGCAAGCATCACAAAAATTATGACTGTGTGGAGAAATAAAGCCGATACGCGATGGACTATCCACCATGCGGTAATAACGAGATGGCCCAAGGGTAGACTCAGTCGTAGGCAAAAGCTGGTAGTACTGCTCTATAGTAGAACGCACTGCATCCGTAGAAAGAAACGTTTCACCACGATTATGCTCACTAATAACGCCCAGCGGCATCTCCTCGATAAAGCTAATGTCTACTGCCTCATCACGTGCGAAATTCACTAGATCAAGAATTTCGTCATCATTGCGCCCTTTAAGCAGTACGGCATTCAATTTAATCGACGTAAAGCCGGCACGGCGAGCAGCACGGACCCCTGCAATCACTTGGCTGAGCTCTCCAGTACGTGTTAAGGACTTAAAGCGTTCGGGCTTCAGAGAGTCAAGGCTGATATTAAGCCGATCAAGCCCGCCTTGACGCAACTCCTCGGCATATTTGACTAACCCTGAACCATTAGTGGTCATGGCTAATTCGCGCAAGCCTGCAAGGCTTCCGAGTTTTTCCACTAACGTGAGTATGCCATTACGTACCAGTGGCTCTCCGCCAGTAAGTCGAATTTTTTCCACCCCCAATTCGACAAATGCCTGCGACAGCATGGCTATTTCTTCAAGGGTAAGTAACTTAGCTCGAGGCAGGAAAGTCATTTCCTCCGCCATGCAGTAGACACAGCGGAAGTCACAACGGTCCGTTACTGATATACGGAGGTAGCGCACCGTCCGGCCAAAGCCATCCACCAACGCACTCATTCTGCGCCCTCTTCTATCTGGGAACTAGCATTAACCGGCAATCGAGCAATCAGCTCTTTTACTTCCGTGGTGACATCTTCAACTGTTTGCTCATCATAAAACTGGCCTCGCCGCTTGCGTAGTCCGTTTTCATACAGTTTTACGTGCTCTGTAGGTATAACACCTGCGTTAGAGAGGCATTGGCTAGCACAATGCATCTGACATCCATCAATCGCCACGATAGGCCGCCCAGAGCGCGCAGTACGTACTAGACCAGGCACACCACCGCCTACTCCAGCAATGCAGGACATCTCAGCTTCTCCTGCATGATCAAGACGAAGAGCAACACTATTGGCAAGTTGCGCAACATCAGAGCAGCCGGAGCAGGCATAAATCAGTGTGCGTGGTTTTTGACGTGAAGACATACCCTCTCCTATAAAACGACGGTGGCTAAGACCGAACAACGATACAAGCGTATAGCTGCCTCCATCAGCCGTTAACGAATCTTGAAGAGATACATTAATCTAGGCGTTACGATGTCGACAGCTCCGTTTGTGTTGCTCATCCACGCCGACGAACAAGCTGGTAGCGCCGCGTGATATACCCAAGCGGTACGCTCCAGACATGGACCAGACGTGAAAAGGGGAACAACAGGATGATGGTAAGGCCCAGGAAGATGTGGAGCTTGTAAATCCACGATACTTCCTGCATATAATCCGCCGCACCACCGCTAAAGAAGACGATCGACTGCGCCCAGCTAGAGAGCGTCAGCATCATCTCGCCATCCATGTGCCCGAGCGAGAACAGAATCGTCACCATCCCCAGCCCGGCTTGTGTCACCAGCAGCCCCAGGATCAGGGTATCCATCAGGCTGGACGTTTGGCGTACCCGCGGGTTAAAGAGGCGACGGTGCAACAGCATCGCGCCGCCCACCAGGCACATAGCACCGGCAATGCCACCGACCACAATAGCGATCAACTGCTTGGTACCGGCGTGTAGGAACGGCTCGTATACCCAGTGCGGGGTCAACATACCGACCAAGTGCCCAAAGAAGATCGTAATAATGCCGATATGGAACAGGTTGCTGGCCAGCCGCATGTGTTTCGATGAGAGCATCTGGCTAGAGCCGGTTTTCCAAGTGTATTGGCCATGATCGAAACGCACTAAGCTGCCGACCAGGAATACGGTGCCGACCAGATAGGGGTAGTAACCGTAGATTAAATGGGTGACATACTGCGCAATCGCGTCGTACATGACATCTCTCCTATGAACGATCGGCGGATGAAACCGATGACTGCGGATCAAACACATCGACCGGCTTGACCAAGACGCTGGTTTGCGAGCGGCCGTTAAATAGGTTGGCAGAACTTTCCCCGTGGCAGCCGTCCCCAAAGGAGAAGCCGCAGCCGCCGCGCTCGGGGAAGGCTTCGGTGGCCATCTCCCGGTGGCTGGTGGGGATCACGAAGCGGTCTTCGTAGTTGGCAATCGCTAGGTAGCGGTACATGGCTTCTACCTGGGCTTCGCTGAGTCCGACGGCTTCGAGTACCTCGGGGTTGGCGTTGCCTTCCACGTGCTTGCCGCGCATGTAGACGCGCATCGCCATCAGCCGTTTGAGGGCGAGCACCACCGGTGCTTCGTCGCCCGCGGTCAGTAGGTTGGCGAGGTATTTCACCGGGATCCGCAGCGATTCGATCTTGGGCAGTACGCCGTCGAACTCGACGTGTCCGGCCTCGGCGGCGGACTGGATCGGGGACAGCGGCGGGACGTACCAGACCATCGGCAGCGTGCGGTACTCGGGGTGCAGCGGTAGGGCCAGCCCCCAGTCGATGGCGAGTTTGTAGACCGGGCTCGCTTGGGCGGCCTGGATGACGTTGTCGGGAATGCCGTCTCGTTTGGCTTGGGCGATCACCTCGGGGTCGTGGGGGTCGAGGAAGATCTCGCATTGGCGGTGGTAGAGGTCGCGTTCGTCCGGCGAGCTGGCCACTTCTTCAATGCGGTCGGCGTCGTACAGCAGGACGCCGAGGTAGCGGATGCGGCCGACGCAGGTTTCGGAGCAAATGGTCGGTTGTCCGCTCTCAATACGCGGGTAGCAGAAGATGCATTTTTCGGATTTGCCGCTCTTCCAGTTGTAGTAGATCTTTTTGTAGGGGCAGCCGGAGATGCACATCCGCCAGCCGCGGCATTTGTCTTGGTCGATCAGGACAATGCCGTCCTCTTCGCGTTTGTAGATGGCGCCGCTTGGGCAGCTGGCCACGCAGGTGGGGTTCAGGCAGTGCTCGCAGAGGCGCGGCAGGTACATCATGAAGGTGTTTTCGAACTGGCCGTAGATATCCGCCTGGACGTTGTCGAAGTTGGCGTCTTTGCGCCGTTTGGCGAACTCGGTGCCGAGGATCTCTTCCCAGTTCGGGCCCCATTCGATCTTGTTCATGCGTTCGCCGGACACCAGCGAGCGCGGGCGGGCGACCGGCTGGTGGTCGCCGATCTTGGCGGTGTGCAGGTGCTGGTAGTCGAACGTGAAGGGTTCGTAGTAGTCGTCCATCTCGGGCAGGTCGGGGTTGGCGAAGATGTTCGCTAATACCCGCCATTTGCCGCCGATGCGCGGTTCGATCCGGCCGTCCGGGCGGCATAGCCAGCCGCCTTTCCATTTGGCTTGGTTTTCCCACTCTTTGGGGTAGCCGATGCCGGGCTTGGTTTCGACGTTGTTGAACCAGGCGTATTCCATGCCTTCGCGGCTGGTCCAGACGTTTTTGCAGGTGACCGAGCAGGTGTGGCAGCCGATGCATTTGTCGAGGTTAAGGACCATGCCTACCTGGGAACGAATTTTCATTTCATGGCCTCCTGTACGGTGTCATTGCCTTCGCCGTCCAACCAGTCGACGTGTTTCATTTTGCGCACCAGGACGAACTCATCGCGGTTGGAGCCGACGGTGCCGTAGTAGTTAAAGCTGTAGGAGAGCTGTGCGTAGCCGCCGATCATGTGGGTGGGTTTGGGGCAGACGCGGGTGACGGAGTTGTGGATGCCGCCGCGGGTGCCGGTGACTTCTGAGCCGGGGACGTTCACTTGGCGCTCTTGGGCGTGGTACATCATGACCATGCCGTCTTTGACCCGTTGGCTGACCACGGCCCGCGCGGCAATCGAGCCGTTGGCGTTGTAGACTTCGATCCAGTCGTTGTCTTCGATGGCCATGTCGGCGGCGTCGGCTTCGGAGAGCCAGACCACGGGGCCCCCCCGGTTGAGGGTGAGCATCAGCAGGTTGTCGGAGTAGGTGGAGTGTATCCCCCACTTTTGGTGCGGCGTGATGAAGTTTAGCGCTTTGCTCTTGTAGCCGTTGTCGGCGGGCAGCGGGAAGCCTTTGGCCGCTTTGGTGTCGATGGGCGGACGGTAGACCAGCAGGCTTTCGCCGAAGGCGCGCATCCAGGGGTGGTCTTGGTAGAACTGTTGGCGGCCGCTGACGGTGCGCCACGGAATGAGTTCGTGGACGTTGGTGTAGCCGGCGTTGTAGGAGACGTGCTCATCTTCCAGGCCGGACCAGGTGGGGCTGGAGATAATTTTGCGCGGCTGGGCGACGATATCGCGGAAGCGGATCTTCTCCTCTTCTTTGGGGTGCGCGAGGTGGGTGTGGTCGCGTCCGGTGATCTTGGAGAGCGCTTCCCAGGCTTTGACCGCGACTTGGCCGTTGGTTTCGGGGGCGAGGGTCAGGATCATCTCGGCGGCGTCAATGGCGCTATCGATCTGCGGGCGGCCTTGGTGCGGCCCGTCGCTCTTGCGGTGGTTGAGGTCGCCGAGCAGTTTGACCTCTTTGTCGGTCTTCCAGGCGATGCCTTTGCCGCCGTTGCCGATCTCTTCTAACAGCGGGCCGATGGAGGTGAAGCGCTCAAAGGTTTCGGGGTAGTTGCGCTTGACCTCGATCAGCGCGGGCATGGTCTTGCCGGGAATCGGTTCGCACTCGCCCTTCTTCCAGTCTTTGACCTCGGGTTGGGCCAGTTCGCCAGGGGAGTCGTGCTGCATGGGCAGGGTGACCAGGTCGGTCTCTTCGCCCAGGTGGCCAACGCAGACCTTGGAGAAGGCGTTGGCAATGCCTTTGTAAATGTCCCAGTCGCTGCGCGACTCCCACGCCGGGTCGGTGGCCGCGGTGAGCGGGTGGATAAAGGGGTGCATGTCGGAGGTGTTGAGGTCGTCTTTCTCGTACCAGGTGGCCGTGGGCAGCACGATATCCGAGTAGAGGCAGGTGGTGGACATGCGGAAGTCGAGGGTGACCAGCAGGTCGAGCTTGCCTTCCGGTGCTTCGTCGCGCCAGACCACTTCGTCGGGTTTTTGGCCGCCGAACTCGCCCAGGTCTTTGCCCTGGATGCCGTGGCGGGTGCCGAGCAGGTACTTGAGCATGTACTCGTGGCCCTTGCCGGAGCTGCCCAGCAGGTTGGAGCGCCAGATGAACATGTTGCGCGGGAAGTTTTCCGGGGCATCCGGGTCTTCAGCGGCAAAGCGTAAGTCGCCGCGTTTGAGCTGTTCCACCGCGTAGTCGGCGGTGCTCATGCCCGCGTCGGCGGCCGCTTTGGCCAGCCGCAGGGGGTTGGTGTTGAGCTGGGGGGCGGAGGGCAGCCAGCCCATGCGCTCGGAGCGGACGTTGAAGTCGATCAGGCTGCCGGGGTACTCGTCGGCCTTGGCCAGCGGCGATAGGATCTCTTTGATCTCGAGCTTCTCGTAGCGCCACTGGGAGGAGTGGTTGTAGAAGAACGAGGTGGAGTTCATGTGGCGCGGCGGGCGCTGCCAGTCGAGGCCGAAGGCCAGGGGCGTCCAGCCGGTTTGTGGGCGCAGCTTCTCTTGCCCGACGTAGTGGGCCCAGCCGCCGCCGCTTTGGCCGATACAGCCGCACATGACCAGCATGTTGATCAGGCCGCGATAGTTCATGTCCATGTGGTACCAGTGGTTCATCCCGGCACCGACGATGATCATGCTGCGCCCTTGGGTTTTATGGGCGTTGTCGGCGAATTCCCGGGCAATGCGGGTGCACTGCTCGGCGGAGACGCCGGTGATTTTTTCCTGCCAGGCGGGGGTGTAGGGGCGTACCTGGTCCAGCGACGTGGCGCCGTCGTCGTCGCCCTCCCCCACAAAGCCGCGGTCGATGCCGTAGTTGGCGCACATCAGGTCAAAGACGGTGACCGCCAGCATCTCGCTGCCGTCGGCTTTTGTCAGCCGTTTGGCGGGCAGGTTGTGGAACAGCAGGCCGTCGGCGGCGCCGTCCCCTTCCCCTTTGACGTGGTCGAAGTGGTCGTGCTCGATGCCGCCAAAGTAGGGGAACGCCACGCGGGCGACGTGGTCATGGTGCTTCGCCAGGCTGAGCAGCGGGGTGATGGCGGTGCCGTCGGCATCCAGCGGTTCCAGGTTCCACTTACCGACATGCTCGCCGGTCTCTCCCCAGCGGAAGCCGATGGAGCCCCGCGGCACCACCAGCTGGTCGCGCTGCTCGTCCCAGGCCACGGTTTTCCACTCGGGGTTGTTCTCCTGGCCCAGCGCGGCGTCGAAATCGCTGGCCCGCAGCTGGCGGCCCGGGGCAAAGCTGCCGTCTTCGCGGGCTTCCAGCTCGACCAAAAACGGCATGTCGGTATAGCGGCGCACGTAGTCGGTGAAGTAGGCGCTGGGGGTCTCCAGGTGGAACTCTTTGAGGATGACGTGCCCCATGGCCATGGCCAGCGCCGCATCGGTGCCCTGCTTGGCGGAGAGCCACTCGTCGGTGAGCTTGGAGACTTCGGCGTAGTCCGGG
The DNA here is from genome assembly GCF_044805175.1 of Vreelandella aquamarina. Taxonomy (GTDB): domain Bacteria; phylum Pseudomonadota; class Gammaproteobacteria; order Pseudomonadales; family Halomonadaceae; genus Vreelandella; species Vreelandella aquamarina_B. The sequence goes on along the minus strand of NZ_CP085232.1, from coordinate 1,511,826 downwards.
GTGATCGAGACCGTCTTGGTGCCCTTGTAGCGCACTTCGGTAAAGAAGTGGGCATCCGGGGTGCGGGTTTGGGGCACGTTGGAGCCCCAAGCAATGATATAGCCTGAGTTGTACCAGTCGGCGGACTCGGGCACATCGGTCTGCTCGCCCCAGGTCATCGGCGAGGCCGGTGGCAGGTCGCAGTACCAGTCGTAGAAGCTCATGCAGACGCCGCCAATCAGCGACAGGTAGCGGCTGCCCGCCGCGTAGCTGACCATTGACATGGCGGGAATCGGCGAGAAGCCAAGAATCCGGTCCGGGCCGTACTGCTTGGCGGTGTAGACGTTCGAGGCCGCGACCAGCTCGGTCAGCTCGTCCCAATCACCGCGCACAAAACCGCCCATCCCGCGGGCGCGCTTGTACTGCTTGGTCTTGGCCGGGTCTTCAACAATCGACGCCCAGGCCTCTACCGGGTCCGGGTGCGCGTTGAGCGCCTCGCGCCAGAGCTTGAGCAGGGGTTTGCGAATTAGCGGGTACTTAAGGCGGTTGGCGCTGTACAGGTACCAGGAGTAACTGGCGCCCCGCGGGCAGCCGCGTGGCTCATGGTTGGGCAGATCGGGGCGGGTCCGTGGGTAGTCGGTTTGCTGGGTCTCCCAGGTCACCAGGCCGTTTTTGACATAGATTTTCCAGCTGCAGGAGCCGGTGCAGTTGACCCCGTGGGTGCTGCGCACAACTTTATCGTGCTGCCAGCGGGCGCGATACCCCGCCTCCCATTGGCGCGACTCACCGCGCAGTTCCCCATGATCATTGGCGAAAGGCTCCCGGGCCTTCCGAAAGAAATTTAGCCGATCGATAAAGTGACTCATGGTCGCTCTCCAGGCTCCTCAAACGTGTGCACGCCCCGCGTGAGCGGGTTCCATGGCGACCAGTCTGAGCGATCAACGCCTGAATTACTGCGTGATTACCTCCATATACCGCCCCTCTACCCCTAAGGGGATAGCGCCACCCACCGCAAGGGAATAGGGGGTGGGTGGCTCTCTCTCAACGGCTTTCTAAAAGCCAACTCAGCATGATCTAAGTCAAAAGACATGAATAAATAGGTGACTAAAATCCTCGGGCTTTCACTTCAAGGAGTTGCGCTATGGAGCTTGTATGCCCTGCTGGCAACCTGCCCGCCCTGAAACGTGCTGTAGACGAAGGCGCTGATGCCGTCTATTTCGGCTTTCAGAATGCTACAAATGCACGCCAGTTTGCTGGATTGAACTTTACTGATAAACGCGCCAGAGAGGGTATTGAGTATGCCCACCAACATGGCAAACGCGTATTTTGCGCTATCAACACTTACCCCCAACCCGATGGTTGGCAGCAGTGGACTCGGGCCGTAGACCAAGCCTCCGAGCTGGGAGTAGATGCCTTGATTCTTGCCGACATGGGGTTGCTTGATTACGCCACCCGCCGTCATCCTGATGTCTCAAGGCACCTATCCGTACAAGGCTCAGCAACAAGTCACGAAGCCTTACACTTTTATCATCAACATTTTGGCATTAAACGCGCCGTGCTACCGCGAGTGTTGTCTATTAACCAAGTACGTGACTTAGCCAAGCAAACGCCTGTAGAGCTAGAAGTATTCGCCTTCGGTAGCCTATGCATTATGGCTGAGGGACGTTGCTATCTCTCCTCCTACCTGACCGGTGAGTCGCCTAATACGCGGGGGGTTTGCTCTCCAGCCGCCCATGTACGCTGGGAAGAAACCCCTCAAGGGTTAGAGTCACGCCTTAATGATGTTCTCATTGATCGCTACGCCGAAGGCGAACGGGCCGGCTACCCCACCTTGTGTAAGGGTCGCTTTGAGGTAACGGGTGAGACCTACCATGCTATTGAAGAACCTACCAGCCTGAATACCCTGGAGCTTTTGCCAGAGCTACGCAAATTAGGCATCAGCGCAGTAAAAATCGAAGGCCGCCAGCGCAGCCCTGCCTATGTATCGAAAGTAGCAGGCATTTGGCGCCAAGCACTTAACCGCTTAGAGAAAGAACCCGAGCGCTTTCATCCAGAATCTACCTGGATGGCCGGTCTTGCCGAGCTTTCTGAAGGTGCCACTACCACACTAGGTGCTTATGAGCGCCGCTGGAAATAGGAGCCTAGATGTCAACCACCACACTGCCTCCACACGCCTTAGCAGGCCATCTTCAACTCTCTCTTGGGCCAGTACTTTTTTATTGGACTCGGGAGCAATATGCCAACTTCTATCGCGATGCAGCCGATTGGCCGGTAGAGATTATTACGCTAGGTGAAGCGGTCTGCTCCCGACGTCGCGATATGAAACTAGACGACTGGCTAGGCATTGGACGTGAGCTTTCCCAGGCTGGCAAACAGGTAGTGCTCGCCAGCCAGACCCTGATCGAATCTGAAGCTGATCTACGCGATTTACGTAAGCTATGTGACAACGGTGAATTTATTGTTGAGGCGAATGACCAAAGCGCCTTGCAGCGTCTTTCAAATAACGGGTTGCCCTTTATTGCCGGAGCTGCGCTCAACCTTTACAACCCAGCATCCCTAGGGGTAATGGCGCGTGCGGGAATGCAGCGCTGGCAAGCGCCGATAGAAATGTCACAGAAAGACCTAGCTCAACTGATTAACGATTGCCACGAGGCCGGCATTCCTCACCCTTGTGAGGTATTCGCCTATGGGCATCTACCTCTGGCCTGGTCGTCACGCTGCTTTACTGCTCGACGCCACCAAAAGCCAAAGGACCGCTGCCAATTCGTCTGCCAACAGTATCCAGAAGGTTTGATGCTGCGATCACAAGAGTCCCACGATGTTTTCACCTTGAATGGCATTCAAACACTATCGGGTGCTTGTCAGGATCTACGCCATGAGCTCGCAGTAATGGCGAAGATGGGTGTTTCAGTAGCACGCCTTAGCCCACGGGCAGAAGGTATGGCTGAGGTCGTTAGCGCCTTCGACCAAGCTCGCCACGGCAAGCTGCCTAAGCCCGATCCACTAACACTGGTAGACGCCGATATTTGTGACGGCTACTGGCATGGCCGCCCGGGTATGGATAATACCCGCCGCATGACCACCTAACCCAGCCGCATACTTGACAAGCCTAACAAACATTAGCCTTTAGCACTTTCCTTCGGATGGCCCTGCCAGGTAGCAGGGCCTAAACAGAAATTTAAAACCTACCCACAAATTAATTAATGCATATTATATACATTATTAAGCGCGTCCACTTTTCCAAATGAGGTGTTTCATGACTACGTTACCTACCCCTTCTACTTCGTCCTCTCCTTCTTCTCTTGATATCAAGCTCTCTACGGACCAGATCTCTACGGACAAGCCCTCCACGGATTTAGACTCATTTGGTTCGTTCAAGAAAAGCCGCGGGCGTGGTACCGCTATTGTTATCTATATGCTGTTCCTAGGTAGCGTGCTGGCAGTGGTTACCGCTCCTATTGGAGTGGTTATGGCGCATATGAAAAAACACGATGCTGAGGAGTGGGTCGTTTCCCATCTGCGCTTTCAAATCCGAACTTTCTGGCTAGGTCTGTTGGGCGGCGTGCTATTTACGGCTGTATGGCATCTACTAGGATGGGTCGGGTTACCGGCCATAGCACCTTGGTCACTGGGCTATCTCTACTTCACAGCCTGTTTAGTTTGGATGGTAGGCCGGTGCGGAGTCGGCATCACCCACCTAACCAATAACCGCCCCATCGCTAACCCTTGTAGCTACGCGTTTGGTGGCGCTCGAGTCACCTTAGCCGATCAATAATCATCGGTTATGTGGCCACTTTGAGATACTCAAGGGGTTGGTAAATCGGGGTTAGTAAACCAAGTTACTCTTTGCGAGTTAGGCGCTCTAACCCCACCAGCAGCTCTCCGAGCCGCCCCTGCGCAAGCCCTTCCTCACAGCCGTCGAGTAGGTTCTTGAGCGTTAGCCCCAGCTCTGTGTCCCCTTCTATTATCAAACGCCGCTGGAAAAAGAGGCTGTCGGGATCTTCACGGCGTGTCGCAAGGCACAAAAATTCACGCCACCCTCCACGAATAGATGCCTCCCCTTTATCCCGGCATAGTATCAAGCGCTGAGATTCAAGCGTCAGGCTAAGTGTTACTCCTATATCTGCAATGACGAGGCTGATGCAACGGCCTTCCAAGGCATCAAACTCACCTTCTGCAAGCGGCACGTCAAACGTGCGGTTGAGCAAGGGCTCCACCAAGCGCCGTTTAACAACAAAAGGTACCCGAGAATCAAGAATGCGCATCAAATGACTAGGGGGAACAGGAGTGGGTAGTGAAGCTGGAAACAACGTACTAGCAGAAGGTAGAAATGGCATAACAAACACTCCAGAGTGACACCGTTATGGATACATAGTGTGCGGCTGATGCTAAGCGTTGCAGTACGGCTGGATACTGACACGCGTCAAAGGAGACAGATATTGCACAATAATTAACATGCATATAAAGCACTGCATTAGTGCAGCGTAGAGCCTGAATCTGTTGCACTTGAGGGTCTAGCCCGCTTATTAGCCCACCCCTCCAATAGTTGGCCTAGACGCATCAGGCTGTAAACGACGAGGGGAACCAGCAGCATCAGCATCACTCCCCAGTCGCGATTATTGATAAGCCATACCAGCGGCACCACGACTCCTAAAGCGACCAAAAACCACACGCTAATTGCCAATACGCGACGTAAGCGCAACATAAGACACTTCCTTAACTGGCAATAATCTGACGATAGATGCCCGGTAGCGCCAGCGAAAGGTGCTCTGGACGCTGTACAATGGCGTAACCACCTCGCCCGAAAAGGTAGGGAATGTAGCGCCCCGCCTCTCTGTCAATCGTTACCCCGAACACACGAACCTCCTCTCGCCGTGCTTCAAGCACCGCTTTGCGTGTATCCTCAATACCGTAGCGCCCTTCATAGTAGTCAGTGTCATTTGGCTTACCATCCGTCAGCATGAGTAATAACCGATGCCGATTGGGCCGCTGTGCAAGCGCTTTGGAAAGGTGCCGAATAGCAGGCCCCATACGCGTATAGTGGCCTGGTTTTAGCGCTGAGATACGCCGAGATACGCGCTCTCCCATTGGCTCATCAAAACTTTTAAGCGTATTCACCCAAACACGGTGTCGACGGTGCGAGGTAAAGCTGTGAATAGCATAGTCATCGCCACACCCTGCAAGCCCATGGCCTAGTACCAATAACGCCTCTTTGGCCACATCCAGTACCCGGCGATCTTCTAGCCATGCCTCGGTGGAGAGCGACACATCAATCAAAATGGAGACTGCTAAATCTCTCGCCTGGGTTCGGCTCGCCTGGTAAAGACGGTCACTCGCTTCACCGGTAGCTGCTAAATCACAGTGTGAGCGAATCACAGCATCCATATCCAGCTCGCTACCATCCAGTTGGCCGCGCAACATTTCACGACGTGGCCTTAACGCTTCAAATTCACGCCGAACTCGGCGAATACGGCGTTGTGCAGTTTCATCAGGCTGCCAGCACTCCCCCTCCTCGCTCTGTAGGTTGCTATGTACAACACAGTGCTCTGGCAAATAAATTTGTTTGCGATGGTTCCACTCTGGGTAGGTATAGCGGCCACTCAGCCGCCCCCCACTTACTTCATCTGGCGCTAGATCAAGATCAAGCTTTAACTTCGAGGCCGCTTTCTTGCGGTTAGCGCTGAGCACAATTTCTTCAATCTGATCAGCAGCTTGTTTGGCCTCATCGTCATCTTCATCCTCTACATGGCGATTAAGATTGACCATTTCAGCCCAAGAGAGCATTTTTTCGGAGGCATTCAGCATTAGCGAGTCGTCACGGTCGGCCTGATCCTGCTCACGCCGATCAGCCTTGCGTTTACCGTGGTCATCTTCCGAAGCGTTATTACCAGCCACGGGTTCCTCATCATCCTGCTGTTCCGTACGTGCTTGTTTATTAGTACCCAGGGTGACAGCTCTTCCCCATAGCGGTACCGGCAATGGCGGACGGTAGCCACGGGGGGCATGGAAATGATGTAAGGCCGCTGTGCTATTGGTAATGGCATAGTACATATCGCTAGCCCAGCCCTCCTGGGGAACTGGGCCACCGAGTAACGCTCGCACCACTGTTTCCAATGCCGCCTCCATAGGAGGCAGGCGTTTGCGCTGTGGACGAATTTCCAGCATTTCCTTACATAGCCGAGCGTGACGTGCGGCAAGCCCTGGAAAATGCGCAAGCGCCGCTTGCGTCGCCCGGCGCGCTTCACGTAATTGCAGAAGGTCGTTCTGCAGCGGGTCTTCACTAGGCAGCACATGCCGAGACGCCGCTAGATAAGCCACCAGCCAAAGGTAAAGGTCACGGTTTAATGACGCATTGCTGAACAACGCGATGCGTGGGGGTAAGAGCAGCCCCTCTTCATCGCGCCGCGCTTGATCCAGCACTTCTTCGTCAAGCCCAAGCCGTTGGCGTAAGGACAAGCGATGCGATGAACTACGCCCAGCAATCGCGGCAACATCGACACCAGCCTCGCCACCACTAGCACGAAAGAAGACACCGAGCATGGGCCGCAGCGTTTCCAACTGTACTGCAGCGTCAGGATGATCGGGATAGCTGGCAGCACCAGAAGCCCAGCGATGCCAATGGCGGCCAACAAACTCTTCAACTTCAAGAAAATCAAGCATGAAAAGCCCTCACCCAAAGGTGGCTTGAATGGCTTCCATCAGCCCTTCCTGAACATCCGCATCGTCGCTAAGTGGCTCTACCAGGGTAGCGCGAGCAGCTTCAAGAATGGGCATTCCAGCGGCAATAAGAGTCGCGCAATACACCAGCAAGCGAGTAGAGACACCCTCTTCTAAATCCTGCCCTTTCATGGCGCGCAGACTTACCGCAAGATTGACTAGGGCTGCACACTGATCGCCTGGCAGCCCACTCTCCCGCGCGACGATATCACGCTCAACCTTGGGCGGTGGAAAATCAAAGGACATGGCTAAAAAGCGCTGACGAGTACTAGGTTTGAGCGATTTAAGAATATGCTGGTAGCCTGGGTTATAGGAGACTACTAGCATGAAATCATCCGGCGCTTCTAGCAATTCACCAGTACGTTCCAACGGCAACAGGCGACGATCATCAGTAAGCGGATGAAGCACTACGGTGACATCTTTACGTGCCTCGACGACCTCATCAAGATAGCAAATACCACCTTCACGCACTGCACGGGTCAGTGGGCCATCAACCCAGCGGGTCTCACCGCCTTGTAATAAGTAACGGCCAGTGAGGTCAGCAGAGGTGAGATCATCATGGCATGAAATCGTGTATAGCGGACGCCCCAGTTTGGCAGCCATATGGCTAACAAAACGCGTTTTACCGCACCCGGTAGGCCCTTTAAGCAACAGCGGTAAGCGTTGGTGAAAGGCGTGTTCGAACATAGTGCATTCATTGCCCACACTTTCGTAGAAAGGTATGTCACGCTCATTATCACGCTGAGTGACGGAAGAGAGAGGCATGGGAACACTCCATTGCCAGAAAATAAAAGAATAAACGGTAAGGAAAAAGTAAGCGAAACGACCCCGAAGGGCCGTTTCATATAGGCCTAACTCGCGCCAGCCGTCACTTGCGTACCACCTGAAGGCACTTGCTCTCGAGCGGGACCAAAGAAAGAGTAGAGAAGCATGATCGCTCCGATGGCAACCGCTACACCTGCACCCATCCGCATGATGTAGAACAGACCCAGTTGGTCTTGCACTTCCATGTAATTCATACCGATGACGCGCTGCAAGTGAGTCTGCACTACCCCGGCAAAGGTCAGAGTAAACGTCATAAAGCACATTGCACTGGTAACAATCCAGAATCCCCACATATTCAGTATTTGGTTATAGGGCTGCACGCGGCGGATTTGCGGCATGGCATAGGTAATCACACCAAGAATTAGCATGACATAAGCACCGTAAAATGCTAAATGGCCGTGTGCGGCAGTCACCTGAGTACCATGGCTGTAGTAATTTACGAACGAGAGGGTGTGCATGAAGCCCCATACCCCAGCGCCGAAAAAGGCAATGGTGGGGCAGCCCAGTGCCCATAGCATGGCAGCTTTGTTTGGGTGGTTACGGCTACCTTTCCAGAACATAGTAAAGGCGAAAACCACCATAGCGAAGAAAGGCGCTACTTCAAGCGTAGAGAAGATACTACCGATAGGTTGCCAGTAGCCAGGTGCACCAATCCAATAGTAGTGATGGCCGGTTCCCAGCAGGCCAGAGAATAGCGCCAGCCCGACGATAATATAGAGCCACTTTTCGATCACTTCACGGTCCACGCCGGTCATTTTGATCAGCAGATAGCCCAACAAGGACGCCATAATCAGCTCCCATACACCCTCAACCCAAAGGTGTACCACCCACCACCAATAAAGCTTATCTACCGCTAGATTCGTCGGATTGTAAAAAGCAAATAACCAGAATACTGCTGCCAACCAAAGCCCAAGCATTAACACCAAATTAATGGCAGTCTTACGGCCTTTAAGCAGCGTCATACTGGTATTGAACAAAAACATGAGAAATGAAATGGTGATCAGTACCTTGACCCAAAACGGCTGTTCAAGAAACTCACGCCCTTCATGGATTCCGAACTGATAGCCAACTAAAGCAGCAGCGCCAGCAAACGCGAAGATTGCCAGCTGCACATACGCCAAATTGGGGCTATGTATTTCCCGCTCGGCCTCTTCAGGCATTAAATAATAGGTACAGCCCATAAAGCCGATCAACAACCACACAATCAGTAGGTTAGTATGGCTAACACGCATAATATGGAAAGGCATGACTTCAGCCATGAAATTAGGCCAAGCATAAACAGCAGCAGCCAATAGGCCGAAGACAATTTGCAGCGTAAATAACGCCATGGCCACCATAAAAAAGGGTAAGGCGACCTTCTGGGTTTCATATTTCATAATACGGTTCTCCTTGATTCATCCCCTGACCGGGAGTTTCAGCCAGCTGGATGCGGGGGCCAGTCTTGGTCGTCGATACCATCAGTCCATTCGAAGAAATCAATCAGTGAATTCATATCTTCTTCGCTAAAGTCATATGCTGGCATTTGTCGACGGCCTTCAATTCCCAATGGCTGGGCACGGATCCAAGCCTCAATTCCTGCACGGGCAGCTTCAGGGTTTTCGTGGCCTCCATACCGCTCCCAGACATTACCCAATTCAGGCGCAAAATAAGCGCCTTCCCCCATGATGCTATGGCAGTTAATACACATGTTCTTTTCCCACACCTCTTTGCCATGCTTTACAGAATCGGTAAGGCCTTCACTGTCCGTGGAGACATTTACCATGTACCAATGGCTATGAGCCGTTAGCGCAGTAAATAGCAGGAAAAAGAACAGCGAACCGCCATAGAAAATATTGCGGGCCGCTGATTTAGTCATTCCATCAGCCATAAGCCATGCTCCCTTGCTAGTCTTTTCAGGCCTCAGGCATAGTCGCCAGAGGCATTTTTAAGATGCATTTAAATTGCAACTTTAATCTTAGCAAGAGGCCACCCCCAGCAACATTGTCCCAGATCAAATTTTGACAAATTGGCAAAAATGTGCGTATAGAAAATCGCTACCGCGTATAACGCTTGTACGATATTTAATCGACTAGCTAATGCATGTAACGGTCAATCACACAAAGGACACTTGATAGTGAGGCTTTTTAAGAATGTAATTCTTAAAAAGAGCAGAACAATAGCGCTAGATGTAGACCTAGCGCTATTGCTGCAAACGATGCTTCAAACGAGAATCCGCTGAAAGCCTAGGTGAAGCAGATTAAGTGGAGCATTAGCCTTGTGAGGCTTCAAGCGCTTGATCAATATCTGCCAGCAGGTCGTCAATATGCTCAATGCCAATTGACAGCCTTACCATGTCTGGCGTGACACCGGCAGCCTTGAGTTCCTGCTCATTCAATTGGCGATGCGTGGTGGAGGCGGGAATAGACGAGCAGCTCTTAGCATCACCGATGTTAACAAGGCGAAGAATTAACGATAGCGCATCATAAAAGCGCTCTGAAGCAGCCTGCCCGCCCTGAATGCCGAAACTTAAAATACCCGATGCGTGCCCATTCATATAGCGCTGAGCTAATGCATGGTCAGAATGGCTTTCTAAGCCTGCATAGTGTACCCAGGTTACCGATGGGTGACTCTCTAAGTGCTTGGCTACCGCCAATGCGTTGGCACAAATACGTTCAATACGCAGCGACAGCGTTTCCAGACCCTGCAATAAGTTCCAGGCAGCTTGAGCAGAAAGGGCTGCGCCCATATTGCGCAAAGGCACTACGCGTGCACGAGCAATAAAGGCAGCCTCACCGACATCTCGTGTATAGCTTACGCCGTGATAAGAGACATCTGGCTCATTAAGGAGCGGGAATCGGCTGGCATGCTCCGCCCATGGAAATTTACCAGAATCGACAATCACACCACCTACCGTTGTGCCGTGCCCTCCAATGTATTTCGTCGCAGAGTGAACGACAATATCAGCACCATGCTCGATTGGGCGACACAAAAAGGGCGTTGCGGTGGTGTTATCAACGATCACAGGCACCCCATGCCGATGAGCCACCTCTGCAAGTTTTTGCAGGTCCACCACCCCGCCAGATGGGTTGCCTATACTCTCGCAATAGACAGCTTTGGTGCGCTCATCAATTAGCGCCTCGATACCAGCAAAATCATCTTTATCCGCAAAGCGTACTTGGATGCCCTGACGGGGCAACGTGTGAGCAAACAGGTTGTAAGTACCACCGTACAGCTCACTGATGGAGACAATATTATCGCCCGCTTCGGCAATTGTCTGAATCGCATAAGTAATGGCTGCCATGCCTGATGCCACCGCCAAGCCAGCAATGCCGCCTTCCAAAGCGGCCACACGCTGTTCTAGCACAGCGCAGGTAGGGTTCATAATGCGCGAATAAATGTTCCCTTCAACTTTCAAATCAAACAAATCCGCCGCATGCTGGGCGTTATCAAATGAAAACGAGGTCGTCTGATGGATAGGCACAGCCACCGAGTTTTGTGAATCAGGTGCATAGCCATGGTGAAGGGCAAGGGTTTCAAGCTTCATAAAGGCAACTCGCAAAACAGCAAATGGGGCTTTCAATCCTAGAGGAGCCTATGCATAAAAACTAACGTCATTTAGTCGGAGTCAAGCCTCAAACACCAAAAACTAAATATACATAGCTGAGCTGCCCTATTTAACATAAGCAACTGCAGAGCGGGCTATGCCTTGAAAGGCTCAACATACGTTTAGTTATGTGCCGTATATTGTCGATAGAGCCATTTGAGTACGCAGCCTTAATGCAACAACTATGGTGCGTTCGTTAGCTTTATGCCGCCAATCGGAACCAGCCCGCACATTCCAACAGGCGGTTATCGAGTTGGGCACGCATCAAGGCGTTGCTGCAGAGCTAACGTGTTACGAAAATATTTCGAAAGCTTTTCGACACACACAAAAACCGCCGCTCGGCGTGACCCGTAAGCGGCGATTTTCGTTGGAATTTCTTTGGTCGGAGTGACAGGATTCGAACCTGCGACCTTTGCAACCCCATTGCAACGCGCTACCAAGCTGCGCCACACTCCGATGCCTGTTTGGCATTCGCCTCAAGACGGTGCGTATACTATCGCTTTATTAGCCAAATGAAAAGCCCTTTTTGCGCTTTCTTTTCAAGTGCTTGCCTTTTAGCCTGCCAACAGGCTAGCTATCGGCTTTAATTAGCATGGCGGCCATGGCGTCATATACCCTCGGCGTGGTGACCAACAGCTGCTCTGGAAAAAGATCAGCGGGGACGTTGGCGGGCACGTCAATCAGGTGCCCTACTCTCGCTCCTGCTTCACGAGCAATCACCCAGCCCGCCACAAAATCCCACGGCGAAACCGTTTCGTAGTAGGCATCTAACCGCCCGCAGGCGACGTCACAAATATCTAACGCCGCCGAGCCGTTGCGTCGTACATCTTGGCAATAAGTCAACGCAGCCTCTAAGCGGGGTAACAGCTGTTTACGGGCGATTTTATCGTAAGGGAAACCGGTTCCCACTAAGGTACTTTCCAACGAATCCGCATCGCTTGGTGTAATCGGCTGCTGATTACAAAACGCTCCTAAGCCTTGGGCAGCGCTAAAGGTGTCGTTTAAAAACGGCGCATGTACCACGCCCACTTTACCTATCCCCTGCTCAATCCAGCCGATGGAAACCGCCACATGGCGCAGACCCTGGGCAAAATTCACCGTGCCATCGATAGGGTCAACCACCCAAAGCTGTTCGGCGGGGTTGTGCAGCGCCTCTTCTGGGCTTAGTTCTTCGCTTAGGCGCGCTTCACCGGGAAAGTGCTCTTCCAAGCGCTGGCTAATCAGCTTATCGACAGCCACATCCACATCCGTGACTAGCTCAATACCCGCCTTTAACCGCTGGCTAAAGGTTTGCTGCTCGCGGGCATTACGAATCATCTGCCCAGCCTCTTCGGCAATACGAATCGCCAGCGCTAGGCGCTCTTGGAGGGTATAGTCAGCCATCAGTGTTCCTATTGAGTTGGGTAAACTATTTTTTGATCATTTACCCAGCATAAACGCTGCACTTTTTGGGAGCTAGCGCAAAGCATCCACCAGCACATCCACCACAATCCGGGTGGCCGCTTCAATTAACACCACATCCGCCCCTACGCGCTCCCACTCGTAGCCGGGGTAACGGGGCAGCTCACGGGCAATCGGCCCATCAAAACGTTTAGCAATGCCTGGAGGAAGCGGCTTACCGCGCTCTAATCGGCGTTGGATGCCTGGCGGCAGCGGCTCGGCACGGGGTGCATCATATTGGCGCAACAGGCTAAGCAGCTCACGTTCATTAATACGCGGCAAATCGACATAGCGGTGGTCGCGCTCATGGTGATGGCGCTGTTCATGATGATGCTTGGCACTACCGTGATCTCGCGCGCCGTGAGCAGGTGCATGGGCAGGCTGTGCGGAAGCGGCTGTATGCCAAAACAGCATGGCGAGTAAAACGCCTAAGGTGATGGGTCTCATAACTGGCTCCTTCAAGGCATTTAATCTATCTAGGAGCTTTGAGTGTATAAGGCAAATACGCAGGGAGTGTGGAAATAAAAAACAGCCGCTTACTCAAGCGGCTGTTTTAAAGTGAAAGCGACTATTTATTATGGTGCGTCTTGGCAACCACGTGGGCGAATATTTTCTTCGATAGTAGCTGCACAAGTCCAACCACCAGCAGCAGTACGGGTTACAGCCATCGTGTTAGACTCGGACTCCCCAATAGAACCAAAAGTAAACGTTATTGTCGGCGTAGTGGTATTCAATCCTGTATACGTAACAGTATTCCCACCACTCAACTCGCCTTCATCAAAGCCTACGTAATCTATAAATTTGTCATCGCCATCTTTTGGCAGAAATTCTTCATCAGGATCAACCCCAGAAGCCAAAGCAGCATCAAAACCAGTCTGCAGTGAGCTTAGCGTGGAGTATGCAGATGTTGCCTCGGCGCGCTGAGTATAAGTTTGATACTGAGGCACCGCGACAGCTGACAAAATGCCAATAATCGCGATCACAATCAGCAGCTCAATGAGAGTAAAGCCCTGCTGCTTGAAGTGGCGAGGTTGGTTGGGTTGGGTAGTTTGCATTGCGAGGTTCCCTTGCGGTGATGAGGTTATGAGTAGGCTAGGTTAATTAAACCATCGCCTAACATATGGCTTACAATAGCTTACGAACCCAGCAATGGCAACTAGCTTTCTCATCCATTTATGGGCATCCATATGCGCCTATATCTTTATTTAGCTTAGGCGTGACTAGTACCTCATATAGGGCAAATATGGTACAACTCCCGGCATATATGCCTAGCCACCGAGTCCGTTATGAGCCAAACTACTCCGGAGTCTACCCTTAGCCATGCGGCCCACCATGGGGGGCTGCGTGGTATTGCCAAACGGCTGGTGAAGCACGACCTGCTCACCGATGCCCAAGCAACCGTTGCCGAAAACACCGCTGCGGATTTAGAGGTTTCGCTGCTGCAGCATGTGGTGGAGAGCGGGCTAGTTGAGCCAGATGCAGCAGCGGTTGCAGCTGCCTGGGAATATGGCCTACCCGTCATTGATCTGGAAGCTATTCGTGTTAATGCTCTTCCACCGGCTAATGATTACCCCGTTAAAATTCTACAGCGGTTAGGTATTCTTCCTCTTGCTCGGCATGGGCATCGGCTTACCGTAGCAGTGCCCTACCCTTCCACCTTAACCCAGCTTGACGAGCTTCAGTTTGCTACCGGCCTGAGTGTAGATGGCGTATTAGCTCCTGCTGACCAGCTCCGCAATACCTTGGTCCAGTATCTCGCACAAAATGAACGCAGCATGCTTGAAGAGCTGGAAAACGTTGATGATGCGGTCAGCGGGCTAAACATCATCCAAAATGCGGACGGCGATGAAGTTGCACTAGATAAAGCCGAGCAAAATAGCGAAGACGCCCCTGTTGTTAAGTTTGTTAACAAAATTCTGCTAGATGCCATTAGCCGGGGGGCATCGGATATTCACTTTGAGCCATACGAAACCCAGTTCAGGGTGCGCTTTCGTATCGACGGTATGCTCGTTGAGGTTGCCCGCCCACCGTTTGCCTTTAGAGACCGCATTGCTGCGCGCTTAAAGATTATGTCACGGCTGGATATTTCCGAACGCCGCTTGCCGCAAGATGGTGCCCTCAAGCTACAGCTCTCACGAACCCGCTCCATTGATTTCCGTGTCAACTCGCTACCTACCGTATGGGGAGAAAAGATTGTTCTGCGGATATTGGACCCTACCTCTGCACAATTGGGTATTGAACAGCTTGGTTTTAGCCCTGAACAGCAAGAAGCTTACGAAAGCGCTCTGAAGAAGCCTCAAGGTATGATACTGGCCACTGGCCCTACTGGTAGCGGTAAAACTGTCACCCTCTACACTGGTATTAATGTCCTTAACCAGATTGAGCGCAATATTTGTACTGCGGAAGACCCGGTAGAAATGAAAGTGTCTGGCATTAACCAGGTCAATGTACTCCCCAAAATTGGCCTCGACTTCGCCAGTGCCCTGCGAGCCTTTTTACGCCAGGATCCAGATGTCATTATGGTTGGTGAAATTCGCGATTTAGAAACCGCTGAAATAGCCGTAAAAGCCGCTCAAACCGGCCACTTAGTACTTTCAACGGTACATACAAACTCTGTCGCTGAAACGCTTACTCGTCTCGCCAATATGGGGGTAGCTACATATAACATAGCGAGTTCCGTGAGCCTTATTATTGCTCAACGCCTGGCGAGAAAGCTATGCAACAGGTGCAAAGTGCCGACCAAAATACCTGACGAAGTATTAACAAAGCACGGACTCAAGAAAGAAGAAATTCGTAACGCCACTATTTATAAGGCGGCTGGGTGCAAGCAGTGCACCCAAGGTTACAAGGGGCGAATTGGCATTTACGAAGTTGTCCCCATTACCGATGAAATGCGCCAGCTGATTATGCGCGACGGCAATGCTATTGAAATTGACCAACAGGCCCGCCGAGAAGGTTATCCGAGCCTTTATCAAAGCTGCCTAAGCCGGGTGCTGGACGGCAGTACCAGCCTGGAAGAAGTTAACCGAATTAGTAAGGAGTAATGCCGTTCATGGCTAAAGCGAAGGCACGCCGCACCAAACCTGCCCCACTATACCGCTGGAAATGGACAGGCAAAGGCCCACAAGATAGGCCTATGCGTGGCGAGTTAATTGGCCGTACCAAAGCGGATATTATTGAGCAGCTCGCCAAGCAGCGCATTGTGGCGAGCAACGTTCAAAGGCGCAGCAGCTTCAGCGGCCGAGGCCGAGTCAATAATGTCGATATTATGGTGTTTGCCCGGCAAATGGCGACCATGGTGCGAGCGGGCATCCCCATACTGCAGGCGCTGCAGGCAGTGTCTGAAAGCTTAAAAAAACCAGCGATGGTGGCACTGACGCAGCAAATTATGGAGGACGTATCTTCAGGCGATAGCCTCTCTGCTGCAATAGCTAAGCACCCCAAGCAATTCGACCGTTTATTTGTCAACTTGGTAGATGCTGGCGAACAGGCCGGTGCACTCGACGAAATGTTAGAGCGTATTGCCAGCTACAAGGAGAAAGTGGAATCACTTAAAAACCGGGTTAAAAAAGCGCTTTGGTACCCTACCTCCGTTATGGCTATTGGTATCGGGGTAACCATGCTGCTGTTGATCAAGGTAGTGCCAGAGTTTGAAAATATGTTTCAGGGCTTTGGTGCCGAGCTACCCGCACTGACCCAGTTCACCGTTAATCTTTCTGAGATGGCACAACAGTACTGGCTCCACGCCTTCGGCGCGTTGGTAGGTAGCATCATGCTGTTAAAAACCGCGGCGCGGCGCTCTTATAAGGTCGCTTATCGGCTGGATGGCCTGCTACTCAAGTTACCGATTATTGGCGATATCATGCATAAATCGGCAGTCTCCCGCTTTACTCGCACTTTAGCAACGACCTTTGCCTCCGGCGTCCCGTTGGTTGAGGGGCTGGAGACCGCCGCCGGTGCTGCCGATAACCGCGTGTACAGCAAAGCGATTAACGAAGTGCGCCAAGACGTTACTACAGGCCAACAGCTCCATTTCGCCATGCGGATGACCAACCGCTTTCCCGCGCTAGCCATACAAATGGTGAGCATTGGCGAAGAGGCCGGCTCGCTGGATGCCATGCTGAATCGTGTGGCCGACTATTATGAAGAAGAAGTAGATAACAAAGTAGACGCGCTAACCTCCCTCATGGAGCCGATTATTATTGTGGTACTCGGTGCCCTGGTGGGTGGTGTTGTTGTTTCAATGTACCTGCCGATATTTGAAATTGGCACGGCGCTATAACCTTACCTTGAGACCCGATTAGGAGCACCATGGGCTTACCGCCAACATTTTTGTATGTGTCTGCACTGGCGATAGGCCTTTGCTTAGGCAGCTTTTTAAACGTCGTAATCACACGCCTGCCTGTTATGCTGATGCGCCAGTGGCGCAATGAGGCACTGGAAGCGCTTGAGCAACCCATAGAGCCTGCGCCGCGCTTTAACCTGGCCTACCCTCCCTCTATGTGCCCAAGCTGCGAACACGCGATTGCCTGGCACGACAACCTGCCGCTGGTAGGCTGGCTCAAGCGGCGAGGCCGCTGCGCCCACTGCCGCACCCGCATCAGCCCCCAATACCCAGTAGTGGAGTTAATGGGCGGGGTACTCGCTGTGGCTATCTTGGCCCTGCATGGCCCCAGCATGGCTAGCCTGTTTATCTACGCCGCCTGCCTGACGCTGCTGGCGTTGACAGTCATTGATCTGCGTACCTATTTACTGCCCGATATTCTCACCTTGCCACTATTATGGGCTGGCTTGCTCTACCAGCTGCTCTTTCAGCCGGTGATGCTACCCAGTGCCGTATGGGGAGCAATAGCGGGTTACCTCGTATTATGGAGCTTTTATTGGCTGTTTAAATTGGTAACGGGCAAAGAGGGAATGGGCTTTGGCGACTTCAAACTGCTTGCGGCTTTAGGAGCTTGGCTTGGCTGGAGTATGCTGCCCCTGCTATTGGTTGTTTCAGCGGGCATAGGTGCCATTTGCGGGCTGGCAGCCCAGGCGCTTTCGCCCCGTTTGCGCGGCCAGCCGCTCCCCTTCGGGCCATTTTTAGCCTTAGCAGGCTGGGCGGGGCTGCTCATGGGCGATGAACTGATGGCCCTCTATCTGACTCTCATCTATTAACCAGCCTGCAGCTTAGTGCAAATGATGTTTAAAGGAATCGTATGATTATTGGTGTCACTGGCGGCATTGGTTCTGGTAAATCTACCGTTGCCCGCGCTTTTGGAGAACTGGGTGCCGGTTGGGTAGACGCCGATGACGTTGCCCGTGAGGTGGTTGCCCCAGGCGAACCAGCCCTAGCAGCCATTGCCGAACGCTTCGGTGAGCAGGTGATTAATGAGGACGGCACCCTTAACAGGGCTGCATTGCGGCAAATTGTGTTTGACGACCCGAGCCAGCGCGTATGGCTTGAGTCCATTACTCACCCCCGCATTCGTGAACGCCTGCTCGCGCAGCTAGAGCGGCTAAACGCCATATCCCCCTACGTGCTGCTGGTATCCCCCCTGCTGTTTGAATCAGGGCAGGATGCCTTGGTAAACCGCACATTGGTGGTTGATGTTCCAGAGAATGAACAGCTGGCCCGCACGCTGGCAAGGGATAAAGTGAGTGAAGCGCAAGTGCGTGCTATCCTCGCCGCCCAGCTACCGCGAAACGAGCGTCTCGCGCGCGCGGATGATGTCATTGATAACAGTCATGGTCTCGACTATACCCATCAACAAGTCAGCGCGTTAGACCAGCGTTACCGAAACAGCAGATGTTAAAGGAGTTCACCATGCCCATTCCCGCTAACGATGCGCCATTGGAAGTTGATTGCCCCCAGTGCGGCAAGCGGGTGCCCTGGATACCCGAAAGCGCTTACCGCCCTTTTTGCAGCCAGCGCTGCCAACTGCTGGATTTGGGCGCCTGGGCAGATGAATCCCATCGCATTTCAGGCGAGTCCGCTATGGACGAAGCCGATATTGAGACCCTGTTGGCCCAGGCTGACAAAGACGCTCCGCTCTCTTAACACAGCGTACCGCTAATGACCGACACTCCACGCCCACTTTACCGCTTACTCCATGAGTTAGATGAGCATTTTGACCAGCTCATCAGCACCATTCACCGCGCTGCCACGCTTTATGAAGCGCGAATGCCCGCCACTTGGCGTTTCGATGGATTGAGCGATGCAGGGTGGCTACGGAGTGCCCTGCTAGATATGTGGCATCAGCAGCATCAGGATGGGCGCGAAACACGTAACTATATTGCGTTGATCGCGGCGGACGATGAATTGATGTCCGCCTTCAAAGAGGTCAACGCTGCAAAAAGCGCGATCAGCGAGCTGCTCCAGCGCATTAAACAGAACCACCCTAAGGCCCTTAGCGAGGCCAAACAGCGTCTTCCGCAGCGCCACCCTGAGGTGGAAAAAGTATTGCGTCAAGGCGGGCTAGCCAGGCTGCATTTAAAACAGTGCTGGCGGCAGCTACCCATTGCGGAAGCACCAGTTGCAAGGGTTCGGCTTGCTTGGTACAGCAGCGGGCGTTCTATCAAGCGCATTACGGTGCAGGAGGCGGAGCAGAAACTGTTGCAATTAGATACCGATGCGCCGCATATCCGTATCCAGCTGCGTAAATTGGCAGGCATACCCAGCAGTGAACCGCTAGCCCAGGTTCAGAATCAAGCCCCGCTGATGCGTGCCAACCTGTTTTATACCGAACCACTAGAAGACGGCCATACGCGGCGGGCGCTAAACATTGCCATGCCGCTTATTGTTCCCTCTCCCGACAACCGTTTGCCTCATATTAAAGTGCCGCCTTTAGAGCCGCCTGTGCAGCGCACGCGGGCAAAGCGTCGGGACGAGAAGCTTGAGAGCGAGGTATTTCTGCCCAGCTTGCGGATCTATCGTTACCGTTAACCCCCATCGCTTTGTGCTGGAAAGCACGCCCTACCCTATCAGTCCTCACTCCATAAGCCGTAAGTTAAAAGCGTCTGTATCAGCTCGCTCACCTCACCCTCCGACAGATCATACTCAATCAGCAGTGCTGTTAAGCGTTGTTTGAACAACTGATCCTGCGCTTTCTGCTTCTCAGCTTGGTCGTCAGCTTCTAGCGCCGCTAGTGAGCGTACAGGCGGCCCAGTTGGGATATCAAAGTCACTATTAGGATCCTCTAACTGACGCAATGCTTGGGCAAAGGCGTCATCCAGCTCACGAAACTTGCGTAGCTTCTCACGCTCATCCAGCTGTTTTTGAACCTTGTGATATTTCATCGATGTTTTATTCACACCTTACTTGAGATGGTCGATACGCCTGAAAAACAGGCTTTTTTTACCAAAACTGTGCACAAACGCGTAAACCTTCGGAGCAAACTTGCCTTTGCTTCAGCTTAACCGCATAAAGACACCATCGTGATGCAAAGCCAATCGGTAACAATGGTTAACCGAATGGCAGATGGACACTAAACCTAGCATGTTCCATCACGAGCCAAGGATGGCCGCTCCGTGAACCACTCACTTAACACTGGTAGGCAACGATAAAAGTCATGGGCTACCAGGTTACCAGCATCAACAGGCACCGGGAGGGTGCACTACAGGTTAGCTATTTATTGCCTGTATGACTCACGCATGGGAGGCCAGATAATGTTTAATGCAATGTCGCGAGCTGAGATCTGGCTACAGGACACGCTTGATCAGTCGCTGAGCATAGAAGACCTTGCTAACCATTTAGGGTATTCAGCGTCACAGGTACGACGCCAGTTTCGCCACTGCTTCAATACTTCACCTAACGCTTATCGTGAACAACGGCGATTAGAGCGTGCAGCGGTCTTATTATCACTTACCCCACAAAATATAGCGCATATTGCCATTCGCTGCGGGTATGCGAATCACTCATCGTTTTCGCGTGCCTTCCAGCGGCGTTATCAGTTAACACCCCGGCATTATCGTCAAGCGCTCAGCGACATGCGCCACCTCACTCCACCGAGAAAACAGTTTACTACTACTATCGAGAAGAGCCGCCCGCGCCAGGCTATCTTTATGCGCGTCTATAAAGCGCCAGACGCTATTAAAGGGCTAGGCAACACGTCATGCCATTCTAGCCACCTTGCCTGCTTCGAGGCTCATCTCAGCTGCGCAACACCAACCGTCGCACTGCCAGACCTACTTGCGGACAAAGTAGAAGCTCTCGACACTCAGGCGAATACTCACACGTTTCGTACTGACATCGGCCTTTATTTAGACCCATCCGCCAATACAGAGAGTTTAGCCTTGCCGGTTGATTATCGCCGCGTTGAGATACCGTCACAGCATTATGCTAAAACTCGTTTTGATGGCTTTGATGAGCTATCCGATGCCTTGACAGCGACACTGCGACAGCTAGCGAACCAGACACATCGATTTTATGTTAGCGGAGAGGCGCCACGAGTCTTATGGCAGTCTGACCACTTAGAACTGCGTATACCACTATTGGGGTAGCGCCAAGATCCGCTTATTTGGTTTTCTATCGCCTACGTTGCCACCGCTAGCGAAGCCTTGAAAAGGCCAAAAACAAAGCCGGCACCTCTAACGAGACATGCCGGCTAAGAAACGCTTAATCTTCCATTCGTACGAGCCAAGACTCAACGGTTTCATCACCGTGTTCGTCTTTCCAGCTACGCAGGCCTTTATGGTTGCCACCACGGGTTTCAATCACTTCACCAGTGTGCGGGTTCTTATAAATCTTCAAACGGCGCTTACGGCGAGTAGAGGCGGCTGGAGCGGCTTTGGCACTACGCTGGTCAGCAGTAGGGTCTAATAATGCAATAACGTCGGCAGGACGCTTACCAAACTCGTTCATCAGCGCTTCAAGTTTAGCCTTAAACTCAAGCTCGCTTTTTAGGCGTTGATCGCCTTCCAAACGCTGCAGCTCTTCTTGAAGCTGTTTGAGCTGCTGTTCTTTTTGAATATAGTCGTTTAACAGTGACATGGGTGGTCCTTTTTTAGCTTGGATTTAACTGCAGAGGCATTTAGTTAGGCAACTCAATACCGACTAGCTCAGGATGCGGACACATTATTGCTTTAAATTTTGTAATTGACAACAGTCTAGTTGATTTTACCCCACTTACTAAACAATTTTACAAACCCAAGCTACTGTTTAAGTAATTCCTTTTTATTACCCTATCATTCACTTACTTCCGACTAAGGCAATAAAGAGGAAGAGTGTAAAATTTTGCAAAAAAAAACGCCGCCCTAGTGGGCGGCGTTTTTAACAAGCAAAACTAATGCTTAGTCTTGACCCATTTGCTGCTTGATCAGATCACCGATAGTGGTCGGGCCACCTGCGGCTTCCGGCTCCTGCTCACGCAGTTTCTTCAGGTTCTGGCGAGTGTCGTCCTGCTCTTTCGCTTTCACCGACAGGTTGATCTGGCGGCTCTTACGATCGACGCTGACGATACGCGCTTCAACGCTGTCGCCTTCGTTCAGCACGTTGCGTGCGTCTTCAACGCGGTCGGCGCTGATTTCAGACGCTTTGAGGATGGCGATAACATCAGTTGCCAGCTCAACGTGTGCTTCTTTGGCGTCAACTTCTACAACGCGGCCAGTCACGATGCTACCCTTGTCATTCACTGACAGGTACTCAGCCACCGGATCGGAATCCATCTGCTTGATACCTAGGGAGATGCGCTCGCGCTCCGGGTCGATAGACAGAATAACCGCTTCCGCTTCGTCGCCTTTCTTGAAGTTGCGAACGGCTTCTTCGCCAGTTTCTGTCCAGGAGATGTCGGACAGGTGAACCAGACCGTCGATACCGCCTTCAAGGCCGATGAAGATACCGAAGTCAGTGATTGACTTGATGGTACCGGAAACACGGTCGCCCTTGTTGTATTCAGCGTTGAAGGTTTCCCACGGGTTAGCAGTGCACTGCTTGATACCCAGGGAAATACGACGACGCTCTTCGTCGATATCCAGAACCATGACGTCAACATCGTCGCCCACTTGGACAACTTTAGACGGATGGATATTCTTGTTGGTCCAGTCCATTTCGGAAACGTGAACCAGACCTTCAACGCCCTCTTCCAGCTCGGCAAAGCAGCCGTAGTCAGTCAGGTTAGTGACGACTGCGTGTACTTTGGTGCCTTCCGGGTAACGCTCTTTAATGTTGACCCACGGATCTTCGCCCAGCTGCTTCAGACCCAGAGATACGCGGTTGCGCTCACGGTCGAACTTCAGCACTTTGACGTTGATCTCGTCGCCAACGGCAACGATTTCAGACGGATGCTTGATACGCTTCCAGGCCATGTCGGTGATGTGCAGCAGACCATCAACACCGCCCAGATCAACGAAGGCACCGTAATCAGTCAGGTTCTTAACGATACCCTTGATTTGCTGGCCTTCCTGCAGAGTGGCCAGCAGCGCTTCACGCTCGGCGCTGTTCTCGGCTTCCAGAACGGCACGGCGCGATACAACGACGTTGTTGCGCTTCGGATCAAGCTTGATGACTTTAAAGTCCAGCTCTTTGTTTTCCAGGTGCACGGTGTCGCGAACCGGACGAACGTCAACTAGAGAGCCCGGCAAGAAGGCACGGATAGAGTCGACGTCGACAGTGAAGCCGCCTTTGACTTTACCGTTGATCACGCCCTTGACGATTTCGTCTTTCTCGAAGGCTGCTTCCAGAATCTTCCAAGCTTCTGCGCGCTTGGCTTTTTCACGGGACAGACGCGTTTCACCGAAGCCATCTTCAACGGCTTCCAGTGCAACGTGAACGTCGTCACCGATAGCGATGGTCAGTTCACCGTTTTCGTCGCGGAATTGTGCCGCAGGGATCTGACCTTCGGATTTCAGACCAGCGTTAACGGTAACCCAGTCACCGTCAATGTCGACAACCTGGGCCGCGACGATGGCGCCTGGCTCCATGTTGATGTCGTTAAGAGACTGTTCAAACAGTTCAGCAAAGCTTTCGCTCATGGTTTTCCTACGTGATCAACGTTGTTGAGGCATAACTGCCTTCTCCGCACCACCAGCAAGTACGGGCCTAATGTCACTCAGCTTTTGGAGGTGTTAGCGCTGGTTAGACCTGACCGGGCTCTCGGGTATGGAGCTATTGCCCTGCCATGTCGTGACACCTTTCCAAAAACGCCGCAAGGGAGAATCAAATGCCGTTAGACATGCCGCGTTGGGCAAGCAGTTCGGTCAGCCGATCAACCACTTCCGGTATGCTCAGGCGCGTGGTATCAAGCGTAATGGCATCATCTGCCGGCTTGAGAGGAGCCACACTGCGTTGCGTGTCGCGTGCATCGCGTGCCTGAATCTCCTTTAAAAGACTCGACAGACTAGCATCCACCCCAGCTTCCTGCAACTGTAGATGCCTTCTGCGGGCCCGTTCCTCGGCGCTAGCGGTGAGAAAAATCTTCAAGGGTGCCTCGGGAAACACCACGGTACCCATGTCACGGCCATCCGCCACCAATCCGGGTGACTGGCAAAAATCCCGTTGGCGCTGGAGCAGCGCGGCCCGCACACGGGGCAGCGCTGCTACTTGGGAAGCACGCTCACCGGCCTGCTCGGTACGAATCACCCGTCCAACATCCTCGCCTTCTAACAAGGTACAAGGCTGACCATCTACCACCGGAAAAGCGACATCAAGCTCAGCGGCAATGGCTGCCAGCGCCGCCTCGTCATCCAGGGCAACGTGATGCTTAACGGCCGCCTGGGCCGTTAGCCGATAAAGCGCCCCACTATCCAGTAAGTGCCAACCCAAACGCTCGGCCACGAGGCTGCTAATCGTGCCTTTACCGGCACCGCCGGGGCCATCGATTGTCAGCACAGGCACCTTAGACGCCATTGGGACCCTCCACGCTAACGCCCATACCGATGCGCTGCGCCAGCGCGACAAAGTCGGGGAACGAGGTAGCGACATTCGCACAGTCGTCAATAACAATCTCGTCGCTTGCACGCAGTGACGCAATGGCAAACGCCATAGCAATACGGTGGTCGCCCAAGCTATCGATACGGCCGCCGCCATAGCTCGGCACGCTGTCGTTGCCGTTACCGATAACATCAATACCGTCTTCCACCACCGTATGCTCAACGCCAAGTACCGCAAGGCCATCGGCCATGGCCTGGATACGGTCGGATTCTTTCACCCGCAGCTCTTCGGCACCGCGCAGGCGGGTCGTACCCTGGGCGTTGGCAGCCGCGATAAATAGCGCTGGGAACTCATCAATGGCCAGAGGTACTTGATCCACCGGAATATCAATCCCCCTCAGCGGCGCATAACGGATACGAATATCCGCCACTGGCTCGCCACCCACTTCACGCTCGTTTTCAAGGGTTAAATCAGCGCCCATCAAGGTCAAGATATTGATCACGCCAATACGCGTTGGGTTGATGCCCACATGCTCCAAGGTGATATCAGACCCCGGCGTAATCGCAGCCGCGACCAGAAAAAACGTGGCGGAAGAGATATCGGAAGGCACATCAATCGGCCCTGCCGTCAGCTTACCGCCCCCCTGCAGCCAGCAGGTGTCCCCTTCCCGGGAAACGGGGTAGCCAAAGCCATTAAGCATCCGTTCGGTGTGGTCACGGGTAGGCGCGGGTTCACGTACACGGGTTTCGCCTTCGGCATAGAGGCCCGCGAGCAGCAGGCAGGATTTGACCTGCGCGCTGGCCATCGGCATATCGTAATCAATGCCTTTCAAGGCAGCGCCACCGTGGATTTTTAACGGTGGGCGACCGCCCTCGGCGGTATCGATCGTCGCCCCCATAAGGCGTAGCGGATCCGCCACGCGACCCATCGGGCGCTTAGTGAGTGACTCGTCTCCGGTCAGCTCGCTGTCGAAGGATTGCCCCGCCAGCAAACCGGCGAATAGCCGCATGGCCGTACCGGAGTTGCCCACATAAAGCGGCCCAGCGGGCGCTTGCAACCCGTGCATACCGACCCCGTGGATAGTGACGCGCCCTTGGTGCGGCCCCTCAATGGCCACCCCCATCTCGCGGAAAGCCTGCAACGTTGCCAAGCTATCTTCCCCTTCGAGGAAGCCTTTTACTTCCGTAACACCTTCCGCGAGAGCGCCCAGCATGATGGAGCGGTGGGACATGGATTTATCGCCCGGCACGCGAAGGCGACCTTGCGCTTGTCCGCCCGGCTGCACCCGATAAGTCACTTTACCGTGTGGTTGCATATGATATTCCGCCTGATAACTGGTTTTATTCAATAACGTATCAAAATAGTGTCGAGCGTGGCTGGCACGGTCAAAGGTGGCAATCAATGCATCGCTATCGCCGCTTTCAACCGCTTGGCGAAGGCGCTTTAAGCCTGCCTCAAAGTCATCCAGCGACGACAGGACCGCTTCTCGGTTAGCGATAAAGATATCCCGCCACATAACGGGGTCGCTGCCGGCGATACGGGTAAAATCACGAAACCCGCCCGCGGCGTAGCGGAAAATATCCAACCGCTCATCCTGCCGCGCCAGGGTATCCACGAGAGAGAAGGCAAGCAGGTGGGGTAGATGGCTAGTACGGGCAAGCACCTGGTCATGCCGTTCGACACTCATTTGCAGCACTTCGGCTCCACAGGCCTGCCAGAGTGCCTCTACCCGCGCCAGCGCGCCTGTATCGACGTTAGGCTCCGGCGTTAGGATCACCTTATGATTGACATAAAGCGCCGGATTCGCTGCTGCCACTCCGCTTTTTTCCGACCCCGCAATAGGGTGGCCCAACACCATATTAGGCAGCACGCGGCCGAACACCCGCTCGGCGCACTCGCGGATCGTCGCTTTCGTGCTGCCTACATCGGTGATCACCACATCATTCGCCGCCTTGGGTAGCGCCTGGGCTAGCGTGCTCATCACGCTCTCCATGGCCAGCACAGGAACCGCCAACACGACCATGGAGACATCGTCCAGCAGCTCGTCCAGCTGCGTCCCGCCTGTATTGACTAAGCCAAGCTCTATGCCTAGCGCGACCTCATCTTGATTGGGGTCGCAAGCAACAATATGCCCTTGGTAACCAGCAGAGCGCAGCGCCGCCGCCAGCGAACCACCAATTAAGCCTAAGCCAACGATGAGGATGCGCGATTCTTGGCACGCACCGCGCTTGGCACTGTTGACCAACACGGTCACAGCACGCCCTGGGGGTAAGAGCCCAGCACGCGCAGTTCGGAAGCGCGTAGACGCACTTCTTCAAGCACCGCCGCCACCTGCGGCTCGTCGCGATGGCCTTTAAAATCAATAAAGAATACGTAATTCCACGCCCCTGTACGCGAAGGCCGCGTCTCGATCCGAGTCAAATCGATCTTATGGCGATGGAAAGGCTCCAACAGGTCGTGCAGTGCACCTGGCTGGTTACGCATTGCCACCACAATGGAGGTCTTATCCTCGCCTGACATCGGCACATCTTGGTTGCCAATAATCAAAAAGCGCGTGGAATTATCCGGACGGTCCTCAATCTTATCGGCAATACGCTCTAAGCCGTACAGCTTGGCGGCCATATCGCCCGCAATCGCCGCGCTGTGCCACTCGGTTTTCACCAGCTTCGCCGCTTCGGCGTTGGAAGAGACCGGCACACGCTCCGCATGGGGGTAGTGTGCATCCAGCCATTTACGGCACTGGCCAAACGACTGCGGATGCGAGTAAATACGCGAGACTTTATCCTTGCGCGTTGTTTCGCTGATCAGAAGGTGGTGGTGGATGCGTAGCACCACTTCGCCACAAATCTTGATGGAGGAGTCCATAAAGGTATCGAGCGTATGGTTCACCACGCCTTCGGTGGAGTTTTCCACCGGTACAACGCCGTAATTCACCGCGCCCGCTTCCACTTCACGGAACACTTCATCAATAGCAGCCATGGGCAGGCTTACCGCGCTTTCGCCAAAATGCTTGAGCGCCGCTTGCTGGGTGAAAGTGCCTTCCGGCCCTAGGTAGGCCACTTTTACCGGCTGCTCCAGGGCGAGGCAGGCCGACATAATCTCGCGGAACAGCCGCGCCATCTCCTCGGCGTCCAGCGGGCCTTTGTTCAGCGCCATAATCCGACGCAGCACCTGGGCTTCCCGCTCCGGGCGATAAAACACGGCATCTTTATCTTGGGCCAGCTTAACGTGTGCCACCTGCTGGGCGCAGTTCGCACGTTCGCTAATCAAGCGCAGAATATCGCCATCCAACTGGTCGATACGTTGACGTAGGTCGTCTAAATTGATCGGCGTATCGGACATGATGGTTAGCCCCTTCGTTGTTCAAAATCCGCCATAAAGGCAATTAAGGCATCCACCGCCTCTTCCGGTACAGCGTTGTACAAGCTGGCGCGCATACCGCCTACGCTGCGGTGGCCTTTCAGGTTTAACAGGCCCGCCTCATCGGCTTCTTGTAGAAACGCGCTATCTAAACGCTCATCCGCAAGCACGAAGGGCACATTCATCCGCGAGCGGTTAGCCACGGCGATGGGATTACTGTAAAAATCGCTGGCATCAATGGCAGCGTAAAGCTTTTGCGCTTTACGCTGGTTCCTGACATCCATCGCGTCTAGGCCACCAATGTCATTTTTTAGCCATTGGAAAACCAGGCCCGAGAGATACCAAGCATAGGTGGGCGGTGTATTTACCATCGACCCGGCCTCAGCCAGCATCCGGTAGTCGAACAGCGAAGGAATCGTGCCAGGTGCCTTGCCCAGCAGATCGTCACGCACGATGACAATGGTTAAACCCGCTGGGCCGATATTTTTCTGCGCCCCCGCATACACCACGCCAAAATCACTGATATCGATCGGGCCGGAGAGAATATTCGACGACATATCGCAAACAAGCGGCACCTCCGCACCGTCGGCACGAGCTACTCGGGGCGTGTAGTCAAACTCTAGCCCGCCAATGGTTTCATTTGACGTGTAGTGGAGGTAAGCCGCGTCATGAGTCATCGATAGCGCCGCTTCATCAGGCACGGCAGTGTGGCCATTAGCCTCGCTGCTGGCAGCCACATGGCAGTGAAAGCCCAAGCGCTTAGCTTCACTCAGCGCCTTTTTCCCCCAGATACCAGTCTGGATAAAGTTAGCGCTGCCACCCTGACCAAGCAGGTTCATCGGCAGCATCGAGAACTGCATGCTCGCCCCGCCCTGCAAGAAGAGCACCCGGTAGTTGCTGGGAATCGACAGCAGCTCGCGAAGATCTGCCTCGGCCTGCTCAGCAATGGCAATAAACTCATCACTACGATGGCTCATCTCCATCACCGACAAACCACGCCCCTGGTAATCGAGCAGTTCGTTGCGGGCGCGCTCTAATACGGCGGTTGGTAGGGCTGCTGGCCCTGCACAAAAATTATAATGACGTGTCATCGGTTCCCAGTTCCTGTGCGCCATTGTCTGCGTCTGCTGGCTCGCCCGCCTCTAAAACATCGGACTCTTCAGGCTCATCAACGCGAACGGTTTTTACCAGCTTCTCTTCTTTACCCAGGCGAATCAGCATCACACCCTGCGTATTACGCGAAGTCGTTGATACCTCTTCCACACGAGTACGCACCAGCGTGCCGCGATCGGTAATCAGCATCATCTCGTCGCTATCGTAGACTTGCATAGCGGCCACCAATGCGCCGTTACGTTCGCTGGTCTGCATGGCAATGACGCCCTGCCCCCCACGGCCACGCAGCGGGAACTCCTCCAAGCGGGTACGCTTGCCATAGCCATTTTCACTGGCTGTCAGGATATAAATCCGCCCCTCGCCCTGCGCTTGCTCAACCGTTTCCGCCTGTGCATCTACTTCGGCGTCTGTATCCGCTTCGGCATCAATCTGTTGGCTCTTGGGAATAATCAGGCTGATCACTTCCGCGTCATCCACTAAGCGCATACCGCGCACGCCGCGGGCGGTACGCCCCATGGCACGCACGTTACTCTCTTCAAAGCGGATTGCTTTGCCATTAGAGGAGAGCAGCATCGCATGGTCAGTACCCGAGGTAATCGCAGCGCCTACCAGGCGATCGCCCTCTTCCAGATCAATCGCAATCAAACCAACGCTACGCGGGCGAGAGAACTGCTCAAGGCTGGTACGTTTCACCGTGCCCTTGGCAGTCGCGAAGAAAATATAGTGCTCAGGGTCATAATCCCGAACCGGCAGAATCGCGTTAACCGCTTCGCCCTCTTCCAGCGGCAGCATATTGACCAACGGCTTACCGCGGGAGCCACGGCTGGCATTGGGCATTTCATACACTTTCAGCCAGTACACCTTGCCGCGGTTAGAGAACAGCAGCACGGTGTCGTGGGTAGAGGCCACCAGCAGGTGCTCAATGACATCCTCATCTTTCATGGAAGTGGCGGACTTACCGCGACCGCCACGTCGCTGGGCCTGATAATCAGAAAGCGGCTGGGTCTTCGCGTAACCGGAGCGGGATACGGTCACTACCATATCCTCTTCCGCGATCAGGTCCTCAATGGAGAGGTCGAGATGGCTAGCTTGGATTTCCGTCCGGCGGTCATCCCCAAACTGGTCACGCACCGCGTGCAGCTCTTCACGGATCACTTCCATCAGGCGATCAGCGGAGGCGAGAATGTCGGTAAACTCGGCGATTTTCTCAAGAATTGAGAGGTACTCGTCGAGCAGCTTTTCGGTTTCCAGCCCGGTGAGGCGATGCAGGCGTAGCTCCAGAATCGCCTGAGCCTGAGCGGGAGAGAGCCGGTATTCGGTTGCCGAAGGGTTCAGGCCAAAGCCTTCTTCTAAATCTTCCGGCTTGCAGGATGTGGCACCAGCGCGCTCAAGCATGGCGGTGACCTGGCCGGGCTTCCACACCTTCGCCAAGAGCTTCTCCCGCGCCTCGGCGGCGTTGGGCGATGCCTTAATTAGCTCGATCACTTCATCGATGTTGGAAATGGCTACCGCCAGGCCTTCCAACAGGTGGCCACGTTCGCGGGCTTTCTTGAGTTCAAACAGTGTGCGCCGGGTCACCACCTCGCGGCGGTGGCGAATGAACGCCTCCAGCATCTCTTTAAGGTTGAGCGTACGCGGCTGGCCGTTCTCCAGCGCCACCATGTTGATGCCGAACACGTTCTGCAGCTGGGTTTGGGCAAACAGGTTATTAACGACCACATCGCCGGACTCGCCGCGCTTGATCTCGATCACCACGCGCAAGCCGTCTTTATCGGACTCATCGCGCAGCTCGGCAATGCCTTCGATCTTCTTCTCTTTGACCAGCTCGGCAATCTTCTCGATCAACCGCGCTTTGTTCACCTGGTAGGGCAGCTCGGTGATGATAATGTGGTCGCGGCCGGTTTTATCATCATGCTCAATGGTGTGGCAGGCACGTACATAAATACGCCCACGCCCAGTGCGGTAAGCATCGAGAATGCCCGCACGGCCATTGATGATGCCACCGGTAGGGAAGTCCGGACCGGGGATATACTGCATCAGGTCATCGACGGATAAGGTGTAGTCGTCGATCAGTGCCAGGCAGCCGTCGATGACTTCCCGCATATTATGGGGCGGAATATTGGTGGCCATACCCACCGCGATACCCGACGACCCGTTGATTAACAGGTTGGGCACCTTGGTCGGCAGCACTTCAGGAATACGCTCGGTGCCGTCGTAGTTATCGACCCAATCGACCGTATCTTTCTCTAGATCAGCCAGTAGCTCGTGGGCCAGGCGTGCCATACGCACTTCGGTGTAACGCATAGCCGCTGCGTTATCACCGTCGATGGAGCCAAAGTTACCCTGACCATCGACCAGCACATGGCGCATGGAAAAGTGCTGAGCCATCCGTACGATGGTGTCATACACCGCACTATCGCCGTGCGGGTGGTATTTACCGATGACATCGCCGACGACACGCGCCGACTTCTTGTACGGTTTATTCCAGTCATTGCCCAGTTCATGCATGGCAAACAGCACACGCCGGTGAACGGGCTTGAGGCCGTCGCGCACGTCGGGAAGCGCGCGGCCGATAATGACACTCATCGCATAGTCGAGGTACGACTGTTTGAGCTCGTCTTCAATATTGACGGGCAAGATTTCTCTGGCGATGTCACCCATGAAAGTCAGATCCTTTGCACTGCATTGGCACTGCGAGAGTTGAAAGCGCTTAAAAATGCCGCCTTGGATAGCACATGAAGGCGGCGCGCAGATACCGTGACATCATACCACCGCATACGCATCAAGGGCAGTCGGTGACACCGCCATAACTATTTAGGCGGCAAACGCCTCTTTTGATACCACCAGACCGAGCAGCACCTCGCGCACTTCCCCCTCGATCGCCGCCGCTTTATTAGCTTGCATATCAAGCAGCACAAAAGTGAGATCCGCCTGCGCCACCAGCGTACCATCTTCACGCACAATACGGTGGTGGCAAATGGCGCTGCGCTCCCCCACGTCGACAATTCCCGTCAATACCCGTAGATCGTCGCCCTGCAGCGCGGCCGCTCGGTAATCGATATTCAGGTTAACGACGACGAAGGCACGGCCGGCTTTATGGAGCTGCTTTATCAACCGTGGATGCTCGTCAAAAAATGCCCAGCGCCCCTCCTCCATAAACTCCAGATAGCGCGCGTTGTTGACGTGGCCATAGCCATCCAGATGGTAACCACGAACCCGCATACTGACTTGGGAAATCGATTCAGACATAGCAACCTCGTATTTGACACTGATAAAAATAGGCAAGGAATCATTAACACTCCGCCAATCAAACACAAGTTTTAAACTAGTGCAACAGCACACCCCCACGCCAAGGTGCTGGTAGGAAAGGCTCGCTTTCGACATAATGTGCCACCTTTTTCATAGGATCGGTGACATGTGGTTTAAGCACCTGCATTTATATCGCCTGCACGGCGCTCCCGAGCTGGATAGCCAAACCCTGGCCAACGCACTGGATGAGCACGCGGCCAAGCCGCTAGGCAATGCGGATGCACGCCGCTTAGGCTGGACGGCTCCTGCCGGACGGCTGGGGGGTAATCAGCTCCTGCTTGATATCCAGGGGCACCGCTTACTTTCCGCCCTGCGCCAAGAGCGCCTGTTGCCAGCATCAGTGGTAAAGGAGGAAGTCGACGAAAAAGCCGCCGACATCGAGGCCAGCGAGGGGCGCAAAGTCACCCGTAAAGAGAAAGCCGCTTTAAAAGAGCAGGTGACCGAAGAGCTTCTGCCCCGCGCCTTCGTCCGCAGCCAGAAAATCGACCTGTGGTGGGACACCAAGCGCCAGCTGATTGGCGTCAACGCCAGCTCCCGCACTCGGGCGGAAGATGTCCTCGACCTGCTGCGTGAAACCTTAGGCAGCTTGAAAGTCACACCACTGAGCAGCCAAACGCTACCGATACGCGCCATGACCACCTGGCTCGGCGACCCTGCCAGCCGCCCCGCCGACCTTCAACTTGGCGACCAAGTTGAGCTGAAGGCCAAAGGCGACGATGGTGTGTTACGAGCACGGCAGGTCGACCTGGACAGCGATGAAATCCAGCAGCTACTTGAGAGCGGACGCCAAGCCAGCAAGCTGGCGATCAGTGTGGAAGGCCGCCTAAGCTTTGTACTGCATGACGATTTAGCCTTGAAGTCGCTACGCTTTGGCGATGCGCTGATTGAAGAGGCCGATCATGCCGACGACGGCGATGATGCCCTAGCCCGCCTGGAAACCGACTTTATTTTAATGGCCCAGGCGCTCTCGGATGACGTTACCCGCCTGCTGGAGTGGCTAGGCGGTGAAACACAGCGGGAACCGACGGTTCAGCAAGATACCTAACGCACGATACTGAATAGCCGCAGTAACCCGATTATTTTTGCTTATATCCAACGGATCGCATGACTCAACACAATAACGCACCTAATGCTGACACCACCAACGACCCTTGGGTGGATATTCGCCCCTATATGGATCATGAGGTGGCCGATGTCCTGGAACGGCTCTCCC
Organism: Vreelandella aquamarina; assembly: GCF_044805175.1. GTDB lineage: Bacteria > Pseudomonadota > Gammaproteobacteria > Pseudomonadales > Halomonadaceae > Vreelandella > Vreelandella aquamarina_B. Next base: position 1,478,439 of record NZ_CP085232.1, on the reverse strand, counting down.
GCGACAGCGAGCTGCTTGACGCGCTTACCCGCTTTAGGCTACCCCGCATGGCCAAATGGGCGCCGCCCGTCGCGCGCGCTCTAGCCGGCCACGCCATTCGCCGTGAAGTAAAGGGCGTTACCAGCGTTCGCGAATTTCAAATGCGCATTGCCAGCTATATGGAGCGCATGATCCGCACCACCACGGATGCCTTTGAGGTTTCGGGTTTAGACAAACTCGACGACAACAGCGCCTATCTGTTTATCGGCAACCACCGCGATATCTCACTTGATCCAGCGTTTGTTAACTATGCGCTCTACCAGGCAGGCCGGGATACCGTCAGGATTGCAATTGGCGATAATTTGCTGAAAAAGCCGTATGTTACCGACCTCATGCGGCTAAATAAAAGCTTTATCGTGCCGCGCAGTGCCCGGGGTAAGCGGGCCATGCTGGCAGCGTATCAGCAGCTCTCCGCTTATATCCGCCATTCCATTACGGAGGACCACCACTCCATTTGGATGGCCCAGCGTGAAGGCCGCGCGAAAAACGGGGTTGACCGCACCGACCCAGCCATCATCAAAATGCTCACCATGGCAAAACGTCACGCCGAACGCGATATGGTGTTTGGCGAAGCGATTGCCGAACTCAAACTCGTACCCGTTTCCATTAGTTACGAGTACGACCCCTGCGACCTGCAAAAAGCCCAAGAGCTGCATGATATTGCGACCAAGGGTAGCTACTCGAAAAGCGAGTTTGAGGATATTCGCTCAATCGTGGCGGGCATTACCGGTCCGAAAGGCCGCGTACAGCTCAAATTCGGCACACCCGTCGGTGCCGACATGGCAACACCCGATGAAGTCGCGGCGGAAATCGATCGCCAGGTCATCGGCGGCTACCGGCTGTTCCCTAGCCACTATTTAGCGCTTGAGGCATTAGGCGAGTCCCCTGAGTTGGTAGCGCGTAAAGCGATTTCCCGCCAAGACCGGGAGCGCTTCAAAGCCCGGCTGGCAAGCGTGCCCAAGGAACTCCAACCATACTGGCTGGAGCAGTATGCCAACCCTGTGAAGCACAAAGCCGGGCGTCTCAATAACTAGCTGCACAACCAGGTTGCACAATCAGTTTTCACAACGCTGGTTTCAAAGCCTGGTCTCAACACCTGGTTTTAACATCTGGTTTTAAAATCGGGTTCTAAGATTTAGCTTTAACGCCTGGTCCCAATACTTAGGCCAATACGTAGACTCAATAACGTAACGCGACTAAAAACGGCTAGCGTGCGGTTTATCGACAGTGCATGCTCAGCGGTCGAAAAAGTGCTATGGTCAAGGCATTCATTGGTCTCGCTTGGTCGCTTAACCAAGCGCGGTCTTAAGGAGACTCCCTATGTCCGCATCAGAAATTCAAAAAACACGCATTATCAACGAACTGCGCGGCTTTATCCGCAAGCTGCTGCAAGACCCAAAAATTCTAGAGCAGTCGCTGGCCATTGCCCGCCAGCAGCTGGCCGAAGGCAGTAGCCCCGCCGTGATGGCACGTATTGCCAACGAGATTTCAGATACCACCAGCGTACACATTCCCGAAGACCCAGCGGAACACTCAGAAGCAGACAAGCTATTTTTGGAGCTTCTACGCGAAGTGGTTCAAGAAGAGCAGGCGCTTTACTAGCCTGCCGGAGTCCGCCTCTGGCGGTTTGTACGCATCAATATGACATTACCGGCGAAGCACCTCCCCTTCGCCGTCTTTATTTGTACTGCCTAACCGGAATTATCACTCACCATGTCCAATACTGCCCCGCGCAACATCCTGGTGACGAGCGCCCTCCCTTACGCGAATGGCGCTATTCACCTAGGCCACCTGCTTGAGTACATCCAAACGGATATCTGGGTCCGTTTTCAGAAGAGCCGTGGTCAGAATTGCTACTACGTTTGCGCCGATGATGCCCACGGCACTGCGATTATGCTGCGTGCCGAGCAGGAAGGCATTTCTCCTGAAGCACTGATTGAACGCGTTTCCCAAGACCATCAAGAAGATTTTGCCCGCTTTGGCGTGGGGTTTGATAATTATCACTCCACCCACTCGGATGAGAACCGCTACTTCAGCGAGCTGATCTACACCCGCCTGCGCGATAAAGGCCACATTGCTACCCGCGATATCGAGCAGATGTTCGACCCCCAGAAAGGCCTGTTCTTGGCGGATCGCTTTATCAAAGGCACCTGCCCAAAATGCCACGCGGACGACCAGTACGGCGATAACTGCGAAAAGTGCGGCGCGACCTACACGCCTGCGGATCTAATTAACCCGGTCTCCGCTATCTCCGGCGCCACCCCGGAGGTGCGTAGTTCAACCCACTACTTCTTCAAACTGCCAGACTTCGCGGAGTTCTTGCAAGAGTGGATCAATGACGGGCATGTGCAGCCGCAGATCCGCAATAAACTAATGGAGTGGTTTGAGTCCGGTTTTAACGAGTGGGATATCTCCCGCGATGCGCCCTATTTCGGCTTTGAAATTCCAGATGCCCCCGGCAAATACTTCTATGTATGGCTAGATGCTCCTATTGGTTACCTCGCAAGCTTTAAAAACCTCTGCGAGCGCGAAGGCATCGATTTCGACAGCTTCTGGAAAAAAGACTCGGACGCCGAGGTTTACCACTTTATCGGCAAAGACATCGTCTATTTCCACGCGCTGTTCTGGCCCGCCATGCTCTACGGTGCCGAGATGCGGACCCCCACGGCGGTCAACTGCCACGGATTCCTGACCGTGGATGGCGCGAAGATGTCGAAATCCCGTGGCACCTTTATTAAAGCAGCCACCTACGCCGAGCACCTGAACCCCGAGTATTTGCGCTACTACTTTGCCGCTAAACTCACTTCCAAAGTAGATGACCTTGATCTTAACCTTGAGGACTTTGCTGCACGCGTGAATGCCGACTTGGTTGGCAAGGTCGTCAATATCGCCAGCCGCTGTGCCGGTTTTGTCAAAAAACTCGGTGGCGGCACGCTCTCCGAGCACTGCGCCGAACCGCAGATGGTCGCCCGCTTTATTGCTGCCGGCGATGATATTGCCGCCGACTTCGAAGCGCGTGAGTTCAGCCGTGCCATGCGTAAAATTATGGAATTGGCCGATGAAGCCAATACCTATATTGCTGAGAAAGAACCCTGGGCACTCGCCAAGCAGGGTGACCGCGATCAAGAAGTGCTGGAAATCTGCTCGGTGGGTATCAACCTGTTCCGCCAGCTGATGGTCTACTTGGCGCCTGTGGTCCCCGCTATGGCTGAGCAGGCACGCGCGTTTATCAATATTGACACCCTTGATTGGGAAAGCCGTGGTAATGTGCTGGTCAATCACCCGATCAATAAATTCAAGCCGCTGATGACGCGCATTGAGCGGGATAAAATTGACGCCATGATCGACGCCTCCAAGGAGGATCTGGTGGAAGAGCAAAAACTGAAGTACGCGCCGAAAGGCCCCCTGGCCGACGACCCCATCGCGGCGGAAATCAGCTTTGACGACTTTGCTAAAGTGGATCTGCGTATTGCCCGCATTGCCAAGGCACAGTATGTCGAAGGCGCTGACAAGCTGCTGCAGCTCACTCTGGATTTAGGCGGCGAGACCCGCAACGTCTTCTCTGGCATTCGTTCTGCGTACTCTCCAGAAGCCCTGGAAGGCCGCCTGACGGTGATGGTTGCCAACTTGGCGCCCCGCAAGATGCGCTTTGGGGTATCCGAAGGCATGGTGCTTGCCTCAGCCAACAAAGAGGGCATTTACCTGCTCTCTCCAGATGCTGGCGCCGAGCCAGGTCAGCGTGTAACGTAACGCCGCCAATTCAGACAGTGAGGGGGCAAGGCGAGCAGTCTGCCCCCTTGCTTTATCTTTACGGCTACTTAATTAACAGTCTAATGCTCAACGAGCGTACTTTATGGGTCAGCGCCTCTCACTATCATTGCTGCAACACAGCGTTACCAAGCGCCGTCATGGGAACCGCTGACCAGGCACTCTATCAAGCCAAAGCCAGCGGGCGCCATGGCGTCACTCTCTTCAAGCCGCCACTAGCCAGCAGCCCGATTTCTGCGCAAAATACGCCGTCATGAATGAACTCTTCGTTATTTTGATCAGCACTGCGCTGGTCAACAACTTTGTGCTGGTCCAGTTCCTTGGCCTGTGCCCGTTTATGGGCGTATCAAACAAGCTTGAGTCAGCGATGGGTATGTCGTTGGCGACTACGTTTGTCCTAACCCTCGCTTCAGCGGCCAGCTATGTGGTTTACCATGGCCTGCTGGTACCGTTTGAAATTACTTACTTACGTACCATCAGCTTTATCGTGGTCATTGCCGCCGTGGTGCAGTTCACCGAAATCATGGTGCGCCAATTAAGCCCTTTGCTGCATCAGGTGTTAGGCATTTTCCTGCCACTGATTACCACCAACTGCGCCGTGCTGGGCGTAGCACTACTCTCGCTGAACCGTGAGCTGGGCTTTTTCCACACCACGCTGTATGGCCTCGGCGCAGCGCTGGGGTTCTCATTGGTATTGGTACTGTTTGCCGCCATGCGCGAACGCTTAGCCAGTGCCGATGTACCCAAGCCATTTCGTGGTGCCGCCATCGCTATGATTACCGCTAGCTTAATGTCGCTGGCATTTCTTGGATTTTCTGGACTCGTACAGGGGTAACTGCCGTGGGTGAATCACTTTCATGGTGGGGCCTGCTGAGTGCTGTGGGCGTGCTCACGGCACTTGGCGTCACCTTTGGTGCACTGCTGGGCATGGCGAGCGCCCGCTTTAAAGGCGAGGAAAATCCGCTGGTCGAAAAGATCGACGCCCTGTTGCCACAAACCCAGTGCGGGCAGTGTGGCTACCCCGGCTGTCGCCCCTACGCCGAAGCCATCAATCAGGGCGACGCTATCAATAAATGCCCCCCCGGCGGTGAGGCCACCATTCACGCCTTGGCGGATCTGCTCGGCCGCGACCCCGCTCCGCTGGATGGGGAAGTCGCCAGCGAAGATACCGTGGCGTTTATCCGTGAAGCCGAGTGCATCGGCTGTACCAAGTGCATTCAGGCGTGCCCGGTAGATGCCATTATTGGCGCGGCCAAACAGATGCATACCGTGATTGAAGATGAGTGTACCGGCTGCGACCTGTGCGTTGCCCCTTGCCCCGTGGACTGCATCGATATGCTGCCCAGACGCAAACCGCTGACTCAGTGGGAGCCAATTGTGAGCGACCGCCAGCCATTAAGGAGCGCGAATGCCAGCCTATGAGTTTCCAGGCGGCATCTACCCGCCCGAACGTAAAGAGCGCTCCAATCAAGCGCCGTTACGCACCGCGCCACTGCCTGATGTTGTGACACTACCGCTGGCCCAACAAACAGGTAAGGCGGCGCTGCCCTGCGTCAACGTGGGTGACGCAGTAAAAACAGGCACGCTGGTCGCCCGTCGGGATGGCATGGTCTCGGCCAATCTTCATGCCAGCGTTAGCGGCACCGTGGCCGCCATAACCGACAGCGCCATTGTAATTAACAGCGATGGCAAGGATGAATGGGCAGCGCTACCGCCGCTGGATTGGCGCACCGCGCACCGCAAAGCGCTGCTTGAACGGCTGGATACCTGCGGGCTTATCGGCCTGGGTGGCGCCGGTTTTCCAACCTATATCAAAGCCCAAGTGGGCGATCACCACCTAATAGATACGCTGGTGGTCAATGCCGCCGAGTGCGAGCCTTACATTACCGCCGATGACTTAACGCTTCGCCACCACGCAGCGGATATTCTCGAAGGCGCTCAACTGCTTGCCCACCTAAGCGGCGCAGCGCAGATTATCATCGGCATCGAAGATAACAAGCCTGAGGCTATCCAGGCGATAGAGACTTGCCTGTCTCACGATGCGTCGTTAGCTGCCATCACGCTGAAGGTTATCGAAACGCGCTACCCCAGCGGCGGCGAGCGCCAGCTTATCAAAAAGCTGTTGAACCGCGAGGTGCCAAGCGGCGGACTGCCGGCGGATATCGGCGTGCTGTGCCACAATCCAGGCACGCTGCTCGCGGCGCTGCAAGCGGTACGCGATGGCAATCCGTTAATTCAGCGGGTTGTCACCTTAACCGGCGGTGCTATCCGCCAACCTGGCAACTACTGGGTTCGTCTGGGCACCTCGGTGGACGCGCTGTTGGAACAGGTTGGCGTGGTGCACGAGAGGCTTCATCAAGTCGTGGTGGGCGGGCCGATGATGGGCACACCGCTCCCGTCACTGACAGCACCGGTGACCAAAACCACCAACTGCCTGATTGCCGCGACACAAGAAGAGCTGCCGCCAGCGCCACCGGAAACCCCCTGCATTCGCTGCGGTGCCTGCGAAAGCGTCTGCCCTGCCCAACTGCTGCCCCAGCAGTTGCATTGGTACGCCCGCGCCGAGAACGATACCGCCCTGGAAAACCACCATCTGTTTGACTGCATTGAGTGCGGCGCCTGCAGCTTCGTTTGCCCCAGCGCGATTCCACTGGTGCAGGACTACCGCTCCTCCAAACAGCGCATCCGGTATAAACGCATTGAAACCGCCAAAGCGGAGCACGCCAAGCACCGCTTTGAGTTCCGCCAGGCGCGGCTTGCCAGGGAAGAAGCAGAGAAACAGGCACGCCGCCAGGCAAGGCTTGCCCAACAGAAACCCGCAGCCAGCGGCGTAGCCAGCTCCCCACATGCTCCAACAGCGGATCTGCGTAGCCTGCGTATTGCCCAAACGGCGGCCAAAGCCGCGGTTAGAAAAGCGGAAAAGGCACTGGCCCGTGCCGCCGCCCAGGACCCCCAACAGCACCATGACGATCTAGAGACCCAGCTAGCCACCGCCCAGGAGAACCTAAAAGCGGCGGAGGCAAGATTGGCCGAAGCCCGGGCGGCCAGTGAACAGAAGGAAGCGCCATGAGCATGATGCACGCCCCCCAGCTTGGCACTGCCCCATCAACGGCCTATGTGATGCGATGGGTCATGGCCGCAACGCTACCGGGCATTGCGGTGATGACGCTCTATTTTGGCTTTGGCGTACTCACCAATGTGCTGCTAGCAGCACTCTGGGCAGTGGCCGGTGAAGCGCTCATACTGCGCCTGCGCTGCCGTCCGGTGCGACCAACGCTCAACGACTCAAGCGCCCTACTCACCGGCGTGTTGCTAGGTGCCTCACTACCACCCGCCAGCCCTTGGTGGCTGATTGGCATTGGAGTGATAGCCGCCGTGGTGGTCGCCAAGCAGCTCTATGGCGGCCTGGGCCATAACCCGTTCAACCCCGCCATGGTGGGCTATGCGCTGCTGCTGGTGTCGTTTCCAACCCATATGACGCTCTGGGCGCCGCCGCAGCCGCTGTGGCCCGATACGCTATGGCCGCAAATCCTGGGTACACTGCCTGGTTCAGCGCTGGATGCACTTAGCGGTGCCACCCCCTTGGATGCCTTTAAACACAAAGGCGATGCGGTGTTAGCCAGCGAGTTCTGGGCATCATCGCCGCTCCCTGACGGTACGCTGAATGCCTGGCGCAATATTGCACTCGCATGGCTGGCAGGGGGCATGGTGCTTATCGCCAAACGGCTGATCAGCTGGCATATTCCGGCGGCCATGCTAGGTAGCATGATGCTCCTCGCAGCGTTGTTTTACGCCAGCGCCCCCAGCCACTTTGGCTCACCGCTGTTTCATCTACTCACCGGGGCGACGCTGTTTGGTGCTTTCTTTATCGCCACCGACCCGGTTTCGGCGGCCACCAGCCGGCGCGGCAAGCTGCTCTACGGTGCGGGCATTGGCGTGCTGGTTATCCTCATCCGTAATCTGGGGGGCTACCCCGATGCTATTGCTTTTGCCGTGCTGCTGATGAACCTGTGCGTCCCCCTGCTGGACCTGTACAGCGTGCCAAGCCCGGTCGGCAAAGCCACCGCCCGGCAACTAGGGAAGAGGAAAACGCCATGACCACCCAACAAGCCATGCTGCGGGGCGCACTGGCCCTTGGCCTGTTTTCGCTGGTCACCGCTGGCAGCGTCGCGCTCACCCGCGCCGTCACCGCAGAACGCATTGCCGCGCACCAGCTTGCCTATCAGCATCGCCAACTCCAGGAAGTGCTGCCCGCCTCGCTGGCCTCGGTGCCGGTCCAGGCCGTGCTGGAGAGCGCGTTTTCGCTCCCCGACCCAGAGCAGTTAGGCCACCGCGCGCCCCAGGAGGGGTGGCGAGTGCAGCAAGGCAGTGAAACCACCACAATTCTGCCGGTGGTCACTCGCCAGGGGTATAACGGCGAGATTCGCCTACTGGTGGGAATCAACCAGGAAGGTCGTATTACCGGCGTCAGGGTGGCCTATCACCAAGAGACACCTGGGCTGGGCGACGATATAGAGCGCTCCAGGAGTGACTGGATTACCTCGTTTAACGGCTTAAGTCTGGAGAGCCTGCCACCAAGCGGCTGGGCGGTGCATAAGGATGGCGGCGAATTCGACAGTTTCACCGGGGCGACGATTACCCCGCGTGCCGTGGTCAATGCCGTGCACGATGCGCTGGGCTATTTTCATCATCACCTCCCCAACAAGGAGCCGACCCCATGAGCCAGTGGACACAGCTTGCCCGGGAAGGGCTATGGTCGAATAACCCTGCGCTGGTGCAGCTACTGGGGCTTTGCCCTTTACTGGCGGTCAGCGCCAGCGTGGTCAATGCCCTAGGGCTAGCGCTGGCCACGCTGCTCGTCATGGTGGGAGCCAGCACGACGATCTCGCTGATTCGGCATCAGGTACCCAGCGCCGTGCGGCTGCCCGCGTTTGTGATGGTGATTGCCGCTTTTGTGACCTGCGCCGAGCTGTTAATGGCTGCGTTCGCCTACTCGCTTTACCAAATACTCGGGATTTTCATCCCGCTGATTGTCACCAACTGCGCCATTCTGGGCCGTGCGGATGCCTTTGCCTCTCGACAGCCCGTGCTGCCCGCGGCGCTGGATGGGCTGATGATGGGGCTAGGCTTTGGTGCGGTGTTAGTGCTAATGGGCGCTATCCGCGAGCTGGTGGGCCAAGGGACGCTATTTAGCGACATGCACTTGCTGTTCGGGCCAGTCGCTGCTCACTGGCAACTCACCGTTGTTGCTGATTACCAATTCCTATTTTTTATCCTGCCTCCTGGGGCTTTCTTTGTCGCGGGGCTGCTGATCGCGCTAAAAAACGTGCTAGATCAGCGCCGCGCTGCCCGCGCCCAACCGGCTGCTGCTACCCCGCGAGTCGAGCGCCGCGTGCGGGTCACCGGCACCATCAAATAATCAAGGGAACACACCATGAATGCCCAAAAGCGTCATGAGATATTTGCGCGCCTACAGGCGGAAAACCCGCACCCCACCACCGAACTCAACTGGAGCACGCCGTTTGAACTACTGGCAGCGGTACTGCTCTCCGCCCAGGCAACGGATGTAGGCGTCAATAAAGCCACCGCCAAGCTTTTTCCCGTCGCTAATACGCCCGAGGCCATTATTGAGCTGGGAATCGATGGCCTAAAGCAGTACATCAAAACCATCGGGCTGTTTAATACCAAGGCAGACAATCTCATGAAAACCTGCCATATACTGGTCAACCAGCACGGCGGCGAGGTGCCGCAAACCCGTAAAGCCCTGGAAGCACTCCCCGGGGTGGGGCGTAAAACCGCCAACGTAATTTTGAATACCGCCTTTGGACAACCCACCATCGCAGTGGATACTCATATCTTCCGCGTCTCGAACCGTACCGGCATCGCCAAAGGCAAGGACGTGGTGGAAGTCGAGCAGAAACTGCTGCGCCACGTCCCTAAAGCGTTCAAGCAGGATGCCCACCACTGGCTCATCTTACACGGCCGCTACACCTGTATTGCGCGTAAGCCACGCTGTGGAAGCTGCATTATCGAAGACCTGTGCGACTATAAAGAGAAGACCGAGCTCGCCTGAACCATCGCTTATCAACGCTCAACCAGCAGCTGACGATAGGCATCTCGCCATTGGGGCCACTGCCACGCCTGCGTATCCAGCAGGGCGGGCTGGCTAGCCGGGTTTAAGAGCCACCCCTTCAGCCGCTGATACAACCCCTCCTGGGTACCGTCGTAGCGGTACGCCGCAGGGTAGAGTTCGGGAAAGCAGAGCCGATCCGGCACCAGCGGCGTTGCTCCCCGCTGAGCGGCTTCCATCATCGCCAGCCCCTGAAACTCGTGCCAGGTGGTCGATACGACCACCCCGCCGCCATTGAGCAGCGCATGGTACTCCGCCTCCGGCTGAGGACCCCAGCAGATAAGATGGGCGGCCAAGCGCGTTTGAGCCTCGGCAAACACCGGTGGTACATCGCGAAATTGCTGGCCAACCACCGCCAGCTCGAACGGCACCCGCTGCTCGCTGAGCCTGAACAGCACCGAGAAGAAATCATCCGGGTTTTTGTCATACTCCCAGCGATGGTTCCAAATCAGCCGCCTTGGATTAGCGTTAGCAACGGCTGCGCTGCCAGAAGGCGTCAGCGGCACCGGCATAACACGCGCTTTATGACGCAGCCGCTCCAGCGGCTTGGCGGCAGGCAGGTTTTCCGGCATTTTCTTTAAAAACCGCCGTGCCCCCTCGAAAAAAGAGTCGCGGTTATAGGCGGTGTTAAACACCAGCACATCCGCCGCCAGCGCCGCGTACAAGTTGACCATTTTGGCTTCTACCTGGGGCATCTGCTCGCTAGATTCTGGGTAGGCAAATTGGTTTTCGTGAAAATAAACCACTTTTCTAGCCCGCCCAAGATGGGGAAACAGCCCCACTAAAGTGGCGATATCAACCATCGACGTTGCCAGCACAACATCGTAGTGCTGGTTCAATGTGCCCTGCTCTTTTAACCACCAACTCAGCGGATTGCCACGAATCCGCCACGCAAAATGACGTGGCGGCAGGCTTAACAGTGTCCACGACACATCACTAACCTCTGCCATTAGGCTGCTAGCCCAGTAGCGGTGGCTAACCGCCTCATAAGCAGATAACAATAAAACGCGCATCGTCATATCTACCGGTGAGAGTTTTTTCATACATGGCATTCGGCCAAGGTCGTCTTGGCCGAATGCCGCACGCTACATACACTTAAACCAGCGTTAGCAGCACTGCGTACCTAAAGCCGCTGGGGAGACCGTAATGGCCAACGTATTAGTGGTCGATGATGAACCCAATATTCTACTGTCCCTTGAGTTCCTCATGTCCCATGCTGGGCTGACGGTGACGACCGCGCCTGACGGCGAAACCGCCCTACTGAGAATCGCCGACTCATCCCCTGACCTGCTGCTATTAGACATCAGCTTGCCAGGCATCAGTGGCTTTGAAGTGCTGGAGCAACTGCGCCGTACCGAGGCGGATCGGCGCCTCCCCGTGATTATGTTAACGGCTCATGGCCGTGAAGTAGAGCGCGAAAAAGGCCTTGCGCTCGGGGCAGATGACTACGTCACTAAGCCTTTTTCTACCCAGCAGCTCGTAGAGAAGGTGAAAGCGCTGTTAGCCGAGCGTGCATCATGACCCCCAAAAGCCTACCTAAACGCCAGCGGTTGATCGGAATGTGGCTGCTGTTAAGCGGTGTCAGCCTATTAGGGGGCGCTCTATTCGCCGCCTGGCTGGATAGCCAATTAGCCCTTTCCGGCGTGGCGCGTGCGGCGCTATGGTTAGGCAGTTTTTCAGGCGGCATCACGCTATTTTTGATGGGCCTATTACTGGAGCGAATGCTATTTACTCCCCTTCGCCATCTGCAGGCCCAGTTGGCGCGCTGGGTAGCCAACCCGGATGCCCAGGACGAGAACACCCCGGAAGGCTGGTTAAAAGGATTAGGCCCCGACCTACGCCGCGTCAGCCAGAGCTGGCGGGCTGATCGCGCGCGGCTCGCCACCGCCCATGCGGAGGGGGCACGTAGCGCCTCCCGCATACGCCAGGAGCTAGAGACCCTGCTACAAGTGCTTGAAACACCGCTGCTGCTGTGCGACCGGCACCGTAGGGTCATGCTGTTTAACCAAGCCGCTGAGGACTTTTTTGCGGGCAATACCGGCTTAGGGCTAGGTAAACGCTTGGATGCATTGCTACCGGCCGCCAGTTTAGAACAAGCACTCGCCCAACTGCCCGAAGATGGCTCACCGAGGGAAATGCTTGCCCCCTGCGACCAGCGCTGGTTAAAGGTAGTCATCAGGCGCGTGCCAGGCAGCGAGAAAGAGACGCTGGTCACCTGCAGCGATACAACAACCGCATGGAATAACGAAATGGGCGTGCGGGCAGAGCTTAACCACCTTCTACCGCCACTGCGCCAGCACTCGGCCAGCTTGAGCAGCGCGGCAGACGCCCTGACCCAGCTGCCCGAATCCCAGAGCGAGCACTCGCTACGCACCCGCCTAGAGCAGGTAATCCACGAAGAGAGCAGCGCGCTTAACCGCCAGGTTGCCCATATCGGCACGCTGCTGGACGATCTTCAGTATCATGGCGAGCGGTTAAGGCCGATTTGGTCTAACGATTTCTGGCAATCCCTAGATGAGCGGCTTGACCCTGCACACCGCTTGATTACCCCTATTGGCGTACCGGCCTGGTTTAAAGGCGATGCGCCCGCGCTAATCGAGCTGTTTAGTTCTTTGGTGAGCCACCTAAGCAGCCACCTGCCGAGCAGCGGCTTCGAGGGCGAAATCACGCTGAATCACAAACGCGCCTATGTCGATCTAATGTGGCAGGGCGCGCCGGTGCCTGAAAGCGAGTTGGGCGTTTGGCGCGGGCAGCAACTCAGCTCCCTCCCGCTGGCGCCCACGGTGGCCGATATTCTGCGCCAACACGCAACCGATATCTGGAGTGTTGCCGATACCGACAAACGCTATGCCAGATTACGGCTGCCGCTACCGACCATTGCCCAAATCCAAGCCCCGCGGGAATCCGCCCCACCGCGCCCTGAATTCCATGATTTTGGTATTGCCCAACTCCCCGCCCCCGACGAGGCGCTGGCTAGCCGTGCCCTGCGCTGCCTGGATATTGTAGCGTTTGATACGGAAACCACCGGTCTTGAGCTGCGGCGAGGCGACACCGTCATTAGCCTAGGCGCTTGCCGCATCGTCAACGGCCGCCTACTCGCCAGCGATGCCTTTGATCACTTTGTTGACCCCCAGCGCCCTATCCCCGCGGCCAGCACGGTGATTCATGGCATTACCGATGCGGATGTTGCCGGTGCAGCGCCGCTTAAAACCGTGCTTGGCCTATTTCACGATTACGTCGATAACGCGGTGTTGCTAGCCCACAACGCTGCGTTTGATATGCTCGCCATTAGCGGCCATGGTATTCCTTTTGACATGCCCGTGCTGGACACGCTGCTCATCTCGAAAGCGTTAGACGAAGCGCTGGATGGGCATGATTTAGACACTCTCGCCAAACGCTACGACCTGCACTTCCCCCCCGGTACGCGTCATACCGCACTGGGGGATGCCAGGGTGACCGCAGAGCTATGGCTGGCCCTGCTTCCCCGCCTAGAGGCCCGAGGCATTGATACCTTGGAAGAGCTGCTGGCGCTGCAGGCAAATGCTTTTGATAAAGAAGATGCCAGCGCATCATGAAGCCGCCCAGCCCGCCAGCGCGTCGGCGCGAACGACTTATTGCACTGACGCTTCTCGCCCTATTGCTATTCTGCCCGCCGATGCTTCTGATCGTAGACCGTCTGCCGGGCGCGCTGGGCTGGCTGCCGCTTTACCTATTTGTTGTTTGGGGCGGGGTGATTGGGTTAACCGCGTGGCTGATGGAACCCGCTAAGAGGCCATAAACATGCGAACCGATCTTATCGTGATTGGTACGGCCTTTAGCTACCTGGCACTGCTATTTATGGTGGCCGCTTGGGGAGACCGCCGCGCCGAACAGGGGCGCTCGCTAATTGGTTCCCCGACGGTGTACGCGCTTTCCATCGCCGTTTACTGCACTGCATGGACGTTTTACGGCAGCGTTGGCCGTGCGGCACAGTATGGCCCCAGTTTTCTTTTGATCTATTTGGGGCCTACCCTGGCCATGCTGCTAGCTCCTTTTACGCTGCGCAAAATGGTGCGGATTGCCGCGCAACAACGTATCACCTCGATTGCCGACTTTATTAGCGCCCGCTATGGCAAAAGCTCCCGCCTGGGGGCACTTGTTGCCTTGATGGCGCTTATTACCATTACTCCCTATATCGCACTTCAGCTAAAAGCCATCACGGTCAGCCATGCGGTCCTCATGAACTACCCACTCAGCGCAGAGACCACGTTGGTCAATGAACGCTTCTGGATGGACCGCTCCTTTTGGATAGCGATGGTGCTGGCGGTATTTATTATTCTATTTGGCACCCGCCATTTAGATGCCAGCGAGCGCCATGAGGGCATGGTGGCCGCCATTGCCGTCGAGTCACTGGTGAAACTCGCTGCGTTTTTAGCGGTGGGCATTTTTGTGACGTTTAGCCTATTTGAAGGGCCTGCCGCACTCTTTGCCGAAGTAGCCGCCACTCCCGCGCTAGTGGATAGTATGCGTTTAGAGAACGTGCCGGGCGGAGCAACCGGATGGGTGGGTATGCTGCTATTGGCTTTTTTAGCGTTCTTTACTCTGCCCCGCCAGTTTCAGGTCTTGGTGGTGGAGAGTGTTGACGAGCAGCATCTTGATCGCGCCAGCTGGCTTTTCCCTCTCTACCTGCTCCTGATCAACCTGTTTGTCATCCCTATTGCCCTCGCGGGGCTGCTGATGGGCGAGGGCGACCCGGATAGCTTTGTATTAACACTACCGCTATCTGCGGGGTTGGAAGGGTTACCGCTTCTGGTGTTTATTGGCGGCCTCTCTGCTGCCACCGGCATGGTTATTGTCGAAACAATTGCCCTCTCTACTATGGTCAGCAACCAGCTTATTATGCCGCTGCTGCTCAAGGCGAAAAGGCTATACATCGGGAGTCACGGCAAACTCGCTGATTGGCTGCTCAATATCCGGCGCATCGCCATTCTACTGATCCTACTGATGGGATACCTCTATCATGCCTTGATTGGCGATAGCTATAGCTTGGTCACTATCGGCCTCGTCTCCTTTGCGGGAGTGGCCCAGTTTGCCCCGGCACTATTGATCGGGCTGTACTGGCGCGGGGCAACACGCCAGGGTGCCACGTTTGGCTTGCTGGCAGGCTTTTTAGTGTGGTTCTACACACTCCTGTTGCCCGGTTTTGCCCAATCCGGCTGGCTGGCAAATGCCCTAATCACAAACGGCCCTTGGGGTATTAGTTGGTTATCGCCTTATGGGTTGTTTGGGCTATCAGGGTGGGATATCTACACACACTCGCTGTTTTGGAGCATGCTCGCCAATGCGGGCCTACTGATAGGTGTATCGCTGTTCACGCGTCCCACGCCGCTAGAGCAAACCCAGGCCACGCTGTTTACCGAGGCGATGCACCCCAACCTGCAAACTACGTCACTTTGGCAGGGCGAAACCACCGAAGGCGCGCTCCATGCACTGTTAATCCGCTATTTGGGCAGTGCGGCGACTCAACGTGTCTTTGCCTCCCCTGCCAGCCAACCCTTTACGGAAACCGACGCTTATCAGCGGCCAGCGTCTAGAGCGCTGATCACCCGTGCAGAGCAGGCATTAGCAGGCTCCTTGGGCAGCGCGTCCGCCAGCGTATTGATCAACTCCGTCTTACGGGGTGAAGCATTGGATGTGGCTTCGGTTCTCACCATCCTCGATACCACCTCGCAGGCGTTGGAGTACAACCGCCGCTTGGAGCAGAAGTCCCAGGAGTTAGCCCGCGTGGGTGAAGAACTACGTAGCGCTAATGAGCGACTACGCGAGCTTGACCGTATGAAGGATGAGTTTGTTGCCATGGTGAGCCACGAGTTACGCACGCCATTAACGTCTATCCGCTCGTTTGCAGAGATTTTACGCGACACCCCCGATATCGCCGTCGATAAGCGTCAACAATTTCTTGGCATTATGGTGCTGGAAAGCCAGCGTCTTTCTCGGCTTATCGAGGAAATTCTCGATTTAGCGCGCCTTGAAAGCGGCCGTTTAACGCTAAAGCCTGTCGCGGTTGACTTAACCAAGCTGGCAAAACAGAGCAGCGATGCCATTTTCCGCTTACATGACGAACAGAGTGTCGAATTTGAATTTTGTGCAGAAGCATCTCCAGCCATGGTCACTGCTGACCCAGACCGTCTTGAACAAGTGATTATTAATTTACTGGAGAATGCACGAAAGTTTGCTGCTCCCCGGCACCCAAAAATTAGGTTATCGGTTTATCCGGTTGATAATGTCTTTCAACTAAGCGTCGATGATAACGGACCAGGTATTCCTCCTTCAGAGCGTGAAAACGTCTTTGAAAAGTTTTATCAACTCCAGCTGAGAGAACACACTACGGAAAAAAGCAGACCTAAAGGCAGCGGTTTAGGTTTGCCCATTAGCCGCGCCATTATTCATCATCTAGGTGGCAAATTATGGGCTACTGAATCCCCACTAGGCGGCACTAAAATGGTGTTAGAGCTGCCTATGGCCTGCTCTATGTAAACAATTGTGCCGTTTAACGCATAGTGTCTCAGTGTAACTAGCCACTACTGACTCTTTTACGCTATTCTTCGCGCCCTCGCACGCATTCACCTGTTACTGGCGGAGCAGCAATACTATGCAAGGGTTAGCGCAACAAGAGAAAAGTGGCCACTACACTATTGCCATCCAGCCCATAGTGAATGCGCAACTGCAACACATTGCAGATGAGTTGCTGTACAGAGGCGAGATGTCTGCTCAGAGCGCCGCAGTGTTTGATGATGTTCAAGCAACTGCCCGCGCCTGTGCCGTGGCTATTTATGAAATTGGCCTCGATAAGCTCTGCGGCCAGCGCCAGCTATTTATTAATGCGTCCGAACAGTGGCTGCTTAACCCAGATTTGGATGGCCTTCCGGCCAATCAAATTGTTATCGAAGTGCTAGAGGATACTCAACCGAGCGAGCCGCTTATCGCCGCTCTACGCCAACTAAAAGCAAAAGGCTATACGCTAGCGCTTGATGATTTCGAGCCCACTTCCGCCAACAGTGCGCTATTAAACCTAGCAGATATCGTTAAGTTCGATATATCGGTTGGTTTACCTGTAGAACTTATTCAACGTCTTTATCGTGAAGGGTATACGCTGCTGGCCGAACGCGTAGAGACCTATGCGGATTTTGAACGGTGTAAAGCACTCGGCTTTCGCCTGTTTCAAGGATATTTTTACCAGCGCCCCCAGGTGCAAGCCACGCAGACTCATCGCCGCAGTACGTCCCGAGCTAACCAAATGCAACTCCTCGCTCAACTATATAGCGATAAAGTACGCTTGCCTGCATTAAGCACGCTGATTGCACGGGACCCATATCTGCTTAATGCCGTATTCAAGCGCGCTAACTCAGCTGAGAAAGCCTCTCAGCGCCCCGCTTACAGGCTGCTAGACTGCATCCATATTATTGGTCTGAGAGAGTTGCGAACGCTAGTGTCTATTGTGATGCTCGCAGGTAATAGCCCCGCCAGCAAAATTAACCTGATCAGTGGATTAACGTATGCATTTGCTTGCGAAGCATTGGCATTACAAAGAGGCCTTGATGAGGAAGAGAGCTTTATTATCGGGTTATTTTCGTACATGCCGATAATTTTAGGTGTTGACTTAGAAACCATGCTTCAAGAGCTACCGCTTAGCCAGACTATTAGCCGCGCACTTACCGAGCACCAAGGGCCACTAGGAGAGCTATTACGTGATATTAAAGCCTGCGACCAAGGCGTTGCTAACCCGAACGTGCCTGCAGAACTTATACTGCAGGCAGCCGCAGAAGCACGTGCTCTAATGGACTCCCAGATTAGCTAACCGTATGACTATCACGGCGGGGGTCGGGGTCGAACATGGCATCCCCCACTTCATCGATATAGCGCTGCGCTTTTGACACCATCAACGCATCGCAGGCCTCACGCCCCGGCAGCATATCGGAACGCTCAAAACGGTGCTCTTGAGCGCCTCCTTGGCTGTCCGGCTTACGTATCCAGCCGCTCACACGGTACTGACCGCTTTGGTTATCGGGCTGGGAGATAATTAAATACTCTTTATACTCCACTGGGTCAGCGGCCTTGGTACCCGCCGCTGCCCCTTCTCCCCCTGCGCCAAACAAGCCTGAGAGTAACTTTTTAAACATAGTGGCTCCTATAAAACAGTGGCCAGCCCAAAGGCTGGCCACGTTGCAAGGTTAGCTCTGCTGGCGGCCCTTACCGGCAGCGATGCGCAAACGCAGCGCATTCAGCTTGATAAAGCCTTCCGCATCTTTTTGGTTGTAAGCACCCGCATCGTCTTCAAACGTCGCGATGGACTCATCAAACAGCGACTGCTCAGACTTACGACCTACCACAGTGGCGTTACCTTTATAGAGCTTCATGCGGACAACGCCAGAGACGCTCTTCTGGGTCTCGTCAATGGCCGCTTGCAGCATACGACGCTCTGGGCTCCACCAGTAGCCGTTATAGATCACTTCGGCGTACTTAGGCATTAGCTGATCTTTAAGGTGCGCTTCTTCACGGTCTAGCGTCAGCGACTCAATCGCGCGGTGGGCACGCAGCATGATGGTGCCTCCGGGCGTTTCGTAGCAGCCGCGCGACTTCATACCCACATAGCGGTTTTCGACGATATCTAAACGGCCAATGCCGTTGTCGCCGCCCAGCTTGTTGAGCTTTTCAAGCACTTCGTGCGGCTTCAGCGCTTCGCCGTCGATGGCTACGATGTCGCCTTTCTCAAACGTCAGCTCAACGTAGGTGGGCTGCTCTGGCGCGGCTTCAGGCGAAACGCTCCAGCGCCACATATCCTCTTCAGCTTCGGCCCACGGATCTTCCAAAATGCCGCCTTCGTAGGAGATATGCAGCAGGTTGGCGTCCATGGAGTAGGGAGATTTCTTCTTCTTGTTGGAGAAATCCACCGGAATATTATGCTCTTCGCAGTAGGCCATCAGCTTTTCACGGGAGGTAAGATCCCACTCGCGCCAAGGCGCGATCACTTTCACCCCAGGCTTCAGCGCGTAACCGCCCAGCTCAAAGCGAACCTGGTCGTTGCCTTTACCGGTCGCACCGTGGGAAATGGCGTCTGCACCGGTTTCATTTGCGATTTCGATCAGGCGCTTAGCGATCAGCGGGCGGGCAATGGAGGTACCCAGCAGGTACTCACCCTCGTAAATCGTGTTAGCGCGGAACATCGGGAAAACGTAGTCGCGTACAAACTCTTCGCGCAGGTCTTCGATGTAAATCTCTTTCACGCCTAGCGCTTGCGCTTTTGCACGGGCTGGTTCGACTTCTTCACCTTGACCGATGTCGGCAGTAAAGGTTACTACCTCGCAGTTGTAGGTCTCTTGCAACCACTTAACGATAACGGATGTGTCCAGGCCGCCTGAGTATGCCAGCACAACCTTTTTGACATCGGACATTCTTTGCTCCTTGTAAAAAGCAGTTCACGAGAAGAGGCAGTGCTCTAGGCGCTACCTATTGATTTAAACCGTCAGTATAGCGCTCTCAATGCTCAGCGAATACCGTCAACGACGCCTTAGGGGTAAAGCTGCTAGAATCACCCCAACCCTAGCGGCTAACACCCGCCGCTAACCCTAACCGACTACTCGCTTTACTAAGGAGAGCTGCATGAGCGAGGCAATTGCCCGCGAATTGATGGCCCAGCGTTTTCGCAGTTATTTACCGGTTGTCATTGATTTGGAGACGGGTGGGTTTAATGCCCAGACGGACGCAGTATTGGAAATTGCAGCTGTCACACTCACCATGGACCCGGATGGCAATTTGCTGCCCGATGCCACCTATGCCTACCACATCCACCCCTTTGAGGGCGCCAACGTTGAACAATCCGCGTTAGACTTTACGGGGATCAACCTGGATGACCCGCTACGTCGCCAAGTGGCGTTAAGCGAGTCTGAAGCGCTGGGCGAAATTTTCCGCCCTATCCGCAAATCGATTAAGGCACACGGCTGCTCGCGGGCAATTCTGGTAGGCCATAATGCGGCGTTCGATCACGGTTTCCTTAACGCGGCAGCCAACCGTTGCAACGTTAAACGCAACCCTTTTCATCCGTTTTCAAGCTTTGATACCGCGACCCTAGCAGGCTTTGTATATGGCCAAACCGTGCTGGCACGCGCCTGCCGCGCGGCGGGCATTGAGTTTGATAACAAAGCGGCCCACTCGGCGCGCTATGACACCGAACGCACGGCAGAGCTGTTTTGCGCCATGGTAAACCGCTATAAGGATTTGGGCGGCTGGCGGCTTGCCCAGCGTGAACAGGCAATGGATGGCTGCGACGAGTAACGCACGCAGGGTATTTGGTGCTGGCAAAGTGCCATGTAATGCAGCGGAAACGGCTTTGCGCTAAACTTTGCTGCGTTTATGGCTGCTCTATTGGCAGCGCCGCTATTTGCAACACCCATTGCAACACCCAGGTAAGCAACCTGCTTTTCTTACCTTACACAACGACTAGACCACCCGTTTTCAGGAGATGAGACGTTTCCATGGCCCAGCATAATGCCTTTTACGCCCAATCCGGTGGCGTTACCGCCGTCATCAATGCCAGCGCCTGCGGCGTTATCGAAGCTTGCCGGCAAGCGCCCGACCAGATTGGCAAGGTATACGCCGGTCATAACGGCATTATTGGTGCGCTTACGGAAGATCTTATCGATGTCACCCAGGAGAGCGATGACGCCATTGCTGCCCTTCGCCATACGCCTGGCGGTGCATTTGGCTCGTGCCGCTATAAGCTGAAGGATATTGATACGCACCGCGCCCAGTACGAGCGCCTGATCGAGGTGTTCAAGGCGCACGATATTCGTTACTTCTTCTACAACGGCGGCGGCGACAGCGCTGATACCTGCCTCAAAGTTTCCCAGCTCTCCGAGAAACTTGGCTATCCGCTAACCGCGATTCACGTCCCCAAAACCGTCGATAACGATCTCCCCATTACCGACAATAGCCCCGGCTTTGGCAGCGTGGCGAAGTATATTGCCACGTCTACCCGGGAAGCATCGCTGGATATCGCCTCCATGTGCGCCACCTCTACCAAGGTGTTCGTGCTGGAAGTAATGGGCCGCCATGCAGGCTGGATTGCGGCAGCGGGTGGCCTGGCCGGTGAAGGTGAAGGCGAGCCGCCGCACTTGATTATCTTCCCCGAGGTGGCGTTTGACCGTAAAGCGGTGATGGCACGAGTCGACGAGAGCGTTAAAAAATACGGCTACTGCGTCATCGTGGTATCAGAAGGGGCGCGCTACGAAGACGGCACCTTCCTGGCGGATGCGGGCAATACTGACGCCTTTGGCCATCGCCAATTAGGCGGCGTCGCCCCCACCCTGGCGGGCATGATCAAGCAGGATTTGGGCTACAAGTACCACTGGGCTGTGGCGGATTACCTGCAACGCGCGGCACGCCACCTGGCTTCCAAAACCGACGTTGAGCAAGCCTATGCGGTTGGCCGTGAAGCGGTCACGCTGGCTCTGGCGGGTAAAAACTCAATGATGCCGGCCATTCGCCGAATTTCGCAAACCCCTTACCAGTGGGACGTGATCTCCGCGCCGCTGTCGCAAATCGCTAACCAAGAGAAGTTCATGCCCCGTGAATTTATCAGCGAAAGCGGTTTTGATATTACCCAAGCGTGCCGGGACTACCTCTCGCCGCTGATCCAGGGTGAAGACTTCCCTCCGTTCGAGAATGGCTTGCCCAAAGTCGCCAAACTCAAGCTCGCGAAAGTAGAACAGAAGCTGCCTAAATTCACGCTGTAACTGCTTGGCTGGCTGAAACGCTGGCCTAGAAAAAGGGGCGATGACACCGGTCATCGCCCCTTTTTTAATGGAGTATGCACTTAATACGCGTTTCTAACGCAGCAGCCAGGAAAGCACCAGCAGTAACAGCAAAATCCCGGCAACTCCTTGCCAGAAGCGTCTGGATTCCGCACGCGGCTCCTCTCGCTGTGGCAGCCGCCCTAGGGGCACTCGCAGTGCATGGAGAAACTCTGACATCCGCCTAAAACGCAGTGGCCGCTGCGGGTCCAGCGCGCGCCGCAACGCCTCATCCAGCGCGGGGGTAATTTCCGGGTTGGTTGCACGCGCGCTGCGGTAACTGAGCTCTTCTAAATCGGTATGGCAGCGCAGACGGTTAGGTGTCAACGTGTAAGGCAACTCTCCTGTTAGCAACCAATAGACCACCGATGCCAGCGAGTACTGATCGCTGCGTCGCCCCACGCTGTCACCCAGGGCATACTCAGGGGCCGTATGCTCATTAAAGCCAATCTGGCGAAGCAGCTCACCTGAGTGGCGATGCCCATCCACTTCGCGCATGTGGCAGGCGCTAAAGTCTGTCAGCACCACCTTACCATGCTGATCGATCAGTATATTATCCGGGTTAATTTGCTGGTGAATAATATCGCGGTGGTGCAGTGCCTGAACTGCCTTGCCTAACTGGTTGGCAATATCGAGGCGCTGCACCAAGCTTGCTTGTGGATGACGCTCTGCCCACTGACGCAGGGTTTCACCGTCAACATTCTGCATTAGATAGTAGAGGTAGCGACGCGGGCGGGATGGCTCCATCACTTTCACGACGAAGGGGGAGTTTACCCGCTCTACAACCCACTGCTGCAACAAGAAGTGCTCTAAGTAGGCGTTACGCAGCGAAAGCTCCGGGCTTGGTGCTTTCATTACCATCACGCGGTCACTGTGCACATCGCGCACACGGTAGACACGAGACTGTGCATTACGTGAGAGCACTGCCTGCACTTCCAACCCATCCAAGCGCTCACCAATGGACAACTCGGGGGGAATCGGCAGGTCGCCATAGAGCAAGCCTGGGTGGTCAGCGGCCTCTTCCGGCAGTTCATCAATACGCAGCAACTGAAAGCAGAACTGGTCGCCGCCGTAGCCCCGCTCCTGAGCGCGCTGTTTCGCCTCGCTGGCTAAACGCTCGCAGGCGGCATCCAAGTCACTGGCATCTTGCCGGATAAGCCGCACATAGTCTGACGGCATGAGCGTGCCCCGGACGGCTTGGGTGGTAAAAACAAAGAGGTCGCCCTGCTTTAAAGCCAGGTGGGTGTAATCAATATCGAGGCTCACATCCATACCCAGCGCACGGGAGGGATAGCGATAACCGCCCACATCGGTCACGTGATCGCGGGTTAGCTGCTCGAACTCAGCACCACGCAGGCGAAATACCAGGGTATCGCCCATATGAAACAGGTGGCCTTCCCGGCCTACAAACACCATGGCCGAGAGCGACGAAACAAAGCCACCCTCTTTAACATGCTGGCTTTGGCTGTAGCACCAGCTATTGAGGGCGCGCAGCACTCGGGTTGCCGAAGTCTTGGTGTCCCAGTGCTCCGGTGTTGAGTAGTAATCCGCCAAAAAACCGCGAACGCTTAGGTCGCCGGCCTGTTTGGCCATGGTATTACGCGAAATAGAGTCGCTGATCACTGCGCAGCCGCCTTTCACTTTTAACAGCGGGGCGTCCGGCAGGCGCACCGACATGGAGCTACGGTGCTGACGACGCTCTGGGGCTACAAACGCTTGACCATAACTAATTAGCAACTGGGCGTGCGCCAACTCATCCTCCTGGGCTTACGGCTCACCATCGCAACCATACGGGGGCTATCATACACGCTGAGACAGCGAAACGATGCCCACCAAACGTCGTGCCCGCCACAAAAACCCGCCTCATATCTCTCTACGGTCATATCTCTCTACAGATTGGCAGCGAGCCAATTGGCTTTAATGCCTGCTCTTTATCTGCGCCTCACCTGAACACCGGTTTCCCAAACATCTAGCAGCTAACCATCTAGACAGCTAAACACCTATGTCGCATTGGTAATCTACCGGCCATGTTCGTATAATTCTTCACCATTAATGCAATGCATCAACTGCTTAACTACTGTTCACTGCAGTAGGTAAGAAAAGCCAAGCCAAGGAACCAGCGATGAACTTTGATAACATCCCCGCCGGAAAGGATCTGCCCAACGATATCTACGTGGCGATCGAAATTCCTGCTAACCACGCGCCGATTAAGTACGAAATCGACAAAGATATGGGTGCCCTCCTCGTTGACCGTTTCATGGCCACGCCCATGTTCTATCCGGCCAACTACGGCTTTATCCCCCACACCCTGGCCGACGACGGCGATCCGCTAGACGCGCTGGTAGTAACTCCTCACCCGGTAGCACCTGGCAGCATTATTCGCGCACGCCCGGTCGGCATTCTGAACATGACCGATGAAGCAGGCGAAGACGCTAAACTGGTATGTGTACCGCATCCCAAGCTGACCACCCTGTATGATGACGTGCAGGAAGTCACCGACCTACCCGAGCTACTGCGCCAGCAAATCGCCCACTTCTTCGAGAACTACAAAGATCTCGAAAAAGGTAAATGGGTGAAAGTAGAGTCGTGGGAAGGCGTCGAAGCCGCTCGCAAAGCGATTGAAAAGTCGGCCGCTGCTTACAAAAAAGCGTAACTAGCGTTTCGGTACTACCCCAAAAGGCCGCCACTTCAGGCGGCCTTTTGCGTTTCGGATTAACGGCGCATGAAGTACCGCGTCACGTCACCGCAGACAGTACGCTAACCATGGGAGGTGCGCTATCCTGCCCCACTGCACTAGACCTGTTACCACTGCGTAAGGATATAGCGTGTTGCCCATTAAACGTTTCAGCCTGTTGTTCGTGTTGTGCTGGCTACCTTTACTGGCGCATGGCCAATGGTTTTCTTCCAACGACCAGAGCGCTTTTTTGCCTGTATTGGAGGCCTTCCAGCCCAGCGCTTGGCACGATGGAGAGACTCTTTCCGTCGGCTTTGAAATTGCCGAGGATTATTACCTTTACCGCCACCAGTTTGCCGTCGCTAGCCAGAACCCGTCTGTCAGCCTTGGTGAACCAGCCATCCCCCCTGGCAGCTTCACCACCGACGAATTTTTGGGCGATGTTTATATTTTCCGCGACCAAGTGGTCTTTGAGGTTCCTCTTACCGCGCCCTATAGCGGCCCTTTCGAGGTTGAACTTACCTTTCAAGGCTGCGCGGATGCCGGTTTATGCTACCCCCCCGAACGCGTCACGCTAGAAGCCTCAGAAACCGCACCGCCTAGCGTATTTGCTGGCTGGCAAGATAGCTCAGCACAAGCAATTACCGAGCAAAGCCCTGCCCACCAGGCAGCTAACTCCACCAACGAACCATCCAACAAACCTTCCAACAAACCTTCCAACAAACCTTCCAATGAATCAGCAACCACGTTTAGCGCGCCGCAGAGTGAAGATAGCCACTTTAGCGCACTGATTAGCAGTGCGAGCCTGCCACTTGCCCTGGGGCTTTTCTTCCTGGCCGGTGTCGGGCTGACCTTTACCCCCTGCGTGCTCCCCATGATCCCGATTCTCTCCTCCATTGTGGTAGGACAGAATCCGACCAAGCCGCGTGCGTTTGCCCTCTCAGCGAGCTATGTGCTGGGCATGGCGGCAACCTACGCGCTGGTAGGTATTTTGATGGGGCTATTCGGTGCAGGGCTTAACCTTCAGGCACATTTACAGTCAGCGCCAGTGCTCTTTACCTTTGCGACACTGTTTGTCCTGTTTGCCCTGGCGATGTTCGGCGCTTTCGATTTGCGCGTGTCACCGCGCCTTGCTAGTAAAGTAGACGCCTGGCAAGCGCGGGCGCAGCGCAGCGGCCCGCTGGGCCTGGCGGTTGCCGGTGCGCTGTCGGTGCTTGTGGTTTCTCCCTGCGTTAGCGCTCCGCTAGCCGGCGCCCTGGTCTTTATCTCCTCCACCGGTGATGCCGCCATGGGCGGCGCGGCACTCTTCGCCTTGGGGCTTGGCATGGGGCTTCCCTTGCTGCTGGTAGGCACATTCGGCACCACGCTGCTGCCACGCCGGGGCAATTGGATGAATGGCGTTAAAATTGCTTTTGGACTGCTGCTATTGGGCGTTGCCATCTGGATGGTAGAGCGCTTGATTGCGCCTTCGCTGGCACTATTACTGTGGGCGGCCTTAGCGATGGGCAGCGCTTTAACCCTGGGTGCACTGAACACTTCCCCCTCTAACGGCTGGGCAAAGGCACGACAGACCCTGGGTTTGATGCTGCTGGCCTGGGGGATAGCGCTAGTGCTGGGAGCAGCCCAAGGCAACAGCAACCCACTACGCCCGCTTTCGCTCACTGCTACAGGCACCCCCGATTCAGCCACCACCCTGGCATTCAAGGAGGTGGATAGCCTGGGGGCACTTCAAACCGAGCTGGCCCAGGCAGCCCGGGCGGAACAACCGGTCTTTGCACACTTTACCGCTGACTGGTGCATCTCCTGCAAAATCATGGAACGCGACGTCTACCCAAACCCACAGGTGGCCGCTGCATTGAACGATTTTCGGCTAATCGCAGTCGATGTAACGGAAACCAATGCACAAAGTCGGGAGCTGTTAAATCATTTCAGCCTTTTCGGCCCGCCTAGCCTGCTGTTTTTCAAGCAGGGGGAAGAGGTTCGCGACGCTAGGATTCAAGGAGAAGTCACCGCGCAACGCTTAGTGCAGCACTTGGATTCACTGAAACGCTGGCAACAAGGCTAGCTCACGGCAACGCTGGCAACACGGCGATGTCGTGTAGTGCTCAGTGTCAGCTTCGCATCGCTAGCGATAATTTAGCCGCCATGTCGCGATTATCGTCAAACAGTTGTTTAAATGGCAAATTTTTCCCGCCTTTTGGCGGATACTGGACAGTGCGCTACTTTTTCGGCAAACTCCGCAGCCATATTTGCTAAAAAACTCATCTTTTAGCGTTGAGTCTGGGGTAACGTTCACCATCGTGCCGCGTTCTCTTCATTTTTAAAATTGGTTTACTGCGCCCACAGGGCGCTGCACGCGGCAGGCCCGCTCGGCCTACTGACGCGTGTCACTTTGATCAACTTTTGGGGCTATACGTATGGATATTCGCAAGGTTAAGAAACTGATCGAGCTGCTGGAAGAGTCCAATATCAGCGAAATCGAAATTCAGGAAGGTGAAGAGTCGGTTCGCATTAGCCGTCACCCTAACGGCACCTCCTGGCAGCCGCAGCCGATGCCGCAATACGCTCAGCCTGCGCCTTCTGCAGCCCCTCAGGCTCCGGCGGCTAGCGCCTCTACCGCCGATGCCGACACCCAGGAAACCAGCTACCGCGGCGAAGCGGTGAACTCTCCCATGGTAGGCACCTTCTACCGCAGCCCGGCGCCGGGTGCGAAAGCGTTTGTAGAAGTCGGCGACACCGTTAAGCAAGGCGATACCGTCTGTATCGTTGAAGCGATGAAAATGATGAACCAAATTGAAGCCGACCGCGACGGCGTGGTCGAGGCCATCCTAGTGGAAGATGGCGAGCCGGTGGAATTTGATCAGCCTATGATCGTCATCGCTTAATCTTTCATTTCAACACGGGTGGATTCTCCCATGCTGGACAAGGTACTTATCGCAAACCGCGGCGAGATTGCCCTTCGCATCTTACGCGCGTGCAAAGAGCTAGGGATTAAGACCGTTGCGGTTCACTCCAAAGCAGACCGAGAGTTAATGCACGTCCGTTTAGCCGACGAGGCGGTATGCATTGGCCCCGCTTCTTCAGCACAGTCATACCTCAATATCCCCGCGCTGATTAGCGCTGCCGAAGTCACTGACTCAAGTGCCATTCACCCTGGCTATGGCTTTCTGTCCGAGAATGCCAACTTTGCCGAACAGGTAGAACGCTCTGGGTTTACCTTTATCGGTCCGCGTGCTGAAACCATTCGCCTCATGGGTGATAAAGTCAGCGCGATTGAAGCCATGAAGGCGGCGGGTGTCCCCACCGTTCCTGGCTCGGACGGCCCCCTGGGAGATGACGATGCGACTAACCTGGCCACCGCCCGCCGCATTGGCTATCCAGTCATTATCAAAGCCGCTGCCGGTGGCGGCGGTCGCGGTATGCGCGTCGTGCATACCGAAGGCCACCTGCTCTCTGCCATTACCGTCACCCGCACCGAAGCTCACGCAGCGTTTGGCGACGGCACGGTTTACATGGAGAAGTTTCTAGAGAAGCCTCGCCATGTGGAAGTACAGGTGCTGGCTGATGGTCAGGGCAACGCCATTCACTTGTATGACCGCGACTGCTCGCTGCAGCGCCGCCACCAGAAAGTGCTCGAGGAAGCGCCCGCCCCGGGGCTCGACCCCGCAGCCCGCGCCAAAGTGCTGGAAGCCTGCCGCCAAGCGTGTATCGAGATCAACTACCGTGGTGCGGGTACGTTCGAGTTCCTGTATGAAGATGGCGAGTTCTTCTTTATCGAGATGAACACCCGCGTACAGGTAGAACACCCAGTAACAGAGATGGTTACCGGCGTTGATATCGTGAAGGAACAGTTGCGTATCGCCTCCGGCATGCCGCTCTCGATTCGCCAGGAAGACGTAAAGCTCAACGGCCATGCCTTTGAGTGCCGCATCAACGCGGAGGATTCGCGCACCTTTATGCCCTCTCCAGGCAAGGTAACGCTCTACCACGCACCAGGAGGGCTAGGCGTCCGGATGGACTCCCACCTCTACACTGGCTACACCGTTCCGCCCCATTACGACTCCCTGATCGGCAAGCTGATCACCTGGGGAGCGGACCGCGATACTGCGCTAACCCGGATGCGTAACGCGCTCGATGAGCTGCTGGTTGAAGGCATCAAAACCAATATTGATCTACAGAAAGACTTGGTACGGGATAGCTACTTCCGCCAGGGCGGAGTCAATATCCATTACCTGGAAAAGAAGCTAAGCAGCTAATCTATTGGTTGCGACCACGCCCGCTCAGTGGCGGGCGCTTCTGCGGGGTGGCCATCGCCACCCCGCCGCTGTTTTACCCCAGCCTATGATCACTTTTCGTTTATCCTATTCCGGTGGAGATCCCCGATGCCCTGGCTGCAATTGAAAGCGCACGTTGCCCCCGAGCAAGCCGACCTACTCGAAGAGCTGCTTCTTGAAGAGGGGGCAACGGCCATTGGCTTGCAGGATGCCCACGACGACCCTGTGTTCGAACCAGAACGCGGCACTACGCCCTTATGGCAAGATACCATTTTGACGGGGCTTTACGATGATCTCGACGGCATCAATGAAATGCTCAGCCGCATTGAAGCCGCCTGGGCAGAGCAGATCCCCGGCGAGCCGTGCCCAACCATTGAGTATGAGCTGCTGGCAGATCGGGATTGGGAGCGCGAGTGGATGGATGACTTCACCCCTCTACGCATGGGTGAGCGACTCTGGATTGTGCCTAGCTGGCACGAGCCGCCCGAAGCCGGCGCCGTTAATTTAATCCTTGACCCTGGCCTCGCCTTTGGCACCGGCACACACCCGACCACTGCGCTCTGCCTTGAGTGGCTAGACGGCTTGGCAGTCCGCCATGAACTGCAGGATAAAGCCGTGCTGGATGTGGGCTGCGGTTCAGGCATCCTCGCCATTGCAGCCCTCAAACTGGGCGCTTCCCATGCTGACGGTACGGATATCGACCCGCAGGCCCTGCAGGCCAGCCGTGAAAATGCCGAGCGCAATGCGATTAGCCCCGAACAGCTGGCACTCTACTACCCGGAACAGCTAGCGGGCGGCCCCTACCCGGTCGTTACCGCCAACATTCTGGCAGGGCCGTTGGTTGAGCTATCCAGCATGATTGCAGGCCATGTCGCGCCCGGCGGCCAAATAGCGCTATCGGGCATATTAGCCAACCAGGCAGCAGACGTGCTTGAAGCCTACGAAGCCCAGGGGCTGTTAATGGATGAGCCTACCATCCGCGAAGGCTGGGTGCGCCTGACAGGCCGCCGCCCCGTATAAAATAGGGATTGGCCTTCATTCCTTTGGCGAGTAGGCGTATCATACGCCCCCTTGAAACGCCCTACTCGTCGATTTCATGCCGACCAAAGTGCACCGCAATGACCTTGATGACTACTTCGCCACCTGCGATTGGGCCTTACCCACTGCCTAACCCAGTGATGCTGGCGCCTATGGCAGGCGTAACCGATCGCCCGTTTCGCCAGCTCTGCCGACGACTTGGCGCTGGCTGGGTAGTCGGTGAAATGGTCACCGCCGACCCATCGCTATGGCATACCCGTAAATCGCAGCTACGCATGGACCATCGAGGCGAGCCCGACCCACGCGTGGTACAAATTGCCGGTGGCGATGCAGAGATGCTGGCCCAGGCGGCAAAGCTCAATGCGGAACTGGGTGCACAAATCATCGACATCAACATGGGCTGCCCGGCCAAAAAAGTGTGCAATAAAGCAGCGGGGTCTGCGCTATTGCGTGATGAAGCCCTCGTTGCCGAGATTCTAGAGGCAGTGGTGGGGGCCGTCGACATCCCGGTTACGCTCAAAATTCGCACTGGCTGGTGTGCGGCATCAAATAACGCGCTGCGTGTTGCCAAACTCGCAGAGTCTGCGGGCATTCAGGCGCTGGCCGTTCATGGCCGGCACCGCGAACAGCGCTATACTGGTGAGGCGGAGTACGACACGATTGCTGACATTAAGTCGCGCCTCTCGATTCCAGTCATTGCCAACGGAGATATCACCACTCCCGAAAAGGCCGCTTATGTTCTGCGCTATACCGGTGCCGATGCCGTCATGGTGGGACGTGGCGCTCAGGGCAATCCGTGGATATTTCAACAGATCAACCATTACTTAACCCATGGCGAGCGGCTAGCCCCTCCTAGCCTCGCAGAGCGCCGCCAAGTGTTAGTTGAGCATTTACAGGCGCTACATACGTTCTATGGCGAAACCATGGGGGCGCGCATCGCACGTAAACACGTCGGTTGGTACCTCAATGATGACCCACGTTTCTCGGATACCGAGCAGCGAGCGCTCAAGCAGCAGTTTAACGCCCTCACCTCGCCCGATGCGCAGATTGACTGGATTAATAACGCCATGACCCAAGACGCCGCTCAGCGGCTGCTAGCCAAAGGAAGCCATGCTGCATGACTGAACGCAATCTGTTCTCCAGCGAATGCTCCTCCCACCTTTCGGGCACGCTAGCAGATCCTTCTGCCGCCAACACCCAGCCTCAACCACTCAGAGAAGCGGTTGAGATGGCAATGCGCCGCTACTTCGAACACCTGGATGGCAGCCAGACAACCGATCTGTATGCCATGGTGATGGCCGAAGTGGAAGCTCCCCTGCTAGCGTGCGTGATGGAGCACACCGACGGCAATCAAACCCGTGCCGCCGAAGTGCTCGGTTTAAACCGTGGCACGCTACGCAAGAAGCTCAAGCTTTATGGATTAATTGAAAGTGACGCCCCCTAAGGGGCGTTGTTGTTTTTTTTTAACACGCTGTTTTAACTACCGACCTGCACACAACGAGCACCCTTATGGCTGACAGTACTGCTACCCCCGTTCGTCGCGCCCTGCTGAGCGTCTCTGATAAAACTGGCATTGTAGCGTTTGCCCGTGGTCTTTCCAGCCATGGAGTTGAGCTACTCTCTACTGGCGGCACGTTCCGCCTGCTGCAAGAGAACGGCATTCCGGTTAAGGAAGTATCCGAACATACCGGCTTCCCAGAAATTATGGATGGTCGTGTTAAAACGCTACATCCGAAAATCCATGGCGGCATTCTGGCGCGTCGCGGCCAGGATGACGCAGTGATGGCCGACAACGATATTTCCCCCATCGACATGGTGGTGGTGAACCTCTATCCGTTTGCCGCTACGGTCGCCAAACCGGACTGCACCCTGGAAGACGCCATCGAAAATATCGACATTGGCGGCCCTACCATGGTGCGCGCTTGTGCCAAAAACCACGCTTACACCACCATAGTGGTCAACGCGGGCGACTATGATCGGGTGCTAGGCGAGCTGGCTGAGCAGTCAGGCCAAGTAAGCGCTGCTACACGCTTTGACTTAGCTGTTAAAGCGTTTGAGCATACGGCTGGTTATGATGGCGCCATTGCCGAGTATCTTGGCCGTCAGGTAAGCAGCGAAGATGCTACTTTTGCACGCACCTTCAACCTGCAGCTACATAAAAAGCAGGACATGCGTTATGGCGAAAACCCACACCAAAAAGCGGCCTTCTACGTTGACCCTAACGCTACCGAGCCGTGTGTCGCCACCGCAAAGACGCTCCAAGGCAAACCGCTCTCATTCAATAACGTCGCGGATACCGATGCGGCCTTTGAGTGCGTTAAAGCCTTTGGCGAAACCGCTTGTGTAATTGTGAAACATGCGAACCCATGCGGTGTTGCCGTCGGCAGCAATGCATTAGAGGCCTATGACAAAGCCTTCGCTACCGACCCTACCAGCGCTTTTGGCGGCATTATTGCGTTTAACGTTCCTCTGGATGCAGAGACTGCACGGGCCATTATTGACCGCCAGTTTGTTGAGGTCATTATTGCCCCTGGCGTTAGCGACGATGCCGCCGCCATTGTGGCCGAGAAGCAGAATGTTCGCTTACTTGATGTCAGCGCCCACTGGCCCGGCACGCCACAGCCTGCGTTTGACTTCAAACGCGTCACCGGTGGCCTGTTGGTACA
The DNA here is from genome assembly GCF_044805175.1 of Vreelandella aquamarina. Taxonomy (GTDB): domain Bacteria; phylum Pseudomonadota; class Gammaproteobacteria; order Pseudomonadales; family Halomonadaceae; genus Vreelandella; species Vreelandella aquamarina_B. Next base: position 1,446,022 of record NZ_CP085232.1, on the reverse strand, counting down.
AGACCGAGATCAAGGCATGGTCACCAACGATGAGCTCACCGTTGTTAGCGAACGCGCTCCTTCCGAGCAAGAGCTGCGGGACCTCGCCTTCGCCTGGCGCGTAGCGAAGTTTGTGAAATCCAATGCCATTGTGTATGCCAAAGCGGGACAAACTATCGGGGTAGGCGCTGGCCAAATGAGCCGGGTTTACTCGGCCAAAATCGCTGGTATTAAAGCAGCGGATGAAGGGCTTTCTGTACCGGGTTCCGTGATGGCATCCGACGCCTTCTTCCCTTTCCGTGACGGCATTGATGCGGCTGCCGCTGCAGGTATCACCGCTGTGATTCAACCCGGCGGCTCCATGCGTGACCAAGAAGTCATTGACGCTGCTAACGAAGCGGGCATTGCGATGGTATTCACTGGAATGCGCCACTTCCGCCACTAACCTTCATAAGAAAAGCCCTCACTTGAAGCCAAGTGAGGGCTTGGGTTACCCGCTATTGCGCTTATTTACCGAGATCAATACATAGGTACTTGGTTTCCAGGTATTCCTCCAAGCCCTGGTGCCCTCCTTCACGACCAAGGCCCGAGGCTTTTACCCCGCCAAATGGCGCGGAGGCATTGGAAATTAATCCAGTATTGATACCTACCATACCGTATTCCAGCGCTTCAGCTACGCGCCATACACGGGCAAGGTCTCGGGAATAGAAGTAGGATGCTAGGCCATACTCTGTATCATTGGCCATCTCAATGGCGGTTTCCTCATCATCAAACGGGAACACCGCAGCAAGAGGGCCGAATGTCTCTTCATGGGCAACTTTCATTTTGTCCGTTGCAAAGCTGATCAGCGTCGGAGTAAAGAAGTTGCCTCCTAGCGGATGGGGGTGCCCTCCCAAAAGCAGCTCTGCGCCGTTATCAACGGCATCCTGAACGTGCTCACTGACTTTTTGAACAGCCTTCTCATCAATGAGCGGCCCAATATTCACATCCGGCTCAGTGCCATCACCCACATGCAGCTCGCTGTTCATCGCAACGGCAAGCTTCTCACAGAAGGCGTTGACGACGCTGGATTGAACGAGAAAACGGTTGGTACACACACAGGTTTGCCCAGCATTGCGAAACTTAGCCGCCATGGCACCTTCAACCGCCGCATCCAAATCTGCATCTTCAAAAACAATAAAGGGCGCGTTGCCACCTAGCTCCAAAGAGACCTTCTGCACATGCTCAGCGGCCTGAGCCATCAGCTTACGGCCCACTTCCGTTGAACCGGTGAACGTAATCTTTTTAACTTTCGGCGACTGAGTAAGTGCTTTTGCAATCTCTGAAGCACTGCCCGGCACAACGTTAAAAACGCCGCGGGGAATACCTGCACGCTCAGCGAGCAGCGCCAGAGCTGTAGCAGAAAAAGGCGTTTGACTGGCAGGCTTCACAACGATGGTACAGCCCGCCGCCAACGCGGCCCCCGCTTTGCGGGTAATCATTGCCGCCGGGAAGTTCCAAGGCGTAATCGCTCCAACTACACCAACCGGCTGCTTGGTCACCACAATCCGCTGATTAGCTTTGGCAGCTGGGATTGTCTCGCCATAAACCCGACGCGCCTCTTCAGCAAACCAGCGTAAAAAGCTAGCTGCGTAAACAATCTCGCCTTCAGCCTCTTTAACCGGTTTGCCCTGCTCGTGAGTCATTAGCAGAGCTAGGTCATGCTTATGCTCAAGCATCAGGTCATGCCATTTTAGTAGCAGATCTGCTCGCTCTTGCGCTGTTAGCGCCCGCCAAGCTGGCAAAGCTGCATCGGCAGCCTCAATCGCCCGCTCGGTTTCTGCTCTGCCTAGGCGCGGCATGTCACCCACTGGCTCACCAGTGGCTGGGTTTAGAACATTGATTTGCTCACCGCTATCGGCGGCCACCCAACTGCCGTCAATATAGGCAAAGGGGCAATACAGCTGTGTTTCTTTTAGCGCTTCCATGACAAACTCCTGACCAGATAACGGCCGTGTAGGCTCATTCACTTGTCCATGCTAAGACGAAACGGAGCGTTTAACCAAGTCTTTGACATGAAACCTGCTGAGTTTCACCCAGATCAGCTGATCAGTGTTAGAAATTCTTGTCGTGTTGCTTGATTGCTACGGAAGCTGCCCAACATAACGGATGATGTCATGCTTGAGTTCTGCTTTTCGACGCCACGCATCATCATGCAGAGGTGACGTGCTTCAATCACCACCGCCACACCCCGCGCCTGGGTTACTTGCTGTACTGACTCTGCAATTTCGCGCGTTAAATTCTCTTGAATTTGCATCCGGCGCGCGTACATATCAACGATACGAGCAAATTTTGAGAGGCCTAGCACCTTGCCACTCGGCAAATAAGCAATGTGACATTTGCCGATAAACGGTAGGAGGTGGTGCTCGCACATGGAGTAAAGCTCGATATCCTTCACTAGCACCATTTCATCGGTTTGCGACTCAAATACAGCCCCATTGACAATCTCCTCTAACGACTGATGGTACCCAGCGTTCAAAAACTGCATAGCTTTAGCAGCCCGCTTGGGGGTATCTCGCAGTCCTTCGCGATCAGGGTTCTCACCCAGCGCAGAAATAATATGGCGGTAGTGTTGGGCGATATCGTCGGTCATTGTCGGCCTCATCAAAACTGTGCGTATTCGCTATTACTTAATCGCCTTGCAGCAATATCATCGCGCCAGCGAACCTTCATTGTTAGCGAACCACTTGGTGGCTCGCAGTATTTTCCGTTTAGCTGCCTTTACGTCACGTATGCTAGCCGAACGCTATCCTGTACAAAAAATATACCCTAAACAAGTTTCGTACAACAGGGGCAGTAAGTTTATCTATTCTACCCCAGCAGCACAGGCTGTGGCAGAGTGACACGCACCCCCCTTCGGCACTAATTGAGCTGTGCTATGATAAGAGCACAAATTTTCCTGCTAACACTGCAGGGGCCACTGTTGAGAGTACGCTATGTCATTTAAATCATCGCCCTTTTGGCTAACCGCCCTGCTGGGTACTTTGTTTGCATCCCCCTTACACGCAGAGGAGTCAACGCTGGAGCTACCCAGCGGTGCGAAAGTAGGCGTTGAAGTCGTTGAAGCGTTAAAATTTGATAGCAGCCAAACCCGCTACAACGAAATCTTGCTGCACCCTAAACCAGCAGATAGCACCACGCATTCGCTGCCAGAGTACTGCCTGTTAGTGGCGAACGCGCAGCTAAACGGGGACCGTATCCGCATTACGACCCAAGATGCCACTTGTATTGAAACCCACGATGCCGAAAGCGCCATCTACTCTGGCTCCTTTTCAGCCAGCGCTTATGCGCAAGATGGCCAATATGGTCTTGCCTGTGATGGCGGCTCCTGCTCTTTAGCACCGGGCCAGTCATTTGTGCTAACACTCGAAGAGAGCATCCAGATTCAGGCTCAAGACAACCCGTCGGCTGAGATTAACGCGGCCCGCCGCCAAGCTAATGGAGAAGGTGTCGCCAACCCCATTCCCGGTGAGCGCCCCGACCCTAGCCAGAGCGTAGAGAACCCCGCTCCTACTGAACTGCCAGAGTAAACCTGGCGCCAGCACCGGCCTTGGGTAACGGGACACTCAACGCCGGTGTTGTTGAGAAACGGCGTTTAGGCTAACCACAGGGGGCTATCCAGCTGCAGTAGTTGCTGCTCCAACTGGCGGATATGCTGGTCCCAATAGCCACTCTCAGCTAACCAGGGAAACGCCTGGGGAAAAGCGGGGTCGTCCCAGCGGGCCACCAGCCATGCCGCATGGCGTATTAACCGGTAGGCCCGCAGCGGTTCAATGAGCGACATTTGCTGATGAGGAAACGCTCTCGTCTCTTCGTAGCCTTCCACCATTTCGCTGAGCTGCGCCCGCCATAGCTGCGGGTTTTCCATCGGCAGCAGCATCCATATATCCTGGATGGCCGGAGCCATCAGACAGTCGTCGAAATCGACCAGGGTAAACGCCTCATCGCGACCAAGAATGTTGCCTAAATGGCAATCGCCGTGAGTACGTATCATGCTCTCTTTGTCTATCCGAATGCTCTCAAACCGACGGCAAATCCTTTCGACAACTGAGTGATAAGCACGGGCTTGGTGCTTATTCAGCCACGCACTGGCAGCTACACACGCCTCTGCCTCTCTCACGCCCCCAATTAGCGACAGCGTTGCACGATGCTGGAATGCCTTCTTAGCTGCGACTTCATGGAGCTGCCCCAATACCCCGCCTAGCGCAAACAGATGGGCAGGATTGTCTAATTCAGGTGCCTGGCCAAGGCATTGGGGGAAAATGGCAAAACGGAACTGCTGATACTCATGGAGTGATAAGCCCTTAGCGTCACGCCAGGGCGCGCTGACAGGCACACTGGCTTGCTGTAACTCGCCAAGGAAATCATGCTCCTCCTGTATGGCCTCACTCGACCAGCGATCAGGCCGATAAAACTTCACCACCCAGCGGCCACCCTCATCATCACGAAACATCAATACGCGATTCTCGTAGCTATTGAGAGCAAACGGCTCGCCGGCCGGCCATATCCCCACTGATTCCACCGCCGACATCACAACATCCGGCGACAGCGCACTAAACGGGTGTGACATAGATCGCTCCTTAGATTGGCCGGGTAGTTTATCAACTCTTCTGCAACGGTGTACGGGCAGCTGCCCAGATATCTACCCGTTTAGCCCCGTGGGCCAGCAACACGCTTGCTAACGCGTGACCTGTGGCCCCCGTCGTGACGACATCATCGATAACCGTCACGTGGGCCGGCATCGGGGCTTCTACCGTAAATGCGCCCACTAAGTTGTGCTGCCGCTCACGCCGCTTGAGTGAACGCTGGGAGGGCAGATGCTTAACACAACGCGCTTGTATCACCGGCACACCCAACCGGCCACCTAATCGCTCAGCGAGCCACTGCGCCTGATTAAACCCACGCTCCTTGGCGCGCGCGGGATACATAGGGACAGGGAGTAGTGCATTTCCCAACTTGGTAGGACGTCGAGACAACATCAATTCAACCAACAGCATTCCTGCTCGAGGGGAGCCATGAAATTTAAAATCGTGCACCAAAGAAGTAACGGCGTCCCGGTAGCAAAGTGGCGCTGTTGTAGTGGTAAAGCTAGGTGGCTCCCTCAAGCAGTGGCCACACCATTTTTCCTTGCCGTCCACTAGCGGCTCGGCGCACTGCTTACAGCCATGCTGATTCCAGGGTAGTAACGTAAAGCACTCATCACACCATCCAGCATGTGAGCTGCGTTCAGTAAGGCAAAACGCACAATAGCCGGGCAACCCCCGCTTGAGCCACTGATTCATGGTTAACGCCCATTTTCTCACCGCCCCACATCCTCTTTTGCCACAACAGTAAAATAATAGCGCTGAAAGATTTGACATTAGCGCGAATATTGATAATATACGCCTCGTCTTCTGCGGATGTGGTGGAATTGGTAGACACGCTAGATTTAGGTTCTAGTGCCGTAAGGTGTGGGAGTTCGAGTCTCCCCATCCGCACCAATTTAAAGCGTATTGCTTCAAATGATTCGGTAGCTAACAGCTAACCGAATTTTTTTGTTTCTAAATTCCCTCAAAGCTACTCCCAGAAACTACTCTAACTAGCTGACTAGCGACTGTTTTTAGGCTACGTTAGCACCCTACCCGTGCCGAATCATTTGAGAAGGATCTCAGCTTATGCAATGGCTGAATGACAACGCTCAGGCAATTTCAGCAGTCACCAGTATCTGCACACTGATTGTATGGGTTTTCTACGCTCAGCTGCTTTATAACGGTTATGTGCGTCAACGCCGCCCTCGCATTATTGTTAATCGTGGTAAAGGCGTTGGCACTGACGCCTTATGCCTGATTAGCAATATGAGCAGTGAAGCGATCTACATTCAGCATTTGGTGGCGGTGCTGTATACCCGTGACGGTACTTACGAGCTAGACGTAGTGGAGTATCAGCAGCAGAGCGGCGATGATGCCGAAGAGTGCTACCGCACCCATCAAGGGCCGCTGGCATCAGGCGACTATCTGCATATCCAATCATTCGGCGCTATTGTCCAGCAATTAATGCACCACTGGCAGCTCGATGAACAAACGTTACACCGTCAGACGCCTGAGCTAGAAATACGCGTTATCGCCATTTATGGCTCTGAAGACATGCCTGTTGGAGCGTCACGCCGCTTTGCACTTGATCTAGCGGCCGACCCACTTCATCAGTTAACGCCTCTAAAAGTCGATACTCAACGCATGAATAGCCGCCGGGATCGCAAGCGCGTTTTGCAATGGGCCAAAGATATCGAAATGCATAAGGCATAATAGTGCAGCGCACATCATTACAACGTTGGGGATAGCCTATGAAACCCGTCATTGCCTTCATCTTTCTTGGCACATTGACCACCCTTGCATTTCAAAGCCATGCCGCTGAGAAAGATAGCGACTTACCTGACTGGGCCGAAGAGCGGGTTGAGCCGTTTCGTGCCAGTTTAGGCAACTGGGTTGATAACACCTCCCGTAACATCGATGCCTTTTTTGGGGGAGGCGCCTCCGCTACCGTCAACAATGAGTCCTACCTGCGGCTTGGCCAGGAAATTGATTGGATGGAGGGCGATGGCACTAGTGGTGATATCAGCGTACGCTATCGGATTGACCTACCCACGACAGAAGAACGCCTGCGCTTGGTTATTGAAAGCGACCCTGAAGAGTCGCAAGGCACCCTGGCTGACCAAGGCTCTGGCCGCCTCTACAACGACCAACGTGATCGCAGCACTTCCACCTTTGGCCTGGATTGGCTGGAGAGCCGCGATAAGCGCGAAAACTGGAGCAACCGGATTGGCGCTGGTATTCGTTTACGGATGCCATTAGACCCCTATGTGCGCTTTACCAGCGAACGGTTATGGGATCTAGGCGACGGCCCTTGGCAGTTGGAGTCCTTCAACCGTGTTTCCTGGTTCAATAACGAAGGTTACTCAGCCCGCACCACTTGGGATATTGGCCGCCCGATTTCGGAAAACCGCCACCTGCGATTTATCACCACGGTGCAGTGGCGTGAAGAGGAAGACACCCTGGAATATAGCGAAGTTGCAGAACTCAATCAGCGGTTGAATGACCGCAGCGCCCTGCGCTACTCCGCCATCGCGATTGGTGAAAGTGCCTCTAACCCGCGCATGACCAATTACTACCTTCAAACGCGCTATCGCCGTGACCTTCATAAAGGGATTCTATTTGGCGATGTGATTCCTGAACTGCATTTCCAGCGTGACGATAGCTACGACCCGCGCTGGGCAATGACACTACGCTTGGAAATGTATTTCCAACGGGAAATTCAGCGGGATTACTTCGAATTTTAGCGCCTTAAATAGCGCTATCGGATGGGCATTGGCTAATCATGCCGCCAATGCCCATCGGCCAATACCCATTGCCTTAACGCCTAAAGCCTCAACCCGCCATCACACTCGATAATCCGGGCGGTGAAGTAGTCGTTCTCAAAAATAAATGCGACGCTTTGGGCAATATGGTCCGGCTCGCCTAAATGCTTTAAAGGGACGCTGGAGGCGATCCTTTCCAACATATCCGGCCGCATTGAAGCCGTCATATCGGTCTCAATAAATCCAGGCGCCACGGTACCGGTACGAATGCCATAGCGCGCCAGCTCTTTTCCCCATGTCACCGTTAAAGCGTGTACACCCGCTTTTGCTGCCGCGTAGTTACTCTGCCCCATATTACCCGCGCGAGAGATACTGGAGATGTTGACGATCACGCCCTCATGCCCCGCCTCAACCATTTGCGTCGCCGCTTCACGACCACACAGGAATACGCCCGTTAAATTAACGTCTAGCACACGCTGCCATGAGGAAAGCGACATGCGCTTTTCGACGACGCCATCCTTTGCTTTAACTAGCAGCCCATCATCGGTAATGCCTGCGTTGTTGACGCAGCCACTGACCGGCCCCATCCGCTGGGCAATATCAGCGAAGGCATGCTGAACCGATGATTCATCGGCAACATTGGTGACAAATGCCTGTGCCTTAACACCCTGAGACTGAAGCGTGGAGACCGCCGCATCTAGAGCCTCAGCACTCATATCCATTAGGGCGATCTGGGCACCTTGCTTACCCAAGCGCTGCGCCATGGCAAACCCTAACCCCCTGGCACCGCCAGTAATAGCCACTACTTTGTCGGTTAACTGCATCATTCTCTCCATTCAGCAAGCGTGCAGCATACTCTTCCATCCATACCCCAACGGCCTACACGCGCTATTCAATTATTCTAGCTCAACTTAACACAAGATTGTGCATTGCAGCATAGAAGAGTCACACCAAAATATTGAGCCTACCCCACCAGACGCCTCCACGGCTTCTTGTTTTTTATATTTCTGACACCATATTCACCAATTACGCCTGTTTTGGAGTCGGCCATGCCTATTCTTCTATTCATCTCGTTGTTCACTCTACTGGACTTTGTGCTGCTTTTTACCATTGGCAGCCAAATTGGCTTGCTAACCACACTCGCATTAGTGCTGGGCACAGGCTTTATCGGGCTTCACCTTATACGTAAAGAAGGCGTTTCTACCTTTGCCCGTGCACGGCAACGTATGCAAGTAGGTGAAATTCCGTCCCAAGAGCTGCTCACCGGTGCAGCACTTATCTTTGGCGGTGCCTTACTCCTCGCCCCCGGCTTTCTGTCCGATGCATTGGGCATTGCCTGCCTACTGCCTAATGCGCGCCAGCTGCTAATGAAAGCGCTTACCTGGGTAGGTTTAAAAACCGCAGCGGCTAAGCAGCACGCCTCCAATGGTGAAAGCCATCAAGGATGGCGGCAAAACTCGTGGCAGCACAGCACCCAACAGCGCCATTCAGAGCAACAGGATGCCCCGCTAGAGGGTGAGTTTATCAGCCGAGAAGATGACGCTCGCCGCCGCTAAGTGCCTATAAGTCAAGAAAACAGTTAAACAGCAATTTTTTTCATCTCTACCCCTTGAAAGGTGTTGGCTAGCCCCCACTTTTGAGTCAGCACACAGGTTCGGCGAAGGCTTAGCTTTCGCCATTAACATGAAGGCAGCGTGCCTTCACTTTCCGAGGGCCAAGCCCGCGGAAATTACTTTAAGCTAACTGCCCCCAAGGGCTTTGACGATACTCAGGAGAACGTGAGCATGAATATCCGTCCTTTGCACGATCGCGTCGTGATCCGTCGCGTGGAAGAAGAGCAGAAAACCGCTGGCGGCATCGTGCTACCGGGTAATGCACAGGAAAAACCCACGCGTGGTGAAGTCCTGGCCGTTGGTAATGGCCGCATTCTCGACAACGGCGACGTACGCCCGCTGGACGTAAAAGTTGGCGATACGGTGATTTTCAAAGACGGTTTCGGTGTTGAGAAGCAGAAAATCAACGGCGAAGAAGTTCTGATCATGAGCGAAGCCGATATCCTGGCCGTCGTTGAAGGCTAATCCGCCTCGGCTAATTACTTTCCCATTTTTATTTCAATAGTTAGGAAGTAACGAACATGGCAGCTAAGCAAGTTAAGTTCTCTGATGATGCTCGCAAACGCATGGCGCGTGGTGTTGACATTCTGGCGAATGCCGTAAAAGTCACGCTGGGCCCGAAAGGCCGCAACGTAGTACTGGACAAATCCTTCGGCGCGCCGACCGTCACCAAAGACGGTGTCTCCGTTGCTAAAGAGATCGAACTGAAAGACAAGTTCGAAAACATGGGCGCCCAAATGGTGAAAGAAGTTGCCTCTAAAACTTCCGACGCCGCAGGTGACGGTACCACCACTGCTACCGTTCTGGCTCAAGCCATCGTGGCTGAAGGCCTGAAAGGCGTTACTGCCGGCATGAACCCGATGGATCTGAAGCGCGGTATCGACCAGGCGGTCGCGGCGGCGGTAAAAGAGATCCAGGCGATGTCTGTACCCTGCACCGACACCAAATCTATCGCTCAGGTAGGCACGATCTCTGCCAACGGCGACAAGCGCATTGGTGAAATCATCGCTGAAGCGATGGAAAAAGTCGGTAAAGAAGGCGTCATCACCGTTGATGAAGGTCGCGGCTTTGAAGACGAGCTGGAAGTGGTTGAAGGCATGCAGTTCGACCGCGGCTACCTCTCGCCCTACTTCGTCACCAACCAAGACACCATGACGGTTGAGCTGGAAGACCCGTACATCCTGCTCGTCGACAAGAAAATCTCCAACATCCGCGAACTGCTGCCGGTGCTGGAAGCTGTTGCCAAGCAAGGCAAGCCGCTGGCCATCATCGCTGAAGATATCGAAGGCGAAGCGCTGGCCACGCTGGTCGTGAACAACATGCGCGGCATCGTCAAGGTAGCTGCTGCTAAAGCACCTGGTTTCGGCGACCGTCGCAAAGCGATGCTGCAGGATATCGCTATCCTGACCAACGGCACCGTGATTTCTGAAGAAGTCGGTCTGACCCTTGAGCAAGCGAACCTGGATCACCTGGGTACCGCGAAGCGCATGACCATGTCCAAAGAGAACACCACCATCATCGATGGCGCAGGTGCAGAGGACGATATCGAAGCACGCGTTAACCAAATCCGCGCGCAGATCGAAGAGACTTCTTCCGACTACGACAAAGAGAAGCTGCAAGAGCGCGTTGCCAAACTGGCAGGCGGTGTTGCCGTTATCCGCGTCGGTGCGGCTACCGAAGTGGAAATGAAAGAGAAGAAAGCCCGTGTTGAAGATGCCCTGCACTCAACTCGCGCAGCCGTAGAAGAAGGCGTTGTACCTGGCGGCGGTACTGCACTGGTACGCGTGATGGCCAAAGTACAAGGCCTGACCGGTGACAACGAAGACCAGAACCACGGTATCAACATGGCGCTTCGCGCGATGCAAGCACCGCTGCGTCAAATCGTTACCAACGCTGGCGAAGAAGCCGCTGTGGTCATCAACCGCGTGAAAGATGGCGAAGGCAACTTCGGCTACAACGCGCAAACTAGCGAATACGGCGACCTGTTCGAAATGGGCGTACTCGACCCGGCAAAAGTGACCCGCACTGCGCTGCAGTCTGCAGGTTCCGTCGCTGGCCTGATGATCACCACTGAGTGCATGATCGCAGACGACCCGGAAGAGAAAGAAGCCACACCTGATATGGGTGGCATGGGCGGAATGGGTGGCATGGGCGGCATGATGTAATGCACCCATGAGCCTAGCGCTCTGACGGTTAACGTCATTAAGAACCCCGCTTCGGCGGGGTTCTTTCTTTTTGCATCACCTTTATAGCGTAACAAAGCGTGCTACCATCATCGCTTTTATTTGGCAGCTTTTAGGTTCAATTTTCCGTGCTTTCCAATATTCGTATCGTACTGGTGCAAACGTTCCACCCTGGCAATATTGGCGCCACTGCCCGCGCCATGAAGACCATGGGCTTAACGGAGCTTGTACTAGTAAACCCACGCGCATTTCCCGATGAAGAAGCCACTCGCCTAGCCGCCGGTGCCACGGACGTACTGGAAAACGCTCGCTGTGTGGGCACGTTAGAAGAGGCCGTGCGCGACTGCGTGCAGGTGGTCGGCGCCAGCGCGCGGTTACGCAGTATGCCGTTGCCCCATTTTGACGAGCCTGACGAGATGGCCCAGCAAGTCATCGAAAACGCCAGCCAGGCACCGGTGGCACTGGTGTTTGGCCGGGAGCGCTCTGGACTGACCAACGATGAAATTCGCTGCTGCAGCCATCAGGTGAGCATTCCCGCCAACCCGGAGTATGGCATTCTCAACCTGTCACAAGCGGTGCAGATCCTCGCCTATGAAGTCCACCGCGCCTGGCGCAAGCGCGATGCCAGCGGCTTTGAGTATCAGCGCCCGCTGGAAGCAACACCCCCCAGCCGGGAACAGTTTGGTTATTTCCAGGAGCACCTGGGGCGTTTGATGCAACAGAGCGGCTTCTTAACCCAACCCCACGCCCGCACCGAAGAGCAGCTTCAGGCGCTGTTTGCCCGTGCCCAGCCCAGCCGTAAAGAGCTCTCCTTGCTGCGCGGTCTGCTGAGTGCGTTTGAAGCGCACTTGCCTAAGCAGTAGCGTCTTATCTGCTCAACACACTTCCATCAAAAGGGGCAGCTTACATCAAAAAGGGCAGCTTAGCGCTGCCCTTTCGGTAGGTATTGAGGGTAAGTACTGAGGACGCTTAAAGCGACATGGCGGCCAGCCAACCAAAGGCAATCAGCGGAAGGTTGTAGTGCAGGAACGTCGGCACCACGCTGTCCCACATGTGGTCATGCTGGCCATCCACGTTCAAGCCTGAGGTTGGCCCCAAGGTGGAATCCGATGCTGGCGAGCCTGCATCGCCTAACGCCGCAGCGGTACCAACCAGCACCACGGTGGCCATGGGCGAAAAGCCAAACTGCACGGCCAGCGGAACAAAAATGGCGGCGATAATGGGAATGGTAGAGAACGAAGAACCAATGCCCAGCGTAATGAACAGGCCTACCAGCAGCATCACCAGAGCGGCCAAGCCACGGTTATCGCCAAATAGCTCAAACGCCCCTGCTACCAGCGATTCAATATCACCAGTGGCTTTCATCACCTCGGCAAAGCCTGCTGCCGAGATCATGATAAAGCCAATCAGCGCCATCATCCGCATACCGCTGGTAAACAGATCATCCGCCTCGCGCCATTTAAAAATGCCGCCCAGCGAGAGCAAGCCAATACCAACCAAACCACCCACAATCATTGAGCCGGTATACAGCTGCAAACCCAGCGCGGCCACAATGGCCACCCCCGACATCACCAGCCCCAGCATGTGCGGTTCGGCGGGTGTGTGTGATTGGTTCGTCGCGGCTAAATCTTTACTGGCGTATTCGCGTTGGCCACGGTAGCTAAACAGCAGCGCTACCAATAGCCCAATCGCCATACCGCCCACTGGAATCGCCATTGCCATGGGCACCATGCCGCGGGTGATTTCCAGCCCCAACGACTCCCCGGCACTGTTCAAGTTCGCCAGCAGAATATCGTTCAAAAAGATCGCCCCAAACCCTACCGGTAGCAGCATGTAGGGGGCGGTTAAGCCAAAGGTCAGCGCACAGGCCACGGCACGGCGGTCGAGCTGCAGGCGGTTCATCACCGCCAACAGCGGCGGAATCAACACGGGAATAAAGGCGATATGCACCGGAATCGCGTTTTGTGAGGAAATCGCCACTAGCAAGACGGCCACCAGCAGCAGCATTTTCACGCGCGCTTGGTGGGCAGCGGTTGCTTCTTTGCCTAGCATGGTAATCAAACGGTTAGCCAGCATATCAGGCAGCCCAGAGCGGGAGATCGCTACTGCAAAGGCCCCAAGCGTCGCATAAGCCAGCGCCACCTGCGCGCCACCACCTACACCGTCGTTAAACGCACCGAGGGTTTCATTCAAAGAGAGCCCACCAACCAGGCCCCCCACTAACGCCCCCACCACCAGGGCGAAGACAACGGACACACGAAGAAGCGACAGTGCCACCATGACGAACACTGCAAGAATTACTGCATTCATGGAAATACCCAGAGCTATTGGAAGGTCATTAACGCCGAAGGGGGCGGATTCTAACAGATAAAACGCTGACAATCAGGCTAAACACAGGCACCGCTTAGGCTAAGCGAGTTAGAAAGGTAGGTGCCACTTGTTCAGAGTGGCGAGTATATGGTTACTCTTATTATTCAGACTTGCTGCTCTACAGCATACTGCTTAATATCGCCACTTTTACGAAAACTTAACGCTGGCTATGGAGAAGCTTCTAAAGAAGTGAAACCCGTGCGATAGTTGGTTAACGCGTTAATCAAACAAACCTAAGAGACGTGACATGGCTCTCCCCCGACATCACACGCTGCTTCTTATTGTGCTTGCTAGCCTAGTTATCTCGACAGCCATGGGTCTACGCCACGGTTTTGGCCTGTTTCTGGAGCCGATGAGCAGCGACTTTGGCTGGGGGCGCGGCGTATTCGCGTTTGCGCTTGCCCTGCAGAACCTGATTTGGGGGCTATCGCAGCCTTTTACCGGGGCGCTAGCCGACCGCTTCGGAGCGGCCAAAATCATCGTGGTGGGTGGCGCTTTATATGTGCTCGGACTCTGCTTTATGAGCCTATCCACCAGCGCCTTGGGGATGACGCTTAGCGCTGGCCTGCTGATTGGCTTTGGCCTATCCGGTACTACCTTCTCGGTCATTCTGGGTGCCGTTGGCCGTGCGGTTGCGCCGGAGAAGCGCAGTATGGCGATGGGCATCGTGAGCGCGGCGGGTTCGTTTGGCCAGTTCGCCATGTTGCCCGGTACGCTTGGCTTGATCGAGTGGCTTGGCTGGTCCTCCGCCTTGCTGGCGATGGGGGCAATCGCTGCATTGATGCTCCCACTAGGGGCGATGGTCAAAGATCGCCCACGCCCCAATGCACTAGGCGATTTAAGCTTGCGCGATGCGTTAAACGAGGCCGCTGGCCAAAAAGGGTTTTGGATGCTCTGCCTGGGCTTTTTCGTTTGCGGTTTTCAAGTGGTCTTTATCGCGGTGCACTTGCCCGGCTACCTATTTGATAATGGGCTAGCGGTGCAAGTGGGAACTACCGTGCTAGCACTGGTTGGGCTGTTCAATATTGTGGGCACCTACACAGCAGGTTGGATGGGCGGCATTTGGTCTAAACCGCGCCTACTGAGCTGGCTATACCTGATTCGCGGTGTGGTGATGACTGCTTTCATCGTGCTGCCATTAACGAGCACCAGCGCTTATCTGTTTGGTATCGCCATGGGGTTACTGTGGCTCTCTACCGTTCCGCTCACCAATGGCATCGTGGCCTCGGTATTTGGTGTTCGCCATCTATCTATGCTGGGAGGCATTGTGTTTCTCTTCCATCAGCTAGGCTCCTTTATGGGCGTATGGCTAGGCGGCTACCTCTATGACTTAACCGGCCATTACAACACGGTATGGCAGATCGCGATTGTGCTTTCAGTCGTCGCTGCTGCTCTTCACTGGACGATCAGTGAGAAGCCATTGGCACGGCCAGCATCGCCACAGGTGTCGTCATGATGCCAACCACCGCATTATGGGTAGCCTTGGGCCTGCTGCTCGTTAGCGGCCTACTCTTGTTGGGTTGGTGGGGATGGCAAACGTTGGACCCATCACTGCTGCTGTTTGGCAGCCGCTTATGCTAAAACACTCTCTTCAACACTTTCCTCGTTCCGAAGCCCTAGGTACTGATGTAACGTGACTATTCCCTATCCTGGACATGTGGCTGTCGTTGTTACCACGTTGCTTGCTGTCGTGTTCGCGGTGTTATTGCATTACGAAGCACTGTGGCTAATCTCCCGGCAAATTGAGCGTTCGCACCGCCCCCATCGTCAACGCATCCTCGTCATGGCATTTGGTGTATTAACCACCCATGTTGCCGAAATTTGGCTGTTCGGTTTAACGGGCTGGTGGCTCTCCGCCATCAACGGCATCGGCGCACTAAAAGGGTATGAGAGCTTTCATCTGCTGGATTATATTTTCTTCTCTGCGGTCACTTACACCACCGTTGGTTATGGGGATATCTATGCCGTTGGGCCAGTCAGGTTCCTCTACGGCACGCTGGCGCTGACGGGTTTCGTACTGATTACGTGGTCAGCCTCCTTCACGTTTATCGAAATGCAAAAACATTGGCGTATTAATAAATAGCTCGCCCACCACGTTTGCTAAGGACACCGCATGTTTGAAGTGCTCATTTTGTCGTTTGCGTTTGTTTTCGGTATTTTCGCTCGCCAGCTTAGCCTTCCCCCATTGGTTGGCTTTCTAGCCGCAGGGTTTGCCCTTAATGCATTTGGCCCTAGCGTTGGCTTGCCTGATGACGCAGGCCCACTCCTCGAACATCTCGCCCACCTGGGCGTCCTATTATTGCTGTTCACGATTGGCTTAAAACTGAATATTAGAAGCTTAGCCGAGCCGGTAGTACTGGGCAGTGCGTTGATACATCTAGCCATTACCTGTCTGGTGTTTACCTTTGGGTTCTCGGTACTTTTTTCATTACCTTTGGACACCGCCCTGCTGCTGGCTATCGCGCTGTCGTTTTCCAGCACGGTGCTGGCCGCTAAAGTGCTGGAAAGCAAACGTGAGCTGCGGGCACTGCATGGCCGTATCGCCATTGGCATTTTGATTATCCAAGACTTGGCTGCCTTAGCGGTGCTAAGTATTTACAGCGGCCAGTCACCTAGCCTCTGGGCATTGCTGGTTTTCTTACTTCCCTTACTTCGTCCGCTGTTGTACTGGCTGATGAGCATTGCTCAGCATGATGAGCTGTTAGTATTAATGGGGGCAGTACTAGCGATTGCCGTAGGCGGCATGGGCTTTGAAGCCGTTGGATTAAGCTCCGAAGTTGGCGCTCTGGTGATGGGGCTGCTGCTGGCCAAACACCCTCGTGCCCAGGAGTTATCTAAAGCGTTGTGGGGGCTGAAGGAAGTTCTGCTCATCAGCTTTTTCCTGCAAATCGGTATGGCTGGCTTGCCCGATACCGACGCGCTGCTCTTTGCAGTAGCACTTGCCGTTGTCCTACCACTCAAGGGAGTGCTCTTTTTTGCCCTGCTAATTGCCTTCCGGTTACGCGCACGCAACGCGTTCTTGGGCAGTTTAAGCCTGACAGCCTACAGCGAGTTTGGCCTGATCGTCGCCTCAAGCATTTTAGAGGAGTGGTTGGTTCCATTAGCCATTGCCGTGGCGCTCTCCTTCGTGATAGCGGCACCTTTTAACCGCTTGGCCCATAGCCTGTTTGACCGCTGGGAAAAGCAGCTAACCCGCTTTGAGCGCCATTCACGCCACCCCGACGAGCAGCCTGTTAACCTGGGCGCAGCCACTGTACTGGTGCTAGGTATGGGACGAACCGGCAGTGCGGCCTACGACTTCTTCAGAGATAAGGGGCTGGAGGTCATGGGTATCGACTCTGACCCTAATAAATCAGACAGCCAACGGCAAATTTGCTACGGCGACATTGAGGACGTGGGGTTCTGGCACCAACTAGATATCAACGACTTATCTGCCGTGATACTCGCAACGCCAGAGCTGGAAAGTAAACTGATAGCCAGCCGCGAGCTACGCAAGGCTGGCTTTACCGGCCAGCTGATTGCCGGCATCCATTTCCAGGATGAGGCCGAGCCTCTGCACAGCGCAGGCGTTGACCAAACCTACCTGTTAATGACCGGTGCGGGCATCGGGATTGCAGAAAAGACCTGGGAGAAGCTTCAAGAAGCCTCGCAATAGCCCGCTACGATGCGCCGACTTGGCGGTGCCGCCAAAGGCGCATCAACACCCCATGCCTGGGTGAGAATAGCAACGCCATAAAGAAGCAGCCGGTGGCCACCAAAACAATCGTTCCGCCGGAGGCTACGTCTAAAGCAAATGAGAGCCACAGCCCCAACACTGCTGAACCTACCCCTACACCAACGGAAATCAATAGCATCGTTTTAAAGCGATCGGTGAGTAAGTGCGCTGTTGCCCCTGGGGTGATTAGCATAGCGACCACTAAAATAATGCCAACGGTTTCCAGGCTGGCAACAATGGTGAGTGTGAGCAACAGAATCAAACCGTAGTGAATAACCCCGGTATTAAAGCCCAGTGCCTGGGCTTGGGTCGGGTCGAAGGCGTAGAGCATCAAGGGACGGAAAGCGAGCCAGACCACCAATAGCGCTATGACGCTAGCGGCCAACGTCAGCAATAACGCCGACTGCTGAACGCCCAAAACGTTGCCAAACAGGATATGCATTAAATGGGTACTAGAGGCAATTTTGCTGATCAATACAATACCCAGCGCAAAAGCACCGGTAAACATAATACCCATCGCCGCATCAGACTTAATCCGGGTATGGCGCTCAATAGCACCAATCCCAAGCGATGTTAAAGCACCTGTTACAAACGCGCCTATAAAAAATGGCAGACCCAATAAGTAAGCGACTGCGACCCCTGGTAAAACGGCATGGGAGATCGCATCCCCTAGCAGCGACCAGCGCTTTAGGACCACATAGCATGAGAGCATGCCGCAAATAGCGCCTACCATCATCGAAGTCAGCAGCGCCCGCTGCATAAAAGCGTATTGAAAGGCATCCGAGATGCTGTCAGGCAACAGATTGACCGGAACCATCAGTACAGCAATCAGCCCGGATACCAAGGCACTGCCAAAAGCGTCTAACGTATGTAGCATGTCTGTTGCCTATGATTTGGTTGCCAGTGCTGGGCTACCAGCAACGCTGATATCGTATGCGGATTGCTCCATAGAGCTAACGGCCAGCTCTGCTAACTTGCTATCGCTAAGCATCTCATCGGGCGCTCCTTCTCCACGGACAAACCGATTAATCAGCACGACATGATCCACATAGCGGCGCGCCCCCGGCATATCGTGGGTCACCATAACAATGGTCCTTCCCGCTTCGCGCTCCCGATTTAAGACATCCAAGATAAGCCGCTCGCTGGGTGGGTCTACACCAGCCAGCGGCTCGTCCAGTAATAGGATGTTCGCCTCCTGGGCAAGCGACCTAGCAAGCAGCACACGCTTTTTTTGTCCACCGGAGAGTGCTCCAATGGGGCGGTCGGCAAATGCCAGCATATTGACGTCATCCAGTGCTTTTTCGACCGCTTGGCGATGCCGCTGCTCATGCCAACGCGCAGGGAGTAACTGCCGCCACCAGGCATCTTGACGCATGTGCCCGTAGCGGGCGCTCATGACGGTTTCCCATACCGAGATGGGAAAATCCCACTCAATCGCTTCCCGCTGGGCCATATAGGCGATACTCCCCGCCTTCCGATGATGCTCAATCGCTTTACCCAATGCATCTATCTGGCCACGCAGCGGTTTCATGCTGCCCGTTAATACGTGGAATAGCGTTGACTTGCCCGCTCCATTCGGACCAACAATCGCTGTCCAGCGGCCTGCTGGTAGTGTTAGATGGATATTCTCCAGTACCGGCTGCCGATGGTAAGCAGCATAAAGCCCTTTCACTTCGATAGCAGCGGTGTGCATTGCAAGGGTCGTATCCATAACCATTACTCGGTTGCTAGGTAACGGCGCAGCAGCGCCACGTTATGGCGCTGCATGGCAAAGTAATCGGCGGCTTCGCCGTCGGGCGCGCTCAGCGAGTCGACATAGAGTGGCCCTGCCACTGGCAGCCCCGTATCACGGGCAATACTAGTCACGTGACGATCCGATATCGTGCTTTCCCAGAACAGGGCGGCAGGCTGGCGCTCCTTAATACGGTCAATCACACGCATCAGTTGGCGCGGAGAGCCCTCTGTTTCAGCATTTGTGCCCCAAATACCGTCATGTTCAAAACGGTAGGCATCGGAAAAATAGAGGAAGGCCGCTTCACTGGAGAGCAGCACACGGCGCTCATCCGGTATGGCTTCCAGCGTTTGCGCCAGCTCCACATGAAGCGCTTGTAGCTGCGCTTCCAGGCGAGCAGCCCGCTGTTGAAGGGCATCGCCCCAATGGGCTAAGCCATCGTTGAGCGCATGCTTAATAGCGTGCACATAGGCAATGGCGGCGCGAGGGTCCATCCACAGATGCGGGTCAACATCCCCCTCCATGTCACCCGTGGCGATTGGTTGGGTGGGGTAGCCAGAGGCCTCTGCAACGGCAATCATCGGCACATCTTCCTGCACCACCGCCTCCACTTGACGCATCCACTGCTCAAGCTGGTAGCCGTTATAGAAAACGATGTCTGCTTCCTCAAGCGCCGCGAAGTTATCAGGGGTTAATTCCCACTCATGCACCTCGGCGTTGATAGGGGTGAGAACCGTTACGCTGGCATCCTCACCAACGACTTTTTTCACCAAGTCACCGAGTACAGAAAATGTAACCGCAATCTTGAGAGACGGCTGCTGCAACTCCTCTGCCTGTGCGGTGGTCACAACGCTGGCCCAAGCCAATGAAGCGCTTAATAAGGCCCACGCATACTGTTTGGGCATCCTATTTCTCCCTTGTGCTAGGCTGGTGTTGAATACAACTGTAGCTCAACAAAAAAGCTTTGTGCAAACAGTTTAGCCTTGGCTAACAATTATCGTAAAAAATGCGCTACCATCGCCAATTAACGTTTCCACTAACCTTGATAACCTTTGCCAATGAGTGATCACGAACAGCAGCGCACCCTCTCTCTACGCGGTCAAAGCGGTGATGCACTGCCTCCCGTGGAACAGCACGCACAGCAGTACGAAACGGTGCGTAATGCACACGAAACCGAGTTGATCGAAGATTATGTCGAGCTAATTGGCGACTTAATTCGTCATCGTGGTGAGGCGCGCGCCGCCGATATCGCCAACCGCATGGCAGTGAGCCAAGCCACCGTTTCAAAAATGATTCGGCGCTTAAATGAACTGGGGTTAGTGACTAGCAAGCCCTATCGCTCGCTTTTTTTGACCGAAGAGGGTCAAAAAATGGCCGAGACGTCCCGCGCTCGTCATGACATTGTGCTGCACTTTCTGAGAGCCTTAGGGGTGGATGACAGCACGGCAAGGATTGATGCCGAAGGGATGGAGCATCATGTTAGCGACGAAACGCTTACTATTATGCAACGCTTTACCGAACAGAAGATGAAATAGGCGGCCTTTTGTTAGCGATCTACGCGAGATTTTAACGCCTTACTCAAAAAGAGCGTCATCGAACCACCGGCTAGTGATTCGATGACTGCAGCAATTTTAGGGCTTCTACCATGCCGTGCCTTTAAATCCTGATATTATCCGTTACCTTCCAGACCCCTGGCGAGTTCCAAACCGCATGGTGTATTAGCTCCTTCTCCGCAAAACTATGCGCTTTACCGCTTAGCATAACATCATGGTCATGCACTTCGACCTTAATCGCATTTGCATCCTGCAGCGCCTGGCGTTTAAGTGCGGATTCGATACTAGCTTTAACCGCTGTTTCTGTTGGCTTAGGTTTCAGCACGAGCTGGTTACTAACGCCGGTCACACCGGCCAAGTAGCGGATAGAACTCGCGGCTAAACGGCGTTGGTAATCCCAGGGCACCTCCCCTGTGAGCGTTACCCATCCATCTTCAACCATTACCTTGATGGGGTCATTTGGAATAAAAACATTCCACTCCAGGGTATTTTTAACCGCACGCGCTATATCTGCATCGGTACGCTGATTCTCTCCAGGCAGCTTTACATCCATTTCAACCGCTACGCCCTTAACACCACTAACCCGTTGGGCTGCCTGTTCGGCGTGCCACTTCTCAGCATAACTATCAACGTGTCCTGCTAACGTTACGATACCGTCTTTTACCTCAACACCGATATCCGCCGCCCGCACTGAAGGATCAGCTTCCAGCTCTGCAAGCACATCTTTTTGAATCTGATTATCCGATTTCGACATTGTTGGCACTCCTTGTATATATAATGAAGTTTTTAACTAACACTGATTAAACAACTACTCCACTTCAAGTTTTCGCCGTAATGCCTGTTTAACCTTGGGCATGGTAATGGTCAAGATACCATCTTTGAATTTAGCTTCCGCATGTTGCGGGTCAATATTGACCGGCAGGGCAATTGTCCGGGAAAAAGCGCCTTGCCATATCTCCGAGTGGTAGTATTCATCCTTCTTTTCTTCGCTTTCACCGGAGCGCTGCCCTTTTAACATGACAGAATGGCCGGTGATTTCAATATCCAACTCCTTACGATCCACGCCCGGCATTTCGGCACGGACAACCAGCTCCTTTTCCCGGTCAATAATGTCAATTTTGGGGTTGCTCTGGGCAAAAAAGCCGAGACGCTCCTTGAACACATCATCTTTAAAAAATGGCTTTAACCAGCTACGTTCAAAAAATCCCTCCATCAATCGATCAAACTCTTCAAGAGGGTTTAAAGAGCGGCTGACCGGTAAATCGCTTGGCTCCTGACTGGCAACGACAGGTTTTTTGGCAGTTTTTTCCACGGCATTTCTCCTCTGTTTAGACAATTTTTTTCAAACAGCATCTACCCAACCGTTTTTATCCTTCATCTACAAACAACAAACAACAAACAACAAACAACAAACAACAAACAACAAACACGTTTTCGCGTGGCTCTTGCATGTTACTTGGCGTGTTGTTTGGATGTTGCTTGGATAGTTATAGTGCAGCCCTTTGTTTTGAAAAGATGACTAACATAATAAAAAAGTATCAACATGCGTAAAAATTGACCCAAGGCAAACACACTACTTAGAATAGTGGCACAAAAGGCCTTCACCCACTAAATAATAACAAGCAATAGCAAGCCAACGATAAGAAGTAAAACCATGGGGATTAAAGATGCATTTAGCATCCCTTCTAAGGTGCCATTATGATGATCTTCGACGAAACCAAGCATCAATATCTAGACAGGTTAGTACGAGCATCATTGGCCAGCTTAACATTAGGGATTTCACCCACGTCAGCCATGCTGACGTATCTAGATTGGCTATCTAGCCTCCAACTTTCTCCTGGGACTCAAGCCCACCTACTACACAAAGCAGTGAAAAAATACCTGCGCTTGCTGGCTTGGGCCAGCCATTCGTCTTTCGATCCCAATGCTTCTCCTTGCATTGCCCCGTTACCGCAGGACCGTCGTTTTCAAGATCCTGCTTGGCGTTATTTTCCCTACAACCTGTTTTATCAAGGCTTTTTGCTTCAACAACAGTGGTGGCATAACGCCACAACGGGGCTACGCGGTTTGTCTCCGCATCATGAACAGGCCGTGGAGTTTGGTGCCCGGCAGTGGCTGGATATATTCTCACCCTCCAACTATGTACTCACCAACCCTGTTGTGCTTAAGAAAACCATTGCAAGCGCCGGAACTAACCTATTTCAAGGTATGCAGCATTGTTATGAGGATCTTCAGCACCACTATTTAGGCAAAAGACCGGTGGGCGCCGAACAATATATGGTTGGCCAGAATGTCGCCATCACGCCAGCCCCCTCTGTCAGCCTAGTTGTCCGGTTGGCGATATCGCCTAAACTCAGTCCAGAGGGAGCGGTATGGAATTCATGTGCCACGTTATTCTGAAGAGCGTAAAGCCGCCATCCTGAAAAAGTTATTGCCGCCCCACAATCGCAGTGTGGCGTCGGTAGCAACGGAAGAAGGCATCTCCAACGCGACGCTGTATAGTTGGTTAAAACAGTGTCGAGAAAAAGGAGTCCCTGTGCCGGGTTACACCCAAGGCGACAACGAATGGTCACCTGACGCCAAGCTAGCCGTTGTCATCGAAACC
This sequence comes from Vreelandella aquamarina, assembly GCF_044805175.1. Lineage (GTDB taxonomy): Bacteria > Pseudomonadota > Gammaproteobacteria > Pseudomonadales > Halomonadaceae > Vreelandella > Vreelandella aquamarina_B. Next base: position 1,422,903 of record NZ_CP085232.1, on the reverse strand, counting down.
GCGACGATGTCAGAAACAGAGCTTGGCGCTTACTGTCGTGAAAAAGGCCTTTATCCCGAGCAAATCCAGCAATGGAAAGCCGCTTGTCTCGAAGGAGCTGGTCGGCAAGAAGAGCAGGCAAAAGCAGCGCAGAAACAGCGCAAAGAAGACCGAAAGACCATCAAGCAGCTCAAAGCGGAAGTACGGCGCAAAGACAAGGTGCTGGCAGAAACAACGTCGTTGCTAGTGCTTTCAAAAAAGCTCGAAGCCTTGTACGGCGAGGATCCGGACAGCGGCGAGGACGACTAACGCCTCTCAAGGAACGTGCAAGGCTCATCGCGCTATTTGACGAAGCGGTTATGGGTGGCGCGTCCCGTTATCAAGCGGCTGCCGTGATCGGCATAAGCGAACGCACACTGAAGCGGTGGCGATCTGAGCGCGGCGCTATTGTCGAGGATCAGCGTCCACATGCAGGGCAACACAGGCAGCCGCATCAGCTGACGCATGAGGAAGAGCAAGCCATTTTGAACACGTGCCATCGCCCCGAGTATCAGAGCTTGCCGCCGTCTCAAATCGTTCCTTTATTGGCCGACGAAGGCGTCTATCTGGCCTCCGAATCGTCGTTTTATCGGGTCTTGAAAAAGCATCATCAGCAGCACCATCGTGGCCGTATGAAACCACGTCGTTCAGTCCCCGAGCCGACTAGCTTTACGGCTACAGGGCCAAACCAGGTCTGGAGCTGGGACATCAGTTATTGTGCCTCCGTTGTGCGAGGTCAGCACTGGTATCTTTACCTGATCATGGATATCTACAGCCGCAAAATCATTGCTTGGGAAGTCCACGACACGGAATCGGGCGAGTTGGCTAAACAGCTTTTGGAACGTGCCTTGCTGCGAGAAGGTTGCTGGCATCAGCCGCCAGTACTGCACTCTGATAACGGAGCACCGATGACCTCCTATACGCTCAAAGCGAGGCTAACAGAGCTGGGCATGTTGATGTCTTACAGTCGGCCGAGAGTAAGCAATGATAACCCTTACTCGGAAGCGCTGTTCCGTACCGTCAAATACTGTCCAGCGTGGCCCACCAAGGGCTTCGCATCGCTGGGCGCGGTACGAGAATGGATGCTAGCGTTCGAGCGGGCTTACAACGAACAGCACCTGCACAGTGGCATCCAGTATGTCACGCCAGCGGACCGTCATCGCGGCGTAGACCAAGAGCGCCTGGAACGCCGGAACGCGGTATACCAACGTGCGAAGCAGCGACATCCGCAACGCTGGTCGGGCCACACTCGAAACTGGGAAGTCACCGGCCCAGTCTCGCTTAACCCGGGAAAAATGCACGAAATCGAGCGTAATCAACAGGCTGCTTAAGCGCAGCCATTTGGACAACTGGGTTGAAAATCACCGCCAGGCAAGGTAATATACCGTAACCACCTAATTGAGCTAATTCAGTACGCCCCTGCTACTGAAGAAGTACATGCGATGCCAATACTCATAGTGCCCGCATGGATTATGAAGTATTACATTCTGGACCTGTCGCCACATAACTCACTTGTTAAGTACTTAGTCGATCATGGCCACACAGTTTTCATCATTTCTTGGCGCAACCCAACGGCAGAAGATCGCCATATGGGGTTAGATGACTATCGGCAACAAGGCATTTTGGCAAGTCTCGATGTCATCGAACATTTATTCCCAAACCAAAAGGTACACGCGGTAGGCTACTGCCTTGGTGGCACTCTGTTAGCTATTACCGCATCCGCAATGGCTAGGGATGGAGATCACCGCTTAGCCTCAATGACCCTATTCGCCGCGCAAACAGATTTCCGGGAAGCTGGTGAATTGATGCTATTTATCGACGAGAAGCAGCTTGCCTTTCTGGAAGACTTAATGTGGGCTCAAGGCACGCTCGATACTAAACAAATGTTAGGGGTGTTCCAGATACTGCGTTCTAACGACCTCATTTGGTCCCGAGTCGTGAACGAGTACTTATTAGGCACAAGGCAGCCCTTTAACGACCTGCTCGCCTGGAATACCGATGCAACCCGAATGCCCTACCGCATGCACTCCGAATATTTGCGTCATCTTTTTCTAAATAATGATTTAGCGGAAGGCCGACTACGGGTAGATGACCGTCCTGTCGCCCTTAGCGATATTCAGCTACCTATTTTTTGCGTGGGTACTGAATGGGATCATGTCGCACCTTGGAGGTCCACCTACAGGCTGCACCTCATTGCGGATGCGCCTGAGATTACTTTTTTACTTACTAGCGGAGGTCATAATGCAGGTATTATTAGCCCCCCAGAACAGTCGCACCGGCATTACCGGATAGCCACTTCCTTTGAAGGTGACACCTACATTGACCCAGACACTTGGCTTGAACGCACAGCCATTCAATCGGGTTCATGGTGGGCTGCATGGCAATCATGGTTAGCAGCAAGATCAGGCTCTTTTATTAAGGCCCCCAACGTGGGCTCACAAACCTATCCTCCGCTCGAAGACGCCCCTGGTAGTTATGTCAGAAAAGCATAGTAATGAATACATAGTAATGAATACATAGTAATAAATACATAGCAATGGGCGCCTAATCACAAAAAATCGTCATGGAAATATAGCCATGAAAATATAATGCCTTTATGGCTTTTCCAATGAAGATGCTATGCATTGAACTTGTAGCCTAGTGATCTTATAGAATGAGATAGCAAATCACATTTAAAAATTCCTATTACTTCCAAATAGTTAGCAAAGCGACACAAGCTCACCAAAACATACCATAATTAATTTTAGTAGCTTTAAATACAAAATAAACAACAAAAAATCTCTAAATATTATTTTCTCACTATTTATAGATTACTATTTTTAATAACGCACGCTCCATCAATGAATTACAAGAGGCATACCATAAGATGCAATATTTTCATATAGCTCAAAGATACAGAGAAACACTACAATTATACATTGATCATGCCACACACTGGTCACACGGCAATAAAAACAGGGTATTCAAGATATGGAATTGCGTAACAGACTAGGAATTTTAAATACACAGCAGAAACAAATATATGGTTCACACTCACTTTTAGAATCGCAGGATTTTATTAGCCTTGCAAAACCTCTATTCACATTGCAAAAAAAGAGCACTTTAGTTCACCAAGAGAAACCATTTCAAGGGTTATACGTTGTACGATGTGGTGCATTAAAACAGGTAATTCAACATAATAATAAAAAAGAAATGCTCTCAAACTTCTTCCTTCCTGGCGATATAATAGGCTTAGATGCTATTGGAGAGAGGCATTATTGTGGCGCTACCACCGCTATTGAAACCTCAGGCTTGCTCCATATACCATTTAACCTTATTGAAGAGCTACCTATCTCTCATTCAAGCCATATGCAATTATTACGCTGTTTGAGTAGAGCAATATACCTTGAAAACTCTCGTATTTGGCAAATGATTAGCCAACCGTCAGACGTTCGCCTTGCTTGTTTTTTCATTATGATGTCATGTAAATTTAGCGCTCAAGGCTATTCTCCTTACTGCTTTAGGCTGGCCATGTCAAGAAAAGAAATCGCCGATTATCTCTGCATGGCTATTGAAACGCTTACCCCCTCTGTCAGCCTAGTTGTCCGGTTGGCGATATCGCCTAAACTCAGTCCAGAGGGAGCGGTATGGAATTCATGTGCCACGTTATTCTGAAGAGCGTAAAGCCGCCATCCTGAAAAAGTTATTGCCGCCCCACAATCGCAGTGTGGCGTCGGTAGCAACGGAAGAAGGCATCTCCAACGCGACGCTGTATAGTTGGTTAAAACAGTGTCGAGAAAAAGGAGTCCCTGTGCCGGGTTACACCCAAGGCGACAACGAATGGTCACCTGACGCCAAGCTAGCCGTTGTCATCGAAACCGCGACGATGTCAGAAACAGAGCTTGGCGCTTACTGTCGTGAAAAAGGCCTTTATCCCGAGCAAATCCAGCAATGGAAAGCCGCTTGTCTCGAAGGAGCTGGTCGGCAAGAAGAGCAGGCAAAAGCAGCGCAGAAACAGCGCAAAGAAGACCGAAAGACCATCAAGCAGCTCAAAGCGGAAGTACGGCGCAAAGACAAGGTGCTGGCAGAAACAACGTCGTTGCTAGTGCTTTCAAAAAAGCTCGAAGCCTTGTACGGCGAGGATCCGGACAGCGGCGAGGACGACTAACGCCTCTCAAGGAACGTGCAAGGCTCATCGCGCTATTTGACGAAGCGGTTATGGGTGGCGCGTCCCGTTATCAAGCGGCTGCCGTGATCGGCATAAGCGAACGCACACTGAAGCGGTGGCGATCTGAGCGCGGCGCTATTGTCGAGGATCAGCGTCCACATGCAGGGCAACACAGGCAGCCGCATCAGCTGACGCATGAGGAAGAGCAAGCCATTTTGAACACGTGCCATCGCCCCGAGTATCAGAGCTTGCCGCCGTCTCAAATCGTTCCTTTATTGGCCGACGAAGGCGTCTATCTGGCCTCCGAATCGTCGTTTTATCGGGTCTTGAAAAAGCATCATCAGCAGCACCATCGTGGCCGTATGAAACCACGTCGTTCAGTCCCCGAGCCGACTAGCTTTACGGCTACAGGGCCAAACCAGGTCTGGAGCTGGGACATCAGTTATTGTGCCTCCGTTGTGCGAGGTCAGCACTGGTATCTTTACCTGATCATGGATATCTACAGCCGCAAAATCATTGCTTGGGAAGTCCACGACACGGAATCGGGCGAGTTGGCTAAACAGCTTTTGGAACGTGCCTTGCTGCGAGAAGGTTGCTGGCATCAGCCGCCAGTACTGCACTCTGATAACGGAGCACCGATGACCTCCTATACGCTCAAAGCGAGGCTAACAGAGCTGGGCATGTTGATGTCTTACAGTCGGCCGAGAGTAAGCAATGATAACCCTTACTCGGAAGCGCTGTTCCGTACCGTCAAATACTGTCCAGCGTGGCCCACCAAGGGCTTCGCATCGCTGGGCGCGGTACGAGAATGGATGCTAGCGTTCGAGCGGGCTTACAACGAACAGCACCTGCACAGTGGCATCCAGTATGTCACGCCAGCGGACCGTCATCGCGGCGTAGACCAAGAGCGCCTGGAACGCCGGAACGCGGTATACCAACGTGCGAAGCAGCGACATCCGCAACGCTGGTCGGGCCACACTCGAAACTGGGAAGTCACCGGCCCAGTCTCGCTTAACCCGGGAAAAATGCACGAAATCGAGCGTAATCAACAGGCTGCTTAAGCGCAGCCATTTGGACAACTGGGTTGAAAATCACCGCTTAGCCGACTCGTTAGCCGTTTTCAACAGCAAGGTATATTATCAGCTCACGGACATGAGTATCGCCTACTAAACCCAATAGGTTTAGCTGAGATTGCCGAGCGAAAAACATGAGCCAATAATCACTATTTACAATTTTAACACTAACTTTATTAAGTAAAAAGCAGACAAGGAGAGATCATCTTTTTCTTATTTAATAGAATTTTAGTCTCTTTTAGTCATTATAAAATACCTCAATAAACTCAGCGCACTTGCTACCGACACGCCTAACAGTGCCAATACCATATCTTTTTGTGCATCCCAAATGTCTCCCTGGGCACCTAGGTATGACTCTCCTAGCTCCTTCGGAAAGAGCACGACTGCCAGCCACTCTGCAATCTCATAAAGCGCCGAATGGGATAAAATCAGCATCACAGACAGTAAGTTCCATAAACCCACCTTGTATCGTAAATACTTTTTCAAAAGGTCTTTTATCAGAGGGAAGAGCAGTAGTCCATAAAGAAAATGCACCCAACGGTCATATTGATTACGCTCAAAATTAAACCGTTGATCCAGAGAAAACCCAAGTAGGGTACTCAGCCACTGATCATAGGGCACTTCAGAATAAGTATAATGCGCACCAATCTCATGAAACACTAAAAACAGAAAAATACTTAACCATGCTAGGCGTGAAACATCACTCCGATACCACAACCAACCGAAGACAGGTACCGCGGAAAATACTAGAATATTTTCAAGTAGCCAATCTGAACGATAATAAGGCGCTCTTGCTAGCCATATCCAGAACAGCACAAAGCCAACAAAAAGCCTTACAGGAAACGGATCAAGCTTTAGCAGCTGAGCACGTACTTGCTTAATCCTAGGCACTCCCCTTTTCCTCTGTTTATTGATTTAGCCAGCCTGTTCGGCGCATTACAATTTTCTCAACTTCCAATATAGCCATCATAACCATGCCAATGCTAATGACTAATACACCATCTAAAAACGCTAGCGGCCGCGTATCGAAAAGAGCATGCATAGCAGGCCAGTAGGTAAATAATAATTGAGCAACGATCACCACAGCGACAGCAGACAGCACTGCAGGTGTGCCAAGTAACCCCTGCCAACTAAATGAGGTGTAGTGTAGATAGCGCACATTAAATAGATAGAAAATTTCTAATACAACGATCAAATTGACCACCAAGGTACGGGCCATCGCAAGCTCATCCCCACGTCCTAGGGAGTAAAAAAATATGCCCAGCACCGCTGCCAAAAACAGGAACGAGACAAGCGCTACACGCCAAACCAGAAAAGGCGTCAACAACCCTTGATTGGCTTGCCTAGGCGGGCGTTGCATCACGCTGGGTTCTGCCGGTTCAAACGCTAGTGCAAGTCCAAGGGTGCCCGCCGTGATAAGGTTGATCCATAAAATTTGCACCGCTGACATTGGCATTGCAAAGTTAAACAGGATAGCGGTAATAACTGCCAACACTTCTCCGCCGTTGGTAGGTAGTGTCCACGCGGTGACTTTACGGATATTGTCATAAACAACCCGACCTTCATTCACCGCCGCGACAATGGAAGCAAAGTTGTCATCCAATAAGACCATCTGGGAGGCCTCTTTCGCTGCTTCCGTCCCTTTGTGCCCCATTCCTACGCCAACATTTGCCTGTTTCAACGACGGCGCATCATTAACGCCATCGCCGGTCATGGCGACAATCGCCCCCGTTGATTGCAAGGCCCGCACGATCCGTAACTTGTGCGCTGGGTTGGTACGCGCAAAAACACTGGTATCGGCTATGATAGCGGGCAGGTCCGTATCTGAAATATCATCAAGCTCACGGCCGGTAAGAACACGTGGATTCTCCCCAAACCCCAGCTGGCGGGCAATCGCCGCTGCCGTCTCGGCGTGATCGCCGGTAATCATTTTCACTGCAATACCCGCAGAGTGGCACTCTTGAATGGCCGCCACGGCTTCTTCACGTGGCGGGTCGATCAACCCCACCAAGCCAACGAACACCAACTCATCCAGGTCGCTAAAGGCCAATGACTCAGCCTCATCGGCCATGCGTTTAACGGCAAAACCAAGTACCCGCTCTCCCTGAGCAGCTGCGTCCGCAACCTTAGCCAGCCAAGCTTCTCGGTCAAGCGCTTGTGTCTCCTCGCCATCTAATTGGGCAACACACCGCTGCAGCAGCTCATCGGGAGCTCCTTTAACAAACATCCGGCACTCGCCAGATGAATGACGATGGAGCGTGGCCATAAAGCGATGCTTAGCATCAAAGGGGATCTCATCGAGTCGCATCCATTCATGGCGGATTAACTCCGGTTCCAGGCCGACTTTCATCGCCAGTGCGACTAGTGCTCCTTCCATCGGGTCGCCCATTACCTGCCAGGCACCGCTTTCCTGGTTTAACTGAGCGTCGTTGCACAAGACGCCCGCCAGTACTAAGCAACCACTCTCTAGCCGCTGTTTATCCGCAGCAGCATCACCTTTAGAAGCGGTTTCCAGGCGCCCTTCCGGCGCATAGCCCACCCCTGTCACCGTGTAACGCCCATGAGGGACATCCAGACGCCGCACGGTCATCTCGTTACGTGTCAAAGTGCCGGTCTTGTCGGAACAGATAACCGAAGTAGCGCCAAGCGTTTCTACCGCCGGTAGTTGGCGGATCGCTGCATGACGACGCGCCATGCGCTGTACGCCGATAGCCAAAGTGATGGTGATGACAGCCGGCAGCCCCTCGGGAATAGCGCCCACCGCCAGCGCAACGACAGCCATCAGCGCGTCCGGCCAGGCATAGCCACGCGCCAACACAGCAAAGGTAAACAGCACGGCCGCCACCGCTAGCGTTACCCAGGTAAAACGCACCCCAAAATGGTTAATCTGCCGCAGCAGCGGTGTCGTCAATGGTTGCACGTCACGCAGCAAGGCACTGATGCGCCCGATTTCCGTCGCGCTCCCCGTTGCGATAACCACTCCCAACGCCTGCCCAGTAGCCACCAGGGTCCCAGAATAGGCCATGGAGTAGCGGTCGCCCAAGGCGGCGTCCTTGGGTGCCGGCACTGCCTGCTTCTCCGCCGCTACCGACTCGCCCGTTAGAATGGCTTCTTCGATACGCAAGGCACTCGCCCGCACAAGCCGCAGATCGGCAGGTACTCGGTCTCCTGGCTCAAGCGACACGATATCCCCGGGTACTATGTCATCCACGGGCATCTTGACCCGTCGCCCTTCCCTGACCAGATAAGCGTGGGGCGCCATCAGGCTGCGGATCGCACTCAGCGCCTTTTCTGCTTTTCCTTCCTGAATAAAACCGACCAAGGCATTCACCAAGACCACCGCAGCGATGACGAAGGCATCGATAAAATGCCCTAGCAACGATGCGGCAAGCGCGGCCGCTAACAGGAAATAGATCAGCGCGTTATGAAACTGGCTGAGTAGACGAAGCAAGGGGTGTCGACCGGCTACCGCTGGCAAACGGTTATGCCCATAGGTAGCAAGACGCCGCTTCGCTTCGCCTACTGTTAGCCCTGCCGTTGAGGTGTCCAGCGCGGCAAGAACATCCTCGCTGCGCCTGGCATGGGCATCATTGAGCGGTAGAACCGGTGGTGAAGCAATCTTTTGTTTAACCGTAGGCACTTCCATCCTCTCACCCTGGCAGGCGTATCCAAGAAAAATAAGTAGCCACCCGTTAAAGCTTCAATACCATCGTCACGGTATCGACGTCACCGCTGATTGGCTGAACTTCAAAACCAAACGCTTTGGCCATGTCGCGCATGGCATGGTTTTCGCGCAGAACATCGGCAAATAGCTGTTGAAGGCCAATATCACGGGCATAGTCGATCATCTGCTGCATAAGCCGATAACCAAGCCCGCTTCCTTTTATGTCGCTACGTACCATGATGGCAAACTCTGCCTTCTCTTTATTGGGGTCTGCAGATAAACGAACGACGCCTACAATGTCCTGAGTACCTAACGGCATCGCAATAAACGCCATTTCCCGGTCATAATCGATTTGGGTTAGCCGAGCGGCAAAGGCGTGATCAAACTCACGGATAGCAGCAAAAAAGCGCAACCGGATATCGTCAGGGGAAGAGTGGCGTAGCATCTCAACTAACGCCTTCTCATCCTCGGGGCGAATGGGGCGCAGGACATAACGTTGGCCATTACGTGTCTCGACCGTTTGCTCAAGATGTTGCGGGTAGGGACGAATAGCGAGCAAAGGCCGCTGAGTTGGGTCGGCTCTCACCACGATGCGAGCATCCAAGGCAAGCACTCCTGCAGCATCGGCTAGCAGCGGGTTGATATCCAGCTCGACCACACGTTCTAGCTCAATGACCAGCTGAGACAGCTTAATCAGCGAGAGCTTAATCGCCTCCATATCAGCCGCAGGCCGGTGGCGATAACCACGTAACAGCCGTGAAATGCGCGTCGACTGAATCATCTCCTGCGCTAACAGCGGGTTGAGAGGCGGCAACCCAATAACACGGTCGCCAATCAGCTCAACGGCTGTTCCCCCTTGGCCAAATAGAATAATCGGCCCGAAAAGGCTATCTTCGGCTATCCCCAGGATCAGCTCATGCGCCCCGGGGCGGCGGATCATTGGCTGCACGCTAAAGCCATCCAGCCGTGCTCCGGGGGCGTGTTGATAAATCGTGACGAGCATGTCTTCGGCCGCCTGCTTCACCGCACCGGGCGAGGCGAGGTTCAGCTGCACGCCGCCACTATCCGACTTGTGTGAAATATCCCGCGACAGAATTTTCAATACCACCGGAAAACCCAGCTGTTTTGCCGCCGCACTCGCCTCTTCCGGTGTCCGCACCGTCATAGCAGAGACGGTGGGAATGCCATAAGCCGATAGCACGGCCACCGCCTCGGGTTCGGTTAATACGGTTCGTCCATCTTCTAGTACGCGGTCAATAACCGCGTTTGCGCTGAGTTTGTCGATATAGTCGTTATTCAAAAGCGGCGGCGGTGTTTCCATCAGCGCTTGCTGGTTGCGCCGGTAACTGAATAGATGCCCAAAGGCCTGAATGGCCTGCTCGGGCGTTTCGTAGGTTGGAATGGCACGGGCAGCGAATAAGCGGCGGGCCTCGGCCGGTGCTCCCTCCCCCAGCCAGCAGGTGAGAAGCGCTGGCCGCCGCTCCCCCAGGGTGTCAACCACCGCCTGGGCAGCTTCCAGGCTGTCGGCAACCGCTGTTGGGCAGTTCATGACCAGAATCGCATCTGCTTCCTTCCCGCTCAGCAAGGCTTCAAGTGCTTCCGCATAACGTAATCCCGGCGCATCCCCCAGGATATCGACCGGATTGGCGTGGGACCAAGCGGGAGGCAGAAGCGCATCCAGGCGTGCCAGGGTCGCTTCGGAAAGCTCGGCCAAATGACCGTTCAGGCTAGCCAGCGCATCAACCGCCAATACCCCGATTCCCCCTCCGTTGGTGAGAATGGTAAGCCGGTCGCCCTTCACGCGTATCCCTGTGGCCAGCGTGCCAGCGGCTTGAAACAGCTCGTCGAGCGTTTTGACCCTTAGCATACCTGCGCGCCGGAACGCAGCATCGTAAACGGCATCGGCACCTGCCAACGCTCCGGTGTGTGACAATGCGGCCTTGGCTCCCGCTTCGCTGTGCCCTGCTTTGACTACCACCACCGGCTTATTGCGAGCGGCCATCCGCGCCGCCGAGAGGAATTTGCGAGCCTCACGAATGGCCTCGACATACAGCAGAATGGCGTGAGTATTGGGGTCGAGAGCTAAGTAGTCGAGCATGTCACCGAAATCGACATCGCTCATTGCCCCCAGAGACACCACATGCGAAAAGCCGATCCCCCTTGCTGCCGCCCAGTCGAGGATAGCGGTTGCCACCGCGCCCGACTGTGTGACAAAAGCCACTTCCCCTTTTTGGGGCGTCAGATGTGCAAAGCTGGCGTTGATACCCCGGTGGGGTGCTAACACCCCCAGGCAGTTAGGACCAACAATACGCATCAAAAACGGCTTAGCGGCATCGAGAATCGCCTGCTTGAGCGCTTGGCCATCGGCGCGCTTCCCTTCACCAAAACCGGCTGTAATCACAACGGCAGCACGGCAGCCGCGCGCACCAAGCTCGCGTATCAGACCAGGCACGCTGTCTGGCGGCGTTGCAATAATGGCCAAATCGGGAGCCAGCGGCAGCTCGCTTACCGTATGGTAATTGAGGGTCGAGCGGATCGCCCGCTCCCGTGGATTCACGGTCAGAATAGGCCCTGCGAATCCGCCATTCAGGAGATTACGCGCCAGCACCGCTCCCACAGAGCCAGGACGGTTACTAGCGCCTATCAACGCAATGGTACTAGGTGAAAACAGAGCATCTAAATTACGGATAGACATCGTTTATCTCCGATGCCGAAGGCGGCTCCATGACCAATACTGCAGCCCCAGTTAGCTTACCCTCACGGAGATCCACCAGTGCCTCATTGGCCGCATGGAGCGGATAGCACGTTGTTCTAGTCTGGATCATGGCTTCAGAGGCCAGCGATAAAAATGCCCTACCATCCTGACGGGTCAGATTGGCGACAGAGCGCAACTGACGCTCACCCCAAAGCAGTGCATACGGAAAAGAGGGAATATCACTCATATAAATACCGCCGCAAACAACGGCTCCCCCTTTGCGAACAGCACGAAGTGCAATGGGTACTAACTCCCCCACGGGAGCAAAAATAATAGCGGCATCCAGCATCACTCCAGGCGACTGTTCGGCGCTACCGACCCACGCTGCCCCCAAGTGCTGGGCAAATCGCTGAGACGCTTCATCGCCTGGGCGAGTAAAGGCGTACACTTTAATGCCCTGGCGTTTTGCAACCTGAGCCACAATATGCGCCGCCGCACCAAAACCATAAATACCAAGACTCTGTAGGCCTTCACCGCACATGACCAGGGAGCGATAACCAATCAGGCCGGCACACATCAGCGGAGCCGCTTCTGCAGCGCTATAAGTGGCGCTAATGGTAAAACAGAAGCGATGATCCGCCAGAGTATATTCAGCAAAACCACCATCTATCTGGTAACCGGTAAAACGCGCTTGATCACAAAGGTTCTCTTTCCCCTGTAAACAGTAACGGCATTCGCCGCAGCTATACCCCAGCCATGGAACACCTAGACGCTCTCCCTTCGTTAGCGTCACTCCAGGGCCACACTCAACTACACGACCAATTATTTCGTGACCAGGAATAATGGGGTAGCGGATGTCCGGCAGCTCCCCATTGAGCAGGTGTAGATCAGTACGACACACGGCACACGCTTCGACTTTCAGCAGTACCTGACCTACTCCCGGCGTAGGAATGGGTCTTTCTTTGTACTGCAACGGCCCACCCTGCTTCTCAAGCACCATGACCTTCATGCTCATGCGATCCCTTTAAGCCTCATAAACAATTGTTTATATAAACTTTTTTGACAAACCACCGCTCTACCTACAGCGCCCCTTTCCACAGTGACTATCGTTAGGCTATAAGTACTTATAGTCTAAACGCGCTTAAAAAGAAGCTCGTTAAGCAAACAAGTTTACTCACTCGTAAAATGATTGATCTAACACAACAAACATACACCCTCTACCACCCTGATACAGGCAAACAGCAAATGTTGGTAAAAAATGAAAAGCACCACTAAAAAGCTAATAAAACCATCACATTAGAAATATAAACCATGCTAAACAACCATGCTTTTATGGTAAAAAACTCATAAAAACATCTTTTTATTCTAATTTTTTGACATTGATCAAAACAGCTAAAAATTAGCTCACATACTTCTTACATACTTGCTCCTTATAGACTATATATTTAGAGAGCATAGCAAGTATCTAGCAAGAATGAGCAACAACAAGCAACAGCTATAAGGGAGGAGGCTTCACACAATGCTTTACACAATGAAAGCACTTGTTTCTGAAAGCGTTGGCCAACGGCACTGGAAGGGCATACCTGCTCAATTCGAAAAAGTGGCTAATGCCAGCTTAACAATGGCAAATACCACAATTTTTGGAAACGTCTTGGGTATTTTAAAAAGAGATGTACCACAATAGACGTCGGCCGAATATTGGGGAATAACGATATCATTGAGTAGCTAACAATAAGGCTGGATTAAGCTCTTCGCTACTCCTTCACTTCATATAAGGAACCGTATAATGACAACGTTAAAACTGCCCACTCAAACTCCTAATACAATTAATAACAACACCCTGCCTATTTTTTGGTATTCAACCTGGGAGGAAGCCGCTCAAGCATCAGCTAAACTACAGCAAATTTGGCTAGAAACACTTAACGAAGCGTTCCGCCATGAGCTTGAATTCATATCAACCATCACACCATTTTATAGCAAATTTGCCAACTGCCTGCTGGGTTTAGAAGGACCACAAACCCCTGCATCATTAGCATTTTGCTACCATCAAATGGCTGGTGATATGACACACGCTCACTTCAAGCGTATGCGCAAGGTCTCTGAGCTTAGTGAAGATTTACGCGAGCGTATTTGGTGTGAGCTTTAGCCTGTTCACTCATCCCATATAATTTTATACCGCTTCAGGGAAGGTAGCATGGGTTGCTAGTATGCCGCTTTGACATCAGCAAGAGTATACAAAGCGGCTCTTGTATCATTTTACCCAGCAGCGAATATCACATGGCAAAACTTAACTCGGAAGAGCCTATCCCCCACTGCTCACGGCATTCACGAAGCACTAGGCACTCTTTCGTTTTTTGTGTGACAAAGTCGAATAGCAACTGATGTAGCTCAGGCGTTGCATTCGTTTCCAACATCCAGTTAAAGAACACACACGTCGCTTCAGCAGATTTTTCGGCGCTGGCTAACAGCTGCTTCCCCATGTTTTCATCTACAACAAAAAAGTGCTTGGTCATTTTGCCGAAAAATGGCGGTTCTTTTTGCTGATTAGCATTCGCGCATGCACCAAGCTCCATCTGCCTTGCCACTTCCTGCAAACTACAAAGCCTGTGCACACACTCCATACCAATCGCATCCATTAAACGGCTAATGGGTGGATCGAAGGGTAGAAAACTGAGTGCCAAGCCCCGATACCGATTTAGCTCACGCACTTCATGCAAATAGGCTAAATCAAGCTGTTCCTGCGGCAGAAAAGTAAGTGCTGTTAAATTATCCATCAACGCCCCCTGTATATAAGAAAAGCCCAACGTTAAGTAATTCCTCAGGAGGTATCCTAGAGCTAGGTAAAGCTCATTTTCAATGACACTTGTCAATTTTCTTCATTAAGATTAATAAATTAACAGCGACTTAATAGCAAACCTAATACTATCTTTAGGCCAGCTTTCATACTTTATTACCAGTCCGTCAATTAGAATACCATCATCTCTTAACCGAACATGCTAAAAGCAACCAAACTCACCAGAAACACTCAACTTATTTGTTAGAAAGCCAACAACTTCGATTATCAGAATAATTAACCTTTATTATCACAAGCGTCGCTCTATATTCTAGGTAGCACGACGCTTCCCTACCCAAGAAACAAGGTCGCTACACTGGCTAACTTAAACATCAACGAGCCCTTTTACTTCGCTTATCCTGGGGTGGTACGAATGGGAGGACACTAGGAAGGCTACGCACGGCCACCCTATCCAGGTGGTCGCCCAGCAGCTGGGTGATCGCTAGCCAAAGCGGCAGCTTGATAAAGTGAGGGCTTCTCTTGACAGAACCTCTTATGAGTCCTATTAGTTAAAATATCACAACATGATATTTTTAAGCTAACTACGCTCACAACTGACTGCGAGAACAGACAATGAATCCGCTAACCATTATTCAACTGCCTTTTACTCACCTGGCGGGATGGAAGGATCTGCAGCAGCGCCACCCTTCCATCGCTACCCTGGCCTGGTGCGTGGTGTTGCCCATGTCGCTATTACCCCCTCTGATGCTCTATTACGCTGGCACACACTATGTGGGTACATACTATGGAGACACCCTCGCTCTCGGCCTCGCCGACCGGCAGTGGCGCTTCATCACTACCATCCTGTTCTTGGCTGAATTACTTACCTTTTTCGTGATGGGCTGGCTGATTTACGCGGTGGTCAACAGCAATCGCGAGCTATCGATCAGCTACCACGACGCTTATCTACTGGCCGCCTTAGCACCGTTGCCGTTATGGTCCTCAGCAATCGCTTTACTCATCCCTAGCCTGATATTCAATGCTCTAGCAGTGCTAACGGCACTAGGCATCTCTTGCAGCTTGGTCTATCACGGGCTACAAGCTTTATGTGCACGCTCAACAAATGATGTAACCACGATGTCCGTTACTTACACCATTATGGCCGCGGGGGTACTGGCATGGGGGGTGCTGATGGCTATTGTCTGGGCTTACTGAGTCACGGTTTATTTGAGTCCCAACCGCTGAGCCAGCTTGTGCAAGTTACTAGGGTCGACGGATAAGTAACGGGCAGCCTCTGCCCAAACACCATTGCAAGCCTCCAGTGCATCGCGAATGGCGTAGCGCTGGGACTCTTCAACTCGTTCGCGGAGACTCTGTGGGGCTATCTCTCTCGATACCTGCGCTTTATCTACTTTGTCGCCTCTTTGTCTTATAGGGTGAGGCAGGTCGAGCCATTCGGGTACTAGGGTGATAATGTCATCACGGTGCTCCCCCTGGCTGAGCGCCTTGATTGCCGCACGGCTAATCACATGCTCTAGTTCACGCACATTTCCCGGCCAAGCATAACTAAGCAACGCTTCCTCGGCTTCCTGTGAAAGGCGTAAGCTACGCACCCCAAGACGCATACGGTTGATTTCAAGAAAATGTCCTGCCAACACCAGCACGTCGCCACCCCGCTCGCGCAGCGGCGGAATTGCAACCGGGTAGTTTGACAGCCGATGATATAGGTCAGCGCGGAAGCCTCCTTCGCGCACAGATTCGGCCAATCGTCGATTGGTGGCAGCGATAATTCTTACATCAACCCGCCGCGGCGTATCTTCGCCCAGGCGCTGCACTTCACCCTCCTGCAAGGCACGCAGCAGCTTAGCTTGTATTGACAGCGGTAACTCGCCTACCTCATCAAGGAACAGTGTACCGCCGTCGGCAGCCTCAAAACGACCAGCACGGGCACTAACAGCGCCAGAAAATGCACCTTTTACATGCCCAAATAGCTCACTTTCAGCCAATGATTCAGGCAGTGCAGCACAGTTAACTTGTACCAGCGGTGCCTTATAGCGTGAAGAGCATTGATGTAAGCGGCGAGCAAACAGCTCCTTGCCCACCCCAGTTTCACCCACCAGAAGCACTGTCAGATCGGAGGCAGCGACAACATCAAGCTCGTGCAGCAACCTCTGAAGTACTGTGCTATGACCGAGAATGTCGCGCGCCTCTGGGGGAGAAAAACGCAAGTCCCCCTCCTGGCGGATCATGCGCAGTGCACGCAGGTCCTGCTCTAGACGGCTAACGCGCACCGCAGCCTCAACCAGCAAGGCATAGCGTTCTAATACTAAGCAGGCCGCCGTATCAAAGGTGCCCGCCACTAACGCATCCAAGGTTAAGACACCCCAAGGCTCACCCTCCACATACAAACTAATACCCATGCAGTCATGGACATGAAGCGGCTGGTCAAGCTGCTGCTCCACGAGGCCATCGTAGGGGTCAGGCAAGTCGGCATCAGGGGGAAAACGAGTCGTACGACGGCTGGCAAGAATAGTAGCCAAGCGTGGGTGGTGGGACACTTTGAAACGCCGACCTAATCCTTCGCGCACAAGCCCATCTACAGCCACCGGCATCAATGCATCTTCATCCAAGCGCAGTAGACAGACAGCACCGCAGCAAAACTCCTCACGTAGGGTGCGTACCAGGCGCTGCAACCGCACGGCACTGGGCAAATCAGCAATAAGATCAGCCAGCAATGTTTCATCAAGCATGGTGATTATCACCTTAAAATGGTGAAAAACACCCTAACACAACAGGGTATTTATCACCATTACATATATATCTATTTGATTTTTAATCAATAAAAAACTGGCATGCTGCTTGCTAAATACGTTTTGCTATAAGAGCACTGCACTCTTTCTAATATAAGGAAATGTCATGTCCATTCTCGACCAAACGGTAGGCCACACTGCCCTTTCGCTACCTGGTGCTACCCGTATCTTCCTTACCCATCACATTGATTACGGCTGCAATGGCCACATCACTCTACGAGAAGCAGCACAACGCGCCCAGCTAAACCCGGATATGCTCGCCTCCGAACTTGAGGCCCTACCTGCAAACGAAACCGATCCCCACGATTGGCAGGCATCCAGCAACAGCGCTTTGATTGACCATATCCTGACCCGCTATCACGACGTGCATCGCCAGCAGCTACCAGAGCTAACCCGAATGGCTCGTCGTGTCGAGCAGGTTCACGGAGAACACGATGCTTGCCCTCGCGGACTTGCCGACTTACTCACCGCTATTCACCAGGAAATGGAAAGCCATATGCAAAAGGAAGAGCAGATCCTCTTTCCCATGCTACGCGGTGGACTGCACAGCCAGGCCCAAGGGCCAATCACGGTCATGCGCCACGAACATGACGACCATGCTACCAGCCTTGATCAGCTAATGACGCTCACCAACAACATCTGCCCACCTCAGGGTGCCTGCAACACCTGGCGTGCGCTCTATACCGGGCTAAGCGAGTTCCGCAACGATCTTATGCAGCATATCCACCTGGAAAACAATTTACTGTTTGAGCGTGTTGGTTAAGCCAGCTACGACGACCGATCATGTCGCCCGCTTTATAACGGGCGACTTCTAACCACACGACCAGGAGATGCTATGCGCTTTTTCCGCTCTATTCTTTCTTCGCGGGATGCTAAAGAAGGTAACCAAGCTGCAGCACTGCAGGTCGAGCGCGACCAACTTCAAGCCCGTGTTAACGAACTAGAAACACAGCAGCGTCTTCATCAGCATTTATTTACCCATCTCACCGAGTTCGGTGACTCTGTAGTTGCTCTAAGAGACTCCTTCTCAGACCTCTCTGCGCTGTTGCAGAGCAACCAGCAGATTACAGACTCGACCGCCAATGAGTCGCAGCGCAGCCAAGATGCACTAACCGCCATGGTCACCGATTTACGCGCGCTCAATGTGCACATTGGTGATGCCGCCGAGCAGGTGACCTCTCTTAGAAGCGATGCCGGACATATCGAGAACTTCGTCAGCTCGATCGACAAAATCTCCATGCAGACCACGTTGCTTGCTTTTAATGCCAGTATCGAGGCAGCACGAGCCGGCGAAGCCGGACGTGGCTTTGCCGTCGTGGCCACCGAAGTGCGCGATTTAGCGTCAAGAACCAACACTACTACCCACAGAATTAGCGGTCTCAGCGGCAGCATCATGGGCCAAGCCGATCAAGTTGATAGTGTAATGAACGATAATGCACGAAAGGCCGAACGCCTGAGCCACGAAGCCAGCCATGTCATGCAGCGTACTGAACAACTGCTGGAGCTGACCAATAAAAGTACCCAAGCGCTCTCCTTCTCCGCGATGTTGAGTGAAGTGGAGTTGGCCAACCTGGAAGAGTTAGAAATTAAGTTAGAAGTCTACCGTATCTTTATGGGTCTCTCAGCCAAGACAGCCGAAGACCTGCCTGACGAATCTCAATGCGCACTAGGCCGCTGGTACTACGCAGGGACGGGAAGCAAGCAATTTTACAGCGACGAAGATTTTCAAGCGCTGGAAGCACCGCACCGCGAGGTCCATCAACGGGCTATCGAAGCCGTGACACACCATTGTGAGGGCCGTATGGACGAGGCAATGGCCTCGCTGGCAAAGATGGAAGCGGCCAATCTGGATGTTATGAAGCGTTTGCGTTACATCATGCGTAAATATCGGCCAAGTGCTCAGCAAGCTAACCTGCCGGCAACGACCAGCTCACCACATGCACTAGCTCTTTCGAGCGCCAGCCACTGAATGCTCCAATCACCCGCAGGATGACTGCACTGTCCGCATCGCTTTTCAATACGGACAGTGCTTCTGGCAGCAAAATATCGTCGTTCAAAACGCCCTATTCAGGGTCTGTAATGTCCTCAATCCAGGTTAAGGCAGCAACGGCAGCCGGAAATCCCACGGTTGGAATTGCTAACATGGCTACTTGTTTAAGTTCCTCTGCACTCACACCTTCTTTAAGGGCACGGCGAACATGGGAATGAACAGCCCCCTCAGAGCGAGCACCTATCGCTAGCGAGAGCTTGATTAAGCGCCGGCTGCGTTCATCAAGCGGCCCTGCTTCAGCACACGCTTTTCCCAAAGCAGCATAAGCATCCCATATCTCCGGGTACTGACTTGCAACATCCCCAGCCCCAGAGGGCAAATCATTTTTTGTCATAATGCAACACCTTATTGATAGACTGTGGCTCACAGTATAGAGACAGGGCGACTAAATTCCACCCTCCACTCTTAAAAGCTAAACTTACTAACTAGCCTAAACCGTTCAAACGAAGAAGTATAATGCATACTGGTTATATTAATCTTCTTCTGTTCTGTATGAAGTAAGGTTACCCAAGTCAGGAAATAGCGTATTTTCCTGCAAATGACGCAACTCAGGCTGATGCGCTTCTGCAATTTGCGTTACCTGATTTACGCCCTCTTCCAATAAATGCACCTCTATTTGACGACGATCCTCACGCCCCTGCCGTCGCTCAACCAACGACAACTGCTCACAGCGATCAACGAGCGCCACGACCCCATGATGTTTCGCTTGAAGTCGTTCAGCAAGCTCACCCACTGTCGCCCAATCTCTTCCATGAAATCCGCGAAGATGTAGCAATAATTGATACTGCAATGGTGTCAGCCCATAGCGGCGACAGATATCTTCACTATGGCGAAGAAAGCAACGCAGGTGGTAACGAAATTGTGACAACCGCTCAAAGTCGCTCTTATCAAGCGTTAACTTTTTGTCCATTTCTCAAATTCTCTTTGCATGTATTGAACCGTTTTGACAGGACATAGTGGCTATTCTAAAAACAGTATCACGCTGCGATATAAATGGCCATTTAGTTTTAAAACCATAAAAAATAAAAAGAAACCATTAAATTTTATCAAATTACTACTTAGCCAATACGTTCAATGAAGATAAGTCAGACTCAGCTATGTCAAACTCAGTTATAACGAATCATTTAGCGTTGAGAATTGGATAATGTATGTAACAAGCAGGGAGAAGAAGAAAACTCTCTATCCATCGCATCTTCCTCTGCAAGTGCTGAGAGTGTCAGCTCTTTAATCACCGAAAGGTGTGAATTTTCAATTTGACGATCTGCAGTTAGTAAGGTGAGACGCCCCATTCGAACGAAACTCATCAAAGGCAGCAGTTTATCAGGGCACGCCTTCAGCTCACTTCTGTATCGCGTAAGAAATAGTGATTTACTGATTCTTTGCTGCTGATATTGGCGACATAATGGATATGCGGGTGCTACCTCCTGGTACCACTCGCTTATTGCAAGCAAGTGTCGCGACAATCCGGCAGGCCATAACCGATCTACCAATACACGAGCACCATCGTGTTCCTCTATCGGCGCATATACCCGCTTGAGCATGATTTCATATGGCATTATATCTCCCCTCCTGCAAACATCTCCTTGATGCCCCGCAGTTCGGACGCACCGTGCTTAACTCTGCTCTGGGATCATACCCGCTGCTTGCCTGGCGGTTCTCAAGCGATCTGGAAGCGGACTGTCCATAAGCATCATCGCTATTTGTAAGGCGGCAAGGCTAGCACGCGATGCTTTTTTGTGCAGATGGAATTATAGGTTTTTTTGATGCGGGAGTGGCGAAGGTGACAACGATATATGTCAGTGCCCCATTCCGTAGGATGCCTACAAAGTGGGTTATGTCATTTTAGCTGGAATTTATGTCAAAACAGACCGGAAACGACAAGAAATGGAGGCGGCCCCAAAAGCCACATCCCGGCACACGCAGCCACCACTACCGTTGCTCCCTTCCGGGCCTGGCGGGGTTCGCAGTTTAGCGTTGCGGGAGGACCTAAGGGGCCACCATAGTCGTATGCTTTTGAGCTGCATACTTGCGCTGCTTGGTGGCTACGCCCTGATTTGAACAGGGGACCCCATCATTATGAGTGATGTGCTCTAACCAACTGAGCTACGTAGCCTTTGCGACATCAGCGGGTGCAGAGTATGCCTACATTGGCGGCAAAAGGCAAGCCGTGGCGGCCTGCCTTTTGGTTATCCAGGCCAATGGGCTTACAGCGCCGCCTGCACAGCGGGCAATGCTTCTTGCCCGTCGCGGGTCGTCACTCCCTCCAGCCACGCTTCCAGCACCTCTGGGTGTTCACTTAAATAGCTACGGGCAGCGTCGCGCGGCGCAATACCTTCATCCATAATAGCGCCCATGAGCTGGTTTTCCATTTCCAGCGTAAACGTCATATTACTAAGCAGTTCGCCAACGTTGGGGCAGGATTCGACAAAACCGGCACGGGTATTGGTATACACCGTCGCACCGCCTAGATTCGGGCCAAAGTAGTCGTCTGCGTCGGACAGGTAGGCCATCTCGAAATTGGTGTTCATGGGGTGCGGCTCCCACCCCAGGAACACCATCCACTTCTCATTGGGCACCCGTGCGCGAAGCTCGGCGAGCATACCCGCTTCGCTGGAATCGATGACCTGCCAATCCCCTAGCCCGTAAGCATCATCATCAATCATTTGCTGGATGAGCTCGTTTCCGTCATTGCCTGCTTCAATACCGTGAATACGCTTTTCAAACTGGTCTGCGTGTTCAGCTAAATCGGTCACCGAGGTAACGCCCGCATCATACACATACTGCGGCACCGCTAGGGTATACTTAGCACCCTCAAGGTTAGCCACTAAGCGCTCTACTTCCCCACGCTCGATGTAGGGGTCGCTGATCGAGGCCATGGAGGGCATCCAGTTGCCCAAAAACACATCAAAATCGTTATTACGCATACCCGCATAGGCGATGGGTACCGACACCGTATCCACCTGCGGCTCGTAGCCCAGTGCGTCCAATACCTCGCTGGCCAGCGCCGTCGTCGCGGTAATATCGGTCCAACCCACCTCAGCAAATCGAACGCTACTACACTCATTAGCGTAAGCCACTACCGGTAGGCAGGCAGTGATTAATAAAGCGCTCAAGCGTCGTGTGTATGTCCGTTTCATTTTGATCATTCTCCCGTTATCGGTTTTATATGAACTCGCCTTCGCGTCATGATCGCTAAGTCGAGAAGCAATAACGCACTCTTTTATTGATTGAACGTTCAATAAAAAAATGCCATCATACACAGGTAATCATGCCTACTCCCGCTTTTCAAGGTGAGGAGCCAATGGGCATTCAACGTCATTAGGAGATAGCTGTGCCTAAGGTGGGAATGGAACCAATACGCCGCCAGCAGTTAATTAAGGCCACCATGGCGGCCATTGATGAGGTTGGCCTTGCCGAGGCAACGGTGATGCGCATCGCCCGCCACGCAGGGGTTTCCGCAGGAATTATCAGCCACTATTTTGGCGGTAAGGACGGCTTGCTAGAAGCCACCATGCGGCAGATTTTGACGGATCTTAGCGATGCCGTTGCCGCACGCCGCCGCGCTCTGGAAGATGACTCCCCCCGCGCCCATATCGGTGCGATTATTGAGGGCAACTTCGACCGCACCCAGGTGACCGGCCCTGCCGCCAAAACCTGGCTTGCCTTCTGGGCCAGCAGCATGCACAAGCCCGTGCTACAGCGGCTGCAATATGTTAACGACCGCCGCCTGTATGCCAACCTCTGCCACCAGTTCCAGCGGGTCATGCCTCGGCCCGACGCCCGCAACGCCGCACGCGGCTTAGCCGCCATGATTGATGGCTTGTGGTTGCGCGGTGCCTTAACCCCCGAAGGCCTGGATGCCGAAGAAGCACGGCACCTGGCGCACACCTATCTCGACCAGTTACTGACACATTACGGGTGCTACCAAGACGCATCCACTGCCGAACTTTATTAAGGAGATCAGCATGGCCGCTCAGGACGTTCAGCCCCTCTACATTGATGGTCGCCCGGTGGATGCCACCTCCGGCGAAACATTTACCGTTACCAACCCCTATGATGGCAGCCTGCTGGCCACCATTGGCCAGGCAAGCCAAGCCGATGTCGATAGCGCCATTCAAGCCGCCCAGCGCGGCCAGCGAGAATGGGCTGCGATGACCGGCATGGAGCGCTCGCGCATCCTGCTGCGTGCCGTAGCGCTTCTTCGTGAACGCAACGACGAGCTTGCCGAGCTGGAGACCCGCAATACCGGCAAACCCATCAGTGAAACCGCCAGCGTTGATATCGTCACCGGTGCCGATGCTCTGGAGTACTACGCAGGCCTCGCCCCCGCCATTGAAGGCAGCCAGATCCCCCTGCGCGATAGCTCGTTCGTTTACACCCGCCGCGAACCGCTGGGCGTGATTGGTGCCATTGGCGCCTGGAACTACCCCATCCAAATTGCCTGCTGGAAGGCCGCCCCAGCGCTGGCCGCTGGCAATGCGATTGTGTTCAAGCCCAGCGAAGTGACCCCACTGACGGCGATCAAGCTTGCCGAAATCTTCACCGAGGCAGGCCTGCCCAACGGCGTGTTTAACGTGGTGCAGGGCGATGGTCGCGTCGGTGCCATGCTGACCGAGCACCCTGGCATTGCCAAAGTTTCGTTTACCGGCGAAGTCGGCACCGGCAAGAAAGTCATGGCCGCTGCCGGTGGCTCTACGCTAAAAGACGTGACGATGGAACTGGGCGGCAAATCGCCGCTAATCGTGTTTGCAGATGCCGACCTTGACCGTGCGGCGGATGCCGCCATGATGGCGAACTTCTACTCCAGCGGCCAAATCTGCACCAACGGCACCCGCGTGTTCGTTGAGCGCAGCGTCAAAGAGGCGTTCGAAGCCAAGCTGGTTGAGCGCGTGGCACGCATCAAAGCGGGCAACCCAATGGACCCTAGCGTCAACTTCGGCCCGCTGGTGAGCTTTGAACACCAGGAGAAAGTGCTCTCCTACATCGCGCTCGGCAAAGAGCAAGGCGCGCGCGTGCTGGCCGGTGGCGACCCCTGGAACAGCGGCCAATGGGCGAACGGTGCCTGGGCAGCCCCCACGGTATTTACCGACTGCACCGATGAGATGCGCATCGTCAAAGAAGAGATCTTTGGCCCGGTGATGTCGGTACTCGCCTTTGATGACGAAGACGAAGTGATCCGCCGCGCCAACGACACCAAGTACGGCCTAGCCGCCGGCGTCTTCAGCGAGAGCCTGAACCGCGCACACCGCGTGATTCACCAACTGGAAGCGGGCATCTGCTGGGTCAACACCTGGGGCGAATCTCCCTCTGAAATGCCGGTGGGTGGCTACAAGGAGTCCGGCATTGGCCGCGAAAACGGTGTGGAAACGCTGAACCACTACACCCAGACCAAGTCGGTACAGATCGAGATGGGCCCGTTTGAGTCGGTGTTTTAGATCGAAGTCATGGACTTCGCCCCAACTCTTCGACTCTGCCAAGGTAACACCATGTCTCAAGCACCTGAATTTGATTACATCATTATCGGCGCCGGCTCGGCAGGTAACGTGCTGGCCACGCGCCTAACCGAAGATAGCGATGTCAGCGTTCTGCTGCTGGAAGCCGGCGGGCCCGATTACCGCTTCGACTTCCGCACCCAAATGCCCGCCGCGCTGGCCTACCCGCTGCAGGGTAAGCGCTACAACTGGGCGTTTGAAACCGACCCCGAACCGCACATGAACAACCGTCGCATGGAGTGTGGTCGTGGTAAGGGCCTGGGCGGCTCCTCGCTAATTAACGGCATGTGCTACATTCGCGGTAACGCCCTGGACTACGACAACTGGGCCAAACAGCCCGGCCTGGAAGAGTGGGACTACCTAAGCTGCCTGCCCTACTTCAAAAAGTGCGAAACCCGCGATATCGGCCCGAACGACTATCACGGCGGCGATGGCCCCGTTAGCGTTACCACGCCCAAAGCAGGCAACAATCCGCTTTATCGCACCTTTATCGAAGCAGGCAAACAGGCAGGCTACCCAGAAGCCGACGACGTCAACGGCTACCAGCAGGAGGGCTTCGGCCCCATGGACCGCTTCGTGACGCCCAAGGGCCGCCGCGCCTCTACCGCCCGTGGCTACCTGGATACCGCCAAACAGCGCAGCAACCTGACCATCGAAACCCACGCCGTCACCGATGTGATCGAATTCGATGGCAAGCGCGCCGTCGGTGTGCGCTACGAGCAAAAAGGCCAGCCCAAACAGGCCCGTGCGCGCCGTGAAGTGTTGCTATGCGGCGGCGCCATTGCGTCTCCGCAAATTCTCCAGCGCTCCGGTGTTGGCAACCCTGAGTGGCTGAAAGAGCTGGGCATTCCCGTGGTGCACGCGCTCCCAGGGGTCGGTGAAAACCTGCAAGACCACCTGGAAATGTACATTCAGTACGAGTGTAAAGAGCCTATTTCGCTCTACCCGGCATTGAAGTGGTACAACCAACCCAAAATCGGTGCCGAATGGCTGTTTAACGGCACCGGTATAGGCGCCAGCAACCAGTTTGAGTCCTGTGGCTTTATTCGCAGCCGTGACGAGGAGGAGTGGCCCAACTTGCAGTACCACTTCCTACCCATCGCCATTAGCTACAACGGCAAAAGTGCTGTGCAGGCTCATGGCTTCCAGGCCCACGTCGGTTCCATGCGCTCAGAAAGCCGTGGTCGCATTCGCCTGACATCCAAGGACCCCCACGCCGCGCCCAGCATCCTGTTTAACTACATGTCTAAAGAGAAGGACTGGGAAGAGTTTCGCGATGCGATCCGCTTGACCCGTGAGATCATCGCCCAACCCGCCTTTGACCAGTATCGCGGTCGCGAGATATCCCCTGGCCCTAGCGTGCAAAGCGACGCCGAGCTAGATAACTTCGTCAAGCAGCACGCCGAAACCGCCTACCACCCCTGCGGCAGCTGTCGCATGGGTGAAGACGACATGGCGGTGACCGATGCCCAGGGCCGCGTGCATGGGCTTGACGGGTTACGCGTAGTGGATGCGTCGCTGTTCCCGGTCATTCCTACCGGCAACCTGAACGCCCCGACCATCATGCTGGCGGAAAAAATTGCCGACCGTATTCGTGGCCGCGAGCCGCTGCCCCGCGCCAGCGTCGATTACTACGTTGCCAACGGCGCCCCCGCCAAACAAGCGTAAGCTAGCTCAGCCCGCCCAAGAAGAAACGCCATGGCCAAGCGCCGTGGCGTTTTTTTTATATCCTAACCACGCTACAGTGACATATATGTAGCGAACGTATAACGGCGAAAAGCTTGCACTTAGACAGGCGTCTCTGCGAATATTCAAACATACGTTTAAATACGTTCTTTCATCACTACCCATGGAGAACCCCCATGCTCACCCTACTTCTTATTGTGCTTGCCATTGCGGGCTTGCTCGTGGTGATGCGCCGCGAGGCAGGCGCTACGCCTGCTATTGCCCTGCTTGGCATTCTTGGCTTAATAGGCGTTGTGTTAGACGCACCGGTTATCGGCACGCTGCTTTTAATCACCGCCGCCGCCGTTGCCATCGCGGGCCTGCCCTTCCTACGCCGTAAGTGGCTAACCCCGCGCATTTTTGCCACCTTCAAGAAAGTAGCCCCTAAGGTATCCGATACCGAGCGCACCGCACTTGAAGCGGGCAGCGTTTCCTGGGATGGCGAACTCTTCTCCGGCAAGCCCCAATGGCAATCACTGCTCAACTACAAAGATGAAGGCTTAAGCGATGAGGAGCAGGCGTTTTTGGACAACCAGTGCGCTAAAGCCGCTGGCATGTGCAACGCCTGGGATATCGCCCGTGAGCGCGCCGACCTACCCCAAGAGCTGTGGGACTACCTGAAAAAAGAGGGCTTCTTCGGCATGATCATTCCGAAGGAGTACGGCGGCCTGGGCTTCTCTGCCAAAGCACAATCCATGGTGCTGCAGAAGCTTTCCGCCAATGAAACCCTAATGGTGACCGTGGGCGTGCCC
This sequence comes from Vreelandella aquamarina, assembly GCF_044805175.1. Lineage (GTDB taxonomy): Bacteria > Pseudomonadota > Gammaproteobacteria > Pseudomonadales > Halomonadaceae > Vreelandella > Vreelandella aquamarina_B. The sequence continues at coordinate 1,395,704 of NZ_CP085232.1, read as the reverse complement.
AACTCCCTCGGCCCGGGCGAATTGCTGCTGAAGTACGGCACCCAAGAGCAGAAAGACCACTACCTACCGCGCCTGGCGGATGGCCGTGAAATCCCCTGCTTTGGCCTAACCGGCCCCCGTGCAGGCTCCGATGCTACCTCGCTGCCGGATACCGGCGTGGTGTGCAAGCAGGTCGTTAACGGCGAAGAAGTGGTCGGTGTGCGCCTCAACTTCGAGAAACGCTGGATTACCCTGGCGCCCATTGCCACTGTGGTTGGTCTCGCATTCCGTCTTTTCGACCCTGAGAACCTGCTAGGCGATGAGGAAGATCGCGGTATTACCCTGGCGCTGATCCCCCGCGATACCCAGGGAATGGAAATTGGCCGACGCCACCACCCCATCGGCAGCCCGTTCATGAATGGCCCGATTAAAGGCAAAGACGTTTTCGTACCGCTGAATACCATCATCGGCGGCCCGGATATGATCGGCCAGGGCTGGCGTATGCTGGTGGAGTGCCTCTCCATTGGCCGCTGCATCACGCTGCCTTCAGGCGCCACCGGCACCGCGCGCTACGCGCTGGGCTGGAGCGGTGGTTTCACCCGTGTGCGCCGTCAGTTCAACGTACCGGTGGCCGAAATGGAAGGCGTCCAAGAGCCGCTCGCGCGCATGGCGTCGCTGGCCTACATTTCCGCCGCCACGGTGTACCAAACCGCTAACCTGATCGACCACGGCGAGAAACCGGCGGTGCCCTCGGCCATTCTGAAAAGCCAGTTGACCGAGTTCCAGCGCGTGCTGCTTAGCGATGCGATGGACGTTCACGGTGGTAAAGCGGTCACGCTTGGCCCGCGCAACTACCTGGGTATTGGCTACAGCGCCAACCCAGTAGCCATCACCGTTGAAGGCGCGAACATCATGACCCGCAACCTGATGATCTTTGGTCAGGGCGCGATTCGCTGCCACCCCTATGTGCTGGAAGAGCTGGCCGCCAAAGATGCCAACGATGTGAAAGCGTTCGATAAAGCCTTCTTTGGCCATGCGGGCTTGATCTTCGGCAACGCGGCGCGCGCCTTCACCCAAGGGCTTGGCATTGGCAAACCGAGCGTACCGTTCAGCGGCCCCGCCGCTGGCTATGCCCAGGATATCGCGCGCCTCTCGGCGGGATTCGGCTTATGCGCGGATGCCGCCATGGCCAGCCTAGGCTCTGCGCTGAAAAAGCGCGAAATGCTCTCTGCGCGCCTGGGCGATGTGCTCTCTAACCTCTACCTCGCCTCTATGGTGCTCAAGCAGTGGCATAACGGCAACAAAGTTGAAGGCGAAGAAGCGCTGCTCCATTACAGCCTGCAGTTCCTGCTCAACCGCGCCGAGCAGGCGTTTGTGGAGATTTTCGACAACCTGCCAAACCGCGCGCTGGGTAAAGTATTGAAAGTTGTGGTGATGCCCACCGGCCGCCGCTGGAACAAACCCCACGACGACCTGGCCCGCGACATCGCCCAGCGGGTGTCTACCCATAGCGCGCTGCGTAGCAAGCTGCTCTCTAATACCTGGGATAAAGACGACGGCACCGTTAGCAACCCGCTAGCCCGCTACAATGCCCTGCTGAGCGACTATGACCGCGCCGAAGCGATCTACCGCACGGTAAACAAAGCCTACGCCAAAGGGGAGCTGCCACAGACAGCGCTACACCCCGAAGCGCGGGTAGAAGCAGCGCTGGAAAAAGGCCTAATTAGCGAAGAGGACACCAACTTCATGCGTACCTTTGAGGCTGAAGTGCTAGAAATGCTCACAGTGGATGACTTTGCCTACGACGCCTTTGCCAATGATAAGTCGACACTGATCGACCACAACGCGGCAGCGGCCAAAGCATCTACTCAGGCGGAAATTAGCGTGAAATAACCTAGCCGCAAGGCAAATCCTCTCAACCGGCCCCCTGTGGGCCGGTTTTTTTATGGCACCACCGCCATGTTCCAAAACGAATCAAACGAACATTACCAGCCCTACTTTTCGGTTCATATCGCGCACATAGCCTCATCAAAGTCACTCATCACTCTCTCATCAGTCGTTTTCTACGCCTAAAAGCGAATACAGACGCTTACAAAAAGCGTTGCAAGTTCGAAAATGATCAACTAGTCTTTCGTTAATGAAAATATCGCACTGAGTGGTTGCCAGATAATAATCGCTAAATAAGCACGAACAACCACCTTCACTCGCGATCAGCGCACCACTCTCTATCGATACTAACTATCAATAACAACGACGCTAGCGAGATCGGCATGTCCTTACATTTGCAAAATATCGACCACGTCGTCGGAGGTCAGACCCATATCAGTGGGGTTGACCTAGAACTGGAACCCGGTTCCTTTAACGTATTGCTGGGGCGCACCTTAGCGGGCAAAACCACGCTCATGCGCCTGATGGCAGGCTTAGAGCAGCCAACCCGCGGGCGTATCTTCATGGATGGCAAGGATGTCACGGGCGTTTCGGTTCGCAAACGCAACGTTTCCATGGTGTACCAGCAGTTCATCAACTACCCAAGCCTCACGGTACGCGACAATATCGCCTCACCGCTGAAGCTAGCAAAAACCCCACAGCAGGAAATCAACCGGCGCGTTGGCAGTATTGCCGAAATGCTACATATCGAACATTTGCTCGACCGCTACCCCCAGGAGCTTTCCGGTGGGCAGCAGCAGCGCACCGCCATGGGGCGCGCACTGGTCAAGGATGCCGATTTGATTCTGTTTGATGAGCCGCTGGTCAACCTGGATTACAAGCTGCGTGAAGAGCTACGCGATGAGCTGCGCGACCTATTTAAGGCACGCAACTGCATTGCCGTTTACGCCACTACCGAACCCAACGAAGCGCTGGCCCTAGGCGGCAACACAGCGGTACTCCATGAAGGCAGGCTGCTGCAGTATGGCCCTACCGAGCAGGTGTACCGCGAACCCAACGGCCGCCATAGCGCGGAGATGTTCTCTGAACCGCCAATTAATATTGTGCCGGGCAAGTTAACAACTTCTGAAATCACTTTTGACCAGTCGCTGCACTTCCCCTGCGACCCAGGCCTTCAGAAGCTGGCTCCAGGCGATTACGACTTCGGCGTGCGCGCCTCGCATATCACTCTAAAGCCCCAGTCAGCCGATGATTTAGAGCTATCAGTGCTGGTAGATGTGGCCGAAATCAGCGGTTCAGAAACCTTCCTGCATGTGCGCCACGAACGCTTCCCGCTGGTGCTTCACCTGGCAGGCATCCATGAATTTCACGTAAACGATGCGATTAAGGTGTACTTCCCGACGCACCAGCTCTACGCCTTTGATAAGCAGGGTAGCACCGTGCATATCCCCTCTTCTGTTCAAGGGAGCGTTGCCCATGGCTGAAATTACTCTAAAGGGCCTAGCACACAGCTACAGCAAAACACCCAGCAGCCACAGTGATTACGCCATTCGCCAAATGGAACACGTCTGGCATCAAGGCGGCGCTTATGCCCTGCTCGGCCCGTCGGGCTGCGGTAAATCCACCCTGCTGAACATTATTTCTGGCCTGCTTGAACCCTCCGAAGGCGACGTGCTGTTCGATGGGCAGCGAGTCAATGAGCTGCCACCGGAGGAGCGCAATATTGCTCAGGTTTTCCAGTTCCCGGTGATCTACGACACCATGACGGTGTACGACAACCTGGCTTTCCCGCTGCGCAATATGAACACCCCCGAATACAAGGTAGACCCTAAAGTCCGGGAAATTGCCGACATCCTCGACCTGACGCCGCTGCTCTCCCGTAAAGCCAAAAACCTGACCGCTGACGAGAAGCAGAAAGTTTCTATGGGTCGTGGGCTGGTTCGCGACGACGTCTCTGCCATTCTGTTTGACGAACCGCTCACGGTGATCGACCCGCAGCTCAAATGGAAGCTGCGTCGTAAGCTCAAAGAGATTCATGAGCGCTTCAATATCACCATGATCTACGTCACCCACGACCAGCTTGAGGCATCCACCTTCGCTGACAAAATCGCGGTGATGTACGACGGTCAGGTGGTGCAGTTTGGCACGCCTCGTGAGCTCTTTGAAAAACCAGCGCATACCTTTGTGGGCTACTTCATTGGGAGTCCTGGCATGAACTTTATGAGCGTCACCCACCAATCTGGTCAGGTGATGTTTGGCGAGCAGCCGCTTCCTGTGAGCGAGGCCATCCGGCAGAGCGTGGCAGCGGCAAGCTCCAGCAATATCAAGCTCGGTATCCGTCCTGAGTTTATTACGGTGAGCAGCACGCCAGCGTCAGACAGCGTGCCAATTAGCGTAATGAACGTGCAAGACCTAGGCACCTACTCACTGATCAGCTTCACACTGAACGGACAGCTCTTTAAGGCACGACTATCTGAAGGACACGCGCCAATCGGCGAATCCGCCTTTGCAACGTTCTCCGATCAGCATACCGCGCTCTATATCGATGAATACCTAGTGGAGATCGGCCATGAATAATAAAGTATTTAATAACCGCGCATGGCTGCTGGTACTTCCCATGCTGGTACTGGTGGCCTTCTCTGCCATTATTCCACTCATGACCGTGGTTAACTACTCGGTGCAGGACGTGCTCGGCCCTAACGCCCGCTTCTTCACCGGTGCTGAGTGGTTCCATAGCATTCTGAACGACTCTGCGCTGCGCGACGCCTTCGTGCGCCAGATTCTGTTTTCGCTGACCATTCTGGCCATTCAGGTGCCGTTGGGTATCGGCATTGCGCTGATTATGCCTAAACGGGGCTGGCAAGCGTCCGCCGTACTGATCCTGATTACCCTACCGCTACTGATTCCCTGGAACGTAGTGGGCAGCATTTGGCAAATCTTTACTCGTGGCGATATCGGCCTGATGGGCTGGGGTCTGCGAGAGCTGGGCATCGACTACAACATCACCCGTAATGCGGGAGATGCCTGGGCGACGATTATTTTGATGGATGTTTGGCACTGGACACCGCTGGTCGCCATGCTGTGCTACAGCGGCCTGCGCTCGATTCCCGAAGCCTATTACCAAGCAGCGCGCATTGACCGCGCTTCCAAGTGGGCCATCTTCCGCTACATCCAGCTTCCCAAGCTCACCAACGTATTGGTTATCGCGGTGCTCCTGCGTTTTATGCACTCCTTCATGATTTACGCAGAGCCTTTTGTATTGACCGGCGGCGGCCCAGGCAGCTCTACCACCTTCCTGAGCCAGTCGCTAGCCACCATGGCGATCGGCCAGCAGGACCTAGGCCCTTCTGCCGCGTTCTCGATCATCTACTTCCTGGTTATTTTGCTCGTGAGCTGGGTGTTCTACACCACCATCATGCACATGCAAAAAGATAAGAACCCGCACGGGGGAGCATGATATGTACCGCTTAGAAAACACCCAGCAGGGTGAGAAATACAACACTATTTTTAGCCGCACCACCTCGGCTCAGCGTCGCAAACGCAACGCCCGCAGCCGCTTGCGCTCGCGGATGCTGTTGGGGCTCTATCTGTTCTTGATGATTCTGCCGATTTACTGGCTGATCAATATGTCGCTGCAAACCAACAGCGAGATACTGGGTTCCATGACGCTGTGGCCCCAGAAACTGACGTTTGATAACTACATCGGCATCTTCACCAACTCCAGCTGGTACATGGGCTATGTGAACTCAATGCTATATGTGGCGCTCAACATGCTGATCACCATTTGCGTCGCGCTGCCTGCTGCCTACGCGTTCAGCCGCTATCGCTTTATTGGTGACAAGCATCTGTTCTTCTGGCTGCTCACCAACCTGATGGCACCGCCTGCGGTATTTCTGCTGCCCTACTTCCAGCTCTACTACTCGGTTGGGCTGTTTGATACCCACATCGCTGTTGCCCTGGCCCACTGCCTGTTCAATATTCCGCTGGCTATTTGGATTCTGGAAGGCTTTATGAGCAGCGTGCCGAAAGAGATCGATGAAACGGCCTACATCGACGGCTACAGCTTTCCACGCTTCTTCATCAAGATTTTCATCCCCATGATCCGCTCCGGTATCGGCGTCACGCTGTTCTTCCTGTTTATGTTCTCCTGGGTAGAGCTGCTGCTGGCACGCACGCTCACCGCCACCGATGCCCAACCCATCGGCATGATCATGACCCGCACCTCCACTGCCTCGGGCATTGATTGGGGCACGCTAGCCGCTGCCGGCGTACTTACCATCGTGCCGGGCATTCTGGTGGTCTACTTCGTTCGCAACCATATCGCCAAGGGCTTTGCCCTGGGCCGCACCTAAGGAGTCATGCTATGTCTTGGATGGTATGGACAACGCCAACTGCCATTTTCTTTTCATCCATTGCCGCGATGCTCGCAGGCATGACGCTGTGGGAAATTTTATCGCCCACCGTTGAGCGCAAAGGCTTTTTGCCAATTAGCACCACCCGAGGTGACAGGCTGTTTATTGGCCTGCTCTCCGCAGCATTTATCCACCTAGGTGTTATCGGCTTCACCACGCTATCCATCTGGATTGCACTAGCACTATCAGCGGTATGGCTGCTGGTGTTAATGCGCTGGGGCTAGGCCACCGGCTTAGCATTCAGCGTCAGTACGGCGGTATCAAGGACGCTCACGTTATCAGGGAAGAGCACAACAAAACGAGGTCAACATGCGTAATAACAAGTTCAAACTCACTACCCTCGCCGCTAGCCTCATGCTCGCATCGGGGAGCCTAATGGCAGATGACCATGACGCACGGGCAATCGCCGAGCGCTTGGTCGATGAGCACTTCCAAAACTCAACCCTAAGCCGTGAAGAGCAAATCGAAGAGCTGCTTTGGTTCGCCAAGGCTGCCGAGCCTTTCCGCGGTATGGATATCCAAACCGTGGCAGAGGGCTTAACCACCCACGTCTATGAGAGCGAAGTGCTTGCCCCCGCGTTTAGCGAGCTGACAGGCATTAACATCACCCACAACATTATTGGCGAAGGCGACGTCGTCGATACCATGCAGAACCAGATGCAATCGGGTAACAGCATCTACGACGGTTTTGTGAACGACACCGACTCCATTGGCACCCATATTCGCTACGGCACCACCATTAACCTAAGCGACGCCATGGAGAATGAGTGGGCAGACTACACGCTGCCCACCCTGGATTTGGACGACTTCATTGGCCTGCAGTACGGCACCGGCCCGGTTGGCAGCCTTTACCAGCTACCCACCCAGCAATTCGCCAACCTGTACTGGTTCCGTTATGACTGGTTCCAGCGCGAAGATCTGCAAGAGCAGTTCCGTGAGATTTACGGCTACGACCTAGGCGTGCCCACCAACTGGACCGCCTATGAAGATATCGCCGAGTTCTTTACCGAACATGTCGGTGAAATCGACGGTACCAAGGTATACGGGCACATGGACTATGGCCGCCGCGACCCGTCACTGGGTTGGCGCTTCCATGACTCCTGGCTCTCCATGGCGGGTATGGGCAGTCCCGGCGTGCCTTCCGGTAACCCGGTGGATGACTGGGGTATTCGTGTCAACGAAGATAGCCAGCCGGTCGGCGCAAGCGTTAGCCGCGGTGGTGCGACCAACTCCCCCGCCTCTGTGTTTGCGATGCAGAAAGCCGTAGATTGGCTGCGTGATTTCGCACCGCCCGAAGCGCAAGGCATGACCTTTGGTGAAGCTGGCCCCGTGCCCGCACAAGGCCACATTGCCCAGCAAATCTTCTGGTACACCGCCTTTACCGCCGACATGACCGACCCAGCTGTTGCCGTTACCGATGATGAGGGCAACCCCTTATGGCGTATGGCCCCTTCCCCCACCGGCCCATACTGGGAAGAAGGTATGAAAGTGGGTTATCAGGACGTGGGTGCCTGGACCTTCTTCGACTCCACGCCAGAAGACCGCCGCACCGCTGCTTGGCTATTTGCCCAGTTCACCGTGGCGAAAACCACCTCGCTGGAAAAACTGATGGCGGGCCTAACGCCGATTCGCGAGTCTGACATCTTCTCTGAACAGATGACCGAAATGGCACCCAAACTGGGCGGTTTGGTGGAGTTCTACCGCAGCCCGAACGAGTCCAACTGGACGCCAACCGGTACCAACGTACCTGACTACCCGCGCATGGCACCGCTGTGGTGGCAAAACCTGGCGCCAGTAATGAGCGGCGAAGTTACTCCCCAGGAAGGCCTGGATAAGCTGGCAGCCGATATGGATAACACCATGCACCGCTTAGCCCGCGCTAACGTCTTCGACAGCTACGCCCCGGTGCTGAACGAAGAACGCGATCCGCAATACTGGCTTGATCAGGAAGGTTCACCGAAGCCGAAGCTAGAAAATGAAATGCCGCAGGGAACCACCGTTCCTTACGATGAAATGATGGAAGCATGGATGGCGGCGGGTACCCGCTAATGCCTGAAGGGCGGGCATTAGCCCGCCCCGTTCTAGCGGTGTCATCAGCGGCGGGCATGGCATGCCTCATCCACTTGTTGAAACCGCATACCAACACGGGGCTTTTTCTTAATTAATTGGAACCGCTATGAAACTGCGTAACCGTAATGTCGAGAAATTGCACACTGATGACTTTGACGCGCTGATTATCGGTGGCGGCATCAATGGTGCAGCAACCGCCGCCGCCCTGGCAGGTAAAGGTGCCAAAGTGGCCCTAATCGACCGTGGCGACTTTGCTGGCAGTACCAGCATGCACTCCTCAAACCTGGTTTGGGGCGGCATTAAATATATGGAAAGCAAAGATTTTGCACTGGTACGTAAGCTCTGCAAAAGCCGCAATCATTTAATAAAAAGCTACCCGTCTACCGTTCAAGAAATTCGCTTTCTTACCACGATTACCAAAGGTTTTCGCCACTCGCCCCGCTATTTGTGGGCGGGCACCTGGCTCTACTGGCTAATGGGCAATGGCTTTACCAAACTGCCACGCTTGCTCTCGCCCAAAAGGATAAAACAGGAAGAGCCCATTATCGATATTAACGGCGCCGTTGGTGGGTTCGAGTATTCTGATGCTTACCTCCACGATAACGACGCCCGCTTTGTGTTTAATTTTGTGCGTCATGCACTGAACTACGGCGCGGTAGCCGCCAACTACGTTGAGTCTCTGGGGGCAGAGCGCGAGGGCAACACCTGGGTTACCAAAGCCCGCAACGTCATGGATGGCAGCACCTTTAGCATCCGCTCCAAAGTACTGATTAATGCCGCTGGCCCTTGGGTCGACCAGCACAACGCTCTTACCGGGCAAAAAACCACCCACCAGCATCTCTATTCCAAAGGCATTCACCTGATCGTGCCGCAACTGACCGACACCAAGCGGGTGCTGGCGTTCTTTGCCGATGATGGACGGCTCTTTTTTGTGATCCCTATGGGCAATCGCACCTGTATCGGCACCACCGACACGCACATGGAGCACCCAGAGGTAGATGTTACCGCTGACGACATCGCTTTTGTGCTGGAAAATATCAATAAGCGCCTAACGCTGGATAAACCGCTAACCCAAGAGGATATTATCTCTACCCGCTGCGGCGTGCGTCCTCTTGCCATTAAGGCGGACCAAGGCAGCGACCGGGATTTCCTTCAGCTATCGCGTAAACACGTCATCGACACCAACCCAGAGAGTGCCCATATCAGTATTTTTGGCGGCAAGCTGACGGACTGCCTAAACGTGGGCGATGAAATTGCCGATGAGGTGAAGCGGTTAGGCGTTACGCTCACCGACCCCAATTTCCTCTGGTATGGCGAACCGCCCGAAGCGGTAAAACGCCAGTTTATGGATCAAGCTAAGCGAATGAACCTAGATGAGATGACGGCTCCTACTTCCTCCGAGCCACTCTCTTCGCGGTTGTGGCGGCGCTATGCCGAGCAGGCTATCCCCATGCTGGAAAAAATTCGCCAGGACCCCTCGGAAGCCGATATTCTTATTGAAGGCACTGAGTATATTCGCTGCGAGCTGGAGCATGCCCGGGATCATGAGATGATCACCCAGCTTGAGGACTTCCTGCGCCGCCGGGCAAAAGTATCACTGGTGGTTCACCATGAGCAGCTACGCCACTCCGCTGGCCTGAAAGAAGCGTGCCGCGTGCTGTTTGGTGATGCCGCAGAAGAACGCTTTGCCACGTACTTTGAAGAGAATCGCGACACTTCTCGTCCACCCGTGGAAGCGCTCCCTTAAAAGCATTCACTTCCACCCATACTTAACACTACACATTAACCACTTAATAAACCCTGCTTAAAAATCGCTAACAACACTCTCCCAACCACACTCCTTTCATAAGAAAAAGCCCCTGCTAATTTAATAGCAGGGGCTTAAAAATGTTAAGCAAGCTAGTGAAGGGGGTTACTCTTCGTGCTCGACTAACAATTGTGAATCGCCCGCTAATACTTCATCCCATGCTTCTTCCAGTGTGCAGCCTGAACGGCTATCAATGGTGTCGATAACTTCGACAGCATGTTGGAGCGACTCACGGTTGCTTTTCAGCGCCAATACCAGCTTGGCTAAATCCTGTTTGCTGAAAGAGCTAGCGATACGGTCGGCTTGTTGGCTCAATTCGATGCAGTTCATAATAAGTCCCTCATGGTATGGTCAACCGCTGCTTGTTATTGCTTAAGCTTCGCTTATTGAATCATCAAGCAGCCATCTTAATTAACGACGAATGGTGACGTTGCTACTCATGCTGGGCCGGGTAAGTGCCCAGTTCGGTAACTGCGATATGGTCACAAGCGTTACAAGACCTTCGCCTTAAGCGCCCTGGTAATGCGGCAGCGCCTCGGTGTGTAGCAAGGAGCAGTTCAGCGTATCGGGATAACAAAACACCGCCCTGATCCATGACTTCACTATGGTTCACGGGGGCGATGCTTACAATGCATCATTGGCCGCAGGCGTGGTTGTAGTTTGACTACATAACGGTAAAAAAAGCGGCGTTGGTGACAATTACTTTCAGGAGAAGGGTTAAACAACTGTTTTAAAAAGGTTTAACGCATTTTGAAGAAGCGCCAAATACTTGCTAAGCAACTGCATCTTGGCGCTTATTGCGAAACCGGGGGGAAGTTTACACTTAAAAAAACATACAACTATTAGACATACGGATATAAAAAACGCCGCTATTGCCATAGCGGCGTTACTCTTTGCTAAATGAGCGCCATGAGTTAACTTGAGCGCACCCGGGATACCGCATCTAGCCAGCCTTGATAGAGCTTTTCACGAGTGGCTTCCTCCATAGTGGGCGTAAAGCTCCTCTCACACTGCCAAAGCTGCTCAATCTCTTCCAACGTGCTAAACCAACCAAGGCGCAAACCGGCCAAATAAGCAGCTCCTAGCGCCGTGGTCTCAAGGATGATTGGCCTATCGACTTGCACATTGAGCATATCGGCCAAGAACTGCATCACCCAGCTATTTTTCACCATGCCACCATCGACGCGAAGATTCCCTGGTGTGGCATCCATGTCGTCGTTCATACAGTGTTGGAGGTCGCGGGTTTGATAACACACTGCCTGCAGGCCCGCCGCCACGATTTCGGCAATGCCGGTATCACGGGTGAGGCCAAAAATCGCGCCACGGGCTTTCGGGTCCCAGTGGGGTGCGCCCAGCCCGGTAAAGGCTGGCACCAAATAAACGCTATGGCCGCTACGGGTTTTCTGAGCCAGAGCTTCGGTTTCCGAGGCATCCGCAAACAGGTTCAAGCCGTCCCGCAGCCATTGCACCGTTGCCCCAGCCACAAAGATGCTGCCCTCCATCGCGTAGGTAGGCTTACCGTTAATCCGATAACCAACCGTAGTCAGCAAGCGATTTCGTGATATTGAGGCCGTCTCCCCAGTATTCACAATCATAAAGCAGCCGGTGCCGTAGGTACTTTTACCCATGCCAGGCTTAAAACACGCCTGCCCTACCAGCGCCGCCTGCTGGTCGCCCGCAACACCCGCAATAGGCAGCGGTGCGCCCAGCCAGTGCGCTTCTACGGTGCCGAAGTCGTCACTGGAATCCTTCACTTCAGGGAGCATATTAGCGGGCACGTTAAACAGCGCCAGCAGTTCTTCATCCCAGGTTTGGTCATGAATATTAAATAGCGCTGTGCGTGAAGCGTTGGTGGCATCGGTGACATGCTGCTTACCGTCGGTAAGCCGCCACATCAAAAAACTATCGACGGTACCGAACGCTAGCTCGCCCCTATCTGCGCGTTCACGGGCACCCTCTACATTATCGAGTATCCAGGCAAGCTTGGTAGCAGAGAAGTAAGGGTCAATTAGCAGGCCGGTTTTCGCCTGTACGGCGTCAGTGTGGCCCTCATCCCGCAGCGCCTGGCAGCGCTCAGAGGTGCGCCGGTCTTGCCATACAATGGCATTATAGAGCGGCTTGCCGGTGGCTCGGTCCCACACCACGGTGGTTTCACGCTGATTGGTAATGCCCACACCATCCACTTGCTCAGGCGTTATCTGGGCTTTTTTCAACACCTCACGGCAGGTAGCAATAACAGATTCCCAAATATCTTCGGGGTTATGTTCGATCCACCCATCGTGCGGGAAATGTTGGGGAAATTCTTGCTGGGCAACTGACGCAACCTGGCCTTGACGGTCAAACAGAATTGCACGGGAGCTGGTAGTGCCTTGGTCGATGGCGAGAATAAAGGAGGACATATCGTGTTCACTTTGTTGTAGGATTTTCGTTTTTGTCTATTTTGTTTCGATTTATTATTATCCAAGGCTACTCCAGCCGTTTAAAATGCTCAAGTATGAACTCTTTCCACCTTAGCTGTAGCTCGGATGTAGCCTGAATCAAGCAGCGCTTCAGGCAATGTGCAGCGCCACATCGTGCTGGGTGAGTAGCCGTTGGATCGGTTCAGGTGGCTTTCGATCGGTGAATAGTGCATCCAGCTGGGAGATGTTGCCCTGGCGTACCACCGGGTTACGATGAAACTTGGAGTAATCCGCAGCGAGGTAAACCCGACGGGAGTTGGCAATAATGGCCTGGGCAACGCGCACTTCCTGGTAGTCAAACTCCAGCAGCGAGCCATCCTCGTCAATCCCGCTGATCCCGATAATGCCGTAATCCACCTTGAACTGGTTGATAAAGTCGATGGTGGCCTCACCAATAATACCGCCGTCTCGAGAGCGCACCTGCCCCCCTGCAATAATGACGGTGAAATCTTCTTTATGCTGGAGTATCGCGGCAACATTTAGGTTATTGGTAATAATTTCTAGCCCTTGGTGCTCTAGCAGTGCTTGAGCAATCATTTCATTACTGGTGCCAATATTGATAAATAGCGATGAGTGATGGGGAATATTCTGCGCCAAGCAGCGGGCAATACGCTCTTTCTCTTCCAAGTGCAGGGTTTTACGGGTGCTGTAGGCGGTATTCACCGTGCTGGATTCCACTCCCACACCGCCGTGGACACGGCGCACGCGGCCTTCGTTAGCCAACGTGTTTAAGTCGCGACGAATGGTTTGTGGGGTCACTGCAAAGTGTTCGGTCAGTTGCTCGATGCTCATATAGCCGTGCTGGCGAACCAGTTCGACGATGGCATCTTGGCGGTACTGTTGGTTCATAAGCCCGGCCTGTTCGTTATTTATTGATCTATGTACGCTATAGATTAGCAAATTTTCGCAATCTGATAACGCGAACATTTTGAACAAGCCAAGGGTTACGCTTATGTTGAGCTTACTTCAGAGCGGCCATACCCACAGAATAGCAGGGATAGCCACCGCCATGACCACCAGCGAAAGCGGCAGTCCCAGCTTCCAATAGTCGCCAAACCGGTAGCCCCCTGGGCCAAGCACCAGGGTATTTGACTGGTGCCCAATCGGGGTTAAAAACGCACAGGAGGCACTGACTGCCACCACCATCAGGAACGGATCTAACGACGCCTCAAAGCCGTTGGCTAAGCTAGCGGCAATGGGGGCCATGAGCAGCGCTGCAGCAGCGTTATTGACCACATTAGACAGCAGCATAGAGAGCATAAATAGACCCACAAGCGAGACAATAATCGGCCACTCAACGCCAAAGCGCAGCAGCGCCTCAGCAATAATGTCCGCCCCGCCGCTGGTTTCTAGCGCCTCGCCCACCGGCAGCATCGCGGCCAGTAGCACAACAACGGGGCCATCAATGGCTTGATAGCCATCCCTTAACGGCAGTACGCCAATCAGCAGCGACACCAGTGCGGCGCTGCTCATGGCAACGGCGGCAGGCAACAAGTCAAACATCATCGCTGCAATGGCTAGCGCAAAAATGCCCACCGACACCGCCAATTTGCGCGGCTGCCCCAAGTGCAGTTCCCGGTTAGCCAGCGGCAGGCAGCCCAGGGTTGATAAGCTATCGGCGATTTCGTTTTCGCTTCCCTGCAGTAACAAGACGTCACCGGTTTGGAAACGGATATCCCGCAGGCGCTGCTTTAAGCGGCCACCGTCACGGGCGACGGCGACTAAATGCAAGCCGAACTGGTGGTTAAGACGTAGCTCCCGCACGCTGCGGTTAACCATCACCGAATCATTGCGTATCACCACCTCAATCAGCTGAAGGCCTTCGGTATCCACCGGCTGCCGCTCATCGTCTTTCTTGGCGTCAGTTTCCTGTTCCTGCTCCTGCGCTTCATCCGGCTCTTCAGGCTCGGCAATGGCGCTCAGGCCTACTTTATCTTCCAGCAACTTTAGCTCGTCCGGGCCAGCTTCCAGCAGGAGAATATCGCCCTCTTGCAGAACGCCGTGGAATTGATAACCCGCTCGGCGATTATCCTCACGAACCACTGCTAAGACAGGAATGGTCTCATCAAGCTCATCGCGCAGTTGTTGGAGGGTGAGCCCATTAGCTTTGGAGTCTTCGGTTACTTTCAGCTCGACCAGATAGTTGGCGGTATCAAACATATCGTCCGCCGCCGCCTGACCGCTGCGCTTAGGCGTTAAGCGCCAGCCCACCAGCACAATAAACACCAGGCCAGCAAGCGCTACCACAATGCCCACCGGTGAGAAGCTAAACATGCCGAAGTTTTCACCGGTCATATTGCCCCGGTAAGCAGCAATGATGATGTTGGGTGGCGTGCCAATCAGCGTGGTTAAACCACCCAGCAGCGAACCAAACGCCAGGGGCATTAATAGCAGTGAAGGAGACGTATTGTGTTCCCGTGCAAGGCGCATCGCCACCGGCAGCAGTAGCGCCAGCGCCCCCACGTTATTCATCACACCGGAAAGCACGACCACCGTGCCCACCAGGACCAGAAGCTGTAGCAGCAGGCGCTCGCCCACCTTTAGCACCTGATTGGCAATCACATCGACCACGCCGGAGCGTTCAAACCCACGGCTCAACACCAGCACCGCCGCCACGGTGATCACCGCCGGATGCCCAAAGCCCGCAAAGGCGTCCTCCGCAGGCACCAGCCCCAGCATCACCGAGCCTAGCAGGGCAGCCAAGGCCACCAAGTCGTAGCGGAAACGGCCCCAAATAAAGGCGACTAGCGTTAGCCCCAGCACGATGAATACCAGCGTGCTGGGGGAGAGTCCTATGCTTTCCAGAGTCATGCGCGTGCCATCTCCTTATGTTGGCTCAGCTATGCCCCCTTGATATCCCTGATATCAAGAAGCGCTGGGCAGTGAGCGCCACATTAGACGATGACTATACGGCCATACAAGCACTGAAAAAATAGGGAAAATTCCACGCGCCTTAACTTTTCATACGGGCCAGCAACCGCTCGACGGCTTCCAGGTGCTCAGGCTCATTATGGCACATCCCCTGGAACACGGCGCATACATCCAGAAACGCCTTCAGCTCCATATCCGGGGCCATTTTCATTAGCCGCTTGGTGAGACGTGTGGCTTTCGGCGGCTGGGCTGCAATACGCTTGGCGTGGGCCAGCGCCGCATCCATCAGCTGCTCAGGCTCTACCACCTCTAGCACCACGCCATAGGTAAGCGCTTCATCGGCGCTAATCACCCGCCCCGACATCGTTAGCTCAAAGGCGCGCTGGTAGCCAATTTGGCGCTGCATAAACCACGCACCGCCATCGCCGGGGATGATGCCTAGGTTAAGAAACGTTTCCCCAAAGCTCGCCTTGCGGGAAGCAATACGCAAGTCCGCCATGTTCGCTAAATCGAAACCGGCACCAATCGCCGCGCCGTTCACGGCGGCAATAATGGGTACTTCCACCTGACTAAGCACCAGCGGCATACGCTGGATACCTTGGCGGTAACGCTCGGCCACTTCAGCCACATCCCCCGCAAAGTCACCGCTGCGTTCGGCCATATCTTTCACATTGCCGCCCGCGCAAAAAGCGCTGCCAGCGCCGGTGATCACCAGCACCGACACCTCTGTGCAGCGGTTCACCCACGTGGCGGTGGTGACGATATCATCCACCAGCGCCGTACCGGTGAGCGCATTACGCACGTCATGGCGGTTAAGGGTGAGCGTTGCCACGCGGTTTTCCAGGGTTAAGGTGGCGTCGGTTAATTCAGGAAGTGTCTGGCTCATGGGTGGCGCTCCACAATGATTCGGGCATCGACGATGGCATAGTTAGCGGCAGAATAGCCTTCTGGATAGGCAATCACCGGGTTCAAGTCTAGCTCGCAAATCTCCGGGTAGGCTTCCACCAACTGAGAGACCTTCATTAACAGCGCTACCAGCGCCTGCTTATCGACACCCGCAGCCCCTCGCACCCCCGCTAGCACCTTCTGCGCTTTAATTTGATCGACCATGGAGCGTGCGTCGCGCAGGGTAAGCGGCAGCGAGCGGAAGGCCACGTCTTCGAGCACCTCCACGAAGATGCCACCCAAGCCAAACATCAGCACCGGGCCGAAAATCGGGTCGCGCAGCATGCCGATAATCACTTCGACGCCCTTCTCGGCCATCGGTGTTACCAGCACGCCCTCTACCTTGGCGTTTGGGTCGTAAGCCTGGGCGTTTGTGTGAATTGCCTGAAAGGCATCGCGCAGTGCGGCTTCACCCACCAGGTTGAGCTTAACTCCGCCCGCGTCGGATTTATGCAGGATATCTTTCGAGACCACCTTCATCGCCAGCGGCGTGCCACCCGTGCGCTGGGCGATCTCGACGAGTTCATCCTCACGACGCACCAGCCACTCCTCGGGCACCGCGATGCCGTGCTCCGCCAGCAATGCTTTCGCTTCAAATTCCAGTAAGTCGCGTCCTTCTGCCTTGGCCGCTTTTAGCATGGCCTTGCCTGTTTCCGATGGCGCGGCGGGCGCTATCGTCTCCTGCGTTTCTTGGCTGGCAAGATACTCCCCCCGCTCGCCCAAGGCAGAAAGTACCCGCACCGCATGTTCAATGGAGGCGTACACCGGCAAACCGGCCTCGTGTAGACGGCGTAGCGCAGGCGGTTTGATCGGCGCATAGAGGCTGTAAATCACAAGGGGTTTCTCGGAGGCTTGAGCCAGTTCCACCATGTGCTCTGCACCACGCATCTCGTCGCCCATCAGCGACTCCGCAAAGCGCAGGCTGTACCCCCCGAACATGCCCACTAGAAAGACGCTATCGACACCTTCATCCGCCATCACTAACTCAATGCAGCGGGCCAGCAGCGAGGGGGTCGCATCCGAGGAGCCAGCAACGTCCACCGGGTTAATCGTCGACGCCTGGGGCAGCAGCACCTCGCGCAGTGCGGCACGGGTGGCGTCGGAAAGCTCGGCCAGCGTCAGGCCCGCCTCTGATAACCGATCAGCGGCAATGGTGGCTTGGCCGCCGCCGTCAGAAATCACCGCGACGCGCTTACCGGGGGCTTTTTGCAGCCGCCCTAGCCCTTCCGCCACGGGTAGGATTTCATCGGAGTACTGCACCACGCTAACGCCTGCTTGGCGCAGCAGGTCTACCGTCATTTGATAACTACCGGCTAAGGCACCGGTATGGGAGCTGGCAGCTTTTTGGCCCTGTTCAGTGGCACCGGATTTATATACCACCACCGGCTTCATGGCGGTCACGTCACGGGCCACTTTCAGGAACTGCTGCCCGTCGCGAAAGCCTTCCACATAAAGGGTGGCAACACGGGTGTATTCGTCTTCCCCTAAATAGCGCAGATAGTCGTTAAAACCGATATCGCTCTGGTTACCTGGGCCAACGTAGGTGCTAAACCCCACCTGCCCATTGTGCTGGGCCTCCAGCGCCAGGGAGAGCAGCATATTGCCGGATTGGGAAACAATGCCGATATCGCCCGGTTTGACGTTCTCCAGCGCCAGCAAGTTGATTCGGTGATGCAGGTTAAACATGCCGGAAGTATTTGGGCCGATGATACGCACGCCGTGGGCACGGGCGGCCTCCATCATTTGCGCCTCTAGCGCCGCGCCCGCCTCGCCGGTTTCGCCAAACCCACTGGCAAGAATCACCGCCCCCTTCACGCCACGGCGGCCACACTCGGCAATCAGCGCAGGCACGGTGGCGGCGGGTGTACAGAGCAGCGCAAGCTCAGGGCTGCCCGGCAGCTCGGTGATAGAAGGCCACGCCTTCACGCCTAAAATGTGGTCGGCTTTCGGGTTAATAGGGTAAATCGCCCCCCGATAGCCGCCTTTGATGAGCCCAACCATGGCTTTGTAGCCCCGTTTGGTAGGGTCAGCGGAGGCTCCGACGACGGCAATGCCGGAGGGGGCTAATATTTCATGCAACGGGCTGCGGACTGGAAGATGACCTTCGATGGTGTTCATGGTGTGACCTGTTTGACAAAGAAGTGCGCGAGGGATTGATTCAGAACTCATGCCTAAGGGTTAAGCCCACATTCATTGGCCCTGAAAGTTCGGCGTGCGCCGCTCGGCAAAGGCATCAACCCCCTCTTGCCAATCCTCGGTGGTGGAACAGGTAAACACCGCATCCAGCTCCTGCTGCAGCTGGCTCTCCATACTGGTATGGGCGCTGCGATTGACCAGCGGCTTGAGCATCGCCATAGAGACCGGCGCCTGCTTGGCAAGCCGCTCGGCAAGGGCGTGGGCTTCCGCCATCAGCTGCGCTTGGGGGTAGCTGGCCAGCGCCAAGCCGATCTTGGCGGCTTCTGAACCATTAATTTTGTCGCCTAGATAGAGCAAGCGGCGGGCCTGGGTAAGTCCTACTAGTTGAGGCAGCAGTTTTGAGACGCCACCCCCCACGCAGGTGCCAATGCTGGTTTCCGGAAAGCCAATCTGCGCGTCCTCCGCCATCACGATCAAATCACAGGAGACCGCCATTTCCGCCCCCGCCCCTAGCGCATAGCCGTTAACCGCTGCCACCACCGGCTTACTGAGTTTGGTGATGGCCTCGCATACATCATTGCCTAGCTGCAAGTACGCCCGGCGCTGAAACAGCGTGCGTGAGGCACTGCCGTGGGCCTTCATATCGGCACCAACACAAAAAGCGCGCCCCTCGCCGGTCAGCACCACCGCCCTTACCTGGGGGGACTGCTGCGCTAGCCGTAGAGCATCCAGCAGCTCTTGATAGAGCATTTCAATGACGGCATTTAGGCGTTCCGGGCGATTCAATCGCACGGTCAGCACGTGGGCGTCCAGTGAAACCAGCAGGGTTTCATAGTTGGGCAGCGCAGTGGCGTTGACGGACATGGTGCTTTTTCCAACCTCCAAAAGGGGTAGTGCTGTGGACTGCTACGAGTCAAAAGAAACAAATGTTTCTATAAAAAAATAATAAAGAAACAAATGTGTTTTGCGAACAATAGGGGATCCACCGCAAAGCCGTCAATACATCTGTAGCAAAAACATTTATCATTGGCACAAATGTTTTACTTTGATGAAAGAGGGTGCCATGCCTGACAACGCCAATAGCGCCGCTGCCAGCCTGGACAGCATTAACCAGCAGCTTGCCGAGAGCTACGCGGCGCTTAGCCCACAGCTCAAGCGGGCCGCCAGCTATGTGCTGGAACATCCCGTGGAGATGGCGTTTCAATCAATTCGCAAAACCGCCCACGCAGCGTCGGTAACGCCCTCCACCCTGGTGCGGCTTGCCAAGCGCCTTGAGTTTGAGAGCTACGAGCAGTTTCGGGAGGTGTTTCAATCGGCGGTGCAAGCGGTACCGGTGGAGCTATCTGGCCGCGCCAGCCAACTGAAGCACCACAACCGAAACCCAGAAGAGGCACTGTTTGCGGAGGTGGGCGACGCCGCCTTCGACAATATTGGCAGGCTGTTTACTGCAGATAACCAAGCGCGAGTGAAAGAGGCCGCCGAGCGCATTCTGGCGGCGCAAAAGGTGGCGGTGGTGGGGTTTCGCGATACGTTTGCCTGCGCTTATCACTTTGCCTATGTAGGGCGCATTGCGATGCCGGAAGTGACGCTCATTCGCGGCCAGGAGGGGGGCCTGTTAACCGAGTTGGCCCCGTTTAACGAGCAGGATGTGGTAGTCGCGTTTGGTTTCGAGCCCTACTGCGCCGAGACGGTGAAAGCGCTGGAAATTACCCGCGCTAACGGTGTTCAAGCCATCGTGATTACCGATACGCTGCGCTCGCCGCTGGTGCCAGGGGCCAGCGTGACGTTTACCGTTGCCAACGCCACGCCACACTTTTTCCCATCGTTGCTGGCGGCGATTACCTTAAGCGAAGCGATTCTGGCGGAGTGCGTGGCATTCGGCCCTGACCAGCTTGTCGATAACGTGGCAAGCTTTGAGAGCCGAATGCGCCGTCTGGGTGCTTATGTCGATATAGAGTAAGTGTCGATATAGAGTAAGCGTTACGGCAACAGAATCGTAGAACCGGTGGTTTTGCGGCCCTGCAGGGCATCCTGGGCTTTACCGGCGTCTTGCAGCGGATAGCGGTTGGCGACATCGATGCGGATCTTGCCGCTCTCGATCATGGAGAAAAAGTCCTCGCACATCATCTCCAGGCGCTCGCGGGTATCGGCGTAGCCGTTCAGGCTGGGGCGGGTCACAAACAGCGAGCCTTTCTGGTTCAGGATGCCGATATTCACGCCATCGACAGGGCCGGAGGCGTTGCCAAAGCTCACCATCAACGAGCGAGGTTTGAGGCAATTCAGCGAGATTTCCCAGGTGTCTTTACCCACCGAGTCGTACACCACGTCGCACATTTCGCCATTGGTCAGCTCACGCACCCGCTCCACCACGTTCTCTTCGGTGTAGTTGATGGTGGCCCACGCGCCGTTGGCTATCGCTAGGTCGGCTTTTTCCTGGGAGCTGACCGTGCCAATTAGCTTCACGCCCAGCGCCTTGGCCCACTGGCAGGCAATCGAGCCAACGCCACCCGCCGCCGCATGAAACAGAATCGTTTCACCGCCCTTAAGCTCGTGGGTTTGGCGCAGCAGGTACTGCACCGTTAAGCCTTTCAGCATACTGGCGGCGGCGGTTTCAAAATCGATAAAGTCCGGCAGTTTCACGACTTTAGCGGCGGGCAGCGTATGCAGCTCCGCATAAGCACCCAGCGGGCCTTGGGCATAGGCCACACGATCACCCACCTTAAGATGCGTGACGCCCTCACCTACGGCATCCACAATACCTGCGCCTTCGGTGCCTAGCCCTGATGGCATAGCGGGCGCAGGATACAGCCCCGTGCGGAAGTAGATATCGATGAAATTAAGCCCCACCGCTTTATTAGCGATGCGTACTTCACCGGCAGCGGGGGCAGTAGGTTCAACATCCACCCACTCCAGGACCTCTGAGCCACCGGTCGTCGAAAACTGGATGCGTTTAGCCATGAAAAGACTCCTGTTATTCGTTATTGGCTTTAGCATGATGGGACATAGCGTGAGGCATAGCACCTATTCCCAACATAGCGTCGTGCCGCTATCCAACCGCGTTGTGCATCTTAAATCAAGCCATTAGCCTGCTAGGCCGACACACCGCTGTCACGCACCCATGCTAGACTTGGCGAAAATGTGTTGAACATGGCTTATCGGTGACCACTAAACGGAGTGGCTATGACCCATCCAGCAATCTCTGTACCGACGCTCATCGCCCATCGCGGCTACTCAGCGGCTGCACCTGAAAACACCTTGGCAGCGGTACGCGCCGCCCACCAAGCAGGCGCTACCTGGGTAGAACTAGATGTACAGTTACTCAAAGATGAGACCCCAGTAATCTGGCATGACGGAGACGTCAGCCGCTGCTCGGATGGTCGCGGCGAGCTTGCCAACCTCACCTGGCAGCAAGCCCAGCAGTTTGATGCAGGAAGCTGGTTTGGCGACCGCTTCGCGGGGGAAAAAATGGCCAGCCTGGAGGCTATGCTCGCCCTGCTAAACGAACTGGACATGGGCGTTAACCTGGAGATCAAGGTCCATAAAGGCCGTGACCCCATCCGCTTGGTGGATGCGGTGCTGCCTGCTGTTCTGGCTGCCCTTCCCCCCGAGCGGCTAATTATCTCGTCGTTCGACTCAGTTGCCCTGGCCCACTGTCGCCAACACGCGCCTAAAGAGGCCCTAGCGTTAGGCACACTGTTTGGCAGTCTACCGAAAAACTGGCGCGAGCAGTGCGAAGCGGTGGAGGCGTTTAGCATTCACCCGCACTGGCCACGTCTGAAGCAGACACAGGCTGCCGCCATGTGCCGCGATGGCTATAAAATACTCTGCTACACCGCCAATGACCCCAGTGCCTTCGAGAGCCGGTGGCGCTGGGGCGTTGCCAGTGCCATTACCGATGAGCCCGCTGCCTTCCGGCGCTATTTGGAAAACCGCCAACGCGCGGGCCAACCCGCTTAACCGGCCTTTAAGGGGAATAATGAACTATATTGGCGCTCACGTTAGCGCAGCAGGCGGCGCCGACCAAGCCGTCTTGCGCGCTGTCGAGATCGGTGCAACGGCGTTTGCTCTGTTCACCAAAAATCAACGTCAGTGGAAGGGTAAACCGCTGACTGACGAGGCTATCGCGGCCTTCAAGCAAGCCTGCCAAACTCACGGCTTTGGCCCTGGGCAGATCCTGCCTCACGATAGTTATCTGATTAACCTGGGCCATCCGGAGGCCGAGGGGCTGGCCAAGTCTCGCGCGGCGTTTTTGGATGAGATGCAGCGCTGTGAGCAGCTAGGGCTGACGCTGCTCAACTTCCACCCCGGCAGCCACCTGAACAAAATCAGCGAAGCCGATTGCTTGTCACGCATTGCCGACTCGATCAATGAAGCGTTATCCCAAACCCGAGGCGTTACCGCAGTGATCGAGAATACCGCAGGCCAAGGCACTAACCTCGGCTGGCGCTTTGAGCACCTGGCCGAGATTATCGATCAAGTGGAGGATAAAACCCGCGTGGGCGTGTGTATCGATACTTGCCATGCCTTCGCTGCCGGGTACGATCTACGCACCCGCGAAGCCACCCAAGCTACCCTGGACGAGCTAGGCAGCGTGGTGGGGTTTGAGTACTTACGGGGGATGCACCTCAACGACGCTAAAAGCACCTTTGCCAGCCGCGTTGACCGCCACCACAGCTTGGGTAAAGGCAATATCGGATTAACTGCCTTTACCGTCATCATGCAGGACGAGCGCATCAATGGGATACCGATGATCCTTGAGACCATCGAACCCGCCATTTGGGCCGACGAGATTAACTGGCTACGCGCGCAAGCACCGGACGCCCCTGGTAAGGAGTAAATAACATCGTAGCGCTTACATAGTCGCTAAGCGCTCTTCATCCAACACGCCAGACATCCGCACCATGGCTAGCGCCTCATCCAGGCTGTCGACCTCCTCAATTACCAGTAGCTCGCTTTCCAAGCTCACCGGCTGGCCTGCTTTATCTGACAGCAACTTCTCTAAGGAGGCCACGTCCGTCGTGTCGTCTAAGTGGTGAATATCCACCGATGCGCTACTTGCGCTGGGTAGGTAAATGGTGCCATTAGAAAAATCTACGGCGTAGGCAATCACGCCAGGAACGATAAAGAACAGTAAGCCCACGCCATTGGCAATAGCAACGACTGGGTCTACCTGCCCACTTAGCTGCCCCTTACGCTCGGGATAAAACATCGTACCGCAACCGCTTAATGCCACAATGGAGACACCTACAATGGCCCCCGTTAACCAACGGCGAACTGTTTGCTGCATGGAGGTTCCCTCAAAATCTTAACGTACCGATAGCCAAGGCCGTCGTGCTTATTATGGTCAGATTAACGGCTACCGAATCACAAAACAGGGCGATTCTAGCACACATTAAGACCGGTAAACGCTTGGCTGCCTGCATAGGATTTTGCCGCCTTACTCGCTTAGCCGTACAATGCCGAATTCAACGCTAAATTAAGCGCTACATTTAACTCAACGATTCAGCATCACCCCTACAACCAAGGAATGCTCACGCCCATGCGCGCCAGCCAATTATTGATTGCGACATTAAAAGAAACCCCGGCCGACGCTGAAGTCATCAGCCACCAGCTAATGCTGCGCGCCGGGATGATCCGTCGTTTAACCTCGGGCCTTTACACCTGGCTGCCTCTGGGGCTACGCACCCTGCGCAAAGTGGAAGCCATCGTACGCGAAGAGATGAACCGCGCCGGCGCCCAGGAGGTGCTGATGCCTGCCGTTCAACCCGCCGACCTGTGGCAAGAGTCCGGCCGCTGGGAGCAATACGGCCCCGAGCTGCTGCGCTTAAAGGACCGCCATGAGCGCGACTACTGCGTTGGCCCTACCCATGAGGAAGTGATCACCGACCTGGTACGTAAAGAGATCGCCAGCTACAAGCAGCTGCCAGTTAACTTCTATCAGATCCAAACCAAATTCCGTGATGAGATTCGCCCGCGTTTTGGCGTCATGCGTTCGCGCGAGTTTATTATGAAGGATGCTTACTCCTTCCACCTGGACGAAGCGTCTCTTAAAGAGACCTATCAAGCTATGTACGATGCCTATTCCCGCATCTTTACCCGCTTGGGCCTCGACTTCCGCCCGGTCATTGCCGACAACGGCTCAATTGGCGGCACTGGCTCCCATGAGTTCCATGTATTGGCCGACTCAGGTGAAGACGACATTGTCTTCTCCAATGAATCCGATTACGCCGCCAACATCGAGAAAGCCGAAGCCCTGCCCGCCCCGCTAGGCAGCAACCCTGAGCGTGCTACTCCCAACGAAGAGATGCGCTTAGTCGATACACCAGATGCCAAGACCATCGCGGCCCTCGTGGAGCAGTTCAAACTGCCTATCGAGAAAACCGTAAAAACGTTGATGGTGCATGCGGCAGAAGGCGGTCTGATTGCCTTACTGGTGCGCGGTGACCACGAGCTCAATGAAGTAAAAGCGGAAAACTTGCCCGAAGTAAAAGCACCCCTCACCATGGCTAGCGAAGAAGAAATTCGCGCCATCGTTGGTGCTGGCCCCGGTTCACTTGGCCCTGTAAACCTGAATATGCCAATGATCATTGACCGCAGCGTTGCCCTGATGAGCGACTTTGGCGCGGGCGCTAACATTGATGGCAAGCACTACTTCGGCATTAACTGGGAACGCGATGCCGCCCTGCCGCAGGTCGCTGACTTGCGCAACGTTGTAGAAGGCGACCCTTCACCTGATGGTAAAGGCACGCTCTCGATTAAGCGCGGCATTGAAGTCGGCCACGTTTTCCAGCTGGGCAAGAAGTACTCTGAGGCCATGAATGCCACCGTACTGGGCGACAACGGTAAAACCAGTCATCCGTGGATGGGTTGCTATGGCATTGGTGTGACCCGCGTTGTGGCGGCAGCAATTGAGCAAAACCACGACGAAGCTGGCATTATTTGGCCAAACGCTATTGCCCCGTTCCAGGTGGCCTTGGTGCCGATGAATGCCCACAAGTCACAGCGGGTACGCGAAGAGTCCGAGCGCCTTTATCAAACCTTAACGGCGGCAGGCTTAGACGTGCTGCTGGATGACCGCGATACGCGCCCCGGCGTAAAGTTTGCCGATCTAGAACTGATGGGTATTCCCCACCGCTTAGTGATCGGAGACCGTGGCCTAGACAACGGCGAGTTAGAATACAAAGGCCGTCGCGACAGCGAAGCCACCATGATTCCTGCCGAGACAATCGTCGACTTTTTGCGTGAGCAGGTAGGCCTTATTAACGCAAAGTGACCGGTGCACATGTCGCGAAGGAGGATGTGGCGACGTTTGCAGAGCGTAACGTTGAACAGCCTACGTTTGAAGAGTGTTAATCGTTGGTTGCTAGCAGGGAGCTTACTAGCTGCAGCTCCACTGGCACAAAGCGCAGCGGAACCTCCGCTGCGCCCAACTCTAGAAGGCGCTTATCAGCAAACGCCCTACCATCAGTGGCAGTTACAGCAGTGGCGCAGCCGTATGGATGCGCCACTCTCACGATTTATTGCTGAGCCAGAACAGCGCCGAACTCTCTTAACCCGGCTCTATCAAGAGGCTAAATTGGCCGGCCTACCCCCCGAGCTGATACTTGCCTTGATTCAGGTAGAGAGCGCTTTTGATGCTGATGCTATCTCGTCTGCCGGTGCAGTAGGCTTAATGCAGATCATGCCGTTTTGGGTAGAAGAACTTGGCCTGCCTATGGACGATCTCACCGAGCCAAACCGTAACTTACGCTATGGCTGCACGATTTTAGCCCACTACCTTGCTGTCGAACGCGGCGACTTTACCCGCGCTCTGGCCCGCTACAATGGTAGCCTTGGGAAAACCTGGTACCCAGAGCGAGTCTTAAAGGCGTGGCGCGACCACTGGCGATAAGAACATAAAGACGTGCCATACGGCTCCCACCCTGACGACCTAAGCACTCCGGGAACGCACCTCGTTACGCTTACATGTGTTAAGTCGTTATGATGCGCTTGCCATGACTTGCCAGCCATCACGCCCAGCGGTTTTCACTTGATAAAGCGCTTTGTCGGCCGCTTCATAAGCTGCCGCAAACGGCGTTGCCTCTGCCACAAAGCGCACCGCACCAATACTTAACGTGACATTTTTATTATCTGGGTGTGCTGGATGCGGACACTGCGCCTCTTCTAACCCTATTTGCAAGGCTTCACAGAACTGGGATAACGCTTGGTCGCTTGAACACGGTAATAGTGCCGCGAACTCATCTCCCCCAAGACGATATAGCGTTGCTTCTGGCCCTAAAGCATCTTCAAGCAAATTCGCCAGTTGACGCAGCAAACGGTCCCCTTCAGGGTGACCTAAGGTATCGTTGTACTGCTTAAAAAAATCGATATCGACCAGGATTAAACCCATGGAGCGGCCATTATGAGCAGCTACATCCTGGTGGAGTGCGCTGCGATTGCCAATGCCCGTCAACGGGTCGCGCATAGCACGGGCCATCCAGGCAAACTTTTCGGCGGTTGCCCGTTCGGCACGCCGCAGTTGGCGCTCATGCATGGCCCCAAACAGCAGACCTAAAGCGAAAATCAGCAAACTAGCGTAGGTCAACACTTGGTTGTACCAGCGCGTACTTTCGGAAAATTGGTTAATCACCGCACCACGGCGATCAAGCTGATCCATTTCGATATGGGTCAAACACTCTATAGGAATAAAAAGTGCATGAGCCGCATCGAAAGGGGTAATTTGTTGATTGTCAATAAGCGCCGTAAGCTCATCTAGCAGCGCCAAGCTTGGTGCGGTGCAGGCGTAGGTTTGATGATAAATGGCCACATCAAACAGGCCGTATGCCAAGTCCAACGAATGACGCACCTCACTTAGCTCCATTGACGGGGAAGCCACCAGCAGTTCTTCTTGGGCACGTTGTA
This sequence comes from Vreelandella aquamarina, assembly GCF_044805175.1. Taxonomy (GTDB): domain Bacteria; phylum Pseudomonadota; class Gammaproteobacteria; order Pseudomonadales; family Halomonadaceae; genus Vreelandella; species Vreelandella aquamarina_B. The sequence continues at coordinate 1,368,237 of NZ_CP085232.1, read as the reverse complement.
TGTACTCACGCGCGCGGGTTGCTAATTGCTGGCCAGTCAAACTGCCGGTTTGGCTAAAGTAGGCCTGTATCTCCGGGTAAACCCAGCGCGCTTCGTATACGATGAGCACCATGAGACCAACAAAGCTCATGAGGCTTAGCGTTAACCAAGTTACATAACGCCGCCTACCACGTCGTCGTAAACCCGATGACACCAACGGCTTATTAGGAAGATTGGCATTCACCATTGTGCCTCAATACTGCGAATCATCCAGATCCAGTCGTTGAAATCACGCAGATTATCCACATCACGGCCAGAGTACTCGCGCTCAACCAAGCGAATTGGCCCTCGGGAGCGCAGGGTTAGCGGCTCACCATCTTCAAAAGTCACCAAATACCACGTTGGATCATCCCACCCTCCTAGACTCACTTCATAGTCATCCCATGCCGTAAAGTGCAGAGTGGGCGGCACCTCACCAAAGTGCTCAATTAAAAAGTCCCGAAACGGCATACCGCTCATTTCAACGTCACGCCCCTGGTAAGGGTCGAACACCGTAAACGTAGTATTAGATTGATCACGAAGATCACTGAGCGCTATCTTGTATGTTGACTCACCATTAATCAGGCTTAAAGCCTGAGCATCTGCTTTAGCCGGCAGCCAACCCATCATGATAAAGGATAGAACAACGCCTGATTTTTTTAACACCTCACGGCACCAGAGCACCCGCCCGCTAGCAAAAACAGCATTCATAGTCGTTAATACCCTAATGTGGTTTGATACTTAATTTGATTAAAGCACCTTACCAAAGCATAACTGCGAACGCTCTTCAACGGCTATGACACAGATCTTTTTAAGGCAGCTTCTCCTAATTAAGTAGCAAAACTTACCAACGAGCAGCATCCTGCTGGTCGGTATCGCGCTCTTTGACCCAGTATGCCCCCTGCTTGGAGTGCTCTTTTTTCCAAAACGGTGCCTGAGTTTTTAAGTAATCCATAATGAAATCACAGGCCTCAAACGCATCACGGCGGTGCGCACTTGCTACCAACACCCGGACGATAGGATCCCCCGGCGATAAGTCGCCCACGCGATGAATCACCCGCACCGCCTGCAACGACCAGCGCTGCCAAGCCTGCTCGGCAATCTGTGTCAACGTGCGCTCGGTCATTCCCGGGTAGTGCTCAAGTGTTAATCCCGTCACGTCGGGCGTCTCGTTAAAATCCCGCACCAACCCGGTAAACGTCACGACCGCGCCAATGTCGGTGCGCTGGCGCAGCACACTCTCATAGCCATAGGCCATGGAAAACGGCGCGACCTGGACTTCAACTGCGATATCCGCTGAAGAGAGTTCCTCTGAAGTCATGACTTACCCCCCAGTCACTGGTGGGAAGAAGGCTACCTCGTCGTCATCGGTAATACGCGCGCTATCATTGGCCATCACCTGATTAATGGCGCATAGGGTCCGCTGATCAGACAGCACAGAAAAACGCGTATCTTGTGCACTTAGTGCTGCTTTTAGCCCGGCCACATCGCGGCTTGGTAGCTTATCCAACCCAATGGCCAAATCGCTCTCACCTACCCGCTCACGTAGTTCAGCTAAAAACTTGACGCGCACGCAGGGTGATGCGCAGCGCTCACCCAGACTCACCTCACCAGCGACACCCTCGCCAGTAACAATAGGTGTCACCGCTTCGCGCTCACGCTGGTAGTCACCACGCACTCCGCCTTGTTTGCTGTCGAGCTGCACCGCTTCAATACGCATCTCTTTATCAACGGCTTTACACATATCGTAAAGCGTCAAGCAAGCCACCGAGACAGCCGTGAGCGCTTCCATCTCAACACCAGTGCGACCGTTCAGGCGACACATCGCCGATACGTTCACCCAGCTATTCTCATGGTCAATCTCGAAATCCACCGCCACTTTAGAGAGCGCTAGTGAGTGGCACAGAGGGATCAGTTCATGGGTCCGCTTAGCGGCTTGGATACCCGCAATGCGTGCCGTTGCCAGCACATCCCCTTTGGGCAACGCGCCATCACTCAATAGCTGGAGAGTGTTGGGCTGCATTACAATTCGCCCGGAGGCAACAGCCTCACGGCGGGTTTCACGCTTATCGCCGACGTCAACCATATTCGCTTCGCCGTGCGCGTTCAGGTGGGTTAGCTGCATAGTGTCACCTTTTCATCATCAAGCCAGAGTGCGGCACTGTTGGTCAGCCCACTCGGTTACCCAGCGAGCAATCTCTTCACTACTGTTTAAATCCAAGCGCGTCATCGTGGGTGCAAGCGGTATAGGCGATTCACCTGTAAGTGCGACGGCCTGCGCCCAGTCATCGTTCAAAATCGCAGGATCCCCCACCCCCTCCCGGTAAAGCACCAGTTTAGGGATAGGCCATGCCTTGAAACCTTCAACAATCACCAAATCAGGGTGATGGGGCACCATCAGCGCAAGCAAACTATCCAGGTCAGGCTCATCCTGCCCTGGAGTCTCTTGCATCAGCGCATAGCGCTGACGGGATGCAATCAGCATAGGCGCTGCCCCGGCGCTACGCAGCTTGTAACTGTCTTTACCGGGCTGGTCTACGTCAAACTGATGGTGGGCATGTTTAATGACCGCCACCGAGAGCCCCTTTTCACGCAGCAGCGGCAGCAGCTGCTCAAGTAGCGTTGTTTTGCCAGTACCACTCCAAGCAGCCACGCCAAGCACGGGGAACGGGTAGCGCAGGGCATCACTCATAAATCACCTTTTACCAGCGGCCTTAAAAATTACTCACCCTCTTTTTCTGCAGGCAGTAACCAGTTTAACGCAATGCCGACTAAAGCAGCTAAGCTAACACCCTGTAGGGTGAACTGCCCGCCGCCAAATTGCATACCACCAATACCAAACACCAAAATTAGTGACACAACGACCAAGTTGCGCGCTGCGGTCAGTGACTGACCCGCCCGCACCAGGGTATTCATCCCCACCACGGCAATGGAGCCGAATAGCAGCGTCATAATGCCGCCCATTACCGGGCCTGGAATGGTCTGCAGCAGCGCCCCTAACTTACCGACAAATGCCAAGATAATCGCGATAACCGCCGCTACGACCATATATTTCGGATTAAACGCTTTGGTCAGCGTGACAGCCCCGGTAACTTCAGAATAAGTGGTATTGGGTGGGCCGCCGAATAGGGCTGCCGCCGTCGTTGCTAAACCATCACCAAGCAGGGTGCGGTGTAAACCCGGCTTTTCTAAATAGTTTTTACGCGTTACCGAGCCAATCGCCACCATATCGCCAATGTGTTCAACGGCGGGTGCGATCGCTACCGGGATCATAAATAGGATGGCTGCCCAGTGGAAACTTGGCGCAGTAAAATTAGGGAGAGAGAGCCAGGCTGCCTCACGCACCGGGGTAAAGTCGATCACACCCATAATAAGCGCTAACGCATAACCGGTGGCAATACCGCCCATAATCGGTACTAAACGCAAAATACCACGGCCAAACACTGCGAGTATCAGCGTTACCAACAGGCTGGCCATGGAGAGAAAAATCGCCTGCCCATAGCCAATATGATCGCTCGTCTCTCCAGTTGCCATGCTGACCGCTACCGGCGCTAATGCCAAACCAATCACCATAATCACCGGCCCCACCACGACTGCAGGCAGCAAGCGGTGTAACCACGCCGTTCCCTTTAAACGCACCGCCTGGGAGATAGCGACATAGACAAGGCCTGCAGCCATCAGCCCCCCCAGCGTCGCCGACACGCCAAAGCTAGCGATGGAGCCTTGAATAGGGGCAATAAATGCAAAGGAAGAGGCCAAAAATACCGGCACGGTTTGCTTAGTGACACCGTGAAACACCAGCGTTCCAAGCCCTGCGGTAAATAGCGCCACGCTGGGGTCCAGCCCCGTTAATAGAGGCACCAACACAAGCGCACCAAACGCCACAAACAGCATTTGTGCGCCGGTTAACAGCATTTTAGGCCAAGACTCTTGTCCAGCACTATTTGTCATTACACCACTCCTGAAGGGTCTGTTATTAATAACGGAGGCAAAAAAATGCCCCCAACGCAAAGCGTGAGGGGCCTCATAGGACAGAGCGCTTAGCGCGTTCCGAAAATCTTATCGCCGGCATCTCCCAAACCGGGCACGATATAGCCATTTTCGTCGAGTCGCTCATCTACCGACGCCGTGTAAATTTCTACATCGGGATAAGCTTCTTGCACCCGTTTAATCCCTTCAGGGGCAGCAACCAAGACAATCACTTTCATATGTTCACAGCCACGCTCGCGCAGCATATCCAGCGTTGCAACCATCGAACCGCCAGTTGCTAGCATCGGATCGATAACAATTGCCATCCGCTCTTCGATATCGTTGGCGAATTTAGCGAAGTATGGCACCGGCTGAAGCGTTTCCTCATCCCGGTAAAGGCCAACAACGCTCACCCGCGCGCTGGGAATTAAATCTGTTACGCCTTCCAGCATACCTAACCCTGCACGCAGGATAGGTACAATAGTAACCTTCTTGCCTTTCAAACGACGGGTCGCAATGGGCTCGCCGTTCCAGCCTTGAATCTCATGATCTTCCAGCTCCAGACCTTTGGTCGCTTCGTAGGTCAGAAGCTTAGCCACTTCACCTGCCAGTTCACGAAAGCTCTTGGTGCTCAAATCAGCTTCGCGCATCAGTCCCAGCTTATGTTGAACAAGCGGATGGTTAATGGCGTAGACACTCATGGGACTTCCTCACAGCAGGGGATACGAGATGGCGACCTAGGTCGCATCGACAAGCTTACAAAATTGCGCGCCATTCTACCCGCAACTGACCATTAGGTTAAGGGGTTTCAGGCAATTGCCACTCAATTGGTGTACGCCCTTGCTCCTGCAAGAACTGGTTCGCCCTTGAAAAGTGGTGGTTGCCGAAGAAGCCGCGATGCGCCGACAACGGTGACGGATGCGGAGACTCGAGCACCAGATGGCGGTTGGTATCGATCAATGCTTTTTTCTGACGAGCATGGCTACCCCACAGCAAAAAGGCACAAGGGCCAGCATGACGACTCACAACCTCAATAGCTCGATCAGTGAAGTGCTCCCAACCTTTACCACGATGCGAGGCTGCGTTGCCCCGCTCCACAGTAAGAGCGGTATTCAGTAGCAGCACACCCTGCTTAGCCCATGACTCTAGGAACCCATGATTCACCGGTATAAACCCAACGTCGCTCGCCAACTCTTTGTAGATATTGGCAAGCGACGGTGGTACCGGAACGCCAGGCTGCACTGAGAAACAGAGCCCGTGCGCCTGGTTCGGACCGTGGTAAGGGTCCTGCCCCAGAATCACTACTTTCACCGATGAAAGCGGCGTTAACTCAAAAGCCCGAAACCAGTTGGAAGAGTGCGGATAGATCACCTTCTTAGCCGTTTTCTCTTCAGCCAAAAAAGCTTTTAAGGCTGACATATAGTCAGCCTGAAACTCTTGACCCAGCCACTGGCTCCAGTCATCGGGTAGCGGATTAGCCATATTACTTCTTCATTTGGTCCGCGAGGGGCTCAACATAGGCAATACCCATATCCCAAGGGAATTGAATCCAGCAGTGTTGAGCCACTTCAGTCAGGTATTGATCCACCAGAGGTCGCCCTTCTGGCTTAGCGTAAATCGTTACAAAATGCGCTTTAGGGAGCATTTCGCGCACGGCGCGAGCTGTTTTACCGGTATCGACGAGGTCATCCACCAGCAGCCATCCGTCACCGTCGTGTTCTACCCCTTTCATAATATCTAAGCCACCTTGATCCATGTGATCATAGCTTTTGATGCACACGGTATCTATGAGGCGAATATTAAGTTCGCGGGCAATCAGCGCAGCCGGAATCAAGCCGCCGCGGGTAATCGCCACAATCCCTTTAAAGTCGCGCTCAATGAGAAGGTGGCAAAGTTGGCGCACATCACGGTGAATTTGGTCCCAAGAGACAGTGAAGTGTTGATGGTAGCGTTCGCTGCTCATGGGGCGTTACTCGTCTTCGTTAAAGGAACAGACCGCGAATACACTATAGCCCGCATCGCGAATTTTCTGAGAGCCACCCAGTTCGGGTAGGTCAATAATAGTAGCGGTTTCCACTACCTGCCCACCACAACGCTGGATTAAGTTCGCCGCTGCCAGCATGGTGCCGCCAGTGGCAATCAGATCATCCATTAATAGGATGCGATCGCCTTCTTGGAACGCATCAGCATGTAGCTCGACTTCCGAGTGACCATACTCCAGCGTGTAGGTTTCGCTGATGGTTTTAAACGGCAGCTTGCCCTTTTTGCGCACTGGCACAAAACTGCAACCCAATTCATACGCCAGCGGCGCGCCGATAATAAAGCCACGGGCGTCAATGGCCGCGATGGCATCCAAGTTCATTTCCTGGTAGCGGTGCACGAAGCTATCAATCAGCTTACGAAAGGCAGCGCTGTTCTGCAGCAGTGGGGTAATGTCACGAAAGTTGACCCCCTGCTCTGGCCAGTCAGGAACCGTGCGAATAACGGACTTAATGTAATCGCCGTAGATGCTCATCGCGTCTCTCATTGATTAGTCAAAGGTTGGGTAATTAACCCAGGAATAAAAATTTCGCCGCAAATAGCAGCGCTAGTACAACGACTGCCGGGTTTAGGTCCGCAAAACGGCCCGACAACGTTTTAATCGCCACATAGCTGATAAAGCCCAGCGCAATACCTTCCGCAATAGAGAAGGTCAACGGCATGGCCAGAGCAGCAATGAGTACCGGAGCAGCATCAGTGGGGTCTTCCCAGTTGGCATGTGCCAAGCTACCCGCCATCAGTACCGCTACATACAGTAGCGCTCCCGCAGTGGCGTAAGCTGGAATAGAGCCGGCTAGCGGCGCAAAGAACAGGCTGATTAAGAACAGTACGCCTACCACAACGGCCGTAAGACCTGTACGCCCGCCGGATACAATACCTGCGGTTGATTCGATATAGCTTGTGGTAGTGGAAGTACCCAGCGCTGCGCCCGCCATAGAAGCAGTACTGTCGGCCATCATGGCACGACCAATGCGCGGTAGTTTTCCGTTCTCATCCAAGAGCTTGCCACGGTGGGCAACACCTACCAGCGTACCGGACGTATCAAACAGGTCGACAAATAAGAACGCGAAGATGACGCTCAGCATGGCCACATCCAGCGCGCCCATCAAGTCCATTGCCATGAACGTCGGTGCAATAGAGGGCGGCATCGACATAATACCGCCGTACTGATTATGGCCAAACACCATGGCTAGCACCGTGACGCCGATAATGCCAATCATCACAGCACCGGTAACACGTAGGTAGGCCAGTGCAGTAATCACAAAGAAGCCCAGCAATGCGTAAAGCGGCGCCGGCTCAGACAGATCGCCAAGTGATACGAAGGTAGCCGGGTTAGCCACCACAATACCGGCGTTCTTCAATGCGATCATAGCGAGGAAAAGGCCAATACCCGCAGCGATGCCCAAGCGCAAAGAGAGTGGGATAGAGTTGATGATCCACTCGCGAATTTTGAAGATACTCAGCAGGAAGAAGGTCAAGCCAGAGAAGAAGACGGCGCCTAACGCTGCTTCCCAGGTGTAGCCCATTCCCAATACCACGCCATAAGTAAAGAAGGCGTTCAAACCCATACCCGGCGCCTGAGCGATTGGGTAGTTGGCCCATAACCCCATGACAAAACAACCAATAGCCGCTGCCAAACACGTAGCGACAAACACGGCGCCATAATCCATCCCCGCTTCCGAGAGAATGCTCGGGTTGACGAAGATGATGTAGGCCATCGTAAGAAACGTCGTGACCCCAGCGATCACTTCGGTTTTTACATTGGTCTTCTGCTCAGTGAGCTTGAAGTAGTTGTCCAGAAATTTCATGTAGTTTTTATCCTTCGCGCTTACGCTGCATGCGTCCCTTGGTGCGAGAAAAGCCGCACATACTACCGAAAGGCACCACGTGATGCGAGTACCTTCAGTGCGGCTGGCTAAGTTGAGGATGAACCTCATACCTAAATCATTAGCAAACTTCAGGCCACAAGCTAACCAATCGGTCAACAAATAGCCAAAACCTTCCCTACCGACGACTTGCCAGCACCCTTTCCACAGTTTCAACGATCACTTGGGTTTGTGGATCAATCTCAATATTGACCCAATCACCCACCAAGCGGCTGCCCAGCATGGTGCGTGATAGTGTTTCAGGGATGAGGTTAACACTAAATTCAACGCCCTCCCCATCCGCAGATAGGCGTACATCCCCCACGGTCAGGCTAATGCCATCTACACCAATGTAGCCTTTTTCAAACACAAACTTGGCCACCCTCTCCGGCAGAGCAAACCAAAGCCGGCGGTTATTGGGTGCTTCTTCAATAGCGACGACCTTGGCCATACAAATAATGTGGCCCGACATGGAATGCCCACCAATCTCATCACCAAAACGCGCTGCACGCTCTATGTTGACACATTGCCCTGGCTTAATTGCACCAAGATTGGTCAATCTAAGTGTTTCACGCATTAAGTCGAAGCTAACTCGCTCACCCTCAATCGCCGTTACCGTAAGACAAACGCCGTTATGCGCGACGGAAGCGCCAATCTCTAGCCCGTTACGCATACTCTCCGGCAGGGCAACTACATGGGTGCGGAACTCCTCCAGCTCGTGCACCTCAATGACTTCAGCAATACCTTGAACAATGCCTGTAAACATAGGCCCTTCCTTTTCAATCTCAGGTTAGTCGGGTGGCGTAGGCCACAAAGCTCGCGCAAGCTTACTACTAAATAACCCGGCCTTGTGCAGCCAGTGGCTAGCGACCTTACTGTCGCTCATGGTTTTTTGCTGCCAGCAAGCAACAAACACCCCTTCACACAGAAATAAAATCCATAAAAATATCTAAAAAAAGCAAATAACCCTGCACATTTGCTCTTAAACATAAAATCGAACGGATTTAATTGACAAGACACTCGCCGATCTTTAGACTTTCGCCGCAAATGTAATGACGCCGATTTGTACCCAGATTGCGGGCGTCCACCTGGCCATTGGCGGGGTGAAGTGCAGCTAAAAGGGTGTGTCCAGCGTTGATGGCCACCCGCAAGGGTGGCCTTTTTTTATTTCCCGCCCTACGCTTGCTCCCTCGCACTCCGTCTCCGGCCTACCATTAAGGCAGACGCTATGATTGAACTTAGCAACGTTAGTAAAACCTATGGCAGCGGCGAAAAAGCCGTTCACGCCCTTCAGAATGTTAATTTAACGGTTCCTAAAGGCGCCATACATGGCGTTATTGGCCTGTCCGGCGCGGGCAAGTCAACGCTTATTCGCTGCGTTAACCTACTTGAGCGCCCCACTAGCGGCAGCGTTTTGGTTGATGGTCAAGAGATGACAGCGCTAAGCCGCAGTGAACTTAACCATGCTCGTCACCGTATCGGCATGATTTTTCAACACTTCAACCTGCTAACTACCCGCACCGTATTTGACAATATCGCCCTTCCCTTGGAACTGATGGGCGAAAAACGCAGCGCCATTAAGGATCGCGTGCTGCCATTACTTGATATGGTGGGCCTAGCAGACAAGGCAAAGCAGTACCCTGCACAACTCTCTGGCGGCCAGAAACAGCGTGTTGCCATTGCCCGCGCCCTAGCCAGCAAACCCAACGTACTGCTGTGCGACGAGGCAACCTCCGCTCTCGACCCGCAAACCACCAGTTCTATTCTTGAACTACTCAGGGATATCAACCATCAGCTGGGCATTACCATTCTGCTTATTACTCACGAAATGGAAGTGGTGAAGTCGATTTGCCATCGGGTGAGCCTGATTTCCGACGGGAAGCTGGTAGAAGATGCTGAAGTTGGTGACTTCTTTACCGCGCCAGCAACGCAGCTTGGCCGCGACTTTTTGAACGACTTTTTGCAGCTGAGCCCACCAAAAGAGTTGCTGGAACGCTTGCAAGATGCACCCGGCGAGCATACCCACCCAGTGGTGCGGCTGACTTTCTCAGGCGACGCCGTATCTACTCCACTGATTTCTCGCCTGGCTCGAGAGTGCAGCGTCGATGTGAGCATTTTGCAGGCAAAGGTAGAGTCTATTCAGGATCGCACTCTCGGCCTGATGATTGCCGAACTGCTCGGTAACCATGAGCAGACGCAGCAAGCCATGTCCTATTTAGAAGCGCATCAACTACAGGTGGAGGTACTCGGCCATGTCCAGCGCAATGTTTAATCTTATTTTACAAGCCACGCTGGATACGCTGTATATGGTGGCAGTATCTGGCGTGATTGCCACACTACTTGGCCTGCCGCTAGGCGTGATGCTCTACGTGACCCGTCCGCGGCAAATATTGGCGATGCCTGCACTCAACCATGTACTCGGCATTATTACCAATATTGGCCGTTCGATTCCCTTCATCATCCTAATGGTCGCCATCATCCCTTTCACCCGTATGCTGGTGGGCACGTCGATCGGTATCAACGCTGCCTCTGTACCGCTCACCATTGCAGCCATACCGTTCGTTGCCCGCTTGATTGAAGGGGCACTCAATGAGATATCGCCCGGCCTGATTGAGTCGGCGCAGTCCATGGGCGCCACCCCTTGGCAGATCATTACCAAGGTGCTGATTCCCGAGGCCCGCGGCGGCATTATCACCGGGCTTACCATCACTTTAGTCACGCTGGTGAGCTACTCTGCCATGGCGGGCGCAGTAGGCGGCGGTGGCCTGGGTGACTTAGGCATACGCTACGGCTATAACCGCTTCAACCCGACCATTATGCTGATTACTGTGGTGATTTTGGTGGTGTTGGTACAAGGGTTCCAAAGCCTGGGTGACTATTTAGTACGTAAAAGCGACCGAAAATAGTCATAGGCCACGCCTTTCATCGGCATAGCCAAATATAACCAAAACGCATTAGACTTACGTCTCTTATTACCGCATCATTGCACCATGATTCACAACGACACTGGGAGTAACGACATGCAAAAAGTCATTATTGGCAGCCTGACCGCCCTCGCTCTGGCTATTAACGTTGCTAATGCGGAAACCCGCACGATTAAGATGGGTACCGTGGCAGGCCCTGAAACCGAAGTCATGGAAGTGGCCGCCCGTATTGCCAAAGAAGAGTACGACCTGAACGTCGAAATCATTGAGTTCACCGATTACGTCACGCCTAACGCTGCGCTGGCTGACGGCAGCCTAGATGCTAATGCCTATCAGCACGAGCCCTACATGCAGGCAATGGTTAACGACCGTGGCTATGACTTTGCCGTAGCAGGCTACACCTTCGTTTATCCTATCGGTGCTTACTCTGAAAAGTACGACAGCATTGATGAGTTGCCAGATGGCGCACAAATCGCACTGCCTAACGACCCCTCTAACGAAGGGCGCGCACTCATTTTGATGCACAACGAAGGCCTCATCACGCTGAACGACCCCACTTTCCTGGAAGCGACGCCGTTAGATATTGCTGAAAATCCCCGCGATTTCCGCTTCCGTGAAATTGAGGCAGCTCAGCTACCTCGCGTTCTTCCCGACGTAGACATGGCTTTCATTAACAATACCTTTGCCCAGCCAGCAGGCCTAAGTTTGGATGACGCGCTGATCAAAGAGGGCCCTGAATCACCCTACGTTAACCTGATTGTCGTGCGCGGTGGCGATGAAGACCGCGAAGAGATTCGCCAGTTAGTAGACGCCTACCAGCGTGATGAAGTGATTGAAAAAGCCGAAGAGCTGTTCAAGGGTGCAGCAGTACCGGGCTGGATCGAAGAGTAATCCTCCCCACCGCTCGCTTACGTATTATCAGGCCAGCCGGGAGGCTGGCCTGATGCGTTTCCCATCAAAGGAGAGGGTATGTCGACCACCGATTACACGCTGTTAAACCGTCAACTGGAAGCATTACTGGATACCCGCGACTGGCTGACCAACAGCGCGCAAACCTGCGCTTTTATTCAGCAGGCGCTGGGCGAATTGAATTGGGTCGGTTTTTATCTGCAGCGGGAGCCAAAGCTGCTCTGCTTAGGGCCATTCCAGGGCAAACCCGCTTGCCACCCGATTCCGTTTAGCAAAGGCGTATGTGGGGCAGCAGCTCGGGAGCAGGCTACCCAGCGTATCGACGACGTGCACGCCGTTGCTGACCATATTGCCTGCGATGCAGATTCGCGTTCAGAACTGGTAGTGCCGATTTTGCTGGATGGTACTGTATGGGGCGTTCTGGATATCGATAGCCCACAGCACGCCCGTTTTAGCCAGGAAGATCAAGCGGGTATCGAGGCGCTCGTTGCAATGTTTGTACGCCAAACAGACCTCCCCCGCTTTATTTAACGGTGCGCGCCTCGTTCCGAAAACTAGCCCCGAAAACTAGCTCCGAAAAATAGGGCAGACAAGAAAAAGCCCCGCTCACTGAGCGGGGCTTTAAGAAACTGGTAGGACCAGGCGGATTTGAACCGCCGACCTCCACGATGTCAACGTGGCGCTCTAACCAACTGAGCTATGGTCCTAAAAAGGGGATGCACGCAAAAAACTTGGTAGGACCAGGCGGATTTGAACCGCCGACCTCCACGATGTCAACGTGGCGCTCTAACCAACTGAGCTATGGTCCTGCTGTGCAACGGATGCGTATTCTACGGCTTCATAGCTGAATTGCAAGTAGTTTTTACTCCCCACTCCCTACCAACGAGCCTATTTCATCTGTTGTTATGAATAATATCGACACTTATCAAACCTAGGGGCTAAGCTGCACATAGGTAAACAGTGACCGCCCATTACATAAGGAGGTGGGTTTTGCTAGGGCCATTGCTCGGATGCATCGCCGTATTACTGCTACTTTCCACGTTGGTTGCCCGCATAAGGTTACACTGGTGGTGGGTGCGCAGCTTTGAATTTCCCCGCTTACAGATTGCGGTACTCGCGGGCGTATGCATGTTGGTAAGTGTAGCATTACTTGAACCCAGCCCATGGCAAACGGCGGCTGTGGCCCTATCACTAATAACCTTTCTGCTCCAACTACGCTACGTTCTTCCCTGGACACGCCTCTGGCCCGTTCAAGTAAAGTCGGCCAGCAATGCCCCTGGCGATCAAAAAATCACCCTGCTGATTGCCAACGTACTTACCCCAAACCGTACAGCCGATAAGCTACTCAGCATGATCCGGCAATACCAGCCCGATATTGTGCTTACTCTGGAGTCCGATCAATGGTGGCAGGATCAGCTAGACCAAGCACTTAATGAACAGTGGCCCCACAGCGTCAAAATCCCCCTCGATAATCTTTACGGTATGCACCTGTATTCGCGACTCCCCCTTAGCGAGACCGAAATAAAGTGGCTGATCCAGGACGACATCCCCTCTATCCATACCTATGTCACCTTGGCGAGCGGTGACCGTATCCGTCTATACGCCCTTCACCCGCGCCCACCTGCACCCAGCGAAAGCGAGAAATCGTTGTGGCGGGATGCCGAGCTACTCTTAGTCGGTAAAGAGATTCATCGCCACCCTTCTGCCACCCTGGTGGCGGGCGATTTGAATGACGTTGCCTGGTCGCGAACCACACGCCGCTTCTGCCGCATTAGCGGTATGCTTGACCCCCGCCGTGGTCGTGGCATGTTCAGTACCTTTCACGCCAACTACCCGATACTGCGTTGGCCGTTAGACCATGTTTTTGTGAGCGAGCACTTTACGCTGGACAGTATGAAGCGCCTGGATGCCTTTGGGTCTGACCACTTCCCTATCCTCGCGACGCTCAGCTACCGCCCTGCCCGCCAAGATGAGCACGAAACACCGGAAGCCAGCCAGGAGGAGCGCCAGGAAGCCAGCGAAACCATTAAAAAAGGCAAAACGGAAAAGCAGCAGACTTAGCCGTTTTGCCCACTTGATAACAAAAAACCACTACTTGGGCACACCGCCCTGTGTTAACACGGCAGGGTCAAGCAAGCGCTCTAGGGTGGCGCGGTCCAGGTCGGTCTCCTCCTCCGCCACGTCGATAATCGGCCGCCCTGCTTGATATGCTTTCTTAGCAATCGCAGCGGCCGCATTGTAGCCAATCACGCTGTTCAGAGCGGTCACCAAAATCGGGTTACGCGCTAGCGGCTCCTGCAGGTTCTCTTCACGCACTTTGAAAGTAGCAATGGCCCGTTCGGCCAGCAGCTTGGCAGTATTGCTCATAAGAGTGATTGATGTCAGCAGGTTAGAGGCCACCAGCGGCAGCATAACGTTAAGCTGGAAATTACCGCTCTGCCCAGCTACCGTGATCGCGGTATCTAACCCGATTACCTGTGCCGCCGCTTGGGCCGCTGACTCAGGAATCACCGGGTTGACTTTGCCCGGCATAATAGAGCTACCCGGCTGCAACGCTTCAAGCTCGATTTCACCTAGGCCCGCTAGCGGCCCTGAGTTCATCCAGCGCAGGTCATTGGCGATCTTCATTACTACACAGGCCAACCCTTTTAGCTGGCCGGATAGTTCTACCGCCGCATCCTGGGAAGCCAAACTGGCAAAAAAACTGTCGTTGGGCGCAAAGGAGAGCCCCGTTTGCTGACTCAGCTCCTGCGCCATTAATTCGGCAAGCCCCTCCGGGGCGTTGATACCCGTTCCCACAGCGGTGCCGCCCTGCGCCAATCGGCATAGCCGCGTCATGGCGCTATCGAACCGCTCAATCGCTTGCCCTACTTGGCTTGACCACGCCCCTAGCTCCTGGTCCATGCGCAGCGGCATGGCATCCATTAGGTGAGTGCGCCCGGTCTTTACGATATGGCTTAGCTCTTCAGCGCGCCGGTCGATGGTCGCCTGCAGCGACAATAATGCAGGCCGCAGCGACTCGTTTACCGCAATGGCAGCAGAGAGATGAATGGCCGTAGGAATCACATCGTTGCTGGATTGCCCCATATTGACGTGGTCATTAGGAGTGACCTCTACCCCTTCACGACTAGCTAGCGTCGCCAGCACCTCGTTCACGTTCATATTGGTCGACGTGCCAGAGCCAGTCTGGAAAATATCAATGGGGAAGTGGTCATCATACTGGCCGTCAATTACCGCACGGGCCGCCTTTTCGATTGCCTGCGCCCGCTCCGCATCCAACAGGCCTAGTTGATAGTTACTGCGTGCCGCGGCTAACTTGATTCGCGCAACCGAGTGTACAAAGGCTGTTGGCATCGGCGTGCCAGAGACCGGAAAATTATTGATCGCACGCTGGGTTTGAGCGCCATAGAGAGCACCTGCAGGTACTTCAAGCTCCCCCATGCTATCTCGTTCAATACGCGTTTCCATTTTGCACTCCTTTGATTCATTGGCGATGTTGGGCTAACACCACTCCACGGTAACGGCTCCCTCTACTTTTGAGCCTAGCGGCCCTACCACTCCAGGTAAACCACCCCCGATGATTTGGCTATTACGTGAGTGAATCATTCAGTTACGCAAATGTTGCACTGCACAAAAGCCCCTGCTATGCTGCAATGCAAGATAACCAATATCAGCAGCGGTGCATTCCTCAACTCGCCGACGCTGATACACCAACATCAAGGGCACTACCCATATTAGCAGCCCTTATGTGTAAGCCATGGCACAGGAGTGTTTACTATGCGTACTTTCAATACTAATGAAATGACTCAGCAGTTCGATAATCTATTCATGGCACCCGCGCGTGCTTACATGAACCTGAGCATCGACTACTCTGAAAAGCTGCTTAACGCTCAAATGGATGCTAACAAGGCCTACTTTGATACGGGTATCGCTCAAATGCGCCAGCTGATGAGCGTCAAGGATACGGACGGCCTACGCAGCTACATGGAAGGCCAGCAAAAGGTCGCCAAGGAGCTAGTAGAGCGGGTAAAAGGCGATGCGGACAAAGTGGTGTCGCTGCAGCAGGACTTCCTGCAAAAGAGCCAGAAGCTAACGGAAGAGAACGTTAAGCAAGCGCAAGCGGCGGCCAGCAAAATGAGCAAAACCGCCTAATTTGCGTTGATCGCGAAAGCGGTTAATCAGTATCAGTGCGGTTGAATGATGCCCCTGCCAGTTCGCTGGCAGGGGCGTTTTACCAATTAAGCGCGGACTTTACGAAAGGAATCGTCAGTTTTCGCTTAGCAGAGAGAGACGCCTTATCCAGCGTTTCTAGTGCCCGGCATAGCTCCCCTAGTTCCCTAGGCCCTCGATGCATAATGTAGCGGCCAACATCATCCGGCAGCTGCATCCCGCGTACATTCGCACGTAGCTTTAAGGCGGCCAGGCGGTCATTATCATCCATAGGATGCAGATGAAAGGTCACCCCCCAGGTAAGGCGGGATGCTAAATCGGGAAGGGCAACGTCTAAGCGGCGTGGAGGCTTATTAGCGGCGATCAGTAAGGCTTTGCCCGCATCCCGTAAACGATTAAACGCATGAAATAGCGCCTCCTCCCAACGTTTGCGGCCAATCACATATTCAAGATCATCAATTGCGACTAAATCCAGTCGCTCAATGTCCTCTAGCATCAGCGGTGGAAAGTGACCCAGATCCGCCAGCGGCAAATAGAGAGCGCGTTTGTCTTGATCGGAAGCAGCATGGCAAGCTGCTTGCAGTAGGTGGCTGCGACCGCTGCCAGGAGCGCCCCACACATAGAGGAAAGGCTCTGCTTCGGGTGATAACTGATGGGATAAGTGCTCTACCAACGATGCATTGGCGCTTGAAGCATAGTAATTGTTGAAGGTTGCGTCATCCCGCAACCCTACCCCAAGCGGTAGCTGTGCCGGCACTCGGCTCATGATGACTCCCTTTTGTCGTGGCGACCCAGCTCATCATGCTGTGTTTGCTGTTCTAATGATTCCATCTGTGCATCATACAACGCACTGTTTTTATAGCGATCTTTTACTTCCCGCAGTAACACCATAATGACAGCCGCCGCAGGAAGCGCCAACAGCACGCCCGTCAAGCCAAAGAGGTGCCCCCCTGCCAATACGGCAAAAATAACTGCCACCGGATGCAATCCAATCTTATCGCCTAACAGCTTCGGCTGCAGCACCACACTTTCCGCCACCTGGCCTAAACTAAATACCGCGACTACACCTAGCAGCGCCCACCAGGTCTCAAACTGGAATAGCGCGACCACGAGCGCTATCACCAACCCAACGATAAACCCCAAAAATGGCACAATGCTGACCAAACCGGATACCACCCCGATCAGCAGCCCAAAGTTGAGTCCTAATAGGGTAAGCCCTACGGCATAAATAATGCCTAAACACAGCATTACCAATAGCTGCCCCCTCAAGAAAGACGAGAGCACTTCATCGCAGCGGTGCGCAAGACGGGACGTCTCCCCCACCCATTGGCGTGGTACCAGGTTAGCAAGATTGTTCAGCATACGGCTCCAATCCAGCAGTAGATAAAACGTGACAACAGGAATTAGTGCCACATAGGTCACCCAAGAAACGAACGCCATTCCTGAACGGCCGATCTGACCCAGCGCCTGAGCGACATAGCTCCCCGCATCGCGCCAGTTTTCAATCAGGGTTTCACGCACATTACTCAGCTCGGACGCTAAATCATAACCGGTCCACTCTTGCACTTTGGGCGCCAAGACACTCTCTATCCAGTTGAGCACGCCGGGTAATGCCTCCCCAAGCTGCTTGATCTGCTGGACCACCAGCGGAATAAGAATGAGTAGGCTCAGGGCCAGCACGATAAACAGTACTAAAAAAACGCTGCTCACTGCCCAGGGCCGTGTCATACCCAAGCGCTGGAAGTAATTGGTCAGCGGGTCGGCTAAATAGGCCAGGATAAGTCCGGCAATGAATGGCATTAATACCGCATCTAAAAGATAAATAACGCCAACCAAGGCCACCAACAGAATGATGCCCCACCACGAGTTTCGCATTTTATTCACTCCTTCCTGGATAAACGGTCAGCGCCCCGCCATGAATAGTAACAAAAGTTGCCAGTCGCGCACCCGATAACGCGTCACATCGATGCGACTTACGTCGCTGGGTGATACAATCGCAAGCCGTTATTGCTCCGGCACTGGCTAACTTGCCAGCACAATCGCATTGCATAGGCTTCACAGGACCTGTCATGACCGAGACTTCTCCCTCCCAGGCTACGCCCTCTCTCAGCTACAAAGACGCAGGCGTCGATATCGATGCCGGTAACGCCCTTGTTGACCGTATCAAGCACGTTGCCAAGCGTACCTCACGCCCTGAAGTGATGGGTGGCCTTGGCGGTTTTGGCGCGCTGTGCGAGCTTCCCGCCGGCTACAAGCAACCGGTACTGGTCTCCGGCACCGATGGCGTTGGCACCAAACTGCGCTTGGCGATGGATCTTGGCAAGCATGACACCATTGGCATCGACCTGGTAGCGATGTGTGTCAATGACTTAATTGTGGCAGGTGCCGAGCCGCTGCTTTTCCTGGATTACTACGCCACGGGCAAGCTGGATGTCGACATTGCCGCTGATGTCGTGACCGGCATTGGCGCAGGCTGCGAACTGGCAGGCTGTGCGCTGGTGGGCGGTGAGACCGCAGAGATGCCCGGCATGTACGAGGGTAACGACTACGACTTGGCCGGCTTCTGCGTCGGCGTGGTAGAGAAGTCCGAGATTCTCGACGGCAGCAAGGTCGCCGAAGGCGATATCCTACTCGGCCTGGCATCATCCGGCCCGCACTCCAACGGCTACTCGCTGATTCGCAAGATTCTCGAAGTGAGCAGCGCCTCCCTGGAGGAAACCGTCGACGGCAAGCCCTTGGGCGATGCGCTAATGGCGCCCACGCGTATTTACGTGAAGTCGCTTCTCTCGATGATGCGCGACACCGACATTCCGGTTCATGCACTTTCCCACATCACCGGCGGCGGCCTGCTGGAAAATATTCCCCGTGTGCTGCCTGACGCCTTAGCGGCACATATCGATTTGTCCAGTTGGCAGCGCCCTGAGGTATTTAACTGGCTGCAGGCCAAAGGCAACGTCAACGAAACCGAAATGCACCGCGTACTGAACTGCGGTATCGGCATGGTAGTTGTGGTGCCCGCCGCACAGGCCGCCAATGCCAAGGCTCACCTTGAAGCCCAGGGCGAGACCGTTTACCAAATCGGTCGGATTATTCAGCGCCAGGAAGAGGCCGTGGTGCTTGACCACGCCCAAGCGAGCCAGCAAGCATGAGCAGCACCGACTACAGCAGCGACACCCTAAACGGCATGACGCCTGAACCGTTGGGCGCACGCCGCGTGGTGGTACTGATCTCCGGCAGCGGCAGCAATTTACAAGCTCTCATTGATGCTAAGCAGCATGACCGCCTGGGCGGTGAGATTGTCGCGGTTATCTCCAACGAGCCGGATGCCTACGGCTTAAAGCGCGCCCATGAAGCTGGTATCGAAGCGGTAGTACTGCCCCACCGCGAGTACGATAGCCGCGACGCCTACGACGGCGCGCTGATTAAAGTCATCGAGCGCCATGAGCCGGATGTGATCGTACTCGCTGGCTTCATGCGTATTCTAACGCCACGTTTCGTGCAGCGTTTTCTGGGGCGGATGCTCAATATTCACCCTTCCCTGCTGCCCGCTTATCAAGGTTTGAATACCCACGCTCGCGCGTTAGCCGACGGTGTTTCTCACCACGGCTGCAGCGTGCATTTCGTCACCGAAGAGTTAGATGGCGGCCCGGTGGTTCTGCAAGCAGAGCTTCAGGTAAGCGCAGACGACACGGTGGAAACGCTGAAAGATAAAGTGCATGCGCGTGAGCACCTGATCTATCCAATCGCGGTGCAGTGGTTCCTGGAAGGACGCCTGCAGTACACCGCAGAGGGCGCTACGATGGATGGCCACCCACTCCCGCCCTACGGCATGCGTCTCTCCCACGCGGATGCCGCCGAAGAGCTGGATGAAGAAGCCGACAACACTTAATTCCTATCAGCGCCCTTGCTAAAAAGCCTTGTCGCATCACGGCGACAAGGCTTTTTTATTTTTAGTAGCAAAGGGCGCGGGTATCAGGTGCGCGGCAAAGTCACGCCGCGTTGGCCCATATACTTACCGCCTCGGTCTTTATAAGAGGTTTCGCATACCTCATCCGACTCCAGGAAAAGCATCTGGGCGACGCCTTCATGGGCATAGATTTTCGCGGGCAGGTTGGTGGTGTTGGAAAACTCCAACGTTACATGCCCTTCCCACTCAGGCTCCAGCGGCGTCACGTTGACGATAATGCCGCAACGCGCATAGGTGGATTTTCCCAGACAAATGGTCAGCACGTTGCGCGGAATGCGGAAATACTCCACGGTCCGCGCCAGCGCAAAGGAGTTCGGCGGGATGATGCAGACATCGCCCTTCACATCGACAAAGCTCTTATCATCGAAGGCTTTAGGGTCAACAATCGCCGAATGAATATTGGTAAATACCTTAAACTCATCGGCGCAGCGCACGTCATAGCCGTAGCTGGAGGTGCCGTAAGAGATCACTCGCTGATCATTCACATAGCGCACCTGTTCAGCCTCGAAAGGCTCAATCATGGCATCGCTTTGCGCCATCCGGCGAATCCACTTGTCTGATTTAATGCTCATCGGTTACTTCATCACTCGCTAAAAGAAATCGTAGGACCGCCGCTTTCGCTAGCGCTGACAGACTGCGCCACTTGGCTGGCAATCTCGGCAAAGGTGCGGCTAACGGCGCTGTCCGGCTCGGAAATCACGCTTGGGCGGCCGGAGTCTGCCAGCTCGCGAATCGACAGGGTCAGCGGCAAACGCCCTAACACCGTGGTGTCGTACTCTTCCGCGATGCGGTCACCGCCACCGGTGCCAAAAATCGCCGCTTCGTGGCCGCACTTCTCGCAGTGATACAGGCTCATGTTCTCCACCACACCCAGCACCGGTACGTTTACCTTGCGGAACATTTCGATCCCTTTACGAGCATCCAGTAGCGCAATGTCCTGGGGCGTGGTGACAATCACAGCGCCGGAAACTGGCACCTTTTGCGCCAGCGTTAGTTGGATATCACCGGTGCCTGGCGGCATATCAATCAGTAGGAAGTCCAGGTTATCCCACTGGGTTTGGGTCAACATCTGTTGAAAAGCGCCCACCACCATCGGACCGCGCCACACCATGGCATCTCGGGTATTGACCATAAATGCCATCGACATGGCTTGAATACCGTGGGCTTCCAGCGGTAGAAACTTGTTATCTCCAGCCGCCTGGGGGCGGACGCCCTCTTTTACACCCAGCATTTGTGCTTGGCTGGGGCCATAGATATCCGCATCCAGCACACCCACACGATAACCTTGTGCCGACAGCGCCAGCGCCAAATTAACAGTGACGGTGGATTTGCCTACGCCACCCTTACCGGATGCCACTGCCACAATATGTTTTACACCATCCATCAATGGCACTCCCGTTGTTTGCGCATAAAAAACATGGCGTGAATGATACTCCTCAGCGCTCTATTTCTAAACCAACAAAAAAAGCGGATGTGGGGAATTCCCACATCCGCTAGAACGCTTCTTGCTTGGCACGCTATCAAGCGTGCTTGTGAACAAACAACCTATCGTTAATTGCTGCTCTGCTGACTCTCTTCGTCAGACGTTTCGTTAGACGAAGTGCTTTCGCCTGACTCACTGCTACCTGACTCACTGCTGTCGCTTTCGTTCGTGTCGCTAGCGTTACTATCCTGGGCCTGTTGGCTTTCTTGAGCTTGCTGGCTTTCTTGAGCTTGCTGACTTTGCTGCTCTTCTTGCTCGCCTGCTAGATTGGGCACCTCTTCATTCGCAGCGTCATCTACATGCAGGCGCTCATCGAGTGAAGAGAGTTCATCGCGCCATTCACTTAGCTGTGTCTCTAAACGGGCCAGCTGTTCTTCACGAGTTTCAATCTCATTTTCAACCTTTGCAACTTCTTCGCGCCCCATGTCTAGCGCCACCATCAGATCATCCATCTCGGTGCGCACTTGGTTAAGGCTCTGTTGTTCCTCTTCCCGCAGCTGAGTCAGTGAGTCAACTTCCTCCTGTATAGCATCGCGCTCACCCATCACGCTCTCACGCTCACTTTGTAGCGTTTCCAGCTCGCTTTCTTGAGTCGCGATCTCTTCTTCAAGGGTTGCTAATCGTTCGTTGGCATCACTGATCTGGGATTCAATATTGCCCAGTTCAGTTTCAGCGGCGCCTAGCTCTTCCACCGCCTGCTGACGCTGCTCTTCCGCTTCTTGACGGGCGGCTTCAGCCTGCTGGCGAGCATCCTCGGCACTTTTACGAGCATCCTCAACCTGCTGAAGCGTCGATTCTGCTTCGTCACGCTCACTGATCACTTGATCACGCTCTTCACGCAGCGACTGCAACTCGCTTTCGGCATTGGCGAGCTGCTCTTCCAGTGCGGTGACTTCTTGTTGCAGTGCCTCTCGCTGGCCGGCCAACTCTTCCAAGCGGGATTGAACGCTGCTCGTTTCTTCCTGAGCAGACTCAAGGCTTGCCGTTGCCTCTGCTTGCTGCTGTTCTAAGGCAGCCATTTCATCACGCATAGACGCCAAATCAGCTTCGGCCTGTTCTACTTCTGCTAGGCGCTGACTTAGCTCAGTATTCTCTTGCTCAACGCTGGCGAGCTGACCTTCAAGTGTCTCGGCGCGCTCCTG
The DNA here is from genome assembly GCF_044805175.1 of Vreelandella aquamarina. GTDB lineage: Bacteria > Pseudomonadota > Gammaproteobacteria > Pseudomonadales > Halomonadaceae > Vreelandella > Vreelandella aquamarina_B. Next base: position 1,345,750 of record NZ_CP085232.1, on the reverse strand, counting down.
GTGAGTGCCTGAATTGGATTGCGCCATGATGGCCCAGATCACTGCAACCGCCGCGATACCGGCAATACCTTTAACTCGGTTATCTTGGAAGAGCGTTTTCATGTCCGGCTTACGGCCAGGCGCGTGCTGATCTGAACGGTTTTCTTCTGACATGCTGCATCCCTCTTTTCGCTTGGCTGCTGACGTTGGCAGCGTTAATGGCAAGTAGCACGATAAGTGAATGATCGTTTTTTAAAAAGTGTTCTTTACTAGCATACACAGACAATTACATAACGCCACCCAGCCCAGCACTCTCAATCATTCAACGCTCAGTAAAACGTTCATGCTTACCTTCGGCAAAGCCCATCGCTGTACCTTGATGGGTTTCAAACCACCCGAGCGTTCGATGAAGCGACACGACGCTACCAATAATTAACAGCGTAGGCGGCTTAATGACACCCGTCATAAAACCATTTGGCAAATGCTGCAGTGTACCTAAGTGGGTGTGTTGCTGTTGTGTTGTACCCTGCTCAATCAAAGCAAGTGGGGTTTCTGGGTGTAATCCATGAGCAATGAGTTTCTGACATATTAACGTAAGGTTGCTAAGCCCCATATAAAACACCAGCGTTTGACCAGGCTGAGCAAGGGTGGGCCAATCTAACGTGAACTCGCCATGCTGCAAATGCCCTGTCACAAAACGCACTGACTGTGCATGATCTCGATGAGTTAACGGTATACCTGCATAAGCGGCACAGCCCGATGCTGCTGTAATGCCCGGCACCACTTCTACTGGCACTTGGGCCGCCACTAAGGCCTCAAGCTCTTCTCCACCGCGTCCGAAAATAAACGGGTCACCGCCTTTCAAACGCACTACCTGCTTACCCTGCCACGCCCACTCCACCAACGACCGATTAATCTCATCTTGGGGCACGCTATGAGAAGAGCGCGCCTTACCCACGTAATAACGCTCAGTACCTGACGGTAAAAGCGCCAATATCTCATCACTTACTAGCCGGTCATAGAGTACAACCTCCGCGCTTACCAGCCGCTTGTAGGCCTTTAGCGTCAGCAAATCAGGGTCTCCAGGACCTGCCCCAACTAAGCTGACTCGCCCAGCGCAGCTGATACAGGCGCCTCCCGAGTCCGTTGAAAGCCAGCCAGTATGTGGTTGCAATGTATCCAAGCTAATCACCAGTGGAATAAGAACAGCCTCAAATATAACAAAAAGTAATTTAAAACAGAATTTTTAGACAATCGATCTGCCCTAATGCTTTAAAAACAAAAAGAATATAAAAATATTTACTAATTACTAAAAAATATTAAAAAAGCAGAAATTGTCAGCAATGGCTTACATATTGTTGCTGCATTTACCGCTACTCTTTTCGGCTAACTTATAATAGGCATACACCTTGGAGATTCACGCATGCCCGTGAATGACATCATAGTCACTCCTGAATTCAAACCTACGAGTGCCGACCGGCTAGTACCCCACATCCCTGGCGTGCTTTTTCAGTTTTACCGTTCTCGCTGCGGGCATATGCACTTCCCCTATTTGGAGGGAGGCGGAAAAGTGCTGGCTCATATTGATCGGCAGCAACTATCCAAAGATGCTAGCCAACTGTTAGAACAGTTAACGGGAAGCGACTACCCAAAGGTAATGTCGGCCATCGAGCGCTCAGCACGCTGGATGCTGCCGCTCACAACTCGCTTCCGCTTATCTTTCCCCAAAGAGAAGCCACACTGGATCGCCGTTAGCGCTAACCCGGAACCAATTGAAACTGGAGTACGCTGGAACGGCATTATGATGGATATCACCGAACAGGTGATTGAAGAACAGCGCTTGCGCCAGCTAAGTGATACTGACCCACTGACCGGCTTGCCCAATAGGCGTAAGCTCATGACACAGCTGACCCATCATACTTCAATGAGCACGCGCCACGGGTCGCCGCTTTCCATCATGATGATCGATATTGATCATTTCAAGCAGCTTAACGACCGCTGGGGCCACCTTCAGGGCGATAGCGTTCTCAAACAACTGGCCACGCTTACTCCCACACTGCTCCGCTGTGAAGATATAGTGGCACGCCTAGGCGGTGAAGAGTTTATGGTAGTGCTGCCGCTTACCTCGCTGCAGCAATGCCATAAGCTTGCCGACCGACTGCGCAAAACAATTGCAGCTCATGATTTTGGTACTGGTAAGGGAAGCGTCACGCTGAGTATTGGCTTGGCCGAGTACCGCTGTGGTGAGCCTCTCAACAGCTTGGTGGAGCGGGCCGACCAGGCGCTTTACAAAGCTAAAGGCATTGGCCGCGACTGTGTATGCCTTCTACCCTGATATAGATGCTCATCAAAGGAGGCCAACCATGTCATCCCTTGCGAAAACCCACTGTGAACCCTGCAGCGGTAACGCTACGCCGCTCTCTTACAGCGAATGCCATACCCACCTTGAGACGCTTCCAGAGTGGCAGATTGTCGAGCACGATGGCATCATGAAGCTGACGAGACAATTTACGTTTCGCAACTTTGCCGATGCGCTGGCGTTTACCCAGCGTGTTGGCGATATAGCTGAGCAGGCTGGGCACCACCCGGTGATTGTGACCGAATGGGGTAAAACGACAGTAACGTGGTGGTCCCATGAAATAAACGGCCTGCACCTTAATGATTTCATTCTTGCCGCCAGAACCGACGAGGTAGCCGAATAAATGTTTGAGCAAATTGAGCGAGTCCCTGGAGATGCCATTCTCGGGCTGATCGAAGCTTTCAAAAAAGATACCAACCCGCAGAAAGTGGATCTTGGTGTTGGCGTATACCGCGACGCCGCCGGAAACACACCGGTCATGCGTGCTGTCAAGGAAGCAGAGGCTCGCCTGCTCAAGAATGAAACCACCAAAACCTACATTGGCTCCCACGGTGCGCCTGCGTATGGCGAAGCCGTTCTGCCGATGGTTTTAGGCGCTGACTCCCCAGTACTGGAAGCCAACCGGGCCAGCGCTACTCAGTCACCTGGTGGCACCGGTGCACTACGCCTAGCGGCCGACTTTATTGCCAGCCAGCTGCCGGGCAAGGGCATTTGGGTAAGCGACCCAACGTGGCCTAACCACCACGGTATTTTCACCGCTGCTGGTATTGAGCTACACAAGTACCCCTACGTTGATGCCGATAACCGCCTGGATTTCGACGGCATGCTGGCGGCGCTGAAGAAAATTCCAGAAGGCGATGTCGTGGTACTCCACGCTTGCTGCCATAACCCCACTGGCTTTGACCTTTCTCAACAGCAGTGGCAAGAGGTAATGGCGGTTCTGAAAGAGCGCCAGCTGCTGCCACTCATCGACTTTGCTTACCAAGGTTTTGGTGAAGGCCTGGACGAAGACGCCTACGGCGTGCGTCTGCTGGCCGAGAACCTGGATGAAGTCATTATCACCAGCTCCTGTTCGAAGAACTTCGGTATTTACTGCGAACGTACTGGCTGCTTGATCCTGGTGGCTAAAGATGCCGAGCAGATGGAAAACGTGCGCTCCCAGGTAGCGATTGTCGCTCGTGAGAACTACTCCAACCCGCCCGCTCACGGCGGAGCGATTGTCAGCGAAATCCTCCACGACGCCGAGCTTTCTGCCATGTGGCGCGAAGAGCTGACCGAAATGCGCGACCGCATCAATACGCTGCGCCGTGACTTCGTTGAAGCGCTGAAGCCCTACGGTTTGGATGAGAAGTATGCCTGCGTTGCCGAACAGCGCGGCATGTTCTCTTACACCGGCCTAACGCCGGAGCAGGTAGACCGCCTGCGCGACGAGTTTGGCATCTACATGGTGCGCTCTGGCCGCGCGAACGTGGCTGGTTTCTCCCATGAAAACCTACCCTACCTCGCCAAAGCTATTGCTGCGGTTAACGACTAACCAACCGCATATCCATCCTACGCCCAGGCCAAACGCCTGGGCGTTTTTGTTGGTGGCAACTGCCTGTTTGTAAAGCCATAAGATTATCAACCCCCTGGCAAATGTTGTGTACAATTGCGCATTCGCCGCCAGAGCCTGGGGCGCCCGTGCGGCGTCCGTTACAACGCAGCGCTTGACCGATTAGTCAAACCTTCGGCACACTCAGCGTAGCCTTGTATACAACACACCATAACCAAGAGGCCTAACATGGCGGCTGCCAACACTCACTACCCCTGGTACAAAAAAGAAGATACCGACGCCTTCTTCGCGCTCTTTCAAAACAATATCGCCAACTTCGTTATCATCGCGATTACGATGCTAGGCATGGGGTTCCCCGCCTCTATTGTTTACGGCCAAGTACTCCCCGGTGCCGCAGTCGCGGTGATGGTAGGTAACTTCTACTACGCGTGGAGTGCCGCCCGGCTGGCACGCAAAGAGAATCGCAGCGATGTCACCGCGCTCTCCTATGGCATCTCTACCCCAGTGATGTTTGTTTTCCTCTTCGGCGTCTTGCTACCTGCCAAACAGCTAACCGGCGACCCTGAACTGGCCTGGAAAGTAGCCGTCGCTGCCTGCTTTATCAGCGGTGCTATCGAAGCAGTGATTAGCGTGATTGGCCGCTGGGTACAGTACCACCTACCCCGCGCCGCTATGCTGGGGGCCGTGGCCGGAGTGGCGCTTACCTTCATTGCTGGTGAAATGCTGTTTAAAACCCTGGAAATGCCGGTGATCGGTCTTGTCGTCCTGGGCATTATCATTGTTGGTCTAGTCGCCCGGGTCAGTATGCCCTTTAAGCTGCCCACCTCCCTGTTTGCCATTGTGGTCGGTACGGTGATGGCCTACTTAATTGGCGACGCCGGCAGCGAGCGTTTTAGCGATGCTTTCTCTCATTTGGGCTTTTATCCACTCCTGCCTAACCTCGCCTGGTTTGAAGGGTTAGGCCTACTGTTTACCGGCATGCTCGCCGTGCTTACCGTTGTGCTGCCCATTACGCTCTACAACGCGATTGAAACCATGAACAATGTAGAAGCCATGGAAGCCGCTGGCGATAAGTACGACGTGCGCGAATGCCAAGCGGTAGACGGTGCGGGCACCATGATTGGCGCACTGTTCGGTGGGGTGTTTCCAACCACCGTCTATATTGCCACGGTGGGCGCTAAATGGATGGGAGCGGGGCGCGGCTATAGTATTTTGAATGGTGCCGTCTATGCCATTGCCACCATGTTTGGGCTAATTGCAGCGCTGGCTGCCATTATTCCGGTTTCCGTCGTTGCCCCCATTCTGGTATTTGTCGGCATGTCGATGATCGCCACCGCCTTCCAGGCGAACGATACCCGCTACTACCCTGCGATTGCCCTGGCCATGCTGCCCTACTTTGCCAACTACGTGATGACACGCTTTAACCGGGGCGCAGGAGAAGTGGTTAGCGATATCTCCAGTGCCATTGTAGTGATGGGGCAAGGGGCCATGTTTATGGCCATCTTCCTGGGGGCCATGACCGTGTCTGTCATTGACCACCAGTTCCGCCGAGCCGCGGCCTTTGCCGTCATTGCCGCTGGCTTCTCGTTTGTGGGCTTGATACACGCTCCTAAGCTTGCCTTTAACGCTGCGCCAGAGTTTGTCACAGGCTATTTGGCCATGGCCCTACTGTTTGTGTACTTCTCTTTTCAAGAAGCCCCTCATAAGCGCTAGGCTAGTGTGACACTCCCGCCTGCCGATGCGGGCGGGAGAGGATGCGCTTGAGTAACACCCACGCCGTTAGCCCGGCTAGCAGGTTGCCAATGGCCGCACCGGCGGCAAGGCCTGTCCATCCAAATAATTGCGCACCGAGCCACAAGCAGGGCAAGTAGCAAACAAACAGCCGCGCACTGGAGAGCAGCATCGCCCGCAGCGGCCAACCTAACGCATTGCCTGCCGACACCACCAACATACACACCCCAAGCGCTGCATAGCTGGGCAGCAAAAAACGAATCAGTAGCGCTAGCTCACTCTGGACTTCCGGGTTACCTGCCAGGGCCATCGCTACCCACGGGGATGCTAACGCCAGCAGCACGCCTAGGCTCAGTTGCCAAATCACTGCGACCTTCAACGCCAGTCGCATTAACTGCTGGATCTGTCCCCAATTCCCCGCTCCATAACAGCGCCCCAGCCAGGGCGGCAGCGACATTGTCATCGCTAAAATCACCATCAGCGATAACGTCTCAAGACGGCTCGCCAGCCCCCACGCCGCCACTTGGGTATCGCCCAGTTCCGCCACGGCAGCAATCGCCAACATGGCAGCCAGCGGTGGCATAAGCTGGCTCACCATTGCCGGTGCGGCAATGCCGGTGAATGGCCGCCATGAGCGCTGTACCTCTTGCCATAGATCTACTGTGCTCGTCCATTGGCAGCGGCGCAATTTACCCCACGTCAGTAAAAGCCCTACAGAAAACGCTACGGCGGTGGCCAAGGCAGCTCCCGGAAGCCCCCACCCTTCCCACGCACCAAAGCCAAAAATAAATAGCGGATCAAGCGCCAGATTAATCAGGCTACTGGCCACCATCATCTTTCCCGGCATGCGGGTGTCACCGTGGGCACGAAAAACGCTATACATAAAGTAGAGCAGCGCACCTAACCAAGCAGAAAACAGCTGAGGCCCCCAATAAGCGCGAATATACTCCAGCGCCGCACTATCTGCCCCTAGCAGCCTAAAGAGCGGCACCTGAAGCAGCCATAACGCTATTACCAACACACCCATTACCGCGCCACCCGCAATAAGCACCAGGCTGCTTAGACGTTTAGCTCTTGCCTGCTCACCTGCCCCTAGCGCTCGGGAAATCAACGCGGCAATGGCTATCCCCATACCAACCTGGATACCAATCATCAAAAACGATAGCGGAAAGGTGAACGACTGGGCTGCCAGTGGCGCGGTCCCCAAGCGCGCGATAAACGCGCTATCCACAAGCTGGAAACCCAATAGCGCCAGCACGCCAATGGCCATCGGCCATGTTTGCCGCCATAGGGTTATCGCCAACTCGCGTTGTTGCATAACAGCTGCCAAAAGCCGACTCCTTACAAGGCGTTACTTATCTGTTTAAAACGCAAAAACGCCACCACCTATGAAGGTGGCGGCGCTTTCAACGAACGCTGCTTACTGACGAATACCTTCAAACGTCACATATAGTTCTAATTCATGCATCGCTTCAGGGAAGGCGCTCATATCGATACCAAAGTCGCCAAGGGTCAGCATAGTGCTACCCTCGAAACCTGCGCGATAGTTGCCCCAGGGGTCTTCACCTTCACCCATCAGCGTTACTGGCATTTCGATCTCTTGGGTCTGACCATGCAGGGTCAGTTCACCCGTGACGACGCCTTCGTTATCGCCGGTAGCCTCGAAACCGGTAGATGTAAAGGTAGCGGTCGGGAACTCATCGGCATTGAGAAAATCGCCGCTAAGAATATGGCGGTCACGCTCAGCGTGATTGCTGTTTAAGCTATCGACCTGCACTTCCATCTCGACAGAAGAAGCGCCTAAATCGTCCGCATCGTAAGAGAACTGGCCATCAAACTCTTCAAAGCTGCCTAGGATGTAGGAGAAGCCCAGGTGATTAATCTTAAATTGAACAAAGGCATGCTGGCCTTCGGTATCAATTTGGTACTCGGCCGCTTGAGCTTGGCTCAAAGGTACTAGTGCTGCTGCCGCTACAGCTGCTGCCATGACATTTTTCTTAATCATTACTTCCATCTCCTCTCTTTCCTTTATGGGCACTGCTAGGCTTATAAGCGCTAGGCAGCGTACAAAAAATCAGTGATTGTTTTGTTGGCTATAGCGAGGGTTGACCATACGGCGAATCGTTGTATGGCGGTGTTTAAAGTGATGCAACAAAGCCGCCAAGGCATGCCCCCCCGCCAACACCATTAGCGCCAACGCACTATACCAATGCACATCCCCGGCAATGCTTGCCTGATTAGGCAGGTCGTGAAGCACAGCGGGAACATCAAACCATCCAAACACGCTAATGCCGCGGCCGTTCGCTGTGGAAATCAAGTAACCACTAGTCAATACAAGCAATAGAATCGCGTAGAGCGCTATATGGCCGAGATGAGCGGCAGTACGCTCAAAACGGCTGCCCTCCCCCGCTGGCGTTGGTTGTACAAAGCGCCACGCAAGGCGGGCGAATGTCGCCAACACTAATAAAATCCCAATCGAGCGGTGAATCCAGGGCGCTTGGTTGTACCACGGGTCATAGTAACCTAACCCAGTCATCCACCATCCCAGTATGAATAGCCCGATGATGGTAAGCGCACTGAGCCAATGAAAGAGGATACTAATGACACCCCAACCGCTGCGTGTGTTCCGCCACATCCTTGATTCCCCGTTAAAAAAAGCGCACTTCCCGCTGCCAATCGACGTTATCTAGGATAAGAGCATACCGCTTGGGACTGAAAAACACCGCTGAAAAAAGCAGAACAGATCATTCGTAAAAACTGTTGTAACGGACGGCTAGCAGCGGAACCCCCAATAAAAAACCGGCCATAAATGACCGGTTAGACGTTCGCTACACCATACCCTTAGCCTGCAACGAGGGCATCCAGGCCGCGCGCTAGGTCCCGCTGTATATCATTTTGACTCTCAAGCCCTACTGCCACCCGAATGAGCCCGGGAGCAATGCCTGCCACCTCTTTCTGAACGTCGGAAAGACGCCCATGTGTGGTGGTAGCCGGGTGTGTAATGGTCGTTTTCACGTCGCCCAAGTTACCGGTAATCGAGAGCATCCGCGTGGCATCGATCACCTGCCAAGCACCCTCTTGCCCACCTTTCACCTCGAAGCCAAGCACCGCCCCAAACCCCTGCTGCTGGCGTTTAGCCAACGCATGTTGGGGGTGTGCTTCCAAGCCGCTATAGTAAACGCGATTGACCGCTGGGTGCTGCTCCAGCCAGCGCGCCAGGGTCAAGGCGTTTTCGCAGTGCGCTTTCATACGCAGCGAGAGTGTTTCCAACCCTTTGGTGAATATCCACGCATTAAACGGACTCATGCATGGCCCGCAAGTGCGTACAACACCGAATACCTCTTCCAGCACATCATGCTTACCCACGACCGCACCACCTACCGCACGCCCCTGGCCATCCAGGTACTTCGTGGCGGAGTGGATCACCAAATCCGCCCCTAGTGCGATGGGTTGTTGCAGAGCAGGGGTTAAAAAGCAGTTATCAATCGCCAGCAAGGCACCGCTACGCTTGGCGAGCGCCGCCAGCGCAGGGATATCCGCCACTTCGGAAAGCGGGTTCGAGGGCGTTTCAGCAAACATCAGCTTGGTGTTAGGACTCATCGCCTCTTCCCAAGCTGCCAAATTAGAGAGTTCCACATAGCGGGTAGTAATACCAAACTTACCCAGGTACTTATCAAATAGGCTGACTGTGGAGCCAAACAGCGAGCGTGACGCCACAATCTCATCGCCTGCCGAAAGCAGCGCCAGCGCTGTTGAAAGGATTGCCGACATCCCCGAACTCGTCGCTACGCAGCGCTCTCCGCCCTCCAGCGCAGCCAAACGGCGCTCGAAGGTATGCACGGTGGGGTTAGTGAAGCGCGAGTAAACGTTACCCGGCTCTTTACCACCGAACTTACGTGCGGCTTCCGCCGCACTCTCATACACAAAGCTCGAAGTAGGAAAAATGGGCTCGGCGTGCTCTTGCTCAAACGTGCGCTGATGCCCTGCACGAATGGCCAGGGTCTCTAACGACCACTCATCCTGATGGCTGTCATCATGCATAATGGCGCCCTTTGTTCAAAACAACCGGTTTATCTAATAATCAATCGCAGTGCCAGACGCGTCTAATCGTCCAGATCATCGTCTTGATTGTGCATATCGACCAGCGCGTGGTCACCCGCACTCTGATCTTTGGCCGCATCGTTACGGCTGGCTTCCAGAACGGCTAGATACGCATCGTCGATATCGCCGGTGACGTAGTTGCCGTCAAACACCGAACAGTCGAAGGCTTCCATGTCAGGGTTTACTTCGCGGCAGGCGTCTTTTAGATCTTCCAGATCCTGGTAGAAAATACGGTCGGCGCCAATCAACTGTCCCACTTCCTCCTCGGTACGGCCATGGGCAATCAGCTCGGAGGCCGCCGGCATATCGATACCGTACACGTTGGGGTAGCGAACGGGCGGCGCGGCGGAGGCAAAGTAAACCTTACGCGCACCGGCATCCCGCGCCATCTGAATGATCTGCTTGCAGGTGGTGCCCCGCACAATGGAGTCGTCCACCAGCAGGACGTTTTTGCCTTTGAACTCCACGTCAATGGCGTTCAGCTTTTGACGTACCGATTTCTTACGCTGGGTTTGCCCCGGCATGATGAAGGTGCGACCAATGTAGCGGTTCTTCATAAACCCTTCGCGGTAGGTCACGCCGAGGTGCTGAGCCATCTCCAGGGCGGAGGTCCGGGAAGTGTCGGGAATGGGGATGACCACGTCGATATCGTGATCCGGCCACTCGTTCAGGATACGGTCACCTAGCTTACGCCCCATTTGCATCCGCGTGCCGTAAACGTAGGCGCCGTCCAGAATCGAGTCGGGGCGGGCAAGGTAGACATGCTCAAAAATGCACGAGCGTAGCTGCGGGCGATCCGCGCACACCTGTGTATGCACCTGGCCCTGCATATCCACAAAGATCGCTTCGCCAGGAGCAAGGTCGCGTTCCAGTTCAAAGCCACCCACATCCAGCGCCACCGACTCAGAGGCAATCATTACCTCCTGGCCGCCGACATCCTGGCGGGTGCCAAACACAACCGGACGAATACCGTAAGGGTCGCGGAAGGCCACCATGCCGAACCCGTTGATAATGGCGACCGCCGCGTAGCCGCCTTTGCAGCGCCGGTGCACTCTACGCACCGCATCGAAAATATCTTCAGCTTCCAGGTGCAGCCCCTGTTTCCCCAGTTCGTGGGCGAACACGTTAAGCAGCACTTCGGAATCGGAGCTGGTGTTGATATGACGAAGATCGGTAGAGAACAGCTCCTGCTTCAACTGCTCAGAGTTGGTCAGGTTACCGTTGTGGGCCAGCGCAATGCCGTAAGGGGAGTTAACGTAGAAAGGCTGTGATTCCGCTTCGCTGGAGGAGCCTGCTGTCGGATAGCGCACATGGCCAATGCCCAGGTTACCCTTCAGGCGAGCCATGTGGCGGGTATGGAAAACATCGCGCACCAAGCCGTTACTTTTGCGGAGTAGGAAGCGCCCCTCGCTCCACGTCATCATCCCGGCAGCGTCCTGACCACGATGCTGAAGTACGGTCAGGGCATCGTAGATTCCCTGATTTACCGCCTGCTTGGCCAGAAGGCCCACAATACCGCACATTCCAGTTACCTCGCTTTATACCATGGCTTACCGGGGCAAGCCCGTACGTTCATCAAACTTACAAGCACTGGAGCCGAAAACAGCACCAGCGGAGAATTTGTTGGCAGCACCCGTTACTCCTTGGCAGGGGCACTGCTTGGGGGTAGTGTCTGCTGCGGAAGACGTAGCTCAGGCAGCGAAATATCGCGCAGCGATTCAGGCGGTGCCGGTAGCTCCCGCTCCCACTGGTCAAGCTGGCTAACGGCCCAATCACGAAGCTCGATAAAAGTGGGCCGAAGAGACGCTTGCTGCCAGGCCTGCAGCTCGGCCAATGGCGTCAGAGTAATTAAAACAGTGGCGACGAGTAGAATCACCGCTCCGCGAGCCACGCCAAAGGCCGCACCGGCAAAGCGGTTTAACAGCCCCATCCCCACCCACTCGACGGCGGCATGTACGATGCGAATCACGATCCCGCACAGCAGGATAACCGCAAAAATCACCAGCACAAACGCCAAGACCAGGCGGGCATCAAAGCTCTCGATAAAGCCGCTCATCAGCTCCGCTACGGGTTCTGCTAGAACGCGAGCGACCATCAATGCCACTACCCAGGCAGCCAAGCCAAGCGATTCGCGGACAAACCCGCGCACAAAGCCCGCCAACATCGATAGCCCCAGAACCGCTAAAAAAAGCGCATCAATCCAGGTCAGCGCCATTATTAATCCCTTACCCGTACAAGCAGGCCTTGCACGTTTATGCGCCGCTTAATTAACGCCATAGCCGCCTCGCCGTCTTCGGACGTAGCGTAGGGGCCGACCAGCACTGTCGTCAGGTTATTATCCCGGGCACGCTGGAATACGCTGAACCCTTCGTCACGCAACTGCTTGCTAATGCGTTCAGCATTGGCCGCATCGCCAAAGCTGCCGACTTGTACCGCCCACTCGCCCTGCTGTTGGGCAGCAGGTGCAGCACTGGACGAGGAAGTATTCGAACCACGATTTTCACTCGCGGCTACCAAATCGGCAATCGGGTCACTCACCGGCGGAGACTCAGGTTCACTACTCGGCTGCGAGGCGGTTGACGTGCCAGGATCGGCAGGGGCGCTTTGCGAATCAGCGGCGGAGCTTTGGGACGATGGGGCGCTATCGCTGGATGATGCGACTTGATCAGTCTGGGGCTCCCGAGGCAAAACTTCGATAGGTGCCTCTAGCATTTCATCGTTCTCTACGGGCACTGAGGATGAGGGGTTTCCGATAGAAGCGGGCATTTCTGGTACCGGTACCTCCTGGCGCACTACCTCAACCGGCTGCTCGATCACGAAGGTCGGTTGCGGGCGCTCTTCCCTAGGGGCAGGGTCGCTCATCAGCCAGGGAACCACAATAGCTAACAGCGCCAGCAGGATAACGATGCCACTAATGCGTTCCGTTTTACCGTATTTCATATCCCTCTCCATCAAGCTTAGCGAGCCTGCGGCGCTGCTTGCGGCAGTGACGTCGCCAACAGCTCCGCCACCGTAAAGAACGAGCCGGTGGCCAGCACGCGATCTTCCGGCGCTAGCTGCTTGGCAAGCTTGGCAGCCCCTGCGGCAGGTGAGTTGGCGCAATCATACACCCGTCCGCCTAGCGACGTAATACGTTCGGCCAGCTCTGCTGCTGAGCGGCCGCGCTCCCCTTCCAGCGTGACACAAACCCAGTCGCTCACCTTGGGTAACAACGCACGGATAACACCATCCGCATCCTTGTCATTGAGCATGCCAATGAGCGCCCACTGGCGACCCCCTTTCGGCGGCACCGGCAAGCGGCGCGCCAAGTACTCCGCAGCGTGGGGGTTATGCCCGACATCCAAGCACCACTGCCCTACCCACTGCATCCGCCCGGAGAGCGTTACCGTACGCAGCGCCTTACTCACTTTATCGACTTGCAGCGCCACGCCAGCCAACGCTAGCGCTTGCAGCGCGGTTGCCGCGTTGTCGATAGGCAAACCGGGGTCTGGCAAGCCATCCAGCGACAGGGTATCCCCCTGCTGAGTTAGTCCGTGCCAACACCAGGGCCTACCTACCATATCGCCTGCGCTGTGGCTAAACGCCGAGCCTAAGGCATAGCTAGGCGCAGCAATGGAAATTGCCGATTCTAAAACGCTTTTCGGCAGCGCCTGGCTGCCCAGCACGGCGGGTTTTAAAGGGCGGAAGATACCCGCTTTTTCACGCCCGATCTGTTCAAGGTCGGTGCCCAGGAAATTGGCGTGATCCAACGCAATCGTGGTGACAATCGCCACGTCGGCGTCGATGATATTGACCGCATCCAACCGCCCCCCCAGACCTACTTCGAGGATGGCGATATCGAGCGATGCTTGCGCCAGGCACCACAGCGCACAAAGCGTCCCCGCTTCAAAATACGTTAGGCTAACCGTCGGCTCTTGCAAACGGGCACTTTCGACCTGCTTAAAGCCTTCCACCAAACGCTGGTCGCTAGCTTCCCGGCCATCCAGTGTGACCCGTTCGTTATAGCGCAGCAGATGAGGAGAGGTGTAGGTGCCCGTGCGCAGTCCATGGGCGCGGGCCAAGGCATCGATCATGGCAAGGGTCGACCCCTTGCCATTGGTGCCCGCGACCGTGATCACCTGTTTTGCAATGGGACGCTCTAGCAACCCCATGCGCTTGGCTACCAGAGAAACCCGCTCCAGCCCCATATCGATCCCGACAGGGTGCAGTGTTTCAAGGTGGTGTAGCCATTCGGCTAAGGTGTTAAGCATTGCGTGAAGCGTCATCGCTTGGTGTTTGTCGGGGCTCTGCCGGCACTCCCGACTCAGCCTTATCAGCCACCTGCTCTTCGTTGACCACTGGCTCAACCACCGGGTCGGCTTCCGGCATACTACCTTCTACCGGGTTGGCGCTTTGGTGAGTCAGCTTACGCAGCACGCCACCCACGCGGGCGCGCATATCGTGACGATGAACAATCATATCCACCGTGCCATGCTCCAACAGGAATTCGCTACGCTGGAAACCTTCAGGCAGCGTTTCACGCACGGTCTGCTCGATAACACGGGGGCCAGCGAAGCCAATCAGCGCATTGGGCTCAGCAATGTTCAGGTCGCCCAGCATCGCCAGAGAAGCGGAAACGCCGCCAAAAACCGGATCGGTCAGGACGGAAATATACGGCACACCTGCCTGCTTGAGCTTTTCAAGCGCCGCCGAGGTTTTCGCCATCTGCATTAGGGAGAACAGCGCTTCCTGCATCCGAGCACCGCCAGACGCCGCAAAACAAACCAACGGAATACGCTCTTCCAGGGCAATGGTAGCGGCACGGACGAATTTCTCACCCACCACGGCACCCATGGAGCCACCCATAAAGGTGAACTCAAACGCTACCGCCACAACGGGCAAGCCATCCAGCTCGCCGCGCATCGCCACCAGCGCGTCTTTTTCGCCGGTCTCTTTTTGCGCTGCGGTCAGGCGGTCTTTGTATTTCTTGGAGTCGCGGAATTTAAGGCGGTCGTTGGGTTCGATCTCCGCCGCAATCTCTTCGCGCCCCTGCTTATCCAGGAACCAATCCAAGCGCTTGCGCGCCGTTAAGCGTAGATGGTGCTCACACTTAGGACACACACTGTGATGCTTCTCTAATTCAGGCAGGTAGAGAACGGCTTCACACTTAGGACATTTACGCCAGAGGCCATCGGGCACGCTGGCACGACGGTCTTTACGCTGGATACGCCCCATAGAGGGCACGATCTTATCTAACCAGCTCATATCAAAAAGGCTTCCGTATACGTCAAGGCTTGGCAACGCCAAACCTGATGAGTGTCATCAATCAATTCAGTGTAGACGATGAGGGAACGCGCTTAAGCGTCCATCGCGGTGCGCATTTCTGCTAGCACGGTTTTCAACTGCCCGGCGATTGTTTCGGGCGCATCAACGCTACTGGCAATACGGTTCACCAATGCGCTGCCTACAATGACGCCGTCGGCGACTTTTGCCACTTCGGCAGCCGTCACGCCATCGCGAATACCAAAACCAACGCACAGCGGCAGTTCGGTCATCTCCCGCAATGGTGCAAGGTGCTCAGCAACATCCTGGGCGTTCAGTGTTGCTGCACCGGTAACGCCTTTCAGCGAAACATAATAAAGATAGCCCTCACCGTGGGCGCATATTGTAGCGGCACGGGCATGGGAAGTGGTAGGCGCAACCAGGAAAATCGCGGCCAAGTCACGCGCTTTCAGCAGCGGACCGAACTCTTCGGCCTCTTCTGGGGGCATATCCACCACCAGCACGCCGTCCACACCAACGCTAGCCGCTTTTTCGGCAAACGTTTCGTAGCCAATGCGCTCGATGGGGTTCAGATACCCCATCAACACAACCGGGGTTGTGGTGTCGGTTTGGCGAAAATCCGCCACCATCTCCAGTAGATCCACCAAACGGGTGCCCTGCTTCAGCGCCCGTTCGCAGGCTTTCTGGATCACCGGGCCATCGGCCATGGGGTCCGAAAACGGCACGCCAAGCTCGATCACATCCGCACCCGCTTCCACCAGAGCATGCATAAAGCCCACGGTGTACTGCGGCGCCGGGTCGCCCGCGGTGATATAGGGAATCAGGGCTTTACGACCCTGCTGCTTTAACTCTGAAAAACGCTGGTCAATACGGTTCATGCTAGCCCTTAAAACTCAATGCCGTCGATTTTCGCAACGGTCATGATATCTTTATCACCACGACCCGAGAGGTTCACCACGATATGCTGATCTGGGCGCATGGTGGGTGCCAGCACCTTGGCGTGGGCCAACGCATGGGCCGACTCCAGTGCGGGCATAATGCCCTCCATGTGGGTCAGCTCACGGAAGGCTTCCAGCACCTCTTTATCGTTCGCTGCTACGTAGTTAACCCGACCCACATCTTTCCATAGCGCGTGCTCAGGGCCTACGCCTGGGTAATCCAGCCCAGCGGAGATAGAGTGGGTATCCGATACCTGCCCCGCTTCGTCCGACATTAAGTAAGTGCGGTTGCCATGCAGTACGCCACGGGGAGCATTGGATGCTAGTGGCGCGGCATGACGGCCGGTTTCAACGCCATCGCCACCCGCTTCAACGCCGTACATAGCAACGGCGTCGTCTTCTACAAACGGGTAGAAAAGCCCCAGCGCGTTGGAACCGCCGCCCACACAGGCCACCAGCGCATCAGGCAAGCGGCCGATCTGCTCCAGCGACTGGCGACGAGCTTCACGGCCTACTACGGCATTGAAGTCGCGCACTAACTGCGGGTAGGGGTGCGGCCCCGCCACGGTACCGATGATATAGAAGGTGTTATCAACGTTCGTGACCCAATCGCGCAGCGCTTCGTTCATCGCGTCTTTTAGCGTCCGCGTGCCGGACTCCACTGGAATCACCCGAGCACCCAGTAGGCGCATTCGGTAAACGTTGAGCTTTTGGCGCTGGACGTCCTCCGCCCCCATGTAGACATCGCACTCAAGCCCCAAACGGGCGGCCACAGTGGCCGTGGCAACGCCATGCTGGCCGGCGCCGGTTTCAGCAATCACCCGCGGCTTGCCGGTCTTTTTCGCTAACAGCGCCTGCCCAATGGTGTTATTTACCTTATGGGCGCCAGTGTGGTTTAAGTCTTCGCGCTTGAGCCAGATTTGCGCGCCGCCTAGCGATTGTGACCAGCGCTGGGCATGGTAAAGCGGTGACGGACGGCCCACGTAGTGAGCAAGATCACGATCAAATTCAGCCTGGAAGTCGGGGTCATCACGCAGGCTATAGTAAGTCTGCTCCAACTCTTCCAGGGCAAAACTCAGAGTTTCTGACACAAACCGGCCGCCGTAGGGGCCAAAATGACCGCGGGCATCCGGCATTCGGGTCAGGTCGCTGAACTTGGTTTCAGTTGCTGAGACAGTCACAGGCATACCTCACAAGATCGCCAGAAAGGCAAAATGGATAAACAAAAATTAAGCGTGCCCACCTACCGGTATGGCCACGCAATATAACGGGGTGCACACAAGCCAAGGCGCTTAACGCCGATCCGCCTGCGCCACATGACGAACAAAAGCGGCCATTAATCCGGCCTCTTTAATACCGGGGGATGCCTCAATACCGCCTGACACATCAACGGCATACGGCGCCACTTGATCCACCGCAGCAGCGATATTACTGGCTGTTAGCCCACCCGCGAGGATAACAGGTTTTTCAAGGGTTGCGGGGATTCTAGACCAATCGAAGGTCTCGCCAGTTCCCCCTGGCAAGCCGGGACGATAGGCATCCAACAGCAGTGCCTGGGCGGCGGCGTACTGTTGTGCAGCTTTATGTAGATCAAGATCATCGCGCATGCGCAGCGCTTTGATCCAGGGACGGTCGAATTGCTGGCAAAACGCCGGTGACTCATCACCGTGAAACTGGATAAGATCCAGATGCGGCAAGCACTGCTCAATCAGTTCAGCAGGCTGGTTCACAAATAACCCAACGCGAGTCACAAACGCGGGCACCTGTGCGGCAAGTACCTGAAGTGCCCCCGGCGTAATGCTGCGGCTACTTTTCGGCCACATCACAAAGCCCAACGCATCGACCCCCAGCGCAACCGCCTGGGTAATATCTTCAGGGCGGGTTAGCCCGCAAAACTTGATGCGCGTGCGCGCCTTTACTTGGCTCATGAAGAGGTCTCCTGCTGCTCGGGGGTGGCTTGCTTGGAGAACGTTAGCTGCCGCCTTGCCGCCACCCGTGGGCTATCGGGTAACTCGCGCTCGCCTGTCCACTCCCCCGTAAAGGCAAGCAGATTTGGGCCTAGCGGCTCTTTGGGGAGAGCGAAACGCTCGTCGTAAATGGAGTCAACAAAGTGCAAGCCACAGGCCGGTGCGGTGACATCTCCTGCACGGCGGTTTTTCAACGCTAGCAAGCGCTCAATATACCCCTCATCCTGCACGCCACGCCCAACGCTCGCCAAAGCACCCGCAATGTTGCGAATCATATGGTGCAAAAAAGCATTGCCTTGGATATCAATCACCACCAGCGGGCCGTAGCGCTTTACTTCGACAAAGTGCATCTGACGCCAGGGAGTTTTCGACTGGCAGCCCGCTGCTCGGAAGCTGCTGAAGTCGTGCTCGCCAACCAGCGCTTGGGCGGCACGGTGCATAGCCTCCGCATCCAGCGGGTCGCGACACCAGGTCACGTTCGCGCGCTCTAACACGGGGCGACTAATCTGGTTCAGAAAAATATAGCGATAGCGTCGCGCCAGCGCCCCCAAGCGGGAGTGGAAGTCGTCAGATACCGGCTTTACCCAGCGCACGGCCGCGTCTCTGGGCAAATTGGCATTCGCACCGAAGATCCAGGCCTTTTCGGTGCGCTGTACCGGCGGGTCGAAATGGATCACCTGGCGGGTAGCATGGACGCCCGAATCCGTGCGCCCGCTGGCGTGGATTCGCACCGGCGCACCGGCCACCTTGGCTAACGCATCCTCGATGGCCTGCTGTACGGAGGCCGCGTGCTTTAAACGCTGGAAGCCGCAAAAGCGTGAGCCATCGTATTCAATGCCCATCGCCAAGCGGCCAACCAGCGGTTGTGTCTCATCAAAGTGGTAGAACAGCGTCATCAAGCCACGTCATTTGGAGAAGGTTAAAGGTTAGCTATTATCCCGACGTCGCGGCTCGAATGCCACCTCTTCAATTTCCCACTCCTCTTCCGGCACTCGGCGCGGTCGTGATGTCCTGGCGCTTTTGCTCTCAGCAGCACTTTCGCTTGCTGCGTCTTCGTCTGTAGTGCCGAAGTCATTGGTTAAAGAGGGCGGATGGTAGTCAATATAGTGTGCACGATACGCCTCATCTTCCGCGACGGCCGGCAGCGGCTCTTCAGCTTCGGAAATATGCGCTTGCGAGGCTGGCTCCTCTACCGGCTCCGGCGTTTCTAGGAAGGCAGCTCTCAGAGCCGCTTCCTCCTCTTCTGGAGGGGAAGCCGCCTCATCAGTAGCGGCAGTATCTGCAGTGCCTGCTTTCCCTTCCCCCGACGCTTCATCCTGCATATCCCAGGCCGTACCGTTTTTATGGTCAGTACCAGCAGCCGACTGAGGTCCAGGTGCTTCCGCCTCCTCAACCAGACTAAACTGTGTATCACGGTGGGGCTCATCATGGCGACTTGCCAGCGGCTCCTTTGCCATGAAGTCGCCGGCCTCATCATAGCTCTCCGGCTCTTTATTGTAGACACCAGCGGTTGGCGGCGCTTGCCGTGGCCTATCTTCTTCGGCAGCGGCAGCTTCGCTAAGAGGTACTTCGCCAAGAGGTACGCCGCTCTCCCCCGCAGTTGCGGCAGACACGCTTGGCTCTGGCCGCTGGGGAGGTGGCGTCTCAAAGCCCGCAGAGGACGACACGTCCTCCCACTGGCGCTCACGCCGCTTGCGGGACCATACCAGCCCCCCCAATAGTAGCGCCAGGGCAACGCTCGCCAGCGGCCACTGATAGGCTTCCAGGCGCTCTACCAAGCTAGGGGACGATGAGGTGTTAACAGCAGTGTTAGCCGGCGCAACGTCATTGGTCTGCAATGGTTCGGCAGCCGCCAGCGCACGCTGGGCCTCCCGCTGGGAGGCATGTAGTGCTTCGGTTAGCGATGCCACTTCTTGACGCAGCGCCGCCATGTCAGCGCGCATCTGCTCACGCTCTTCCAACACTATTTGCAGCATGGCCTGGCTTTCCTGAAGCTGCTCAGCTAGGTCACTTAGCGTCAGCCCAGCGAGTTCATTCTCTTGCACCATACCTTCTGGAGCGACATCTGCGGATGGTGTCTGGCTAGGTGCTGCCTCGCTATCTGAGCCATCTGAGCCAGCTGACTGCTCAGCCTCCTCGTCAGCTGTCTGGGCTTCATTCACAGAAGAAGCCACGCTCGAAGGCTGTCGCATAGCTTGAACTGCCTGGGCAGCCTGAGTTGGCGTCAGGGCCATCACTTTCTCGTGACTGGGTACACGCAAGGTTTGCCCCGCTTGCATATCATCCACATCACCCGTTGGGAACGCAGCCGGGTTAGCCTCTACCAACGCCATCATCATTTGCTGAACGCTCACATCAGCGGGCTTGATCCGCTCGGCAACACTCCATAGCGTATCGCCGCTGGCAATATAAGTAATATGTCGCTCAGGCACGGGCTGTGGTAAAGCAGATTGCGCCACTGAAGGTGTATCAGACACAGTAGCGTCAGCATTGGCTGCATAATTCGGCGGGTCAAACAGTAGCATAAGAGCTTCTGTATGCTGCCCTTCAGGCGTGGTAATAGTGATTAATAGATCCAGCCATGGCTCGTTCACCGCTTGGTCAGAACGGAGTACCAGCCGTGCCCCAGAAGGCAGCCGTTGAAGTTCGGTACGTACGCTGGCAGCGAGCGGCGTCCACTCCAAGCCTAGAGCACTGAAAGCGGATTGATCGGCAATCTCCACACGCACCTCTTCCAGCGGCACATCGGCGGCATCGACGAGTGGCACGCTGGCATCTAGCGGTGATTGCAGCGGTGAGTTAACGGTGGCTTGACCAAGCCCCACGGCTAAGGCCAACGGGCTAACGGCACTCAACGGTAGCCACAATAACCATGCCAGCTTTTTTTTCATGTAGGCCCCTTACTGCCTGCGATTCACTGCCACGATGCAACACCTGCATTCTGTTGCGACGAGATAAGCTAATTAGTTCTTATCATAGCGTATTTATTAAGTCGTTATGTGTAACGCATACCTTTGCATGACGTTATGGCTGAGAAACATACAGCTTAGCAACACTTAATGTACAAAAATCAAATTAGAAACATAAGTCATGGCAAAAAAAGTGGGAAGCTGCGAACAGCTTCCCACTTTTTATCTAGCGCTTATATCTAACGCTCATATGCAGCAATGCTGCGGGCTCTTACTGCTCGCGCAGAATTTTCAGCATCCGCTTAAGCGGTTCGGCGGCGCCCCACAGCAGCTGGTCGCCTACGCTGAAGGCGGAGAGATACTCACCGCCCATCTTCAGCTTACGCAGGCGGCCTACCGGCACTTGCAGCGTGCCAGTGGCAGCCGCTGGCGTCAAACCGGCAATAGTGGCGTCTTTTTCGTTGGGGATCAGCTTGACCCACTCGTTATGCTTGGCGATGCGCTCTTCGATCTCATCCAGCGGCACATCCTGCTTCAGCTTGATGGTAAACGCTTGGCTGTGGGAGCGCATGGCACCGATACGCACGCAGAGACCATCAATGGGAATCGGATTATTCTCAAGCCCCAGAATCTTGTTGGTCTCGACGCTACCCTTCCACTCTTCGCGGCTCTGGCCGCTATCGAGTTTGGTGTCGATCCACGGCAGCAGGCTGCCCGCCAGCGGTGCGGCGAAGTTATCGGTGGGGAAGTCGCTACCGCGCATGGCAGCGGTCACTTTGCGGTCGATCTCCAGAATCGCGCTAGCCGGATCGGCTAGTTCGCTGGAAACGCTGTCGCGCAGTTGGCCCATCTGGTTCAGCAGCTCGCGCATATGCTTAGCACCGGAGCCGGACGCTGCCTGGTAGGTCATGGAGGTCATCCACTCAACCATATCGGCTTCAAACAGGCCACCTAAGCCCATCAGCATCAAGCTAACGGTGCAGTTGCCGCCCACGAAGGTTTTAGCCCCTTTGGCGAGCTGGGCATCGATTACCTTGCGGTTAACTGGGTCTAGAACGATGGTTGCTTCATCTTCCATACGCAGCGTGCTGGCGGCGTCAATCCAGTAGCCTTTCCAACCGTCGTTACGCAGGTCGCCGTAGACTTTCTTGGTGTAGTCACCACCCTGGCAGGTGATGATCACATCTAGGGCTTTGAGATCATCTAGTGCAAACGCATCTTTCAGCGGAGGCACGTCCACGCCGATGTCGGGACCAGGCTGGCCAACTTGAGAAGTGGTGAAAAAGATCGGCTCAATGCCGTTAAAATCACCATCTTCCTGCATGCGCTGCATCAGCACCGAGCCAACCATACCACGCCATCCCACGAAACCGACTTTCAACATGTGAAGTCCTCCAGCTAAGAATGAGATAAGTATTATACACAAATATTAGACGCGACGTCGGCCACCCCTTAGGGCAGCCGACAAGTGTTGCTTAACCAAGCGCTGAATCGAAACAACTAGTTAGCAATCTTTCTTTAAGATTGATAGTTATTAAACGCCGCCAGAACCGCATCGCCCATCTCAACCGTCGAGACACGGCGCGTGCCTTCAGAAGCGATATCCGCAGTACGCAGGCCGTCATCCAGCACGCGGCCCACAGCGGCTTCGATACGCTCGGCCATCGCCGTTTCATTAAGCGAATAGCGTAGCATCATGGCAACGGAGAGCATCATGGCCAGCGGGTTAGCGATGTTTTGGCCAGCGATATCCGGCGCGCTGCCGTGGCAAGGTTCATACATGCCCTGCCCGCTCTCGTTGAGCGATGCAGAAGGCAGCATACCGATAGAGCCAGTGAGCATGGCGGCGGCATCAGAGAGAATGTCGCCAAACATGTTGCCGGTCACCACCACATCGAACTGCTTCGGTGCACGCACTAACTGCATGGCGGCGTTATCCACGTACATGTGAGAAAGCTCAACGTCTGGATACTCCGGCGCTAGGCGCTCCATCACTTCACGCCACAGAATGGTGACTTCCAGCACGTTGGCTTTATCCACTGAGCAGAGCTTTTTGCCCCGCTTCTGGGCCATCTCAAAGGCGACGCGGCCGATGCGCTCGATTTCGCTCTCGGAGTAGACGTAGGTGTTAAAACCGACGCGCTCACCGTTGCGCTCTTCGATACCGCGCGGCTGACCGAAGTAAATGCCGCCGGTGAGTTCACGCACGATCATGATATCCAGGCCAGCCACTAGTTCAGGCTTCAGACTGGAAGCGCTAGCCAGCTGCGGGTAGAGCATGGCGGGGCGCAAGTTGCCGAACAGGCCGAGATTCTTACGCAGCCCCAGCAGGCCTTTTTCCGGGCGCTTGGAGAGGTCTTCGAGTTTATCCCACTTGGGGCCACCCACCGCGCCCAGCAGAATGGCGCTGGCGGCTTTGGCTTTTTCCAGGGTTTCAGCGGGCAGCGGCTCGCCGTGAACATCGTAGGCGGAGCCGCCCACCAAGCCCTCTTCTACTTCGATATCCAAGCCCGCCTCTTGGCAGGCTTTTAACAAACGCGCCGCCTGGGCCGCGATTTCCGGGCCAATACCATCGCCGGGCAGCAGTAACACTTTATGAGTCATGCTCAATCCTTAGCATTGATAACTGAATACTTACGCGGGCTGGCGGAACAGCCACGGGCGCTGCTGACGGTGCTTCTCTTCAAAGCTGCGAATGGCATCCTCGTCTTGCAGGGTGATGCCGATATCGTCCAGGCCGTTGAGCAGGCAGTGCTTGCGGAACTCGTCTACCTCAAACTCCAGGATCTCGCCGCTGGGAGTAATTACCCGCTGATGCTCAAGATCCACATCAAGCTGGTAGCCTTCGTTGGCGTCCACTTCCGCAAACAGGCGGTCTACTTCCTCTTCCGCCAAGGTGATCAGCAGAATGCCGTTTTTAAACGCGTTGTTGTAGAAAATATCGGCAAAGCTGGGGGCAATCACCACCTTAAAGCCGAAATCCTCCAGCGCCCAGGGGGCGTGCTCACGGGAACTACCGCAGCCGAAGTTACGGCGCGCCAGCAGCACCTCGGCACCCTGGTAGCGCGGTTGGTTCAACACGAAATCAGGGTTCAGCGGGCGCTGGGAGCAGTCCTGGCCCGGCTGGCCTTCATCCAAGTAGCGCAGCTCGTCAAACAGGTTGACGCCAAAGCCAGTGCGCTTGATGGACTTCAAAAACTGTTTCGGAATGATCAAGTCGGTGTCGACGTTAGCACGATCCAACGGCGCGACCACGCCTTCAAAACGTTCGAACTTTTTCATGGCTTAGGCCTCCTGCGCGTGGGTGGCGTCGTTAGCGGGTAAGGTGCGTACATCAACAAAGTGGCCGGCAATAGCTGCTGCTGCCGCCATAGCGGGGCTTACCAAGTGGGTACGACCGCCGTAGCCTTGGCGGCCCTCGAAGTTCCGGTTAGAGGTAGAGGCACAATGCTCGCCTGCGCCCAGCTTATCGGCGTTCATGGCCAAACACATGGAGCAGCCCGGCTCGCGCCACTCGAAGCCTGCTTCGATGAAAATTTTATCCAGGCCTTCCGCCTCGGCTTGACGTTTCACCAAGCCGGAGCCAGGCACCACCATGGCCAGCTTGATAGAATCGGCCACCTTGTTGCCCTTCGCTACTTTCGCCGCTTCACGCAGGTCTTCGATACGCGAGTTGGTGCAGGAGCCGATAAAGACTTTATCCAGTTTGATATCGGTGATCTTCTGATTCGCCTGCAGGCCCATGTACTCCAACGCGCGGGCGTGGCTACGCTGAACGGTTTCATCCAGGGCCGCTTTCGGGTCGGGCACTTGGCCTGAAATGCCGGTGACCATTTCAGGGCTGGTACCCCAGCTCACCTGTGGCTCGATCTCTTCCGCTTTTAGCGTGACCACTTTATCGAAGTGGGCATCCGCATCCGATACCAGGTTGCGCCAATCCGCCACCGCGGCTTCCCACTGCGCTTCTGTTGGCGCAAAGGGGCGCTTGGCGAGGTAATCGATAGTGGTGTCGTCCACCGCGATCAGGCCCACGCGAGCGCCCGCTTCAATGGCCATGTTGCACACCGTCATGCGGCCTTCCATAGAGAGCGACTCAATGGCGCTACCCGCGAATTCGATGGCGTAACCCGTGCCGCCTGCGGTGCCGATCTTACCGATGATCGCCAAGACTACGTCTTTTGCGGTGACGCCCAGGCCCAGCTCGCCTTCGACGCGCACCTGCATGTTCTTCATTTTCTGCGCCAGCAGGCACTGGGTGGCCAATACGTGTTCCACTTCGGAGGTGCCGATACCGTGAGCCAGCGCACCAAACGCGCCGTGGGTGGCGGTGTGGGAGTCGCCGCATACCACGGTCATGCCTGGCAGGGTAGCGCCTTGCTCAGGGCCCACCACGTGCACGATACCCTGGCGCGGGTCGTTGATCTTGAACTCTTCGATGCCGTACTCGACGCAGTTATCGTCAAGGGTTTGCACCTGGATGAGCGACACCGGATCTTTAATACCACTATTGCCCTCGGCACGTTCTTTCACCGTGGTGGGTACGTTGTGGTCAGGCGTGGCCAGGTTGGCATCTAAACGCCAGGGCTTACGGTTCGCCAAACGCAGGCCTTCAAACGCCTGGGGCGAGGTTACTTCGTGGAGCAGTTGGCGGTCGATGTAAATAAGCGCCGTGCCGTCATCGCGCTGCTTCACCAAGTGCTGGTTCCAGAGTTTGTCGTAAAGCGTTTGACCTGACATATGGCTCTCCCGGGCGGTGCCCTGCTAGTTCGTTATCGCAGCCTCTATGTGCTGCTTAAATTGCTATGCAAAAGAGTGTTACGCGACTCGCGCATAAAAGCAATTCATGTTATTCATACTTTAGATTCCAAATAGGAATAGCTACCCAGGGAGCCTCTGTGGATACCCAAAGCCTGCAAGCCTTTCTCGCCGTAGCGGAAACCAAAAGCTTCTCCCGCGCCGCCGAGCAGCTCCACCTTACCCAACCTGCCGTCAGTAAACGGATTGCCACGCTGGAGGATTTGCTTGGCACACGGCTGTTTGACCGTATTGGAAGGCGCATCGCGCTAACTGAGGCAGGCAACGTGCTGCTGCCCAAAGCTCAGCGCATTCTACTTACCGTGGAAGACAGCCGCCGGGCGCTGGCCAATCTCTCTGGCCAAGTGGGCGGCACACTAACCCTGGCCACCAGCCACCATATTGGTTTGCACCGGCTGCCGCCGCTATTGAAGCAGTACACCCAGCGCCATCCAGAAGTCGCGCTCGACCTGCACTTTTTAGATTCCGAATTGGCTTATCAGGGCGTAATGGATGGCACTCTGGAAATGGCCATCGTAACGCTCGCCCCCCACCCCGTTGAGCAGCTGCAGGTAGTGGAACTATGGCAGGACCGGCTCTGCTTTGTCTGCGCTACCGATCACCCGCTGGCCAAGCGCACCCGCCGCCACCGCGCACCGCTCAGCCTGGCCGAGCTGTGCGATTTCAACTGCGTCTTGCCGGGGGCGAAAACCTTTACCCGCACGCTGATTGGCCAGCGCTTTGAGGAAGCGGGCCTTACCTTGCCCGTGAGTATGTCAACTAACTACCTGGAAACGCTCAAGATGATGTGCAGCGTTGGGCTAGGCTGGAGCCTGCTACCCGAAAAAATGATAGATAGCGAACTTGTCGAGCTACCGGTGGACACCGCACCTATCCACCGGCCATTGGGCTATTTGGTACACCACAACCGCACCCTCTCTAATGCTGCCCGCAAAATGATTGAGCAATTAGAAGCAGACCGCGAAACATAAAGTTACAAAAACAGCTGATTTTAAATTTAATTACCTCATTATTTCTCATCAAAACGGCTGAAAAAAAGCCGCCCTCCCACGCAGATCTAGCAAAGCCCGTGGCTTTACTCGCTCAGACAAAAACCCATTTAACTTTTTTATTCAGAAACATAAGCACTTCCAGGGCAGCCGGCGGATGATCCCCCTAAGCCCTTTTGTTGAAGATATTCCTCTTCAAGATCATCTTTTATTCCAATTTTTACTTAAAGATACTTCTATACACTAGGAAGATACATTTTATTACAAATCTACTTTCATTAGCTTCCAGGGTAGGAGTATCACCATGCAGAGTCGCCCTAGCTCCTTACTGCCGATTTGCCTGCTCGCCTGCCTAACCACTAGCGCGGCCTACGGGCAAACTACCACCGATGCGCAGCGCGAAGCACTGGTTATCCAGGCACGCCAAGGAGCTTTGGAAACATCCATCAACGGCTTAAAGACACTGTACCACCAAACACGCGACAACCGCGTGCGTGAAGACTTAGTCGCCCTGCTCGTGCGTGCCTCCCGGAATCAGGAAGCGCTGGCCGTTTGCACCTGGTGCCAAATTGAGGATTACAGCGATTCTGAGCTTACCAACCTGGCCGGGGCCGCCCGTAGCGCGGGTGACTTTAATACATCGCTGGAGATGTTTCGGGCGCTTACCTACCGTGACCCCTCCAACGCACAAGGCTGGCTAGGCCAAGCACTGGTCCATACCGATATGGGCAGCTACACCCTAGCCCAGATTGCCTTGGAGCAGTATAACCAAGTAGCTGGCACCACAACCGCCGGCCTTGAAGCTAAAGGCTACCTTGCCGCACGCACCACTAACGCCATTCAAGAGCTAGATGCCCGACAATCCCTGGTTGCCCAGGACCCCAGCAATACAGGAGAACTTCAAGCACTGTATCGGCTGGCGGTAGGCCTTGGCGCCAGCACCGCGGCACGGCGCATTATGCAGTCCAACCCGGATGTGTTTAGCGAAAGCGACCGCCTCTGGCTCACTTATTATGAAGGGGTTACCGATATTCGCTTGGGCATTCATACAGATGAGCCCTCCAGAACGGCCAACGGTTTGGAGCAACTGAATGTCGTACTGCGTGACCCGCAAACCCCTCAAGAGCTGATGACCGTTGCCGAATATGACAAGGTAGTTGCCCTGGCTGAATTAAGACGCTTTTCCGAAGCGGAGGCCCTGGCAGTTCGGCTTGAAAACCAGCACGGCCAATTGCCAAGTTACGTCATCCGCGCACGCGCCCATGCGCTCAATGGCATGGGCCGCCCACATGAAGCCATCGCGCTCTATGAAAGCCTGATTCGACAGTACCCGGAACAGGCCACCAACCCAGATGACCCGCTTAATGAGGGCCTGTTCTATAGCTACGCCGATGCCCAGCGCTTCCGTGATGCCGACAAGCTATTGCAGGCATGGCGCGCCAAAGAGCCCGAACAGCGGTTGGATTTCACCCGCACCTTACGCATCGAAAACCCCAACTACCAAAAAGTACTGCTGCTGGAAGTATTGCTAGAGGCTTGGCGAGGTCGCCCGGAAGATGCCATTGAGCAGTTATCGACCTATCAGGCACAAGCGCCCGGCGAACCTTATTTGTGGATTGTACAAGGCGATATCGAACGCGATAGAGGCCTGCCAAGAAAGGCCGAGGAGTCATTCTTACAGGCCATTCCGCTGCTGCCCCCAGACCGTCAAGAAGTGGCTGAACACGGCATTCTGCTCTCCCGCTTACAGCGTGGCCAATGGCGCGGCACTACGAATGAAGTTGTTCGGGAATTAGTGGAAGCTCGGCCAAGTGCTTCGCGGGATGATATGGCAAGGGAGTGGCAGGAAATGCGTGCCCCCCAGCTAAGCAGCCGGTTCGAGCGTAGCAAGGGCCAGGGGAGTGGCACCCAAGCCTCGCGCGAGTGGCGCTATGAAGTGCTTCTGGAAGGGCCACGTAACAGCAGCGGCTCCCGCCCTTTCGCACAGCGTATCGGCCAGTTCGGAGAGTTTGAGGATGACAACCTCTATGCCTCGTACAACATAGCGGGCTACGAATGGAACCTGTATCCCGCCACGGTCACCCTGGCAGCGGGCCACGGCTCACAGCTGAACGAAGATTTTCTCGCGCTGGCCGAGCTCAAGTACGCCCACAACGACCACGCCACAACGACGCTGGGTGTCGAAATGAACACCACCGACACTCCTCTGCGCGCCTTGCAGGATGGCGTTAACGCCGACCGTTACCGGGCCGAGTTTGCTTATCGCCGCGATGAGCGCGGCGCGGGGGCTATCGGTCTCATGGCGACCGACTTCGACGACAGCAACCTGCGGCAATCCATTTACGGCTACTGGAACCAAAGTTTTTATCACTTCGACCGCTGGCAAGTTATCGGCGGACTTCAAGCATCCGCATCACGTAACGACGACGTAGAAGCCAGTTACTTCAACCCCAAGCAGGATGCCAGCCTTGCCGGTGTACTAAGCATCGATTATGAGATCCCGCTTGATTACCGCCAGTCTTTTATCCAGTCCTTCTCACTCGGATCAGGACGCTACTGGCAGGAAGATTTCGATAGTGAAAACACCTGGTCGATTGGTTACCAACATCGCTGGGAGTTAGCTCCCACTGTGAATTTCGAGTATGGCATCACCCGCGAGCGAGCCGTTTACGACGGCGTTCCTGAGTATGACAACGTAATTTCAGCTGGCTTTGTATGGAGATTCCTATGACACCCTGGCGCGTCATTGTAATAAGCGCGGTTTTGCTGATGACCTTTATCCAGCAGGCTCAAGCCGCCCGCGCACCGGATGACTACGTGGTGATCAGTTACCACGACGTTGTGGATTCCAGCATCACTCCCGAGTTGGATATCTATTCACAAACCATCACCCGCAGCCGCTTAATTGAGCACTTCAACCTGATTGCCACAAGCGGGTACCACCCCGTCAGCCTGCAGCAGATCATCGACGCCAAAGCAGGCAAAGCACCGCTGCCCGAAAAAGCGGTGCTGCTCACTTTCGATGATGGCTATCGCAGTTTTTACGATATCGTCTTTCCACTGCTCAAGCTTTACAACTTCCCTGCCTTACAAGCCGTGGTGGGTAGCTGGCTGGATACGCCTGCGGGTGGGCGGGTTCCTTACGGCAGTATCACACTCCCCCGGGAACGCTTTCTCAGCTGGGAGCAGGTCAAAGCCCTTGATGAGTCCCCGCTGGTGGAAATTGCCTCCCACTCCTACAACCTGCACTACGGGGTACTAGGCAACCCGATGGGGAACGAGCAAGCCGCTGCCGTTACTAGTATATGGAACCCTCGCAGCGGTTATGAAACCGAGGCAGGCTACCTAGAACGAATACGCAATGATATGGCGCTTACCCAGCAGCGCTTCCAAGAAGAAATTGGAAAAAGCCCGCGTGTCATCGTTTGGCCCTACGGTGCCTACAGTGAAGCAACGCTGAACATTGCCGCCGAATACGGCATGGAATACACCTTCAGCCTGCTCAGCGCCCCTAACCGTCTGGGCGATTCCATGCGTAGTATAAACCGCTACCTGATCGACCAGGAAACCACCCTGGAAACCATTGAAGAGATTCTCTCCAACCGGCTATGGGAGCGCGAAGAGCAACGCATTGTTCACGTTGACCTGGACTACGTGTATGACCCCGACCCCATTCAGCAAGAGCAAAACCTCGACAGGCTGATTGAGCGCATTTCCCGCTACGGCGTCAGTACGGTTTACCTTCAAGCCTATGCCGACCCGGACGGCGACGGCACGACCGATGCTCTCTACTTCCCCAACCGCTACTTGCCGGTTAGGGCAGACCTGTTCAATCGGGTTGCCTGGCAATTAAAGAAACGCGCCAATGTGAAGGTCTACGCCTGGATGCCGGTGCTGGCGTTTGATTTAGGGGATGGGTATCAATATGTCACCGATGTGAGAACCGGCCAAGAAGCGCCAAACCAGTATCGCCGGCTCTCCCCCTATGTTGAAGAGAATCGCCGCATCATTATTGAGATTTACCAGGACCTTGGCCGCCTAACCAAGTTCGATGGGCTGCTGTTCCATGACGACGCCTTCTACACCGACTTTGAGGATGCCAACCCCGCAGCATTAGACGCCTATGCCAGCGCCGACCTGCCTAGGGATATCAACGCTATCCGTAACGACGACAACTTGATGGCAGCCTGGACCCGTTTCAAAGGGGAACACCTAACCGACTTCACCCAAGAGCTGGCCCAAGCGGCTAACTACTACCGTCAGGCAGATAACAAGGTTTTCACCACCTCGCGCAACCTCTATGCCGTGACGGTGATGGAGCCACTCAGCCAGCGTTGGTTTGCTCAGGACATGCAAAACTTTGCCACGGGCTATGACTACGTAGCGGTAATGGCCATGCCCTACATGGAAGAAGCCGACAACCCTAATGAGTGGCTAAGAAGTCTCGCCCGCCGCTCGTTAGCCCAGGTAAGCGCCGACCAATTGGTATTCGAGCTGCAGGCGCAGAACTGGCACACCCAAACCCCCATCCCCAGCAAGGAAATGGCCCAGTGGGTTCGCATACTTCGCGAAGAAGGCATCAAACACATTGGCTACTACCCGGATGATTTCCACAACAACCATCCAGATATCAATGTGATGAGGCCGGTTTTTTCCATCGGACGTCGGTTTAGGGACATCCCATGAACATACTCGACCACCTTGCCATCTTCACGCTTGGCTACCCAAGCCTTATGGCAACGATCTGGATATGCGGCGGTATCTACTTCTACCTGCACTGGGAACGCAAGCAAGCCTGGCCCGCCACCTTCGTCTGGGACGAAAGCGCCCCCAAGGTAACGGTGCTGCTGCCCTGCTACAACGAAGAGGCCAACGTGAATGAAACGGTGCACCACCTCTTCAAGCAGAACTACCCCAACATGGAGGTGATCGCCATTAACGATGGCAGCAAAGATAACACCGCAGAGCGGCTGGCAGCCCTGGTGCAGCAGTACCCCACTCTCAAGGTGCTGAACCAAACCAACCAGGGCAAAGCCAGCGCGATGAACCATGGGCTGAGCCACGCCACCGGCGAGATCATCGTCGGGATTGATGGCGATGCCATCCTTGACTACGACGCCATTGGCTACATGGTTAACCACTTTCTGAGCAGCCCCAAGGTCAGCGGCGTTACCGGCAACCCACGGGTAAGAACCCGTTCGACTGCCATTGGCAAAATCCAGACCGGCGAGTTCTCCGCCATTATCGGCCTGATCAAGCGTGCCCAGCGCATTTACGGGATGGTATTTACCATCTCCGGCGTTATCTGCGCGTTTCGCCGCCATGCGCTGGAGGAGATTGGCGGTTGGAATACCGACATGATCACCGAAGATATTGATGTGAGCTGGCGTCTACAGCTCAAAGGCGGGCAAGTGCGCTACGAACCCAGGGCCATGTGCTGGGTGCTGATGCCGGAAACCCTACGCGGGCTGTTCAAGCAGCGGCTGCGTTGGGCGCAAGGGGGCGGCGAGGTCTTTCTGCGCTACTTCCCACAAACCATCCGCTGGAAAAACAGACGCTTTTGGCTGCTGATGCTGGAGTACATCGTTAGCGTGTTGTGGTGCTACTCAGTAGTCACTCTGCTCATTGCTTGGTTGATCTCGCAATTTACCATGCCAATGGCCTGGCCCATTACCGGCAAGCTGCTCTCCTATTTCGGCAGCATCCTCATCGCCATTAGCTTTATACAGTTTACTGTCAGTTTCTATATCGATAGCCGTTACGACAAAGAGATCTACCGCTGCGTTTATTGGAGCATCTGGTACCCATTCGCCTACTGGATTCTCAATATGGCCACGGTTGTTATCGCCTTCCCTAAAGCCATGCTACGGCAAAAAGGAAGGCACGCCACCTGGACTAGTCCTGACCGAGGGGAGCAATTTAATGAACAATAAACTGGTGTCTGTCATCATCGACAACCCTTACCAGAAAAGCTGGGGGTATCGATCAAGGGATATGCTTATTACCATGATCACGCTAATACTGTGGGGGCTGGTAATGGCAAAGGTATACATGTTCTTCATAGTAGAAGAAGCATTCCTGGAACAACTTTACGGCTCCGTGATGATCAAACTCTTATTGGTGGGTTTCGTCATCACCTTCCTAACCTTTCACTGCTGGGCGGTTTACAACCAATACCTCTATACCAGCTACTTAAAACGCCAGCTGCGCCACTTTCAACAACCAACGCTTGAGCTTGAAAGCGACGATTACACCCAACTCGACCGGGTACTGGCAACCGAGCACACAATCCGCGAACACGAACTCATCGGCACCCCCAGCCAAGCAACTAACTAACCTACCACTCCCCCTTCAAGCCACCACCGCTTGAAGGGGGAACATCCCATCAAGCACCTAACAGCTCCCGAGAAAGGCCGCGGAGAAAGGTCGTAGGAGGGCGCTTCAGCGCGCGATGATCCCGGCACAAAACCCACTACATATCAAACGGTAACAAGCAATCAGCAAAGCATCACCACCTGATCTAAAAGCCAGCCCTATCACTCCCCAAACCGATGCATCTCCGCATTCGACAACACAAAAGAAGAACCCCTTCCCACACCACCCAACGCTGCATCAATCATCGCCTCCGCCACACACCGCACCTCAATCGGCCGTACCGAGCGCGGTAACCAACGCACCGCCGGGGCCAACAGCAAGCTCGCACACTTCAACGATGGCGGTAGGCATGGGTTACCGTTTCCTCATACAATTAATGCCATGTTTCGATACCCACAAACCGCGATTTCACCTCTGCTGAAGGCACCATACAAACATCCCGCTTACCAAAAAGCTTATAACGATTCCGAGCAAATAACTTATAAGCCGCGTCTCTGATCGGCCTGGGCACAATCTTGAGTGCGTAACAGAGCCGCCATGGCCCTTTCAGGTCTTTCGCTATCTCAAGGGCCGCATCTGAGAGAACGTAACACTCATCATTTTTGATAAGCACCAAGGTGTCCATTCCCACATCGTGCACGTTAAAGCGCTGCGTAAGCTCACGCGCCAACTCGCTCTGCATCGGGGTAAATGCAAAGACGCCCTCAGGGTCTCGCTGGATGATGAAATTCACAGCGCCATTGCAGAAGTTGCAAACACCATCGAATATGACGATATGGGGGTTGTTCATAGGCTTCTGAGAGAACTTAGCGTGGAGTGTTGTAAGTTTTTGGAACCGCGAAACGATGAAAACATGGTCCGGCCACAGCGACTGGTGGTACGTTACTCGTAGTGACTCCAGAGCCTGAGAACTTTTACCACTCGCACGTCTTCAAGCACTTGGTAGACCAGACGATGCTGAATGTTGATGCGGCGTGAATAGGCTCCTGCAAGATCACCAACGAGCTTCTCAAACGGAGGCGGCTTGCGCAATGGATCTTCTGCTATCAGCGCTAATAGTTCCTGGGTGTTGGATTTGAGGCCGTTGGCGGCCAACTTCTTGGCATCTTTCTGGGCTTGCTGGGTGTCAACCAACTTCAATGCCTCAGTCAGCCGATTGACTGACTTGTTAAATTTGATTATTCAGCTTGGCCGCTCGCTTTGCTCGTTACGCAGCGCTACGGGGGAATATTATTGGTCGGGTGGCTTTATCATTGCGCGCTGAAGCGCCCTCCCACTCCTGCCATCTCTCACACCTGTCATCTCACTTACCCCGTCACTTCTTACTACTGGCCTTCTCTTGCAAACCCGATTAGCCTGCTAACTCAACCAGTAAGGGATTGAGATGCAAGAGACGACGACGCGGCAGCGCTTGGCGGGGGTGTTGGTGCTGCTGGGGCTTTTGACGCAGATGTTGAGCTTTACCGGGGCGGTGCCGACCGCGCAGGCGGTGAGCTATTTGCTGTGGGCGGCGGTGGCGCTGCTGTGGCGGGATATTCCCAAGCGTTCGCGCATTCAGGCGGGGGTGTTGATTGCCCTTGGCGTGGTGATGCTGGTGGTGGCGCAAACGGTGTATGGCGCGGCAGTAAACTGGCCTGCCATGCTGCAAGGCAACGTGTTTGTGGCGACGATGCTGGTGGGCGTGAGCTTTATTTCGCTGATTGGCACCCAGGGCAATAAGCGCCCGCCGGGTAAGCGGGTCACGGGGGCGGATGGCGTGCTGCGTACTTGGCTGGGAGTGCATTTTCTCGGCACGATTTTGAACCTTTCTACGGTGTTTATGGTGGGCGACCGTTTGGCTCGCCGTGCGCCGTTGACCACGCCGCAATTATTAGCGCTGAACCGTGGGCTGAGCAGCGCCGCCCTCTGGTCGCCTTTCTTTGCTTCCATGGCGGTGGTGATTGCCCTGGTACCGTCGGTGCAGTACGTCCAGATTGCCGTGGTGGGTTTTCCTATCGCCATGCTCTCAGGGCTTTTAACCACTCTAGAGTTGCGGCGGCGGTTTGATTTAAACGAGGTGGATGGCTTTTCGCTGTCGCCCCGCAGCCTGCTCATGCCTGCGGGCATGGCGACATTGGTGATGCTGTTTCACTTCTGGATCACGCCATCGCTTACCATTGTCAGCATTATTACCTTTTTACTGCCAGGGGTGGCGCTGTTAAGCAACCTGCGGGAAGGCCCACGCTTTACCCTGCGGCGCATTCGCCAGCACACCGTTACCCGCCTGCCCGCCATGCGTGGGGAAATTTCGCTGTTTTTAGCGGCGGGGTTATTAACATTAGGGCTTTCGACGCTGGTGGCCGCCGCCGCTGGCGATGAGTGGACGCTGTTTGCCCGCTTTGGCACGTGGCAGGCCATGGCCAGCTTTGCTGCCATTACGCTGAGCGCGCTGGTGGGGCTGCACCCAATTATTGGCGTTTCCGTGCTGGCGTCTATTTTGGATTTAAGCGGTGGCGAGCAAACGCTATTCGCCTTTGTGGCGTTAAGCGCCTGGGCGGTGGGCACCAGCGTTGGGCCGCTTTCCGGTATTAACCTTTCCTTGCAGGGGCGTTATGGGGTGAGCGGTTATCGCATGATGAAAGATAACCTGCCCTACGCGGCGATAATGAGCCTGCTCTCGCTGGGGGCGATCGCAGGCTTGAGCGCTTGGCTAGGTTAAAAATTAGGTTTCGACAATTTTATTGGGGAAGCGGTAGAAGTAGCGGTGGCCGCACTGGTGGCAGGGTTCCAACCGCGAGACTTCGTTCAGCATTACCTGGGCATCGCAGTGTGTGCAGGCCATTAACCCCGGGGCGGCGATTTCGCCTTCGCAGTAGTCGGCGCGGGCGGCTTCTAGGTCGTCCTCGAAGCGTTCGCGGTCTACCACGCTGCGGTCGGCAATGGAGAGCAGTGATTCCGCCACCCGGCGGGAGAGCTGGTCGATATCGACCCCCAGCCAGCTCGCCACCTGCTTGCCGGTATCCGCCATGTAGTAACGCATGTCTTTTAAGTCACGCTCTACCCAGGCGCGCAGCAGCGCCAGCTCGTCTTTGGTGTACTCCTCAAGCTCGGCCTCAAAGGCAACGGCGTCGTCCAAATCCTTTTGCAGATTGTCCCAGGTGAGCTCGTTGGCGCCGCCCTGCATGCGTTCCAACAGGCGCTCGTAGCCTTCGCGGAGGCGGTGATCGTTATGTTTTTCCATGGGTCCTCTCCTTTTATTGCCACAGGTGATGCCTATGATCGGCTAGCCGTTCAAGGATACACCCGCATAGGATACAATCGACGCTACTTATCTGACAGTCGTCATCTATTATTCACTTTGCGCCCTTTTTGGGCGAATGACCCCAAGGCATTGAAAACACCGATGGACGCACATTACAGCCCCCGCGATATTGAACGTGATGCTCAACAGTACTGGGAAAAGCACCAGTGCTTTAAAGCCGTAGAAGACGCCAACCGCGAAAAGTTCTACTGCCTATCCATGTTCCCCTACCCCAGCGGCAAGCTGCATATGGGTCATGTGCGTAATTACACTATCGGCGACGTTGTCTCACGTTTCCAGCGCATGCAGGGTAAAAACGTGATGCAGCCCATGGGCTGGGATGCGTTCGGCATGCCGGCGGAGAATGCCGCGATCCAAAACCAGGTGCCACCCGCCAAGTGGACCTACCAAAACATTGACTACATGCGTAACCAGTTGAAGGCATTGGGCTTTGCCTATGACTGGAGCCGCGAATTCGCCACCTGCGATACCAGCTACTACCGCTGGGAGCAGTGGTTCTTCACTAAGCTGGTTGAAAAGGGCTTGGTGTACAAGAAAATGTCCACGGTGAACTGGGACCCGGTCGACCAAACCGTTCTCGCCAACGAGCAGGTCATCGACGGCTGCGGCTGGCGTTCCGGCGCGCCGGTAGAGCGCAAAGAGATCCCGCTGTGGTTCTTGAAGATTACCGACTACGCCGATGAGCTGCTGGCGGATCTGGATAACGTTGAGTGGCCCGAGCAGGTCAAAACCATGCAGCGCAACTGGATTGGTAAATCCCGTGGCGTCGAGCTGAGCTTTGATATTAAAGCCGCCGACGGCAGCGCCTGCGAGCCGCTCTCGGTCTACACCACCCGCCCGGATACGCTGATGGGCGTGACCTACGTGGCCGTGGCCGCTGGCCACCCGCTGGCCAAACAAGCCGCCGAGCAGAGCAGCGAGCTAGCGGCGTTCTGTGAAGAGTGCGCCAAAGGCGGCACCTCTGAAGCGGAAATGGCCACCAAAGAGAAGCTGGGCATGGCCACGGGCCATAAAGCCATTCATCCGCTCACCGGCGATGAAGTACCGGTATATGTCGCCAACTTCGTACTGATGGAGTTCGGCACCGGGGCGGTGATGGCCGTACCCGCCCACGACCAGCGCGATTGGGAGTTTGCTACCAAGTACGGCATCGAACTGAAGCCTGTGGTGGCAGACGAAAACGGCAACACGCCGGATATCTCCGAAAGCGCTTATGTCGAGCACGGCACGCTGATTAATTCCGGCGAATTTGATGGCCTGGAATTCCAAGCGGCATTCGATGCCATTGCCGCCAAGCTGGCCGAACTTGGCCGTGGCGAAGTGAAAACCAACTACCGCCTGCGCGATTGGGGGATTGCCCGCCAACGCTACTGGGGCGCGCCGATTCCGGTGAAGTACGGCCCGGAAGGTCAAACCGTACCGCTTTCCGATGACGAGCTGCCCGTCGCGCTGCCCATGGAAGTCACCGTAGATGCTTCCGGCTCGCCGCTGAAGAAGATGCCGGAGTTCTCCGAACTGGGCGATGGCTGGGTGCGTGAAACCGATACCTTCGACACCTTTATGGAGTCCTCCTGGTACTTCGCCCGCTTCTGCTGTGCGGATAACCACGAAGCCATGCTGGATGAGCGCGCCAACTACTGGCTGCCGGTGGACCTCTACATTGGCGGTATTGAGCACGCCATTCTGCATCTGCTCTACGCCCGCTTCTTCCACAAGCTGCTACGCGATTTCGGCATGGTCGATTCCGACGAGCCGTTCCAGCAGCTGCTCACCCAAGGCATGGTGATCGCGGAAACTTTCTACCGCATTAAAGAGAACGGCGGTAAAGAGTGGTTTAACCCCGCCGATGTGGAAGTGAAGCGCGACGAGAAAGGCCGCCCGCTGAGCGCCGTACTGATGAGCGACGGCCAGCCCGTTGAGATGGGCGGCATCGAGAAGATGTCCAAGTCGAAGAACAACGGCGTGGACCCGCAGTCGATGATCGACAAGTTCGGTGCCGACACCGTGCGCCTATTCATGATGTTTGCAGCCCCCCCCGAGCAGTCGCTGGAGTGGTCCGATTCCGGCGTCGAGGGCGCGCACCGTTTCCTGAAGCGCATCTGGCGTCAGGTGAGCGAGCACCTGGAAGCGGGCACTCCTGGCACGCTGAACATCGATGCACTCAACGACGACCAGAAATCGCTGCGCCGCAAAACCCACGAAACCATCAAGAAAGCCAGCGACGACATTGGCCGCCGTACCACCTTCAACACCGCCATTGCCGCCGTGATGGAGCTTTCTAACGCGGTCGCCAAGTTCGACGATACCTCTGAACTGGGCCTGGCGGTCAGCCGTGAAGCGCTGGAAGCCTGCGTTCTGCTACTGGCCCCGATTACCCCGCACCTTTGCCACACCCTGTGGCAGCAGCTGGGCCATGAGCAGCCCGCCATTGAAGCCCAGTGGCCGACAGTAGACGAAGCCGCCCTGACCCGCGACAGCATCGAGCTGGTGGTGCAGGTGAACGGTAAACTGCGCGCCCGTCTGGAAGCCCCGGCCAGCGCCGACAAAGCCGCCATCGAGCAACTGGCGATGGAGAACGAAAACGTCCAGCGCCATTTGGAAGGCAAAACGGTCCGTAAAGTGATCGTGGTGCCCGGCAAGCTGGTGAACATTGTGGTGAGTGGATGAAGCCAGCCCAACCCATAACGCGCCGTCGTTTCCTCGCGCTTAGCACCGCCGCCTCAGCGGCGGTGCTGCTCAGCGGCTGTGGATTCCACCTGCGCGGCACGGAATCCATGCCGCGCCTGCCCGCCCTTGCCTTGGAGGGCGACGATAATAGCGCCCTTGCCCAGCAGCTTCGCACCCGCCTGCAGCAGTTAGGCACCGAGGTAGAAAGCGGCGCGCCCTGGCGCGTCACTCTGGGCACGCCTTCGCTACAAGAGCGGCGCATTGGCACCGATGGCCGCGCCAGCCGCGAACACGAGCTAACGCTGAGCACTACGCTCTCTGTTCAGCAACGGGAAACTAACGCTTACGCGCTGAATAACGCAACGCTGGCCACCAGCACGCGGATTCGGGTAAGCGATGATGACCTACTAAACCGCGAGACGCTGTTCCAAGAGGCCGAGCAGACGCTCACCCGTCAGCTTGCCCAGCGTATTGTAGAGCGCCTAGCCAATCTTGAGGCGCTGCGGTGAAGGTATTTGCCGACCAATTGCCTGCCGCCCTAGCCAAAAAGTTGCCCAAAGCGGTAATTGTGGCAGGCGATGAACCACTGCAGCACCGTGATGCTTGCGACGCGGTGCGCGCCGCCGCTCGCCAAGCGGGTATCGAAGAGCGAGAAGTGCTGGATGTGGAGCCTAACTTTGCCTGGGGGCGGCTCTTGGAAACCGCCAGCAACCTTTCGCTGTTTGCCTCCAACAAGCTATTGGAGCTGCGCTTGGGCAATCAGAAGCTGGGGCAGGAAGGCACCAAAGCGCTGGCCCAATATGCAGAAATGATGGATGGCAGCGACGACTTGCTGCTAATCAGCATGGGCAAGCTGGATGCCAAGCAACAAAAAAGCGCCTGGTTTAAAGCGCTGGATAAGCACGGGCTGTTTGTACCCGTGTGGCCCGTGGATGCCTCGCGCCTGGGTTACTGGCTTCGGGACAGGGCCTCCCTTCACGGCCTGCAGATTGACCTGGAAGCGGCACGGCTGCTGGGTGAGCGCACCGAGGGCAACCTGCTTGCCGCCGACCAGGAACTTCAAAAGCTGGCGCTGATCCACCCAGCCAATACCCGGCTCGGCGTGGAGAGCATTGCTCAGGGCGTTGAGGATAGCACCCGCTTCGACGTGTTCAACCTAGCGGATGCCTGCTTGAAAGGCGAACCTAGCCGCGCCTCGCGGATTGTGAATGGCCTGAAAAGCGAAGGCGTCGAAGCGCCGATTGTACTGTGGGCGCTTACCCGCGAGCTGCGCACCCTGCTCTCGCTGCATCAGCATTTGGACCAGGGCCAGAGCTTTGAGCACGCCTGTAAAACACAAAAGCCGATGATTTTTGATAAACGCCGTCCAGCCTATCAAAAAGCCATTAGTCGCCTCTCGATGAAACGGTTACACAAACTGCTGCTGATGGCGCAACGCCTGGACTTAGCGGTTAAAGGAGCATCCCCCGTGCCGCTGTGGCCAGGGCTACACGACCTCGCTATGACCATGGCCGGTGGCAAGGGCATTCTTGCAGAGACTCCCTGGACCTATCGCATTAGTGCAAATAATTAGCACTTTGCATTTTCATCTTAAAACCACTTCTGTTTGTTTCTATACTGAATCACTAGGCTATGATTGGCCTGCCACCCCACAAAAAGTCTAAGGATGAAGACGATGAAAACAACAGTGCGTGCTTACCTCTCGGCCCTTTTGATTGCTGTATTAGTGGTGTCCAGCCTGCCCGTTGTAGCAGCACCTACCGCCCCGCAAAACATGGACTTGGTATCGACGCAGTCTGTTTTAGCAGGCGACCGTGCCGGGGCCGACCGCGAGCGAATCTATGAAATTCTCGCCCGTGCCGATGTGCAGGATCAGTTGCTAAAGCAGGGTGTTAGCCCTGCTGATGTTGAAGCGCGTGTCGCAGCTCTTAGCGATGCCGAAGCGCGACAAATGGCCGAACAGCTTGAGCAGCTTCCCGCCGGTGCCGGTGTGGTAGGTGCGCTGTTCGCGGTCTTTGTGATTCTGCTGGTAACGGATATTCTCGGTCTGACCGATGTTTACCCGTTCACTCGCTAACTCGTCGGCAGTGATGAACCGCTCCGTCAACGCCAGCTCTGCGGGCGTTTTAGTGTTGAGCCTACTGCTCTTGCTACTCACCGGCTGCGCCCGCAGCCCGGTGCTGCTTGAGAGCACCAAAGCCAGCCTAACACCACAAATCGAGCTGACCGAGGTACCATTTTTCGCCCAAACTGAGTACCAGTGCGGCCCCGCTACTCTAGCGATGGTGCTGAACCACCAAGGCGTGGATGCCAGCCTGGACGAGCTGATTCCTCAGGTATTTTTACCAGGGCGTGACGGCAGCGTTCAGCCGGAAATGCTGGCCACCGTGCGCCGCTACGAGCAGTTGGCGATTCCTATTCGCGGCACTATGGATGCGCTGCTCACTCACCTGGAAGCTGGCGACCCGGTGGTGGTGATGCAAAACCTTGCCCTGCCCGCTTTCCCCATGTGGCACTACGCGGTGGCGATTGGCTTTGATCTGCCCAACGAGACACTGATACTGCGTAGCGGTGAAATCGAGCGGCATACTATGTCGTTTAGCCGATTCGATGCCACTTGGGCACGCACTGAGCGCTGGGGGTTTGTGGTCAGCGACCCAGGCAGCTTGCCGGAGGGCGTGACCGCTCGCAACGCCTTGGAAGCCATTAGCGCCTTTGAGGAGCAGTACGGACCCAGCGCAACCCTGAGTAGCTGGCAGGCATTTGCCGAGCACTTCCCGCAGAGCCCTTTGGGGCAGTTTGCACTGGGCAATGCGCTCTATGCTACGGAGCAGCCCCAAGCGGCTCTAGCTGCCTTCGAGTCCGCTACGCAGCTTAACCCGCAAATGGGCGCCGCGTGGCTTAACCTAGCCATTTTGCAGCTTCAGCAAGAGGATAGCGCTGCCGCCAGGGAGTCCCTCACCCAAGCCGCCTCACTGGAAGGTGAATGGCAGCCCCGCGCTCAGCAACTTTTGGAGTCGCTGTGAAGCAGGCCTAAAGAGCATTGCGGTAAAACAGCAACAGGGGCTGCTGAAAATACTATTCAAAATACTTATTCGGTGAAGCTTGGCAAGCGCTAGTGGAAGGGAGCTTCAGCTCGCGACGGGGCTTGGCCAGGGCGCCTGACGGCACCATTCGCCCGCTAAAGCGGCCTCCCACCGATACTTACCAAGCGGGCAGGCACATCCTTTAAATGACAAGCATTAGGACGGCCCGCCGTGGCCGCTTAAAAAACGCGGTTCAGACCATTTTGCGCCGCGACACGGTAGGCTTCGGCCATGGTCGGGTAGTTGAAGGTGGTGTTAACGAAGTACTTCAGCGTGTTCGCCTCCCCCTTCTGCTGCATAATCGCTTGACCGATATGCAAAATTTCGGAGGCCTGGTCACCAAAGCAGTGGATACCGAGAATCTCCAGGGTTTCCTGGTGGAACAGAATCTTGAGCATCCCGACCGTATCGCCGGTAATCTGCGCGCGGGCGGTATCCTTGAAAAACGCCTTCCCCACCTCGTAAGGCACTTTAGCCTCGGTAAGCTCGCGTTCGTTGGGGCCAAAGGAGCTGATCTCGGGAATGGTATAAATCCCGGTCGGGACATCGCTGACAAAGCGATACTCTTTTTCCAGCAGCTCGTTGCAGGAGTTTAGGCCCTGGTCATAGGCAGCGCTGGCAAGGCTGGGCCAGCCAATCACGTCGCCTGCGGCGTAGATATGCGGAATCGCCGTGCGGTAGTGCTCATCTACGCTTAGCTGGCCGCGGCCATTGGCTTCCAAACCGATGTTCTCCAACCCTAAGCTGTCGGTGTTGCCGGTACGGCCGTTGGCCCAGAGGAATGC
The DNA here is from genome assembly GCF_044805175.1 of Vreelandella aquamarina. Lineage (GTDB taxonomy): Bacteria > Pseudomonadota > Gammaproteobacteria > Pseudomonadales > Halomonadaceae > Vreelandella > Vreelandella aquamarina_B. Next base: position 1,302,934 of record NZ_CP085232.1, on the reverse strand, counting down.
ATCGGCGCGGATCTTCTTACCGGATTTCAGGCGTACCACCACGCCAGATTCATCCCCTTCCACGCTTTCATACTCTTCATTATGGCGAATAAGCACACCATGCTTACGCAGGTGGTAAGAGAGCGCGTCGCTGATTTCATCGTCAAGAAACGACAGCAAACTATCACGATTGTTGATCAGGTCGACTTTTACGCCCAACCCCGAGAAGATAGAAGCGTATTCACAGCCAATAACACCGGCACCAAAGATAATTAATGTACGCGGCGTATGGGAAAGGCTCAGAATGGTGTCGGAGCAGTAGATACGCGGGTGGCGGAAGTTAATATCCGCCGGACGATAGGGGCGCGAGCCGGTGGCAATCACCACTTTCTTGGCGACCAGCTCCTCCATTCCTTCCTGGCGATCACGGACAACAACGGTATGCTCGTCCTTAAAGCGGGCTACGCCGTGGAACAAGTCAATACGGTTACGCGCATAGAAAGTAGTGCGCATTTCGACCTGTTTATCAATCGTGCCGCGGGAGCGCTCCATTACTTTCGGGAACGAGAACCAGCGCGGCTCACCGATATCGCGGAACATGCGGTTAGTATTGAACGCCATGATCTGCTTCACCTGATGGCGCAGCGCTTTTGAAGGAATGGTGCCCCAGTGGGTGCAATTACCGCCTACCTGGACCTGCTTCTCAATAATTGCCACCCGCATACCGTGCTTGGCAGCATTGATGGCAGCGCTTTCTCCGGCTGGGCCGGTACCGATAACCACGACATCATAATTGTGAACCGCCATACGGTTTGGATCTCCTTGTTCCCTTTACGTCATCAATTTAACAGCACATACGCAAACGCCCGCTGTGTAGAGCGAGCGTTTAAGGTGATTGAATACGAGTAAGCAACGCCCGTTAGCGGCGTGTCGCGTCGTAACCTAAGTCAGCACCGCGACTTTCATCACTACGGCGGCGTACACTGCCGCGCTTGCGGTTCTCTTCTTCACAGACTTCGTCTTTGCCGCCGCAGATATCGCAGCCATCTTTCATACCAATTTGATTCAGCCCGCCGCAAGAGCCTGCGATGGGTTTACGACCCATTAGCACGCCCACGGCCATAGCGCCCATAATCAGCGCCATAAACCCGAATACCAATAGCCAAATGCCCATGTTGTCCTCCCAGCATTGCGTTAAGTGCCACACCTGCCGACAAGGATCATGCCGATAAGTGCCTTAAAATTTATCGTCTATTGTACCTCAGCCGCTACAAAATGATCAGGCATAACCTACTTTTTAACGGCTGCCGGTTTTAAACATTAATAAATCGGCCTGATAGCCAGCGGAGCAAAAAACAAACGGGGCTAGCCCAAAGGCTAGCCCCGTCCGCATTGCGCGTTAGTACACGCTTAGCCGCCGAAGTCATCCAGCAGGATGTTTTCCGGCTCAACGCCCATATCAAGCAGCAGCTTGATAACAGAGGCGTTCATCATGGGCGGCCCACACATGTAGTATTCACAGTCTTCAGGAGCCGGATGGTCCTTCAGATAGTTTTCATACAGTACGTTGTGGATGAAGCCCGTTGGGCCTTCCCAGTTGTCTTCCGGCTGAGGGTCGGAAAGGGCCAGGTGCCACTCGAAGTTCGGGAACTCTTCCGCCAGCTGGTCGTACTCTTCGTTGTAGAAGGTTTCACGCCAAGAGCGCGCACCGTACCAGAACGAAATCTTACGCGTCGATTTCAGACGCTTGAGCTGGTCGAAGATATGGCTACGCATCGGCGCCATACCTGCACCACCACCGATGAAGACCATTTCGGCATCGGTATCTTTGGCGAAGAACTCACCGAACGGCCCCATTACGGTCACCTTGTCACCCGGCTTCAGGTTGAAGACGTAGGTGGACATCAGGCCCGGCGGATGGCTGGTGCCGGGAGGCGGCGTCGCGATACGGATGTTGAACTTGAGGAGGCCTTTCTCTTCCGGATAGTTCGCCATTGAGTAGGCGCGGATAACTTCCTCGTTGTTCTTATGGGAAATGTCGAACAGGCCAAACTTTTCCCAGTCGCCACGGTACTCTTCTTCGATATCGAAATCGGAGAACTTGATATCGTAGGGCGGTGCTACCAGCTGAACATAGCCACCGGCGCGGAAGGCAACTTCCTCGCCTTCAGGCAGTTTCAGGTTCAGCTCTTTGATGAAGGTAGCTACGTTGGGGTTGGCCGTTACTTCAGTTTCCCACTTCTTCACGCCGAAGACTTCTTCCGGCACTTCAATTTTCATGTCCTGCTTAACAGGAACCTGGCAAGAGAGGCGCCAGCCCTCTTTCTTCTCGCGCATGGTGAAGTGCGACTCTTCGGTCGGCAGGATAGAACCGCCGCCCTCTTCTACCCGGCATTTGCACTGGGCACAAGAACCACCGCCACCACAGGCGGAAGAGAGGAAAATACCGTTGGCCGCCAGGGTGTTCAAAAGCTTGCCGCCGGCCTGGGTCTTCAGGGTGTGCTCGGGGTCGCCGTTGACTTCAATCGTCACGTCCCCGCTACTCACTAGCTTGCTGCGCGCTGCCAGAATGATCGCCGTTAAGCTAATAACGATGACCGTGAACATGACAACACCGAGCAAGATGACAGTTGTATCAACCATGTCGGTTTCCTATTGCTGAAGGTTTTCTATACCTCGGCAGCCAAGGCTGCCGAGAAAACCGGCTCCGATTAAAGCTGAATGCCAGAGAAGGACATGAAGCCCAGTGACATTAAGCCAACGGTGATAAACGTGATGCCAAGGCCTTGTAGGCCGCTAGGCACGTCGCTGTACTTCAGCTTCTCGCGGATACCTGCCAGGGCGGCAATTGCCAGCGCCCAGCCGGTACCAGCACCAAAGCCGTAAACGACGGCTTCGCCAAAGTTGTAGCTACGCTCAACCATGAACAGTACGCCACCCAAGATGGCACAGTTTACGGTGATCAGCGGCAGGAAGACGCCCAGCGCGTTGTATAGCGACGGTACGTACTTATCAAGGAACATCTCCATGATTTGTACCAGCGCCGCAATAACACCGATGTACGAGAGCAGGCCAAGGAACGACAGATCGATGTTCTCGGCACCGCTGATGCCGGTCCAGGTCAACGCACCCTCTTGCAGCAAGTAGGTGTATACAAGGTTGTTAACCGGAACAGTGACGGTGAGCACCACGATAACGGCGATCCCGAGACCAATGGCAGAAGATACCTTCTTAGACACTGCCAGGAAGGTACACATCCCCAGGAAGAAGGCCAGTGCCATGTTCTCGACAAACACTGAAGCAACGAAAAGGCTTAGATAGTGTTCCATGTTACACGGCCTCCTTCGGCTTGGTGTTGTGCTTCATCTTGAACTCGTTCTCTTCTACCTGCTCGGGGTTGACAGAGCGCAGTACCCAGATCAACAAGCCGATGATAAAGAAGGCGGAAGGCGGCAGCAGCAGCAGGCCGTTCGGTACATACCAGCCACCGTTCTGGATAGTCGGCAGTACGGTGAAACCAAACACGCTACCAGCACCCAGTAGCTCGCGAACGAAGCCTACTACCATCAGTACAAAACCGTAGCCCAAGCCGTTACCAATACCGTCCAAGAACGACAAGCCCGGCGTATTGGACATCGCGAAACCTTCCGCGCGACCCATTACAATACAGTTAGTGATAATCAGACCCACGAAAACCGACAGCTGCTTAGACATTTCGTAAGCATAGGCTTTGAGGATCTGGTCAACCACGATAACCAGCGAAGCAATGATGGTCATCTGAACAATGATACGGATCGAGGACGGAATATGATTCCGAATCAGCGATACGAACAGGTTCGAGAAAGAGGTTACGAAGATAACCGCCAGAGCCATTACCAGCGACACGCTCATGCTGGTGGTTACCGCTAGCGCAGAACAAATCCCCAAAATCTGCAGTGCGATGGGGTTGTTCTTGAAAATCGGCGCCGTTAAAACGCCTTTTGCATTTACATCCGCCATGATCAGGCCCCCTCAACGTCGTCGAAGTCAGTCTCGGTGTCTTCGGCGTCTGATGGCTCGGTACCGCTGCGGAATTTAGCCAGGTAAGGAGCAAAGCCCTCTTCACTTAGCCAGAACTGCAGCATGTTGGTCACGCCGTTACTGGTCAGCGTTGCACCGGAGAGCGCATCGACTTCGTGCTCGTTACTCGCGCCGCCCTTGGTCAGGTGGATCTCCGGTGAGAGGTCGCCCTCTTCACTGTAAATCTCTTTACCTTCCCACTGGGCTTGCCAGCGCGGGTTGTTCACTTCAGCACCTAGACCGGGCGTTTCGCTATGGTCGTAGTAGGTGATACTGACAATGGTGTTGCCATCCCCTTCAACAGAGAGGAAGCCCATCATGCTGCCCCACAAACCCTGCCCACGAATCGGCAGCACGATCTGGTCGGGGTTTTCAGCATCGCCTACGAGATAAACAGTGGCGTAGTTCTCTACTTGAGACAAACCAGCGATATCACGGTCACCTGACAGCGTGCGGCCGGTAGCCGGGTCGCGAGCTGCCTCAAAGCCACTGAAGGTTTCTGGATCGAACTGATCAGTGTACTCACCGGTTTCCAGCTCTACCACACGAGCAGTGATCTGGTTGCTAAACGTCTCTTCTACATCCATGCCCGACTCATAAAGACGGGCCACGTTCAGGATGTTGGTTTTGCGGTCAAGCTCCTGATTGAGCTGCTGTGCGGGACGCAGTGCCACGGCCGCCGTCGAAACGATGACCGAGCACACGATGCACAGCGAGAACGCTACGATCAGGACTTTTTTGATGGAGTTGTTACCTTGTGCCATTAGGCAGTCTCCTCGGCCGGTACGCCAGTACGCTTGAGACGGCGCTTCACATTGGCCTGGACGAAGAAGTGGTCAATCAGCGGCGCAAACAGGTTGGCGAACAGAATGGCCAGCATGATGCCTTCCGGGAAGGCCGGGTTCACCACGCGGATCAGCACGGTCATCACACCGATCAGCGCACCGAATACTAAGCGGCCTTGGTTAGTCATTGCGGCTGACACAGGGTCGGTCGCCATGAATACCATACCGAAAGCAAAACCACCGATGACGAGGTGCCAGTACCACGGCATCGCAAACATGGGGTTGGAGTCGGAACCGATTAAATTGAACAGCGTGCTGGTAATCACCATGCCTAAGAAGACGCCCAGCATGATGCGCCAGTTGGCAATCTTGGTCCACAGCAGTACAGCAGCACCGATCAGGATGGCCAGCGTTGATACTTCACCCACGGAGCCAGGAATAAAGCCTAAGAAGGCATCCCACCAACTGTAGGTGCTCGTCAGCGCGCTCATGCCGTCTTGGAACGCCATTGAGAGTGCCGTGGCGCCAGTATAGCCATCAGCAGCAACCCACACAGCATCACCAGAAATTTGTGCCGGATACGCAAAGTAGAGGAATGCGCGGCCCGTCAATGCTGGGTTGAGGAAGTTCTTACCCGTGCCGCCGAAGATCTCTTTACCGATCACGACACCAAAGGTAATACCTAAAGCCACCTGCCATAGTGGAATAGTAGCCGGCAGGATCAGCGCAAACAGCACGGAGGTCACGAAGAAGCCTTCGTTGACTTCGTGGCCGCGTTTGATCGCGAACAACACTTCCCAGAAACCACCCACGATGAAGGTCACGAGGTAGATAGGCAGGAAGTAAGTGGCGCCTAGAACGAAGTTCGCCCAGAGGCTGCTCGGGTCATGACCGCCCGCTAAGGTCATCATGATCGCTTCGCGCCAGCCATTCATAGAAGCGTAACCCGCCTCAATAGCGGTGTTAGCCTGCCAGCCTGCGTTCCACATGCCGAAGAACATGGCTGGGAAAGTACAAAGCCATACCGTGATCATGATGCGTTTAAGGTCAACACCATCACGAACGTGGGCTGTCGTTTTCGCCACGCTGGGGGGCGAGTAGAAGATTGTATCTACCGCTTCATAGAGCGGATAGAACTTCTCGTACTTACCACCTTTATGGAAGTGCGGCTCGAGATTATCGAGTGTTTGTCGAATACCCATCATCAGGCCTCTTTCTCGATCATGGTGAGATTGTCACGCAGGATGGGGCCGTACTCATATTTGCCGGGGCAAACGTAGGTACATAGCGCCAGATCCTCTTCGTCCAGCTCAAGACACCCAAGCTGCATGGCAACCTCAATGTCGCCCACAATCAGCGAACGCAGCAGCTGCGTCGGCATGATATCCAACGGCATCACGCGCTCGTAGTTGCCCACCGGTACCATGGCCCGCTCGGAGCCGTTGGTTGAGGTGGTCGGCGCGTAATTGCTCAGGCCTTTGAATTTGGAGATATAGATACCCATTACCGAGTGACGATTGGCACCCAGCGAGAGCCACCCCATAAAGGTGCGCTTATTGCCTTCTTCCAGCAAGCTGACTTGGTTATGGAAGCGGCCCAAATAGGTCAGTTTGCCTTCAGCTGCAGCGCCAGAGAATACCGAGCCGGAAATAACGCGGGTGTCGTCCGGTTGGATGACTTCACCAGCCAAGAGTTCATCAGTGCTTGCGCCAATACGCGTACGTAGCAAGCGTGGCTTTTCAGCACGCGGACCACCGACGGCAATGATTCGGCTCATGTCCAGCTTGCCTTCAACAAACAGCTTACCGAAGGCAATCACATCCTGGTAACCGATGTGCCACACTTTTTTGTGTAACGCTACCGGCGACAAGTAGTGAATATGCGTGCCTACCAGGCCAGCCGGGTGTGGCCCGGCAAAGCTTTCGATTTTTACACCGCTGATATTGCCACCTGGAACGGAAGCATTCGCGCCTGTGCATAGAAAAACGTTGCCCTCGGTCAGGCGGGTTAGCACCTTGAGGCCGTCTTCAAATGCCTGGGCATTCTCATTAATAATGAAGGCAGGGTCAGCGCTGAGCGGATGGGTATCCACTGCAGTGACAAAGATATCAGCAGGAACGCTATCAATAGCCGGCGTGCGCGAGAAAGGACGGGTGCGCAGGGCAGTCCAGAGTCCTGACTCAACAAGTTGGTCGACAACTGTCTGGCGGTCTAATTGCTCTAAAGTGCCACGATCATGAGAGGCGAATGTCATCGCTTCTTCATTTTCATCGACTTTAATGACTACAGACAGCAAGCGACGCTTTTCGCCACGGTTAATAGCTACTACTTCACCACTGGCTGGCGCGGTAAAGCGCACACCCTCAATTTTCTTATCGGTAAAGAGCAGTTGGCCTAGTTTGACCTTGTCCCCTTCCTGAACTTCCATTGTTGGTTTCATACCAACATAGTCAGTGCCCAGGATTGCCACGTGGCGCACGGGCTGCGCATCTTCAATACGCTGCTCGGGCGCTCCCGTGATGGGGAGATCCAGGCCTTTTTTGACTTCGATCATAGTCTCGCCCAGTTGATGGATCGGATATACGAAGGTAAGGGGTTCGAATGCTTATTTTCTGTTCAGCGAATTCTTGTTTTCTGTTCAGATTGTTACCAATCAGGCCCAAGCAAGCTTGAACCACCCCGAAAAATCTATCGCATTATAAAGACAAGCGTGGCCAATGACCACATCCCTGACAGCCTCCAAAAGTGCTATATGCATTTGTAGGGCTTTTAATTCTGGTACAAAAAACGCCACCCGAAGGCGGCGTTAACACAACGTTTTATTGACAAATCCCTAAATCAACACATTACCGCCTGCGCTTTTAGCTAGCTTGACGCGGCAGCTTTAAAAACTGCACGTTCGACATATGCTGAAGGATGCGAATAACCTGGCAGCTGTAGCCAAACTCGTTATCGTACCAAACATACACAACCGCGTGATTGCCGTTAGCGATAGTGGCTTTGGCGTCTACAATCCCAGCATGACGGTTGCCAACAAAGTCTGAAGAGACTACCTCTGCAGAGTCAACAAAATCGATCTGCTTCTGATATGCCGAGTCAATGGACATACGGCGCAGGTAGTCATTCAGCGCTTCCGCATCGGTGCCCTTCTCCAGCGTTAGATTCAGAATCGCCATGGAAACATTCGGAGTCGGCACACGGATAGCGTTACCCGTCAGCTTACCCTCTAATTCTGGCAGCGCCTTGGCAACGGCCTTGGCCGCACCAGTTTCGGTCAATACCATGTTGAGCGCCGCGCTACGTCCACGACGGTCACCTTTATGATAGTTATCAATCAGGTTTTGGTCGTTGGTGTAGGCATGAACAGTTTCCACATGGCCCGTTACCACGCCATACTCATCGTTGAGCACTTTTAGCACCGGCACAATGGCGTTAGTGGTACAGGAAGCCGCTGAAACAATGCGATCACTGTCGCTAATTGTTTCATGGTTAATACCGAACACGATATTTTTGATATCGCCTTTACCCGGCGCGGTCAACAACGCTTTTGCTGCTCCTTTACACTCAAGGTGCTGCCCCAGGCCCGCCTCATCACGCCAGATACCGGTGTTATCCACGATCACTGCGTTATGAATATCGTAGGCAGTGTAATCAATCTCGCTGGGGGAATCGGCATAAATCACCTGCACCACGTTGCCGTTAATGGTCAGCGTGCGCGCTTCAGCATCGACAGTAATGGTGCCGTCAAACGGGCCGTGGACAGAATCACGACGCAGCAGGCTGGCACGCTTTTCCAAATCCTTCGCTACATCACCCCGGCCACGTACCACAATGGCACGCAAGCGCAGTAAATTACCGCCACCGGCTTTCTCAACCATCACCCGCGCCAGCAGGCGACCAATGCGGCCAAAACCATACAAAACCACGTCCTGGGGTTCGCCTTTACTGCCATTCGGCTGGTAGCCATCGACGATTTCGCTTAGTTCACCGCGCAAAAACGCATCCAGGTCACCACCACCCTGATGCTTGAAGCTGACCGCCAGCTTGCCGACATCAACATGGGCAGGACCCAGATTCATTTCGCTCATCGCTTTGATGATGGGGAACGTATCCGCTACTGATAGCTCCGTACCCTCAATTTTGCGCACAAAACGGTGATCTTTAAGAATACGAATGACCGACCGCTTGATCAGGGAACGTCCGAACATGGTGGCAACAACATTATTCTGGCGATAGAGCTGACCCACCAGCGGGATCATCTGCTCGGCCAGAGCTTCGTTGTTCTGCCATTCGTGAAAAACGTTTTCGAGAGCTTGCTGACTCACGTGCGGCCTCATTGAGTAGTGAACGGGGGTTTCAATAAGCATTATCCTGGGCTTATTAGAGAGCCGCAATGAATGGATGGTCGCACAAGATGTAGGGGTATTACAGAAAATGGGCATTGACTACAAGCGCTAGCGATGCATGGTTCAGTCCCGCTTCACCTCAAGGCCTCTGCGTAAAAGGGTGGATCGTGTATGATCCAGATTCCGTTTCAGCGCAAAACGATACCTTTATTATGCCTTCTTTCTCTCTGCTCGAACCGCCCCAGCCGCAAGGGATTCGCGACACGCTCTATTTGCAAGCGCCGCCGGGCAGTGCGACTGCTTTAGCGCTAGCCCAGGTCGCAACGAGCGGGCCGCTGCTGGTGATCACCCCCAACACGGCCAGCGCCCAGCGCCTGGAGCAGGACCTTGCCTTTTATAGCAGCGTGCCGGTTCTCCCCTTCCCCGACTGGGAAACCCTGCCCTACGATAGCTTCTCGCCCCATCAGGATATTATTTCTGCCCGACTGAGAACACTACGTCTGCTGCAGGATGGCGTGCGCGGCATTGTGCTCGTACCGGTTAACACGCTGATGCAGCGCCTGCCGCCAGTTTCCTACATCGCGGGCCGAGTGATGACGCTAAAGGCGGGTGCCACGCTGAACCGCGAAGCCTTCCGCGAATCGCTCTCCAGGGCAGGCTACCGCGCGGTCGAAACCGTTTACGAGCCCGGCGAGTACGCTATGCGCGGCGCGATTATCGACCTGTTCGCCATGGGCATGGACGAGCCGATCCGCATTGACCTATTCGATGACGAAATTGACACGCTGCGCCATTTCGACCCTGGCAGCCAGCGCTCCACGGATAAAGTCGATGCTATCGAGCTGCTGCCTGCCCACGAGTACTCGCTTAGCCGCAGCGCCATTGCCTGTTTCCGCGAGCAGTTTGAAACCCTATTTGACGTAGACCCACGCCAGTGCCCGCTCTATAACGATGCGCTGAAAGCGATCCCCTCGCCTGGGCTAGAGCAGTACTTACCGCTGTTTTTCGATGAAACCGCGTCTCTCTTTGAACACGTTACCGACGATACCCGTATCGCACTGCTGCCTGGGGTGTTTCAAGCCGCCGAACAGCATTGGCAGTCGATTGAGTCGCGCTACGTCAATCTCGGCGTTGACCCCACGCGCCCTTTGCTGCCGCCCCACCGGGCATTTTTCCCGGTCAACGAGGTATTTTCCGCCATCAAGGCGCGCCCCCGCCTGGAGTTCACCGACGATGACAGCCAGCGCCACGCCCAAACCCCGCTGGCACAAACACTACCGAGCCTAGCGATTAATGCCCGCGCCAAGCAGCCGCTAAGCGAGCTGGCAGGCTTTATGGATCATCACCCCCAAACCCGCGTGCTGTTTGTTGCCGAGTCCCGCGGGCGGCGGGAGGCGCTGGAGGAGGTACTCTCCCCGCTGAAGCTATCGCTGCCCCACAGCGATAGCTTCCAGGCCTTTTTAGCAGGCAACGAGCGTATCGCCATAACGGAAAGCCTAGTGGGTAGTGGTCTCTGGCTCACCGAGCCTGATATCGCAGTGATTAGCGAAACCGAGCTGTTTGGCGACGTCGTGCGGCAAAGCCGTCGGCGGGAAAAAGCCACCGACGATAACGAGCTAGCGGTTCGCCACCTTTCCGAGCTGCGCGAAGGGGCGCCGGTGGTTCACCAAGCCCACGGCGTAGGCCGCTACCTGGGCCTGGAAACCCTGGAAGCAGGCGGCCAGGCCAACGAGTTTCTCGCCCTCTCCTATGCCGACGGCGCCAAGCTGTATGTGCCAGTAGACAGCCTGCACCTTATCTCGCGCTATAGCGGTGCCGACGACGAACTTGCCCCGCTGCACAAACTCGGTTCTGACCAGTGGGAGAAAGCACGCCGCAAGGCCGCCGAGAAGATCCACGATACCGCTGCCGAATTGCTAGATATTTATGCCCGCCGAGAAGCCCAGCAAGGCACAGTGTACGACCCGCCCGGCGATGAGTATGTGCGTTTTGCGGCCAGCTTCCCGTTTGAGGAAACACCGGATCAGAAGGCGGCTATCGAAGCAGTGATCAGTGACATGGTCTCTCCTCAGCCAATGGATCGCGTGGTGTGTGGCGATGTGGGCTTTGGTAAAACCGAGGTAGCCATGCGCGCGGCTTTCTTAGCGGTGCAATCAGGCAGGCAGGTGGTGGTCTTGGTCCCCACAACGCTACTGGCGCGCCAGCACTTTGAGAACTTCCGCGACCGTTTTGCCGACACTGCCGTGAATATCAGCCTCATCTCGCGCTTTACCGGCGGCAAAGAGATGACCCAGACCCTTGAGAGCATCAAGAGCGGCCAAACCGATATTGTCATCGGCACCCATAAGCTGCTATCGAAGAGCGTCGAACTGCCCAAAATGGGCTTGCTGATTATCGACGAGGAGCACCGCTTCGGCGTCGCCCAGAAAGAGAAGCTGAAGACCTTGCGCGCGGAAATCGATATTCTCACGCTCACCGCCACGCCTATTCCACGCACGCTCAATATGGCCATGAGCGGCATCCGCGATCTTTCCATCATCGCCACTCCGCCAGCACGGCGGCTATCGGTAAAAACCTTTGTACAGCAGCGCGACAACAGCATTATTAAGGAAGCACTGCTGCGGGAGATCCTGCGTGGCGGCCAGGTTTACTTCCTGCATAATGAAGTTAAGACCATTGAAAACGCCGCCGAGCAGATCCGTGAGCTAGTACCGGAAGCCCGGGTGGCAGTGGCCCACGGCCAATTACCGGAACGCAGCCTTGAGCGGGTGATGTCTGACTTCTACCACCGCCGCTTTAACGTGCTGGTGTGTTCCACCATTATTGAAACCGGTATTGACGTGCCTAGCGCCAATACCATTTTGATCGAGCGCGCGGATAAATTCGGCCTAGCACAGCTACACCAGCTGCGCGGCCGCGTGGGGCGCAGCCACCACCAGGCGTATGCCTACCTACTGACACCGCCGCCTAAGGCGATGACACGGGACGCCGTGAAGCGCCTAGAAGCCATTAGCGCCTCGGACGACCTGGGAGCAGGCTTTACCCTGGCCAGCCACGATATGGAGATTCGCGGCGCCGGGGAGCTTTTGGGCGACGAGCAGAGCGGCCAGATGGAAACCATCGGTTATACGCTCTATATGGAGATGCTAGACCGGGCGGTAAAAGCGATCCGCGCAGGCAAAACCCCCAATATCGACGCGCCCTTCAACACTGGCGTCGAAATCAGCCTGAACCTGCCTGCCCTCATCCCCGATGATTATATCCACGATGTGCAGCAGCGCCTGGTAATGTATAAACGCATCGCCAACACGCAATCAGACGCTGAGCTCAAAGAGCTGCAGGTCGAGCTGATTGACCGCTTTGGCCTACTGCCCCAACCGCTTAAAAACTTGATTCGGCAGACGAAGCTGCGCCACCGGGCAGAGCTGCTGGGCGTTGCCCGCATCGAGGCCGGCGACCAACGGGGCCGCATTCTGTTTAACACCACAACGCAGGTAGACCCGCTCACGCTGGTCACGCTGATCCAGAAATCGCCTCAGCACTACCGTTTAGACGGTTCAGACACCTTACGATTTGAATTTCCAATGGAAAAAATCGAACAGCGTTTCGAAAAAATAGAAACCCTGTTAACAACCCTTAATCAAAAAGTAGCGGTGGAGTGAACCTTGGGGCAAACTTGCCGCTAAGCAGCGCATACCGGGGCAGCACACATCGGCAACGCATTGCTGCCCATTTCCATGAGTACCAGCAGTGCATACATTGATTAGGAAATACCATGAATACTCGTAATAACATCACCCGTTGGGGCCCCACCAGCCTAGCAATTCTGCTAGCAGCGGGCCTTGCGGGACCAGTCTATGCACAGCCATCGGCCGAGCAGGCTGAGAGCACCGTGGCGATTACTGGCGATGCCGCTGCCAGCGCAGAGCAGGTTGCCGAGGCGCGGGAGCTACCCCGCGGCCACTTTCGCCTGCCCGAACAGGGCGATATTATCGGTGAGTACTACACCGTTACCGTCGATGACCCTGAAGATACCCTGATTGATATCGCCCGCCGCCATAATATTGGCTACGAAGAGATCCGCATGGCTAACCCAGATGTTAGCCTTTGGGTACCGGGTGAAGGCACCGAGGTGGTGATTCCGGCGCGCTACATCCTGCCGCCAGCGCCCCGCGAAGGCGTGGTGGTTAACCTTTCCGAACTGCGCCTCTACTACTACCCCGCCGACAATCCAGGCATTGTAGAAACCTATCCAGTCAGTGTGGGGCGTGAAGAGTTTGCCACTCCAGTAGGCATCACTCGAACCACCGTTAAGGTAAAAGACCCTGCCTGGGCACCGCCTGCCTCTATGCGTCGTGAAGCTGCTGAGCGCGGCGAGCCAGCCCCCGCCATTGTACCGCCGGGGCCAGACAATCCCCTTGGCCGCCATGCCATCTTACTAGCAATGCCAAGCTACCTAATCCACGGCACCAACCGCCCTGATGGGGTGGGTATGCGCGTTAGCCGCGGCTGTATCCGCATGTATCCAGAAGACATTGAATCACTTTATGAGCGTCTACCCAGCGGCACTCAAGTAAACCTAATGGATGCCCCCTTTAAAGCCGGTTATGCGGCAGACGGTACGCTGTTTATGCAGTCTTACCCCCAGTTAGAGGAGAACGTCGGTAACTTTGAGCCGCTGCTAAACGCTATTGAGCGCGTTAGCGAGCTTGCAGAGAATCAGGCCGAGATCGACTACGAGCAGGTAAAACGCGCTGTTGAGTCGCCCGATGGCCGCTTCGTAGCACTTTACGGCCCACAGGCACCAGCAGCTCCAGAGCCCGAACCCGAGCCGCAACCTACCCAGCAGCTTGAGGGCATTCTCAAAGGTGTAGAGCTCTCTACCTCTGTCCGTATTGAAGGCGATGCTTAAAACGGGCATCAAGTAAACAGGTATCAGGCAACAAAAAACCCCGCCGAGGCGGGGTTTTTCACATCTACAGCAGCCACTAGGCACGTAGCCATCCCAGTGGCCCAAGCAGAATTACTTCTGCATGGAACGCTGGAACATGCGGTTCATTTCTTCACGGTTCTGCTCAGACATTTGCAGAGCAGCTTGCGCGTCGCGCTGAGCTTGGTTTGCAGTGTTCAGAGCTTGTGAAGCCATGCTGCGAGCTTCTGCGGCGTCAGCCTGTGCAGATTCAGCAGTCATGCGAACTTCTTCCAGAGCGCTAGTAGAAGCACAGCCAGCCAGGATTGCCAGAGAAGCGGCAGCGGCAGTCATCTTCAGAGCAGTCTTCAGAGTCATAGTGTTCTCCTTGAGTCTTCCTTGGGTACTACGTTAAGGGTATGACAAAAAGTAAGGCTAAGAGGTTAGCTTAAATTTGTCTACCTGCGGTGCAGGTTCTTCACAGCGACTTGTACCAGGGTTACGCACCAGGGCACGTAAGTCAAACGCTGTTTTATAATAGACCACAGCGGTTGTCTATAGCCACTTGTTTAAAACCTAGAACTTCCTTCAACAACACAAGCCTAGCGGATCACCACGCGAGTGCCAACCTCAACTAGCTCAGCTACTCGTTCGATTTCTTCATTGGTAACAGCCACACACCCTTGGGTCCAGTGGAAGCTACCGTGGATCTCTGGATCACCACCGCCAATTCCGTGAATCCCGATAGCTCCGCCCAGCGCAGTATTCTGCGGGGGCGAGCCGTAGCGCCGATAATGATCGAAGTAGGCTTCATAATCCGTTTGGGAGTATATGCCTTTTTCGAGCGCCATACGCGCGTGAGGTGGCGTAGGATAATCGATACCGATGAAGATATGCCACTGACTTTCGAAATTAAATCGATTAACCCTGAACTCTCCCAGCGGCGTCACGCTGTCACCGCTAACACGCTGGGTTTTGGCCCCGCCGCGACCCAGCGAGACAGGTGAAAAACGCTCGACTATCGCATTGCCGCGAAAGATGCTCAGTGTCGCCTCTTTATCGTCAATCAGCACCCACAGCTCGTTGCTGTGGCGTGGTGTGGCAGCACGGGAAAGCAGCGTCGCAACCAAGTCGGTTGGCTCATAATCGTTCACAGCGCTTGTGGCCGTTGCGCTGGCGACTGCTGGCCAGCTCAGTGCCAACGCTAGAAATCGGCGACGGTCTACAGACATCATTATTGCTCTCAAAAAACGGGCCAGCAGAGCTGGCCAACGACGCATTGATGACGGCTGTTATACCCTATTCAAGCGCCCCTTGTCAGTGCTCTAGCCGCCTAATTTATGCTCCGAGCGTGACTAGTGCTGAGCTAAACTGCTGATTCAATAATAATTAGATATCATCGAACTCTTGCATGCTCGCAACCAGCTTACGTGCTTCTGCATTATGCCCTTCCGCCAAAGCGTTAAAGAAGATCTCCTCCGGCTCCACCTTAGCCCGGGAAGCACGGTGCTCATAGAGGCTTTGCAGCTTGCGGTGGGATTCAACCGCCGTTTCAGTAAGCTCATCGATAGAGCCAACGACAGTCTGCTCAGCTAGCGCTTCAAGCTCAGGGGGTTGAGGGAAATCACTAGAGTCGTCGAACCATATCTCTAGCACTTCGCGGTGGTCCGAGCCGTCATGAAACAGGCCCTCCAGCCCTGTTTTCATTTTGAGCTCACTATTGGCCAAGTAGGTTAACGCCATGGCTAGCCGTTCATGTTCGGCGCCTTCGGCGGCTTCGCTGTATTGGCGGGCCATGCGGCCATGGTAACCCGCGGCCCACTCGACTAGATCCTTAACTTGGTTGTAGCGCATCCGTGTCTCCTATGTCGTTGCTTCCCTATACAGCATGGTGGCAAGCACGCACATTTCAACACCTAGTTTCTTAACATCTAGTTTCTTAGCATCTGGCTATACACGTTTCTCAGCACACGTTTCTCAGCAGAGTGCTGCTTCGTCACCACTCCTGGCTTGTTTCCCGCAGCGAAGCAATATCGCGCTTCGCGGCTTGAAGGTTCTCTAATAGCTGTTCAGCCAGCGTCAGTTGGCTCCCTACGGCAATCATGGCAGGGTTTTGCACAGCGCGGCGGGCGGCGCCATCGTCGCTATGCAGCTTATCCAATTGGCCCACCAGCCAGTAGAGCCAGCTTTCCGGCCGCTGCGCGGCATCGCGCAGGCGCTGTAGCTCCGCCACATCGGGGCCATTACTGGCGAGCAGCGCGCGCCAATCGTGGTTCTCCAGCCGCGCGTGCTCTGTGACCTCTTTCAACAGCGAGCCGAGCGCCAGCTCAAACAGTGCCAGCGCGCTCTCTTCAATGGCCATTTGCCGAGCTGGCGTATGCTCGTCATCGCCAACTGGCAGGCCGACCAGCAGCTCAGCCTGGTATAGCAGTTGATTGGTACGCGAACGGGGGCTCACTTGCGCTTATCCTCCACATGCCATTTGCCGCCTTCAAAGGTCGCCTTCCAGCCGGTCGCTTTGCCCTCTTCATCGGTCATTACGTATTGCTCTTTGTTTTTACGTGAGAAGCGGATCTGCGCGGGGCGGCCATCGGGGTCTTCGCTTGGCGCATCAAGAATAAAGTGATACTTCTCCGGCAACTCATCGGCGTGGGCTTTCAGCTCTTTGACCAGAGGCGGGCGGGTTTCACGGTTTTTAGGGAACTTGCTAGCCGCCAGGAACAGGCCACTCGCGCCATCCCGTAGAACATAGTGGTCATCTACCTTTTGGCAAGCCAGCTCTGGCATGGGGATCGGGTCCATCTTCGGCGGCGCGACTTCGCCACTGCGTAGCAGCTTGCGGGTGTTTTTACACTCGCTGTTGGTGCAGCCAAAGTACTTGCCAAAGCGGCCTGATTTAAGCTGCATCTCCGAGCCGCACTTATCACACTCAATCACCGGCCCATCATAGCCTTTGATCTTGAACTTGCCGCTTTCGATTTCGTAGCCGTCACAGTCAGGGCTATTACCGCAGATATGCAGCTTACGGGTTTCATCAATCAGGTAGTTATCCATGGCCGTGCCGCATTTCGGGCAGCGGCGCTTGGCGCGCAGCGCATCGGTTTCCGCCTCTTCGCCGGCGTCTTCTGCCACGGCCTCTTCACCGGGAATCAGATCGATGGTGGTTTTGCAGCGCTCTTTAGGCGGCAGGTTATAGCCACTACAGCCCAAAAACACCCCGGTGGAAGCGGTGCGAATCTGCATTTTGCGACCACAGCTCGGGCAATCGATATCGGTAGGCACCGGCTGGTTGGGGCGCATTCCCTCCTCGCTTTCGGCCTTCATCAGCTCCATGCGGAACTCTTCATAGAAAGCATCTAGCAACGCCTGCCAGTTGCGCTCTCCCTCGGCCACTTCATCCAGGCTGTCTTCCATACGCGCGGTGAAGGAGTAGTCCATCAAATCGGGGAAGGACTCCTTCAAACGCTCAGTGACAATATCGCCCAACTTTTCGGCATAGAAGCGGCGGTTTTCCAGCTTGACGTAACCTCGGTCCTGGATGGTCGAAATAATCGATGCGTAGGTGGAGGGGCGGCCAATACCCTGCTTCTCTAGTTCTTTGACCAAGCTGGCTTCAGTGTAGCGCGCAGGTGGCTTGGTAAAGTGCTGCTGCGGGTCGAGTTTTTCCAGCTGCATTGCCGTGCCGGTGGGCAGGTCAGGCAGGCTCTGATCTTCGTTTTTGCCCGTAGGCTTCATTACCCGGGTGTAACCGTCAAACTTCAGCACGCGCCCTTTGGCACGCAGGTCGTAGCCATCCACTTCCACGCTGAGCGTACTGGAAAGGTATTCGGCCGGGGTCATCTGACACGCCACGAATTGGCGCCAAATCAGTTCGTAGAGGCGTTCAGCGTCGCGCTCCATCCCTACCAGATCGGTGGCTTTACGCTCAACGCTGGAGGGCCGGATAGCTTCGTGGGCCTCCTGGGCGCTCTCTTTGCTGCTGTAGCGATTGGGTGATTCCGGCAAGTAGCGTGCGCCATACTCATCACCAATAAACGAACGGACACTCTCCACGGCGTCTTTCGACAGGTTGGTAGAGTCGGTACGCATATAGGTGATGTAGCCCGCTTCGTAGAGGCGCTGGGCCATGGTCATGGTCTTCTTCACCGAGAACCCTAACCGGCCACTGGCGGCCTGTTGAAGCGTCGAGGTGATAAACGGCGCAGTCGGCTTTGATCTGGTGGGTTTATCTTCCCGCGAGGTAATCGAGAGCTTGGCTTTGCGCAGCTGCTCAATACGCGCCAGGGTATCCTTTTCAGAGGTGGGGCGGAACGGCTTGCCATCCTGACGAACAAGGGCAAAACGCACCAGTTCTCCATCCGGAGAGACGAGATCCGCATGAACGTCCCAAAACTCTTCGGGAATAAAAGCGCGAATCTCCCGCTCACGCTCCACAATCAGACGCACCGCCACAGATTGTACGCGCCCGGCGGAAAGCCCGCGGGCAATCTTGGCCCACAATAGCGGCGAGAGCATAAAGCCCACTACGCGGTCCAAGAAGCGGCGTGCCTGCTGAGCTTCAACCCGGGGGATGTTCAAGACACCGGGGGCTTTAAACGCATCCTGAATGGCGTTTTTAGTAATTTCGTTGAACACCACGCGCTTGTAGCGGCTATCGTCGCCACCGATGGTTTCGCGAAGGTGCCAGGCAATCGCCTCCCCTTCACGGTCCAAATCCGTAGCGAGATAAACAGCGTCGGCCTTCTCAGCCAGTTTCTTTAGCTCAGCGACTACCTTCTCTTTCCCTGGAAGCACTTCGTAGTGCGCTTCCCAGCCGTTATCCGGGTCAATCCCCATGCGTCGAATGAGCTGGTCGTGAGCTTTACGCTTTTTATACTCCGCCTTCTCTTCCGCCGACATCTTACGCGTTGCCGCGGCCTGGCGTGCACGCTCCTTTGGGTCGGAGGCTGCCTTACCTGAGCCGCTGGTCGGCAGGTCACGGATATGACCTACGCTCGACTTTACGATGAAATCGTTGCCGAGATATTTATTAATCGTCTTCGCTTTCGCTGGCGATTCGACGATGACCAGTGACTTGCCCATAGTGCTCCACTTTTCTATTGCCCAGGCGCTATCGCCCATGCTTTGAATACGTTGCCGCCTTAATATGTATTTAGCGACCATGAGAAAAATGCGCCTACCCTACCCCAGCCCTTCATTAAGCGCTAGTAGCAACCGTTTCTTAGGGAGCAAAGCAAATCCTAGCAACAGCGCATTAGCAGTACTATGCGTTTAACGGTGCTTTTTTTGCCGTAGGGTAGCTAGACACTAGACTGCCGCTAGACACTCGGCAACCCAAATAACGGGATGACAATAAAATGCCCCCGCTCAAAAGCGGGGGCAAGACCAGATAGACAAGCAGTCTTAACGCTTGCGGGGAGGGCTACGCCGCTGGGCGTTTGAGTGCGAGGCCGACTGTTTCTTCGCAGGCGCTTCTAACGGAGTGTCCAATGTTTTTTCGTCAGGCACTTGGTTCGTCGCAGGAGACGGCAGTGCAGCCGGACGCGCTTTATCAAACAGTGCCTTTATCTGTTCAAACCGGTTAGCGGCATGTTCCGTTAACTCGCCGCTAGCGGCAAAGACGTGCTCTAAATGACGAATATAGTCATCTATCGCTTCGCTGCTTTGGCCTTTCAGCAATACCGGCAACGTATTAAGCGCCTGCTCTCGGTCAAGCTTCAGAATAAAGAACTGCTCACGCACTAAGCGCTTAAATTCACTTAACGAGGTGCCGGGTTCCAGCTCCGCTCGGGAAGCGCGCAGTCGCTTGAAGTTACGCTCATCGGTGGCCGGCGCACCGCCCAACACATAGATCACCGAGCGCATCACCGCTTCGTGGGGGCCGCCTTGGGCAATTTTATGACGCAGTTCATTTTGGCGACTTTCAATGAAGCGCCGGTGCTCAGGCTCTGCCCCTGGACGACGACGGTGCACGTGAGCATCGCCATATAGCCCAACGGCGGCTTGGAGCAGCGGTTGACCGTAAATATCCATAAACAGGCGCTCTGTTGAGCTATCCCGTAGGTCGCGCCATGCGTTTAGGATGGACACAATGTGGTCAGACGCCATGGTTTCTAACGCTTTGTACATATTGTCCTGTTCAACCGGCTGACGATGGCGGCGCACATAGTCAGCCATAACCGGCAATGGTACGGTAAGCGGGTTACGATCGGACAGCAGCTTATAGCCCAGGCGAATGGGATGCATGCGGCGAATCCAGCGCGCGGCTTCCGGTGTCATGACCGCTTGCACCCAGGGTTGAACATACAGGCGGTACAGACCCAGGTTGATTTCGGAGATGCGGGCAACGGTTGCAAACCGACGATCATCTTCCGGCTTATGCATCACATCCCGATCCAGCTCTTCAAAGTTCCGAGGTGTAAACTCCAGCAGGTAGTCGCGCTCCATCAACTCGGCATCCGAGCGCTCATCGGCGTGCGACACAGTCGTTTCGTACAGCCCCGGCGGCATAACATCAATGTAATCCATGTTCGCCGTAAATTCGGAGTGCTCTTTACGGGAAACACTGCCGGATACAAAAATTCCCAGATGGCCAGTGGTGTCGTGCAAGCAGTAGATAATCGTCTGCTCGTTGGCAATAATATCCTCTTCGCCCTCGTAGAGATCACGAATCCAGCCCAACGCCTGGGGCGGTGGCGTAATATCATCCCCCCGTGAGCAGAACACTACCACCGGAGAGCGCACATTGCGTAGATCAATCCGCCGTCCGTCACGGGTTATCAGTTGGGCAGTTGAGAGGCGATTGCCGACAAACAAGTTATCGACAATGTACTGAATCTCATTGCCGCCAAGCACTACATGGCCACCCCACCAGCGTTCAAACTCCAAGTAGCGTTTGGTCTCGGTATCAATATTGGCGTAGAGATGGTACTGCTTTTTCCAGTAAGTGTTGGCTGGGTTGAGGCGCTCAAAGTTCTGCACCAGCCATGCCCCATCAAATAGGCCGTTACCGATATCACTGGTCAGCGCGGTAATCCAGCTACCGCCTGTCATGCCACCGGTATATCGCATGGGTGCCTTGCCATGCTCACCCGCCCAATAGGAGAGCGGCGCTCCGGCTATCAGAATTGGCCCGAAAACCTCAGGCTCAAGCGCAGCGGCCATCATCAGCTGCCAACCCGCCTGGCAGTTGCCAACGACCATCGGTTTTTCGGTAGTTTCTGGATGAAGCTCAATGACATGGCGGAGAAAAGCAATTTCTGCTTCCACCACATCTTCCACCGTTTGGCCTGGCTCAGGAAAAGGTAAAAAGCCGATGAAGTAGCAAGGATGCCCTGCTTTGAGCGCCACGCCCAGCTCGCTATCCGGCTTGAAACCACCGATACCAGGGCCATGCCCAGCCCGCGGGTCGACCACCACAAACGGGCGCTTCTGCGGGTCAATTTGAATATGCTCGGGCGGCAATACCCGAAGCAGCTCATAGTTAGTCGGCCGAGGTAGCGTGCGGCCATCCAACAGCACTTCGGTTTCAAATCCGAGCACATTGGGCTTTGTCTGCTCCATATGTTCGAGATATTGGTTACCGCGCTCGCGCATAACATCCCAATACAAAATGTTGCGTTCTACGCTATCACGCCAGTAGCGCATAGCAGCACGCCCAAATCCAAAAGGATCGAGCATGCTTGCAACAGCTTCGCCGCCTGATAACGTCGCGGAATCATTCGATGAGCCAAACCAAGGAGCGGCAAGCGCATTGGTAAGCAAAGGATTAGCGAGAAAGTTCATAAATTCTCCCGTTGGGTTGATGCATAGCACCAATCCCGAAGCAATGATGCTGCAATGCAATATAGTTTAGGCCACTCCTTGCCTAACGTCGATGATTACCACACGCTCGCCTAGAGCGTTTTGCTCCTGTGCTGCTCTTTCATGCTTATACACCGCTCAGCTTTAAAAGCGATAGCCTTCAAACGGTGATAGCATCTCTGCCCTGACGCTGATACTGCTTTCTTGTTTAAGAGCGTCTTGTTACTGAGAAAGTTTACCCTGAGGTGGTTATGTCATCCCCCACGTTGCTCAACCGCTTAACGTTTCGACAGCTGCAGGTCTTTCAGGCAGTGCATCGACAACGCTCCTACTCGCGGGCCGCCGAACAGCTCGGGCTAACCCAGCCAGCTGTGAGCGCACAGATTCGCCAGCTTGAGCAAGCGCTGGGGCAACCGCTATTTAAGTACGCAGGCAAAACTCTTCATATCCTGCCAGCGGCTGACACATTGGCACTCTCAACTCGGGAAATCTTTGGCCAGCTCTCACGGCTGCAGATGAATCTTTCAGACATTAACGGCAAAATCAGCGGTAAGTTGAGCATCGCTGCGGTGTCGTCAGCTCAATACGTGGTGCCCTACCTGTTAGCAAAGTTTCGTGCGCGCTACCCGGATGTTCAGCTGCGCTTAAAAGTATGCAACCGCAGCCAAGCACTTGAGCGGCTTGCTGAGCAGCAGGACGACGTCGTCATCATGGCCATGGTGCCCGAGGACGATGGTTTAGTCGTCATGCCGATTCTCGAGAACGAACTGGTGGCGGTGGTATGGCCTGAGCATTCGCTCTTGCGCATGTCCAACCCAACACTTGCCGACTTTGCGCGTCATTATGTGCTGATGCGAGAACCCGGCTCTGGGGTGCGCAGCGCCTTTGAGCAGCTCGCTATCGACCAAGAGGTTGGCCTCCCCCACCGCATTGAGCTCGGCACAAACGAAGCGATTAAACAGGGGGTGATGGCCCATCTAGGCGTAGCAGTGCTACCACGGTTAGCAGTACAGCTTGAGTTAGAGCAGGGGTTACTGGCAACGCTGTCACTACCCAATTTCCCTATTCGGCGCGCTTGGTGCACGGTATACCGCCGCGACCACTTTCCAACCCCGGTTGCTGAGCTTTTCTTGCGCTTTATACGGGAGCACTTACCTGAGTTCCAGCGCCACTTTCAAGCACCCTCTAGCCCACTGCCAAGTCATGGGGTTTCTTGCTTGCCTGCGCTATCGCTAGAGTACGAGCACTAGCCGTTTACGGTGTCTTGTTGATTGCCAATTATGTTACATTATCTACAACCTACGTATCAGTCAGCGTTACTCAGGGCCTAGTCAGCAGCCGTATCGCAACCACACTTCCCACGTTTATGCTGTGTGATGTGTCGCTCGAATGGTCTAATGGCTAGCCGCAAAGTAGAGAGGCTCTCTCCTATGAGCAACACCCCTTCCCAGCGCGTGCCCAGCGGTGAAAAATTCCGTAACGAACATGGCATGACGGTGATAAAGGATGGCATGAAACAGCGCAAAGCGCAGACAGATGCCCCTTCACTTGAGCGCAAACCCAAATGGCTACGCGCGCAAATTCCTGGTGGCGAGCGTTTTGAGGCCGTTAAGAAAAACGTAGCTAAACATCGGCTAAGTACTGTTTGTGCTGAATCCCACTGCCCCAACATGGGCGAGTGCTGGAGCAACGGTACCGCCACTATCATGTTGATGGGGTCGGTATGTACCCGAGCCTGTCGTTTTTGCGCGGTGGATACGGGCAATCCTAAAGGCTGGCTGGACCACGAAGAACCTGAAAATACCGCCAAGTCTGTTGAGCTAATGGGTCTGCGCTATATCGTGTTGACCTCGGTAGACCGCGATGATCTGGATGATGGCGGTGCGACCCACTACGCCAACTGCATCCAAGCTATTAAAGCGCGCACGCCAGAGGTAGTGGTGGAAGCGCTAACGCCAGACTTTGATGGCGACAAAGCTGCCATTGAGCGCGTTGTTGATTCCGGACTTGAGGTGTTTGCCCAGAACGTCGAGACCGTTGAGCGGCTCACCAGCAAAGTACGTGACCCGCGCGCAGGCTATCGCAAAACGCTCGATGTACTCGCCCACGCCAAACAGCACCGCCCCAATGTGCTCACCAAAACCAGTTTAATGCTGGGGCTAGGCGAGACTGACGAAGAGATACTGCAAACGTTTGATGACCTGCGCGAGATTGGCGTAGATATCGTCACGCTGGGCCAATATTTGCGCCCTACCAAGAACCACTTGGCGGTTGAGCGTTGGGTAAGCCCGGAAGAGTTTGAGCGCTACCGTTTGCTGGGCCTTGAGAAAGGCTTTATGGAGGTAGCATCTGGCCCGCTCGTCCGTTCCAGCTACCGGGCAGACCGCGTTTTCGAGAAAAACAACCTTGGCCTCGCCGCGCCAGCGGCCATTCCAGGGCAGGAAGAGCAGGACAACAACCGTATTCCTGCCTTTAACGTCGGTTAGCGTATCTGCCTGCATGGTGTGGCTCTGGCCACCATGCAGGCGTTTTGCCCCGATTCTACCGTTCTCCGCCTTTCCTGATCAGCTACTTATTCAGGCCTGACCAAGCGACGATGTAACTGGGCAGCTAACGCCGCTGCAAGTTGCTCGCCCACATCGCACTCTGTTGACAGCTCTGCCACATCGGCAAGCCGTGTGACCTGCATACCCGCATAGCCGCAGGGGTTAATCCGCGCAAACGGTGTCAGATCCCCATCCACATTCAACGCCACACCATGGTAGCTCGCCCCGCGGCGAATGCGGAGTCCTAGTGAGGCTATCTTGGCCTCGCCCTGGGCGATCTCCACATAGACACCCGGCGCATCCGGCTTAGCCCAGGCGTCAACCCCGTACCCAGCCAGTACAGTAATCACGGCATTCTCAAGCGCGCTAACCAGGTCGCGCACGCCAACTTTACCGCGCCGCACATCCAACAGAGGATAGAGCACCACCTGCCCAGGGCCGTGGTAAGTAACCTGTCCGCCTCGGTCGGTATTAACCACTGGAATGTCCCCAGGCATCAGCAGGTGCTCGGGCTTGCCCGCCTGCCCCTGGGTAAATACCGGATCGTGCTCAACGAGCCAGAACTGGTCGGGCGTTGTCTCATCACGGGTGTCGGTTAGCTCCCGCATAGCTTCCCAAACAGGTAAGTAGGCGCGATGGCCTAGGCGGTGCAGCTCTATAGGGAGATCATGGGACATGGCTACACCACCATATGCACACGGCCCGTCGCTTTCAGCTCTTCAAACAGTCGGCTAAGCTGCTGCTCGCCGGTGGCGATAATCGTCACCCGCACCGATTGAAAGCGCCCGTTGCGGCTATCTACCACTTGCAGCGTGGTTTCGTCGAAGTCGGGGGCATGTTTAACGATTACCTGGCATACAGCCGCAGGAAAATCCTCGGCGGCATCTCCAACGACTTTTAAGGAGTAATCGCAGGGGAAAGTAATTTTGGGTGGCTCTTTCACTGTTGGCTGCCGCAAATCTCGCAACCCCTTATTAGCGCCTTTTTTCATATTTCGCCTTTGTAAATAGGTGAATCGCTCCGTTGCAAATAAGGCCGAACCCTCAGCAATACAAGACGCGGGGTCGGCCTGCCAAAATTAGCTGGTGAAGTTGCTAATCAGGTTGCTAAAGAAGCGGTGGACTTGATCGAACAGGCGCTTGAATAAACCGCCCTCTTCGATATTCTCCAGGGCTACCAGCTGGCGCTCGCCGACCACTTCTTCACCCAGATAGACTTCCAGCGTACCAACTTCATCGCCTACCGAAACGGGGGCCTGCAGGTCAGCGTCAAGGTTCAGGCGTGCGCGTAGCTCTTCATTACGGTTGCGGGGCAGCGTCATAAAGACTTCCTGATCAACACCCACGCGCAGTTCGTTGGTTTCACCTCCCCATACGCGCGGTGTCGCTAACACAGCGCCACGCTCATAAAGCTTCATGGTTTCATAGAAGCGGAAACCGTAGCTCAGCAGCTTTTGAGACTCCTGGGCACGCGCTTCATCCGATGCGGTACCCATAACAACCGAGATCAGGCGCATCCCATCGCGCTGGGCAGAGGAAACAAGGCAGTACCCCGCTTCCGTTGTCCAGCCGGTTTTCAAGCCATCCACTGTCGGGTCGCGCCACAGCAGGCGGTTACGGTTCGGCTGGTCGATACCGCCATAGGAGAAATTACGCTGGGAGTAAATGGCGTAATGCTCGGGGTAGTCGTTGATGATATGCCGCGATAGGCGCGCCATGTCATGGGCTGTCGAGTAGTGGTTCTCGTGGGGCAGGCCAGTGGCGTTCATAAAGTTGGTGTCGTTCATTCCCAGACGCGTCGCGTGCTGGTTCATTAGATCGGCAAACGGCGCTTCGCCACCTGCCAAGTGCTCGGCCATTGCTACACTGGCATCGTTACCCGATACGATGATAATGCCGTGCAGGAGGTTATCCACCGACACTTGGTCCCCGACTTCGATAAACATCTTGGAACCGCCAGTGCGCCAGGCGTTCTCGCTGATGTTGACCATATCGGTCAGGTTAATCGTGCCGCGGTCAAGCTCACGCTCTACCAGGTAGGCGGTCATCAACTTGGTCAAGCTCGCCGGGGGCAGGCGCTCATCAGAGTTATGCTCGGCAAGGATTCGCCCGCTGTTGGCGTCCATCAGAATCCACGAACTGGCTGCCAACTGCGGCGGCGCGGGGATAATCGTCTGGGGCTGAGGAATCACCTGCGCCATGGCAGGAGAAATTACAACGGTCATAGCCGCTAATAAGCAGAGCTTGGCGGTACGGCGAATCGACATCAATACGGTCATCACTAACTTCTCACTAACAAAGAAAATGGCGGCGTCGCAAAACGCCACTTAAGTGCACCTACAGAAAGGCATTATCTTACGACAAATACTTGGGGAAAGCCTGCACGGCGCAGTTCTTCACGGGCTTGTGTTTCTTGGCCAGGACTCACCGGCCCCACCTGGACACGGTGGATATCCGAGTCGCTCTTAATGCGTACCCCGTGCGGCAGCTCCCCTGCTAAACGCTGCTGAAGCTGCTGCGCCCCTTCAGCACTCCCCAGCGCGGCGATTTGCAGATAAATCGCATCGTTAGCACTGGGTTCGCGGGAAGCTGGCGCTTGTTCTGGAGACGCCGGAACGGCGGCAGTGGCGGCGGAAGGCGCAGCAGACACCGCTGGCGAAGACGCTGTACTGCCGCCCCTACCGCGCTCTGCCAGCCACTGACCCGGGTCGATAGCTTCTACCCGCACCGGCCCCGTGCCGTTATCCAAGATACCGAGACGAGCTGCAGCCGCATAGGAGAGATCAATTTCACGGTCGCTATGGAATGGGCCGCGGTCGTTTACGCGGACAATCACGGAGCGCCCGTTGCTCAAGCTAGTCACTCTTGCAAAGGTCGGCAGCGGGAGCGAGCGGTGAGCCGCCGACATTTTATACATGTCGTAGATTTCGCCGTTCGAGGTAGCGTAGCCGTGGAATTTTTCGCCATACCAGGAGGCGGTGCCCTGCTTGGCGTAACCCCGCGCATCGGGGAGGACATGGTAGGTCTCCCCCCAGACCTCGTAAGTAGGCCGGTTGCCCGCCCTGGAGGGCGGTTCAATACGCGGCTCCGCGTCAGGTACGGTAGTGACGTCCGGCGGCGCTACTGGGTAGGCATCACCGGTCATGGCATAGCGCTCACCGCTGGCGGCAGCCGTAGAGGACTGCGGAGTGCTTGGGGCCGTAGCCCCGGCCTCGCGTTGGGGCGTTTGGCTGGCACACCCACTGACCAAAGCCGCCAGTAGCAGCGAGCCGCTTACAGCACGTAGATTGATGCGCGATTTAGTCATGCGTAGCCCCAGCTTGCTGCTTAATAGCCTCTGCCAGCTCTGCGACAGCCATGGCATAGAGGTGGCTGTGGTTGTAACGGGTGATGACATAGAAGTTGTACTCACCCAGCCGGTAGCCTTGACGACCATCTTCATACTCTAAAACAAGCGGCACTACCGGCGTATCGGGCGCAAGCGAACCCTCCGTGACAACGCCTTGCTCGGCCGCCTCGGCCGCCGTGGTCGTTGGCTGTTTCGTTTGGTTAAACGTTAGCCCATCAGGAAGCGTCTCCGGCCCTTCCGCTTCATGGTAGATCGCTCCACCCCGTTGCCAGCCGTGTTCGGCAAAATAGTTGGCCACGCTGCCAATGGCATCCACCGGGTTATTCCATAGATCCCGCTTGCCGTCATTATCGAAGTCAACGGCATACGCCTGGTAGCTGGTGGGAATGAACTGCGGGTAGCCCATGGCCCCCGCATAGGAGCCATAAAGTGTATCCGCCGCGACTTCTTGCTGATAGGCAATGGTCAAAAATGCCGCCAACTCCCCTCGGAAGAAGGCGCCACGGGCGGGGTGGTGAAAGGCCAGCGTTGCTAGCGAATCCAGCACTTTATGGCGCCCCTTGCGGCGCCCATAGTAGGTTTCCACCCCAATAATGGCAGTCATCACTTCCGGAGGAACACCGTAAACCGATTGCGCCCGCGCCAGCGTATCCCCATGCTCTTGCATAAATGCAGCGCCCTCTTCAATGCGCTGCTCGGTCAGGAAGATTTCGCGGTACTCAAACCAGCTTAGCCGACGTTCTGCCGCACCTGCCATGGCATCCAGCACTTCCTGGCGATAATTTGCCTTGGCTAACGCTCGCTCCAGCCACTCAATAGGCACGCCCTGCTGGGCGACTTCATCGGCCAGTTGCTGCGTCTGGGCATTGCGCTGAGGATCAAAAGTTACCTCTTCCTCTGCCCATACGACAGAGGTCGAACACGCTACTAGCATGGCAATTGCGTAACCGCCCGCTCTACTTCGCGCCCTGTTCATTCGTTCACCACTCCTGTGAATACGCATTACCGCTGATTAAACGATCAACGTGGCAGTAATCGCCGATGGGCATGAATAGACATGAGAATACCGAACCCAGCCAACAACGTCACGCTAGAGGTTCCCCCGAAACTGACCAGCGGCAGGGGGACACCTACCACCGGCAAAATTCCGCTCACCATGCCCACGTTGACAAACACATAGATAAAAAATGTCAGAATGATACTGCCTGCAAACAGGCGGCCAAAAGTATCCTGCGAAGAGGCCGCAAGCCATAAGCCACGGCCAACGATCATGACATAGAGCGCCAAGAGCATCAGCATTCCCACCAAACCAAACTCTTCACCCAGTACGGCAATAATGAAATCGGTGTGCCGTTCAGGCAGAAACTCCAGCTGGGACTGGGTGCCTTCCAACCACCCTTTGCCCCATAGACCACCACTGCCAATGGCGGTCGTGGACTGGATGATGTTCCACCCCGAGCCAAGCGGGTCGCTATCGGGGTCTAGAAACGTCAGCACCCGCTGGCGCTGGTAGTTATGCATGTTCATCCATAGCAGGGGCAAACCCGCCGCACCTAGAGAGGCCACCAAACCAATTAAACGCCAAGAGAGCCCTGCCAATAGCACGACAATAATAGCCGCACTGGCTACCAGCAGCGATGTACCCAAATCTGGCTGAATCGCAGTCAGCACAACTGGCACGCCAATAATGACCGCACACACCACAATATCGCGTAGCCTGGGGGGCAGTTGGCAACGATTTAAGTAAGCCGCCACCATTAACGGCACCGCTAGCTTCATCATTTCAGAGGGCTGGAAACGGATCACCCCCGGAATTTCAAGCCAGCGCTTGGCCCCCATCCCTACATCACCCACAACCTCCACCGCCACAAGCATGGCTAAACCTGCACCATAGGCCAACGGTGCCCAGCGCAAAAACGTAGAGGGGGAAAATTGGGCAATAATCACCATGCCCGAGAGGGCAATGCCAAAACGAATGGCCTGGGCAATCACCGTATCAATACGCTGCCCGGAGGCGCTGTAAAGTACCAGCAAGCCGCCTCCCATCAGTAGCAACAGCATACCCAACAGCCAGGGGTCGAGGTGGATACGCTCCCAAATACTTTTACGGCGGGCAATGCCACTATCAGGTGGGCGCACGGGGTAACGGCGCAGCGAACGGGACAGTAGCCGCCAAGGCATGATCAGTTACCCTCCACGTTTGCGTTGTCTGCTTCTAATACTTCTTTGACATCGTCTACTGCGGGCGCATCGTCATCCAGTAGCCAGGCATCCGTCATTGCCCGCGCCAAGTGGGCAGCGTGGGTACTGCCTCCTCCAGCATTTTCAACAATCACCGATACCGCAATTTGCGGATCTTCAATCGGTGCGAACGCCATAAACAGCGCGTGGTCACGCAGCCGCTCTTCTAACTCTTCTGCGTTGTAGCGCTGGTCCTGACCGAGTGAAAACACCTGGGCCGTGCCCGACTTGCCCCCCATACGATACTCCAAGCCCACTCCGGTGCGCCGGGCGGTACCTTCGCTACCACTAATGACTTTCTCCATACCGCTATATACGCGGTCCCACCAGTTATCGTTGGCTAGCTGGATATCCGGGAGGGTATTGGGTAACTCTTGGGGAACAGGCTCTTCGCCTATACGCAGGGCAAGCCGCGGCTTCACCCAATCCCCCCGATTAGCAAGCGCCGCCGTGGCGCTTGCCAGCTGTAGCGGCGTTACCTGCCAATAGCCTTGGCCAATCCCGACCGATAGCGTTTCCCCCGGATACCAGGGCTGGTTGAAGCGAGCACGTTTCCAATCCCGGGAGGGCATTAGGCCGGAGCTCTCCCCCTGAACGTCATGCGCCACGCGCTGGCCGAAACCAAAATTAGTCATCCGCTCATGGAGCTTATCGATGCCAAGGTCGTGGGCGAGCGAGTAGTAGTAGGTGTTGTTGGAGACCGCTATGGAGCGCTCCATATCGACACGCCCATGCCCCCACCGTAGCCAGTTACGGTAGCGGCGGGAGTCGTTGGGCAGCTGGTAGTAGCCAGGGTCGTTAATTGTACTATCAGGGGTAATCACCCCCTCTACCAGCCCTGCAAGGGCCAAAAACGGTTTGATGGTTGACCCCGGTGGGTAATGGCCGCGAATAGCACGGTTGAACAGCGGCAGGTCGATATCTTCCTGCAACGCACGGTAGGAGGCGACATCAATACCGGTCACGAACTGGTTACTGTCAAAGCCTGGGGTTGAGACCATAGCTAGGATCTCACCCGTCTTCGGCACGATAGCCACAATCGAACCGCGCCGACCATCCAACAGCTCATAGGCCAGCATCTGCAGCGAGCGGTCAAGGGTCAATGTTAGGTTAGCACCAGGCACTGGGTCGGTGCGGCCCAGCTCTCTCAGCACACGGCCACGGGCATTGGTTTCCACCTTACGCAGCCCTGCTTCACCGTGCAGCTCAGTTTCGTAAAAACGCTCTACGCCGGTTTTGCCAATAAAGTGAGTGCCCGCATAGCGGCCTGCATCGAGGTCTTGTAGCTCGTCCGCATTGATACGCCCGACATATCCTAGCGCATGAGCCATTACCTCGGCGTCGGGATAGTAGCGCAACAGTTGGGCTTCCACTTCGACGCCAGGCAGCCGATGACGGTTGACGGCTAGCCTTGCAATCTGCTCCTCGCTGAGATCACTCATCAGCAACGCTGGCTGAAAAGGGCGCTGGCGCTGGCGCGAACGCACGTGAAACGCTTCGATCTCCTCTTCGGGGAGCTCTAACAGCTCCACCAATAAGGCTAGCGTCTCGTCAAGATTATCAACACGCTCGCGCACCAGGGTCAGGTTATAGGTAGGACGGTTTTCCGCCAGCAGTGCGCCGTTACGGTCATAGATTAACCCACGGTTAGGCGGTAGAGGCTCAACGCGAACGCGATTCTTCTCGGAGCGTGTGCTGTAAAGGTCGTGCTGAACGATCTGCAGGTAGCCAAGGCGGCTAACCAGCAAACTGGTCAAAATGATGACTACCAGTACGGCAAGCAGCGCCCTGACACGGAAAATACGCAGCTCTTGCTCGGGATTTTTTAGCGTGTCACGGCGCTGGGGCATGGCAACAGATGACTCTCAAATCAAACGATGAACGCGGCGGCCCCGTTGGGGTGGGTAGCGTAACACTCAGTAGCTTTAGCGGTAGTCGCGCGATACCTAGCGGTGATAAGGGTGGCCGACCAACAGTGTCCAGGCACGGTACAGCTGTTCCGCCAGCATAATCCTCACCAGCGGATGCGGCAGCGTTAGTGGCGAGAGCGACCATGCTTTATCGGCCGTCGCCGAGAGCGTGGGTTCTAGGCCGTCTGGCCCGCCTACCAATAACACAACGTCGCGCCCTTCCATACGCCAAGCATCCGCTTCTTGGGCCAACTGCTCGGTGGTCCAGGGCTTACCTTTCACTTCAAGCGCCACGACGATTTCATCCCCACGCAGCTTTTCGCGGATACGCTGCGCCTCTTGTGCGCGCGCCTTGGCTATATCCGCGTTTTTGCCGCGCTGGCCTAACGGAATCTCTTCAATTTCCAGCGTGAAGTCCCGAGGAAGCCGCTTGCGGTAGGTTTCAACACCTTGCTCTACCCACGCAGGCATTTTTGTACCCACCGCCAACAGCCGAATCCTCATGACATGGTGGCTCGCTCTTCAAACTGTTTCAGCGATTCACTCATCGCACCAGCGTCGCTAGGCAGATCCGCCCAGAGGCGCTCCAGATCGTACAGCGCACGGGCTTCGGGTAGCATGATGTGAATAACGATATCGCCTAGGTCCACCAACACCCAGTCGGCATTATCGCCACCCTCTACACCCCTAGGGTGCATACCGGCTGCCTTGGCTTTTTCGACAACGTTCTGGGCCAGTGCGGCCACATGGCGGGTAGAAGTACCGCTCGCAATGATCATGAGGTCGGTAACTTCGGTTAATTTCGCAACGTCGAGTTGCGTAATATCACGTGCTTTAAGCTCTTCTAGCGCGTCAATCGCTAGATTTTTCAATGTATCGATGTGCATGACTCCTGAAGGCAACCCCTTGTAGTAATAGATTGTGGCAATAAGTCGTGGTTATAACTGATGCCCCCGCTGATAGGCGGGCCATTGTAACGGCTTCTTTGGCGACTGCCAGCGCTATTCGCCGGATTGGTAAAGCCCTTGTTGAAAAATAGCCTGTTCGACCGCTTCCGGCAGCAAGTAGCGCACGCTTTTACCTGCTTGCAGCCGCTCCCGAATATAGGTGGCGGATATAGCCATTAAAGATGGCAGTTCCAGCATCAACATACCGCCGTAGGGGCGCTGCATTAATATATCCACACTATCGACTTCACGATCGCCCACCAGTTCCTTCAATGCTGAAGGCCAGGGGGAGTAATAGCCAGGCCGGGCAATCACAACGAGGTGTGAAAGCTCAAAAAGCTGTGCGGCTCGATCCCACTTGGCTAATCGTAAGAAAGCATCAAAACCGATAATCATCGCTAGCGGAACATCGTTGCCGTACTGCTGGCGCAGCTCCGCCAGCGTATCCACGCTATAGGAGGGGCCAGCGCGCTGCAGCTCGCGGTCATCCGCCAATAGCCCTAGCGTATCGCCAATACCTGCTTTTAACAGGGCCAAACGCTGGGTAGCCGACACCTGCGGGGTATCCCGCAGGGGTGGTTTGGGCGCAAGCACTAGATGCAACCGGTCTAGCCCTAGCGCCTCGCGCACTTCTACGGCACTGCGTAGATGGCCATTATGGACGGGGTCAAACGTCCCCCCGAGCATACCTATCCGCATTGGACGATCTATTTGTTTCGGCACATTTTGCTTCGGCACACTGCTCATTGCCTAACCTGACCATCACCGAATACGATATATTTTTGTGTCGTTAACCCTTCCAGCCCCACCGGGCCTCGGGCGTGTAGCTTGTCGGTGGAGATACCGATCTCTGCTCCCAAACCATATTCGAAACCGTCCGCAAAGCGAGTCGAGGCGTTTACCATCACCGAGCTTGAATCCACTTCGGCCATAAAGCGCCGCGCCAACGAGTAGTCTTGGGTCACAATCGCATCGGTATGGTGGGAGCCGTAGCGCTCAATATGTCCGATTGCTTCATCCATGCCATCGACCACTTTAATGGCAAGAATGGGCGCCAAGTATTCGGCGTGCCAATCCTCCTCGGTAGCCAAGGCTGCCTGGGGAAGTAACGCCCGAGTACGCTCGCAGCCACGCAGCTCAACTTGGTGTTCGGCATAGGCTCGTGCCAACTCCGGTAGCAAAATATCGGCAATCGGCGCATCGATGAGCAGTGTTTCCATGGTATTACAGGTGCCATAACGGTGGGTCTTGGCATTCACGGCAATGGCCAGCGCTTTGGCAGGGTCGGCGGTGGTGTCGATATAGACGTGGCATACACCGTCTAGGTGTTTGATCACCGGCACTTTAGCTTCACGAGAAATACGCTCGATGAGCGACTTGCCGCCACGGGGAATAATCACGTCAATATACGCGGGCATACTAATCATCTCGCCCACCGCCGCCCGGTCGGTGGTGGCAACCACCTGCACGCTGCCCGCTGGCAGACCCGCGTCGGCCAACCCCGCTTGAAGGCAGCGGCTAAGCGCAGCGTTAGAGGCACTGGCTTCGGAACCACCGCGCAACACGCAAGCGTTGCCGGATTTCAAACACAGGCTAGCCGCTTCAAGCGTTACGTTGGGGCGCGATTCGTAGATGATACCAATCACGCCTAGGGGAACGCGCATTTTGCCCACCTGAATCCCGCTAGGGCGGTAGGTCATGCCGTCAATTTCCCCCACTGGGTCGGGTAGCGCCGCCACTTGGCGGAGCCCCTCAATCATCGCATCAATACGTTGATCGTTCAGCGCCAGGCGGTCTAACAGCGCGCTATCCAGGCCATTATCACGCCCGCGCTGCATATCTTCAGCGTTGGCTTGTAAAATATCGCTGCGCGCCGCCGCAATCCGCTGAGCCATTGCCTCAAGCGCACGATTCTTCATTTGAGTATCGGCACGACGTAATGCACTTGCCGCAGCCCGGGCTGCTTGTCCTAGGGCTTGCATATACGCGGGCACATCCCCGGTAGCCAAATGGTGTTGGGCGTCTTCTTGGAATGCATCAGAACCGCGCATGCTATCTCCCTATGTGGTCAGCGTTGTTAAATGAGTGGGCTTATATTACGCCATTTGGGCATTATACTGAGTGATTCAAAGGACTGGTCCAAGCAATGCGTTATGCTACGGCTAAATAGGCCAATCGCTATCAGGTAAATAGTAAGCCACCATGCAAAGCAAATACAAAATCAGCCTGCTAAGAGCCAACCTACTCGCTGCTGCCGTAGCGTTGGCCTTATGGACGCCCACAGCCCCTCCTGCAGCGACCTTGTTGCTCTGGCTGTCGGTGGGCTGGCTATTTGTCACCGCTTTGGCCTTGGACTTTAGCCATCGCCGCTCTCCTGGACTGCCTTGGCAGATGCTTGCTGGCACCCTGCTACTCGGATTAATTGCTGCCGCGCCCGAACGCCATTCGCTGCTTGTTTGGGCTTGGGGGGCTGTATTTATGCTGCCCCAACACCGCTGGACAGCCATATTTAACATAGGAGCGGCCACGCTTAGCTGCCTATTCATCGCGTCGGTGATGAGCCTCCCAGAGTGGCTGCTGATGGCTTTATCACTGGCAACACTTAGCGTACTGGCCCTTTCCCGCACCCACCAGTTAATTAATATGAATGGCGATATCCGACAGCGTCTAAGATTGGTGCCAGGCGTCAATCTATGGGCAGGTGAACAGCTATTACGCGATTTAATGAGAGAGCAAACCCGCTCAGAGCGGGAAGCTATCCATGCGGAGGTGTTGGTTATTCAGGTCAAACGACACCAGCTATGGCCAGTCGCCCAGAAACTGTGTGAACTAACCTATGAGTTTGAAAATGTCTACCGACTAAATAACACAACCCTTGCCACACTCATGCTATCCAGGTCCCCCAAAGAGGCCGCTAAACGGCTCACAACCCTATGCGCTGCCCTACCCGACAGCGCTACCTTCTATCATCAACCGCTTATGGAAATCGAATTAGACGCTCTCTCTATCGACGCCCTAAGCCGCTATCCAAAACAACGGCTAAGCGAGGCCGCATGAGAGTACCACCGCCCCCAAAGCGCCTAATGACGGTGGTTTATAGCGCCAGTATGGTCATTATGGTGGGGTACACGCTGTGGTTGTACGCGATGGGCAGCTACCGTGATCTGCTCATACCGCTTTTTTTGTCCATGCTTCTATTAGTTAGCCTACTCATGCATTTAGGTCGGGGGATTCGTCCCTGTGTGCCGCGTATACTGCTATTGGTAAGTGTCTATATTGTGGTACTCACCTCGGCCTATACACAGCCAAACACATCCTCTATGTGGCTCGGCTTACCCATTGGAGCTACCTTTTTACTACTGCCGCTTTGGAGCGCACTGAGTCTCAACGTAGTTTTCCTTTCCGCCTGGTGGTGGCTATCCACTTTCGAAACAACCCCTTTTTCACTTAGCTATGTGGCCTTAGCACTCCTGCTCGCCCTCCCCCCCTGGGAACATGCACGCCGTCAGGCACTGCTGAGGGCAACGGACCCTAACGATAGCGATTGTGACGCCTACCATATTGATACGCTTAAAGAGCGACTTAATAATGAGTTTCAACGGGCAGCCATGCTTAATAAGCGGCTGGCAGTGCTCGTGATTCACCTGCCACAACTGGATATGGCGGAAGAGCAGTTTGGCCACCGCGCACAAACTGCCCTGTTGGGCGCGCTATGCAGCGAGGTGAATAGCCGCTGCCGTGATCACGATATACTGGGGCGCGCAGGTAATGCGACGTTCTGGCTGGTACTGCCCGACACCAGTGAGAGTGGCGCGTTGCTGGTCAGGGAGCGCCTACAGCGGGCGCTTTCCCGTCGAGTGCTAGTGGAAACCGGCCAGCTAGAGGCACGCATTGCCACCTGCCTGCCTCTCCGCAAAGAGAGTTTTGAACGATACGTGCAGCGCTTGGAAGCGCGCGCCAACGCCATTGCCAACGTGTAACCCACTTGCGGATTAAATCGCCCTTGTCTATTAACGATACGCTGCTATCCCTGTCGTTATCACCTGCACTGCTGCTTTTGCTGGTACTAGGCATTGCTCTGGTAGAGTCCCTGGCACTGGTGGGGTTACTCGTGCCAGGCGTCGTGCTTATTACTGCTGCCGCGTCTATCGCAGGGCACCAAGCAATTGCACTGCCCTGGATAATCAGCGCTGCCTTTATTGGCGCGGTACTCGGAGATAGTGCCAGTTACTTACTGGGTTACCGCCATAGCGATACCGTCACCACCCGCTGGCCACTATCGCTTCACCCTGAATGGCTAGGGCGTGGAGCACGCTTTTTTGAACGCTATGGGATCTACTCGGTATTTATCGGCCGGTTTATCGGGCCTGTGCGCCCTATTATTCCCTTAGTAGCAGGCATGATGCGAATGCCTGGACGTACTTTTGCCTGGGCTAATATTATATCTGCGGCTCTCTGGGCACCCGCTTATGTACTGCCTGGCTATCTACTCGGCCACACATGGCAACAGCGGCTCAACTTACCCGCTAATGTGGAAATGGCCATCATCATGCTGGCAGCCAGCGTTATTATATTAGCGGTCATGTTTTCCTGGGGGCGCGCCCAAGTAGGCCGCCACGGGCGGATATATTTCGCCATTGCCCATCTGGCCCGTCGCGTACCCGCCATGCGTCGCCCATGGCTTGCGATGAGCCGTAACGGCGAAGTGCCGCTAGCCTCGCTCTTTTTATGCCTCATAGCGCTCACTGCGGCATCCGCCTGGACGCTTCTTATTATGCAGCACGACGGCCCCTTGCTGATTGACCTGCAGGCGAAACAGCTGTTTGCCTGGCTGCGCTCCCCCTGGTTAGTGGACGCCAGCCTGCTACTCGCCAAAGTGGGTGACAAAGCCGGGATCATCATGCTCGCCGCTCCATGGGCACTTTGGCTGCTGCTCGTTAAGCGATTTGACCTACTCACCCACGGTGCCCTAGCCCTTGGCGGTATCGGCGTGCTGAATACGCTGGGTAAAGCCGTGTTTGGTAGGGCGAGGCCTGATACACCAGACTATTTGGTCGGTTCGTTTTCTTACCCTAGTGCCCACACTTCCACCTGGGTAGTGGTTACAGGCGTGATGGCAGTTTTGATCGCCTCAAGGCAGCCACGGCAGCGGCGCATGTGGGTATATTGGCTTGCTATCGGCATCACGCTTCCCATGGCGCTTTCACGTCTAGTGCTGGACGTTCATTGGCTGAGTGACCTAGTTGGCGGCGCGCTACTAGGGCTGGTGGTATGTGCACTGATTCAACTTAACTGGCAACGGCGCTATCGCAGGCCGCTGCCATCCATTCCCTGGGCAAGGCTCCTACTTGGGTCGCTACTCCTCGTTGGCGTGCGAGTGGCTTTTTTTCCGCCGGTGTGATCCCATCCGCCCACCGCTTCTCCACCTAGACCAGCAGGGCAGCCAAATTGCCCCGCTTAACCTAACGCTAGCCAAACACCCACGCCGATCATCAGTGTGCCCGCGATACGGTTAAGCAGCCGCACATTACCGCTTTTACCCAGCAGCTTACGCAGTGTTTTACCGCCCGTGGCGTATACCAACATGCTAGCAAACTCGATGGTTAAGATGACAGCAATCAACATACTCAGCTGTGGAGCAAGCGGTTTGCTGCCATCTAGAAAAGGGGGCAGCAGTACCATGAAGAACGCCCATCCTTTGGGGTTAGCCACGGCCGTCACCAAACCCTGCATCGCTAGCTGGAGGCGCCCAGCTGCCGGGCCGCTATCCAGCTCGCTAGGAATCGCCATTCTCCCCCGCGAGCGCCACATCATAATGCCCAGGTAGGCCAGATACGCACCACCCACCCATTTAAAGGCAATAAACAGCTCTGGCTGGCGAAGCATCAATGCCGCTACGCCCGCCCCAGCTGCGGCAGCTACAAAACCAACGCCAATTAGCTCGCCCACCATCATCCACAGCGTGCGTTTCACCCCTTGGGTCATGCCCAACACCATGGCAAGTGTCATACACATGCCGGGAGTTAATGAAACAAACAGAAACGTGGGTACAAACACCGAGAGCGTCGCCCATGACATCATGATTATTCTTCCCTGTTCTCCGCATCGCTGGATGCATGTGTTGAATTCTGCTCTTCCCCCCAGCGGGGCATTAGACAGTGGGCAATACCCAACTGATTGAGTATACGAGCAACAATAAAGTCGATCAGATCGTCCATGCTTTGAGGGCGGTGATAAAACCCCGGCGCGGCGGGCAGAATCACGACACCTAGACGGCTAAGTGCCAGCATGTGTTCTAAATGGATCGGCGAAA
Source organism: Vreelandella aquamarina (assembly GCF_044805175.1). Taxonomy (GTDB): domain Bacteria; phylum Pseudomonadota; class Gammaproteobacteria; order Pseudomonadales; family Halomonadaceae; genus Vreelandella; species Vreelandella aquamarina_B. The sequence goes on along the minus strand of NZ_CP085232.1, from coordinate 1,263,748 downwards.
ATGGGCTTTCGCGGGGCACCATCACCAGCGTGCGGCGCTCTTTAATCGCTACGTCTGCTGCGCGTTCAATCAGGTTATTGCTGGCACCGGTTGCTACTGCCGACAGCGTTCCTGTTGAGCAGGGGCAGATCACCATGGCCGAAGGCGCACCAGACCCCGATGCTACCGGTGCCATCCAGTCTTCTCGTCCAAAGCAGCGAATCTGCCCGGGCCGGGCGCCGCTTTTTTCGGTAAGCGCGCCCACCAGGCGCTGCGGTTGGGCAGGCAGCGAGACATCGGTTTCCGTGGCAATCACCATATGGGCCGCCTTGGAAATCATCACCCACACTTCATGTCCGGCTTCTACCAGCACGTCAATCAGCCGCAGGCCATACTGTGCGCCCGATGCGCCTGTCAGCGCCACGGTCACTGGGGGCTTAAAGTGAGTCACGCTGTTTCTCCCGCTCCGTTAGTGCGGCGAGTAACCGCTCATGCACGCCTTCAAAGGCGCCGTTAGACATCACCACGATGCGGTCTAGAGGTGCCGCTTGAGTGACCACCGCCTTTACCAGCGCGTCAATATCGCTGTATAGCGACGCCCGTTCGCCTTGCGCCGCCACTAGAGACTCCATCGACCAAGCCACGCCGCTTGGCTGAAACCAGAACACCGCATCCGCCTCGGCCACACTGTCATTCAACCGCTCACGCAATGCCCCTAGGCGCATGGTATTGGAACGTGGCTCGATCACCGCCAGCAGGCGGCCTTTAGTGGTCGCTGCGCGCAAGCCCTGAAGGGTGGCGGCGATGGCCGTTGGGTGATGGGCGAAGTCGTCGATGACCTGAATACCGTTCACTTCGCCCCTTACCTCCTGCCGCCGGCGAGGCGTTTGAAAGCGGGCCAGCGCCGCGCAAGACCGCGCCAAATTCACCCCGCATAGCCGCGCGGCGGCCAGCGCTGCCAGTGCATTACGGGCGTTATGCTCGCCGGTGAGCGTCCACTCTACGACGCTATCCTCTTCCCCTTCACCCTCTAGGTGAAGCACCTGAAAACGGCTACCGTCAGCTCGCTCCAGGCGCAGTTGCCACTGGCTCGCGGCGTCGGTGCCAAAGAAAGCCACCGGTGACCAAGCCCCCATGGCAAGGACACGCTCAAGCGCAGGCTGCCGGTCGGCTACCAGCAAGTGCCCCTGGCTGGGCACCGTGCGGACAAGATGATGGAATTGGCGCTCGATAGCGGCAAGGTCAGGGAAAATATCCGCATGATCAAACTCAAGATTGTTCATGACCACAATATCAGGCCGGTAGTGCACAAACTTGGAGCGCTTATCGAAAAAGGCCGTGTCATACTCATCGGCTTCTACTACAAAGGGAGCCTTTGGGTCGCCCAAGCGCGCGGACACACCGAAATTACGCGGCACGCCACCAATCAGAAAGCCAGGCTTCAGCCCTGCGCTCTCCAGTAGCCAAGCCAGTAAACTGGCTGTGGTCGTTTTTCCATGGGTGCCTGCCACGGCAATCACTTTGCGCTTGGGCAGCACATAATCGGCTAGCCACTGCGCCCCAGAGGTATAGCGCTTGCCGCTATTCAGCAGCGCCTCCACCTCGGGGTTGCCCCTTGAGAGTGCATTACCTACCACAACTAAATCGATGGCGTTGGACAGGTTTTCTTCCCGATACCCCTCCATCAAGGTGATCCCCGCTTCGGCTAGCTGCGTGCTCATCGGCGGATAAACATTGGCATCCGAGCCGCTCACCTCATGGCCAAGCTCCCGCGCAAGTAGTGCGAGGCTCCCCATAAAGGTGCCACAGATACCGATAATATGCAGACGCATGGGCTAAGCGCTCCTTCCCTAACCGTTTCAACAGGCTGTACTAAGTAAAGAATTCATCAATAACTGTTGAGATTATCACGCTAGGCAGTGTTGCTCATCTCGTTCTCTGTCAGCGTCACCATTGAGAGCAGTCTCAGAAGCCAGAAAGTGACAATGCCGGCAATTTGTTGCAGGATGCGCCCACCTTTTCTTTCTTAATTCCAATCCCGACCACCGCAGCCAATCCATCATTGGCATGGCGAGAGGAGCCAATTATGCGAATTCTAGTTCGTTACTTTTTCAGGGGCGTTCGCGTTCTGCTAGCCCCTGTCATGCTGATATCTGAAAAGCTTTCCACACCCAAAGCCGTTGAGCGCACGCCGGAAGAACAAGCCCAAGTCGATGCAGCCTGCCAGCATCTCGCGCTTTACCAGTTCAGAACCTGCCCGTTCTGTATCAAAGTGCGTAAAGAGATTGCCCGCCTTGGCCTGAATATTGAGCTGCGCGATGCCCAGTTAGATCCAGCGCATAAACAGGCGCTGCAGGAAGGGGGCGGCAAAGTGAAGGTGCCCTGCCTAAAAATCAAGCATGACGACGGCCAGGTAGAGTGGCTATATGAGTCTGACGACATTAACCGCTGGCTGCACCAGCGTTTTGGGGCGTAGTAACGGCCAATGCCAGCCTGCTAGAAGGCTACTTTCTGTGCAGTAATATCGAAGCGCACGCTAAGTGCCACCCCTTCATCGGCCACAGGTGGCGAGTCTAGCGTGTGCTGCAGCGCCAGCTGCCCCTCTACCTGCCCTGCCACATGAAGCAAACGCCCCTCTCGCTCTATGTAGCTAAGAACGACCGAGATATCGCCACCCTCGGACGTGTAGAGGGGCGGCATCGCTGTCTCTCCAATAAGCTGTAAAACGCTTGCCTCAACAAGCTCGCCCTGCTCCAGCGTTAAGCGCATCATCAACGCTTCCTGAGCATCCCACTCTACCGGGTCGGTAAAGCCAGTCACCTCAATGTGTACCTGGTCACCCACTTCCATAAACGATGCATTGGAATCATCGCCTTGGCGCAATACAAACCAGGCATACTCTTTATCACCCAGTGTACCCACCATATCGGCGGTTTCATCAGCGCTCACCAGTAGCGAGCTGCCCGCCATGATGCTGGCAACTAACCACATAATATTCTGTTTTAGCATGATCTGTTACGCTCTGTAGTGGGATAAGCACCACTCGCCTACGGGTGCCGACATATTCAACTTTTGTCTATTACTATGCCAAACAATCACCGCTTTTATCCCCATCATTCAGCAGATGAATGATGCCTGTCATTATTTCGATTGTATGACGTATACGCCTCTCTCTATGTTGTCAGCATAGCTTACGAGCTGGCCGCGTCTGTTTTACTGACCATCAACACCGCTTCAGTAAAGCGAACAACAAACAACACGAAAGGGATCCTTTATGACGCTTAAGAAAACACTACTGGCCTCAGTCATTGGTGCTGCCGTCTTTGGCACCGCGCTACTCCCCATGACGGCAAGTGCAGAAACTCTGCGCATTGGTTACTCTGCCGACCCGGAAACCCTGGACCTTCACGAGCAGCTGTCAGGCGGCGTACTGCGCTTTTCGCACCTCGCCTTTGACCCGCTGGTTCGCTGGACCAAGGATTTTCAGTTTGAGCCGCGTCTGGCCACTGAATGGGAGCAGGTAGACGAGACCACCATGCGGATGACGCTGCGTGAAGGCGTTACCTTCCACTCAGGCAACCCCTTCACCGCCAAAGATGTCGTGTGGACTATCGAGCGTTTGAAAGAGAGCCCGGACTACCGCGCTATTTTTGAGCCAGTAGCCAGCGCCGAAGCTATTGACGATTACACTGTTGAAATTACTACTGCTGAGCCCTACCCGCTGCTGCTCAACCTTGCTACCTATATCTTCCCGATGGATAGCGAGTTTTACACTGGCGAGACCGAAGACGGCAAAGACAAAGCAGAAATTGTCAAAGCAGGCAACTCCTTCGCCTCTCGCAACGTATCCGGCACCGGCCCGTTTATCGTCACCGACCGCCGCCAGGGCGTGCGCGTTGACTTCAAGCGCTTCGAAGATTACTGGGACACCGAAACCGAAGGCAACGTCTCTGAAATCGTGTTAACGCCAATTGCTGAAAACGCCTCACGCGTCGCGGCTCTGCTATCAGGCGGTGTCGATTTTATTGATGCCGTTCCACCTAACGACCTTGACCGTGTTCGCGAAGCCGATGGTGTCAACCTAGTTGAAGTGCCCGGCACCCGTATTATTGGCTTCCAGTTGAATGAAGAGCGCGTCGAAGCCTTCCAAGATGCCCGTGTTCGTCAGGCCGTTGACCTGGCCATTAACCAGGAAGGCATTGCCGACCGCCTAATGCGTGGTTTCGCAACGCCCGCTGGCCAGTTCTCACCGGAAGGCTACTCTGGCCACAACCCGGATCTCGTGCCTCGTTACGATCTTGAGCGTGCCCAAGCGCTGATGGCCGAAGCAGGCTACGAAGAGGGCTTCAGCGTTGACATGATTGCGCCGAACAACCGCTACGTGAACGATGCCCAAATCGCCCAGGCAGTTGCCAACATGCTGGCCCGTATCAACATTACGGTTAACCTGCGCACCATGCCGCTGGCTCAATACTGGCCCGAGTATGACACTCGCCAGTCTGATATCGCCATGATTGGTTGGCACGCGGATACCGAAGATACCGCCAACTTCTTCCAGTACCTCTCTTTCTGTATCGATGAAGAGACCGGCGCTGGCCAATACAACTACGGCAGCTACTGCAACGAAGAGATCGATGCTCTGGTCACTGAGGCAGATAGCGAAACCGATCTGGAAAAACGCAACGAGATGCTGCGTGAAGCCGAGGCGATGCTGTATGAAGACGTTGGCTTCATCACGCTGCACTGGCAAAACCTGGCCTATGCAGCTGCCGAAGGCGTTGACGTTGAGCCGGTGGTCAGCGCACTGGACTTCCCCTACCTAGGCGACTTGGTGATTAACCGCTAATCCCTACGCTTAACTGAAACTCCGCGCAAGGATGCTTCGCTCTCCAGCCCCGCTGGAGGGCGAAGCGTTTTATATGCCAATTGCCCTGTGCTTGGCAGTTTCTTGCAACCGTTCCTCCGTGAAACCTATAACATAGGTGGCGTACGCCATGATTGCTTTTTTAATCAAGCGGCTGATGCACGCAATATTGGTGATGTTTGTCATCAGTGTACTGGCCTTCGCCATCCAGGATAACCTGGGTGACCCTGTACAACAGATGGTCGGACAGTCGGTCCCCGAAAGTGAGCGCGAGGCAATCCGCGAACGGTTAGGTTTAAACGACCCGTTCCTGGTGCAGTATGTACGCTTTGCTAAAAACGCCGTGCAGGGTGACTTTGGCTACTCTTACTTCTACCGTGAACCCGCGCTGGAAGTGATTGCCCGGCACCTACCAGCCACCCTTGAGCTAGTGTTTGGCGCTACGCTCATTATTGTGCTGTTCTCAGTACCGATTGGTGTGTATAGCGCCATTAAGCCCCGCTCGCCCATATCGCGATTTTTTATGGGTGCCTCCATTATTGGTATCTCTATCCCGGTCTTTCTAACCGCGATTGTATTGATCCAGATTTTCTCGATCGGCGTGACAGTCTCCCTCTTCCCAGAAAGCACCGCCTGGGGCGCTTGGTTGAACGGGCTACTCTCGACCGAAGGCAACATGCCATCGTTTGGCCGTGGCTACGACTTGGTGCATGTCGTGGGCCATTGGGATACCAACCTGGTCACCTGGGATGGCTTAAAGCACCTCATCCTGCCTGCGGTGTCGTTGGCTTCTATTATGCTCCCCCTCTTCATCCGCTTAATCCGTGCAGAAATGATGGAAGTGCTGCAGTCCGAGTACGTCAAGTACGCCCGTGCTAAAGGTATCTCCATGCGCCGTGTCTATTTCGTTCACGCGCTGAAAAACACCATGCTGCCGGTGATTACCGTGGGCGGCGTACAGATCGGCACCATGGTGGCCTACACCATTTTGACCGAAACCGTTTTCCAATGGCCGGGCATGGGACTGATGTTCCTTGATGCCATTAACCGCGCCGATATTCCGCTGATTGTTACCTATTTGATGATTGTCGGCGTCATTTTCGTGGTCACGAACACCATCGTGGATTTGATCTACGGCTTCGTGAACCCCACTGTAAAACTGACTGGTAAGCCCGCATGACAACGTCCACTCCCTCTACTGCTCCAAGCCGCTGGGAGCGCCTGCGCGACTCCTACCTGTGGTACAGCTTCAAACGCGACCGCACAGCACAGCTATGCTTAGCGGTCTTTATCTGCCTGGTCATCGCAGCGTTCTCGGCACCGCTACTAGCGCCTACCGACCCTTATGACCTGGCCCAAATCGACATTCTCGCCTCCGAATTGCCGCCCTTCTGGATTGACGGCGCCGATGAGATGTACACCCTGGGCACCGACGCCCAAGGGCGCGACCTTTTGTCGATCATTCTCTACGGCACGCGGGTTTCACTACTGATTGGCTTTGGCGCGGTGGCGCTGCAAGCCCTGCTAGGGGTGACCTTCGGCCTGATGGCAGGCTATCTGGGCGGCCGTGTCGACGCGTTTCTGATGCGCTTGGCGGATATCCAGCTCTCGTTCTCTACGCTGATGGTGGCCATCGTCGTAGGTGCGGTGGTGAAAGCCACGCTGGGCAGCGCGTTTTACAGCCAATACGCCGTGCTAATGCTGATTTTGATTATCGGGCTTGCCGAGTGGCCGCAGTACGCCCGCACGGTGCGCGCCTCGGTGCTCGCCGAGAAAAACAAGGAGTATGTAGATGCCGCCCGTGTGATGGGTCTGCGGAGCAAACGCATTATGTTCCGCCATGTGCTGCCGAACACGCTGTCACCGATCTTCGTTATCTCAACGGTGCAAATTGCCAACGCGATTATCTCTGAAGCGGCGCTATCGTTTTTGGGGCTGGGTATGCCGGAAACCCACCCATCGCTGGGTTCGCTCATTAAAGCAGGCTTTGACTATATTCAGTCAGGCTCTTGGTGGATCACGCTAATCCCCGGTGCGGTACTGGTGGTGCTGGTGCTGTCAATCAATCTTCTGGGCGACTGGCTGCGCGATGTCATGAACCCACGACTCTACAAAGGCTGAGGACACCATGGCACTTCTTGAAGTCTCTCATCTCGATGTCCGCTTTGCCCTACGCCAGGGCGAAGTGCGCGCCCTGCGCGACGTCAACTTCACCCTGGAGCGCGGTGAGCGCCTGGGGATCGTGGGCGAATCCGGTGCGGGCAAATCCGTGGCGGCTTTCTCGCTGCTGAACCTGATTGCCAAACCCGGCTTTATTGCCGGTGGCAGCATCACATTTGATGGTCAAACGCTCAACACCATGTCGGAACGCGGCCTTCGCAAAGTACGCGGCAACCGCATTTCGATGATCTTTCAAGACCCGATGATGACCCTGAACCCAGTGCTCTCCATTGGAGAGCAGATGGTGGAGTGTTTAAAGGCGCATCGCCGTATTTCCACTAAAGAGGCACGGGCTATCGCCCTGGATAAGCTGCGCCAGGTGCAGATCCCCTCGCCGGAAAAGCGCTTGGATCAGTATCCCCACGAGCTCTCCGGCGGCATGCGCCAACGCATTATCATTGCCATCGCCCTGCTGCTCGACCCGGATATTATTATCGCCGACGAGCCTACCACAGCGCTGGACGTGACGATTCAAGCCGAGATCATGGCACTGCTGCTGGAGCTGTGCGAGCAGCACAACGTGGGCTTGATTCTGATCACCCACGACCTGGGCGTGGTGAGCCAAGTGACTCAGCGAATGCTGGTCATGTACGCAGGTCGAGTGATTGAGCAAGGCCCCACGCGGGAAATTATCAACGACCCGCAGCATCCCTACACCCAAGGCTTGATTAACGCGCTGCCGCAGATGGCAACGCCAGGTGAAAAGCTTAACCAGATTCGCGGCAGTATGCCGTCGCTCTCTAACCTACCCAGCGGCTGTGCGTTCCACCCCCGCTGCGATTTTATCAACCGTGCCGACGGCCAGCCCCGTCCCGCATGTACCCAGCAAGTACCCGACTTTGTTGAATCCGGTAACTGTCGCGTTGCCTGCCATATGGTGGCGGAAATGCTGGAAGACCGCCGCCAGAAGGAGGAGAGCCTATGAGCGCCCAGGCTGACATCATCCCCACTACCCCTACTCAAAATGAAGAGAGCAGCGAATCGCTGCTGCAAATTCGCGGCCTGAAAAAGCGCTTCTCCCTCTCTGGTGACTTTTTGGAGCAGCTACGTTTCAAGGGCGGAAAGCTGGTTCGCCACCAGGAGTATGTCCACGCCATCAACGGTGTAAACCTGGATATCAAACGCGGCGAAGCGCTCTGCGTAGTCGGTGAGTCCGGCTGCGGTAAATCTACCGTCGCACGTACCGTTATGGGGCTTATCACGCCATCAGAGGGTGAGATCCGCTACGACGGCCAGCGTATCGATAACCTAAGCACCAAACAGCTGCTGCCTTATCGCAAGCGCATGCAGATGATCTTCCAGAACCCCTACGCGTCGCTTAACCCGCGTATGACAATTCAGCAAACCCTGGAAGAGCCGCTGCGCCTGCACCACCCAGACTGGAACCGCCAGCAGATCCTCGACAAGGTTGAGGAAGTGATGCGCTCGGTGGGCATCGACCCGGATTGGGGCAAACGCTTTGGCCATGAATTCTCCGGCGGCCAGCGCCAACGGATCGCCATTGCCCGTGCCCTCGCCGTCGACCCTGAATTTATCGTCGCCGATGAGCCCATCTCGGCGTTAGATGTATCGATTCAGGCCCAGGTGCTTAACCTGCTGATGGATGCCCAACGGGACCGCCACCTCACCTATCTGTTTATCACCCACGACTTAGCGGTGGTGGAACACTTTGGAACGCGGGTAGCGGTGATGTATCTAGGCACAGTCTGTGAAGTCGCCACCACCGCCACGCTATTTGCCAAACCCCGGCACCCCTATACCCAAGCGCTGCTATCGGCCATTCCCCGTTTAGAGGATGACCGCCCCCAACATATTCGCCTCTCGGGTGAGGTGCCTACGCCGGTGAACCTACCCAGTGGCTGTGTGTTCCATGGCCGTTGCCCCCATGCCAACGCCCGCTGCAAACAGGAGATCCCTGCGCTACAAACCCAGGATGACGGCACTCGCGTTGCGTGTCACGCTGTTGAAGAAGGCCGCCTATGAGTGCGGCCCTACTCTCAGACACACGCTTAGCCGCTTTACGAGGTAAGGCATGGAAATTCGCTGGCTAGAAGACTTTATTGCCCTGGCCAGAACGCGACACTTCTCCCGCGCTGCCGACGAACAGCATGTGACACAGCCCACCTTCTCTCGACGTATTAAACTGCTGGAAGAGGAGATGGGCGTTACGCTGATTAATCGGCAAACGTTGCCGCTGTCGTTAACGCCCGCGGGGGAAGAGTTTCTCACCCTCTGCGAACAGGTCACCGAGCGGGTTCGCCTAACCCGCGATCGTGTCCGTGAAATCAGTGCCGGCCAACAGCGGCGCATTATGGTGGCGGCACCGCAGAGTTTACTGGGGCATTTTTTACCGGAGTGGCTTGCCCGCACCGGCTGGCAGGAGCGTGTGCAGCCTTATTTAAGGGCGACGGGCTGGGTGGCCAGCGACTACTTCCAGGCGCTTGCCCGTGCAGAGTGCGACTTGGCGATTTGCTACTGGCCGATTGGGCGCTGCGACCTGGATATTGATACCAGCGCCTGCACCTACCGAGTGATTGGCCATGAGCGGTTGATACCTGTGACAGGCTTAAAAGCCGACGGCACACCCTGCGCACTGCTACCTGGTTCTCGCCAGCAGCCAATCCCTTGGTTAGCCTACCCTAAGCGGGGGCTTCTAGGTTCTGCGGTAAAAGCGCACTTAGCGCGTCTACCGCAAAGTACGCACCTCACCGCGCAAAGCGAAAATCTCTATGCAGCGGGCATTAAAGAGCTGGTGCTACTGGGCTATGGTATGAGCTGGCTGCCTGAACGCAATGTGGCTGAAGAGCTGGCAAAAGGCACGCTTGTCAGGGCGGGCGATAGCCGTTGGGACGTTCCGATGGAACTGCGGCTTTATCGTCACCAAAGCCAGCACCATGCCGAGCTGGACAGTCTATGGAGCGAGCTTACCCCGCCCCGACTTTGAAAGGATATACGCATGTCAGCAACGCTTTACCAACACCAGCGTGAACATATCGCGTCACTTCAACGCGCCTATCATGAGTGCATGGCTGCCCACCAGCTGGATAGCCTGGCGATTTATAGCGGCCACGCGCGTAATCACTTCGCGGATGACCACGCCACCAGCTTCCAATCCTATGGTCACTTTATTCACTGGGTAGGCATGTCAGATATCCAGCATAGCTGGCTGGTGATCCAACCCAACCAACGGCCGCAGCTCTACCTCTATGCACCGGCGGATTTCTGGCATTTGCCTGTCCAGCTGCCGGAAGAGCCCTGGGTAGCTGAATTTGATATTCATCTCTGCAGCAATAAGATCACGCCACCGCTAACCGGCCACGCCGCGATTATTGGTGATGTGGCGGCGCTTGAGAGTGCCCCCCAGCTAGCCAAGAGTGCCACGCTACAGCCCGAGACGCTGATACGCGAGCTGGACGAGCTGCGGATGGTCAAAACCGCCTACGAAATCGCCTGCTTGCGGGAAGCCAACCGCCTGGCTATTGCGGGTCACCAAGCCGCCAATGCTGCTTTTATCGGTGCGTCCAGCGAGCTGGATATTCAGCTTGCTTATCTAGGTGCCAGCCGCCAGCGCGAATCTGAAGTGCCCTATCAAAATATCATCGGGTTAAATGAGCACGCGGGGGTTTTACACTACCAACGCTACGACCTGATGCCGCCCAAACACCGCTATAGCCTGCTGGTGGACGCAGGCAGGCGCTTTCGCGGCTACTGCGCCGATATTACCCGCACCTACGCAGGCCCGGACGCCCCAAGTGAGTTTGGCGACTTGGTGACCGCCATGCATGGCCTGAAAGATTCGCTGATCGCCCATATCGCCCCTGGCGTTGATTTCATTGCGCTTCACGAGCAGATGCATCAAGGCTTAGCGGAAATATTGATCTCACACGGGCTTTACGACGGCAGCGCAGAAAGCGCTGTGGAAACCGGAGTGACACGAGCCTTCTGCCCCCATGGTTTGGGCCACTCGCTAGGCATTCAGGTACACGATGTGGCGGGACTGAGACAGCCAGACGGAACGCTTTCGCCTGCCCCTAAGTCCCACCCTGCCCTACGCCTTACCCGCACGCTGCAACCCGGCATGGTAGTGACCATTGAGCCAGGACTCTACTTTATTCCTATGCTGCTGGCTCCATTACGCAACAAAGCGCTGCCGATTAACTGGTCGCTAATCGATGCCCTGACCGTGTGCGGCGGCATCCGTGTCGAAGATAATATTTTAGTCACCGACAGCGGTGCGCAGAATCTGACGCAATAGCCATAGCCGCTTGGTAAATAAAAACGCCCGGCTCACATGGTTGTGGCCGGGCGTTGGTCTATAGAGCCTTGATTAGAAACGGTAAGTGATACCACCACCAATAGTGACAGGCTCAATATCGACTTCGCCAATCGTTGCGCCAGCAGCGTTGATGTCCGCATTGACGTCAGCATAGCTAACGTAGCCATTCAGCATGATGTTGTCGGTCACTGCCAGATCAACACCTGCTTGGCCAATCGCGCCGTAGCTCTCATCAATACTCAAGCCACTCGGCTCACTGGAAAAGCTAGTGTAGTTTAAGCCAACCCCCACATAGGGCTGTACTCTGGACTCCAAACCACCCATCGGGTAGTAGTTCACCAGCAGGTTCACTGGCAAGCGATCAACACTGCCTGCACTTGCACCCGCTGCGCTTAAATCGTGTTCAAACTTCTCAGAGCTGTTTAATTCAACGCCGATCTTATCGCTGAACAGATAACCCGCACCATAGGTAAAACCACGCGCATTATCTACGTCTAGCTCTGCTGTACCCACATTTCCATTTTCAGAACCCGTGTCCGTTTGGGCAACACCACCGCGAACAAAGATATCACCAGCTTCATATGCCAGCGCCGCTTGGCTTACCAAAGCGCTAGCAGAAAAAATCGCCGCGGTGATCAATTTCATATTGCTCATCAGGGTCATCCTCTTGCTTGAGATTGATGCCAGTTACCACCAGCCTTCCTGTACAACATATACTATACGAACACTGTTTTAAAATTTCCTGTGAAATTTTAATATAGGTTTTATTAATCTGATAGCTTTCTTCAACTACCCTTGCACAGACAAATCCTAGAAACACAAACCCTAGAAACAAAAAAAGTCCCCCGAAGGGGACCCAGGTGGAGCACGCCAGCTCACTCGTTGTACCGCACGGCTAAACCGCAGCGATATAGCAAAGAAGGGAAAGCACCCGTTTACTCGTAGGTAGCTTTATTCATTTGCTGCTTACTTTTATATAGCGAGCAGCGTGCCACTATATTTTTTACCCATTAAAAATAATAGCTTATAAAATAAAGTAGCCAGGCCGTAGCTTCAGCAACACCATCACTCCCTTTAAAGTGCACCAAGGGTGCGCATGTTATTGGCCAATTGCCTCAAAAGTGGTCATTGGTTTAATGACAAACTTGGTTGCGCCCACGGCGCTTAGCGCGGTATAGCGCCTCGTCTGCTACCACCAGAAGCCTATCCTGATCATCATGTATCGCGTCAGCACTGCACACCATACCTGCAGACAAGGTACAGGCAAACTCCTGATCACCATGATTGAAACGCAGCCGAGAAAAGTATTCCCGGATATCTTCCAATCGTCTCCGGCCATCTTCTGCACAGCAGTGTGGCATAACTAATAAAAACTCTTCCCCGCCATAACGCCCAATCATATCGGTTTGGCGTAGCCGCTGGCGTAGCAGGGTCGCCACCGAAGCAATCACAACATCACCGACAGCATGGCCGTAGGTATCATTAATCGATTTAAAGTTATCGATATCGATCATAGCGACTACTACGGGATAGCCCTGACGAAAGCCACGGGTAACTTCATTCATCGCGGCACTTTTGATACTGGCATGCTTCAACAGCCCTGTTAGGCTATCCCTATTCAGTAGTGCCGATAGCGTGCGTGAGCGCGCTACCCGCACGCGGATAGACGCTATTAACTGTGCTGCAAGAATTGGCTTGGTCAAAAAGTCATCCGCTCCATGGCTTAGCGCATCCACCTGCTTACTTAAATCCATTTCTGCGGATAAAAACACAATCGGCAGGCTGCTCCACTCATCATACTGCCTGACAACTGAGGCCAAATCTGGGCCATCGTAGTCTGGCATGTGTACATCCATTAACAGCAAATCCGGCCTAAACGAATTAAGCTGCTCAATGATGTAGCGCGGCTTATCAAGAATACGTACTTCCATACCAGCCGACTCCAGCACCAGCTGATAATACGCAGCCAGCTGCTGGTCATCGTCCACCACTAAAATACGTGCCGGTGGTGATTTGTACTCTTGCAACAGCTGTTCTAGCCGGTTAACCAACTGCGGTATATTTAGCGGCTTTAAAAAATAGCCCTGGGCATTCAGCTGGGCTGCTTGCATACGTGCATCAAATGTATCGCTGTTGCTAATAAATAGCAGTGGACACGATAGCGCATGAAGTGGAGAACAGTGTTCAACGCTTGTCTTGACATCGACAATCACAATGTCAGGAGTCTCTTTATTAATTTCCTTACACGCAGCAGGAACAGAAGAAAAAAGGCGTACTGCATAGCTGAAGTTCGTTAACTGCTCCAGGATAAGCTGACCAAGCTCTGCATCTTCTTCAATCAACCATATATTTGCAGCCATGGAGCCTTTACCAGGTTTTGCTTTTACTGGTGAGACTTTCTTTAGGCTTGGCACCAACTCTACCTGCATGGATTGTAGCTGGCTGCTGACCACATCTATTAGCTGTAAATCAATGGCAGCCTTCCCCTCTTCTAGGCAGCGCTTTAACACTCCTTCTAATAGGCGTGCCTGATGGCCAATCGCATCAAAACCAAATGTGCCTGCAGATCCGGCTAGCTTATGCAAGCGCCGATAGACATCTTCAAGCATGGCACGCGGTGAGGTATCCACCACGGTATTAACAACACCTGCTGATGCCATCAGCTGAGATCGAATACATTTCTGCAGTTTGCTTAGCTCTTGGCATAAAGACGCAAGTTCTGTCTGCAAATTTTGCTGGTAAGTCTTTTTTAATAGCGCCAGCTTATGCTCAAGCGAGTTAGGTTCACCGTTTACCACACGCATGCTCCCAAAGAGTGCGGACTTGATGTGCTAGGGTCATCGGGTCAAACGGTTTGGCAATAACATTCTCAGCCCCCAGCGCAATAAGTTGATTGACCTCATGCGGCTGAACTTTTGCTGTCATAAATGCCACAGGCACTTTTTCTAAGTGTGGCAGCCGACGTAGCGCAGCCAACGTTGAAGGCCCATCCATTCCTGGCATCATGACGTCCAGCAAAATCATGTCGGGAGAAAACAGCTCGGCTTCTTCCAGCGCTTGCTCACCAGAGGAGCATACCTTTACTGTGAAACCACCCACGACCTCCAACGCGAGCGTTGCCACCGTTTGAATATCAGGGTCATCTTCCACGTATAAAACGCGTTCCAAACTATTCATCCACTCTTTACCATCTGCGCCAGTAGGGTTCGTTGTTGTATAGCCTCTAGCAGCTGCGCCGGGCTAATGCGCGATTTTAGGAAAACTTTTTCGACACGATGTTGATCTAGCTCATGAACTGATTGCCCAGAAAGGATGACAATCCGAGCTTGTGGCTGTATATCGCGAATTTCCTCCAGAAGCTCCCAGCCCTCTCCATCAGGTAACCCAATATCTAAAAGAACGGCATCGTAACGGCGCTTTAATAAAGCACGGCGGGCCATTGCCAAACTCGACGCATGGTCACAATGAGCATGCTCGCGAAGCATCGTACGAATGACGGCGCGCAGATCAGGATCATCTTCTATATGCAGGAGCGCTAGGCGCTCTTGGCTTGCCTGTATTTGCTCGCTTAACAAGCCCAGCAAGTGTTGGGGCTGGACCGGTTTTGCTAACCACGCCACATCCTCCAAATGGCCCTCTAATGCCACTTGGCCACGCTCTACGCTTCCAGTGACCACTAAGACAGGCGTATGCTTTGTTGCCCGCTGCTCGCGCAGGGAATGTATTACGTCAAAACCGCTCATATCAGGCAAGCCAATATCAACCGTCACCGCGTCATACTGGTGGCTAGCCAGCTTTTTGAGCGCCATGGCACCATTGTAAGCAATATCCACCTGATACCCCCCTGTCACGAGTATCTCTTGCAGCACGTGAAGTACAGAAGGGTCATCTTCAATGACTAACACATTACCCATGCTATCCTGGTCTTCTCCATGATCACTGCTCAATTCCGGCGGATGCATGGGTAGCGTAAACCAGAAACAGCTTCCTTGCCCCTCTGCGGAGGAAAAACCCATCTCTCCTTCCATATGTTCGACTAGCTCTTTGGTAATTGCCAAACCTAGCCCCGTACCGCCCTTGGCACGAGAGTCAGAAGCATCTACCTGGGCAAATTTATTAAAAATACGCGGCTTAAACGCCTCAGGGATACCTGCCCCCTCATCTTTAACATTAACGACAATACTATTTGATTGTCGCTGCACAAAGACGTGGACATCCCCGCCTTCCGGTGAGAACTTCACTGCATTGGAGAGCAAGTTAGCCATCACTTGCTGCAAACGCTGCCCATCCACTCTAACCAAACAGTCAGGATAAGGATTATCTAGCCTTAAAGTAACGTTACGCTCATGGTGGTAATGGTAATTTTCCTCAATAGCACTTTCTAATAAACGTTGCAGAGGCTGGCACTGCATATCGAACACTAGCTTACCAGCAGCGATTTTTTCAATATCTAATAAATCATTAATTAAGTGTGTTAAACGCTGACTGTTTTTATGGGCAATGGTGACCATTTGCATCACTGGAGCCGGCACGCTACCAAGCGCCCCCGCTGACACCATTCCTAGCGCTCCTGAAATAGAAGTAAGCGGAGTCCGTAGCTCATGACTGACCGTAGAGACAAACTCATTTTTCATCTGCTCTATACGCTTGGATTCTGAAATATCCTCCGCAATACCTAAATAGCCAGTAATACCACCTTGCTGATCCTTAATCGCTGTCACCACTAATTTAATGGGTAAGCGCTCGCCTAATCGGGTAATATATACCCACTCATTTGCTTCACGCTTATCTAACGCGGCTTGGTAAGTTAGCACTTCAAACGGAGTCAGCATGTTACTCGCGCTTTGATTCAGTTCAACAAGTCGTGCAGCGACCTCGTCAGCATCATGAAAAAGCATTGGTGTGTGTAAACCAATGATTTCACTAGCTTCGTAGCCAAGCATATTTTCAGCACCTTTATTAAAGAGCTTGACAACTCCTTGAGTATCAGTAGCAATAATCGCAAAGTCAGCTGCGGCATCCAATACTGAGCTAAGCAAATCATTACTACTTGCAAGCGCCTGTGTGCGCTGCTCTACTTGGTGCTCAAGATTACTTTGTGTGTACCTAAGGCGCTTAAAAGCACAACTAAGTTCTGCGGCCATTTCACCAAGCAAATTAGAAAGCTGCTGAAACTCAATAATACGGCTTTTAGGTAATGCAGGCGTTTCGCCGTTGGCAATGGCATGCGTTAAGGCCTGACCATTCCTCCCCAGCCGAATTAACGGCTGAGTAATCATTCGGCTCAACAGCCCCGCTACCACAATCCCAAACCCCAGCACCCCGGCTAACATAAAAAATAGCACCGTGCGATAAGATTCCATGGCACGCACAGTCGCTAATGCTGGGGTTTCCAATATAATTTGTTCGACTCCTGCAACGCCTTGGATAGGCATATGCAAGACATACCGCCCTTGAGAAAAACGAACGGCAGGGTTTTCAAGGCCGCCAGGGAGCCACATCAAGGTTTGTTCGCTTACTGAAATTAATTCATCTCCAGGCGCTAACGCCAATGAATTCAAGCTACCTACTTGGCTAACGGTATCGCCTTGGGCATCCAGCAAACCAATACTGATGTCATTGCTGCCGCGTACACGCCCAATGTGATACATATAGCGCTGCTCGGCTTCAGGTTCTGATAAACGCTCTGCTAACTCGTGACCAAGCGCCTCTAAGGATTGGCCAATAAAGTTCTCCTGACCCTGCCTCATAGCGTGCCCTTCATAGAGAATCAGAGGAATACCTGTCATCAGGGTGACAGAAAGCAGCGCACAGAAAAGCAAATGACGCAGCCTCATTAACGACACTGCGGCAGGCAGCCAAGCACGTTTAGTCAACCCACATAAAATAATAATAGCGGTAGCAATCACCGCATTTAGCACCCCGTTCACGGCTTGCTTTAAATACACCAGCAGCGTTAACTCCTGACTCCAATCAAGCACGTACGGAAAAAGAATAAAGTCCACTGGCGCTGCGATAGCTACCCAGTAGATAAGGCTTGCGATAATCAGATTTTTAATTTTATGGTGGTAGAGCCACGAAACCACAGCGGCTTCCAGCACAAATACCGTCACCGTGATGGGATTTTCCCAAAAAATATAGGTGTAAACCCCTGAAGTAAGACCAACGAGGATGGCTGGCAATGTACCTAACCAGACAACCGCTAACATGACAGCAACAGAGCCAAACACGAAATAGACGTTGAACAGCACCGACAGCTGCAGCATATTGCCGACGATGCCTAACCCTAGCAAAGCCGCTATCGACCATAGGCCAGAATTAAGAGAGGAGCCACCCAGCCAAGCTGGGTATTTAAGGTATCGCAAAATCTTTTTCCTCGACTCAAGGAAACTTAACAAAAACGTGCTGCCTTTACCTTTACAGTAAAGTCAATCGTACCGCCCACCCGTCCATTGATTACTTTACTGCTACACAGCCTCAAACTCGCTCCCTTGACGCCACGATCACCAACGTCCGCTTGCAAGATTTTTTGAACAATACTTAACCTAAATGGCTTGAGAACACCATCAACAAAACTGCACACATTGGTGCGGATACTTTTACCATACTCATCAAAAAAAATAACGACCTCACCTTTCAGTTGAGTAAATTTTGCAGTATTTGAAAGTGAGCGCTCCATGATTTGCTGAAAATTCGGCTAAACCAAGCCATCTACGATTATTAAACGGTTTAAATTAGCCACTCTTTAACCACTATGGAAAATGACGCATGAACCAACCTCAATCCTATTACATCACGGGTGGCGCTCAGGGCATTGGTCTCGGCATCGCCTACATGCTATTAGCCGAGGGGCATCACGTTGCCATCACCGATATCGATGAAGAAGCCCTTAACGCGGCCGAGAAAAGGCTGACAAACCGAGAGCGGCTGTTAACCTTAACCTCAGACGCCAGCGACGAGACACAGGTAGCAGCTAGCCTCGAAAAAACGGTTAGCCACTTTGGCCGCCTGGACGGCATTGTGCATAATGCAGGCATTGCCGACCCTTTTCATGGCCCTATAGAGCGGCTTTCACTGGATACGTGGCAAGCTTACTTAAACACCAACCTCACCGGCGCATTCTTATGCGCCAAACATGGGGCACCCTATTTACGCCCTCACGGCGGCAGCATCATGCTGATGGCGTCTTCTCGCGCCCTTCAATCCGAGCCGGATACCGAAGCCTACGCCGCCAGTAAAGGCGGCATTGTCGCCCTTACCCACGCGTTGGCGGTCAGCCTTGGCCCGGATATTCGCGTTAACGCCGTCAGCCCTGGCTGGATCGAAGTCGGTGACTGGCAAAAACCCAGCCGCCAGCAGACGGTTGAACACCGTGATATCGACCGCGAACAGCACCCGGTCGGGCGCGTTGGTACCCCTAAAGATATTGCCGCGCTGACACGCTTTCTGCTTTCCGAAGAGGCTGGCTTTATTACCGGGCAGAACTTTGTCGCCGACGGCGGTATGACGCGCAAAATGATTTACGCTGAGTAGCCGATAAATAACAGTGAACAAAGAACGCTTAACGACGTAGCCTTTCCTCTCCCTTGGCCTAGGCGGTCAGCCTCACGTACACTTGTTTGAATCTAACTTTTATCACGCTTTCGACAAGCCGAGGTCCACTATGGCGTTTGACTCCACCTCATCGTATATCGCAACCGATGCGCTTAAGCAGGCGGTGAATGCTGCCGTGGTGCTTGAGCGCCCGCTACTTATCAAAGGTGAGCCGGGTACCGGCAAGACGCTACTGGCGGAAGAGCTGGCCGACTCCCTCGGCACTCAGCTAATCACCTGGCACATCAAATCCAGCACCAAAGCGGCCCAGGGGCTGTATGAGTACGATGCGGTGAGTCGTCTGCGGGATTCCCAATTGGGCGTAGAAGGTGTCGAGAATGTCGCTAACTACATCAAGCCCGGCAAACTGTGGGAGGCGTTTACCGCCGATGAGCGAGTGGTGCTGCTGATTGATGAGATCGACAAGGCGGATATCGAATTCCCCAACGACCTGCTCCAAGAGCTGGACCGTATGGAGTTCCATGTCTACGAAACCGGCGAAACCATCCGCGCCGAGAAGCGCCCCATCATTGTTATTACCTCCAATAACGAAAAAGAGCTGCCGGATGCCTTTTTGCGCCGCTGCTTTTTCCACTACATCGAGTTCCCCGACCGCGAGACCATGCAGGCAATTGTTGATGTTCACTTCCCAAACATTGCCCCGAAACTGGTCAGCGAAGCATTGGAAGTCTTCTTTGACCTGCGCAGCGCCCCAGGGCTGAAGAAAAAACCCTCTACCTCCGAACTGGTCGATTGGCTTAAGCTGCTGATGGCCGACGAGCTGGCGCAAGAAGCGCTCTACCATCGCGACCCCGCCAAGGCGCTGCCACCCATGGCCGGTGCACTGGTCAAAAACGAGCAGGATACCCACCTGCTCGAACGTTTGGCCTTTATGATGCGTCGCCAGAAAAACAGCGGGCGCTAAGCCATGTTTATTGGCTTGTTTGAGACCCTAAAACGTGCGGGCGTGCCTGTCTCCCTGCGGGAGCTGTTGGACCTTCATGCCGTGGTCGAGCGGGGCGTGGTGTTTGCGGATATGGAGGCGTTTTACCAAGTCGCGCGCACCGTGCTGGTCAAAGATGAGCGCCACTTTGACCGCTTCGATCGCGCCTTTGCCGCTTGGTTTAAAGGCCTTGAGGACATGGACGCCGCGATTGAAGCGCTGATTCCCGATGAGTGGCTGCGCCGCGAGTTTGAAAAACAGCTCACCGATGAAGAGAAGGCCAAGATTGAGTCTTTGGGTGGTTTAGAGGAACTCATTGAGACGTTCAAAAAACGCCTGGAGGAGCAGAAAGAGCGCCACGCAGGCGGCAATAAGTGGATTGGTACCGGTGGCACCAGCCCCTTTGGGGCTTATGGCTATAACCCGGAAGGCATTCGTATTGGGCAGGATGGCTCCCGCCACCGCCGCGCCACCAAGGTGTGGGACGAGCGACGCTTTCGGGATTACGATGACTCGCTGGAGCTGGGTACCCGCAATATCAAAATGGCCCTGCGGCGGCTGCGTAAGTTCGCCCGCCAGGGGGCGCGGGAAGAGTTTGATGTGGACAGCACCATCCGCGAAACCGCCCGCGATGCCGGACTGCTCAATATCCAGATGCGCCCAGAACGCCACAATGCCGTCAAAGTGCTGCTCTTTCTGGACGTAGGCGGCTCCATGGATGACCACATCCGCGTATGTGAAGAGCTATTCTCGGCGGCCCGCTCTGAGTTTAAGCATCTGGAGCACTTCTACTTCCACAACTGCCTGTATGAAGGCGTTTGGAAGAACAACTTGCGCCGTGGCAACGAGCGCATTCCAACGATGGATGTGCTGCACACCTACGGCGCAGATTACCAGGTGGTGATAGTAGGCGACGCCGCGATGTCGCCTTACGAGGTAACGCACTGCGGCGGCAGTGTCGAGCACTTTAACGACGAAGCGGGCGGCGTGTGGCTCCAGCGCTTGGTCGAGAAATTTCCCCGTTTGGCTTGGCTCAACCCAATGCCGCCCCGCGCCTGGGAATACACCTATTCCACTCAACTGATCCGTGAGTTAATCGATGACCGTATGTACCCAATGACGCTAGAAGGGCTGGAAACTGCCATGCGCGAATTGGCCAAATAGCGTTGACCCACCCAACCCGTTGCTTGGGTGGGATATTCCGCACCTTGCGATAAACGATAGCGCTCTATTCTCTGGCCACACTCCCTAGCCACGCTGTTAAGAACATGACAACAGCGTGCAAGTTGGTTGCGGAAAATGAAACGCCACGTTTTCCTAAAGTGTCTCAGGGAAGTTATTTAGCCCGGATAAAAACGCCTCTTTGGCTTGCGTAAAAGCGGCAGCGTCATGCTTAAAGCGACGCAAAATCAGCGCCTCATCCAGCGCTAACGTGGGCGATAGTGCCTCGATACTTTTGGCAGGATGCCGGGCAGACAAACCAATATATGGGCCGTTATCTGTCTCTAACCAGCGCTTAAAACCGCACTGCTGATAGAACGTTTTCTCTTTCTCATCGTTAGCATCTACGCGTAGCGGTGCTTTCAGGCTTAGCTCGCTGAGCAAGCGCGCTTTTGCGCCTTGGGTAAACTCGCAGGCGTGGGTCACCGTCATCCCCTGCCCTGCTTCATCCAGCACTAACAGCGCCAGTGCCAACGGTTTGCCCGCGCCATCGACGCCTGCCAGCAAACGCGCTCCTTCCTGGGTAAACAACACATTTTGGGTACCGGCAAATATCACCAGCGGCATCAAGCCTGCCTGCTGACCATACACCTCGGCACATAGCCTAGCCAAACACGCATCACGCGGGGAGCTCTGACTTACATGGACTACCTTCATAACGCTCTCTCGTTGCGTTCATTCATCCCGCCATTTGCATACGCCGACAACGCTGGCGGGCTATAAAAGCCCGCCAGCGTAGAACAAAGTACAGGATGACACCAGCCGTTTATTAATTGAACCCTGCGGCACAGGCATAGTCGCACTAGGGGCAAGGCATTTACTTACTGCCAAGGAGAGCAAATGACACAGTTCATCAACGACCCTACCCTGCCCAAACCGGGTTTTCCGGGTAGCCATATGGTAGTTGACGACCACTATATGTTTATTTCCGGCCTAACGGTGGCTGACCTTTCCAATGGCAGCGCCTCCCGTGGGGATGTTAAAGAGGAGACTCGCCTAGTGATGCGCGAACTGGGGCGCATGCTGG
The DNA here is from genome assembly GCF_044805175.1 of Vreelandella aquamarina. Classification (GTDB taxonomy): domain Bacteria; phylum Pseudomonadota; class Gammaproteobacteria; order Pseudomonadales; family Halomonadaceae; genus Vreelandella; species Vreelandella aquamarina_B. The sequence goes on along the minus strand of NZ_CP085232.1, from coordinate 1,241,625 downwards.
AACAAGAAGGCGGCAGCCTGGCGGATGTTGTCCGGGTGGATGTGCACTTAGCTGATTTAAAACAGATCAATGCCCTGGACAGTATCTACGCCGAGTTTTTCGAGCCAGGCCGCTACCCAGCGCGCACCTGTACCGAATCCCCCCATATTTGCGGCGGCGGCTCGGTGGAGATCACCCTGATGGCGAAGCGCCCTCCGAAAGAGACCGCAGCGGAATAATCTCGGTTATACGTTGATCAGCGCCAACCCCGCCTGAATATCCAGGTGTGCTTCCAGCGTATCGGCCAAGCACTCCAGGGCTTGTTGCGGTGGGCGTTGTAATCAGCGGCCTCGGCTAATCTACGCTTTATGGGGAGCATCTGACAGGCTGTTAGGTGGTTGAATAGGCCATTTAGGCACCCATCGACCTGGCTATCCTCGTTCACCGTGCTATGCAGCGTTATATTCTTTGGCTTTAAAGCCCGAGGGTTTCTGCCCATAGGGCGATACGCTGGGCAACGGTGGTATTCATTACAATATCCAGATGCGACACACCGGCAATAAATTCAAACTCCGCCTGGGGCGCGTGGGGATGTATGGTGGGCTCAAACTGCTTGGCATAAAACGCCTCATCCCTATCCCCCACCAGCACCAGAATCGGCGCGCGGATGTTGGCAAGATCAGCTTTGTAATGTGCGGTGCCAAAGCTCTCCATCATTCGATAGGTGTAGCTCAGGGTGTCCGAGCCGGTGCGGTACGCCAGCGGCAGGTTAAACCGCAGTACTGGCCAGTGATTAAATCGGGTGACGTTCATCTGATTGAGCAGCGCCAGCGGCACGATGCGCCAAAGGTTCGGCGTGGCCCATCCCGCCTTTTTACGCACCGTGGCGGCGTTATAGGCTAGAAACGGTGCCAACAGCACCACACCAGCAAGCTTGCCCGCCTGACTACCCGCCGCAACACGCAGCGCCAGCCCACCGCCGGAGGAGTGCCCGCCAATAGCCACCCTATCGTGTGGGGCGTGCTCTTGTTTAGCGTGCTCAATCAGGTCGGCCAAGTCATCTTCTAACTGGCCGATATAATCCACATCGCCACGCTGCGCAGGGTTTGGCCCATGGCCGCGTAAATCGGGAGTAATCACGTCGAAACCGGCAAACTCCGCCAGATATTCCGCCATCGGGGCCAAATAGTGGCTGCTGGCCGATGAGCCGTGCAACAGCACTAACAGCGTGGGCGGTGCGGCCCGCCCGGCAACGTCGGCACTTGGGTAGTAGCGGTAACCCAAGGTGCTACCATCCCGCGCGGTGTAGGATTGCAGCGGCGGGATATCCTCTGCGGAGGGCAGAATATTCACCAGCACATCGACGTTTAAGCCGTTGGAAGCTTGCGCTTTTGGCATCGCGTTGTCTCCTTCTAAGCCGTGGTGGCACTGTTTGGCTGGAGGTGCTCCCGCCGAAACCGTAAGTGGAACGGACTAAGCAAGCTCGGCATGGGAACTTGGCCGTTGAGTTTCTCCGGTGGCTGCAGCGTCCAGCGGGCACGCCGTTGAAGTGCAGCAAGCAATCGGCTGGTGACGAGCAGCACAATATGCCTGCCGGGGCAGATCCCTGGCCCGCCGCTAAACGGCACCAGCGGCCATCGGCCTGGGCCATCGGGGGTTAGCCACCTCTCTGGCGTAAACTGGTGAGCGGCGTGTAAATAGCGCTCATCACGGTGAAAATAGGGCGTATGAATCAACAGCGATGTATGGGCTGGCAGGGTGCCCTGCTTCCACTGGGTAAGCCTGGTCGACTGCCTTAAAATCAGCGGGGTGGTGGGCCATAAACGCAGGGACTCTAAAACGCTGGCTGTTAACCGATCCACGGCGGGCGGCAGCGTGTCATCAGCCTCTGCCATCGCCCGTGCCGCGAACTCGGGGTGCGCGCACAGTAGCGCTAACGCACGAAACGCCGCCATGCCTGCGGGTTCAAACGCGAACAGCCACTGGGGCACCTGCTGCAGTGGCGCTTGTTCGCTTTCCGCGCCTTGCGCCGAGAGCATCACCATTAGGCTGTTCGGTTCCGCCCGCTGGTAGTAAAACGCCAGGTGCCGTTCAAAACGCTGCTGCAACCGCTTGCGTTTAGGGTGCATAAAGCCCCAGTTGGCGGCTTTACGTAGGGTAGCAAGCTCTTTGGTGAGCGTGCGGTCGTAGCGGGCGATATCCCCCAGCACGATGCGCCGCACAATACGGTCCCAGGTCACGTGAAAGGTTGCCCAATCCAGCTCGTTGAAGCGCGTCCCTACCCGCGCCACTAGCTGTTCGGCCTCCTCCTCCACAATCCTGGTAAACGCCTCGGCAAAGGTATGGCGGGGGCAGCTACTCTGTAGAACCCGCTCGTTCAGGGCGCGGCGTTTTTCACGGGCCTCGCCGCTGGAAACCAGCGCCATTTCCGGTTCAAAGTGGCCCAGGGCGCTGCGCTTTAACCGCTCATCGGTCGCAAACGGCTCGGGGGTGTGCTCCAACACGTCGTTGGCATCGGCGGGGTCCAGCACCACCGCCATCGGTTTGCCAGGCACTTTCAGCATCAGCGGCCCACGGCCATACTTTTTGCTTAACGCTTGAAGCTGCTGCACACCTTGGGCATCCAGGGCGAAGCGCTCTACTACCCCTACGATTTTCGGGCGGCGGCTTATCACCCCTTTCGCCACATTAGGCGCTATCACACGGCAAACAATGGCAATAGTTTCGCTCAGCGTGGCCGTCGGTAACGGCGCTGGGTTGGATCTCCTATCCATTCCTGCTCCTTGAAATACACGGCTAACGCTTCAGTCTAGAATTCGCCGCCCCATACGCAAGGGAATAGCCCGCAACCCGCGTCAACCAGCACTTAAATCAAGCGAAGGGTTAATGAAGGTGGGTTTCTCCACGGCAGACAGGCCCGTCAAATTCCGCTAGGGTAGCGGCTCCCGCTGCCAAACGACGACGCCCGAGATGCAAGAGTTACTCAACGATATTGCCGCCGAGTTGGCCCAGGAAACCGAGCGCGGCAAAGTGGCCGACTATATTCCGCAGCTTGCCCACGTAGACCCCAGCCAGTTTGCCATTAGCCTAGCCACGGTAGAGGGCGAGCGCTTTTCGGCGGGCTGCGCCACCACGCCTTTCTCGATTCAGAGTATTTCCAAGGTGTTTACCTTGACCATTGCGCTGGGCAAATGGGGCGATGGACTGTGGTCAAAAGTAGGTCGTGAGCCTTCCGGCGACCCATTTAACTCCATTGTTCAGCTAGAGCATGAGAGCGGTAAGCCACGTAACCCGTTCATCAATGCCGGGGCCATTGCGGTGGTGGATGCCATTATGATGGGCCACGAACCCAAAGAGACCCTGGCGGAAATTTTGAGCTTTGTGCGCTACATCGCCGACGACAACAGCATCTGCTTTGATCATCAGGTCGCCGCGTCGGAAATGGAGCACAAAGACCGCAACGCTTCGCTGGCCCACTTTATGAAAGCCTTTGGGCGGCTGCGCCACGATGTTGATAAAGTGCTCGGCACCTACTTTCACCAGTGCGCCATCGCCATGAGCAGCGAACAGTTGGCCCACGCCGGGCTGTTTCTGGCCTCCGATGGAGTCAACCGCCCTAGCAACCTACGGGTGGTATCGCCCCAGCGGGCACGGCGGATCAACTCGCTGATGATGCTGTGCGGCCACTACGACGCCTCGGGGGAGTTCGCCTTTCGCGTGGGCCTGCCAGGCAAAAGCGGCGTGGGCGGCGGCATTTTAGCCATCGCGCCGGGGCGCGGTTCGCTGGCGGTATGGTCGCCAGGGTTAGATCACTACGGCAACAGCCTGCTCGGCGCACGGGCGCTAGAGATGTTCGTGCAGCGCACCGGCTGGTCGGTGTTTGGGCACTAGCCGTGGGCGCTTTCCAACTGTTCAGCGTGCTGGGCAGCTTCCCAGGCCTGCACTTTGCGTTTCACATCTAGCCCCCAACGGTAGCCACCTAGCGCGCCGCTTTGCTGAATCACCCGGTGGCAGGGAATCCACAGCGCCACCGGGTTAGCCCCCACCGCGTTACCCACCGCCCGCGACGATTTCGGCGCCCCCAGCGCCTGGGCAATATGGGAGTAACTGGCAAGCTGCCCGTCCGGAATCATCAGCAGTGCTCGCCAAACGTTCATCTGGAAGTTGGAGCCGCTCACATGCAGCGGCAATTTCTTTGGCGTACCGTCATTTTGCTTGGCTTCAAACAGCGCCTCTACCGCGTAGCGGGTGGCATCTGGCTGGTGGCGCAATGTGCTGCGGGGCCAATCGGCGGCTAGCTGGGTGAGGATCTCCTCCTTCGGTGTAGCAGCGATAAATCCCATGCGGCAAATTCCTCTGGGGGTGGTAGCCACCAACACCTCGCCAAACGGCGTGGGGTGAATGCCGTAAGCAATCTCCACGCCCTCCCCTTGGCGCTTAAACTCGCCAGGCGTGACCGCCTCCAGTGTCACAAAATGATCGTAAAGCCGCGAGCCACCGCTTAGCCCCAGCGCCTGGGCGGTATCGGTCAGGCTTTGCGCCGAGGCAATCAGCTGCTTACCCCGCGCTAGTGTCAGCGCCTGTAAAAAGCGCTTCGGGCTAACGCCTGCGTAGCGGCAAAACAGCCGCTGGAAATGGAACGCGCTTAAATGCACCTGCGCCGCCACCGTTTCCAAACTCGGCTGATGGGCGGCATTCGCCACCATAAAGGCCATGGCTTTTTCGATACGGGCGTAGTCGTTCATTGCTTCCATCTCACGGGCAAGGTTAAGGAGTAACACTCACGTTAGTTCAAGCTTAACCAGCCAAGGCCCCAAGGCCCACCCGAATCTTGCTCAGTTTGCGCCCCTTTTATCGCCAAATGCCCAATAAGCGCTACGCTGGACATTATCCCCCGACACCCACAGTATGGGCCGCTGGAAGGATCGCCATTGCCATTTACGTCAGGAGGACATCATGGCCAGTAACCCCCCAAACCAAAGGGATGCGGTAAAATTGCTCGCCCGCTTAGGCTACGCATCGCGGGGCGTGGTGTATCTGCTAGTAGGCGGCTTAGCGGCGCTGGCCGCCGTGGGCCAAGGCGGCCAAACTGAAGGCAGCCGCGGCGCGCTTGAAAGCGTGTTAACCGCTCCTTTCGGCAAAGTGCTGCTGGGCGTTATCGCGCTGGGGTTAGTGGGCTATGCCGTATGGCGCACACTGCAAGCCCTGCAAGATACCGACCACCACGGCAACAGTGCCAAAGGACTCGCAATCCGTGGCGGCTTGCTGGTCAGTGCCGTTACGCACACATTTTTGGCCTTCTTTGCTGTCAGGCTTGTTATCCATATCGGCGGCTCTAGCGGTTCCGGCGGTGGCTCCGAAAACGCCGCTAGCTGGCTGATGCAGCAGCCCCTGGGGCGCTGGCTGGTGGCGGCGGTAGGCGCTGCGCTGATTGGCGCGGGCATCGCCCATGCCATTAAAGGCTGGAAAGCAAAATTCGACCGCCACTTCTCAATGCCCACCCAGTTGCAGCGCTGGGCTTATCCGGTCTGCCGTTTTGGGTTAGCGGTGCGCGGATTGGTCTTTGTGATGGTCGGCAGCTTCTTTGTGATGGCGGCGTATCAGTTCGACCCCAACCAAGCGGGGGGCACGGCCGAAGTGTTCAGCACATTAAGAGGTCAAGCCTTTGGCCAGTGGCTACTTGCGTTTGTGGCGGTTGGGCTATTTGCATTTGGTGTATATAGCCTCTTAACCGCTGTTTACCGCCGTATTAACCCTTCTCTATAGCGACCCTATGGTCTGTACGTCCGTCTGCCCTAAGCGGTGGTTCGAACGTATTAACGGCTCGAAAAATATGCTGGGGCTGATTGTTTAACAACCAAGCCGTCAGCGCCTTGGTGTAGCCGGCGGACGTGGCGCAACAGCGTGCTTACTGCACGCACTTATTACATGTACTTATTGCATGTACTTATTGCACGTAGTACCCACTGACCCGCCAGATGCCCTCTTCCAAATGCGGTGTTACCACCTCAACCACTCGCTGGTTATCCGAGAAACGGGTTTGAAAAGCGAACTCTTTGTAATCGTTACGGGGCGCGCCGGGCATAGAAGTGTACTGGGACATACGAATACGCCGCCGGGACGCTACGCTGCCCACATCGCCACGGGCCAGCGACACTACTCGCTGCAGCATACTTGGCGAAAGCGGCGTTTTCAGCAGTGGCGACGACTTTTCCCAAGCCTGCTCATACTCACCGTTATCAACCGCTTCCAACCATGCCAGCGCTGCCGCCTCTGCGGCCTCGGTAGTTGCGTACACATGCGGGGTTAACGCAAGCAGTATCACGGAGAGAAAAAGGGCCAGTGGTTTGGGCATAACAGTCTCTTGTTGCGAGAAGGAGTTTAGTTCGACTTAAGTAGTTATCGGATAGCCGCGCTATTTCTTTAGGAGCGATAGCCACAAAGTCGGCGCAGAAATGTTAAAGAATGCAAACTCGCCAGCTGGGCGCACTCCCATAAAGCAACTTCTCAAACCCCTGCTGCTCGTTTACCATGCGCCACCCCTTTCTTTCAGACCTCACCATTAGGCCGCTATGTCCGTCAACGCACTCTACACCGACCTTTCTGGCTATTACGATTTGATGTGCGTCGACATCGACTACCACGCCCAAAGTAATGCCATCCATCGCCTGCATCGGATATTTGGTAACGGAGGCAAGCAGCACCTGGATTTAGCCTGCGGCACCGGCCCCCACGTGCGCCACTTTCTTGATGTTGGCTACACCAGCAGCGGATTGGACATCAACCAGCCGATGCTGGATATCGCCGCCCAGCGCTGCCCAGAGGCACACTTCTCACTGCAAGATATGTGCAGCTTTGAAGCCAACGAACCGCTGGATCTCATCACCTGCTTTCTTTACTCCATCCACTATAACGATGGCCTGGAAAAGCTTAGCGCCTGCATCGCCAGCGCCCACCGCGCCTTAAGCGAAGGCGGCGTGTTCTACTTCAACGTAGTGGATAAACAGCGGATCGATAACGAGCTGTTCGTTAGGCACACGGCCAAGCAGGCGGAGGATTCATTCACCTTCCGCTCGGGGTGGCACTACAGCGGCCAAGGGGAGCGCCAGTCGTTACGGCTAAGCATCGAAAAAACCAGTGCCGGTGCCACCCAGGTATGGCACGACGAGCACCCCATGGTAGCGGTCAGCTTTAGCGAACTTATCGCCCTGCTAGAACCCACCTTCGAGGTGCACGTATTCGAGCATGATTACCAGACCATCACGCCCTGGGATACCGTCTCGGGCAATGCGATCTTCGTGTGCGTGAAGCGCGAGCGCCCTGCTTAGCCGTTATCGCCGGGGCGCAGCTGGCGCTGAACGCCCAGCAGGAAATTACGCAGCATTTGGTCTTTGCACTCGCGGTAGTTCTTGTGGCTGGGCTTGCGGAAAAATGCGCTGAGTTCGTGGGGGCTAAGCGGCAAGCCCACCTGCTCAAACACTTCTAAAATATCCTCTGCCTTCATGTTCAACGCGATGCGCAGTTTCTGGAACACCATATTGTTGTTCAACTGCGATTCTGGCGCAGGCTGGGGGCCTTCGCGCTTGCCCCGCTTGAAGCTGATAAACCCGTTCAAAAACGACGCCAACTCTTTATTCTTCATGGTCACGAAGGCGTCATCTTCGTCTTTTTTCAGCCACGCCGTGACCTGCTCCTGGGTCACGCTCACCTCCGCCAGGGCGAAGATCTTGACGATGGTGTTGTCTTTTAAATCGAAGGTGTAGCGAATACGGCGAAAAATATCGTTATTGGTCAAAATAGGGTCCTAGGCGTGGGTTAGCGTGACAAGCAGGTCATCGATTTCTGCTTTCAGCTCGTTATCTTCGATCGTTTGGGCGCTGGCCTGGGCCTGCTGCAAGCGCTCAATGGCCGCCTGGGTATCGCCCAGTTCCACTTGCAGCGACGCCATGGAAAACCCAATCGAGGCGATATGGTCGTTCGACTGCTTGGCCACCGCCTTATCCAGTGCTTTTTGGTAGATCGGCAGTGCGTCTTCTAGCTCTTCGGTGAAGTCGGCCAGGGTTTCCCACTGCTCCGGGTGGTCTTTCTCGGTGTTCTCGTGCTCGGTGCAGATCGCCTGCAGCTCAGCGTACAGCGCTTCAAAGGTGGCGCGGTCATCTTTGGCAGCGGCCTTCATCAGCTTTTCGGCGAGTTCGTACACCGCCTTGTAAATTTTGGTGTTAATCATGGACCACTACCCCTATTGCTCAGAAACAGATGACGCAAAACAGACTCATAACAAACCCGGCAAGCGTGAGCTTCTGGGTGAATGGGGGGATTATACCTTGTGGGGATGGGGGTACGGGGGAAAGGTTGGATGGAAATAAACGCGTATTCGAGCAACGAACGGTTGATTTTACGCTATGCTGCACCACTTTTTATTTTCGACACCCCTTACGACACTCTGTCAGAGCTTCTCATGCCCTTTTCAAAACTAGGCTTATCCAGCCCTCTCGTTCAGGCGATTACCGAACTCGGTTACCAAACGCCAACGCCCATCCAAGAACAAGCGATTCCTGCCATTCTGTCGGGCAAAGATTTAATCGCCACCGCACAAACCGGCACGGGCAAAACCGCTGCCTTTGTGCTGCCGCTGCTGGAACAGTTCAGTAAAGCCGCAGAACCGCTGCGCGGTAAACGCATCCGTGCGCTGATCCTTGTGCCCACCCGCGAGCTGGCGGTTCAGGTGGAAGCCAGTGTGGCGCAATACGCCAAGCATACCCAGCTCACCTCGATGGCCGCGTATGGGGGTGTGGATACCGCGCCGCAAAAAGAGCGCTTGATCGAAGGGGTGGATATTCTGGTCGCCACACCGGGCAGGCTGCTAGATTTGGCGCATCAGCGCGCGCTGCACTTTGATGAACTGCAAGCCATGGTGCTGGACGAAGCAGACAGAATGGTCGATATGGGCTTTGTCGATGATATCCACAAAATCATCGTGCGCCTGCCAGAGAACCGTCAGAACCTGCTGTTCACAGCCACCATGACCAACGACGTGCGCGCCATCGCCCACGCATTTTCAGACAGCAAAATGACCGACATGGCGGCGAACATCTCCATTACGCCCAACGTGCGCGCCGCCGCCACCATCAAACAGTGGCTAATCACGGTCGACAAAGACACCAAGTCCGCCCTGTTAAGCCACTTGATCACCGAGCAAGCGTGGGATCAGGCGCTGATTTTTGTCGAGAAAAAACACAGCGCAGCCAAGCTGGTGGCTCAGCTGGAAAAGCGCGGCATCCAGGCGGACTCCATCCATGGCGGCAGAAGCCAAGCCATGCGTGAAAAAGTGTTGGATCAGTTCAAATCGGGCGAGCTGAAGTACCTGGTAGCTACGGGCGTCGCCGCGCGGGGGTTGGATATTGGGGAACTCAGCCGCGTGGTGAATTACGATTTACCTTTCCAGCCAGAAGAGTACATCCACCGCATTGGCCGCACCGGCCGCGCGGGTGCCTCCGGTGAAGCTATCTCGCTGGTCGATATCAGCGACTTTAAAAACCTGTGTGCGATTGAAAGGCGCTTGAAAAACACGATTGAGCGCAAAGAAGTGGAAGGCTTCCCGGTCAAAAAAGCCGTGCCCGCGTCTAACTTGAATCACGTTAAAAAAAGCAGCCGTTAAGCGTTCACCAAGAAGCTCACCTTTAAGAATACAAGGGTGAGCTTCACCCCTGCTCAGCGGGCGAAAAAGCCTCCAACAGCTCGGCATTCGTGGGGTATTTCTCCAGCAGCGCAAGCAACTTCTGCGCACCTTCTATGGGCTTAAGCGGTGTTAACGCTCTGCGCAGCGTGCGTACTTTTTCAAACTCCTTCGCATCCATCAACAGCTCTTCTCGGCGGGTACTGCTTTTGGCAATATCAATCGCTGGAAAAATTCGTTGATTGGCCACGTCCCGTGATAGCACCAGCTCCATATTGCCCGTGCCCTTAAACTCCTCAAAAATCACCTGATCCATACGGCTTCCCGTATCCACCAACACGGTGGCCAGAATGGTGAGCGAGCCGCCGTTTTCGATCTTCCGCGCCGCGCCAAACAGCTTGCGGGGAATTTCCATCGCCCGGGCATCCAACCCACCCGACATCGTGCGCCCATTGCCCCGCTGCTCGGCATTGTGAACCCGCGAAAGCCGGGTAAGCGAGTCAATCACGATCATCACATCGTGCCCCTCGCCTGCCTGCTTACGCGCTTTATCCAGCAGCTGATCGGCCATCCGCACATGGTGCGCGTAGCTTTCATCGGACGACGAAGCATGCACTTCAGCCGACACGCTGCGCTTAAAATCGGTGACTTCTTCCGGGCGCTCATTGATCAGCAAAGCATACAGTTTTATATCCGGGTAAGCCTCCGCCACCGCTTGGCAGATATGCTTCAACAGCGTCGTTTTGCCAGAGCCGGGCGGTGCCACAATCAACCCCCGCTGCCCCATGCCAATGGGCGTGATCAAATCCATCGCCCGCACGGTGCACGGCTGATCACTGGGCGCTAAATACAGGCGTGGGGAAGGATGGATGGCGGTGCCGTTGAGGAAGCGTGTTATGGGGTCGTTGGTGGTTGGGTCTTCGGCTTCGGTGGTGGGTTTAGGCTGTGGTGGTCTTTTCGTTTTGAGGGTTAGGGTTTTGCGGGTCATGGTAGGGTGGATTGCCTTTGAAATTTGGGTGTTAACTATTAACCCACGTGCTAACCCATGTTGAGGCCTAGCGTGAAGTTACGAATAATTTTTTCATCTAAACAGCTTCGTAGGAATGTATTCATCGCTCGCATATCGTTCGATGAATAAAAATCGAGCATCAAGGTGTTAAATTCCTGCTGCCGCTTCGCTTGCACGTTGATCACCGGGAAGCCGTTGGCCAACAAAATCCCGTTCATCATGAAACGGCCAGTGCGCTTGTTGACATCCCAAAAAAACTGAGCGCGAGCCATTTGTAAAAATGCCGTGATGCCCTGATCGTAAACATCAGCCTCACTGTAGACTTGTTGCTCAACTTCTCGCCATGTTGCATCCAACTCATCGGGAGCAGGCGGCTCATACTCAGAGCCAGCGATAGTGACATAACCTGAACGGAACTTACCCCACTCTAACGCTTCTTCTTTTCCGGCGATCTCGTGAATACTCAGAGCCGTTTTTTTGTCGAATGTAAACTCACCCTGCTCGACCAAATCAAAAATGAACGCCCAAGCTTTGGCTTGGTTGATCGCCATGTTTTGATCGCTGATGCGATGCCCACCCACGGTAATGCCATCAAGAATGGTCTGCACCTCGGGGAGCGTCATGGCAACGCCTTCCAGATTCACCGCATCGTAAACCAGAGCAGGCACATCTCTTTTAGCCAGCTGTACGGCCAGAGGTAAATTGGGTTTCATGTCCCACATATTAGCTCCTGATGGGTGCATAGGGTGATAGGTTACGCTAACGGCCTGTGATTCTTTGGTCACCATAGACGAAAATTTCACTACTGCGCGTTTTGATAACGCCTCCACGCCTAGCTGACGTGCCGGTTTGGTGCAGCAACACGGATGAAAACGAGTCGCGGTGAAGCCAATGGTGAAACCTCTACACGCACGCTATTCTGATCGTGTCCAATATTCTGTACAGGATAAATTTTATGGATGCCATTAGCTATACCGCCGCTCGAACCAATCTAGCCAAAACCATGGAGCGGGTCTGTGAGGACCATTCCCCGGTGATTATCACCCGGAGCAAGTCGCCATCAGTGGTTATGATCTCCCTGGAGGACTACGAGGCACTGCAAGAAACGGCATACCTTCTTCGCGCACCCAAAAACACACGGCGCTTGCTGGAATCCGTTGCCGAGCTGGAGCAAGGCGGTGGTCAAGAAAAGGAACTTCTTGAATGAAACTCATCTTCTCTGAGAACGCCTGAGAAGACTATTTACACTGGCAGAAAACCGACAAAAAGGTGCTTCACCGCATCAACAAGCTTATCAAAGAAACTCAACGAGAACCGTTTGAAGGCGTCGGTACACCTGAGTCTCTCAAGCACAGTCTTGCCGGTTACTGGTCCAGGCGCATCAACGAAGAACATCGGATGGTTTATAAGGTCACGGATGATGCTTTGCTTATTGCTCAGCTTTGGTATTGTTATTCCGACTATTTTCCATTTAACTAACTCTCCGTTAAGCTTTTCAAGCTAACGTCGCGCTCTGCGTTAAATTTGGAGCGCCGCGTAAAATTTATCCAACAGCAGTGCCTTGTTAGGGGTAGCCTGCATCTTTTTCCAATGCCTGCGATACGTAATTAACTAGAGATATTGCTTTTAAGCTATTAACCTTGCTTCCGTAATCTAGTGACTCTCCATGCAATACCATATGCCTATTAAGCAGATTAAATCCTTCTTCTCGCTCATGCTCTGAGGCACCTATTGGAGCACTAGCTGCCAAAGGGCTTAATAGTGCGGCTTTGTATGTGTCCGCAGCTATTTGTTCAACATATATTGCTGTTCGAGGCTTTTTGTCTTTTTTCATAAACAAGTATTGATCAACCACTTCTTTACATATTCCATCTGTTTGAGCGAGCAAAACTGGGATTGATAAGAAGTACTCACCGTTGCGATGCGCCTTGAATGCCGAGGCTATGATATGTGACCTATGAGGGAACTGAGCACTAAAAGAATTTTCTATTTCGTCCAATTGGCTTTCAAAATACTCTACAAGGGCCTCTTCAACCTCATCGATTTCGCCACTTGACATTGCCTCTTTTATGTCCCATAGGCTCGGAAGCGGCATATTGAAATCTAAATACCAACCATGTTGAGCCAGCAATAGTAGCGCTTCTTGGATTTTTGGTGGAAGCTCTCGAAAAGAATGCTGCAATTCTTCAAAAGCGGGCGTGATAATACCACTGAGAGAATTCTGGTATTGTTGTATTTGCTTTGTAAAAGGACTTAAATCAGGTATTTGATAGCTGGGTATATTTATACCTTCTAATACTTTCTGTAATTTCCTTTGTTGCTCTAGGAAAGGTCGCAATTGGGTCTTAAGCACTTTCTGGAACTCAAGAGTTGGGCGCCAAGTCTCTTCTATTACTTTCTGAGCCTCCATAACTGGCCCTAACTGCACATGGAGCCGTTCTGATATTTTCTTCCATTGCTTGAAGTGCTTTTCTAGCCTATCCATATCGTTCCCATTCATTGCTACGAAACCTTTTAACCTCTAACGCCCGCAACACGCGCGAGCTTGCGAGTCGCTGTGCTTGCGATTATTATAAGCTAGCTTAACCAACCTCGGATCTCTGCTATCCATGAAGGCTCATCATAATCGCCACTTAGTGATTCAGCATATTTTTGAGAGAACAGAAACTTATTATTATCCATATCAAAAAACTGCTCAATCTTACTCCACTGACTAGCCTTTAAATCTAATGCAACTTTCGAGCTTTCTTGAGATACTTCACCATCTATTTCATGCAAGAAACCAAGCTGTTCGCGGTAATCTTCAATAAAGTGACATAGGGTTTCATAGAATAACTTACCATTCAAAGCATCTTCAATTTCTGTTGCTGGAGAAACCGGATTAGCTTGAATATTTACAAGTTTCGTAGAACGAGATTGTATGCAATTAACCATTCTCTTACAAAAAAGGTTTGGATAATTTTTTACATCATAATTCACTAGTTGTGCGTCAGTGTCAGAAATTAAAATGATTTTTCCTGAAATCTCTTCCTAAAAATCTTCATACGATGTCGATAAGTGATTATATAACCTCTTAATTTCCTTCGCCCCTCCAACTGGGACAATCCTCAACCTCTTTGAATCAATCAAATCTTTAAAGTAAGAACTTAAATAAACTTTTTCAGACGAACCTTCACAAATAATCCAGCTAAATGGAGTGTCGCCGATTGCACTGGTAATTACTGACTGCACAAAGTCATTTATGCTCTTTAACCTTATATCATAGGGTAGCCTGCCTCTAGACGAAGCAGCCAATTGCTTTATTTGCTCTCTATAATTAGCCAAGTTAATCATGTCGAAAACGTGCGTTGAATCATTCTTGGATATTACGGTTGCACTACCTGCCTCTATTGTTGGTAAGAAACCATACCAACGGTGATTTTCAACCCAGTTGTCCAAATGGCTGCGCTTAAGCAGCCTGTTGATTACGCTCGATTTCGTGCATTTTTCCCGGGTTAAGCGAGACTGGGCCGGTGACTTCCCAGTTTCGAGTGTGGCCCGACCAGCGTTGCGGATGTCGCTGCTTCGCACGTTGGTATACCGCGTTCCGGCGTTCCAGGCGCTCTTGGTCTACGCCGCGATGACGGTCCGCTGGCGTGACATACTGGATGCCACTGTGCAGGTGCTGTTCGTTGTAAGCCCGCTCGAACGCTAGCATCCATTCTCGTACCGCGCCCAGCGATGCGAAGCCCTTGGTGGGCCACGCTGGACAGTATTTGACGGTACGGAACAGCGCTTCCGAGTAAGGGTTATCATTGCTTACTCTCGGCCGACTGTAAGACATCAACATGCCCAGCTCTGTTAGCCTCGCTTTGAGCGTATAGGAGGTCATCGGTGCTCCGTTATCAGAGTGCAGTACTGGCGGCTGATGCCAGCAACCTTCTCGCAGCAAGGCACGTTCCAAAAGCTGTTTAGCCAACTCGCCCGATTCCGTGTCGTGGACTTCCCAAGCAATGATTTTGCGGCTGTAGATATCCATGATCAGGTAAAGATACCAGTGCTGACCTCGCACAACGGAGGCACAATAACTGATGTCCCAGCTCCAGACCTGGTTTGGCCCTGTAGCCGTAAAGCTAGTCGGCTCGGGGACTGAACGACGTGGTTTCATACGGCCACGATGGTGCTGCTGATGATGCTTTTTCAAGACCCGATAAAACGACGATTCGGAGGCCAGATAGACGCCTTCGTCGGCCAATAAAGGAACGATTTGAGACGGCGGCAAGCTCTGATACTCGGGGCGATGGCACGTGTTCAAAATGGCTTGCTCTTCCTCATGCGTCAGCTGATGCGGCTGCCTGTGTTGCCCTGCATGTGGACGCTGATCCTCGACAATAGCGCCGCGCTCAGATCGCCACCGCTTCAGTGTGCGTTCGCTTATGCCGATCACGGCAGCCGCTTGATAACGGGACGCGCCACCCATAACCGCTTCGTCAAATAGCGCGATGAGCCTTGCACGTTCCTTGAGAGGCGTTAGTCGTCCTCGCCGCTGTCCGGATCCTCGCCGTACAAGGCTTCGAGCTTTTTTGAAAGCACTAGCAACGACGTTGTTTCTGCCAGCACCTTGTCTTTGCGCCGTACTTCCGCTTTGAGCTGCTTGATGGTCTTTCGGTCTTCTTTGCGCTGTTTCTGCGCTGCTTTTGCCTGCTCTTCTTGCCGACCAGCTCCTTCGAGACAAGCGGCTTTCCATTGCTGGATTTGCTCGGGATAAAGGCCTTTTTCACGACAGTAAGCGCCAAGCTCTGTTTCTGACATCGTCGCGGTTTCGATGACAACGGCTAGCTTGGCGTCAGGTGACCATTCGTTGTCGCCTTGGGTGTAACCCGGCACAGGGACTCCTTTTTCTCGACACTGTTTTAACCAACTATACAGCGTCGCGTTGGAGATGCCTTCTTCCGTTGCTACCGACGCCACACTGCGATTGTGGGGCGGCAATAACTTTTTCAGGATGGCGGCTTTACGCTCTTCAGAATAACGTGGCACATGAATTCCATACCGCTCCCTCTGGACTGAGTTTAGGCGATATCGCCAACCGGACAACTAGGCTGACAGAGGGGGCCAATGTGATGAAAAGACAACTTGCATAGCGTCACGACTAATCTCATATAATGAATCAAATTGATCGAAGCATGCGGACATGTGCAAAGATGATTCTGGCTCGTCTATTCCTATTATTAAATTTGCACCAGTATCTCTATGCTTATTAAGCAAGCTATGTGCAACATCAATTATGGCTTTTTGCTTTTCACCTGAACTTAATGAACTAATCTCTAGCCAGTTTTCACCCTGTTTTTTGTGCAGTTTCCTGGTACTAAAGAATGATTGAATTATTAGATTATAAACGTCATTTTTTCTAAGATATTGCTGCCTGTCCGTTGGCGTCCTATAAGAGTATATTTCCAGTTCTTGCGTCAGTGTATCAATGAAGGAGTTGAGACTCTGGTTGATTTCAGCAATTTGTTTTTGCGGCACGCGCTCACTAAGTATTTGTATTAAAGTCTCACCCATAAGAACCTGAATCTCGTCAGTCTCGAGCTTTGTAAACAACTCTGGCTCTATTTCTCTAGGGATATAGATGTAATCAACAATCTCCTTTATTTTGTTCAGCAAAGGTAAAAAAGATTCAAGCTCATTGTCAGATAGCGAATTTTTCTCTGCTTCTACGTCATCACCTAGTAGTCTATCGACTGTTAATCGATTGTTAAATATAGATAGTGACGCGCCTCCCTTATAATCAAACCCTAATGGAATAATTAGCAGGCAAGATAAATCTACTCTTTCATTCAACCTATCTCTGTGTTCAATGAAAGCTTTAGCATGGCTTTTAAGCGAAGGAGGCACATCGGTTTCGCTAATATTAATAGCGACATCATTTAATAACTCTGCTTTTTCAAGTTCAACCCCATCAAAGTAACTCCGATCAAGGAGAAAGACCGGAACTATATGAGGTTTTGTCGATAATTTTCCACTCTTTTTAGTAACAGTGTTGAAATTCCATGGCTTGGCATTAAAAAATGTGTCAAGCGATTCCAAAACTGAGCTTTTCCCGATCCCATTATCGCCAACTAATCCACAAAACTTATCTTCATCAGTAATAGGTATATAGTTAATCCCTTGATAAGTTTTGTAATATCTTAAAAATGTTCCAATTATCATGGTTATCCTTGAAATTAACTGGAGAGCTGTTGAGTATTTAGCGTTTACACTCGAAATAGACAGGCTTATAACAGTGGTTATACAGCATTCCACATAACAAAATTGAACGCGCCAGCATGATTATTGATCTTCTATAGCCACCTCAACCCTCATAAACCACTGCTTCAATTAAACTATTTTTAATGCATCGAAGCATATCCAAAATTCGCGTGCCCGCTGATTTTTAAGATTCAATCATACTCTATTCATAAATTTTGCTTAGGTCACGCAGATTTTTTGGGGGAATTGTGTTGGGTTAAGGGACGGATGGTTTAGTGCGTGCGGCACTTGAGGTGGGTGGTTGCTTATGGCGTGGTGGATGGGCGGCTAGCGCCGCCTTCGCGCCGGGCCGCCGCTGCGGGTGCCTTCTTCGCTCGTTGCTCTCGCTTAGTCGTTACGCTGCGCTACAGGGGGGGTTGGGCTATGTGGCTTTGTCATTGCAAGCTAAAATTCCCTCCCACAGGTGGCGACATTTAGTTTTGAGGGAGTGTTGAGTGTTGTGGCTTGATCGTCGCGAGCTGAAGCTCCCTCCTACAACTTCAGGCCGCCAAAGCTCAGGGTAATGAGGGTTCGATTAGCGTCCCCTCATCATTCACCACCCTTCTCCCCCTTAAAGCTCAATCCCTTTCTGAGCTTTGATGCCTTGGTCTTTGAATGCGTGTTTGACGACTTTCATTTCGGTGACGGTGTCGGCGAGGTCGATGAGGGGTTGGGGGCGTAGCGGCCGGTGACGATGGCGTGTTGCATTTCGGGGCGAGCTTGTAGGTCGTCGAGGACTTGGTCTAGGTCGAGGTACTCGTAGCGTAGGGCGATGTTGAGTTCGTCGAGCAGTACCATGTGGTAGCGGTCGTCTTGGAGCATGCGCTTGGCTTGTTCCCAGGCGGCGTTGGCGGCGGCGAGGTCGCGTTCTCGGTTTGGGTGTCCCAGGTGTAGCCTTCGCCCATCACGTGGTAGTCCACGTTGGGCAGGTTGCGAAAGAAGGCTTCTTCGCCGGTGCTGAACGCGCCCTTGATGAACTGCACCACGCCGACCTTCATGCCGTGGCCAAGGGCGCGGGCGAGCATGCCAAAACCGGAACTGCTTTTGCCTTTGCCGGGGCCGGTAAGCACCAGCAAGATGACCTGCTCTTTATCGGCGCGGGCAATGCGCTCGTTCATGATTTTCTGCTTGGCCCGCCATGCGTTGGGCATGGCGGGCCGGAAGGGGTTGGCAGTGTCGTGTGGGGTTATGGAGAGTGCTTACGCTTTCAGCACGTAGCGCAGGGTTTCCACTACTTGATCAGTAGTGGTGCACCAGGCTTGCGCTTGGGCGTCGACTTCTTTCAGCGGGTGAACGATCTCTTCGCTGTGCAGCGTGATGTAGGGCTTGGCGAGTGCCGCGCAGTAGCCTGCGTCAAAGGCGGCGTTCCACTGCTTGTACTTGTCGCCAAAGCGCACCACCACTAAATCCGCCTGTTCGATCATGGTGCGGGTGCGGATGGCGTTTACTTTGGAAGATTGATGGTCGCGCCAGAAGCTGTTTTCCGGTTTGCCCAGGTGGTCGCCTGCAGCATCAGAGGCGTCATGGTCGGTCACGGGGGCGGTAAACACCACATCCAGGCCCGCCGCTTCTGCGCCGCGCTGGATCTCTTCACGCCAGTCGGTGTGAATCTCGCCGGAAAGGTATACATAAAAGCTCATGTTGGCTCCTTTAGAATTGGGGAGTATCTCGCCGCTCTATGATAGCTCACTGCCGCTTTTTGGAAAAACCTTCCATATTTTTATCTTGTGGCTGCGGCTGCAATCATTAACGCCTCGTGTGTGTCGCCTTGCAGCATGTTGGGGCCATGTGCTAATCGGGCTGTTCGCTGCACTGCGCTTGAACGGGCACGAACACCGCCGCGCCATCCACGACTACCGTGGCAAGCCGCTGTTGGTAGAGCCGCTCTAGGGCGCTGGGCACTAGCATGGTGTCCCGTGGGCCCCAGCAGGCTTCGCCGCTGGGGTAGAGCAGTAGAATGTGGTCGCACCAGCGGGCGGCTAAATTCAAATCGTGCAGGCACATCATCACCGCGCTGCCCTGGGCGGCCTGCTCGGCCATTAGCGCCATAACCGCGCTTTGGTGGTGTAAATCCAGGTGGTTGGTGGGTTCGTCCGCCAGCCAAATGTTAGGCGCTTGGGTAAGCACCGTCGCCATCGCCACCCGCTGGCGTTCACCGCCAGAAAGCGTGCTGACCAAGCGGTGGCGAAGATGCGCCACATCCAGCGCTTCCAGGGCAGCCTCGGCGCGGGCGTAGTCATCGGCGCCTTCCATCTGCCACAGGGAAAGATAGGGGTGGCGGCCAATCAGCGCAGTCTCCAGCACCGTGGCGGGGAAGCCGTCTAGCCGCTCTTGAAACACCAACCCCAGCCTCTGGGCCACTTGCCGTCTGCGTAGTTGACTAAGCGGTTTGTTGCCCAACAACACTTGCCCCGAACGGGGGGCGTTCAGCCCGGCGAGCGTATGCAGCAGCGTGGTTTTACCCGCGCCGTTGGGGCCAAGTACGCCCCACACCTGTCCTGGCTCGATGGTTAAGTTCAGCGCCGTGCCTGCACTGCGCCCCGGCACATTGATGATCAAGTCTTGGGTCTCCAAGCGGGTCATCAGCGGCTCCGGTAGAGCAAAAAGAGGAACGTGGGCACGCCCAGCAGCGCGGTAATCACCCCAACGGGGAGCTGCTCGGGGGCAATCATGGTGCGCGCCAGGGTATCCGCCAATACAAGCAGCGTGCCGCCTGCCAGGGCGCAGGCGGGCAAAATCAACCGCTGGTCGTTGCCCAGCAGCAGGCGCAGCATGTGGGGCACCACTAATCCAACAAACCCGATGCTGCCTGCGGTGGTCACGGCGGCGGCGGTTAATAGGCTGGCGGCAATGTAGATGCCCCACTCCAGCGGGCGGACATCCACACCAAGTGCAGCCGCCTGCTGGGGGCCACGGGCCAGCACGTTGAGGCTGCGCCCCAGCGGTATCAGCAGCACGCAGGTGGCGACCAAAAGCAGCAGCGGCGGCCATGGCGTGCGGGCGTAGGATAAGTCCCCCATCAGCCAGTACAGCATACCCGGCAGGCGCTCGGCAGGGCTAAGCGCTAGCATCAGGGTAATCACCGCGCCCCAGCCCGCCGCCACCACCACGCCGGTGAGCAACAGCCGGGACGGTGTCCAGCCGCCGCTGCCGTGGGCTAAGCCAAACACTAAAAACGTGGAAAGCAGCGCACCGAAAAACGCCGAGCCGGAAATCAGCACGCCGCCTACGCCTGCCAGCATAGCCGCCAGCGCACCAATGGCGGCCCCGCCGGAAAGCCCCAGCACGTAGGGGTCGGCCAGGGGGTTACGCAGCAGTATCTGCATCAGCGCTCCGGCGACCGCCAACAGCCCGCCCACCGCAAAGGCGGAAAGCGCCCGTGGCAGGCGCAGCTCTACCACCATAGTGTGCGCCAGCGCATCGCCTTGCCCCTGCACCACCGCCCAAAGCTGCGCCACCGAGAGCTGCGCGCTGCCCACCGCCAGGGAACACAGCATGGCGGCCAAGGCAGCCAGCGCTAGCAGGCCAAGAGGTTGCCACAGGCGCGCTACCATCAAGAGGCCCTGCGCTTTTGGCGGGTGTGTTCAAGCTTTTCGCAAAGAATTTGCGCGCCCTCCAACAGGCGCGGCGTGGGCCGCTGAATTAACGAAGGAGGCACAAAATAGAGGTTGCCTTCCGCCACGGCGGCGAGGTTGGGGTACTGCTCCCAATGGGTGAGCCAGCTGCGGTTCTCCTCCCCCATGCCTCCGGCAATAATGGCCTCGGGGTTGGCCGCCAGCACGGCTTCGACATCCAGCCGTGGCACTAACCGGTGCTGCTCGCCAAACACGTTCTCACCGCCGCAAAGCTCCATCACCTGGCCAATCAGGTGCTCGTTATTGACGCTCATTAGCGGCTCATCCCACACCTGATAAAAGGTCGGCACCGGGGCACGGTCGCTGTAGCGGGCGGTGAGCGCGGCCATGCCCTCCCGAAACTGCGCAGCGGCCTGCCGCCCAACGGCTTCGGTGCCGGCTAGGCGGGCCAGGCGCTCAATGGTATGGGATATATCCTCAATACTGCGCGGTTCGATGTAGAAAACTGGCATGCCCAACGCTTCAAGGGTTTCCATCTGCTCAGTAGGGTTACCCGTTACCCAGCCAATCACTAAATCCGGGGCAAGCCTGACCAGGGCTTCTAAATCAATTCGTGTATGGTTGCCCACCGAGGCCACTTCCTGGGCTTGTGGCGGATAGTCGCTGTAGCTGACCACAGCCACAACCTGATCACCCGCGCCTGCAGCGTAGGTAAGCTCAGTAGCGCCGGGTGAAAGCGCGGCAATACGATTGGCCGAAGCGTGCAGGCACACTTCTCGCCCACGGTCGTCTACCGCGCAGCGGCTTGGGCTGTCTGCGTGCAGCGGGTTGATAAGCCCGCTACCCAGCCATAACACAGCGGCGCCAAGGGCGCCGCCGAACTGCGTCAGCTTAC
Organism: Vreelandella aquamarina; assembly: GCF_044805175.1. Classification (GTDB taxonomy): domain Bacteria; phylum Pseudomonadota; class Gammaproteobacteria; order Pseudomonadales; family Halomonadaceae; genus Vreelandella; species Vreelandella aquamarina_B. Next base: position 1,220,221 of record NZ_CP085232.1, on the reverse strand, counting down.
TGGCCAAAGTGAACACTTAAAAATCCTGCCCGGCCTGCGTTGATATAGTCGGCACCATCAAACGAGCGCGTGGTGACATAATCTTGGTCCAGCACGTTCTCTAGCGTTACACGGGCGCTCCACAGCGGCGCAAACTGCCAGCCCGCACGCAGGTTCACCAAGCCGTAGCCGCTTAAGCGGTCTTCATTGGCGGCATCACGGTAGCGGTGATTCTGTGCTACCCAAGAACCACCCACCGACCAATCGCCCAGCTCGCGGTCGATGTCTAAACGCAGGCTTTGCGAAGCGCGGTTTTGCAGGCGCTTGCCGGTTAGGCGGTTTTCAGGGTCGGTGTAGGTCAGCGCAGCGGCCAACGTCCAAGCGTCTACTTCAACGCCTGCTGCTAGCTCGGCCCCACGGATACGGGTTTTCGGCACGTTAAACGGCAGCCCCTGGCCGGCAATCAGGTTATCAATATCGGTTTGATATAGCGCCGCGTCCCAGAACCAGCGGGCATACTGGCCGCGCGCCCCTACTTCCACCGTTTCGGAGGTTTCTGATTCTAAATCAGGATTGCTATAGCCTGGGTAGTAAAGCTGATTATAGTTAGGAGCGTTAAACGCCGTACCATAGTTGGCACGCAGCGTGTGGTGGCGGTCTAACTCATAACCCACGCCCAGGCTGCCGGTCACTTCTTCCCCGTAGGCTTCATTATCATCAAATCGTAAGCTGCCTTGCAGCGTAAAGGGCGAGAAATCCAGCAGTGCTTGAGTAAATACGGCTGCATTGCTGCGGCTGGTTTCATCATAGGCCGTGGTGCTATCCACGCGGTCTTCGCTGTATTCTGCTCCGGCGATCAGCTCATGGGCGCCCACGGCAAGCGTATTTTCCCAGCGAGCGGTGCGGATTTTCGTATTAAATGCTGATTCACCATACTCGTCGACGTTATCACTCTCATCACGAGATTCACTCAACGTTAAGCGGCTGCGCCAGTTATCTGTCAGTGGCAGTTCACCGTACACACCTGCCACTTGCTGTACAAAATCGTTTTCACCGCCGTCGTACTCATTATGCCCACGAGCTCGCAGGGCGAGTACGCCTGCTTCGGCACCATTATCGAAAGTATGCGATACCCGCGCCAGTGCTGATGTGTTGTCGTAGCCTTTGTCGTCGCCATCGCGGCGAATCGGCTGGCCATCAGTGGTGAAGTGGCTACCAGAGAAGCTGTAGCGTGTGCCACCCTCTTTCCCGCTCACCCCCGCGCTTAACCGCTGGGTATTGAACGAGCCGCCGCCTGCAGAGATACGTGGCTGGGGGCCGTTCTCTTCACTTTGGGGGGTGAATAACTGGATAACGCCACCCATAGCATCGGCACCATAGAGGCTGCCTCGGGGGCCACGGACAATTTCCGCACGCTCGAACATCCGCGGTTCTAAATAATTCCAAGCTGCGCTGCCGCTGGTGACAGAGTTCAGGCGTATGCCGTCAATCAGCAGGACGTTTTGGGTACTACCCGTGCCACGCACATACACACTGCTATTTTTGCCAAAGCTGCCATTGCTTGAAACATCCACCCCCGGCTGGCCACGCAACAAATCGGTCATAGAAACCGGGTCTTGGCGGCGCAGGGCGGCTTCGTCAATCACGGTGACCGATGAAAGACTTTCATTAGCGGTACGCGGTGCCAAAGCGGCCGTCACCACAACGGGGTTCAGTGAGCTGATTGTTTCAGCCGGTTGGGCCTGGGTTTGGGCTTGCGTCTGTGTTTGCGCTTGAACTGCCATCGGCAAAGCAGCTATGGCAAAGGTAGCCAGCGTCGCAGTAGTGTGAAAACGATTTAACATGGTGGGGTCCCTTGCTCGCTGTGCTCACCCGCACAGCGTGTTTTTAGTGACCGGGCAGGGGCACCTACAAGGGAAGAAAGCAGCTGAACGCCACCGATACTCGCCCTGCGCATGCCCTCCGCATGCCGGTAATCTGTGGCTCGATGCCGAGCCGATACTCTGAGGCCGGTCTCCGGGCTGACGAGCGAAAGGGGCGATTAACGTAAGCGCCGTGCCTTTCCGAACGACCACCTTCCCATGCGTAAGCACAGTGGCGTTTCTAGTCGCTCTTATCTCGATCACCGTTGCGGGGGCAGCGTTGGGTTCACACAACTTATGTACATAACTACTGTACACAGCTATGTTCACCAACTTCCCGTTTAACTGGTGGCATTGTTGGCCACCAGCACCTGAGAGTGCGCGTAAACTAGCAACTTGTGAGGGGTGGGTCAATTTCCCCCAATGGGATACCCCACCTGGCAGGGAGCATATCACCTGGCCAAGCATCTAGAAGATTGACCACCGTTAGCTTCCGGCCAGCTAGCGTTGCGGGCTTGAATGGCGCGGCGATTCCCGGCAAGTAGCAAAAACAGGGCTGCTATACTTGCGCTTTAGCCACCGAACATACGCTGGCGCACCGTTTTTTTCTTGCCTTCATTAAAGCATCACACTCTACGACGATAGTCGTTATCCATTAGGGTAATAAAACTACAAATTAAGCTACAAATAGCGTTTTTATTGCCGTAAAGTCTCTTATATCGACGCAAAAAAATGTAAAATAACTACAATACTATCTCACCGTCTCTACACATGCAGAGGTCTCTATGCCTGGTTCAACACCCGCTACACTCAATACTACGGTTGCCGAGGTTACCCAACGCATCCGTGAACGCTCTGCCGAACGACGCGCCCTTTACGAGCGCCGCATGGCGGACCAGCATAAGCGCGGCGTACATCGCTCCGAGCTCTCCTGCGGTAACCTGGCCCACGGCTTTGCCGCCTGTAGTGTGCAGGAGAAAGACTCCCTGAAGCTGATGAACAGCGCCAACCTGGGGATTATTTCCGCCTACAACGACATGCTCTCGGCCCACCAGCCGTTTGAAACCTTCCCGGAAACCATTAAAGCGGCCGCCCGCGCCATGGGCTCTACCGCGCAGTTTGCCGGTGGCGTGCCCGCCATGTGCGATGGCGTGACCCAAGGCCAACCGGGCATGGAACTCTCGCTGTTCTCCCGCGATGTGATTGCCATGGCCACCGCCGTGGGCCTATCGCACAACATGTTCGATGCTGCGCTTTACCTCGGCGTGTGTGACAAAATCGTGCCGGGCCTATTTATCGGCGCGGCGCGCTTTGGCCATCTGCCCGCCATGTTCGTACCCGCTGGCCCGATGCCCAGCGGCCTGCCGAACAAAGAGAAAGCGCGCATTCGCCAGCTCTACGCCGAAGGCAAAGTGGGCCGCGAGGAGCTGCTGCAGGCGGAGTCCGACTCCTACCACAGCCCCGGCACCTGCACCTTCTACGGCACCGCCAACTCCAACCAGCTAATGATGGAAGTAATGGGCCTGCACCTGCCGGGCACCTCGTTCGTTAACCCTGGCACCGAGATGCGCGAAGCGCTGACCCGCTACGCCACCGAGCAGGCGATCCGTAACACCGAGCCCGGCGGCGAGTATCGCCCGTTCTACAAACAGATCGACGAGCGCGCCATCGTCAACGCCGTGGTTGGCCTGCTGGCCTCCGGCGGTTCCACCAACCACACCATGCACCTGATTGCCATGGCGGCAGCAGCGGGCATTACCCTGAACTGGGACGACTTCACCGACCTGTCAGCGGTCACTCCCAGCCTGATGCAGGTGTATCCGAACGGCCAGGCGGACATCAACCACTTCCAAGCGGCGGGCGGCATGAGCTACCTGTTCCGCGAGCTGCTGGGCGCGGGCCTGCTCCACGGCGATATTCCCACGGTGTTTGGCACCGACCTGACCGCTTACACCCAAGAGCCCTTCCTGGAAGATGGCAAAGTGGTATGGCGCGAAGGCCCGGAAAAGAGCCTGGACGAAGCAGTGCTGCGCCCGGTGGCCACGCCCTTCGCTCCCACCGGCGGCCTGACCGTGATGAAAGGCAACCTGGGCCGCGGCGTGATCAAAGTCTCGGCGGTAGCCGAAGAGCACCGTGTAGTAGAAGCGCCGGTGAAGATCTTCGAGGATCAGAACGAAATGAAAGCGGCGTTTGAGTCTGGCGACCTGGACCGCGACGTGATCGTCGTGGTGCGCTTCCAAGGCCCCAAAGCCAACGGTATGCCCGAACTGCACAAACTCACCCCCTTCCTCGGCGTACTCCAGGACCGTGGCTTCAAGGTCGCTCTCGTTACCGATGGCCGCATGTCCGGCGCGTCGGGCAAAGTGCCCGCCTCCATCCACATGAGCCCGGAAGCACTCGACGGCGGCCCGCTGGCCAAACTGCGCGATGGCGACGTGGTGCGCCTGGATGCCAATGCCGGCACCCTGGAAGCCAAAGTAGACCCCGCCACCTGGGCCAAGCGTGAATTGGCCGTTGCCAACCTAGAGCACTACCACGTTGGCCTGGGCCGCGAGCTGTTCTCGGGCTTCCGCCACTTGGCCATGCGCGGCGAAGAGGGCGCAGGCTCGTTGGGTGGCTTCGAAGCCGACGATCTCGCTCGTCAAGAAGGTCAGATTTTTCAAGAGGACGCCTAATGCGACCGGCATTAATCGGGGACATTGGCGGCACGAATGCTCGCCTGGCGTTGGTAACGCCAGGTGAGGTCACGCCCCACGACATTCTTAACCTGCCCTGCGCCGACTACCCCGGCGTGATTGAAGCGATCCAGGACTACCTGGCCCGCGTAGGCGCCACCGGCGACAATGCGCCCAAGGAAGCCTGCTTGGCGTTCGCCTGTCCGGTGCACGCCGAGCGGGTGAAAATGACCAACAACCATTGGGACTTTATGAAAAGCGACGTTCAGCAGGCGCTGAATCTGTCTCTGTTTAAAGTCATCAATGACTTCACCGCCCAAGCGCTGGGCGTTCCCCACGTGGGGAAAGATAACTTGGTGGAAGTGCAGCCTGGCGTCGCCCAGTCGCACTCGACCCGCTTGGTCATCGGCCCCGGCACGGGGCTAGGCGTGGCCGGGGTGTTCCCCGGCCAGCACGCCTGGATTCCGCTGCCCACCGAGGGCGGCCACGTGACGTTTGCGCCTACCGACACCACCGAGCGCGCGCTGCTGGACGTATTCTTACAGCGCCACCAGCGGGTGAGCGTCGAGCGCATTCTTTGCGGCCAGGGGCTATTAGAGCTTTACCAAGCGCACTGCACACTGGAAGGCCAAGCGCCGCGCTGCGAGACCCCCGCTGACGTGACCCAAGCGGCCAACCAGGGCGATGCCCTGGCAACGGCTACCCTGCTGCGCTTTTTGAAAATTCTCGGCGACGTGTGCGGCGATGCCACCCTGACCATGGGCGCCCGCGGCGGCGTCTACCTCTGCGGCGGCATTCTGCCCCGCCTGTTGGAGTGGCTGCCCAAGTGCGAGCTACGCGCAAGCTTCGTCAACAAAGGGCGCATGGGCGCTTACAACGCCGATATTCCAGTGTGGATCGTGACGCACCCGTGGACCGGCCTGCTAGGGGCCGCCGAAGCGCTGCATAACGAAGAAGTCTTTTAATTGATGGGAAACGCCATGGCTGCTGTTACCTTCAACGTGCCGTTTGTACTCGGCATGATGCGCCTGCATGAAGCGCAAGAGATGCACCAAGCGAGCCATTTGGCCGACTGGATCGAAGCTCGCTTAGAGCAGGGTTTGCACTGGTTCGACCATGCCGACATTTATGGCAACGGAGCTTGCGAAACGCTCTTCGGCCAAGCGCTGCGCGCCCGCCCGGCGCTGGCCAAGCGGCTGAATGTGGTGACCAAAGCCAGCATCGCCAACGACAATCCGGCCCCTGGTTCCGGCAAGGTGAAGCACTACAATGCCAGCCCGGACTACCTAAGCCGCGCCATTGACGATGCCTTGGGCCGCCTGGGTGTTGAACGAATCGACCACTTCCTGATTCACCGCCCGGACCTGCTAATGGATGCCGCCGCCACCGGCCGCGCACTGGATGACGCCATCGAGGCAGGCAAAATTGGCGCGGCGGGTATCTCCAACCACCTGCCCAGCCAGTGGCGCAGGCTGCAACGCCAGATGCACCACCCGCTACGGGCCAACCAGATCGAACTCTCCATTGCCCATAGCGCGCCACTTTTCGACGGTAGCTTCGATGAGCTGGGTGCTGATGGTCATTCGCCCATTGCGTGGTCCCCGCTGGCGGGCGGCCAACTGATGCAGGGCGAGGTGAGCCGTGTGTTGAACCGTTTGGCAGGCGAGCTGAACAGCACGCCCGGCGCGCTGGCGCTGGCATGGCTGCGCACCCTGCCCAGCCGCCCCGCGCCGGTGGTGGGCAGCGTGAAGCCCAAGCGCATTGCCGAGATGCTGAACGGCCCGGAGACGCTGCCCAGAGAAGCCTGGTACGAGCTGTTGGAAGCCGCACGGGGCCACTGCGTCGCCTAGCGCTTTTCTCCAATTTTGATGCCAATAATGACAAGGAATGATCTATGACGCCGGTGATTGCTTTCGGTGAAGCCTTGATTGATATGCTCTCTAGCCGATTGGGCGATAGCACGGGGCCGGAAACCTTTACCCCCTACGCTGGCGGCGCGCCCGCCAATGTGGCGGTGGCCTGTGCACGGCTCAATGTGCCCAGCCAATTTTTGGGGATGGTAGGTGACGATACCTTTGGGCACTTTCTGATCCGTGAGCTGGCAAGCCACGGCGTGGACACCCAGGGCGTGGTGCTCACCAAAGAGGCGCGTACGGCACTGGCGTTTGTCTCCCGGGACAGCAGCGGCGAGCGCACCTTCGATTTCTATCGCCCACCGGCGGCAGACCTGCTCTACCGCCTGGAGCATCTGCCCCACGGCGTATTCGAGCTGCCCGCCATCGTTCACCTGTGTAGCAACAGCCTGACCGACCCCGAGATTGCCGAGACCACTCTCGCCATCGCTGCCATGGCCAAGCGTGCAGGCTGCCTTGTGAGCGTGGATGCCAACCTGCGCCACAATCTATGGGCAGAGGGCGCTGCGGATACCTGGCTGGTCACCGAGCTGATCGACAGCGCCGAGCTGGTCAAAGTCTCACTGGAAGAGCTGGACTACCTGCGCGGCGACCACCCCAAAGAGGCATGGCTAGCCGAGCGCATGGCTGCAGGCGTGAAGGTAATCGTGATTACCGACGGCCCCAATAACGTGGTGCTCAAAGGCATTGGCATTGACCAAACCGTGACGCCGCCCAGCGTGACCGCGGTGGACACTACAGCCGGTGGCGATGCCTTTATTGGCGGCCTGCTGGCGGAGCTCTCCCGCTACAGCATTAGCGAGAGCTGGCACCAGGACAGCGCGTTTCTCACCCGCGCGGTGGATATCGCCTGCCGCTGCGGCGCCCACGCGGTCACCCGCCCCGGCGCTTATGCCGCACTGCCCACCCACGCCGATATCGAAGCCCTGCGCAGTTCGGCAAGCTAACTCTCAGCGTCGTCGAGGTCGCTACTCGACGACGCTTTGGGTGACCCCTTCCGCCACATCCACCCGCCCGCTGACGACTTCCAACGTAAGCGGTTGACGGCGATGATCGACAAAGCTCACCTGGGTGATGCTGCGCTGCTCGGTGGCTCCTTCGATCAACATTTCCAGCGTACCGTGATCGCACCACCACCGCACCGTCACCGTTAACCCATCGACGCTGCCCGCCGCGTGATCACAGGCAAAGTGCTCATCGAACGCGGCCTGACCGTTACTCCCTTGACGCTCATAGTGTAGCGACGTTGTTGCTTCACCTGCGGCCAGCCATAGCCGCTGCTGATAGCCCTGCTGCAGCGATAGCGCCAGCTTCGTACCTGCCTTGAGCACCAGCGTCAGTTGACCGTGAATGACCTCCCCGTCGGGCAAGGCAATGCAGTGCTCCCCTGCCGTTTGCAGCGAGCGAGGCGATATGCGGCTAGAGGTGCTGAGCATTTGACCTGCTTCGCGAGTAAAGCGCTGTTGTAAATGCACCCCACGAGAAGTCGCGCGCAGCGTCAGTTCTCGAGGCAGGCTCATGATGCCCCGCCAGCCCGCTTCAGGGGCATGGTTGGCGTACTGCCAGTTGTTCAACCACGCCAGCGCCAGCTGACGCCCTGGGGTATGCGACCAGCTCTGCACCGCATAGAAATCCCGACCTTCATCCATCATCAGTACAGTGTCGGGTGTGTTCGCATTGCTAAAACGCTGGCCGTCAAAGTCGCCGATAAAATACTGGGTGAACGAGCCAAACGGGTTATCCGGCGTGGCGCCAATGCCTACCACCAGCACCCAGCGCGTGGCAGGCTCATCCGGGCCAGCGCCCTCCACCGGCAGCTCAAAGAGATCCGGGCACTCCCACGGGTGCTGGGTATGCGCGCCCTCGCCGTCGCCAAAGGCGCTGGCAAACTGCCACTCCAGCAGGTTGTGGGAGGTATAGAAGTGAATCTCTTGCCCACAGGCCAGCGCCATTACCCAGCGCTGGCTAGGGCCATGCCAAACGACTTTAGGGTCGCGGAAATCTTTAAACCCAGGCGGCGGCAGAATCGGGTTTTGCCCATAACGCTGCCAGGTGCGCCCCTTATCACGGCTATACGCCAAGCACTGGGACTGCTCGTAATCCTCCGGGTCATCGGAAAGCATCCGGTGGCAGGTATAAAACGCCAGCAGCCCCGGCTGGCCGTCAAACAGCCCCGTCACATCATGCTCATCCACGATGGCACTACCGGAAAAGCAGGCGCCCTCTTCGTTAGGCGCCAACGCGATGGGCAAGTGCCGCCAATGGCACAGGTCACGGCTAACCGCATGCCCCCAATGCATCGGCCCCCAAACGGTGCTGAACGGATGGAACTGATAAAACAGATGGTACTCGCCCTCAAAAAACACCAGCCCATTCGGGTCGTTCATCCACCCCATCGGCGGCGCAAAATGTAACGCGGGGCGTTTAGGCTCAAAATCCGCTAACGTCATGCTTAAACCCTATCTTAATCGTTTAAGTTAGCGTATCACGACTGCTCACGAGCCGAACCACCCCCTTTAGGCGTAGTTATAAAAGTAGTTATAAAAAAAGCCCGAGCATGTCGCCATGCTCGGGCAAACGTCTTGCTCACACGACCCAATATCAGTGAGGCAAGTAACGAGAGTGCTCAGTAAGGTGTTACCTATTAGTGGTGGAAACGCTTAGTGATGGAAACGCTCGGCGGCTTGGCGGGCGAGTTCGCGGATGCCGTCCCAATCTTCGGCATCGACCATTGCTTTCGGAGTCAGCCAGGAGCCGCCTACACACATCACGTTCGGCAGTGAGAGGTAGGTTTCGGCGTTATCCACGGTGATACCGCCAGTGGGGCAGAAGCGCGCTTCCGGGATCGGTGCGCCGAATGCTTTGATCGCTTTAGCACCGCCGCTGGATTCTGCGGGGAAGAACTTGAAGCGGCGGTAGCCGTACTGCCAGCCGGTCATTAGCTCGGAGATAGTGGAGACCCCCGGCAGCATTGGCACCGGGCTCTCTACGCCGTAGCGGTAAAGCGCTTCGGTAGCACCGGGCGTAACGACGAAATCAGCGCCGACCTGCTCTGCCTGGCGGTACTGGGCAGGCGTGAGTACGGTGCCGACCCCAATGCTGGCTCCCGGCAGTGCTTCTTTCATGCGCTTGATGGCTTCTAGGGCGCAGTCGGTACGCAGAGTAATTTCCAGCACGGTAAGGCCACCCTCGACCAGAGCGCGGCCCAGCGGTACGGCGTCTTCCAGGCGCTCGATGGTGATCACCGGGATCACTTCGGCTTTCAGGCAAATACTGTCCAGCTCGGCGGTGCGCGTTGAGGGTAACTGTTTATCGATGGTCATCAGTGAGTCTCCAAGCAATTTGTTATTGGCGAAGGCGTAGCGTTAGGGCGCCCAGTAAATCGCCAACGGGCAGGATAGGAACGCGCGGATTGGCAGCGTGCGAACGTCGTCGCCACCCATGGCGTTGGCCAATACGGCACGCTTATCATCGCCGGTGATATGCAGAATATGGCGTTTCGCCTGGTGTAGGCGGTCTGCCGAGAAGGTAATACGCGGCTGCGGCTGGCTGGGGGTGCGTACCGCCACCAGTGGCTCATCGGTAGAAAGCGCCAGGCCCAGCTCTTGGCTATCGGGGAACAGCGAGGCCGTGTGGCCATCGCCACCCATGCCCAAAATGACGACGCTGGCGGGCCAGGCAAGTCCTGCCGTCGCTTCTGCCACCGCTGCCACGCCTTCTTCCGGCGTGCCCGCCTCAGATGTCAGCGGCACAAAGTTAGCCGCCGCCGCCGGACCTTGCAGCAGGTGGTCGCGCACCAGCTTGGCGTTGCTGTCGCTGCTCTGCTCGTCGACCCAGCGCTCGTCGGCCAGGGTGATATCTACCCGCGCCCACTCTAGCGGCTTTTGCGCCAGCGCCTTGAAAAACGGCACGGGCGTGGAGCCACCGGAGACCACCAGCAGCGCACGCTCCTGGTGTAAAAGGTCATCGGCTAGCGCCTGATAGACGGCTTCCGCTAGCTGCTCGGCTAGCGCTTGACGTGCTTCGCTCATATTAATAATCCTCGTACCAGCTGCGGCCATCCTGGGTAATCATGGCAATAGAGGCGACCGGCCCCCAAGAGCCAGCCGGGTAGCGGCGCGGCGGGGTTTCGCGTGCTTTCCAGCCGTCAATTAACTGATCGCACCAGCGCCACGCGTGCTCCACTTCGTCCCGACGGACAAACAGGTACTGCTGGCCTTTCATAACTTCCAGCAGCAGACGCTCGTAGGCATCGGGGATACGCGATTTCGGGAAGGCGCTGTTGAAATCCAGGTGCAGCGGGCCAGGACGCAGGCGCATGCCTTTATCCAGGCCGCTATCCTTGGTGAGTACCTGAAGGGCAATGCCCTCTTCCGGCTGCAGGCGGATAATCAGCTTGTTGGAGGCGATGCCACGCTGGTCCGGGTCGAAGATGTAGTGCGGCTGCTGGCGGAAGTGAATGACGATTTGCGACAGTTTCTCCGGCATCCGTTTACCGGTACGCAGATAGAACGGCACGCCCGCCCAACGCCAGTTGGCCACTTCGGTTTTCATGGCCACAAAGGTTTCGGTCTGGCTCTGGGTGTTAGCGCCCTCTTCTTCCAGGTAGCCCGGCACGGTCTGGCCATCGCTGGTACCAGCAATGTACTGGCCGCGCACCACGTCGCGCCCAAGCGCTTCACCGGTAAACGGCTTCAGCGCCTTGAGCACTTTTACCTTCTCATCGCGGATGGCATCGGCATCCAGGTTGGAGGGCGGGTCCATGGCGATTAGGCACAACAGCTGCAGCAGGTGGTTCTGTACCATATCGCGCAGCTGGCCCGCATCATCGAAGTAGCCCCAGCGGCCTTCGATGCCGACTTTTTCGGCGACGGTAATCTCTACGTGGGAGATATGGTTCTGGTTCCACTGGGTGCCGAACAGCGGGTTGGCAAAGCGCAGGGCAATCAGGTTTTGAACCGTCTCTTTACCCAGGTAGTGGTCGATGCGGTAAATGCGTGATTCGGGGAACACGGCACCAATCGCGTCGTTGATCTCTTCGGAAGAGGCCAAATCGTAGCCAATCGGCTTTTCCACTACCACGCGGGTATCGTCATTCAGGCTGTTGCTGGCCTGGAGATTGCGGCAAATGTCGCCATAAATACGCGCGGCGACGGAGAGGTAGACCACCATTGGGCGCTTGCTGCCTTCGCGCCACTGGCGAATAGCGTCGTAGCCATCGGCGGTGGCGAAGTCGAGCTTGAGGTACTCCAAGCGGTTCAGGAAGCGCTCCAGGCTCGCCTTGTCCTGCTCCTCTTTCTTCAGGCGCTTCTGCAGCGCGCCGCTGACCAGCTGACGGAACGCGGCAGTGTCGTGCTCCTGACGCGCCAGCCCCATGATCCGCGTGCTTTCGGGCATTAAGCCTTCGCGGTCAAGATGATACAGCGCAGGAAACAGCTTGCGCATGGCAAGGTCGCCAAGCGCCCCAAAAAGCGCTAAATCAATAGCGTGATTCGGATCGCCCAGCGGGGCATGTGACTGGCTCATCTCAGCTCCTATTTATAATTAGGTCATCTAATGTAGTTAGATTACCTAAAATCTATCTTATATGAGGCATTATACGCAATAATTCGTGTAATTTTACTACAAAATATTGTTCATTGCTGCCCTTTCCAGCTGCACTTCACCGATACGCTCGGCAGGCGCTTCTACCTTTACTCTACGCCCCTCGGATACGCCACCCCTCCTTCCCCTGAGGAGGAGGTGGCCTTGCGCTGAATTAGCGACGCTGGCAGTGAACAAAGCACGTCTAACAACGAACGTGCCCGACAACAACAACGTCAAAACGAGGTATGCACATCATGGCAATGGTTCGTCCATTTTTCACGCCGCTGCTCGCCGCTACGTTAGCGGCCACCGCCACCCTTCCCGCGTTTGCTTTCGAAGATGACCGCTTGACCATCTGGATGGGTGACAATAAAGGCCAGGAAGGCATCCGTGCGGTGGCTGAACAGTTTCTCGAAGACACCGGCATTGAAGTAGAGGTTGTGTTCCCTGACAACCTGACCGACCGCTTCCAACAGGCAGCGGGCAGCGGCCAAGGGCCGGATATTGTCATCTGGGCCCACGACCGCATGGGTGAATGGGCGCAGAGCGGCCTGCTCAAGCCGCTCGCCCCCAGCGACAGCTTCCGCGAAGCGTTCTACGACTTCACCTGGGAGGCCGCGCTGTGGAATGGCGAGACCTACGGCTACCCGATTTCGGTGGAATCCCTTGGGCTGATTTACAACAAGGCGCTAGTGGAAACGCCGCCCGAGAGCTTTGCCGAACTGATGGAGCTGGACGCCACGCTGGCCCAAGAAGGCAAAAAAGCCATCCTGTTCGATTACAGCGAACCCTACTACGGCTGGACGCTGCTGGCGGCCAACGGCGGCTACCCGTTCAAACAGACCGACAACGGCTATGACGTCAGCGATATTGGCGTCAACAATGAGGGTGCCGTTCAAGGCGCGGAGCTGCTGGTCGAGCTGATCGAGAGCGGCGTGCTCCCCCGGGGTACCGACTACAATCTGATGGATACCCGCTTCAACCAGGGCGAAGTGGCCACCATGATCAGCGGCCCCTGGGCATGGCCCAACCTAGAGCGTAGCGGTATCGATTACGGCGTCGCCCTGCTGCCCAAAGTAGGCGATGAGCGGGCAAAGCCGATGTTTGGCGTGATGACCGCAATGATCAATTCCGCCACGCCCAATGACTTCCTGGCGGTGGAGTTTTTAGAGAACTACCTGCTCAGCGAAGAGGGTATGCGCACCTTCAACAGCGATGGTTCGCTGGGTGCGGTGGCCCATATTGATTACCAAGCAGAGCTGGCGGACAACCCCAACATTGCCGCTACGCTGGAAAACGCCGAAGTAGGCATGCCGATGCCCAACATTCCTGAAATGGGCGCGTTCTGGGCCGCCATGGAGCCTGCACTGCAGAACATCGGCAGTGGCCGTCAATCGCCCCAAGAAGCGCTGGATGCTGCTGCCCGCCGTATGCGCCAGTAGCCTCTGTTTTTTGCCCTTACTGCCCAGCGGCAAACGCCGCTGGGCAGCCTTCAGGAAGTCATCATGTATACCACTAACGCGTCTCGTGGCCTGCCCCGCCACCGCTCTCGCCATCTTACCGAACGCTACACACGCTGGGCCATGCGTGGCGTGATTGCTGTTTTGGTGATCGCACTGCTCTGGCTGGTGCTGGCGTTCCACCTTAACGGCCAGTGGATGTTTGCACTGCTGTTTTTGGTACTTGGCGGCTCGCTGGGCGTGGTGTTTACCAAGCGCACGCTGATGAGCCACCGCTATATTTTTCCTGCCATCGCCGGGCTTGGCGTGTTCGTTATTTTCCCGCTGCTGTACACCATCGGGATCAGCTTCAGCAACTACAGCTCCACCAACCTGCTCTCAGAAGAGCGGGTGCGCGACCAGCTGATGAGCCAAACCTATCAAGCCGAAGGTAACGCCTTTGACCTAGCGCTCTACCCCGAAGGCGAGCTGGTGCGGCTCTATTTGGAAAGCCCTCAGGGCCAGCGGTTCGTTTCGTCTCCGCTCAATGTTGCTAATCAGGAAAACCGCCAGATTGGCGTGCAGGCCACCGATGCCCCACCCGCCCAGGCAGCGCTGGGCATGCGGGCCGTTATTCAGGCGCGGGATGCCCTGCAAGGCTTGCGGCTGGTCACGCCAGACGGCAGCGAGCTGCGTATGGCGGGCTTGCGTCAGTTTGCGCCGATGGTGAACCGCTACGAGGCCCGCGAGGATGGCGCGCTGTATGACCGGCGTGATGAGCGGCTGCTCACCCCCGACCCTAGCATTGGTTTTTTCGTGGCGGATAACGGCGAACGCATCACCCCTGGCTGGCCGGTGAACGTAGGCTTAGCCAACTACACCCAGATTTTTACCGACCCGGACATTCGCGGCCCGTTCATGCAGATTTTTGTGTGGACCTTCGTGTTTGCCGCCCTCACCGTGGTGTTTACCCTGGCTGTCGGGTTCGTGCTGGCCTCGCTGCTGCAGTGGGATCAACTCAAAGGCAAGGCCGTTTACCGCACGCTACTGATTCTGCCCTACGCGGTACCGGCGTTTATTTCGATTCTGATTTTTAAAGGCATGTTCAACCAGCACTTTGGCGAGGTGAACATGATTCTGGACACCTTGTTTGGGGTGCGCCCCGAGTGGTTTACCGACCCGTGGATGGCACGCAGCATGCTGCTGATCGTCAATACCTGGTTAGGCTACCCCTATATGCTGCTGCTCTGCATGGGCTTGATTCAGGCCATTCCCCAGGATTTATACGAAGCTTCGGCGGTAGACGGCGGCGGCCCGCTCACCAACCTGTTCAAAATCACCCTACCGCTGATTATCAAGCCGCTCACGCCGCTGCTGATTGCCGCCTTTGCGTTCAACTTCAACAACTTCGTGCTGATCGCGCTGTTAACCGGCGGCAGCCCGGATATTTTGGGGGCCAGCACCCCGGCGGGCACCACCGACCTGCTGGTGAGCTACACCTACCGCATCGCCTTCCAGGATGCGGGGCAGAACTTCGGCCTCGCGGCGGCTATTGCCACGCTGATTTTCCTGCTGGTGGCGGGCATGTCGCTGCTCAATTTGCGCCTTTCCAAAGTGAAGGTTTAGGAGGTTACTCATGGCGATGGTTCAACCCCGCTCCGTTGGCGCGCGCCGCCTGGGGGCGCACTTAGCGCTGATCTGTTTTGTATCGCTGATTGTCTTTCCGCTACTGCTGGTCATCTCGATCTCGTTTCGGGAGGGCAACTTTGCCACCGGCAGCCTGATTCCTGAGAATTTCTCATTGGAGCACTGGTCGCTGGCGCTGGGCATCCCCTGGGAGCGGCCAGACGGTACCGTTGTGCAACCGCCCTTCCCGGTGCTGCTGTGGCTGTGGAACTCCATCAAGGTGGCCGTGGTGTCGTCGGTGCTGATTCTGATGCTCGCCACCACCAGCGCCTACGCCTTTGCCCGCATGCGCTTCAAAGGCAAAGAGCCGCTGCTTAAAGGTATGCTGATTTTTCAAATGTTCCCGGCGGTACTTTCGCTGGTGGCGCTCTATGCGCTATTTGACCGGCTGGGGCAGTTTGTTGGCTGGCTGGGCATCAATACCCACGGCGCGCTGATTGTGGCCTCACTGGGTGCGGTAGCGCTGCATATATGGACGATCAAGGGCTATTTCGAATCCATCGACGGCTCGCTGGAAGAAGCCGCCATGGTGGATGGCGCCAGCACTTGGCAGGCGTTTCGCTATATCTTGCTGCCGCTCTCTATCCCGATCTTGATGGTGGTGTTCATCCTGGCGTTTGTGATGAGCATTATGGAGTACCCCATGGCCTCGGTGCTGCTGGTGGATGAGCACAAACTGACGCTCGCCGTGGGCGCACAGCAGTACCTCGCCGACCATAACCAGCGCTGGGGTAACTTCGCCGCCGCCGCCGTGCTCTCCGGTCTGCCGATTACCGTGGCGTTTCTGATCTGCCAGCGCTGGATTATTGGCGGTTTAACCGCCGGGGGTGTGAAGGGCTAGAGGTACTTAGCTAACTGTTTCTTCGCTTGGGCGGTTTGCTCAAACCCGGTGCACGATGTTGCACCGGGTTTATTTTTTACGGACTTTTTATGCAAGTGCATGATGTTATACGCCATGCTTCAGGCAATTGAATAACGAGCATGGCCATGCACAGCTTTCATCGCAGCAAAGAACTCTACCGACACTGGGCACCCGTATTTAAAATATTAGCGGTGCTATGGTTGGTCTTAGCGCTATTTATGTTGGTCCCCTGGGCTGTTCTACTGGTAGAGCAAGACCCAGACGCCCACGCTTTCAGCTTATCAATCTTGATGGTGCTGGCGTCGGTGGCTACGACGCTGCTGCTAACATACCGTGCGCCCCTCGAGCTAAAACCCTGGCAGATGTTTATCCTAACGGCTGGAAGTTGGATCAGCATTAGCGGGTTTGCCAGCTTGCCGCTAATTTTAGGCGCCCCGCAGCTCAGTTTTACCAACGCCGTGTTTGAATCGGTTTCCGCCATTACCACCACCGGCTCTACCGTGCTGGTCGGGATTGAAAACCTATCGGACGGACTAAAGCTGTGGCGTGGACTCATGCAGTGGCTAGGCGGGATCGGCATTATTGTGATGGGCATCGCCATTTTGCCGTTTCTGAAAGTAGGCGGTATGCGTCTGTTCCATACCGAGTCTTCTGACTGGTCCGACAAAGTACTGCCCCGCACCGGTGGTATCGCTAAAGCCACGCTGATTATTTATGTGGTGCTAACCCTATCGGCGGTTGTGAGTTACTGGTTGGGCGGTATGCTGCCGCTAGATGCTATCGTGCACGGCATGACCTCCCTAGCGACCGGCGGATTTGCTAACTCCGATGCCTCTTTTGGAGCGTATACCGAACAGCCATGGTTGCTCTGGATTGCGAGCTTCTTCATGTTGACCGGCGCGCTGCCGTTTGTGCTGTATATCCGTTTTATCCGCTCATCTAAAAGCGCATTCTGGAGAGACCAGCAGGTACGCGGGCTGCTCAAACTGTTGCTGATCGCCATTGTGGCCTTAAGCGCCTGGCGGGTATTTCAAGGCGACAATTGGTTTGTATCGCTCACCCACGTGACCTTCAATGTTATCTCCGTGGTCACCACTACCGGCTACGCCTCCGATGACTATACGCTGTGGGGCTCCCTGCCGATTGCAGCGTTTTTCTACCTGACCTTTATGGGCGGCTGCAGCGGCTCCACCAGCGGCGGGATGAAGATTTTCCGTTTTCAGATCGCCATGCTGATGCTCCGCAACCAGCTACGCTATTTAATTCATGCGAATGGCGTGTTTACCACTCGCTACAACGAGCAGCCGGTCACCAGCGAGATTTCACGCAGCGTCGTGGCATTTTCGTTCTTCTTTTTTATCACCATTGCGGTGCTGGCGTTAGGGCTCGCCGCGCTGGGTTTGGATTTGGTGACGGCTCTCACCGGTGCCGCCACGGCAGTCGCTAACGTGGGTCCTGGCCTTGGCGACACCATTGGCCCGGCAGGCAACTTTGCCACCCTGCCAGACGCGGCAAAGTGGTTGTTATGCGTCGGTATGTTAATGGGCCGTTTAGAGATTTTAACCGTGGTGGTTTTGTTGACTACTATGTTTTGGCGGCGTTAAGGGGTAAGGGAATGAAGCACTCGCTACGCCTTCCTAACCGCAAAGAGTTAGCCCTGGTAATAGGCACTAGCCTCGCGGCACTGCTAGCCGCCTGGTGGCTATACACATGGCTCGCCTTGGCTAATCTGTCGTTGATCTTCTTAACAGCGGTGCTGGCTTGTGCCGTGCTAGCCAGTAGCTATGCCGCCTTTATGAGCGCCCTGGTCAACTTTGTTATCTTTAACGTTGGCTTTACCGAGCCCTACCTCTCTCTGGCGGTTTACGAGCGGGAGCAGTTAGTCACGCTGCTGTTCTTTTTATTAGTGGCACTCGTTGTTAGCAAAATTGCAGGTGACAGCCGCGAGCGTATGTTGGCACTCAATGCTTCCCGGCTAGCAGAAGAGCAGGAGCGCCTGCGCTCTGCCCTGCTGGCATCGGTTTCCCACGATTTACGTACACCGCTTGCGTCGATTATCGGCTCGGCAAGCTCGCTCCGCGCCCTGGATGCCCAACTCACTCCAAAAGATCGCTATGAACTCCTGGACGGTATATTGAATGAGAGCGAACGCTTAAATCGCTACATTCAAAACCTGTTAGATATGACGCGGTTGGGCCATGGCGAGCTGGCCATCGAAAGAGACTGGATCAGTGTTGATGATTTGGTGGCATCAGCCCGTAAGCGCTTAGCGGGTTCGCTGGCGGGTGTCACCGTGCATCAAGCGTGGGATAGTGAGCTACCGCTGCTGTATGTTCATCCGGCATTGATTGAGCAAGCGCTGGTCAATGTGCTCGAAAATGCCGCCCGCTTTTCCCCACCAGGTGGCCATATCACCATTGCAGCGGCCACCAATACCGATGCCACTTTGCTCACCCTTACTGTTACTGACCAAGGGCCGGGCATTGCTCCCGCCTTGCGCGAGCAGGTATTTGAGATGTTCTTCACCGGTAACGAAGGCGACCGAAGCCCGCACGGCACCGGGCTTGGCCTCGCCATTTGCCGAGGTATGCTGGGTGCCCACGGCGGTACTGTTCGCGCTATGGCGGGGCCAAGCGACACAGGTACTCAAATCATAATGACGCTGCCCTTAACCCCACCGCAGCGGGAGCCACGCCATGCCTCATGACTCCCCTCGGATACTGGTTGTCGATGATGAACCGGCCATTCGGCGCTTTTTGCGTATCAGCCTAAGCTCACAAGGATTTCAAATTATTGAAGCTAGCACAGGGCAAGCAGCCATTTGCGCCGTGAACGAAGCCATGGCAAGCCACCCCATCAGTTTAGTTTTACTCGATTTGGGCTTGCCCGACATGGACGGTCAACAGGTACTCAGCACACTGCGCCGTCAGGTCAACATACCGATCATCATTGTCTCGGTTCGCGGCCAGGAAGCCGAAAAAGTTCGGGCGCTGGATAATGGAGCCAATGACTATGTCACTAAGCCCTTTGGCATCCAGGAGCTGCTGGCACGTATTCGCGCGGTGCTGCGCCATTACCAGCCCACCAGTGAGCCGTTACGCTATCAATACGGTGCGCTAACGCTCGATGTTGCCGCGCACCTTGTGACATTGAACGGTGTGACGGTCCACTTAACACCCAAAGAGTTTGCCGTGCTGAAGCTACTGATCAGCCAAGCGGGCCGCATCGTGACACAAACCCACCTATTGAAAGCCATTTGGGGGCCTACGCATCAGGCAGATACCCACTATTTACGCATCGTGGTGAGCAAACTGCGCCAAAAACTAGGCGATGACCCACAGGCCCCCAGCTTGTTACAGACCGAGCCGGGGATTGGTTACAGGCTCTGCGTCGAGTTCGACCGCGAGGAAACCAACCAATGAAAATTATTATTCTAGGCGCAGGCCAAGTGGGTGCAACGCTTGCTGAGCACCTCGCCCGCGAAGAGAACGACATCACCGTCGTCGATACCGACGGCGCAAAACTACGCGAACTGCACACCAAGCTGGATATCCGCACGGTGACCGGCGCAGGCTCCTACCCCATCGTGCTGCGTCAGGCGGGCTGCGAAGACGCCGATATGCTGATCGCGGTGACCAACACCGACGAGATCAATATGATCGCCTGTCAGGTGGCCCATACGCTGTTTCGCACCCCCACCAAAATTGCTCGGGTGCGCTCCACCGCCTACCTCACCCGTAAGGGCCTATTCGCCCACGAAGCGATTCCCATCGACGTGCTGATCAGCCCTGAGCAGGTAGTCACTGACCACGTGCGCCGCTTGATCGAGCACCCCGGCGCGCTGCAGGTACTGGAGTTTGCCGGAGGCCTGGTGCAGCTGGTGGCAGTGAAGGCCTTCTACGGCGGCCCGCTGGTGGGCCAGGATTTGGCGTTTTTGGGCAAGCACATGCCCAACGTGGAAACCCGCGTGGCGGCGATTTACCGCCGCAATCGGCCGATCATTCCCCGGGGCGACACGGTGATCGAAGCCGACGACGAGGTGTTCTTCCTGGCGGCCCGCCGGGATATCCGCGCGGTGATGAGCGAGCTGCGCAAGGTGGAGCGCGACTTCCGCCGGGTGGTGATTGCCGGGGGCGGCAATATCGGCGAGCGGCTGGCGGAGCACCTAGAGCACAGCCATCAGGTGAAGATTATCGAGCACAGCCTGGAGCGCTGCACCACGCTCTCCGAGCGGCTGGATCGTACCGTGGTGCTCCACGGCAGCGCCACCAGCAAGCGGCTGCTGGAAGAGGAGAACATCGAAGACTGCGATATCTTCTGCGCGCTGACCAACGACGACGAGGTCAACATTATGTCGTCGCTACTCGCCAAGCGGCTGGGGGCAAAGAAGGTCCTCACGCTAATCAACAACGCCGCCTATGTGGATTTGGTCCAGGGCGGCGATATTGACATCGCCATCTCCCCCCAGCAGGCCACCATCGGCAGCCTGCTGACCCACGTGCGCCGGGGCGATATCGTCAACGTACACTCGCTGCGCCGCGGGGCGGCGGAGGCCATCGAAGCCATCGCCCACGGCGATAAGCAGTCGTCCAAGGTGGTGGGCCGTACCATCGCCGAGATCGACCTGCCGGAAGGCACCACCATCGGTGCCATTGTGCGGGGTAAGGAGGTCATCATCGCCCACGGCGACGTGCTGGTGGAGAGTGGCGACCACGTCATCCTGTTTGTGATCGACAAGCGGCGAATCCGCGACGTTGAACGCCTATTCCAGGTCGGATTAAGCTTCTTTTAACAAGCACTCTTTTTAATAAGGACTCGCCCCCCCTCGAGCCTCTCTACTGGCTCACCCCATCCACCGTGACTTGGCGCGGGCAGGCGTTGCCGTTGGCATCAAACAGATGGCAGCGCTGGCCAGCGATTCCCAAGCGCGAGACCTGGCCCTCCTCCAGCCGCGTCAGGCCATCCAGGCGCTGGGTTAAAGGGGTATCGATACCCGCCACCTGCCAGTGGGCCAGAGTTTCATAGCCCAGCTTTTCGGCCACCATCAGCGTGGCGCTCAGCGTTGCATCCGCTTGCTCAGCCGCCACGAAGTCTTCGGCCCGCAGCCCTAGCGTGGCGTGTTCACCGGCCTGAAGCTGCTGACCGTTTACCGCCACCGCCAGCGTTTCACCGCTATGCAGGCGCACCACCGTTTGGCGCTCGCCGGGGTCAACCACCGTCACCGGCAGCGTATTGATACGCGGCGAGCCGATGAACTCAGCGACTTCCAACGTGGTGGGAAAGTGATACAGCGACAGCGGCGCGCCCACCTGGGCAATACGCCCTTTCGAGAGCAGCACGATGCGGTCGGCCAAGGTCATCGCCTCCACCTGATCATGGGTGACGTAGATCATGGTGGCGTTCAGGCGTTTATGCAGCGCGGCGATCTGTACCCGCATATCCACGCGCAGCGCGGCATCCAAGTTGGAGAGCGGCTCGTCGAACAGAAACACTGCAGGCTCTTTGACCAGGGTGCGGCCAATAGCGACCCGCTGGCGCTGGCCGCCGGAGAGGTCTTTGGGCTTGCGCTCCAGAAGCTCGGTGAGGTGCAGCATCTCGGCAGCGTGCTCCACGCGGCGGCGAATTTCCGCTTTGTCGGTGCGCGCCAGCTTCAAGCCAAAGGCCATGTTCTCGGCCACGCTCATATGCGGGTAGAGGGCATAGGATTGGAACACCATGCCGATGTCCCGCTCCTGGGGCGGAATCTCGTTGATCCGCTGACCATCGAGCTGCATATCCCCAGTGGTGATGTCCTCCAAGCCCGCGATCATGCGTAGCAGCGTGGATTTTCCGCAGCCGGAGGGGCCCACGAAAACCACGAACTCGCCGTCTTCGATGGTGAGGTCGATATCCCGTGAGATTTCGACACCATCGAAGGATTTACCGATGCCGCTAAGGGTTAAACGTCCCATGGCGCATCCTCCTGAGTTTGCGGGCAGCGGGCAATTGCCACCCCAAACGGCGGCAGCGTCAGCGTACCTGCCTGCCACTCACCGTTTAGCCACTTAGGCGCATCCTCCAAGGCTTCAGCACTCTCGGGAACTGCGCGAGTAACGGTCTGATTGCTAAAGTTCAGCGCTACCAGCAGACGGGTTTGCTGATAGGTGCGCTCTAAGCAAAGCACCTCGTCGCGTACCGGGAGATAGCGCACCTCGCCTTTGACCAGCGCGGGCTGGGTACGGCGGAAGGCTAAAAACGCGCGGTAGGCATTGAGCAGAGAATCAGCATCCTGCTCTTGTTGATCCACTGCCAAGCTCGCGTGTGATTCGGGCACCGGCAGCCAAGGGGTGGCACTGCTAAAGCCCGCATAGCGGGCATCTGCCTGCCAGGGGTGCGGGGTGCGGCAGCCATCGCGACCTTTATAGGCAGGCCAAAAAGTAATGCCTGCCGGATCAACGAGCTGCTCAAAGGTCAGCTCCGCCTCGGGCAGACCCAGCTCTTCGCCCTGATAGAGGCATACGCTGCCCCGCTGGCTGAACAGGAACACCAAATAGAGGCGCAGCTTCTCCAGCTGCCCTTCCGCCTGCCAGCGGGTTGCCAGCCGCGTTACGTCGTGGTTTCCCAACGCCCAGCAGGGCCAGCCATCGCCAATGCGCGCTTCCATTTCGGTAAGCGTTTCGTGCAAATAGCCGGGGTCGGCTTTATCGGTCAGCAGGTTGAACGAGTAGCACATATGCAGGCGCTTGCCGCCCTGGGAGTACTCCGCCATCACGCCCAGGGCGTCGTCGTCGCCCACTTCGCCCACGCTGGTGGTGCCGGGGTACTCATCCAGCAGCGCCCGCAGTCGCTCCAGAAACACCAGGTTTTCCGGCTGGGTTTTGTCGTATTGGTGGAGCTGATAGCCGTAGGGGTTGTCGGGGCGAACGCCCAGGAAGCTTTCGGTGATCTCCTGGCGCGGCGGGTTATCTTTTAGCTCGCCGTGGGTGCAGAAGTTCACCGCATCCAGCCGGAAGCCATCCACGCCGCGCTCTAACCAGAAGCGCACTTCTTCCAGCATGGCGTCGACCACGGCGGGGGTGCGGAAGTTAAGGTCCGGCTGGCTGGCCAGGAAGTTATGCAGATAATACTGGCAGCGGCGGGTATCCCACTGCCAGGCGCTGCCGCCGAATACCGACTGCCAGTTGGTGGGCGGCGCGCCATCGGGCTTGGGGTCAGCCCAAACATACCAATCAGCTTTGGGATTGTCGCGGCTTTGGCGGCTCTCTTCAAACCACGCGTGCTGGTCGGAGGTGTGGGACATCACCTGATCGATCGTCACCTTCAGCCCCCGCGCGTGGGCCGCTTCGACCAGGCGGTCGAAGTCTTCCAGCGTGCCGAACATCGGGTCAACATCGCGGTAGTTGCTGATGTCGTAGCCGAAATCTTTCATCGGCGAAGTAAAAAACGGCGACAGCCAAATCGCATCGACGTTTAATGAAGCGATGTAGTCGAGCTTGTCGATCACCCCTTTCAAATCGCCAATGCCGTCGCCGTTACTATCCATAAAGCTGCGCGGGTAGATTTGGTAAATCACCGCGCCGCGCCACCAGTCGGGCCCCTGGCTGCCAACGTAGTGAGAAGTAGAAGGTGTCTGCATCATGGTGAGTCCTTATCCTTGTTATTGCCGACGGTTTTATTAACAACCGAGTAATTACCCATAGTCGGCATGATGCAGGCTACGCCACGGGATAAAATCCTCCCCCAGAGGGAGTGCCAGGCGTAGGCGCGGGGAGGAGTGGTAACGCGGCGCCTTACTCCCCCTGGATATGCGCCAAGAGCTGTCCGGCCAGGGCAATGGCCTCGTCCCGGCGGCGGATATTCTGCTTTTGGTAGAGGCTGCGGATATGGGTTTTGATGGTGGTCGGTGCTACCGAGAGCTGCTCGGCAATCTGTTCGTTGGAGAGCCCGGCGTGAATCAGCCCCAGGATTTGCCATTCGCGGCGGGTCAGCGGCGAGGTGCGGATCAGCTCTGGCACGTCGGGCCTCGCGACAATATCCGCGATGACCGTTTCATCTAGCATTAAGCGTCGGGCGCAGCCGAAATCCTTCTGTTGGCCCGCCAGCGCCAGCAGCCGCTCTGCCCTCGCCTGCTCTAAAGCCGCTAGCGTGCCGCCGGCGAGTAAGCCGTTGAGCAGCTCCCCAAGCGGTTTACCCAGGCGCAGAAAGCTGCCTACCAGCGCGGTGCGAGAAGCCAAGCTGAGCGCTTGATGCATGTGGTGGCGGGCTTGCTCCTCGCTGCCTGCATACCACGCCGCGGCCGCGAGGCAGAGCTGGTTGCGGTTGGCATCGGTGACTAGCCCTAACCTTTGGGTGTGCGCTTCTAGCGCCTCTAACAGCGTGCGGGCCTCATCAAAGCGGCCCAGCAGCGTAAGTGCCCGGGCGTGATTACGTACGTTGCATTGGGCAAAGTGGTTGGTGGCCCCTTCGGTAACGGGAGCGGGCGCTTCTTGGCGCCAGCGCTCCACCGCGTCGAGATCTTGCGTGGAGTGCCACCAGGCCAGCAGCGTGGCGTGGGCGTTAGCCACCCAATCGATATGGTAATCGCCTTCGGCCAGGATTTTACGCAGCCGCCGAATGTGGTCGGCGCACTGGGCCTGATCGCCACGGCTCTGGGCGATTTTGGCCAGTTGAATGTGGCACTGCAGCGTCCAGCGCTCGCCTTGGTTATCCAGCACGGCAATGCCTTTTAGCGCGGCCTGCTCGGCCTCGTCCAGACGGTGCCACTCCCAAAGCACCTGACTGCGAATGCGGTAGAGAAACTCCGCCACGGGCAGATGTTCGAGCTCTGCCCGCTCCAGGTGGGCAAAGGCGCGCTCTTGAATATCGTAAGCGGCCTGCAAGCGCCCCTGGGCCACCAGCGTTTCCGACTGATGGCAAAACGACCACAGCAGCAGCTGGTGATCCTCACGTTGACGTGCCAAGCGCTCTACCTCGCGCACCCGCTGCAGTGACTCATCCAGATAGCCCAGCACAAAGCGCGCCTCGCTCAAAATGGCGGTCGCGGTCAGCGGGGTGGAGGCTAAATAGCGGGCGGGCACGGCCAGCGCCTGTTCGGCCAGTGGGGCGGCACGCTCGGCGTTGCCTTGATTGATCGCCAGCTGGGCACGCAGGGTGGCGAACTCCGCGCTCAACACCTGCCAATCGGGCACCTCCAGCTGCGCTTCGATCCAGCTAATCACCCGTGCGGTGATATCAAACTGAAACTGGGCGTGGGATACCCAGCCGTAAAGCAGCGCCAGCTCTGGGCGTGTCGAGATTTGCGGCTCCCCCAGCAACCCAAGCCCTTGAGCCAGCAGCGCGTAGGCCCCGCTGGCAAGCAGTGCAGGCCCTTGAGAAACCAGTAGGCTGGCCACATCATCGGGCGCTTCCGCCAGAATGGCTTGGCGCAGCGCCATTATTGGGTCGTTGAGTGCCAACCAGGCCTGGCTGGCCCGCTGGTGCAGGGTGCGCTGGGTGGCAAGGCTTAACTCGTGGCGGCGGTGGCGCAGGTACTCACCAAACAGCCGTTGAAAGCGGTACCACTGGGCATGAGGGTCGGGACGCTCGATAAACAGCCCCGCCTGCTCGAAGGCATCTAGCCGCTGAGTGAGCCGCTCGCCCTCCAACA
Organism: Vreelandella aquamarina; assembly: GCF_044805175.1. GTDB lineage: Bacteria > Pseudomonadota > Gammaproteobacteria > Pseudomonadales > Halomonadaceae > Vreelandella > Vreelandella aquamarina_B. The sequence goes on along the minus strand of NZ_CP085232.1, from coordinate 1,194,594 downwards.
AACGCGCCATCAATTCGGGGGAGAAACGCTCCAGCACCCCAAGCTGCAGCAGGAGTTCACGCTCTTCAGGGGGCAGTGCCTCGGCCAGCAGCTCATCAAACCAAGCCACAAAATCAGGATGCCCGCCGTTTAAGCGCTCAACCAGCGCATCGAACCCGGCGCGGGTAGTGGTGCGCTCCACCAGCCAATTCAGTGCCATCACCCAACCGCCGCTTCTGCGTAGCGCTCGCTCAAGACTCACCCGCGTAGGGGGAAAGCTGAGCTGCTCCGCGCAGAGGGTTTGCGCCTCTTCGCTATCGAAGGCCAGGGCGCTAAGGTCGATCTCTTCGAGCTCGCCGCGTAACCGCAGGCTGGCAAGGCCCAACGCAGGGCGGGAGCGGCTGGCCAGCGTTAAGGTCAGCCAGGGTGGCTGGTGGCGTAGCCAGTGGGCCAGCCCGGCTAAAATATCGGGATGGGTAAGGTGTTCAAACTCATCCACCACCAACCGGCAGGCTGCGCGCTGTTCAGGCAGCTCGGCCAGCCAGCGCTCCAACTGCTCAACACACTCTTGCTCATCGCACTCTGCCCCTTCGGCCAAAGGCGACAGCGGCGTATGGTCGCCTAGCAGCGACTGGATGGCCGCATGCCAGTAGCTCAAAAAGCGCTCGGGCTGGTTATCGCGCTGATCCAAACGAAGCCAGGCCGCCTCTTGTTCCAGAGCCGGTAGCCGTTCCGCAAGCAGCGTGGTTTTGCCATACCCCGAAGGAGCCTGCACGACCAACAGACGCACCCGTTCGTGCAACGCGAAGAAGTCATTGAGTCGCGGCCTTGCCACCACGCCCAGCGGTAGCGACGGTGCTTTCAGCTTTTCCTGCAGCAGCGGCATGGCACTCTCCTTTCATTACCCAAAACCTAGCCTAGTAAGCCTCGGCTAATAAAAAGCCCGCGACAAGTCGCGGGCAAATCAGCATTGGTGAAACAGACGTATCAAAAACAGCCTTGCTAGTGAGCGGCTCGCCCTTAGAACCATACCTCGGTTTGTACGCCGAAGGTGAACTCACCGCCAGTAAAGCCATCGCTGCCCAGAGAGCTGGCACCGTAGCTGTTCAGGTTCTCATCCCAATCGCTGTAGGTAGTGAACAGACGGATTTCAGGACGTTTCCAGAAGCCACCCACTTCCGGCTTGAAGGTTGGCGCAATGGTGAACTTCATGTAGTCGCCATCCACCGCATTGCGGCCGCTGTAACCCTGTGGTTCGAAATCCATCCACTGGTAGCTGGCTTCGTACTGCATTTCAAAGTTCTGGTTGATCTCATTAGCCAGGCGAACGTTCAGGGTCGCCCAGTCGTAGCTGTCGCCGCTGGCAAAACGGTCGTCGCTAGTTTCCGCCAGAATGGCGGGGGCGATGCGCCACTTCGGAGCAACATAGGTTGTACCGTAAACGGCCAGACGCGTCGTGGAGGCATCGTCGGTTAGATCACCGTTGCTACCGAGCCCCTTCACTTCGGCACCCAAGCCTTGGCCGTGAAGCACAGCAGCTTTGAAGTTACCTTCACCCATGCCGAAGAAGCTGTCGCCGTGGTAGGCCACCATGGTGTGCCAGCCGGTATCAGCAGCGGTTTGGCCCACGCCAATATCGCGCTCGTCGTTATCCGCGGCAGACATGCCGTTGACCATGACCTGCCAGTTACCGAAGTAGTTGTTGGAGGTCAGGATCAAGTTATCAGTATCGCTACTTTCACCGTCTAGGCCGGGGTTTTCGCGATTGACGACCGGAAATTCGCTAAAGCTGCGGCCATACAGCGAGAAGTTGGTTTTCCAGTTCTCCGCCAGCTGTACATCGTATACACCGCCACCGGTACCGGCGAGGAAGACTACATCGCTATCGAGCCAGTGGATGTCGAAGTTATTGCGGTCAAAGCGCTTACCGGCCCAAATAGAGGCGTTCTCAAACGCGCCGGTGAAGCTAGGCAGGTCGCTAAATTCAGCATAAGCCTGACGCACGTTTAGGTTGGTATCATCCCCCACCCAATCGTTACTGGAGTTAGTGCCATGAGCCAGCATGGTGGTATAACGAGCTTTAGCGCCGTTATCGAACTGCATGCGGTAGTTCAGGATGGCTTCAGAGTAAGTGTCTGGCTCGTTACCCAAACGCCCCACCGCGCCGCCGTTGCCACCGGCTGGCGTCAGGTAGGGGCCGCCTGGGGCGCTTTTGCCATCTTCGCCAATCAGCAGGCCAGAGCGGGCATAAACGTTAAACGAGAACCCCTCTTCGCCGCTGGCTTGACGCTCAACGCGGGCCAGGCGCTCTTCAATGTCAACAGCCGCTGGAGCACTGGAGGAAGTCGCGCCACCCGCCTGCTCCGCCAACTCAGCACGGCGCTCGGCGGCCTCAGCCCGCTGCTCAGCAGCAGCGATACGCGCTTCAAGCTCAGCAAAGCGCTCTTCCAAGGTCATGTCAGCGCTGGCAGCACCGCACAGGCCGAGGCTGGCAGTAGCAACGGCAATGGCTAATGGTGTCTTGAATGTCATTTTGTGCATTGTTTTAAAACCCTAGTGTTAAGTCCTATTGTTTTTTATCCCGAACGTCTGAACCGTGTTCCTGCTTCCCGCCTTTAACCGCCTAACCATGTGGTTCCTAACTTGTTTCTAACTAGGTGCATCGCTGCCATGGCGTTAAAAGCTGGTGTTAAAAGCCGGCGTTTCAGAACTGCCACCCGTTTTAGTGCCCACCATTCGCTTGGCAACACTTCTACGAGATTACTAAACTCGCTTACTAAACCCGCAATGTTGCAAAGCAACCAGCATTTCGCTTTTAGGAAGAGTGACAGACAGAACTTAATCGATTAAGAGCTAGTAAACCAACAAGGTTTTGCTAATTATCGACCAATGTCTAAAGGTTTTTTTATCTTAGAAAAATTTAATTGAAACAGATTAGACAAAAGTCGCTATTGAACTTCATGCCAACAGACGGCTAACTGGCACCGTACTCGAACTTAATCGTTTAAGAAAGCACAGCAAGCGCTTTGCTACCACAACCCCCACAACAATAAACGCCGAGGAACGCCGTTATGAAAAAGACACTACTCACTTCTGCTATTGCTTTGGCCAGTATTGCCAGCGCCACTGGGTCTGCCCAGGCGGCTGAATTAACGATCTCCTGTGGCGCGGTTGGTGCAGAGCTAACCCTTTGCCAAGAGGGCGTGCGCGCCTGGGAAGAGAAAACCGGCCATAGCGTTGATGTGGTTTCAACGCCCAACTCATCCACTGAGCGCCTGTCACTCTACCAGCAGATTCTGTCTGCCAACTCCAGCGACATCGATGTGATGCAGATTGACGTGGTATGGCCAGGCCTGCTTGCCAACCACCTGCTTGACCTACGCGAAGTGCTGGGCGAAGACGCCGCTGCAGGCCACTTTGACACCATCGTGACCAACAACACCATCGACGACCGCTTAGTGGCGATGCCGTGGTTTACCGATGCGGGCGTGCTCTACTACCGCGAAGACCTGCTGGAGAAGCACGGCCACGAGGTGCCCACCACTTGGCAGGAGCTGACCGAGACTGCCCGCGATATTCAAAACGCCGAGCGCGAAGCGGGCAACGACCGCATGCAGGGTTTTGTGTTCCAGGGCCGCGCCTATGAAGGCTTGACGGTCAACGCCCTTGAGTGGGTTGCCAGCTTTGGCGGCGGCACCGTGGTGGATAACGAAGGCGAAGTAACCATCAACAACGAACGCGCCGCGCAAGCGCTGGATCTCGCCGCCTCCTGGATTGGCGATATTTCCCCTGAAGGCGTTCTGAACTACACCGAAGAGGAAGCGCGAGGCGTATTCCAGGGCGGTAACGCCGTATTTATGCGCAACTGGCCCTATGCTTGGTCGCTAGCGCAGAGCGACGACAGCGACGTGCGTGGCAAAGTCGGCGTCGTGCAGCTGCCCGCAGGTGGCGAGGAAGGCCAAAGCGCTGCTGGCCTGGGCGGCTGGAACTTAGCAGTGTCCCGCTATAGCGAGAATCCAGAGCTGGCCGCCGACCTGGTCGCCTTCCTGACCAGTGAAGAAGAGCAGAAGCGCCGCGCAATACAAGCCTCTTACAACCCGACTATTGCAGCACTGTACCAGGACCAGGAAGTGCTGGATGCCGTGCCCTTCTTCGGTACGCTTTACGACACCTTCACGAATGCGGTTGCCCGCCCCTCTGCCCCCACGGGCGATGCCTACGGCCGAGTTAGTAACGCCTTCTTCAGCACCTCCCATGACGTGCTGTCTGGCACCAAAGATGGCGCTCAAGCCGTCGCTGACCTTGAAGGCGAACTGCTACGCCTGAAGCGTCGTAACTGGTAATCGCGGAGACACCTATGTCGAGCTCTTCTCACCACTCTCACCAAGACGCGCCCCTCGGGGCGCGTTCTGCCACGCCCGCGCGTCGGCAGCGTGGCACCAAGGTACGCCGCCAGCGGGTAAAGGCGGCGTGGCTGTTTTTAGCACCGATGCTAATTGCCTTAACGCTGGTGGCGGGCTGGCCGTTACTGCGCACCTTCTTTCTCAGCTTTACCGATGCGTCGCTGTCCGATTTAGGCGCCGCAAACCTGATTGGCTTTGAAAACTACTTGGTTTACGACAATGGCCGCTGGTATGGCGTGCTAGCCGACCCGGTATGGTGGCAGTCCGTGTGGAACACGGTCTACTTCTCAGTCGTTTCCGTTTCGCTGGAAGTAGTGTTTGGCGTCATCGTGGCGCTGATTTTGAACGCAGAATTCAAAGGCCGCGTGATTGTTCGTGCGGCAGTCCTTATTCCTTGGGCCATTCCCACCATTGTCTCGGCCCAGATGTGGGCATGGATGCTGAATGACCAGTTCGGCATCATCAACCACCTGCTGATGATGATCGGCATTATTGATAATCCCATCGCTTGGACGGCCAGTGCCACCTACTCCATGTGGGCGGTCATTATGGTCGACGTTTGGAAGACCATTCCCTTCGTGGCCCTGCTGGTATTAGCCGCGCTGCAGATGCTGCCCAAAGATTGCTATGAAGCTGCCGAGGTGGATGGCATTCACCCCGTGCGCGTGTTCTTCAAGGTCACGCTACCGCTGATCACCCCGGCGCTGATGGTGGCGGTCATCTTCCGCCTGCTGGATGCCCTGCGAGTCTTCGACGTGATCTATGTATTGACCTCCAACTCCACCAGCACGATGTCGATGTCGGTGTATGCGCGCCAGCAGCTCGTCGAATTCCAGGATGTCGGCTATGGCAGTGCGGCCTCTACGCTGCTGTTCCTGATCATCGCGCTGGCCACCATTGCCTACCTCTATATCGGCCGCAAACAGATCCAATTGGGAGGTGACTGATGAACAGCCGCCAGTTCGCCAAAATTGCTAAACGCGTTGGTTTTTGGGCACTGATTGCCGTCATTATGGTGTATGCAGTGTTCCCGTTTTACTACGCGGTGATCACCTCAGTAAAACCCTCCAGCGACCTGTTCCGCGTGGAGCTATGGCCGTCGACCTGGAACCTGGATAACTACGCACAAATCTTTAGCCAATCGAGCTTTGTGCGAGCGATTTTCAACTCGATTATTGTGGCGTTTAGCGTGGTGTTTATCGCCCTGTTGCTGGGCATTACCGCCTCTTACGCCCTTGGGCGGGTACGCTTTCGCGGCCGTTCTACCGTGCTGCTGGTTATCCTGGGCGTTTCGATGTTCCCTCAGGTGGCGGTGCTGTCCGGGCTGTTCGAGGTGATTCGCGCGCTGAACCTTTACAACAACCCCGCAGGCCTGATTCTCAGCTACACCATCTTCACGCTGCCCTTCACGGTGTGGGTGCTGACCACCTTTATGAAGCAGCTGCCTATAGAGCTGGAAGAGGCCGCAATCATGGATGGCGCCACGCCCTGGGTCACCATTACCAAGGTGTTTCTGCCGCTGATGTGGCCGGCCATGGCCACCACCGGGCTGCTGGCGTTTATCGCCGCCTGGAACGAATTCCTGTTCGCCCTGACATTTACCCTCACCGATGACCAGCGCACGGTGCCGGTAGCTATCGCGCTACTGTCCGGCGGCAGCGCTTACGAACTGCCCTGGGGGCCGATTATGGCCGCCTCCGTTGTGGTAACCGTGCCGCTGGTGATTTTGGTCATTATTTTCCAGCGCCGCATTGTTTCCGGCCTAACGGCGGGTGCCGTGAAGGGCTAAGCCCCTGCGCAATAACGCCTCTATGAATTCGCTGATAAACCTCAGCAACCGTTTTTAAGGAACTAAGTAATGCAAGACAACATGATGTGGTGGCGCGGCGGTGTGATCTATCAAATTTACCCGCGCAGCTTTTTAGATAGCCGTGGCGACGGCGTGGGCGACCTAAACGGTATCACCGAAAAACTGGATTACGTGGCGTCGCTTAACGTCGATGGTATTTGGCTATCGCCCTTCTTTACCTCGCCGATGCTCGACTTTGGCTACGACGTGAGCGACTACCGCGACGTAGACCCGATGTTCGGCACGCTGGAGGATTTCAAGGCGCTGCTGGAAAAAGCCCATTCGCTGGGCTTGAAGGTAATGATTGACCAGGTGATTAGCCACACCTCCGATCAGCACCCGTGGTTCCAGGAGAGCCGCCAGGACCGCACCAACCCGAAAGCCGACTGGTTTGTGTGGGCCGACCCGAAACCCGACGGCACGCCGCCCAACAACTGGCTGTCGATTTTTGGCGGCTCGGCGTGGACCTTCGACTCCCGCCGCCAGCAGTACTATCTGCACAACTTCCTGACCAGCCAGCCGGACGTGAACTTCCATAACCCCGAAGCGCGCCAAGCGCAGCTCGACAACATGCGTTTCTGGCTGGATTTGGGCGTCGACGGCTTCCGTTTGGATACGGTCAACTTCTACTTCCACGATGCCGAGCTGCGGGACAACCCACCGGTACCGAAAGGCGAAGCCAAAACCCTGGGTGCACCGGAAGCGAACCCCTACACCTGGCAGCGTCACGTTTACGATCTTAGCCGCCCGGAAAACCTGGACTTCCTAAAAGACCTCCGCGCGCTGATGGATGAGTACCCCGGCACCACCACCGTGGGAGAAATTGGCGACGACAACCCGCTGGAGCGCATGGCTGAGTACACCGCCGGTGGCGATAAGCTGCACATGGCGTACACCTTCGACCTGCTCAACATGCCCCACTCCGCCAGCTACCTGCGGGAAGTGATCGAGCGTTTCCAGCGCTTGGCGGGCGACGCCTGGCCTTGCTGGGCAACCTCCAACCACGATGTGGTACGCAGTGCGACCCGCTGGGGCGCTGACGAAGACCCCAACGCCTACCCGAAAGTCATGCTGGCGATGCTGTTCTCGCTACGCGGCAGCGTGTGTCTGTACCAAGGTGAAGAGCTGGGCCTGCCGGAAGCGGACGTGCCCTTCGAGCGCATTCAAGACCCCTACGGCAAGGTGCTGTGGCCCGAATTCAAAGGCCGCGATGGCTGCCGCACGCCCATGCCGTGGACCGACGGCGAACAGGGCGGCTTCTCTCCAGTAGAGCCGTGGCTGCCGATGGAAGCCCGCCACCTGGATCTGGCGGTGAGCCGCCAGCAGGATGACCCCAACGCCACGCTCAACAGCGTGCGCGCCCTGCTAGCGTTCCGCCGCAGCCACCCAGCGCTGTTTGATGGCGACTTGGCACTGGTAGAAGTAGGCGAGGAGCTACTTGGCTTCACCCGTCAAAAAGGCGACGAGACCCTTCTGTGCGTCTTCAACCTAACCGGGCAAGAGCAGCAAACCACCCTGCCCGTGGACGTTGCCTGCGACCTGTCGGTCGCCAACTTCACCGCCACGCGAAACGGCAGCACGCTCACCCTGCCTGCGTATCAAGCCGCCTTTATGCAGGTCGCCTAAACGCCGCCTATAACAGTTAATAACGATAGCCGACCCGCCCTGGTCGAGGTCGGCAAGGAGTTACCATGGCAAGTGTTACGCTTGAAAAGGTCAATAAAGTATTTGGCCGCGATCACATCATCAAAGACGTTGATCTTTCCATTGGCGACGGTGAATTTGTCGTATTTGTTGGCCCCTCCGGCTGCGGTAAATCCACGCTGCTGCGCTTAATCGCCGGTCTTGAATCGATCACCGATGGCGACCTGAACATTGGCGGTACCGTGGTGAACGACCTGCCGCCTCGGGAGCGCGGCGTAGGCATGGTGTTTCAATCCTACGCGCTTTACCCGCACATGACCGTCTACGACAACATGGCGTTCGGCCTGAAACTGGCCAACACCGCCAAAGAGACCGTTCATGAGCGGGTGATGAGCACGGCCAAAATTCTGCAGCTGGAAGAGCTTCTACACCGCAAGCCCAAAGCACTTTCCGGCGGCCAGCGTCAGCGGGTGGCGATGGGCCGTGCCATGGCGCGGGAGCCGCGCATCCTGCTGTTTGACGAGCCGCTCTCCAACCTGGATGCCTCGCTGCGGGTGCAGATGCGTAACGAAATCGCCCGCCTGCACAACCGTCTAGGCTCTACCATGATCTACGTCACCCATGATCAGGTGGAAGCCATGACCCTGGCGGATAAAATCGTGGTGCTCAACCGCGGCCATGTGGAGCAAGTGGGCAGCCCCCACGAGCTTTACCAGCGCCCGGCCACCAAGTTCGTCGCCGGCTTTATTGGCTCGCCCACCATGAACTTTATGCCCGCCGAGCTACTGAGCGGCACCGCCGACGGCTGCCGAGTGAAAGCGGCGGGTGTGGGAGAAGTATCATTACCCCAAGCCGGCGACGCTTACTCGAAAGGCACCTCGCTCACACTCGGTGTGCGCCCCGAGCACCTGCGCCTGGAAGCGCCCCAAGGCGATAACTGCTTTGATATCGTCAACGTTGAGTACCTGGGTAACGAAGTCTACGTGTATCTGGAGCCGAAAGAGGGCACTACCCTGCTGATCCACCGCAGCGAAGCGCCCAGCCAGTGGCAAGAGGGCCAGCAGGTATCACTGGTACCGGATACCGAGCATGTACACCTGTTCGACGAAAGCGGTGCTGCGTTAACGCTCTCTGCTACACGCACAGCAGCTTAAATACTGCTAGACAGCCCCATCACGGCCTTGGCTGAGTGAAACGTCTTCCTAAAGAGGGTAGTCGTCACACCATCAAGGCCGTTATTCTGTGCGCGACAATCAAATAATTAGCCTGCGCTATAAATGTGTCAGGCATGCACCCTCTCCGCTAACGTTCTTCACCTGTTTAGGAAGCACCGTGACCGCCCCTCGCCGAATGACCTTAAAGGACCTTGCGCTCGAACTCGGCGTCTCAACCGCGACGATTTCCAACGCCTTTAACCGACCCGACCAGCTCTCCCCTTTGCTACGGGACCGTATTCTCAAGGAAGCCAAACGGCTGGGTTACAACGGGCCTGACGCTAAAGCCCGCAGCCTACGCACCGGGCGCTCCAGCATCGTGGCAGTGATACTGGCCGAAAGCCTCACCTACAGCTTGAACGATGCCGTTGCTAGCGAGTTTCTTTCCGGCGTGGCGGAAGTATTGGATGCCCACGGCCACACCATGCTGTTGCTACCGGGCCGGGGCCACGCTTCGCAGCCGCCTGGCTCGGCCAATATTGCCGATGGCTTTATTGTCTACGGGCTGATGCCCAACAATCAGCTGCTCAATGAGCTACCTCGCCAGCGCCCGCTGGTGTCGGTGGATTTCGATATCGACGGCTGCCCCACCGTCCATATCGACGACCGCGACGCCAGCTACAGCATGGCGATGCATGCCCTGAAGCAACGCCCCAAGCGCCCAGCCATTATCAACCTGCGCTTGACCAAAGAGCACTGCAATGGCCGGGTCACCAAGGCGCATACCCTGCTACCGGATAGCAGCACCATCAGCCGCGCCCGCTTGGCCGGTTTTCACGCAGCGCTGGCAGAGCATGGCTTCGACACTGAACAAGTGCCACTGTGGAATATTGAAGAGAATGTGTTTGAAGTGTGCTCGCCGGTGATCACCGACATCATCGACCTACCCGCCGAGCAGCGCCCTGACCTGCTGCTATGCATGTCGGACCGGATTGCGCTGACCGCGCTCACCCTGGCCGAACAGCGGGGCATCCATGTACCAGGAGAGTTAAGAATTACCGGCTTTGACGGCATTGCGGAAGGGCAGTATCGCGCGCCACGCCTAACCACCGTACGCCAGGACAGTACAGGCAAAGGGCGCATGGCAGCAAAAATGATTTTAGGGCGAATGCCAAAAACCCAGCAGCTGCTCAAAACCGAGCTGCTGCTGGGCGACACCTGCCCTTAACGATTACTTGGCGGCTTTCTGCATGGCGATGGCGGTATCCAACATGCGGTTGGAGAAGCCCCACTCGTTGTCGTACCACGCCATGATTTTCACCAGACGACCATTTACGCGGGTGTGGTTCGCGTCAAAAGTGGAGGAGTGCGCGTCGTGGTTGAAATCGATAGAGACCAACGGCTGGGCGTTAACGGCCAATACCGGAGAACTGGCGGCGGCTTTCTCAACAATCGCGTTGATCTCTTCTTTGGTGGTATCGCGGCCAGCGGTGAAGGTCAGGTCCACCAGCGACACGTTGATGACCGGCACGCGCACCGCCAAACCGTCGAACTTGCCCGCCAGTTCCGGCAATACCAGGCCTACCGCTGCAGCAGCGCCGGTTTTGGTCGGAATCATGGAGTGGGTGGCGCTACGCGCGCGGTACGGGTCGGAGTGGTAAACATCCGACAGGTTCTGGTCGTTGGTGTAGGCATGAACGGTGGTCATTAAACCGTTTTCAATCCCTACCGCATCGTTGAGCGCTTTAGCGACCGGGGCTAAACAGTTGGTGGTGCAAGAGGCGTTCGATACCACTTTATGCTCGGCGGTCAAGATATCGTCATTCACACCGTACACAATGGTAGCGTCCGCGTCCGGGCTGGGCGCAGAGATCAGCACGCGCTTAGCGCCCGCCGCAATATGCTTGGCCGCTGCCTCACGCTTGGTAAACAAGCCGGTACACTCCATGACCAAATCAATGTTCATAGAGGCCCAAGGCAGGTTGGCCGGATCGCGCTCGGACGAGATCGCAATACGATCCCCATCCACGCTGATGCTCTCGGCGTCATGCTCAACCGCAAACGGGAAGTGGCCGTGAACGGTATCGTGGCGCAGCAGATGGGAGTTTAGGGAAGGGTCGCCCAGATCGTTAATCGCAACTACCTGAACGCGATCACGGTAGCCGTTCTCGTACAGCGCACGCAGTACGTTACGGCCAATCCGTCCAAATCCGTTAATGGCAACTCTTATTGTCATGGTGGCACCTCAATCAAGCAGTGGTCGTAGATGGCGTATCCAGTAAAAAAATTACTAAAAATACGTATTTAGTCACCTATAGGCCGATTAAAACCTGCCATAACCGCCCCTAAAGGCTAATAACTATCCAATATGTAGTAAAATTACTATATAAAGGCTATCGTAGTCCAATACTTAATCAACGTTTCATCAGCCCTTTTTGCGGGCTATGTTCAGCCAACGCTGCTCATCAGGAGTATCACTATGACACGCGCAACATCCTCTACCCCCCTTCGCCGTACCAAAATCGTCGCCACGCTTGGCCCAGCCAGTGACCGCCCCGGGGTATTGGAAGCCATGCTAAAAGCGGGCGTTGATGTGGTGCGCCTGAACTTCTCCCACGGCTCTGCCGATGACCACCGCCGCCGCCTCACCGCTGTCCGCGAGATAGCCCAGCGTCTAGGCCGCAGCGTGGCTGCACTTGGTGATCTGCAAGGCCCGAAAATTCGCATTTCACGCTTTGCAGAAGGCGCCGTTCACCTAGAGGTTGGTCAACCCTTCGTGCTGGATATGGCGTTAGACGCTAACAGCGGCACCGTAGAGCGCGTAGGCTGCGACTACAAAGCGCTGATTGATGACGTCGCCCCTGGCGACCGTTTACTGCTGGATGATGGCCGCGTGGTGCTAGATGTCACCTCTATTGTTGGGCAGGAAGTCCACACTCAAGTTCACGTGGGCGGCAAGCTTTCCAACAATAAGGGTATCAACAAGCAAGGCGGCGGTCTTTCCGCCCCGGCGCTGACCGACAAGGATAAAGAAGATCTCAAAACCGCCATCGATATCGGCGTGGACTACCTCGCCGTCTCGTTCCCGCGCAGCGCCGCCGATATGCAGGAAGCCCGTGCTCTGCTGGGCGAAGAGGGTAAAGAGATCGGCCTGGTGGCTAAACTAGAGCGCGCTGAAGCCGTCGCCAACGATGAAACCCTGGACGCGATTATCGAGGCTTCAGAAGCGGTGATGGTTGCCCGTGGCGATTTGGGCGTAGAGATTGGCGATGAGGCGCTGATCGGCACGCAAAAGCGCATTATCAAACATGCCCGCACACTGAATCGCGCGGTAATTACCGCCACGCAGATGATGGAGTCGATGATCGAGTCGCCGCTGCCGACCCGCGCCGAAGTATTCGACGTGGCCAACGCCGTGCTCGACGCTACCGATGCGGTGATGCTCTCGGCGGAAACGGCGGCTGGCGATTATCCGGTGGAAACCGTTGAAGCCATGGACCGTGTTTGCCTGGGCGCCGAGCGCGAACGTGTTGCCCAGGCTTCCGGCCACCGCATCCATGAAGGATTCGAGCGGATTGACGAAACCATCGCGCTTTCTGCCATGTATGCCGCCAACCACCTGACCGGCGTGCGCGCCATTGCCTGCATGACCTCCACCGGCTACACGCCGCTGATTGCCTCGCGCATCCGCTCTGGCTTGCCGATTGTCGGCCTGGCCCACAGCCCAATTGCTCAGCGCCGTATGGCCCTCTATCGCGGCGTGGTTTCCATCCCGTTTGACACCACCCACATGGATGCCACCGAGGTGAATAAAGAGGCCATCAAATTGCTGAAGGAGCACGGATTGGCACGCCCAGGCGAGCATGTCATTCTTACCCGTGGCGACCATATGAACGCTCACGGCGGCACCAACACCATGAAAGTACTGGCCGTTGACGCCGAGTAAATAACCGCCTCTGCACTACCAATAACAAGCGTAATGACCAGGAGAGCCATGCCATGAACGATGCCCGCCCACCCCACCAAGCCGTGCGTACGTTGCAAGCCCGCAAGCGCATCGCGCTGATTGCCCACGATGGCAAAAAAGTTGAAATGCTGGAGTGGGCAACACGCTGGCAGGATACATTGAGCCAGCACACGCTGATTGGCACGGGAACCACCGCAGGGCGGCTGAAAACCGCCCTAGGGCTAGAGGTAGAAGTCTTAATGAGCGGGCCACTGGGCGGCGACCAACAAATTGGGGCGCGAATTGCCGAGCAGCAGCTCGACGTGCTGATCTTCTTCTGGGACCCCTTTGCCCCGCAGCCCCACGACCCGGATGTGAAAGCACTGCTGCGCCTTGCCGCGCTTTGGAACGTGCCGGTGGCGTGTAATGCGGCTAGCGCCGACTTTCTGCTCTCCTCGCCGTATCTTAGCGAACGCTACGATATGTCTATCCCAGACGCGAACGCCTGGGCACAGGCGCGCACGGTGTAGGCCGGGGCGCATTACGTTTAGCGGGTACGCAGGTGGCGAGCCACCACCTGCTGCCCACACTGGTAGCTGCCATTCATCGCGCCCAGCGCGCACTGCAGCGTCAGCTCCGCGATGCGATCGTAATCCTGCAGCGCAGAATTCACCGGCTGGGGAAGAAAATCCAGCAAGCGGTGGTCGCCAAAGGTAGCTAACCGCAGCGTCTCCGGCAGCCCACCCTGGGCAAGCAGCTCATCAAACACCCCTTCCATCAGCGCGTAGGAGGCCGTTACCAGCGCATCCACATTACCAGCGGCAAAAAGCTGCCGTGCAAGTTCAACGCCCACATCCCGCTCGTAGCGTTCGCCGCTGAACGTCACCGCCTCAATCCCCTTCCCTTCCAACGCGGCAAAAAATCCCCCACGGCGCTCTCGGCTAACCGAGAGTTCAGGCATGGCATCCAACCACGCGATGCGTCGCGTTGAGCTATCCATCACCGAGCACGTCAGCGCGTAGGCCGCCTCTCGATCATTGCTCACCACGCTAGCAAAGCGCTCCGGCGTCAGGCCGCGGTCCATACCCACGACGCTCCACCCTTCGTTTGCCAAATCAACGTAGAAAGTATCGTTTTCCGGCAGGCAGCTGGCGGTGATCAGCACCTCGCAGCGCTGGGCGCGCAGCGCTAAGGCCAGCGTGCGCTCACTATCTGCGCAGTCGTCCGAACTTGCCACTAACAGCTGATAGCCGCGCTCGCGGGCACCGCGCTCCAAACGCTTAGCTAAACGTGCATAGCTGATATTTTCTAAATCCGGCACGATCAAACCGATTAAACGGCTAGCGCCACGGCGCAGTGCAGCCGCTTGAGGGTCAATGTGATAACGGTGCTGACGCACCACGGCCATCACTTTATCGATGGTGGCCGGGCTAATGCGCCGCTGCTCGGCTTGGCCGTTAATTACATAGCTTGCCGTGGTGCGCGAAACCCCGGCGAGCCGGGCAATATCGGCAAGTGTCATGCTGGTTTCTCCCTAGATGAAGACGGCAGTTTAGCAGCCGTTTTACCCTTTTCAGACCAAAGTCTAAAAAGACAACCCTTGTGTCAAAAAGTGAATCGATTCAGCATAGCCAACTATACACAGGTGACACGATTCATCCAGCTAACCACAACGATCTACGACTAACGTTTTATGCGCGCACTTTCGCCGCCAATCGCAGACGTTGCCGTTGCCTGACCGCGTTTACAGGAGACCCCTATGTTGACACTCGGCCCCGATGACATCTTGCTCGACCGCCACGCGGACAACTGGCAAGCTGCGCTCGACAGCGCCGCCAACGCCCTGGCAGAGGCTGGCTTGGTTGCGGCCGAGTACCGCGATGGCCTCCACGCTCGCGAAGCACAGTCCTCGACGTACCTAGGCAACGCGATTGCGATTCCCCACGGCACCCCGGAAAGCCGCCATCACGTTAAGCGCACCGGCGTGCGGGTGCTGCAGTTCCCTGAGGGGGTTCAGTGGCACGACGGCAACACCGTTCATGTGCTGGTCACCATTGCGGCACAAAACGACGAACACTTGGATATTCTGCGCCAGCTTACCCACGTACTCGACCGCGACGGGGTGGCTAATGAACTGGCCCGCGCCAGCTCCGCCGCCGATGTCGCACGGCTACTGTCGAAGCCTTCACTAGCTCCGCGTCTGGATGCCGATACGCTATGTGTTAACTTCCCCGCCCGCGACCCGCAGGAGCTGGCTCTGGCCGCCGCAGCGCGGCTACGCCAAAGCGGCTGTGTGGATAACGGTTTTATTAGTGCCGTGGCGAGCGCCCAGCCCCAGTGGTTGGGCAAAGGCTTATGGCTTTCAAGCCACGCCCAAGGAGTGAGCCAGCCCGCACTAGGCGTGGCGACCCCCGCCGATAGCACCATCGAGCACGGCGGCCATCCGGTTCATGCACTGTTCTGCCTGGCCGCCAGCGGCGATGCCCACCGGCCGCTGCTTGAACAGCTCATAGCGGTACTGGAAAACGGCGAAAGCGACAGCTTCGTGGGCAAAAACAGCGCTCAGCTGCTGGCAGCGCTGGCAGGCGAAACCGCCAGCACCCAAACCCGCCGCGTGCGGGTTCTGAACCCCCACGGCCTGCACGCCCGCCCAGCCAAGCAGCTGGTACAGATCGCCCGCGCCCAGCCAATGCCCATCAACGTGCGCCTTGAAGAAGGCAGCGCCACCACGGTATCTGCGGCGAGCTTAACCAAAGTGATTGGCCTGGGTGCGCGCCGTGGCCAATGGCTGATTTTCTCTGCCGAGGGCGAACAGGCAAGCGCTGCGCTGGATGCGGTTGCCGCCGCCGTTGAGAATGGCCTGGGTGAAAAGGTGACCCCGTTTGACGGTGGCCGCGAACTCGGCCCAGCCACTAGCGCCAGCAAGCCCGCCGTTGAGCCGCTGGCCGCTGACACGCCACATACCGGCGTGGCCGCTTCGCCTGGTTTAGCGATTGCGCCGGTGTTCGTCATTCGTCCGATGCAGTTCGACTACCCAGAGTACGCCAGCCAGCCCGACGAAGAGATCGCTCGCTTGGAAGCGGCTCTGAAAGAGGGCGCCGCCCAGCTGCAGGCGCTGGTACATAAAGCGCCCGGCGGCGAAGTGGCCGACATTCTCTCCATGCACGAAGAGATGCTCGACGACCCCGAACTGCACCAAGCGGCGATTGACGCCATCCGCGAAGGCCGCTCGGCGGAAGCGGGCTGGTGGGAAGCTATCGACACCGCCGCCCACGCCCAAGAGATGCTGGCCGACCGGCTGCTGGCCGAACGCGCCGCCGACCTGCGCGATGTCGGCCGCCGCGTGCTCGGCGTGCTTTGCGACGTTACCCTGCCCGAGCCACCCGACCATCCCTATATTTTGGTGATGGACGATATCGGCCCCTCCGATGTGGCCCGCTTGGACACCTCCCGCGTGCGCGGCCTGCTGACCGTTCGCGGCGGTGCCACGGCGCACAGCGCTATTTTAGCCCGCGCGCTGGGCATTCCTGCCGTGGTCGGCGCCGGTGAAGCGGTCATGGCACTACATAACGGCAGCATGATGATTCTGGATGGCGAGCGCGGCCGCGTGACTTCGCAGCCTTCCGAGGAGCGCCTGCGCCGCGCCGAGCAGCAGCTACTTGACCAGCAGCAGCGTGAAGCGGACGCCTGGGAGTTGCGTTTCGAGCAGGCGCAAACCCGCGACGGCCACCGGGTTGAGGTTGCCGCCAACCTGGGCAATACCGCTCACGCCGCCGATGCGGTAGAGCGCGGCGCGGAAGGGGTCGGCCTGCTTCGCACCGAGTTCCTGTTCATGGCCTACTCCAGCGCTCCCGATCTCGCTACACAAATCGCTGAATACCGTGAAGCCACCGATGCGCTTAATGGCCGCCCGCTCGTTGCCCGCACCCTGGACGTCGGCGGCGACAAGCCGCTGCCCTACTGGCCAGTACCCCAGGAGGACAACCCCTTCCTCGGCCTGCGCGGTATTCGCTTAGCGCTGACCCAACCGGACGTGCTGGAAACCCAGATTCGCTCGCTGCTAATGGCCGCCGTTGGCAAACCGTTACGCATCATGCTGCCGATGGTCAAAGACGTGGCCGAGTTCCGCACCGCCAAAGCCATTTACGACCGCCTGCTCAACGAGATCTCCCCGCAGCAGCGCGCCACCGACGTACAGCTTGGCGTGATGATTGAGGTGCCTTCCAGCGCCTTGTTAGCACCCACGTTGGCCGCCGAGGTCGACTTCTTCTCAGTGGGCACCAACGATTTAACCCAGTACACCCTCGCGATTGATCGCGGCCACCCAGAGCTATCCGCTCAAGCCGATGGCCTGCACCCAGCGGTACTGCGGTTGATCCAAATGACCGTCGAAGCCGCCCACGCTCACGGCAAATGGGTCGGTGTTTGCGGCGAGCTGGCTTCTGATGCCATGGCCGTGCCGGTTCTGGTGGGCTTGGGTGTTGATGAACTATCGGTGAGCGCACGCCAAATCCCGCTGGTCAAAGCCCGCCTGCGCGAGTTTGATCTTGCCCAAGCCCAGGCCAGCGCCCAGTTAGCGCTGAGCAAAGCCACTAGCGATGAAGTCCGCGACGCCCTGGAGGCCAGCTAATGGCAAGAGTTGTCTGTATTACGCTCAACCCAGCGCTGGACCTTGCCTTCAACCTAGATGCGCTGATACTGGGGCACGTCAACCGCCCCACTAGCGCGCAGCTAGAAGCGGCAGGTAAAGGGGTGAACGTCGCGCGGGTATTGGCCAGCCTGGGTCACGAGGTCATCGTGAGCGGCTTTTTGGGCGAAGAGAACGACGCGCCCTTCAGCCTCGCTTTCCCCCGTTACGGCGTGAAAGATGCCTTCGTGCGGGTGCCGGGCAACACGCGCATCAACGCCAAACTGGCCGAGCAGAGCGGCCGCGTGACCGATATCAACGGCCCCGGCATGCCCATCGAAGCCGCCCATCTGGAGGCTTTACGCACCAAACTAAACGGCCTGTTTGAAAGTAGCGCGCCGCCTCAAGCCGTGGTGGTTGCGGGCAGCCTGCCTCCCGGCATCGACCAGCCCACGTTTGGCGAGCTGCTTGCCTTCCTGAAAGGTTTCGGGGTGCCGCTGTGGGTGGATACCAGCGGCCCGGCGCTGCTCACGGCCATTGCCGCGCAGCCTGCCGCCGTAAAACCCAACGAAACCGAGCTGGCCGACTGGGCGGGTAGCGCGCTTGATTCTGACCAACAGCGCCAATCTGCCGCCGAGCGGCTGCACGCCAGCGGCATCGAACACGCGCTGATTTCAGCAGGTGCCGAAGGCGTTCTATGGGTGAGCCAGCACGGCACTTGGCAATCCACGCCACCCACCGTCACCGCCACCAATACCGTTTGCGCAGGCGACACCTTTGTGGCCGGCATGCTCCACGGGCTGCTGAGCCAGCACTCGCCCGACGATACGCTTCGTTTCGCCACGGCGCTTTCTGCCGAAGCGGTACGCCACGTTGGTGTGGGCACTTCCCACGCCGATGATTTTGACTCACTCCAACAACAGACCCGGGTACGGCGTCTTGACGACACCCACACCGAGGGAGCCACGCGATGAACCTAATCCTGATTACCGCCTGCCCCAGCGGCATGGCGACCACTTTTCTGGCCGCCAAGCGCCTAGAGCAAGCCGCCACGCGGCTGGGCTGGAACGTTCATGTAGAGATGCACGGCGAGATTGCGCCACTGCAAGCCGCCAGCGCCGAGCAGATTGCTAACGCCGATTTGATCGTCGTGGCTGCCGACCACGTGCCCGCCCCGGAGCGGTTCGAAGGCAAGCGGCTATTCCAGGCTCCTATTGCCAGCGCCCTGCCCGACCCCAGCGCCTTTTTAAGCCAGGCCAAGCGGGAAGCACCGATTTACAGTGCCCCGGCAGCCACAGCGGCTGCCCCGGCCAGCAGCGCGAATGGCAAAAAAATCGTTGCCGTCACCGCCTGCCCCACCGGTGTTGCCCACACCTTTATGGCCGCCGAAGCGCTAGCCGAAGCGGGTAAGGCCATGGGTCACCAGATTCGTGTGGAAACCCAAGGCTCGGTGGGCGCGCAAAACAAACTCACGGAAGCGGAAATCGCCGACGCTGACGTGGTCGTATTGGCCTGCGATATCGAAGTGGACCCATCGCGCTTTGCGGGCAAGCGGATTTACCGCACCTCTACCGGCAACGCGCTGAAAAAGCCGCGCCCGACGCTGGAGGCTGCCTTTACCGATGCCGCTGTGGAAGACGGCTCCAGCGCCGCCAGCAGCAGCGCCACCGCCAAAAAGAGCATCAAAGAGAAAGGCGTCTACAAACACCTGCTGACCGGTGTTTCCTTTATGCTGCCCATGGTGGTGGCGGGTGGCTTGTTAATAGCCCTCTCGTTCGTGTTTGGTATCGAAGCGTTCAAGGAAGAGGGCACCCTGGCCGCTGCGCTAATGCAGATTGGTGGCGGTACGGCCTTCGCGCTGATGATTCCCGTTCTGGCGGGCTACATCGCCTACTCCATCGCCGACCGCCCCGGTATTGCCCCCGGCATGATTGGCGGTATGTTGGCCGCCGAGATTGGCTCCGGGTTTATCGGCGGTATTCTGGCCGGTTTCCTGGCGGGCTACGTGGCCCTCGCCGTCACGCGCTACGTAAAACTGCCCTCCAGCGTTGAATCGCTCAAACCGATTCTGATCATCCCGCTGATTGCCAGCTTGGTCACCGGCCTGACGATGATCTACGTGATTGGCGAGCCAGTGGCTGCCGTGCTGAGCGCGCTCACCAGCTTCTTGGAGTCCATGGGCTCGACCAATGCCGTGCTGCTGGGCATTCTGCTCGGAGCCATGATGTGCTTTGACCTGGGTGGCCCGGTCAACAAAGCGGCCTACACCTTTGGCGTCGGCTTGTTGGCCTCTGAAACCTACGGCCCAATGGCCGCGATCATGGCCGCCGGCATGGTGCCCGCGATTGGTATGGGTATTGCCAGCTTCGTGGCGCGTAACAAGTTCTCTGCCCCCGAGCGGGAAGCGGGTAAAGCCTCGTTCGTGCTGGGCCTGTGCTTTATCAGTGAAGGCGCGATTCCCTTTGCGGCGAAAGACCCGCTGCGTGTGATTCCCGCCTGTATCGCCGGTGGCGCGGTCACGGGTGCGCTTTCTATGCTGGTGGGTGCCAAGCTGATGGCCCCCCATGGCGGTATCTTCGTGCTGCTGATTCCTAACGCCATTACTCCCGCTCTGCTTTACCTGGGCGCGATTGTGGTGGGCTCATTGATCACCGGCCTGGGCTACGCGTTTATCAAACGCGGCGCTGCCCAAGTAGCCGTTGCCAGCTAAAAGCGGCACACTAAGGGCGAGGCAATCTCGCCCTTTTGCTGTTTAGTCAGCCGTTCAAGACGTCCACCACCCCGCTGTTTTATTAACCATTTTTCTTACCATTTATCGCTAACTGTTGTTCTCAAGCGCGCAATATGTAGTATTTTTACATAAATAACAGCGACGCCAGGGGTCGGACACGCCCCGTTAGCGATAACGATGTAAAACAGATGTAAAAACAACAGGACCGCCCGTTATGTTTCAACTCACTCGCAGCGTTACTTGGCAGGCCCTAGAGCGCCTGCGCGATAAAACCGCCAATGATCGCATTCGTGACTACTTTACGAATGACCCGCAGCGCTTCGAAAAAATGAGCCTGCGCGTCGGCGGCCTCTTTCTAGATTACTCCAAACATCAGGTGTCGGATGAAGTACTGGCCAAACTGATTGAGCTAGCCGACCACTCCGCCCTGGTACAGCGCCGCGCCCAAATGTTCTCTGGCGACATTATCAACGTGACCGAGAACCGTCCAGTACTCCACACCGCCCTACGCCATCTTGGCGATGAACCGGTGTATGTGGACGGCGAAGACGTGATGCCAGAAATCACCCGCACCCGCGAGCAGATCAAACTGTTCTCGGAAGCGGTGCGTAGCGGCGAGTGGAAGGGTTATAACGGCCAGCGCATTAAAGACGTGGTCAATATCGGCATTGGCGGCTCGGACCTCGGCCCCAATATGGCGGTGCGTGCGCTGTTGAAGTATCGCCACCCGGAGCTGCACTTCCACTTCGTTTCCAATGTGGACGGCACCCATATCCAGAAAGTGCTGTCGCGGCTAGACCCCGCCACCACGCTGTTTATCGTCTCTACCAAAACCTTCTCCACCCAGGAAACCCTGCTCAACGCCAAGACGGCGCGGCGCTGGTTCCTGGAAAACGCTGGCGAAGACGCGGATGTGGGCGCGCATTTCATTGCCGCCTCCACCAACCGTAAAGCGGCGATGGAGTTCGGTATTCGCGAAGAGAACGTGTTTGAGTTTTGGGCCTGGGTGGGCGGCCGCTACTCCATGTGGTCTTCCATCGGTTTGCCCATTGCGCTCTCGATTGGCTTTGAAGGTTTTATCGAGCTGCTGGAAGGCGCCCATGAGATGGACCGCCACTTTATCGAAGCGCCTTTCGCTCAAAACATGCCGGTACTGATGGCGCTGATCGGCATCTGGTACATCAACTTTATCGGCGCGGAAACCCAGGCCATCGTGCCCTACGACCAGGCGCTGAACCAGTTGCCCTCCTTCCTGCAGCAGTTGGATATGGAGTCTAACGGCAAGTCGGTGGATATTTTCGGCCACCCGGTGAACTACAAAACCGGCCCGATTGTGTGGGGCCAAACCGGCTCCAACGGCCAGCACGCCTTCTTCCAGCTGCTTCACCAGGGCACCCGCTATGTGCCCATCGATTTTATCGCCTCGCTCAAGCCGGAACCGGGCGTGGAAGACCACCACTTCGCGCTGCTCACCAACATGCTGGCCCAAGCCAACGCCTTTATGGAAGGCAGCCAAGGCGACAGCAAAGAGCTTAGCCAGCTAGACCCCTATAGCTGCCCCGGCAACCGCCCCTCCAGCACCCTACTGCTCGACGAGCTAACGCCGAAAAACCTGGGCGCGCTGATTGCGCTCTACGAGCACAAGGTGTTCGTGCAGGGCGTGATTTGGAACATCAACTCGTTCGACCAGTGGGGCGTGCAACTCGGTAAGCGCATCGCCGGTGAAATCAGCGAGCGCATCGACGCCAACGCCGCCGACTTCGACGCTTCTACGCAGGGCCTGCTGGAGCTGGTGCGCGCCCACTTTCCGAGCAGCGCACGCAAAGCCGATAGCGCCGAGCCCGTGAGCAGTGATAAAAAACCGGTGCGGAAGAAGCGATAAAGCAACTATGGCTCACCAGTGCCCCTACTGCTGTGGGGGCACTTTTTTGAGCCTTGGCTTACCTAGCTTCATTTCAAAACTCGGCGGATGAGTAGCAAACATCTGCCTGCTCTTTATTTCCCTATAGGGATAAAGGCCTCTCTTTTCGATCATCCTACGCATTATTTTCCCTATAGGGAAAGATCAGCTAGTATATCTGTTTTCATCCAGAAATTTTCCTTATCGGGAAAATGGAGCATGTATGCGTACCCTGCCAGCAACGACGGAAACGCCCCTTCACTCAATTGAATCCGCCAAGAGTCTCGGCCTGTTAATTCGACAAGCCCGCAAACGCCAACATCTGACACTAGAGACGGTGGCAGGACTATGCGGCGTCAGCATTCGTTTTTTAAGTGAACTCGAAAATGGCCGTGATACATGTGGCATAGGAAGAGTATTACGCGTGTTAGAAACACTTGGCATAGAGCTTCTCGCCCAGCCCATGGATAGTGATCTATGACCCCAGACCAGCTTATCGTTTGGCAAAACCATCAGCGAGTAGGTACCCTCTGGCGTGGTTTAGATGGCCGTCTCATGGGCTTTGAATATGACGAAGAGTGGCAAGCTAGCGGACAAGCAATTTCCAATAGCCTTCCTTTAAACCAACGAACATGGCCGCCCGAAACGCTGACCGCCCACCACTGGTTTGGCAACTTGCTGCCAGAAGAGCAGGCGCGCGCTGCTCTTATTCGCCAACTGGGCATTCCTGATGACGACTTCTCACTGCTTGCCGCTATTGGTGGGGATTGCGCCGGAGCACTATCGATTCTGCCGCCTCATCAAACACCAGAACCTTCTAATCGCCATGATTGCGATACGCCCCTTTCACAAGAAAGGCTTAATGAGTGGGCTGCTTTTAAGCAACGCTATGCGCTATTTGCAGAGTCACAACAAGCACCCAAGCCACGTCTTTCACTGGCGGGCGCACAGGACAAAATACCCGTCATCTGGCGTGATGAAACTTTTTATTTGCCTCAAGGCACTGCTCCTTCCTCACATATCGTTAAGTTTGCGGTAGATGGGCGCGACCACGTTATTTTTAACGAACTCTACCTCAATACGCTGGCAGCGCTTGTCGATATTGATTGCCCCTCCACCTCAGTACGTTATGCAGGGCGGTATCCCCTACTGGTTGTAGAGCGTTACGATAGAGCATGGGTAAACGGCTCACTACAGCGCATCCACCAGGAAGATTTATGCCAAGCAATGGGCATGTCACGTACGCAAAAGTATCAAGAGTACGGTGGACCGACACTGGCCGACTGTTTTCACCTTTTACGTGATGTATGTAAGCCTCCTGCACAATCATTACAACAGCTGCTCCGCTGGCAAATTTTTAACGTGCTGGTGGGTAATAGCGATGGCCACGCAAAAAATGTATCACTGCTACAAGATGCAAAAGGCAAATGGCGTATTGCTCCCGCTTACGATTTGGTAGGTACCGTTGTTTTAGGGTATGACTCGAGGCTGGCATTCTCTATTGGCAACCAAAACAACGCCATGCAGCTTTTATCTCGTGACTGGCAACTGCTAGCTGAGCAGAGCCAGCTTAGCTATCCGTTTATCAAGCGAGAGATTAAACGTCTACGAGAGTTACTGCTTCGATTTACCGACTCAAAAGAGATGCAGCAAGCACTGATAGAGGCAGGATTACCCGGTCATGCTTGGTTACGTTTACAACAACAGCGCCACCACATTGTAAAACAGTGCAAGAAAGCGGCGCTCTGGTAACGACACCCTTTTGCAAGACACTCGATCATCAAGATGAGCAACCCAATGAATTACCTTCACCAAGCCATCCAGCACTGCCCACGAGTAGCGGTATACGGCACGTTAAAGCACGGCCATCGCAATCATCATTGGTTAAACGGCGCTGACATGCTGGGCCAAGACCGTTTAACAGAGATTACGCTTTACGACCTTGGCCCCTACCCAGGCGCTAAGCTCACGCCATCCACAGGCGTTGCGGTGGAGGTGTATGCCATTAACGCTGAACAGCTAGCGCGGCTCGACCAGTTAGAGGGCTACTTTCACCACGCGCCAAGCCAAGGCCTCTATAACCGCACGACACTACCTACCCAGTACGGTGACGCATGGTGCTACATCTACAACCCAGCCGTTGAGCAAAGGTCGCTGATGGTCAGTGGCGAGTGGTAGTCATCACTACGTTATGGTGTCGGCAACGCCTAAAGCTAACGATTGCCCCCGAGCCGCTGCGCGAACTGCTGAAAGCCGTTCTACCCGAACGCGACCACCGCCGTTTAGCCACCATTCCCGCCAACCACCTAGCCCAGCGCCGCCTAACCCCCGGCAACGTGCGTACAGCGCTAGACCAACTGGACTTACGAGGGCTGCCCATCCGCTTGAATACGCTACTGGATGCGCTAACGCTGGAAGAGCGCGAACAGCAAGGGCAGCGCCAGCCGATGGGGTTTGTGTAGAGTAATGAACGCCAAGAAAAGCCGCCTACTGCTGGCTGATACGCAGTATAGGGCACTTGGTCATCAGGCGATTCCATTGATCAACGTTGAACGCCTGCACATCAAAGGATTTGCGCCAACCGCTATAACGCGGCCCAGACACCCATTCTGTTCGCCAGAGCCTGTCTCGTAAACCTGCTAACTGAGCAGGCTCTAAGTCACTCAAACCTATTAAGGTAATATAGCGCAGCGGCTTATTGACAACGCCATACTCCAGCCCCAAAAAGATAAGGCTGTCACGCAGTTTCGGGAATAAATGCCGCTCGATAAGCGATTGGCTGACGATATCCGCAAGAAAGCGTTGCCTCTGCTTTTCTCGATGCTGTTCAGGAATAGCACCGCTCTCTGGGTCTTTAATTTCCAGCAGCCATAATTGCGTGTCCCACTCCACAACAAAATCAACGCCACCCTTTAATAGATGCGTTAAACCAGCGGCTGCCACTTGGTCGTCTAGCTTAATTACTTGACGAGCTTGAGAAAAATCAAAGTATAAATCAGACTCGCACCACTCCGGCTTTGCCTCCCAGGGTTTCACGAAAAGTCCCCCAGCGAGTGACGAACTTCCAAGTCATAAAGACGCTGAAACTCGTCCGCAATTTTATTAGGCCGAATGTCCCGGTAGCGGCTGAAACTATGTGCAATAACGCCATCCTCCTGCGTCAGCTCAAGAGAGAAGTAGCGTGTAGGCGTCTCCTGACGCGCAAAATCCAATTCCCGCAGAAAGGCGTAATCGTGGGTTGCTACAAATACTTGCACACCACGCTCTGCAAGCATAAGCAGAATTTTAGCCACCTCTGGCATGAGCGCAGGGTTAAGGTTCGCTTCTGGCTCATCCCAAAATAGTGTGTTGTTGGCAAATAGCGAGCCATTATGGATCAACTGCCAAATCAGAGCCAATTTGCGGTACCCTTCTGCCACCAGCGACATTTCCAACTTCTTACTTCCTGCGCTAAGGTGAAATTCATCCCCCTCTAATGTCACCTTTCCACCTACCGTCTTGCGGATGAGCTCTAATAGTGGCTTTTCATCATTGAGTGGCATTCCCTTGCGGGCAGGCAAGTAAGCTTGTTTGATAATATCGTAATAGACTTCCTCGAACGCGAGCTCATATTTATCATAGAGCGAGATAAAGCCGGGAGCGAAAGAGAGCACCTCTTTAACGGGAATGAATACGGGGGAACGCTCGACAGCCCACTCACCCTGGAGTTCAAACGTGTGATGCCTAGTGGTATCAAAGGTAAGCGATAACGACTGGGCCGCACTGTTGGACAAGCTAATGCGCGCCGTATTGCTGCCTTTTTTGCGGTTAACCAAGCGTGATACTTTATCGCCGCTAGGGCGAAAAACCGCCGCCAGCTTCTTTTTCAGTTCAGCCGCATCGTGACCCTGCATCTGCAAGGCATACATTAATTTCATGATATGCGTTTTACCGGTGCCATTGGCACCGATAAGCACGTTCACGCCCGGCGACCACTCGAAAGAGGTTTCCTTAAAGGCGGTAAAATTCTCCAACGCCAGGGTTTGGAACATACGCTTTCCTTCAGTGGTTTACTGAGAGATCAGTGCATTAAATGTTGATATTCTATAAACGTCACGCCACCGGCCAGTGGAAAGTGCTTAGAGAGCTATCTCCATCCAAGAGTTATGCTGCCAAAAGCAAGCCTAGCCACCTGAGCGACACTTAATGTCGCACTGCTGTGGGAAGCTGATTACTTACCACGGTAGGAGACCGCGCATGGGTAGCATAACGCATTACGATATCATCGGGGATGTTCACGGTCAGCTCGACACATTGGTGGAGCTGCTAATGCGCTTAGGGTATCGCGAAGAGAGCCAGGGTTGGAGCCAGCCGGGGCACTTGGCGGTGTTTGTCGGCGATCTTATTGATAAGGGGCCGGCCCCAGGTGCGGTGCTTCGCTTAGTGCGCCGAATGGTCGATGCGGGGCAGGCACTAATGGTTGTAGGAAACCATGAGCTGAACTGGGTACGCGATGCCTACCAGCATCAAGACAACCCCCGCGCCTTTATTCAAGCGCGTTCTTTTGGCCCACTCTGATTCATTGGCTATACTTGGCCTTCATATCTAACGCTTACCAAGCTCCGTCCTGGCTAAGATAGAGTACCCATCACCGTGGCTTATTAAAGTGGCCCACTGGGTATCTACGCGTAGACCACCTACCACCCCACCATATTTTCCAGCTCAGTAGCACGCTGGGCGGTTTCCCGTAAAAAGCATTCATTACTCACTACTTGCGCCAGCGTACCGCCCGCCGTGGCGTAGAAATTGCAGTTGGCGTCTCGGTAGGAGATCCATAAGCGCTGGGCGGCGAGTAAAGCTTCGCGGCGCTCTTCGGAAAGCTCGCTACGGGCATCGCTATACGCTGTGTTCAACCGTGCATCCTGGGCGGCTATTTCATCGGCAATACAGTTCAGCATGTTCACCGTGACGCCACCGGAGGCATCCATGCACTTGTTATAACGGGCGCTATATTCATCATCGGTGCTGCTTTGTGCAGTAGCTGCTAGCGGTAAAAGCAAGCAAAATGCAAACGCTACTATTTGATAAACTTTTTGCATTACCATCTCTTATCAGATTTACGAAGCAGCCCAGCAGTGCTGGGCTGGTAGAGCGTGGTTTAATCTAAGTATCGTACTGCTTCTAGCTGAGCTTTGCCTTGGCACCATGTAAAAAGGGTAATATCCTTTTCTTCTTCAGACTTTACAATGATGGTATTACTCAACAAAGCTTAAAGCTATTTACTCTGCTCTTACAAAAATGGCACTTTCGATTCTCTCAAATGCATTTTGGTATACATCAGAATTTAAAATGGGTGTATCACTTCTATCGCTACGACCATAAACAGAAGAAGATTCACTCTTTTCGACAAAATTTAGTCTAACTGTTGAAGTGTCCCTAATCTCCTCAACAAAAGCCGTTGCCCTTGTTTGGTTAACTTGAGTCATACCAGTAAGAAAAGTCAGCATTGGACTATTCTCTGCAGAACTTTCAGCAGCAATTAAACCTGTCTGCATATCTGCTGAAACAATAGAATACCCAAGATCTTGAAATACTGACATTACACTTGGAAATACTACATCTTTCGAGTTTTCATAACTCCTAGTCTGCATAGACTGAATTTCAAGGGGTGTCATACTTGGCTTCTGTGCGGTTTGAGCACAACCACTGACAAAAATAGCAATTGCAAAAAAGATGGCATATTTCATAACGATCCTCATCATTAGTAATGGTTAAAAATTAGACGTTCGGCTACGAAAATCGTGAACAATATCATCGCTATCAAATTTGATAATCAGTGTTGTCATTCTCGATGAAGACTCAAAGCCAGAAGACCTTGATGAGCTACCTGCAAGCAAAATCGTCCAATAGCCACTTTGGCTGGAAGATTGAGCTACCTGTGCTTGGCGCTGATATGTCCATACCTCTCTACCGGCACCGTCTCTTGTAGTAATATTGGGTGAACCAAAGTTCTCCAATACGTCCGCTTTCGTCGTTTGTCCAACCCGCAAATTCATTTGCACGTTGCCTTGTGTCAAAACGCTGTTTCGGTTGTCAACTGGCTGGTAAGGGGTGGCACAGCCAGCTAAAACCACTATTGATAACAGCAAGACAGCTATTACTTTCAGCACTTTCATTTTGTAATCCATGTCTACCTGCATTCACTAGCGACTCTTCGCCGCCGACTCGTTACGCAGCCATCATGGCCACGCATTTGGCTTTACACCAAATTCCGTTGATACCCCAATGCTCCGACATATTATGTCGCACTATGTTTTGCATGTTATGCAATGGTGATTATTAATGATAGTGAGGTTACCATTATGGCTTTTGGCGGGCTAGTGTTTCAGATTACGACTTTCTCCTACTGTTTCTTTCCTAGAGCAAGGCCTAAGTGTAGATAACCAGCGATAACGCGACATTAGTTGTCGCATCACCACCATAACGTATGCCTCTAACATCAAAAAGAGTAAAAGCGATGGTGATGATGCCCGATTGTTTACTTACTGATGATTGCGCTCGGCAGGAGCTTGTGAAGTGGCAGGCAGATCGCGAGACATGGGCTGAAACGCTGCCTGTTATGGGCTTTTTAAGCCAATTTTTAACGCTCTTTCCCGTTACTGAACAGCACTTTGGCAGCGCTAGCACCGATGGCAAGTTTCTCTACTTTTGCCCACGCTATAGCGCCACGCTAACGGAGGAAGCGCGCCTCTATTTGCAGGCGCATCTGATTTGGCACTGTGTGGCAGGCCACCTTATCGCCCCTTTGGTGGCTAGCCGGCATCGTTGGCACCTGGCGTGCGACCATGAAGTGAACACGCTGCTGCTGGCGCTGGGTATTGCACTACCGGTTGATGCACCGCTGTTCCCGGTGTGCGTGGGCCGCAACGCAATGGAGGTGTATCGCTGGCTGGCGGGGCACCCTGGCACGTCACTCGAAGTCACGGCAGATATTCACCCTGCCGAGCTTTGGTGGCACTTGCCCAATGCGCAACCCGATGTGCGAGTTGCCATGCTCTGGCGTCATCGCGCTCACCTCATCGCCAAAGAGACCAATGGGTTACCTGAGAGAGTCGCTAAGTTTTGTGAGGCGCGGTAGACTGTTAACTTTTATCTCAGCGGCCAAGGTTGGCGTTATTATGTCTGATGCACGCGACACGCTCTTTCGTTATTTAACCATGCTGCAGCTGATTCCCCGCTTTCCTGGGCGTATCGCGACCCCTGTGCTAAAGGAGAAGCTTGCCGAGCGTGGTTTTAAGATCGACACTCGCTCCCTACAGCGTGACCTTAGTCAGAAGCTCTCCACTCAGTTTCCGATTGGCTGCGACGATAGCCAGAAGCCTTACCGCTGGTATTTTGATCGTGATTTTCAGTGCCAGCTACCGGCACTGGATGTACCCAGCGCCTTAACGCTGGTGCTAGCGGAAGAGTATTTAAAAGGGCTCTTGCCCCCGGTGGTGGTCGGGCAATTATCGCCCCACTTTACCGATGCTCGGCGGTTATTGGATGAAATGAACGCCAACGGGCTTAGCCAATGGGCGCGAAAAGTACGCGCCATTCCCAACGGTAAAGCGCTGATTCCGGCTGAAATAGATGAGTCCACTTGGCAAACTATTTCTGAAGCCTTGCTTGAGCAGAAGGCAGTTGATGTCGTCTACCTGTCGCGCTCTAGCGAAACAGAAAAGCCGTTCACGCTTCATCCGCAAGGCATCGTCAGCCGCCATAGCGCGACCTATTTACTGGCCCATGTAAACGGGTTTGAGGATTTGCGCCAGTTTGCCCTGCATCGCATTAAACAAGCCGCACTCAGCCAGCACCCCTGGCAGGCACAGCCTGATTTTGATATTGACCACTATATTCAGAGCGGCGCGTTTGGTTATCGGCAAGGGCCGAGCGATGTGACGCTGGAAGCGGAGATCGCGAAACCTGTGGCGTGGTTGCTGCAGGAAACACCGCTTTCTGAGACGCAAACCATTGAAGTCCTCCCCGGCAGTGACTGGTACCGGTTAACCGCCCAAGTACCGGATGACCAGCAAACCCTCTGGTGGCTGATGGGCATGGGCGCCAATGTGAAAGTCACCGCCCCTGCCGCGTGGCGTGAGGCATTAAAAAAGAGTGCTGAGCAGGTACTAGCGCATTACCAGGACACACCGCTTACCTGCGAGACACACTGAGGCTTTGTACGAAAACTGCCTGCGCTCGGATTGGCGCCGCATGGCCACGCTGAAACGTTAATGGGGAGACATAATGGAAAACGATACCCGCTTACTCGCGTTTTATCGCGGTGAATCCCCCGATCATAAAGGGCGTTTACTTGAAGATATCTGGGCGCTCTCGCCTTTTTGGCTAGAGCATACCCACGACTATATTCAGTGGCTGTTTCCTATTCCAGAAGCGAGCCGTTTTAATAGCTTTGCGCCGCTCTTAACGCCTGCGGTGCAAGCAGCTTTTGCGAATGACGAGCGCTTACGCCACCACCAGCAACGCTCACTGGATGTAATGTTAAATTTTTTGGGGCTAACACGGGATGGCAACGTCATCACCGCTCAGCCAACGCTATCGATACAAACCCATATCTGGTTGAAAGCCGGGGGCCATAACCACCTGCGTATTACGCGCATGATTCGGTCGTTAGCGTTATGCCACCAACCAACTTTGGCCCGCGCACTCCAGCAAGCGGTTATTGAGATTGGTAAGCAGCATGGCGTTGTGAGTGAAACATCCGTTCGGTATTGGCAAGAGGCGTTTTAATCGAAGTTAAACTATTTGTTACGCTGCCACATAATTAATATAGGAATAATTAACAATATGAAGAAAATTGCATATATCGAAGATAACATCGTTCCGCAGATGTTCACTACCGCTATTGAAGCATACAAATTTAGCCATAGAAGCACTCTGCGCTCAAAAGGGTTTGACCAACTGGAAACTTTTGGGCTGCTATGGGGCTACTCTATTCCGGCCAAGGGTACATTACCTGCCAAAGTTATCGCCACAATGGCCACCGTTGAAACTTCCGCAGTTCGCCATAACGAGTGGGTAGCCCCCAACTTTGACTCATTACGTAGCAAAAAAGAGTTTTTTGAACACTACTGGCCCAATATAGAGCTAGTTGGAACCTTTCATTCACATCCTTATAAAAACCTCTCAGAGGTTAACGACAATAAGGGATGGAAAGCCTCCGAAGGTGATCAAGAGTTCTGGCCCCATTTCCATGAAGAGGTAGCCCCAGAACAACCATTACTCGCGCATCTCATCGTGACGGTGGCTAATTTGGAAAAAACAGGCTGGGCACTACCAGACCGGCTGAAAGGAAGTGAAAGCTCAAAAGGCTATGTACTTTCAGCTAAAAGTATAAAATTGTGGCTTAGATCTTATGCATCCAGCATATTAGAGCAGGAAAATGGAATAACCTACGAGTACTCCGATGATATGGGGCTTGAAATTCCTTCCTTAGAGCGGCGCTTCTTGTGAGCCGACCGACACCCTAATGTATAATAGTGAAAATATCAAATAAAATCAGCAGCCTATAATACTTACCAGAGTATTCATGGCTGCCTTTGGTACAGCTCTATCAGCAATAAGGCTCTATTAGATAGGGCTAAGTATCTTATCGTTTTTCAGGCTCGTCTGGTATTAAGGCCAGCAGGTCTGTGACGCCAATATCGATACCTACCTGGAAGAGCAAGGTGCTCACTTGCCCGCGATGGTGGGTTTGGTGGTTGAAGAAGTGATAGATAAGCTGTGAGAAGCGTTTACTTGAGGCTACGCCTTTCGTGTTGTGGTAACTCAGAGCGGCGTTTAACTGAACCGTACCGGTTTTCTCGGAGACCCGTTAGTTTGAGTCAAGCAGCCTTATTTGCCTGACTCTGTTGCTCATAATACATGGCTTCTCGCTCTGCTGGTGGGATGTGGCCAATCGGCTCCAGTAACCGCCGGTGATTGAACCAGTCGACCCACTCCAACGTTGCAAACTCAACCGCTTCTAGTTGCCGCCATGGTCCGCGTCGGCGAATCACTTCGGTCTTGAAAAGCCCTATCACGGTTTCAGCCATTGCGTTGTCGTACGAATCGCCCACGCTTCCGACAGAGGGCTCAATGCCGGCATCTGCTAAACGTTCCGTGTAGCGAATTGAGACGTATTGAACGCCTCGGTCGCTGTGGTGAATAAGATCACCTTTAGGTCGCTGAGGGCGCTCATGAAGCGCCTGTTCAAGCGCATCCAACACCATATCGGTTCGAGGTGTACTGGAAACTCGCCAGCCGATGATTCGGCGAGCAAACGCATCAATGACGAAGGCGACATAAACAAAGCCCTTCCATGTGGCAACGTAGGTAAAATCTGATACCCACAGTGCGTTCGGCTGAGCTGGCTGAAACTGCCGCTTGACCAAATCCGCCGGACAGGCCTTGTTAGGGTCAGATACAGTCGTACGCACCGGCTTACCACGTATCACACCGCGCAGCCCCATTTGGCGCATCAGGCGAGCGACGGTGCAGCGAGCCACCGGAGTGCCTTCTCGGTGTAGTTGACGCCAGACTTTGCGGATGCCGTAGACACCGAAGTTCTCTTCCCAGACGCGCTGAATTTCGGCCCTCAGCCAGCGCTCACGTTTATTGCGGGGAGGCGCTCGGTTGGGCTCGCGTGCGCGGGCACGATGCTCATAGTACGTCGACGGGGCGATCGGCAGGACACGGCAGATCGGCTCGACCCCGTATAACGCTCGGTAATCTTCGATAAAGTTGATCATCACTTCCCGCGGCGGTCGAGCTCCGCCTGGGCAAAATACGCAGAGGCCTTTCGTAGGATCTCGTTGGCTTGCTTCAACTCTCGGTTTTCACGCTCTAGCGCTTTGATCCGTTCACGCTCGGAGGTCGTAGCGCCTTCCCGACGCCCTGTGTCACGCTCGGCCTGTCGGACCCAACTGCGCAGTGTTTCAGGCGTACAGCCGATTTTTGGGGCGATGGCACCGAGGGCTGCCCACTGGGAGGAATAATCGGCCTCGTGGTCGAAGACCATACGTACCGCCCGCTGGCGAACTTCAGGGGAATATCGATTTGATTTACTCATGGCTCCATCCTCTCAAGGTTTGGAGCCTCCGGGAATCCCGGTACGGTTCAAACTCATCATCTGTTAGCGCGACGATCCAGTTGATAATGACGTCATCTAGCCATTTACGATGTGCTGTTAAACCTTCCAAATCATCAAACATCGGCTGATCAAGCCGGCCTGGAATAGGCAGCGGCTCCATAACGGCCAAAGTGGTTGAGGAGGAATGGTGGGCCGCAAACCGCTTTAGCCAAAGCGTATCGGCAACGACTAAATGGTTCAGCGTACCTAGAATAGAGCCAAAAAAAGCCCCTCGCTCTTCGGCCAGTTCAGCTGCGCTCAACCTGCTGGCTGCGTCATATACCTTTGCATTCATCCACTGGTTATACCGTGCCATCAGTACAAAATGCGCTTGCAGGCTCATAAGGCAAATTCCCTCTTTCCATGCAAACCATCACGCACTCATCAGTATGGGCTAGCAGTGTCTTTTATTCCTGCTTGAGTGAAGCCAATCGCTTGGTACTTGCACCTTCTTTCATACGCCATATACTGTATTTTTGAACATATATAGCGACATATCTTACGAGGTGGCAGATGGCGGCGTTTGACCCTTCCCGCGCTACCGTGCATAAAGGGCGCGGTGCAACCTACGACCCACATAACCGCTTTGCCCCTACCCGCAGCGTGGCAGAGGATGACGGCTGGTGGCAGGAAGAAGCCTCTATCTCACTGGCAACAGAAGTGCGCGAGGAAGCCAGTAAAAGCGCACTCTCTTGGAACAAATCGCCAGATTTACCTTTTGATCGTTCGCTTAACCCGTATCGCGGCTGTGAGCATGGCTGTGTCTACTGCTATGCGCGCCCCTCCCACGCCTATTGGGATTTATCGCCGGGGCTGGATTTTGAAACCAAACTGATCGCCCGCCGCGGGCTGGTGGAGCATTTAAAAGAGGAGCTTTGCCACCCCCAATACGTTTGTCGCCCCATTAACCTCTCTGGCAATACCGACTGTTACCAGCCGCTAGAAGCCACCTACCAAACCACCCGCCGCTTGCTGGAATTACTGCTGGCTTGCCGCCACCCGGTGACGCTAGTAACTAAAAGCACGCTGATTTTGCGGGATATCGATCTACTAGCAGAAATGGCGGAGCATCGCTTGGTGCGGGTGTTCGTGAGCTTGACCAGCCTGGACGCTAACCTAAAGCGCACGCTAGAACCCCGCGCGGCATCGCCCCAGGCACGCCTGAAAGTGATTCGTGAGCTAAACACGGCGGGAATACCGGTGGGCACGCTGGTATCGCCGATTATTCCCGGCCTGACCGACCATGAAATTGAACGTATTCTGGAAGCCGCCAGCCGCGCTGGGGCGCGTACCGCCACCTGGATGCTGCTAAGGCTACCCCACGAGGTCGCGCCGCTGTTTGAAGCGTGGCTAGAAGCCCACTACCCCGAGCGCGCCGCTAAGGTAATGAGCTTGATGCGCCAGTGTCGGGGCGGTAAAAC
This sequence comes from Vreelandella aquamarina, assembly GCF_044805175.1. GTDB lineage: Bacteria > Pseudomonadota > Gammaproteobacteria > Pseudomonadales > Halomonadaceae > Vreelandella > Vreelandella aquamarina_B. The sequence goes on along the minus strand of NZ_CP085232.1, from coordinate 1,159,791 downwards.
CTACGATGCGGCCTTTGGTAAGCGCTTTCGCGGCGAAGGGGTATTTGCCGACTTAATCGCCCAGCGGTTTCAGCGTGCTAGCCGCCAGTGGAACATGCAGCCACGCACCGAGCAGGGGCTGAATACCCGTGATTTTCGCCCGCCCCGGGCACAGGGGGATTTATTTGATTAGACTGCTGGAATACCCATCACTAAGAAGATGCCCTCTCCATGTCGCTCAGCAAAACAAAATCCAGCTTTTACCGCCGCCTTTACGTGGCCCACTTGATTGAGCAAGGCGTTGCCAGCGTGCCCGCGTTGATGGAAGCCACCGGCATGCCGAGGCGCACCGCCCAGGACACCATCGCGTCGCTCGGCGAGCTAGATATTGAGTGTGTGTTTAAAAAAGGCGACGGCGAGCGCCACAACATTGGCCACTACACCATTAAGCAGTGGGGCGCGATTGACCCGCAGTGGGTGGCATCGAACGCTGAGCGGCTGGGGCAGGCATTGGGCTATCGCTAGCCTCGTTAGGCTCTGCCCACGCAAGGCGCGCTGAATTTAAAGTCACGCTGATCGAGCTTGCTGCCATCGCCAGCACGGCGGCCAAGGGCGGCACCGCCATCATGGTCACCAGCCCAAGCGCCAGCGTGTTGTAAAGCGCCGAAAACACCAAGTTTTGCACCATCACTCGGCGGGTGCGCTTAGCCAATGCCAATAGCCTCACCACACCGCTCACCCCAGGCCGAAGCAGCTGTGCGGCGGCTCCTTCGCGGGCGGCTTCGCTGGCTTGCATGGGGGCGACGCCTACCCCGGCTTCGGCAAGGCTCAAGGTATCGTTCACCCCGTCGCCCACATAGAGCGTGGGCGACGGCAAGGCTTTGAGCAGTGCCGCTTTGGCTTCCGGCGAACGCTGGGCGTAGCACGCGCTTTTTACTAACCCCACCTGCTGGCCAAGCCAGCTCACCGGCCCTTGGCGGTCGCCGCTGATCAGCGCCACGATGTACCCTAAGCGCTGTAGTTCGGCAAGGCTCGCTTTCGCATCGCTCACCGGCTGGTCGGCACAGTAGAGCGTGGCGAGCCAACCGCGGCTGTTGGCCACTACCACCTGTGAAGCAAAGGCGTAGTCAGGGTGTTGGGCGTTATCTGGCAAGGGTGTGCCAAGCTGCTGCTCTATCCATACGGCGCTACCTAACCACCACTGCTCTCCGTTTTGAAACGTTACTTGCTGGCCTTTGCCGGGATGATCTTCAATATGAAGTACGTTATGAAGTGCTTTATGAAGTGCTTTGGGCGGCGCCGCTGTTTCAGCCTTGTTCGCCCAATCCAACAAACCGCTGGCTAGCGGGTGCTCGCTTTGGCTAACGGCGCTGTGCAGCATCGCCTGAAACATCGCGAGGTCGTCACCTTGGCGCAGCGCGGCGTGCACTACCTGATGCTGCCCCCGGGTGAGCGTACCGGTTTTATCGAAAGCAATGCCGCGTACGTTCGCCAGGGTTTCAAAAGCGGCTGGGTCGCGCAGGGCAATGCCCTGCTGTAACGCTTGGTTGCTACCGGCAAGGCTTGCCAGCGGGATTGCCAGCCCCACCGCGCAGGGGCAGGCCACGACGAGTACAGAGAGCGCCCGCACGGCGGCTTCTTCCCACCCGATGCCCAGCAATAGCCCAATGGGTAGCGTGGCTAGCGCAAGCAGCAGCGCCACGGGGCTTAGCCATGAGGCAAAGCGGTCGGCCAGCTTGTGCAATTCGCCCTTTTTTGCCTGGGCGCGGCGCATTTGCTCGCACAGTTTATCCACCCGCCGCTGGCCGGCGGTGGCCGTCACAGTCACCTTCAAGGGCGCAGCGTTTAACCCCGCCGCATAGCGGCAGCCCGCGTATACACGCTGCCCAGCATGCAGGTAGCGCGGCACGCTCTCCCCGGTTAGCGTGGCGGTATCCAGCCAGCCGGGCGTGTCCAGCAGGCCATCTAAGGGCACCTGCTCACCGGGAGGCACTTCAATCAAGGTGCCCGTAGCGACTTCCCCAACGGGCTGCGTGTCGCGCTGCTCCTTTTGGCAAACCGTCACGTCTGCGTCCGGCAGCCGGAGTGAATCGAAGGCTTTAAGCCCACGCTGCCTGCACAGAGTTTCGACCAATCGGCCCACTAGAAGCAGCACAATCAGCATCACCGCAGTATCGAAATACACCTCAGAAGAGCCGCGCAGCAGCAGCCCTACTGATACCCCCACGGCGCCTATCACCCCCAGGCTTACCAGCACATCCATACCAGGGCGCTTGGCCAAGAGCGTGCGCCACCCCGCTCGGTAAAACGGCAGGCCGGAATAGAGCACGACGGGCACTGCAAAGGCGCCAGCCACCCAAGCAACGACCAGCTCTATGGTGGCATTGGGCAGCGCGCCCGCGTAAATCAGCAGCGATGCCAGCATGGTCCACATGCCCAACACCGCACCTACAATCAGGCGCAGCGTGAGGTAGCGGCTCTCTTGGGCGAGGCGCTGCTGGGCATCTTGCACTGGCTCTAGCTCGCTAAGCCGATAGCCCAGCCGTTTCACCACAGGCGCTAGCCTCGTTAGCTGCGTTGCCTGCTCGGTGCCTTTTACCCACACGGTGGCCGTGGGGTAGTGAACGCTTGCCTGCGCGACGCCTGGCAAACGGGCAAGCGCGCCCTCCACCGCCAGGGCACAGCTGGTACACCACATGCCATGTAGGGTATAGAGCGGCGCTTCGTCATTCGTCGGTGTGCCGCTAGAGACGTTTACAGACACGGCGGTACGCCAACAATCGGCAGCCCCGCAAATACCACCCCAAAGGCGGAAAACAGGTAAAGCCCACCGGATACCACCGCATGAAAGCGCTGCCGCCCCTGGTACTGCTTCGCCGTATGGCAACTCCCCCACGCCAGCATCGCCAGCCCCACCGCGCTGATGAAGGTAAAGCCGCCCAGGACGGCGTTGAGTAGCGTGAGTGATCCCGCCTCTGGCGGCGGCGGAGCCACCGCACAGGCCACCGAGAGGCCGCTATACATGGCCACAAACCAAACGCTCCAAAGCGTTAGACCCACTACCAAATGGATAGGATGGGTAAAGTTAAATCGTTCCATCGCCCTACCCTCCTAACACGCGGGGCAACACCGCTAGCGCCCCAATCAGCAGCCCAAAGGTGACCACGTTATAGCGCCATAGCAGGGCCACCACACCCGGTTCAAAGGGGGCGTGGGCGCCCACAAAACCGTAGCCCACCCGTAGCCCTTGTAGCACGGTCAAGATAACCGCTAAACCGCCGTGGAACAGGGCGTAGACAAGGCCGACCAGCATCACCGCATCGTGGGAGGTTTGCGTGGGGGCAAGTTTGGCCTGCCACAGCTCCCAGCCCGTTAGCCCCACCTGAAGTGCGCCTAACGCAGCGGCTAAATAGAAGCCTGCGCCTAACCCGGCATCACGCTGCTGGCGAAGCCCGCGCACCAGCCGCTCCATCACCACACATCCGGCCAACACCGCCACGCCCGCTGCCAACATAAGCATGAGCGATAGCGGCGGCGTCTCCGGCATCTGCCATTCCGGTGAAACGGTCCAGAGATAGAACCAGCCAAACAGGTAAGAGAGATAAAACGACCCATTAGCGATCAGAAAAACACCCATCGCCCAAAGGCCCGGACCATCCATGGTGCGCGAATGGAGCGGTGGGTCGCCCGGTTTTACGCCCGCATCCGGTGCCGCTTTAGGATGCGCCCCGTTCTCCCAAGACCAGCGCAGCAGAAAGATACCGGCAATCATCACGAACACGCCTGCCAACGCGTACACCTTGGTCAGCAGGCTCAGGCACACCACCGCCAGCGCGGCAGCGGCAAACAGCGGCCACCAGGAGTTACCGGGCAGGTGGATAATCTCGCGCACCTTGCCGGTAATCGGGTCGGTGCCCCACATTTCTCGCCTGCCGTGGGAGGCCACCGCCAGCGAGTGCTTACCCTCGGCCATGGTATGCGGTAGGTTCGGGTCATCCCACAGCGGGTGCCGGGTTTCGACATTGGGAAGGCTGACAAAGTTATAGGCGCTGGGCGGCATGGTGTTGGCCCACTCCAGCGTATCGGCATTCCAGGGGTTATGCTTGGCGGGCTTGCCAAACCGGAAGTGCAGCGCGATATCCAGCAGCACCATGGCAATTCCTGCCGAGAGCACAAAGCTACTGATCGACGAGAGCAGGTTGAAAATCTCCCAGCCCGACCCCGCTTCATAGGTGTAAATTCGCCGGGGCATACCGAGTAGCCCGGTCCAGTGCATGATCAAGAAGGTGCCGTTAAAGCCGAGGAAGGTCAGCCAGAAGCCCCAGCGCCCCAGGTTCTCGGAGGGCATCCGCCCGGAGAAGAGCGGCAGCCAGTAGTAAAGCCCAGCGATCAGCGGAAAGAACATGCCGCCCACCAGCACATAGTGCATGTGCGCCACCACGAAGTGGGTGTCGTGCACCTGCCAATTAAAAGGCACCAGCGCCAGCATGACGCCGGTTAACCCGCCGCACACAAAGATGATCAAAAAGCCCATCACCCACAGCATGGGCAGCTTCATTTTGGGTTTGCCTAGCCAGAGCGTGGCGAGCCAGACAAACACCTGAATCGCCGTGGGCACGGCCACCAGCATACTGGCTGCCGAGAAAAACGCCTGGGCCAGCTGCGGAATGCCAATGGTGAACATGTGGTGAACCCACAGCCCAAAGCTGATAAAACCCATAATGGTGATCGCTGCCACTACCCAGCCGTACCCCACAATGGGCCGCCCGGCAAACACCGGAATCAAAGTGGAGACAATACCAGCGGCGGGCAGGAAGATGATGTACACCTCGGGGTGCCCAAACAGCCAGAACAGGTGCTGCCATAGCACCGGGTCGCCGCCGCCCGCAATTTGGAAAAACGGCATGCCTACCGCCCGCTCAAGCTCCAGCAGCACGCTGCCGAGTATCAGCGGCGGGAAGCCCACCACGATCATTAGCGCCATAGCAAGGATATACCAGGCAAACAGCGGCATTTTGTGCAGCGCCATCCCTTGGGTGCGGGTGCGTAAGATAGACACCACCAGCTCTACCCCCGCCGAGAGCGCGGAGATCTCCACAAAGGTAATGCCCAGCAGCCAGAAATCGGAGCCCAAGTCCGGGGCAAACTCCTTGCTGCTCAGTGGCGTGTACATAAACCAGCCGCTGGAAGGGGCCATTTCAATGACCAGGCTGGAGGTGAGGATGATCCCGCCAAACAGGTAGCAGAAATAGCCCAATGAGGTTAGCCGCGGGCACACCAGGTCGCGGGCGCCGAGCATTTTCGGGATTAGATAAATCGCCAGTCCCTCCAGCATGGGAATAGCGAACAGGAACATCATCACCGTGCCGTGCATGGTGGTGACTTGGTTATAGATCTCCGGCGACATAAAGTCCTGGCCGGGCATCGCCAGTTGGGTACGCACCAGCATGGCGAGAATGCCGCCAATCAGGAAAAACGCCATTCCGGTGATCATAAAACGCAGGCCAAGCGTTGTATGGTTCACGATGGTGAGGGCTTTTAGCCCTTTCGGGTTGCCCCAAATGGTGTGCAGGTCTTCGTGTAGTTGCTGCGGGTCCTGCTCTACCGCCTCTTGATTCACGCTCTTCATGGGGTCAAGGTCTCCAGCCAAGCACCCAGGGCATCCAAGGTGTCCGTATCAATATCGTCGTGGGCAGGCATTTTGTTGCCCGGCTTCAGCGTTTGGTGCTGCTGCAGCCACTGGCTCACCGCGCCCTCTTCCATGGCGATGACACCCGCGCCCAGCATCGTGCGGCTCCCCACATCCGAGAGGTTCGGCCCTACGCCGCCTTGGCTAACGCCAGCCACTTGATGGCAGCTCGCGCAGTGGGTCGCAAAGGCCTCTCTTGCGCTATCGTGGGCTGAATCTTGGGTCGCTAATTCGCTTAGCTCTGCGTCCTGCCGGGCCGCTAGCCACGCATCGAATGCTTCACGGGGCATGGCTTCGACGTATAACTGCATATGCGCGTGGCCCACCCCGCACAGCTCGGCACACTGGGCACCAAACACAGCGGGTGCATCAGCTTCCAGGCGGATTTTATTCACCCTTCCTGGCAGCATGTCGATTTTGCCGCCCAGGCGCGGCACCCAAAACGCGTGAATGACATCTGCGCCGCTCACATGGAAATCCACCGGCTCCCCTGCGGGCATGACAAGCTGGTTAGCGGTGACGACTTCGCCGCCCTCAGCGCCGGGGTAGCGCACTTCCCACCACCATTGATGGCCAATCACCTCGATCACTTCGGGTGGCTCGCTTAGCGGCAGCGGTAGCATGCGCTGCCCGGCGGGCACGCCAAACATCAGCAGTGCGGTAATGCTGGCGATGGGCAGCACAAGGCCGCCGCCAATGATCCAGCGACGGGCAATGCGGCGCTCTTGGGCGGCGGTGCGATTCACGCTGCGCGGTTTGAAGGCGTACAGCCAAACCACCGTGACACCGATCAGCACGATGGTGGCAAAGCCCAGCATTACCCACCAAATTAACCGAACGTCTCGCGCGGCGGGCCCTGCAGGGTCTAAGATAGATCTATCGCCAGTACAGCCCGCGACACTGAGCAGCAGGCTAAGCCCTAGCCAGCAGGCGGCTTGACGGGCTCGTCGCGATGCTAAACACGACATGATGGTGGACGTAGCGCTATTGCGTTCCCTCATTAGCGTTTTCCCTAAAGTGCAGTGGTTCCAACCAGCTGTTTCGCTTTGTCTAACCACAGGAAGTGACCATGACACCTACCCCCCAACGCTCGATAAGAAGCCGCGCGTCGCTGGCTGGCCACCCACTCCACCCGGTGATGATCCACTTCCCGGTGGCGGCGCTGATGGCGCTGGTCGCTTGCGATATTGCCTACTGGTATACCCAGGATGCATTCTGGCTGCGCGGCGGGCTGTGGCTGGCGGGGGTCGGCGCGTTTGGCGGTTGGGTGGCCTCGGTGGCAGGCATCATTGATTTGGTCACGGTCGCGCGCATTCGCCGCCTGATTACTGGCTGGAGCCACGCGATGGTGGCCGTGGTGATGCTTTCCTTGGCGTCGCTGAACTGGCTTTTGCGCTTCACCGAGCCCAGCGCCGTGCTGCCCTGGGGGTTGGCGATTTCGCTGGTAACGGCCGGTTTGATTGCCCTGGCCGGGTGGTTGGGTGGCCAACTGGTGTATGAACACGCTGTTGGCGTGGAAGTCGAGTCGTAACCCGAATGGCTTAGTGGCAGCCTGTAATGGGGTATTGGCCATCGGGCTAGCTCCACTCCAACGGCTTAGAAAGTACAAGCCCCAGCACGCCGAAGATACCCACCAGCGCCAACAGCAGCGCGCATAGGCTGGCGGTTTTCACCCCGTTAAAAATCCCCATCTCAAGGCGCAGAATCAGCCAGCCAAAGCAGCCGTGGGCGGCAACCATCAACACTACCGCCCCAAGTTTTAGGATCAGCCAGCCGCCTAATAGGCCATGGAATAGAAACAGCAGCGTACCGGAAGCAATCGCCGCCAGCGCCGCGGGCGTGGCAATGGAGTTATAGAAAAACCGCGGCATAGGCGGCGTGCCTTGTGCAAAGCCAGCATCTTTACGAAGCTGGAGCGTTTGCAAAAGCAGCGCGGGCAGGTAGAGAAGTGCGCCGCACCAGATGACCAGTGCGGCAATGTGCAGCAGTTTTAGCCATGGCATCGAAGCTTCCTTGCGTTGCATAAGGCAGAGTCTGTAATGACCCTAATAACCTTAGTCAACGGGTGCCACTCTGGCTAGGCGAGCTACCGGGGTTAGGCAAATTGCCGAGGTTTAATCTACCGAAATTTCGTAACCCGTGAATTTACGTAGATTAATCACCCCTGTATCGAACATGAGGTACTGCCCTTTAATGCCCTGCAGAGTGCCTTCGACCAGCGGCTGCTTATCAAAGTTATGCGACACCACTTTGCGGGGAAATGCAGCCACCGGATAATCGAACTGCTGGGGCGCCTCGTCCAGCGTGCGAATGGCATCCTCGCCATGAACGCTGCGTAGCTGGCTCAAGCCGTCTGCCAGCGTGCTCAACAAGCGGTCTCGCTCAGCGCGCAGGTCCAGTGGTGCTACTTCACCTTTTAGCATGGCGCGCCAGTTGGTGCGGTCGGCCACCTGCTCTTTGAACAGCATCTCTACAAATCCAGACTGCTGGCGGGTATTCACTTCCAGAATCGGCAGGGCCTGAATAGCGCCTTGATCCAGCCAACGGGTGGGCATTTGGGTTTTGCGGGTAATGCCTACCTTCAAACCAGAAGAGTTGGCGAGATACACGATGTGGGGCTGAAAGCAGTGGGCCTCGCCCCACTCCGGCTCGCGGCAGGTGCCCTGGTGGTAGTGACAGGTTTCCGGTTTCATAATGCAGGTATCGCACTGCGCCAACCGCTTAAAGCAGGGGTAGCAGTAGCCCTGGGCAAAACTCTTTTTGGTCGCTCTGCCGCAGTGGGTGCAGGCGATGGCACCGCTCCATGCAAGGCGCATTGGTGAACCGATACGCTCGTTCAGGGCCACCCGATGCTCACCGGCGCGCAGGTGGTAAACCACTTGTTCGCCTTGGCGGCCGGGCAGCGCCGCCGCCATTTTTTGCAAGCATCCTTTAACCGGAGACACCTCTGGAATTAACAGATCAGCCACGCGTGGCATCCCGGGCAAGGCCCGCCATTTCTGGGCTAACGCCTGCGCCCGTTGCCCCTGCCCCACAGGTACGCCGCTCTAGGTAACCTACGCGGCTCTCTTCCGGCACGTTATTTTCAACTTCATAACGCATGACGGCTTCCAAACACAGTTCGGTCTGCTCCGGCGTTAAGCGGCGGCCATCGGGCCATTTGCGTAGCGAGACCGCCTGTTTCAGACTTTCATAAATCGCAGGCGTCATCTGGTTGATCATTTTATCGAAGGTCATATCGCTCATGGTCAGCACCTCTCATAGTGACTGCTTTCATAGTGACTGCTTTCATAGTGACTGCTTTTGCATTGGCGGCGTTAGGCGTTGCGGCGTTTAGCGGAATAATACCAGCCCGTGGCTAGCCCCACGAGCAGCCCGCCCAGGTGGGCTTCATTGGCCACGTTGCCAAAGCCAACGGTGCCAGCAATATCGGTCATGGTGAACACCATCCAGCCGAGCATAAAGACCACCAGCATTTGTGGCACAAAGAAGCCGCTTTGCGGGGCGCGGCGGGACATTAGCCACACATGGGCGAGCAGCGCGTAAACCACGCCGGACATGCCGCCGAACAGTACCGTTCCGGTAACATACTGAGCGACGTTGGCGCCAATGCCCGCCACTAAAAGCAGGAGCAGCATCATTTTACTGCCTTGGCGCAGCTCGATTTGCCGCCCGAAGTACCACACCCACATCAGGTTGAAGATCAGATGCATCCAGCCAAAATGCAGAAATGCGGGAGACAGCAGCCGCCATACCTGCCCGCCCATCACGGTATCCGCCAGCGAGCCATACACCAGCTGCCCACCGGCGACCCCCACCGGCACAATGGTCAAGGCCACAATCAATAGGTCGCCAAAAACACCCGTCAAGGCAAAAATAAGCAGGCTCAAGCCAATCATCAGGCCGGTCACCGGCACTTGGCGTAGCGTGGCAGCAAGGCTGTGGGCCGCAGGCGGGCGTTTGGGCCGGGTAGCTTCAAGAATCAGCGGTTCGCCTCGCTCCCAGCGGCTAACCAGGGTACGTAACTCTTCATGTTGGCGGGGGTCGGCCACCCAGAGCAGCTGGCCGTCCGCTTCGTCGGTGATCCGGTGGCCAATATGGTAGTGCCATAACGCTTTACGCAGTGCCTGTGTATCTGCGCCCGTGGGTAAGAGCATGACTGGATGCATGGCATCTCCCTTCTATCCAAGTGGTAGCGCGCTTATGCGCCGTTTTGCCAGCGGATAAACAAAAAAATCCGGCGGAGGGGGCCGCCGGATAAAAGCAAGGGATCATTCAAGGGAACACCTACTCTGATAACCGGCAACGGGGTTAGTTCAGCAGTTTTGCAAAAATTATGTAACCATATGTAAATCATCCGCAGCGCGCTTAATCAAAATCGATTTCCCACGGCTTGGGCAGCGCACGCTCCTCTTTAGGTACTTGAATCCACACGAAATGATCCGCGTTAAGCTGGGTTTCACCACTCCAGCGATAAGCTACCAAGCGGCCGAACTTGACGGCGCTGTAGTCCAAACAGGCGATATTGGGCGCAGGCAGTGCAGGAATGCCTTCACACCAGTAGTGGCCTATAAAGAGGGGCGGCTGTTCCGGGCCGTAGTAGCTTAGCCGCTGCCGCTCGTTGGTGGAGAGCGCCCGCGCCTCTAAATCATCAGGCAGGTTGTCGGGTTGAAAGACAACATCGCCCCACTGCTGGGGGTTGGCTGCCCAGAAGTGGGCGCGAAAACTTTGCCGGGTAAAACCGTCCCCCGAATGAATCGCTACCCCTTTGGGTAACGGTATATGGGGGCCACGGGTTAAACGATCAAGGATGCGATACGCCTGGGAGCTGGGCTCAGTGGACTCTACCAAAAACTGGTCATCCATGCGGGCGGTCGGTAAGCGCTGTTTGAGCTCGTCGATCAGCGCGTCATCCCAGCAGGCGTGTACCACGCGAATGCCGTCCAGCTCTAGAAACAGCGGAATGGTTTTAAACCAGGCCAGCGTGTCTTCCCACTCGTTGGTATGGTGGCGGTATTGGTCTAGGGTATCTTGAATAATCCGGTTATGGCGCGGGGTATGCTCGCGCAGCCAGCGCTTGTTGCTGCCAGGGGGCGCAGGATGGGTATAGGCCAACGCATTATACTCGTGGTTACCCATCACTATGTACGCTTCGCCCGCTTCTACCATGCGCCGTGCAATGGTCACCGCTAGGCGAATGCGTGGCCCGCGGTCAATCAGGTCACCTAAGAAAACCACTTTGCGCCGTGGGTGACGATAAACACCGCCCCGCTGGTGATAACCAAGCTTTTCCAGCAGTGCCGCTAGCGTGGCACCGCAGCCGTGAATATCACCAATTAAATCGTAACCCTCCATATCAATCCCCTAGCCGGTGGCTCCAGCCGAGTTTACTACGCAGTACGTCGTAGAAGTTGTGCCCAATGGGGTGCACCAGCTGAACGCGCTCGGGCTTACGGGTAATCACCAGTACGTCGTCCGGCTTGGCCACCGCGCGGGTTTGCCCATCGCAGCTAATATGGGGGTAGGATTGGTTGGTTTCACCAATATGAATGCGTATTTCGCTGCCCGCATCAATCACAATGGGTCGGCTGGAGAGCGTGTGCGGAAACATCGGCACCAGGGTAACTACATCCAGCTTCGGGTGCATAATCGGCCCGCCGCCGGAGAGTGCGTAGGCGGTAGAACCTGTCGGGGTAGCCACAATCAGCCCATCGCTGCGCTGGCTGTAAACAAATTGCCCGTCAATAAACAGCTCGAACTCAATCATGCGCACCGCTTTGCCGGGATGCACCACGACCTCATTGAGCGCATCGCCATTTCCTACGGCGACTCCGTTGCGGTAGAGCACGGCATCCAGCAAGAAGCGCTCTTCAATCTCGAACTCACCCGCCAGCACTTCACCCACCCGGGTCTCTAGCTCGTCGGGGGAAATATCGGTTAAGAAGCCCAGCCGCCCGCGATTGACGCCTAGAATCAGCGTACCGCTGCGGCATAGGGTGCGCGCAGCACCTAACAGGCTGCCATCGCCGCCTACCACAATCACTAAATCGCACAGCTCGCCTAGCATACGGCGGCTGGCTTCAGGCTGGCCATGCTCAGGCAGCACGGTAGCTGTTCGGTCTTCAATCAGGACTTTATAGTCGTGCCCAACGAGATAGTTGACCAACCGCTGGAGGGAATCGACGACTTTGTCACTGCCTAAACGGCCAATTAAGCCAATCGTTTTGAAGGGCTTCACGGGGTTACTTAGGCTGCCGGAGGCTGAACCTGACGATGGGGTGTTAGACATGGGCCACTCTCGCTAGCATCAGCCCACATTATGGAGAGGAAGGCGGTGTCGGGCAAATCACCCGACGCAGCGGCGGCAAGCCTGCCACGCCGGGCAAAATCAGCGGGTTAACTTAGGCAACCGCTACCTTGCGGCGCTGTAACCACCAGTGGTTGAGCCACAGCGAAGCGCCCATGATAGCCGCCCCCAGCAGCAGCTTGCCCAAATCGGCATCGCGGTTCCAGATCACGAGGTTCACTACTAAGCCTGCCGGTACCAACGCGTTGTTCATAATCGCCAGAGTGCCAGCGTCTACCTTGGTCGCCCCTTGGTTCCAGGCGAAGTAGCCCACGCCCGACGCCACTAACCCCAGCCACGCCAACACGCCCCACTGCAGAGATGTGGACGGCAGCGCACTACTGTTGCCGAACAGCAAGAAGGCAGGCAGTGCCACCAGCATAGCCCCGATAAAGAACCAGCCAAACACGCTGTGCCATGCCAGGGTGGGCGGTAGGTCTGCCGCTAGGCGGCGGTAGCCGACCTGGCCAATGGCAAAGCACAAGTTAGCGCCCTGCACCACTAAAAAGCCGAGCCAGAAGCCGCTATCAATACCGTCGTAACGGATCACCCCGGCACCTAGCACCGCCAAAATGGCTGTTACCAAGTAAATCGGCGTGAAGCGTTTGAACATCAGATCGTCCAGCAGCGCGATATATACCGGCGTAAAGATGGTGAATAACAGCACTTCAGGCACGGAGAGCAGTAGGAAAGAGTGGTAGAAGAAGGCGTACATCACCCCTAGCTGGATCGCCCCCAACGCCATCAGTGCCAAGCGCTGCTTACCGCGCAGCAGGCTTGGGCGCAAAAAAGGCAGAAATACCAGCATCGCTAAGGACACCCGTACCAGCACGGCAAAGTAGCTGTCCACCTGCCCTGCTAGGTACACCCCAATTAAAGAGAACGAAAACGCCCAAAGCGCCGTTACGCCAACCAAATAGCCCATCGGTAAACCTCAACACAGAAGATAGTTGACGGGGATTATACGCCATTCGCGCCCCCTGCCAATGGGCCAAAAGCGTAAGGTAGCTTTTAGCGTTTATTCAGCCAAACGAGCGCGTAAATAACCCCTGGCAACCAGCCTAGCAGCGTGAGCACGGCACTGATTAGCACGCGCAAGGCTCCTCCTTCCGTTAAGCCAACCGCCAGGGGCGGAAAGAGCACGGCCAGGGCACGGTAAGCCCACTGCAGGCTAGCAGGCTCTGCCACGGGAGCTGCTGCGGGAGCAGGCACGACCTTTGGTGCCTGTGCCTCAGGTACGGCAGGCTTCGCGGGAGGGGTAAAGTGGCCAACGGCTTCCCGCGCTTTTGCGGCCTGCTCCTTTTCGTGGGCAAGCGCTTTACGGTGTGCTTCTTTATCTATTTTTTGCTCCAGGGTTTCCGCGCCCTCTGCTAGGTCGTCGTGGTAGCGCTCCCAATCTTCCCAGTCGTAGGGTGTCCCCGACTTGGGCCGGTGGCTACCTGCGCCACGGGCACGCTCCCAGGCTTTCTCTTCTAGGGTGTTGGGCTTGTCTGGATCTCGATCTAGGCCAACGCCTTTACGGTTCAGATATTCACGAGCATCCATAACGACTCCTCACCGCGTTTGAAGCGGGCTTGAAAAATTGGCAAAGCGTTGAATAGTGACAGTATGGGGGCAGCGCAGGGTGAGTTAAATCACCTACAGTAAGAGAATCGGCCATGGCCTGTCGATGACGTTAACGACGTTAAAGGAGTGCCCCAATGAACAAGAACATTCCAGATACCGTGCGCGATATCATGTCCCGCGACTGCTACCGTGTGACGGGAGAGACATCGATCACAACGTTAGCCCAGGGGCTGGCCCTACACCGCTTGCCGGGTGCTCCCGTGGTGGATATGGCAGATCGTTTGATCGGCTTTATCTCTGAGCAGGATGTCTTGGGCCGCGTACTGGATAGCATCTATCACGACGATGAAGCGCCCCTGGTGCGCGAACTCATGCGCCAGGACGTACTTAGCACAACCCCTAACAAGAGCATTACCGACTTGGCACAAGAGATGTTAGGGGCAAAGCCTAAAATCTATCCGGTAGTGGAACAGCACCGCTTGGTGGGCATTGTGACACGGCGTGATATCCTGATGGCACTACTGACCATTCGCCGCCACTAGCCATGGCGTTTACACCACTCATTAGCTCGCAGACAAAAAAACCGCTGCTTGAAAAAGCAGCGGAAGCAAGGGATCGAAAACAATAGCCAGAACAACACTATTAGCGACTGCCATCGCGGTGCTGCCTGTACACTCTCAGACACTCTGCAGAGAAAAAGTTCGCAAAAGGTTAAAATTTTCGTCTCAGCGGGCGCGGGCGTATACTAGCCAACTACCCTTTGATTGGCGCACAAGCTGGCGATCATCCTGACATGGCTGGGAGCTATACATGGCACTTTATTTACTGGTATTTGGCGTTTGTTTGCTGGTAATGGGTGCTGTGCTCTTGGTATTGATGAATGCAGGGACACCGCGCTACCGCACAGAGCCCAAGGATCTGATTGCGCTGTTTGATAAAGCGTTGGAGAGCCAAGTGAGCGAAACAGAGTGGAACGCCCTGATTGGCTACCCCATTCGCCACGATGAGTATTTAGACAGCGTTCGCCGCCGCGCCTCTCACCTGATGGATACCCACGGTCGGCGTTGGCAGATTGCTCAAGGCAAGCCGCTACTTAACCAGGAGGGCTACGCAGAGCTAAAAGCACTGCGTGACCATTTAGCGGCACACACAGCGCTTCGTGAGCGCTAGTAGAGCAACAGCGCCGAGGAGAACCGTATGCCGAGCACCATTCGTCAAATCCCACTGGAAACCGCAACCAAGCATCACTCCCACGATTTTCATCAAATCGTGATTACGCTATGCGGCTCTTCAGAGTTTGAAATTGAGGGGCTGGGTGGCCGGGTGAATGCGTTTTCTGGCTGCATCGTGCCAGCCAACCACGAGCACTACTACTCGGGCAATGGCCATAACCGACAGCTGATTCTGGATTTGCCAGAAGATGCGCCAGCACTCACCGGTGAACACCGGGAATTGGTCGCGCTATTTGATGCGCCGCGCTTTTTTGCCTTAGACAGCCCGCTACGCCACTACCTCACCTTTGTGGAAAGCGAGCTGGCCCGAGGATTAGACAACTCAGCCACCTCGTTCCAGCAAGATCGCCTGGCAGCCACGCTATTAGGCTCGCTAAAAGCTCGTCTAGGCACTGCAGGTAGCGCTGCCCAGCGGCGTATTGATCTTAACCAAATTGACCGGTTTATCCGCCGTCACTTGGCCGATGAGCTACGGGTGGCCGACTTGGCTAAACTGGCCTGCCTGAGTGAGGCGCACTTTTCTGAACGTTTTCGCGCCCAAACCGGTCTTTCCCCCTGGCAGTATGTACGCAGGCAACGGCTTCACGCGGCGCGCCAGCTGGTCATGCAAAGCCGTTTGCCGCTTACCGATATCGCCATCCAAACCGGTTTTGCTAACCAGAGCGCGCTGTCCCATGCTTTTCGCCGCAGTTACGGTGCCTCGCCGCGTCAGTTACGCCAAGGCTTTTCCAGCTCCTCTTTAGAGGCCAACGGCCGTTCAACGGCTCATTCAACGGCGTTATCACCCTCAGCCTCCCCCGCAGGGGCCGGTGTGCTCTCGTCTCGCTGATAGTATGTTGGTGGATATAGCAGTTGGGTATAGCAAAAAAGTGGCGATGTTTGCCGCTAGCGAGCCGCACCCAACTCTACTAAAGTCGTAAATAGGCGCAGCTTGCCGTGAAATTGACACGTTTTGCCATGAAAACGACATACACCTAACGTCAGCGCGCTCTACATTCGAACGTCAGCCTGGGCACCTGCCCTGCCACCACTTTTTAAACGTTAGCTGACATAGCTATTCGTTCACGCTGTTCGTTTCAGACCTGTCTTACGGGGGCCTCAATGCTCAATGCTAAAAAAATGCGTGACCCTGCCACCTGGCAAACCGACCTTGACACGCTAATGCAGCGTATCAGCGAACACTACATTGTCGATGAAGATGCCTACGTTAGCGAACTGATCAAACTGCTGAATGCCGACCAGGACGATTTCGCGCGCATTGAGGCCAACACGGCAGCGCTGGTGCGCGACGTACGCAACATGGATACCGCCGTTGATACCATCGACGAGCTGCTGCAGCAGTACAGCCTGGATACCCATGAGGGCCTGATGCTGATGTGTTTGGCAGAGGCGATGCTGCGTATCCCGGACAAAGCCACCGCAGACGCGCTGATCGAAGACAAACTGGGGCCGGCGGATTGGCAGTCCCACGTGGGCAAAAGCGAGTCGTGGATGGTCAACGCCTCGACCTGGGGCCTGTTGATGACCGGCCGCGTGCTGAAGCTGGACCACCCCAAAGAGGGCCAGCCCGCCCACTTTATTAACCGTATGGTTAATCGCATGGGTGAGCCGGTGATTCGCCGGGCGATGACTGAAGCGATGAAAATCATGGGCAAGCAGTTCGTGCTTGGCCGTGATATTAACGAAGCGCTAAAACGCTCTAAGCCGCTATTCAATAAAGGCTATACCTACTCCTACGACATGCTGGGTGAGGCCGCGCGCACTCGCGCCGATGCCAAGCGCTACTTCGACGACTACGCCCGCGCCATCGAGCAGGTAGGTAAAGCGTGCCAGACCCTGGGCGACAAAACCCCGGCACCGTCGGTCTCCATCAAGCTCTCCGCCCTGCACCCCCGCTACGAGTTTGGCCGCCGCGAGCAGGTGCTGACCGAGCTGGTGGATACCGTCATTCAGCTGGTCACCAAAGCGCGCGAGCTGGATGTGGCGGTGACCATTGACGCTGAAGAAGTCGACCGCCTAGAGCTTTCCCTGGAAGTCTTCCGCGCGATTTATCAGAGCGATGCGGTGAAAGGCTGGGGCCACTTTGGCCTAGTGGTTCAGGCATACTCCAAGCGCGCACTGCCGGTACTGCACTACATCAACCGTTTGGCCGATGAGCAGGGCGATGAAATTCCGCTGCGCTTGGTGAAAGGTGCGTATTGGGACAGCGAAATCAAAGAGTCCCAGCAGCTTGGTATCGATGGTTATCCGGTGTATACCCGCAAGGCGTGTACCGATGTGGCCTACCTGGCCTGCGCGCAGTTCCTGCTATCGGACGACACCCGTGGCCGGATTTTCCCCCAGTTCGCGACGCATAACGCTCACACCGTGACCACTATTCTGGAGCTGGCGCATCACGATAGCCGCCCGTTTGAATTCCAGCGCCTGCACGGTATGGGCGAAGCCCTTTACGATGCAGCCCTTGAGCGCGCGCCTAAAGGCACCTATTGCCGCATTTACGCGCCGGTCGGTGCCCATAAAGACCTGCTGCCCTACCTGGTACGCCGCCTATTGGAGAACGGTGCCAACTCGTCGTTCGTTCACCAAATTGTTGACCCAGACGTGCCGGTGGAGTCGCTGTGCCAGCACCCTATCGAAACACTGCGCCAGCAAAAAACCTTCTACAACAAGCGCATCCCGCTGCCGAAAGATATCTACGGGCCGAAGCGTCGCAACTCCCGTGGGGTCAACTTAAACATCCGTAGCCACTACTACCCGCTGATGGAGAAAATGGCCACGTTTATGGATAAGCAGTACCCCACCAAGCCGCTGCTGGCATTTGATGTAGCCGACGACAGCGCCAACACCCATAGCGTCACTTCGCCTTTCGACCGTCGCCAAACCGTCGGCAGCGTGCAGTGGACCAGCAAAGAGCAGGCGGCTAAAGCCCTTGATGCCGCCTGGGAAGCCTTCCCCCGCTGGGACGCCACCCCGGTTGCCGAACGCGCAGCGATTCTGCGCCGGTTAGGCGACCTAATGGAAGAGCACATGGCGGAGCTGATGACACTCTGCTCCCGTGAAGGCGGTAAGCTGCTGACCGATGGTGTAGACGAAATCAAAGAAGCGGTCGATTTCTGCCGCTACTACGCCATGCGTGCCGAGGAGTCGTTTGGCGAGCCCATCGAACTGCCTGGCCCCACCGGTGAATCCAACCGGTTGATGATGGGTGGTAAAGGCGTGTTTGCCGCCATCAGCCCCTGGAATTTCCCGGTTGCTATCTTCTGCGGGCAAATCGTCGCTGCCGCCGTGGCAGGCAACACCGTGCTGGCGAAGCCCGCTGAGCAAACCTCGATTGTCGCTCACCGCGTCATCGAGCTGCTGTACGAAGCCGGCATGCCCCGCGATGTGGTACAGCTTTTGCCGGGTGACGGCCCCACCGTGGGCAGCGTATTGACCTCTGACCCGCGCATTACCGGTGTAGTTTTCACCGGCGGCACCGACACAGCACAGATTATCAACCGCGCGTTGGCTGCTCGTGAAAATGCACCGCTGCCCACGCTGATCGCTGAAACCGGCGGCATGAACGCGATGATCGTGGACTCCACTGCCCTGCCTGAGCAGGTCGTGGTGGATGTGATTCAGTCTGCCTTCCAGAGTGCTGGCCAGCGCTGCTCGGCGCTGCGGGTGCTGTACCTACAGGAAGATGTTGCCGACCGTGTTATCGAGATTCTCAAGGGCGCAATGAGCGAATTGCGCATTGGCGACCCCCGCGACCTGGGTACTGATGTAGGCCCCGTCATCGATGAGGATGCTCGTAAAGGCTTGATGGAGCATATCGAGAAACTCAAGGGTGAGAACCGCTTAGTCGCTGAAACGCCGATGGAAGATGAGCATACCCAGCACGGCACCTTTGTACCGCCGGTAGCCTTTACGATTGATAGTATTGACGCCCTCACCCGCGAGCAGTTTGGCCCGGTGCTGCACATTGTGCGCTATAAAGCCCGCGAGCTAGACAAGGTGATTAACGATATTAACGGCCGGGGTTATGGCCTGACGTTTGGGGTACATAGCCGCAACGAATCCTTTGCCGCTGAAATAGCGCAGAAAATTCGGGTAGGCAATGTGTATATCAACCGTAATATCATCGGTGCTGTTGTTGGCGTTCAGCCGTTCGGCGGCCAAGGGCTTTCAGGCACCGGCCCCAAAGCG
Source organism: Vreelandella aquamarina (assembly GCF_044805175.1). Taxonomy (GTDB): domain Bacteria; phylum Pseudomonadota; class Gammaproteobacteria; order Pseudomonadales; family Halomonadaceae; genus Vreelandella; species Vreelandella aquamarina_B. Next base: position 1,140,791 of record NZ_CP085232.1, on the reverse strand, counting down.
GGCGGGCCGCACTATTTGCAGCGCTTTGTGACCGAAAAAACGATTACTAACAACACCGCCGCCCTGGGTGGCAACGCGTCGCTTCTGGCGCTAGGCGATGAGTAAATGGCTCATCAACATTACTAACCTGAACTCCTGAAAAGGAACCGTCTCATGGTTGACAATAATAGAGCGATAGCCCTCACCTTCGCGGCCCCTCCAGGCCGCGTGTTGGGGAGCATAGGGAACATTGCACATAAATGTAGCCATCACCTCTCTAACGCCGCCCCTAGCAGTGACTCGCTAGTGTCAGCGACTTGAAAGAGAAAAGGGGTTAACAACAACAAGACTGCGCAATGGCCGACGTTATTCGGTCGGCGCAGGCACCTGTCGGAGCTAGCTCCGTCCTGATGAATTGGAGATATTTTATGGATATTGGCGTTTGGATCAGCCTTTTTGCCTACTTTGCACTTATGATTGCCATCGGCGTTTACGCTATGCGCAAATCAACCTCTACGTCTGAGGATTACATGCTGGGTGGCCGTACCCTCAGCCCGAAAGTGGCGGCCCTTTCGGCTGGCGCGTCGGACATGAGCGGTTGGTTGCTGTTAGGTTTGCCTGGGGCGATGTTCGTATCGGGCTTGGGTTCAGCCTGGATCGGGATTGGCCTATTTGTGGGCGCTCTCTTTAACTGGATTCTGGTCGCACCGCGCCTTCGTGAGCAGACAGTTCACTATGGCAACGCGATCACTATCCCAGCCTTCCTAGCTAACCGCTTCCCCACTCGGGCGCTGTCGCTGAGAACGGTATCTGCTATCGTCATCGTGATTTTCTTCGCTGTTTACACCGCATCAGGCTTGGTAGCAGGCGGCAAGCTGTTTGAAAGCGCCTTTGCCGGTGTTATCAATATCGGCGGCATGAGCGACTACTCGGTGGGTGTGGTGATCACGCTGGGCGTGGTACTAGCCTACACCGTAGTTGGCGGCTTTTTGGCCGTGAGCATGACGGACTTTGTTCAAGGCTGCATCATGATGCTGGCTCTGGTCATCATGCCAGCTGTGGTACTGTTTGGTGAAGGTGGTGGTGGCTTCACACAAGCCTCACAGACCCTTAATGAAGTCGATCCCACGCTGCTATCGTGGACCGAAGGGTTAACGTTCATTGGCTGGCTTTCTGCGGTTACCTGGGGCCTGGGCTATTTCGGTCAGCCACACATCATCGTGCGCTTTATGGCTATCCGAACGCTGAAAGATGTTCCGATTGCCCGCAACATCGGCATGAGCTGGATGGCCATTTCCCTCATCGGTGCGGTTTCTCTCGGTATCTTTGGTCGCGCCTATGCGATCCGTAACGGAATGGATGTGCAAGACCCGGAAACGATCTTTATCATCCTTGCTGAGCTGCTGTTCCACCCGCTGATCACCGGCTTCCTCTATGCAGCCCTGCTTGCTGCCGTCATGAGTACTATTTCTAGCCAGCTGCTGGTGTCTTCGTCATCACTAACCGAGGACTTCTATCGCCTGTTCCTGCGTAAAGAAGCCACTGACAAAGAGTGTGTTGCCGTTGGCCGTTTCAGCGTTGTACTGGTGGGCCTGATCGCAGCTGTTATTGCCTCTGACCCGAACTCGCAGGTACTGGGCCTGGTAAGTAACGCTTGGGCAGGCTTTGGTGCCGCCTTCGGCCCGCTGATTATCCTGTCGCTGATGTGGTCGCGCACAAACGGTGCAGGTGCTATCGCCGGTATGGTGGTGGGTGCTGCCACGGTCATGATCTGGATTGCGCTGGGCTGGAACGGCTCTTTCATGGGCGGTCCTGGCGTTTACGAGATCATTCCTGGCTTTATCGCCTCCTTCATTGCCATCCTGGTAGTCAGCAACATGACCGCCGATGCTGGCGAGTATCAGCATATCGAGCGCTAAACGAGCGTAACGTCGCTTAATTAGCCTAAGGCTTAACGGGTTGAAGCTAACCCGTTAAGCCTTCTCTTTTTTAGCCTCTTCTGTTTAGCCCCTTCTGTTTTTAGCCCCCTTCTGCTATTCATTTTGATAAGCCTCAGCGTGTCAGCTTACTGCTCTTTGCCCTAGGTCAATAACGCTCTCTCTTTGACTCGATATAGTGATTGCATGGTTTGCAACCACTTAACCCCCCCACCAGAATCACGTTATCGGTCAGGAGCGACGCTATGCGCTATCTATCTCTGCCTACCCTACTAGCTACCGGGCTTGCCGCTGCCACTTTGGCAGTTAGCAGCCAAGCCGTTGCCTACGGCGCTGGCGACTTTTTCACCCGCGTTGGCGTCGCCAAGGTTGCACCGAAAAGCGACAACGGCTCGCTAGCAGGCGGTGCCTTCGCGGTCGACGTACAGGATAAAACTGACTTCGCTTTTACCCTGGGCTACCGTTTCCACGACAAAATGGGCGTTGAGCTGCTAGCCGCTCTGCCCTTCGAGCACGACATTGAATTAAATGATCAAAATCTGGCGTCAACAAAGCACCTGCCGCCTACCCTAACGCTGCAGTACTACCCGCTGGGTGGCACCGACTCTCGGGTACAGCCCTACGTGGGCGCGGGCATTAACTACACGCGTTTCTCCGATGAGAGCCTAGCCATTGGGGAGCTTGAGCTAGACGATTCCTGGGGCGCTGCTGCCCAAGTGGGTATTGATCTGCTGATTGATGAAAACTGGGCACTCAACGCTGCTGCTTGGTATTTAGATATCGACACTGATGCCTCCATTGATGGCACAGCTGCCGGTACCGTCGAGATTGACCCGATGGTGGTCATGGCAGGTTTAAGCTACCGCTTCTAGCCTCTAGCTTCGCCAATATGTACAACAATGCCCAGGGCTTACGCTCTGGGCATTGCTATTCTAAGTACTAATAACTTTGACACTACTATGTGGCTTGCCTTGCAGCGATTAGTTAATTCTCCGTGACGATCTGGTCAACGCGTTCGACCGCCTTAACCACCAGCAGTTGATCGCTGGCGCGGGCTTTCTCCTGCATTAGGTAGGCCGCAACGGCGGGCGCGACGTCACATTTGGCAGGCATAGCCGCTTTGGCATCGATCAACGCCTTCAAGCGGGCGATAAACACATAGCGCACCCACTGGGGCAGCGACATGGTATCGATACAAAAGGGCTGCTGGCTGGCAAACGCCGCCGCATCCGGTGTGGGGGTTCGCCAAAGGTTGGCGGCCTTCATGGCGGCTTCAAGCTCAAGAAGCGCGGTTTGAAGCTGTTGATGGACGCTCATAAACACCTTGTTGGTTGGTTATGGTTAGCGTTCATTATCCCAACTCTGTGAGTAAGTTGCCACTCACAGGCCAGTTTGATTAGTTTATTCACAGATTCACAGAAAACCTGCAAGAGACTGTGGATAAACTATGGAAAGGTGTCGCTACCGCTACTCTCATGCGGGTTACGCAAAGTTGTTCAATTTTTAACCACTTAGCCGATAAAGCGCGGATTAATCAACGGTTGCGGCTGACAGTGGCAGAACAGCAAGGTAGAGTGCAGGCTTGAAATGCGGAAGGATGTCATGCAGCCAATTAACACCCTTGATGAGTTTTTTACGCGTAGCGGCGCAGAAGTATCGCTTTACCACATGGGACGCCGGGTAACGGCGTGCCCCAGGGAAACGTTACGCGCCTTTGAAAACGCCGAGCAGGCTTGGCCAGAGCCGTGGCAGGGCCAAGCACGCCTAGGCATCGTCTTTCGCCTTGGGGCGATGGAGGAGCCTGCCATCTGGTTTTTAGCGCTGCCGCTGGATGAGCAGGGCATGCTCTCGCCAGCTCAGCGCGATGGTTTTATTAACCGCCTGCTGGAAACCCTGGGTCGCAACGCCGCTGCTTCCGATGCGGATGCACTTAATCCGCAAGAAACAGCGGACGTAGACCATCTAATGAAGGATAATCCGCTGGCCTTTACGCCCGATATTACCTTTCAGGCCATGCTCAATGCCCGGGCCACCCATGCCAGGGGGCTACCGGCGAGCCAGCATCTAGAGCCTGTAGAGGCGTATCTCAGCGGCCAGCAAGCTATCGACTGGCAAGCATTGGGGCTACAGGGTATCGCTGATTATGTGGTGCGCCTAGACACGCCAACTGCCGATGCGTTAGCGCTGCGTATTCCCCACCTGCCGGTGAGCGTTATTCACTCGCTCTGCTATTGCCTTGAACACCAGCCGCTTCCTGAAGCGCTGGTGGAGGCGTTGTGGGCACGCGGCGAACAAGCTGCTAGCAGCGGCGATTTAGAGACGCTCTGCGCTTGCGTACGCGGCGTGGGCAGCTCGTTATCCACCTCCGCCGGCCACTGGTATACCAGTTTGCTGAACGACAGCGCAGCCTGCGGCCCTGACCTTATTGCGGCCATCGCCGGTCGTGGCTGGCCGCTACTGGAAGATGCCGAGCGCTTACCGCTTTTCCTGCAGCGCCTGGCTGAAGATGAGCGTAGCCACTTTGCCGCCGTTGTGCGGGATATAGCGTTGATCCCTCGGCTGCGCCTGCCTGTTATGCTGACCCTGCGCGATGCACCGGAAGGCTCTGCTATCCAGGCTCGTTTAGCCGCCATGGCGCCGCGCTAACAAGGTTAGCACCACCCGTTTTGGAGCCGTCATCAACATGTCTTGTTTCTCTGATATTGTCAGGAGTGCGCTGTGAAGGAATTACCCTATCAGGCCAAAGCGGTCATCGGCCGCCGTGAAATGGTGACGTTACCTGAGCTAGGGCTTCACCTTTGCTGCAAAGCCGACACCGGTGCGCGCACATCATCACTGCATGCCGAAGAGATCGAAACCCATGAGGATGCGGATGGGCAGCTGTGGGTAAGTTTTATTACTCATAGCGGTGGCCCTGAAACACCCGCCCACCGCTACCGGCTGCATCTGCATGATCGTCGCCGTGTGACTAGCTCAAATGGCCACAGTGAGTGGCGCTACGTGATTCGCACCCTAATGCAACTGGGCGAACTGAATTTCCCGGTTGAACTCACCCTGACTGACCGTAGCAATATGCGCCACCCTATGCTCCTAGGCAGGCGCGCCATGCGCCGCTTACTGGTAGCCCCCGGGGCTGCATTTTTACACGGCGAGCCTTAAACTATATTTAGACGCTTACACTTTTGGCCCGGAGCCTTGAATGCACATTGCCCTGCTTTCCCGTAACCGTAACCTCTACTCAACGCGCCGACTGGTGGAAGCCGCCGAGCAGCGCGGCCATACGGCCCGGGTGGTAGATACCTTGCGTTGCTACATGAGCATCGCTTCGCACCACCCATCAATCCACTATAAAGGCGCAGAGATTGAGCCTTTCGATGCGGTGATTCCGCGTATCGGCGCGTCGGTGACCTTCTATGGCTGCGCGGTACTGCGCCAGTTTGAGATGATGGGCACCTACGTGATCAACGACTCGGTCGCGATTACCCGCTCCCGGGACAAGCTGCGCTCGCTGCAGTTACTATCGCGCAAAGGACTCGGCCTGCCGATTACCGGCTTTGCTCACTCCCCGGATGATATTCCAGACCTGATCACCATGGTGAAAGGCGCACCGCTGGTCATCAAGCTTCTGGAAGGTACCCAGGGTATCGGCGTGGTATTGGCAGAAACCAACCAAGCCGCCGAGTCGGTTATCCAAGCCTTTATGGGCATGAAAGCCAACATTATGGTGCAGGAGTACATCAAGGAAGCCCGCGGCGCCGATATCCGCTGTTTCGTGATTGGCGATAAAGTCGTGGCCTCCATGAAACGTCAGGCTGCTGATGGCGAATTCCGCTCGAACCTTCACCGTGGCGGCACCGCCAGCGTGATCCGAATTACCCCGGAAGAGCGCTCAACGGCTATCCGTGCAGCCAAAGCCATGGGGTTACGGGTAGCTGGGGTCGACTTGCTGCGCTCTAACCACGGCCCGGTGATTATGGAGGTCAACTCTTCACCCGGTTTGCAGGGCATTGAGAGCGCTACGGGTAAGGATATTGCCGGTATGATCATTGAGCATATTGAAAAGAACGCCGTGCCTGCACGCAAAGCGCCGCCCAAGCCTAAAGGCTAACGTACAAAGGCAAAATAATCCGCATTAGGGGTGGCAAATCAACGCTGCCACCCCCACAATTTGCGTCACCGAAGGAGGTAGACGCTCATGTTTCTCGACAATCGCCAAGTGGCGATGGACAGCGTGCTGGAAGCGCTGGCCGATAGCATTGATTATTTCCAGGACAATATCGAACGCCTGCGCCCTTCCCTGCGCGACGCTTTAAAGCCGCACTATACTGAGCGACTCAAACAGATGCGTAAGCTGCAAGAGCTTGCCCGCACGCATTTAAAAATGCTGCCCCGGGACGCTGACGTTGAGCGTGACGACTTTTTATGGCTGTGGAGCCGGTTAAAGAGTTTCGTTGGCAACGATAGTCAGGTGTTGATCAATGAACTGTTGGAACAAGAGCGCGTACTGATGCAGGCCCTCTCAACCCTGTTCACCCACCCACTGCCCGACCCTATCGAGCCGGTAGTGGATGAGTGCATGAAAGGGTGCCGCAAGTTGATCCGCGAACTGTATGGCCTGCAAAAGCGTAAGGCTCGGCGCTAGCTACTCGTTTGCGCTACCGTTAAAGCGTCTATTTAACGTTCAAGCGACTTCTCAGGCTGCGTGTCAGCCTGCTGCGTCTGCAAGAAGAGTAAGGCAGCGTCACTATCCACACTCTCCACGGTCGAATCTACGGTCGTGGCCGACACTCCCTCGCTGCGCGACCCTTCACTCTCATCGCCCTCTTCTTGGCGATGGAGTTCGATGGGTTCGGCGGGGCCAAGAAAATATGGTTCCCTTCGCCATAGGTAAAGGTCTCCTAGCGTGGCAATTCGCGCGACCCATTCACGCATTTTTAACCGCCATACATCTGCGGCTGGCTGCTCTTCGGCAATGCAGCCCGTAACATCCATCCCCAGGGCTCGCCCGATAAAAATCGCCCGTGGCAAGTGCCAGCTTTGGGTAACCAGCAGTGCCTCTTCAAGCTGAAAAACATCCCGCGCCCGCACCATAGTGTCGTAGGTGCTAAAGCCTGCGAAATCCATCGTAAGCTGTTCAGCAGGCACGCCCCGACGATACAAGTCGCGCCACATGGCACGCGGCTCGTTATAGGCCTGGGTGCGGTTATCACCCGAAAGCAACAAATGCTGCACACGCTGGTCAGCGATGAGGCGCGCGGAAGTGCGCATACGAGCATGGAAATGTGGGTTGCGTAGGCCACCGCGGGTCCAGTGGGAAGTACCGAAGACAATCGCCACGTCGGTAACGCGACACTGCTCAAAAGGGCCGTTGATATAGCGCGCTGTGCTTGCAAGCACCCAAAAATTACCGGCTATAAACAGCAATGTCGCCAGCAGCAACAAGGCTCCTAGCGACATTAGAAAACGCTTCATCCAACGTAATAGCAGGCTGTACATCCAGCTCCCCAGCAGGGGTTAGAACATGCCGAGCTCTAGCTTGGCTTCGTCGCTCATCATGTCACGGCTCCAGGGCGGGCTAAAGACAATTTCAGTATGCACCTTGTTGATTTGCGGTGCGCCCAAAATTTTATTGCGCGCATCGGCCGCAATCACATCGCCCATGCCACAGCCTGGCGCGGTCAGCGTCATGCGGATAGTGACCATACGCTCGCCGCTAATCAAGCGCTCGATACGACAGCCGTAAACCAGCCCTAAATCAACGATATTGACCGGGATTTCCGGGTCAAAGCAGGTGCGCAGCTGATCCCAGACAAACTGCTCGATCTCTTCATCACTGGCGCTCTCGGGGAGCGTTGGACGCGGCAAGGGTGCCAGCCCCAGCGCGTCCAGGTTACTCCCTTCGATCAAGTACAGCCGCCCTTCAAACCCGACACTTACCGAGCTACCTTTGGCTTGCATCACGCTTACCACGCTATCCTCCGCCAAGGTTTCCGTTTTACCGAACGGAATGGCGATGGCGTCTACATCGCGCTGTAGCGGGAGTTGTTGGCCTCGTTCGAGGCTGGCCACTTGCTCGATATCCATAGCTATCCTTAACGTACCATCCCAATCACACGGTTGAGCGCCGCCACGAAAGTATCCACCTCATCGAGGGTATTATACGCGGCGAACGATGCGCGGCAGGTCGCCTCGACACCAAAATGGTGAAGCAGCGGCTGGGCGCAGTGGTGCCCTGTACGAATGGCAACGCCAAGCTGGTCAATCAGCAAGCCGATATCCTGGGCGTGTGCGCCATCCACCACAAAGGAGAGTACACCGGCTTTATGGGGAGCCGTACCCAGGATACGCAGCCCGTCAATCTGGCTGACGGCCTGGGTCGCATGATGGAGCAGTACCGCTTCCCAAGCACCAATCGCTTCAACGCCGACCCCTTCTATCCACTCAAGTGCGCGGCCAAGCGCAATCACTTCTGCAATAGCCGGCGTACCCGCTTCGAACTTATGCGGAATAGCAGCAAAGGTGGTGCCTGCATCGAAGGAGACGGTCTTGATCATCTCGCCACCACCCTGCCAGGGCGGCATGGCTTCTAACAGCGCCTGCTTGCCGTATAGCACGCCCACGCCGGTTGGGCCGTATACTTTATGGCCTGAAAATGCATAGAAGTCGGCATCAATCGCTTGAACATCAACCTGCTGGTGCGGCGTCGCCTGGGCACCATCGACTAATATCAGCGCGCCATGCTGGTGGGCCAGCTCCGCCATCTCTTTGACCGGATTCACCGTACCCAGCGCGTTAGAGACGTGGTTGACGGCTACCAGCTTAGTGCGTTCGCTTAGCAGCTCACGATAAGCGGCCATATCGAGGGCGCCATGCGCATCCACCGGAATTACTTTGATGGCCACATCACGCTCGGCCGCCAGCAGTTGCCAAGGCACGATGTTGGAGTGGTGCTCCAGCATCGAAATCAGCACCTCATCGCCTGCTTTTAGCTCGCTGCGCCCCCAGCTTTGGGCCACGAGATTGATCGCCTCAGTGGTGCCCCGCGTGAAGATGATTTGGCGGGCATCTTCGGCATTGAGAAACGCTTTGACACGATGACGCGTGGCCTCAAAGGCGGCCGTCGCTTCATCTGCCAGCGTATGCAGCCCCCGATGAATGTTGGCGTTATAGCGCGCGTAGTAATCGCTAAATACGTCAATGACCTGCTGCGGCGTTTGGCTGGTCGCCGCGTTGTCGAGGTATACTAGCGGCTTACCGTGGACCTGCCGATTTAAAATCGGGAAGTCGCCGCGCAGCGCTTCAACATCATAAGCCGCGACGCTACGCTCGGTGGGCTTCTCAATCACGCTATGGGGCATCGATGACTCCTTGATTAGTCGTTGAGCGCAACCGCCGCTTCTACCAGCCCGGCTAGGTTAAACCGCTCAGGCAGCTTGCCGGCAACCGCCAATTCGACGCGCTCGGCAATGGCATCCAGCGCCACTTGCTCAAGCACTTCACCGGCGAAGGCCAGCGTCAACAGACCGCGGGCCGTTGCTTCGTCGATGCCGCGCGTACGCAGGGCGTAAACGGCTTCTTCGTCCAACTGCCCGGTGGTGGTGCCGTGGGAGCACTTGACGTCGTCGGCATAGATTTCCAGCTCCGGCTTCGCATTGATCTGGGCACGATCCGAGAGCAGCAGGTTCTGGTTGCTCTGGTAGCCTTCGATCTTTTGGCTGTCGCGCTTCACGTAGACCTTGCCGTTGAATACGCCGTGGGCGCGATCATCCAGAATGCCTTTGTAGTTCTCGTTGGAGAACGTCAGCGGCGCATTGTGGTTCACCTTGGTGTGGTTATCCACGTGCTGGCGACCCTGGCCAAAGAACAGGCCGTAGAAATTCGCTTCGGCGCCCTGGCCATTCAGATCACTGATCAGGTCGTTGCGCACCAGGGCTCCGCCCAGATTCAGGTTGTACGAGGTGTAGCGGCTGTCGCGGTTCTGCTCGACGTGGATGCTCGCCACGTGCAGGTCGCCAAGCGGCGCTTCCTGAAGCTTGTAGTGGTTCAGAATGGCGCCACGGTCCAGCATTAACTCTGCCACCACGTTGGTGAAGTTGGCGGCGTCCGCCTCACCCACGTAATGCTCGATCAGGGTCGCTTCGCTACGTCCGGCAGCTTCCACCAGAATGCGCGGATGGCTCATCACCGGCGTGCCCGCACGGGAAAGGAATTGCAGCAGGATGGGCTTTTCGACCACCGTGCCCGGCGCAATGCGCACCACCGCTCCCTCTTCCATAAAGGCAGTGTTTAGCGCAGCAAAGGGGGAGAAATCAACGCCGGTCAAACGGCCCAGCGGGCCGCCCACGGCTTCATGGTTCTCCGCCAGCGCTTTGGAGAGCGGCATGACCTGGACGCTGCCTGGTAGCGCGTCGAGATCTGACAGCGCTGCCGAGAACACACCATCCACGAACGTTAGCCGGTAGGCATCCAACGGAAGTGTGATGGCAGCTGCCTGGGCCTGGGAGAATTCTGCGTTATCGGCCAAGGCAAAGTTGCCCTGAGCAATGGTACGCACGTCGGTGTATTTCCACTCTTCATCGCGACGGGTCGGGAACCCCATCGCTTCAAAGCGGGCTGCCCCCGCCTGGCGGCGCGCGGCAATCCAGGTGGGCTCTTCGCCGCGCTGTTGGCTACGCGCGGCTAGCGTGTCCAAAAACGTTTGCGTATCGCTCATGCCACGGACTCCTCAATGCCTTCGTAACCGTTGGCCTCAAGCTCTTTGGCAAGCTCGGCATCGCCGGTTTTCACAATGCGACCATCAACCAATACGTGGACTTTGTCCGGCACGATGTAGTCCAGCAGGCGCTGGTAGTGGGTAACCAGCAGAATGGCGCGCTCTTCAGCACGCAGGCTGTTCACACCGTCGGCAACGACTTTCATGGCGTCGATATCGAGACCGGAGTCGATTTCATCAAGCATGGCCAGCTTCGGCTGAAGCACCAGCATCTGGAGAATTTCGTTACGCTTTTTCTCACCGCCGGAGAAGCCTTCGTTCACCGCGCGCTGCAGGAAGCTGGCGTCCATTTTCATAAAGCCGAGCTTCTCTTTCACCAGCTTCATAAACTCCGGCGCCGGCATTTCGCCTTCTCCGCGAGCGGCACGCTGGGCGTTAAGCGCAGACTTCAGCAGGTAGATGTTCTTCACCCCCGGGATTTCCACCGGGTACTGGAAGCCAAGCAGCAGGCCCGCCTGCGCACGCTCTTCGATTTCCATCTCGAGTACGTCCTGGCCTTCAAAGGTGATGCTGCCCTGGGTCACTTCGTAACCATCTTTACCGGCAATAACCGCCGACAAAGTGGATTTACCCGCGCCGTTGGGGCCCATGATGGCGTGAACTTCACCGGCGTTGATGGTGAGCGTCAGGCCTTTCAGAATCTCTTTGCCTTCGACGGTGACGTGTAAATCGTTAACTTGCAACATAGTGATCGCCTTTTAAATGCTTGCGGGTCGCGAGCGCGACGCCCTAAAAATAAAGTTGGGTGCCAGAGAGGTTAGCCCACCGCGCCTTCCAGAGTGACATTGAGCAGCGCTTCCGCTTCTACCGCGAACTCCATCGGCAGCTCTTGGAAAACGTCTTTACAGAAGCCGTTTACGATCATGCTGACCGCGTCCTCCTCCGAGATACCACGGCTCTGGCAGTAGAAGAGCTGGTCTTCACCGATTTTAGAGGTCGTTGCTTCGTGCTCGATGGTCGCGGTGCTGTTACCGATCTCCTGATACGGGAAGGTGTGCGCCCCGCACTTATCGCCAATCAGCAGTGAGTCGCACTGGGTAAAGTTACGCGCACCCTTGGCACGGGGGCCGATCTTCACGAGTCCACGATAGGACTGGTCACTCTGACCGGCCGAAATACCCTTGGCCACAATATAAGAGCGCGTGCCCTCACCAATGTGGATCATCTTGGTGCCGGTATCCGCCTGCTGGCGACCGTTGGTAACGGCGACGGAGTAGAACTCACCGATGCTGTCTTTACCGCGCAGTACGCAGGAGGGGTACTTCCAGGTGATCGCAGAGCCGGTTTCTACCTGTGTCCAGCTAATGCGAGAACGCTCGCCACGGCAGTCGCCGCGCTTGGTCACGAAGTTGTAGATGCCGCCCTTACCCTCTTCATCACCGGGGTACCAGTTCTGAACAGTGGAGTATTTGATGTAGGCATCATCCAGCGCCACCAGCTCAACCACCGCCGCGTGCAGCTGATTTTCATCGCGCATGGGAGCCGTACAGCCTTCCAGGTAAGAGACCTGGGCGCGGTCTTCGCAGATAATCAGCGTGCGCTCGAACTGGCCAGTGTTAGCCGCATTAATACGGAAATAGGTGGACAGCTCCATTGGGCACTTCACGCCCTCCGGCACAAACACGAACGAGCCATCGGTAAATACGGCGGAGTTCAGTGCGGCGAAGTAGTTATCGGCGACGGGTACCACGGTGCCTAGGTACTGTTTGATCAGGTCGGGATAGTCATGGATCGCTTCGGAAATCGAGCAGAAAATCACACCTGCTTCCGCCAGCTCTTTTTTGAAGGTGGTGGCGACAGAAACAGAGTCGAATACCGCATCAACCGCAACCCCCGCCAAGGCAGCACGCTCATGCAGCGGAATACCCAGCTTTTCGTAGGTTTCCAGCAGCTTGGGGTCGACTTCATCCAGGCTTTGGGGACGATCTTCCGGGCGCTTGGGCGCACTGAAGTAGGAAATCGCTTGGTAGTCGATGGGCGGATAGTTTAAGTGTGCCCAGGACGGCTCTTCCATCTGCAACCACTGACGGTAAGCGTCCAGACGCCACTCCAGCATCCACTCCGGTTCGCCTTTCTTTTTAGAGATAAAGGCAATGGTGTTTTCATCCAGGCCAGGTGGCAGTGTGTCGCTTTCAATATCGGTTACAAAGCCATCTTTGTACTCGCGACGAACCAACTGTTCCATTTCTTCGCTTGCCATGGTGATACCCTCCGGGCAGTTGGGTGGCGAGGTTAGCTCGCCGTGAATAGGGTTACATTGCCTAGCGGTTAAGCTGATGCCGCCGATAGGCTGATACTTTGAATCGGTAACTGTACGGGTAGCTTGATAGGCGTCGTATCCGCTAAGTGGGCGAGCGTGACGCTCTCAAGCAGCGTGCGAATGGCCAACGATACCCGCTGCCAGTTATCCGCTACGCCGCAGGTGGCCACCAGCTCGCACTCACCTTCCGCTTGGCTGCACTCGGTCATCGCTACCGGCCCTTCTATGGCGCTAATAATGTCGGCAGCGGTGATCTGAGAAGCTGGCCGCGCTAGGCGATAACCACCCTGTGCACCGCGCTGCGACTCCAAAAGCCCCGCCTTCACCAGCATTTTCAGCGTTTTACTCACCGTGGGGTGGGGCAATTGAACCGCCTCCGCTAAGTCAGCCGCCGCATGCGACGCCTGGGGATGGCGGGCAATTTGCGCCATCACCACAGCGGCATAATCTGTCAGCCGAGAAAGCTTGAGCATAGTCACTCCGTTTACCATCGCATTGGGCTGAGCCGTTGGGCCTACCCGTTAATTGGGTACCATTTTAGTCCTGTATAAATTTGATGTGAAGCCCTTCCGCAAAATCCTTATCAAATAGCGCGATTTCTTAGCACGTTCGCCGCCGTTAACATCAAAAAAGCCAATCATTATCATTTAGGTTAACTATTAAACACGATAATAACTAGGTAAAAGAAAAGCCTGCATGCGAGCTGCAGGCTTTAACTTTAAAGAGGTGACGCCTTGGGTAGGCGAGGCGCTACGCTTTTTTAACGAAGATGGACTTCAGCTTCATCGGGCCAATGCCATCGACTTTGCAGTCGATATCGTGATCGCCGTCCACTAAGCGGATATTTTTCACTTTGGTGCCCACCTTGACAACCGAGGAGCTGCCTTTGACCTTGAGGTCTTTGATCACGGTGACGGTGTCACCATCGGCCAGCATGTTGCCGTTTGCATCGCGAATACCTGATTCCGACGTCGCATCGCTGGTATCTACCTCCTTGGACCACTCGTTTCCACATTCAGGGCAGACGTATTGAAGGCCATCGTCGTAAGTAAACTCAGAGGTACAGGCAGGACAATTAGGCAGGTCGCTCATCAAAGGCTCCATCGCAGCAGACTAATATACAGGGCGTAGAAAGCGATGGAGCCTACACGGCTTGAGCGGAATGCTCTAGCCTAAAGCGTGAATCAGGAGCGTTGGTAAGTGCCCACTAAGCGATTCATGCCCAGAAGGTGCGGCTCCACGGCTTTAAGTAACTCCGGCAGTGATAGTCCTTCAGGAAGCGATGTCTGCTCATCCAGCGCCAGCACCCAGAAGTAGTAAAGGTGGCTACCGTGACCTTCAGGCGGCATAGGGCCTCCATAGCCTAGCGTGCCGAAATCGTTGTAGCCTTGGGTACACAGCGCTGTCCCCTCTTCCAATGCAGTCAGGTCGCCCGGTAGGTTATATAGCACCCAGTGAACAAACCCATAGCTGCCCTCTTTGACCAGCGGTGCATCGGGGTCGTGGCATATCACCGCGTACCCTTTGGTGCCTTCTGGCGCGCCTTGCCATGCCAGGGCCGGGGAGACATCCTCCCCCTCACCTGTGTGCTTGGCAGGGATCGATTGATGATTGCCAAAGGCTGTGCTGGTGACTTGCATCGAAGATAGTGCAAAGGCCATAAAGCTCTCCTAACGACTTGGTGGATTGCAAAGAGTTACTGTAGCGAACGGGCTAGCGAATCTCCAACTGGGCAGAATAGCGTTCCCACCACTGCTGAGCGATGCGTCGATTCTCTGCATTAGCGCTAGGCTCTAGAACTGTTGGCAGCTGTACGGCTTCCCCTCCCGTTTGGAAGGTGACTAGCGGGTCTTGCGTGGCCAAGTGCAGTGCATACAGCACTAACATCAGCTCGTATTGGTCATCGGTATTGAGCCGGGCAAACAGCAGTGGTACTGCGGGAAGACCCAATTCACCCAAGCGTTCAGCGGCGATATACCAAGGGCGCGGGTTGTCGGGGCCGCCATACTCGCCGACAAACCGGCGGTCGGCTAGGCGGCTCACATAGTAAGCGGCTTCCTCTTCAGGGCTTGCCAGCAGGGGCGGCACCCAATCCTTTGCCTGGCTCATTTCAGCGGGCAGATACGCCGTAGAAGGAGCTGACCCTGCGTTGCTCGCCTCAGGGGTCGAACGGCTGCCATTTTCGGAAGGTGTGCTTGATGGGCCGGCACACCCGGCCAACAGCAGTGTTAATGTGCAAAGCGTGGCGATCCCTATCGTTTTGGCCTGCTGACGCATGACGCGCTTCCCTTTTTGATCATTGAACGCCCCCCTCTACCCAATACGCTTTTAAAAGCGTTTGATTGGTTAGGCACAGGGCCGCTAGGCTGTGTCAGTAAGTGCTTACAGTGTGGCACCTCTTAACGCCACCGCCAATTGCCTGAAGATTTCCTTATGAAACGCCTATTAATCGTCGCGCACTCTCCATCCGTCAATACCCGTGCACTGTGCCATGCCGTGCAGCATGGCGCCGAGCACGAGGACATCGAGGCGGTGGAGTGCATCGTCAAAACACCTTTCGAGGCGGGGCCAGCGGATATTCTCGCCTGCGACGGCATCGTGCTGGGCACCACCGAAAACCTGGGGTACATGAGCGGCGCTCTTAAGGACTTTTTCGACCGGAGCTATTACAGCGTACTGGAAGAGAAGCAGGGCTTGCCCTGCGCACTCTATATTCGCGCGGGCCACGACGGCACGGGCACCCGGCGGGCAGTGGAGAGCATTATCACAGGGCTACGCTGGCGCTGGGTACAGGACCCGCTTATTTTTCGCGGCGAGTGGCAAGAGGCGTTTACCCGCCAAGCGGAAGAGCTAGGCATGATCATGGCCGCTGGACTGGATAACGGGTTGTTTTAAAGCCCTTCAAAACGAAAAACGGCACCGCGAAGGTGCCGTTTTGAAGGGTGAGTGATCGCTTACTTTAAGCGCTCAAACACGGTGGCAACGCCCTGCCCCATACCGATACACATGGTGGCTAAACCTAGCGTGGTATCACGCTGCTGCATCACGTTCAGCAGCGTGGTGCAAATACGCGAACCGGAGCAGCCCAACGGATGCCCCAGGGCAATCGCGCCGCCGTTCAGGTTCACTTTTTCATCCATGGCGTCCAGGAAGCCGAGGTCTTTAAGCACCGGCAGGCCTTGAGCAGCAAACGCCTCGTTCAGTTCGACGGTTTGAATATCCGCCGCAGAGAGGCCAGCCGCTTTCAGCGCTTTCTTCGACGCAGGCACCGGACCATAGCCCATAATAGAAGCATCACAACCCGCCACACCGGTAGAGAGCACTTTAGCAATCGGCTCTAGCCCCAGTGCTTGGGCACGCTCGTAGCTCATGACGGCCATGGCGGACGCACCCACGGAGAGCGCTGACGAGGTGCCTGCCGTCACGGTACCATTACGGGGGTCAAAGACCGGCTTTAGGTTCGCCATAGATTCCAGGCTGGCATCGGCGCGAATCACTTCGTCGTTTTTCACCAGCACTTTGAAGCCGCGCTGGTCATGGCCTTCAACGCCGATAATTTCGTTATCGAAGTAGCCTTTCTCCATCGCCGCCTGAGCACGCTGATGCGAACGCACGCCAAACTTATCCTGGTCTTCACGGGAGATGCCGTGCATTTTGCCCAACAGCTCCGCCGTCAGGCCCATCATCATGGCAGCCTTAGCCGCATATTTGCTTGCGGCCGGGTTCACATCGACCCCGTGCGCCATGGGAACGTGCTCCATGTGCTCAACACCACCGATCACGTAGAAGTCACCCATACCGGCTTTGATGTTCGCGGCGGCAATATGCAGCGCGGTCATCGAAGAGCCGCACAGGCGGTTCACCGTTTGCGCGGGCACCGAACGTGGAATGCCGGTCATGATCGCCGCGTTGCGGGCGATGTTCATGGACTGTTCTAGCGTCTGGTTAACGCAGCCCCAGATCACATCGTCTACTTCTGACGGGTCCAGGTTGGGATTACGGGTAAACAGCGCCTGCATCACGGCGGCGGAGAGGTTTTCGGCGCGCACGTTGCGGAAGGCGCCATTTTTCGCTTTCGCCATGGCGGTACGAACACCGTCAACCACCACGATATCTCTCGGATTCAAACTCATCTTATTTCTCCTGTGGGTGGTGACTTAGGCCTGGGCGCTTGCCGTGGTGCCAGCGTAGAACTGCTCGTTATTCTGTGCCATGGCACGCAGCTTCTCGGTGGGTGCATAAAGCGGCCCCAGCTCTTCTGCCAAACGATCCGCCAGCGCAACAAACTCGGCCACGCCCAGCGCGTCGATGTAGCGCAGCGCACCGCCACGGAAGGGAGGGAAGCCAATGCCGTAAATCAGCGCCATGTCAGCTTCTGCTGGCGTATCGACAATGCCATCTTCCAGGCAGCGCACCGTTTCCAGGCACAGCGGCACCATCATGCGAGCAATGATGTCTTCATCCGAAAACTCTTTTTGCTCTTTCACCACTTCTTTTACTAGCGCGTAAGCCTGCTCGTCGCTGACTTTCTTCGGCTTACCCTTCTTATCTTCTTCGTAGGCGTAGAAGCCTTTGTCGTTCTTCTGCCCCAAACGCTTGTTGTCGTACATCACTTGAATGGCGGTTTTGCCTTCACGTGCCATACGATCTGGGAAGCCTTCGGCCATTACTTCGTTGGCGTGAACAGCGGTATCCATGCCGACGACATCCAGCAGGTACGCCGGGCCCATGGGCCAGCCAAACTTCTCCATGACTTTATCAACGCGCTGGAAATCAGCGCCCTGCTCGACCAGGAAGCTAAAGCCACCGAAATAAGGGAAAAGCACGCGGTTGACCAAAAATCCTGGGCAATCATTCACCACGATGGGGGTTTTACCCATAGCGCGAGCGTAGGCCACCGTGGCCGCTACGGCAGCATCGGAGGTCTTCTCGCCACGAATGACTTCCACCAGCGGCATGCGGTGAACCGGGTTGAAGAAGTGCATACCGCAAAAGTTTTCAGGGCGTTTTAAGTTCTTAGCCAGACGGTTGATCGAAATGGTCGAGGTGTTGGAGGTCAGAATCGTGTTCTCACCCACCATGCCTTCCACTTCGGTCAACACGGCGTCTTTGACGTTGGGGTTCTCGACCACCGCTTCCACGACCAAATCGACGTTACCGAAATCGCCGTAGGAGAGTGTCGGGCGGATGTTGGAGAGTTTCTCGGCCATCTGCTCGGTGGTGAGCTTTTTACGCTCTACCTGCTTGGCAAACAGCTTGCGCGCCTCTTTCAGGCCAAGCTCAATGGCGTCATCCTTGATGTCTTTCATCAGAATGGGCGTGCCTTTGCTGGCACTTTGGTAAGCGATACCGCCACCCATGATGCCCGCGCCCAACACAGCGGTCTGTTTGACCGGCTGGGCCTGCTTTTCGTACTTGCTGCCTTTCTTTTTAACGACTTGGTCGTTCAGGAACAGCCCCACCAAGTTGAAGGCAACGCTGCTCAGCGCCAGCTTGGCAAAGGATTTAGCTTCAATCGCCTGGGCGCGGGCGCGGGTTTCACCGGCACCTTTTTGAATCACTTTGATCGCTTCAACGGGCGCTGGGTAGTGCGGACCCGCTTTACCGGCCACATAGCCTTTGGCTGTTTCAAACGCCATCATCTGCTCAATAGCGTTGAGCTTCAGCGGCGATGTTTTTTCTTCCCGACGGGCTTGATAATCCAGCTCGCCTGCGTTGGCACGGTCGAGGATATCCAGTGCGGCCTCTTCCAGCAGCTCATGGGCGACGACAGCATCCACAGCGCCCACTTTTAGCGCGGCATCCGCACGGTTTTCAGTGCCACCAGCAATCCACTCCACGGCGTTATCCGCACCAATCAGGCGCGGCAAACGCACGCAACCACCCCAGCCCGGCAGAATGCCCAGTTTGGTTTCCGGTAGGCCAATCTTGGCCTTTTCGCTCATCACGCGGAAATCGGTAGTCAGCAGCACTTCGCAACCGCCGCCCAGCGCCAGGCCGTTGATCGCCGTGACGGTAGGGAAAGGCAGGTCTTCAATGGCGTTGAAAATATCGTGAACCTTCAGGTTCATCTCTACCAAATATTCTTCGCCCTTATCAAACAGGCTGTGAAACTCGGTGATATCGGCACCGACAATAAAAGCGTCTTTTCCACTGCGAATCATCAGCCCTTTCAAACCGCTTTCGGCCTGAAGGGTTTTGACAGCGTCGCCGAGTTCTGCCACGACGGCGCTGGATAGCTTGTTGACGGACTCATCTTTCAAATTGAAAGTGAGTATTGCGATGTCATTGCCACCCTGGGTGTCACGACGTTCCACCGTGATGGCATTGCCTTGATAGATCATCCGCGCTCTCTCCACAAGTTCGGGCCGGCACGGTAATGGTGTGCCCGCCGCGCTTTCATACGGTCGTTTGATTGCCTTAGCTTGGTTGAGTTACTCGAGTACGTCAAGCCCTGACTTTTGGCTAACTCGGCCAAGTATTATAGAACCCACCATACACCCACATTTCTTGCGCTTTTTTCAGGCATGTTGGCTATTCACATCGACTTTATTGCTTAATCCACTGATCATATGTCTTTCAATAATGAGTCTTAACCCTATGGGCACACTATTCACTGCTGCGCGTATTACGGCACTACAGGCGCGTATCGAGCAGCTTGTGGAACGCCTTAAACCCTGGAGCTGGCTATGGCCTCCTATTGCATTCACGGCAGGTTTGGGGAGTTTTTTCCTTGTTGATCGCCAGCAGTGGCTAGGGGCCGCTTTAGCGCTGGGGTTGCTATTAGCCTGGCTGCTACTGCTTTCCGAGAGTTTGATAGGCCGTTGGCTGGCCCGCCGAGGCCACCCCACCCTGCCTAAAGGCATCACCGCATTTATCGCCCAGATGATTCACCAGGAGACACTGTTTTTTACCCTGCCGTTTATCTTGGCCACCACCGTGTGGAACAGCGGCCAGGCACTGTTCGCGCTCTTAGTGATCGGCATGGCCATGTGGTCGATTATCGACCCGCTCTATTACAAGCTCGCCGGACATTGGCGTAGCCTCTACTTTATTTTCCACGCACAGTGCGTCTTTTTAGTCTTGCTGGTGATTCTGCCGATTATGCTGCACCTCACCACCGGACAAAGCTTGCTGCTGGCGCTGGCGTTAACTGTTGTGGTGGCTCTGCCCAGCTTTAGTCATTTCTTGAAAAAGCGTTCGCTGTCTCGTTGGCTAGGATTCTTCGCGCTCACATTGGCATTGGCGTATACCGCTTGGCTAGGCCGAGTGTGGGTGCCCCCTGCCAACCTATGGATGACGAGCAGCGCTCTATCTCCAGCATTTGATACGCAACAGCGAGTGCCTCAGGGTTCTATGGCTCTAACACCTGAGGCGCTACGCACGAATGGTGTGTATGTCTATACCGCTATTCGTGCGCCCCGTGGGTTAAGTGAAACTATTTATCATGCTTGGCATCACAATGGGGAGCCGCTAGATAATGTCGAGCTCGCCATCAACGGAGGACGCGAGCAGGGCTATCGGGCCTGGAGCCATAAACAGAACTTCCCCCAAGACCCTTCAGGCGAATGGCGAGTTGATATTATGACCGCTAGCGGCCAGCGGCTCGGGCTTATCCGCTTTACCGTTTCAGACCACTCTGGCCAAGCCACTATCGCTGACAGCACGATTAAGCCTAGCGGGTTGAGTGCTCTCAACTTGCGCCGCTTTATTCCTGGCAAAAGCGGAACCCACAGCGAATCGTCCGAAGCAGGGTAACAGAACGTCTTGCATTCAGCGGCACAGCTTATGACAATTCGCCCACTTACATTTTTTGGTAGTTAGTTAGCTATGGCTTCAACAACAATTGGTTTTCGTATTGCCCGCCTGCCTCACCTGTGGCGCTCGATTCTAGACCGCAGGTTAGCACCTTTGGGCTTAACCCAAACCCGTTGGGTAACGCTGTACCACCTTTGGAAACTAGGTGAAGGCAACCCTCAATGCGATTTAGCGCGGGCTATCGGCGTCGAAGCGCCCTCACTGGTACGCACGTTGGGCCAGCTAGAGCAGCAGGGGCTGGTGGAGCGGCGCGCCTGTGATAACGACCGCCGCAGCAAGCGTATTTATCTTACGCCAGCGGCTATGCCGCTACTTGAGAAAATCGACAGCGTGGTACTCGCTGCGCGCCAGGAGATGCTGGCAGGCCTTAGCGATAGCGACCTGGACCAGCTAGATAAGTGGTTAGCACTTATCGAATCAAATGGCTTGGCTATTCAAGCCAGAGACCAAGAAGGCCCTTCGGCGTAAGCCGCTACTTCTCTTCTACCACCTTACTATCAGTCTCAAACGGCTTGCCGGGTGGACGATCCGATAAACCGCTGAGCGCTTCTTTTACCTTTTGCATATCAGTTAGATAGGTAGTGAACCGCTCGGCGGTTTGGGATTCCCACCACCAAAGCGTCAAGGCGTGCGGGTCAGATTCAATAACCAGCGCATCCTGGGGCAGACGCTCCAGCAGCGATTGCAGCGGCACACGGGCGGCTTCAGGCAGTGGCCGTAGCGGCGCAATGCGCCAGCGCCAGCCTGCATGGAAGGGCTCCAAAGCATCGCTAGCATTAGAGTCACGCACCAGCACAAAGTCAGGCCCAGGTGCCTGCTGGGGATAGGGCCAGCGATACGCGGGCATCGTGCCTCTAAAATGGTGCAGGGGCGGCTTGGCTACTTTAACAACCACGCCATGCTTAGCCGCACTGGCACGTAGCGCCATTTGACGCTTCTGACGCGGGCTAGGCTTCAGCCACATAACCGGTGCGATCACAAACATCAGTATTGAGACGATAATTAACCATTCCATTGCACTATCCACCCTATTTCGCCAAACTGAATTTTTGCCAAACTGAATCGGCGATGTAAAAAACCATGATCCAGGTCGTTGTTAAGATAAAGCACCCAGCCTAAAGTAAAGGGTATCTAACAAAGCCTTTCTTTGTTACACACCATCAAGGAGATACGCCATGAGCTATCGCCACATCCTGGTTGCCGTTGACTTAACCAAAGACTCTCACAAGATTCTTGAACGTGCCGTTGCCATTGCCGAGCGCAACAACGACGCCAAGATCTCTATTATGCACACGCTTGAGCCACTGGGCTTCGCTTACGGTGGCGATATCCCCATGGATCTTACCAGCATCCAGGATCAGCTGGACGAACATGCCAAGAAACGCTTGGCAGAGATTGCCTCCCCCCACGTTGAGGCCGCTGATCAGCATGTGGTAGTCGGTATGCCGGACACCGAAATCCACCGCTTCGCCGAGGAGCATGACGTTGACCTCATTGTGGTCGGTTCCCATGGTCGTCACGGTTTTGCTCTGCTGCTTGGTTCCACCTCTACTGGCGTACTACATGGCGCTCAGTGCGACGTCTTGGCCGTTCGCGTGGGTAAGAAAGGTGAAAAAAGCGACGAATAATACGTAACGCCAAAGGCCCCTCTCGGGGCCTTTGGCGTATTCAGCAAGAACACTACTCGCCGTTAGCCATTGCCTCTAGCTCCATCCAACGCTCCATAGCAGCTTCCAGCGTTTGCTGAACCTTCTCTAACGCCTGCAGTTTCGCCGTCACGGCGGTGGCTTCCTGCTGATAAAACGCGGGGTCACCAACCTCCTGTTCAAGCGACGCTACCTCGTTCTCTAAGCGTTCAATCTCGGCGGGCAAAGCATCCAGCTCACGCTGCAGCTTGTAGGAGAGCTTAACGGCTTTTTTGGCCGGCTCCACTGCCGGAGCGGGTGGGGCCTTTTCAACAGCCGCGCTGGTGGGTTCTGTTTGCTGGCGTGCAGCACCTTCCCACGGTGC
This sequence comes from Vreelandella aquamarina, assembly GCF_044805175.1. Classification (GTDB taxonomy): domain Bacteria; phylum Pseudomonadota; class Gammaproteobacteria; order Pseudomonadales; family Halomonadaceae; genus Vreelandella; species Vreelandella aquamarina_B. Next base: position 1,118,014 of record NZ_CP085232.1, on the reverse strand, counting down.
GGGGGGCAGTTTACCACCCTGACGAATCCAGTCGGTGTAGCCACCCACGTATTCACGCACGCGTCCCTCACCTTCAAACGCCAACATGCTAGTCACCACATTATCCATAAAGGTTCGGTCGTGGGAGACTAGCAGCAGCGTGCCGTCGAAATCGAGCAGCAGCTCTTCCAACAGTTCCAGGGTTTCCATATCCAGGTCGTTGGTGGGCTCATCCAGCACCAGTACGTTGGCGGGTTGGGTAAACAACTTGGCCAGCAAGAGGCGATTCGACTCGCCCCCGGAGAGCGCTTTTACTGGCTGGCGTACCCGGTCTGGGGTAAACAAGAAATCTTGCAGGTAGCTCATCACATGGCGATCTTTACCGCCCACGCTAACCCGGTCGCTACCTTGGGCCACGTTGTCATAAACCGTTTTTTCCAGCTCTAGCCCGGCACGCAGCTGGTCAAAGTAAGCAACCTTTAGGTTCGTGCCTAGCTGCACGCTGCCTTCGGTGGGTGCCAACTCTCCGAGCAGGATTTTTAGCAGCGTGGTTTTTCCGGCACCGTTGCGCCCCAGGAAACCGATCCTGTCGCCACGCATCACCTCCAAATTAACGTTGCGTAGTATGACATCGTCGCCAAAACGCTGGGTAACGCCTTTCAGCTCTACCACGCGCTTACCGGTTCGCTCCCCGCTATCCACGGTAAGGTTGGCCGTCCCCTGCCGCTCGCGGCGCTGACTACGCTCATTACGCATGGCCTCTAGCGCGCGGACCCGGCCTTCATTACGGGTGCGGCGCGCTTTAATACCTTGGCGTATCCAAGCTTCTTCTTGGGCGAGTTTTTTATCGAACTCGGCGTTCTCACGAGCTTCCACTTCCAGCTCATGCTGTTTGCGCGCCTGATATTCAGCGTAGTTTCCGGGGTAGCGCCCGAGTTTGCCGCGATCCAGCTCAAGGATGTTCGTAGCGAGTTTCGACAAAAACGCCCGATCGTGGGTAATGAGCAGTACAGCACCGTTAAAGGCAAGTAGCTGTTCTTCCAACCACGCAATGGTATCAAGATCCAGGTGGTTGGTGGGCTCATCAAGAAGTAACAGGTCAGGCTCTGACACTAGCGCGCGGGCCAGCGCTACACGACGACGCCAGCCACCGGACAGCGCGCTCATCTCGGCCTCTGGCGGTAGTCCCAAGCGGGTGAGCACCACATCGATACGCTGATGGAACGACCAGCCGTCAATGGCCTCAAGGCGCGTTTGCAGCGTTGCCATGCGGTTCATGTCTGGGTCTGGGTCGTTGATTAAGTGGTGATATTCAGAGAGTAGCTCACCCGCTTCCGGCAGGCCTTGGGCGACCATATCAAAAATGGTCATACCCGACGATTCAGGGAGCTCCTGAGCCAGCACACCGATTTTCAAGCCCGGTGCACGCCAGATAGAGCCGTCATCCGCCTGAATGTCGCCCGCCACTAGCTTCAGCAGCGTGGATTTACCGGTGCCGTTGCGCCCGACCAGCGCTAGCCGCTCGCCTCTTTCAACCGTTAGGTCGGCGCGGTTAAGCAGTACTTGGGTGCCGTAAGCGAGTTGCAGCTGTTCGAGTCGTAACAGGGTCACGCAGTGTCCTCCTTCGTCGTGAGGCGCACAGTGTAACGCATGCACCCACATTGCGAAGCACCCTTATAGAGCTAGGCGCTACAACGTGCTAACGTCATAAGCCTCTTGACGACAAGCAAACAGTGTTTAAAGACGCTGATAAGGTGGTTCCAGCGTGACAGTGACCGTCTCTATGCATTTTGTGAACGAGCTGTTTCGTGGCATAACCGCTGCGGGACAGCCCCCAACACGCTATTTAGAACTAGCGGGCATTTCGCCTTTTCTATTGAGCGCGCCTAACGGGAGAGTCACTGTAGAGCAATTTGCAGAGCTGTACCGACTGATTGCCGTTGAGTTGGATGATGAAACACCACGCTTTTTCTCACGGCCGTTACGCTGTGGGACACTCAAGCTACTTTGCTTAAGTATGTTGGAGGCACCTACCTTACATATAGCACTTCACCGCTATACCCAGTTTTTTCGCATCCTTCTCGATGATTTTAGCTATACCTTTACGATTGAAAATCACCTAGCGCGGATGGCGCTTGAGGAGCATGCCCCGCTTCAGGGCAGCCGCATTTTAATCCATGAGTTGATGCTGAAACTTTTTCACGGAATTGCCTCCTGGATGATTGCACGAAAAATTCCGCCAGTATTGATGGAGTGCGGCTACCCACAGCCTGCTCACAGTGCAGATTATCTCTACTTTTATCCTGGCAAAGTGAAATTTGATCAGCCACAAACCGCTGTGTACTTCGACAAATCGCTTCTAGCGCATCCTATTCGGCAAACAAAGCAGCACCTTGGCGCTTTTTTACAACGCGCACCCGCTGATTGGTTTTATGTATCTTTTGAAGACCGATTAGCTACTCATCGGGTGAGGGAGCATTTAAGCCGTTATTTACCTGAATCTTGCACCGTACAAGAGGTAGCCGAGGCACTGCACGTCTCCGTACGTACCCTATCTCGACACTTGCAGTTAGAAGGTACGCATTTTCAGGCGGTAAAAGATGAGTATCGCCGCGACTATGCTATTCAGGCATTAACCCGAAGTCAGCAAACGCTATCATGCATAGCAGAAAAACTTGGCTTTGAGAACTTAGCCTGCTTTAGCCGTGCTTTCAAACAGTGGACAGGCAACTCACCCGCCGCCTATCGTAAAGCAAAGGCGGCGGGGATAAAGCGCTAGCGTTTATATCTCGGTACGAATGCGCTTTTTATCCAGCTTGCCCACGCTGGTTTTGGGGATTTCGTCGACGATATGAATGAGTGAGGGCACCCCCCAGCGGTTGAGCTTGCCTTGCGCGACGAACTGCTCCATAAAGCCTTGGATTGCCTCTACGGTAGGCGGTTGATTGAGATCACTCGGCACCACCAGCGCCGCTGGCCGCTCCCCCCATTTATCATCAGCGACACCGATGACCGCTACCTCAGCGACACCAGGGCACTGGCTGATATAGCTCTCAAGTTCCAGCGATGAGAGCCATTCGCCGCCGGTCTTAATCACATCCTTGATACGGTCGCTGATCGCTAAGAAGCCATGCTCATCCAGTGAGCCAACGTCCCCTGTATGTAGCCAGCCATCCCGCCATAACTCTTCGCTACGCTTGTCCTCCTTATAGTAAGCCTGGGTGAGCCACGGCGCCTGGACACGCACTTCACCGACACTTTTGCCGTCGTTGGGAAGCGGCTGACCGTCAGTATCTACCACCTGCAGTTTCACTAATGGCACCGGAAGCCCTGCCTTACAGCGCCATGGTAGCTGGCTCTCAAACTCGGCGTCGGCTACCTCTTTAGGTAAAATATCTGCGGTGAGCAACGGGCATGTTTCCGACATACCGTAAGCACTGCGCGTATCAATCCCCAAAGCCCATGCACGACTTGCTAATGCCTGGGTGAGCGCACTGCCACCCACCAACACCTTCCAGCCGCTTAAGTCGACTTTCTTCGATGCAATGGCTTCCGCACTTACTACCATATTCAGCAACGTAGGAACGCAGTGAGAGAAGTCGACCTTTTCACTGACCAACAGTTTCACCAGCATCTCTGGCTCATACTTACCTGGATATACTTGCGTTGCTCCCAGCAGCGTTGCCGTATAGGGCACACCCCAGGCATGCACATGGAACATCGGCGTAATGGGCATATACACCTTATCCCGATTCAGCAACTCAAACCCTGGCACCTGAAAGGTACTGGCCTCGCCTAGCGTGTGTAGAACAAGCTGACGGTGGGTAAAAAACACCCCTTTAGGGTTACCCGTGGTGCCCGTGGTGTAAAATAGCGTTGCCACGGCGTTTTCATCAAAGGTAGGAAAGTCGTAATGGCCAGGCTGCTCACGGAGCAGCGCTTCAAATTCACCCACCAGAGGTAACGTTGTTTGGACGCTATGTTCAGCCTCTTGGCAGAGCAGGTAGCCACGAATATTTGGTAGCTGTTTTGCGAGCGGCTCCATCAGCGGAACGAAGTCCTCATGCACGAGCACAAAAACGTCTTCAGCGTGCTCCATGGTGTAGAGAATCTGTTCCGGTGCCAAGCGTACATTGACCGTGTGGAGCACCGCGCCAATCATGGGTATGGCAAAAAAGCACTCCAAATAGCGATGACTATCCCAGTCGAGCACGGCCACGACATCTCCTGCCTGTACGCCTTGCGCGGTCAGCGCATGGGCCAGCTGATGCACCCGCTCTTGAAATCTACGATACCCGTGACGGCTTTGATCGCGATAAACGATCTGATTATTGCCCGCCATGCGAACGCCGGACTCCAACAGATCCTTGATCAACATGGGCGGGTTGGTGGCAGAAGAGGTCGAAGGGAGTAGTTTTGGCGTTATCGTCGACATAAAACATACCTTTGATTGTTATTAGACACGCAGCTTGGCTAGCAGCGCTCTATGATCAGCGCGATACCCTGCCCGCCGCCAATACAGAGTGTAATCAAGCCGTAACGCCCTTGAATACGCTCCAATTCATGCAGCGCTTTCAATATCAGGATAGCTCCCGTCGCCCCCACAGGGTGGCCAAGGGCAACCGCTCCGCCATTGGGGTTTAGCTTGTCCACGGGGAAGCCCAGGGTCTCTGCTACAGCCATTGCCTGAGCAGCGAAGGCTTCATTAGACTCAATCACATCCATATCGTTAATCGACAACCCTGCCTGTTGAAGGCAGCGCTTGACCGCAGGAATGGGACCTAGCCCCATCAGCGATGGTTCAACGCCTGCCGTAGTGGCCACCCGCAGTCGGGCGCGCACCGTGAGGCCGCGGGTCTGTGCTTCTTCGGCGTGGGCCAACACAAGGGTTGCCGCACCATCATTAATGCCGGACGCATTTCCTGCGGTCACCACTCCTTCTCGTTTAAACGCAGGCTTTAGACGCGCTAAATCACTGAGCTCAACACTGCTACGCACGTGCTCATCGCGAGTGAAGGTCGTTGTTTGCTTACCTTTAGCCACCTCTACCGGCACGATTTGCTCGTCAAAACGCCCTTCTGCTATGGCCTGCGCCGCTTTTTGATGGCTATCAAGCGCGAACTGATCTAGCTGCTCGCGACTTAAGCCGTACTGTTGGGCGATGTTCTCAGCCGTGATACCCATATGGCCGCTGCCAAAGGGGTCGCTGAGTACACCGAGGGTTAGATCCTGAATATCCACATTTCCCATGCGGATACCATTACGTGCTTGGGGCGGTAGCAGATAGGCTCCTCGCGACATGGACTCAGCGCCGCCCGCTAACGCTAAGCGACTATCCCCCAAAGCAATTTGCTGGGCGGCGGATAACACCGCTTGAACACCGGAGCCACACAGCCGATTGACATTGAAGGCACCTGCTTCTTTCGGCGCCCCCGCACCTAGTGCAATATGCCGTGCAAGATAAGCATCTTCCGGGCCTGTGGTAATAATATGCCCGTATACTGCGTGGTCGATATCCGCGCCAGCCACCCCTGCACGGCGCAGTGCTTCTACAGCTGTAATGGTGCCTAACTCATGCGGAGCAAAGGATGAAAGCGTCCCGCCAAATCCGCCTATTGCCGTGCGCGCACCGCCCACAATGACTACGCTATCCAGCTGCATACATTCTCCTTGTTAAGAATACTCACAACACGGTGTCATGAGGTTTTGCCTAGCAATGAACGAGCGATCACCTCTTTCATGATCTCGGAACTGCCGGCGTAAATAGTTTGTACCCGCGCATCTAAATAAAAACGTGAAATGGGGTACTCGTGGGTGTAGCCGTATCCGCCAAACAACTGCAAACAACGGTCAACGGCACGACATTGCAACTCGCTTAATTGCAACTTGAGTATAGCGGCCTCTGTGCTGGACATTTCCCCCTGGCGGTATTGCTCAACACAGTGGTTAAAGTAAGCCCGCGCCACCTCTAATTGCGCTTTAACCTCAGCCAATGTAAAGCGCGTATTTTGAAAGTCGGCAACCCGCTGGCCAAAGGCGTGCCGCTGAGTGACATAATCCAACGTGAGCGCTAATGCACCCTCAATGGCACCCAGGGCTTGTGCGCCAACGCCCAAACGCTCGCGGGGTAGCTCTTGCATTAAGTATCGGAACCCTGCGCCTTCTTCCCCGAGCAACGCATGATCAGGGAGCAGTAGCTGGTCAAAGGCCAGCTCTGCGGTATCGCTGGCATGCTGACCTATCTTTTTAATCGGTTTGCCTCGGGAAAAGCCTGGCAAAGACGTATCTACCAAAAATAGCGAAACCCCTTTTGCTCCTGCGCTGGGGTCTGTTTTAGCACACACAATAACGAGATCAGCCACTTGTCCATTGGTAATAAACAGCTTGCTGCCGTTGAGCAACCAACCATTATCTGTTTTGGTGGCACGCGTTCTCATTGCTGCTAAATCACTTCCGGCGTGGGGCTCACTCATAGCAATCGCCCCTAAGCACTCCCCTCGCGCCATGCTGGGTAGCCAACTTTCTCGCTGTGCTTCACTCCCTAGGTTTTGTATGTAGGGCATCACAATGTTGGCGTGAATATTGTAAGCGCTAGCGAGACCTCCAAACCCCTGGCGTGACATCTCTTCTAGCGCCAACTGGGTAATTGCAATATCCGCCCCAGCGCCGCCATGCGTCTCATCAAGATCAATCCCTAATAGTCCGGCGTCACCCAGCGCCGTCCACAACGACCGAGGAATCTCACCAGCCTCTTCCCACTGCTGGTAATACGGTGCCACTTCTTGTGCTAAGCAGCGGGTGATCATGGCATGAAAAAGCGCCTCTGTTTGCTCGTCCATCATGACTCCTTGAGGTCTTGGCGCAGGTGACGCTTCAAAATTTTCCCCGCAGTGCTTTTGGGCAGCGCGTCGGTAAATACAACGCGTTTAGGCACTTTATAGGGTGCGATAACGCTTTTAGCGTGCAGAATCAGCTCCTCCTCACTCACTGCCTGCCCCTCTTTCAGCACCACCACGGCCGTAATCGCCTCAATCCACTTCTCATCGGGTAGCCCAACAACCGCCACCTCAGAAATGGCTGGGTGCTTAAAAACCGCTTCTTCTACTTCACGGCTGGCAACCAACACGCCGCCGGTATTAATCACATCCTTGATACGATCTACGATATATAGATAACCCGCCTCATCGACATAACCTACATCTCCCGAGTGAAACCAGTCGCCTTGGAAAGCCTCTGCCGTCATATCGGGCTTATCCCAATAGCCCACCATGAGCTGCGGCGAGCGGTGAACAATCTCACCGTGCTCGCCTGGCGCAACATCGTTCCCCTCTAAATCGACGATACGCGTTTCTACGGTAAGGATTGGCCTACCCGCTGAGGCGGGCCGCTCAGCATGCTCTTCCGGCCGTAAAACGGTCGCTAACGGGGCAATTTCGCTCTGCCCATAGCAGTTGTACAAACCCACGCCAGTAAATCGCTGTTGCATCTCTTCTAGAACCGGCACCGGCATAATTGAAGCGCCGTAATAGGCTTTTTTAAGTGAGGTTAGATCGAATTTTTCAAAATCTGCATGCCGTAACAGGCTTATCCATACGGTGGGTGGGGCAAAGAAAGATGTAATGCGATGTTCGGCGATGGCAGATAGACAGCTTTCTGGCAACGGTGCTTCGAGTAGAATAACGGGCGCGCCGAGTAGTAGCGCGGGCATCAAAAAAACATGCATTTGCGCTGAGTGGTAAAGTGGCAACGCTGCCAACATCGCCTCACTGCCTTTAATATCTAGCTCTACCATGCACGCCATGTATTCTGCCATTAACGCCTGATGGCTCATCATTGCGGCCTTGGGCGCTGCCGTCGTGCCGGAGGTGTACAGCAGCTGCGCAAGGCTGCTGCCTTCTAGTGCTACGTCGGGTTCTTCGGTTGGGCAAGACGACCGGACGCAATCCAGCACATCGAATCCGTTGGCCTCAGTGGACTGCTTAGTGGCATGCAACGTGCCATTCACGGTAAGTGTTATCGCTTGAGTCGCCTCACGCACTTTATCGGCGAGAGAAACGTCGCTCAGTACTCCCTTAGCGCCCGACTGCTCCAGAATATAGCGTAGCTCATCGCTACTCAGGGCGAAGTTGACAGGCACATGCACCAGACCTGCCTTCAATGCTGCAAGCCAAGCAATAACATAGGCGTCTGAGTTTTTACCGTATACAGCCAGGCGGTCTCCTGGGGTAAGCCCAGCCTTCAAAAGAGCGTTAGCCACTTGGTTAGCAGCAGTGTTGAGGGCTTGATAGCTCCATGAACGATCACCAAAACGAAGTGCAAGCTGCTGAGAATATTTACGGGCGCTGCGGTTAAGCGCAGCACCAATCGTATTACGATGGATAATGCCTACGGAAGTCATGCCAAGTCCTTATTGTTGTATTTAAAAGGCCTCAAGCCGTTGATTAACCGGTTACAAGCGGGCAAACACTCTCTGAGAGGGGGCGAAAAGCCTCTTCTGCGGGGATGGTGCGAACAACACGAAACAGATCATCTTCATCGGCAGATTCTTCCGGTGTTTTCACTTCCACAAGATACATATCATGCACCATGCGGCCGTCTTCACGGATATAGCCGTTCTTGGCGAAAATATCGTTGATCGGTGTATCTGCCATCTGCTGACGAACTGTGTGGGTATCGTCTGTTCCTACCGCCTCAATGGCTTCTAAGTAGTGGCGAGTACTGGAGTAAAGCCCAGCATGAACCATGGTGGGCATACTGCCTGTGCGTTCACGAAAGCGCTCCGCCCACGCACGCGTCTCTTCATTTAGGTCGTAATACCATGCTTTGGTAAACTGCAAGCCTTGGGCATTTTCAAGCCCAATACTGCGTATATCGGTACTGAATAGCACCATGCCGGCCAACACCTGCCCTGCTTGCGTAATGCCAAACTCTCCCGCTGTTTGCACTGCATTAATGGTGTCTCCCCCTGCATTGTTTAATGCAATGACATCAGCGCCCGAGGCTTGGGCTTGCAGCATAAAAGAGGAGAAATCGTTATTTGGGAATGGGTGGCGTGCGCGCCCCACAATGGTACCGCCATTTTCAGTGACCACGCGCTCTACGTCTGCTTCCAGTGCGTGCCCAAATGAGTAGTCAGCGCTTAACAGGTACCAATTTTTATAGCCCTCTTCGGTGATAGCTTTAGCTGTGCCATTTGACATTGCCCAGGTATCGTAGACCCAGTGAATATGATTAGGTGAACAATGCTCATTTGTGACACCCGATGAAACGGCGCCATTCACCAACCCCAGTTTATCCGCCTCTTGTAATAGGCTGACTGCCGCCAATGTAACTGATGACGCCACTAAGCCGGTGACCATATCGACATTGCGTTCATCAATCCATTCACGAACCACACTCGATCCCACATCAGGGCTATTTCGATCATCCGCACTGAAAACAACAATGTTGGCACCTTGTACGCTACCGCCAACATCTTCTACTGCCATGTTGATGGCTTCTTCACCAAGCGGCCCAATCGGATCACGGTAAACACCTAACATATCAGCAAGATAGCCGATACGAATCTCGTTATCTGAAATTCCTTCATTAGCAGCTAACTGAGGCGTATAGATAACTGTCATAACCGCTGCAGATAGAACAGTCATAGCAAAGCGACGTGATAATTGCATGTTGTATACCTACCTATTGTTGTTATTCGGTCAGTATTTACTGTGCATTTTTTGTTGAAGCACTTGCATAGTAAAAGTAAAAACCTATTTTCTGTTCACCTAATGAGCCAGTTTTTTTGCAATTCGTGCCATTCGTACCGCGCTCTTGTGGAGAGAGCATTAGTGGTTACAGGCGGCTAACGTTACAATAGCGTTCATCGTAGGTAGCGGAGGTGGATGCTTTGACAAGCAGAGAAGACGATAGCTTTTTGCCCGAGGCGCTGCGGTTTCGCCCCACAACGCCGCTTGTGGATATTGGCGCGAACTTGACCCATGAGAGCTTTCAGCGCGACCTTGGCGAAGTAATTACCAGGGCCAAATCCGCAAATGTGACGACTCTTATCGTCACTGGCACGGACGTCTCCCATGCTAAGCAGGCGGTGCGGATGGCCCAGGAGTTCGAGGGGCTTTATGCAACGGCGGGGGTTCATCCTCATGATGCCAGCGGGTGGGATGAAACGATTGCTCAGGAGATGCGCGCACTCTACCATTTGCCTGAAGTAGTCGCCGTTGGTGAGTGTGGACTCGATTTTAATCGCAACTTTTCGACGCCCCGTGAGCAAGAGCACGCCTTTGAAGCGCAGCTAGCGCTGGCAGCCGAAAGCGGCTTGCCGCTGTTTCTACATGAGCGGGACGCGGGCTCGCGGATGCGCGATATACTGCGTCGCTGGCGAGATGATATTAGCGATGCGGTGATACATTGCTTTACCGCAGACCAAGAGACGCTGCATGGCTATCTGGATTTAGACCTGCATATCGGCTTAACCGGCTGGATTTGCGATGAGCGCCGGGGCCACCATTTGCGCGACATGGTGCGCGATATTCCGCTGGAGCGATTAATGGTAGAAACCGATTGCCCTTACCTGCTGCCACGCAATTTGCCTGCCAAGTTGAAAGGCCGCCGCCATGAGCCAGCGCTGCTTCCCTGGATTGTAAAAGAAATAGCCCGCTGGCATAGCGTAAGTGAGACTGAACTGGGTGCGACAACAACGCGTACCGCCCAACGTTTTTTCCGTATTGAAGCGGACACTTAAAAGGAGCAATTACGTGGCTGACTATCCTGGATTTATTGCTATTGAGACAGGCGAAGATAATGGTTTGCCGCTCTCTATTGCATGGTCGCTACCCGACGGGCGCATTAAACAAACGCTGATCCAACCCGATGACAGCTGGATCAGCGAAGATAGTAATGTGATGGGTGCCTACAGCATTGAGGAGTTGGAGAGCCTAGGCGTTAGCCCTCTGGACGTGATCCGTGAGCTAGAGAATGATCACTTCTCTGCCACGCTATATACCAGCGATAACAGTAGCGATGAAGAGGCACTCACTCGCCTATTTGATACCTACGGCTTGGACCCATTTGTGGAACTGGCCCCCGCACAGGTGCTGTATGAGCACTTAAGCCCAGGCGAGTGGCACCGCCTGCGTAGCGATGCGTTTAATGACCTAGGACTAGAGCCTATGCGCCCCGAGCATGAAATTGAGGTCATGCTCGTCCTGCATCGGCAGCTTAGTGAAAAGGATTAAGCGCTGATAGCGGCGGCTTCAAGTAACGCCCTTCCCCTTGCGGTAGCCTGTTCAAGCGTATCGTTATGTTGATAGTAACGCGTCAATGCCACATAAAAGGCATGGGCGCGCTGCGGTAGCCCTTCCTCTAAGTAGCGCTGCGCCCTGTCGGCCACTTTCTTCGCAAAGGCACCGCGATCTACCTCCGCCTCGCCACCTAAATTATCAACGCTAACGTGAAACGTGCGCCCGCAGGCCTGTGTGAATAGCTGCTCTAGCGCCTGGGGGGCAATTTCGGCTTTTTCAAACGCTTGCTGCTGTTCAGCGTTGCGACCATCGGGTAGATACCAATAGCCGTAATCCTCCAACTGCCTGCGTTTTTCACCTGCAATACACCAATGGCTAATTTCGTGCAGCGCGCTCGCAAAAAAACCGCGCGCAAAAATCACTTGGTGGTAAGGCGTTTGGGCAGTTGCCGGACGATATAGCGGCTCATCTCCCCCTTTCACCAAGCGGGTCTGAAAGCGCTCTGAAAAAACGCCATCAAACAGCGCCATAATATCATCAAGCGTCCAACGCTCTTGCTCTTGCGTTATCATATTGCCACTTTTTCCATTCATTTTGCGCAGTATACCTGCCGTGCTTCAGTAAGCTAAAGAGGGGACAGCAAAGCACAGAGACTCCTGCTACTCTAACGGCTTTTCTTAAGTCTTTTGGCTAGCGAGGAGCCATACTTTGGGCGGCTTTACCAGCGATATTAAAACGATCTATTGGCCGGAAACACGCACTCTCGTCGCATTAGCGCTGCCTATTTGCGGTGCACAGCTAGCACAGGCAGGCATGAGCGTGGTCGATGTCATGATGACAGGTCGACACAATGCTACCGACCTGGCAGCTGTATCGGTAGGCTCCAGCTTATGGATGCCACTCATGCTATTTATGACTGGCACGCTTATGGGGTTAACACCGATTGTGGCTCACCTGTTGGGAGGCCAGCGTAATGACGACATTCGCCCTGCGGTGCATCAAGCCCTTTGGGTCGCCTTGGCGTTAGGAGTGGTTGCTGCCGTTCTATTGTGGAAAACAGTAGCACCTATTTTTGAACTCATGAACGTGCCGCCCAGCGTTGCCCAAGAGTCTGCTGCCTATCTCAGCGCGGTTGCCTTTGGCATGCCAGGCGTCGCCCTCTTTCAAGCATTGCGGGCCTTTTCGGATGGCATGAACCACACGCGCCCCGCTCTCTGGATTAGCCTTGTAGGGCTTGCCGTTAATATTCCCTGTAACTATTTGCTTATTTACGGCGGCGAGGGGCTAGTAGCCCTGTTTGGCACAGGCACTCCCGAGCGTTTGCAACAGCTACCGGCCTTGGGTGCCTTTGGCTGCGGCATCGCTACTGCTATTTCCATGTGGACGATGGCCATTACCATGGCACTCTATACTCGTCGGGGGGATGTTTATCGTAGCGTTTCGCTTTGGCAACGGTTTACACCTCCGCAACTGGCAGGCATTCGTGAATTAGCAGTGGTGGGCGTGCCCATTGGAGTCGCCATTTTTGTCGAAGTGACGCTATTTACACTCATCGCGCTATTTATTGCCAGTTTCGGAGAAGTCACCGTGGGCGCCCACCAAATCGCCCTTAGTTACACCACCATTCTATTTATGCTGCCAATGTCGTTAAGCATGGCACTGACAGTTAGGGTGGGTAATACCTTGGGCCAAAAACGGTTAGCCATGGCGCGTAAAGTGGCCTGGAATGGCATTACCATTAGCGTCATTGTGGCGGCTATCAACAGCACGCTTTTATGGTTTACTGCAGCACCCGTGATCTCGCTTTATACATCGAATGCGGATATCCAGGCATTAGCGCTGACGATTATTGCCTTAGCCGTTATTTTCCAGCTGTCTGACTCACTGCAGGTCAATTTAGCCGGCGCGTTACGGGGCTATAAAGATACGCGTATTGTGATGGTCATTACCGTGCTCTCATATTGGGTTGTCGGCTTGGGGGGCGGACATTGGCTAGGCACCTACGGCATTAGCGGCATGGCTGAGCCGCTAGGTGTACACGGTTACTGGATTGGGCTCATTGCGGGCCTTAGCACTGCCGCTGTTTTACTAGCTTGGCGATTGAAAAAGATCAGTCAACAGGAGTAATCCATGCCTTCCCAACGATTTTTCCGTATCGGGTTAGCCGCAGCGGCTAGCCTAATGCTGGTCGGATGCGGTGATAACAGCGCTGACCAGGCTTGGGCAAACTATCACAGGCAGCTCGCTGATGCGCTCAATACCACTCCCCCTGAACGCCTGGAGCCACGTAATATTGGCGATTTTCCTGAACGCCAGCAGCGTTTGATCGACATCCCAGACACCCGGGATGGCATTCTCAATATCTATGCCCTACGTGAGTGTCAAATTACCTCTCTTATTGCGGCGCGCAATAACCAGCTTGGCCGCGTCGCGCCACCTAGCCAGCACTGGCTGTATGAACGTACACTTTGGCAGCGGCTAGATGCATGTTGGAATAGTGAAGTACCGGATAGCCTCAATGAAGATGACAGGGCGCGCTTGGCATATTTGACCCAGCTAAAAACGGAACAACTTCCTGCCGTCAGTTGGAATGCAATCTTCGACTCTGAAGAGTGGGAAAAGAGCTTCTCCAGAGCCAGCAGCCCGCTCCCTCTCCAGCAAGAGATTGATTTTCGCGATCAGCTTGAAGCAATTAACTACCTTGAGCAGATGGTAGCCCAGCAGTTTAGCAGCACCTGGGAGCAAGACTCCTCAACGCTTGAAGGCCACCTCAAAGCGCTACAAGAGCGCCCCTTAACCGCCGAGGTGCTACGCGCCCTACTGCTCGCCGAGCAGCGGCTCAGCGAAGCTAACCAACTGTTGGCACACCCAGCTAGCTCCCATCACTGCTTATCCGTAGATGAGCCGACATGGCTCGCCGCCTTGGTTCAACGCTCACAGCAGTGGCTCACTAGTGTGAACCGGCTAATTGATGCCCACCCTATCGACCCGCCCAAAGCGGTTAACGAATATCAAAAGGCTTGGCTCTCTATGGATAACCCCGATGCGCCTTGGCAACAATTTCAGGACACTTGGGAAGAGCATCAAGAGCTAAAGGCCTCGTTTCATCACTGCGCTTCTGATTAAAAATCATGTTTGCGCTTAACCTTGCGGTCAAGCTGTGCTATTGGTGAAGGTAGCGGCAGGCGGTAACCGCTGTCTGCCAATGTCGTGACCACGCAGTACAAGGAGGGACACTATGGGCGCATCCCTGTCAACTCGCTCTGCCCAGGTCATCGACCTGGAAACCGTGCGTCAGCGTCAGCAGGCGCGAAAGTGTTTAGTCCGTTTAGCACCGGAGCTAGATGGACTAGAGATGGTCTACCAGCTCGCTGCGAGTCCCGACACCTACTACGGCCTTCCTATTCTTGCCTGGGGGTTGCGAGAGGACGGCAATGTTGTGGGCTTGGTCCCCTGGATGGAGACATTAGCAGCTTGCCATGAGTTGGATAGCCCCGAAAGCGGCTTCTTCGTCGGTTACCGCGACCCGGAAACAGACGAGATCTTCGATACTCCTCCCGAGCATAAGTACGACGAACTCACTGCCGCAGCGAGCTATTTTGAGTATGAAGCGTCTCATGATGTAACGCTGATTCAGCAGCTACCCGATACCCTGGGCACCCACGCACTCTGCATGAACCACCCCGGTGCTCCCTGGCACATGAAGCCGGTGTATGGCTGGCGTCTGTATAGCGATGGTGGTGTAGAAGCGCTGCTGGCAGATGAGCAAAAAGCTACGATGACGCCCATTCTACTTGGCGATAAATGCCTCTACGACGCCCACTCCCAGCATCAAACCGTTTACTTTTTCCAGCGGCATATTGCCAACCGCATTCTGGAAGAGGACCCTGCAACGTTAGAAGCGCTAGCCATGATGGTGGTGCCAAGCGCTGAGAGCGTATAGTTCCCTGCTAGGCAAGGCTCTCCACCATTAGTCGGTGAGCGCCTTGCCCAGACTCCACAGAATCACGCTAAGCGGATAAAGTAGGTGTACTGATCATCCGCACTATGCTGATTGAGCAGCTCGTGCCCTAAAAATTGACAAAACTTTGGCACATCACGCGTGGTAGCGGGGTCAGTCGCCACTACTTTCAGCACTTGGCCTGATGCCATATCACGCACTTTGTTATGCATCAGCATAATGGGCTCGGGGCAGTAGAGCCCAGTGGTATCTAACGCCGCATCAAAAGCGTTGGGGTCATCCGTATTATCAGTCATCGACTCTCTCGGTTAGGAAAAGACACTATGATAAAAGTCATCATTGAACGACGCATTATGCCTGGTTTAGAAGACGAATATGAGCAAGCAGCGCGCGAGGCTATGCGTGTCTCACTAGGCGTCAGAGGCTTCGTTGGTGGTGAAACTCTGGTTGAACTTGGCCACACCGACCGCCGTTTAATGATCACCAAATGGCGCGATTTGCGCGCCTGGAAAGAGTGGCACGCCAGTGAAGAGCGTGCCATGGCGATGCAGCGTATTTTACCGCTATTGACAGAAGATGAAACAATTCGCGTTTATGAGCCGGGCTACTAACTTAGTGGATCGCAAATGCTGCTCCAAGCATTAGTGGGCCAGCCTAACATGCACCGTCACCTCTTCCCTGTCATGATAGAGGTGGCGGCAGCTAATCGTAGCCCTTACGCCCGCCGCTGCTAATGCTTCCTCTAACGTTACCAAACAACGCGTCACCTCGTCCCAGCGTTTTTTCATGGGTAGCTTAAGGTTAAAAATAGCCTCCCGACACCACTTGCGCGTTAGCCAACGTTCGATCATCGCCAAGACACGAACCGGCTTATCGACAATATCGCATACCAGCCAATCCAGACGCTGGGGCGGCTCCCAGGTAAATCCATCTTCCCGAAGATGGTCAATCTGCCCCGTCGCCATTAACTGCTTGTCCATCGGGCCATTATCAATGGCGTAAACATACATACCACGCTGTACAAGCTGCCACGTCCAACCGCCAGGCGCTGCGCCTAAGTCTGCCGCCTGCATATGCGCTGATAGGCGGTCATCCCACTCATCCCGGGGTATGAACTCATGCCAGGCTTCTTCAAGCTTCAATGTCGAACGGCTAGGCGCTCGAGAAGGAAAGCGCAGCCGACGGATACCGTTGATTAACTCGCTGCGATTATCCGGAAAGCTCATCCCTAGCTGCACACGGTCGCCATCGGTCCAAAAGATATGCAAACGCCGCCCGCCTGCTTTACCCCTTAACGCGCCACGCTTTTTCAGCATGCTCTGAAGCGGTTTTGTTAGCGCTTTAATCAAACCGGCTAACGCTTTGCCATCATTGGTATCGGGCGTTTCGTGCCAGATCTCTTCAAAGCTCCACCGGCTCGTTTTGATTTGCTCCAACATAGCCGTGAGGCGGTCATCGCGTGACAGTGTCAACGCAGGCAGTGCCGCTAGGCTTTGCCTTGCAAATATAAGTTGTTTAAAAGCCGCTTGGCGGTGCAGGTCATTAATTGGTTCGCCATCCTGGCGCTTCAGACTTACCCAGCCTTCTCCTAGCGTAGGCTCACAGGGAATCTCCTGTCGCTTCGCATGGTGCTGCATCTCTGCCAACGCGTCGCTCTCAAAGCCTGGTCGGCAGTAAACCAGCCATGACGTGGGTACCGTGTCGCTCACCTTTCACCTCGAACATAATATGCAACCAATAAACGCGACACGAGAAGCCCTGGTCGCGTGGTGGCGTGCATCATAGCACTTTCTATATGGCTGGCTCTAAGCGCGTCGTCTTTTAACAGACCTGGTGGATTGGTAAACCCCGAAGAGATACCGGATAAACAACAAAAAGCCCCGAGCACGCTATGCTCGGGGCTTTTTGGGTATCAACAAACCACCCAGCCGGTTGGCTGGGTGGTTTGTGGAATAGGTGCCTGACGATGACCTACTCTCGCATGGGGAGACCCCACACTACCATCGGCGCTAAGCGGTTTCACTGCTGAGTTCGGCATGGGATCAGGTGGTTCACGCGTGCTATGGTCGTCAGGCGTAACAGGTAATGCATATCATGCTGTGTTAAGTGACGTCTCTTTGGCAAGCCTTGGCTTGCGCGTGCGTATCCGGTGTTCTGAGTGGCTGTCCACTCGTCGTTATCATCGCGACCAGACCCCTTGGGTGTTATAGGGTCAAGCCTCACGGGCCATTAGTACACGTTAGCTCAACGCCTTGCAGCGCTTCCACACCGTGCCTATCAACCAGCTGGTCTCGCTGGGCCCTTTAGGAGGCTCAAGGCCTCGGGGATGTCTCATCTTGAAGGGGGCTTCCCGCTTAGATGCCTTCAGCGGTTATCCCGTCCGACCATAGCTACCCGGCAATGCCACTGGCGTGACAACCGGAACACCAGAGGGTCGTCCACTCCGGTCCTCTCGTACTAGGAGCAGCTCTTCTCAAACATCCAACGCCCACGGCAGATAGGGACCGAACTGTCTCACGACGTTCTAAACCCAGCTCGCGTACCACTTTAAATGGCGAACAGCCATACCCTTGGGACCGACTTCAGCCCCAGGATGTGATGAGCCGACATCGA
This sequence comes from Vreelandella aquamarina, assembly GCF_044805175.1. Taxonomy (GTDB): domain Bacteria; phylum Pseudomonadota; class Gammaproteobacteria; order Pseudomonadales; family Halomonadaceae; genus Vreelandella; species Vreelandella aquamarina_B. The sequence continues at coordinate 1,100,218 of NZ_CP085232.1, read as the reverse complement.
GGTGCCAAACACCGCCGTCGATGTGAACTCTTGGGCGGTATCAGCCTGTTATCCCCGGAGTACCTTTTATCCGTTGAGCGATGGCCCTTCCATACAGAACCACCGGATCACTAGAACCTGCTTTCGCACCTGCTCGACGTGTCTGTCTCGCAGTCAAGCACCCTTATGCTCTTGCACTCATTGCACGATGTCCGACCGTGCTGAGGGTACCTTCGTGCTCCTCCGTTACGCTTTGGGAGGAGACCGCCCCAGTCAAACTACCCACCACACACTGTCCTCGATCCGGATCACGGACCTGAGTGAGAACGCCAATGATGCCAGGCTGGTATTTCAAGGTTGGCTCCACCCGAACTGGCGTCCGGGTTTCCAAGCCTCCCAGCTATCCTACACAGGCAACATCAGCGTCCAGTGTGAAGCTATAGTAAAGGTTCACGGGGTCTTTCCGTCTAGCCGCGGGTACACCGCATCTTCACGGCGATTTCAATTTCACTGAGTCTCGGGTGGAGACAGCGTGGCCATCATTACGCCATTCGTGCAGGTCGGAACTTACCCGACAAGGAATTTCGCTACCTTAGGACCGTTATAGTTACGGCCGCCGTTTACCGGGGCTTCGATCAAGAGCTTCGGCCGAGGCCTAACACCATCACTTAACCTTCCGGCACCGGGCAGGCGTCACACCCTATACGTCCGCTTGCGCGTTAGCAGAGTGCTGTGTTTTTACTAAACAGTTGCAGCCACCTGGTATCTTCGACCGGTTCGGGCTGAGGAAGCAAGTTCCCTTACCCTACGCCGGCGTGCCTTCTCCCGAAGTTACGGCACCATTTTGCCTAGTTCCTTCACCCGAGTTCTCTCAAGCGCCTTGGGATTCTCACCCTGACCACCTGTGTCGGTTTGGGGTACGGTCGCACATGATCTGAAGCTTAGAGGCTTTTCCTGGAAGCGTGGCATCAATGACTTCGACACCGGGGTGTCTTCGTCTCGTCTCTCGGCCTTGGCGTCCCGGATTTACCTAAGACACCAGCCTACTGACTTTCACCAGGACAACCAACGCCTGGCTCACCTAGCCTTCTCCGTCCCCCCATCGCAATCATGTCCGGTACGGGAATATTGACCCGTTTCCCATCGACTACGCCTTTCGGCCTCGCCTTAGGGGCCGACTCACTCTGCTCCGATTAGCGTCGAACAGAAACCCTTGGTCTTCCGGCGAGGGAGTTTTTCACTCCCTTTATCGTTACTCATGTCAGCATTCGCACTCGTGATACCTCCAGCATGCTTCTCAACACACCTTCATTGGCTTACACGACGCTCCTCTACCGCTCATCCAGAGGATGAACCCGTAGCTTCGGTACCTGGTTTAGCCCCGTTACATCTTCCGCGCAGGCCGACTCGACTAGTGAGCTATTACGCTTTCTTTAAAGGATGGCTGCTTCTAAGCCAACCTCCTAGCTGTCTGAGCCTTCCCACATCGTTTCCCACTTAACCAGGATTTGGGGACCTTAGCTGACGGTCTGGGTTGTTTCCCTTTTCACGACGGACGTTAGCACCCGCCGTGTGTCTCCCACGCTGGCACTCACCGGTATTCGGAGTTTGCCTCGGGTTGGTAAGTCGGGATGACCCCCTAGCCGAAACAGTGCTCTACCCCCGGTGGTGATACGTGAGGCGCTACCTAAATAGCTTTCGAGGAGAACCAGCTATCTCCGAGCTTGATTAGCCTTTCACTCCGATCCACAAGTCATCCAAATCTTTTTCAACAGATCCTGGTTCGGGCCTCCAGTTGATGTTACTCAACCTTCACCCTGCTCATGGATAGATCGCTCGGTTTCGGGTCTATATCCAGCGACTGTGTCGCCCAGTTAAGACTCGGTTTCCCTACGGCTCCCCTATACGGTTAACCTCGCCACTGAATATAAGTCGCTGACCCATTATACAAAAGGTACGCAGTCACGGAACAAAGTCCGCTCCTACTGCTTGTACGCACACGGTTTCAGGATCTATTTCACTCCCCTCTCCGGGGTTCTTTTCGCCTTTCCCTCACGGTACTGGTTCACTATCGGTCAGCCAGGAGTATTTAGCCTTGGAGGATGGTCCCCCCGTCTTCAGTCAAGGTTTCTCGTGCCCCGACCTACTCGATTTCACGTGATCAGATTTTCGGCTACGGGGCTATCACCCGCTATGGCCGTGCTTCCCAGCACGTTCGCCTAATCCGTCACACGCTTAAGGGCTGGTCCCCGTTCGCTCGCCGCTACTAGGGGAATCTCGGTTGATTTCTTTTCCTCAGGGTACTTAGATGTTTCAGTTCCCCTGGTTCGCCTCCTACGCCTATATATTCAGCGTAGGATACTCAGCTGGTGCTGAGTGGGTTTCCCCATTCAGAGATGTCCGGGTCACAGGTTGTTTGCCACCTCACCGAACCTTATCGCAGGCTACCACGTCTTTCATCGCCTCTGGCTGCCTAGGCATCCACCGTGTGCGCTTCATTGCTTGACCCTATAACCCGAAGGGGTCTGGATTTCGCAATGATAACGATTGCCGGATACGCTTGAGACGTATCACTTAACAATTTACGTAAGAACGTTCGAAAACGTTCTTGTCAGCATGATATACATTGTTAAAGAGCGACTGCTATAAGCAGTGATAAACGAATCGTATTGTCAACATCAAAAGAAAAAGAAAGGGCTTTAAAAAGTCTTTTCTCTTTTTTTAATATGAAGAAAACGCTTATCACTGCGTACCAACAGCATTCTGATCAGGTAATTCATTGTGAGCGCTTACCGCGAGGATGAGTCATCGATTAAGGAGGTGATCCAGCCGCAGGTTCCCCTACGGCTACCTTGTTACGACTTCACCCCAGTCATGAACCACACCGTGGTGATCGCCCTCTTGCGTTAGGCTAACCACTTCTGGTGCAGTCCACTCCCATGGTGTGACGGGCGGTGTGTACAAGGCCCGGGAACGTATTCACCGTAGCATTCTGATCTACGATTACTAGCGATTCCGACTTCACGGAGTCGAGTTGCAGACTCCGATCCGGACTGAGATCGGCTTTTCGGGATTGGCTGACTCTCGCGAGCTCGCAACCCTTTGTACCGACCATTGTAGCACGTGTGTAGCCCTACTCGTAAGGGCCATGATGACTTGACGTCGTCCCCACCTTCCTCCGGTTTGTCACCGGCAGTCTCCTTAGAGTTCCCGCCATTACGCGCTGGCAAATAAGGACAAGGGTTGCGCTCGTTACGGGACTTAACCCAACATTTCACAACACGAGCTGACGACAGCCATGCAGCACCTGTCTCTGCGTTCCCGAAGGCACTAAGGTATCTCTACCGAATTCGCAGGATGTCAAGAGTAGGTAAGGTTCTTCGCGTTGCATCGAATTAAACCACATGCTCCACCGCTTGTGCGGGCCCCCGTCAATTCATTTGAGTTTTAACCTTGCGGCCGTACTCCCCAGGCGGTCGACTTATCGCGTTAACTTCGCCACAAAGTGCGCTAGGCACCCAACGGCTGGTCGACATCGTTTACGGCGTGGACTACCAGGGTATCTAATCCTGTTTGCTACCCACGCTTTCGCACCTCAGTGTCAGTGTCAGTCCAGAAGGCCGCCTTCGCCACTGGTATTCCTCCCGATCTCTACGCATTTCACCGCTACACCGGGAATTCTACCTTCCTCTCCTGCACTCTAGCTTGACAGTTCCGGATGCCGTTCCCAGGTTGAGCCCGGGGCTTTCACAACCGGCTTATCAAGCCACCTACGCGCGCTTTACGCCCAGTAATTCCGATTAACGCTCGCACCCTCCGTATTACCGCGGCTGCTGGCACGGAGTTAGCCGGTGCTTCTTCTGCGAGTGATGTCTTTCCTAGCGGGTATTAACCGCTAGGCGTTCTTCCTCGCTGAAAGTGCTTTACAACCCGAGGGCCTTCTTCACACACGCGGCATGGCTGGATCAGGCTTGCGCCCATTGTCCAATATTCCCCACTGCTGCCTCCCGTAGGAGTTCGGGCCGTGTCTCAGTCCCGATGTGGCTGATCATCCTCTCAGACCAGCTACGGATCGTCGCCTTGGTGAGCCGTTACCTCACCAACTAGCTAATCCGACATAGGCTCATCCGATAGCGGGAGCCAAAGCCCCCTTTCTCCCGTAGGACGTATGCGGTATTAGCCTGGGTTTCCCCAGGTTATCCCCCACTATCGGGCAGATTCCTATGCATTACTCACCCGTCCGCCGCTCGTCAGCATCCAGCAAGCTGGATCTGTTACCGCTCGACTTGCATGTGTTAGGCCTGCCGCCAGCGTTCAATCTGAGCCATGATCAAACTCTTCAGTTTAAGATCTATGCGGTTCTTGCCTGTCGCCAAAGCGACAGAAGCGAACCAAACTTGGCTCAAGGGTCAAACGAATTCCTTCATTAGGCCGAAGCCTGTTTGACGAGTCGCTTGCCTTGATGTTTTGGTGATTTATCACCCTCATCGGCAAGCGCCCACATGAATTACCTGATCAAATTGTTAAAGAGCTGTGTCGCGAGGTGGGCTCGATGACCTGAACCGTGTTGCCTCAGCGAGGAAGGCGTATTCTACGCATTCCGTGGTGTTTGTCAACCGCTGTTTTTAGCGAGGGAAGCGAGCAATCTCATCTCTAACAAGACGGCGCTAACTTCCTGAAAAACCAGAGGTTTTTCACCTCTTTCACCGCTGGTGACGCTAGGCGTCCCCGGCAGCGGATGCGTACTTTACGGATTCGCGACCGGGTTGGCAAGAGGTTTTTGCAAAAAAAAGCGGCAGACAATGCCGAAGGCAAGTCTGCCGCAAACCACCGATCAGTACCCTGACCAGAGAGTGCTAGGTTAGCGCCTAGGTTTAAATCTCAAAACCTAGACCAAAATCTTCACTTGAAATGGCCATTAGGCTACCAGCGCCGGCTTGCATCATTGCCGCGTGCGCCTTGGTGCGTGGCAGCAAACGCTGGTAATAGAAGCGCGCAGTATTCAATTTTGCTTTATAAAAAGCGGTATCTTCACTATCTAGCGAGGCAGCGGCCTGCTTAGCAGCCCGAGCGAATAGGTAAGCGACGGCGACGTAACCCGAGTACATCAGGTAATCGACGCTGGCTGCACCCACCTCTTCACGATCCTGCATCGCTTTCATTCCAATGCCCATAGTGAGCTCGCCCCACTCGGCATTCAGCTTCGCCAGTGGCTCGATAAACTCTTTGAGTGCTGGGTTATCTGCTTCTGCTTTGCAGAACTTGTGAATCTCTTTGGTGAATGCTTTGAGCGATTCACCCTGACTCATCAGCACCTTGCGCCCCAACAGGTCAAGCGCTTGAATACCGGTCGTACCCTCATAGAGGCGCGTGATGCGCGAATCGCGCACCAGCTGCTCCATGCCCCACTCTTTAATGAAGCCGTGGCCGCCAAAAATCTGCACGCCTTCGTTGGTTGCTTCAAAACCCACCTCCGTCAGGAAAGCTTTCACAATGGGCGTTAGCAAACCTAGCAGAGTTTCTGCACGCTCCTTCTCTTCACCAGGCGCGCCATGCTCAACAATATCGAGCATCTGGGCGGTATACAGCACTAGCATACGACCGCCTTCGGCGAAGGCTTTTTGAGTAAGCAGCATACGACGCACATCAGGGTGTACGATGATAGGGTCAGCGACTTGATCAGGTGCCTGGGTACCGGATAGTGCTCGCATTTGTAAACGGTCACGCGCATAGCTCAAGGAGTTTTGGAAGCTGGCTTCCATTAAGCCTAGCCCCTGGATACCCACACCCAGGCGAGCAGCGTTCATCATGGTAAACATGCACGCCAGACCTCTATTCGGCGCGCCGACCAAGTAGCCGGTCGCCCCGTCGAAGTTCATGACGCAGGTCGCGTTACCATGAATGCCCATTTTGTGCTCAAGGGAGCCACAGCTGACACCGTTACGCTCACCGGGGTTGCCCTCGGCGTCTGGCAAAAACTTGGGCACGACAAACAGCGAAATACCTTTAGAGCCTTCGGGAGCATCCGGCAGTTTCGCCAGAACGAGATGCACAATGTTTTCTGCCAAATTGTGCTCGCCCGCAGAAATAAAGATTTTGGTGCCCGTGATGTGGTAAACATCACCTTCAGCGGGTACTGCACGGGTTTTGATCAGCCCAAGGTCGGTACCACAGTGCGGCTCAGTCAGACACATAGTGCCTGTCCATACGCCCTCTACCAGCTTGGTGAGGTAAGTAGCCTTCTGCTCCTCGGTGCCGTGGTGGCGAAGCGCATCCGCTGCCCCATGTGACAATCCAGGGTACATGCCCCATGCCAGGTTAGTAGAGCAAATCATCTCAGAGAGTAGCATTGCTAGCGAGTGCGGAAGCCCTTGACCACCCTGCTCGGGGTCGGCCGCCAAACTCGGCCAGCCACCTTCAACATACTGCTGATAGGCTTCTTTAAATCCTTTCGGCGCTTTTACCTCGCCACCCTCTAGCAAGCACCCCTCTTCGTCACCGCTTTGATTAAGTGGCAACAGTACCTCACGGGCAAAGCGAGCCCCCTCCTCCAAAATCGCGCTGACCACATCGGGAGATGCTTCCTCACCATTGGGCAAAGCTGCGTAGTGGCTTGGATAGTCAAACATTTCCTCCATCACGAAACGCATGTCACGCAGAGGGGCTTGATAGCTGGGCATGTCACTTCTCCTAAATAGGGGGCTGAAAGCCATTTGGAATCCAATACGACTTTCAAACACATGTTTGAAAACTAGCGCGCCCACCCAACTCAGTCAAGCAGTCGTTTGAATTAAACCACAAAAACGGCTACAACTTTGGTCGTGATCGCTATACTCCCTTGTTTTTTCATAATAAAAAAGCCTGCCTGAGAAACTCAGACAGGCTTTAAGCCGCTCTGTTTTTCAGCGTGGCTTATTGCATACGAATACCGCCATCCAAACGGATAACCTCACCATTGAGCATGGGGTTAGTAATAATTTGCTCAGCCAATAAGGCAAACTCTTCGGGTTTACCCAAGCGCTTCGGGAACGGTACCGCTGCCGCTAACGCCTGAGCTGCCTCATCGGGGATTTCGCTCATCATCGGTGTTTCAAAAACGCCTGGAGCAATCGCCATCACTCGGATGGCATGACGGGACAGCTCTCTGGCCGCAGGGAGGCTCATCCCCACCACCCCTGCTTTAGAGGCGCTATAAGCACACTGGCCAACTTGCCCATCAAATGCAGCAATAGAGGCTGTATTAATGATCACGCCTCGCTCGCCACTGTCGCTGGGCTGATTTTTGGCCATCGCAGCAGCAGCTAGCCGCATCACATTAAAAGTGCCTACCAGGTTGATATTAATAGTACGCGCATAGCTATCAAGATCAGCTGGCGCACCTTCCCGATCCACCAGCTTGGCAACACTCACTACCCCCGCACAGTGAACCACGCCCGAAAGCCCATGCTTGCCACCCATCGCGACCGCAGTATCAACCGCCTGCTGCATGTCGTCGGCAGAGGTGATATCAGCAATACAGGCTTTGGCCTGCTCGCCAAGTCGCTCTGCTAAACTCGCTACTCGGTCACTCATGTCGCATAGCACCACGTTGGCGCCAGCCGCAACCAGGCGCTCTGCTGTGGCAGCACCGAGTCCTGAAGCGGCACCGGTAATCAAAAACGTATGATCCTTCACCTGCATGGCACTGTTCCTATGAATTATGGGTTGTCGCGCACTTGCTCAGCAGCCTGGGCGCGTAGTTTGAAGCGCTGGATTTTGCCGCTAGGTGTTTTGGGTAGCTCATCAACAAACTCAATCACCCGAGGGAACGCATGGGTTGAGAGCCGCTCACGCACCTGTTGCCGAATCTCCTCCGCCAGCGCATCGCTCGGCTCGTAGCCGTCGCGCAGAACGATATAGGATTTAATGATCTCACCGCGTATTTCATCCGGCTGCCCTACCGCTGCAGATTCAGCAACCGCTGGGTGTGTCATCACACTATTTTCAACATCTGTAGGCCCAACGCGATAACCGGCAGTGGTAATAATGTCATCATCGCGACCCGCAAACTGAAACGAACCATCTTCATTACGAATGACCACATCGCCGGTCAGATAATAACCATTAACGAAGGGATCTTTCTCCTGCCAGGTATAACCCTGGAAAAAGTGTGCTGGCGAGTTTTTAATATCTACCGCTAACACGCCTGGCTCCCCAGGTGGGAGTTCATTGTACTCAGTATCTAAAATTGCTAGTCGGTAGCCTGGCATCGGCACTCCCATAGCACCAACGTGCTTAGGGTGCTCAAGAGAGTGGTGGTTATTACAGGTCATACCTGTCTCAGTTTGTCCGTAATGATCCATCACCGGACAACCCAGTGATTTTTCAACCCAAGTAACGACCTCCGTATTCAGCGGCTCGCCGGCAGAACTGGCTGCTCGCAGTGTTAACGTTTGGTAAGCGTCGTCAAATAAGCCGGAGGCTTTCATAAGCCGGTAGGCAGTAGGTGCCGCTGCAAAATTGGTAATACGATGACGCTTCATGAACGCCAGTGCACCTTCAGCACTGAAGCCCGCTTCACAAAAATGAGTTGTTACGCCCAAAAGCAGCGGTCCAGCAATGGCGTAATAGAGACCGTAGGCCCAGCCTGGATCAGCCATATTCCAGAAGCGATCGTCCTCCCGGAGGTCAACCGCCAGTTCCATATAGAGCGCAAATGCGGTCATACCCGATAGCGGAACCGCTACCCCTTTGGGCTTACCAACAGTCCCTGAGGTAAACATCTGTAGAAACGGCTTTTCTGGAGAAAGCCTAGGAGGCTTTTCGCTCATTGACGTATACGTCAACGCTGCCTGCCAGTCATAGTCATTAGCATGTTCACTCGTAGCGCCACCCACGGTTAACACTGGTGGGCACTGGCTTAAACCGTCAAACTTATAGCGGTTAGCATGATCTGTGATCACTAGCTTGGTATCTGCACGTCCCAACCGGTAATCCACCGCATCAGGGCCAAAAGCAGTAAATAGCGGTTGATATACGGCACCAATTCGCCACGTTGCTAACACGGCTACCAGCAGAGACGTAGAGCGCGGCAGCATACAAGCAATACGATCGCCTTCTCCCAACCCCTGGCTCTTAAACCAGCCCGCCAATTTCCCACTCTGGTCGTCAAGCTCAGCATACGTTAGGGTATGCGTTTGCCCCTGAGTGTCTTCATGCACGAGTGCCAGCACATCGCCACGCCCCTGGCGTACATGCCGGCCGCAGCAAGCTTCAAAAGCATTGAGAAAACCATCCTGATGGTCATCCAACTTTGCGACTACGCTATCAACGGAAAAACTTTCTAGGAAGGTTGAATACTGAGGTAATGAGGCTGATGTTGCTGTCATGACGGCTCTCTTATGTTGTTGGTCGTGAGCACTCGGACAAGCAGGATTCCACGTATTGTTGGCGCTATTCTCCGTTTACGTTAACGGAAGCCTGCCGATAGACCAACGCTAAAAGCATTTACTCAAGAGCGCAAGCCACAAGCGTAGTAAAGGGGTTAGACGTTGGTCGATTAAAGAGAGTTACCGCCAGCAGCTTAGCGCGACATAATCATCGCCACTAGCTCATCAGCGAGGTCATCTGGAGTACGTGGGCCATTGGGATCATACCAACGTACAGTCCAGTTCAACGCACCTAAAATAAAGCGGGATACCAAAAAACGATCTCCATGGATCAATCCTTCCGCCAAGGCATCATCAATCACCTCTACCCACATGGCTTCATAGGCATCGCGTAGATGACTCAGATGAGCGCTGGCCGCAGGATCGAGTCGGCGCCACTCAAAGAGCGCCACAACGTGAGCATTGCGGTCCGCAAACAGCGTTTCCAGATGAGCTCTTGCCATTGCATGCAAACGCGCTTCTGCATTATCTGGGCACGTTTGTAGTGCTGCTTTGGCGATATTTAGTGCATTTTGCGTACCCTCTTCAATCACGGCTGCCAAGATTTCCTGTTTATCTTTGAAGTGATGAAACAGGCTCCCAGACTTGATACCCATTTCCTGGGCCAACATACGTACCGTGGTGCGGTCAAAGCCCTCTTGGACGAATAGCTGAGCTGCTAAGCGCGTCAATTCCTTGCGGCGAGGAGATGCATTCATTACATTCATATTATTTACACTAGCGCTTGCTTGGTTAACTAGGAGAAAACCACAGCACCGCTAGCGGGTCAACGCATCGCGAATGCCTCAGCAAGATAATCACAATAAACCTATCAGGAGATAAGCAATGAGCAGCGCTACCGAGATCGTCTTTTTATCCGCCACCCGCACGCCTATGGGCGGCATGATGGGCAGCCTTTCCAGCATGAGCGCCCCTGAGCTGGCCGCCGTTGCCATTCGCGCGGCTATTGAGCGCGCGGGCATCGAAGCCGCGGCCATCGAAGAGGGCATTATGGGTTGTGTATTGCCCGCCGGAGTCAAGCAAGGCCCAGCTCGCCAGGCCATGCGTCAGGCTGGCATTCCCGATGCCAACGGGGCCACCACCATTAACAAGCTTTGCGGCTCTGGCATGAAAGCAACCATGCTGGCTCATGACTTGATCAAAGCTGGTACGGGAGAAGTTTTATTGGCGGGCGGTATGGAGTCTATGTCCAATGCGCCTCATGTACTCACCAAGGCACGTGGTGGCTATAGACTGGGGCATGGCGAGCTAAAAGACCACATGTTCCTAGATGGTCTTGAAGACGCCGAAACCGGAAAATTGATGGGCGTCTTTGCTCAAGATGTGGCTACTGAGCGCGGCTATACCCGTGAGCGGCTGGACGATTTCGCTATTGCCTCTCTAGAGCGCGCAATGGCGGCGACGAATAACGGCCATTTAGATGCTGAAATGGCCCCTGTAACGGTGACTACACGCCAAGGTGAAACCGTTGTCTCCCACGATGAACAGCCTTTCCAGGCAAAGCTGGATAAGATACGTCAGCTGCGTCCTGCATTTGCTAAAGATGGCACCATTACAGCCGCTAACTCTAGCTCCATCTCCGATGGTGCATCAGCGCTCATCTTAGCAAGCCACGAAGCCGCGCAGCGCCATGGTGTTAAACCACTGGCAAAAATGTTGGGCCACGCTACCCACTCACGCCACCCCAGCGAATTTACGATTGCCCCGGTCGGAGCGATTGAAAAGCTGATGAAAAAAATTGGCTGGGGGGTGAACGATGTGGATCTATTTGAGATTAATGAGGCCTTCGCCGTCGTCACGCTCATGGCCATGGATGACCTTGGTTTACCCCATGAAAAGGTAAATGTGTTTGGTGGCGCTTGCGCTCAAGGGCACCCCATTGGTTCCACTGGCTCGCGCATTATCGCTACGCTGATTCATGCGTTGCGTACTAAAGGCGGCAAACGTGGTATTGCAAGCCTGTGCATTGGCGGTGGCGAGGCCACCGCCGTAGCAGTTGAGCTAATCGATTAATCCACCAAACGACTTATCCTGTGTCGCGCTTTAGCGTTTAAGCTAGGGCGCGCATATCGCTCTGGTGGCCACTAATCTCAACGTTTGCCATAGCTTCCCAATCCAACTGCTTTAACGACTGGTTAGCCCACTCGGGTTCCTCAGTTTGAGTCGCCGAGGAGGTTTCAGCGATACGGAATTGGCCAGCGTACTCACGCATCTGCAGCGCTTCCTGGGTCAAGCCTTCTGCACTGTGCGCGGTTTGGTTAACAAGCTGCATTGCATCTTGAGTGGTGGCGTCAATTTGGGTCACAGCAATGTTGACCTCTTCAATACCGCGACGCTGCTCTTCCGATGCCTTGGCCATTTGCGCCATCAGGTGCTCCACCTGGGTCGCGGCCTGCATAATGGCGCGAGTATGCTCCCCTGCCTGCTGGGAGAGTTCACTTCCTCGCTCAACACTTTTCCGTGACGCCTCAATGCGTGCACGAATATCATGAGCAGCCTCGGCGCTACGTGTTGCTAGTGCACGCACCTCACTAGCCACCACCGCAAATCCGCGCCCATGTTCACCGGCACGGGCAGCCTCAACCGATGCATTCAGAGCCAGAATATTCGTTTGGAATGCAATGCTCTCGATCACGTTGATAATAGTTTGAATCTCTTCAGAGTGTTCATTGATCGACTGCATCGTAGCAATAAACTGAGCAATCACTTGATCACCCTGCTGCGCTTTATAGGCGACATCAGTAGTAGAACGGTTAACATGCGCTGCGCTTTCAGCATTCTGATTCACCGTGGCAGTCAACTGCTCAAGGCTCGCAGCCATTTGCTGAAGCGCCGACACTTGAGAGTCGGTTTGCCCCGCTAGCTGCTGGCTCTGTGTCGCCATGGCTTGGCTATCGCTATACACCTGTTGGCTACTGTTATTGAGGCGATTCACAGTCGTCGTCAACGAGCGCTGCATATGAGCCAACTCGCTAAACAGCATACCAATTTCATTGTTGGCATGCGCTTCTATTGGGGATGATAAATCGCCATTGGCGATACGCTTAAAGTGTTGAGTAATAACCCGTAGTGGCTGAAGCACATTACGGCGCACGCCCCAAACAACAAACGCAACAACCAATAGTGCTATTACAACAACGCTAAGCACCCCCAAAAAAAGCCATGACGAGACTCGCTGAAAGCGTTCAAGCAAGCCAGCACCACGAGCTAATGAGTAGCCGTAGAATGCCTCTGCGGTGTTAACAAATTGCTGACTACTACTATCTACACGGGATTCACCGGAGAGGAAGCCGCGCACATCTCGCTCCTCTAGCAACATCATTTGCAGGCTAAGGTTGTTACTGACTAACGATTGAAAATCACTGGCTAACTGGTCGACTAACTCAGGCCGCTCACCTTCAGGAAAACTCGCCTGAAAAGCATCAAACTGAGCCGTTGATGATTGCAATAACCGCTCGGCCTCTTCTAAGAGCGGTTCAGGGCGGTCAAAAGAGGGCGTGCGTATCAGCTCAGCAGCACGATTCATCTGCACTCTGGCACGCAGTAGCTGCGTATAAGCACCGTTCAACTCTCGTACTTGGGCCATATCCCTCTGCTGTAATGAGGTAAAGGCATCACGTCCAAAGTGATTTGCAAAAAGACCTAAGCCGCCAATCGTCAACACAAGGCAGGTGAAGGTCACTAATACCAGCGTCCAGCTTGCCTTAACACTCAGGTTATTGATCAATTTCATAGTGCGTCCCGTCAAAATGTGAATGATCAGTTTTTTTGCAGCGGCAGCCATAGCTGTAAGCGGTGGCGGATTTCGAATAGTGCTTGTTCATAGGCGTCTAACTTGCTCATCAGACGAGGGTCGCGAATGTCCCAGAAGAGAATCTCCACAGCGCTGCCCTTCCATTCACGACACGCCTGCTGGGCTTTGTCACATAGCACAATCACCACATCAAACTCTTCATTCTCAAACTGCTCTAACGACTTGCTATGCAACCCTTCTGTCGGCAGCTTTTGTTTGCGCAAGGCTTCCAAAGTCAACGCATGAGGTTCGTCGGGCTCCGCCCCCGCACTGAAAGATTCAAAGCGGTCACCCGCCATATGGCGAAGCAGCACTTCCCCCATGAGAGAACGTGCAGAGTTGGCATTGCAGAGAAATAGCACGCGACGCTTCGACATAAATAAACAACCTCTTATGTAATTTCATAGCGTCAAGATACACTTGGATAATGACGGCAATATTGCAGGTTGCGTGACTCGCTAGAAATATATGAAAAAACATATATCATAAGCATTATCGATTGCTGTGATTCTCCAAAGGGAACTATCGCACTGAAGCTAACGCGACTGATCCGCGAGCGCAGCGACCTGCAGTCGTACTCAGAACGCAAAGAGAGTACTGAAGAACTCTCCCAGCGTGTTAACCAGCGCGCCATCTAGCCAAGGAGTGACCATGCCCACCCAGGAAAACACCACGCCCAGTAGCGCCGACATGGGGCTCTTTGAGCGCTACCTCTCTATATGGGTCGCCGCTGCGATTATGGCAGGTATTACCCTCGGACAAGTGGCCCCGGCAGTGCCCGAAACGCTTTCACGCTTTGAGTACGCCCAAGTCTCGATCCCTATTGCCGTGCTCATTTGGGCAATGATCTTTCCTATGATGGCGCAAATTGATTTCAGCGCCATTGCCGGCGTCCGCCGCCAACCCAAAGGGCTAACCATCACCACCACGGTCAATTGGCTTATCAAGCCGTTCACTATGTTTGCCCTGGCGTGGCTATTTTTCATGGTTATTTTTAAGCCCTGGATGCCTACCGAGCTTGCCCATCAATACCTAGCGGGGGCAATTTTATTAGGCGCCGCACCCTGTACCGCCATGGTATTCGTATGGAGCTACCTCACCCGAGGCGATGCGGCCTACACCCTGGTACAAGTCGCGCTCAATGACTTAATTATGCTGTTTGCCTTTGCGCCAATTGTCGTTCTGCTACTGGGTATTTCCAATATTCAGGTTCCCTGGGATACGGTGCTGCTCTCGGTAGTGCTCTATATTGTCATTCCACTGCTGGCTGGCTATTTCACCCGCCGCGTGTTGATCACCAAACATGGTGCCGAGTGGTACGACAACGTGTTTATGAAGCGTATTGGCCCCGTCACGCCTATAGGCCTGATTATTACGTTAGTGCTGCTTTTCGCTTTTCAGGGTGATGTCATTCTGAATAACCCGCTGCATATCGTGCTTATTGCCGTACCGCTGATTCTGCAGACCTGTTTGATTTTCTTTATTGCCTACGGCTGGGCTAAAGCGTGGCACGTGCCTCACAACATTGCCGCGCCAGGTGCGATGATCGGTGCCAGTAACTTTTTTGAACTTGCCGTTGCCGCCGCCATTGCGCTGTTTGGTTTACAGTCGGGTGCCGCCCTGGCCACTGTTGTGGGCGTGCTGGTGGAAGTACCGCTGATGCTGGCGCTAGTGCGTATTGCGAACAGTACACGCCAGCACTTCCCTGCTACGTAACGCCACCCTATGACAACTATCATAATAACTATCTATGACAACTATCATTGAGATAGATCGTGCCGCCATAGCTTTTATAAAGCAGCATGGCGGCCACGTTACTGTTAGACGATCACCTCGCCACGGCTGTTGCGGAGGCGCCGCTTATATTGCCGTTGCCGAGGCGCAGACGCCTAACGATACAGCAGCCTTTCAGCGCCATGAGTATCAAAGCATTATCTTATGGATCGACCCTTTGCTCGCCTACCAAGGGCTACGCATTGGCATCGAGGGGTGGTGGAAGCTGCGCCATCTTTATATAGATGGCGCAGCATTATCGGGAGGAGCGGCAACGGGAGAAAAAGTGCCAGTATCAAGCCGTTTGTCGTGGTAGTGCCAGCGCCATCAAGGAGCTTGCCGCCACCAAGGCTGCAGCGACCCAAAGGCAGGCGCTCAAGCCATATGCCATATAGAGCCATCCGGAGAGCAACGTTCCCACCAAACGCCCCATGGCATTGGCCATATAGTAAAACCCAACGTCCATAGAGACGCCATCGGCCCGCGCATAGTGAACAATCAGATAACTGTGCCAGCTAGAGTTCACGGCAAACAGTACGCCAAACGCCAGCAGCCCCACCACCAGCCACCCCACCTGGGCAAGGGGGAGGAGCGCCAGCAGAATGGCCAGAATGACAAGCACTGCTGCCCAACCCGCGGTAAGCGCCCGAGCATCCCCCTTCACTAGCGCGGTGAGCTTTGGCGCTTGGGTTTGTACGCCGCCGTAGCCGATAATCCAGGCCGCCAATAGCCCGCCGACGGTCCAGTGACTCCAGCCGTGCTGGTCATACAGAAAGACCGGCAGCGCCACGACAAACCACACATCCCGCGAGGCAAACAGGCAAAAGCGCGCGGCAGAGAGCACGTTGATCGCGCGAGACTTGGAAAAAATCTCGGAGAACTTGGGTTTTACTTTCTGTTTGCCTAAATCCGCTTTTAAACGCCATAGCGATAACAGCAACACCGCGCACAGCATCACCGCCATGACGATGACCGCTCCGCGAAAGCCAATCAGCGTGAGCAGTACACCACCCACAAAAAAACCCAGCCCCTTCAGCGCATTTTTAGAGCCAGTCAGCATCGCCACCCAGCGGTACAGGGCACTATTGGCATTGGCGCTATCGGCAGGCACCAGCACCTTCACCGCGCTTTTAGCGCTCATTTTATTCAGGTCTTTGGCAATGCCCGACAGCGCCTGGGCGGCCATCACCCAAACAACGGTCAGCATGCCAGCCGGCACCATCAGCATGGCGAGCGCCACAATTTGCAGCCCAAGCCCCACGTTCATGGTGCGGTTCAAGCCCAGTCGCGCCCCTAGCCAGCCGCCCACCAAGTTCGTCACTACGCCAAACGCTTCGTAAAAGAGAAACAGCATGGCGATTTCCAGCGGCGAGTAGCCGAGCTGGTGGAAGTACATCACCACCAGCATTCGCAGCGCGCCATCGGTAATAGTAAACGCCCAGTAGTTACCGGTAATCAGCATGTACTGACGCACTTCAAATGGCAGTGCCCTTAACTTACCCAGCAGTGACTCAGCCACGGCTAACCGGCTCCCCTCCAACCATGCGGGCCAACTCGGCGGTACGGTTTGCATAGCCCCACTCATTGTCATACCAAGCGTAGAGCTTTAACTGGGTGCCGTTGACCACCATGGTGGAGAGCGCATCAATAATCGAACTGCGTGGATCGGTACGGTAATCAATCGATACCAGCGGGCGCTCTTCATAGCCAAGAATGCCTTTCAAGGGGCCACCGGCAGCGGCTTTAAGCGCTTGATTCACTTCTTCAACCGTCACTTCCCGCTCAAGCTCGAACACCATATCGGTGAGCGAAGCGTTGGCCAGCGGCACGCGAATCGCATGGCCGTTCAGCTTGCCTTCCAACTCAGGGAAAATAGCGGTAATGGCTTTCGCGGAGCCTGTAGTAGTGGGGATCAGGCTCATGCCACAGGCCCGCGCACGACGTAGGTCTTTATGCGGCGCATCGAGAATGGTTTGGGTGTTGGTAATATCATGCACGGTGGTCATGGAGCCGTGCCGTATACCGAAGTTTTCCAGAATAACCTTCACTACTGGGGCTAGGCAGTTAGTTGTACAGCTAGCCGCCGTCACAATGCGGTGCTTGGTTGGCTCATAGAGATGGTCATTCACCCCAACGACCACATTCAGCACGCCCTCCTCTTTCACCGGCGCACTCACCACTACGCGCCCGACGCCTTGATCCAGATAGGCCCGCAGCTTATCAGTACTTTTCATTTTGCCAGAGCACTCGATAACCACATCGCAGCCGGACCAGTCACTCTCTGCAATGGTTTTATGGGCGCTAAAGGCCACCTCATGACCATCAATGACAATAGCATCCTGACGAGCCGTCATACCCTGCCCTGGCGCCCATTGGCCGTGAACGGAATCAAACTCCAATAAATGGGCAAAGGTGGCTGCATCACCACCGGGGTCATTGATGCGCACCAGCGTCACCTCGCCTGCCGCTACCTGTGGCCAAAGGCTGCGCAGCGCTAAACGTCCAATACGGCCAAATCCGTTAATACCGATGCGAAGTGACATAGGTCGACCCTCTAAATGTGCAATAAAGCCAAAGCCTACCGCTTATATACGAAAAATCATATATTGGTAGATAAAAAAACGCTGCTTGAAGGCCCGCTACGGTAGCGGGCCCAAAAGCAGCGATCTATTTAGCCGTAACGGCCAGAAATATAGTCTTCGGTTTTCTTCTGTGCCGGGGTCGAGAACATCACTTTCGTGTCGTTGTACTCGATGATTTCCCCCAGGTGGAAGAACGCCGTGTAATCCGCCACGCGCGCCGCTTGCTGCATGTTGTGCGTTACGGTCACGATGGTGAACTTCTCTTTCAGCTTATCCATCAAGTCTTCGATAGTGGCCGTGGAGATGGGGTCAAGAGCTGAGGTGGGCTCGTCCATCAAGATCACATCGGGCTGCACTGCGATCGCCCGAGCGATACACAAACGCTGCTGCTGACCACCGGAGAGCGATGTACCTGGCTCCTGCAGCTTGTCTTTTACCTCGTTCCACAAGCCCGCATCACGCAGCGCCTTCTCAACTAGCTCGTCCTGATCGGCTTTACGGCTTACCAAGTCGTGCATACGCGGCGCGTAGGCGATATTTTCATAAATAGACTTGGGGAACGGGTTAGGCTTCTGGAACACCATCCCCACTCGACGACGAAGGGCTACTTCGTCCATTTTCGCCGCGTTCACATCCTGACCGTCCATTTCCACCAGGCCTTCGATATGCACACTGGGGATGAGGTCATTCATACGATTCAAGCAGCGTAGAAAGGTCGACTTACCGCACCCCGAAGGGCCAATCAGTGCGGTCACGTTCTTTTGGAATAGGTCGATATTTAAACCTTTCAGCGCCTGGGTTTTGCCATACCACAGGTTTAGGTCACGAACGCGGATGCTGAGATCGTGGCACGCCTGCTCGTTACGCGTATAAGGCTGACCCACATCCGGTGCATTCTGCTGATTCATTACGGGTGCTTGGCTATTCATAACATGTCCTCTTGGGCGCCGGCTTACCAGCGACGCTCGAATTTCTTACGCAGCACAACGGCAAAGGCGTTGAGCGAAATCAGCACAGTCAGCAGCACAAGAATGCCACCAGCGGTTTTTTCTACGAAAGCTTGTTCAGGCTCTCCTGCCCAGGTAAAGATCTGTGCGGGCATCACGGTTGCTGCCTGAGTGAAAGAGGCGCCTACATCAGGGATAAAGGCCACCATGCCCACTATAATCAACGGCGCGGTTTCGCCCATTGCCTGGGCCAGGCCAATGATAGAGCCTGTCATAATGCCGGGCATCGCAAGCGGCAATACATGGTCACGCACCACTTGCCAACGTGAGCAACCCACACCAAACGCCGCATGACGAATAGAGTCTGGCACGCTACGAAGTGCGGTACGGGTGGCAATGATAATCACGGGTAGCGTCATTAGTGCTAACGTCATACCACCTGCCAACGGTGACGAACGCGGCACGCCGAAGAAGTTGATGAAGATCGCCAGACCCAGCAAACCAAACAGAATCGATGGAATCGCTGCCAGGTTGTTGATGTTAATCTCAATGATCTGAGTAAAGCGATTATCCGGCGCAAACTCTTCCAAATAGATGGCCGTCATCACGCCAATGGGGAAAGAGATCAGCAGCGTCACGATCATGGTCATGACCGTGCCGACCACCGCCGACAAGATACCGGCATTCTCGGCGATTTTCGAATCTCCCGACCCGAAGAACGTTTTGTTAAAACGCAGATCTACTTGCCCTGCTGCAACGCGCTCATCAATTTCGGCCTTTTCTTCATCGCTCAGGCGGTTACGGTGCCCTTTCAGGTACTGGTCCACCTCACTGGTAGCCAGCATCCAACGCTGCTCAGAGGTACCTATCATTTCTGGGTTATTACGCAGCTGCAACGGAATAACGCGCACAACGGTGCGGCTAATCAGTGGCAGTAGCTCCTCATCAAAGGCCTTGCGGCCATCGCGGCTAGCTTCTTCAGTGTAGCGAACTTCGGTATTGATATAGGCCTGCTGAAAAGCGGGCAATCCTTTACTTAACATATCAGCAAAGAACAGCACTAAGAACAGGCCTGCTAAGCCCAGCGCGCCCATGGAAACCCATTTCAGGCGTGCCGACTTACGGTGACGCCGCTTTAGCTGCTGGCTGATCTCGTCAAAAGAGTGGCTCATCGAATCAGTTCCTCGGCGTTACAGGTTATTCACGCGGTATTTTTCACGGAAGCGGCGAATCATTAAGACAGACACAAGGTTGAGGGTTAACGTAACCACAAACAGCACGAGGCCTAGCGCAAACGCTGAAAGCGTTTCAGCGCTTTCAAACTCTTGGTCACCCGTCAGCGCTGCAACAATGCGTACTGTTACCGTGGTCATATCTTCAAGTGGATTAGCCGTTAAGTTGGGGCGCATACCCGCCGCCATCACCACGATCATGGTTTCACCCAGCGCTCGGGACATACCCAACAGAGCCGCAGAGATAATGCCGGGGAGCGCTGCAGGTACTACCACATCACGAATGGTCTCGCCTTTGGTCATACCTAGCGCTAATGACCCCTGACGCATACTGTCAGGCACGGAATTAATCACGTCATCAGAGAGCGAGGAGATAAACGGGATGATCATGATGCCCATCACAATACCTGGGGCAACAGCGTTGTTATAAGACGCATCCAGACCAAAAAAGCCTGCGATATTAACGATAATGGGAGCAACGGTAATGGCAGCAAAGAAGCCATATACCACGGTAGGAATCCCTGCCAGTACCTCAAGCACCGGTTTAGCGATGGTACGCACCCGCTGGGGGGCATATTCCGACATATAGATGGCCGAAAGCAGGCCAACAGGTACCGCCACTAACAGCGCAATAGCGGTAATCATGAAGGTACCAGCAAATAGCGGCACCGAACCAAACTGTGCACTGCTACCATCGCCTCGACCGGCAGCAGCTAGAAAGCTAGCACCAGGGTTCCAGGTCGTTCCGGTAATAAACTCCCAAAAGCTGTGCATTTGGAAGAAGCGCAGCGCTTCAGAGACTATCGAGAACAGGATACCGAACGTGGTAAAAATCGAGATCAGCGCAGCACCGGACAACACCCAGCGGATAACACGCTCAATGGCCTGGCGCGCGTGGAAGTGTGGTTTAACCTGGGATACTCCCACTGCCAAGCCGGCAGCGGCCACCACTAGGCTGGCCGCCAGCAAGTACATGGGCGGTATCTCAGCACCTAATAGCAACAGCAGCAAAGAGCCTAATGCCCCGACCAGTACCGCAGGCCCAGCCGTTGAGAGAACAGCAAACCACGCATACTGGTCAGGCTGAGCGAACATTGCCGCGCCAGAAGCACGCACCCGTGCTGCCTTCGCTCGCCCCATAAAGAAGGCCACTAGCCCGAGCAGCAAGAGCACTGTGCAAAAGAGTAAAAGTAGCTGGTTAGTTTGCATCGAATTTCTCTCGCATCACCTAATGAAATCGTGTTGGCTGCTACTTTGGAGTAAAAACATGACAGCAATATGACAAAGACAGCGCCACCCAAAAACAAGTAGCCGGCAGCAGAAGCTACCGGCTACTTAGTAACTATATTGTTACTAGGCGCTATTGATTATTTCAGATCAGAAGCAACCAGCTTAACGCGGTCAGCTACTTTCTGGCGCGCCTGCTCACGCTCACCTTCCGGCAAAGGAATCAGGCCGATATCAACCAGGTAACCATCTTCACCGATCATCTGATCTTCCATGAACATGTTGGCGTATTCATACATCGGCGGCACTTCTTCGGCGTGTTGGTTCTTCAGATAGAACCACAGTGAACGCGCTACCGGGTACTCGCCAGAGCTGATGGCTTCAACTTCAGGCTCAACACCATTGATGCTGGCGCCCATGATGGTGTCTGGGTTCTCGACCAAGAAGGAGTAGCCGAAGATACCGAACGCACCCGTGTCTTCTGCCAGACGCTGAACGATTAGGTTATCGTTCTCGCCAGCGTCGATGTAAACACCGTCAGTACGGATATCGGTATAGCCTTCTTCACCGTAGATCTCCATCTCGGCAGAGGCGGCTTCCATGACCAGCTCTTCGAACGCATCACGGGTACCAGAGGTGCTGGGCGGCCCATAGATAGAGATCTCGCGATCCGGCAGAGAAGCGTCGATGTCGCTCCAGTTGGTGTAGGGGTTGTCAACCAGCTCGCCATCCACCGGCACCTGGGCGGCAACCGCTAGGAAAATCTGCTCAAGGGTCAGGTCGATCGGCTCGTTGGTAGCCGCCAGGCCCAAAACGATACCGTCAGAACCGATTTTCGCTTCGGTAATATCGGTTACGCCGTTCTCTTCACAACGCTCAAGCTCGGAGGGCTTCATACGACGAGAAGCGTTGGTGATATCTGGCGTACCTTCGCCCACACCGTTACAGAACAGACGAATACCACCGCCAGAACCCGTAGACTCGATAACCGGCGTCGGGTAGTTAGTCAGCGCACCGAACTCTTCAGTGACGTAGCTGGCGAACGGGTAAACAGTACTGGAGCCGACGATACGAATCTGGTCACGTGCTTGTGCAACACCGGCAACGCTCATTACAGCCGCCGCGATGACGGTGGTTTTTAGAATACGGTTCATGCGAAATACTCCTGTCGATGTAGGGTTCTGGCCTTCGCACGACGTACTTTGCACTGCTTCGATGACATCTTTATGACATCAAAAAAAACAGCCAAATTTTTTGTTCGGCTACTTCGCCTATAACAACAACCCAAGCGCCGCGAGAGTACATAACCCTAGCGACAGCCGCTGCAGCAGCGGTTTATCCAACCGATGAGCAATCGCATCAGCCAGCGTATTATGTTCGGCTACTTCGCCTATAACAACAACCCAAGCGCCGCGAGAGTACATAACCCTAGCGACAGCCGCTGCAGCAGCGGTTTATCCAACCGATGAGCAATCGCATCAGCCAGCGTATTACCCATTAAGACAGCGGGCAGGAAAGTGATCGCTAGCTTGAAGTGCCAAACGCTGATTTGCCCTGCAAGTGCCAACGTCAGTAAGGTCAACAACGAAGTCAGTACAAAAAAAGCAGCCAAATTACCGCGCATACGGTCTGGAGAGAAACCATGCATTAGCAGCACAATGGGCGGCCCTCCTATCGCGGCCACCGTGCCAAAAATGCCAGAGAGAATACCTGCTACAAAGAGCGTCAAGCGATTAACCGGAAGCTCAAAACGACACAGCGTTACCAGCACAGCAAACAACACAATGGCAGCAATTAACTTTTCCAACACTACCATCGGCGCTGCCAGCAGTAGCCAAATACCTAGCCCGTTACCCGGTAAGCGGCCAAGCAAAGCAACGCCTATTTCCCTTAACCTCACCTCATGCCAATAACGACGTACCATCATTAAAGAGACGGTGAAGCCAAACAGCACCAGAATGACCGGGACCAGCCGTGGCTCTATCATCAATAGCAGCGGCGCCCCAACCACCGCCAAGCCAAAGCCCGTGGCCCGCTGCACAAAGGCACCTAGCAGCAGCACTGCCGCACAGGCTAGCCAGCTATCCAAGGGCATCTCTAACCACTGCAGCAGGCTATCCATCACAGTGTTCCATCAACCACCGGGGCCTGGGTAAGCTTTCTCACGCCGATATTGCCCAGCAGCGCTGCGCCTAGCATGGTCAGCACCATAGGCCATAAGTGCTCTACCTGGAATAGCCCCACCAGCACACCTGCCAAGGCCCCACAGCTAAACTGGATTCCCCCCAGTAGCGCCGTAGCAGTGGCACTGATATGACCAAAATGGTCCAATAAGGAAGAGATCGCGTTCGGTGTAATCAAACCAATCATACCGGTGAACATCATCACCAACGGTACTACGACATAAAGCGATGCCACGTTAAGCGCCGTAGCCAATACAAGCCCCAGCGCGGCAATGAGTTGAACGGCCAACCCTAGGCGCAGGTTTTGCTGCGGAGTGCGTTTGCGCAATAGGTGGATATTGACGCGGTTGGAGAGTGCAATCACCACTACATTCACCCCGAATACCATGGGGTAAATGCTGGGCGAGAGCGAGAAATAGTCCAAATATAAAAATGGCGATGCCGTTACAAAGGCAAACAGCCCAGCAAATGAAGCCGCCACCGCGCAGATATAGCCCATGCCCTCTTTATGGCAGAGCACGCTAGCGTAGTTACGTACTACTTGGCGGGGTGACGCAGCGGGTAAGCTGGTATCTCGGGTTTCCGGCAAGCGGGTGCTTAACAGCCAGATCAAAAACCCTGCATAGGCTGCAAGAAACACGAAAATCAGCCACCAGCCAGCCACATACAGCAGCAAGCTGCCCACCGCAGGCGCTACCAATGGAGCTAGCATCATAATCATTGCCATGGTAGACATCACTTTCGCTGCCTCACGGCCGCTAAAGCAGTCACGCACAATAGCCGCTGAGTTAACCACGCAAGCCCCGCCACCCAATGCTTGAATAAAGCGCCAAATTAATAACGTTGTTAGGCTGTCGGCGGTAGTAATCATCAAGCTAGCCAGCATAAATACCACTAGCCCGCTTAGCAGAACCGGCTTGCGCCCTACACGATCGGACAGCGGCCCAAAACAGAGCTGGCCCAGCGCAAACCCAAACAAAAACATACTAATCGAAAGTTCCGTATGGTGAATGCTGGCGTTAATACTCTCTGCCAGTATGCCGATGGCGGGCAGATAGGCATCAATCGCGAAAGGTGCAAGCGCCGTGTTGGCGGCTACCAACCACGCCACCCGACGAGGATTAAGTTCCATAAGCATCCTTGAAATGGGCTGAAAACGGCAGGAGGCCCCACCGAATAGATAGGCCGCTAATCATAATCGATTTCAATTCATTTGTCGGTCTCTGTTCGTCACGCGGCACCCTTGCTAAAGTAACCCAAGGACAACCAAGGAGCACTGCATGGCCACTAGCCTATTAAGCCAATTAAAAGAGATGACCACCGTGGTTGCTGATACGGGCGACCTTGAGGCTATCCGCCGTTTTCAGCCCCAGGATGCAACGACCAACCCATCATTGATTCTGCAGGCCGCCCAGCAGGAAGAGCGTCGCGCTCGCATAGCGAGTATTGCCAAAGAGAGCACCGATTTAGACGACGCCGTTGATCGTATTGCGGTCGATATCGGTAGCGAGATCAGCAAGCTGGTACCGGGTTATGTATCCACCGAAGTGAGTGCTCGCCTGTCGTTTGACCGTGATGCCACAATTGCCAAAGCGCACTCGCTGATTGAGCGTTATGCCGAATATGGTGTTGGCCCGGAGCGCATTTTGATCAAAATGGCCTCTACCTGGGAAGGCATTCAGGCAGCCCGGCAGCTTGAACGGGACGGTATTCGTACCAATCTCACACTGCTGTTCGGATTTGCCCAGGCTCAAGCCTGTGCCGACGCTGGTGCCACACTGATTTCACCGTTTGTAGGGCGCATCCTCGATTGGCATAAAGCACGCTCACCAGAAGCCGATTTCAGTGGCACTAACGACCCAGGCGTACAGTCAGTTAAACGCATTTATGACTACTACAAAGGGCACGGCTACCCCACAATTGTCATGGGAGCTAGCTTCCGCAACGTAGGCGAAATTCAGGCCCTGGCAGGCTGTGACCGGCTGACCATCTCCCCTGCGCTGCTTAATGAACTAGATGAATTACAAGGGAAACTACCGCGCCAGCTAACGCCTATGGGGGCGAGCAGCTCAGCCGAGCAGCCGATAGACCAAGCAGATTTCCGCTGGGCAATGAATGAAGATGAGATGGCCACTGATAAGTTGGCAGAGGGAATTCGCAAATTTATGGCCGACCAGCGCAAGCTTGAAGAGCTACTCAGCACATTGCGCAAAGGCTAATCACATCGCCGCACTTAAGTCACATTAAGTGACCGTCAAACACGTTTGCCCCCTAGCGATGCAGTACGCCCAGGGGGCTCCTTATTTTTGGGCAACGTTATTTTGTGCTTCAAGCATCTCAACCAGTGGCTGAAATTGCTCCCGATTATGCTCGTTCATATGCATTAAAATACGGTGCGCTTCTAAAATACGGCTGCGCAACCCCTCTTCATCAGCGGGGACTTCTGGCAACTCTTCTAGCGCAGAATTGAATGCCTCTTCCTGCTGCAACGGTGCTTCCATTAACGTAAAGAAGCGTGCAAAACCCATTACATCCAGCATCTGCCGTACATCGGGGTTATCCGCGATAATTGTCGGGGGATGCTCTAACCGCCCTTTTACCGCCATTGCCACTTTGGCAAGAAAACCCAGTGCCGTAGAGTCGACATTGGTTGCTTCACGCAGGTCAATCATCACCGCCTGCAGCCCAGGGGTTTCAGCAAGGCGCTGCGCCTGGGTATCAAGGGTGGCACAAAGCGTTAACCGCACATCGCCACACAGTTTTAGGATAAAAACACCAGAATCGAACGCCGCCTTAATGCGGCCCTCTTCAATCAGCATGACCAAATCCGCTCACCATCATGATTGTCAGGTCATCGGGTAAAGCATCGCGGTCTTGGTTCGCCTCATCCTCAACGTCGCCCTCTATCAACAGCGAGTTAGTTTTGGCTAGCCGGTCGCGCAGCTGCTCAAGCGTGACACTTTCGCTAACGAGTTGCTCAAGTTCCGTGAGCCGCATGTCGAGCGTTTTACCCGGCAAGCATTCCAATACACCGTCTGAACACAGCCATAGTCGAAAGTTGGCCGGTAAAGCACAGCTAAGCGAAGGATACTCCACATCTGGGAAAAGACCTACAGGCATTCCTTCCCCGGATAAGCGCTCCAGCTTTCCATCAGCCGCCAACAAGGGCATGGGAAGCTGTGCACCGAGCGAATAGTGCAGAGTCTGTGCCTCATGGTCAATAACGCCAACAAATAATGTGGCGTGTTTACCAATATCGGTATCTTGAAGCTCGCGATTCATCGCCGCCAGCCAATTGGGGGGCAGCTTTTCAGGCGCCTGGCCATCCCACTCACTTAACCATCGGTTACACAGGTACTTCAACAGCACCGTCACAAACGCCGAAGATGCCCCGTGGCCCGATACATCGGCAAAATAGAACGCACTAAAACGGTCGTTGTAGCGCTGGTAGTCGAGGAAGTCACCCGACAAATAGAGCGATGGTGCAAACCAGTAGTCGTAGTAAACACCATTGATCACTTTAGGGTGTACTGGCAACAAGCGGCGTTGAATAAGTCCACCACTTTGCTGATCCATGCGCAGTAGCGCTAAGTGGGTTTCTAGACTTTCATTGAGTTCCGCTAGCCGCTCACGATCACGATCACGCTCTAGGGCTAAGAGATGCAGTTCAATGGCTTTACGAATCATACGGCGCAATAGCTCCGCATGGCGCAGGGGATGCACAATGTAATCGACTAAACCAATATCGATTGCTTTGATTAAATCTGCATCCTGGCGCGAATCACTCACCACCAGCGTGGGTAAACGGCGGGTGAGTTGTGTCCACTGCTGGCGTGGCACTGCCCGGGCGTGGGCAACAATAAGCGCCGTGCCTTCCGGCAAGTGTTCGATATCATCTGTCGCAAACACCGACATGCCATCGCATGTGATTGCCTCAGCGAGCGCATCACGCTCGGGGCCGGGTTCGTCGATGACCGCGATCAACTGCTTAGCGTGATCCATGTTAGGCCTCAATCGGCGAAATCGTCGTCACCGAAGTCGGTATCGTCGAAGTCAAAATCATCCGTGGCAAACGGGTCTTCACCAAGCACGCCGTCATTGACCTCAAACTGGCGGCGCTGCAAATAAGCATCTCGAACAAACCGGTAGCGATCACCAGAAATCAACGACTCCTGGTCTAACAACCCTGCCCGAAGATGAATAATATCAAGTGCCGTCAGACCCGCACGTAGCTGATGATCATCCATGTACGTGATGGGGTGCGCTGCAATATCAACCGGCAGACCCGAGGCATCCCTGAGCGTGCGGGGGCCAAGCAGGGGCAATACTAAATAACGCGAGTCGTCCCAGCCCCAGACGGCCAAGGTCTGGCCAAAATCTTCTTTATCTGCGGTAATTTCCATCAATGTGGCGTAGTCCAGCAAGCCACCAATCCCCACCGTGGAGTTGATCAAAAATCGTGAGGTTGCAAGCCCCGCATTGGCCGGCTTGCCCTGTAACAGGCTATTTAGCGCTGTACGCACTTCGCTTAGGTTAGAGAAGAAGTTACTTACCCCAGTTTGTACCGGCTCAGGGGTGACAGTTTTATACCCTTGTGCCACTGGCTTGAGCGCATAGCGGTCTAGCACATCGTTAAAGGCAAACACGCGGCGATTAAAACTCTCCCAAGGGTCTTCGGGGTGCGCCGAGACTACCTCCTGAGGAACGGTATTGTCTTGCGAAACCGTACTGGCACACCCACTCATGCCTAGCGAGGCTAGCAGCAATACGGGCAGCAGCTTCTGCCGTGCACGTTGGGTATTTGCCTGCTTGGCTAACAACTTCAGCATGCGCTTTCCTCTTTCAGCATAAAACGCTATTCCTAACAACCGACGGCAAGATCAGCTAACTATTGGCGTTGTAATACCACACTGCCCGCGCTGTAACCTGCACCAAACGAGCAGATAACGCCAATATCTCCTTCCGCCAACGCTTCTCGATGAAGATGGAAAGCGATAATTGATCCCGCTGAGCTAGTATTGGCGTAGCGGTCTAGAATAATCGGTGCCTGGGCTTCGCTGGGTTCTTCCCCCAGGACTTTACGTGCGATCAGGTCATTCATATGGCGGTTAGCCTGGTGCAACCACATCCGTTTCAGGTCAGCCCCCGTTAGCTCTAGCGAGGCGAGATGGTCGGTAATGAGCTTGGCGACCATCGGGCACACTTCTTTAAACACACGGCGCCCTTCCTGCACAAACAGCTTGTCTACTGCTAACGGGTCGCTATCGGTCACGCGGTTTAAAAAGCCCGCATTATTGCGAATCGCATTGGAAAATTTAGTGACAAGCCGCGTTCCCAGCATTTCATAACGCTCATTGGCCACGGCAACATCGCTATTTTCCAGTACCATAGCCGTACAAGCATCGCCGAAAATAAAGTGGCTGTCACGGTCTCTAAAGTTCAAATGCGCCGAACAAATTTCAGGATTCACAATCAGTGCACGCTTAACGCTGCCTGACGCAATCGCATTCGCCGCCGTTTCCAGGGCAAAGGTGGCAGAGCTGCATGCCACGTTCATATCAAAGCCATAGCCGGAGGTTCCCAGCGCGTGCTGCACCTCTACCGCAACGGCTGGGTAGGCGCGTTCCAAGTTTGAACAAGCCACAATCACTAGCTCAATATCGGCTGCGTCCACCTGAGCCGTTTCAAGCGCCTGGCGCGCTGCCTGTGTCGCCATGTCGCACTGAATAGAGGGCTCATCATTCTGGCGTTGGTGCAGTTTAGGCCGCATACGCTCGGGGTCAAGAATCCCCTGGGCATCCAGCACATAGCGGCTCTTAATCCCCGAAGCTTTCTCAATAAACTCACTGCTAGAGTAAGCAAGCGCTTCTTGCTCTCCACGCGCGATGGCATCCGCATGCTGGGCATTATGTTGATCAACCCACGCGTTAAAAGCAGCGACCAACGCCGCGTTATCAATGGCGTTTTCCGGTGTATAAAGTCCTGTACCGGTGATCACTACATTGGTCATGCCTGTCTCCTTATCGCGGCCTCAGGGCATTTAGCCGAAACCGTTGGTAAAATGGCGTGTTGCAAGGAGGTCCACCCCACCATTGCCTTAGTGTCAGTGCTGTTGGCTAGGCGCCGGTAATCTCTTCCCAACGCTTTTCCAAACGTTTCACGGATACCGGCATCTGCGTGCCAAGCTGCTGGGCGAACAGCGATACCCGCAGCTCCTGTATCCACCAGCCGAACGCGACGAGTTCGGGGTCTTCGGCATCTCCCCTGCGCTCACTTTTACGCCGCGCATCGAAACGCGCTTCTAAGGCTTGGACCTCTTGCATCATCATTTGGTCACGGCCGCGCTCGCGGGCCGCCTTTTCAAGTCGAATCAGTGCCGCTTCTGTATAGCGTGGATATTCACTAAGCCACTCCCCAGCGTCACGAATAAAGCCAGGATAAACCAAGCGCTGCATCTGTGCGCTAACATCGCTGTAGACCAGTGCCAAAGCAAAATTGAGCTTACCTTTCAGCACTTTGGTTACTGCCAGATGCCCTTTCAGTGCTTCTTCGATGCGAGCCAGCAGCGACGTTGCATAGGGAACCAGCTCACTTTCGGTTGCCTTCAACCGCTCGGCGAGTTCATTGGCAGAGCGTGGCAGTGGCTGTGTTGCCACTACCTGGGTAAAGACCGCCAGCAGTAAATCATCCACTAGCGCCTGCTTACTACCCACTTTAGCAAAGAGTAACGCGCACTTTTCTACGCCCGGTAAGCGCTTAATCGCTTTTACTTGTTCAGGCTGCTTGGCAATAGCTAAACGAGCGACCCCATCTTGGTGGGCAGCGGCTGCTTTCGCCGGATGGTCGAAAAGCGCTACCTTGAAGCTGTTGGCTTCGGCCACCAGCGCTGGATAGGCTTCCACCCGAATACCTGCCTGGGTGGTGACACGGGACTCCGGCAGCGGGGACTCTGGCAGCTCATCCAGTATTGGGGCTTGGCTTGCCTGGTCGGCCAACGCCTGGGCACCTGCGCTGGCCGCCTCTTCAAAGCGCCGCTCCAATGCACGCACATCGCGTCCTTGCCCTAACGGCTTGCCTGCGTGGTCCACCACCTTCACATTCATGGTTAAGTGCGGCGGTAACAGGTCAAAACGCCAGTCATCAGGGTGAACACGGGTGCCAGTACGACGGCGGATAAACTCTCCCAGCGCCTCGGTGAGCGGGCGATCATCGGGCACGAGGGTTTCCAGCGCAGCATCGACCCAGTCAGGAATAGGCACCACCTGGCGGCGGATACTTTTGGGCAACGATTTCAGCAGCGCAATGCACTTTTCACGCAGTAGCCCAGGCACCAACCACTCCAAGGCATGGACAGGCAACTGCGGCAGCATGGCGGCAGGCACCGTGAGCGTCACGCCGTCGTCGTCAGCATCCGGGTCGAAATGGTAGCTTACCGGATAAGCGACACCAGCGAGCGTAAGGTGATCAGGATACTGCGCCTGAGTAACGTCGCGGGCATCCCGGGCTTTCAGCGCGTCAATATCAAACTTTAGCAGCGCAGGGTCTCGACGCTCTGCCTGTTTCCGCCAGTGCTCAAAGCCTTTACCATTGACGATATCAGTGGGGATTCGCTCATCGTAAAAGGCAAACAGCGTCTCTTCATCCACCAGAATATCCCGCCGACGGGCGCGATCCTCTAGCGCCTCCACCTCTTCGATCAGCGCACGGTTATGGGCGAAGAACTCCCCTTTTGTCTGAAACTCACCCTCCACCAGCGCCCGTCGAATAAACAGCTCCCGCGACTCCTGGGGGGCAATCGGCCCGTAATGAACGCGGCGGCGCGCGACAATCGGTAGGCCAAACAGGGTCACCTGCTCGAACGCCACCACCTGGGCACGCTTCATTTCCCAGTGGGGTTCGCTATAGCTACGTTTCACCAAATGCTGCGCTTGGGGCTCAATCCACTGCGGGTCGATTTTGGCCACGGTGCGCGCAAATAGTTTAGTGGTTTCAATTAGCTCAAACGCCATCACCCATTTAGGCGTTTTCTTAGCCAGCCCCGAGCCTGGGTGAATCATAAATTTGCGGTTACGCGCGCCAAGATACTCTCGGTTCTCCAGCAGCGTACCCAAATTGGAGAGCAGGCCTGATAACAGCGCCTGATGCAGCTTGCCCGACGTTTTTCGCCTTGCTTGCTTGGCCTGCTCTTCGCTCTCACTCTCATCACGGGGCGGCGGCGCAGGCACGTCAATATCCATATCTCGCAGCAGCTGGCGCAGTTGACGGAACGTATCGTGCCATTCACGCATACGCAGGTAGTTAATATAGTGCTCACGACACCAGCGGCGCAGCTGGTTACCCGACAGCGTCTCGCGGGCATTCTCGATGCCGTGCCACAGGTTGAGCAGGGCGACAAAGTCGGAATCTGGATCGTGCCAGCGCTGGTGCGCTTGGTCAGCGGCCTGGCGCTTATCGGCGGGCCGGTCACGCGGGTCTTGGATCGCCAGTGCAGAGACGACAATCAGCACGTCTCGGAGGCTGCCCCGCTCTGCACCTGCCAATACCATGCGTGCCAAACGGGGGTCGATGGGCAGTTTCGCCAACTTGCGACCCAGCGGGGTGAGCTGGTGCTTCTCATTGACTGCACCGAGTTCGAACAGCAGTCGGAAGCCATCTTTGACAAAGCGACTGTCGGGCGGGTCGACGAAGGGAAACTCTTCGATACTGCCGAGCCTGAGCGCCAGCATCGACAAAATGACCGATGCTAAGTTGGTGCGCTGGATTTCCGGATCGGTGAACGCGGGGCGTGACAGGAAATCCTCTTCATCGTAAAGACGAATACACACGCCTTCCGCAATACGACCGCAACGGCCCTTACGCTGGTTGGCGCTTGCCTGGCTGACCGGCTCAATGGGCAGCCGCTGGATCTTCGCCCGGTAGCTGTAGCGGCTGATGCGCACTAGGCCAGGGTCAATGACGTAGCGAATCCCCGGCACGGTGAGCGAGGTCTCGGCCACGTTGGTAGCTAACACAATGCGCCGCCCGCGGTGGGGGGCAAACACACGGTTTTGCTCCTCATTGGAGAGCCGTGCATAGAGCGGTAGAATCTCGGTGCCTTTTAAATCAGCGCGGCGCAGGGTATCGGCAGTTTCGCGAATTTCCCGTTCACCGGGTAGAAACACCAGCACATCACGAGGCCCATGCAGCCAGCCTTTTTCCCGCTCAATTGTTTCGACCTCACGCACGGCATGCAAAATCCCCTCTTGCAGCGTGCGGTCCTCCTCATCCTCTTCACTGCGCACCAGCGGGCGGTAGTGAACCTCCACCGGGAACGTGCGGCCAGAGACTTCGACCACGGGCGCTGGGGCTTTAGGCGTGCCGAAATGGGCTGCAAAGCGCTCGACATCGATCGTCGCGGAGGTAATGATGACTTTTAAATCAGGGCGCTTGGGTAACAAGCGCTTTAGATAGCCCAGCAAAAAATCAATGTTAAGACTGCGCTCGTGGGCTTCGTCGATAATCAGCGTGTCGTAACGCAGCAGCAGCGGGTCGTGCTGAGTCTCAGCCAGCAGGATACCGTCGGTCATCAGTTTGACCAGCGTGCTGGGCGAGCTTTGGTCATTAAAGCGCACCTGATAGCCCACCTGTTCGCCAAGCGGCACGCTCAACTCTTCCGCCAGCCGCCCGGCGACGCTACGCGCCGCCAGCCGCCGTGGCTGCGTATGACCAATCACCCCTTTCCGGCCACGGCCAAGCTCTAGGCATATTTTAGGTAGCTGGGTGGTTTTACCCGAACCGGTTTCCCCCGCCACCACCACCACTTGATGGTCACGAATCGCGGCGAGAATATCCTCACGGCGCTCTACCACCGGCAGCTCTGCCGGGTAATCCAACATCACGCGCAGCGCTTCCCGCTGGGCCAGCAGCTGCTTGGCTTTATCAACTTCCCGCTGCACCTCGCTCAAGCCACGGTCGATCGGCTTATTTTCTCGCTGCCGACGCCGCAGGCCCGCCACTCGACGCGAGAGACGCTCCTGATCACGCAGCATGACGTGGCTCAGCGACTCGGTGAGCGCTGTCAGTGAAAGGGCGTTGTCTTGTGGGGTATCGATGCGGGATGAGTGCGTGTCGGTGGTCACGTTAGGCTCGGTTTCCATCTCAGAATAAACGTCGGCCCACTTTAGCAGTGGGCCGACCATTGTAACGCTTTCGCGAACGAGACGCCTAACGCCAGGTTGACCGAGTGTTTAAGCCTTATTGGGCCTTATCCACTTCTTGGTCACGCAGTTGGCGTCTTAGCACTTTGCCTACATTAGTCTTGGGTAGCTCGTCACGAAATTCAATGTATTTAGGCACTTTATAGCCCGTCAGCTCTTTTTTACACCATGCCCGCAGAGTTTCCGCTTCTAACTGGCTGTTTTTAGAAACAACGAATAGCTTGATTGCTTCACCGGCATTCTCATCGGCCACCCCCACGGCGGCGGCTTCCAGCACGTCGGGATGGGCAGCTACCACGTCTTCGACCTCATTGGGGTAGACGTTAAAACCCGACACTAGAATCATGTCTTTCTTACGGTCGACGATTCTGATGTAGCCGTCATCCTGCAGTACGGCAATGTCACCGGTATGGAACCAGCCGTCTTCATCGATAGCATTGCGTGTTTCCTCATCACGCTGCCAGTACCCTTTCATCACCTGCGGGCCCTGCACACACAGCTCACCCGCCTCGCCAAACGGCACGTCGTTACCATCAGCATCGACTACTTTTACCGCAGTACCCGCGACCGGCTTGCCAATCGTACCTAGCTGAATGGCGTCGTTGGGGTTAAAGCTGACAATGGGCGACGTTTCGGTGAGACCGTAACCTTCGGCAACCGGGCAGCCGGTGGTTTCCTCCCAACGCTGGGCAGCCGCTTTGGTCAACGCCATGCCGCCTGAGATAGTCAACTTCAGCTTAGAGAAATCGAGCTGCTTGAAATCGTCCCGGTTACACAGTGCGTTAAACAGCGTGTTGAGGCCGATAAAGCCAGTGAACGGCAGCCCTTTGAGCTCTTTCACAAAATTGGGCAGGTCACGGGGGTTGGTGATTAGCAGTGAGTGGTTGCCGGTCTCCATCAGGAATAGGCAGTTAACGGTAAAGGTGTAGATGTGATACACGGGCAGCGGTGCAATCACCAGCTCTTCGCCATCCGTGAGATGCTCGCCAATCGCCGAGCGCGCCTGAAGCATATTGGCCACCAGGTTGCGATGGGTCAGCATCGCCCCCTTGGGCATACCGGTAGTGCCGCCGGTGTACTGCAGCGCTGCCAAGTCGTCCATGTTGCGTTCGGCAGGCGTGTGTGTCAGAGCGGCGCCTTTGTTCAGCGCATCCCGAAAGCCTACTGCGCCGGGTAGTGAGTAGGCGGGCACCATTTTTTTGACGTGTTTGACCACGGCATTGATTAGCCACCGCTTGGGCACATCGTGCAGGTCGCCTAGCTGGGTCACCAGTACGTGTTTGATATCCGTTTTATCGAGCACTTTTTCCAGTTTGTCGGCCATATTGGCCAGAATCACGATGGCCTTGGCATTGGCGTCCTTAAACTGATGGGCCATCTCCCGCTCGGTATAAAGTGGGTTGGTATTCACGACGACCAACCCCGCACGCAGCGCACCAAACACCGCCACGGGGAACTGCAGCACGTTAGGTAGTTGAATCGCAATACGGTCGCCGGGCACTAGGTCGGTTTCATGCTGTAGCCAAGCAGCAAAGTCAGCAGACAAGCGGTCAAGATCGGCAAAGGTGAGCGTTTTGCCCATGCAGGTAAACGCAGGCTTATTAGTGAAGCGCGTAACCGCGGAATGAAAAACATCCGTAATAGAGTTGTACTGATCCAACCCTTCAAGCGCTGGGCCGCGTAAAATTGAGGTGCTGGCATTGTCGCTCATGGGCAATCTCCGCTATCCGTGTCGATGTTAGACCGACCTTGTTATTGTGGCGAGGCTAAAGAAAGAGACTAAAACGTCAACGATATACGACGATTAGCGGGCTGTAAAACGGTCGATTGAAACCTACGTTTCAACTTTAGCTTATATCAGCCCTTTACATCATGGCATTTTGCGGTGGACCCCACGTAAAAGCATAGCTGACGTTACGGGCAGTAACGGGCCTTAATTTCACCCTCCCGCCACACCAGTAGCTCACCGGGTACCATACGCTGCCACGCCTCATTATGGGTTAGCGGCTCGGTGGCAATTACAGAGACAATATCGTTGGGAGTGGTGTGCTCAACAAAATTAACGGTCATTTCCGCATCGGATAGCTCTGCTTCTCCAAAAGGTGCGCGCCGGGTAATGTGCGCCAGCTTGGTCGAGCAGTAGCTGTAAAGGTAAATACCATCCGACAGCAATAAATTAAAAACGCCTAGCCCCCTTAGCTGCTCACAAAGGCCATGCAGCTTTTGCCATAGCGGCTCTGGGGCAGCAGGAGGAGTAGGAAAGGCCCGCCTCAGTTCGCCCATTAACCAGCAAAAAGCGTGTTCACTGTCGGTGCTGCCAACCGGGGTGTAAACTCCCAAGGGCAGCTCCTGCCAGTTACTCAGCTGGCCATTATGGGCATAGCACCAGGGCCGCCCCCACATTTCACGGGTAAACGGGTGGGTATTGGCCAGCCGCACGCCGCCTACGTTGGCTTGGCGAATATGGCTAATCACCACGTTGGATTTAATGGGGTAATCACATATTAAGCGGGCAATCGGCGAATCCACTGAGGGGTGTGGGTCTCGAAATTCGCGATAGCCGCCCTCTTCATAAAAGGCAATGCCCCAGCCATCGCGGTGAGGGCCGGTGCCCCCACCGCGATGTAAAAAGCCTGAAAAGCTAAAACAGATATCAGTGGGTACATTGGCACTCATACCCAGTAACTCACACATTGGCCCACTCCCTAACAGCCTGCCACATTATTAACGGATTACCGGCTCGCGGCGGCGAGTGGGCTGCGGGTCATCCTCCACTTGACGGCGGGAAGGTGCTTCCTCAATAGGCGCAGGGCGACGCCACCACCACAGTGCAACACTAACTCCCGCACCTAGTACTACCCCTAAGACTACCCAAAGCAGACCATTGCGCAGAGCGCTGGCACTATGCTCAAGAACCCCCACTGCCGCTACCATGGCAGATGGGGCCCAGCCGCTGTAGAACTCCCCCTCTTCTACTAGCGGCAGCCGATAGCTAGCGGGCATCCACATCGCGCCAGCCACACACCATGTGATGACCAAGCGCGGCAGGCGTGGCAATAACGCCAGTGCAAAATAAACAGCTAGCAGTACCAGCAGTGAAAGGCCGTAATAACTTAACCACAGCAGTGACATTGAGTCTGCAAACAGCATAATACCCCTCATGTGGGTGGAAGCACCCAACGTTGATTTCCCGTTATGGTACCTATCAATTTATGAAAGCACAGCCTGGTATGCACGAAGGCTCGCCCGTGGCGCGCTATTATCGCGCCGATGATCCTGAATGGCACTGGTTAGAAGCCCGTGATAGCGCTGACGTCGGCAATTTTCTTTCAGCAGCCAACCAGCAGCATGCCGACTGGTTTGCACCGCTCTCACCGCTGGCAGAGTCGCTCTACCGCTCGCACTTAGCGCGCCGTGAGCTTGCCGTGAAAAGCCTAGAGACAACATTGGACCACTTCACGTTCTGGAGCGAGACCGGTGCCGAGGATGACTACCCCTGCTGGTGGCGCTATCCCAACGGCCAACCTGAGCAAAAAACCTGCTTTTTAGACGTTCGCGAGCGCGCTGCCGGGCAGCCGTTCTACGACATGGGAGATATGGCGCTCTCGCCGGATGAGCAGTGGCTCGCCTGGACCGAGGATACCCAAGGCGACGAGCGCTTCACGCTCTGGCTAAAAGCACTACCCAACGGCACGCCACGCCAACTGCTTAGCGATATCGGCCCTGGCGTTTGCTGGGCGGAAGACCAAAACGCGGACGGCGCCACCCTGCTCTTTACCCGCTTTGACGATACCCAGCGCCCTGATAGCTTATGGCGGCTATGGGTGGCATTTGCTGAGAATGCGGCCCAGCCAGCTCCCGAACTGATCTATCGTGAAGCCGACCCTGAATTTTGGGTCGGCGTGGGCAAAGCGCGCTCGAAAGCATGGTTAATGATCGAGACCGGCTCGAAAGAGACCACGGAAGTGCTCGTCCTGCCCGCCGACCAACCTGCCGCCCACCCCACGTGCCTGCATGCTCGCCAACCGGGTATCGAGGTGAGTATCGACCATCGCCCCGGCACCTTCTACCGCCTGCATAACCAAGCGGGGCCACACTTTCAGCTAGACATCCGCAGCGATTCACTGAGCGAGCCACACGGGGAGTGGCAGCCGCTGATCGCTCACCGTGATGATGCCACGCTAGAAGGCGTTGATGCCTTTACATGGGGGCTGATACTGGCCGAGCGCAGCCACCGAGACGCGCAGGTAGTGCTTCGACGCTTGGAACTGGATGATCACCATCATGTGCTCTTCGATGGCTACATAGATCTACCGGAAACGCCCTGCTCACAGCTATTGGAAGATTCGCCCCACTTCGATGCGCGCACGCTGCATTTACGCGAAGAGTCCTTTACCCGCCCACCAAGCTGGTATGCCCTAGATCTGGATAGCGGTGAGCGCAGGCTGCTCAAGGAAGTGCCCGTTCACGGCAGCCTCGCGCCCGACCAGTTAATCAGCCGCCGAGTGTGGGCCACCAGCCACGATGGCGAACAGGTGCCAGTATCTGTGGTGATGCGGGCAGACCTGGCAGGCCAGCCGCTGCCAACAGTGCTTTATGGCTATGGCGCTTACGGCGAAGCGCTAGACCCCTGGTTTTCCATTGCCCGCCTGGAGCTTTTGGAGCGCGGCGTAGCCTTTGCCGTGGCCCATGTGCGCGGAGGCGGCGAGCGCGGCGAACCGTGGTACTTAGATGGCAAGATGGCCAATAAAGAGAACAGCTTTCACGACTTTTTAGCTGCCCGTGACGCCCTAGTGGCCGCCAACATCAGCCAGCCGGAGCGAATGGTTGCCTGTGGCGCCAGCGCGGGTGGGCTACTGGTCGGTACCTGCCTTAACCGAGCACCGGAGGCTTTCTGTGCGGCGGTGCTGGATGTGCCATTCTTGGATGTGCTGCGCACTATGCAGAATCCTGACCTACCGTTAACCACTGCCGAGTATACCGAGTGGGGCAATCCTGAATCACCTGAGGTGGCCAAGCGTATTGCCGGCTACTCCCCCATCGACAACATTCGCCCGCAGCGTTACCCCGCCCTTTGGATTGAGGGTAGCTGGTTCGATACCCGGGTCAGCTACTGGGAACCAGCCAAATTTTATGCCCGGGTAAGCCAGGCACAGCAGGGGGAGGCCCCCATTCTGCTACATACCGATATGAGTAGCGGCCATGGCGGTGCGTCAGGGAGGTTTAAAGCGTGGCGCGATACCGCTCGTCAAGATGCCTTTATTCTGTGGGCGCTGGGGCTAGCAGCGCCAGAGCGCTGTACTCACTAACGTGATTCGCCCACCTCTCCATACGGTTTTAGCCAGAAACCACTGACGCATTCTACTATTTATGGCGGCCACAAAGCCGTAAATAGTAGAAAAAGCAAACGATAACTGTAAGTAGTACAGCTTAGAAAGGTATCTCAACATTTCGTACTACTCACTTACAGCAAAAAAGCATTATATGCGCATGCTTACTAACCTTTATTTATAACTTGCCACTGCTCACATTCGCTGAGACTATTGCCTATGGGCATTACAGCGCTTCTCCCTCCCACCTCGCCTTAGATGACTCTCCTACAATGGATGCACATAACCGTGAGTTAGCACTTCAGACAGGTTCACTGATGCTGCTGACAACCACTGTGATTATCGGTGGGGCTAGCCTTATCTTTGGCGTTACACCCAGCCTGCCGCAACCTCAAGCATTGGCTGTATTGCCCGATAGCTCACTGGTTATCCTTTTATGTGGCTTAGGCCTCAGTGCGGTAATGGCAAATTTGCCTAAGTGGCGCCGAGTGTCCGGCGTTTGCTTAGCCATCCTGGCGTTTTACACCTTAGCGCACAATATAGCGGACGCAGGTACCGGCAGCTCCTGGCTAACCGCTCAGCCTCGGCTACCTTCCCAGGCAGTACCCACACTCATTCTTGCTGCATTTTGTTTATGGGTTGGCCCCCAAGGCACGTGGCAACGGCGTGTATGGCAGCTCGGAGGGGGCGTTTTATGGCTAATTGGCAGTATTACACTGGCCTATCAAGCAGGATTGCCATTACCACCCTGGCTACCTAGGGCAAGCGCACTCATCCCGGGATTACTCTGTTTCTCGTTTGGATTAGCAATGGGAATGGTTAGCCGTCAAGTGCCACATCTTGCCACCTCACTTAGCAAATCGGCCGTAGCGACAGGCATAGCCGGCGTTAGTTTAAGTATGGGTGCTTGGTTTTTAATTAGCTGGAACCAGTATGAAACCACACGCCTAGAGGCTCAAAATACACTGGATAGCGTTACAACCAGTATTGAGCGCACACTCAGCTCACGGGCAGTTGTGCTTGAACGCTTAGCAGTGCGCTGGCAAGAAGTGTTTGAAGATGACGCGTCACGCCAACGTGAAATAGCACGTTACTGGAGTGATTATCCCAGCATCTTGGCACTCGCCTACTTAAACCCCAACACCAGGGATACTTGGCGTCGTGCCCAGCAAGGGCGAGATCTATTATGGCTGGATGATCAGTTAATTAGCTTACCCGTACTACGCTGGCTTAACCACCAACAACAGCCTATTCAGTGGCTGCTACCTGACTCATCACGTCCTGAATTAGCCCTACTCGCTATCAAGCCCACAAATGCAGAGCGTTATCAACTCATTGCCGTCATTGATATTGCTAGCCTAGTTACGCGTGAAGCCAACATGGCAGAACAGGCGTTTAATTTATACATCCGTCATCATGGCGGCTACTTAGCCTCTACGGACGGCCAGCTAACCCCACTTAGCACACAGCCAGAAGTTCTCCCGTTAATTGAACAGCAGCTTGCGCTTCCTGGAGAGGCCACCCTGCACGTGAGCCTTATGCCTCGTGCGGATTCAACGTTTGATCTCGCCAACTTTATTGCGGCAGGAGTAGGGCTTTCTGGCCTACTACTGACCTACCAGCTCGTACTTAGCCTCGCCCTGATGGCCGCACGCACACAGCGCACGCTGGAGCTTGCGAAAGCAAAGGAGGCGCTCGAAGACCAGCACCGCATTCAAGCGATGATCGCTCGGAACGAACCCTGCAGCGCCACCCTACTCCAGATTTGTCGACTACTTGAACAGCAAGGCAAACATCTACATGTCGCTATTTGGCGCTTGGACAGTACAGCCACCTATCGGGTCGAACTACTCTCCTGCACCCTTCCTTTTGCCCTACAGGAGTCGGTGTCGTTTAACGAAAGCGCTATCTCTCTAGCAACCGAACTGCATCAGCAAGGTTTACTGAAAACAACACTGCCACTAACGGACAGCTGCGACGCGACTGCCTTTGAACAGCTCGCCTACCAACATGGTTATACCCAAGCGACTCTCCATGTACTCAATAGCAGCGAAACGCTACCGCTTGGCACCTTAGCACTACTAACTAAAGAAGCCCCTAGCCAACTACATACCGCCGACAATATTGAACCCACGCTATTACCAAGCGCGCTAAGATTGATGCGCCTTGCTATAGAGCGCCATAACCACCAGCAGACACTACAAGATAGCGAACAGCGCTTCAGGTCTTTATTCACACAAAACCCTGACGGCGTGTTCTCGTTGGATGTGGATGGTTATTTTCAAAGCGTCAACCAATCTTTGCTGACGCTACTAGCCATTAACGAAGCCGATATCATTGGCAGTCACCTCTACGCGATGGTGTCGATCGAGCAGCATGAAACGGTCAATCATGCCTTTAACCAAGCACTAACCGGCATTGCCCAACG
This sequence comes from Vreelandella aquamarina, assembly GCF_044805175.1. GTDB lineage: Bacteria > Pseudomonadota > Gammaproteobacteria > Pseudomonadales > Halomonadaceae > Vreelandella > Vreelandella aquamarina_B. Next base: position 1,059,120 of record NZ_CP085232.1, on the reverse strand, counting down.
CTTTGAAATTGAAATAACTAGTCGTTCAGACGTCGTTCATTATGTCAATATTTCATTTTTACCCACTGTGGTGATGGAGAGTGTTGTAGGGGTATATGGCGTAGTGAAGGAGATGACAGCGCTGCGCCATCATGAGGAACAGCTGCGTATTTTTCAGCGCAGCCTAGAAGCGAGCAGCAACGGCGTACTGATTTGTGAAGCGCGTGCAGATGATTTTCCCATTATCTACGTTAACCCTGCCTTTGTAGAGATTACGGGCTATGAACTAGAAGAAGTACAAAATCGTAACTGTCGATTTTTACAAGGGCCAGATACCGACCCCAATCAAATTCATGAGATAACCCAAGCCCTGATTCAGCAGCGAGATATCAGCTTAACGATTCGCAACTATCATAAAGATGGCCGCGCATTCTGGAACAATATATTTATTTCACCCGTGCGAGACAGCAACGGCCAAGCTACCCACTTTGTCGGCATTATTAATGATATTTCCGAGCGCAAAGACCATGAAAATGCACTGGCGTTCCACGCTACCCACGATGCCCTAACCGGACTTGGCAACCGCGCACTTTTTGAAGACCGCCTCCAACATGATGTTGATTTAGCAAGACGTCATCATCAGAAATTAGCAGTGCTTTTTATTGACCTTGACGAATTCAAACCAATCAACGACACCCTTGGCCATACCGTCGGCGATCAAGTATTGATCCATGTCGCTAGGCGCTTAGAAGAAGTTATCCGCCCTACCGATACACTGTGCCGCTTTGGAGGCGATGAGTTTGTTCTTTTATTACCCGACTTAAATGACTCGAACCACGCGCAAGAAATTGCCGAACGCCTACTCCTTGAACTAGCCAAGCCGTACCGAATTGACCGGCATGAACTCTATCTCTCTGCCAGTATTGGGATCGCGCTCAGCGATGAAACACTGGATAACCCTGCGACTCTGCTACAACAGGCCGATATGGCCATGTATAAAGCTAAGCAGCAAGGCCGCAACACCCTGCAAACGTTTACCTACGATATTAACCACAAACTTACCCAACGGGTAACACTGCGTAACGACTTGCAAGAAGCCATCGCCCAGGAGCAGTTTGAGCTGCACTATCAGCCACTATTCACCCGTGATGGCAATGTGCATGGCTTTGAAGCATTAGTCCGCTGGAATCACCCTATCAAGGGCCCCATCCCACCAGGGCTATTCATTCCTATTGCCGAAGAGACAGGGCAGATCATCGGGTTAAGCCAGTGGGTAATGGAGTGCGCCGCTAAGGATTTCTTGAAGCTTCAGCCTCTATTACCTAGCCATTGCCGAATCGCAGTGAACCTATCTCCCCTGCAGTTCCATCGCCCTAGCTTTTTAAGCTCACTGCGCAAAACCCTAGAAACCACTGGCCTGCCAGCTACCGCGCTAGAGCTTGAGCTGACAGAAGGCATTTTGATGAATGATACCGAGGCAGCGATTGATACGCTCCATGCGCTGCGAGGTATGGGGATTAGCATCGCCATTGATGACTTTGGCACCGGCTTTTCCAGCCTGAGCTATCTGCGCCACTTGCCTATCGACAAGATAAAAATTGACCGCAGTTTTATCATAGACATTGTGGATAGCACTAAAGATGCCGCTGTTGTCCAGGGAATTATCGCCCTTGCCCATCACTTAGACTTGAATGTAGTGGCTGAGGGGGTAGAGAGCAGCGCGCAGCAGCAGCACCTTCTGACACTGAATTGCGATGTACTGCAAGGCTATTTATTTGCCAAGCCGATGCCATTTGAGGCACTGACCCGCTGGCTAGCAGTACAGCATCAAACTGCTCTTTAATCCCACCATCAATACGGCTACCTGCAGCGCCGAGGCGCTGCTTTTTTTACGCCATCTATTTTATGAAAATACTTTCCATAAAATATTTTTTGCGGCATACTAGCCATAAGTTTCTTATACCAATGTCTATATAGCCTACGGCTAGGAGTGATACGATGAAAAATCAGGAACAGTTTCCAACCATCTGGGATACCCCTCTGAAGGCTGCCAAAGTACATGCAACCAGGGAAAAGGCCATCAAGCCACAAGCCTCAGCATTTAAAGAGATGTTTCTAACGATTTGGGATAGCAGCAAAATAAAAACCGCCAGCTAAAGCGTGTTAGCCAGCGGTTGAAGCGCACGCCATGGAAGGCTGCGATAGAATTGATAGAATTGGACGCCAACGTTACGACATCGGCAGCACCGCAATAATATGCTCTTCAAGATGGCGTTCTGGCACTTCATCTTGTGATACAGCAAATCCTCTAACGCTTACACCTTTACGGTGAACACGCTCAGCATCGTTACTCAGCAATGGGTGCCAGCCGGCTAATTTACGCCCTTCCGCTACCCGTCGATAGCCGCAGGTTTGCGGTAGCCAAGTAAACTCTTTTACTAATGCCGGGGTCAGCTGGGTGCAGTCGGGCACGCTATCAAAGCGGTGTTCATAGTCGCTACACTGGCAGCTATGAATATCCAGAAGGCGGCACGCCACATTAAGAATAGCCAGCTCCTGCGTCTCATCATCGTGCAGTTTTAGCAAACAGCACTGGCCGCAGCCGTCACACAGCGCTTCCCACTCCAAGGGCGTTAGCTCTTCAAGCGTATAACGTTCCCAGAAACGCTCGCGCAACGCGGTTTCCATCGTTAATTGCCTCGGTTAAACATTTCGATACAGGCTAAGCCTGGCGGTTCAGCCCACCGCACCATCGCTGGTCAGCGCCTCACGGCACTCGCTCCATAACACGCTAAAATCCGCTTCTAACGCAGTGTAGTCTTCGTGCAGCCAGGGCACTAATTCCGCCAGTCGATTGGGGCCGGAAAGGCGTTGCCCGATACCTGATATCGCACGGCAAGTAAAATCAAAATCGGCGTAACGGCGTAACCAGTCCTGCTTCACCAGCACGGGCATCATCGTCGCCAGACGTTGCGGTGCGGGCCATGCATCAAGCAACCGGTAGCAGCGCTCTATCAGTTGGTGCTGGGCCGCCCCCTCCTGCTGCCGAGAAATAAAATGATCCCACACAATATCCAACGCAATGCCTGCATAACGCCTTTGTGCCTGAGGGGCGCGCTGCTTGGCCATTACGACGTTGGGGTGCTGATCCACCCACGCATCGACCCGTCGGTGGTGGCGAATGCCTCGGGCAACGTTTGACGACCAAGCGGAAAGATCGCTGCCTTTCACTCCATCGGCAATTAAATTACCGTACAGAAAGCCGTCGTCACCTGGCTGGGCCAACCATGCATGGGCTAGAAAGTTCATTGGGCACTCACCGCCAACGCGTCTGCACGCCTCACGAACGCTCCGCCGCCTGTGCACGATGAATATCTAATAGGTAGGCCTCTTTGGCCGGAGGCATCTGCAGGTAGAACCCTTGCTCCTCAATAGCAGCCATGACATCGGCGGCCTTAACACGAGCAAGCGGCTTATCTTCGGTTAGGATCATGGTAAGCACGGGGATAGGTTTGCCGAATGTTTCCATCAGCACCTCGGGAACCGGCTCCACACCTCGACGCTTATCCACGTAGAGGTACATTTCGTCTTTGCGCGAGCTTTTAAAAATCTCGCATAGCAATTTTTCGCTCATTCAGATAACTCCTCAAGCGCTTGGTGAATAGCGTGCGTTAAGCAGCTATCGCGCCAGCCACTCAACTCCGCTAACGGCTTACCGGCAAGCTGCTGCATCACCAACGCCTCAATATCTCGTCGACGCAGCAGCATCTCAGGGGCAATATGTAGCTCGGCAGCTTTGTCGGTTACTACCTTTTTTACGGCTTTGAAGCGCCGCTTAAACGCTGGATGCATCGGGTCCGGCCAACGCGCTGGCAAGTCGCTTTCAGGGCAGTGCAAGGCTTGCTTCACCCACGCTAACAGGGTGTCACCCTCTTTTTTAACCAGCGTTGGCTTCACGCCTTCAACCTCTGCTAGCTCGTAGCGGTTTTTAGGCATTTTTTCAGCAATTGCAAACAGTAGCTTATCGCTTACCAGCCAATTACGCGGCAGATCACGGCGGCGGGTTTCCCCTTCACGCCACTTAGTCAGTAAGCGGTAGGCTTCCAACTGGCGAGGGGCCAGGCGCCATAGCTGACGCTGGCGGGTATACCACTGTCCGTCGTTTTCGACGCTGCGCCCTGCCTGCTCAATTAAACCAGCGCACTCGCTGTCTACCCACTCTCGCCGTCCTAACGCTTCTAGCTTTTCCGCTTGAAGCGCCCACACTTTTAACAAATAAATAACGTCTAGCGCGGCATACTCACACTGCGACGGCGTTAGTGGGCGTTCCAGCCAGTTGGAGCGCGTTTCCTCTTTCGGTAGCGTTTCACCTACCCACTGCTCTACCAGCTTTTGATATCCCATGCCCGGATTTTCACCCAAAAAAGCCTGGGCAACCTGGGTATCCACCAAAGGCGTGGGCAGCACACCTGCCCAATGCTGGAAAACCTCAAGGTCTTCACTACAGGCGTGCAGCAGCTTCACCGCACTATTTTGTAGCAGCGCCTTGAAAGACTCAGTGCAGGGTGTGGTTAGCGGGTCAATTAAGTACGCTACCTCATCACTGGCGAACTGAATCAGCGCCGGTACGGGGAAAAACGTATTCTCGCGGAAAAATTCCGTATCCAGGGCGATAACGTCGGCATCGGCAACCTGCTGACAGGCGGCGTCTAATGCCTCGGCACTATCAATCCATTGATACAAAGAAGAGGATGAAGAGGACAAAGCAGTCTTCCGGGTTGGCACAACCGCATCAGCGCTTGCGTTTATTATCAGTGTCAGTCGCTAGTAAAGGGCTGGCGACCGTTAAAAGCGCGGCTTAGGGTGCCGCCATCCACGTACTCCAGCTCACCGCCCATCGGTACGCCATAAGCAAGACGTGAGAAGGCAACACCGTAATGCGCCAGTTGGGCAGCGATGTAGTGAGCAGTCGCCTCGCCTTCTACCGTGGGGTTGGTAGCGAGCACGACTTCACGGATGGCACCTTCCGCCACACGGCTTTCGAGCAAGTCCAGTCCAATGGCTTCCGGGCCAATACCGTCTAACGGCGAAAGATGACCATGCAGCACAAAGTAGCGCCCTTGAAAGCCACCGGCTTCTTCAATGGCTAGCTGATCCGCAGGCGACTCAACCACGCATAACAGCGCATCATCACGGCGCGGGCTTTCGCAGAGCGCACAGATGTTGGCTTCGGTAAGCGTCCGGCAGCGCTGGCAATAACCGACTTCCTCTATCGCCTGCTGGATAACCGCGGCTAACCGCTGGCCTCCTGGGCGTTCTCGCTCAAGCAAATGCATAGCCATGCGCTGGGCCGTTTTTGGCCCAACGCCTGGCAGCACGCGAAACGCCTCCATCAACTGCTCAACAAGCGGGGAAAAACGCATGGTTTAGAACGGCATCTTAAAGCCGGGCGGCAGATTCAACCCAGCCGTCGCTTCTTCCATTTTCGCTTTGGAGTTCGCTTCTACTTTACGCACCGCATCGTTGACCGCGGCTGCCAGTAAATCTTCCAGCAGCTCTTTATCCTCTTCCAAAACGCTTGGGTCGATCGTGACATTGCTAACATCATGGCGGCCGTTCATGGTGACTTTTACCATGCCAGCACCCGCTTCGCCGTGCACTTCGGCTTTGGCCACTTCTTCTTGCACGCGCTGCATTTTTTCCTGCATTTCTTGGGCTTGCTTCATGATGTTGCCCATTCCGCCTTTAAACATGCGGTGTTCTCCTAAAGTATTCAAACGAGTAGAGGGGCCATCGGCCGCTAGGAACGTGGCTCTGGCGTTGGTTTTACGGTTGACTCAATTAGCGTAGCCCCAAACGCCTGCTGTAACTTCTGAATATTGGGGTCGTGATGCAATAGATCAACAGCCTGGGCATGACGCTCCTGCTGTAAGCGCTCTTCCTGCTGGCGAGGGGTTTCCAGCGTAGCATCCAGCGCCGCCACGCTGAACCGCACTCGTCTTGGCCAGCCCATCTCTTTAAGCGCCCGTTCAATGCGGCCATTATGTACATCCGCCTGCATAGCAGATTGGCTAGGATCTAGCCGCAGCACCACGACATCACCATTATCGCTTTCCAACTGGCAGTGCGCTGCCAGATTGCGTGTCAGGCCACCCAAACCCAAGGCGTCGAAACAGGCTAACCATGCAGCGTGGGTTAGGCGATCATCGGCAGCCAATGATTCAGGCTGCCTAATTGCAGCGGCTGCAGGAGAAGCTGGCTCTGGCTCTGGCGAGAGCGTAGCGGCACTCTCCACTTCTTCAAGCGACCAGGGGGGCGGCGCTTCCTGTTGCGGCGCTGGCACATCCGCCTGCCTAGGTATCTCGGTAGATGCATCCGTTGGTGCTGCCGCCTGCACCGCTGTGGGCGCAGGCTCAGGCTTTTTTTCAGCTGGCCCGCTTGGAGGGGCAGAAGGTGCCGGCACGTCCTCACTCGCAGCAGGCGCTGGCTCACGGCGGAGCGGCAAAGGCGTTGCTGGCGGCTTGGGCACCCCCTGGGGGCGGAAAGCCAGCATTCGCAGCAGCGTCATTTCCAAGGCGCTGCGTAGGTCGGGGGCGTGCACCATATCGCCACGCCCCTGAATGCCAATCTGATAGTAGAGCTGGATATCTTCAGCGGTAAACCGGCTGGCCAACTGTTGGATCTCTGCCCGGTCACCATGGCTATTATCCACCGCGTCGGGCACCATTTGCGCCACTGCCAGGCGGTGGAGAATAGCCGTTAGCTCATCCAACACGGCGGCAAAATCAGGCCCCTGCTCGGCCAGCTGGGCGACTTCCGCCAACAGCCTTTGAACATCCACCTCCGCTAGCGCCTCAACCAACGCAAGCACATGACGATGATCCAGCGTACCCAACATTGCTGCCACATCGGCATGTCGAACAGCACCTTGGCCAAAGGCAATGGCCTGGTCTGTCAAGCTCATCGCATCGCGCATGGAGCCTTCGGCAGCCTTGCCTAACAGCCACAGCGCGCTTTCATCATACTCAACCCCCTCCTCGCCCAACACGTAGGTTAAGTGCTCGACCACCCGCTCGGGAGGCATATGCTTCAGGGTAAACTGCAGGCAGCGGGAGAGTACCGTGGCGGGGAGTTTTTGGGGATCGGTGGTCGCCAACAGGAATTTTACGTGCGGGGGCGGCTCTTCCAGGGTTTTCAGCAGCGCGTTAAAACTGCTGGTGGAGAGCATATGCACCTCATCGATGAGGTAGACCTTGTAGCGCCCCTGAGTTGGCGCGTACTGAACGTTATCGAGCAGCTCGCGGGTATCTTCCACCTTGGTGCGGGACGCAGCGTCCACTTCGATTAAATCGACAAACCGGCCTTCATCGATAGCTTGGCAGCTGTCGCACTGGCCGCAGGGTGTTGAGGTAATTCCCTCATCCCCACGCCCATTGGCGGTGCAGTTAAGACATTTTGCCAAAATGCGTGCCAGCGTGGTTTTGCCGACACCTCGGGTACCGGTAAACAGGTAGGCGTGATGCAGACGGCCCTGGTCAAGGGCATTGACCAGGGCGCGCTGAACATGGGCCTGGCCCACGAGCTCGTGGAATGTACGTGGCCGCCATTTGCGGGCCAGAACCTGATAGCTCATTGAGCAAAACTTCCTTAGGCGGGCTAACTATCGATGCTAAGCGGGCATATCACCGTAGATGCCGAGTATTGGTGCTAAATTAAGCACCATTCTAGCGGCTGCACCGCAGCCCGCCAACCGCCCGGCACCAACCGGACGGTTTAAGGCGTCACGCTTAGGCGTTGTCACTGCCTTCAGCGGCACTGGCACGCTGGGCGGCTTCTTTAATCAGCTTTTCCAGTTCGCCGTTTTGATGCATCTCCATCACGATATCGCAACCGCCTACTAGCTCGCCCTCTACCCAAAGCTGGGGAAAGGTCGGCCAGTTGGCAATTTTTGGCAGCTCGGCGCGAATATCCGGGTTATCCAGCACGTTAACAAAGGCAAAACGCTCGCCGCAGCTCATCAGCGCCTGCACGGTTTGCGCAGAGAAACCGCACTGGGGCAGCTGAGGAGTACCTTTCATATAGATCAAAATCGGGTTTTCGCTGATTTGACGCTGAATATTTTCGGCAGTGGTGCTCATGATGTGCTCCTAAACAAGTGATGTGATCCAAGCTAGTTTACGCAATTCGCTAACCGGCTTTAACCCCACGACCCAGCAATGCCTTGGTTTGGCGGTGTGCACCAATACCTGAGCAAACTACTCGGCCTTACCGCGTGTCGCCATTCTACGCATGCTATCCGCGTTGCGCATCCCCCGCCGCATCGCTAGGATGGTGTTTTTGCGCGGAGAGAGTCATCATGGCGACACGCCATTTCCTTACCCTATTGGATTTGACCCCGGATGAGCTGGCGTATTTGATTCAGCGTGCCATCAAGATTAAAACCGACCTGAAAGCCAACGGGCCCGTGTACACACCGCTGCCCAACCGCACGCTGGCGATGATTTTCGAGAAATCCTCCACCCGCACCCGTGTCTCCTTTGAAACCGGCATGGCCCAATTTGGCGGCCATGCGCTATTCCTCTCTCCCCGCGACACCCAGCTTGGACGCGGCGAGCCGATTGAGGACACCGCACGCGTACTGTCCGAAATGGTCGATGCGGTCATGATTCGCACCTTCTCCCATCAGGGCCTGGAAGCCTATGCCAGCGCCAGCAGCGTGCCGGTTATTAATGCATTAAGCGACGACTATCACCCCTGCCAGCTCTTGGCAGACGTGATGACATGGACGGAGCTGCGCGGCAGCGTTAAAGGCCGCACCGCCGTATGGATTGGCGATGGCAACAATATGTGCCACTCCTGGATTAACGCCGCCCGCCAATTCGGCTTCCACCTGCGGGTCTGCTGCCCGAAAGGTTATGAACCCCGCGAAGACATCATGGCGGCTGCGGGAGAGTGCGTCACTCTACTCCACGACCCGCAGGAAGCGGCCAAGGGCGCTGACTTAATCACTACCGACGTATGGGCCTCCATGGGGCAGGAGGAGGAGCAAGCGAAGCGGGAAGCCGACTTTGCGGGCTTCCAGGTGACCGAAGCCCTGCTCGACACCGCTCAACCCGATGCCCTGTTCCTGCACTGCCTACCCGCCCACCGGGGAGAAGAGATCAGCCACACGCTGCTGGATGACCCGCGGGCAGTGGTATGGCAGGAAGCAGGTAACCGCCTACACGCCCAAAAGGCGCTTATTGAGTTTCTGCTGCTCGGCAAGATTGAAGAATAGCCATTCTGCCAGCCCTGCCCGTATGACGGGGCTGGCTTTATACTTTCTCTTGCTCGCTTTATACGCTCTTTACTCGCCTATACACCGAGCACCGAAGGCGCTCACAGACAAGGGTGATATAAGTAGAGACGCTAACAAGTAGGGACACTGACAAATAGCAAAACGCCACGTTATAAATAACGTGGCGTTTATAGAATAATGGTGGAGCCTAGCGGGATCGAACCGCTGACCTCAACACTGCCAGTGTTGCGCTCTCCCAGCTGAGCTAAGGCCCCACAAGCTGCCTGTCGTGTGCAGCGGGGCGAATACTAAGCCACAGCCTTTCAGGAGTCAAGCACTAAAGCAAACCAATATCGACTAATTCTCCTTTGCTAAAAGCTGTGGCACTCTATAGGTTCGCAGCGTGTGTATCGCCCGAGTCCACGATGATTACCTGCAGGAGCCAGACCTTTGATCAACGTTTTAATTGCCGATGATCACCACCTGGTGAGAACCAGCATCGCCCACCTGCTAAACGAAGAGTCCGATATTAAAATTGTGGGCGAAGTAGATGACGGCGAGAGCGCCGTCGCTCAGTGCCGACAGCTAAAGCCCGATATTGTCCTTATGGATATTCGTATGCCTGGCATTGGAGGATTAGAGGCCACACGCCGTATTCATCGCACGCTAGCAGATATCAAAGTCATTATTCTTACCGCTCACCTAGAAGACAGCGTGCTGCGGCGCATGCTTGAAGCAGGGGCATCGGGTTTTTTAAGCAAAGGGGCTGATGCTGCAGAGATGACTGACGCTATCCGCCAGGTCTTCCGCAACGGGCGTTACATCAGCCAAGAAATTGCGCAACGCCTCGCCCTTGCCCACTTTACCGACGAAGATAGCCCGTTTAACCAACTATCAGATCGTGAGTTACAGATTGCGCTGATGATTGTTAATTGTCAGCGAGTACAAGATATCTCTGACCGGCTACACCTTAGCCCTAAAACCGTCAACACTTACCGTTATCGCCTGTTTGATAAGCTGCGCGTCACTAGCGATGTCGAACTCACCCACCTTGCCTTGCGTCACGGACTAGTCGAAGGTTTTGACGCCACTATAGGATAGACCTACCATCGCTGCTTCTGTCGTTTAAGAGCTCCGTTGCCCAGCCATGACTTTTGATGCCAAGCAGTTTTTAAGCTCTGTCAGCACCTCTCCCGGGGTTTATCGTATGCTGGATGAGGAGCAAAATACGCTCTACGTTGGTAAAGCGAAGCGTTTGAAAGCACGGCTGGCAAGCTACTTCCGCGGCCAGCTCAATGCCAAAACCCAGGCGATGGTGGCACGCATTGCGGATGTCCAAATCACCGTCACCCGTAGCGAAACCGAAGCACTGCTGCTTGAACAAACATTAATCAAGGAGCTTCGTCCACCTTACAATATTCTGCTACGGGATGATAAATCCTACCCGTTTGTGTTTGTCACCGATCGCCACCCTTACCCGGCACTTGAGTATAAACGGGCACGCCAGCGCCGTGGCGACGGCCGCTACCTTGGCCCCTACCCCAGTAGCGGCGCAGTAAAAGAGAGCCTGACGCTGATGCAGAAAATATTCCGCATCCGCAACTGCGAAGACAGCGTTTTCGCCCACCGCTCCCGCCCCTGCTTGCAGTATCAGATAGAGCGCTGCAGCGCCCCTTGTGTCGGCTATATTTCCGAAGAGGAGTATCGCCGGGATGTCGAGCATGCGGTGATGTGCCTTGAAGGCAAAAGCGAGCACGTGACCCAGCTCTTAACCCAAGAGATGGAAGCCGCCAGCCAAGCGCTTAATTTCGAGGAAGCCGCCCGCCTACGCGACCAAATCCAGCAGCTACGCCAGCTACAGCAGCGCCAATTTGTGGATAATGAGAGCGGTGATGCCGACGTTTTCGCCTTGGCTCAGCGCCCTGGTGCAATAGGCATTTCAATTCTAAGCGTGCGCGATGGCCGCCTACTAGGCGCTCGACACCATACCCCCAAAAACGACCTAGACTTATCGCCGGAAATGCTGTTGACCGAAGTGGTCAGCCAGTACTACTTCGGCCAGCCGCACAACGTGCCTGGGGAAGTCATCACCAGCCACCCGTTGGAAGATAGCTCCCTGATTGCCGATGCCCTTTCACAACAAGCGGGCAAAAAAGTCAGAGTGGCAAGCCAAGTGCGTGGGCACCGCGCCCAATGGCAGCACCTCGCCATGACCAATGCTGAGCAGCAACTTGCCTCCCAACTGGCGAACAAAACCCAGCTCACCGCACGCTTTGAGGCGCTACAGCAAGCGCTAGGGCTGGACAAACTGCCTGAACGCCTTGAGTGCTTTGATATTAGCCATAGTCAAGGTGAGGCAACCGTGGCTTCCTGCGTGGTCTTCGACCACCAAGGCCCACGCAAAAGCGACTACCGCCACTTTCGCATTGAAGGCGTTGCAGCAGGTGATGACTACGCCGCCATGCAGCAAGCCCTGACCCGTCGCCTCAAGCGGGTTAAAAGCGGTGAGGCGGTGGCTCCCGATATCCTAATCGTGGATGGCGGTAAGGGTCAGCTCAACATGGCACGGAGCGTATTAAACGACCTAGCGGTCACCGGTATTCTGCTGCTGGGCGTTGCCAAAGGCACCACCCGCAAAGCAGGGCTGGAAACGCTCTTCCTGGAGAGCAGCGACAACCCACTACCACTGGACCCCGCCTCTCCGGCACTGCACCTAATCCAGCATATCCGCGACGAGTCCCACCGATTTGCTATTGCCGGCCATCGGGCCGCACGGGACAAGGCAAGGCGCACCTCCACCCTACAGGATATTCCCGGCATCGGCCCAAAGCGCCGCCGCGAACTGCTGCGTTTCTTTGGTGGCCTACAGGGTGTACAAAAGGCCAGCCGTGAAGAGCTTGTTAGGGTGCCAGGCATTAATGCCGCCCTGGCAGAAGCCATTTATACGGCGCTCAATGGATAAACCTGTTCTTAACATGGATGCAATGCGCTAAGGGGGATAGAATGACCTGGCACATTACACTCCGTCTTTCAGATTCTCCGGCAAGGATCGCGCCCTGCGATGAACATACCTAACATACTCACACTGGCAAGAATTGTCTTTATCCCGCTACTGGTAGTGCTTTTTTACTTACCATTTAGCTGGAGTATGCCGGTTGCCGCCGGTCTATTTGCCCTGGCATCGGTCACCGACTGGCTTGACGGCTATCTTGCCCGCCGCTGGAACCAATCGACGCCCTTTGGTGCTTTTTTGGACCCTGTGGCCGACAAACTCATGGTCGCCGTCGCACTGGCGCTATTGATTGAGCGTTTCGATACGCTGGTGCTTACCCTTCCCGCACTGGTGATTATTGGCCGCGAGATCGTCATTTCAGCCCTACGGGAGTGGATGGCGGAGATGGGTAAACGCGGTATGGTGGCGGTCTCCTGGATCGGCAAACTAAAAACCACGCTGCAGATGATCGCCATCCTCGTGCTGCTGGCTTTTCCGCCCGCGCATGAAATTGCATTTGTGGGGGTCGTTATCCTCTATGCCGCCGCTGCCCTAACGCTGTGGTCAATGGCACAGTATCTAAAAGCCGCCTGGCCGCACCTCAGCCGCTCCATGTAAGCAGTACTTACGTAAACAGCACAGTAGCTCTTTGAACCCGTTAGAAAATTGATTATTTGACAAGTGCGCAGCGATGCGTATAATTCGCCCTCGAGTCGAGCGGGAATAGCTCAGTGGTAGAGCATCGCCTTGCCAAGGCGAGGGTCGGGAGTTCGAATCTCCTTTCCCGCTCCAATTTGGTTAACGCCAATGACTTGTTAGGCTGGATGGCAGAGTGGTTATGCAGCGGACTGCAACTCCGTGTACGCCGGTTCGATTCCGACTCCAGCCTCCATTTCCAGTGTAGCGATGGCCCTTAAAGCCGCGATACACTGCCCGGATGGCGAAATTGGTAGACGCAAGAGACTTAAAATCTCTCGGAGGTAACTCCGTGCCGGTTCAAGTCCGGCTCCGGGCACCATTAATTGCAAGTTAGAATATAACGCTGCGAGATCTCTGATCTACGCGGCTTTTTTGTGTGCTTAACTTACTCTTAACGGGTACCTTTCGATTTTTTGCTGGCACACATCGCTAAGCGCCAGTGGTCACGCTATGATGCCAGCCTTACTGTGACAGCGTGTAGCGCGTACAGCTTTCCATAGCAAAAAGAAGGAGCGGCCCCCTTATGAGCGCGCCAACATCCGACATACTTATCATTGGTGGCGGCGTCGCCGGCCTTACCCTTGCATTGGAAGTTGCCGACCACTTGTCTGTCACCCTGGTACGCCCAGCAATGGATGATCAAGGGGCCAGCCGCTGGGCGCAGGGGGGCATTGCGGCCGTGCTCTCTCCAGATGATAATCTCGACGACCATATACGCGACACCCTCATTGCTGGTGACGGCCTGTGCGATGAAGAAGCTGTTCGCTTTACCGTGACTCACGGCCCCGACGCTATTCAGTGGCTCATTGATAACGGCGTGCCGTTTACTCCCGACCCAGACCCAAGCGCCCGCTACCCCTACCATCTCACCCGGGAAGGTGGACACAATGCACGGCGCATTATTCATGCCGACGATGCAACCGGCCGCGCAGTGGTTGAAACACTGGTCAGCAAAGTCGCCGCTCACCCACGCATCACCCAGCGTAGCGACCTGACTATCTCGACCCTGTTAAGCGACGCCGAGGGCCGCTGCATTGGCGCCCAGGGCATAGATAGCGAGCAGCGCCCGCAAGCGCTTTATGCCCATCACACCGTTCTCGCCACCGGCGGCGCCAGCGGGCTATACCGGCATACCACTACCCCTTCACCCAGCAGCGGTGAAGGCATGATGATGGCGGCTAAGCTTGGGGCCACACTCGCCAACCTGGAATTTCAGCAGTTTCACCCCACCTGCTTATTCGACCCGGATGGCCCAGCTTTTCTAATTAGCGAGGCGGTGCGCGGCGAAGGTGGCTACCTACTCAACGAGGCAGGTCACCGTTTTATGCCCGACCTGGACCCACGTGCCGAGCTTGCACCAAGAGATGTGGTTGCCAGGGCCATTGATGCGCAAATCCAACAAGGCACCCAGGGGCACGTATGGCTGGATATACGCCATTTGGGTGAAGCATCTATCCATCATCACTTCCCGACCATTCTGGCTCACTGCGCCTCACGGGGCATTGATATCACGCGCCATCCTATCCCCGTTGTGCCTGCCGCCCATTACAGCTGCGGCGGCGTTGCCACCAACCACGTCGGCGCTACCGGCGTTGCCAACCTCTACGCTATTGGCGAAGTAGCCTATACAGGGCTTCACGGTGCCAACCGGATGGCTAGCAATTCGCTGCTGGAGTGTTTGGTATACGCACGAAGCTGCGCGCAACACCTGCTCTCCCAGCCGCAACTCCCTACTGAGATACTGGAATCGACAAGCTACCCAACACCCACGATTCAGCCTAACTTTAAGGCCGATAAGAAAGCACTCAACGTGCTGCGTCGCGATATGCGCAGCGTAATGAGCCAATATGTCTCTATTGTGCGCAGCAACCAAGGACTCGCCAAAGCTGGCGATGCGCTCGCAGACATCAAGGCCGAGCTAGAGAGAATTGATAAAGAGATGTCGCACCCTGACAGCGTGCAACTACAGCAGGCCATTACTCTTGCTCAACTTACCGTCATGGCCGCTGTGCAACGCCACGAGTCTCGTGGCTTACACTACTCAATTGACTGGCCAGGTCACCAGGCCAACTCTCGCCCATCAAAACTCACGCTAAACAGTTTACGCACGACAAAACTGTCCCACTAACACCTTGTGCTCCTACTAACGCCCTGGCCGATGGAAACATCGGCGTAGGGCACGCTGGCTAGCGCGGGGCAGGCTATCCGGCCAGAGCCACAAACGCTGCGGCCCTAAACGCAACCCCGCTAACCAGGGGCCAAGGTAGTCACAGCTAACACTTTGCTCAGCGCCAACCTCTCCCGTTGCCAACAGCCAGCGGCCGACTAGCTGGTTGCCGCGTTCAGCAAGCTGCAACATGCCGCATGGCTGGGCACGATAAGAGCGATACACTAACCCCAAACCAGTTCCTAACGCTATTAGCCCTACCCAGCTACCTGTTGTCCAACTTGCCAAGAAGGCCAACCCAAGCACCAGCAGGGTTTGCAAACAGGCCGCTAATTTAGAGCGTGCGATAGGCAGAATTATCGGTGGTTTCGGCATGTTCAACGATCATTTGAACGATATGCCGCAAGGCAGGGTCTTCGGGCCACTCACGGTGCATGAGCCAAACGAACAAATCTTGATCTTCTTCTTCGATCAAACGCTGATACGTTAGCTGCTCCTCTTCAGTCAACGAGTCAAAGCGTTGTTCCAAAAAAGGAATTAATAGCAAATCCAGCTCCCACATACCGCGCCGGGAATGCCAATAAAGCCGCTTACGTAGCACAGCGGCGGGGGAAGTATCGTCGCTCAACGTCAGCCTCTCCGAGTCGATGAAATGAAAAGCTAGTATACCGAAGCTGCGGGGTCGCGCCAGGGCCTAGCATCGCCTATGCTGTTAATCAGCTTCGAACCAACTTGCCTAGTACCTTGTTTTATCTGAATTGTTTTATACCTGTATGCGCAGTATGCTGATTTTGATGTTATCAAGGTCGCGTGCGCGTTACGGCCTTTAAGCTTGCAGGGAGCCAACCGATGACCAAATCTGAACTAATCGAACAAATTGCGATGCGTCAACCGGAGCTATCCGCCAAAGAAGTCGAAACGGCGGTGCGTATTATCTTAGATGATATGACTGACGCTCTGGCCAATGGCGGGCGGGTAGAGATCCGCGGCTTTGGCAGTTTCTCGCTCCATTACCGTGAGCCACGCACCGGACGCAACCCTAAAACTGGCGAGCCGGTAGATTTAGACGGTAAATACGTACCGCACTTCAAACCGGGCAAAGAACTGCGGGAGCAGGTCGACGCTAGCCGAGCGTTAGGATATTAAAGCGAGTTAATCGCGCCATCCGACCTTCTGCGGGATGACGCCGCGCCCAGACTCAGACACAATAGCGTTACCGTGAACGTCACTGACTAGGAAACTCTCATGCGTTGGATCAAAGGGCTGATTCTGGCCGTTATTTTATTAGTTGTATTGCTAGTGGGCATTCTGTTTGC
The DNA here is from genome assembly GCF_044805175.1 of Vreelandella aquamarina. Lineage (GTDB taxonomy): Bacteria > Pseudomonadota > Gammaproteobacteria > Pseudomonadales > Halomonadaceae > Vreelandella > Vreelandella aquamarina_B. The sequence goes on along the minus strand of NZ_CP085232.1, from coordinate 1,042,690 downwards.
TGTCAATAATCAGCAGGCCATTGGCTTAAATCTGATTTGGGCCGAACTGCCTGCTGTATCGCTCTCCGTATGGCTTCTAGCCACACTCGCGGTAGGTGTTATCGTCGGTATGCTAGCCATGCTCGGCGTTTATATTCGCCTGAAAGCAAGGCTCGCTCGCAGTGAGCGCCATAATAAACAGCAGCGTAAAGAGCTGGATCGCTTACGCACCCAGGGGTTTAAGGAACTGGCGTAAATGCATGATGCAGTGCTGCTAGGCATACTCTTGGCAGCCATTGCCATCGGCTTTGGCCTGGGCATTCGCTATGCCTATCGCCGCCAGCAGCACACTCACACCTCGCGTACTCCCGGCCTATCCCGGGAGTACTTCGTCGGGCTGAACTACCTGTTAAACGAGCAGCCCAATGAAGCTATCAATACCTTTATCCACGCGCTCGATGTTAACAGCGATACTGTTGATACGCATATCGCGCTAGGCAAGCTGTTCCGAACACGCGGAGAAGCGGACAAAGCCGTGAGCATTCACCAAAACCTGCTCGCCCGTCCGGCCCTTTCCACCGCCACCAATGAAGCCATCCAGCTTGAGCTAGCCCGTGATTTTATCGCCCTGGGTGTACACGACCGCGCTCAAAGGTTGCTACGTAGCCTGCTTGAGCACTCAGCGAATATGCCGCTACGCTTAGAAGTGAAACGGCTATTAATTGACTTACTTGAGCGAGAAAAAGAGTGGCAAGATGCGCTAGAGATCGTTCAGCCGCTATTGAAACAGCAGCCCGCCATGTGCCGCCCCGCCTCACACTGGCACTGCGAGCTTGCACAGCAGGAGATTGATCAATCCAGCCGTGCGCTGGCACGCAAACATCTCAAAAAAGCGCTTCAATTGGATGAGCGCTGCATACGCGCCACCCTCATGCTGGCCGAACTGGAGATGGAGAAGGGCCACTACGCGAAAGCAATCGAGCGGCTTGACCATATCCCCCAGCAGGATATCGCTCATGTGCCCACCATGCTTCCAGCGCTGCACCGTGCCTACACCCGCAACGACGACTTACCCGGCCTGGAAAGCCATCTCTACAAACTGCTGGGGCAAGCCCCCTACACGAGCGTTATTGTCGCGCTTGGCACGCTGGTGCATCAGAGAGACGGCGTAGATAGCGCGATTGAACGTACCGGTGAATGGCTACGTGAAGCCCCTAGCCTGGGAGGGCTTGATTACTTAGTCGATCTTTACCTAGAAAGCGAACGGCTAAGCGGCAAAACGACACCGGATACCCGTTTGCTACTACTCAAACACCATACAGATGCTCTGCTAAAAGGGCGCCACCGCCATCGCTGCCGTCGCTGCGGCTTCAGCAGCGACAGCCTAGCTTGGCAGTGCCCCAGCTGCCGCCGCTGGGGCACGATTAAACCGATCACAGGTATCGAGGGGGAATAACGATTACCCCCCTATCAGCTCAGCCTCAATAGCTGCCAATGCGGCCATAGGGTCCTCTGCTTGAGTAACCGGCCGCCCCACCACTAGATGAGTACTGCCTGCCTGCATTGCGTCAGCAGGCGTCATGATGCGCTGCTGATCGTTCGCCGCCGCAAAGCTAGGACGAATACCGGGCGTTACTTTCAAGAATGTGCCTCCGCACTGCGCTTTAATCTGTGCAGCTTCTTGTGCCGAACACACTACGCCGTCCAATCCACTCTGCTGGGTCAACGCCGCTAAACGCATTACCTGCTCAGCGGGACTTGCGGTAATGCCTACTTCTTGCAGGTCTTGTGCTTGCATACTGGTCAGCACTGTCACCGCGATTAAATGTGTTTTTAGGTGATGGTCCGAAAGGCGCTTAGCCGCTGCCTCCATCATGTTGCGCCCGCCTGATGCGTGCACATTTACCATCCAAACACCCTGCTCCGCCGCAGCCTGCACGGCACTGGCCACCGTATTGGGGATATCGTGAAATTTGAGATCAAGAAACACGTCGAAACCACGGCCATGAAGCGCTTCCAAGACAGCCGGGCCGCTACGGGTAAATAGCTCTTTACCTACTTTGACGCGACAACGTGCCGGGTCGAGCTGGTCAGCCATGCATAAGGCCGCATCCAGGGAGGGATAGTCCAGAGCAATAATCAGTGGGGAATCGGTGGACACGCGCTTACTCCGTGTTCGTGAACGCATAGAGAGGGTCGTTTAGAGAGGGTCATGCAGGCTAATAGACAAGGCACAAGGTTAAACCGCTGATACTGAGCCGGGCCGATGACACCGTACTCATAGTGTAACAGCCCCACCACACTTACTGTGTAGGAGATTCACTACTGCTTTATAGCAAAATACTTACAAAAAACATCGTTAATGGCTTACAGCATACACTGACCGAAAAGGCTAATTTCACTAAGGCGGCGAGTAACTTTCACCCGCTGCGCTCACCACCCATTTCGCTGGGTAAACGATTGGGTCAATAGAAAAATTAGAAAGGAAGTTAACGATGCAGACAACGCTAAAACGTTTCGCCACCGCACTGCTTATTAGCCTGAGTTTAGGCCTCTCTGGAACAGCGCTAGCCCAGGCCATTGAACCCATTAATGTGAACAGCGCCGATGAGGAGCTGCTTGCTGAGCTACCAGGCATCGGCCCAAGCCGTGCAGCCGCCATTATTGAAGAGCGCGAAGCTAATGGCGCCTTTGAGAACGCCGACGACCTCACCCGTGTGAACGGTATTGGGCCGGCTACCGTTGACCGTATGCGTGATCAGATCACCTTTGACGAGTAAGTTTGAACAGCAACCTATATATGCCACCGCACGAGCATGCACCGGCGGTGGCAGGTTGCTGGCAAGCCGCTTAGATTGTATCGCCAGGCACTCGCACATGCCCTTCCATTAAGACTCGTGCGCTGCGGCTCATCACTGCCTGATCAATCTGCCAACGCCCCTCTATCAAGCTGGCTTTGGCTCCCACCCGTAGCGACCCAGACGGATGGCCAAACGTGACCGCCTCACGCTCAACGCCCCCCGCCGCTAAGTTCACTAACGTACCTTGAATCGCCGCCGCTGCGCCAATGGCAACGGCCGCCGTGCCCATCATTGCGTGGTGCAGCTTGCCCATTGAGAGCGCCCGCACCACTAGGTCAATATCTTCCGCATGGACGGCTTTACCACTCGACGCCGTATAGCTGGCCGCCGGGCCTACAAATGCTACCTTGGGGGTGTGCTGACGGCTGGCGGCCTCCTCCACATGGTTAATCAATCCCATGCGGACAGCACCGTGGGCGCGAATCGTTTCGAACATCTCCAGCGCCTTGGCATCCCCATTAATCGCTTCTTGCAGCTCACACCCGGTGTAGCCCAGCGCCTCAGCATTGACGAACACCGTTGGAATGCCTGCATTAATCAGCGTTGCTTTCAGCACACCAACCCCCGGCACCTCTAGGTCATCAACCACGTTGCCGGTTGGAAAAATAGCGCCCTCGCCATCGGCAGGGTCCATAAACGCGACGGGGATCTCCGCTGCCGGAAAGGTCACGCCATCCAGCTCAAAATCACCGGTTTCTTGCACCTGGCCATCAGTAATGGGCACTTGGGCAACAATGGTTTTCTGAATATTGACCTGCCAAATACGCACTTCCGCGACACCGTTTTGCGGCACCTTGGCAGGGTCAACTAAACCGTTGGCAATGGCATACGGCCCCACCGCCGCGGATAGGTTGCCGCAGTTACCGCTCCAATCCACAAAGGGCTTATCAATTGAGACTTGGCCGAACAGATAGTCAACATCGTGGTCGGGAGAGTCACTCTTCGAGAGAATCACCGTTTTGCTGGTGCTGGAGGTTGCACCGCCCATTCCATCAATCTGCTTTTCATAAGGGTCGGGGCTACCAATCACCCGCATGAGCAGCTTATCGCGCGCCTCACCTGGCACCTGAGCGGCGGGGGGTAGATTGCTCAGGGTAAAAAACACGCCCTTACTGGTACCGCCCCGCATATACGTGGCGGGAATACTGATTTGTGCCCTATGAGCCATGATTCACCTCCTAAAAAATAGCCTGGCAACCGCCAGGCTATTCGCTATCAATCACACCCTTACCATTGCGCCAGTACCACTAGGCAACGGAGGATTCCAAAAAGTCTTGGGCAAACCGCTGCAGTACGCCACCGGCTGAATAGATGGTGACCTCTTCGGCGGTATCCAATCGACAAACCACCGGCACGCGCTCGGTGCTGCCACTCTTACGATGAATGACTAGCGTGAGCATGGCGCGCGGCTCGGGGGTGCCCTCCACATCGAAGATTTCCGTGCCGTCCAGCTCAAGGGTTTTACGGGTAGTGCCCTCTTCAAACTGCAGGGGCATGACGCCCATACCGATCAAGTTCGTGCGGTGAATGCGCTCAAAGCCTTCGGCAACGATCGCCTCTACCCCCGCTAGCGCGACACCTTTGGCGGCCCAGTCACGGGACGAGCCTTGGCCATAATCCGCACCGGCGATAATAATCAGCGGCTGCTTGCGGGCCATGTAGGTTTCGATGGCTTCCCACATACGGGTCACCTTACCCTCCGGCTCAATACGCGCCAGCGACCCCTGCAGCACCTTGCCCTGCTCATCGTGAACCATTTCGTTGAACAGTTTCGGATTCGCCAGGGTGGCCCGCTGGGCGGTTAGGTGATCCCCGCGGTGGGTGGCGTAAGAGTTAAAATCCTCCTCCGGCAGGCCCATTTTGTGCAGGTACTCCCCCGCCGCGCTATCGAGCATGATGGCATTAGAGGGCGAAAGGTGGTCGGTGGTAATGTTGTCCGGCAGAATCGCCAGCGGGCGCATACCCTTCAGCCCACGCTCTTTCGCCATGTTGCCTTCCCAGTAGGGCGGGCGGCGAATATAGGTGCTCTGGGGCCGCCATTCGTAGAGCGGGCTTACCTGCGTGCGCGCACTCTTATCCAGATCGAACATTGGGATATAGGTTTGGCGGAACTGCTCAGGTTTCACCGCCGACTTCACGATGGCATCGATTTCGCTATCGTCGGGCCAGATATCCTTGAGGGTGACCGGATTGCCCTGCTGGTCATACCCCAGCACGTCTTTTTCGATATCAAAGCGGATGGTGCCCGCAATGGCATAAGCCACCACCAACGGCGGTGAAGCCAAAAACGCCTGTTTGGCGTAGGGGTGGATACGCCCATCAAAGTTACGGTTACCGGAAAGCACCGCCGTGGCGTACAGGTCACGGTCGATGATTTCCTGCTGAATTTTTGGTTCCAGCGCGCCGGACATCCCGTTACACGTGGTACAGGCGTAGGCCACCACACCGAAGCCAAGGTTCTCAAGCTCGTCCATCAAGTGGGCTTCTTCCAGGTACATCTTGACGGTTTTCGAGCCAGGGGCCAGCGACGACTTCACCCAGGGCTTGCGAGTCAGCCCTAAGCGGTTGGCGTTGCGGGCAATCAGCCCCGCCGCCACCATATTGCGCGGGTTAGACGTGTTGGTACAGCTGGTAATAGCGGCAATAATCACCGCGCCATCCGGCATTCTGCCCGCCTGCTCATCGGCCCGGGCTTTATCCAGGTCAATGGCAATACCACGCTTTGCCAGCTCGGAAGTAGGTAGGTGGGCATGGGGGTTAGAAGGGCCAGCCAGGGTGCGCGCCACGCTTGAGAGATCAAAGGTCAGCACCCGCTCATACTCGGCGGTTTTCAAGCTCTCCGCCCACAGGCCGGTATGCTTGGCGTAAGCTTCCACCAGCGCGACCTGCTCATCTTCCCGCCCGGTAAGCTTGAGATACTCAATGGTTTGATCATCGATGTAGAACATCGCTGCCGTGGCGCCATACTCCGGCGTCATGTTGGAAATCGTGGCACGGTCGCCCACGGTCAGCGCATCAGCCCCTTCACCGTAGAACTCTAAGTAAGCGCCCACTACCCGCTCTTTACGCAGAAACTCGGTAATCGCCAGCACCATGTCGGTGCCGGTAATACCCGGCTGCAGCTTGCCAGTGAGCTCGACACCGACGATATCCGGCAGGCGCATCATCGAGGCGCGGCCCAGCATCACACTTTCCGCCTCCAGGCCACCAACACCTACGGAGATCACCCCTAGCGCATCCACCATGGGCGTATGGCTATCAGTACCCACACAGGTATCTGGGTAGGCGATACGCACGCCGTGCTCGTCGGGGCGACACTGCACTACCGGCGACATCTTCTCCAGGTTGATCTGGTGCATGATGCCGTTGCCGGGAGGAATCACGTCGACGTTCTCAAACGCCAGCTTGGTCCAGTTGATAAAGTGGAAACGGTCGTCATTACGACGATCCTCCACTTGGCGGTTTTTCTCGAAGGCATCCTTCTCAAAGCCCGCATGTTCCACCGCCAGAGAGTGATCCACGATGAGCTGTGTGGGCACTACCGGATTCACCTTCGCCGGGTCACCGCCTTTCTCGGCAATGGCGTCACGCAGGCCGGCCAAATCCACCAGTGCGGTCTGGCCAAGGATGTCGTGACATACCACCCGTGCCGGATACCAGGGAAAATCCAGCTCCTGTTTACGTTCAATCAGCTGGTTGAGGGCATCGGTCAGTAGCTCAGGGTCACAGCGACGCACCAGCTGTTCAGCCAACACCCGCGAGGTATAGGGCAGTTTGGCATAGGCACCGGGCTTGATATCCTCGACCGCCTGGCGCGCATCGAAGAACTCTACCGGCTCGCCCTCTACCAAAACGCCCGGTAGCGGCTTGCGATAATTTGTGTTCATAACGCCTCTCTCTTAGTCACCGCGCAACCGGTTAGTCACGCGCTTCGATGGGCACCCATTCACTCTTCTCAGGACCGATGTAATCAGCGCTGGGGCGAATAATGCGGTTGTTGGCACGCTGCTCGAACACATGCGCTGCCCAGCCAGTCACCCGGGACATCACGAAAATCGGTGTAAACAGCTTGGTCGGGATATCCATGAAGTGGTAAGCGCTGGCATGGAAGAAGTCCGCATTACAGAACAGCTTCTTCTCCCGCCACATTACCTCTTCACAGCGTACCGACACCGGATAGAGCACCGTGTCGCCCACGTCTTCGGCTAACTTTTTGGACCACTCTTTGATAATCGCGTTGCGCGGGTCCGACTCACGGTAGATGGCGTGGCCAAAGCCCATAATCTTCTCTTTACGCTCCAGCATACCGAGCATTTCCCGCTCGGCCTCTTCCGGCGAGCTCCAGTTCTCGATCATTGCCATGGCCGCTTCGTTAGCACCGCCGTGCAGCGGGCCACGCAGCGAGCCAATAGCGCCGGTGATACAGGAGTGCATATCAGAGAGCGTGGACGCGCACACCCGAGCGGTAAAGGTAGAGGCGTTGAATTCGTGCTCGGCATAGAGAATCAGCGAGACGTTCATTACGCGAGCATGCAGCTCAGACGCTGGCTCACCGCGCAACATGTGCAAGAAGTGGCCGCCCACCGAAGCATCATCGGTTTCGGTATCAATACGCACACCGTCATGGCTGAAGCGGTACCAGTAGCAAATAATCGAGGGCAGTACTGCCAGCAGACGATCTGCTACATCCTGCTGCTCGTCAAAACTCTCCTCGGTTTCCAGGTTACCCAGCATAGAGGCACCCGTCCGCATAACATCCATAGGGTGCGCGTCTTTAGGAATCTGCTCCAGCACGGTTTTCAGCGCATCGGGCAAGCCACGCAGGCCTTTCAGCTTCTCAATGTAGCGGTCAAGCTCCGCTTGGTTGGGCAGTTTGCCTTTCAACAGCAGATAGGCGACTTCTTCAAATTTGGCTTTTTCAGCCAGCTCCTTAATATCAAAGCCGCGATAGGTGAGGCCGGAACCGGTTTTACCCACGGTACATAGGGCCGTCGCACCTGCGCTCTGCCCCCGAAGTCCTGCTCCTGCTAGCGGTTTATCAGCCATGTGGTGTCTCCTGACGTACTTATTTATAAGATTTGTTTAATTGAGTCTGGTTTAAGTGCTGCTAGTAAAATTAAGTGCCGCGAGTGAAATAAGCGTTGTTAATACGACGTGTGCGCGGCATTACGCGTCTTTTTGCTCAGCAAACAGCGCGTCGAGCTTTTGCTCAAAATCGTGGTAGTTCAAGAAGTCGTACAGCTCATCGCGGGTCTGCATGGTGTCGACCACCTCACGCTGATGGCCATTTTCTAGAATGCTCTGGTACACCTTCAGCGCGGCGGCGTTCATGGCGCGGAAAGCCGAGAGCGGATAGAGCACCATACGACAGCCAACCTCGCCCAGCTCCTGCTGGCTAAACAGCGGCGTCGCGCCGAACTCGGTAATGTTGGCCAGAATGGGGGCATTCACCCGTTGGCAGAACGCTTTATAGTCATCCAGCGTATGCACCGCCTCGGCGAAGATAGCGTCGGCGCCTGCTTCCACGCAGGCGTTTGCCCGCTCGATGGCCGCGTCCAGCCCCTCTTTCTGGAACGCATCGGTGCGGGCGATGAGGTAGAAATCGGGGTCTAGCTTGGCATCGGCGGCGGCTTTGATGCGGTCTACCATTTCTTGCTGCGAGACAATCGCTTTGTTCGGGCGGTGGCCACAGCGCTTCTGCGCTACTTGGTCTTCCAGATGCACCGCAGCGACGCCTGCCCGCTGCATCTCTTTCACGGTACGGGCAATGTTAAACGCACCGCCCCAGCCGGTATCGATATCCACGAGCAGCGGCAGCTCGGTGGCACCACAAATGCGGTGAGCATCTTCCACCACATCGTTCATGGTCGTCATGCCTAAATCCGGCAGGCCAAATGAGGCGTTCGCCACGCCACCACCCGAAAGATAGATTGCCTGATGCCCGACCCGCTCAGCCATCATAGCCGTGTAGGCATTGATGGTGCCTAAAATTGGCAGCGGGCGATTGGCTTCAAGAGCAGCACGAAAACGTGCTCCAGGGGTGAGCGCTGATGATGACGTGGTAGACATGGGCATTAGCTCCTTGAGTCGGTAGGTGTTGTTGATTGTTGTTCGAGAATCGTCGCATAGCGGTCTGCGACGTTGGCACGGGAGGCGCTGACGTGGCGGCGCATTAACAGCTCAGCAAGCTCAGCGTCACCGGCTTCAATGGCATCGACAATACGATGGTGCTCCACAAACGCCCGCTGAGGGCGTGTACCGCTGGCGCTAAACTGGGTGCGGTAGAGGCGCACCAGGTAGTACAGGTCATCGCAAAGCAAGTTCATCAACATTTTATTGTGGCTGCCTTGAACGATGCGATAATGAAAATCTAAGTCGCCTTCCCGCTGGTAGTAGGCTTCACCGCGCTTTAAGTCGCCCTGGCTTTCATGGAGCGCTAACACATCGCGCAGACCTTGTATCTCTTCAGGCGACATATGCTCAGCGGCCAAGCGGGCAGCCATACTCTCCAAGGCCTCACGCACGTCGAATAGCTCTAACAGCTCTTTCATAGAGAGCTTTACAACCCGTGCGCCCACATGAGGTACGCGCTCAATAAGACGATGAGCCTCAAGGCGGCGCATGGCTTCACGCAGCGGCCCTCGGGAGATACCGTAGGTTTTGGATAGCCCTGGCTCGGTAATTTTGCTGCCTGGTGCCAATTCACCGCGCACAATCGCGCTCTGCAGTTGATGAAACACTCGCTCAGCGAGCGTGCGTACCTCGGGCGACACCGGCTCGGCGGCGCTTTCATCGGTCTGCGAAGTGCTGGATACGAGTAAAGTCATGGCTAATTGTCGACAATTAAAGAATAGAGGAACTTTAGCCCGCCATATTTATGCCGTCAACCATCCATAATAAGCGTTTTTATTCGTCTTTCGTTGCACTCCCCACCATCCGAATAAAAGCAGTGTCAACAATCAAGCAGATAACGGGTAGTAGCGGCCACCTAACGTGAGAAAGCCGTCAATGGCTTCTGCTGGTGTGATGGATGCACGACCTCTAAAATATGTTGCCCTCATTGGCCTGGCGTTTGCTTCATGACAACGGCGTTGACGATTATAGCCCTGCCCTACTCCCCCGACCCGCTGGCAACCTTTGCCATACTTCGGCAACGTCCCGGCGCGGTGCTGCTGGATAGTGGCCGCCCCAAGGCCACCACCGGACGTTACGATATTCTCAGCAGCGACCCTATCGCCACGCTAGAAATCTTGCCAAATGGCCAAACGGTGTTTGAGTCCAATACATTAATATTACCTGCGCACTTTAGTAGTTATAGCGCTCAGCAACAGTGGCTACTAGAGCAGCTGCCTAGGGTTGGCGAACAGAGCGATCTACCGTTTTTAGGTGGATTAATTGGCTACTGGAGCTACGACCTTGGCAGACAACAGGCTGCTATACCCAGCCAGCACCCAGTGGCCACTCAACTACCCTTAGCACGGTTAGGATTGTTTGACTGGTGCATTACTTTCGACCACGCCACCGAACAAGCGTGGCTAATAGGCAGCGAACATCGCTGCCAGCAGGTAATAAAGTGGTTAAACGAACCCGAAGCGCCTGCCATCCCTTTTCAGCTTACCCAACCCTTTCAAGCCGAGCTTAGCCAAGCGGCGTATACCGAACGCTTTGCAGCGGTGCAGCGCTATATCCGCTCGGGAGACTGCTACCAAATCAATTTGGCCCAGCGCTTTTCTGCCCGCTACCAGGGGGATGCGTGGCAAGCGTATCTCAAACTGCGTCAGGCCACTCCCACGCCCTTTTCAGGCTTTATGGCCTGGAAAGAGGGCCAGGCGGTACTCTCACTTTCGCCTGAGCGCTTTATCCAGTGCCGCGATGGTCAGGTGGAAACCCGTCCGATAAAGGGCACCCGGCCCCGAGGAAGAACCCCAGAAGAGGATCGTGCCCTGGCGGACGACTTGCTCAGCAGCACCAAGGATCGCGCTGAAAACGTGATGATTGTGGATCTGCTGCGTAATGACCTAGGGCGCGTGTGTCAGCCCGGCTCGATTCGCGTGCCACAGCTATGCCAACTAGAGAGCTACCCTAACGTTCACCACTTGGTCAGCGTGGTACAAGGCCAGCTAGCCCCGCAACACTCCCCCCTGTCATTGCTCACCGCGGCGTTTCCCGGTGGCTCCATTACCGGTGCGCCCAAAATACGCGCGATGCAGATTATTGATGAACTGGAACCCTGCCAACGCAGCGTTTACTGCGGCAGCCTAGGCTATATCGACGTTCGCGGTAGTATGGATACCTCTATTGCCATTCGCACTATGGTGGCAGATGCAGGCACACTGCATGTTTGGGGCGGCGGTGGGCTAGTGGCAGACTCTAAGGCAGAGGAGGAGTACACCGAAACGCTGGATAAAATCCGCCATCTGATAGGCGCTTTGGAATAAGTAGCCAACTCTTTTACATCAAAAAGAAATATAAAAGCCTAACCAAACGGTATTGGGGGGAAGCCCCCTGCCTTTGATAGCCTAGGGGCATAGCACGCTTTTTTTACTTCAGGAGGCAGCATGTCCTCAACGCTTGAGCAGATTAACCGCGATTTTGCCAACAACCCCCAGGGGTTGATTGAGTGGGCATTCAGCCAGGGCGAGCGCCCTATCTGCACCACCAACTTCCGCCCGTTTGAAGCGGTTATCCTGCATATGGTGACCCAGGTTCGCCCTGATATTCCAATTGTGTGGATGGATAGCGGTTACAACACCGAAGCCACGTACCAGTTCGCTGACGAGCTAATTCAGCGCTTAAACCTGAACCTGGTGAGCTTCCTACCGAAACGCACCCGCGCCCATCGCGAAGCGCTGGAAGGCCCCATGCCCGGCATTGACGACCCGCGCCATGCCGCGTTTACCCAGGAAGTAAAGATTGAGCCCTTCGAGCGGGCCCTGCGCGAGATGCAGCCCGACGTCTGGTTCACCGCGCTACGCGCTGAAGATACGCCCGAGCGGGCCAAAATGCAGGTGGTGAGCCGCAATAGCGACGGCTTATTGAAAGTCGCCCCGCTACTACAGTGGAGCGCCAAGGATATGTATCACTACCTGCAGGAGCATAACCTGCCCAACAACTTCGACTACTTCGACCCCACCAAGGTGGAAGAGAAGCGGGAGTGCGGCCTGCACCTCCAGCACTAACCGCCTCCTCTCTATTGCGCCTAGGCCTGCCGCCTAGGCGCAACTGTTTTAGGACCGAATACTGTTTTCGGACTAATACTCGGGCAGCTCGATATCCTCAAACAGCCCCTGCTCATAGCGCGGGCCAGCGATAAGCGCTTCGTCTACCCGGTCGCGGGTAAGATGCGGGGCAAAGCGCGTTAGGAAGTCGTACATATAACCGCGCATAAAGGTACCGCGACGGATACCAATCTTCGTCGTAGAGCTGGCAAATAAGTGGCTAGCCTCCAGCGCCACTAGGTCACTATCCAACGCGGGGTCAACCGCCATATGCGCGACAATGCCCACCCCCATGCCCAGGCGCACATAGGTTTTAATCACGTCTGCATCGGCTGCGGTGAGCACCACATTAGGCGTTAAACCCTTGGCTTTGAACGCATCGTCTAGCTGAGAGCGCCCGGTAAAACCGAACACATAGGTCACCAACGGATGCTCGGCTAGCGCCTCTAGGGTTAGTGGGCCGTCCAGCGATGCCAGCGGGTGCTCCCTGGGTACTAGTACGCAGCGGTTCCAGCGGTAGCAGGGCAGCAGCACCAAATCGGTAAATAGTTCTAACGACTCTGTCGCAATGGCAAAATCCGCCTGCCCTTCGCTCACCATCTGGGCAATTTGCTTAGGTGTGCCTTGCTGCATGTGCAGCGCTACTTCGGGATACTTCTGGGTAAACTCGCTAATAATAGGCGGTAGTGCATAGCGAGCCTGGGTGTGGGTCGTGGCAATGGCCAAGCTGCCCCGGCGCTCATCGCTATACTCCTGGGCAACCTGCTTGATATTTTCGGTCAGCTTCAGCACCTGCCCCGCCAAGTCAATAATCGACTGCCCTGCCGGGGTAACGCGGGTTAAATGCTTGCCGCTACGGGCAAAAATCTCAACGCCTAGCTCATCTTCAAGCAGGCGGATCTGCTTTGAGATACCCGGCTGGGAGGTAAACAAGCTCTGCGCGGTTGCCGAAACGTTCAGATTGTGTCGATTGACTTCCCAGATATAGCGAAGTTGCTGCAGCTTCATATCCTCACCCTATAATCAATGCAGGATGCACATAAAAGCGCATCCTCGCGCTACCGCCACGGTGTGTCTAACTAAGCACCTTGACCGGGTCGCTCAATAAGCACATTTTTGAATAAAAAAATATCCTATAATTCACTTATAGTATAAAAAATAGAGTCTATAGACATCTATTAAATTTTGCTATTTAAAGGCAAATCGCATCAGGAATTTGCCAGCACCCTTCGCGCCCGCTAACATCTGGCAACTTGGCGCGGTGAAAGAGCGCTAGTAAATCGCGTAATGACCGTTGCTCCATTTGAGGCAACGAACCAGTAAGAGCAACGCAAACGGGAGAAGTAAATGGCTAACAATGTTGATGTCACCAACGCCAATTTTGAGCAAGAAGTCCTCAACGCCGAACAGCCTGTCCTACTGAAGTTTTGGGCCCCCTGGTGCGGCCCATGTAAAGTCATGGCACCTGTTGTTGATGAAGTCGCAGCCGAGCGCGGCGACAAGCTGAAAGTTGTCAGCGTAAACGTTGACGACGCACCGGAAATTGCCGCTGAACAAGGCGTGCGCGGTGTGCCCACCGTTATGCTGTTCAAGTCCGGCACCAAAGTCGCTTCACTGGTTGGCGCGCAGTCTAAATCACAGCTAACCCAGTTTATCGACCAAAACGCCTGATTACCTCCGGTTACCGCTGGCTGCCAGCGGTAACCGCTTCCTTATCCAGCCATTTCTCTCTATCGCGCTGTTTTACTCGTTATTTGACCAACCTCCTCGTTTCCAAGGCGGTCGACGCGCATCGCCAGGACGCCTAATAGATGAACTGCGTTGATTACCTGGCCCCAATAAATGAGCAATCCAACGGGTTTGCGGGTGACTATCCAGGGCAATTTTCAGCGTCATGGTTAACACCACTGACAGCAGCATCCCCGCTGCGCCAAAAATCCACCCCCAGACCACTAACGAGAGAAACGCCACAAAGGTGGATAACCCCAGCGCTTGCCCCATCACTCTTGGTTCAATCAGATTACCTAAAATAAAGTTGATTACCAAATAAGCAGATGCCAGTAAAAATGCCTGCAGCAAACCGCCATCCTGAGAGACCAACAGCAGTAGCACCGGCGGGATAGCCGCCAGCGCCGAGCCAATATTCGGAATAAAGTTAAGCGCAAATGCCAACACGCCCCATAACAGCGGAAACTCCACGCCAACCATCAAGCATGATAGCCATACCAGTACGCCAGTCGCTAAACTAATCACGGTTTTAACCGCCAAGTAGCGCTTGAGCGTCATGCTAAACTCACTAAACCGTTTCAGGCTCGGCGCTGGATTTTCAAGCGCGCGGGATACCTTATCGCGAAAATTCAGCGTCTCGAACAGCATAAAAATTACTAACAGCGCCACCATACTGCCTTGCATGAAAAGCGAGCCAATTTCGCCCAGCAGCATAGCCACCCAAGAACCACCCTCTTCTGCGGCGAACATTGAACTAAGCTGGTCTGGATCAATGGCCAGCCCATGGGATGAAAGCACGTTTAATAAATCCCAATAGTGCTCGTAAAGCCTAGACTCAATATCAGGCAGCGCTTCCACAAAGGTGCTGAAGCTATTCACCACCAGCAGCCCAATCAGCGATAAAAATCCCACCAGCACTAACAGCGTGAGAAGCGCCGCCGCTCGGCGGCTTAAACCAAAGTGATGCAACCACTGCACCGGCGATGTACACACCACCGCGATAAACACCGATAACAGCAGCGGTACCAACAAATCCGACCCGGCCTTCATACCTGCAATAATCACTACCAGCGCTGCAAGCGCCAGCGTGGCATTGAGCGGGATACTTCGATAACCCTCATCCGACAACTTGGACATAGCCCTTTCCTTAGCGTGTTCTCCCTACATAATGGTTGCTTGCTCGTTATTGCACAAACCATGCAAATATTAAGCAACTGTTTTTCGTCGTCTCTTTGCCCGTGAACTTTATCGCACCTTCTCCTTCCAAACAGCGTTACACATAATTAGTTAGCTTACTTTACCCATTGGTTCTCTCGGCAAGGAAGTGACCATGAATACAGTAACGCATCCCGTCAAACGGCTCCGCTACGGCATTCTAGGCAGCGCCCTGTTGGCCCTGCTAGCAGCCCCTATGGTGTACGCCGCACCTCACTCGCCGCCTAGCCTGCATGTACAAGCGCAGTCGTGGGTGGAAGTCGCTCCCGATAAAGCCACGCTCTCTGCCCGCCTATGGGAAAACACCCCAGCGGTCTCTACTCTGGAAGAGACCGATAGCGAAGCCCTGGGCAGCGCCCGAGAGCGCTTGGAGCAGCGTGCCAGCGAGCTGATTGCCGCCATGGAGGAGATTGGCATCGAGGAGCGGGCGATCAATGCAGGTTCACTCAACGTCTACCCTGAGCATGTGGCAGGCCCACGCAACGACAACGGCGAACAGGATACGCTGATGCGTACCCGCCTAGAGCGCCCCTTCAGCGTTGAGCTAACCAATATAGACCAATTAGGCGATGTGCTAGATGCATTGATTGGCGCGGGCGTCAATGCGCTGGATGGCGTGCAGTTTGACCTGCAAAACCGTGACGCCGCTACCGACGAAGCGCTCACTAAGGCGCTAGAAAAAGCGCGCCACAAGGCCGACCTAATGGCCAGTACCCTGGGTGTCACGCTTGGTCCGGTGCAACGTATCGAAGAGACCCAGGCGCCGGTTTTTCAACCCCGCATGATGGCCATGCGGGCTGAAAGCGATACCATAAACAGCGGCTCAGCCAGCGATTACCGCCCCGGCACCATCCGTATCGATGCCGGGGTCAGCGTTGAGTGGGCGCTTAGAGGGCAAGACGCTCGAGGCCGCCCAGGTAGGGTTGCAGGGGAGCCGGCACAGTAATTGACCCATCTGCCTGTTGGTGGTTTTCAAGCACCGCCAGCAGGCAGCGCCCCACCGCGAGGCCCGAACCGTTCAACGTATGCAGCAGCTGAGGCTTTTTGGAGTCTGGATGGCGGTAACGGGCCTGCATACGGCGCGCCTGGAAATCTTCACAGTTAGAGACAGAGGAAATTTCCCGATAGGTGTTCTGGCTAGGCAGCCATACTTCCAGATCGTAGGTTTTCGCAGCCCCAAAGCCCATATCGCCCGTGCACAGTGTGACCACACGATACGGTAGCTCCAGCGCCTGCAAAATGGCTTCCGCATGGCCGCGCATCTCTTCCAGCGCTTCGTAGCTCTTCTCCGGCTCCACAATTTGCACCATCTCGACTTTATCGAACTGGTGTTGACGAATCATGCCGCGGGTATCGCGCCCGTGGGAGCCTGCCTCAGAGCGGAAGCACGGCGTATGCGCCGTTAACTTCATCGGCAGAGCCGCCAAATCAACAATTTCATCACGCACAAAGTTAGTCAGCGGCACTTCCGAAGTGGGAATGAGATAGTACTCCCGCTCGTCTTTTAGCTTGAAGAGGTCCTCGCCAAACTTGGGCAGCTGGCCGGTGCCCATCAGCGAATCACGATTCACCATGTAAGGCACGTAGCACTCTTCATAGCCGTGCTGCTGGGTTTGCATATCCAGCATAAACTGCGCCAGGGCACGATGCAGGCGAGCGATGGGCCCGCGCATCACTGCAAAGCGCGCGCCGGTCAGCTTGGCCGCCAGTTCAAAATCGAGATAACCAGACTTCTTGCCAAGATCAACGTGATCCAACACCTCGAAATCAAACTCACGGGGCGCTCCCCAGCGGTGCAGCTCAACATTATCGTCTTCGCTCTTGCCTTCCGGCACGCTCTCGTGGGGCAGGTTTGGAATACCGCTCACCGCATCATCCCACTCAGCCTGGACCTCAGCTAACTCGCGCTTGGCGTTATCCAAACGGTCGCCTAGATCGCTCACCTCGTCCAGCAACGGCTGAATGTCTTCACCGTTTGCCTTCGCCTTACCAATCGCTTTGGAGCGCATATTACGCTCGTTTTGTAGCTGCTCGGTTTGGGTTTGCAACTCACGACGGCGCGACTCTAGCGCCTGCAATGCCGCCTTATCGAGTTCGAAGCCCCGCCGGGCCAGTTGTTGCGCAGTCGCATCAAGATCACCGCGCAGCAGTTTCGGATCGAGCATGAGTTATCCCTTGGCCAGAATTCAGTAAAACACGGCACTCAAAAGCCGTGGTAAGGGGAGCTATTGTAGGCAAAAGCGCGAGTTGGGGCTATGGGCACACTGCGCATGGTTTAGCCAGCCATCTCCTATATGAAAATATCTCTCATATAGTGCTCGAAAAGAGTTATTGAGATGGTTCAATCTTTCATCGAACACTCTAATCATAATGTGGGTTTGCTCACTACCCTCTCGAAGCGCACAAACTGCTAGGATGTACCCCTACCACTGAAACCGAGCGAGTCGTTATGCCCTCTGCCTTTGAACACACCCTTGCTGCTATTGATGCGCTTCATGCGCAGGACCCACGCTCAACCACCCTGGCGGATGGCACTTCCCAGCCCCAAGAGCTGGTGTATGCCCAGCGTATGAGCCGTTGGCTAGAGCAATTGCAGGATGCCCCCAGCGAGCTATTGTGTATTGCCGTGCGCGCCCAGCATCTGCAGCGCTGGCAACTAGCGCGAAGCGATTACCCAGAAGGCCGTATTGGCTACTTAACTTGGCGGCGGGACCAAAGTGCCCAGGCAGGTGATACCACCGCTAAGCTCATGGAGGAGGCGGGCTACTCCCATGAAGAGGCCCAGCGCGTGGCCAGCATGATTCGCAAGCAGGGCCTGGGCCGAGATAGCGATGTTCAAGCCCTGGAAGACTGCGCTTGCCTGGTGTTTTTGGAAAACTACTTTGCCGATTTTTCGCGCAAGGTGGAGCACGACCATATGGTGCGCATTGTGCAAAAGACCTGGGGCAAGATGTCGCCACAGGGGCACGCACTGGCTCTGGCGCTACCGATGGATGACGCCTGTGCGGCGCTAGTGAAAGAGGCGTTAGGTAATCGCTAAGAGCCGCCTCAAGATGCACCGCCGCAGTAGCTGCGGTAAAGTAGCGCTATCCTCTATCCGCTTCCAGCAGTGACGGCTTAACCCCCTATGATTGCATCCCTGGATTCTCGCACGGCCCCTTTTGAACGCCTTAACAGCCGCTATGTACGCTTTCTCGACGCCCTGCGCGCCCGTGGGTTTGAAGGTGAAATAGCGCCTGATTATGCCAACCGTACCGTGCTGGCAACGGATAACTCGATTTACCAACGCTTGCCCCAGGCGGCCGTGTTCCCCAAACATGCGGAAGACCTGGAGCGCCTTGCCAAGCTAGCCTCCGAGCTGCCCCACCGCGATATCGTGCTAACACCGCGGGGCGGCGGCACCGGTACCAACGGCCAGTCGCTGACCGATGGCATCGTGGTGGATGTCTCCCGCCACATGAATCAAATCCTCGAGATTGACGTGGCAGCTAGGCGGGTGCGGGTACAGGCGGGCGTGGTGAAAGACCAGCTAAACGCCGCGCTGAAGCCCTACGGGCTGTTTTTCGCCCCCGAACTCTCCACCTCTAACCGCGCCACCATTGGCGGTATGATCTCTACCGATGCCAGCGGCCAGGGGAGCTGCCAGTACGGCAAAACTCGCAACCACGTGTTGGAGCTGGATACCGTCCTGCTCGGCGGCCAGCATTTGCATAGCCGCCCACTGAGCGCGGAAGAGGAGCAGCAGGCGCTGGCCCAGGAAGGCGTGTTGGGCAAGGTACACCGCACTGCCGCGACGATTATCGACCAACAGCGCGAACTGATTGAGGCAAAATTCCCGCCGCTCAACCGCTGTTTGACCGGCTACGACCTGGCCCACCTACGGGATGATGGCCAGCTTAACCTGAATAGCCTGCTGTGCGGCTCAGAAGGCTCGCTGGGCTTTTTAAACGAAGCCGTGCTCAACGTGCTGCCGATTCCTAAACACTCCACCCTGGTCAACGTGCGCTACCCAAGCTTTATGGACGCCCTGCGGGATGCCAAGGCGCTCATGGCCAGCAGCGCCCAGCCCACCTCTATTGAAACCGTGGACGACACGGTGCTACAGCTAGCGATGGAAGACTTCGTTTGGGACAGCGTGGCGGAGTTTTTCCCGGCGGGCAGCACGCCTATTCAGGGCATCAACCTGATCGAGTTCAACGACGATGACCCCGAACAGCTAGCAGCGCGTGTTGAGGCGTTTACCCAGCACCTTAGCCAGGATGCCACCGTGGAGCGGCTAGGCTATACCCTGGCCGAAGGCCGCCCGCAGATTCAAAAAGTCTATGCCATGCGCAAACGCTCGGTGGGCCTGTTGGGCAACGTGCAGGGGGAGAAGCGCCCGCTGCCGTTCGTGGAAGACACCGCCGTGCCGCCGGAGCACCTGGCCGACTTTATTAGCGAGTTCCGCGCCGCGTTGGATGCGCGCCAGCTCTCCTACGGCATGTTCGGCCATGTGGATGCAGGGGTGCTGCACGTGCGCCCGGCGCTGGATATGAAAGACCCCGCCCAGGAAGCGCTGATTCGCGAGATTTCTGATGAAGTCGTCGCCCTCACCCAGAAGTACGGTGGGCTGTTGTGGGGCGAGCATGGCAAAGGCGTGCGCTCCGAGTACGGGCCCAAGTTCTTCGGAGAGCTCTACCCCTGCCTGCAGCAGGTCAAGGCAGCCTTCGATCCGCATAACCAGCTTAACCCCGGCAAGATCGCCTCGCCTTCTGACAACACCACGCTGATCGCGAAAGAGAGCGACCCGGAACTGCTCACTGTCGATGGCGTGCCCATGCGCGGCCAGCTAGACCGCACGATTGATGAGCGGGCCTGGCAGGCCTATGACGCAGCGGTGTACTGCAACGGCAACGGCGCTTGCTACAACTACGATGTGGACGACCCCATGTGCCCATCGTGGAAGGCCACCCGCGACCGCCGCCACTCCCCTAAAGGCCGCGCCAGCCTGATTCGTGAGTGGCTGCGCTTGCAGTCTCAAGCGGGCATCGATGTAGTGGAAGAGGCGCGCAAAAAGAAAGCCGAGCGCACCTGGGGCTTTATCAAAAGCTTCCCCAAGCGGGTGATGAACACCCTGAGCCGCCAGCAGCACCACGACTACTCCCATGAAGTGTACGACGCCATGGCGGGCTGCTTGGCGTGTAAATCCTGCGCGGGCCAGTGCCCCATCAAAGTCAACGTGCCCCAGTTCCGTTCGCAGTTTTTGGAGGTGTACCACGGCCGCTACCTGCGCCCGCTGCGCGACTACGTGATCGGCGGCACCGAGTTCATGCTGCCGGCGTTAACCAAAGTTGCCCCGCTGTATAACGCCGCCCTTGGCCAGCGCTGGGTAGAGCAGCTGATGCAGAAAGGGCTAGGTATTAGCGACTCCCCCGCACTCTCCCGCGCCAGCGTGAAAAAACAGCTGCGCGCTTGGGGCGTTGCGGAAGCCACGCCCACATCGCTTGCGCTACTCACCGAGCAGCAGCGGGCCAACAGCGTCGTGATTGTGCAAGACGCCTTCACCACCCATTTTGAAGCCAAGCTGGTGATGGATGTGGTGGAGCTGCTGTCGCGGCTGAACCTGCGCGTGTTTGTCATGCCATTTTCCGCTAACGGCAAGCCGCTGCACGTACAGGGCTTTTTAGGCGCCTTTGAGCGCACGGCGGAAAAACAGGCCAAACGCCTTCGCGCGCTCAGTGAGTTCGAGGTGCCTATGGTGGGTATCGACCCTGCCATGACGCTGACCTACCGCCAGGAGTACGTTAAAGCGCTGGGCCATGAGCAAGTGCCGAATGTACTGATGCTGCAAGAGTGGCTAGCAACCCGCGTGAACACCCTCGCTCCCGGCCAGCTCACACTCAAAGATCCTGGATTTAAGCTGCTTTCCCACTGCACCGAAAAAACCAACGCGCCGGGCAGCCCGAAAGCGTGGCAACAGGTGTTTGCGGCGTTTGGTTTACAGCTGGAGCTAGCGGCCACGGGCTGCTGCGGGATGTCCGGCACCTACGGCCATGAGACCCGTAACGTTGCCACCTCCAAAACGATTTACGCTCAGTCGTGGCAACCCCAGGTAGAAGCAGAGGAGAATGCGGGCAAGCTGCTGGCCACCGGCTACTCCTGCCGCAGCCAAGTAAAGCGCTACTCAGCGCAAACCCTGCCCCACCCGCTGCAAGCACTGCTCACCTGCATCAAACAGGCCAGCCGCTAACGCGGCTGGCCTGCTGGGCTTTCAGCAACTGTTTGCTTAAAACAGCTTATTTAAAACAAAGGTATCACGCTTAGAAGAACAGCCGCTTGAGGGCCTGCCCCGGGTCCTCTTCGCGCATAAACGCTTCACCGACCAAGAAGCCATTAACCTCGTGGTCACGCATCAGCTCTACATCATCGCGGGTGTGGATACCGGATTCGGTAATCACGGTCACGTCTGCTGGAATACGCGGCAGCAAATCCAGCGTGGTATTCAGGCTGGTCTCGAAGGTATGCAGATTGCGGTTGTTAATACCCACCAGCTTCAAATCCAGCGCCAGGGCACGTTCTAGTTCGTCCGCATCGTGAACTTCCACCAGCACATCCATTCCCAGCGCATTGGCCTGCTGGTGCAGGTCGCGCAGTTGGGCGTCATTGAGCGCCGCCACAATCAGCAGAATGCAGTCCGCGCCAATGGCTCGCGCTTCGGTCACTTGATAGCTGTGGGTGATAAAGTCTTTGCGGATCACCGGCAGGTCGCAGGCATCGCGGGCGGCCATCAGATAATCCTCATGGCCCTGGAAGAAGTCGGCATCCGTGAGCACAGAAAGGCACGCCGCGCCGCCCTGAGCGTAACTTTTGGCGATATCCGCCGGATGAAACGCTTCACGTATGACGCCCTTGGAGGGGGAGGCTTTTTTCACCTCAGCGATCACCGCCGCGTCGCCTTCCGCAATACGCTGGTTGAGTGCGTTAATAAAGCCACGGGGGGCGCTCTGCTTCTCCGCTAGCGCTAGCAGATCCGCTTCAGATACTGCTTGCTGACGCTCAGCGACTTCCTGGTCTTTACGGGCCAAAATGCGCGTTAAAATCGTTGGCGTTGCCTGATCACTCATTGGAATGTTTACCCTTTAAAGACGCTAGTAAAGTGCGAAAGCTCTCTGAGCTTCTCAAGCGGTAGTTTGGAGGCCTGGGCATCCTGGGCCACCATCACGCCCTCTTTTAAGCTATCGGCTACGCCCGCACAGTAGAGCGCCGCGCCAGCGTTAAGCGCCACCATATCCGCCGCGGCCCCCTCTCCACTGAGCGCGGCTTTCACCAAGCGCAGGCTATCTTCCGCGCTGGCCGCTTTCAGGGTGGCGAGGCTTTGGCGCTCGATGCCTAGTGATTCTGGCGTAATGGTGTACTGGGTAATCTCGCCCTCTTTTAGCTCCGCCACTAGGGTGGGTGCTGCCAGGGAGATTTCATCCAAGCCATCTTCGGAGTGCACCACCAGCACGTGGCGGCTGCCCAGCTTACGCAAAACCTCGGCCATCAGCGGCACCAGCTCAGCCGAGTAGACCCCCAGCACTTGATTGGGCGCCCCCGCCGGGTTGGTGAGCGGGCCAAGAATATTGAACAGTGTACGCACACCCATTTCTCGCCGCGGCCCGATAGCATAACGCATGGCCGGGTGATGGTTGGGGGCAAACATAAAGCCCACGCCCACCTGCTCAATACAGCGGGCCACCTGCTCGGGTTTGAGGTCGAGATAAATCCCTGCGATATCGAACAGGTCAGCGCTACCGGAGGAGGAGGAAACGCTGCGGTTGCCATGCTTGGCGACGTGGGCACCGGCGGCGGCGGCCACAAAGCTGGAAGCGGTAGACACATTAAACAAATTGGCACCATCACCGCCGGTGCCCACAATGTCCACCACGTTTTCGGTGTGCAGCTCGACGCGTTTCATGAGTTCGCGCATTACCTGGGCGGCGGCGCTAATTTCCTCGGCGCTTTCGCCTTTCATGGCCAGCCCCACTAGCAGGCCGCCAATTTGCGCATCGGAGGCTTCGCCGGTCATGATCTGGCGCATCAGCGCGTGCATCGCATCGAAAGAGAGGTCTTCGCGGCGCATCACCGCGTTTATTGCGTCTCGCATTTGCATGAGCAGGAAAGCCCCTAAAGCGTATGAATTTGGCGATCAGCCGCGTTGTAAAAAGTTGGCCAATAACGCATGGCCCTGGCGCGTGAGTATCGACTCAGGGTGAAACTGTACCCCTTCTATATCCAGGGTACGATGACGAAAGCCCATAATCAGCCCAGGCGTTACGTCATCCTCGGTGGTCCAGGCGGTCACTTCCAGGCAGTCGGGTAGACTCTCCCGTTCGACTACGAGTGAGTGATAACGGGTCACCTCCAGCGGGTTTTCCAAACCGCTGAACACCCCTTGCCCACAGTGCACCACCGCCGAGGTTTTACCATGCATTACCTGGGGTGCCCGTACCACCTTACCGCCGTACACCTGGCCGATAGCCTGATGCCCCAGGCAAACACCCAAAATAGGCAGCTTACCTGCAAAGTACTGAATGGCGGCCAGGGAAATACCTGCCTCATTGGGACTACACGGGCCGGGTGAAATCACCAGATGGGTAGGTGCCAGGGCGTGCATCTGCTCTAGGGTAATCTCATCGTTGCGGTAGGTCACCACCTCGGCATTCAGTTCACTAAGGTACTGGACGATGTTAAACGTGAAGCTGTCGTAATTATCGATCATCAACACCCGTTGCACTGCCTGCGCTTGCGCCATCGCCCCGCTTACTCCATCACATGAATAAAACCGCACTGGCAGGATGATACCCCAACCCAGATACTCCTTGCAGGGGCAGCAAGCGCTTAGTGCGGCTGCGGCACCGCTGCCCGCTCCAGTCGGCAGGCGGCGTACTTGAACTCGGGTATTTTGCCGTAAGGGTCCAGGGCCGGGTTGGTGAGCAAATTAGCGGCGGCCTCAGCGTAGGCAAACGGTACGAAAACCATCCCATCGGGTATTTTGTCGTCCACTCTGGCGGTCAGTGTGATCGCTCCTCGCCGCGTGGTAATGGTGAGCTTTTCGCCCGGTGCTACCCCTAGCCGATGAAGCTCGCCTAGTGAGAGGCTAGCGACTGCCTCTGGCTCTAACGCGTCGAGCACCTGGGCACGCCGCGTCATAGATCCTGTATGCCAATGCTCCAGCTGACGGCCCGTAGTGAGTACCGTGGGGTACTCGTCATCCACTGGTTCATCCGGCGGCAGCGGGCGCGTGGGAGCGAATTTTGCCAGCCCGCCAGCCCGCGGAAAGGCGTCGCTAAATACCACATCTTGGCCAGGCGCATCTTCGGCTGGGCAGGGATAGGTGACAGAACTCTCCCGGGCCAGCCGCTCCCAACTAATATGGTTGAACGAGCGCATGCCCTGCTGCATTTCGGCAAACACTTCTTGCGGGTGCTGATAGCGCCAGCCTAGCCCGAAGCGGTTGGCGATCTCTTGGATAATCCACCAGTCCGGCTTGGCTTCACCTGGCAGCGGTAACGCCGCCCTGCCCAGCTGTACTTGGCGGTTGGTATTGGTCACGGTGCCGTCTTTTTCGGGCCACGCGGAGGCCGGCAAAATAACGTCGGCGAATTGGGCGGTTTCGGTGATGAACAGATCCTGCACCACCAAATGTTCAAGCTTACCCAGCGCGG
This sequence comes from Vreelandella aquamarina, assembly GCF_044805175.1. Taxonomy (GTDB): domain Bacteria; phylum Pseudomonadota; class Gammaproteobacteria; order Pseudomonadales; family Halomonadaceae; genus Vreelandella; species Vreelandella aquamarina_B. The sequence continues at coordinate 1,018,003 of NZ_CP085232.1, read as the reverse complement.
CGCGGGCGTGGGTGAGATCCGGGTCGGACATCGCTGGGTTTTCACCCACAATGTACATACCGCGCACCTCACCTGCGTGAATCGCATTCATCACTTCTACCACCGTCAGCCCAGGCTCATCGCTTAACGGCGTGTTCCATAGCTCTTCAAACGCGGCGCGTAGCTGGCTATCGCCTACTGGCTGGTAATCCGGCAGCACCATGGGAATCAACCCGGCATCCGAGGCGCCCTGCACGTTATTCTGGCCGCGCAGCGGGTGCAGGCCGGTGCCAGGACGGCCAGTATGACCACAGGCCAGTGCCAACGAGATCAGGCAGCGGGCATTGTCGGTACCGTGGGTGTGCTGAGAAATACCCATGCCCCAGAAAATCATCGCTTTTTCGGCGTTAGCGTAGCGGCGCGCTACCTCACGAATCGTGTCAGGGGCAACGCCGCACAGCGCGCTCATCGCTTCCGGTGTGCTGTGGGCCACGCTCTGCTTGAGCGCTTCAAAGCCTTCTGTGTGGGCATCAATGTAGGCTTGGTTATACAGGCCTTCCGCAATGATTACGTGGAGCAGCGCGTTGAACAGCGATACATCCGCCCCCGGTGTAAAGCGCACGCTCATGCTGGCGTAAGCGTCCAACGCCTGCCCACGAGGGTCGAGAATAATGATCTCGGTGCCCTGCTTGGCCGCCTGCTTGAAGAACGTCGCTGCCACGGGATGATTCACCGCCGGGTTGCAGCCGGTGAGGATCACCACATCGGCCTCCAGCACCTGCATAAACGAAGCGGTCACCGCGCCAGAGCCTAAGCACTCCATCAGCGCCGCGACGGAACTGGCATGGCAAAGCCGCGTGCAGTGGTCCACGTTATTGCTGCCAAAACCGGTACGCACTAACTTCTGGAACAACCACGCCTCTTCATTGGAGCACTTGGCGCTGCCAAAGCCCGCCAGCGCTTTGGGCCCTTGCGCTTGTTTAATCGCCATTAGGCCACCTGCCGCCATTTCCAGCGCCTCGTCCCAGCTTGCCTCGCGGAAGTGGCTGAACGGGTTGGCTGGGTCAAAACTAGGATCGAGCGTTTTGGGAACCCCGGGCAAGCGTATCAGCGGCTTGGTCAGCCGTGCCGGGTGGCTCACGTAATCAAACCCAAACCGGCCTTTCACGCACAGGCGGTTCTGGTTAGCCGGGCCGTTGCGCCCTTCCACGTAGGCCAGGGCATCGTCGTTAATATGGTACGTCAGCTGGCAGCCCACCCCGCAGTAGGGGCACACGGAATCCACCTGCCGCTGGCTTTGAGAATCGCCCTGACCTTGGGCATTGACCACGGTGGCAGGCATTAGCGCGCCAGTGGGGCACGCCTGCACGCACTCGCCGCAGCCCACGCAGGTGCTCTGGCCCATCGGGTCGGCAAAATCGAATACCACGGTGGCGGCGGCGCCCCGCTGCGCCATGCCGATGACATCGTTACTCTGCACGTCGCGGCAGGCGCGCACGCACAGGATGCAGGTAATGCAGGCGTCCAAGTTGACGTGCATCGCCGGGTGGCTGGTGTCTGGCTGTTGCACCTGTGGCGACGCCGCCGCATGGCTGACCGGTGCTGTGCGGCGTGGTGGTAGCCACGTTTTGACAGCAGCCTCATCCACCACCAACTGCTCGGCTACTTCCCAGAAGTGGCTGGATCGGTCAGGGCTTTGGCCACGGCTGGGCTGGTCGGCCATCAGCAGTTCCAATACCGTTTCACGCGCTTGTGTGGCACGGGGCGAGTTGGCGCTGCGTACCACCATGCCGGGTTTGGCCTCGCGGATACAGCTTGCCGCCAGCACTCGCTCGCCTTCCACTTCCACCATACAGGCACGGCAGTTGCCATCGGCGCGGTAGCCGGGGGCGTCTTTAAAGCAGAGGTGGGGAATGGTCTCTCCAGCGCGCTTCGCCACCTGCCAAAGGGTTTCTCCGGGGTAGGCGGAGACCTCATGATCATCCAGCCAAAGGGTGAACGAACCGGTCATAACGCACTCCCTTCAGCGGCATCGCTGACGATAATCTGCTGCTGGGCGAGCGCAGGGCGGAAATCCTTGAGTAGCCCTAACACAGGGTTCGGTGCCGCTTGGCCCAGGCCGCAAATCGAGGCGTCCTGCATCACTTGCGCCAGCCGAGTGAGCGCTTGCACATCCCATGTGGGTTGCTCTAGCAAGCTGAGCATTTTCTCGGTGCCTACCCGGCAAGGCGTGCACTGCCCACAGGATTCATCGGCAAAAAAAGCCAGCAGGTTGGTGGCCACCGCCTGAAGACTGTCTTGCTCAGAGAGCACGATAATCGCCGCCGAACCAATAAAGCAGCCGTGCGCCTGAAGCGTATCAAAATCCAGCGGCACATCGGCTTTGCTGGCGGGGAGAATGCCACCCGAGGCTCCGCCGGGCAGGTAAGCGGCAAGCTTATGCCCTTCCGCCATGCCGCCCGCATACTCCTCTATCAACTCGCGCAGTGTGATGCCTGCTGGCGCCAGGTACACGCCGGGCTTGTTGACCCGCCCGGAAATGGAAAAGCTGCGCAGGCCATGCCTGCCATTGCGCCCCTGTTCGGCAAACCATGCACTGCCTTTTTGCCAAATCGCAGGAATCCAATAAACGGTTTCGACGTTATTCACCAGCGTCGGGTGGCCAAACAGCCCCTGCTGAGCCACATAGGGCGGGCGGTGTCGCGGTTTACCGGGCTTGCCTTCCAGGGATTCAATGAGCGCCGACTCCTCGCCACAGATATAAGCCCCCGCGCCCCGGCGCATGATGATAAATCCAGGCGCCACTAATCCAGCCTGCTCAAGCTCTGCAATCGCTTCATGAAGCACGCGGTGTAGGCCGGGGTACTCATCGCGCAAATAGATATAAAGCGCCTCGGCCTCTATCGCCCAGGCGCTGACCAGCGCGCCTTCAAGAAACTGATGCGGTGCATGCTCTAAATAGTAACGATCTTTAAACGTGCCTGGCTCGCCTTCGTCAGCATTGATCACACAGTAACGTGGCCCTATCTCCTGGCGCACCGCCTGCCACTTTTTAAAGGTGGGAAAGCCTGCCCCACCCAGTCCTCTTAGCTCTGCCGCTTCTAGCGCTTGCAATAACGCTTCAACACTTACCTCACCAGTACGCACACTGGTCAATAGTTGATAGCCACCCGCCTGTTCATAAGCTTCCAGACGCTGCCAAACAATTGCTTCAGGATGAAAGTGGCCCGTATCCACCACTGCCTCGACGCCTTCCGCAGTGGCATACAGCACATGATGATGGCCTACCTCGGCCACTGGCGCGGTATCGCAGCGGCCCATGCAGGGCGCGCGGATCACCCGTACACAGTCAGGGTCAACACGCGCTTTCAATGCCTTATGAAGCGCACTAGCACCCGCAAGTTGACAGGAGAGCGAGTCGCACACTCGGATGGTGGTATCCGGCGGCGGCGCTTGGTGATCATGCACCACATCAAAATGGGCATAGAACGTAGCGGTCTCGTACACTGCCGCCATGGGCAGGTTCATATACGCAGCCAGAGCACGCAGCTCCACGAGCGATAAGTGGCCACGGGCATCCTGAATGGCGTGTAGATGTTCTATCAACAGGTCGCGACGTGTCAGGCTTGGCGTCTGGCGCTCATCACCTAGCAGCTCACGCAGCGCTGCCAGTGCGACAGGCGCCACATCACGCCCTTTGGGGTATCCGCGGCGGCGAGAGGACATACCATTTTGAGAGGTCATGACACGCAATCCAGAAAGCTGTTCAAAAGAGTAATATGAAAAAAGCTACGCTTGTCAAAAGAGGACTAGGCTTAGGACTAGGAGAACATAGCCATTAGACATTTTGTCCGCCATGTCGTTATTTAACGGCACCTTTTTACAGCATAGAGGGTAACGAACGTAGGCGAAACTACTTCATTAGCCGTTGTGGCACTACGCTTTATCCTATAGCAAAACGTGGCGATGACACTGGCAACGGAGCAGGACACTCTTTACTATCTGCCGTTTTTTCATTAATTAGGAGCGTGAGTATGGACAAGCGGACACCCTGGATAATCACGCTCTTATTCACAGCGGCTTTAACCTCCTCCCCGGTTTTCGCGGCCACCCATCTGAAAGTGGTTGCCTCGTTCTCGGTTATTGAAGATTTAGTCAAACGCGTCGCAGGCGAGGATATCAGCATCTCGACGCTGGTGCCGGCGGGCAGCGACGTTCACCGTTGGGAGCTAACCCCGCCCAACGTACTCGCGGTAGAAGAGGCCGATATTGTGTTCTATAACGGCCACGGCCTAGAGCCATGGTTCCGCCATGTGGAGGCCATGGCTAACGACACTCTAACGTTGGTGGCACTGGCCGAAAGCGCCAACTATCCGCCGCTGACGATTCCGGTGGGTCAGCATAAAGGCAATCCAGACCCCCATATGTGGATGGACCCCAACGGGGCTGCTGCGTATATTGAAGTGATTACCCATACCCTAAGCGCACGTTATCCGGAGAAAGCAGCCGCTTTCCGCACTCGGGCAGCGCAAGCCAGGGAGGCGCTTACCCTACTCGACCAGCAGCTAAAAGAGCGCTTGGAGGGTATTCCGCAAACCAACCGCCTACTCACCACTAGCGAAGCGTCTTTTGGCTACTTTGCCCACGCTTATGGTTTTGAGTATGCCGCCATTTGGGGGCTTAGCAGCGAAACCCTGGGCAGCGCACGGGCCATGGAAACCATGAGTAAGCATTTAGCCGCCAAGCGGCCGCCCGCGCTGTTTTATGAAAGCACAACGCCCTATATCCATATGGATGCCCTAGCGCGGGAAACGGGCCTCACACTAGCAGGCCCGCTCTATGTCGATACGCTGAGCGACTCCGACAGCCCCGCCTATAACTACCCTGCCATGCTGCGCCACAATGCCGAGTTGTTGCATGAAGCGCTGGGGGGCGCCAGGGCCGAGGAGTAGCCGCTAGCTAACCAGCTCGCGTAGCGATGACACCAACAGGTCAGGCTGGCTCTGCTCAATGGGGTCGCCATGATTATAGCCATAAGGCAGCGCCACCGTCGTAAAGCCCGCCGCTTTACCCGCCGCTATATCGTGGCGGGAATCCCCCACCATCACACTCACCGACGGTGCAATATCCAGCGTTTGGGCAATATGCAAAAGCGGCAGCGGACTGGGTTTCTTCTCTGGCAGCGAATCTCCACCCACGGTACGGGTAAACAGTGGTAGCAACCCGAAGTGGCTTAGGATGGGGGCAATAAACCGCTCTGGCTTATTGGTGATTAAGGCCAGCACATAGCCCGCTTGATGCAGGGCGTGCAGCGCTTCGGACACATCGGGGTAGAGCCGGGTAAGCGCGTTGGGTGCCGCACCATAGTGGCGCATGAAGGCATCATAGGCTTGCTGCTGAAGGGCTGTACTTGGCGCTGCGGCAAGTGCCCAGGACAGTGCTCGCTCGACCAGAACCTGCGCGCCGTTACCCACCCAATCACGCACCTGGTCTTCGCTTGGTTGAGCGAGATCAACGTCCTCCAGCGCCCGCTGCACGCCAACGGCTAAATCGGGCACTGAGTCGATTAACGTGCCGTCTAAATCAAAGGCGATTAATCGCTTTCCTTGCAATATGGTATGCACGCTTGGCCTCACTTATGTGTTTAGGCTGCTAGTTAGCAATAATGTCGATTAATTTGATCATCTTACCTGCTTAGCCCTTCGTCATGCACCGCAGAAGGTTCTATGCTGTGGCTATATTCGCCAAGGAGAGAGTAATGGCCATTCCCCGAATTGTGATTGTGGGCGGCGGTGCAGGCGGGCTAGCCCTTGCCACGCGCCTTGGGCATACGCTGGGTAAAAAAAAGCGCGCGGAAATTGTGCTACTCGACCGCAACGCCACCCATGTTTGGAAGCCGCTGCTGCATGAGCTTGCCACTGGGGTACTCAACTCCAGCATGGACGAAGTAGATTATCGTGGGCACTCCTCCGCCCACTACTACCGCTATCAGCGCGGCTCGCTGAACGGTCTGGATCGGGAACAGAAGGTCATTCACCTAGCGCCTATAGAGGATGAAGATGGCGTCGAAGTGCTGCCCGCCCGCCAGCTCACCTATGACTATTTAGTGCTGGCGCTCGGCAGTATCTCCAATGATTTTGGTACCAAGGGGGTCGCGGAGCACTGTCACTTTATTGATTCCCCCCAGCAGGCCAAAGCCTTCCAGCGGGATATGATCAACACCTTCCTGCGTTATACCGACCCCAAGCTACGCCAACACACCCAGCTCACCATTGGTATTGTCGGTGGCGGTGCCACGGGAGTGGAGCTATCAGCCGAGTTGCTCGACGCCTCGCGCCTGCTCAATGCCTATGGTGTGACAGCCGTTGACCATCAAACGATCAGCGTGCATTTAATTGAAGCGGCGCCGCGCCTACTCCCCGGCTTATCCGAACGCATCAGCCAAACCGTTCAGCAGGAACTGGAGAGCATGGGGGTCACCGTGCATGTGGGCACGGCGATTCAAGAAGCCCAGGAGTATCAACTGGTCACAGGCGACGGAGAGGTGATCGAAACCGACCTCAACGTGTGGGCGGCAGGCATTAAAGCGCCCCCGTTTCTTACCGAGCTGGGCCTTAGCACCAATAAACGCAACCAAATTAACGTCAAGCAGACCCTGCAGAGCGTAGACGACCCCTATATTTTTGCGATGGGCGACTGCGCTTGCTGCCCCCAGGGCAGTAATGCCACAGTGCCGCCCCGCGCTCAGGCCGCCCACCAGCAAGCGAAGTTACTGGCCAAGAACCTAGCACACTGCCTGGAAAAAAAGCCGCTGCGCGACTTCCACTACCGCGACCACGGCTCGCTGGTGTCGCTGGCTCGCTACGATGCGGTCGGCAACCTCATGCGCAGCTCCGCATCCCGCGGCCTGTTTTTGGAAGGCTGGCTGGCACGCCAAGCCTATGCATCGCTCTACCGCATGCATCAGCTTTCTATTCACGGCGTGCTAAAAACCAGCCTTGCGTGGCTGGTGGATAAATTGAACCGTTACCTCAAGCCACGTATGAAGCTGCACTAAAGACATACAAAGGGCGGGAGATCTACCCTAATACCATTCAGTTAAGCATGATAAGCGGCTGTGGGAGGGAGCTTCAGCTCGCGATAGAGGCTCGGTTAGGCGCCTAGCGGCGCCATTCGCCCGCTGAAGCGGCCTCCCACTCAGGCTTACTCAGCATAATGGATAGGTAAACCCGATAACTATCAGCGAACCTTAGCCAACTCAGCGCGCATCTGCTGAATCACGCTGTCGTAGCCGTGGGGGTCGCTTGCTTGATGAGCGTTAAAAATCGCCGAGCCTGCTACAAAAGTATCGGCACCGGCGGCGGCGATATCAGCGATGTTGTCGACTTTGACACCGCCATCGATTTCTAAGCGAATCGGACGGCCAGAAGCATCAATACGCGCCCGTGCCTCACGCAGCTTGTCCAGCGTGCCAGGGATAAACGACTGGCCGCCAAAGCCGGGATTGACGCTCATCAGCAGCACCATATCGACCTTATCCATCACGTAATCCAGATAAGAGAGCGGTGTGGCAGGGTTAAAGACCAAGCCCGCCTTACAGCCTCCATCCCGAATCAGTTGCAGCGAACGGTCAATATGCTCGGAGGCTTCAGGGTGGAAGGTAATGTAGCTAGCCCCGGCATCGATAAAATCGCTAATCATGCGATCCACCGGCTTCACCATCAGATGCACATCAATAGGCGCGCTTACGCCATGATCGCGCAGCGCCTTGCACACCATCGGCCCGATGGTCAGGTTCGGCACGTAATGGTTATCCATCACGTCGAAGTGGACCACATCGGCGCCAGCCGCCAGCACGTTATCCACTTCTTCGCCCAACCGCGCGAAATTAGCGGAAAGTATCGAAGGGGCAATCAAAAAATCCTGTGCAGCGCTCATGGACGGGTCCTCAGGTAGGCAGAACTGGTAGACATAAATAGGGGCGCTATCTTACCAGAGCTGCCCACGAAGCCCTATGCCCGTGATGGTCGTGCAGCATGTCCGTCGTCATACCTATCCTTTAACAGATATTTCCAAATAGAATATAAAACACAATTGTAATTCCACAATCCTAGGTTTAACCTTAGCGGCATCGCGACTAAATCGCCCCCAACGTTAAGGAGTCTGTAATGACGCTATCCACCGCATTCCGTACCGGCCTTCGCCGTAGCCTGTTGGCCGTTGCCGTTGGTACCGCCGTTTCTGGCATGACCTTTTCCAGCGCTGCCGTTGCTCAAGAGCGCGAACTGCTGAACTCCTCCTACGATATCGCCCGCGAACTGTTCGCCGCGATTAACCCGGAGTTCCAAGCATGGTGGCAGGAAGAGCATGGCGAAGAGATCGCCATTAGCCAGTCTCACGGCGGCTCCTCCGCCCAGGCGCGCGCCATTATGCAGGGCCTGCGTGCTGATGTGGTGACGTTTAACCAAGTTACCGACGTTCAAGTACTGGCCGATGCAGGTCTGGTGGCAGAAGATTGGCAAGATGCGTTTGAAAACAACGCTTCACCCTACTATTCCACTACCGCCTTCCTGGTGCGCAAAGGCAATCCAAAAGGTATCGAAAGCTGGGATGACCTCGTTAAAGAAGATGTGCAGATGGTCTTCCCTAATCCGAAAACCTCCGGTAACGGCCGCTACACTTACTTGGCCGCCTGGGGCTTTGCCGAGAATGAGTTCGATGGTGACGAAGAGAAGATCCAAGAGTTTATGCGGACCTTCCTGCGTAACGTTGCCGTATTCGATACCGGCGGTCGCGGTGCGACCACCAGCTTTATCGAGCGCGGCATTGGCGACGTGCTGATCAGCTTTGAGTCCGAAGTGAACAACATCCGCAGCGAATACGGCAGCGATGACTATGAAGTGATCGTACCGCCGGTGAGCATTCTGGCCGAATTCCCAGTGGCGGTGGTCGGTGAAAACGCTGAGCGTAACGGTAACAGCGACCTAGCCCAAAGCTACTTGGAGTACCTCTACAGCGAAGAGGCCCAACGGATGCTGGCAGGCTTCAACTACCGTGTTCATAACGAGACGGTGGTAGAAGAGTTCGCCGACCAGTTCCCCGACACCGAGCTGTTTGAAGTGGAAAACGTATTCGGCAGCTGGGAAGAAGCGATGGAGACCCACTTCGAAGGCGGTGCTCTACTTGATCAACTGCAACGTCGTTAACGGAACCCCATGAGCCAATTAGCATTTTGGCGATCCGGCAGCGCACGCGTGCTGCCGGGTTTTGGCCTATCTATGGGTATCAGCGTGCTATTTATTTCGCTGGTACTGCTATTGCCGATCACCGGCCTATTTGGCCAGCTCTCCGAGCTGAGCCTGGCCGAGTACTTTGCGATCATCACCGAAGGCCGCGTGGTCGCCAGCTATATGGTCACCATTGGCGCCGCGGCGGTGGCTGCACTGGTGAATGCCGCCTTTGGCCTGCTACTGGCCTGGGTATTGGTGCGCTATGAGTTCCCCGGCAAACGCCTGCTCGATGCATTGATGGATCTGCCTTTCGCCCTGCCCACTGCAGTGGCCGGTATTACCCTGGCCACGCTCTACGCGAGCAACGGCTGGGTAGGCAGCCTACTTGAGTCGCTCGGCCTTCAGGTTGCCTATACCTGGGTTGGTATCGCCCTGGCGATGGCGTTCACCAGCATTCCCTTTGTGGTACGCACGGTGCAGCCGGTATTGGAAGACCTACCAACAGAAGTGGATGAAGCTGCGATGTCCCTCGGGGCAACCGATGGCGTGGCGTTTCGCCGGGTGATCATGCCGCACCTGTGGCCAGCGCTCGTCACCGGCACGGGGCTTGCCTTTGTGCGCTCGCTGGGTGAGTTCGGGGCGATTATCTTTATCGCGGGCAATATGCCCTACGAAACCGAAATTACCGCGCTGATGATCTTCGTCAAGTTGCAGGAGTACGACTACGCTGGCGCTTCTGCCATCGCCTCCGTGGTGCTGTTTGTCTCCCTGGCGTTGTTGCTGGCGATCAATATTTGGCAGGGCCGCTTTGTGCGCCGCCTGCATGGAGGTAAAGGATAATGCGCCGGATTGGTGATGCGCCCATCGTGCGGCGCTTATTAATTGGCGCAGCGCTAGTGCTGTCTGCGCTCTTTTTGCTACTGCCGCTGGTGGCGATTTTCGCGCAAGCGTTCTCTCAGGGGGTGGCGGTGTTTTGGGAGAACGTGAGCAATACGTTCACCCTTCACGCCATTGGACTCACGCTGGTCATTGCGTTAATGACTATTCCCATCTGCTTGGTATTTGGCGTAGCGCTGGCATGGCTGGTCACGCGCTTTAGCTTTCCTGGGCGGCGTATTCTGCAAACGCTGATTGATATTCCGTTTGCCGTCTCCCCCGTGGTGGCTGGCTTAATTTACCTACTGCTGTATGGCCGCAACGGCTGGATTGGCAGCTGGCTGGATAGCCACGATATTCAGCTGATGTTTGCCTGGCCAGGCATTTTGATGGTCACCATCTTCGTGACCTGCCCGTTTGTAGCACGGGAGTTAATCCCGCTGATGCAGGCGCAAGGCTCGCGGGAAGAAGAAGCGGCAGTGACGCTAGGTGCTTCCGGCTGGACAACATTTTGGCGGGTCACGCTGCCCAACATTCGCTGGGCGCTGCTCTACGGCATCATCCTGACCAACGCCCGCGCGGTGGGTGAATTTGGCGCGGTCTCGGTTGTCTCAGGGGCCATTCGCGGGCAAACCAATACGTTACCGCTGCACCTAGAGCAGCTCTATCAGGACTACAACGCTGTGGGCGCGTTCGCTAGCGCCGCCCTGCTGGCCCTAATTGCCCTGTTAACTCTTGCGGCCAAGGCTGGCCTGGAATGGCGCGCAACGCGCCGGGAGGCATTCTCATGAGTATTCGCTTACAGAATATTGCCAAGCACTTTGCCAACACCCAGGCGCTTGAACCGATCAACCTGGATATTCACGAAGGCGAACTAGTGGGCCTGTTAGGCCCTTCCGGCTCGGGTAAAACCACCCTACTGCGGATTATTGCAGGCCTGGAGAGCGCCGACCGCTCCCCTCAGCCGGGCAAAATCCTGTTTGGCGACCGTGACGTGACCAACGTACACGTTCGTGATCGGCGTATCGGCTTTGTGTTCCAGCACTATGCGCTGTTTCGCCATATGAGCGTTTACGACAACGTGGCGTTTGGCCTCACCGTGATGCCGAAGAAGCGCCGCCCCTCCAGCGGCGAGATTCGTGCGCGGGTATTTAGGCTGCTGGAAATGGTCCAACTCCAGCACTTAGCTAACCGCCTACCCGCCCAGCTTTCCGGCGGGCAACAACAGCGCGTATCACTGGCCCGCGCGCTTGCCGTGGAGCCTGATGTCCTTTTGCTGGATGAGCCGTTTGGCGCGCTGGATGCCAAGGTTCGCCAAGACCTGCGGCGCTGGCTGCGTCGCCTGCACGATGAGCTGAACTTCACCAGCGTGTTTGTCACCCACGACCAGGAAGAAGCACTGGAGCTTTCTGACCGGGTGGTGGTAATGAGCAATGGCCGCATCGAGCAAATCGACACGCCGGATACGCTCTACCGCTCACCAAAGAACCGCTTTGTATTTGAGTTTTTAGGCGACGTAAACCACCTAGAGGGGCGCGTGCGTAACGGCGTGCTAACTTGCGGCGATGCACGTCTCAATGTAGCCCTGCCTGATGGCGAGGAAGAGCTGCTGCTGCGCCCCCATGAGGTACGGCTGGCGGAAGAACCCAGCGCCGAGAGCCACCTGCCGGTCACCATTACCGCTATCTCGCCCGTAGGCGCCGAGGTACGTGTGGAATTAGAGGCTGACTGGTTGGCAAAACCGTGGCTAGCTACCGTGCGCCATGCCGATTTTGAGCGCTTGGATATGCGCCGGGGGCAGCGCTTATTCGCCCACCCGCGCCAGTGGCACCGCTTTAAAGAGGACGCTAAAGCGCCCGCGCAGCAGGCACGTGTAGCTTAAGGATTGCTAGCGCGGCAGGCCAGCGCAGCGCTATACTGCCGCGATCACTGCAATGCCTTGCTTTTCAACGTCTTGCTTTTCAAGGTCTAGCTTTTCAATACCGTGTTGCGGCAGGTATGTTTACCGTCTCAACCCTATGATTGCGGAGAGTGTTATGCGTCGGCGTTATTTTTTACGCGCATCGGGTGCCCTACTCGCCAGCGTGTTATTAGTAGGCTGTGCCAGCCCCCAATATTTACAGCTTAATCCCAGCCGCAGCGCCAGCGTGCCGCAAACCGGCTCCGGCCAGCAGGTCACCGTGGTCGCCGTGGATGCGCGGCCGAGCGAAGTGATTGGTACGCGCTCTGGTAGCAGGATGTCTACCGCGCAAATTACCGTCAGCAGCCATGAATTGGTTCCGAAACTACAGGCGGAAGCCGAGCGGGCTGCGCGAGATATGGGGTTTACACCCACCCGCGAAGCCGCCCAGGGCCGCCCTAGCCTTACACTGGAGCTAGCCAGCTTGCACTATGGCCGTGGTGACAGCGGGCAACCTCTGATTGATGAAGCGCGAATCGAGGGAGTCTTCCGTGCTATTGCCCAAAACCAGGGCACTACTTATACCGGCACCTACACCTCACGGCGCACCCAAAGCTACGCGATTAAGCCAGGTGAGGATGCTAACACGCGGATGCTAAACGACCTGCTCAGCGACGGCTTGAACCGGGCGTTCAGCGATCCAGAACTGGGCCGATTGCTCGCCCGCTAAGAAGGGCTTATTGCACACGTGGGCCGCGCCGCTCAAGCGCCCAAATGCTTTCGCTGCGGCCACGGGAATCGGCAGGTAAGTGCGCTAAACACTCTACTCGGAAATTGGGCGTCAACAGACGTTCGATTTCGTCATCCGGCACGCTAAAGGGCGGCCCCGCTGCACCATCTTTATGGGTTAGGCCCACCAATAGCCCTTTAGCCCCCGGCGGTACCAACTGCGCCAAATGGAAAGCGTAACGCTCGCGGGTAGCGGGCGGCAGCGCAATCAACGATGCGCGGTCATAAAAAGCCCCCACTTCCGCCGCCTGCTGAATATGCAGATGAAAGAAGTCGCCGCACCACAGCTCAATATTGCCCTGGCGGGAAACATCAAAGCCCGCCTGGGTATAGCGGGATACGCCGCCGCTGCGCTGGGCTAGGAACTGCTCAATGGCCTCGGGTGCCAATTCAATGCCCAACACCGGATGCCCGCGGTCAGCCAGCCAGCGCATATCCAGGCTTTTGCCGCATAGCGGCACCAGCACCTTGGCACCTTGAGGCACGCCTAGCACTGGCCAGTATTTCACCAATGCTGGATGGGCCTCATCCAAGTGGAAGCCGATACGGCCCTCCTGCCAACGCTGCCGCCAGGAATTCTCCATGGCTACTCCTCTCTAACTAACCTAAAAGCCTGGCCTAACACCCTAGCTTAACAACCTCATCTGGCATCATCGCCGCCTAGAACCAGCGGTCGCGCTTTTTACGCCGACGCGGCAGGTGCGGCACAATCAATCCCACCAGCAGGCCAGCGCCCGCTACGCCGCCGCCGTACATAAAGTAGCGCATCAGCAAGTCTTCCTCTTGGGTATCAAGCCTTGCCTGCAGCGCTCGCACCTGTTGGCGTGACTGCTCTGCTTCGTTATCCAGCTCGCGGTTACGCGCCTCAAGCTCGGCAATACGCTGCTCGCGGATATCAAGGGTCTCTGTCATGGAGGAGACCCGTTGTTCCCAAGTGTCGTTAATACCATCCAGCTCCTGGGTGAGCTCTTCCACCTGGGCCTGCAGCTCGGGTAATTGCTGGCGAGCACTTGGCGTTTGCTGAAGCTCGCTGCTCAGCACCCACACCGTATCGCCACTGTTACTACGCACGCGGGTGTAATCACCGCTGGTTTCCAGCACTTCTACCTGCTCGCCCGCATTGAGCGTTCCCACAATGCGATAACCATCTGTCGGCCCGCTGCGTACATAGGTGCTTAGCTCATCGCTGACCCAGGCTTGGTTATCGGATTGAGCGAAGGCCGCTTGGCTGCTCACGCTTAACAGCACGCCAACGGCGGCGGCATAACAACTACTGCGAAATTTTTCTGCTTGCATGACGTCATGTCCTGATCATAAAACGCGCGAGGCCGACGAAGCCGCGCGCGTGTCGCTAAGCGTTGCGCATGTCTTAAGCGCTTACCCTTCCCCGCGGGGCGGTAACGGGAAGGGACGAGGGAACTCTGCGACGCGAGCATCACTTTTAACGGCCTTCAGGGGGCCTTCGCGCTCTACCTCATCAATCCGCACAATGGCGTTAAGAGGCAGGTAGCTGCGCTTTACCCCCTCGAAGGTTCGCTGTAGTTTTTCCGCTCCTGGATCCACCACCACCCGCGACGCATCGTCAAAGACAAACTCCTCGACTTCAATAAAGCCCCAGAGTTCGCTCTGAAAGATCTCTCTGACGTATAAATCCCAAATTTCACCCTGTTGGTGAACCACCACCCGGTAGATCGGCTTGGCCGCCATCTTGGCCTATTCCTCTTGCCGCTTGAACGTAACGTTAGGCTATTAAGACTACCATACTCGGAAGGTGCCCTTTAGCAGACATCGTCAAAGAGAGCTAATTCCCTGTCATTTTCGCTTCAGTGAGTGCTAATTAGCCGATAACAGGCCCAGTCGTGTATGGTGAAAGGAGTAGTTGGCATGTCTATATCACCCCATAGGAGTCACCATCATGCAAAAGGATCCCAATAAGGGCTATATCGCCCTATTAGGCTGGAGCCTCAATGCGATTGAAGCAGCGGAGAATTTTGACCGTCGCTACATCGTGGTTGCACCCGACTGGGCGGAAGAATACTGCCAAAAACACGATATCCCATATGTACCGTGGAATTTTGAACGCCTCAACGACCGCTCCATGGAAATCGCTGAAACGCTGAAAGAGAAAGGCGTTGATGTAGCGATCCCCCTGTTTGAAGAAACCGTTGAGTGGGCAGGTGCCATTAACTCGGTGCTGTTGGACAACCCGCGCCTTTACGGCCAGTCGCTGCTACTGCGCGATAAAGCGCTGATGAAACGCCGCGCCCAGCTTGGCGGCATTCGAGTGGGCATTTTCGAAGAAGCCCACGATAAAGAGGACGTCATTCGCTTCCTCAAACGGGTCAATCAAACGCTGCTCAAGCTCGATGGTGACCCCAACGACCCCATCCACCTAAAAGCGTTTGATAAAGCGGGCTGCTTGGGGCACCGGGTTATCCGCACCCCCGATGAGGTCGATACCATTCCAGATGAAGAGTTTCCGGTTCTCATGGAGTCGCACCTGGATGGCTGGGAATTCGCGGTAGAAGCGTGGATTCACGATGGCAAAATTGCCTTCCTGAACATTTCAGAGTACGTCACGCTAGGTTACTCGGTGTTTGTACCAGCCTCGCCGGAGCTTGAAAAATACCGCGAGCAAATTACCGCGCAGATCGAAAAACTGATTAAAGCGTTCGATATCGAGTTTGGCCTGATCCACCCCGAGTACTTTGTCACCAGCGACGGTGAGATGTACTTTGGCGAAGTGGCCTATCGTCCGCCGGGCTTCAAGGTGTTTGAGCTGCTGGAGCGGGTCTATGGCTTTAACGCCTACCAAGCCTCCATGCTGGTCTTTGACCCGAAAAGCACCAAGGAGGAAGTGGCCGCGTTCTTCCCGAAAGAAGTTGTCGATGCTGACGGCTTCGCGGGCTGCTTTGGCGTTTACCCTCGCCGCCGGGTGGTTAGCCGCCTGGAGATTCCCGAAGAGACCGAGGATCACCCGTATTTCGAGTCCCACGAACTGACACCGCCGGTTGAAGAAACGGTGACCAAACGGACCGCCTTTGGCACTCACTGGGGGTTGATCTACTTTAAAGGCGACGATGCGCATACATTGCGTGACTTACTAAAACGCCAAGAAGATCTCGACTTCTATGTATAATCCTCGCCACGGCTGGGATAAGGAGTCACCGTGACGACCAAACAAGAGGCCGCTTCCACCGAAGATGGCAAGCTCAATGGGTTACTGAGCAAATTTGATGACGCGCTGCGCCTGCTTTCGCAGGCGCCTGCCTTTTCTAAACCGGCAAAATTGCCTCGCGTGCTGGATACCGCTCGGCGGGTGCTTCTGCAAGCGGGCGGCTGCGCCGCTCTTGAGCAGCGCGCAGCGGATTTTGAATCCGCTGGCGTCTTTGCCGGGTCGGATTGGGAGACCCCCCAATACCTAGTCCCAACACTAACCACTTTCTCGCTCAAAAGCGCCGATGCCAATGTGGTAGTGATTGAAGCGTTGAGTGAACTGAGGCTGCTAGCCGTGGCAAAAGGCGATTACGCCCATGCCCTTATTTCCCAAGAACACGCCCACCACTACCTCACCCAGGTAATGGCGATCAATCTGTGGCTGCTCTTTAATGCGCCCAGCGAAGCCGAGCGGGAAACCCAGGGGCGTTTGGCGAATATCTCCCGCCAGCTGTTCCAGCACCTGGCCGAGCGTATTGGCTACGAGCACGTAATCGACCAGTTGATTGATGAGATTTGGCGCATTCTGAAGCAGCGTCCTATTCAGGTCGACGCCATTAAGCAGATGATCACCCAGATCGCGCTGTGCCAAGCCAACCCCAATATTGACTTGGGAGCCAGCGGCCAAGGTGCCGACAGGCTTGTTAGCTCGCTGTATGGCCCCACCCAGGCCTGCCGAGAAGACCCCGGTATCGACGTGTATCGCGCCCGCTTAGAGCGCATGGATAGCGCCACGCTCCAGGCGGAATCCACGGGCTTTGCCCGAGCCATGCACGACACCGGATTAGTCTCCCCCTACCATGCCGTGCTGTTGCGCTACCTGTTGGAAGAGGGCGACCACTTGCTCTCGGAAGCACTCGGGCTGTCCGCCACTGGCCGCGACTGTCTATTATGCTACCGAGAACTGGTACAAGCCCTGATTCGCAGCGGCGTTTACCCGGCAACCGCCCAGGCGGTATATGGGCTGGCGCTAATGTTAGAACGCGGGATTCTCTATCAACCACCGGTGGCGCCCGCCATGTGGCGGCAGCTCAATCTCCAACTCTCCGAGTGGTCTGAGGCACGCCTTGCGTTAGCTTATGGCGACATTGCCTCTCCTCGTGCGCGGCTCATCGAGGGCGTACTCTGTATGCTGGGGCTACCGCTGGGTGTGGGCCAAGGCAATAACCCCACCTGCCAATCGGCCCGGGCGCTCTCCATGTGGGCCTATAACGACCCGGATTATCTGCTACAAATGGTGACCTGGGCCGCCCGGGATGATGAGATCATTATGCATTTCGAGGGGCAGCCCATCTCCTCCAATGAAAGTGTCTCTGGTGTGGCCGCCGAGCTGCCGATGGACCTTGATCCGGTGTCGCTCATCGTCGTCCCCCACCTGGACCGCATTTATGCGGAAATGGGCAGGCGCTGTATCGGCCGTGAAGGCGACCCCCACCGTTGGGTAAACCCTGAGTTTCATGGCTGGTGGTCAGGCCGCGGGTTTAGTATTAACGTGGATGTCGCTACCGGCCAGCTTAGCGGCGTGGATACCTTTATTCGCCGCTTCTACGCCAGCTACCACCCTTACTACAATGGTAACCAGCCGTTGATCCACCCACAGCCCGCCGGTATTGCAGTGACCGACAGCGCCGCACGGTTTATCGGCTGGCACGCCATTACCATTTTGCGGGCCTCCCTCGACCCCAACGACGTAATGCGGATCTACTTCTATAACCCCAATAACGACAGCGGCCAGGACTGGGGCGATGGCGTTAAGGTCAGCACCTCCGGCAACGGCGAGCGCTTTGGCGAGGGCTCCCTGCCCTTTGAGCAGTTCACCTCGCGGCTCTATATCTACCACTACGATCCGCTGGAAAAAGGCGAACTGGCCACGGTCACAGAGGAAGAGTTAGAACGCGTGAAGGGCTTTCTGCATCGCAGCTGGGGAGCAACCCGCCTACCGCCCACCGACTTGCAGGCCGACCAAGGGCCTCAGTAACACGGGGCGCTTCAACCACTACAGACACGACCACGATGATACGACTCGATCAACTCCTGGTCAGCCAAGGGCTGGCCAGTTCTCGTACCCGTGCCCAGCGGCTTATCAAAAACGGGCGCGTTTTTCTAAGCAGCGGCACCCAGCTTAGCAAGCCAGCGGAAAAGTGGCCCCCTGACACCGCCTTACAGATTGAAGAGGACCCAGAAGAGCGCTACGCCTCCCGCGCCGGGCTTAAACTGGAAGGCGTGCTGCAAGCGCTTAACATGCGCCTAGATAACCTAGGCGTGCTGGATATCGGCCAATCCACCGGCGGATTTACCGACTGCGCCCTACAGTTTGGCGCGCGCCACGTCGTCGGCGTCGAGGTTGGGCACGACCAGCTCGCCAGCCATCTACGCAGCGACCCGAGAGTGATCTGCCTGGAGGGGCTAAACGCCCGCCAGATGAGCACTTCGGCAGCGCTGTTGAGTACGCTGGCCGAACGGCCGATTGACCTGGCGGTGATGGATGTCTCGTTTATTTCCCAGACGCTGATTTTGCCCGAAATAGCGGCGCTACTGCCCCCGCAGGGGCAGCTGCTTTCGCTGGTCAAGCCGCAGTTTGAACTGGCCCCTGGCGCTCTGGATAAGCGCGGCGTGGTGCGCGACCCCCGCCGCTATGTGGAAGTCGAGCAGAAAATCCGCACCGCCTGCGAGCAGTGCGGGCTTGCCATCAGCCACTGGCAGGAGAGCCCGATTACCGGCGGTGACGGCAATCGAGAGTTTCTGCTAATGGCAAGCAAACGCTAACGGCTAGCTCAAGGTAGCAGGCGGGAGGGTCGGCTGGGACTGCACCTTCACCGCCGCCTCCCCCTGCTCGCGGTGTAACCACACATCCAGCTGCTCGAAAGCAATACGCACGCCTGCCTCCCTAAACAGCTCATCTACCCGGCAGTTCACCTCATCGGCGGCGAACAGGCGGTCCAGCAAGTCGTTGACGAAAATCCGCAGCTCGAAATTGAGGCTATGGGGGCCGTAGCTCAAGCAGAACACCTGCGGCTCGGGGTCATCCAACACGCGGGGGTTTTCATCCGCCGCCTGGCGTAGCAGCCTGTGTACCAATGGCAGGTCGGAGCCGTGGGCGACCCCGTAGGTAAGCACTACACGAGTGACGTTGTCGGATAGCGACCAGTTAATCAGTTGATCGGTCACAAAGGTTTTATTGGGAATAATGATCTCTTTGCGATCGAAATCGGTCACCGTGGTCGCCCGAATGCGAATCCGGCTGACGGTGCCGTGAAGGTTGCCCAGCGTGATGGTGTCGCCAATGCGAATGGGGCGCTCAAACAGAATAATCAGGCCGGAAATGAAGTTGGCGAAAATCTCCTGCAAGCCAAAGCCCAGCCCCACGCTTAACGCCGCTACCAGCCACTGCAGCTTATCCCAGGAGACGCCCAGCGTGGCCAGCGACATCACAATGCCCGTGCCGACAATGGTGTAAGAGAGCAGCGAGCTAATCGCATAAGCGCTACCTTGCTTAAGCGCCAGGCGCGACAGCACCATGACCTCCAGTAGACCAGGCAGGTTGCGGGCCATAATGAAGGTGACCGCGACGACCAGCAGGGCGGTGAACACGTCCGAGATGGAGAGCGTGTTACCGACAAGATCTCCCTCTTGTGCATCCCATAGCGATACATTGTCCAGGTAGCCCAGCACGCTGAGCAAATCGGCCCACACCAAATAGAGTAGCGCGCTGAAGCCAATCAGCAGAATAAGCTTGGAGAGCCTTAAAGACTGAGTGTTAATCTTCTCCATATCCAACGGCGGCTCTTCGACAACCTCAAGGCCGCCCTCTGCCCCCTCTTGCACCTGGGCGCGGCGCCTCGCCAGCGCTCGGCGGTAGGCTAAACGCCGGGCGGCCACCGCTAAGCTACGCACCACCGTTGCCTCTACCACCACCCAAAGCCCCAGCAAATAGAGCGTAATGGCAAAGCGTGCCACTAACCTGAGCGCCGTATACTCATATCCCCACGCCACTAACCCTAGCAGCACCAGCGGCACCGCAGCCATGGCCAATCCCAGCACCAGCCTAAATAGCCGCACGCCGAAAATCGGCACATGGGCCAGAATGAGCTGGGCTAGCCACCAGGCCATAGCCAGCAACCCGCCCATAAATAGCGCCATTGCCACAGGGCGCAGCGCCAGCGGCGTTTCCATCTGTTCAGACATCGCCGCAATGGCGACCACCGGCACCAAGGAGAGACCTAAACCAATCAGCAGCCGACGCAACCGGGCATTATAGGCAGGCGCCCAGGTAAAATGACGCTCGGCGACCCCATCAGGCACCAGCAAACGCCGCCCCCAGGCCACGACTCCCCAGCTCAGGCTAAGCTGCAGCAGGGCGGGCGCCAGCCCTTGCGCTAGGGTACCCTCTGCGGTATGCAAAGCGATGCCACTACCTGCTAGCGCTAGCGGCCCCGGCAGCGCTAGCAAGGCGTTTAGCAGCACCGCTTTGGGAGTGTGCAGCTGAGTATCGCTTTTTAAGCGGCCAATCTGCGAGTGAATCAATGCCAAACGGGCTTTAATCTGCCCGCGTAACGCGATCAACACTACGCTCATCAGCAGCACGGGCACGCCCACTAACATGTCCCAAGAGAGCCCTTGCCAGCGGGTGGGCAGTACGCCGCGCCACTCCCCTTCATGCCACTCTTGCTTTAGGTTGTGAGGCAGCTGACGCAACCAGTTCACGTCCAAGGGGCGACTATTGGCAACCCAGAACAGCTGCTCATCAATCGTGGTGCGCAAATCATGGGTAGTCGCCAGCAGCTGCTGCTGGTTTAGCTGAAGCTCAATGGCGGCGCTAAGCAGGCTGCCGTAAGCCTGCTCTAGTTGCTCGACCAGCTCACGGCGCGACTGGTATAGCCGGGCGAGGGAGTCCACCAACCCTGGCGTTACCTCCACCCCTGCCTCTTCAAGCCGCTGGGCGGCTAGCCGCTCCCCCTGGCGCAGCTGATCACGCTGGCGGATCAGGTCAAACTGCTTTAAACGCAAATCAGCAATTTCATCCTGCAAATCCCGCCGAGGAGCCACCGCGGGCAGCGACTGGCGCTGCTCGCGCAGAATACGCGACAGTAGCTGGCTGCCACGAATGGCCTCCATCTGCTCATTGAGGCTGCGCTGCAGTTGCCGCACATGCTCAAGCTGGCGCTGTGCCTCGATGTTCTCACGCACAATGCCGTTGGCGCGGTCCGTCGCCCGCAGCAACTCCAGGCTAAGCGTTTGGTTGATCTGCTGGGCATTGAGCACCACCGGATGCCCTTCTGCGATCAGCGGATCGTTTTTTGCCGCATCGGCAATTGCCTGCTCGGACTGCAGGCGGCGCTGGCGGTCAATGACACCCTGCAGCAGGCTCAGTTGCTGCTCCTGGTGATCTATCTGCAGCGCCAGCAGGTCGCGGCGCTGCTGAGCCAGCTCGCGCAGGCGGCTATTGGCACTCAGTTCGCGTTGATTGAGGCTTACTTCTTGTTCGGCAAGCGCGCGTTCCAGTCGCCACTGAATCAGCTGTGCATCTTCACGGGCGGAAAGCTGGCGGTCCGCCAATAGTGCTTCGCGGGTATCGTGCTCCCGGCGCAGTGTTTCTACACGTTGCAGGGCATCGGAAATCGCTTGCTGCGCCCGCTCGGGCAGGGTTTGGGCAGCCAGCAGCTGGGAGTTCACTTCCGCCATTTGGCTCTGCAACTGTTGTAGCTCAATCACAGCGTCAGCCTGTTCGGCCTCTAGGGCCTCTAACGGCATATCGCTTAAATCATCTACCGAGAGCTGCTGGCTCTCCTCTTCAGCGTCGCTTAGCTCACGCTCTAAACGCAGCAGCAGCTCAGGCGCCTGGGCAACCCGCTGCTCTAGCGCTAGCTGGCGCTCTTCAATAGCGTTGAGGCGCTCATAAGCCTGTAATGCTGCAGTGAGAGCAGCCTGATCACGCTGCTGATCAGCGGTTAATTCAGTATCCAACGACTCAATGGCGGCTAAGCGTTCATTCAGCTCGGCTTCTGGAGGGACACGCTCAATTTCAAGCGCTTGAGCAGGTACGGTGTTGACCAGCATCGCTACCATAAGCAGGCAGCACATGACGAATTTCATGGCATGACTTACCACGTTACGTATGCCTCATTGACCTGTAAGCCCGCCGATTCGGGCAAGGGTGCTATTGTCGGGCGTTAACCATAGTTACGCAATCTAGGGAGTTAGCTAGATAGCGATAGTTGACTTGCATAGGCGTCATGTATAGAAACGACGATGGCACTTTCTTTCTTAATTTGCGAGCCACGTTGATGGTTATCCGAAAACTGCTGTTAACCGGCCTAGCGGTGGTAGTCAGCGCTGATGTATTCAGCCAAAGCGCCCTAGCCGACTCCCGAGAAGAAATTGAAGCGCGTATTCGTGCGCTCAATACCGAGCTTTATCAACTGCGCCAGCAACTGCAGCAAATTGACTCACCCGAGGAGGCAGCCCAAGGCGTTCCTCCCGAGCAGTTGCCCGAGGAAGTTGCTCTGGAAGATTTGAGTGATCGTCGCCAGTTAGAACAGGAGTCATCCCGTAACCCCTTTTCGATCACGACACACCGAACCAACTACCTTTTTCCTATTAGCTACAACGCCAACCAAAATGCCGAGGATTTTCGCAGCATCTCGGATGAAGTGGGACCCGATAGTGGCGAAGTAAAGTTTCAGTTTAGCGCCAAATTCAACATGATTGAGAATGTGTTTGGCGATATCGGCGATGTCTACTTTGCCTACACCCAGCGCAGCTGGTGGCAAGCGTATAATACCGACGCCTCCTCCCCCTTCCGGGAGACCAACTACGAACCCGAGATATTTATCGACTTCGATAACGCCTGGAGTGCGTTGGGCTGGGTGAACACCCGTAATCGAATCTCTTTTATTCACCAGTCGAATGGTCGCTCCGACCCACTCTCGCGGAGCTGGAACCGTGTCTATCTGGAAAGCACCTTCCAAAGCGGCGATTGGGCGCTAACATTGGCACCTCACTGGCGTGTACCGGAGTCTGAAGGCGACGATGACAACCCGGATATTGAGCGCTACGTGGGCTACGGCGATATTCGCCTCGCCAAACGTTTACAAAATAATCACGAGTTTGCCGGGCAACTGCGTGGTAACCCTAGCACGGGTAACTACGGCACCCAGGTTGACTACAGCTGGCCCGCCTTTAATGGTGTACGCGCCCACGTGCAGTACTACTACGGCTACGGTGAAAGCATGATCGACTATGATAACCGCGTGCATCGCCTCAGCCTTGGTTTTAGTTTAAACCCACTATTTAGTGCCACCGGGCTGAACCGTTAATTAACTTGGGTTGTCTATCCAGTGGCGGCTGCTATGCTGAAGTCGTCACTCATCTACTCGTCAAAGGAAGACATCATGGCAAAACGTAATACAGACACCTCCGCCCGTGCTGAGCAGCTAAAAGAAGACCTGCGCCACTTAAGCGAAACGGTCGAAGAACTGATGAACGCCACATCAAAAGACGCTAGCAGCGAGATGCGCGACCTGCGCGAACGTGCGGAGCGTCGTCTAAAAGATACCCGTGCTCGCCTGGAAGCACGCGGCGAACGTTTCTATGAAGACACCCGCGAAACGCTCTCCGAGCAGGCTGAATGTTGTGACCGTTATGTCCGTGAGAACCCCTGGACCAGCATCGGCATTGGCGCTGCCGCTGGCCTTGTTGTTGGTATGTTGCTCGGACGTCGCTAATGGCTTTGGGGCCAACCCAACGCGTCTTTTCTGCCGCCAAACGCCTGCTCAAAACACTGGTAGCTAACGGTGAAACCCGCCTGCGTTTGGCGGTTTTAGAGTTAGAGGAAGAGCGCGCACGTTTACTTGTTCTACTACTACTGGCAGGCGCCAGCCTCTTGCTGCTACTGCTGGGTGTTGCCACCCTGACAGCGCTGGTCGTCGTGCTATTCTGGGACTCCTACCGGCTTACGGCTATTGGCGTTAGCGCGGGCGTACTTATCGCATTCAGTTTTCTACTTGCGGTGATTGCCATTCGGCAAGCAAAACGCCACACCCTGTTAAAAGAGACGTTAAAGCAGCTAGCCGCAGACCGCGCACTGCTGGAGGCGAACGAGGATGACACAACACACCCCCGCCGCTAAGCCGCCTAGCCGCGCAGAGCGCAAAGCCGCTCTGCTAGCAGAACTGGAGCAGCAGCGTATTGATATGCTGGTTGACAGCGACACGCTGATGCGCGCCTCGGCACCTTTAGACAACCACTGGCGTAGCTTAAAGCTACCTTTTTATGTGATTGGTGGGGTTGCCGCATGGCGTATTTTGCGCCACCCCAGTGGCGCTATGGCCGTGGGCCGGAAAGCGCTGGCGGGCTATATGCTATTGCGTAAGTTCAAGCTACTGGCGAAGGTCGCTAGCTAACAGACTGTTTAATAAGCCGTTCTGGTTTTAGTACGTTGGCTTGACGTCTTACACACATTTTGGCTTTAGGCGCTTCAAAAAGCCGTTACGTTATTAGCGTCGCGGCTTTTTTTGGGCGCCCCGCTACAGCGGGTTAGCACGCTTGGCCGCAGGCTACCCCGCTTGCCCAGGCCCATTGGAAGTTATACCCGCCAAGCTGCCCCGTCACATCCAGCACTTCACCGATAAAGCGCAGTTGCGGCAGGTCTTTCACCTCAAAGGTTTTCGAGGAGATTGCCTCGGTACTCACACCACCCATCGTCACCTCGGCCGTGCGCCACCCTTCGGTACCGGCGGGCTTTAACTGCCACTGGTTCAGCCGCTGCGCCCAGGTATCCAGCGCCTCGTTGCTATACTGCGCCAGCGGGCTGGTTAATTGCTGATCGGGATACCACTCTAAGAGCGCCTGGGCAAACCGCTTGGGAAAGCGCTCCCCTAGCCAGGTAGATAGCAGCCGCTTGGGAGTCTCCCGCCGAGCATGGCGCAACGCATCGGCGGCACTCTCTCCAGGCAGTAAATCAACGCAAATAGCGCTGCCTGGTTGCCATACGCTGGAAATCTGCAGCATGGAAGGCCCCGAAAGGCCACGGTGGGTAAACAGCATCGGTTCTACAAACCGCGCTTCTCCGCAGTGGACAGCAATCGGCAAACTGACACCGGACAGCTCTGCGGCGCGCGCTTTCCAACTATCGCTTAGGGTAAACGGCACCAAGCCGGGGCGGGTAGGCAATACCTCTAGGCCGAACTGGCGCGCAATATCGTACCCAAAGCCCGTCGCTCCCATGGTAGGAATAGATAGCCCTCCAGTTGCAACCACTACCACCCCTGCGTCCATCGTTCCCATCGAGGTGGTTAGCCGCATTCCCTCGCCTTGGCGCTCCAGACGGGAAATAGAGGTGTTAAGCGCAATCTCGGCACCGGCCCACTCGCACTCTGTTAGCAGTACCCGCACAATCTCCTTGGCGGAGTCTGCACAAAAGAGCTGTCCTGGCGCTTTTTCGACGTACTCAACGCCGTGGGTTTCTACCAGCGATACAAAGTGTTCAGGGCGATATCGCTTCAGTGCAGAGATGCAAAAATAGGGGTTAGCAGAGTAAAAGTGCCCAGGGGCCGTATCAAGATTGGTAAAGTTACAGCGCCCTCCTCCAGACATCAGAATCTTTTTGCCTGCTTTATTGGCATGGTCGATCACCAGCACACGCCGCCCAGCATAGCCAGCCTGTGCCGCGCACATTAACCCAGCGGCACCCGCACCAATGACCACGACATCGTAGACCATAACCGAGGCTCCAAAGAATAAAAGGCGGGCATTTTAACAGGTAAAAACCGCCACATTCCTGTACATTAAAAACTTTATGTATAGGAATTAACTAACAAAACAAATTAACCCGAATGCAGGCGCTGTTTGCGCCTTAGCAGGGCGTCCATTTGCTAGATACTACTGCCATTCTAAATAGCGATGAGATATCCATGCTGGTTTTTAAACACCTCGTTTACTGCCTACTGATGCTTGGCTGGGCAACTTTCGCCGCAGCGCAATCGCTGCCACCGGTCATTGGTTATTACGCAGCCACAGAGACTTGGTCGGACCCACTGGAAGCGCTTGGTACGCTCAGCGCCGATGAGAGCGTCACTTTATCAGCCACCGTGACCGACACCATTGCAGAGATTAAATTCGATGATGGCGAACAGGTAGAGCGCGGACGCTTACTGGTGCGCTTGGAAGATGCGGAGGAGCAGGCACTGCTGCGCGCCGCGCAAGCAATCACCACCGAGCGCCGTAATGCTTCAGAACGCGCCTCACAGCTACAGCAGCGTAACCTAGCCCCCCGGGCCGATGTCGAAGATACCCAGTCGCGGCTACGCCAAGCAGAAGCCGATGCCCAGGCCTTGGAGGCCAGGCTGGAAAATTACCGGATACACGCCCCATTCAGTGGGCGGGTGGGGTTCCGCGATGTAAGCGTGGGTGCCCTGGTTACGCCCGGCATGGCGCTAGTGACACTGGATAAGCTTGACGTAATGAAGCTCGACTTTACCGTGCCGGAAGTGTTGTTGGGGCGGTTATCCGCAGGGTTAAGCTTGAGTGCCACCACAGCGGCATACCCAGACGAGGTGTTTCGCGGTGAGATTGCCAGTATTGGCACGCGCATTGACCCTGTCTCCCGCAGCGTTAGCGTACGCGCTGAACTAGCCAACCCGGATTTGAAGCTGCGCCCCGGTATGCTGATGGAGGTGATTGTCCAGCAGCGGGTGCGCGATACGCTGGTGCTGCCCGAAGCCGCCATCCAGCCTAGCGGCAACCGCCACTTTGTCATGCTGATTCAACAACAGGAGGAGGCGCCACGCTTAGAGCGCCGAGAAGTGGCCATTGGCGAGCGGCGCAGCGGTGAAGTGGAGATTCTGGAAGGGATTAGCGAAGGCGATTTGGTGGTAATCCACGGCCTACAGCTCGCCCGCGAAGGGCAGGAAGTACGTTTGTTAGGCGTTGCCGACGACAACACGGATATCCGCGCGCTGCTGGAGGCTGACCGCTAATGCGTTTATCCGATATTTCCGTACAGCGGCCCGTGCTCGCTATGGTGATTGCCGCGCTGATTATCGCCTTTGGGCTGCTCGCGCTTAACCGCTTGCCGCTGCAAGAGTATCCCACGGTTGACCCGCCCATCGTCAGTATCGATACCCGCTACCCCGGTGCCTCGGCCAGCGTAGTAGAAACACGCATTACCCAAGTGCTGGAAGATCGCATCGCCGGTGTGGAAGGTATCGAACTGATTACCTCGCAAAGCGAGGATGGCCGCTCGCGCATCGAGATTGAGTTCGCCATCACCATGGATATCAACGCCGCCGCTAACGATATCCGCGACCGCATTTCAGGCGCGCTACGCAACCTGCCGGACGACGCCGATAACCCTGAAGTCACCAAAGCCGATTCCAGCGAAGAGATCGTGGTGTGGTTGAGCCTCTCAGGGGCAGACTACTCCATTGCTGAGCTGACCGATTACGCCAACCGCTTTTTGGTGGATAGCCTCTCCGTGCAGCCTGGCGTCGCCCGGGTACGGGTGAGCGGCGGCCAGGATTACGCCATGCGTATTTGGCTGGACCGCAACGCTCTGGCGGCCCGTGGCCTTACCGTCGGCGATGTAGAAGATGCCCTGCGTGCTGAAAACGTCGAGCTGCCCGCAGGCTCTATTGAATCCGATGACCGCCAGTTTATCGTCCGCCTGCCGCGCAGCTTTGCCACTGCTGACGACTTTCAGCGCCTAGCGCTTACCCAAAGCAGCAACGGCTACCTAGTGCGCTTATCGGATGTAGCACGGGTGGAAGTTGGTTCAGTGGAGGATCGCTCCGTTTTCCGTGCCAACGGCGTGCCCATGGTGGGGTTGGGGATGATCATGCAGTCCACCGCCAACGTTGTGGAGCTATCCAAAGCGGTCCAGCAGGAACTTGGGCGGCTGCAGGAAACGCTGCCCGACGGGATGTCGCTCACGCTGAACTATGACGCCTCGGTATTTGTTTCCGGGGCCATTGAGCAGGTGGTGATGACGCTGTTTATCGCCATGGGGCTCGTCGTGGTGGTGATCTTTCTATTTCTTGGCAATTTCCGCACTACCCTTGTCCCCGCCGTGACGGTGCCGATTGCCGTCATTGGTGCGTTTATCGCCCTGGCGGCGATGGATTTCTCGATCAACCTGCTCACCCTGCTGGCGCTGGTACTGGCGATAGGGCTGATTGTGGATGACGCCATCGTAGTGCTCGAAAACATCAACCGGCGGATGCACGACTACGGCGAAACACCGTTGGTGGCCGCCTTCCGTGGCACGCGGCAAATCGCTTTCGCGGTGATTGCCACCACGCTGGTGCTGGTCGCGGTGTTCGTACCACTGAGCATGCTGCAAGGCGATATCGGCCGACTGTTCTCTGAATTCGCCCTCACCATGGCCGCTGCGGTCATTGTCTCTACCCTACTGGCACTGACCCTAACGCCGATGATGGCCTCTAAAATTCTCAAACCCGGCATGCACGATAGCCGCATTGGGCAAGGCGTCCAGTGGCTGCTGGACGGCACCAAGCGCCGCTACCAGCGGGCCCTGGAGGTTGTGCTGGCCGCCAAGTGGCTGGTAGTGGCGCTGTTTGCCCTGCTAATTGCCGGTACGGCGTGGCTCGCCTCGGTGCTGCCCAATGAGTACACCCCCCAGGAGGATCGCGGCAACTTTATTGTGCTGGTCAACGGCCCGGAAGGTGCCACCTTCGACTACATGATGGATTACATGGATGAGATCGAAGCCCGGCTCACCCCCTTTGTAGAGAGCGGCGAGCTGGAGCGCGTGGTGGTGCGCGCCCCGCGCGGCTTCGGCAATATCGAAAACTTCAACAGCGGCTTTATCATCGTCAATATGGCGGACTGGGGCAGCCGCCGCAGTGCCTGGGAGATCATGGCCGACGTTCGCCAGCAGCTGCGCTCGCTGCCGGGAGTACAAGCCTTTCCCGTCATGCGCCAAGGCTTCGGCCAGCGCACCCAAAAACCGGTGCAGTTTGTGCTGGGCGGCGGTACCTACGAGGAGCTTGCCCGCTGGCGCGACCGGCTGATTAACCACGTGCGCGCAGACAACCCCCGCCTCACCGCCATCGAAAGCAACTACGACGAAACCCAGCCGCAGCTGCGGGTCGATATTAACTACGAGCGTGCCGCTGCGTTAGGCGTCACCGTGACTGAGATTGGCCGCACCCTGGAAGTATTGCTGGGTGGCCGCAACGTTACCCGCTATGTGGATAATGGCGAAGAGTACGATGTGATTGTGGAGGGTGACCGCAGCCGCCAAAACAGCCCGCGCACACTGGATAATATCCAGGTGCGCTCGGCGCGTTCTGGCGAACTCATCCCGCTGGCCAGCCTGGTAACTCTGTCAGATTTTGCCGGTGCCAGTACGCTGAACCGCTTTGACCGCGTGCGCGCGATTACTATTGAAGCCAACCTTGCCGATGGCTACCCGCTAGGCGAAGCGCTGGCGTATCTTCAAGAAACCGCCGAGACCATCCTACCCGAAGAGGTACAAACCAACGTGGCGGGGCCATCGCGGGATTTCCAGCAGGCAAGCGGTGCGACCACTTTCCTATTGGTTCTTGGCGCGGTGGTGGTGTTCCTGGTGCTGGCCGCCCAGTTTGAAAGCTTGGTTCACCCGTTTGTGATTATGCTGACCGTTCCGTTGGCCATGAGTGGCGCCCTGCTCGCCCTTCTACTCAGCGGTCAGTCGCTGAATATTTACAGTCAGGTAGGCTTGGTGCTGCTGATTGGCTTGGCGGCTAAAAACGGCATTCTCATTGTCGAGTTTGCTAACCAACTGCGTGATGAAGGCCAGGCGTTTCGCTCGGCGCTGATCGAAGCCTCGGTCACCCGCCTACGGCCGATTTTGATGACCGCCGTGACCACCATGGCCGGTGCCATTCCGCTGATCATCTCCAGCGGACCGGGTGCGGAATCACGCTTGGTGATCGGCACGGTCATCATGGCCGGTGTGGGTGCCGCCACTCTTTTCACGCTGTTCGTGGTGCCGGTGGCTTACGACCTGCTTGCCCGCTACTCCGGCTCACCAGGAGCAGTGAAGCGCCAGCTAGAGGAAGAGATCGCCAACGCCCCCACGGCCCAGCACACGCCTTTGGATACGCCAGAACGATAATACCCACCGTCAGTTACACTAATCGTAGATACACCACCCGTAGATACACCACCCGTAGATACACCAAGGGCGCCCGCTAGGCGCCCTTGGCAGTTCGGCATGGCACAGTGGAAACGCTTATTCGCAATCACCGATACGCTCGCCTTCAATCTCGGTATTCATCGCCAGCTCACCCATGGGTGACTGGGTCAGGATATCCACGGTGCCTTCGATCCGCTCGCCCATAAAACGCATCTCGCCATCGATGGTTGCTTCGCCACCTTCGGCACGGCACACCATGCTGTAGGAGAGGCCATCGGCATTCATATCCTGGTTCAGCAGTTCGCAGCCCTCTTCCTCTTCGATAAAACCAAAATCAGCGCCCTCCAGC
Source organism: Vreelandella aquamarina (assembly GCF_044805175.1). GTDB lineage: Bacteria > Pseudomonadota > Gammaproteobacteria > Pseudomonadales > Halomonadaceae > Vreelandella > Vreelandella aquamarina_B. Next base: position 987,527 of record NZ_CP085232.1, on the reverse strand, counting down.
TCTTCCTGGGTAATGCACTGGCGCTCGGTTTCCGTTTGATCAGGAATCTGCATATCGCCGCTGACGCTGGTCACGCTGACGAACTCCCATTCGCCGGGCGCGACATTAGGTGTTTCCGCCTGGGCGACCATCGGGAAGGCCGCTAAGGCCGCAACTGCCATGTATCGTTTCATCATCGCTTTTATCTCGCTAGGTGATTCGGGAAAACCCGCCATTATCCTACCTGATTCGCGCATCAGGTGCCTGCTTGCAAACCGCACTGCTACACTAAGGAACCATCATGTTGATATCACACCGAGTGTAACGCTAAAAAGGGCAAACACCATGCAAGACGACGCTTTAGTCAACCACGATTTTCACTGCCCTTACTGTGACACGCCACTCACCTTCGTGATCGACACTTCCCAGGGTAGCCACGATACCTGGGAAGATTGTCACCAGTGCTGTGCGCCTATTCAGCTTCAGGTCATCGTATCGCCTATCACCGGCGAGCTGGACGCCGTCATCACCGGTCGTGATGACGACGTGCTATAGCCCCGCTCAAGCCCCTTCGACTTGCTGCATGGCCGCCTGGCGCTTCGACTCGCTGCGGCGCATGAAGTACCACGCCAGCAGCGTCGCCAGCGAAACGGTCAGGATAATCAGCGTCGCCAGCGCGTTGATCTTGGGTGAAACCCCCATCCGCACCGAGGAGAACACCACCATCGGCAGCGTGTTGGCCCCCGGCCCCGACACGAAGCTGGCGATCACCAAATCATCCAGCGATAGGGTAAAGGCCAGCAGCCAACCGGCGGCAAGGGCCGGGGCAATGACCGGTAGCGTGACGAAAAAGAAGGTCTTGACCGGCGGGGAGCCTAAATCCATCGCCGCTTCCTCAATGGAGCGGTCCACTTCCCGCAGCCTGGCGGCCACTACCACCGCCACGTAGGCGCTACAGAACGTGGTGTGGGCAATCCAGATGGTGGCCATGCCACGGTCGGCGGGCCAACCAATCAGTTGGGCCATTTGCACAAACAGCAGCAAGAGCGAGAGGCCGGTAATCACTTCCGGCATCACCAACGGCGCGGTTACCATGCTCGATAGCGCTGTTTTACCCCGAAAATGGCCGTAGCGGGTCATTACGAAAGCGGCGACCGTGCCCAGGCACACCGCCATGCTAGCCGCAAAAAAGGCAATTTTCAGGCTCGTCCATACGGCGGAGAGTATTTGCTGGTCACGGAACAGCTCGCCATACCACTGGGTAGAGAAGCCGGCCCATACGGTTACCAGGCGCGACTCGTTAAACGAATACACCACCAGCACCATCATGGGGAGGTACAGAAACAGCAGGCCCAGCACCAGCATGACGGTGGTAAAACTCGGGCGCCGACGTGTTCTCATCATTCTTCAAGCTCCCGTGACTGGTAGCGGTGGAACCACACAATAGGTATAAGCAATAGCAGCAGCATCACCATGGCGAGTGCTGAGGCTACGGGCCAGTCGCGGTTAAGGAAGAACTCTTCCCACAGCACCTTGCCGATCATCAACGTATCGGGGCCGCCCAGCAGCTCGGGAATCACAAACTCCCCCACGGCGGGAATGAACACCAGCATTGAACCGGCGATAATGCCCCCCATCGAGAGCGGCAGCGTTACCTTCAGGAACGTATTGAGCTTACGCGACCCTAGATCTGAGGCCGCTTCCAACAGCGAGTTATCCAAACGCGTCAGGTGGGCATACAGCGGCAGTACCATAAACGGCAGATAGGCATACACAATGCCCACAATCACCGAAAACTGGGTATTCATCATCCGCAGCGGTGAATCAATCACTCCCAACCCCATCAATAGGTTATTGATGAGGCCGCTATTGCTGAGAATACCCATCCAGGCGTACACACGAATGAGAAACGACGTCCAGGATGGCAGCATCACCAACAGCAGCAAAATCAGCTGCCAGCGCCCCGGGGCACGGGCCATGGCGTAGGCCATTGGATAGCCAATCAGCAAACACACGACCGTGGCTACAAACGCGGTTTTGATCGACCCCCAGTATGCGGCGACATAGAGCGAATCCGACAACAAAAACAGGTAGTTGCCTAGATTCAAAAAGATATTCAGCGTTTGGTCGGCATACTCCACCAGTGGCCCGTAGGGGGGAATGGCAATGGCCGACTCCGACAGGCTGATTTTCAGCACCAGCGCAAACGGGAGCAGGAAAAACAGCGTGAGCCACACCAGCGGGAACGCAATCACGGCACGTCGACCTAAATGCATACGCTTGATCACGCCTGCAATGCGAGATGGCATCATAATAGGCAATCTCCTCTCAGCCACCCGGGCATTAGCGGTTCAGCACGATAGCGCTGTGATCTTCCCAATAAACGTACACGCTATCCTCCCAGGTTGGGCGGTCGCCGCGACGCTCGGTGTTGGCCATGCTCACTTTAATCATTTGCCCAGAGGCGGTACGTATGTAGTAGAGCGAATAACCGCCGAGATAGGCAATATCGTCGACCTTACCCGCTTCCCAGTTGTACTCTGACGAAGGCTGCTCACGGGTTAGCCAGATTTTTTCAGGGCGCAGCGCCGCCCATACCCGGCGGTCTACCGCCTGGGTGGTAATACCGTGGTCGATATAGATCGGCCGTGACAGCGCCGGTGATTCGATGCGGCAGTGGTCGGCGGCGTCCTCGATAATTTCGCCTTCAAACAGATTCACCGTGCCAACAAACTCGGCCACCATGCGGCTGGCGGGGCTTTCGTAGATATCCACCGGCGAGCCCACCTGCTCGATCCAGCCATCGGCCATAATCGCTACACGGTCAGCCATGGTCATGGCCTCTTCCTGGTCGTGGGTCACCATAATGCAGGTCACCCCTACCTGCTCAATGATCTCGACCACTTCTAGCTGCATTTCGGTGCGCAGCTTTTTATCCAGCGCGCCCATGGGCTCATCCAGCAGCAGCAGCTTGGGTCGCTTGGCGAGAGAGCGTGCTAACGCCACCCGCTGGCGCTGACCACCGGAGAGCTGATGAGGCTTACGCTTGGCGAAGCGCTCCATGTGCACCAGCTTGAGCATCTGGGCAACCCGCGCTTCAATTTCTGCCTTAGGCAGCTTGTCCTGCTTTAACCCAAAGGCGATATTCTGCGCCACGGTCATGTGCGGAAACAGCGCATAGGACTGGAACATCATATTAATGGGGCGCTTGTGCGGCGGCATCTCGGTAATGTCTTCGCCACTGAGCAGAATGCGCCCTTCGCTAGGGGTCTCAAATCCGGCCAGCATGCGCAGCAAGGTCGACTTACCCGAGCCCGAACCGCCTAGCAGGGCAAAAATCTCGCCGCGCTTTACCTGCAAGTTCACATCATCGACGGCAAGCGCATCATCAAACCGCTTGCTCAAACGCTTAACCTCTAACACGATATCCTCGGCAAAGCGTGGCGCCTTCCCCTGGGCGCGCACCGGCGGAGGAATAGCGGACGAAGAGGATTCGTTCGATAGGGGCGTAGTGACCATTCGCCACTCCCATCAAAAGGCCCGGTTAACCGGGCGATAAAAGACAAACAGCGAGCCGAGCTACTGCCCGGCTCGCTGTCAGGCGATGATTAGTATTAACGGCCGGACTTGACGCGGTTCCAGGTACGCGTACGGGCACGCAGGATGTCCTGGGGTTTTTCTACCTGGACATACAGGTTCTGCATGACCTCGGTTTCCGGGTAGATGGCCGGGTCATTGATCAGCTCATCCGAGAGGTATTCGTTTGCAGCCAGGTTGGGGTTGGCGTAGCGCACGTACTCACTGATCTCCGCAGCGATTTCAGGATCGAGGATAAAGTTGATGAACGCGTGGGCGTTTTCGGGATTCGGGGCATCCGCCGGAATCGCCATCATATCAAACCACAGCGCAGCGCCCTCTTTCGGAATGCTGTAGCTAATGGTGAAATCACGGCCCGCCTCTTCGGCACGCGCGGCGGCCTGGAAGATATCACCGGAGTAACCCGCCGCTACGCAGATATCGCCGTTGGCGAGGTCCGACACATAGCGTGAAGAGTGGAAGTAGGTAATGTTATCGCGCACGTTGGCGATAAGTTCACCGGCAGCTTCAATGTCCTCAACGCTTTCATTGAGCGGGTCAAGGCCAAGATAGACCATCGCCGGAGACAGCATCTCATCGCCTGAATCCAGCATGGCAATGCCGCAACCACCCTCGTTTAGCTTGGTGGTAATTTCCGGGTCGAACAACAGCGCCCAGCTATCTAACGGTGCGTCTTCACCTAAAATTTCAGTCACGCGCTCGACATTGTAGCCGATGCCGTTGGTGCCCCACATATAGGGAACAGAGTACTCGCTACCTGGATCGATGGTTTCGAGATTGGCCATCAACTCAGGGTCGAGGTTATCTAAATTGGGCAGCAGTTCATGGTTAAGCGGCTGATAGACGCCTGCTTTCAACTGGCGGGTAAAATAGTAGGTCGATGGCACGACCACATCGTAGCCTGAACGGCCGGACAACAGTGCCGCATCAAGAATTTCGTTACTGTCGTAAACGTCATAGGTGACTTCGATACCGGTGCGCTCGGTAAACTTTTCCAGCGTTTCCGGGGCGATATAGTCAGACCAGTTATATACCCGCACTTCGTCGGCATGGGCAGCAGTGGCCGCTACGGCGAGAGAGATGGCCGTAACGGCCATTGAGAGTTTTTTGATGTTCCCCATTTACCTGCTCCTTATCTTGAAAGTCCACATCACCAAAAGCCAACATAAAGCCAACATAGTGCTACTGGTTGGCACTAGCAGGTTAGCCTTGGCGGCCCCCTTAGCCTAGTTGAAACAGCTTAGGCAATTATCGCAACCGTGCGAATTTTGCGGTGCAGTGCTATCTATCGCAAGAGTATGTGAAAAATTCTTGTATTCAGCTGCTGATGCCCCCACCTCTTTGCTGAGCTGAAGGTGGCAAAGCAAGATGATAATCAGCAACTATTGAAAAGATTCATTTTTTCAATTTTAGCTATTAGTCGTAACCCGCTACCATTGGCAACAACTTTTCCTACTGTCATTCACCTATTACGGAGATGTTCTGAATGTCTTTGATCAACACTGAAGTAAAACCGTTTAAAGCCACTGCTTACCTGAACGGCGAATTTATCGACGTTACCGAAGCTGACCTGAAAGGCCAGTGGTCTATCTTCTTCTTCTATCCGGCTGACTTCACCTTCGTTTGCCCGACTGAGCTGGGCGACTTGGCCGACAACTATGAAGAATTCAAAAAGCTGGGCGTTGAAATCTACAGCGTTTCTACCGACACCCACTTCACCCACAAAGCATGGCACGACAGCTCTGAAACCATCGGCAAGCTGCAGTACCCGATGATTGCTGACCCGACTCTGCAAATTTCCCGCAACTTCGAAGTGCTGATCGAAGAAGCTGGCCTGGCAGAGCGCGGCACCTTCGTTGTCGACCCTGACGGCAAAATCCAGATCGTTGAAATCAACGCTGGCAACATCGGCCGTAACGCTGAAGAGCTGCTGCGTAAAGTGAAGGCTGCTCAATACGTTCGTGAAAACCCGAACGAAGTATGCCCGGCGAAATGGAAAGAAGGCGAAGAGACACTTGCCCCGTCTCTGGACCTCGTAGGCAAAATCTAAATCGCCTACTGCTGCCGACACGGGATTGAATCGCTTTAAGCTGAACCCCTACAGGCAGCACAACACCCGGGCACGCGGCCCGGGTGTTTCGTTTAAGCACCTGTGTAACCACACCCTGTTTTCCCTAGCGCTTTTACCGGCTGCCTTTATGACCGGCAACAGGCGTTTTAGGTTGAGAACAACTGACTGCTGACTACGAGGAAGCCACTGTCATGCTGGACGCCAATTTAAAAAATCAGTTGAAAGCTTACCTGGAAAAAGTGACTCAACCGTTCGAGATCGTTGCGTCCCTCGATGACGGTGCCAAGTCACGTGAATTGCTGGGCCTGCTGGAAGATATCAGCAGCCTCACCGATAAAATTACCCTGCACACTGACGGGCAAGATAGCCGCACCCCGTCGTTTGCGATTAACCGCCCCGGCGAAGAGACCGGCGTGGTGTTTGCAGGCATCCCCATGGGCCACGAGTTCACCTCGCTGGTACTGGCGCTGCTGCAAGTGGGTGGCCACCCACCGAAAACCTCCCAGGAGCTGCTGGATCAAATCAAGGATCTCGACGGCGAGATGCTGTTTGAGACCTACTACTCGCTCTCCTGCCAGAACTGCCCGGATGTCGTTCAAGCGCTCAACCTGATGGCGATCTTCAACCCGAACGTGCGCCACGTGGCTATTGACGGCGCGCTGTTCCAGGATGAAGTGGAAGCCCGCGAAATCATGTCGGTGCCCAGCATCTACCTCAACGGCAAGCCGTTTGACCAGGGCCGTATGACCCTTGAGCAGATTCTGGCGAAAGTCGATACCGGCGCTGCCGAGCGCGAAGCGAAAAAGCTGAGCGAAAAAGCCGCCTTCGATACATTAGTCATCGGCGGTGGCCCGGCGGGCGCATCGGCAGCGATCTACTCAGCTCGTAAAGGCATTAACACCGGTGTTGCCGCCGAGCGTTTTGGCGGCCAAGTAGCCGACACCATGGGCATTGAGAACTTTATCTCTGTCACCCATACCGAAGGCCCCAAGCTGGTCAGCGCCCTTGAAGAGCACGTCAAAGAGTACGAAGTCGACGTAATGAACCTACAGCGCGCGACTTCATTCAAGGCAGCCGAAACCGAAGGCGGCCTGCACGAAGTTACCTTTGAATCCGGCGCGAAGCTGAAGAGCAAAACCCTGGTACTGGCCACCGGTGCCCGCTGGCGTGAGATGAACGTGCCCGGCGAGCAGGAGTACCGTAACAAAGGCGTTGCCTACTGCCCCCACTGCGACGGCCCGCTGTTTAAAGGCAAGCGCGTGGCGGTCATCGGTGGCGGCAACTCCGGCGTGGAAGCGGCTATCGACCTGGCCGGTATCGTCGGTCATGTCACCCTAGTGGAGTTTATGGGTGAAATGCGCGCCGATGCGGTACTGCAGAAGAAGCTGAAGAGCCTGCCCAACGTCGATATCATCCTGAACGCCCAAACCACCGAAGTAACCGGCGACGGCAGCCGCGTCAACGGCCTGACCTACAAAGACCGCAACACCGATGAGATCAAAAACATCGCGCTGGAAGGGATCTTTGTACAGATTGGCCTGGTGCCTAATACCGAGTGGTTGCAAGGCTCGCCAATCGAGATGTCGCCCCGTGGCGAGATCATTGTCGATGCCCACGGCATGACATCGGTACCTGGCGTATTCGCCGCCGGCGATGTTACCACCGTGCCCTACAAGCAGATCATCATCGCTATGGGTGAAGGCGCGAAAGCCTCACTCGGGGCATTCGACTATCTGATTCGTAACTAATTGCCCGGATGACTGGCCAATGGGGCGGCCCCGCCGCCCTGCTGAGTTCGTTCCCTTTGACGTGAAGACCGTGACGTCACGCCCGTTTCCCCGCGGGCGTTTTTTTATGCGCGCACGCTACAGACAGGACACGCTGGGTCCCTCGGCACCTGGAAGCTCCGCCATTGCCCGCTAAGCCCATCGAAAGTCGCCAACCCCTGGTGCGGCTTACCTGCCCCACTTAGCAACTTAAACGCCTCAACCGCCTGAAAACAGCCAATTAACCCCACTAGCGGCGCCATCACGCCACTCTCCGCACAGCTTAGCGCCTCGTCATCGCTATCCCCCGGCGGATATAAGCAAGCATAGCAAGGGCACGCGGCATCACGCGGGTCGAATACCGCCAACTGGCCGGAAAAGCGGATCGCCGCTCCAGAAACCAGCGGTACACCCGCCTGCTGCGAGGCGGCATTAATGGCATAGCGGCTAGAGAAGCGGTCGGTACAGTCCAGCACCACATCGGCCGTAGCCATTAGTGTTTCCAGCGCGCTTCCCTCTGCGTGTTGCTCAAGGGCAACCACGTGGCAGTCAGGGTTGAGCGCCTGCATCCGTTCTTTAGCCGAACGGGCTTTATTCACCCCGATACTGGCCTGTTGATGGGCAATTTGACGCTGCAAATTGGAGAGCTCTACGCTGTCCGCATCGGCAATGGTGATTTTCCCCACACCGGCGGCCGCTAGATAAAGGGCCACCGGCGAGCCTAGCCCGCCCGCGCCGATAATCAGCGCATGGGCACTACGTAAGCGCTCCTGGCCTTCAATATCGACCTCGGGCAGCATGATTTGGCGGCTATAGCGCAGCAGCGCCTGATCGTCCATCATCGGTTTACTTATCCTCAAATTCCTCGAAATCGGGGATGTGCAGGCTAAAGCTCTCCTTTACCTCCTCCATCACCACGTAGCTTTTCGACTCTTTCACGCCGGGTAAGGTCAGCACCACATCGCCTAATAGCTGACGATAGGCGGCCATTTCAGGAATACGGCACTTCAAGATGTAGTCGAATTGACCAGAGACCAGGTGGCACTCCTGAATCTGCGGCAGCTTCTCCACCGCGCGGCGGAACTCGTCAAAGACGGCGGGCGACTGGGTCTCCAGGCTGATTTCCACAAATACCAGCAAGTTAGCTTTTAGCGCGCGAGGGTCCAGCACCGCCTGGTAGCCACGGATAATGCCCGCCCGCTCCAGGCGCTTCACCCGCTCAAGGCAAGGGGTTGTGGATAAACCAACCTCGGAGGCGAGATCAACATAGGAAATCCGCGCATTTTCCTGCAAACAGCGCAGAATTTTCAGATCGATACGGTCCAGCGTTCTATTTTTTGGTTTCATGGCAGGATCCAATACTGATGAATCAGGCAGTTATTTGATGCGCCCCAGGGTAACCCGTTCATGGCCGCCGAGGTCTTGGACGCTTTCAACGTTTAGATAGCCCGCTTGGCTTAACGCTTGGCGCACCCTGGGGGCCTGCCGGTAGCCGTGCTCCAGTGCCAGCCAGCCACCAGGTAGCAGGTAGGCTTGCGCTGTGGTAATCAAATGCAGTAGGTCGGCCATGCCATCCGCTTCAGCGACCAGCGCCGAACGCGGCTCAAAGCGCACATCGCCCTGGGCCAAGTGCGGGTCATCAGCAGCAATATAGGGTGGGTTGCTAACGATTATCTCAAACCGCGAGCCAGACGAAGGCGGTGCCAAGGCGCTAAACCAGTCGCTGACCAAAAAGGTGGCGTTCGTGATATTAAGCGACTGGGCATTGCGGGTCGCTAGCGCCACCGCTTCGGGTCGAATATCCGCACCAACCACCTGCCAGCCCGGCTTTTCGCTGGCAAACGCCAGGGCAATTGCTCCCGTGCCCGTTCCTAGATCAAGCAGCCTACCCGCTGGGGCCGCAGCCCGCGCCAGCGCGGCTTCCACCAGCGTTTCGGTATCGGGCCGGGGAATCAACGTGTTTGGCGAGGTGGCCAGGGGCAACCCCCAAAACTCCCGCTCTCCGGTTAAATAGGCCACCGGCTGGCCCTGGGCCCGGGCGGCCACCAGCGCGTCAAAGCGGGCATGCTCCCAAGGAGGGCATTCGCGGTCTCCCCAGGTGTAAAGCCAAGTGCGGCTGCGGCCAGCGACGAACGCCATCAGCACCTCGGCATCTATGCGAGGCGATGGCGAACCCGCATCCTGCAGCCGCTGGGCCGCACTGTTCAGCAAGGCATCGAACGTCATTAAGCGTCCTGTAGCGCCGAGAGCTGCTCCGCCTGGTACTCGTGGATCAGCGGCTCAATCACGTCGTCCAGCTGCTCGCCGCTCACCACTTCGGTCAGCTTATACAGCGTCAGGTTGATGCGGTGGTCGGTAATCCGCCCCTGGGGGAAATTGTAGGTGCGGATACGCTCGCTGCGATCCCCGGAACCCACCAGGGAGCGACGGGCATCGGCCTGCTCCTGGCGCTGGGAGTCCACGGCGTTGCGCTTGAGCTTAGCGGCCAGCAGCGACATCGCTTTGGCGCGGTTTTTGTGCTGACTGCGCTCCTCCTGGCACTCCACCACCACGCCGGTGGGCAGGTGGGTAATACGAATCGCCGAGTCAGTGGTGTTGACGTGCTGACCGCCCGCACCGCTTGAACGGTAAGTATCAACCCGTAAATCCGCCGGGTTGATATCGATATCCCCGACTTCGTCCACCTCCGGCATCACCGCCACGGTGCAGGCGGAGGTGTGAATCCGCCCTTGCGATTCGGTCGCCGGTACGCGCTGTACCCGATGGGCACCTGACTCGAACTTCAGCCGCGCATAAACGCCATCGCCCTTCACCCGGGAGATCACCTCTTTATAGCCGCCCTGCTCGCCGTGGCTGGCACTGACCACCTCGACCCGCCAGCCACGCTTCTCCGCATAGCGGGAGTACATGCGAAACAGATCACCAGCGAAAATAGCCGCCTCATCGCCGCCAGTGCCCGCCCGCACCTCCAAAAAGACACCGCGGCCGTCGTCGGGGTCTTTCGGAATCAACAGGCGTTTCAGCTCAACGTCGAGGGTTTCCAACTGCTCGCGGCCGTCGTTGATCTCCATCTCCGCCAGTTCGCGCATCTCCGGGTCACTGTCGCGGCTGAGCTGTTCGGCTTCGGCAATGCTGTTTTCCACCTCAAGGTAGCGCTTCCAAGCGGCGACCAGCTCTTCCAGCTCCGAGTACTCCCGGGAGTAATCGCGAAAGCGCTGCTGGTCGTTGATCACCTCAGGATCTGACAGCAGCATGGCCAGCTCTTCAAACCGGTCGGAGAAGCTGTCTAAACGTTGGCGCAAAGTCTCTTTCATGCGGGCGTATCATCCTTTTGGCGTTTTGCCGAGGGCGCGGGCTGCTCAAAGGCGGGCTTCGGCGGCAGCAGCAGGCGCGTCGCGGCGCTTAGCAAATCATGGTTTTCCTGGGAGGCAGCTTCGCGAATCGAGAGCGTCGGCTGGTGCATAAAGCGGTTGGCTAACTGGTGCGCTAAACGCTCGACCACTTTGGCCGGATCTTCTCCTTTCGCCAAACGCTCAAGGGCCTGATCACGAGCCTGGTCACGTAGCGACTCGCCGTGGTGCCGGTAGTCACGGATCACCTCGCCGCCATTACGGATACGCCGCTCGTGCTGCCAGCTACCCACACCATGCTCGATCAGCGACTCGGCCTGGTCGGCTGCCACCTGACGGTGGCGGCGGTTCTCTTCGATCACCTCTTCCAGGTCATCGACGGTATAGAGGAACACATCCGCCAGCTCGCCCACTTCCGGCTCGATATCCCGGGGTACGGCAATATCCACCATAAAGACCGGCCGGTGGCGGCGCTTTTTCAGCGCCCGCTCGACCATGCCTTTCCCCAGAATAGGCAGCGGCGATGCGGTGGAGGAAATGACGATATCGGCATGTTCCAACGCATCGGGAATTTCAGGCAGCGTAATGGCCGTACCGCCCAGCGACGATGAAACCTGCTCGGCCCGCTCGCGGGTACGGTTCGCCACGGTGAGTTGGCGCACTCCGGCTTCGTGGAGATGGCGCGCCACCAGCTCAATGGTTTCACCTGCGCCAATCAGCAGCGCTCTGGCACGGCCGAAGTCGTCAAAAATCCGGCTGGCCATGCTCACCGCCGCATAAGCCACCGACACCGGGTTTTTACCAATGCCGGTTTCGGTGCGGACCTGTTTCGCTACGGCAAAGGTGTGCTGGAACAGGCGCTCCAGTTCGCCCCCCAGCCCGTTGGCCTGACGCGCCTGCTGGTAAGCCTCTTTCAACTGGCCAAGTATTTGCGGCTCGCCCAGCACCATGGAGTCCAAACCGACGGCCACGCGCATCAAATGGCGGGCGGCGTCGTTGTCGTGGTAGTGGTAGGCGCAGCGGGAGAGTTCTTCCACGCGTAAATTGTGAAAACGACCCAGCCAGTCCAGCACGGTCTGCTCACCGGCGGTATCCGTCACACAGTAGAGTTCCGTGCGGTTACACGTCGAAAGCACCGCCGCTTCGCTAATGTGTGGCAGGCTACGCAGCTCAGCCAGCGCGCTTTCCAGCTGCGTTGGCGTAAAGGCTACCTGCTCACGCACAGCCACGCTGGCAGTACGATGATTTATTCCCAGGGCAAGAAGCGTCATGCGTTATGCGTCTTCGCTAGTGGATCGGTCGTCACGTCACTGTTGGTCATTATTTAGTAGGCTTGCTAAAACACGTCTAAAGAAGCAGCCAACCAGTGAATTGCGCTGACTCGGCTCTTTTTCAAGGAGAAGCATTCTATCACAGCACAGCATGTTCTGGCGCACACCACTTTGCCGCAGGCAGCCAAGCCGCTATGCTGAACACTCGGCCACTTGATCGAGACACGCATGCCCCATCGCGCGACACTATTGGGTATTCCCCTTTCGTTTTCGGGTTTTCCCCTTCTCCCCCTGGCCGCTACGCTAGTGCTGAGCGGCTGCCAGCTTGCCCCCTCTTTTTCTGACGGAGAGCGGCACGGGAGTCTTGAAGATCCCATGGCATCAGCGCCACCGGTCACCCGCGGCCTGGATGCCGCCGGCCTAAGCACCCTGCTGGCGGCAGAACTCGCCGGGCAGCGCGGCGACTACCGCTATGCAGGCCAGGGCTATCTTGAAGCCGCCCAGCGCTATAACGCCCCCGGCCTAGCTGAACGAGCCACCTTTGCCGCTCGTTTTGGCAATGACGCCGCGTTAATGGAAGCCGCCGCACTGCGCTGGCGCGAGCTGGCTCCCCAGGCAGAGACGCCTAACCGCCTGCTTGCCTCGCTATCGCTTCAGCGGGGCGACTGGCTGGACAGCCTGGAGCAGCGGCTAGCCATTGCCAGCGCAGGCGGCAACGGTGAAATTGCCCCCTTCGCTGAAATCGCGGTTGCCGAAGGAGCGCCGCTGAACCTGCTGGCGCAGCAGCTACGTAGCTATCTTGCCCAGCCGGAGGCTGCCCAGCGCGAATTCCATAGCGATGTGCTGCTTGGCACTGCGCTTATCGAAGCCGCTCTGGGCGAAACGCAAACCGCCCGGCGCTATCTTGACCAAGTGGCCCAGCAGGAGCCGGAGTCCGCCGCCCTGTGGCTGGCCAAGGCGCGCCTTGCGCTGGAAACCGGCGACCACCGCGCCGCCCGCCAAGCGGCCCAGCAGGGGCTCAGCCTAGCCCCTGACGATGTCCGCTTTATCTTGATGCTGGCCCAGGCAGAAATACGCCTCAACAACATTAACGCGGCCGAAGTGCAAACCAATGCCCTATTGGAGAGCCACGGCGGCAATCAGGATTTACGCATCGCCCTGGCGCAGCTTTATTTAGAGGAAGGCCATAGCGAGCCTGCCTATCGGCTGCTGCAGCCGCTGATTGGCCAAGAGAGCATTCCCAATATCGCCTACTTCCTACTGGGGGCGATTGCTCAATCCCAGGGGGAGGTTGATAACGCCCTGCTCTACTATCGCCAAGTGTATGAGGGCGATGAGTTCCTACCCGCCAGGGCAGCGGCGGCCCGAATGCTCATTGAGGATGACCGCCTGCTTGATGCCCGCGCCTTTCTACGCATTGAGCGTATGCGCCACGACGCCTATTTCGGTGATTTAGTGAGGTTGGAGGTGCAACTGCTGGATGAGCTGTCACGCCAGGAGGATGCCACCGCCCTACTGGATCGGGAACTCGCCCGCACCCCGGACGATACCGGCTTGCTCTACCTACGGGCCATGCGCGCCTGGGAGATGGGCGATTTAGCGGGCATGGAGCGGGATTTACGGCAAATCCTACGCACCGAGCCTAATAATGCCGATGCGCTGAATGCACTGGGCTACACACTCGCGGATCTTAATATCGCGGGCAGGCTGGAAGAGGCCCGCGACCTCATCGAACGCGCCTACGAAGCCGACCCGGACAATCCGGCGGTATTGGATAGCATGGGCTGGGTGTACTTCCGTTTAGGCAAGCCCGACGATGCGCTGGCATGGCTAGAGAGCGCCTATGCCCAGATGCCCGATCAGGAAATAGCCGCCCACCTAGCTGAAGTGCTGCACTCGCTAGGCCGCAGCGACGAGGCACGCCAGTTAATTGCCCGTATTCTGCAGCGAGCGACCTACCACCCTCAAATCGATGATTTGCTTGAGCGCTACCCTGAACTTACGCCACCCAGCGCACCCTAAGGCTTACTTTTTTTAACGTTACGAGTGTTTACCCTTAGACAGCCTGACAATAGACAGCACGGACATGGAGCCAGTTATGTTGACCTCTTTTTTGCACAGCGCGCCTGCCAGCACGCCTTTTGCATCAATCTATCGTTCTGCCCGCCTATGGATGGTTGCCCTGGCAGTGGCTACCCTTGCCGGTTGCGCCAGCCAGGCACCAGTGGATGAAAGCGGCCGCCAAGCGGGCCAGTGGGAGCGCCAACAAGCGGATGTGGAAGCGTTCGATAGCTGGACGCTGGTTGGCAAAGCGGGCCTGCGCACGCCCCAAGAGAACACCAGCGCCAATCTGGATTGGAACCAGACCCCCTACTACTTCCGTATGTTGATTAGCGGCCCCTTCGGTGGCGGTCGTAGCGTGCTGGAAGGCCGCGAGGGGCGTTTCTCACTCACCACCAGCGAAGGCCGCTTTGAGGCCGAAACCCCGGAAGCCTTAATGGAAGAGCAGCTTGGTTGGTCGCTGCCGGTGCGCGCCATGCCCGACTGGGTACGCGGCCTGCCCGGGGAGCACGCCAGCTACCAGCTCGAAACCGACGAACTCGGCTTCCCTAGCCATCTACAGCAAGACGGCTGGGAAATCGATTACCGTGACTGGGAACAGGCCGAAGGCATGTGGCTGCCGCGCCGCCTGGTGATGAACTACGGCGACGTGCGCATTACCCTGGTCGTTAACCAGTGGCAGGCATCAGAATAGACACCTCGGGCTGGCACAGCGCCAGCCCTTTTTCATACGTTTAGCAGTAGAGAGACGGCATGTCCGCAACACCCCACACACTCACCCTACCCGCTCCCGCCAAGCTGAACCGTATGCTGCATATCGTAGGGCGTCGCCCAGATGGCTACCATGAACTGCAGACGCTGTTTCAGATCATCGACCTGTGCGACTACCTGAGCTTCACCCTGCGCCAAGACGGCGTCATCGAACTCATCACACCGATGGACGGCGTGATGCACGATGACAACCTAATCGTGCGAGCGGCCAAGCGATTACAGCAGGCCAGCGGCACCCGCCTCGGCGCCTCTATCACCATCGAGAAGCACCTGCCCATGGGCGGTGGCCTGGGCGGCGGTAGCTCCAATGCAGCCACGGTACTCAAAGGGCTTAACCAGCTCTGGCAGCTTGGGCTCAGCGATGCCACGCTAGCAGAACTAGGGCTAACACTAGGTGCCGATGTACCCGTCTTTGTTCTAGGCACAAGCGCCTGGGCAGAAGGCATCGGCGAGAAATTAACCCCCGTGACCCTCGACACCCCCTGGTTCGTGGTCATCCACCCCGGCATCAGCGTCTCAACCCCCGCCATCTTCCAAGACTCGGAATTGACACGCGACAGCCTCCCCATTACTATGGCGCGCGCACTGCAGGGGGGAGTGGCCGAGTGGCGTAATGACTGCGAAGCTACCGTCAAAAAACGCTACCCGCATATCGCGGAGGCGCTTGACTGGCTCGCGCAGCACGCACCTAGTCGGCTGACCGGTACCGGCGCCTGTTTATTTGCAGCTTTCGACTCGCAAGAGGCTGCACAGGCGGTGGCTAAACGGGCTAATCAGCACTGGCAAGCATGGGTCGCGCGCGGACTTAACACCTCTCCCCTACAAGATGCTCTGGGCTGCTGAAAGCGCCCGGTCATCGCATTAGGTTATTGCTGGGGTATCGCCAAGTGGTAAGGCACCGGTTTTTGGTATCGGCATTCCCAGGTTCGAATCCTGGTACCCCAGCCAATCCTGATGTTGATCTGCGTTTTCTCCCCTGATCCCCAACACTGCAAAGGTGGCTGCGCGTGTCAAAATTGATGGTTTTCACCGGGAATGCCAATCCCGAACTCGCTCAAAAGATTGCCGAGAGCTTAGACAGCCGTATGGGTAACGCTACGGTCGGTCAATTTAGCGACGGCGAAATCGCGGTCGAGATCAATGAGAACGTGCGTGGTAAGGATGTCTTTATCCTGCAATCCACCTGTGCACCGACGAACGATAACCTGATGGAACTGATCCTGATGGTCGACGCCCTGCGTCGCGCCTCGGCTGCCCGTATTACGGCAGTGGTTCCCTACTTTGGCTATGCTCGCCAGGACCGTCGTGTACGCTCCGCCCGCGTTCCCATTTCAGCAAAAGTCGTGGCTGATATGATGGTGAAAGCAGGCGTTGACCGCGTCATGACCATGGACCTGCATGCCGACCAAATTCAAGGTTTCTTCGACGTACCGGTTGATAACGTGTACGGCTCCCCGATCCTGCTGGACGACATCGAGCGTCAAAACTACGATGACCTCGTGGTAGTTTCCCCCGATGTAGGCGGCGTTGTGCGTGCCCGCGCTATTGCCAAACAGCTGAACGCTGACTTGGCGATTATCGATAAGCGTCGCCCCCAGGCCAACCAAGCCCAGGTGATGCACATCATCGGTGAGATCGAAGGCCGCACCTGCGTGGTCGTTGACGACATGATTGATACCGCCGGCACGCTCTGCAAAGCCGGTGAAGCATTGAAAGACCACGGCGCTGCGCGCGTTGTTGCGTATGCCACGCATCCGATTTTGTCCGGCCCCGCGGTGGACAACATCACCAACTCCGTACTGGACGAGGTTGTCGTGACCGACACCATTCCGCTCGCCGACCATGCGCGTCGTAGCGGAAAGATTCGCCAGTTGAGCGTTGCTGGCCTGATTGCGGAAGCCATTCGCCGCGTCAGCAACGAAGAATCCGTCAGCGCGATGTTCCACTAACGCCTGACGTTATAAGCCCCCACCTGGGGCCCTGGAAACGTCGTCGTCTGGTCGCGGGCGGCGGCGTTTCCTTACTTAAACTAAGAGGCAAATTCCATGTCTGATTTTATCCTGAAAGCCAGCGTTCGTAACGACCTGGGGAAAGGTGCGAGCCGCCGCCTGCGTCGTGCGAACCAACAAGTACCGGCCGTCGTTTACGGCGGCGAGAAAGGCGCTCAGTCTATCTCTGTAGAAAAAACCGCTTTCTACAAGGCGATCGAAGATGAGTCCTTCTTCTCCTCTGTCATCAAACTGGTGATTGACGGTACTGAAGAGCAAGTGGTTGTACGTGACCTGCAGCGTCACCCCTACAAGCCGCTGCTGACCCACGCTGACTTCCTGCGTGTTGACGCCACTCACGAAATTACCATGAACGTGCCGCTGCACGTGGTGAACGAAGAGAAGTGTGTAGGCATCAAAGACCAAGGCGGCGAACTGCACGTCCTGGCTAACGAAGTCGCCATCAGCTGCTTGCCGAAAGATCTTCCGGACTTCCTGGAAGTAGACATCAGCAAGGTTGAGCTGGGCACTACCCTGCACCTGTCTGACCTGACCCTACCGGCTGGCGTTACCTCTGTTGATCTGGCCCACGGCGAAGAGCACGACAACGCCATTCTGAGCATCACCAAAGTGAAAGTACGTGGCGGTGACGAAGAAGAAGGCGAAGGTGAAGGCGACGCAGAAGCCAGCGCCGAGTAAGTCTTGCTAAAGGTGCTGCCAGTAATGGCTGTTTAGCGCCACCTGGGCCATGCCCGCATGGCCCAAGGATGTTAAAATCAAGCGCTTCGGCGCTTGATTTTTTTTTGCGGCTTGGCGCTACCCTGCTTATCTGCAAAGCAGCTGCCAGCGAGTCAACGACATATCTTCCAGAACCGTTGGAGGTGGGAAAATGAGCCAGGTAACGGCCATTATAGGACTGGGCAACCCAGGCGCTGAATACGACGCCACCCGCCATAATGCGGGCTTTTGGCTAGTGGACGCCATTGCACGCAGCGCCCACACCGAACTGCGTCCTGAGAAAAAATTTTTAGGGTTATACGCCAAAGTGCGTTTTGGCGACCATGAGCTGCATCTGCTTAACCCCACCACCTTTATGAATCGCAGTGGTGCCTCCGTGGCTGCGCTCACCCAGTTTTTCAAGCTTACCCCGGACAATTTACTGGTCGCTCACGATGAGCTAGATCTTCCTCCTGGGCAGGCGCGCTATAAAACCGGCGGCGGGCACGGCGGCCACAATGGGCTGCGGGATATTATCAGCGCCCTGGGCAACCAGAAGCAGTTCCACCGCGTGCGGATTGGCATTGGCCACCCCGGCGAGGCGAAACAAGTGGTCAATTACGTCTTGGGCCGCCCTGGCAAAGCCGAGCAAGAAGCCATCGAACGTTCGCTAGACGGGTGTCTTGCCACGCTCCCCCTGGCGCTTTCTGGCGACTGGGCTAAAGCCATGAACCGTCTACATAGCGTAAAATAGCAGCACGTTTTCGGCATACAATCACCACGCGTTACGTACGCACTCTTTTCACACTGGGCAGGTGCTCTCTTGGTAGCACCGCCCTAGCGGTCAGGAAGTTATTTTATGGGCTTTAACTGCGGTATTGTCGGCCTACCCAACGTAGGCAAATCCACGCTGTTCAATGCGTTGACGAAATCAGGTATTGATGCGGAGAACTTTCCGTTCTGTACTATCGAACCCAACGTCGGCATTGTCCCGATGCCCGACCCACGCCTGGATGCGCTGGCAGCCATTGTAAAGCCTGAAAAAGTGCTGCCCACCACCATGGAGTTTGTGGATATTGCCGGCCTCGTGGCGGGCGCCTCCAAGGGTGAAGGCTTGGGTAACAAGTTCCTGGCCAACATTCGTGAAACCCAGGCCATTGCCCATGTGGTTCGCTGCTTCGATAACGACAACGTTATCCACGTCGCCAACCAGGTCGACCCCCGCGCCGATATCGAGACCATCAACCTGGAACTCGCCCTGGCCGACCTGGACACCGTCGAGAAAGCCAGCCAGCGCCTGGTACGCGTGGTAAAAGGCGGCGATAAAGACGCCATTGCCACCAAAGCCGTGCTGGACAAAATCCAGCCGCACCTGGCCGAAGGCCAGCCACTGCGTAGCTTTGGCCTGGATGAAGACGAAAAGCGCCAGGTCAAAAGCTTCGGCTTTTTGACCCTCAAGCCCACCATGTACATTGCCAACGTCAATGAAGATGGCTTTGAGAACAACCCCTACCTGGACATCGTCAAAGAGATTGCCGCCGAAGAAGGCGCGGTCGTGGTGCCGGTGTGCAACCAGCTAGAGGCGGAAATCGCCGAGCTAGATGACGAAGAGCGCAGCATGTTCCTAGCCGAAATGGGCATGGAAGAGCCGGGGCTAGACCGCGTGATTCGTGCGGGCTACGCACTGCTCGGCCTGCAAACCTACTTTACCGCCGGTGTTAAGGAAGTACGCGCCTGGACCGTGAAACAAGGCGCCAGCGCGCCGGAAGCGGCAGGTGTCATCCACACCGATTTTCAGAAAGGCTTTATCCGTGCCGAAGTCATCGCCTATGACGACTATGTAACGCTGGGCGGCGAGCAAGGCGCCAAGGATAACGGTAAGTGGCGCCTGGAAGGTAAAGACTACATTGTTAAAGATGGCGATGTGATCCACTTCCGCTTCAATGTCTAACGCGCAAATGAAATAAATACTTGACGGGCGGCGCATCCCTGATTAATATTCGCCCCCGTTGAACGGCTACGTAGCTCAGCTGGTTAGAGCACATCACTCATAATGATGGGGTCCCCTGTTCAAATCAGGGCGTAGCCACCAACACCGAATACCGCTAGCAATAGCAGAAGCCCGCTGACTCAGTCAGCGGGCTTTTTCGTTTCTAGATTCGTGGTTAGCTCAGGAGAGCATCGGACGGTTCAGGAACACCGTCAGCGCTCGCGTCAGGTAATCCACATCCCGCGTGCCGGACGTTTCACGAATCGAGTGCATCGCCCACTGGGGCAGTCCCACGTCAATGGTCGGCACGCCCACCTCGGTGGCGGTAATGGGGCCGATGGTACTCCCACAGCCCATATCTGCCCGGGTCACGAACGACTGCACCGGCACATCCGCTTCGCGGCACACATCTCGGAACAGCGCGCCGGTCACGCTGTTGGTCGCGTAGCGCTGGCTGGCGTTCACCTTGATCACCGGGCCGCCGTTAATCGCCGGGCCGTGGCGCTCATCGTGCTTGTCGCGGAAGTTCGGGTGCAGCGCGTGGGCGTTATCGCAGGAGATCATCAGCGACGACTGAATCAGCTGAATCAGCGACTCTTCGCTGCCGCCGCCCACCTGAACATTCAACCGCTTCAGCACATCGCCCAAAAACGGCCCCTGAGCGCCACAGGCGCTGGCGCTACCCACCTCTTCGTGGTCGTTCGCCACCAGCAGCGCCCCCTGGCTGCCATCGCACGCCAGCAACGCTTCTAGGCCCACAAAGCACGACAGCAGATTATCCAGCCGTGCGCTGGCCACCAGCTCTTTACCCAGCCCGATCAGTGAAGGCGGCTGAACGTCGTAGAAGCCCAGCTCGAAATCCACCACCTCGACCGCGCGCAGGCCGTGCTGCTCCTCCAGCCACTGGGCCAGTAGGTCGTGCAGCTTGGCGGTATCGCTCTGCATCAGTACCGGCGCCATCTGCGTTTGCGGATTGATGGGGCGCCCTGCATTCACGTCGCGGTCCATATGGATCGCGAGGCTAGGAATCATCGCCACCGGACGGTCAACGTTCAGCAGCACGCTCTCCAGGTGGCCATCGGCGTGGCGCACATGCACCCGGCCCGCCAGGCCCAGGTCACGGTCAAACCAGGGGGCCAGCAGCACGCCGCCGTACACCTGCACGCCCAGCTGCAGCCAACCGGCCGAATATTGGGTGGCGTTGGGCTTTAAACGCAGCCCAGGGCTGTCGGTATGGGCACCCAGCATACGCAGGCTGGTTAATTTGCCTGCTGGCAACTGAAACGCGATCACCGACGAATCGTTACGCGTTACGTAGTAGCGCTTTCCTGGCACCAACTGCCAGTTCGCGGTCTCTTCCAGGCGCGTAAAGCCCGCCTGCTCCAAACGCTGGGCCATGCTGCGGGTGGCATGCCACGGCGTAGGCGACTGCTGCAAAAATTCGCACAGCCGCGTTAAACGTTCCGCGTTGAAAGCCTCGGACATGGAATTCCTCATAACAGTAATGATTGAGTCTCACAGGGGAAATGACCTGCTACAATGCTCCCTCGGCCTACGCAACTCATAGGCTAACTGCGGGTCTAGGGAAGAATGAGTGTACATAAATCCGGGAGAGCTTGACTGATGAGCTTGTTTGCAACGCTTTCGCGCTCGGTCGCCCTTGCCGTGATGCTGGTGATCACCAGCCCGGCAGCGCTGGCGCAACTCGCGCCGACCGACGAACAACGCCAAGCGGCAGTGGAAATTGCGGATTCGCTCCGCTACGGCCACTATGCTGATATTAATTTTAACGAGCAGTGGTCACAGGAAGCTTTCCAGCGCTACCTGGATATTCTGGACGGTCAGCGCGCCTACCTGCTAAGACGTGATATTGAGCCCTATCGCCATCTCGAAAACAAGATGGCCGAAGCGCTTTTCAATGGCGAGCTGGATGACGCCTTTGCACTCTACAACCGCCTGAGCGAACGGCACACCGCGCGCCTCGAGTGGCTGCTGGCCCGCCTGGATGAAGGGCTATCGTTTGAGTTTAATAGCGACGAACGCCTGGAAGTTGACCGCGAAGACGCCCCCTGGGCCACTCGCGAAAGCGAGCTAGACGAGCTGTGGCAAAAGCGGCTGAAGAACGATGCCCTGACTCTCGCCCTCACCGACCAGGATAACGAGCAAATCGAGGACAACCTGCGCCAGCGCTACGAGGGCCAGCTCTCGCGCTTACGCCAGGCAGAGTCAGAAGATGTCTTCGGCCTGCTGATGGCGGCCGTCTCAGGCACCATCGACCCCCACACCGGCTACCTCTCCCCCCGCCAAGGCGAGTCCTTCGATATCCAGATGAGCCTCTCGCTGGAAGGCATCGGTGCACTGCTGCAAGCGGATGGTGAGTACGTCAAGGTTTCCAGCTTGGTTCCCGGCGGTCCCGCTGAGCGCGCAGGCGTGCTTGAGCCCGCCGATCGCATTATCGCCGTTGGCCAGGAAGAGGGTGAAATGGTCAACGTGGTGGGTATGCGCCTGGATAACGTGGTTGACCTGATTCGCGGCCCGAAAGGCTCCGTGGTGCGTCTGGATGTGGTGCCAGCCCAGGCCGTCGACATGACCCGCTCGCAAATCGTCGAAATTACCCGCGACACGGTGAGCCTGGAAGATCAGGCGGCTGATAGCGAAGTGATCGAAGTAATGCGTGACGGCGAGCCTCACCGCATTGGCGTGATCAACGTGCCGACGTTCTACGTTGACTTCGATGCGTGGCAGGCCGGTGAAGAGGAGTATCGCAGCACCACCCGCGATGTAGCCCGCGAAATCGAAAAACTGAAAAAAGAGGGCGTTGAAGGTATCGTACTAGATCTGCGTAATAACGGCGGCGGTGCGCTCCAGGAAGCTAACTCGCTGATCGGCCTGTTTATCGACCGTGGCCCTACCGTGCAAGTACGCGACGCCCAAGGCCGCATTCAGCTCTACGGCGACAGCGAAGCAGGCACTGTATACGACGGCCCACTGACCGTGCTGGTGAACCGCCTCTCGGCCTCGGCGTCGGAAATCTTCGCCGGTGCCATTCAGGATTATGGCCGTGGCATTGTGGTCGGCGCTTCCACCTTTGGCAAAGGCACCGTTCAAACCCTGAACGAGCTTAGTCACGGCCAAATCAAGCTGACCCGCGCCAAGTTCTACCGCATCTCCGGCGACAGCACTCAGAATCGCGGCGTCGAGCCGGATATCGCCTTCCCCAGCCTGATCGACCCCGAACGCATTGGGGAAAGCAGCCTGGATAACGCGCTGGCATGGGACACCGTGCAAAACGTGCAGTACCGCCGCTACGGCGAGCCGGAGCGCGTGCTGCCCGCCCTGCTTACCCGCCATGAAGAGCGGGCCAAAGAGAACCCCAACTTCCGCTATCTGGAGCGCCAGTCTACCCTGGCCCGCCAACTGCGCGAGCAGCACACCAGCGTCAGCCTGAATCGTGAGCAGCGCCAACGCGAGCTAGAGGCCCAAGAAGCTGAACAGCTCTCGCTGGAAAACCAGCGCCGCCGCGCTCTGGGCCTGCCGGAGTTGGAAGAGTGGATGGATGCGCGTAGCGACGGTACAGCCGCTACCGAAGAGGCAGAAGCAGAGAACGAAAGCGACGACGAAGAGATGCCCGTGGACCGCGCCCACGTGCTGGAAGCCGCCGAAATCCTGCTCGACTATGTTCACCTTCAAGATACCCAGCGGATGGCCAAGCGCTAAGTCATGGCTTGACCAGCACTAGGTACGAAGAACTAGGTACGAAGACGCCAGCCCCCGGGCTGGCGTTTTTGTGAACGCTTACTTACCAATAGCCACTAGCAGAGGGCAGCGCGCCGCGCCGGGCGGTCGCCCATATGTGCTAAACGCTGGGTCAGCGCCTCCAACTGCAGCGCACTCCCCTCCGCGCCAGACTCGATAATCGACTGCGCCCAAGCAGGCAGCTGCGGCGCTAAACGGTAGTAAACCCACTGCCCTTCCCGCTGATCCATCAGCAGCCCGCACTGGCGCAGCTGCGCTAAATGGCGAGACACCTTGGGCTGAGACTCCTCCAGCGCATAGGTCATCTCACACACGCACAGCGACTGTTCCTTAGCAATCAGCAGCACCAGCATCAGCCGCGTCTCGTCGCTTAAACACTTAAAGACCTGCAGCGCCTGCAGGCTAGCAGTTTTCCCCACGACATCTTCCCAAGCTATGAATGGCAACAGACTAGTTTACGTCAAGCAAAGGGCCAACGCGAAAGCAGAGCGCAAGCGCCAACAGACAAACAGCCATACACAAAAAAACACCCAAGATGCCAAATGGCAGCGGGTGATAGGATCATTCAGATGGGAAAGATGGTACGCTAGATGGCTCCCCGAGCAGGACTCGAACCTGCGACCCAATGATTAACAGTCATTTGCTCTACCAACTGAGCTATCGGGGAACGTTTACCTTACCGGTAAAAAATAGCAGAACAGCGATGTGGCTCCTCGAGCAGGACTCGAACCTGCGACCCAATGATTAACAGTCATTTGCTCTACCAACTGAGCTATCGAGGAACATCGTTTGCTGTTGCGTTTGAAGCCGAGCCATTCATCTATCAACGTAGCAAAAGGCCATAAGGCTAACACTTTGTGCTGACAGTGTTTTGGCTCCTCGAGCAGGACTCGAACCTGCGACCCAATGATTAACAGTCATTTGCTCTACCAACTGAGCTATCGAGGAACTGCTCAAACACGGTGCGTAGTATACTGATAGAAACGCGCAGGTCAAGTATCGATTATGGGGGAATGCTAGCCCCTGGTTTGCTGTGTCCGTATAATGCAGCCATTCAACGGCAGCGCTGCACGCTGTCTAACCGACATTCCATTCATCCCTCGTCCCCTTTGACGACCTATAGATGACAGGTACCGATGGCGAAGAAGCTCTTCATCAAAACGCACGGCTGCCAAATGAACGAGTACGACTCCTCGCGTATGGCGGATCTACTCGGCGAATCCCACCAGCTGGAACTCACCGATAACGAGAAGGAAGCGGATGTCATCCTTCTCAACACCTGCTCGATTCGTGAAAAGGCGCAGGATAAGGTGTACCACCAGCTAGGCCGCTGGAAAAAGCTCAAAGACGCTAATCCGGACTTGGTAATTGGCGTGGGCGGTTGCGTTGCCAGCCAAGAGGGTGAGGCACTACGCAAGCGCGCGCCCTACGTAGATATGATCTTTGGCCCGCAAACCCTGCACCGCGTGCCGAAAATGCTCGATGCCCGCAACAATAATCAAATTGCGGCTGTCGATGTCACCTTCCCTGAAATCGAAAAGTTCGACCACCTGCCGCAGCCTAAGTCCGACGGCGCGACAGCGTTTGTATCGGTCATGGAAGGCTGCTCGAAGTACTGTACCTTCTGCGTGGTGCCCTACACCCGTGGCGAAGAGGTCTCCCGCCCCTTTGAAGCGGTGATGGATGAAGTCATTCACCTAGCCGACCAGGGCGTGCGGGAGATCAACCTGCTAGGCCAAAACGTCAACGCCTATCGCGGCGAGAACGAAGATGGCGACGAAATTGATCTGGCCGAACTGATTGCTTGCGTAGCAGCGGTAGACGGCATCGATCGTATCCGCTTCACTACCTCGCACCCGGTGGAGTTCACCGACAGCTTAGTGGATGCCTTTGCCGAGATTCCAGAGCTGGTCAGCCACCTGCACCTGCCGGTACAGTCCGGTTCCGACCGCATTCTGAATGCCATGAAGCGCGGTCACACCGCCGAAGAGTACATCGAGAAGATGGAGCGTATCCGCGCCAACCGTCCGGATATCAGCTTCTCGTCTGACTTTATTATCGGCTTCCCTGGCGAAACCGAAGAGGATTTCGAGGCAACGATGGATCTGATCCACCGTATCGGCTTCGATCACTCGTTCAGCTTTGTGTACTCGGCGCGCCCAGGCACGCCCGCTTCTGGCTTGCCGGATGACACCCCAGAAAGCGTGAAGAAGCAGCGCTTGGCTATCCTGCAAGAGCGCATCCTTCAGCAGGCCGCGCAAATCAGCCGCCGCATGGTGGGCACCACCCAGCGCATCCTGGTGACCGGTTTCTCCCCCAAAGACCCGGGCCAGCTCTCTGGGCGTACCGAGAACAACCGCGTGGTGAACTTCCGCGCCGCTAATCCCACCGAGCTAATCGGCTACTTTGTCGATGTCGAGATCACCGAAGCGCTGCCCAATTCGCTGCGCGGTGAACTCGCCTCTGCCGAGCGTTATTGATCGCTCGCTTATCGTAGGTAATTGCCCCGGCCCCGCCGGGGCAGTAAGCTGAGACTCACACACATCAACCAACGGGTTTCTTACTCTTGAGCCAGCCATCACCTCAGGCCAATCGCATTATCACCCTAAGCCTTGAACCCAATGACCCGCAGCGTCTCGCTAGCCTCTGCGGCCAACAGGACGAGCATCTAAAGCTGATTGAGAGTCGCCTGGATGTGACGTTACGCAACCGTGGCAACGTTTTTCAGCTGGCCGGTGCCGCTAACCGCATTAAAGCGGCTGCCAACGTGCTGGAGCATCTCTACCGTGAAACCGCTGCCGATGAGCTATCGGCGGATACCGTGCACCTATTCCTACAGGAATCCGGACTGGAAGCCCTGGAAGAGGAGGAGGATGGCGAAGGCGGTAGCGATGAAGTGATCATGCGTACCCCGCGCACTATGATCAAACCGCGCGGCCTGAACCAACAGCGCTACGTGCAGAGCATCCGCGAGCACGACATTAACTTCGGCATTGGGCCAGCGGGCACCGGCAAAACGTACCTTGCCGTGGCTGCCGCCGTGGAAGCGCTCAACCAGCAAGAGGTGCGTCGCATCCTGCTGGTGCGCCCAGCGGTGGAAGCGGGAGAAAAGCTGGGGTTTCTACCGGGCGACCTTGCCCAGAAAATCGACCCCTACCTGCGCCCGCTTTACGACGCCCTATATGAAATGATCGGCTTCGAGCAGGTCGCCAAGCTGATCGAGCGTCAGGTGATCGAGATTGCGCCGCTGGCCTATATGCGCGGGCGCACGCTGAACAACTCCTACATTATTCTTGATGAGAGCCAGAACACCACGCCAGAGCAGATGAAAATGTTCCTGACGCGGATTGGCTTTGGTTCAACCGCTGTCATTACCGGGGATATTACCCAGGTGGATCTGCCACGCGGGCAGCGCTCCGGCCTTTCGCAGGTGCTGGATGTGCTGAAAGACACCCCAGGGATCGGCGTTACCCACTTTGCCGCGAAGGATGTGGTGCGCCACCCGCTGGTACAGCGCATCATCGAGGCTTACGACGAGTTTGAGTCCCAGCAGGAAGTGGCCGAGCGTGCCCGCCGCGAAGCGCGCCAGCAGGAGCGCGAAGCGCGTATGCAGGCGCTGGAGCGCAATAGCGAACGTGCGGGAGAAGCCCAGCGATGAGCGATATCGTGATTGACCGGCAGGCGGCGATTGACGAGCCACTGCTGCCCTCGCTCGAACAGCTCACCCATTGGGTGGGCTGTGTCTTTTCCCGCCACCCAGATGATGAGCGCCAAGAGCTGACCGTCCGCTTTGTGGATGAGGAGGAGAGCCAGGCGCTTAACCGCGACTACCGGGGGAAGGATAAGCCCACTAACGTGCTGTCGTTTCCGTTCGAGAACCCGCCGGGCATTACCCTGCCGCTGCTGGGCGATCTGATTATTTGCCATGCCGTGGTCGCCCGTGAAGCCGACGAGCAGCAGAAACCTCTGGCCCACCACTATGCCCACATGGTTGTACACGGCACCCTGCACCTAATGGGTTACGACCATATCGAAGAGCAGGAAGCCGAAGAGATGGAGCAGCTAGAGCGCGAGCTGCTGGCTACCCTCGATATTCCTGATCCCTATCATGAGTAAGCTGATACCCTGAACCAGCCGAATGTTTAGGGTGGTGTCTGCTGCCACTCAATGATAAAACGATGACTTGTTTACTTGTTACTACCTGTTCGTAACCATCTGTCCGTAACTGAGAGATTTGACGCAATGAGCGAAGACCGATCGAGCAACCCCAATCAAAAATCATGGCTCGAGAAACTCTTTGGCGCCCTTTCCGGAGACAACGACGAACCTAGCTCGCGGGACGAGCTGATGACGTTTTTACGCCATACCGCAGGGAAACTGAAACTGGATCAAGACGCCATCATGATTATTGAAGGCGCGCTTGAGATCAGCGACCAGCAAGTGCGTGAAATTCTGATCCCACGCTCTCAGGTATCGGCTATTACCCTTGACCAAACGCGGGATGACTACCTGCCGCTGATCCAGGAAACCGGCCACTCCCGCTATCCGGTGGTGGGCGAAAACCTGGACGATGTCAAAGGCATCCTGCTAGTCAAAGACCTGCTGCCGCTGCTGTCGCAATCGCAAGAGAGCCGCGATGCATTCAAGCTGGAAGACGTGCTGCGCCCTGCCATGTTTATTCCAGAGTCCAAACGCTTAAACACGCTGCTGAAAGAGTTCCGCGAAACCCATAACCACATGGCGATTGTAGTGGATGAGTACGGCGGCACGGCGGGTATCATCACCATCGAGGATATTCTTGAGCAGATTGTCGGGGATATCGAAGATGAGCATGACACGGATGAAGAGGACGATATCCGCACGCTGGAGAACGGCCACTTCGCGATTCGCGCCCTCACCCCGATTGAAGATTTCAACGAGCGCTTTGGCACCGAATTCTCCGACGATGAGTTTGATACGGTAGGCGGCCTTGTGATGCAGCAGTTTGGCCACCTGCCAGGTCGCGGCGAGCACACCAGCCTAGGCGGCTGGCGTTTTGTGATTCTCAATGCGGATAACCGCCGGATTCGTCTGCTAGAGGCCTATCGCGACAGCGACGCCGCTGACGACGAACACCAGGACGACTAGCCTGTCGCTCCCCACTTGCCTGTACCACCCTGCTGATAGGATATCGCCATGGGGTTCACGCCCACGTTGACGCTACAGCTGCTCGCCGCCCTGGTGGCGGGCGGCTTTACCACGCTGACCGCCTCCCCGTTTGAACTTTGGTGGCTTGGCCCCGTGGCCATCGGCCTGCTGTATGCGGGCCTGCATACCCTAAGCCCTACCCAGGCGGCCTTAAAAGGCTGGCTGTATGGCGTAGCGCTGTTTGCCAGCGGTACCTCATGGGTTTACGTCTCGATACACGACTACGGCTACACCGGGGTACCGCTCGCGGTCTTTTTAACGGCGCTGTTTGTCAGCGTTCTCGCGCTCTTCTTCGCGGGTACGTTCTGGCTCTATCGGCGCTTTATCGGCCCCCGCTGGGCTCTGCTGACCTTTGCAGGCGCCTGGGTGCTGGGCGAAGTGCTGCGAACCTACCTATTCACCGGCTTTCCGTGGCTGCTGGTGGGTTCCAGCTATGTGGATTCCCCGCTGGCCAGTTGGGCACCGGTGGGCGGCGTCTACCTACTCTCACTGCTGGTAGTGCTCACAGGCACGCTGGGGGTTGAGCTATTGCGCCGCCGGTGGTGGGCCGCGCTGCCGTTGGCCGCTATCTGGCTCGCCCCCCTGGCGCTACCCAGCCAGTGGACAACGCCGGCCAGTGAGCCTACCCGCGTCGCACTACTGCAGGGTAACCTGCCACAACTGCTAAAGTGGACCCCGGAAGGACAGCGCACGGCGGCCAATACCTATAGCGCATTAACCCGCCAAGTAGCCGACGACGCGGATCTTATTTTATGGCCCGAAACCGCGCTGCCCATGATCGATAGCCAAGCGCGCCCGGTGCTTGAGCGCGTGCAGGCGAACCTCCCCCCAGAGGCGGCCCTGCTGACCGGTATTGTTCAAGTGGATGAAAACAACCGCTACTTCAACAGCGTGATTGGCGTGGGCAACGTGGAAGGCAGCTACCAAAAAGAGCACCTGGTGCCGTTTGGGGAGTACCTGCCGCTGGAGAGCGTGCTGCGTGGCGCGATCGATTTCTTCGACCTGCCGATGTCCAGCTTTAGCAAAGGCGCGGCAGAACAGATGCCCATGCAGGCGGCAGGTATCGCCATTGGTAACGCCATTTGCTACGAAATCATCTACCCTCAGCTTGTCGCCCAGCGGGCGGCCGATAGCGGCGTGATCGTGACGGTTTCCAACGATACTTGGTTTGGTGCCTCCATTGGCCCGCACCAGCACCTGCAAATGGCCCGCCTACGTGCGTTGGAGAATGGCCGCTACGTGATCCGCGCCACCAGCAACGGTATCACCGCGATCATCAACCCCCGTGGCGAGCTGGTGGACCGCGCACCGCAGTTTGAAACTACCTATCTCACCGGCGAGTTCTACGCCATGGAAGGGCTAACCCCCTTCAACCGCATGGGCAGCCTGCCCATCTGGCTGCTTGCCGCGCTGCTCCTGCTACTCGGGTTTGTGCGTCGGCGTTAAGGCGGATCGCAAGCGGGACTGCAACGGGATTGAATCACAAAGCCCCTGTCACCTTTTGGTGGCAGGGGCTTTGCTTAAGGACGAATCCGCCGCTGGGCTACTCTTGTTCGCTTCCAGGGACCTCGCCTAACACTTCTGGAATCGTCATTTTGACATAGCGTCCCGGGGCGGGCTCGATAATGCTTAGCTCCCCCTCCCCTGGCTGGCGGGCGGGCACCATTTTCTTCGGGTCCGCATCCGCGTAGCCATTATCGGTGACCCAAGCCTGCCAGTGGGGCCACCAGGAGCCTTCGTTAAACGTGGAGCCTTCCAGCCACGCCTCATGGGTATCGGGCAGGTTGTCGTTGGTCCAGTAGCCGTACTTATTTTTATGGGGCGGGTTAACGACCCC
The DNA here is from genome assembly GCF_044805175.1 of Vreelandella aquamarina. GTDB lineage: Bacteria > Pseudomonadota > Gammaproteobacteria > Pseudomonadales > Halomonadaceae > Vreelandella > Vreelandella aquamarina_B. Next base: position 957,186 of record NZ_CP085232.1, on the reverse strand, counting down.
CGCAATATGCCCGGAACCACCCAGCACAAAGGTCACGGGGCCTTTGGGCAGCAGCGCACCGTAGTAGGTGCTGTTCCACTTAGCGATATGATCCTCTTTGGTGGAGACAAAATAGCTGGGCGTGGAGACTTTGCGTAGGTCGATTTTAACGCCGTCGAGTTCGATACCACCTGGCTCTACCAAACGGTTTTCCAGATACATATGGCGCAGGTACCAAGCGTGGGTGCCTGCCGGCAGGTTGGTGCCATCGGTATTCCAGTAGAGCAGGTCGAAAGCAGCGGGAATCTCGCCCTTCAAGTAGTTGTTGATGTAGAACGACCAAAACAGGTCGTTTTCCCGCAGCAGGTTGAAGGTGTAGGCCATAGAACGACCATCCAGATAGCCCTTCATCTGCATGCTTTGCTCGATGCCCTGCACCACGCGCTCGTTTAGGAACACGCCAATATCACCCGGATCGCGGAAATCCTGCAGCGTGGCCATGTAGGTGACCGACTTTACTTTGCGACCACGGCGGGTGCTGGTGAGGTATGCCACGGTGGAGGCCGTTAGCGTGCCACCCACACAGTAGCTCAGTAGGTTGACCGACTTCTCGCCGCAGGCCTGTTCAATCGCTTCCATGGCGCTGATCGGCCCCATCTGCATATAGTCGGCCCAGGTAATGTCGCGCTGCTCGGGGCCGGGGTTACGCCAGGAGATCAGAAACACCGTATGCCCTTGGTCCACCAACCACTTCACTAGCGAGTTATCTTGCCGCAGGTCCAGAATGTAGTACTTGTTGATCCAGGGCGGCACGATCAGCAGCGGGGTTTTAAAGGTGCGCTCGGTGCTTGGCGTGTACTGAATCAGCTGAATCAACTCGTTTTCATACACTACGGCGCCGGGCGTCACAGCAATGTTTTCGCCCACACCAAAGGCGCTGCGGTCGGTCATACGAATGTTAATGCCTTCCGCCGAATTCGCTAAGTCTTCCCGCAGCCGGGCAAGGCCATCGACAAGATTTTGCCCTTTGGTTTCCAAGGTGCAGCGCATTACTTCCGGGTTGGTGGAGACGAAGTTGGTCGGCGACATCGCGTTCACCAACTGGCGCGCATAGAACGCCAAGTTGCGTTTGAGAGTAGGGTCTACATCCAGGTCGTTAATCAGCTCCTCGACCATCTGCGAAAATAGTAAATACTGCTGCATAATCGCCATGTAGTACGGATCTGTAGTCCACGCTTCATCCTTGAAACGGCGGTCATGCTTAGGTGGCGTAATCAGCGGAGCCACCTGTTCACCGGCCATGGCACGCACCCCCTGCTGCCACAGCAACCACTGATCCTGCATCAGACGCGACTGGGTTTGCCACAGCAAATTTGGGTTACTCATTAGCGAACGGGCGGCGGCTTCAAAGCTTTCGCGCATATCGCTGTAAACGGAGTCAGCGGCTTCGCTGGGCACCATCCGTGACAGCAGGTCCTCTAGCAGACCTTTGTACTGTTCACCAATGTCGTCAAGCTGCGCCTTCCATGCCTCCAGCTCTTCTTGAGATAACTGTTGAGACGGCATTTTCCACCCTGACTGCATACAACTTCCCCCTCACTTGCTGGACAGTATTCGCCCTGGCAACTCTCTCATGAACGCGGCGCATGAGCGCAGCGAATATACACGGCAAAAGAACGCGGCGCCTTAAAGGCGCCGCGAAACACTCGCTACCCTTAGCTCTTACTACGGGAAGAGTGGCTTGAAGCTTTCGCGGGCTGTTCGCCTTTAGCGGTAGTAGCGCTCGCCTGTTCGCTCATTTGTTGCGCGGCTTCGCTAAACAGCTTTTCCATATCGGACTTGAACTGCAAGCTCATTTCACTCATTGCCCGTGCGTCTTCCTGCATCTGCTGGGAGAGCTCGTTCATCATTTCCGCTTGTTTAGTACCAAAATCGCGTAGGCTCTCGGCATCGCTAATTTCAGTGGCGCTGCGGATCCGTTCTGTTCCCATCTGGCTATAGCGTTTCATCGCTTCTAGCTGATACTGGGTCATTTTTTCCATATTGTTGAGCATCAGCGAATTCATTTTACGCATCGGCTCGAACATCTGGCGGGTTTGGGCGTTAAAGGCGTCCATCATCTTGTCTTGCATTGTGGTTGCTCCTCTCTGGTTCCTTGGCATGAGCCTGGAGTGGCTCATCACACCGCAAATTGCTGCACTGCAAAAAGAGTACTGCCTGGCATGCTGCTTTGCAACAAGGAGCGTCACCATCGCTCCGATGCTATGTATTCAACACTTTTCAACACGCTCTTCAAAACGTTTTTCAACGCGTACTCCCAAACATACCCCGTATTCGCTTTTCCAGCGCGAATTCTTTCAATAGCGCTTTTACCATCGACTATTTGGCACGCGAGCGCGAAGAGGCCGTCGCTTTCGCCTTGGTGCTTTTCTCGCTTGCCGCTGACGATGGTTCGCTATCCTCCCGGGCAGTAGTGCTACTTGAGCCACCTGTTTGGGCACTGCCTGCCTGACGCAGCATATCCAGCATCATCTGCTGGTAGGTGCCAAAATTAGCCAACCCCTGTGAAAGCCCTTGCTGCATCATAGGCTGCTGCAAAAAAGGGCGCATTAAGCTCATGGGGTCATAGCCTTCTACCCCAGATTCCATTTGTCGTTGGATGTTGTCCAACAGGCTCTGCTGGAATGCTTCAACATCCGGTAACCCCAACGACTGCCGAAACTCATCCGGTGTTAGGTCAAACTCAACGTTAATTTTCATAGGGGTCTCCTTAACCATCTTCCTTGAGTGTAGCAGCGAACCACTCAGCACACCTTGGCGTTATCGCTGGCCTAATCGCGGTGTATCAACGCTGACATCAGCGTTTTGGGCCCGATGGCGCAGCCAATGGTCGAGCAGCGTGATGGCCATCATGGCTTCAGCAATCGGCGTTGCCCGAATACCCACGCAGGGGTCGTGGCGCCCTTTGGTGATCACCTCGACCGGCTCGCCATGTACGTCGATAGAGCGCCCTGGCGTAGTAATGCTGGAGGTGGGTTTCAGCGCTAGGCGGGCAACAATAGGCTGCCCGCTGGAGATACCGCCCAGCACGCCGCCAGCATGGTTGGAGAGAAAGCCTTCCGGGGTCATCTCGTCGCGGTGTTCGCTGCCGCGCTGGGCAATACAACCAAAGCCCGCGCCAATCTCGATCCCTTTTACCGCGTTAATGCTCATCAAACCGTGCGCCAAGTCAGCATCCAAGCGGTCAAATACCGGCTCGCCTAGGCCTACGGGCACGCCATCGGCAATCACGGTAATTTCCGCGCCCACGGAGTCTTGATCCCGGCGCAGCTGGTCCATGTAGCTTTCCAGCTCGGGGACCTTGTCGGGGTCAGGGCAGAAGAAGGCGTTCTGATCGACGGCATCCCAGGTTTTGAAGTCGATCTTGATCGGGCCAAGCTGGCTCATATAGCCGCGGATTTGAATGCCCTGTGCCGCCAGCACCTTTTTAGCAATCGCACCGGCGGCAACCCGCATCGCAGTTTCCCGCGCGCTAGAGCGGCCGCCGCCCCGGTAGTCCCGGTGGCCGTATTTGTGGTGGTAGGTGTAGTCCGCGTGGGCGGGGCGGAACTGGTCTTTAATCTTGGAGTAGTCCTTGGAGCGCTGGTCGGTGTTCTCGATCAGCAGGCCAATGGAGGTGCCGGTGGTTTTGCCCTCAAACACGCCGGAAAGAATCCGCACCTGGTCGGGCTCTTTGCGCTGGGTGGTATGGCGCGAGCTGCCAGGGCGGCGGCGGTCCAAATCGCCCTGCAAGTCCTCTTCGCTAATCGCAATGCCGGGGGGGCAGCCATCCACAATGGCCCCTAGTGCAGGGCCGTGGCTTTCGCCGAAGGTGGTGACGGTAAACAGTTTGCCAAACGTATTGCCAGACATGGGCGTTAATTCCTCACGCAAAAGACGCCGCATGGGCGTCGAGTTCAGCGGCGCTCAGGGCAAATACGCCCTGGCCGCCACGCTCGAATTCAAGCCAGATAAAGGGCACCTCGGGGAAGGCGGCCTCTACATGGCGGTCGGAGTTGCCGACTTCGACAATCAGCCAGCCTTCCGCCGTTAGATGCTGACGGGCCTCGCGCAGAATACGCCGCACGATATCCAGGCCGTCGCTGCCCGCCCCCAGCGCCAGCGAGGGTTCGTGGCGGAACTCTGCGGGCATGGTCGCTAGGTCGCGCTCATCTACATAGGGCGGGTTAGAAACGATCAGGTCAAAGCGCTGCCCTTCCAAGCCGTTAAACACATCCGACTCCACGGCGCGCACGCGGTCGCCTACATCGTGGCGCGTGATATTCTGTCGCGCTACGGCCAGGGCATCCTGACTGATATCCGCCAGGGTCACTTCGCAGGTAGGTAGTACCAACGCCGTGGCAATGCCAATGCAGCCAGAGCCGGTGCATAAGTCCAGCACGCGGGCGGGAGGCTCCTCCGGGAACCAGGCCGCAAAGCCATCTTCAATCTGCTCGGCAATCGGTGAGCGGGGAATCAGCACCCGCTCGTCCACATTGAAGGGGTAGCCGGCAAAGAAGGCTTCACCCAGCAGATACGGCAGCGGGCGGCGCGTGGTGACTCGCTCACGGGCCAAGCGAATGATCCGTTCACGCTCGACGGGCAGCAGCCGCGCATCCAGCACGGCAGGGTCGACATTCCAGGGCAGATGCAGCGCGCCTAAGCAAAGCGCGACCGCTTCATCCCAGGGTGACTGCGTGCCATGCCCATAGTGCAACCCCGCCAAGTAGAACTCGCTGGAGACCCAGCGTAAATAGTCGCGCAGTGTTAAAAGATCGCACACTAACGCCGAATCGGGCAGTGACAGCGTTGAGGGAGAAGACTCATCAAAGTGATGCGTGGTCACAAGGGCTCCTGGAGTTAATAAGGCTATCAGGGGATTGTACCTTTGACGCTGCCTGGTTCACAGCAGCGCTAGGCTCGCTATACTGTCTTGTTCAAAGTACTGTGCGCTTCTCGCTAATGCTGTTTTCTTATTCACCGCTACTTTTTGATTTGAGCCAACCATGACGCGACACCTGCCCACCGACGACGATATTAATGCCTTTCGCCAAGCGTTGGAGGCGGCAGGGGTACGCCGTATTACCACCAACCAAGCCGACCCCGGCAAACCCAAGCGCCTGTCAGATGCCAACGAAGCACGGCGGCGGGCAGCGGTCGAGAGCAGCACGCTACAAACCAGCGGGCGCACCTCCGATGGCCGGGTAGAAGCGGTACGCCCATCAGAATACCTGGAGTTCAGCGTTCCCGACCTGCCCTGGCGCACGTTCAGCCAGCTCAAGCGTGGCCAAACGGCTTGGCAGGCGGGGCTGGATTTGCACGGCTATACCCTGGAGGAAGCACGGTTGGAGCTGGAGAGTTTCCTGCGCGATGCCGCCGCCCAGGGGCTGCGCTGCGTGCTGGTGGTGCATGGCAAGGCGTGGGGCACGACCGCCGATTTTCCGGTGCTAAAAAGCCACACCAATGCGTGGCTACGGGAGTGGCCCGGCGTGCTGGCGTTCTGCTCCGCCACCGATATCGATGGCGGCACCGGGGCGGTATATATCCTGCTACGCAAACGCGGGCAGTAGCCCCCGCTTTACTCGCTAGCATCGGAGGCGGTGCTGGGCATTCGCCGTTCCAGGGCTTCGTCGGCCAGGTGGCGACCCAGGCGGATCAGCTCATTGGCCCGGTGGAATTCGTAGGTACTGCAGACCGTTTTAGGAATTTCGATCAGTACGTCCGGCGGGTAGCCGGCCACCTTATATTTCGCCAGCGCTGCCTGGGTAATATCAAACGACTCCAGAATCATATCCAGCTTGCCCCACTCGCGCTTACCGCGTAGGTCCACCGTTTCATCGTCGTCGCTCTCGTCACCGTTGCCACCCAGCCCGCCCCATAGCCGCCGCGTGGTGGCCCGCACTTCATCCATCCAGCTACCAATATTGGCGTCGCGGTCCCGCTCTAAGGCGGTGCGGTTGTCGCCACTCTCCTCCTGGGGCAACAGCTCCTCTAACGTAACCGGCTGCGGGCTGTGGGCGGTGACGTTCACCGCTACCACAAAGTCGGCCTCATGGGCCGCTAATACGGGCATCATTGGCAGCGGGTTGAGTAGACCGCCATCCACTAGCACCTGCTCGCCGACATGTACCGGTGTAATCACGCCCGGCACTGCAATAGAGGCGCGAATGGCACGTAGCAACGGGCCGTTTTGGAACCACACTTCCCGTTGGCGTACTAAATCCGTCGCCACAGTAGTGACCGGAATCGGCAGGTCTTCAATAAGTGTATCGCCCACCAGCGCTTCCAGCTTGCTCATGACTTTGTTGGCACGCATCGCCCCCATCGGACTCCAGGTGACATCCACTAACTTGAGTACATCCAAGTAGTCGAGGTTGCACACCCACTCTCGGTACTCCGGCAGCTTGCCGGAGGCGTAAATACCCCCAATCAGCGCTCCCATGGAACACCCGGCAATGGAAATAATCTCGAACCCACGGGCCTCCAATGCCTCAATCACACCAATGTGGGCATACCCCCTGGCACCGCCGCTGCCAAGCACCAGCGCTACTTTATTGCCATCGCCCAGTGCTTGGCCGCTTAATTGGTTAATCACTTTCTGCCCCTCCCTTTTGGCATGAAGACTTGTCTGCGTGAGTGCTGATGAGCATGGGCTGCTATCTTGCCGTGTTCGCTTGGCAAATCACTGTCGCTACCCGCTCAACGGATTGCGGCTCCAAGTGCAGATGGTGGCCACCCGCCAGTACGTGCCTTGTCAGCACGGGTACTGCCTGGCGTGCCTGGGATGCCCAGGCACGCTCGCCCAAAATCCCACCCTCTCCTTCTATCAACAGTACGGGGGCTTGTATTCCTGCCAGTACCGCTAGCACCTGCTGCGGCGTAAAGCGCACCAGCGAAGGCTTGAGCAGGCGACTATCGGTACGCATTTGCACTTTACCATCGGCAGTGGCCTGGGTATTGCGCTCAACCAGCGGTGTTGCGGTAATGCTATCCAGCGGCGTGACCCCGCCCGCCACACGGGCCGCCACGGCGCTTTCAAGATCCGGGTAGCGGGGCGCACGGGAAATGGGCCGCCGGTGGGCGATAATGCCCTTGCGTAGCTGGCCTGCCGTCTCTTCAGCCGCTGTATTCAGCGCACCCAAACCATCCAACAGGATTAAGCGGGCGACTTTTTCAGGCAGCGCCGCCGCTAGCAGGCAGGCGACCGCCGCTCCCATCGAGTGCGCTAGCAGCGTGGTCCGCTCGAGGCCTAGCGCTTCCATGGCATCCAACACATCATGGGTGTAGTCCCATAGCGCGTAGTCGCCGCCAGCGGGGGCATGGGCCGAGTGCCCGTGGCCCCGAAAGTCGATCGCCACGATGCGAATGTCCAGCGCGTTAACTAAGCGTGGGGCCAAGCGTGTGAAGCTGGCCGCGTTATCCAGCCAGCCATGCAGTGCCAGCCATGTGGGCGCATCACAACGCCCCCAGCTCAGCGCCGCTAGCCGCCCATTCGCCAAGGAAAGCGGCTGTGGAGCCGTGCCTGCTCGGGTGGAGTCATTCATACAGGTGTCTCTTTGCGAAAAACCGGCGCGTCAGGTGACGCTCTTAGGCGCAAACGTTACCATGCTCAGCGCAGCGCTTCCGCTGCTTTTACGCGGCCTTGGGCCACGACGCTTTTCGTATTCTGATTGGAGAGATTGCCATGAAACCCCGCCGCGATACCCGCGCCCGCAACCTTGTGTTCTTTATTACTGTCGTGAGCGCCCTAGTCGTGGGGCTATGGTTAGCCCGCTGAGGGCAGCGCTTGCAATTTTTCCCCCATGAATAAATACTGTTTAAATATACTGTATATAAACACACTATTTATTCATGAGGATACCGACGATGCCGTCTCAACCCGTCCATCTTGCAACAACCGTGGTTGCGACAGCCTTGCCGCTAACATCTCAGCCGCTGCCTTTTCCTCTACTCACAGGCCGCGCAGGCTTTAGCGGCTTCCCCTCGCCCGCTCAAGATTACGAGCCGCGTACTCTCGACCTCAATGCGCGGCTGATCAAGCACCCTACCCAAACGTTTTACCTCACCGCGACAGGGGACAGCATGGAAAGCTGGGGCATTTTTGACGGTGATTTACTGGTTGTCGACCGCAGCGTGACGCCGCGCCTAGGGCATATTTTGGTCGCCATGCTGGATGACGAAGTGCTGATCAAGCGTTACGCCCTGTATCGCGGCACGCCGCACCTCTGCTCGGCCCACCCCCACTACCCGCCGCTGCCCCTGGAGGGCTCCAACTGCCAGCTGTGGGGCGTGGTGCGCGCCGTCATTCACGAGTACTTGCCATGATCGGGTTGGTGGATGCCAATAATTTTTACGTCTCCTGTGAACGGGTGTTCAATCCTGCCCTAGAGGGCAAGCCGGTTGGCGTGATGTCGAATAACGACGGCTGTGTGATTGCCCGTTCGGCCGAGATGAAAGCCATGGAGATCGCCATGGGAACGCCTGCCTTCCGCTTAGAAGGGTTGCGCCGTCGTGGTGTCATTCACCTGCTCTCCTCCAACTACGAGCTGTACGGCGATATGTCGGCACGGCTTGCCCAGCTGCTGCGCGACGCGTGCCCCGACGTGGCCCCCTACTCCATCGATGAGATGTTTATTTACCTGGATGGCTTTAGCGATGCCCAGTGCCAAGCCCTCGCCGCAACGCTGCGCCGCCACATTCGCCGCTATCTGGGGCTTCCGGTGTGTATCGGCTTGGCCCCCACGCATACGCTGGCGAAGCTTGCAAACCAGGTGGCGAAGCAGCAGCCCTGCTACGCAGGGGTATGTTTACTCCACGGTGAAAGCGCTACCACCCAGGCAGTGCTGAAACAGCTGCCAGTAAGCGACGTGTGGGGAGTGGGCAGGCGCCTTGCCGAACGGCTGGCGGTTAGCGGCATTCGCACCGCCTGGGATTTGCGGGAGCACGACCCCAAACGGCTACGCAAACGCTTCTCGGTGGTTCTAGCCCGCACCGCCTTAGAGCTGCGCGGAACGCCCTGCCTGGAGATGAATGCCGTTGAGCAACCCCGCCAGCGCATTATGACCTCGCGTTCATTTGGTCAAACCACCGGCGTGAAAGAGGAGCTGCACGCGGCGCTGCGCCGCCACGCCCAGCGCAGTGCTGAAAAATTGCGCCAGCAAGGCAGCCTTGCCCGCGCCGTCCTGCTGTTTTTAAACACCAACCGCCACCGCAAGGAGCAGCCGCAGTTGTCGCCCAGCGCGATGATTCCACTCGACTCCCCCACTGATGACACCCGAGTCATTCTGGAAGCCGTACGCGAAGGGCTGGACCAGATGTATCGCCCTGGCTTTCAGTTTATGAAAGCAGGTGTGATGCTCCTGGACTTGGTGGATGCACAGCAGTATCAGCTCTCCCTGCTACAGCCTGCCACCAAGGCGCACCCTCACTTGATGAAGACGGTAGACGAAATTAATCAAAAGATGGGCCAAGGCACGCTGCGCTTTGGCATGACCGGCGCCGACGCGCCTTGGCAACTGCGCTGCGCGCACCGTTCAAGACGCTACACCACCTGTTGGGATGAGTTAATGGAAGCAGGCACTCACCCTGGCGCGATTGCCGCCGCCAGGGTGAAGCGTGAACAGCAGCGCTTAGCGGGCGGAAAGCGCTTGGCGAAGGCGCGGGTTAATGGCTTCGCCCACCACCGCTACCAAGACCAGCAGCGCTAGCAGCACCGGCCAGTGGGCAGCAAAAGAGACCTGATACAAGCCAAGGGCATCGACAAAAATCACCAAAATACCCAGCGGGCTAACGTAGCGCACCATGGCTAGCCACAGCGTATAAGGCAGCGGCGCCAGCCCCAGCTCATCGCGGAAGGTTTCGCTTTTCAGCACAAAACCAGCCAGTAGCACCATGCCCAGGCCACCCAACGGCATCATCCAGCGGGAGGTGAGGTAATCCAGCCAATCGAAAAAGTTCTTGCCCGCGAAGGTCCAATCCGCCCCGACGTTAAACGACAGCATCGCCAGCGTGCTGATCAGCCACAGCACGATGCCGGTGGCCCACGCGGCTGATTTACGGCTCATGCCTTTGTTATCGCACAGCCAGGACACGGTGGCCTCCACCATGGAGATCGAAGAGGTCAGCGCCGCCATAGAGAGCATCAAGAAGAACAGCACACCGAACAGCGTGCCCAGGGGCATCGCTTGGAACGCCAGCGGTAGGCTCATAAAGATCAGCCCTGGGCCTTCGCCAGGGTTCATGCCGTTAGCAAAAATCACCGGGAAGATCGCCAACCCCGCCATCAGCGCCACTACGGTATCCGCCACGGCCACGCTCAGCGTCGTTCGGCCAATGGAAGCGCCTTTGGGTAGGTAGCTGCCGTAGGTAAGGATGGCGCCGGAGGCTAGCGAAAGCGTAAAGAAAGCATGGCCCAGCGCTGCTAGCATCCCTTCGCTAGACAGGCTGCCCGCCTTGAAGGAAAACAGGAAATTCACCGCATCGCCAAAACCGCCGGAAAATACCCCGAACACGATCAGCAGCAGGAGCATCAGCACAAGGCCTGGCATCATCCAGCTGACATTTTTCTCGATGCCCTCCTGAACGCCTTTGCCGACAATGATCATCGTCAGCAGCGTGACCAGGGTGCTCCAGCCGCCCAGCGTTAACGGATTCGCGTTATTGGCTCCGAACACGGCGGCCATGTCGTCTACGCTGGTGCCCGCCAAACCGCCGGAGAGCATTTTCCATAAATAAGAGAACGACCAGCCTGCCACCACGACGTAAAACGACAGGATCATAAAGCCGCACAGCATCGCCATCCAGCCAATCAACGACCAGGCCGAGGAGCGGCCAGACTCGTTCACCACGCGGCGAATGGCGTCGATGGGGCTACCACGGCCACGACGGCCAAACGCGATTTCGGTCATCATCACCGGCACGCCCACCGCCAGAATACACGCCAGGTAGACCAGCACGAAGGCCCCGCCACCATACTCCCCAGTGATGTAGGGAAATTTCCAAATATTGCCTAGCCCCACCGCTGAGCCGGTGGCTGCCAACATAAAGCCCCAGCGGCCTAGCCACTGAATGCGAGGTTGTTCAGAAGACGCCATGACCTTCCATCCTGTCAGAAAAAAGCGCCTATCCTAGTGGATTTTGTCGCGAAAGCCCACGCATCACGGCGTGGTGTAGCTCGCTTTTGCTTCGGCGTCCAGCCGCTGAGCGGTTTGGTCGACGCTACGCAGCCACGCCAACAACAGCGCTCCGGCCCCCACAAATCCACCGGCCAGCCACAGGCCTACATAGTAATGACCAGAGGCCTCTGCCAGCATACCGGTGAGCGCCGGTGCCACAATTTGCGCCGCGCCATAGGCCAGCGTCATCTGCCCCATCAAGCGCGCGGGGCTAGCGGGGTAGAGCCTGCCCGCCATGGTCAGCACTAGGCTCACACAGCCGAGGAACGTGCCGCCATATAGCACCGCGCTGATCAATACGCCCGGTAGTGTTGGGCTTATGGCAGGCAGCACAATGCCTACTACCTGCACCAGCATGGCAACAATCAATGCGCCTAAATAACCAATGCGCCGAGCGATTAAATCCCACAGCATGACCGCAGGCGCGGCGGCTAGCCCTACCAGTGCGAAGGCCCAGTTCCCCGCCCCAGCCAGCAGCGGCTCGCGTTCCACAATGGTGACCAAAAAAGTCGCGCTAATCACATAGCCATAACCCGCACAAAAGTAAGCGGGCAGCATTAGCCGCATAAAGGTGCGGCTAGGCGGCTGGGCAGGCGCTTGATGGCTGGCAGGGCTGCCCACCACCGGTTTCACCGGGCGCGGCAGCCAACACCAAGCGGGTACTAACAGCACTGCTCCCAGGGCGCTAAAGCCCCACCACTGGGCTTGCCAATTCATTGCCAGCGCCAGCATCAACTCCACCGCCAGGGCGGCGACCACAATGCCAATACCCACTCCGGCAAAGTGAATGCCCAGCTCGCCTCGCTGGCGGTGCTGAATCAGCCAGTGCAAAATCAACCCTGATGCCAGCAGCATCGAGCCACTGCTAGAAAGGCCCGCCAAAAAGCGCAGCCCTGCCCACATCCAAAAGTGCTCCGTCAGCGCCATTCCAGCGGTGGTCAGTACTGCCAGCACTAAGCCAATGCGAAACAGCGTGTCTTTGAGGTAAATGGTACGAATGGAGGCCGCCAGCACGGCCCCTAGCATATAGCCCGCATAGTTAAGCGCCGCCAGCCAGCCGCCGTCGGCGTCGCTAATCCAGCTTTGTTGCTGCATCACCGGTAATAGCGGCGTATAGGCAAATCGCGCGATGCCAATACATAAGATTTGGCTAAACACCCCCGCCAACAGCACTTTAAAGCGCTGAGTTTGAACGCTTGCAGTGGGCATGAACACTCCCTCGTCGTGAATTTTTTTGTTGTGATAGTGTGGCGTAAATGGATAGCCAGCTATCTTCCATCATACGCGGAAACAGGCGCCGTACTATCGGCTAAACGTGGCATGTGGAAGCAGCGCATTAGTGCTCGGAATCTGGCAGACTAACTCTCACGTTTCACCACCGTCATAAGCGAGTAAGCACGATGAGCGATACTGCAAAACCCTGGACGCAACCGATGCCCGACGCGCAGTTCAAACTGATGCGCGATATTTTGGCGGCCCCCAGCCCTGTTGGCCTGGAAGGTGCGATGACCTACGGCGTGCTGAAGCCTTACTTCGAGAGCTTCGCCCCCAGCGGCTGGCATTTGCACCAGTTCAAAGGCAATGCGGGCGTGGTGCTGGATACCCACCCAGGCCGCGATGATATGTTCAAGCTGATGATCATCGGCCATGCGGACAAAATCCGCATGCAGGTTCGCTCGATTGGCGAAGACGGTAAAATTTGGATCAACACCGACTCTTTCCTGCCCGGAGTATTGATCGGCCATGAAGTCACGCTGTTCAGCGAAGACCCGGAAGCCCCCGGCAGCTACCGCAGCATCGAAGGCGGCACCGTGGAAGCGCTGGGCGCGATCCACTTCTCTGACCCTGCCCAGCGCGATGGCAGCAAAGGCATCAAGAAAGAGCAAATCTATCTCGACCTACAGATCCACGGCGAAAACAAGAAGCAGCAGGTGCTGAACCTGGGCGTGCGCCCGGGCGACTCGATTATCTTCAACCGCCCCATTCGCCAAGGCTTTAGCCCAAACACATTTTATGGAGCCTATCTAGATAACGGCCTGGGCTGCTTTGTGACCGCCGAAGTGGCACGCCTGGTTGCCGAAGCGGGCGGCACCGAGAATGTGCGGGTGATGTTTGCCATCGCCAGCTACGAGGAGATTGGCCGCTTCGGCAGCCGGGTACTAGCCGGCGAGCTCAAGCCCGATGCGCTGATTGGCGTCGACGTGAACCACGACTACGTGGCCGCCCCCGGCATTGGCGATAAGCGCATGCAGCCGCTGGAGATGGGCAAAGGCTTTACATTATCGGTGGGTTCTATCGCCAGTGAGCAACTTAACCGCATCATTGCCAGTGCTGCAAAAGAGCAGGATATTCCCATGCAACGGGATATCGTGGGTGTGGATACCGGCACCGACGGCATGGCGGGCGTACTGGCCTCCATTGATAGCGCTGCCACTTCTATGGGCTTTCCGATCCGCAACATGCATACCATTTCGGAAACTGGCAACACCCAAGACGTGCTAGCCGCCATTCATGCGCTGCACCACACCATTCAAGCGCTGGATGCTGTGTCTGATCTCAAACGGGAGTTCTTGGATAACCACCCCCGCCTAGACCAAGCCAGCCCGCTGACCCACCAAGGCAGCGCCAAACCTGATAGCGACGACGAAAAATCCGCTTAATAGGTATAAAAAAACCCCGGCCATCACTGGCCGGGGTCGCAGTAACTCCTCCGTAATCCTTCTTCACGCACCTCCTATGCGTGCATCCTTGGTCTTGCAAGCGCTCCGTGCTTGCTCCTGCTCCTTAACACCGCTCCCTGTGTTACTGCTCACCTTGCACCTTAAATGTGTCAACTACATTAATCTGAGATAGAAAAAGCAGCACTTTTATTAATTTTTTTGGTTGTGCATTTTTATGCCGAAAATAAGCCAAGAATGCTTTTCGTAGCGCTTTGCTAGGGGGCTGCCTATACTTTTTGAGCATCCATCGTGATGCATTTCTACACGGACGTTACCACGCCTGTACCCATTCACCACCCTACGGTAGGAGGTCAGCGTGCGACATATTATGATTAGCTCAAAAGTCCACGGTGTGGATATTATATGCCGTCACTGTGGCAATGCAGAAACCGCGACAACACCCTATCTTAATCGGTTTCGGTTAGAAGGCACCGGTAAAGACAGCGTGCTATTGCGCTGTTTAAACTGCCAAACGTCGGTTTCGGCCCCCATGAGCCAGCTAAGCACCCTGTTCTATCACCACGCCTGTTAATGGCACTTGTTAACGCAACAGTTTGTGCTCTGCTTGCCCATAAAAAAAACCCCGGCCGCCGCTGGCCGGGGTTTCATTAGCTCTTCCATAATCTTTTCTTCATGAACTTCCTGTTCATGCATCCTTGTGCACCGCAAGCCTTCCCTGCTTGCACTTCCTGGTAACGCCGTCCCTGCGTTATGTGCACACAGTGCGCCCTATAACGATTGAGTTATCTAACCTGGGATATGAAACGCGAAAAGTTTTTTGTTTTATCGGCGACCCTGTCACCAGCGCTTGCGCAGACTGGCGTCAAAAACATACCATCACGTACGTTTGTAACTTACAAGGACATCCCCGTGACCATGAATCTCTCCACTTCCCCCACTGCTTCGTCAAAGCGTCTTAGCTCCTACCTAGCGGCTGCCCTAGGGGTCATGATCGCTTTCCCAACGCTGGCCAATAGTTGGGAAGGCACGGTGGGGGCTGGCGCTGCCTACGCACCGGATTACCTGGGCAGCGACGATTACGATGTGCAGCCACTGCCAGTATTGAACCTCACTTACGGAGACGACCTGTCTATCAACCTACGCGATGGCATTGCCTGGCACGCCTTTCGCCAAGGCGACTGGTCCGTTTCGCCGTATATCGGCTATACCTTCGGGCGCGATAACAAAGGCAACATTAGCCGCTTTGATAAAGTCGATGGCGGTGCCACCCTTGGCTTACGGGTGAGCTACCAGCAAGACCTTTGGCGTTACAGCGTTGCAGGGAGCACGGCAATTACCGGAGATGTCGAAGGCGCTAACTTCACGGGTGAGGCGGCCCTGCGGCTGCCCATGAGCGAGCGCACGCTCTTCACACTGACGCCAAGCGTGAGCTACTCCAATGAGAAATGGACCGAATCGTTTTTTGGCGTCTCTGCACAAGATAGTGCCCGCAGTGGCATTGCAGCTTATACGCCTGATGGCGGCTACTGGCGCGTAGGCGTGAGTGCCACGCTGAGTTACGCGCTCACGCAAAAGTGGACCGCCACAGGCTTCGTCGCCGCGACGTACCTCACCGGTAACGCCTCGAATAGCCCGATCGTGGATGACCTGGGCAGCGATTGGCAGGGGCTAAGCGGCATCTCGTTGACCTACCGCTTCTAAATTGCAATGTCAAGTGACCAAACAGCGGGCTTACCACCCGCCATTTTTGCAATCAAACCGCTCGTTTAGCGTGCCAGCCACGCCATCAGCGCTTCAGCGGTCGGCGCTGATGAAGGCGGGTTCTGGCCGGTAATTAGCTGGCCATCTTCACGCACATAGGGCGTAAAAATGTCGGCTTTGCTGTAGATAGCACCGCATTTCTGCAGCGCGTCCTCTACCAGGTGCGGCACCACATCGGTGAGGCCAACCGCATCTTCTTCACCATTGGTAAAGCCTGTGACCTGGCGCCCTTTCACTAGCGGCTCGCCGTTGCTGTCTTTGGTATTCACCAGCACGATAGGCGCGTGGCAAACAGATGCCACCGGCTTGCCCTGGGCAATAAAGGTTTCAATCAATTTGATGGAGTCTTTGTCATCCACCAAGTCCCACAGCGGTCCGTGACCACCGGGATAGAATACCGCATCGAAATCGTCTGCATTCATCTCGCTGAGGCGGTAGGTATTGGCAAGCTCTGCTTGCGCGGCATCGTCTTGCTGGAAGCGACGGGTTTCATCGGTCTGGCTATCTTCTGCATCGCTTTTGGGGTCTAGCGGCGGCTGGCCGCCTTTCGGGGAGGCAAGCGTCACCTCAGCTCCCGCATCTTTAAACACATAGTAAGGCGCTGCCAGCTCTTCCAGCCAAAAACCGGTTTTCTCGCCTGTATCGCCTAGCTGATCATGCGAGGTTAGTACCACTAGAATACGCTTGCTCATCTCGATGCTCCTTAGTAGAGGGTAGATAGCGTTGTGCGTTACCCTGCTTACCTTGGGGCATTCATCTACGGTTACAAGTCCTAGTAACTAACTGTGTATAAAAAACGGCACCCCTCAACATCAACGCTAAGCTACTGTTTTAATATAGTTAGTTAACACTCAGCATCATATTCATACTAATCAAGCACAACAAAATCACCATTTAATCTTATACATCACTTAACCCTAACCTAGGGTAGAAAATCTCCACGAACAGGAATACCGCATTACAAAGGAATGCACGCTAAGGATAAGCTACCTAACCTCATGAAAGGATAAGTGTTTTAAGCCCTGGTGCTTAAAGAGCATGCTGATTTACGAGTGCGCTTTTTTTATTAGCGCAAAGATAGAAATGTGCGAAATCGCTGGCAAGCGGCTAGGCTTAATCCACACTTATTTCTCAAAGGAAGAGAACATGCCCTCTACTACCACCATTGTTGTTATCGTTGTTGTGATTGCTGTAGCGATTTTTGGCTTTAGCGGCGGTCTACCGTTTTAAAAGCAGCCACGTTACTAACGCGCACGTCGCCTTTTCATTCGGTACATTTTTACATCGGCATAGTTAAGTAGCGTATCGGCATCTTTGCCGTCTTCTGGGTAGATGGCCACACCCACACTGCAAGACGGCATACCGATATCCCGCATATCCGCCCCTACTATCTCTGCCGCGAGCGGTTCAGAAAGTACCTCCAGTATTTGCGCAGCCTTTTCGATAGCGGCCTCTTTAGAGTGAACGTCGGTTAATATCACCGTAAATTCATCTCCCCCCATACGTGCCACCGTGTCGGTTTCGCGCACGCAGCCACTCAAACGGCGAGCCACCTCGCAAAGCACCGCATCCCCCACTGCGTGGCCATGCACATCGTTAACTCGTTTGAAGTCGTTCACATCTAAAAACAGCAGCGCAAAACGGTTTTGATAGCGTCTTGCGGTACTTAACGATGATTCCAAGCGGTCGTAAAACAGCGAACGATTGGTTAGCTTGGTGAGCGGGTCGTGATGCGCCAGAAAGCGCAGGTCGTCTTCCGCCTGCACCTGGGCCGTTACATCCCGCGCCACACCAATTCTCACCTGCTCTTCATCCAACCAGCGAGCCGACCACAGCACATGCACCACGCTGCCGTTCTTATGCAGGTAGCGGTTCCGAAAATCGAGATGGGGCTGCCCATTCATCACACGCTTAATGGAGGCTTTGGTCTCGGCCAAATCTTCTGGGTGCATATAGCGGGTAATCAGCGACCCCACTAGCTCATCAGCACGATAGCCCAGCAGCGATTCGCAGGCATCGCTGACGAACAGGATCTGATGATCCGCATCCACCACGAACACAGTGTCGAGCATCAGGTGAACTAGCTTAGGAGAAAGCGCCTGTAAATCAACGGACATGGGCAGCCTAGCCGGGTGACTTTTCTCGAGTATAGACGGATCGTGGGCCGTCAGGGCAACTCTTGTATTGGTGGGGGAGGCATTCTGCACGCTGAGGCATGAGCGCTGTTTGTTTATTCGCGAAAATCTCAGACACAAAAAAGCCCACTGATTGCTCAGCGGGCTTTTTTAAATTCTGTGGCGGAGAGGGAGGGATTCGAACCCTCGAAGCCTTTCGACTTACACACTTTCCAGGCGTGCTCCTTCGACCACTCGGACACCTCTCCACATTGTTGCTCTGCCGTCAGGCGCTGCCTTTCTCAACAGAACGGCGCATATTCTATGGTCTAAACCATGAAATAGCAAGCCTTTTTCCTAGTTAGGTATTTGGCAGCACAGCGTAGCGGCCAGTAGCTTCCAGGCAGAGCGAATCGCCGCAGTAAAGCCGGTGGGTCAATTCGATGCTGCCTTTGCCCCGTTCGCTGAGTTTAGCGGCCAGTTGGCTGGCGCCATCCGGGTGGCTGGGGGTACAGATAATGCGGTAGTCGCTGGTCACCGGTGCCAAAAAGCGTTGGTTGGCTTCGGCCACTACGACATCCTGCGCCCTGCCCTGCTGACGAAGCCATAGGGTGACCCAGCACCAGCCTTGTAGCGTGGTTTGCGCAGCAAGCGCGCCGCCAAAGCCGGTGCCTTTATCGTTGAGGCTGGGCGTGAGTGCCAGCTGCCATGTAAGTGCGCCGTTGGCTTGGCCCATGTGGGTAATACCCAACGCGCCGACCGTGGGAATGGCCTCTTCCAGCCAGTTCTGGAAAGCGGCAAGGTCCTCCTCGCCTTCCGGTAGCGGTAGGCGTGGGTGGGGTATGCCCGGTTGGCGCTGCTGGCTCATGGTAACCTCCTTTGGCGGCACAGGTGGCAGGTGTTTAATCCCAACGCTCTACGAAATCAGCGGGGTTGTGCTGGGGAATGGGTTTGTGGCGACCGCCCAAGCTACCCAGGTAGATGAACGCCACTACTTCATCTTCTTCATCAAGCCCCAGGCCTTTGCGTACCACAGGGTCGAAGGCGTATTTGCCGCTGCGCCACATCGCCCCCAACCCAAGGGCGTGGGCGGCAAGCAGAATGCCGTGGGCGGCACAGCCTGCAGAGATCACCTGCTCCATTTTGGGTACTTTGGGCACCTCCGGCGTTACCTTGGCGATCACCGCAATAATCATTGGTGCACGTAGGGGCTTTTTACGCGCGGCGTTTAGCGTGTCGTCGCTGGCATGGGGGTCTTCCTGAAACTCAGCTTCGGCAAACAGCTCGCCCAAGCGCTCCCGACCTTCGCCGGTAAACTCGATAAAGCGCCACGGGCGCAGCTCTTTGTGGTCTGGGGCGCGCAGGGCTGCTTGGTAAATGGCGCTAAGCTGGTCAGCGCTGGGGGCAGGCTCGGTGAGCTTGCCCATGGAGCTACGTTCGTGAAGCAGCGTTAATGCATCCATGGTGACTCCTTAATCCATTGAAGTGAACGTTACTGGCGAGCCAGGCGCAGCGGGCTAGGAGGCGTTAACCCAGGCGTGGCACGCCACGGGCTGATGTCCAGGCCGCCACGACGCACATAGCGGGCCACTACCAACAACGCTTCTGGCTTGGCTTGGTGCATCAAGTCGGTGAAGATGTGCTCTACGCAGTGCTCGTGAAAATCCTGGTGCTGGCGATAGCCAATCAGGTAGCGCAGCAGCCCTTCGCGGTCGAGCCTAGGGCCTTTATAGCGAATCACTACGCTACCCCAATCGGGCTGACCGGTCACCGGGCAGTTGGATTTGAGGAGGTGCGAATGTAGCGTCTCTTCGACGACTTCATCGCTGGTCGCTAGATGCTTAGCGCTGGGGGTGTAGTCGCTCACCTCAATATCCAAGTCATCCAGGCACTCCCCCGGCAGGCGTTTAGGGGCCAGCTCGTCATCGTCAACGCCAAGCAGCTCGACGCTGACGTTAGCACCGGCAGCGCGGCTTAGGTCGCGTACTAGCGTCTCCTCTACCTCGGCTTGGCTGGCAAAGCGGGTTTGGTTGAGGCTGTTGAGATAGAGCTTCCAGGATTTGGACTCAATCAGATGGGGCGAGCTTGCTGGCAGACGGAAGCGTGCCACGGCGACGATCGGCTTGCCGCGGCCATTGAGCCAGGAGACTTCAAACGCGTGCCACTCGTCTTCGCCAACAAACGGCAGTGCGCCCTCTTCAATGCCTAACGGCGCTCGGTTGGCAGCACGGGGAATCGGGTACAGCAGCCCCGCATCGTACTGCTCTGGATAAGCGGAATCGCGCCCCAGGGGCGCGTGTTCTAAAGTGTCGGGACGATGTGCCATGGAAACTCTCGCAGTCGTGCTATTTCAATAAGGGCTATCTTGGTAGCGGCTGGGTAATACCGCCATTAGTTACGAATGCCTTTGCCGCGCTCCAGCATGTTAAGCGCAACGATAAACAGCACCACAATAAAGGCAAAAATAGCGGCGAGCGCCCAGCCTACCGGAATATCGGAAACGCCTAAAAAGCCGTAGCGGAAGACGTTGACCATATACAGGATCGGGTTGAGCATCGAAACGCCCTGCCAGAAATCCGGCAGCATCGAAATTGAGTAGAACACGCCGCCGAGGTAGGTGAGCGGCGTCAGAATAAACGTTGGTACGATGGAGATATCGTCGAACTTGTTTGCCAGCAGCGCGTTAATAAAGCCGCCAATGGAGAACAGCGCCGAGGTCAGCACCACCACCAACACCGTGAGCAGCGGATGCTCCACCGTTAAGCGGGTGAAGAACAGCGATACCAGCGTCACAATTAGCCCAACGCCTAAGCCCCGCGCCATACCGCCTAAAATAAAGCCGGAAAGAATCACGCCATTCGGCATGGGCGACACCATCATCTCTTCGATGGAGCGCTGGAATTTGTTGGAGAAGAAGCTGGATGCCACGTTGGAGTAGCTGTTGGTGATCACCGACATCATGATCAGCCCTGGCACGATAAAGTCCATGTAGCTGAAGCCGTCCATATCACCAATGCGCGACCCGATCAGGTTGCCAAAAATGATGAAGTACATGGCCATGGTGATCGACGGCGGCAGCAGGGTTTGCGGCCAGATACGCGTAAAGCGCTTGATCTCTTTGAGCACTAGCGTCCACAGGGCCACCAGGGTTTGCATTGCATTCATGCGCGGGCCTCCTGCTGTTTACGCTGGTCGATGGCCTGCTGGCTGCTCTCTACCATGGAAACAAACATCTCCTCTAAGCGGTTGGCGCGGTTACGCATAGACACCACCTGGATACCCTGCGCGCTTAACGCACTGAACACATCGTTCAACTGCTGGCCACGATGAATCACCAGAGCAAGCTGGGAAGGCTCAATTTGCTGGAGTTCGAAACCTTCGATGGTGGGCACTTGCTCCACCGGCTCGGCTAAATCCAGCAGGAAGGTTTCGGTATCCAGCTCTGCCAGCAGCTCGCGCACGCTGGTGTTTCGCACGATTTCACCGTGATTGATAATGGCGATATTGCGGCACAGGCTCTCGGCTTCTTCGAGGTAGTGCGTGGTGAGGATGATCGTGGTGCCTTCATCGCGGTTAATACGCCGCATGTACTCCCACATGCTGCGGCGAAGCTCGATATCAACCCCGGCGGTGGGCTCGTCGAGAATCAGCAGCTTGGGGCGGTGCATCAGCGCCCGGGCAATCATCAGGCGGCGCTTCATGCCCCCTGAGAGCATTCGCGCACTGCCATTGCGCTTTTCCCATAACCCTAAGTCGGTCAGCAGCTGCTTGGCGCGAGGCAATGCTTCGCTGCGCTTCATGCCGTAGTAACCCGCCTGGGCCAGCACGATATCCAGCACTTTCTCGAACTGGTTGAAGTTAAACTCCTGCGGCACCACGCCAAGCTGATATTTCGCTTTAGCGAAGTCTTTATCAATGTCGATTCCAAAAATCGACACTTTGCCCGCCGTTTTCTGCACCAGCGAGCAGACCACGCCCAGGGTGGTGGACTTTCCTGCGCCGTTGGGGCCCAACAGCGCAAAAAAATCGCCCTGCTGGACGTCTAAATCAATACCTTTTAACGCTTGAAAGCCGTTGCCATACACCTTGGTAAGGCCACGGATCGACAATGCCGGTTCGGCCATGAACATGTCCTGTCAGCAAATGGGAGCACAAAAGAGCTAGAAAGGGAGATATCGGGGCATCCGTATATTTTTTCAAGTTAGCGGCTTATAACACGCGGCTAGGCTGCAGTGTTTAGTAAGTACCAATACTTACCAATATGCTAACAATTGATATCACGCGATCCCGGGGTTGTAAGCCCCAGCTGGAAACATACGCAGAAAAAAGCGCTGCTAATTGAGCGGTGGGAAGGAAGTTTCAAAAAGATATGGATGATCTGAAAGGAAGGATTTGCATGGAGCGGGAAAGGAGATTCGAACTCCCGACCCTCGCCTTGGCAAGGCGATGCTCTACCACTGAGCTATTCCCGCAATGCAAACAGTACCGCAAAAACTGTGAGAGCGAGTGGCGTCCCATAGGGGGTTCGAACCCCTGTTCCCGCCGTGAAAGGGCGGTGTCCTAGACCACTAGACGAATGGGACGTACTGGAGCGGGAAAAGAGATTCGAACTCTCGACCCTCGCCTTGGCAAGGCGATGCTCTACCACTGAGCTATTCCCGCTTAACAAGCTGTCTCACTATACAAGCACTTCTGCCATCGGATTGGCGTCCCATAGGGGGTTCGAACCCCTGTTCCCGCCGTGAAAGGGCGGTGTCCTAGACCACTAGACGAATGGGACGTATTGGAGCGGGAAAAGAGATTCGAACTCTCGACCCTCGCCTTGGCAAGGCGATGCTCTACCACTGAGCTATTCCCGCAACTCCGATACCTGAACGATTTAAGTGGCGTCCCATAGGGGGTTCGAACCCCTGTTCCCGCCGTGAAAGGGCGGTGTCCTAGACCACTAGACGAATGGGACGTTTCATTGCCTCGTCGAGGTGGCGCGTATATTACTCAGACCAGTGGGTGAGTGTCAAGCACTCTGATATCGAAACGTTTTATCAGCACTACCTCGGTACCCAAACCGTTAGGCCTTCACGCTTTCACGCCTTCCTGCAAGCTGAACTTGGATAGGCGGCTTACTGTCATTAGCGGAAAGCGGCACTCAACGGTGTTAGGCTAATCTACTACTGTAAGCCTCTGCTTAACGGTAACCAGAGGGAGAGGAGAACCCCATGGCGAAAATAGAAAAATCCCCCGACGAATGGCGCAAGCAACTCACCCCAGAGCAGTACCGGGTTACCCGAGAGAAAGGTACCGAGCGGCCGTTTACCGGTGACTACCAAGTCAGCGACGCCCAAGGTATTTATCACTGTGTCTGCTGCCATGCGCCACTGTTCGAGAACGAGCACAAGTTCGATGCGGGCTGCGGCTGGCCAAGCTTCGACCGCCCGCTGGGTGCCCGCAGCGTAGAAGAGCACCACGATACCTCCCACGGCATGATTCGCACCGAAGTGGTGTGCTCCCACTGCGATGCCCACCTAGGTCATGTCTTTCCTGATGGGCCGCCGGATACCACTGGTTTGCGCTACTGTATCAACTCGGTCTCGTTAGAGTTTCACCCCGACGAGTAACCTCATAGCAAGTAACACCCCCACGAAAGGAAGCACGGCAAGGCGGGCACCATCTGCTAGAATGGTCGCCCGCTTTTTTATGCTTGTATTTTTGTGCTTGTAGGAGAAACCCATGCTCGGCTGGTTCCCCGGACATATGAACAAGGCCCGCCGCCAGATCAAGGACGCGCTGCCGGAAATTGATGTGGTGATTGAGGTGCTCGATGCGCGCCTGCCCTACTCCAGCGCCAACCCAATGCTGGCCGAGCTGACCCGCCATAAGCCGGTGCTGAAAATTCTTTCCCGCGCCGACTTGGCAGACCCCGCCCGTACCGACGAGTGGGTGGCCTTTTTTGACGCCCAGGAAGACACTCGCGCCCTGGCGATCACCACCACCAATACCCGCGAGCTAAAAAAAATCCCCAAGCTCTGCCACGAGCTGGCGGGTGCGGTGCGCGCCGACCGCGACGTGCGGGTGATGGTAATGGGCATTCCCAACGTAGGGAAGTCGACGCTGATTAACGGCCTGGCCGGGCGCAAAATTGCCAAAACCGGTAACGAGCCTGCGGTCACCAAGCGCCAGCAAAAAGTGCGTATTGATGGCCGTGTGGCGCTCATCGACACCCCCGGGGTGCTATGGCCTAAAATCGAAGACCAGGCCAGCGCCTACCGGCTGGCAGCCAGCGGCGCGATTCGCGATACCGCCATCGAGTATAGCGATGTGGCGATTGTTGCCTGCGCCGAACTTGCCAAGCGCTACCCTACCCAGCTAACTGCCCGCTATAAGCTCAAAGCGCTGCCTACTTATGAAGCGCCAGAGGCCCAAGAGGTCGATGCAGACGGTCCGAAAAAGCCTGACTTCCTAGCAATTGCCGGGTTTGACGGCCACGCCATTCTCAAAGAGATTGCCGGAAAGCGCGGCGGCCTGCGCCCTGGCGGAGCAGTGGATCTGCACCGCGGCGCAGAAGTGCTGCTCCATGAGTTACGCGATGGCAAGCTTGGCCGCTTAACGCTGGAAACCCCGGCGGATATTCCACCGCCACCTGAGCAAAACGACCAAGACAGCTTGACCCCATCCGACGCATAATGAGCCACACGTCAAACACTTCCACGGCACTGGACACATTTGGATAACGCACCCCATGGACACCCCGCAGCCTAGAGAATCACACACGCTGAAAAAATCACACAAACTGCACAATGTTTGCTATGACATTCGCGGCCCGGTACTCGACCACGCCAAGCGCCTGGAAGAGGAAGGCCAGCGAATCTTGAAGCTCAACATTGGCAACCCGGCACCGTTTGGCTTCGAAGCGCCGGAAGAGATTCTGCAAGATGTGATGCGTAACCTGCCCACTGCCCAGGGCTACTGTGATTCCAAAGGCCTCTACTCTGCCCGTAAAGCGATTATGCAGGAGTGCCAGCGTAAGCAGATTCCTGGGGTGGGTATCGAAGATATCTATATTGGTAACGGCGTTTCCGAGCTGATCGTCATGGCCATGCAGGCGCTGTTGAACGACGGCGACGAAGTGCTGATCCCCGCGCCGGATTACCCGCTATGGACCGCAGCCGCTCACCTTTCCGGCGGCCACAGCGTGCACTACCTGTGCGACGAGCAGGCCGACTGGGCACCGGATATGGCCGATATTCGTGCCAAAGTCACCAGCCGCACCCGCGCTATCGTGATTATTAATCCCAACAACCCCACCGGTGCGGTCTACCCGCCGGAAGTGGTGCGGGAAGTGCTGGATATCGCCCAAGAGCACAACCTGGTGGTGTTCTCCGATGAGATCTACGACAAGATTCTCTACGACGGTGTTGAACACACCTCTACTGGCGCGCTGGCCGACGATGACCAGCTGGTGATCACCATGAACGGGCTGTCGAAAAGCTACCGCTGCGCGGGCTTTCGCTCTGGCTGGATGACCATCTCCGGCACTCTAGCAAAACAGCGGGCGAAGGACTTTATTCAGGGCCTGACCATGCTGGCCTCGATGCGGCTATGCGCCAACGTTCCTGCCCAGCACGCCATTCAAACGGCGCTGGGGGGCTATCAGTCGATCAACGACCTGATTCTGCCGGGCGGGCGTTTGCTGGCCCAGCGCGATATTACCGTTGAGAAGCTCAACGCGATTCCTGGGGTCTCCTGCGTGACGCCTAAAGGCGCACTCTACGCATTCCCGCGCTTAGACCCCAAGGTGTTCAATATTAAAGATGACCAGCAGTTGGTGCTGGATTTGCTCTTGCAGGAAAAAATTCTGCTAGTACAAGGCACCGCCTTTAACTGGCCAGAACCCGACCACGTGCGCATTGTCACGCTGCCCTGGGCCGACCAGCTTGGTGACGCGCTTGACCGCTTTGCCAACTTCTTGTCCCGTTATCGACAATAAAACAGCGACTTGAAACTGTCATGCAATGCACGTATCTAAGCCATCATTCCATTAACACTTGTTATGACCTTTGAGGGAGACCCTAACCCATGATGCGAATCGTGCTGTTTTTAGCCACTAACTTGGCAGTATTGCTGGTCGCCAGTATTACGCTGCGACTGTTCGGCGTTGAGAGCTATCTCAACAGCCAGGGTATTAATTTCACCAGCCTACTGATCTTCTGCTTTGTATTCGGTATGGCGGGCTCGCTGGTTTCGCTGTTTATCTCTAAATGGATGGCAAAGCGCTCGACCGGCACGGTAATTATCGAAACGCCTTCGAACTCCACCGAACAGTGGCTGGTAGACACCGTGGCCGAGCTTTCTCGAGAAGCGGGCATTAAAACCCCGGAAGTGGGCATCTTCCCCGCCCAGCAATCCAACGCTTTTGCCACCGGTTGGAATAAAGACGATGCGCTAGTCGCAGTATCAGCAGGACTGCTCAACCGTATGCGCCCTGAAGAGGTACGCGCGGTTCTGGCCCATGAAATTGGTCACGTCGCTAACGGCGACATGGTGACCCTAGCGCTGATTCAGGGCGTGGTGAACACCTTTGTGATGTTCTTCGCGCGGATTGTCGCCCACTTGGTCGATAGCTTCCTGAAAAGCCGCAGCGACGGCGAAGGCGGTCTGGGTTTTATGGGCTACTTTGCAGTGGTAATGGTCGCAGAAATCGTATTTGGCATCGTTGCTTCGGCGATTGTGGCTTGGTTCTCCCGCTACCGCGAGTACCGTGCCGATGAGGCAGGTGCCCGCCTGGCAGGCACAGGGGCAATGGTGAACGCTCTGGCACGCCTGAAAGCCGAAACCGAGATGCCCGACCAAATGCCGGACACCCTGCGCGCGATGGCGATCACTAAAGGCCAGACCCGCTCGCTGGTCGAGCAGCTGTTCGCCAGCCACCCGCCGCTGGATGACCGTATCCGCGCCCTAAAAGAAGCCGCTTACCGTCAGTAAGCCGTGAACGCTCAATAATAGACGCCAAGGCCCGCCAATGCGGGCCTTGTGCGTTTAAACAACTCCATGATGTATGTCAGCCGCAGCGCACCTGAAAACCTGCCGCCTGTAGCGGTGGCTGCAACGTCACTGCGTCGTTCTCTAGGCAAATGGTGAGCGTAGCGAACTCGCGGCGCAGCGGGTAATTAGCGCGGCAGCTATCAAAGCCCTTGGCAATCCCCTGGTGCATCACCTGACGCTGCAGCGCATCGTGGTCGCGGCGCACGTCATACACTGCCCGCACACACAGCCGAAGTGCCTCTTCCACCGGCAGTGCGCTCTGCAACGTTAGCGTGGCCAGTGCTGGCGGCGGGCAGAGCTCGCTAAACGGCATGCCGCTGGGCTGGCTTAACTGCTCGGCCAACGCTTGCTGAATCATCCAGGTGCCGCGCAGCTTGCCATCCAGGCTGTGCCCGGCAATGTGCGGCGTTGCCAGTGCAACCAAGTCGCGCAGCCCCGCATCAATGCCTGGCTCGTCCTCCCAGACATCCAACACGGCAGTAAGGTCACCCTTCCCCGCCAAACGGCTACGCAGCGCCAGGCCATCAATGCAGTCGCCTCGCCCGGCGTTTAGCAGCACCGTGCCCGGGGCCAGCTCGTTGATACGCTGAGCGTTAAGCAGTTGATAGGTGGCGTGAGGGCCATCTTTCACTAGTGGGGTGTGCAGGCAAATCACGTCGCACTCATCAATCAGCGTATCGAGTGATGCAAAGCCACTGGCGCCCTCTTGTTCCGCCCTGGGTGGGTCGCACACCCGCACCGCCACCCCGAGCGCCTGTAGGCGGCGCTGCAGGCGGCTACCCACGTTGCCCGCCCCGACGATACCCACGGTTCGCTCCAGCAGCGGCCAACCTTCTCGCTCGCTCACCGTCAGCAGGCTGCTAAGCACATAGTCCACCACCGCTTCCGCATTACAGCCCGGCGCACTGGCAAAGCCAATATCGCGCTCTTTGAGATAATCGAGATCAATGTGGTCGGTGCCAATGGTGCAGGTACCCACAAAACGTACCGCGCTGTTCGCCAGCAGAGCGCGGTTTACCTGGGTGATCGAGCGTACCATCAGCGCATCGGCATCTTGGAGGTCAGCCGCGCTGATCTCGCGGCCCGGCAGGCGGTGCAACGTGCCCATGCCCCCAAAACAGGCGTCGGCGGCGGGGATATGAGCGTCGATAACAAGTTTCATAGGCGTTTTGGTATCCGGGCTTTACAATACGCCCGCAATGGCTTTCTATGCAGGCGTGATCAAGCAGTGGTTAAGGAGATGGGTGTGATCGTACGCTGGGAAACCGACCATGACTATGTGTTGGTGCATATTCACCAGGATATGTTCGGCGACTGGATTTTTAGCCGCGCCTGGGGGCAAATCGGCACCCAGTTTGGCGGGCTAAAACACCAGTTGGCGGATACCCTGGAGCAAGCGCAGATGTGGCTGGAGGATGAAGCGACGATTCAATCCTCCCGCGGGTTCCGTAAGGTGCTGGAAGCCGCCGACCACACGCCGGAAGGCCAGGAGGCCATGCGCCAGCTGTCGCTGCTAGACGCGCTCTGAGCATCCTGAACATCGCTAGGCTAGCCCAAAAAGCGCCGCCCGTTGCGCTGGTGCGCACCCACCGGCGGCGCTTGTTCCGGCGGCGTGGTAAGCGCGGCCAGCGCCGCCTCGTCCAGCCATCCCCGCTCGCTTAGCCATCCGCTTAATCGCGCCATATCAAAGCCGCGATCCAATTCTACCCCTTCGCCATCCACCAGCACCGGAATCCGTGTGCCGTAGCGCTCCACCAGGGCGTCGTCATCGCTAATCTCGATGTGGTGCAGCCTCACCTCTTGGTTGGCAAGCGTCGCCACCAGCGCCTCTAGCTGGGCGCACAGATGGCACCCTAGTGTCGTGTAAATCGATAGTTCAATCATCGCCTTGCTCTCTATCGGCTCAAGAGGAGCGGTTCAGGAAGAGTGACGCAGCAAAAATACGTGATGCAGATTGGTGCGCCGCTGGAAGTCCGGGTCGAAGGTGCGCGTGGTGATTTCCTCTACCGCGTAGCGCTCGCTCAGTGCTTCGTCCAGCTTAAAGCGCCGCTGGTTGTTGGAGAACACCAGCGTACCGCCGGGGGCAAGGCGCGCCATGGCTAGCTCCACTAAGCGAGGGTGGTCGCGCTGCACATCCAGGGTGTCGCGCATCTTCTTCGAGTTCGAGAAGGTTGGCGGGTCCATAAAAATCAGGTCGAACTGCGCGTTGGCGGTTTCCAACCAGCGGAAGCAGTCATCCCGCACCACCCGATGCAGCCTGGGGTCGAGTTTATTCAACGCAAAGTTGTCCCGCGCCCACTCCAGGTAGGTGTTGGACATATCCACGCTAACGCTATCGCTAGCCCCGCCTAGTGCCGCCTGCACGGTGGCGGTGGCGGTGTAGCAGAACAAGTTGAGAAAGCGCTTGCCGCTCGCCATCTCGCCCAGCATCCGGCGTACCGGACGGTGATCCAGAAACAGGCCGGTATCCAGGTAATCCCGCAGGTTCACCCATAGCCGTGCGCTGCCCTCCTGCACTTCAAAGCGCTCGCCGCTGGCATCACGCTTTTGGTATTGGGCCGCGCCGGTTTGCCGCTCGCGGCGCTTGACGTAAATCTTGCTGGGATCGACACCCAGCGCCTCGGGCAGCACTTCCAGGGCATCGAACAGCCGTTTTTGCGCCTGGGCCGGATTCACGGAGCTGGGCGCGGCGTACTCCTGCACATGCACGCGGTCGCCGTAACGATCCACCGCTAGGGCGTATTCGGGCATATCGGCATCGTAAATGCGATAGCAGGTTTCGCCGCTCTGCTTCAGCCACTTTTTCAAACGTTTCTGGTTTTTCGCCAATCGGTTGGCAAACATCTGTGCATTTTCCGACACCGCCGGTTTTGCAATGATGCTTTCCTGGGGCGCTACACCTGCTTCTAACGGCTCACCGCTCTCCTGGGGCGCAGGGCGGGCGCTGCCGATCTCCATGAGCAGTAGCTTGGCATCCAGCGCTCCGTTTTTTAGCGCGTACTGCTTGTGGGCGCGCAGCCCAAGGCGGTGGCCGAGATCCGGGTTGCCGGTAAACAGCGCCAGCGTCCAGCCTGGGAACAGCGCTTTGGCTTTTTCACCTAGCTGGGCGTAGAGCCGCACCAGTTCGGGCAGCTCGCCCAAGCGCTCGCCGTAGGGCGGGTTGGTGATCAATAGCCCCTGCTCGGCGGTCAAGGACTCTGGCCGTGTGAGTTGGGCAAGGCTCTGACCATGGAGCGTTATCAGCGCAGGAATGCCCGCCCGCATGGCGTTGGATTTCGCAGCAGTAAGCGCTGCCGGGCTTTGGTCGAAGCCCATAAGCACCGTTTTGCAGCGTTTGCGACCAATGGAGGCGCGTGCTTCGGCTTCCCGCTTTAATTCGCGCCACAGGGCTTCGTTATGGCCTGCCCAGCCGTGAAAGCCAAACCGCTCGCGGTTCAGGTTAGGCGCTTGGTCGGCCGCCATCAACGCCGCTTCAATCAGCAGCGTACCCGCCCCGCACAGCGGGTCGAGCAGCGGCTCGCCCGCCTTGGCTCGCTCCGGCCAGCCTGCACGCACCAGCAGCGCTGCCGCCAGGTTCTCTTTAAGCGGCGCGTGCCCCACATCGCGACGGTAGCCACGGCGGTGCAGGCTTTCGCCGGAAAGGTCGATCCCTAGGCTCAGGTTGGCCCGATGCAGGTGGGCGTAAATCCGCAGATCAGGGGTTTTGGTGTCCACATTGGGGCGCGCCTGACCGGCAAGCTGTAGCGCATCCACTACGCCATCTTTCACCGTTTGAGCGCCAAACCGCGTGTGGCGAATGTGGTCGCTGCGGCCATGAAAATCCACAGCCAAAGTCTTACCGGTGGCAAGGTTCTGGCTCCAGGCGATCCGCGCGACCACATCGCGCACCTGCTCGGCGGTCTCTACCATCGCTTCCCGCGCTAACAGCAGAATCACGCGGTTGGCTAGGCGCGACCACAAGCACACCCGGTAGGCGGTGGCTTGGTCAGCGGAAAAGTACACCCCCGCCACGGTGGTTTTACCCGGTTCGGCGCCCAGGGCTGTCAGTTCGTCCGCTAGCAGGCCTTCGATGCCTTTAGGGCAGGTCGCCAGGAGGTTTAGGGGGGCAGTTTGGCTCAGCTCGGTCATGGTGATCGCCGCGCGTAACCGCGCGATATTCCTATATATGGCAAATGAATTTACGTATTATGACAATTTGATGGTCGACAAGTGACCCCATCATGGTCTAACAATAAGAGGGTAGCTACTAAAAACGCATGCGTTGCTTGTCTGGGTCTTTATTGTGCATGTTTCATAACACCGATAATGACCTATGGCTTGTTTGGATTCGCCGCTTCGCCCGTTCAGCACGTGAGTGCTAGGCATTAGCGCAGAAGTTGCAATCCACTCTTGAACTTGAAGTCACCTCTCGAAGCAGAGTTGGCAACCGATGGTAAGGCACGCCTTTACAGGCATGTTTGATACCACGCTGCCCTACGCCCTGCTTCTTATCAAAAGGCTTTCATGAAAAGAGGTTAGCCAATGAAACGACAAAAACGTGATCGCTTCCAACGGGCTTATGTTCACGGCTACAAAGCGGGCATTACGGGTCGCTCCCGTGATGATTGCCCCAGTCAAGATGTCAATTTACGCGAGTATTGGATGAGCGGTTGGCGTGAAGGTCGCGGCGACCAGTGGGATGGGATGACCGGCGTTTCCGGTATCCATAAAAACCCCATGGTCATGACCTAGTTTATTTACCTTTTTTACCCAAACATTTGGAGAACGGAGCCCGCTGCCAGGCGGGCTTTTTATTGCCACACCGCCAGCCGCTTCAAGCGCTCTGCTTAAGCGCCTGTGCACACTGTTTCGCCAGCGCAGGCCCTTGGTAAATCAAGCCCGAATAGAGCTGCACCAAGTCCGCACCGGCGGCCATTTTCGCCTTGGCCGCTTCACCGCTATCAATACCGCCTACCCCAATAATCGGCAGCGTGGGAAGGTGAGCGCGCAATAGACGAATCACTGTATTGGAGGCCTCAAATACCGGCTTACCGGAAAGCCCGCCCGCCTCTTGGGCCTGCGGATCATCTTTTACCGCTTCCCGAGAAACGGTGGTATTGGTGGCGATTACGCCATCCAGCTCATTACGGGCAATACTGCCTGCCACAAGCGCCACCTCTTCTTCGCTCATATCCGGCGCGATTTTCACCAGTAGCGGCACCTTACGACCGGTCTGGGTATCCAGCTCACGGCTTTTTTGCCGAATAGGCCCTAACAGCGCATCAAGCTGCTCGCCGAACTGCAGCGTGCGTAGCCCTGGCGTGTTAGGCGAGGAGATATTCACCGCGATGTAGTCTGCGGCACCGTGTACCGCGTTAAGGCACAGCAGGTAGTCATCCAGGGCGTGTTCTACAGCGGTGGTCAGGTTTTTGCCGATATTGATGCCGACAATGCCGTTGTAGTGGCGCTTTTTCACCTGGGCGACCAGGTGCTCCACCCCTTTGTTGTTGAACCCAAAGCGGTTGATGATCGCTTCGTGGCCGGCTAACCGGAATAGGCGCGGCTTGGGGTTACCTGGCTGGGCCTTCGGCGTCACAGTGCCGACTTCCACAAAACCGAACCCCAGTTCGCCCAGGGCATCGAGGTGGTCGGCGTTTTTGTCCAGCCCGGCGGCCAGCCCCACCCGGTTAGGGAAACGCAGCCCCATGAGGTCGACCGGATCGCTCACCGGCTCGCCATACACGCGCCGAATGCCGCCCACCTTATGCAGCGCGTCAAGCGCGTTTAGCGCCATGCCGTGGGTGGTTTCGGGGTCCAGGCGGAACAGCAGCGAGCGGGCAATTGGGTACATCGGCAAGACTCTCCTGAGCGGTGGGCGAAGTGCGGGGCGGGCGAAGTATAGCGCACATCGGCCAGGGTTCGCAGGATGAAAACAGCCGCGCCCTGGCAAACCAGGGCGCGGCTGTTGGCAGAGCGCGCAGCGTTTCGCTTAGACCACGTACCGGCTTACGCTTCGCTATCGCTCTCGGCCAGGTCTACCAGCTCACGTACCGCGACGGCGAACAGCGCGAAACCGCCTTCGCTACCGCTGCGTACCTCGTCGATTAGGCGGCACCAGCGGCGGTGCAGCTCGGCGTGCTGCTCCAGCCACTGCGCCACTCGCTCCTGAGTATCGCGGCTGCCCGCTTCCAGCTTCAGCACGCTGGTGGTCAGCGCCAGCTGCTGGCGGTCGATATCGTCGCGGAAGGTTTCCCGTGCCTGAGCCTGCCAGGAGTCGCGTACTTCCAGGTGCGTGACCTGCTGGATCATCCAGGGTAGCTCTAGGCGGCTGCCGATTTCGTAGAATACCTCGGCCACCCGCTGGGGCTTCTCGTTGGTGATCCGTGCCGCTTGAATGATCCCCAGGCCAGCGTAAAGGCTGGGTGCGGCCGCCACGGTGGCGGCCAGGGCTTCGGGCACGCCAGCGGCTTGCAGCTCGTCACAGCGCTTGCGCCACGCGGCCTGCTCTTCACCGCTGAGCAGCTCGCCAATACTCTCCTGCAGCTGCGCCAAACGCGGGCCAAAGTACTCGATGGTGTCCTGGGTCGAGAGACCCAAATGCTGGCGCAGGAACCAGCGCGTGGCGCGGCGGACCATACGCATCAGGTCCAGCATCATGGAGTACTGCACGCGGCTGGGCACCTGATTATCCAACGCTTCGATCTGCGCCCACAGCGCAGGCAGATTGAAGGCGTCGCGGGCGACGACGTAGGCGCGGGCGATATCCGCACGGCCAGCACCGGTGGAGTCCATCAAGCGGCGTACAAACACGATCCCCATATGATCGACAAGGTCGTTGGCCACCTGGGTGGCAACAATCTCACGCTTCAGGCGGTGGTCGTACATCTCGCTCTGGTAACGCTCAGTAAGCACCGCTGGGAACAGGCGCTCCAAGTGACGGTGAATATACAGATCGTCCGGCACGTCGGAGTTGATCAAGTCGCCTTTCAGGGTGCTCTTAGCGTAGGAGATCAGTACCGACAGCTCTGGCAGATGCATTCCCTGATTGCTGCTGGCGCGCTCTTTGAGCACGTCATCGGCGGGCAGGAACTCCAGCTCGCGGTCGATTTGACCGACGGACTCCAGCTCGCTGATAAAGCGGCGGTACGGCCCCATGCCCTGGTGGGAAAGAATTTCCGATAGATCCAGCGCCTGGGTCTGGCGGTAGTTATCCAGGATGACCAGGTCGGCGACCTCTTCGGTCATGTCTGCCAGCAGCTGGTTACGCTGCTTGTCGGTCATATCACCACGCTTGACCACTTCATCGATCAAGATCTTGATATTGACCTCGTGGTCGGAGCAGTTCACACCGCCTGCGTTGTCGATAAAGTCGGTGTAAACGCGCACGCCGTTGGCGGCGGCTTCCATCCGGCCACGCTGGGTCAAGCCTAGGTTGCCGCCCTCGCCAACCACACGGCAGTTCAGCTCTTTACCGTTGATGCGTAGTGCGTCGTTGGCTTTATCGCCCACATCCGCATCGGTCTCCTCGGAGCTTTTTACATAGGTACCGATACCGCCGTTCCAGATCAGATCCACTTTCGCCTTGAGCATGGCGCGAATCAAGTCATTGGGCGACAGGCGCGCCTCTTCGATGCCAAACACCTGCTGCATTTCAGGGGTGATGGTGATCGATTTGGCGCTGCGGCTGAAAACGCCGCCCCCCTGGGAAATCAGCTCGCTGCTGTAGTCTTCCCAGCTAGAGCGGGGTAGATCAAACAGGCGCTTACGCTCGGCAAAGGCCGCCGCGGCATCCGGGTTCGGGTCGACGAAGATGTGCAGGTGGTTGAAGGCACCCACCAGCTGAATCTTGTCGGAGAGCAGCATACCGTTACCAAACACGTCCCCCGCCATATCGCCAATGCCCACCACGGTGAACAGGTCTTCCTGGGTGTTCACGCCCAAATTGCGGAAGTGGCGCTTCACAGACTCCCAGGCACCGCGGGCGGTAATCGCCATCTTCTTGTGGTCGTAGCCGTTCGCCCCGCCAGAGGCAAAGGCATCCCCCAGCCAGTGGCCATACTCAATAGAAATCGCGTTGGCGATATCCGAGAACGTCGCGGTGCCTTTATCGGCGGCAACGACTAGGTAGGTGTCGTCATCGTCATGGCGCACAACGTTTTGCGGCGGTACCACGTCGCCACCTACCAGGTTGTCGGTGACATCCAGCAGCGCGCGAATAAAGATTTGATAACAGGCAATGCCCTCTTTCTGCTGGGTTTCGCGGTCGGCGTTTTCCGGCATACGCTTGCACACAAAACCGCCCTTCGCCCCCACCGGCACGATCACCGCGTTTTTCACCTGCTGCGCTTTCACGAGGCCCAGCACTTCGGTACGGAAGTCTTCAAGGCGGTCCGACCAGCGCAGGCCGCCCCGCGCCACTTTACCGCCGCGCAGGTGAACACCTTCCATTCGCGGCGAGCAGACAAAGATCTCGAATGCCGGTCGCGGTTTGGGCATACCCGTTACTTTCGACGGCTCTAGCTTGTAGGCGATGTAATCTTTGAAGCGCCCATCGTCGGTTGTCTGGTAGTAGTTGGTGCGAAGGGTCGCCTGGATCAACTCCATAAAGCGACGCAGCAGCTGGTCGTCGT
The DNA here is from genome assembly GCF_044805175.1 of Vreelandella aquamarina. GTDB lineage: Bacteria > Pseudomonadota > Gammaproteobacteria > Pseudomonadales > Halomonadaceae > Vreelandella > Vreelandella aquamarina_B. Next base: position 921,790 of record NZ_CP085232.1, on the reverse strand, counting down.
TCAGGCTGGCAACGCCTTCCAGATGCTCGTTCAAGCGCGCCAGGCAGTCATCTAGGCTGCCGGGCTGCTGCTCCGGGTCGAAGCGTAGGCGGAACAGCTCCACCAGGGCTTGGGTGATGGCCGGGTAGTTGGCCAGGGTCGCGGCGATGTAGTCCTGGGACATGCCGAAGCGGATCTGCTTCAAATAGCGGGCATAGCCGCGCAGCATGGCCACTTCGCGCCAATCCAGGCCCGCGCCGATAATCAGGCGGTTAAAGGCGTCGTTATCGGCCTCGCCTGCCCAAATACGCTTGAATGCCTCGCTGAAGGTATCGCGCATTTCGCTAAGGTTAACGCCTTCGCGGCTGTGCTCCAGCTCAAAGTCGTGAATCCAGTAGCGCTGCTGCGGCGCGTTGATATCGTAAGGGCGCTCACCAATCACGCGCAGGCCGAGGTTCTCCATCATCGGCAGCACGTCGGAGAGTGGGATTTGCGACTCACGATGGTATAGCTTCAGGTTCATGCCGCCCGCCTGTTCTTCCAGCGGGCGGTAGAGCGATAGCGACAGGTCATCGCCACTATCCAGGGTTAGCAGATGCTGAACGTCGAATACCGCCGTGCGGGCATTGAAGTCCTCCCGATAGCTAGCGGAGAACGCATCGTGGAACTGGTCGATCAGGTGGTTGGCGCGCTCTTCGCCAAAGCCTTCGATCATCGCTGCCTGCAGCTCGTCGCGCCAGCTGCGCGCCAAGCGGGCGACTTTGCTCTCCAGACGCTTCAGGTCGTACTGGCTGGGAGCATCGCCGTTGAAACGTAGAATGAGCTGGATACGCGCCAGCACCGACTCGGATAAGTAGGTATTGAAGTCGCCAAAGTGGGCATCCAACTCATCGCACAGCATCGTCTGGATACGCTGGCGCAGATCGGTGGAGAATACATCCCGCGGCACAAACACCAGGCAGGAGTAGAACTTACCGCTGACATCGGCGCGGATAAACAGGCGCACCTGGCGGCGTTCACGAATATTGAGAATACCCAACGCGGTGCTGGCCAGGGATTCCGTGCTGATCTGGAACAGGTCATCGCGGGGGTAGACTTCCAACACCTGCAGCAGCTGCTTGCCGTTGTGGCCCTGGGGGTTGAAGCCAGCAATATCCATCACAGCCTTGAGCTTGCGGCGCAGCAGCGGAATGTTGCGCGGCGACTCGTTGTACACCGTGGCAGTAAACAGACCAAAGAAGCGGCGCTCACCGATCACGTTGCCGTCATCGTCGTAGCGGTCGACGGTGATGTAGTCTGGATAGGTGGGGCGATGCACGCGGGAGTGGTGGGCGCTTTTGGCAAACGAGAGCAGTTGCGGCACCAGCACGTAGTCGTCGTGCTCGTCGATGCCCTCTTCGGTGCGGATACGCTCGCGGTAGCGCGGTTGGTCTAGGCGGAACACACCCAGCACGCTATTGGGGTCGCGCTGTAGTTCATTGCCTTCCAGCAGGTACTCGTCGTAGCCCAGGAAGGTGAAGTTATCCTTCAACAGCCACTCTAGGAAGGCAATGGCCTCTTCGTGGTCGTCAGGGTCGATTTGCGGCGGGCAGTTTTTCTCCAGCTCTTGAATAGCGGAGGTGATTTGCCCGCACATGGCGTCAAAATCATTCACCGCAGTGCGTACATCCCGCAGCACTTCATGCAGGTTGCGCTCGATTTTCGCCAGCGACTCCGGGTCGGTATGGCGGTCAACTTCAATGACGATTAGCGATTCACGGGCATCAGGCGCGTTCTCATCCTTGGGAGAGGTCAGCGCCTTCAGCTGATGCTGGCTATCACGCGCCACGGCAAACACGGCATTTTGTATGGCGTGAACCGTTAGGCCGCGGCGGTTAAGCTCAATACGCACCGAGTCGACCAGAAACGGCATATCCTCATGCAGCACCGCCACGAAGGTATGGGTGGACTGCCAACCGTGCTCTTCGAAATCCGGGTTGAAGATACGCACCTTGGGGCTTTGGGGGTCGTGGTGCTGTAAAAACTGCCAGATGGAGAGCGTGGCGCCGTACAGGTCGTCCAAGCGACGGTCGATCAGGTCTTCTACCGGTACGGTGGCATAAAAGTGGCGCGCAAAGGCTTCAATCGTGGCCGCTCGCGATGGCTCCAGTCGCGCTTCCAATCGCTCTTGCAGCTGCTTTAAAAGATCCCGCCGACTCTCTTCAATCGCAACGTAATGCATCCATCACCTCGACTGCCTGGGGCCACTACTTAGGCCAAAAAAACGAAGGACAATAGGCCTTTAGGCCAACTACCCGTTAGCTTACGCTACCCATGACCGCCACCCTAACCATCTGACAGGTTATTCATGGTGTATGCCGCTTGTGCATCGTAAGCACTATTGACATGGCCTGAGTGCCAGCCGCTTATATGCTGTTACGGCTGGCGCCGGGTTAGCAACACACCACATTCACAGTGGTCAGTAAACGGGAACTGGTCAAATAGCGCAAACCGTTCAATGACATGAGTGTTGGTTAATAGCGTTAAGTTTTCGGCAAGCGTGGCCGGGTTGCATGAAATATAGACGATTTGAGCGTATTCGCTGATTTGATGGCAGCTTTGCTCATCCAGCCCTGCCCGGGGTGGGTCTACCAGCACGGTGGAGAAGTCGTACTCCTCCAGCGCCATCTCGGCTACTCGACGGCCCGCCTTTTCGCCTTTCAGCGCCTGGGCAAACTCTTCCGCCGACATGCGCGCCACGTGGGCATTGGTGACGCCGTTGGCTTCGAGATTGACGTTAGCGCTAGCCACCGAAGTGCGCGAAATCTCGGTGGCCAGCACACGGCGAAAGTTCTCGGCCAGGGCAATCGTAAAGTTGCCGTTACCGCAATACAGCTCTACGAGATCCTCTGCCTGGCGGCCTTGTGTGGCCTCTTTGGCCCACCCCAGCATGGTTTGGCAAATGTGGGCGTTGGGTTGGGTAAAGCTGTTTTCTACCTGCTGGTAGTGCAGCGTGCGGCCATCCACCGTTAAACGCTCCCACACGTGATCGCGGGTAAGCACCAGGCGCTGCTTGCGGGAGCGGCCGATAATCATAATGCCCAGGGCACTTTCCAAAGCGCGGGCTTCGGCTTCCCAGGCATCGCCCAGCGGGCGGTGATAAATCAGCGTGACCAGCGCTTCCCCGGAGAGCGTGGTTAAAAACTCCACCTGGAAAAGGCGGCGGCGCAGCTCATCGCTGGCGAGAAAGGCCTCCCGCAGCTTGGGCATCAGCTCGTTGATCTGAGCGCTGGCGACAGGAAACTGGTCCAGACGCACCACTCGCTTGTTCTTGGGGTTCTCTGGGTCGACCTCGAACATGGCATAGAACAGGTCATCCTCTTCGTGCCAAATACGAAACTCGCAGCGCTGGCGATAGTGGCTAGGCGGTGAGGGATACACCTCCAGCGTCGGCGTATCGAACGCTGCAAAGGTACGTTCTACATAAGCTTTTTTATCAGCTAGCTGCTCGTCGTAGCGTGCTGGATCTACCGTAGGGATCGCCAAGGTGGCTCCTCATCACTCAGTATTAACATTGGAAAAAACGTTTTATGCACCGGCTGCCTAGCAGGCATCGGGCAGTGCGAGCGGCTGTGGTGCGTGAAAGCCGTAGCGGGCGAAACCATCGGCCAGCGCTTGGGCGGGCGCGGTAGTAAAGCAGCGGCCATCGTGGGTGCTGCTGACTAGCGTGACCGCCACTTGCCCAACCCGGCGGGCAATGGCATCGCCGGAATCCACCCAGGCGATGGGAGTTGGGGCGAGCGTGACCAGCAGCGGCTGCAGCAGCGGAAAGTGGGTGCAGCCAAGTACGACGGTATCCAGCGCGGGGCTCTTCTGGGTGGCTTGCCATAGCGGCGCCAGCGCCTGCTGAATGCGCGGTGCGTTCAGCGGTGCCCCAGCCAGCCACGCTTCGGCTTCAGTGACCAGGGCATCGGCCGCTATTTTGGTCACCACGCAGTCGCTGGCAAAACTGTCGATTAACCCTTGGGTATAGGGGCGGTTCACCGTGGCGGTGGTGGCTAACAGGCCAATATGGCGCGATGTGCTCATCAGCGCTGCCGGTTTAATCGCGGGTACGGTGCCAATCACGGGAATCGCCAGCGCTTGGCGCAGCCCTTCCAGGGCCAGCGTACTGGCGGTATTACAGGCCACTACCAGTGCGCTGGCTTGGCAGGCTTCAACCGCTGCCCGGCACACCTTCACAATGCGCTTGGCGAGGGTTGCATCATCGCGCAGGCCATAGGGTAGCCAAGCATTGTCACAGGCGTAACACAGGGCGGCGGCTGGATAGTGCTGGCGCAGCGCATGGGCCACGGATAGCCCGCCCACGCCGGAATCAAAAATCAGTATAGGCCCTGACATTACCCCCACCTACCCAGTCCGTTATATTGAAACCCACGCTATTAAAACCAGCGTTCTTGAAACCAGAGCTCTTGAAACCAAGGCGTTAATACCCGCACTGCTTAGGCTGGCCCTGTGCTTCACTCCCCGCCAGCCGCCCATAAAAACGGGGCGTTAGTTTAACACGCCCCGTTAGGCTCAAAAGGGTTCACGTTTGAAAGAGTGGCAGGAAAGCGCTATAGCACTGGAACCTCGGCACCGCACAGTTCAGCGTATAGCTCTGGATAGGCCATTTGCAGGCGCTCCAGCTCTTTTTCAGCGCCTTCGGGCAGCGCTTGGCGCAGCTCCTCCATATCCTCTTCGTTGAAGTGCTTGTCAATCAGCGGGAAAAGCCCCTCCCGCTCGTGGCGCAGATAGCCCCGGTGGGCTTCCAGGTATGCTTTTAAATCATCCGCGAAACGATCCATGGGCAGGATGTTATCCATCAGGATCATGTCGATATCCTGGGACAGACGCATTAAGCGCGGCTTTAGCTCGCGATAGTCGCTCGCCATTTGCTCCATCAGCGGAAGATGCTCCGGCGCCTGAGTTTTGAGCCGTTCAACACAGATTCGCTCAAGAGGAGTAGCAAAACCATCCATGTAGGACAAAATGTAATCGACTACCTCACGCATCAGCTGAAAGTCAGGCCGCTCACCTTTGGCCAAGGTTTTATGCTTTAACTGCAGCACATGGAGCATTCGCGCCATGTTGGCATGATCTAGACGCAATTGGTTTAACATCGTGCCGTCTCCTTCGTAAGTGTCATGCCTGCCGCTCTCCCTACAGAGCATTAGGCACGCGATCATGAGCTGGGTTCTACTACACTAGCGTTAATCCTTGCCTTGCGCCTCTATGATGACTAACGCTGGTGGGCGCTTCTTATCGTTATGCCACAAGGTAGTCTGACGTTACCCTATTTACCACAGACACTTATTAAGCGTTAGTTGTTCAACGCCCCGATTTACAACGGAAGTTTATATGGATCTTTTTGAAGCCACTCCAGGTGAAGACGCCCCGCTGGCCTTTCGTATGCGCCCGTTAACGCTGGATGAGTATATTGGCCAACAGGCACTGGTAGGGCCGGATAAGCCGCTGCGCCGCATGGCGGAGTCGGGCGTGGTGCGCTCAATGATTCTGTGGGGGCCGCCAGGGGTAGGCAAAACCACCTTGGCGGAGCTACTGGCTCGCGCATCGGATACCCATCTTGAGCAGCTAAGCGCAGTGATGGCTGGCGTAAAAGAGATTCGTTCGGTAGTGGAGCGCGCCCGACAGCGCACTTCTCCCACGCTTCTCTTTTTAGATGAGATTCACCGTTTGAACAAGAGCCAGCAGGATGCACTGCTGCCCCATGTGGAGTCCGGCCTGTTAACGCTGATTGGTGCCACCACTGAAAACCCCTCGTTCGAGGTGAATTCGGCGTTGCTCTCCCGCGCACGGGTCTATGTGCTAAAACCACTGACCCGGCAAGAGCTTATCCAGGTAATGGAGCAAGCGCTGACTAATATCCAACGCGGGCTAGGCAAACGGGCTATCGATGTGGAGCCTGGGGTGCTGGAGGCCCTTGCCCACGCCAGCGCGGGGGATGCACGACGGGCCTTGGGGCTACTGGAAACCGCCTGTGACTTTACCGAACAGCACAATGGCCGCGAAGTGCTGTGCGAAGCGGTACTGGCGGATGTTATCGGTCATCAGACCAGCGCGTTTGATAAGCAGGGCGATGCTTACTATGACCTGCTATCCGCCATTCATAAATCGATTCGCTCCTCTCGCCCAGACGCTGCGCTACTGTACATGGCGCGCTTTATCCAGGGCGGCGGCGACCCGTTGGATATCGTGCGACGCTTAACCGCCATTGCCTCGGAAGACGTGGGCAATGCCGACCCGCGCGCCCTGCCGCTCGTCATCGCCGCTTGGGATGCCTATTTGCGCCTGGGCGATTATGAGGGCCAGCGGGCGATTGCCCATGCGGCGATCCACTTGGCAGTGGCACCTAAAAGTAACCGCATTGACCGCGCCTGGAAAAGCGCCCAGCAGTTTGTCCAGCAGCAGCCCCAGGTGGAGGTACCCACCTACCTGCGTAATGCCCCTACCAAGCTAATGGAGCAGTTAGGCCACGGCGAAGGCTACCGCTATGCCCACAACGAGCCGGAAGGCTACCCAGCGGGCAGCGCTCACGACTGCTGGCCTGAGGAAGTGCCTAAAACACGATTTTACGAGCCCAGCCCGTTTGGCCAGGAGAAGCGGTTTGGGGAAATCATGGCCTGGCGGGAAAACCGCGACCAGGAAGCAGATCAGGCACCCTAAGGCGCCTGATAAACTGCATTAACACGGTGAAGTAACCATAGGAGAGTTAAAGCTCTTCGCGGATAACATCGGTGCCTTCAGGAATCTGGAAATCAAATAGGCCACGATCAATGCTGCCATTGCGAGTAATGTCGCTGAAGGTGATGGCGGTGCGCTGGCCGGTGCTGTCCATCATCCACAGCTCGGTCAGGGTCTGGCCTTCAAAGACCATGCTCAGCTCTTCAAACAGCGTATCCGCCAGCGTAGGAATCAGCGTAAAGACATCATCGCCGTCCTGCTGCTCGTAAAACACATCGTAACTGGCGGTTAGCTCATCGGCGCTCCCCGAGAGCAGCAGCGCGGGCGTGTGGGTAACACGGTCATCCATCGCTTGCACGGTGACTTGCTCAAGGTCTGGATCGTAAAGGTAGACATCCTCGCCATCAGAGACCACGGTTTGCGAATAGGGCGCTTCGACTTCCCAACGCAGCATACCAGGGCGCGATAGCCACATTTCCCCACGGGCGCTTTGCAGGCGTTCACCGCCACCGTCCAGAATTTGCTGCTCAAAGGTCGCGTGGTAGTTTTCCAGAGGGTCCAGGCGCTCGGTGAGCTGTTCTGCGGCCTCGTTGGCCCACGCTGTCATCGGTGCAGCAAAGGTTAACCCGAGCGCACTGGCGGCAAGTACCAACGCAGGTGAGCGACGGTTAGAGGGTTCGCGCATGTTCTTTCTCCCTAGGCATTCATTGCCGAATAGCGGACGAGGCAAGGAGCGTAAAGACGTTCCGTGTGCCTCTCAGACGCAAAAAGCGCCGCAGGGTTTCGCCTGCGGCGCGACTTTCACGCTTATTGCATGATTGGTAGAGGCACGTTTAGTGGCCCACCGGCGGCGGTGCCAGCACTTCGCGGGCACCGTTGGTGCCCATGGAGGAGACAACGCCTGCACCCTCCATAGCTTCAACCAACCTTGCCGCGCGGTTGTAGCCAATTTTGAAGCGCCGCTGTACGGCAGAGATCGAAGCCTTACGGGTTTCGGTGACAAACTGCACCGCTTCATCGTAGAGCGCATCCTGCTCAGCATCGTCGCCATCGACGCCTTCCGCTTCAAGCCCGGTCAGTGCATCCGCCGAGACACCGCCGGACAGAATCTCTTCGATGTACTCAGGCTCGCCGCGACGTTTCCAGTCATCGACGACGCGGTGGACTTCATCATCGTCCACAAAAGCACCGTGCACCCGGTTGGGCGGCCCGGAACCGGCGGGCAGGTAGAGCATATCCCCGTGGCCCAGCAGGCTCTCGGCACCCCCTTGGTCTAGAATGGTGCGCGAATCGATCCGCGAGGAGACCTGGAAGGCCATCCGCGAAGGGATGTTCGCCTTGATCAAGCCAGTCACCACATCCACCGACGGGCGCTGGGTGGCAAGAATCAGGTGAATACCGGCAGCCCGCGCTTTTTGTGCCAGACGTGCAATCAGCTCTTCGACCTTTTTGCCGACGATCATAAACATATCGGCAAACTCATCGATGACCACCACGATATAGGGCAGCTTCTCCAACACCGGTGGCGTTTGGTGCATCTCCCAGGGCTGCGGCTCCCATAATGGGTCGGCCACCTGGGCACCAGCGCGTTCGGCTTCATCGAGGCGAGCGTTAAAACCGGCAATATTACGCACCCCCATCGCCGCCATCAGTTTATAGCGGCGCTCCATTTCCGCCACGCACCAACGCAGGCTGTTGGCCGCCTCTTTCATATCGGTGACCACCGGCGCCAGCAGGTGCGGTATGCCGTCATACACCGATAGCTCCAGCATCTTGGGGTCGACCATGATCAGCTTGAGCTCATCGGGCTTGGCCTTCAGCAGCATGGAGATCAGCATCGCGTTAACCCCCACCGACTTACCCGAACCGGTAGTACCTGCCACTAGCAGGTGGGGCATTTTGCCCAGGTTCGCGACCACCGGGCCGCCGCCAATGTCCTGGCCCAGCGCCATCGTCAGCGGCGAGCTCTCCTGCTGGTAGCGGTCGGAGTCGATCACTTCTCGCAGGCGAATCATCGCGCGGTGGGGGTTAGGAATTTCAATACCCACCGTGGGCCGCCCAGGGATGACCTCGACTACGCGAACGCTTTTCACCATCAGCGAGCGGGCAAGGTCTTTTGCCAAATTGCTGATCTTAGAAACTTTCACCCCGGCGGCGGGCTTGATCTCGAAGCGTGTAATTACCGGACCAGGCCAGGTATCCACCACCTCGGCTTTAACACCGTACTCCCGCAGCCGCACTTCCAGTAGTTCTGCCATATCGGCGAGCTGCTCATCGGTATAGTTCGGCTGATGCGGCTCCGGCGGCGTGAGTAGCTGCAAGCTGGGCACTTCGCCTTCCGGCTCCGGCAGTGTTTCAAACGCCGGGCGCTGGCTCTGCAGGTGCTCCACCGTCCAGAGCGTAGGGCCGCTCTCTGCCTCTTCTTCTACTGGCTCGGTCGAGAACGTTGGCTCATGGCGAGAGCTGGCAGACACAGGCGCAATGGGCCTGACGGGCAACTCGTCGTCATCCTCGTCCCACACCGGTTCAGGCACCACTTCCGGCACACGTTCCCGGCGCGGCTCGGCCGTTATGGGGGGCGCTTGGTAGGTCGGTTGGCGCTCGTCGCTGCGTGGCGGCAGCGGCTCAGCAGGTTCCGGTTCCGGCTCTGGGCGGCTGGTAAACGCGGCGGAGGCCGATGGCTCAGTAGTTTCCTGTTCCCGCTCATCGCGCGTTGCACGCAGCGGCACAGAAGCTGCATAGGGCTCACGCTCCTGCTCATCTTCAACCCGCTGCGGCTTATCGCTACTCAATTCCTTGGTAGGCTCATTGGTAGGCACCGGCTCGGGGGTTTCAGCTGGCACTGGTGTTGCAGGCTTAGGCGCTGGCACTTCCTCGGCTGCCGACTCTGGCTCTTGCGCTGGCTCAGGCTCTTTAGCGGATAGTGGCATTAGCGGTTCGCTGGGTGCTTCCGGCGCCTGCGTCTTGGCAGGCGCTGACGGAGTCGCTTCTGGCTCGGCCACCCCCGCCTCCGTCGCGCTACGGGGCTGCGTCTCATGACGCTCGCCCAATATGGCGGCAGCCTCCCAGGGAATGGAGGTATCCGTCTCCGACGACTCCAGCCCCCCTTCACGCACTTCTTCCGGCGCCGAGAAGCTGGGTTCACGCCGCTCACGACGCCCTGACGGTGCGCGCTCACCTTCCGCCTCGTGATCCTGCTGTGCCACTGTTTCGTTGGCACGGGCGGCTTTGCTAACGGCTGGCGTATCCTCTTCGCTCTCTACCGGGTCGGTGCTGATATCGCTAGGCTCGGCCCAGGAGCGCTGCTTCACTTTCTTGGAGGCCGCTTTGGCGGCTGCCCTGACGGCGGCACGTTCGGCACGTTTTTCGCGTTTTTTAGCGCGGCGAGCGCTGAACCACCCACCGATGCGGCATAGCCTTCTGCCAATTTCGTCGGCCACCTGCAGCCACGACATACCGCTGAACAGAGGGAAGCCAATCAGTAGCAGTGCGGCGGCAATAAGGCCTACGCCGCCACTGCTTACTAGCGGCTTCAACGTTCCGACAAGCCCTTCGCCTAAAATGCCTCCCGAGGCATAAGGCAAAATGCTGTCGGGGTGATAAAAGTGCAGTGCGCCTAGCATGGTCGTGCCGAACATTAGCAGCACTAACCCGCCTGCCCGCACGGCAATGGCAATGGGGTCTAACTCAAAGCGTACCTGGCGTGAACGCATCAACCACCAGGCTGCGTAACCGAACATGCCTGGCCACCATAGGGCGCTTGCCCCGAGTAGCGAATAGAGCACATCGGCAAGCCAGGCGCCGACCGGCCCCATCCAGTTGCGTACGTCGGTTTCAGGCCCTTGATATGACCACCCCGGGTCGGCTGGGTGATAGCTAAATAGCGCCAATAATAAAAACACACAGAGCGCTAGCATCACCACCACCACCCCTTCGCGGGCGGCCCCTTGCAGGCGCAGGCCAAACCGGCGCGCCTTATCCTTTGCGGCGTTAACCCGCTTCGATGAATTAGAGCTAGATGGTGACTGGCGCGACTGTCGCTGCGTTCGCTTGTCTACCGCCTTATTTACTTTCAAGCGATTCTCCCTTTACACCGCACGGTGTCTTTAATCCACTTGCGAGTTTGCATCATACCGAGCATCCTTCTGCCGTCACAGCGCTTCCATGGAAGCCATCAGCAACAGGAGCAAGCGATGCTACCTTGGCTCTCATCGCCACACCCTTACTTTCCTTCTACCGAGCAGGCCCTGGAGACGCCTAACGGCCTCCTGGCCGCCGGTGGAGAGCTTACACCAGCCTGGCTGGTAGACGCTTACCGGAAAGGGATATTTCCTTGGTATAGCGACGATGACCCCATTTTATGGTGGAGCCCCGACCCACGGATGATACTGCTGCCGGAATATTTTAAACGACGCCGCAGCCTGGCTAAACGGCTGCGACACGGTGGCTTTAGCGTGACCCTGGACCAACGGTTCGCCCAGGTAGTCGAGGCGTGCGCCGCCCCGCGTAAACACGAGCCGGGCACCTGGATCAATGCCGACATGCGCCATGCCTACCAGCGCCTGCATGAGCTTGGTATTGCCCATAGCGTAGAAGTTCACCATAGCGGCGAACTGGTTGGCGGGCTCTACGGGCTGGCTATGGGCCCCGTGTTTTTTGGCGAGTCCATGTTTTCACGCCAACCCGATGCTTCCAAGGTAGCCCTTGCCCACTTGGCGGGAGCGATGCAGGCACATGGCGGTAAGCTTATTGATTGCCAAATGCATACCCCGCACTTGGCCAGCCTAGGTGCGACAACAGTCGCCCGCCGCACGTTCATCAACTATCTTGAACAGTGGTTGCCAGAAAAGGCTTTTAGCTTACCATTATCCGCACATCAGACGCCTTCCGTACCTGCTTCACCGTGGCTTGCGGCGATACCTTCAGGCGTTGATGCGGAATAACCGCGTCGTTTGTTCAACCAAGGAGGCAAGCCGTGAGTAGTAACGCTCCTCGCCGCCCTGTGCGGGATTTGCGCTTCTTCCTAACTGTCCCCCACGCCTGCAGCTACCTGCCGGGCAAAGAGGCGACAACGCTATTTCTCGACCCCCAGGAGTCGCCGGTGCCTGGGGTGTATGACTCTCTTTCACTGCTTGGGTTTCGGCGTAGCGGACGCCACTTATACCGCCCCCACTGCGAGGGTTGCAATGCCTGCCGGTCAGTGCGTATTCCAGTGGGCGAGTTTAAGGCCAACCGCACCCAGCGGAAAATTTGGCACCGTAATGCCGATATCGACACCCGGGTTATCGCCGCACGTTTCGATGCCTCCCACTACGCGCTGTATGCCAACTATATTCGCCAGCGTCATGCGGACGGAGATATGTATCCGCCTAGTCGCGACCAGTACCGCACCTTCTTAACGCTAGAAGAGCCCTACGCACACCTGTTGGAAATGTATTTGGAAGGCGAGCTGGTAGCCGTGGCAGCGTTTGACCAGCTAGAGCATGGCCTGTCCGCGATTTATACGTTTTTCAGCGTCGATGACACGCTGGAGAGGCGCTCGCTGGGCACCTTTGCTATTTTAAAGTTGATTGCGTTATGCCAGGAAAAAGCGCTACCGCACCTGTATCTCGGGTACTGGATCGAGGAGTGCCGTAAGATGCGTTACAAGCAGGCGTTTTCGCCTATTGAACTGCTGGATGGGCGGCATTGGCGCCTTTTAATTCGCTAAACCGGCCAGCTTTTTTGCCTTGATGGCGGGCTTACGGCACAATATAGCGCTGTTTCTTAGGCGAGCAGGTTTGTGCCAACGCTTATTGAAGCAATCATTCGACTAACCACGATGTAAAATAAGTGAGGATCTGCCTATATGGCACGCGAAGATCATATTGAAATGGAAGGCGTTATTGTTGATACCCTTCCCAACACCATGTTCCGGGTTGAGCTGGAAAACGGCCACGTTGTGACCGCCCACATCTCTGGCAAAATGCGTAAAAACTACATCCGCATTCTGACCGGCGATAAGGTTAAGGTAGAGCTGACGCCCTACGATCTCTCCAAAGGCCGTATTGTTTACCGCTCGCGCTAAGCCTTGATACTGCCCTCAAGCTACATCTATCAGCTATGTCTATAAGCTACGTCTGTTCGCAGAAACGCCCTATGGCTGTAGTACCGCGTCACGGTTAGTGCCATGTAGCTGTTAGTACCAGCTGTTAGTACCGCGTAACGGCGCCGCTCCCTGGAAACGACAACGCCCCGTCGAAGACAGGGCGCTGTGCGTTAGTAGGTAGTTAAGCCAGACACTTGTGGGTACTTAGCGCCCTTTTCAGGGCGCGTCTGCCATCTCCGACTCGGTGGTCAGGTGCAGCTCACCCTCCTCCAAGCTGACGTGCACGATACCACCGTGCTCTGCCAGCTCACCGAACAGAATCATCTCTGCTAGCGGTTTCTTGAGCTTCTCCTGGATTAAGCGAGCCATCGGCCTTGCCCCCATATCCGGGTCGTAGCCTTTCTCAGCCAGCCAATCCCGCGCCATGTCGTCCACATCCAGCTGTACGCGCTTCTCGTCTAGCTGCGCTTGCAGTTCGATCAGGAACTTATCGACCACATTACGCACCACCGAGGTGGGCAGCGCATGGAACTGAATAATGCCGTCCAAGCGGTTGCGGAACTCTGGAGAGAAGGTCCGGCGAATCACTTCCATCGCATCGGTAGAGTGATCCTGGTTCTGGAAGCCGATGGAGCGACGCGACGCCTGCTCGGCCCCTGCGTTAGAAGTCATAATCAGGATTACATGGCGGAAGTCCGCTTCGCGGCCGTTGTTATCCGTCAGGCGACCATGATCCATGACCTGCAGCAGCAGGTTAAACACTTCAGGGTGTGCTTTCTCAATCTCATCCAGCAGCAGTACGCAGTGCGGCTGCTTGGTAACGGCCTCGGTTAACAGGCCGCCCTGGTCGTAGCCCACATAGCCAGGAGGCGCACCGATCAGGCGCGATACGGTGTGGCGCTCCATGTACTCGGACATATCGAAGCGCACCAGCTCAATGCCCATGATATGCGCCAGCTGCTTGGCCACTTCCGTTTTACCCACGCCCGTCGGGCCTGCAAACAGGAAGCTACCCACCGGCTTATCGGGGGATTTCAGCCCCGCACGGGACAGCTTAATTGCCGCCGACAGCGTATCGATGGCCTCATCCTGCCCGAAGACCAGCATCTTCAGATCGCGATCCAGCTTCTCAAGCAGCTTACGATCCGAGCTGGATACGCTCTTCGGCGGAATCCGGGCAATCGAGGCAACCACCGCTTCCACTTGCTCTACATCGATAGTGGTAGCGCGCACTTCTGGAGGCAGCATGCGCTGGTGCGCGCCCGCCTCGTCAATAACATCAATCGCTTTATCCGGCAGGTGGCGGTCGTTAATGTAGCGATCCGCCAAGCGAGCGGCACTCTCTAGGGCACCATCGGTGTACTTCAGCTCGTGGTGCTCTTCAAAGCGCGAACGCAGCCCTTTGAGGATCTTGATGGTGTCTTCCACCGAGGGTGCTAGCACATCGACCTTCTGGAAGCGACGCGCCAGGGCACGATCTTTCTCGAAGATACCGCGAAACTCCTGGAACGTGGTCGAACCGATACAGCGCAGCTCGCCCGAGGAGAGCAGCGGCTTGAGCAGATTGGACGCATCCATTACGCCACCCGATGCGGCACCCGCGCCGATGACCGTGTGAATCTCATCAATAAACAGCACAGCATTGGGCTGTTTACGCAGCTCGCTTAGCAGGCTTTTGAGGCGTTTTTCAAAATCGCCCCGGTACTTGGTACCCGCCAGCAGCGCGCCCATATCCAGTGAATAAACCACCGCGTCGGCAATGACCTCTGGCACATCCTCTTCGACGATTCGTTTAGCCAAGCCTTCGGCAATGGCGGTTTTACCCACCCCTGCCTCACCCACCAGTAGCGGGTTGTTTTTACGCCGGCGTGCCAGAATCTGCACCACCCGCTCAAGCTCATGGTCACGGCCAATCAGGGGGTCGATTTTACCCTGGCGTGCCTGCTCGTTGAGGTTGGTAGCGTAGCCGGTCAGCGGATGCGCGGCCCCTTCGGCACTGCCCTCTTCCGCATCCTCGCTCTCCTGTGAAGAGGGCGAAGGCGAGGGACCATGCCCGGAGACTTTGGAAATACCGTGGGCGATGTAATTCACCGCATCGACCCGCGCCACGCTCTGCTGTTTGAGGAAGTAGACTGCTTGGCTCTCCTGCTCGGAAAAGATCGCCACCAGCACGTTAGCGCCGGTGACTTCGCTTTTACCGGAGGATTGAACATGGAATACCGCACGCTGCAGCACGCGCTGGAAGCCCAGCGTAGGCTGCGTTTCACGGTCACCCTGACCTTCTGGGATCAGCGGTGTGGTCGAGTTAATGAAATCCTGCAGATCGGACCGCAGCTTATCGAGGTTTGCCCCACACGCCTTCAGCACATCAACCGCAGAGGCGTTGTCTAGCAGCGCCAGAAGCAGATGCTCAACGGTCATGAATTCGTGGCGCTTAGAGCGAGCCACGGTGAAGGCCGTGTTCAGGGTCAGTTCAAGTTCTTTGCTCAGCATGGCAGTCCCCTTTTCGCTACTACCTAGGGCTTATCGCCACCTAGGGCTTGCGTCGGATCAGTTTAATCGACCGGCACTTTCAACATCGGGTACAAATGGCGTGGTTGCAAGCCCCTGCGCTACTTTTTTTCAACGCTGCTCATTTTCAATACGCTTAATCAGCAGCTTCGATATCACTCATTAGCGGGTGCTCGCATTCACGGGCATACTCATTGACTTGATAGCTCTTGGTTTCAGCTATATCCCGGGTAAAAATGCCGCAGGTTGCTTTCCCCTGGGTGTGTACCGCCAACATCACCTGCACGGCTTTTTCGCTATCCATATTAAAAAAGCCTTGCAACACTTCGACGACAAACTCCATGGGAGTGTAGTCATCGTTATGCAGCACTACTTTATAAAGCGGTGGCTGTGCCAGCGCCGGCTCAGCCGGTTGCACTGCTAAATCATCGTCATGCTCAGGCATGCCAGGGCGTGTCATGCCTGCATGTAAAGTGACCGCCAAGTATGGGCTTTCTGTATTAGGCATAAGCAGCAAGGATCATCTTTTCTCGGCTAATGGGCGATGTCTTACACGTGGGTGCCATCATACGGTGCTTAGCGAATACTTAATCGACCAATATTACACCCAGTCGCTACTAGACTCCGCTCACACCAGGCTCTTTTCACACCAGACTCTGTTCACACCTGATTCGGTTGTACACACATAATCTGCTGTATAAGACGCGCGCCATCAACAAGGGTTCATGAAAAACTCAAAATTATCACACTGGGCAAAACAAAAAACCCCTGCCTGCAAAGCAGGCAGGGGGTTGAGCCGCACGCGGTGCGTGGCTAAACGCGGGGCACTTTAGCCTTTGGCAACCATAGCCAGCGCGTCGTTCAGCGTTTTGCTCGGGCGCATGGCCTGGCTGGCCAGCTCACCGTTCGGGTGGAAGTAGCCTTGGATATCCACCGGCTGCCCCTGAACGCTGTTGAGTTCGTCCACGATAGCCGCTTCGTTGGCTTTCAGAGTTTCAGCCAGACGAGCAAACAGCGTCTTCATTTCGACATCCTGATCCTGGGCGGCCAGCGCTTCGGCCCAGTAGAGTGCCAGGTAGAAGTGGCTGCCGCGGTTGTCCAGCTCGCCCACTTTACGCGACGGTGACTTGTTGCTGTCGAGGAATTGGCCGTTGGCTTCATCCAGCGCTTTGGCTAGCAGCGTAGCGCGGGCGTTACCGAAGGTGCTGCCCAGGTGCTCAAGCGACGCCGCCAGAGCCAGGAACTCGCCCAGAGAATCCCAGCGCAGGTGGTTCTCTTCCAGGAACTGTTGAACGTGCTTCGGTGCAGAGCCACCGGCACCCGTTTCAAACAGGCCACCACCGTTCATCAGCGGTACGATAGAGAGCATCTTGGCGCTGGTGCCCAGCTCCATGATCGGGAACAGGTCGGTCAGGTAGTCGCGCAGTACGTTACCGGTGACGGAGATGGTGTCTTCGCCTTTGCGGATACGCTCCAGGGAAACCTTCATGGCGTCAACCGGGGCGAGAATACGGATATCCAGGCCAGCGGTATCGTGATCCTTCAGGTAAGTTTCGACTTTCTTAATTAGCTGTGCGTCGTGGGCGCGGTTGGCGTCGAGCCAGAACAGCGCCGGGGCACCGCTATCGCGAGCACGGGTAACAGCCAGCTTCACCCAGTCTTGAATCGGCGCGTCTTTGGTCTGGCACATACGCCAGATATCGCCTGCTTCTACCGTGTGGCTAAACAGCGTTTGGCCTGAATCGTCAGTGACCACAACAGTCCCGTCGGCAGGCATTTGGAAGGTTTTATCGTGAGAGCCGTACTCTTCGGCTTTCTGTGCCATCAGGCCAACGTTAGGTACGCTGCCCATGGTGGTCGGGTCGAAGGCACCGTGCTGTTTGCAGTCTTCGATTACCGCCTGGTAAATGGTGGCATAGCAGCGGTCAGGGATAACAGCCTTGGCATCCTGCAGCTCGTCATTCGCGTTCCACATCTTGCCAGAATCACGAATCATCGCCGGCATAGAGGCATCGATGATCACGTCGCTGGGCACATGCAGGTTGGTGATGCCTTTATGGGAGTTCACCATCGCCATGGCCGGACGCGTTTGGTAGAGGGCTTCTACATCGCTTTTAATCGCGTCTTGCTGGTCGCTGGGCAGCTTCTCAATGGCGCTGTACAGGTCGCCAATGCCGCTATTGGGGTTGAAACCGGCACTCTTCAGCGCGTCGGCGTGCTTCTCCAGCACCTCTTTATAGAACTCTTCAACCACGATACCAAACATGATCGGGTCGGAGACCTTCATCATGGTAGCTTTCAGGTGCAGCGAGAACAGCACGCCGCTCTCTTTGGCGTCGTTGATCTGGCTATCGATGAAACTACGCAGACGGCGGCTGCTCATGCAGGCAGCATCAACCACTTCGCCAGCCTGTACTGCAAGTCCTTCTTTCAGCACCACGTTGGTGCCATCTTTTTGCTGCAGCTCAATCTTCAGCGTGCCGGCTTTTTCCATCACCGCCGACTGTTCGCTGCCGTAGAAGTCGCCTTCGCTCATATGAGCCACGTGGGACTTAGAGTCAGCGCTCCACTCACCCATGCGGTGCGGGTATTTGCGAGCGTAGTTCTTGACCGATTTCGGCGCGCGGCGGTCGGAGTTACCTTCGCGCAGTACCGGGTTAACCGCGCTGCCCTTGGCTTTGTCGTAACGCGCTTTGATGGAAGCTTCTTCGTCGTTTTTCGGCTCTTCCGGGTAGTCCGGCAGCGGGTAACCCTGGCTTTGCAGTTCTTTAATGGTCGCTTTCAGCTGCGGGCCGGAAGCACTGATGTTGGGCAGCTTGATAATGTTCGCTTCAGGGGTTGTCGCCAGTTGACCAAGTTCCGCCAGGTCATCGCTCACGCGCTGCTCATCGCTCAGAATATCCGGGAACTGGGCCAGTACACGGGCAGCGAGGGAAATATCGCGGGTTTCTACTTCAACACCGGCAGAGTCGGTAAAAGCGTCAATAATGGGTAACAAAGAATAGGTAGCGAGCGCAGGAGCTTCATCGGTGAGCGTATAAATGATCTTCGGCGTTTTAGACATTTTTGCGTTAACCTCTTTTCGGTCGCTGTGATTATCAAAAATCCTGGTCTACGCGGCTCATACAACGACTAGCCTTGCCGCGAAGCGGTTGGAGCATTCTCTATGCGCTGCCCCTATGGTCATTCGGTGGTTGCTGCGTTAACGATTACTACGCTGATGCCGACGGTGGACATAACGATGTCGCCAGTACACCTCAAACAGCTGCGCCGGATTATACCAGCGCTGCACTTTAATCGCATGAGCGATTGTCGACAAATCCTCTGCCCCTAGTTCTTGAGACAGTTTGCGAGACGATGAGCACCTTATATTTACTGTATAAACCCTACCGTATGCTCTCCCAGTTTACCGACAGCCAGGGCAGAGCCACCTTGGCGGATGTAATTAGCACCCCTGGGGTTTACGCTGCCGGGCGCCTCGATTTTGATTCAGAAGGCTTGCTACTGCTCAGCGATGACGGCAGCCTCATCCACCGTATCGCCCACCCACGCCACAAACAGCCGAAAACCTACTGGGTACAGCTTGAGGGGCAGATTACCGATGAGGCGATCCGCGCACTCAGAACGGGCATTACCCTAAAAGATGGCCCCACCCTGCCCGCCAAGGCACGGCGCATACCGCCCCCCGGCATTGCCGAGCGGAACCCAGCCATTGACCCAAAGCGCCACCCGTCCACCAGCTGGCTGGAACTCACCATTACCGAAGGCCGCAACCGCCAGGTACGCCGCATGACGGCCCATGTGGGTTTCCCAACGCTGCGCTTGGTTCGTGCGGCCATCGGCCCCTGGCAGCTTGACGACTTAGCCCCTGGCGAGTGGCGCAAGGAGACCCTGCACGCACCGCGCCCCACCAACGCTAAAAAACCCCGCACCGGACAAAAAAGCCAAGCGTTCAAAAACAGAGGAGCAAGTAACAACGCTAAGGGACGCACGAAGCCGGGAGGCCCCAGAAAATGAGTCACCCCACCCAAGTATTGGTCACCCGGCCCATCATCCACAGCACGGTAGCCTGCGTTATTCAGCAGGATGGGCGCTTTTTAATGGTGGAAGAGGATAAAGGCGGCGCGCTCACGCTCTTTAACCAGCCAGCCGGGCACGTAGAACTCGGTGAAGGCCCCGTGGCCGCAATTCAGCGCGAAGTGTTGGAAGAGACCGCCTGGCGAGTCACCATCACCGGCTACCTAGGGCTGTACGTTTTTCACACGTCTGAAGGAAAAACGTTTCATAGCCACGGGTTTATTGCCACCCCGGAACAGCCGCTCACCACGGCCATTGACCCCGCTATCGTGGCAACACACTGGCTCACCCGCGACGAGATCGCCGCACTAGACGCCGCACAGCGGCTAAGAAGCCCGCTGGTACTGAAACGCATTGACGATGCGCTAAGCGGCCGCCACTACCCGCTTGGGGTGACCCAAGAGTGAACCACTCGAAGCATCAAGCCCCCATCGTGTATAATCGCCGCCCAATTGCATACCACTTCAACCGAGGATGCCAATGACATCCACCCATGGCACAGCCACCCAGGACGCGTCAGACACCCCCACCGCGGCCACCGGCAAGGTGATTATCGGCATGTCCGGCGGCGTCGACTCATCAGTTTCCGCCCTGCTTCTGCTCCAACAGGGGTACGAGGTCGAGGGCCTGTTTATGAAAAACTGGGATGAAGACGACGGCACCGAGTACTGCACAGCCAAAGAGGATCTTGCCGATGCCGAAGCGGTTTGCGCCAAGCTAGGGATCAAGCTGCACACGGCTAACTTCGCCGCCGAGTATTGGGACAACGTGTTCGAGCACTTTCTGGCGGAGTATAAAGCGGGCCGCACGCCAAACCCCGACATCCTGTGCAACCGGGAGATCAAGTTCAAGGTATTCCTGGAGTATGCCGAGATGCTGGGTGCCGACAAAATCGCCACCGGCCACTACGTGCGCCAAGGCATCCGTGACGGTCACCCGCGCCTGCTGAAAGGCCTGGATGGCAATAAGGACCAAAGCTACTTCCTACACGCCGTACCGGAAGCCGCCATTGCCCGCACGCTGTTCCCCGTGGGCGAGTTGGAAAAGCCGGAGGTGCGCGCGCTGGCCGAGCAGCACGACCTCGTCACCGCGAAGAAAAAAGACTCCACCGGCATCTGCTTTATTGGCGAGCGCCGTTTCCGCGACTTCCTGCAGCAGTACTTACCTGCCCAGCCCGGCACCATTGAAACCCCGGAAGGCGATGAGATTGGCAAGCACATGGGCTTGATGTACTACACACTGGGGCAACGCCAAGGATTAGGTATTGGCGGCTTAGCCAACTACTCCGAAGAGCCGTGGTACGTGGCGGCGAAAGATCTCGAACGCAACGTGCTGATCGTGGTGCAAGGCAAGCACCATCCGCTGCTCTACACCAACGCCCTGGCCACCGAGCCAATGGACTGGGTAGCCGGAAAGCCGCCGGTACAGCACGGCCGCTTTACCGCAAAAACCCGCTACCGTCAGAGCGACTGCCCCTGCGACGTTACCGCCCAGGCCGATGGCAGCGTCGAGGTGGTGTTCGACGACCCACAGTGGGCGGTCACGCCCGGCCAGTCGCTGGTGCTTTACGATAATGATATCTGCCTGGGCGGCGGCGTTATCCGCGCCACCTGGAATGCCTCGGAGGCCGCTGCATGAGCGCAACCCCTATCCATCGTGCGCCCGACACCCCCGCCGCCCGCCAAGCCCTGGCGCTGGCAGGGGTATTCCAAGCCGCCAGCCTAGTCGATGAGCTGGCCCGCACCGGGCAGGTAGATACCCGCGCCTGGGAAACGCTAATCAACGCCACGGTAGACACCAATCCCGAGAGTTTTGAAGCGATCTATGGCGGCCACCCGAATAACCTGCGCCGCGGGCTGGAAACGCTTGAAGCCCTGGTAGGCCGCAAGCAGGCCAACCCGGTGGTTCTACGCTACGGCTTCTCGCTGCTGCTGTTAATGAACAAGCTGCGTACCGACCGCCAGATGATGGACCTGCTAGGCCAGAAGCTCGCCCATGTACAGGGGCAGGCGGAACACTTTGGCACCACCCACGAAAACGTCATTGCCAGCCTCGGTGAAGCCTACCAAGAGACCATCTCAACATTTAAAACGCGCATTGTGGTGCAGGGCGACCCTTCGCTGCTGCAAACCCGCATGATGCCCGAGCGGGTGCGCGCCTGCTTGATGGCCGGCATTCGCTTCGCGCTGCTGTGGCATCAACAGGGCGGGCGCCGCTGGAAACTGGTTTTCCAACGCAAGGCGCTACGCAGAGCGCTGGATAGCCTCGGCTAACTCCTGGCACCTCTATTTTCGATACCCTAATCCCCGATCTTGACCACTCTGGAAACCAAGCCATGCAACTCTCTGCTTTGACCGCTCTCTCCCCTGTTGACGGCCGCTACGGCGCCAAAGCCGCCGCGCTACGTGAACATTTCAGCGAATTCGGCCTGATCCGTGCGCGCGTGATTGTGGAAGTGCGCTGGCTGCAGCGCCTTGCCGAACACGGCCAGATTACCGAAGTTCCGCCGCTATCGGCAGAAGCGACTGCGTTTCTAGAGCAGCTCATCCGTGATTTTTCGGTGAACGACGCCGAGCGCATCAAAGAGATCGAGCGCACCACCAATCACGATGTCAAAGCGGTGGAGTACTTCCTAAAAGAGAAGATTGCGGGTCAGACAGAGCTAAACGCCGTTACCGAATTTATCCACTTCGCCTGCACCAGTGAAGACATCAACAATCTCTCCTACGGTGTGATGCTGGCGGATGGCCTTAAAGCCATGCTGCCCACCATGCACGAAGTGGCCGATGAGATTGCCAAACTAGCGATCGCCCACGCTGGCCAGCCGATGCTATCGCGCACCCACGGCCAAACCGCCAGCCCCACCACCCTGGGCAAAGAGATGGCTAACGTGGCCTACCGCCTCAAGCGCCAGCTCAAGCAGATCGAAAGCGTAGAAATTCTGGGTAAAATCAATGGCGCGGTAGGCAACTACAACGCCCACCTGACCACCTACCCGGACATCGACTGGGAAGCCAACGCGCGCACCTTCGTTGAAGGTCTGGGCCTGAGCTTCAACCCCTACACCACGCAAATCGAACCCCACGACTACATTGCCGAACTGTTCGATGCGATCTGCCGCTACAACACTATCCTGATCGATTTTGACCGCGATGTATGGGGTTACATTTCCCTGGGCTACTTCAAACAACGCACCGTGGAAGGCGAAATTGGCTCCTCCACCATGCCCCACAAGGTCAACCCAATCGACTTTGAAAACTCCGAGGGCAACCTGGGCCTCGCCAACGCGGTGATGGGCCACCTAGCGCAAAAGCTGCCGATCTCTCGCTGGCAGCGCGACCTAACCGACTCCACCGTACTGCGCAACCTAGGCGTTGGCCTGGCTTACGGCCTGATTGGCTACCACGCCAGCTTGAAGGGCATCAGCAAATTAGAAGCCAACCCGGAGCGCTTGGCAGAAGACTTGGACAATAGCTGGGAAGTGCTTGCCGAGCCGATCCAAACCGTTATGCGTCGCTACGGCATTGAAAAGCCCTACGAAAAACTTAAAGAGCTGACCCGTGGCAAGCGCATTGATCAAGCGGGCTTTGCAGCCTTTATTGATACCCTTGAGCTGCCTGATACGGTGAAAAATGAGCTGAAGGCTCTCTCACCCGCCAGCTATATTGGTAATGCGAAGGCCCAGGCCGAAGCATTGAACCAGCGGCTTGCTGCACTCTAAATAACGCCCTACGGCACCGACGTAGCGCCCACTTGAACTAGGATAACGCCATGAGTCATCACGATAAGCCACTCACCCTGCTTGGCGACTTAACGCCTGCAGACTTTCTGGCCAACTATTGGCAGCAGAAGCCACTGCTGATTCGTGGCGCTATTCCTGATTTTGTCAGTCCGATCGATCCAGACGAGTTGGCAGGGCTTGCCTGCGAACCGGGTGTGGAAGCGCGCCTTGTGGAAGAGAACGGCCCTGACGGCCCCTGGCAGGTGTCTCATGGGCCGTTTGATAACGCCACCTTTGAGCGCCTTCCAGAAGGCCACTGGAGCCTGCTAGTTCAAGCGGTCGACCACTACGTCCCCTCTATCGCCGCGTTACTGGATGAGTTCGATTTTCTGCCCCGCTGGCGGTTGGACGACATCATGGTGAGCTATGCACCGCCCGGCGGCAGCGTTGGCCCGCACATTGACCAGTACGATGTCTTTTTACTGCAGGCCAGCGGCCACCGCCGTTGGCAGTTAGGCGGCAAGCAGCCGGATAATGCGCCAATTATCCAGGGCATAGACCTGCGCATTTTGGAAAATTTCGAGATTGAACCAGACTCTGACTGGACTCTGGAGCCGGGCGATATGCTCTACTTGCCACCCGGTTGGGCGCATCACGGCGTTAGCCAAACCGACGACTGCATGACGATTTCAGTGGGATTCCGAGCGCCCTCAGCGGATGAGGCAATCACCTCCTACGCCGACTACGTAGGCGAGCAGATGTCAGACTCCCACCGCTATAGCGATGCGGGCATGAAGCCGACAGAAGAGATAGGTGAACTAGACGACGCTGCCGTTGAGCGTATGCGTCAGCTTATCCTCTCCGCCCTTGATAACCCCGAGCAAATCGCCCAGTGGTTTGGTCGAGTGATGACCCAGCCAAAATATATCGACCAAATCGTTCCCCTTGAGGAACCCATGAGCGAAACCGATCTTGTTGCTCAACTACAAGATGGTGATCCGCTGTTTCACATGCCCGGCTCTCGCTTTGCTTGGCGCAGCGATGCGTCGGGCACCACGCTGTTCGTTGATGGTGAAGGGTATGCCTGCTCGGAAACGCTGGCAAAACGCCTCTCTGACCCAACGCCCATGTATGAAGAGGTGCTGGAAATCGACGGTGCTGCCACGTTGATCACACAGCTCATCAATAGCGGCAGCCTAGGCTTTATGAGTGAAGAGGACGACGAGGAGTAAGCCGTGGAGGCGGTAACCACAGTGACATCCGGCAGCTGGGAGACGTTGGGCGAAGCGGCCTCATTAGTTCGCCGAATCGTCTTTATTGACGAACAGCGCGTTCCCCAGGAAGAGGAGTGGGACGGCCGCGACGCGGAGTGCCTGCACTTTCTGGCCACGTTGAACGGCGAGCCGGTCGGCACTGCGCGCCTGCTACCCGATGGGCATATTGGCCGCGTAGCGGTGCTCAGCAGTGCCCGAGGTACGGGTATTGGCTACCGGCTGATGGAAGCGGCCATTCAGGCTGCCCGCGAGACTGGCCACCCCCATGCCGCGCTTAGCGCCCAGCTACATGCCCTCGCCTTCTATGAACGCCTGGGATTTGTTGCCCACGGTGAGGTATTTATGGATGCGGGGATTCCCCATCGTGAGATGGTGCTCGCCCTATAGCCTGCTGACGCTTCTCCTTCCCAAGCGCCACCTCAGTGTGGCGCTTTTTTATGCCGACTTTCCTGGCAATGACGAAAAACGACTACACAAACAGGGCGTTTGGCGTAGCTGTTGTCGTCGGACTACAACGCCGTGTGCCCCCAAGTGACAATTGTTGGATACCCCCGCCTGGTAGATAGTTATTGCACTGCAGCGTTAGCGAGCAACTCATCGGTAGCGCTGTGTAAAACGAAGCGCCCAGCCGCGACGTTTTACTAAGAGACGATTGGCGTAGAGACAGCGCCGCGAAATTGAATAATGCTGGAATCTATCTCGCAGGTGCAGCATAAAAATAAGCTAGCGTGCGAATAACGATCACGACCCGGAGGAATCAGCTCATGTCAGGACTGCTCGACGATATCAAAGCCATGGCTCAACTGCGCGAAGCCCAAGGCGGTAAATGGGAAGCGATCAAACCTGAATACGCCGCCCGGATGCGCGCTCAGAACCGCTTCCATACCGGTTTAGACATTGCCCGCTACACCGCCAAGATCATGCGTGACGACATGGCAGCCTACGACGCCGACTCTTCCCAGTACACCCAGTCGCTGGGCTGCTGGCACGGCTTCATTGGTCAACAGAAGCTGATCTCCATTAAAAAGCACTTCGGCACCACCAAGCGCCGTTACCTCTACCTTTCCGGCTGGATGGTGGCTGCACTGCGCTCTGAGTTCGGCCCGCTGCCCGACCAATCCATGCACGAGAAAACCTCGGTCGCACATCTGATTGAAGAACTCTACACCTTCTTGAAGCAGGCAGATGCTTGGGAACTTAACCACCTGTTCCGTGCACTGGATGACGCTAAAGCCGCTGGCGATAGTGCCAAAGAGCAGGAGTTGATCAGCAAAATCGACAACTACGAAACCCATATCGTGCCGATCATTGCCGATATCGACGCTGGCTTTGGTAATGCAGAAGCCACCTACCTGCTCGCCAAGAAGTTTATCCAGGCAGGTGCTTGCTGTATCCAGCTTGAAAACCAAGTATCGGATGAGAAGCAGTGTGGCCACCAGGACGGTAAAGTCACCGTTCCCCATGAAGACTTCCTGGCGAAGATCAACGCTGTGCGTTACGCCTTCCTAGAGCTAGGCGTAGAAGATGGCGTGATTGTAGCCCGTACCGACTCACTGGGTGCCGGCCTGACCCAGAAGATCGCCGTTACCAACGAGCCGGGCGACCTGGGCGACCAGTACAACAGCTTCCTGGATGGTGATGTCATCGAGAACGCCGACGATATTAACAACGGCGACGTGGTGATCAAGCAGAACGGTAAGCTGGTGAAGCCCAAGCGCCTTGCCTCTGGCCTCTACCAGTTCAAACCCGGCACCGGTGAAGACCGCGTGGTGCTGGACTGTATCACCAGCCTGCAGCACGGCGCTGACCTGCTGTGGATCGAAACCGAAAAACCCCACGTTGGTCAAATCGCCAGCATGGTGAACCGCATCCGCGAAGTAGTGCCGGACGCCAAGCTGGTATACAACAACTCCCCCTCCTTCAACTGGACACTCAACTTCCGCCAGCAGGTGTTTGATGCTTGGGAGAAAGAGGGCAAGGACGTGTCGGCTTACCAGCGCGATAATCTGATGAGCGTAGAGTATGACAACACTGAGCTTGGCCAACTGGCCGACGAGTGGACGCGTAACTTCCAGCGTGATAGCTCCCGCGAAGCGGGCATCTTCCACCACCTGATTACGCTGCCCACTTACCACACAGCAGCGCTTTCTACCGACAATCTGGCCAAGGGCTACTTCGGTGATGAAGGCATGCTGGCTTACGTGGCAGGCGTACAGCGCCAGGAAATCCGCCAGGGTATCGCCACCGTGAAGCACCAGGACATGGCTGGCTCCAACATCGGTGACGACCATAAAGAGTTCTTCCATGGCGATGCCGCCCTGAAGGCAGGCGGTAAAGACAACACCATGAACCAGTTCGGTTAATCAACCTTAACCGCAATACCCACAGGAGGCTCCGGCCTCCTGTTTTTTTTGCCTGCCCTATACCGGAGCCACCAGCCTAAGCACGGTGCAAGTTTTTTGCACACTGCTTTCTTAATGCCTGACTACACTCTACTTTGTGACCTTTTTTAAGGGTGGCTGGTCAAAGAGGTGCGCTTCCGTTATCTTTTAACGAACGCCGTTCTAAAACACAGCAATTTGCAATGACACATACGCAACGTCTTGCGCCTGATTGACAGCCATCGCTGCTGATACCTACTGGAGGTTTTAATGAAACGTTTACTACCCGTTGCTGCGTTAAGTATTCTGACGCTGGCTGGCTGCGCCAATACCGCTCCCTACTCGGGTGATGTTTACCGCGGTAATCAAGCAAAAACGGGCCAAAGCGTTAGCTATGGCACCATCGTGGCCGTTCGTCCGGTACAAATTCAGGCCGATAGCCGCACCGGTAACCTACTCGGCGGCGGCGGCGGTGCCGTGATCGGCGGTTTGTTAGGTAGCCAAATCGGCGGTGGCTCAGGCCGTCAGCTTGCCACCGTTGCAGGTGCGCTGGGTGGCGCTGTGGCGGGTACCGCTGCAGAAGATCGCGCCAACCGTATCAACGCGTTGGAAATGGAAATCCGCCGTGATGACGGCACCGATGTCGTCGTGGTGCAAAGCGCGGACCGCCAATTCCAGGCGGGGCAGCGGGTTCGCTTGATTGGTAGCGGCGCCAACCTAAGCGTCGCGCCTTATTAAAACCTGGTAAGCGGAACCTATCCGCTAGATGCTGACACCGCCAGAACTAACGCCAGAACTAACGCCAAAAACACAGCAGCCCGGCCAACTTGGCCGGGCTGCTGTGTTTTAAAGCGATCGCACTTGACTAGTGAGCGATTTTGCTGCTCGCACAGCTAGCTACTTTCACCACCACTAGCGCAATCACCGCGAGTAGAATAGTCACCAGCAGTACATCAACTGGGCGAATCAGAGTGGTTGCCCCTAACACGGCCAATGCGACTACCCAAAGGTAACGGTTTTCACCATGGGTTTTCATTACGCTTGGCAGCACTTTATCCAAACCTTGGCTAAAGCCGTGCTCCCAACGCTTATTAGCAAAATAAGCGATAAGGACAAAAGCGATAACCCAAATGAAGAAGATCGTCATAACAAGCTCCAGTGAGTGTTATTTTAAGGAAAAAATGAATTGCTGTAGGGTATCCCTGGACTCCCCTTGGCGCAATAGCGCTAAAGGCGTGGGAACGTAAAAAGCCCACTTACCCCCTGACAAGCCGGTCCACACGCGTTACCATGTTGGGACATGCACTCACCGAAAGGTTATTCAATGCAAATTGCGCAAAACTCGGTTGTCGCGTTCCACTACACCCTGACCAACGATGCAGGTGAGGTGCTAGACAGTTCCGAAGGCCGCGAGCCGCTAACGTATCTCCACGGCGCCGGTAACATCATTCCGGGTCTGGAAAAAGAGCTGGAAGGCCGCGCCGCTGGCGACAAACTGAACGTTAAAGTAGCCCCAGAAGAGGGTTATGGCGAAGTTCAAGAGCAGCTGCTGCAAGAAGTACCACGCGATGCATTCCAAGGCGTTGAAAGCATTGAGCCGGGTATGCAGTTCCAAGCGCAAACCCAGGGCGGCCCGTTGATGGTTACCGTCAAGAAGGTTGAAGGCGACACCGTTGTGGTTGATGGCAACCACCCGCTGGCGGGCCAGCACCTCAACTTCGACGTTGAGATTGCTACCGTTCGCGAAGCAAGCCAAGAAGAAGTCGAGCACGGTCACGTGCACGGCGAAGGCGGCGTCGAGCACTAAGCTCTCGCTTGCTACAAGGGGCGGCCAACGGGCCGCCCTTTTTATTGGGCGCTATTTGCATTTTCCTCGTCGGGAATCAACACAAGCTGGCCGTAGCGTACGCTGCGCGACGATGTTACCTCATCGGAAAACTGCTTTAGCGCGCTCCCCTGACCCTTCAATAGTGCCACTTCCAGGCAGCTATCGTGGTTGATGTGCACGTGCAGCGTCGAGAGCGTTAAGTCGTGATGATCGTGGGAGTGACGAGTCAGGCGCTTAGAGAGATCCCGTGCCGCATGGTCATACACATACACCAACGCCCCCATGCACGGTGCATCGGGTGCCACCTCCTCCTTCGCCTGCTTTAACCCATTGCGGGTTAGATCACGAATAGCCTCCGAGCGGTTTTGATAGCCGCGTAGCGCCATCAAGGCATCTACCTCGCTTAGCAACTCCTCGTCCAGCGTTACCGTTACCCGCTGCATACTCTCTCCTTCGCCGATCCGGTGTGTTGCCCTGCCGCAACTTTCAGCGCTGATAGTATGATGTTATTGTAAAAACATCATACCAACAGCCGTGAGTAGGTGTCCTATGCGTCGCACTATCATACTGGCTCTTGCAGCCACATGCGTAGCGCTCAGCGCCCCCGCGTTGGCCAAAAAGCAGTTGGTATTGGCGATTGGCGGCGAACCCGAGCAAGGGTTTGACCCGCTGTTGGGTTGGGGCCAGTACGGTAATCCGCTGTTTCAATCCACGCTACTCACCCGTGGGCAGGATTTAACCCCGCAACCAGGGCTAGCCACCAATTGGTCGCTTTCCGATGACCGGCTTACCTGGACGCTCACCTTACGCACCGATGTGCGCTTTGCCGATAACACGCCGCTCACCGCTGACGACGTCGCCTACACCTTCAATGCTGCCGCCGAGGCAGGGGGGCGTGCCGATCTCAGCGCCCTAGAGAGTGCCCGCGCCGTAGACGGCAATACCGTCGAACTCACCCTTAAAGCACCGCGCATCACCTTTCTGGATCAGCTAATGACGCTCGGTATCGTACCTAACGCCGAGCGGGAAAACGGCTATAACGAGGGGTATGGCAGGCAACCACTCGGGTCAGGCCCCTACCGGTTAATCGAGTGGCAAGAGGGTGAGCAGCTGATTGTTGAGCGTAACCCCTACTTTTACGGTCCTGCTCCAGCCTTCGAGCGGCTGGTATTTCTGTTTACCGATGAAGCTGCCACCCTAAGCGCAGCCCATGCAGGCCAGGTGGATCTTGCTGCGGTGCCATCTGCGCTGGCAAAGAATATCCCCAGCCACATGCAGCGGGTGATCATGGAAAGCGTCGATAACCGCGGCATTCTGTTCCCTATGCAGCCCGACACGGGTGAAAAAGCCGACAACGGCGCGCCGATGGGTAATAACGTCACCGCCGATCCCGCTATTCGCCAAGCCGTTAATCTGGCGCTTGACCGCACAACGCTAGTGGAAGTGGTATTAAACGGCTTTGGCCGCCCAGCATTTGGCCCCGCCGATGGCCTGCCTTGGAGCCACGAAGGCGAGAAGGTCGCGGCCCCTAACCTTTCCCGCGCAAACGCCCTGCTAGACGAGGCAGGCTGGGTTCGCCAAGAAGAGGGCGGGCTGCGCTATAAAAACGGCCAGCCCGCACGCTTTCGCCTTACCTATCCGGCCAGCGACACCACCCGCCAACAGCTTGCCCAGGTAAGCGCCGAAATGGTGCACCCGCTGGGTATCGACATGCAGACCACCGGCCGCCACTGGGATGAGATCCAGCGGGAAGCGCTCCACCAGGACGCCATTGTTTTCGGCTTCGGCAGCCACAGTCCGCAGGAAGTGTACTACCTCTTCCACAGCGACCATGCTGGATTCGGCTTTTACAACAGCGGCTACTATGCCAACGAGACGGTCGATAAGCACTTGGACGCCGCCCAGGCAGCCGCCAACGCTGCAGAGGCCAACCAACACTGGCAGGCCGCCCAATGGGACGGCAACACCGGCTATGGCCTGCAGGGGGATAATAGCTGGGCATGGATGGTCAACCTCGCCCACGTGTATGCCACCAACCGCTGCCTTGACCTGGGCGAGTTGGGTGTGGCCCCCCACGGCCACGGCTGGCCGGTCACCGCCAACCTGCTTGAGTGGCGCTGGACGTGCGACTGATCGCGTGGCTAGCGAGCCGACTGCTGCGCCTGCTACTGGTGCTACTGTGCGTAGCAGCGGTCTCGTTTGGGCTGGTGATGCTCTCCCCTATCGACCCGGTCGATGCTTACCTCGGCCCGCAAATGGCCCAGGTAAGCCCGGAACAGCGCGCCCTAATTGCTACGCAGTGGGGGTTTGACGACCCGGCTGGCGTCCAGTTTAGCCGCTGGCTACTCCAGCTCCTCAGCGGAGAACTTGGTTGGAGCCACATCTACAACCAGCCGGTGGGCGACGTCATTAGCCAACGCTTTCAGCGCTCGTTTTTCCTACTGGCCAGCGCTTGGCTGCTGTCGCTGGTGATAGGGGTGGTACTCGGCATCGCTGCGGGCAGCCAAGAGGGCTCACTGCTGGACCGTCTGATTAGCGGCTATGCCTACACCACCGCCTCTACTCCCACGTTTTGGCTCGCCATGCTGGCGCTGCTGCTCTTCTCCGTTACCCTTGGCTGGACACCCACCTGCTGTGCAGGCCCAACGGGGGTACCTAGCCAGGATGTCACCCTGCTTACGCGGCTGCACCATCTCATCTTACCGACGATGACCCTGGCACTACTGGGCGTTGCCACGATCACGCTGCACACCCGTGCCAAGATGGCGGCCTTTATGCGCTCGGATACCGCGCTGCACGCCTTTGCCCAGGGCGCCAGCCGTTTCGATATCGCTTGCCGCCACGGTATCCGGCACGCCAGCCTGCCAGCGATCACCTTGGCGTTTGCCTCTCTGGGCGAGCTGTTTGGCGGCTCCATTTTGGTTGAGCAAGTCTTTGCCTACCCTGGGCTTGGGCAGGCGACCGTCGCTGCCGGTTTGAGAAGCGATGTGCCGCTACTGCTTGCCATCGCGCTCTTTACCGCGCTGTTTGTGAGTGTTGGCAACCTCATTGCCGATGGCCTTTACCAACTGTCCGACCCGCGCATCACACGGGAGCAGCGCCCATGAGCCACCAGCCGCGTTTAGCCGCCGCGAGCTATGCAGTCGCTCTTGGCCTGCTGATGGTACTGCTGCTTAGCAGCCGCTTCTGGCTAGGCGATGCCCCCCTGCAAATGCAGTTCGAGGCGCGTCTACTCCCCCCTAGCCCCACCCACTGGCTAGGCACCGACGCACTCGGCCGTGAGCTATGGGCCCGCACGCTGGCGGGTCTGGCCGTGAGTTTTCAGGTGGGGCTGAGCGCAGCCCTGCTAGGCACACTAGTTGCCCTCAGCCTGGCCAGCCTTGCGATGCTTTCACCCCCACTGGACGCCCTGGTGGGCCTCTTGATCGATACGCTCCTTAGCGTGCCGCACCTGATTTTGCTGTTGCTGGTCGCCTTTGCCCTGGGTGGCGGCACTCAGGCGGTCATTATCGCCGTTGCGTTGACCCACTGGCCAAGCCTTGCCCGCGTGCTCAGGGCAGAGCTGCTCAGCGTGCGCCATGCTCCCTATGTGGCTATCTCGAGGGGGCTTGGTAAAAGCCAAGGGTTTATTGTGCGGCATCACCTGTTGCCCCATGTGCTGCCCCACTGCATCGTGGGCGCCCTGCTGCTGTTTCCCCACGCCATTCTGCATGAAGCCGCCCTCACCTTTTTAGGCGTGGGCCTAGACCCTACCCAACCCGCCATTGGCGTTCTGCTGGCCGATGCCATGCGCTACCTTACCGGCGGCTACTGGTGGCTCGGGGTGTTTCCTGGGCTTGGCTTACTGCTCATGGTGCTGGCGATTGGGCGCCTTGCCTCGCAACTGCGCCAGGCGATGTAAAACCCGCTGCGGTTTACCATGTTTAACCCAAGGAGCCTGCCATGCTGAACATTGACCGGCTGACGCTACAACTTCCCCACTATCCCCGCTGGTGGCGGCGGGAGTGGGCCACCTGTATCGAGTCGCTCTCGCTGCACTTGCAGCCAGGCGAAGTACATGCCGTAGTCGGTGCATCAGGCGCGGGAAAAAGCCTGCTGGCTTACGCCATTATGGGGCTGCTGCCCCAGGCAGCCCGCGTTGAAGGGGCACTGCAATTCCAGGGGGAGGACTTAACCCCTGACCGCCAGCGCCAGCTGCGTGGGCACCAACTGGCGCTCATCCCGCAATCGTTAAGCGCCCTTGACCCCCTGGCCCGCAGCCATCATCAGGTATGCTGGGCAGCCCAACGGGCCGGATTCAACCGTCCAGCGGCCCGGCAGCGTGCTACCGAGCTGCTCAGCGGATACCGGCTCAGCCATGCGGCGTCTCACTACCCCCATGAGCTCTCTGGAGGCATGGCGCGGCGCGTGCTCATCGCCATGGCCCAAGCAGGCAACGCCCATCTGATCATTGCCGATGAACCCAGCGTAGGTTTAGACCCCAAACAGCGGGATCGTGTGCTGGCAGCACTAAAAGCCATCGCCCTGGAGGGCAAAGCGGTGATGCTGATTACCCACGACCTGCGCCATGCCCTCTCCATTGCCGATAAGGTTACTGTGATGCATCAGGGCCAAGCACTGGAAACCGCCCCGGCCCATGCCTTTCAAGGCCAGGGAGCCCAGTTAGCAAGTGGCTATGCGCGGGCACTCTGGCAGGCGCTACCGGATAATGGGTTCACTACACTCCCCCTCAACACCCCGCACCAGGAGCCAGCGCTTGCTTGAAGCACACGGGTTATCGTTTTACGCGCCTTCGGGCGCTCCGCTATTGGAGGATATTTCCCTGCGTCTTGCCCCTGGCGAGTGGCTAGGGCTAAGTGGCGACTCTGGTGCAGGAAAATCCACCCTTGGCAAGCTGCTGGCGGGCCAACTCACCCCCTGCCAGGGGAGCGTGCGGGTAGACGGCCTACCGCTACCCCCACGCGGGCTGCGGCCGGTGCAGTGGCTGCCGCAGTCGCCGGAGCTGGCAGTAAACCCGCGCTGGCGGGTGGGAAAGATATTGAAAGAGGCATGGACACCTCCCGATGCGCTGATGAAGGCGTTTGGCATAGAGCCTGGGTGGCTTAAGCGCTTTCCCAGCGCGCTCTCCGGTGGGGAGCTGCAGCGGGTGTGCGTACTACGCGCCCTCGCTCCCAGCGTGCGCTATGTGGTGGCTGATGAAATCTCCACCATGCTGGACCCTATTACCCAACTGAGGCTATGGCAGGCACTCAAGGCTCACGCTGAGCGCCACCACCTAGGCGTGATCGTGATTAGCCACGACTTGGCGCTACTCAACCGTTTATGCCACCAACAGCGTTACTTGGAAGATGGCAGATTAAGCGCGGCTAGCGCGCCGCTCGAAGCGCCATAGGCCAACGCCAATGGCCAGGGTAACGCACAGCAGCAGCCACGAGCCGATGGCCACGCCCTGCCACTGCGACCAGCGCCAGAATGGCTCCAACCAGAAACCGCCGATACTGGCGCCTAGATAGTAAAACACCAAGTAGAGCGCCGAGGCGCTGCCCCGTGCCCCTTGGGCATAGCGCCCCACCCAGCTAGACGCCAATGAGTGCGCCATAAAGAAGCCGAAGGCGTTAATGGTCAGCCCAAGAATAATCAAGGGCAACGCGCTAGCTAACGTCACCGCCGTGCCCAGCATCAAAATCGCAATACCCGCACAGATGCAGCTAGCCGGCGAAAAGCGCCCCGCTAATTTGCCCGATACCGTCGAGCCGAAGGTGCCGCCCAGGTAGGTTAAGAAAATCAGCCCTAAGCCGCTGGCCGCCAGTTGATACGGCGCATCCGCCAGCCGGAAGGTGATATAGCTGTACTGGTTAATAAAAATCAAAAAGTTAATGCCGCCCAGGCAGTAGGCGGCGAGCAGCACCGGCGAGCGCAAATGGCCCAGCAGGTCGCCCATCGCCTGGCGCAACTGAAAGCGTTTAGGCATGAAGGCCTGGCTATTGGGCAGCAGCCGCCAAAAGATAATGCAGCCCACCACGGTCATGGCACCTACCGCGATAAACGCGGCGCTTGGGCCGCCGATGGCCGCCGCGCCACCCCCGACGATGCGCCCGCTAATACCGCCTAGCGAGTTGGCCCCGATATAGAGCCCCACCGCACTTACCAGGGCGGTTTTATCGAATTCATCGCCCATCCAGGCAATGGCGACGGCGGGCAAACCGCCGAGCACAAAGCCTTGAAGCAGGCGCAACAGTAACAAGCTCTCAAAGGTAGGCGCCAAGGCTAGCGCCAGCGAGAGGCCGCCCGCCAGCAGCAGCGTAATACGCATAATGCCTTCCCGGCCGATCGCATCGGAGAGCGGCCCGAATACCAACAGCGCCAAGGCTAACGAGAGGGTTGAAACCGACATCAACAGGCTGACGCCCAGGGTGGACACCCCGTAAGCCTCTTTAAGCCCCGGCAGCAGCGGTTGCGGTACATAGAGATTGATGAAAACTAGAAACGACCCTAAGCATAGGGCCGCCGTCGCGCGCCACCAGGCGCGCGTTTTTGCTTCAATCATGTCACTTCCAACGTTAACCAACGCTGCTACCGGCGCCGCCCTTCCGGCCGTCCTTACGGCGTTAAGCGGCTGCTCAACTGCGCCAGGTTGGTCGGCTCCAGGGCACGTCGCGACTGCCAGTAGTAGCGCTGCCAATAGCTATTATCCAGGCGTGAAATCGTCACGCCTTTGGAGGTGGAGGCATGGAGGAAGTAGCCATTCCCCACATAAATGCCCACATGGTTATAGCGCCCGGGTGGGCGGAAGAAGACCAGATCGCCCGCCTGCAGCTCTTGGCGGTCGATCGGGCGTCCCTCATTCACTTGACCGTAGGTAGTACGGGGTAACTCAACATCAAAGGTATCGCGGAAAACGTTTCTCACCAGGGCGGAGCAGTCGATACCCCGCTCCGTGGTGCCCCCAATGCGATAAGGCGTTCCAGCCCAGCGCTGGTGCTGCTCTAACAGCGCTTGGCGAACGACCGTTGGTGGGGGCGTCTGCAGGCTGCGCAGGTGGGCATTAATAGGGTCAACAGATGACATTTGGGAAGATGCGCCCTCCATACCCGGCAGCGCCATCGAGAAATAATCCCCTGGGGCATCCACGCCCTGGCGCGAGGCGGAGCCTGCACAGCCAGCTAATAAAGCAACGACGACACAAACACTTACAACACGGACAGCGGTCACAGCGGGGTGTGGCGACGCAACCATGCGATTAACCTCGTGACGTATTAAAAAAGAAAGGGACCCAAGCATGGGAAAACCCATTTTTACAAACCCTGGACTATAAGCCAGTTATCCTATGCTTGGCGAGTCTAATGTAGGATCCGTTGATCACCGGGCAGCGTATCAATATGCAGCGGTGCAAAATGGCGCGGCTTATTGCCCGGAAAATCGAGGCTCGCCCAGGGGCCAGCCAATACCGGCGCACCGCATATCCAGGCCACTAAGGCCTGCCGGAAACCGGCTAAAAAGCTCTCACGTTCGGGAGTGTCGCCCATAAAAAACGAGAAACCGGCGTACATGCCCGCCGCATACTCCTGCCAGCCGGCGTAATGATCCGCCGCTAACTGGTAGGCGCGATCCAACACCTCTGCAAACGCTTGCTTGTCGAGCCAGCCTAGCTGCCGTGCAGCAATGGCTAAATCCACTAGCTGGGCAATATCCCAGGCGGCCATATCCACATCGTTACAGCCATCCTCGTTGGTGCTAACGCGGCGCAGGCGCAGCAGATGGTGGCGCTCCTCTTCACCACAGTCGCCGGACTCCAAAATGGCGATTTCAGCCGCTAGGCGCTCCGGGTTCAGCGTGTAAGGCGCGTAGTTGATCTGGTACTCCTGCCGATCCCCGGCTTCCAGCATGAAGGTTAAAAACTCCTGCATATCGTCGGCGCTGGTGAGGTGGTAGTGGCTCTCTACCCACTCACGGATATCGGCGCACTCCCGGGGGCTTTCCAGCTGTGGTTCGCTCCACACTGCACTGTTCAGCGGCCCCACCAGCGACATCGCCGTAAAGTGGCTCAACGTGGGGCGCTCTCCCGGCTCGCACCAGGCATCCGGCCGCCAATCCAGCCAGTGGAACAGGCTACCGGGGTCTTCCAGATGCCAGGCAATCTCGTTAATCAGCGAATCGTGCTCCGGCTCCGGCAGGCAGCTCTCCCAGGCAAACCACGCCTCCAGCAGGCGCTTGGGCGTGGCATAAAAGCGGCACAAGCAGCTTCGTAGGGCACTGGCGTGCTGCATGAGCGGTTCACGCTCGAATAGGCCGCTATCAAGGGCCATGTGCAGGTAGAAGGCAAACTTCTCGGCCATGTGAATCGTCGCAGCGTGACGGCTCACGCCTTTTACCGCGTTGCGCTGTTTTAGCTCATCAGGGGTCGGCTGGCCAAAGCGCGTTTGCGATGGGGGCAGAACGCCGTGAACGGCATCCGCCGCTAACTGGTTGAGATGATGCGCCTGGGCAGGTAGCCAGTAGCGGGCCAGTACTTGATGCCCCTCATCCGCATGTAAGCCCAGCGAATCCTGCAAGTAGACGGCGGCATCCGCACGGCGCTGCTCGGGGAGCGGCGCCGACGGGTTGAGCTGACGCAGCATCACATCGGGTTCACGCACCCCGGCCAGGGCGAGAAGCCAATGATGGGGCGTATTACGCCACGCCTTGAGGCGCGCTTGGGAAGCTTGTCGGGTGGCTTCATCTAATAGCGCGCCAAGCGGATGCCTCCATGGGCTATAGGGGGCGTGCATTAGCAGCTTGTGACGGGCGCTCGGCGTCATTCCACGACGGTCAACGCCTTCAAACAGGCTCTGCCCGCGCAGGTACGCTTTCAGTACTGCGTGCCAATCATGGTAGCGGCGGCTAACCAGGTCTGCAGCATGAGCCGCTAGATCGTCGGCTTCTGCTTGACTTAGCCAGCCGCAGCAGGCACCGGCCCAAGCCAACTCCACTAACCTTAACCAGTCCCAGGCGGCCCACTCCAACGGCTCGCCTTGGTTGACGAAAGTAGTGAGCACCGGTGCGTAAGGCGCATCGTTCGCCGCGCCCCGCTGCCACTCTTGGCGTTGGGCATGATCCATTGCCAGCAGCTCGCGGGCTTCGATATCCCAACGCTGGCGCTCGCCTTGGGCACTCAGCCACAGTATCACTTCTAGCAATTGCTCGCGGTCATGCACTTGCCAGATCTGCGTTAACCACTGGCTAGCATCGGGCCAGTCGGCAGCGCTGGCCGGATAGCCCACCACCGGACGAAACAGCGCATTAAGCCGCCAGGATTGAGCTTCGGGTGCTTGCGGCCATAGCGACGCCGGTGGCGGCAGTTGCGCTAACGCGGCATCCAGCACTTGCCATGTGACGCCTACCCCTTCGCTCTCCAGATCAGCGAGTGCCTGGCAGGCGTCGATAAAGCGGTCATCCGCGCCGGTCTCCCACCCCTTGGCCCCCAGCGCACGGCGTAGGTCCGATAGCCATGCACGCTGGTCGCTATAATCGGAGGTGATACGCCGCGTTAGATGATGCGCCCAGGTGGTCGCCTGAGCCTGGCTTAACCAACCTGCTGCCCCGGCCAGCGCAGCCCACTCCAGCGCGCCTAGTAGCTTATCCGCACTGCCTGCCGGTGCGCCGAGGGCAAAAAACAGCTGGTCTGCCAACACGCCACGGTCGGTAATACCCAGCTGCAGCAAGCGTTGTTCAGCTGCCACCGCATCCACCGCCATAGGGTGCGGTGTAAAAGCCCAATCACACAGCACCAGCTGTTGAGCCCACCAGGCATTTAGCGCGTCGACCAAAAGACACCTCGAAGAAACAGAAAGCGATCAATGAAAGCCATATAAAACAAAGCAGCCTGTTGGGCTGCCAAAGGCGGCATAGTGTAACGGAATCTTTGGCTAAGACCGATAGCAGCCACACAAAACAGCGCTGCCCGGCTCAGAGGCCGGGCAGCGGACACTGCAAAGAGTGGCTTGCGCTAAGCACTTTTGACTTTGCTAATTACCCATAGCAGAACCACAGCCCCCACAGTTGCCGTGACCAGCGAACCGATGAAGCCGCCCGCTTGCAAACCCAACAAACTAAATAGAAAGCCCCCAACGAGCGCGCCGACCACGCCCACGCCGATGTTGCCTAAAATACCAAAGCCACCGCCGCGCATGATATTGCCGGCAATCCAGCCAGCCAGACCACCAATAATTAACCATGCAATAAAGCCCATACTACCTCCTTGGTTTCACTCAGCTTGGGGTTTTACCTTCAACCTATCCTTCCACCTATGCTTGTCCTACCATAGCACACGGCACTACCGTTCTGCCCATTTGTTGCTTTTTCCCACAAGGACTTCCCTTATGATCCCCAATTCTCTCAAACAGCTGCTTAGCAATGTAGATGGCCACCAACGGGCCACTTGGCAAGGGCGTGAGATAGCGCTATTCAACATGGCCTGGGGGGAAATGGCGATCAGCCTGCAGGGCGCGCAGGTGCTGCACTTCCAGCCCGCCGACGACACCGGCTGGCTATGGGTGACCCCAACCCCACAGGCGCTGCCCGGCGCGATTCGTGGCGGTATTCCGCTCTGCTGGCCCTGGTTTGCCGACGAGCGCTACGCCGAT
The DNA here is from genome assembly GCF_044805175.1 of Vreelandella aquamarina. Classification (GTDB taxonomy): domain Bacteria; phylum Pseudomonadota; class Gammaproteobacteria; order Pseudomonadales; family Halomonadaceae; genus Vreelandella; species Vreelandella aquamarina_B. Next base: position 882,586 of record NZ_CP085232.1, on the reverse strand, counting down.
GAGAGCCCTGAGCGTACCGGCCCCTTCCACGGGCTTGCCCGTCACGCCATGTGGCGCCTGGACGCCGTTGACGACCACGCCGAAGGTATCGAAGTGCACCTTTCACCGGAAGAGCGCCTGCATAGCCAGCTCACCGCCCGCGTGGTCATTCAAGCCAACGCCCAGCGGCTAAGCGTTGAGCTTATCAGCGAAAACATCGGTGACGCGCCGATGAAAACCAGCGGCGCACTGCACACCTATCTAGCGGTGAATGATGTCCACCAGTGCCGCCTGGAGGGCCTAGCAGGGGCACGCTATTTAGATAAGCTACGCGATTTTGCCGAAGCGGAGCAGCAGGGAACGTTGGCGATACGCGGAGCAGTTGACCGCATCTACCACACCAACGAAGCGGTGCTGCTTAACGACGGCCAGCGCACGCTGCGTATTGGCAAGCAGTCCAGCGACTCAACGGTGGTATGGCACCCGGATAGCGCCCTGCCCAACGACACCCCCACCGATGCTGCACGGCACTTCGTGTGTGTGGAAGCGGCGAACACCCGCCTTGATCCCGTTTGGCTAGTACCTGGGGCGCAACACCTGCTGGGTACGACAATAAGCCGCGGTTAATGATCGGTTCATTCAGGCTTTGCTAAGATCAAGGCATGAATACACACGAAGGAGAGACGATGGACCCTCAGCAATGGCTGGAAGCAGCCACGCTTGCCTTTAACCTGCTTGGTATGGTGGTGTGCTTGGTGGGCTTAACGCTCGCCCAAAAAATGCAGCGCCGCTGGCCTGGCTATAGCCTTGCGGCTGTTGGTTTTATCATTGCAACCCTACCCATGCTGTCTCAGCTTGTCTTGATGTGGCAGCGCTAACGCCCAACCATCTAACCAAGACGCCCCACCCGACGAAGGAATCGACAGGATGCGCCAGCCGTTAAGCCGCGAATTGAGCAATATGTTAGAGCGAGGCCGAGACCGGCAACTGCGGCTGGCGGTGACGGGATTATCGCAAGCGGGTAAAACGGCGTTTTTAACCTCGCTGGTAAACCAGCTGCGCCATGCAGGCGTAGAAGCACAATTAGACCTGCTGCCGGTTGCCCGTGAAGGCCGGCTGCTAGGCGCACAGCGTTTAAACCAGCCGGATTTGGGCGTGCCGCGCTTTCCCTATGACCCCGGCATGGCATCGCTGAGAGACACACCGCCGCGCTGGCCTGAACCCACCCGCGGCATTAGCGAGCTGCGTTTACAGCTGCGCTACCGCCCTGCCCAACAGGGCTGGTTCACGCCGGATATCGCTCACCTGACGCTGGATCTGTTCGACTACCCCGGCGAATGGCTGCTGGATTTGCCGCTGCTGCAGCACGACTTCTATAGCTGGAGCCAGAGCCAAGCCCAGCACGAAGGCCCCCACCGTCGGGCGCTGTTTAGCGAATGGCTAGCCGAGGCAGAGCAGCTAGACCCCGCCGCGGAAGCGGATGAAGCACAGCTCGCTACCCTGGCCGAGGCGTATGCCCAGGGCCTACGGCGCGCCAAGCAGGCGGGCTTTTCTGACCTGCAGCCGGGGCGTTTTTTGCTGCCCGGCGAGCTGGATGGCGCACCGGTGCTGCAGTTCTTCCCGCTGCCCGGATTAGATATTCCCAAAGAAACCCTCGACGCCCTGCCCGAATCGAGCCTCTACGCCACCCTGGCAGCGCGTTTTCGCTACTACCAGCAGCAGGTGGTGCGGCCCTTCTACCGCGACCACTTCCGCCGCTTTGATCGTCAGATTGTGCTGGTGGACGTGCTGGGTGCACTTAACGCCGGGCCAGAGCGTTTCGAGGATCTTTCCCGTGCGCTGCGCCAACTGATGCAAAGCTTTGATTACGGCAAGCGCAGCCTGCTGACCCGACTGTTCGCGCCGAAAATTGACCGCCTCGCCATTGCTGCCACCAAAGCGGACCACGTGACGCCCGACCAGCACACCCACGTGGTGCAGCTGTTAGAAGCGCTGCTGGCGGAGCCATTGAAAGACTTACGCTTTGCCGATATCCCGGTAAAAGCGCTGTCGCTGGCAGCCATTCGCGCCACCGAGGCCCGCGAAGTGCTTCATGATGGCAAACGAACGCCAGCGCTGAAAGGCACCACGTTAGAAGGCGAAGACGTGCTGGTGTACCCCGGCGATGTGCCCAGCCGCCTGCCCAAAGCCGATTTTTGGCAGCAGCAGGGGTTTGATTTCCCAAGCTTCCGCCCGATGCCCGTTGACGACGAGGCGCTGCCCCACATTCGTATGGACGCCGCGATTGACTGGCTGATGGGAGACAAATTGACATGAGCAACCCACAACCCCGCCGCGACTTCCACACCGAAGCGCCCCCCGAACCCACCCAGGAAAGCCTACGCCAGCACGAACGCTTTACCGCTACCGAATCAAACCAGCCTTTGGCGACTCAAGCCGAACTGAAAGCGCTGCCGGAAGAGACCCTAGGCGCGCCCCGCAAGCGCCGCTGGGGGCTGATGTTTGCCTTAGCAGGCGGTGCCGCGCTGGGTACGGTGGAGCTGGCGACTGGCATCCCTGATGCGCTGTCGCAGTCTGAGTGGATGACGATGGCGTGGCAGCTGTTTGGCATTAGCCTGATTGGCTTGGGCGGCGTGTCGCTCCTCAAGGAGCTGGGCCGTTTGCGGCGCTTAAAGCGTCACGACCAGCTACGGGCCAACCTAGCCGAGCTTCCCCAGCGCTCTAACCGGCAGGCCCAGGCGATGGCCGTTCAGTTAAAACAGCAGCTCGCGCTGAGCAATGACGACCCGCACTGGCTGGCCTTTCAGCGGGCGTGCCAGCCGCACCATAGCGGTGAAGATATTCAAACCCTGCTGCGCTACCACCTGCTGGCCCCCCGCGATCGGGAAGCTCAGCGGTTGATCTCGCGGATGTCCGGGGAGACCGCCATTATGGTGGCGGTTAGCCCGCTGACCCTAGTGGATATGGCGCTGGTGGCGTGGCGCAGCCTTGCCATGGTGGATAGACTAAGCCGCCTGTACGGCCTGGAACTTGGCTACGCCAGCCGCCTGCGGCTCTTTCGCCATGTGCTGCACAACATGGCCTTTGCAGGCGCCAGCGAACTGGCTACCGATGCCAGCATGGACATGCTCTCGCTAGATTTGGCAGGCCGCCTTTCGGCAAGAGCCGGCCAAGGCTTAGCGACGGGGCTGCTGAGCGCTCGCCTCGGTATGCGCGCTCAGCGGCTATGCCGCCCGGTGGCGTTTACACCAGAAGAGCAGCCCAAACTAGCCGACCTTCGCCAGGACCTGTGGCGACAGATCAAACGGCTGGATAAAGACCCCGCCCCCACCGCCACACGGCACAACGACTAATACCGCTCACGCAGCGGCTTAAGCCAGCCGCTGCTCGGTTTCAGCATCGAATAGCACCGCCCGGGACATATCGACCCTTAGCGCTAGGCGCTCGCCGGGTGAAACTTCACACTTTGGCCCCACCCGCGCGGTAATCTCCTGCTCACCCAGAGGCAAGCGCAGCAGAATATCAGCTCCGGTCGGCTCCACTACGCTCACCTTGGCTTCCAACAACGTGCCTTCGGCCTGCTCGCTGAGCCGCACATCCTCTTCGCTGAAATGTTCAGGCCGCAGGCCGAGAATCACCGGCTTGTTAAGCTGTTCCACCAGCCCTGCCGTATGGCGGGCCGCTGGCCACGGCAGCAGCAGGTCGGCTTCGTCGGGGGTGGCAATGCGCAGTGCATAGCTATCGCCGTCGGCTTCCAGCGTAGCGCGGATGAAGTTCATCGACGGTGAGCCCATAAAACCTGCCACGAACATATCCACCGGGTTGTTATAGACCTCATCGGGGCTGCCTAACTGTAGAATATGCCCATCGCGCATTACTGCGATGCAGTCCGCCAGGGTCATGGCTTCTACTTGGTCGTGGGTAACGTAGACGATGGTGGTGCCTAAACGCTGGTGGAGCTTTTTGATCTCGGTGCGCATATCCACGCGCAGCTTGGCGTCCAGGTTCGAGAGCGGCTCGTCGAACAGATAGACCTTGGGTTCTCGCGCTAAGGCGCGGCCCATGGCGACCCGCTGGCGCTGGCCGCCGGAGAGCTGGGCGGGCTTGCGCTCCAACAGGTGGGATATTTGCAGCAGATCGGCCACCCGCTCTACGGCGGCTTCCCGCTCGGCCTTGGGCACCTTACGCATCTCTAGGCCGAAGCTGATGTTTTGACGCACGGTCATGCTGGGGTACAGGGCATAGGACTGGAACACCATGGCAATATCGCGCTCGGCGGGGGTGCGCCAGGTGACGTCTTCGCCGTCGATATAGATATTGCCGCTGGTGACCGGCTCAAGGCCTGCGATGGCGTTCATCAGCGTGGATTTACCACAGCCGGATGGCCCCACCAGAATCAAAAACTCGCCGGAATCGATGGAGATGCTGACATCTTTCAGCACCCGCTCGCTGCCAAACTCTTTGCGTACGTTGTGAATCTCTAACGCTGCCATTATCAAAATCCTGTTCTAAGGGGGCTGGCAAGACGCGCATTGGCACCGGTCAGATCACCCCTTGGCGGGGGCGCTGTAAACCCTTCCCTGGGCGCTACTTTCGCCGTCCTGGCGAAAGACCCCCGCTACGGGGTGATCTGACCTCTACCTGCGACTGCCATGCACCTAGTTGTTATTAGCCCTTTACGGAGCCTGCCGTCAGCCCACGTACGAAGTATTTACCCGCCAGCACGTACACCACCAGGGTGGGCAGCGCGGCAATCATGGCGGCGGCCATATCGACGTTGTATTCGCGCACGCCGGTGGAGGTGTTCACCAAATTGTTGAGCGCCACGGTAACCGGCTGGGTGTCGTGGGCGGAGAACGCCACGCCGAATAGGAAGTCGTTCCAGATTTGGGTGAACTGCCAGATCACCGAGACCACGATGATGGGGGCGGACACCGGCAGCAGGATGCGCCAGAAAATACGGAAGAACCCGGCACCGTCTAGCTTGGCCGCCGAGACTAGCTCGTTGGGAATCCCTACGTAGAAGTTGCGGAAAAATAGCGTGGTAAAGGCGATACCAAACACCACGTGCACCAGGATCAGCCCCGCCCGCGAGCTGGAAAGCCCCAGCCAGCCCAGAGTTTGCGCCATGGGCAGCAGCACCACCTGAAACGGAATAAAGCAGCCAAACAGCATCAGCGCGAACACCAGCTCGGAGCCTTTAAAGCGCCACTTGGTCAGAGCGTAGCCATTGAGCGCCCCCACGGCGGTGGAGATCAATACTGCGGGAATGACGATAGCAAAGGAGTTCCAGAAATAACCGCCGACACCTTCGCAGCGCATGCCGGTACAGGCTTCGCCCCAGGCTTTTTTCCAAGGGGCCAGCGTTGGGTCTTGTGGTAATGACAGCAGCGTACCGGCGCTGATTTCGCTCAGCGGTTTGATAGAAGTCATCAGCATGACCACCAGCGGCAGCACGTAGAACAGCGCGGCGATGACCAGCACCGCGTACAGCACGCCCCGCCACAACTTGGCCGCAGGCGTTTGGCGACGAATCACATTAGCCATGTTTGCGGCTCCTTAGTTCGGAGTAGAGATAAGGAATCAGGATGGCCAGCACGCCGCCGAGCATTAGCATGGCGCTGGCAGACCCCAGGCCGATTTGCGCGCGGTTAAAGGCGTGGGTGTACATAAAGGTAGCGGGTAAGTCCGTTGCGTAGCCCGGCCCGCCGCCGGTGAGTGCCACCACCAGGTCAAAACTTTTGATGGCAATGTGGGCCAAAATCATCACCGCGCTGAACACCACCGGACGCAGGCAGGGCATCACCACCCGCCAGTAGATGCGCGGTAGGCTTGCGCCATCGAGCTGTGCAGCTTTGACGATGCTGTCGTCAATACCGCGCAGCCCGGCTAAAAACAGCGCCATCACGAAGCCAGAGGCCTGCCAGACGGCGGCAATTACCAGGGTGTAAATCGCCATATCCGGGTCGACAATCCAATCGAATTCAAACGACTCGAAGCCCCAGCTTTGCACCATGGCCTGGATGCCTAACTGCGGGTTTAGCAGCCACTTCCACACCACACCAGTGACGATGAATGACAGCGCCATGGGGTAGAGATAGACGGTGCGCAGTGCGCCCTCCTGGCGGATCTTCTGATCTAGCAAAATCGCCAGCAGCGCCCCCAGCACGAGGCAGATAATGATAAACAGCGCGCCAAAGATCATCAGGTTGGTGGAGGCAACCCACCAACGCTCGTTGGCCATCAGCCGCGCATACTGGCCAAACCCGACGAAGTCGTAGCTTGGCAACATGCGTGAGCTGGTGAGAGATAAAACAAAGGTCCACAGCATAAAGCCGTAAACGAAAAACAGAGACACCGCCACCGAGGGTGCCAGTACTAGCCGTGGCAACCAGGCTTGCAGCCGACCGGATACCGTTGGCCGCAACGCGGTGCGCGTTGTGGTTTCGCTCATGGGAAATTCCTCGCCAATCAACCGCTAGCGCCGCCGTTGCGGCGGCGCTGGTTACGTACGTTCAGCGCTTATTCCGCGCTGTTGCCGGAATGGCGCCGCGTTTAAAACGAAGCGGCTTCAGCGGCACTAACCATACGTTGGGCGGCTTCTTCGGCGGGCATATCGGCGTCGTTGAAGTAGTTAGTGACGACGTCAAAAATAGCCCCCTGAACGTCGGCGCGAACGGCCATACCGTGGGCCATGCTGGGCACTAAGCCACCTTCATCGGCGGTGCGTTGGAAGTCCGCCAGCGACTGCTGGGCACAGCTGTCGAACTCGCTCATATCCAGGTCAGGACGCGCGGGAATAGAGCCTTTGGCAAGGTTGAAGGCTTCCTGGAAGGTGGGTTCTAGCACCAAGCGCGCCAGCGTGTGCTGGGCTTCACGCTCGGCATCATCGGTGACGCGGAACATCGCTAGGCTGTCGATGTTGAAGGTAAAGGCGTCTTCAGTGCCCGGAGCGGCGGCGCACAGATAATCTTCACCGGCGGTCAGACCTGCGGCGGTGAACTCACCCTTCGCCCAGTCACCCATCAACTGGAAGCCCGCTACGCCTTCAATCACCATCGCGGTGGCAATGTTCCAATCACGGCCCGGCATGCCTTCGTCCATCAGCTCGCGCAGGCGTTTGAAGTCTTCCAGCGCGGCGACCATCTGCTCGCCGCCCAGGGCTTCCGGGTCTAGCTCCACCAGCGCCTGCTGATAGAACTCGGTGCCTTGGCTACCCAGCACCACGCTTTCAAACACGGTGGCGTCCTGCCACGCTTGGCCACCGTGGGCTAGCGGCACAAACCCGGCTTCACGAATCGCTTCCCCGGCGGTAAACAGCTCATCTAGGGTAGTGGGCATCTCAACGCCCGCAGCTTCCAGCACGTCCGGGTTGGCCCATAGCCAGTTGACCCGGTGTACGTTCGCGGGCACGGCCACGTACTGGCCGTCGTAACGCATAATGTTGGCCACAATCTCGGGCAGCAGGTCGTTCCAGCCTTCGGCCTCAGCCACCTCATTTAAATCACCCAGCAGGCCCAGCTCGCCCCACTCCTGGATTTCCGGGCCTTTAATTTGGGCGGCGGAAGGCGGGTTGCCAGACATGGCGCGGGATTTGAGAACCGTCATCGCGGTTTCACCGCCACCGCCAGCCACAGCAAAGTCTTGCCAGCCGTAACCTTCGGCTTCCATTAGCTCTTTTAGCACATTAGCCGCCCGGGCTTCGCCTCCAGAGGTCCACCAGTGCAGCACTTCAACCTCGTTGGCCTGGGCTGCGCCTGCCATCGCCGTGCCTGCCGCTAAGGCCAGTGCGAGGGCGGATTTTTTAAATGCGGGTAACGGAATACGCATGAGTAGCTCCTGCTGTTGTTTTTATGGATAGAACGGTGGGGGTGCCGTTTTTATCGCTGATATGGCGCCGCTTTTTAGGGAGTGAAACGGCTTATTGCAGAGTACGCCAGCTGGGGCAACAACGGGAGTTACCGAGTCCTGCATAGTGTTAGCGATGTATTACAAGTCTGTAACACTGGTTTGGCGAGGTAGCGCCAGCGTGGCCAGCAACCCGCCTGCGGGGTGATTGGTGAGGGTAATATCACCCCCATGTGCACGAGCAATGTGTCGGGCTATGCCCAGCCCCAGGCCACTGCCACCGGTGTGGCGGCTGCGGGAAGCCTCCAAGCGCACAAAGGGGGAGAACACGCGGCCAAGCTGCTCCTGGGGAATACCGGGGCCACTGTCGTGGATATGTAGGCGTACCATGCCCGCCTGCTCTTCCAGGGTTACTCTGGCGCACTGACCGTAAAATACCGCGTTCTCCAGCAGGTTCGCCAGGCAGCGCTTCATTGCCAGCGGTTTGACCGTTAGCAGGGCCACCTGCCCTTCCACCTGCACATCGCCACCCTGCAAGCGCAGCGCCTCGGCCAACTCGGTCGCCAACGCGTTGAGATCGGTCGGCTGCGGCTCTTCATGTAAATCGAGGCCTTTGACGGAGGCCAGCGCGCCCTTGACCAGCTCTGACAGCTCATCCAGCGAGGCGCAGAAGCGTTCGCGCTGAAGCGGGTCATCGAGCATTTCAGCCCGTAAGCGCATGCGGGTAATCGGCGTTTTTAAGTCGTGGGAGATCGCGGAGAAGAGCCGCTCCCGCTCCTCCACCTGCTCGCGAATACGCCGCTGCATGCGATTAAACGCCACGGCGGTGGCCGCTACCTCCTTGGGGCCACTCTCTTTTAAAGGCGGGCTGTCCAGATCATCGCCGAGCTGGCGCGCCGCCCGGGAGAGCCTTGCCAGCGGTCGCGTCACGCTACTGATGCCCAATAGCGACAGCGCCAGCACGGTGAGCAGCACGACGATGCCTGCCAGCAGCCGCTCTTCCGAGAGCCAGCGGTAGCCGCTGAAAATATCTGGCACGCCCAGCAGCGTGGCCACATAGAGCCAAGTATCTGGGGCAAGCTCTAACTGCACCACCAGAATGGGCGGCGAAAGGGGTTCCATCAGCAGGCTGTGCTGCCCCCAGCGGGGCGGCAGGTCGTAGAGCAGTATTTCGTTATTAAACACCCGCAGGGTTTCCGGGCGGGAGAACTCCACCACTACATCGTCAATCGAGAGCTGCTGGGTAAGAATGGTGCGTACATTGTTCACCACTACCGCTTTTTCCGGGCCGCTACCAATGTCTTCCACAGGAATACGCCGCTCGTTCACGCTGACAAAAAAGCGTGTGCCCCCCATATTACGCAGCTGGTCGAGTACGATATGCCGGTAGTCCACCGGCAGCGAGCGGAAAAACTTCATGGTAGAAGCGATGCTAAACGCCATATTGCTGGAAAGCTCATCGAGCTGTTCGAGCTGGCTGGCGCGCACCTGGGAGGTCCAAATGGCGTAGCTAGCCACCTGGGCGGCCAGCACACCAGCAATCATGATAATGACAAAGCGGCCGCGCAGGCTGCTGGGTAGCCAGCGCGAATACCGTTTCAACCAGCGCCGCCACGCCTTCACGACGCTGATTCTACCCTGGCCGTAAGCACATAACCTGCCCCACGCACGGTGCGAATAAGCTGAGAGTGCTGGGCATCTTCACCTAACCGCTGGCGCAGCCGACACACGTGTACGTCAATCGAACGGTCCAGCGGCGGCGCATCGCGGCCGCGGGTCAGGGTATATAGGTCATCGCGAGTGATCACCTGCGCGGGGCGTTCTAAAAACACTTGTAGCAGCTGAAAATCTGCCCCTGAAAGCGCGGTGCGCTCGCCTGCCTGGTCAATCAGTTCCCGGGTCATACGGTCGAGCTGCCACTCGCCAAAGCGTACCCAGCGTGCCTCATGGGGAGCCGTCGCCGAGCGGGAGCGGCGTAGCACTGCTTTAATGCGTGCCAGCAGCTCGCGGGGATTGAAGGGTTTGCCGATGTAATCGTCGGCCCCCAGCTCCAGCCCCAGGATACGGTCGGTATCATCAGCGCTGGCGGTGAGCATGATGATGGGTGTGTCGTTGGTTTTGCGCAGCTCCCGACAGATCGTAAAACCGTCATCGCCGGGCATCATCACATCGACAATCAGTAAATCCGGCGTGTGCTCGGCAAGCTGCGGGTAGAGAGCGTCAGCCCCATCGGCGGTCAGCACCTGGTAACCGTGCCGACCCAGGTAATCCGCCAGCAGCTCACGGATTTCTGGGTCATCGTCGACGACCATTAAGGTAGCAGGCGTGGTTGTCATTGTGGAAAGCGCCCCTGGTGATTGTCGTTTTAGGGGCTAGATGATGGTGGAGCACATCGCCTACCGCAAGCGGCTATCGACTAAGGTGGCAGAGCGCTAGCACAGGACAACATAACTCGCACTACGCTACAGCCCAAAGCGCTGTTTTAACCACGTTGCCACTGCCGCTTCACCGTGGTGGCCGATACGCTGGGCGGCGGGTACGCGGTCAAAAAGTGCCGGATGGGCATTGGCCATCACATGGGCTTCACCGGCTAGGGTGAGCATTTCGGTGTCGTTGAGGTTATCGCCAAAGGCGAGGCAGTCGGCGGCGGTGAGCCCAAGCGACTCCAACAGTGCCGCTAGCGCCACGCCTTTGTTGACCCCGCCCGCCATGATCTCTAGCGAGTCCACCGTGGAGTAAGTAATGTGCAGCCCATCGCCGTGGGCCGCTTGCGCCTGGGTTTCCAGTTCCGCTAGTGCCTCCGGGTCGCCCAAATAGAGCACTTTGCCCACGCCGTTGGCGTCCATCTGCTCGGGTGGCACGACGTCATAGCGAAAGCCCGTCGAGGCGTGCAGCGAGAGCAGGTGTGGCGCTTCGGCATCCACATGCCAACCCGCCTCACGGTAAAGGCTAAGTCGCACTTGGGGCGGCCGGGGTAAATGAATCAGCGTGTGGGCATGTTCCGGGTTGAGGTGCGACGCGCTGACCAAATCATCGTTCGGGTCGTGGGTGTAGGCCCCATTGGTGCTGATCAGATGGGCAGGCACGCCTAGCTCGTCGCGGAACACTCGCATATCGTGATAGTGGCGGCCCGAGGCCAGCGCGAGATGGTGCCCCTGCTGAACCAGCGCGCGTAGCACCTCCACAGTGCTGTCATGTAACCGATGGTCGCTGCCCAGCAGCGTGCCATCCAGGTCGGAAACAATCAGGCGAGGGGTCATAAGGCGCTCCTTGTGCGTTGGCTCAGTTTGCGTGGCAGTATTTCAGCTTAACCGATTCAGCCAGGGGTAGGTAAGCCATTGACCTGCCGTATAGGCAGCCACTTCCCACCGGGGAACGATTGGCGCGGCCAGTGGGAATCCGTATAGTGGCAGCCTACTCTCGCCAACTGATCGAACACATGCTTCAAAACAACTCCCTGCTTGCCCAGCTCAAGCAACAGATCCGTGAAACCACCCCGCGCGCTGAAGGGGTGATCAAAGCGACCGAAAAAGGCTTCGGGTTTCTTGAAACCGATAGCGGCGAATCCTATTTCGTGCCGCCCCCCGCCATGAAGCAGGTGCTGCACGGAGACCGCGTGGAAGCCGTGATTCACGAGAACGGCGATAAGAAGTCGGTCGAACCGGAAAAGCTCATCGAAGCCGGTTTGGATCGCTTCGTTGCCCGCGTGCAAAAGCGCGAAGGCCGCCTCGCAGTCGTGCCGGACCACCCCTCAATTCGCAATGTCCTAAAGGCACGCATCAAAAACAGCCTGGATGAAAACACCATTGCCGATGGCGATTGGGTCGTGGCACGCCTGGTGCGCCACCCACTGAAAGAGAACGACCGCGGCTTCTTCACCCAGATTGATGAGCTGGTGGCCAAAGCCGACGACCCCGCCGTGCCGTGGCGCGTCACGCTGGCCCGCCACGCGCTGGAGCAGGAGTGCCCGGATGCCGGCAGCGACTGGCCGCTGCGCGACGAGGGCCTAACGCGGGAAGACCTGACCGAGCAGCCCTTCTTCACTATCGACAGTGAAAAGACCCGCGATATGGATGACGCGCTGCACATCGTTGCCCGCCCGGAAGGTGGCTGGCAGCTGAGCGTAGCGATTGCCGACCCTACCGCTTATGTGGAAGAGGGCCACGCCGCCGACCTGGAAGCACGCACCCGTGCGTTTACCGTCTACCTGCCGGGCCAGAACGTGACCATGCTGCCCGAGCAGCTGGCGGACGACCTCTGCTCACTGTGGGAAGGCCAAGAGCGCCCAGCACTCGCCTGTACGCTGAACATTAACGCCGACGGCAGCCTGGGCGACTATCGCTTCTTCGCGGCCAACGTAAAATCCCACGCCAAGCTGGTGTATGAGCGCGTCTCCGATTGGACTGAAGGCCAAGGCGAATGGACTCCGGCAGACAACATTGCCGAACAGCTGAACGCGCTACGTGAGCTGACCGAAGCGCGTACCGCGTGGCGTAACGAGCACGCCTTGGTATTTAAAGATCGTCCTGACTACGTGTTTGACCTGGATGAAGCGGGCAACGTGCTGGGCATTCGTACCGAAGACCGCCGCATTGCCAACCGCATGATCGAAGAGTCGATGATTGCCGCCAACGCCTGCTGCGCGGACTTCCTGGCCAGCCATATCGGCCACGGCATCTTCAACGTGCACCGCGCTTTCGAGCCGGAAAAAGCCGAAGCGGCACAAGAGTTCCTGGCTACCCAGGAAATCGAAGTCGCCCAGGAAGCGCTCACCGAGCTTGCCCACTATAAAGAGCTGAAGCGCGCGCTTGAGAGCCGCGATGACGCCTGGCTGGATGCGCGCCTGCGCCGTTTCCAAGGCTTCACCAGCATGTCGGCCCAGCCTGGCCCGCACTTCGGCCTGGGCCTGCCCGCTTACGCCACCTGGACCTCGCCGATTCGTAAGTACGGCGATATGGTCAACCACCGCTTGATCAAGCGCGTGCTGAAGGGCGAGCAGGCACCGGCAGAAGCCAGCCAGCAGCTCACCGAGCAGCTCACCGAGCGCCGCCGCCTGAACCGCATGGCCGAGCGCGACGTGAAAGATTGGCTCTACGTGCGCTACCTGACCCCAGCCGCGCAGAATCAGGACACCTTCGAAGCTGAGATCATGGCGATCAACCGTGGCGGCATGCGGGTTCGCCTGATCGAGAACGGCGCGACGGCGTTCGTGCCTGCCCCCTTGATGCACAGTGACCGCGATAAGGTCGTCATCGATGATAAAGAGGGCCGTATCCAAATCGAAGGCGAAGAGCGCTTCAAGCTGGGCGATAGCCTGCGCGTATCACTCACGGAAGCCCGTGAAGAGACACGCTCGCTGGTCGCCAAGCCTGCCGCTTAGCAATCTCTACTAAGCCTCACCACACAACAACGGCGCCTTAAGGCGCCGTTGTTGTGTCTGTGGCAGTGATAGGTGAGTGCATTTATCCAGCGTGCTGGTGCTGCAAGAAGAACCGCAGCATTTCCTGAGTAGCATCGGGGCCTTTGGGGTCGGTATAGCTGCCCTTAGCGCTGCCCCCTGACCAGGCATGGCCCGCCCCGTGAATGCGCCACTGCTCTATGTGAGGTTTGCCCTTCCCGTTGTGGTGTGTGGTACGCGTATAGGAGTGGCCATTCGCCACTTTCCCCTGCTCCACCGCTGCTCCTGCTTGGCGCGATTGACGGTACTGAGCGGCCACGCGTTCCGCATTGCTGGGGTGCACGGTGGTGTCACGATCTCCATGAAAGATAATCACGGGCACATCCGATGACCAACGAGTATCTTTCGCTTTACCAACGCCCAGAGGCCCGGAGCCTCCTTGCATAACGCTTAACGCATCGGGAAGGCTTTGGGCGACGCCGTAGGGTAGCCCGGAGTGCACTCCTACCGCCGCAAACAGATCTGGGTAGGTCATCGCCAGGGTGGTTGCCATGGCCGCGCCTGCAGAAAGCCCGGCCACATAGACGCGCGTTTCATCTAGCCCGTGGGTATCGATGATCTGGCGGGCCATGGCCGCGATGATGGCGGGTTCTCCCCCTTCGCGCTGCTGGTCTTCAGCCTTGAACCAGTTCCAGCATTTCGAGCTGTTCGCGGTCATCGGCTGAGCCGGATAGAGCACACAGCACAGCTGCTCTTCGGCTAGCCGGTTCATCTCGGTTCCGGCAGCGAAATCATCAGGGTTCTGCGTGCAGCCATGCAGCATCACTACCAGCGGCAGCGCCTGCCCATGATAGCCGCTAGGGATATACAGTTTGTAATTACGCGCCCCCACAGGGTGAGTAAACCGACCGGCAGTGAACGCGCCTGGCTGCGGTTTCTCGCTGGAGTTCGGCGCTTGCTCGGGTTGCGCCACTCCATCGCGAAACTTCATCCACTTATCGCGCCATGCTGCAGGCATCTGAATATCACTGGGCGAGAAAGCTCCAGTTGGCGCCTCAGAAGGCTCTGGCTTCGATACGGTGGCTTCTTCATCAATGACCTCGCAGGTCCCGTCAAAAGTATCGCCTTGCTGATAAGAATTATCCGGCGTTTCTGCGCTTCTAACGTCGGGACTGCCGCCCTGGAGAATCGCCATGGCCTCTTGTAGTTTTCCCGCGCGGGTGAGCCGCTTCGCTTCTTCCATTCGCTTCGTCATCGTGGCATCGATCATTTTCAATATCCTTATTCAATGATTGCGCGGTCAGCGCTTATTGAGTGAGTCGTTCAGTGGATTCGATCCGCCAGAGCGGTTTTCACCGCTTTGCTGGCATGAAGTGCGCCCAAAACCACCACGGACTCGATGGTGGCGAGGGCAAGCTCAGGCGTCACGTCGTCGGCAATGCTGGCCATGCCCAGCACCTGAATTTGCAACGTCTCCCCGGCTGACTGCAGAGCCTCTAGATCTGCCCGGCTGTAATGCTCAAGGCCCAACACAAATGCCTTACGGCTTACGGTGTCTTTGACGACCTCAGCATGGGTCGCTAACTGATTACGAATAGCGGTGCGAATCAGATCGGTCCGGTTGGAGTAAAAACCTTCTTGGACCAGCAGGTCGATCTGCCCCAGGTCAACCACCCCTAGGTTAATGGTGATCTTTTCACTGGAATCACCGCCCTTACGGCGCAGCTCATGCACGCTCATGTGTCCTTCCTCGTTGCGCTAAATAGTCGAACGGCTGTTGGATGTTGCTTGATGTGAGGTTTCTTAAACCGTGCCGCCCATATAAGCACGTCACTAACTTAAAAACCATCTAATTGGAATCCATATACCATCCATATAGATGTCATATTAGCCTAGCTCGGCAAACAGTCAACTAATGCGCACAAGAGAACGACCATCGGCAACCAAGCCGATAGATGGGAATGGGGATAAAGAGTGAAATGGGATGAAATAGAAAGCTGGAAGCGGTTCGTAGGAAATAAACAGCGGCGGCTCAATTGTCGCCGAATTGACTTATTTCTATCCTAAGGTGATTCGATGATACTCATGTGGCTCGGAGGTTACCTTGCACATCGCCGATGTGACCATGTTCCACGCCCCAGCAAGCGGCGGCGTTCGCACCTATCTACAGGCTAAGCATCGCGTGCTCTCGCGCACGCCTAACCTGCGCACCAGCCTGCTGGTGCCGGGGGCTGAGCGTGATAGTTTAGGCGACCACCACACGCTACCCGCGCTGCGCTTGCCCCTTGGGCAGGGCTATCGATTCCCGCTGCGCCGCCGTCCATGGCGTGATGCGCTGGTAGACCTCTCCCCCACGTTAATCGAAGCCGGCGACCCTTACGTCACCGCTTGGGCAGCGCTGGAGGCTGGCCAGCGCTTGGGCGTGCCGGTGGTGGGTTTCTACCACTCCGATTTACCCCACTTGATGGGCGACCGCTTTGGCCGCCATGTTTGTCAGCGGCTGATTCGCTATGTAGTCGATCTTTATCAGCGCTTTGATAGCGTGCTGGCACCTTGCCATGCGATGGCCAACCGCCTCATCGAATGGGGCGTACCCAACGTGCGCGTGCAGTCGCTGGGGGTCGATTTGGAACAGTTCCACCCTTCCCAGCGTGATCCCGGCTTCCGTACGGCCATGGGCATTCCTGAGGATAAAAAGCTGCTGATTTTCGTCGGCCGCTTCTCCCGAGAAAAAAATATCGACGTGCTGCTAGCCACCATGCGAGCGCTTGGCAGCGACTATCACCTGCTGCTGATGGGGCCGGGAATGCCGACTCAAGTGCCCAGCAATGTTACGGTAGTAAACCGCTGTTGCGGTAGCCATGAAGTGGCCCGAGCGCTTGCCAGTAGCGATGCGTTGCTGCATGCGGGCACCCGCGAAACCTTTGGGCTGGTGGCCCAGGAAGCGATGGCCAGCGGCCTGCCGGTGATTGGCGCACGCGCGGGAGCGCTGATCGAGAACGTACCGCTGGGTGCAGGCGTGCTCTGTCAGCCGCTGGACCCGGAGGCCATGGCGGACGCCTGCGCCGCGCTGTTTAGCAACGACATCGGCGCCTGCGGGCGCTACGCGCGCCACTATGTGGAGCGCCAGTTTAGCTGGGATGGCGTGATTGGCTCACTGCTCACGCACTATGTCGATCTCTGTGGACTCGAACAGCCCGATGCCCTCGCCCTCCGTCGCTAACCCTCAACGGCTGCTGCGCTTTCGTCCGCTACACGGCGTTCTACTGCTGGCTGCCCTGGTGGCGCCGCTGGTGCTCACATCGCTTGCGGGTGGTAGCCAAGCCTTTGAGCATGTGGCGCAGTTTCCTATTGGCCTGCTGATTCTGATGATTGTCATGACGGCACTGTGCTGGAATTTAAACGCCGCTCGACTGCGGTTGATGCTGAACGGTCGCGCGGGGCAGCTTGGGCAGCGTGGTGCGCTGGGCATTGAATTGGCGGCGAAGTGTGCGCTCTGCGCAACGCCAGGCGGCAGCGGCGGCCCAGCCACTTTGCTGTTACTACTTGCCCAGCGGGGCTTCTCTCCGGCGAAGGGCACGGCGGTGTTTCTTATCGACCAAGGGTGCGACCTGCTGTTCTTTTTGTTGATGCTCAGTGGACTGGTGGCAATGTCAATATTCGGCGATGCCCAGTGGCCGCACCAGGGGCTGGTTCAGCTCTCGTTACTAGGATTGGCGCTGTTAGCGGTGGGCGTCTCGCTGATGATGGGGTACTTACCCAGGCTGCTGCGTACTCGACGCCAGTGGCTGGCTTGGATACGCCCTAGCCGCAGGCGCTGGCTGGTCAGGCGGCTGTTACGCTGTCGCCATTCGCTGCGTATGACACTGGCGCTACCCAAAGCCACGTTGGCAGCGATGCTGGCACTCACAACCCTACACTGGCTGCTGCGCTACAGCTTGCTTTACCTAGCGGTGATTGGCATCGGTGGACATGCCGATTGGCTCTGGACGTTTTTAACCCAGATGCTGGCCATGGCCGCCAGCCAATTCAGCTTTCTCCCTGGCGGCGCGGGGGCTGCTGAAGTGGGGGTGGGAAGCCTGCTGCTGCCTTTAATGGGGAGGGAACAGGCCGCTGCCGCCGTGCTGGTTTGGCGGCTGATTAGCTACCACTTGTATCTTGCCGCCGGCGCGCCGCTGCTACTGCTCTACAGCGCGCGCATGCTGCGTCAGCGCTAGCCGCCTCACCGCTTTACTTACCCCCCTCAAACGCAAAAAGGACACCCGAAGGTGCCCTTTTCAGCGTCACGAAAAAAGTGCGCGGCTTACCAGCCGGTTACTTCTTTCAGCGCGTCGCCAATTTGCGCCAAAGAACGAACGGTTTTCACACCGGCGTCTTCAAGAGCAGCAAATTTCTCATCGGCAGTACCTTTACCGCCAGAGATGATGGCGCCCGCGTGGCCCATACGCTTGCCAGGAGGTGCAGTGACACCGGCAATGTAGGAAACCACCGGCTTAGAAACGTTGGCTTTGATGTAAGCCGCGGCTTCTTCTTCAGCGGTGCCGCCGATTTCGCCGATCATCACGATCGCTTCGGTTTTCGGGTCCTTCTCGAACATCTCCAGGATGTCGATGAAGTTGGAGCCCGGAATCGGGTCGCCGCCGATACCAACACAGGTAGACTGACCGAAACCGTGGTCAGTGGTCTGTTTAACGGCTTCGTAGGTCAGAGTACCAGAGCGGGAAACGATACCGACGCGGCCCGGCTGGTGGATGTGACCCGGCATGATACCGATTTTGCACTCGCCGGGAGTGATCACACCCGGGCAGTTCGGGCCGATAAGACGCACGCCCAGCTCGTCGCATTTTACTTTTGCGTCGAGCATATCGAGGGTTGCGATGCCTTCGGTGATGCACACGATCAGCTTGATGCCAGCGTTAGCAGCTTCAAGGATCGAGTCTTTGCAGAACGGTGCCGGTACGTAGATCACGCTGGCTTCTGCGCCGGTTTTCTCGACCGCTTCTTTCACGGTGTTGAAAACAGGCAGGCCCAGGTGCGTCTGGCCGCCTTTGCCCGGCGTCACACCACCGACCATTTGCGTGCCATAGGCAATCGCCTGCTCGGAGTGGAACGTGCCCTGGCCACCGGTGAAACCTTGGCAGATGACCTTGGTGTTCTTATCGATCAGGATGCTCATTACTTGCCCTCCGCTGCTTTGACAACCTGCTGAGCCGCGTCGGTCAGACTGGTAGCAGCGATGATGTTCAGACCGCTGGACGCCAGTTTTTCAGCGCCCAATTCAGCGTTGTTACCTTCCAGGCGTACGACCACCGGGACGTTGACGCCAACCTGCTCAACGGCACCGATGATGCCTTCAGCGATCATGTCGCAACGAACGATACCGCCGAAGATGTTCACCAGAACGGCTTTAACGTTATCGTCAGACAGAATGATCTTGAACGCTTCTGCTACGCGCTCTTTGGTCGCGCCGCCGCCAACGTCCAGGAAGTTAGCGGGCTTGCCGCCACTCAGGTTGACGATGTCCATGGTACCCATGGCCAGGCCTGCGCCGTTAACCATGCAGCCGATGTTACCGTCGAGGGCTACATAGTTCAGTTCCCACTTCGCCGCGTCGGCTTCACGCTGATCTTCCTGGGAAGGATCGCGCATGGCCTGCAGGTCCGGGTGACGGTACAGGGCGTTGCTGTCCAGGTTGATCTTGGCGTCGAGGCAGTGGAGGTTGCCTTCTTCGGTGATCACCAGCGGGTTGATCTCTAACAGCGCCAGATCCTTGTCATGGAACAGCTTAGAGAGGCCCAGGAAAATCTTGGTGAACTGCTTCACCTGGTCGCCTTCCAGACCCAGCGCAAAAGCCAACTCACGGGCTTGGTAGGGCTGTGCACCCACCAGCGGATCGATTTCAGCCTTGAGGATCTTCTCCGGTGTCTCTTCAGCCACCTTCTCGATCTCTACGCCGCCTTCGGTAGAGGCCATGAAGACCACGCGACGGGTAGTACGGTCAACAACAGCACCCAGGTATAGCTCTGAAGCGATATCGGTGCAGTTTTCAACCAGAATTTTCGCAACCGGCTGACCTTTTTCATCAGTCTGGTAAGTGACCAGATTTTTACCCAGCCACTGCTCAGCGAAGGCTTTCGCTTCCGCCGGATCTTTGATCAACTTAACGCCGCCTGCTTTACCGCGGCCGCCAGCGTGAACCTGGGCTTTCACCACCCACATGTCACCGCCGATCTTTTTGCACGCTTCTACTGCTTCTTCGGGAGTGTCCACGGCGAAGCCTTTGGACACTGGCAGACCATAATCAGCAAACAGCTGTTTGCCTTGATACTCGTGAAGGTTCATCGATTCATGCCATTGGTTGCATGTGACTCGAACGATGACCAGTTGGCTCGACAGACTACCTGCAAAGCACTGATCATCCCCGTACTTTCAATTCCCTAACGGTTACCGTGTGGGGCTGAAAGTGTTGCGCCACCTGTCGGTGGCGCTTGGTTGTTGCTTAGCGAATTATTTACGCTTCTTACGGTTAGCCATATGGATCGCATGGCCTTCTACCGCAAGTGCTGCCTCATGTACGGCTTCCGACATGGTCGGGTGCGCGTAGCAGGTCAGCGCGAGGTCTTCGGCGCTAGAGCCAAATTCCATCGCGATCACACCTTGGGCAATCATTTCACCCGCGTGTTGACCGACGATGTGCATGCCGAGGATACGGTCGGTTTCCGCATCAGCAATGATTTTGGCGCTACCTTCGGTGGCGTTGTTCGCCATAGCACGACCGCTGGCCGCGAACGGGAAGCTACCGGTTTTGACTTCGATACCCTTGGCTTTGGCGTCCTGCTCGGTCATACCGACCCACGCTACTTCCGGGAAGGTGTAGATCACGTTCGGAATGGTGTCGTAGTTCATCTCGGCTTTGTGGCCCGCGATGATGTCAGCCACCATGATGCCCTCTTCGGACGCTTTGTGCGCCAGCATCGGACCACGTACACAGTCACCGATGGCGTAAACGCCCGGCACGTTGGTACGGCACTGGTCGTCAACAAAGATGAAGCCACGCTCGTCCAGCTCGATGCCCACACCGTCGGCAATCACGCCTTTGGTGTAGGGGCGACGGCCAACGCAAACGATCAGCTTGTCAAAGGTCATTTCCTGTTCGCCGTTGGCATCGGTGTACTTGACGAGGACTTCTTCGCCTTTCGCTTCCGAGCCAGTCACACGGGCGCCCAGTTTGATGTCCAGACCCTGCTTCTTGAGCAGTTTTTGGGTCTCTTTGGCGATCGCAGTGTCAACCATTGGCAGGAAGGAATCCATCGCTTCCAGTACGGTCACCTCGGAACCCAGGCGGTTCCATACGCTGCCCAGCTCCAGGCCGATAACGCCCGCGCCGATCACGCCAAGACGCTTCGGCGTTTCTTGGAATTCCAGCGCGCCGGTAGAGTCAACGATCAGGCCTTCGGTCAGCGGAGTCGGCGGAATTTCTACCGGCACAGAGCCCGCTGCGATGACGATGTTGTCGGCGTCATAAGCGGTGGTGTTGCCGTCGAGGTCGGTGACTTCAACCTGCTTACCAGATACGACTTTACCGGTGCCTTCAATGGCGGTCACGCCGTTGGCCTTAAACAGGCCAGAGATGCCGCCGGTCAAGTTCTTAACGATCTTGTCCTTGCGGGCCATCATTTTCTTGACGTCCATGGTGACGTCACCGGCTTCAATACCCATGTCGTCGAAATCGTGCTTGGCTTCAACGAACTTATGCGACGCTTCAAGCAACGCTTTGGACGGGATACAGCCTACGTTTAGGCAGGTGCCGCCGTGTACGACCTTACCTTCTTTACCGATCCACTTTTCAACACAGGCGGTTTTCAGGCCCAGCTGCGCAGCGCGGATAGCCGCTACGTAACCACCAGGACCCGCACCGATAACGATCACATCAAACTTGTCAGCCATGTTGGCTCCTTTAGCTTGGTTGCCTCCTCCCATTTGGATGACATTGGGGAGGAGGCCGTGTGCGATTGCATAAGAATGCTAATGAACAGCGAAGGCGGATCAACGCGCTTCGTTATACGTCCAGCAGCAGACGAGCCGGATCTTCCAACAGCTCTTTAATCGTAACCAGGAATTGTACCGCGTCTTTGCCATCGATCATGCGGTGATCATAAGAAAGCGCCAGGTACATCATCGGGCGAATTTCAACCTTGCCGTTCACCGCCATCGGACGCTCCTGGATCTTGTGCATGCCCAGGATAGCGGTTTGCGGCGGGTTGATGATCGGTGTCGACATCAGCGAGCCAAAAATACCGCCGTTAGTGATGGTGAAAGTGCCGCCCTGCATTTCGTCGATGCCGAGCTTACCGTCGCGTGCACGCTTGCCGAAGTCGACAATGGTCTTCTCGACGTCAGCAATTTTCATGCTGTCGGTATCACGCAGAACCGGTACCACAAGGCCACGGTCGGTAGATACTGCTACACCGATATCCTGGTAGCCATGGTAAACAATGTCGGTACCGTCGATAGAGGCGTTGACGTCCGGGAAGCGCTTGAGCGCCTCGGAGGCTGCCTTAACAAAGAAGCCCATAAAGCCGAGCTTGGTGTCGTGAGCCTTCAGGAAGGTGTCTTTGTACTGCGCACGCAGCGACATGACCGCACCCATGTCCACTTCGTTGTAAGTGGTCAGCATGGCGGCTGTTTGCTGGGCCTGAACCAAGCGCTTAGCGATGGTTTGGCGCAGGCGGCTCATCGGTACACGCTTCTCGGCGCGCTCGCCCTCTACCGCAGGCGATGCCGCCGCTTTTGCCGGTGCAGAAGACTTCGCTGCTTTCTTGGCAGAGCCATCTTTCACAGCTTTCTGAACGTCTTCTTTCAGAATACGACCGCCTTTGCCGGTGCCTTCGATTTTGGACACATCCAGATCGTGCTCGGCCACCATTTTACGTGCTGCCGGGGCAAGAATTTTGTCGCCCACTTTCTCGTCAGCGCCTTCATCGTCGCTGCTGGAGGCATCGTTAGAAGCCGGTGCGCTGGTTTCATCGCTGCCGCCGCCTTCAACGAAGGTCGCCAGAATCGCTTCGGATTCTACTTGGCTGCCCTCTTCGGCTTTGATTGCTTCCAACGCGCCATCTGCCGGTGCAACGACTTCTAGCACGACTTTGTCGGTTTCGATATCGGCCAGCACTTCATCACGCTTGACCGCTTCGCCGACCTTCTTGTGCCAGGTAGCGACAGTGCCTTCCTGAATAGACTCAGGGAAGCTCGGCGCTTTTACGTCATGCTTTTTACCGCCGCCAGCAGGCTTGGACGCTGCTTTTGATTCGGTTTTTTCAGCGCTATCGCTGCTAGAAGAGCTCTCTTCCTTGCCGCCAGCGGCGCTGCCTTCGCCAATTTTGCCCAATACTTGCTCAGACTCAACGGTATCGCCCTCTTCGGCCATCACGTCGGTCAAGGTACCCGCTTCCGGTGCGACGACTTCGAGCACCACTTTGTCGGTTTCAATTTCAACAATCAGCTCGTCGCGTTCGACGCTGTCACCCGGCTTTTTATGCCACGCGGCCACAGTGCCTTCGGCAACGGATTCCGGAAAGGTTGGCGCTTTGATCTCAGTAGCCATGTCGTTTCCCTTATATGTTCTCTAAACCTGGTGGGCGCTTATACATTAAAAGCGTCTTCCACCAGCTGGCGCTGCTGTTCAGTGTGGACGGACATGTAGCCT
The DNA here is from genome assembly GCF_044805175.1 of Vreelandella aquamarina. Classification (GTDB taxonomy): domain Bacteria; phylum Pseudomonadota; class Gammaproteobacteria; order Pseudomonadales; family Halomonadaceae; genus Vreelandella; species Vreelandella aquamarina_B. The sequence goes on along the minus strand of NZ_CP085232.1, from coordinate 859,655 downwards.
GCTGCCGGAGCAGCCGAGGCAGGACGCCCTGCGAATTTCAACTCACGCCCAAGGCCGTCTTTCAACATATCGGCCACGGCACGCATGTGGTGCTGACTGGAGTACCAGGCGCCTTGGTTAAGCGGCTCTTCCTGACACCACACAATGTCTTCCACATTGGCATACGCCTGGAGCACTTCCAGAAGCTCTTCTTTCGGGAAGGGATACAGCTGCTCTAGGCGAATAATTGCCGTATCGTCACGCTCGTTCTCAGCGCGCCAGTTAGCGAGGTCGTAGTAGACCTTACCAGCACACATGATCACGCGGGTAACTTTGTCGGCGGCGAGATTCGCTTGGTCCGGCAGCACCATGTGGAACTTGCCGTGGGCGAGATCTTCTAGGCTCGATACTGCTTCCTTGTGACGCAGCAACGACTTCGGTGACATGACCACCAGCGGCTTGCGCAGCGGGCGAATCACCTGACGGCGCAGCAAGTGGTAGATCTGTGCGGGCGTTGTCGGTACACACACCTGCATGTTGTGCTCGGCACACAGCTGCAAGAAGCGCTCTAAACGGGCTGATGAGTGCTCAGGCCCTTGGCCTTCATACCCGTGAGGAAGCAGCATCGTTAAACCACACAGGCGGCCCCATTTGGTTTCACCCGAGGAGATAAACTGATCTACCACGACCTGAGCGCCGTTAAAGAAGTCACCAAACTGGGCTTCCCAAATTACCAGATCATTCGGAGCGGTGGTTGAGTAGCCGTACTCAAACGCCAGCACGGCTTCTTCCGACAGGAAGGAGTCGTGGATAGTGAAACGCGGCTGGCCATCGGCCATATTCTGCAGCGGCACATAGGTCGAACCATCTTTCTGGTTGTGCACAACCGCGTGACGGTGGGAGAACGTACCGCGACCCACGTCTTGGCCAGTAATCCGGATGGGGTGGCCTTGATCAAGCAGCGTGGCGTAAGCCAGCGTTTCTGCAAAGCCCCAGTTGAGCCCCATGCCGCCCGCCTGCATCTTGCGGCGATCTTCGTAGATCTTGGCAACCTGGCGCTGAACATCGACGCCATCGGGGATTTCACACATCTTCGCGGCCAGCTGCTGCAGGCGCTTCATATCGAAGGTGGTGTCTGCGTCACCGGTCCACTCATGGCCCAGGTAAGGCGCCCAATTAACAAACAGCGAGGTATTGGGTTCCTGTACCAGCGCGTTGGCAACGTGATTACCTGCCACAAGATCATCGCGGTAGGTTTCCACCATCGCCTTGGCATCGTCTTCAGTGATGACGCCCTGCTCTACCAAACGCTGCGCGTACAACGTGCGCGAGGAAGGGTGGTCTTTAATTTTGGCGTACATCATCGGCTGGGTGCCTGACGGCTCATCAGCCTCGTTGTGGCCACGGCGGCGGTAGCACACTAGGTCAATCACAACGTCTTTCTTAAACTGCTGACGGTAATCCAACGCCACTTGGGTCGCATGAATCACTGCATCCGGATCATCGCCGTTAACATGGAAAATCGGCGCCTGAACCATCTTGGCAATGTCAGTACAGTATTCCGTAGAGCGTGCATCCAGGGGGTTCGAGGTGGTGAAGCCTACCTGGTTATTGATGACAATATGTACCGTGCCGCCCGTTTTATAGGCACGGGTCTGAGACATCTGGAATGTCTCCATCACCACACCCTGGCCGGCAAAGGCGGCGTCACCATGGACGTTGATCGGCAGTACTTTGCTGCCTTCGCTGTCGTTGCGACGGTCCTGGCGGGCGCGTACGGAGCCTTCTACCACCGGAGCGACGATTTCCAGGTGCGACGGGTTGAACGACATGGCCAGGTGCACTTCACCACCCGGGGTCATCACGTTCGAACTAAAGCCCTGGTGGTATTTCACGTCGCCGGAACCGCGCTCGATGACCTTCTTGCCATCGAACTCATCGATCAAGTCCGCCGGGTTTTTACCCAGGATGTTGACCAGCAGGTTTAAGCGGCCACGGTGGGCCATACCGATCACAACCTCTTTGGTGCCGTAACCGCCTGCGCGCTGGATCAACTCGTCCATCATCGGCACGAACGACTCACCGCCTTCGAGACCGAAACGCTTAGTCCCCGGATACTTGGACGCCAGGTAGTTTTCCAAGCCTTCCGCTGCGGTCAACCGCTCCAGTACGTGCTTGCGCACGTCGTCGCTGAACTTGGGTGCACTGCGTACCGACTCAAACCTGCGCTGCAGCCAGCGCTTCTCTTCGGTATCGACGATGTGCATGATCTCGCAGCCGATGGAGCGACAGTAGGTCTGCTCCAGCGCATCCACGATATCGCGCAGCGGCGCTTTATCAATACCCAAGAAGAACGAACCGGTTTGAAACTCGGTGTCGAGGTCAGCCTTGGAGAGCTGATGGAACGACAGATCGAGGTCAGGAACGGGGGTGGGATTACGCAGCCCAAGCGGGTCGATATTGGCCTTCTGATGGCCACGGAAGCGGTAAGCGTTAATCAGCTGCAGGACTTTAACCTGCTTTTTGTTCTCACCGCTGTCGGTGGCGGCGGCTACCCGGCCCGGGCGGCTTTCACGGCCCAGTTGGTAGAACTGATCACGAATGGGGCTTAGTGGAACATCGTGGGAGGCACTGCCTTCAGGACGCGGCAGCTGATCAAAATAGCTGCGCCACTCGTCTGAGACAGAATCAGGATCGGCGAGGTACTGCTCGTAAAGCGCTTCCACGTAGTGGACATTGCCACCACTAACGTGAGAGGAACGCCACATCAACTCCATTATGCCTTGTTGCATCTCTCGGTCACCCTGCACTGATGGGGTGGTATCGGCATCGCTGCATGCTAGCAACGACATCGCTATTGCCCTGCCGGCGGGGCGGGACGTTTGCCGGCGGCGCCGACCGAAGGCCGGAAACCCTTATTCATACACGTATTTGCGACGCGATTCACACTCAGTTCATGCTCAAAAGCCGGTACTTAAAGCACCGGCTTTTAAACTTGGCTGACCACAGTGCGACGCGTCGCCGCACCGTGGAGGCCCCTATGATAACAAGCGAAGCGCCACGATTTAAGTAGCTTTATGCTGCAACTTACGTGGTACTCGCTTTTTTTCATAGGATTAGATGGTTACGTAGCATCTGCAAGCAACATTTCACGAATTTTACCAATCGCACGGGTCGGATTGAGGCCTTTCGGGCACACCGCCACACAGTTCATGATGCCGCGGCAGCGGAAAACCGAGAACGGATCTTCCAGGCTGGTTAGACGCTCACGGGTTGCCGTGTCGCGGCTGTCGGCCAGGAAGCGGTAGGACTGCAGCAGACCCGCAGGCCCTACGAACTTATCCGGATTCCACCAGAACGACGGGCACGAGGTTGAGCAGCACGCGCACAGAATACACTCGTACAAGCCATCCAGCTTGTCGCGCTCTTCCGGTGACTGCAGACGCTCAATGGCCGGTGCCGGGGTGTCATTCTGCAGGTACGGCTGAATACGCTCGTACTGCTTGTAGAACAGACCCATGTCAACCACCATATCGCGGATGACCGGAAGGCCAGGCAGCGGGCGCAGCGTCAGCTTGTTGTTTTTCACAACGTCTGACAGCGGCGTGATGCATGCCAAGCCATTTTTGCCGTTCATGTTCATGCCATCAGAACCGCAAACGCCTTCACGGCAGCTGCGGCGATAGGCCAAACCGCTATCTTGCTCTTTCATCAGGTGCAGAACATCCAGCACCATCAGGTCGCGGCCTTTGGTATCGACCTGAAACTCCTGCATATAAGGCGCGGAGTCGGTTTCCGGATTGTAGCGGTATACGGATACCTGAAGATTGGACATGGTGACTCCCTCTCGTCAGTGCGGAGATTAGTAGGTGCGAACCTTAGGCTCGAACGTATCAACGGTTTTCGGCTTGAAGTTGACGTCGCGCTTCTTCAGCTCTTTGGTCGCTGGGAAGTAGAGCGAGTGTTTCAGCCAGTTGACATCATCACGGTCAGGGTAGTCGTAACGCGAGTGGGCGCCGCGACTCTCTTTACGCTCAAGGGCAGCAATCGCCGTTGCTTCTGCCACTTCCATTAGGTTGTCTAGCTCCAGCGCTTCCACGCGGGCCGTGTTGAAAGCGTTGGACTTATCCGGCAGGTGCGCATTGGCAATGCGGCCACGCAGGTCCGCCAGCTTTTTGACACCTTCTTGCATATTTTTCTCTTCACGGAATACACCGAAAGAGTTCTGCATGATGTCTTGCAGCTCGGCCTTCAGCTCAGGGATGCTTTCGCCGCCTTCAGACTCGTTCCAGCGCGTGATGCGCTTCATCGCGGACTCGATATCAGACTCTGAAGCGTCAAGGTACTCGATACCTTCGTTCAGCGCGCCTTCGATGAACATACCGGCCGCGCGACCGAATACCACTAGATCCAGCAGCGAGTTGCCGCCCAGACGGTTAGCGCCGTGCACGGATACACATGCCGCTTCACCACAGGCAAACAGACCATTAATAATCTGGTCGTTGCCGCTTTCGTCCTGCATGATGGCTTGACCATGCACGTTGGTCGGAATACCACCCATCATGTAGTGACAGGTTGGTACCACCGGAATCGGGTCTTTCGCCGGATCAACATGGGCGAAGGTCTTGGAGAGCTCGACGATACCCGGCAGGCGCTTGCCAAGAACTTCTTCGCCCAGGTGGTCAAGCTTCAGGAAGACGTGGTCGCCTTTCTCGCCACAGCCACGGCCTTCAAGGATTTCCATGACCATGGAGCGCGCTACTACGTCGCGGCCTGCCAGGTCTTTAGCGTTGGGCGCGTAGCGCTCCATGAAACGCTCGCCATCTTTATTGATCAGATAGCCGCCTTCACCACGGCAACCCTCGGTCACCAGGGTGCCCGCACCGTAAATACCGGTCGGGTGGAACTGCCACATTTCCATATCCTGCATCGGGAAACCAGCACGCAGTGCCATACCGATACCGTCGCCCGTGTTAATCAGGGCATTGGTGGTGGACGCGTAGATACGACCAGCACCGCCGGTGGCTAATACAGTGGCTTTCGATTTAACGTGAACCACTTCACCGGTTTCAATGCACATGGCGATACAGCCAACGACATCGCCGTTGCTATTTTTTACCAGATCTACGGCATACCACTCATTCAAGAACGTGGTGTTGTTCTTGAGGTTATTCTGATACAGGGTATGCAGCAGTGCATGGCCGGTACGGTCGGCTGCCGCACAGGTACGTGCCGCCTGGCCGCCTTCACCGAAGTTTTTCGACTGGCCGCCGAACGGACGCTGGTAGATACGGCCGTTATCGAAGCGTGAGAACGGCAAGCCCATATGCTCTAGTTCGAAGACCGCCTTAGGACCTTCGGAACACATATACTCAGCGGCATCCTGGTCAGCGATATAATCGCCACCTTTTACCGTGTCGTACATATGCCAACGCCAATCATCGTTTGGATCAGCAGACGCGATGGCACAAGTAATACCACCTTGGGCGGAAACCGTGTGGGAGCGGGTTGGGAACACTTTTGACAGGACGGCTGTCTTCTTACCAGATTTCGCCAGCTCAAGCGCAGCACGCAGGCCAGAGCCACCTCCACCAATGATAATGGCGTCAAATGTCAGGCTACGAAGGTTAGACATGTATCAAGCTCCCCACAGAATTTGAATGCCCCACACCAGGTACACGAAGATGGCCAGAATGATTAGCGTCTGGACACCTACGCGCAGGCGAGTGGACTTGAGATAATCGGTGGTGACTGTCCACAAACCGATCCAGGCATGCGCGGCAATAGAGATAAACGCTAGCAGCGAGAAAATGCGCATCCAGGTTTGCTCGAACAGCCCGCTCCAAGCGTAGTAATCCAGGTTCGGGTTAAACAGCAGGTAGGCGACAACAAATACCGTATAAAGAGCCAGAATCACTGCGGAAACGCGCTGCATTAACCAATCAGACAGCCCGCTACGGCCAAAACTTGTGATGTTGGTTACCATACCCAAACTCCTGCCAGAATAATCAGAACCACACTCACTACCACGGTAGCTTGTGCTTTTTTAACGCCACCTTCTAACGTCACACCGATGTTGGCATCCATCAGCAGGTGCTTAATGCCAGCCACAAAGTGAAATGCCAAGGCAGACAGCAGCCCCCACGCAATGAGCTTGGCCAAAAAGTTGTTGGCTAGAGCATCGCTGACAGCCTCAAAGCCAGCCGGAGATGACAGGGATTTACCCAATGCCCAAAAAGCGAAAATCAAGCCAACGAACAGGATCACACCCGTGATACGGTGTGTAATCGACGTTAGCGCCGGCAATGGGAAATGTATCGTAGTTAGGTCTAAGTTTACGGGTCGTTTGCTATTCACGGCGTTATACACACTCTCTTGGCCCGCTCTGCGACAGGTCGGGCATAGCCCGAGCGGGCAGTGGTTGCTGGAAGGGGCTCGGCCGTTGCCAAGTCGGGCACGACCACCTACCTGCCGGTCGCGCGCCGTGGATTATAAGAACCTTAGCCCCTGCTGACAAACCGAACTCAGGCTTAACTCGACCATGGTGCAAGAAGATTACCGCAAGCCTGAGTCGATTTTGCGTTGCAGCATGGTTATAGTGACACTAGATTGACGGTTTGATAAGCCTGTTAACGTATCGTCAATCCCCTGACACTTCGCTGCTATGAATTCCTCGCCTATCATATACAAAGTTTATTCATAGCAACAATATGCGTATAAGTCTGTCTAGCACTTAGGCTAATTGACAAAACGTCGCACGCTTCTATAGTGGGCAAGCCTTTTCGCCGGCGCGGCATGCGAAACAACGACTTTACGTCCCAAACCGAATTCGAAAGGAGGCCAGCATGGCTGACAGGAAAGCGACATTGACGGTAGACGGTCTCGACAAAACGATCGAGCTACCCGTGTATTCCGGCACACTTGGCCCCGACGTCATTGACGTACGCGGCTTAGGTGCTGAAGGCCTGTTTACCTACGACCCCGGCTTTATGGCCACCTCTTCCTGCCAGTCCGCAATCACCTATATTGATGGCGGCAAGGGCGTACTGCTGCACCGCGGCTACCCCATTGACCAATTGGCAAAAGAGTCGAACTTTGTAGAAGTTTGTTACACCCTACTGTTCGGTGAGCTACCCAACGACGAGCAGTACGCTGATTTCGAATCGCGCATTCGCAATCACACCATGGTGCATGATCAGATCAACAACTTCTTCAAAGGGTTCCGCCGCGATGCGCACCCAATGTCGATTTTGTGCGGTGTTGTAGGCGGCCTGGCGGCTTTCTACCACGACCATATGGATATCACCCAGGAAGAAGATCGGGTGATTAGCGCTATCCGCCTGATTGCCAAAATGCCCACCCTGGCGGCCATGTCGCACAAATACAACGTTGGCCAACCTTTTAACTACCCGCGCAACGACCTGAGCTATGCAGAGAACTTCCTCTACATGATGTTCAGCAACCCGTGCGAAGAGTACAAAATCAACCCGGTATACGCGAAAGCCATGGACCGCATCTTTATGCTGCACGCGGATCACGAGCAGAACGCGTCTACCTCCACCGTGCGTCTGGCAGGCTCTACCGGTGCCAACCCGTTTGCATGTATCAGCGCCGGTATCGCAGCCCTGTGGGGCCCGGCCCACGGCGGCGCTAACGAAGCCGTACTGAACATGCTGGATGAGATCGGTGATGACTCGGAAGAGAACATTCAGCGCTTCGTGGATAAAGCGAAAGACAAGAACGACCCGTTCAAGCTGATGGGCTTTGGTCACCGCGTCTATCGCAACTTCGACCCGCGCGCTAAAGTGATGAAAGAAACCTGCGACGAAGTGCTGGCCGAGCTGGGTATGGCCGACGACCCGCAGCTCAAAATCGCTAAGCGCCTGGAACAGATTGCCCTGGAAGATGAGTACTTCATCGAGCGCAAACTGTACCCGAACGTTGACTTCTACTCGGGCATTATCCTGAAAGCCATGGGCATCCCCACCAACATGTTCACCGTGATCTTCGCGGTATCACGCACCATTGGCTGGATCTCTCATTGGCACGAAATGCTCAGCGATAGCTATAAAATTGGCCGTCCGCGCCAGCTGTATGTTGGCCATGAAAAACGTGACTATCCTAAAAAATAATCGATTGCTAACGCATTGAGCAATCTGATGAGTTACTAGGATAAAGGCCACCTCATGGTGGCCTTTTGCTTGCTATCACCCAGCATTCTTGCACCCACCCAACAACAAAGGTGTTCTATGCCATCGATTACCACCGTTGCGTTTATCGGATTAGGCGTCATGGGCTACCCCATGGCAGGCCATCTCGCCAAGCAAGGCTTAACTACGCGTGTCTACAACCGCACAGGCAGCAAGGCAGAGGCCTGGGCCAAGGAATTTGGCGGCACAGCCCACGCAACGCCCGCCGAAGCTGCTGAAGGTGCCGACTTGGTATTGGTATGCGTAGGTAACGACGATGATGTACGTCAAGTAACCACTGGCCCGGAAGGCGTTCTCAGCGCCATGGCTAGCGGAAGCTATTTGGTTGATCACACTACCGCATCGGCAGATTTAGCTTTGGAGCTAGATACCGCTTGCCGCGAGAAAGGCGTAGCGTTTATCGATGCGCCGGTATCAGGCGGCCAGCAAGGTGCCGAGAATGGCGCACTGACGATTATGTGCGGAGGCGAACAAGAGCACTTCGACACAGTAGCCCCCTTTCTCAACCACTACGCCCGGGCCGTCACGCTGATGGGCGGAGCCAGCAGCGGCCAGCTCACCAAGATGGTCAACCAAATCTGTATTGCGGGCTTGGTTCAGGGGCTGGCAGAAGGGCTGCATTTTGCCGAGCAAGCAGGCCTGGATCAGCATCAAGTCATCGACGTGATCTCCAAAGGAGCCGCTGGCTCCTGGCAAATGGAGAACCGCCACAAAACGATGATCGCCGATGAGTACAACCACGGCTTTGCCGTGGACTGGATGCGTAAGGATCTGGGCATCTGTTTAGAGCAGGCGCGCCGGCTTAATGCCACCCTCCCCGTCACCGCTCTCGTCGATCAATTCTATGCGGATATACAGCGCATGGAAGGCGGCCGCTGGGACACTTCATCACTGCTAAAACGGCTGCGAAAGCCGGAATAACGCTTGACTTTCCGGCACTGCCACCCTGAACAGGGTTTTCCACACTATCTGTGGATAACCCTGTTCACAACCACTACAAAACGTCCCACAATCGCCATGAACAGTGGCTCAGGCTTAAATTGGTTATTTTTTGATCTAAAGTAACTTATTGATTTAAAAAGACTTTAAGTAAATCGCTGATTTTTTGCGTCATATTTATGCGGTTGTGCACAACCCGTTTCACAGAGACGCAAAAGTGGACAAGTCAAGCATAATCTGGGCAAAAAACGCGTGAAATAGACGCAAGTTCTAAACGGCGGGAATGCAAAAAGAGCAAGTGAGAAAGCTCATTGCTAGTTGCGAATCATCATAATTGAGCGTGCGGATAAAGCGTGAGGTGGCGTCCCATAGGGGGTTCGAACCCCTGTTCCCGCCGTGAAAGGGCGGTGTCCTAGACCACTAGACGAATGGGACGTATCTGACCTGAAAGCGCCTTTGACAGGACAATATCAACGAGGCTGATATTGGTGGAGCCTAGCGGGATCGAACCGCTGACCTCAACACTGCCAGTGTTGCGCTCTCCCAGCTGAGCTAAGGCCCCACATGTCGCGAAGACGGAGCGTATATTACTGATTCGCCGCATCTTCGTCAAGCTTATTTACTGAAGAAAGCGCCACGCTATTCAGCAGCGATAGCGTGGCGCTTTTCCATGGCCGACAGCTAGGGCTAGTTACAGGTCGCGGTACTCTTTTTCAAAGCGTTTCGCCTGCTTTTTAGAGACACCGCCTAGCACAGCAATGGCATTGCGAAGCCGTGCCCGAGTCACGTCGGAGCCTAAAATCGCCATGGCATCCATGACCGAGGTGCTGGAGGTGCTACCCGTGATAGCAATAAACACCGGTGCCAAAAAGGCCTTCATTTTTAGCTCAAAGTGCTCTGCCAGGCTTTTCACTTCCACCAACAGTGCTTCTTTGTGCCACTCAGAGACACCTTCAAAGCGCCATACCAGGAACTGCAACAATTTCATCAGCTCTTCGCTGTCCAGCTTCACGCTGTCAAAATCATCCTTGGTGATGGCGGGCAAGCCGGAGAAGAAGTGGCCTGCCAGTGGCACTACCTGGGAGAGCGTTTCAACCCGCGGCCGCACCTGGGGCAGAATCTGCTTCACATAAGCATCGTTAAACGCCCACTCACGCAGTGCCTGCAGCAGTGCGTCATCGTCCAGATCTTCACGAATATAGACGCCGTTTAGCCACGTCAGCTTTTCCAGATCAAAGACCGGCCCCCCCAGAGAGACACGCTGGATATCGAACTCCGCCATCATCTCAGACAGGCTAAACTTTTCGCGCTCATCGGGCATCGACCAGCCCATACGGCCCAGGTAGTTGGTTACTGCCTGGGGTAAAAAGCCCATACGGCGATAGTAGTTAATCGACGTTGGGTTTTTACGCTTGGAGAGCTTGGACTTATCCGGATTGCGTAGCAGCGGCATGTGGCATAACTGCGGCATCTCCCAACCAAAGTACTCATACAGCAATTGGTGCTTGGGTGCGGAGTTAATCCACTCTTCGCCTCGCAGCACATGGGTAATGCCCATCAAATGGTCATCTACCACGTTAGCCAGGTGGTACGTGGGCATACCATCTGACTTCATCAGGATCTGGGCATCTACCTGGGTCCAATCCACTTCAATCGTGCCGCGCAACATATCGCTAACCACACACACGCCTTCGCTGGGCACGTTCATACGGATCACATAGGGCCAGCCCTCCTGCTCGCGGCGCGCTTGCTCCTCGGCATCCAAGGCTAAATCCGCTGGCTTCAACGCCAGGTGCAGCCCAGCCTCTTTACGCGATTCGCGCAGCTCATCCAGCTCTTCACTGGTACGATAGCACTTAAAGGCATGCCCGGCGTCTAGCAATTGCTGAGCATATTTTGCGTAAATATCCCCCCGCTCGCTTTGCCGGTAGGGGCCATAGGGGCCACCCACATCCGGGCCTTCATCCCACTCAAGGCCTAACCAGCGCAGCGAATCGAGAATCATCTGCTCTGATTCGGCAGTGAACCGTACCCGATCAGTATCTTCAATACGCAAAATGAACTGACCGCCGTGCTGGCGAGCAAAACAGAGGTTAAACAGCGCGATATAGGCCGTGCCTACATGGGGGTCTCCAGTGGGAGAAGGCGCGATACGAGTACGTACGGTCATCAACATGTCCTTTTGGCAATTAAGCGTGGCGCCATTATACGCACCCAACGAGTAACCAACAGCACCGGAGAGGGAACGAGTTTGCCTTAAAAGCGTCTGATCGAAAGCTCTAAGATCATAGATAGGAAGATGCGCGTTAAAGCACAATCGCTTAGTATGGTGTAGTACCTATGATTCGTGTTCATGCATGAGAATGAATCTCTCTATTTTCAGCATGTTCAGAGAGCCGCCCTAACAGGTGGAAGTACATTCAACGAGCTGATTTAGCTCATCTACAGGAAAATGAAATGGAATCGCTAGGCTCACGTATCAAGCAACTGCGACTTCGGGCCAAGCTCAACAAAGCTGCCCTTGCACGTAAAGTTGGCGTGTCAGATGTCACCATTTCTTATTGGGAGTCCGGGGCGATCAAGCAAATCGGTCACGAACGCTTAGTAGCGCTCGCCGATGCCCTTGATTGCTCGCTGGCTACCCTTTTGGAAGGTGACAGTGCGCCTCAATTGTTGACCCTGACCCATACTGGTCCCCTCCCCTGGGAACAGGTTCAGGCAACCACCATTACCGTTCCACATCATCTGCCGTTGAAGATTGATTGGAAAGCCCCCTGCGTGATGGCGACCCCAGGCAAAGAAACGGATTTTTCACCGGTATCCCCTGGTGACTTGCTGCTGCTTGGCCCGACACATGTGTTTCATAAAGCAGGCCACTACCTCATCCAGCGTGATGACCGTTTTGTTATTGAGCACTTCTCAAAAGCGCCCAGTGACACCTCGATTCATGCGGTGCTGTTAGCACACTGGTGTCCTGCCTAAAGCAACTACCTCCCCATCCCCTATTTGTCCTCAATAATGTCCACCTGGTCGCGCGTTCGTCTTGGTTCACTGCCTACCAAGAAACGGCGCGAGTAGGTGGCCACCTGTCCTAACCCATGGCGGGATTGGCTGACAAGCTCTCCCGCCAAATATTCACCCTGAGTGCCAATACGTGCCTGCACGTTTTCTGGCTGCACGGTAGCTTCACCTAGCTGCACGGTAACGGTATAGCTGCCATCCGGCAGGCCGCTTCCAGAACCCAACGGGCCCGCTTCAAATTTGCCATCCACCACGTGTGTGCGCTCTTGCCAACGTACACGGCTAATTTCGCGCTCTACCACCACTTGTAACTGGGCATCATTAGGCAAGTTAGTATCACCTTCGACCATGATGCGCCGGTCAGGCCGCAGATACGCAGAGAGAGACATCGTCACATTCAGCGGCTCAACCTGCGGTGCAGGCGGCTCCGGTTCGGAAGCACGCTCTTCAGCCACTGAGTTAGGCTGGGTTTGTGCAACTTCTTCCTCGGGTCCACTACAGCCGTGCAATAGCAGGGTAGCCACTAGCACCACGCCAACATAACCTAGCGTTTTCCCCATCATGACTCCTCGTCTTTTATGATCGGCGTCATCGCTGCCTCTTCCAGACTCTTACCATACCGCTTTTGACCGCAAAATACGCAAAAGGCTTCGCCACTATGGCAGCACACCCGTTATAACCTACGATGCCTAAACCACTTATCAGGAATTTTGTGCTTTCAACCACTTTTTTCGTACAATAAACGCCCACAGCCACCCAAGCTTCCTGCTGTCGATGACAACACCTCCGTGCCCACCACAAATCGAATTCTTCACTGTTATACGGACGATCAGCAGCATCTTTGCTAGCCTAGCGGCACTCAATGAACATTTATTCGCATACAAAGTATGCAAGTGACTGATATGACGAAACAAAGCCCAGCAGATGCGGCCCGCCGATTTTCGGTGGCCCCCATGATGGACTGGACTACCCGAGACTACCGCGCTTTCGCGCGCACGTTAACCAAGCGGGCGCTGCTGTATACCGAGATGGTGACCACCGGGGCGGTGCTGTATGGCTCCCCTCGCGAGCGCTTTTTGGGCTATAGCGAAGTGGAGCATCCGATTGCCCTGCAGCTGGGAGGCAGCGATGCGGGTGAGCTGGCGGAGTGCGCGGCGATTGCTGAAGCATGGGGCTATGATGAGGTCAACCTGAACGTGGGCTGCCCCAGTGATCGGGTGCAGAACAATATGATCGGCGCGTGCCTGATGGGCCACCCTGAAAAAGTGGCGGAAGCGGTAAAAGCCATGCAGGCGGCGGTGTCGATCCCGGTCACGGTGAAGTGTCGCATTGGTATTGATGACCAGGATGAAGACGCCGATTTAGCGCGGTTTATTGATATCGTGGCATCGGCGGGCTGTGAGGTGTTTACCGTTCATGCCCGCAAGGCGTGGCTCCAGGGGCTATCGCCGAAAGAGAACCGCGATATTCCACCGCTGAATTACCCCCGCGTGCACCGCCTAAAGCAGAGCCATCCTGAGCTGCACATTGGCATCAACGGCGGCATTAAAACTCTTGAGGAGTGCCAAGCGCAGCTTAAGCAAGTGGATAGCGTGATGGTAGGCCGTGAGGCGTACCAAAACCCATGGCTACTGGCGGGTGTAGACGAGCAGCTCTACGGTGAACCCGGTCCGGCGCGCACGCGTTTGGAAGCGGCCACGGCGTTTCGCCCTTACATTCAGCAGCGCTTGGATGAAGGGGCCAAGCTGAACCATATTACCCGCCACCTGCTGGGGCTGTTCCAGGGCTGCCCGGGCGGGCGGCGGTTCCGTCGCCATCTCTCGGAACACGCGCATAAAGAGGGCGCGGGCCTACGCTTGTTTGATGAGGCGTTGAGCCTGGTTCGGGAGCCGGAGAACGAAGCGCAGGAAATGGCATAGCCCACAATCTAGTGGCCTGTAAGCAGTGCCTACAGAACAATATAAGCTACCAAGCGCCCAGCGGTGTTGCCGCTGGGCGTTTTTTTGAGGTGTTACTGCGCGCGAACGCCTTGCACAATACGCTCGCCTACCTCTTGGTCGATATTGCGCCAGTAGTCAAAGGCGCGCTCCAAGACCGGCTCGGTAACGCCGCCGGAGAGGTGCCCCACGACATTGGAAACCAAACGGTCGCGCTGGGCATCGTCCATCACCTCACGCACCAGCGCATGTGCCTGGCTCCAGTCATCGTCGTCTTGTCTGAGGGTATACGCAGCGCGCACAAACTGCCCATCCGTTGACCACACTGCGTCTTCTGGATAGCGCTGCCCGTCTGCCTTGGGGCCGCCCTTGCTGTTCGGGACGTATACCGGGTCGGTAGCGTGGCGCATACGCATCGCGCCGCCCTGGCTATAGCTGTGCACGGGGCATTTGGGCGTATTCACGGGGATATGCCTATAGTTCACCCCCAGCCGTGCGCGGTGGGCATCGGCGTAGGAGATAGAGCGGGCCAACAGCATTTTATCCGGTGAAAGCCCGGTGCCCGGCACCATGTTGTTGGGCTCGAAGGCGGCCTGCTCGATCTCGCTGTGGAAGTCTGTGGGGTTACGGTTTAACGTCAGCTTACCCACCTCGACCAGCGGGTAGTCTTTATGGGACCACACCTTGGTCAGGTCGAAGGGGTTTACCCGATAGGTTTTGGCCTCCTCAAACGGCATGATCTGCATCTGCAGCGTCCAGGTGGGGTTATCCCCGCGCTTGATGGCCTCGAACAGGTCGCGGCGGTGGTAGTCCGCGTCGCTGCCGGCCATCTGGTCGGCCTGCTCTTGGGTCATGCATTTAATGCCTTGATCGGTTTTGAAGTGGTACTTCACCCAAAACCGTTCGCCTTCCGCATTCACCCACATATAGGTGTGGCTGGAGTAGCCGTTCATGTGCCGCCAGGTGGCCGGTACGCCGCGGTCGCCCATTAACCACGCGACTTGATGGGCGGATTCCGGTACCAGCGTCCAGAAGTCCCACTGCATATCATGGTCGCGCAGGCCGTTATCCGCGCGGCGCTTTTGGGAATGGATGAAGTTCTGGAACTTCATTGGGTCTCTCACGAAGAACACGGGGGTGTTATTACCCACCATGTCGAAATTGCCTTCCTCGGTGTAGAACTTAATGGCGAACCCCCGTGGGTCGCGCCATGTATCCGGGCTGCCGCTCTCCCCCGCGACGGTCGAAAAACGAACCAGCACATCGGTTTTGGTGCCCGGCTGCAGGAAGCTAGCTTTAGTGTACCGGCTGACATCTTGGGTGACTTCGAAGTGGCCAAACGCCCCGCTGCCTTTAGCGTGGGGTTGGCGGTCGGGAATCATCTCACGGTTAAACGCTGCCATTTGCTCCATCAGATAGTGGTCGTGCATCACAATCGGGCCATCTGCGCCCACTGATAGCGAATGTTCGTCGCTGGATACCGGAATACCGACTTCATTAGTGGTGGGATGTTGGCTATCACTGCTCATTGCTTTTCCTCCTTGTCACACTCGACATGGCACGGTCTGTACCACTGAAAAGCACCGCCCTTCGCAGGTGTATTTAACGTAAGCTAAAGCGGCCCCCACACAGGTATAGCTAACGAAGAAGTATTGCGCCATCCATGGCACCTGACTCTTGGCTATTAGATCAATAATCTTTCGCTATTAATTTTAGCTAATCAATACATCGCATCCGGTGGCGGAGCGAGGCTAGACTGAAAACTCTCAATTGCGGTTTCAGCTTCTTCGATTTCATCAAAACGTGCGATGTGGTAAAGCGCCTCGCCTTCATTCGCCAATGGTAAGCGGCTCATACCAATCACTATACCGTCGGCCATAGCGAGCACTTCGCCTTCGTCGTTACCAAATGGGTCAGCGACTTTACCGAGCACCTCCCCCTTCGCCACCCGTGCCCCCAGGCGCACTTTGGGGCGCAAAATACCGTCAATCGGCGCACGCGCCCAGCTGGAGCCATTGGCCAGCTCTGCCGGTGCCGGCGAGCGGCGGCGCTGTTCACCAGCCAGCATGCCTAAACGCCGCATCACCCGCAAAACACCTTGAACACCGGGAGCAATCGCCCACTCATCAAAACGTAGCGCTTCGCCAGCTTCATAAGTGAGTACCGGAATTCCACGATTCTGGGCATAGTGACGCAGGCTGCCTTCGCGCAGTTCTGCGTTTAGCACCACAGGCGCACCAAAGGCATCGGCCATGCGCTCAGTTTCACTACCCACACTTAGCTGCGCGCGAATCTGCGGCAAATTAGTGCGGTGGATAGCCCCTGTGTGGAGATCAATAATATGTGTGGCGTGATCAACAATCTCCTCGCGGAACAGCGCCGCAATACGGCCACCCAGCGAGCCTTTCTCACTGCCAGGGAAGCAGCGGTTCAAGTCACGCCGATCTGGTAGGTAGCGTGTTTGTTGCAAAAAGCCAAAGACGTTGACCACCGGCACTGCAATCAGCGTGCCACGCAGGCTGTTAATCGTTTTAGAGCGCAACAACCGGCGTACGATCTCTACACCGTTAATCTCATCACCGTGGATACCGCCGCATACCAGCATTACCGGCCCATCTTTGCGACCGTGCACTACCTCTACCGGAATATGCAACGGCGTATGGGTATACAGGCGCGCCACCGGCACATCGATCTGTAAACGTTGCCCAGGCATCACGGTATGCCCAGCTAAAGTGAAAGGTGCTCGCGCCATGGCTACTCCTCAGGTGTACGTTAATGCTGTGTTTGTTTAGCCACATAGCATATGTGGCCGCAAGCGTTTTAAAACAGCGTTTTCAAATATGCCTTATACGCCTTTTCAGTCTAAATGACGAGTTTCCTAACCTACATTATCAACTTAAACGGTTATCCATACAGTTTTGAATGTAAAAGAGGCAACACTTCAGATAAAATGTGCCCGTCACGTGTCGATATCGAGGTTATGGGTTCATGGCAAGGAAAACCAAAGCGGAGGCTGCCGCAACTCGCGAAGCGCTGTTAGATGCCGCTGAAGAGGTGTTTTTCGCAAAAGGCGTTGCGCGCACATCGCTGGAGCAAATTGCCCGCCATGCCGGCCTGACCCGGGGGGCTGTTTACTGGCACTTCAAAAACAAAGGTGACCTGTTCATGGCGCTGGTTGAACGGGTGCGTATGCCGTTCCAGTCACTCATGGAAGAGGTCAGTAATACTGACCCAGCCATTTCCCCGCTGGAGGCCATTCGGCTAGCTTGCCACGCGGGGTTAAACCGTCTAGAACAGCCATCACATCAGCGTATCTTATCTATTTTGCTGCATCGCTGTGAATTCTTCAGCGATATCAACCCGATCGAGATGCAGGATGAAATTGCTGAAGAGTGTTTCGATGAGATGCTCGCTGTATTTCATGTTGCCCAGCAACAGCAATTACTGCGCGAGGACATCACCCCTGAAGTTGCGACACGGTTGATGCAATCGACACTGGGCGGCCTCTTTCACGATTGGCTACGTAACCCCGATGCTTTCTCCTTAAAAGCTAGAGGTGGTGAGCTTATCGACACACTGGTCAAGGTGCTTGAACGCTAGACGTCTCGCTGCATAGCAGCAATAAACCTATACTGGGCAGGTCACCGTATAGGAGCCATCAATGGATTTACTCGAGTTCGTTCGCGTCCGTGAGCTTGATATCGCTGTCCGCATTTGGAACCCTCATGCCAAACGAACTCTGATTGCGTGGCATGGGCTTGCTCGACACGGCGGTGATTTTGCTGGCCTTGCTCGCGAACTGGGCAGTGAGTGGCGAGTCATTGCGCCCGATACACCGGGGCGCGGGCTTTCCAGCTGGTCGCTATTCCCCTCTCACGACTACCTCTACAGCCATTACATGGCCGTCGCCATTGCGCTGTTGGATCACTACCAACTCGAATACGTTGATTGGCTAGGTACTTCCATGGGTGGCCTGTTGGGCATGCTAATCGCGGCAGATGAGCAGCATCATCCGCGCATTGCACGGCTTATTCTTAACGATGTCGGGCCAGAGTTAAACAAAGAAGGACTTATTGCGCTCTCCAGCTACTTTGGCGTTACCCACCGCTTTAACAACTTTGCCGACTTAAAAGCAGAGCTGACCAAACACTACGCCAGTTTTGGCATTTCGAGTGAAGAGGAGTGGCGTGAACTTGCGCTGGGTAGCGCACGCCGCCTACCCGATGGAAGCTGGACATACCATTTCGACCCGCGCATTGGCGAGCAGTTTATCCACGATACGCCCCGCGACACCTGGGCCGATTGGGCCAATATTCGCTGCCCTGTGATGGTCATCCGCGGTGAAACCTCTACTCTGCTGGATGCCGATACTCTACCCAAAATGGCTCAAGCGCAGCCCACACTTCAAACGTTTACCGCAGAAGGCTGTGGCCATGCGCCTATGCTGAATAACGCAATACAGGTAGCGCCCATTCGACGTTTCTTAGACGCACCGTTGAACACTTTTCGTGCGCCGGAACAACCAGCCACCGCCTCGCCCTCGTTTATTCACTGGTTAGCAACGCATTGGCGGCGCTGGTTTCATTAATACAAGCGTGCGTCAGGTTGAGTAGCCATTGGGGTGGTGCTTATGTTGCAAACGCAGCTTATTGAGACGCACGCGGGTGTCCATGTAGTGCTGCTCTCCAACGCTGCGGTAAGCACCTTCACCTGCTAAGTATTTCACCAGTACGCGTCGCTCGCCCAGCTGAGGGCAGTCACCCGCTTTACAGTGCAGCTTAACGGAGCTATTGGGTTCATTCACCAGGGTCGCCGTGGCGTACTCTTCGTCTTCTCGTTCTGCCACGATCACCGTTGCCCCTAACAAGCAGCGACGCTTAAAGAGCGGGTAACGGTGCAAGGCGCGCTGGATTCCGTGACACACGGCGGCGGCAATGGGCGATGCAATCGCAAAGGCCGCCCACACCACGAGTACGCCTACCGGAACCCTTAGCATCCCCAACGATAGCCAACGCAACGCCAATAGCTCGATGGCGAGTGAAATCCCCCCTGCAAAGAGCACTAACATGCTCAGTGCCAGCGTTGCAGGCACCCCAGCAAACCCCAGAGAGACCAAGGTGCTGGCCATATGATCATCCCTCAGGCTATCACGCTCAAACAGCTCCAAAGGCGCTAGCCGAACCAGCACCAGCAGCCAATAGAGCGCTAACAGCGCCAAAAGAAAGGTAAAGATGATTGTGGGAAACTGCAGAGCAGCAGAAACGAGTGTTTGCATGGCGCGTTCTCCTCCAGGCAACTTGCCCAGTATTGCTTTCGCCTGACGTAAGCTTTATTTGTTAGCACAAGCTGAAAACGATGCTCCCTACTAGCGTAGCTCATCCTATTAGCATGCAGAGTGTCTCGTTTGAGCCGTTTCAGTACCCACCAAAAAAACGGGCACCCTGATATGAGGGTGCCCGTGGTAAGCCTAGTTTCAGGTATTACGACTGCTCGTGGCTTAGCGCAGCCTGCTCTTGTCTATCCTCTCTATTGGAATGCCGCTTACGGTAGAGCCAATCTGATACCGAGGCAATCATGGCGTAGAAGCTGGGAATAAACAGGCTGCCCAGAATGGCCACTGATGCCATACCCACCGCTACGGTAGTACCGATATGGTGGCTACTCACGTCACTTGCGCCAGTCGCCAAAGCCAACGGCATGGTGCCGAAGATAAACGCCAGCGAAGTCATGACAATAGGCCTAAAGCGGAGCTCTGCGGCAGTCACAGCCGCTTCACGGATTGATTTCCCCAGCTCTTTACGCTGCAGCTCGGCAAACTCGACAATCAGGATAGCGTTTTTCGCCGCCAGGCCCACGACCACCAGCATGCCAATCTGGACATACACACTGGTATCCAGGCCCCGCAGAACAATACCGCCGATACCGCCTAGGAAAGCAAAAGGCGTTGCGGTGAGTACCGCCAGCGGCAGCGACCAGCTTTCGTACTGTGCTGCCAAAATCAGGAACACCATTAAGATACCGAACACAATCGCCAGCGTAGCGGTATTCCCCAGGTTGGATTCCTGATACGCCGTACCGGTCCAGCCCATGCCCCAGTTATCACCCAAGGTCTCTTGAACCACCTCTTCCATGGCAGTGATCGCCTGGGCCGAACTATAGCCCGGTGCCGGGCCGCCCTGGAACTGGGCACCCGCGTATACCCCAAACCGTGACACCACTGCAGGCCCTGTTTGGCGCTCAAGGGTCACAAACTCAGAGAGCGGGATACGCTCGCCGTTACCGCCGCGTACATAGACGTTGTTGACGTCTTCCGGCGTTTTACGGAATTCGTCTTCGTTCTGTAAGTACACCTGGAAGTTACGGTTTTGGTAACTGAAGTAGTTCACGAACCCATTACCGAATGTGTTCGCCAGCGCAGAGTTAATATTCTCAAGTGCCACGCCGTAGCTAAGCGCCTTTTGCTGGTCGATTTCTGCCCTGTAAGAGGGCACATTCACGTTAAAGGTGGTGAATACCCGATTAAGCGCAGGGTGCTGATTCGCGGCCTGCATGATTTTCAGCGAGGCTTCATATAGCTCACGCGTCGATGCACCATCAAACGATTGCAAGTAGCCAGTAAAGCCACCGGTGGTAGATAGCCCCATGATCGGCGGCACGTTAAAGGCCATCGCCGAACCGCCATCAATACTCGCCCCTAGCTGCATAATGCGGCCTACCAGCTGGCTAGCCGTTAGGTCGCGCTCTGCCCACGGCTTCATGTTGATAAACATAATGCCACGGGCCGTATTCACCGCACTCGACAGAATATCGTACCCCGCCACCGCAGAAGAGTACTCAACGCCAGGGATAGCCTCTATCTGCTCACTCAACTCAGCCATATACGCCTGAGTACGGCTTAGCGATGCAGCATCTGGAAGGGAAACGCTGACCAGGACAATCCCCTGATCGGTTTCCGGCACCAGCGTTGAGGGTGTATTGGCATAGAGCCAATAGGAACCCGCACCAGCGACCGCAGTTAACGCCAGCGCCAGCACCCAGAAGCGCACCAGCTTCTTCACAAACCACATGTAAACAGCGGTGAAACCGGCAAAGAAACGGTCAAACAGCCGCAGCGGCGTGCTGATTGCACGCTTGAACGCCGACTGTTTGGTTTTATGCAGGTTATGCTTGATGAAAATAGCCGACAGTGCCGGAGTAAAGGTCAACGCCATTAACGCAGAGAGCGCCACCGAAATAGCGACAGTGATAGCGAACTGCTGGTAGATTTGCCCGGTAAAGCCACCCAGGAAAGCTACCGGCACGAACACCGCCGCCATAATCAGTGACGTGGCGATGACCGGCCCGCCGACTTCCTTCATCGCGCGGATGGTCGCATCCCGAACGCTAATATCATCCTCTTCGCTAAGCACCCGCTCTACGTTCTCGACCACCAGTATCGCGTCATCCACCACGATGCCTATCGAGAGCACCAGGGCAAACAGCGTGAGCAGGTTGATAGAGAAATCAAATAGGTAAAAACCGGCGAACGTACCGATAACTGATACCGGCACCACCGACATAGCGATGACGGTGAAGCGCCAGTTCTGCAGGAAGATAAACAGAATAACAATAACGATCAGGAACGCTTCGATAAACGTTTTGAGTACCGTTTCCACCGACGCGTCAATGAACAGCGTGGTGTCATAGGGCGTTACGTACTCAAGCCCTGGCGGAAAGCGCCCCGCCAGTTCTTCCATGGTCGCCCGCACCGCATCAGCAGTTTCTAACGCATTCGCGCCAGGCTGCTGGTTAATAATAATCGGCGTCATAGTGGCGCCGTTCAAGCGCGCATCAACACCATAAAAGGAGGCGCCCAGCTCGATACGTGCCACATCTTCCAAGCGCAGCGAGGAGCCATCCGGGTTAGTACGGAGATAGATATTCCGAAAATCATCGGTGCTCGACAGTCGACCGCCAGCGGTGATCGTGTAGGTATAAGCACGTGGGTCGCTTTGTGGCGTCGCCGCTAGATTACCGGCGGGAATCTCGGTGCTCTGAGTTCGAATAGCGCTAGCCACCTCGCTAGGCGTCAAGTCGTACTGAGCCAGCTTGTCAGGATCCATCCAGATACGCATGGCAAACTCGCCGCCGCCCAGTACCTCGGCGTTACCCACCCCGGGCACCTGGCGTAGCTCATCCAGAATGTTGAGCGTGGCGTAGTTCTGCATGTAAACCTTGCTGTAATCCCCGCTGGGCGAGGTCAAGGCAACAAGCATCAGGATGGAGTCTGAGCGAAGCTCTACGGTAACCCCCTGGGACTGCACGGCCTCCGGCAGTTGCGAAAGCGCCCCTTGCACGCGGTTATTGACGTTAATGGTATTGATGTCGCCGTCAGTACCAATATTAAACGCCACACTCAAGCTCATCGTGCCGTTATCGGCGCTGTTTGAGGTCATGTAGAGCATGTCCTCAACACCGTTGATCGCTTCCGCTAACGGTGCTGCGACCGTCTGCGCCACCGTTTCTGCATCAGCCCCAGGAAACCGAGCCTGTACAGAAACGGTAGGCGGCACCACGCTAGGGTACTGCTCAATTGGCAGTACCCGCATAGCCATCACACCCACCAGCGTCAAAATAATTGCCAAAACCGTGGCAAAAATCGGACGGCTGATAAAGAAGTTAGAGAAATTCATTATTGTGCGCCCTCTTCCCCTTCAGCAGCGGGTTGTGCACCACCGGCCTCTTGCATGGCTTCGGCCGCTTGCGCTTGCTCCTGGGCTTGCTCTTGCTCAGCCTCTTCTACGACGTCAGAAGCGCTACCCTCAAACGGCTGGGGATCAATCACTGTACCGGCTTCCAGACCGGCGGGATCACCTACTACCACGCGGTCGCCTGGTTCCAGGCCATCACGGATGATTTGCCACGGCCCGGCTACCTCACCAAGCTGCACGGTACGCTCGCGGGCTTTACTCTCTTCATCCAGGACATACACCTGCGGCCCCATTAAGCCTTGGGTGACGGCAATTTCCGGCACGGCCAGTACGTCAAAGCGCTTCAGACCTTCAATACGCACGCGCACAAACTGACCTGGCAGTACCGTGCCATCCGGGTTAGCGAACGTTGCGGATGCCTGGACGGTGCTGGTACCGGTATCTACCCGCGAACCCAAAAAGTCCAGGCGCCCTTCTAGCTCGCTTCCCGCGCGGCCATCCAAGCCAGGCACGCTAAGAATGGCGGTAATCTCGGAAGCATCACCGCTATTGCCTAACTGGCGACGCAGTTCAAACGCATCACGCTGGGGCAGTTGAAAACGTACTTCCAGTGGGTCCAGTGGCGTAATGGTCGCTAGCTCGGTACCGGGATTGACCAAATTACCAACGTTGACCTGGCTCAAACTAATCATGCCCGATACCGGTGCGGTCACGTTGGAGTACCCTAAATCCAGATTGGCACTGGTCAGCGCGGCCTCCGCCTGGGCAACGTTGGCTTGCGCTACGCGCTGTTCGGCAAGGGCCTGGTCGTACTGCTGACGACTGACAGAGTTTTGATTTAGCAGCTGCTCAAATCGCTGGGCATCGCGCTGGGCTCGGGCTAGCTCAGCACGGGCGCTCTGTAGGTCTGCCTCGCGCTGGTTAACAGTCGCTTGGTACAAGTCCGGCTCAATGGTGTAAAGCCTGTCGCCCTTTTCAACCATTTGTCCCGGCTCGAAATGACGCTCTTCGAGAAATCCACTCACCCGTGCAACCAGAGTCACTTCACTGTCGCTACGCAGCAACGAGGGATAAGATTTCTCCAGCGGTATATCTTGACGCGCTATTTCAGTGACCTCTACTGGGTGGGGCGGGGCCTCCTGTTGCTGGCTCTGCGGCTCTTGTGGCTGCTCCTGACCACACGCCGTGAGCGCCAACGCGGCTATCAGCGTCACTAGACTCGCTCTACCTGAGTGAATCACTCTATTCATGCGTCAATTTCCCATTCATTTGTCTAAATATTGACCGATAGCCACAGGGGCCTAAACAGCGGAGATTAGGTGCCTGGGGTAGGCGGCGCGCCGATATCCATGGCGCGCTGGTACGCGTCAGGCTCATTACTTTCTGGAAGGATGAAGTTCACGTCATCACCGGTCAGCCATGCGTTTACTTCTTCAATCGCTTCTACATCCAGTAACCCTGCCTGCTGGCGCAGCGACAGCAAGTTCACGACATAGTCGTAACGCGCTTCGGCGTAGTTAGCGATGGCGTTGTAGAGGTTTTGTTCGGCGTTCAGCACGTCAACGATGTTGCGCGTGCCCACCTCGTAACCGGCGCGGGTTGCCTCCAGGGCGCTACGGTTGGAAACGATGGCCTGCTGGCGGGCCTCTATCGTTTCAACGTTGTTGCTGACCTGGGTATAGAGTGAGCGTACCTGCTGAATCGTGGTGCGGCGCTGAGACTCAAAGTCGTACTGGCTGCTTTCTAGTTGGAAGGTGCCCTGGCGAATGCTGGCACTGGTGCTGCCGCCAGTATAGATCGGCAGGTTTGCAGATACCCCCACCTGAGCAGACGTGCTGTAACCACTGGCCAGGTCACTATCGCTATCGGCATACTGGTAGTTGGCAAAGGCCTGTACCGTGGGTAGGCGGCCGGCGCGCGCCAGCTCTACTCCCACGCGCGATACGTCAATACCCGCCTGCTGGGCGAGCACCTGGGGGTTACGCTCAATGGCTTGTTCTACCCAATAGTCACGGTCGGTGGGGGTAGGCAACGCGATGGGCATACTATCCCCCAGCGCCTCGATACTGGCATAGCGCTGGCCGGTCAGCTGCTCCAGCACCTCAAAGGCTACCTGGAGGTTGCTCTCTGCGGCAATGCGGTCAGCCCGGGACTGGTCGAAACTCGCCCGCGCCTCTTCCACTTCGGTAATTGCAATCAAACCCACCTCAAACTGCTCCTGAGCTTGCTCAAGCTGGCGGCCAATCGCCCGCTCTTGGGCCAAGCGCGCTTCCAACACTTCATGGGCACGCAGGATATTGAAGTAAGCACTAGCTACATCAATCAGCAGCTGCTGCTCGGTGGCAGCCAGCAGATACACCTGCTGATCGATCTGGCGCTCTGCCCGGTTAACTTCCTGGCGGGTAACGGCATTGAACAGCGCTTGAGTAGCTTCCAGCGTTAAAGAGACCGTGTTGTAGCTGTCGTCACTCACGCCGGGGTTGGGACCGCTTCCCGTGCCTCCACTGCTGGCGGAGCCCTGGCTCTCGAACTGCTCATTGTGAACGGCGCTACCAGAGGCATTCACCTGGGGCAACAGCCCACCACGGGCAACGTCGCGCGCCGCCTCGACGCCGGAAAACTCAGACCGGGCAGAGGCCAAGGCAGCATTGTTATTCAATGCGTCACGGGTGATGGTCACCAAGTCCGCCGCTTGCGCTGGCAGAATAAAAGAAGTTGTGAGCACTGCTAACAATAAGGGGCGAAAAGGGGCATTGACTGCCCAGTGTGCTAGTCGCATGGGATTGCCTCTAGGTGTCAACGTAAGAAGACGCAACAAGGCGCCATTCTGAAAGGGTGGCATTATAGTTACATTCATGTATGTATGCCAGACTTGAACTCGGTCAATTTGTGTGTACAAGCCGCATGTCAGCGCCTGCCTCTTTACCTTAGTCCAAGGTATCGTTTGCAGGGCATTTTTCATACCACGCCAGCACTATTTGCAAGTCAAACAGCCGGGGGAAACATTTAGGCCGCTACTAGTCGGTTACTCGATTAGTAGGTTCAGGCACGGTGGTACAGCAATCGACCTCGCGCTAGTAACTCGCCCCGAACAGTAGTAAAGGGATCGTAAAGAGGTGAGTAGAAGGATGAGCAGCGGGCAGGATTGGGATAGCGCTTCACGCCTCGGCCAGTCGGCCGAGGCGCTACCGCTCCATTAGGCTTCGAAAAAGCCCTTAGCTGGGGAGCCAAACAGCGTCAGCATGAAGCGATGGGGGCAATGCGTGACTAAAGCGGGTGGCGCTGCGTCAGGGCGGCCAAATAGCGCTGATAGGCCCCTTCATAGGCGGCCACACGCTCGGCATCAGGCTCCGCCAGCGAGGCCGCATCCAGATGCACCAAGCGCTCGCAGAGCGATGCCAAACTAACGCCCTCGGGCTGTAGGCCGCACCAGGCCGCTTGAATGGCTGCCCCCAGCGCGGCGGCATCGGTAATCTCGGGGCAAATCACCTGGGTATGGGTAATGTCAGCGACCATTTTCC
Source organism: Vreelandella aquamarina (assembly GCF_044805175.1). Lineage (GTDB taxonomy): Bacteria > Pseudomonadota > Gammaproteobacteria > Pseudomonadales > Halomonadaceae > Vreelandella > Vreelandella aquamarina_B. The sequence goes on along the minus strand of NZ_CP085232.1, from coordinate 833,358 downwards.
GCCAAACCGGGCTTTTCGCCCCGCCGCCAATCAGCCGAATCTGGCTGGTGCCCGCGGCTAGCTCGCCCAGCAGCTCCAGCCCATAGCGGAGTCCAAAGGTCGCGCCTTCCATCACGCCTCGGCAGAGGTTAGCCTGGGTCATATTCAGGCTGGTCAACCCGAGAAAATCGCCGGTGGCATCGGGCAGCATGGGCACTCGTTCGCCGTTAAAAAACGGCAGCACGGTGACGCCCTCGGCACCAATCGGGGCGCTGGCGACCTGTTCGCCAAAGGCGGCCAAATCCAACCCAAACAGCTCACGCACGCGAGTCGTTGCCGAGGTCACGTTCATGGTGCAGATCAGCGGCAGCCAACCGCCGTGGCTAGCGCAAAAATTCGCCACCATGGCGCTGTCACACACCACAGAATTAGGTGAGTAAGCGCACACCGTGCCGGAAGTGCCCAAACTGAGCGTGACCAGCCCCTGGGTAATATTGCCGGTGCCAATCGCCCCCATCATGTTGTCGCCACCGCCGGAAGAGACCACCACGTTATCGCTTAGCCCCAGCTCCTGGGCCACTAGCGGGCGCACGCGGCCAGCGGGTTCATGGGCGTCAATAATCCGCGGCAGTACACGGTCAGGGTCTAGTTCTGGCGCAATGGCGGCAAACACCTCTTTCTGCCAGCACTGGGTGCGGGTATCGAAGTACCCGGTGCCCGAAGCGTCGCCTGCCTCGGTGACCCGTTCGCCGGTTAGCCAGAAGTTCAGGTAGTCATGAGGCAGCAAGAGCGTGGCGATACGCTGGTAGGCATCGGGATGATGCTCGCGCAGCCAGGCCACTTTTGAGGCGGTATAGCCGGTTTGCAGCACCAGGCCCAGCTTCTCCAGGCAGCCCGCCTCGCCCCCTAGCGTTTCCACCAGCGCGCTGTTTTGGGCGCTGGTTTCGGTATCGCACCACAACTTGGCGGGATACACCGGCATGCCATCGGCATCGAGTGCCACCATGCCGTGTTGCTGGCCAGACACACCAATACCGCGCACCTGCTTGGCATCGATCCCGGCGCGCTCAATCGCTTGAAAGAACGCGCCTTTGAGCGCCGCCAGCCACTCTGCCGGTGCCTGCTCACGGCGGCCATGCTCCCCTTCATCCAGGCGATGCGGGCGGCTGCCCTCGCCCAGAATGACGCCCCGCTCTACATCCACCACCACGACTTTGGTACTTTGCGTACCGCAATCCACCCCGATATACATCACAACGTTCCTTTGGACGCGACCAGAGCCTCAAGAGTAGCCCGTGCGCCCCGTTCATGCAGCGACTTCAGCGCCTCCAGGTAGGCGTTAAGGAAGCGAGGTTGGTCCGCCAAGTCGCCAAACAGCTCGCGGTTTTCCACGAAGGCCGCTGGATGGGTGCGGTTATTGGCGGCAATGGCCATTAACGGCTCGCGCAAGCGGTCTACGATCTCAATGGTATTACCCTGCTCGTCGACGCCTTCAGCGTAGCGTGCCCAGCTGGCCACCACGGCGGCGCTGCGCTTAATCTCACCGCCCTGGGCAAGCTGCTGGCGAATCACCGGCACTAACCATTTAGGAATGCGATCCGAGCTTTCGGCGCACAGCCGCGCCAAGGTGTCTCTGATTTGCGGGTTCGCAAAGCGCTCAATCAGCGTCAGCCGATAAGTTTCTAAATCCACCCCCGGCACGGGGGCCAGCGTCGGTGTGCCCTCTTCGCGCATGTAGCCGAGCAAGAACTCGACGAACAGTGGGTCTTGGCACACCTCATGGGCGTAGCGGTAGCCCGCCAGATAACCAAAGTAGGTAAGCGCTTGGTGGCTGGCATTGAGCAGGCGCAATTTCATTAGCTCGTAAGGCTCGACATCGTCGACGACCTGAACGCCGACCTTCTCGAAGGCTGGGCGGCCCAAGGGGAAGTGATCTTCCAGCACCCACTGGGTAAAGGGCTCGCACACCACGGGCCAAGCATCTTCAACGCCAAAGCGCTGGGAGAGCTCTTCGATATCCGTGGGCGCGGTCACCGGCGTGATGCGGTCTACCATGGCGTTGGGGAACGCCACCTCGGCGGCCAGCCAGTCGCCCAGCTCCGCACTGCGGGCGCGGGCGTAGGCGCTGAACATGCGCTTGGCGACATCGCCGTTGCCTTGAATGTTATCGCAGGACATCACCGTAAACGGCGCAATACCCCGTGCCCGGCGGCGTACCAGGGCTTCCACCACTAAGCCAAAGCTGGTGGAGGGGCGTTCAGGATGGGCGAGATCGTCGCGCACCTGGGGGGCGTCCAGGTTGAATTCTCCGGTGACCGGATGAAAGTTGTAACCGCCCTCCGTGACGGTGAGTGACACAATTTTGATGGCAGGGTCGGCCATGGTTTCGATCACCGCCTCGGGGTCTTCAGGGGCAAACAGGTAGTTCACCATGCTGCCAATCACCCGAGGCTGATACTCGCCATCGGGGTGCTTAACCACAAGGGTGTAAAGGTAGTCTTGTGCGGCGAGGGCCTGCTGCATGCGTTTGTCGCCGGGCATGACCCCAACGCCCACGATGCCCCAATCCAGCGCTTCGCCTTGGTTCATCAACGTATCCACGTACATCGCCTGATGGGCACGATGAAAACCACCGACGCCAATATGGACGATGCCAGGCGTCACGGCCTGACGATCATAGGTCGGCGTCTCAACCGCCGCACTGAGGGCACCCACATTGTGGTGATTAAGCTGGGTCATCGTCACTCTCCGGGTTATTGGCTGGGCAAGCGCGTCCTAGCGCCAGCGCTGGTCAGGTGGCACGCTGCTGGTTTTGACCAGCGCGGCGTTCAGCATGTCTTTTTGGTGGGTGCGCTCAAGCGCGCCGCTGTGGTCTTGGCCCATACAGAGCCAGCGGTTTACCAGCCGCTCCACGAGCACGGCGTCGTCCACGTCGATCATTAGCGTCCAGTCGAACAGCGCGTGCAGCGAACGCCACGGGTCTTGGTCCAGCAGCAGGTAGTTGCCTTCCACAATCACAATGCGATGCGCAGGGGTAATCAACCGCCCACCGGCACGGGCAAGGTCCAGCGGCCGATCAAAGACTGGCACGGCCACCGGCTTATCCGCTTGGCGGATGCGCGCTAAGTCGTGGCGTAACCCCTCCACATCAAAGGTGTGCGGCGCGCCTTTCACCGGCAGCTGCTCATCGCCCAGTACGGCGTTATCGAAGTGGTAGCCATCCATCGGCACCACTGCCGCCTGCCCTGGGCGCAGCTGGTTGATCGCCTCGCAGAGCAGCGCGCTGCGGTAGGATTTTCCGGCCCCCGGCGGCCCCGCCAGGGCAACCATAAAGCGCGCCTTGCCTTCGGCGGCATCCAGCAGTTGGTGGCTTAACGAAACAAGGTCAGGGCTCATGGGCGTCTTAGCTCATCCAGTTGCCGCCATCGACGTTGAGCGTCTGGGCGACGACGTAATCACTATCCTGGCTGGCGAGAAACACGGCGGCGCCGGTGTGATCTTCCGGCAGCCCCATGCGGCCATAGGGCACCGCCTCGCCCACTAGGCGCTTTTTCTCGCCCAGCGGGCGGTTCTCGTAGCGGGCAAACAGCGCATCAACCTCTTCCCACATCGGGGTGTCCACCACGCCTGGGGCAATGCCGTTGACGTTGATGCGGTGTTTGATCAAATCGAGCCCACAAGACTGGGTCAGGCTAATCACGGCGGCTTTGCTGGCGCAGTAAACACTCACTAGCGGTTCGCCACGTCGGCCCGCCTGGGAGGCCATATTGATAATTTTGCCTCCCTGACCTTGGGCCACCATGGCGCGGGCCACGGCCTGCAGGGTGAAAAACATGCCTTTAGTGTTCACCGCAAATTGTTTGTCGAAGCTGGCCTGGGTCACTTCCAGCACCGGCGCCATATCGAACACCGCCGCGTTATTGACCAAAATATCAATGCCACCAAAGCGCTCGGTGACGCTCTCCACCATGGCATCGATAGAGCCTTGGTCGCACACGTTCAGCACCACGCCCATGACCCGCTCGGCGCTGGCATCCTGCTGCAGCGTGGTGAGTGCATCTTCAATGGCCTTGGCATCGATATCGGCCACCACGACACTGGCCCCTTCAGCCAAATAGCGCTGGGCAATGGCGAGTCCGATGCCACGGGCACCGCCAGTAATCACGGCACGTTTATTGAGCAGTTTCATTGTTATCTTGTCCTTGCAGATGTAATTGCCACTCGTCCACTAAGGCGCGAAGCCCGCGCATATGGGGCAAAATTCGCCAAGCACCCGCCGCGAGCAGGCGGTTAGGCTGCTCGTCGTCGATATGGCTGGCGCCCACAAAACCAATCACCCGCATGCCGGCGGCATGGGCAGCGGTAACGCCTGCCACGCTATCCTCAACCACTAGGCAGCGGCTGGGCGGGCAGCCAAGCTCATGCGCCGCCAAGCGGTAAATTGCTGGGTCCGGCTTAGGGTTATCGACCTGCTCGGCCGTGAAAATCGGCACATCGCCCAACGCCTCTTCCAACTGTGTTGTTGCAAGCGATGCCAATACGCGGCAGCGGCGGCTGTTGGAGACCACGGCCTTAGGTAAATCGAGACTACTAACGGCGTCGTGAACCCCTGCAATCGCGGTAAGTTCTCGTGCCAGACGCGCTTCTATGGCGCTATCGACCCGCTCGGAGGCATCGGGCGGCAGCTGATGGCGGCTTAACTGCGCCAAGTGCTTAAGGATGTCGGCGGTCGTCATGCCCAGGGCTTGGCTGAGCAGCGTTGGAATATCCAGATCCGGCAGCCACTGCCCAAGGTGAGTTTCCAGGGTCTCTTCAGCCAGGGCTTCGCTATCCACCAGGACGCCGTCACAATCAAAAATCAGCGCTTTCATACCTGCGCCCCTGGCGCAGCAGGCTCGGTAGCCGCACGGTTATCCTGGCGGGTCAGGCTAGCCAGCGGGTGTTGTGACAGGCTCTCTAGCGCCAAGCCTTGGGCGTCGAACAGATGAGCACGCTCGGCGGCAAAGCCAAACTGCACGGTATCGTTCACCCGGTAGGCCACGTCGCCATCGGCCATAATGGTGATCAGTAGCTCGCCCATCTGCACGTACAGCGAGGTCTGCCCGCCTAAGCGCTCCAACACTTTAATCTGCCCACTCAGCGGGCCGTTTTCATCCAGCTGTAGATGCTCAGGACGAATACCCAGCTCCAGCGCTTCATCGCTGGCGAGCTGTTCGCCCGCCACAGGGATAGTGCAGGGCCGCCCGCCAGGCAGGCGCACGGTGACGCCATCATCACCAATGGACTGCTGCTCGACGCTGAAGAAATTCATCTTGGGCGAGCCGATAAAGCCTGCCACGAAGCGGTTACGCGGGTGGTGATAGAGCGCCATGGGCGAACCCACCTGCTCCACCACACCATCGTGTAGCACGACGATTTTATCGGCCATGGTCATGGCTTCTATCTGGTCGTGGGTCACGTAAATCATCGTGGCATCCAGCTCTTCATGCAGCCGCGCCAGCTCGATACGCATCTGCACCCGCAACGCCGCGTCCAAGTTGGAGAGCGGTTCGTCGAACAGGAAGATACTGGGGTTGCGGACAATCGCTCGGCCAATCGCCACCCGCTGGCGCTGGCCGCCGGATAGCGCTTTGGGCTTACGATCCAGCAGCGGTTCAAGCTGGAGGATCTTGGCGGCTTCCAGCACCTTGGCACGGCGCTCCTCTTTGGGCACCCCGGCCAAGCGCATGCTGAAGCCCATGTTGCCCTCAACAGTCATGTGCGGATACAGCGCGTAGCTTTGAAACACCATCGCCAAACCGCGGTCGGCGGGGCCCACCTCGTTCATGCGCTTGCCATCGATGAGAATATCGCCGTCGCTGGCGCTCTCTAGGCCTGCGATCATGCGCATCAGCGTGGATTTACCGCAGCCCGAGGGGCCAACGAACACCACGAACTCACGATCGTTAACGTCGAGATCAATGCCCTTGATGACCTTGGTGTCGCCAAACTGCTTGGTAATGTTCTTGAGTTGTAAGGTTGCCATGGGGAACTCCTTTACTTGACGGCGCCAAAGGTCAGGCCGCGCACCATTTGTTTTTGGGTCATCCAGCCGAGGATTAGGATGGGAGCGATGGCCATGGTAGAAGCCGCCGACAGCTTGGCCCAGAACAGCCCTTCGGGGCTTGAGAAGGAGGCAATGTAGGCGGTTAACGGCGCGGCTTTCGACGAGGTGAGGTTGAGACTCCAGAACGCTTCGTTCCAGCTCAAAATCACCGAGAGCAGCCCAGTCGACGCAATCCCTGGCAGGGTCAGCGGCAGTAGCAGGAAGAACACTTCCTGCAGGGTAGAGGCACCGTCCATCCGGCCCGCTTCGAGAATGTCTTTGGGCATATCTTTAAAGAAGGTGTAGAGCATCCACACCACGATGGGCAGGTTCATCAAGGTATAAATAATGATCAGCCCAGTACGGGTATCCAGCAATCCGACATCTCGGAAAATCAGATAGATAGGTACCAGAACACCCACCGGCGGCAGCATTTTGGTGGAGAGCATCCACAGCAGCGTGCCCTTGGTGCGCTTAGTGGGCAAAAAAGCCATGGCGTAGGCCGAGGGAATGGCGATCAGCAGCGCTAACAACGTGGAGCCAAACGCTACCGCGATGCTGTTCAGCGCAAAGCGGGCGTAGCCCGAGCGTGCCTGCACTTCCTGATAGCTTTCCAGCGTGGGTGAAAAGAGAAAGCTGGGGTCGGCAATCGCCGCCGTCTCGGTTTTAAAACCGGTCAGCACCATCCACAGGATAGGGAAAAAGATAATCAGCGCGATCGACCAGCCCAACAGGGTCAATACCAGTTGCCGGATGGGCAACGAGCGAGTGTGTGCTGGTGCGCTATTACGATGAGTTGTCATTGAAATGCTCCCAAGACGCCCTGGTGCCGGGGTCAGTCTTCTAAGTTCTTAGCGACCATACGGACAAGGAAAATCGCGACGATATTGGCGAGAATGATGGCAATCACCCCACCCGCCGAGGCCATGCCCACATCGAAATCCAACAGCGCTTGGATGTAGATCAAATAAGCCAAGTTGGTGGTAGCAAGCCCAGGCCCACCGGAGGTGGTGACAAATATCTCGGCAAAAATCGTCAGCAGGAAGATCATTTCAATCATGATCACCACGCTAATCGCACGCTTTAGGTGCGGCAGCGTGATAAAGAAGAAAATCGCCAGCGGCCCCGCACCATCCATCCGTGCGGCTTCCACTTGGTCTTCATCCAGCGACTGCATCGCCGTCAGCAGGATCAGTAGCGCAAACGGCAGCCACTGCCACGAGACGATGATGATGATGGAGGTCAGCGGTAGCGATGAGAACCAGTCCAGCGCGGGGAGTCCCAACGACTGTGCTAGCCACGCCAACACCCCGTTAGAGGGGTGCATCATCATATTTTTCCATACCAGCGCGCTTACCGTTGGCATGACAAAGAAGGGAGAAATCGCCAGCACGCGGGCAATGCCCCGCCCGGCAAAATCCTGTTGAAACAGCACCGCCAAGAGCGTACCGCCCACCACGGTAATCACCAGCACCCAACCCACCAGCAGCAGCGTGGTGCCCATGGCCGACCATAGCGCGGGGTCGGTCAGCAGGTACTCATAGTTTTCCAGCCCGGCGAAGCCGGTCATCTCGGGCATCAGTAAGTTGTAGCGCTGGAAAGAGAACCAGATGGTCATACCCAAGGGCACAATCATCCAGAGCAGCAACAGCGTTACTGCGGGCGCTTGAAGCGAAAGCGTTCTCAGCCCGCCGACCGTACGGCCAGAAGCACGTGTTCTATTCATGGAAATACCTGCAAGAAAACAGACCTGCGAGAACCACCGAAAGCGCCTGCCCGTGGCCAGGCAGGCGCTGAAGTGCATTAACGTTCGATATAGCCCGCCCGCTGCATCGTGCGCTCGGTAGCGCGCTGGGCGTTGTCCAGTGCCTGCTCCACCGACGTATCACCTGTCAGGGCAGCCGCAATGGTTTGGCCTACTTGTGTGCCAATCGACTGGAACTCGGGAATGCCGACAAACTGCACGCCCACATAGGGGTTCGGCTCTAGAGTAGAATCGGTAGGGTCGGCCTCTTGAATGGCGTTCAGTACGAAGCCAGCAAACGGCGCAGCCGAGGTGTACTGCTCATTGGCGTAGGTAGACTCACGGGTGCCCGGCGGTACGCTGGTCCAACCGTTCGTTTCACCGACAAGTTCGATGTACTCTTCAGACGTGGCCCAGGTAATGAACGCTTGAGCAGCCTCTTTGTGCTCAGAGGAGGCAGGGATGGCGAGCGCCCAGGACCATAACCAGTGCGAACCTTTGGGGGTTTCCGCAATGGGCGCTGGCGCAAAGCCTAGCGTACCCGCCACGTCAGATTCACTCTCATCAAAGAGCTTGCCTGCCGCCGAGGTGGCATCGACCCACATCGCGCAGTTGCCGCGTGAGAAGAGCGCTAAGTTCTCGTTAAAGCCATTGGAGCTGGCACCAGGCGGGCCGTAGTTACTGAGCAGGTCAACGTAGAACGAAATTGCGTTATTCCATGCCTCAGAGTTCAGCTGCGGATTCCACTGCTCATCGAACCAGCGGCCGCCGAAGGTGTTCACCAGCGTCGAGACAAAGGCCATGTTCTCGCCCCAGCCCGGCTTGCCGCGCAAACAGATACCCGCCAGGCCCTCTTCGCTGCCGTGGAGCTGTTCGGCCCAATCACGCACCTGCGACCACGTGGGCTGCTCGGGCATCTCGATACCTGCCTGCTCGAACAGATCGGTGCGGTAATACATCATCGAGCTTTCTGCATAGAACGGCAGGGCGTGCAGCGTGCCGTCCAGGCTCAAGCCATCGCGCACCGATGCCAGCAGATCGTCTTCGTTGTAGTCATCGGGCAGGCTGTCCAGCGGCTCCAGCCAACCGCGCTCCGCCCAAATGGGTACTTCGTAGGTGCCGATGGTCATCACGTCGAATTGCCCACCACCGGTGGCAATATCCGTGGTCATACGCTGACGCAGCACGTTCTCCTCGAGCACCACCCAGTCCAGCGTGATATCCGGGTGCGCTTGCTCAAAGGCATCGGTCAGGCTCTGCATGATGACCATGTCGTTATTGTTCACCGTCGCGACGGTGATCTCAGTTTGAGCCTGGGCTTGACCAGCCACCGCAATGGCAGCCGCTAGGGTCGTGACGGGCAAATGACGCGCGAGACGCATACAGCACTCCTCTTGGCAAATATTGGCATTGTTGTTGCCTTGATCTTATTGATCATCAACCGAACAAATGATCGTATGCAAGCCAAAAAAAAGCAAAGCCTGGAGAGTTAGACTTTACGCTAATTTATTCAATTACTTGCATATTGCAGCTGCAAAAACAGTGGTTATTCAATAGCCTCCACGATATGTCTGGCCGCAACCTCATCAGTAATCAAGCCCTTCAGCCAGCCACCACGCAGCGCGGCTAAAATGGCGGGGGCTTTATCCCGGCCACCAGCAATCCCCACCATCAGGTGTTTACCAAAACGCTCCAGCGGCAAGCTGGTGACACGCCGAGTAATTGAGCAATCAATCACTTCACCACGCCGGTTTAGCGGCCAGCCTAGCAGCTCCCCCACCGCCTCGCGGCCCAGTAGCTCATCCAGCTCGCTTTCGCTAATGAAGTGATCTTGGAAAAGCGTAGCTTGACGGTCGATGCGGCCAATGCCGATAAAGGCGGCTTCCGACTCCCGCGCCACGTCGGCAATCGCTTTAAACAGGCGCTGTGAGAGCATGGCCTCTTTTTCCGCCAGCGACTCTGCCACCACAGGGGCAGGCAATAAAAAGCGCTCGCCACCGGTTTTATCCGCTAGCACCATCACAGCGTCATAGCGGTTGGCGGAGCCATCCCGGGCGACGTTGCCCACTAGTGAGACAAAGCGATGCTGCGGCCTTTCCACGCGGCTGAGCGCTTCCACCGCTGCCCGCACAGAACGCCCGGTACCCAACGAGAGTGTGAGCGGGTCGCTGCGCTCCACTAGTCGCGCGATACGTTCAGCCCCCGCCACCGCCAGATAGTAAGCGGCACTCTCGGGGGCTTGGGTGTCGGCAGGCACCACATCGCAGTAAGTAAGATTAAAGTGTTCACGGAGCGCACTGCCAAGCGCCATGCAAGTGGAAATGGGGTGGTCAATATGCACTTTCACTAACCCCTCTTGGCGTGCCAAAGCCAGCAAGCGCTGCACGCCTGGCCTGGAAACGCCAAGCTGGGTAGCAATTTCGTCTTGTGTCATCCCACCCACGTAGGACATCCATGCGGCCCTCGCGGCCTGGTCGAGCTTTACTTCAAACTTATCCATGGGTTGGTTAGCCGCTTATGTTGAAAAACGTCATCATACAAAGCCAACGTCAATACCCATAGTGTGCTATCCGCTAACATAGGCAGTACAACGTTGCCTCAATTCCCATCAACCCCCTATTGTCAGATCACCCAAAGGGAGGCTCATAGTGATGTATAAGCTCGCATTTTTTGTGCCTATTGAAAGTGCTGAAAGCGTCAAAAACGCTGTATTCGAAGCGGGTGCAGGACGTATTGGCGATTACGAACACGCCTGTTTTCAAACCCGTGGCACCGGTCAGTTTCGGCCTCTTGAGGGGGCGGACCCACATATTGGCAAAGTGGGAGCGCTGGAAACCGTCGAAGAGCTTAAAGTTGAGATGGTGTGTGACGAGGCGTACATTCACGCCGCCATTGCCGCGCTCAAGCTCGCCCACCCCTATGAAGAGGTGGCTTACGATGTGTGGCAGCTAGCCGACCTTTAACCGGCGCAGCGCGCTACGCACTAAACGCTAGGCGCTGCCAAAATAGCGCTCCCGATCCTCGGGCGTAATTTTGCTGATATGCAGCGGAAACACGGCGCTTTCGCGGTCGGCAAAGTAGTGACGTAGCGTGCGCTCAATAGTGGGAAAGGCCAGCGCATCCCAAGGGATCTCATGCTCTTCGAATAGCGCCACTTCGAGGCTCTCTGGCCCGGCGCTAAAACCACCCACCAAATCGGCACGGAAAATCATATACACTTGGTTAATATGCGGTAGATCAATCAGCGTATACAGGTCCCCCAGCGTAACCTTGGCAAACGCCTCTTCCCAGGTTTCCCGCGTGGCGGCCTGCTGGGTGGTTTCGGCGTTTTCCATATAGCCGGCAGGGAGTGTCCAGTAGCCTTTACGCGGGGCGATTGCCCGCTTGCAGAGCAGCACCTTTGAGCCGCTGACTGGCAGCGTACCCGCCACGATACGGGGGTTTTGGTAATGGATCGTGCCACAGCCGTCGCATAGGTAGCGGGGGCGGTCGTCACCTTCGGGCACTGCAAACCGGACTTTCTCACCGCACTGACTGCAAAAGTTCATCGCGTTTTCTCTACGGCTGGTGGATAGAGGCATCACCGTGCTTGACGATGATTACCGTGGCTGGGTAAAAGAGAGCAAAGTAAAGAGACTCCTATGTTAGAGAAACTGCGCAAACAGCTGCAACAGCATACCCCTCAACGGCTAGACCACGTAGCGCTGCCGGAAGCCGCCGTACTGATGCCGATTGTCGAGCACCCTGCCCCCACGCTGCTGTTCACCCGCCGGGCTAGCCACTTGAATACCCACCGTGGTCAGGTCGCCTTTCCTGGTGGTAAACGCGAACCCGGGGATGCCGACCTGTACGCCACGGCACTGCGGGAAGCAGAGGAAGAGATTGGGCTTACCCCTGGGCTGGTGAAACCTTTGGGGCGGCTGTCAGACGTGATTTCGCTGCACGGTATTCGCGTGACGCCCTGGGTGGGTATTATTCCGCCGGACCTACCGCTGGTGGCTGACCCGGCGGAGCTGGATGCGATTTTTGAAGTCCCGTTAAGCCACTTTTTAGATGACCGGCGCACCCATACCGATGTGATTACCGTCGATGGTGTCGCCCACTATGTGCCCAGCTATCAAGTAGATGGCCACGTTATTTGGGGGCTTTCCGCGATGATGCTGGTTGAGCTGCTGGCCGAAGGGTTTGGCATGGGCATTGATCTTTACCAGCGCCCTCCCGGCGCCCTACGCCACTACCCTGAGCGCCACACCCCGCAAAAAAGCCGCCAAGGCCGCCCATCTGCAGCCGAACGCACGTCCGTTACGAGACACACGAAATGATCGCTTTAACTGAACTGGAAGCCCCCGCCCTCGACCGCAAGGCCCACCTTGGCATTGTTGAAGCGCTGGTGGAGCAGGGTTGGTATGTGGGTAAAGGCGTGATCGACCCAGCGCTTTGCCAAGCGCTGCATCGAGAGATCCATCACCTGGCCGAGCACGATGCCCTGGATGAAGCGGGCATTGGCCGAGGGCAACAGCACCACCTGCGGAAAGATATCCGGGGTGACGCCATTCACTGGCTAGACCGGGAGAGCGAAGCCCAGCGCCGCTACCTGGATGCCATGGCAGAGCTGCAGCAGTCGCTCAACCAGACACTGTTTCTTGGCCTGTTTGAGTACGAGGCCCACTTTGCCCACTACCCAGCAGGTGCCTTCTACCAGCGCCATCTGGATAGCTTTCGCGGGCGTGCCAATCGGGTGGTCTCCACCGTTGGCTACTTAAACCCCAACTGGCCTGAAGAGGGTGGGGGTGAAATGGTCATCTACCACCCCGATGAGCCTACCGTGGAAGTAGCCCGCGTGGTGCCCGAGGCAGGTACCTTTGCCTGCTTTTTATCGGAAACCATTCCTCACGAAGTACTGCCCACCCGCCAGCCCCGCGCCAGCATTGCGGGCTGGTTCCGCCGCAACGCATCGCTGGGTGGCGTGCTCGACCCTGCCCGCTAATCCATAAGCGATACGTGTTCATGAGCGATGGGAGAGAAGCCGCCCTGGCGGCAAAAGTGGCCGCCCTAGAGGCGCGCAACGCCGCGCTTGAAGAGGAGAAGCGCCACTACCAATGGCTGGCCGAGAGCACAACGGACCTGATCTCCCGTCACGCCCGGGACGGCACGTTTCTGTATGCCTCCCAGGCCGCGCGGGAGCTGCTGGGCTACGAGCCAGACGAGCTGATCGGCGTCTCCGCCTATCAGCTGTTTCATCCGGCGGATTTGAGCGACCTGCTGAATAAGTCGCCACGAGTGTACTACCACGATGGCTTCTATCAGCAAACCTACCGTTTCCGCGCCAAGGCTGGCCATTACGTATGGTTTGAAACCACCAGCCGCACCCGGCGCGATGCCACCACCGGCGAGTTATTGGATATTCTGTGTGTTTCTAGGGATGTGGGGCGACGTATCCAGGCCGAAGCCACTCGCGAGCGTCTGGCCCAAGTGGTCGAGTCCACTACCGACTACGTGCTGTTTTTAGGGCCGAACCAGCAGGTATTTAGCGCTAACGAAGCCGCCCGCCGCTGCTTTGCTCTGCCCACGGCGTCGCCCACCGCGCTAAGCACGCTTTACCAAGAGGAGTCGCTGCGCCTGCTGAACGAAGTGGTGTTTCCCGCTGTCGAGCGCTACGGCTCATGGAGCGGCGAGCTGGATATGCGCAACAACAGTGGAACCGTGCCGGTACTTAGCGTGGTACTGGCCCACCGCAGTCGGGGCGCCGAGCCGGGGCACTTTGCGTTAGTTAACCGCGATATTAGCGCCCGCAAAGCCGCCGAAGCCCAGGCGCGCCGCCACCAGGAGCAAATCGCCCACGCCAACCGCTTGGCCGCTGCAGGCGAACTTGCCTCCAATATCGCCCACGAGCTGAACCAGCCCTTGGGCGCGATTGCCAACTACACCAGCGGGGCGCTGCTCAAATGCCAGCAGCAGCCCCCTCCACCCGCCAGCGCGCTACAACTTCCGCTTGAACGCATTGACGAACAGGTGCAGCGGCTTGCCCAGCGGCTACGCCACCTACGCAGTTTTGTGCGTAAGCGTAGCCACCAAGTGCGGCCCCTGGTACTGTCGGAGGTGGTCGCGGCCGCCTGCCAGCTATGCGAATGGCAGTATCAGCAAGCGTCAATTGCCCTGACGCCGCAGCTCCCCAACGGCCTACCGCGTATCTACGCCGACCCGATTGCTCTGGAACAGGTTATCGTTAACCTGCTGTTAAATGCGCTTACCGCTAGCCGCCGAGTTAATACTGCCAAAGCGGTGTATATCAGCGCCCGGAGAAGCGGCCAGCGCCAGGTCACCTTAAGCGTCGAGGATGAAGGGCCTGGGGTGGAAGAAGCTCACCGCGATACGATTTTCGATGCCTTCTTTACCACCCGCGACGAAGGGCTCGGCATGGGGCTGGCGATCAGCCGCACGCTGGTGGAGAGTATGGGAGGCGCGCTCTCCCTACGTACCGATAGCGCCCAAGGCGCCTGTTTTGAAGTCTCACTACGTACGGAGACCGACGCGTGATGCTGTCATCCACTTCTCATTCACTCCCTCCCACCGTGATCGCTGTAGTCGATGACGATCAGGCGCTGCGTGAATCGCTGGTATGGCTGCTGGAATCCGTGGGGCTAACCACCCGCGCCTTTGCCAGCGGCGACGCCTTTTTAGCCGCCGCCCATGACGCGTTTGGCGCGCTACTGCTGGATGTTCGTATGCCGGGCATGAGCGGGCTGCAGGTGCAGCAGCAGTTAGTCGACCGGCACGCCAGCCTGCCGATCATCATGATGACAGGGCACGGCGACGTGCCCATGGCGGTGGCGGCGCTGAAAAACGGCGCCTTTGAGTTTATCGAGAAGCCTTTTAACCATCAGCAGCTGATCGAAGTGGTACAGCGGGCGTTAAGCAGTGCCGGGCAGCAACATCAGCGCAAGCAGGCACTAGCGCAGCTACGGGCGAGCTTTGAGGCGCTGCGCCCGAAAGAGCAGCGTATTGTGGTCCATGTGGCAGAGGGCATGACCAACCGTGAAATTGCCGGTCATATGGGCATTAGCGCCAAAACCGTCGAGGTTTACCGGCTGCGTGCCATGAAGGTGATGGGGGCGGCGAATGTGGCCGAGCTGGTGCGTCAGGCCGTGGCGCTGTCGCTGGTGCCCGCGCTACTGCCTGACGCTGACTAAGCCATGATTCGTTACGTCATGATCAGCTCAGCCATAATTAGCTCAGCGGCACGATTCGGCCGTTGGCATCTTCCAGCACGCGGCTGACCTGTTCGTAGTTCGCGCGGCCTTCGCCTTCGTGCTCTTCGATAAGACCGATCACGTTGAGCAGTGTTTCCATACCAAACGCTTGCTCATCGGTTGCGGTGAACGCTTGAATGTAAGCGTCTCCATCTGCCCCCCAACCCAGCTTAATCGGGGCATCGATAATATTGACTTTCGTCCCTACCGGCACCCGCCAGAACACCGCCTCGATATCCTCGGGGTACATACGGATGCAGCCACGGCTGGCACGCATCCCGATTCCATCCGGCTGGTTGGTGCCGTGAATCAGGTAGCCGGGGATGTCCAGCAGAATAGCGTACTCCCCTAGCGGGTTATCCGGCCCTGGCGGTACAACCTCCGGGGGAGGGTCGCCACGCTCGGCAGCCTCGCGGCGAATCGACTCTGGCGGGTACCACGCCGGGTTCTCCAAGCGCATGGTCGTTTCTGTAATGCCTAGCGGCGTGCTGTAAGCATCACGCCCGATACCAATAGGGTAGGTTTCTACCCGAGGCGCCTCCCCCTCCTCTACCTCAGGGTAGTAGTACATACGCAGCTCGGCCACGTTAATCACGATGCCGGTGCGGGGCTCGTCGGGGAGAATAAATTGGCTGGGAATGGTGACTTCGGTGCCCTCGCCAGGTAGCCAGATACTGACATCCGGGTTGGCCATACGAATCTCTTCATAGCCAACGCTATGTTCTCGGGCAATATCCAGCAGCGTATCCTCTGCGCTGGCGGTCACGGTATAGTTCTGCCCCACTATATTGCCCTCTTCTGGTAGCAAAAAGTGGCCTTTTGGCAGCTCGGCTTCGCTGGCTAATGCCCCTGATGCCATCAGCCATGCGCTAAGCGCCACCACGACGTTTGCTACACGGTGCTTAACATGATGAATCGTTAAGAAATATTCAACCAGGGTCATGCATTCTCCTTTTTTGCCTTACCGAAGGTAGCGTTGATATTAGTTAAGTGTTCGTTGGCTATATTGCAAAACAGGGCACAACATCTACCTTGAGAAGTGTCGCTACACAGCGAAGTGCGGGGCAATTATGCCTCTATCACTGCATTAACGACAGGAAGGAGCCGTAGCGCGTGGCCTAACAATTAGCGTCACGTTAACACTACGACGTTATTTAGGAATTAACAGGCTGGCTGTTAAGACCTACATGAACACGCAAGGAGCAGCAATGATGAAACCGACTTTTCTCAGCACGCTGATTATTCCGGCTTTAGTGGCAACCTCGGGTATCGCTCTGGCCAACGAAGCCAATGAAGAAGGCAACGTTAAGGAAGCCTCCTATCTCTCCCATGCACCGCAAGGCACCTTCCACTCGGACTCGTTAACTGGCAACCAAGTACGCAGCAGCGTTGAAAACGATGAGGATATCGGCACCATCAACGACCTGATTATTGATGAAGACGGCAAAATCAATGCGGTTGTAGTTGGTGTTGGCGGTTTTCTGGGAATGGGTGAAAAGAACGTCGCCATCGAATGGGAATCACTAGAACTGGTTAAAGAAGAAGACGGCGAAGATTACGTGATTTCGGTGAACGCTTCCGAAGAGGCCTTACAGGAAGCCCAAGAGTACCAACGCAACGACGATGAAGGCCTACATACGGAGCGTGACACCGAAATGAACAATAGCCAAGATTAATGGTTTAGTCTCGGTAGCCCATTGGGTTGCCATTGCTCGCAAAAAAGGGCCTTGCCACTCGGCAAGGCCCTTTGGGTAGGACGCTGCCCGAGGGCGGCGCCCTAGATATTCACCTTGCCGTATTAACCTTTCAGCTTGGCCGACATAGTAATATCGGCATTGAGCACTTTTGATACCGGGCAGTTAGCCTTGGCGGTTTCAGCGGCCTCTTGGAAAGCGGCCTCGTCGGCACCGCTTACGCTCGCTTCTACATCCAGATGGATACTGGAAATATCGAAACCTGCATCGCTTTGCGACAGCGTTACCCGTGCGTTGGTGTCAATGGCTTCCGCTGTGTAGCCCTTTTCACCCAGAATCATGGAAAGAGCCATGGAGAAACAGCTGGCGTGGGCCGCACCGATGAGCTCTTCGGGATTGGTACCAGGCTCGCCTTCAAAACGCTGCTTAAAAGAGTAGCCTGCGTCTAGTACGCCACTCGCTGTGGCAACTTTACCTTGCCCATCTTTAAGTCCACCTTCCCAATGTGCGCTTGCTTTACTATCCATTCTGTTCTCCTTTCCTAGGCTAGTTTGCTTCTCACAGGGAAAACGCAGTTATGCGCTCTGTGCCCATTTAGCGTAGCTGAATCTTTGCACCGATTCTATTGACGCTAGCAAATCACTGTAGCGATGCCGCGACAAGCGGTTCCGCCGACTGCACTGGGGCTGGCTGCAGCGACGTTAGGGGGCGCTCTTCGCGTTCTTCAAACGGGGTGCTGGCATCAATCGTGAGTTCTACGCGGCGGTTCAACGCACGCCCTTCAGGCGTATCATTGGTGGCCAGCGGACGGGTTTCAGCGAAGCCTTGAATCATGAGCCGCTCCTCTGACAGTTCTCCAGACTCTGCCAACACATTCGCTACAGAGGCAGCGCGCATGGCGGAAAGGTCCCAGTTACTGCGAAACTGAGCCGTATCGATGGGCACATCGTCGGTATGGCCCTCAATAGACACCATACCGGTTAAGTCCTCTAGTAGGATTGCAAGCTCTTGTAACAAGCTAGCGAAGGCAGGGGTCACTGTCGCGGTACCAGAGCTAAAAGTGCCATACTCCGCAATTCGCACTACCACGCGATACTCATCAACTTCAATCTCTGCCACGCCGTCTGGCAGTGAAGACTCCAACAGCGACTCTATACTGTTAGCCACCTGCAAGACTCGCTGGCGCTGCTGCGCTTCAATTATGCTGCGCATCGACTCTAATTGAGGTTGGTTCTGCATGGTGCGCTGGCGCACCTCCTCAAGCAAAGTACGGTCAGGCGTTGCTGGAGAAAAGTGCTGAAGGGCTGCGCTGGTGCCCATAGGCACCTGCATGGCTTCTATATCCCGCTGCACGCCAAAGGCCTTTGAAAGCTCATCTGCAACACGGCGAAACTTCTGTGCATCAATTTCAGCAAAGGAGAGTAGGAGTACAAAAAAGCACAGCAGCAGTGACATCAGATCGGCATAGGTCACCATCCAGGCGGGAATATTGGTCTGTTTCTGTGCCATAACTTATGTCCGTTTGCCTGCTGCGGCGCGCCCTTCGCTGCCCTCTTCAATACGGTGTTCGGGGGGGAGATAAATGGTTAGCATTTGCTCAAGTACACGGGGGTTCTTATCGCCTTTAATGGCTAAGAGTGCGTCAATCCACAGCTCCTGCATCTTAGCCTCCTGCCGCATACGCACCCAAAGTTTGTCTGCCAGAGGGATTGCAATCATGGTGGCAATCATCGCGCCATATAACGTAGTAAGTAGCGCGACCGCCATAGCAGGGCCGATGAGGGAAGGGTCGCCCATATTGGAGAGCATCTGCACAAGCCCAACCAGCGTACCAATCATGCCCATAGCAGGAGAGACTTCACCGAGCGCAGAGAAGACTTGGCCACCTGCTTCGTTGCGCTCTAAGGTGAGTAAACGCTCCTTCTCCATCATTTCTTTTATCATGTCGGCGCTAAATCCGTCCGCTAGCATTTGCAGGCCTTTTTTTAGAAACGGGGAGCTCACCTCTCGGCTCTCCAAGGCAATCATGCCCTCGCGGCGGGCAACCTTAGAAAGCTCTACCAGCTCGTCAATACTCTCTTGAGTCCTGGGTAGCTGAAACTTAAACGCCCGTGCCGCCGCTTTAAATGCAAACTTAAACTGCGTGAGACTAAACTTAGCTAAAACAACAAAGAGACTTCCGCCAACCACTAGCAGCAGCCCAGTAGGGTTCATAAATACTTCGGGCGAGGTCCCCATAATCACAGAGGCACCTACCAGCACGGCAGCCCCTACCAGACCAATCAGCGTTGCGAGATCCACGGCGCTTCCTCAACGAGTCAACAAAGCCATTTTACGAATAGCTGGGACAGTAGAGACTCCTGCCACAAGCGTCAATGTTGAATTAGTATTATCACAAAAGTTGACAAACTCGCCCTCTTCCCAATAAGCCTACTTCGCTTTTTGTCACTTTATCGCTAAGCTAACGGCTAACTTAATAAAAAAAGCCGTTATCTACATAAGGATACGCCATGTCACCGGCCGATGCGCTGCGCCTACTGCTGCTCTCCTCTTTATGGGGGCTGTCGTTTATTTTTATGCGCGTGGCATCACCGGAGTTCGGTGCCGTACCGTTAGTGTTGGTACGCATGGGGGTCGGAGCCTTATTACTGGTACCGCTGCTGTTGAGTCTGCACTACCTGAGGCTTATCTGGCAGCACAAAGGGCCGCTTCTGCTGCTGGGTATTGTTAATCATGTCCTACCCTTCTCGCTCCTGGCGCTGGCGACTACACGCTTAGAGGCGGGCTTTACCTCACTGATTAATGCCACCACGCCGATTTTTACGGCACTTTTAGGTGCCGCCTTTTTTGCCACGCCGGTGCAACGTCAACAATACATAGGGTTAGCGCTAGCACTGCTGGGGGTGTATGTGCTCTCGGCAAATCGGCTGGACTTTGGTTTGGGCGGCGACGGCTGGTTTATTATCGCCGTGTTAGGCGCAACCTTTTGCTATGGCATTGCAGGTAACTACTCTAAAACGCGCCTAAGTCATTTGCCAACGCGAGTGCTGGCAGCTGGTAGTAGCGCCATGTCGGCATTGGTATTACTGGTGCCCGGTGTACTGCTTTGGCCAAGCGAGCCAGTTAGCACGCTGGCTTGGGGCAACGCGTTGGCACTGGCCATGCTCAGTACCACGCTAGCGTTTCTGCTCTACTTTGGGCTGTTGGCAAGCGCAGGTGCCACTGCGACTTCAACGGTAACCTTTTTAGTCCCCGTTAGTGCTCTGCTGTGGGGCTACCTACTACTGGATGAAACCCTAAGCCTTCAGGTCGTCACGGGCATGGTGATTACCCTATTGGGCACCGCGATTGCCACCAAGCTACTGCGCTTTAAGCCTCGCGGGGCGTTACAAACACAGCATCCCCCACACGAATGACACTGCCCTCTCCTGCCGTTAACGTGGCGTTTTGGCCGAAATGCGCGCCTTTTAAATGGGGCTGAGTATTCAACGCCAAGAGCGTTTTCAGTGGTTCAGCCTGAGTAGGAATTGTGCCGGTTTGCTGATCCACAGTGGTGATTTTGCAACGCTGGCAGGGTTTGCGCAGGGTTAGTCGGCAAGCGTCGGTGGCCAGCGTTGCCCAGCGATCCTCTGCCCAAGCGTCATCGCACGCCACCACAATATTGGGCCGGAAGCGGTTCATGGGAACCGGTGGGTTCCCGCCTGCTACCAGCGCTTGGTTCAAGGCATCCAGCGAGCCGGTGGTGGTGACCAAAAAGGGGTAACCATCGGCAAAGTAGGTGTGAGCTTCGCCACCTGCCAGAAAGTCCTCTTCCACCGCACGGGTGAACGCAGTCGCAAAGCGTACCAGGCTGATACCTTTGGCCTGCTCGCCCAGCGCGGTCTCCAGCCATGCGGAAACCGCTTCGCTCTCCGCCAGCGCTTTACAGTGGTCGTCCCATACCGAGACTAACCGTAGATTGCCCTGGGGCTCTTCTAAGGAGATGGAGATAGGCGCCACGGCTGGATGGGAAAGCACAAGCGAATCCGCCGTTAGCGCTACCGACACCGTCGCCAATGCGGGCAGCTGGCGCTGGGTGACAAAGCGCTGGTGGGCATCCACCAGCATCCAGCGGCGGTCCCAGGCGAGGCCGTGGGCATGGATCTCGCTTTGGGTCACATCAATCCCCTGCAGGGATTTCACCGGATAAACCGTTAATTGGGTAATCTTCACAGCGGCCTCGCACGCTCGGGCGTCATAGGATAAAACGCTAGCCTAACGAGGTTATCGTAAGCAGCCAAACAGTTTTTAGGATGGGCGCTATAGCGTTTTACCCGTTTCGATACGATACCCCAAATCCACCACTTTCTGCTCCAGCGCTTCGCCACGGATCCGCGCTAGCAGGGCCTTTGCGGCGGCTTCGCCAATTGCCTTACGGGGCGTGACAACGCTGGCAAGGCGAGGCGTCATTGCCTGCCCAACATCGTGCCCGTGGAACCCGGCAATCGCTATGTGTTCGGGTACACCGATACCTTGGCGTAAACACTCGAAGTAAGCGCCCACGGCCACGTCGTCATTGGTACAAAAAATAGCGTCTGTTTCTGGGTAGTTACGCTGAATTTCCTGCATCAACGCAGCCCCCACGGTATAGGAGGAGCGCTGGCTGCTCTGCAGCGTCACGGGGGGTAGCCCATGCTCTTCCATGGCTTGACGATAGCCCAGCTCACGCTGGCGGGTACGTTCATCCAAACGCACGGCCAAGTAGATAACTTGGCGACGGCCGCGGCGAATCATCTCACTGACCATGTCGTAAGCGGCGCGAACGTTGTCGTAGCCCACCGCCTGCTGCAGCGGCGGACGGTGGGTATCCATGATCTCGACAATGGGAATACCCGCCGTTTCCAGCATGCGCAGGCTGCGCGGCGTGTGGTCACGGTCGGATAGGATCACACCGTCAACGTTATAGGAGAGCAGCGAGGCAAGGCTGCGCTCCTCGAGCTCTTGACTGTAGCCGTAGTGGGAAAGCATCAGGTGGTAGCCGGCTGGCTCGGTGTAGGCTTCGATCCCAACGATGACATCAGCAAATACCTGGTTGGTCAGCGAAGGAACCAACACCCCAATCGAGTGGCTGGTAGCACGGGATAGCAGGTCTGGGGCGCGATTGGGAATGTAGCCAATCTGTTCGGCAATGCTAAAAATACGTTCACGAAGCCCTTCAGAAACCGTCTCGGGGTCGCGCAAACAGCGGCTGACGGTCATCTTGGTGGCACCAACACGGTCAGCAATATCTTGTAATGTAGGGCGTTTTTTCTTCAATGGCGGCGCTGCCTTATACAATGGATGGCGATCGGGCCCTACCATAGCGAATCGCATGGCCCATCGCCTATCCCTTCCTTTAGCCTATTGAGCGGCGCGGCTCGGGTGCCAGTGTGGCGATAAAACGCTCCACTATCTCGTTAGGTGCCAGACTAATAGAGAGCGTGACCGCTTCATCACCAGCCGGGGGCTCTAAGTCCGCTAGCTGGCTCGCCAACATGCTATCGCCCTTAAAGAAGTGCCCGGCGCGGGTTTCTAGGCGCTCGCGCAGCAACTCATGGGTGCCTGCCAGGTACAGGATACGCAGAGCGCTATCCCCTTCCCGCAGGCGATCACGGTAGCGCTGCTTCAAGCCGGAACAGGCAATCACCACCGACTCATCCCGCGCCTTGTAATCGGCAAATAGCTCGGCCAGGGTCGACAGCCAGTCACGGCGGTCATCGTCATTCAGCGGTGTACCGCTAGCCATTTTGGCGACATTAGCGGGCGAGTGGTGATCATCGCCATCGATAAAGGTGGCCCCTAAGGTAGCCGCCAGCTGGTGACCCACATGGGATTTCCCCGACCCAGACACCCCCATGACGAGAATACGATGTGAATAAGTAGTCACTCGTGTCTCCTATCAGTTACCGCGAACAGCGGTGAGGTCAGGTAACCAAGTCACAATGCTTGGGAAGGCAATTAACACCACCAGCACGACCAGCAGCGCGGCATAGTAAGGCAGCATGGCTTTCACCAGCGACTCCATAGAGACTTTGCCGACGCCACACCCAACATAGAGGCAGGTGCCCACCGGCGGCGTTAGCAGCCCAATCCCCAGGATGAAGGCCATCAGCACGCCAAAGTAGGCGGCATCTACGCCGACTGAGGTGACGATGGGGGCCAGCATTGGTGCCATAATCACCATGGCGGGAGTAAGGTCCATCACAAAACCGACGAGCAGCAGGAGTGCCGCCACAATCAGCAGCAGCAAGAACGGCTCCTGGGTAATGGCCTGTACCTGACGCACCAGCGTTTGCGGAACCATGTTAATGGTTAGGAACCAGGCAATGACGGTGGCAAAGGCCAGCAGCATCATCACCATACCCGTCAGCCTTGCAGTACGAATCAGCATGCCCACAAGCTCAGTAAGCTTAAACTCGCGGTAAACCAGCAGCGAAATTGCCAGCGAGTAGAGCAGCGCAGCTACCGCCGCTTCCGTCGCGGTAAAGATGCCACCAATGATACCGCCAATCACAATCACTGGTAGCACCAGGGCCAGCCAAGCATCTTTAAAGGCTTTCCACAGTACGTCCCAGCGGAACTTACGCACGCCGCCGCCCTGCTTACTGGCCAGAATAAAGGTAGTAGCCATCAATGCAGCGCCAATGAGCAGCCCAGGTACAATGCCGGAAATAAACAGACGACTAATGGAGGTTTCGGTGACGATGCCGTAAAGAATCAACGGAATAGAGGGCGGAATAATAATACCGATCACCGAAGAGACCGTATTAATCGCCGTGGCATTGGCCGCGGTGTACCCCTGCTGCTTCATGGAGGGAATCATCATCGAGCCGGTGGCAGCCGTGTCGGCCACCGCAGAGCCGCTAATACCGCCGAAGAACATCGAGCCGGTAATCGCCACTTGGCCAAGGCCGCCGCGCATAAACCCTACCATCGCGCCAGCCAGCTCCATCAAACGGCGCGCAATGCCGCCGTTACTCATCACCTCACCAACGAGAATAAAGAACGGAATTGCCAGCAGAGGGAAGCTGTTCACCCCGCGGATGGACTGCTCAATCATGATGGAGAGCGGAATATCAGAGAGCACCGCCATCACCAGCGCAGCCACTCCCAAACCAAACGCAATGGGCAAGCCAATCACAATCGAGACTAATAAAATAGCGAGAAAAATCCACAGCATGGCGGTCACTCTCCTTGCGATTTAGCCGATGGGCCGTGTGGTTGAACAATAACGCGCACGCTCATCCATACCCGCCACAGCGATACCGCAGCGATAAAGATGACGCACAGCACGAGGGAAAGACTGACCAAACTGAGCGGCACACCCATGATGGCGGAGCGACCGCTTGAGTGGGCCAATACTTGATAACCGCCCCACACCATCACCAGCATAAGGCCGGAAATAATCAGGTGCTGTAAGCAGTAGAGCATGTGCGCAAAGCGCAGCGGTAGACGCCGCACCAGCGCATCCACGGCAATATGTTCATAGCGGGCAAATGCCGCTGCCGCACCAATGAACACCAGCCAGATAAACAGCATACGCGCCAGTTCGTCGACCCACGGTAGCGAGTGGTTGAACAGCGAGCGCCCCACCACGTTGCTGGACACCGCCACAATCAGCGCGACTAAAATCGCGCCAATCAAATACTCCATACCAAGCGTTAACCAGCGAAAGAGTGCCGGTCCTTGGCGCGTCTCTGTATCAATTTCCAGCAGTTTGCGATTGGGGTCGTCTAAATAGACCGACGGATCTTCAAACGCGGGCGCATCCAAAGAGGGTTCTGCGTTGGGAGGTGTAGAGGAGGATGTCATAAGAACTCCAGGGGGCACTGACAAGTCGGGCAGGCACAATGGCCTGCCCGATGGCGCGCTAAACGGTGCGTATTAGTTGCTGCTTTCTTCAACAATCTGCTGGATTTCAGCGATCAGCTCTTCGCCAATGCGCGGCGCCCACTCTTCGTAAACAGGCTGCACGGCTTCTTGGAACGCTGCCAGCTGCTCATCGCTCAAGCGAGTAATTTGCATACCACGGGCTTCTAACTGCTCACGCGACCAGTCATCGTACTCAGAAGAGAGCTGGATTTCGTACTCAGCGGATTGACGGGCAGCTTCCAGCACCAGCTCTTGGTACTCGGGGGCCAGACGGTTCCAAGTGCGCTCGGAGAGCATCATGATGAACGGCGTGTAAACGTGGCGGGTTTCGGTGCCGTAGTCCTGCACTTCGTTGAAGTTAGAGGTCAGAATGGTGCTCCAGGGGTTCTCCTGGCCATCCACGACGCCCTGCTCAAGGGCAGAGAACAGCTCGCCAAACGCCATCGGCGTGGGGTTAGCGCCCAATGCTTCCCAAATCGCCAGATGAACCGGGTTCTGCATGGTACGTACGCTCAGACCACGCACATCCAGACCGGCAACGTCTTCCGGCGATTCAACGGGGCGTGCGCTGTTCGAGAGCTGGCGGTAGCCGTTTTCAGAGAAGGTCAGCGCTTTTAGCCCAGTACCTTCAAAACCATCCAGCATCTCTTGGGCAACATCGCTCTGCATAACGGCAATCGCCGCTTCACGGCTGGGCAGCAGGAACGGCAGGTCAAATACAGCCAGCTCCTCTACATAGCTGGTGGTAGCCGAGCTGGAGGGATAAGTCATGTCCAGCGTGCCCGTCTGCAGCATCTCCATCATCTGAACATCGTCACCCAACTGGCTATTGGGGAACACGTTGACCGTAATGCGGCCTTCGGTGCGCTGCTCAAGAATCTCGCCAAAATACTGGCTGGAGAGAAACTGTGGAGAAGTTTCAGAAAGGCCGATGCCCATCCGTAGGGTGTGGCTACCGTGGTCAGCCACGATATCCCCATCAATGGCAGGCGGGTCGGAAAGTTCGGGGCTTTGGGCGTGGGCCATGCCAAAAGTGAGGGTGGTTGCGCCAACTAGAGTAAGCGTGCTGCGCCAAATCGCTGTCATGACGTTATCTCCAAACATTCGTTGTTGTTGATTGCTAGGTGGTTAATTGCCGGCTGCTGACTGTTGCAGGCAGGTGCGGCTACCTTGTCATTGAAGGCTATCGATTCAGTGTGGCTGCTTTTGCTAACCCTCACATTGTTACCGGTAACATTCATGAGGCAAAGGCTAGCGACCGCTTGGCACGGTGTCAAAACAAAACTGCCGACTTAAGACCAACGTCTAGGTATAACCACACACTCACTGGAAAAGCCAATATCTAAAGCGCTAGCCACCGGCAGTGACGGCACTCACCCTAAACAGCTATCTTCCACTGGCTGCTATGCCTGCATCCAAGGGGTGTCACGTCCATACACAATAAAGACAAGTTGTCTATTGGCAGCTAAACCGACTATTAGTAATTATTATTTTACAGGCTAACGATTTACCCTTGTACATACATGTTACGCCCCCATAGAGCAGAGATAACCCTTAGATTAGGCGGTTGCACTGCTCTCTTTTTCACCTATTTAACAGCGAGGCTACCATGAGCGACACGACCTACACGCCACCACGGGTATGGAAGTGGGAACCGGGTAACGGCGGCAAGTTTGCCAATATCAACCGCCCCGTGGCGGGCGCAACCTATGACAAAGCGCTACCGGTTGGCAAACACCCGCTACAGCTTTACTCGCTTGCCACCCCCAACGGGGTCAAAGTAACAGTGATGTTGGAAGAGCTGCTGGAAAAAGGCATTACGGCAGCCGAGTACGATGCGCATCTGATTCAAATCGGTGAAGGCGACCAGTTTGGCAGCGGCTTCGTTGAGGTTAACCCCAATTCTAAGATTCCTGCGCTGATGGATCACAGCGTCAATCCGCCACAGCGTGTGTTTGAATCGGGCGCCATCCTGCTTTATCTCGCCGAGAAGTTCGGTGAATTTCTGCCTTCAGACCCTGCCAAACGTACCGAATGCCTCTCTTGGCTATTCTGGCAAATGGGCAGCGCACCGATGCTAGGCGGTGGCTTTGGTCACTTCTACGCCTACGCACCTGAAAAGTACCAGTACCCCATTGACCGCTACACCATGGAAGTAAAACGCCAGCTAGACGTGCTGGATCGCCACTTGGCCGACAACCGCTTTATGGCAGGCGATGAGTACACCATTGCCGATATGGCGATTCACCCTTGGTACGGCGCGCTGGTGAAAAACCGCGTGTACGAAGCAGCCGAGTTCCTAGAGGCGCACACCTACACCAACGTGCTGCGCTGGACAGAGGAGATTGATGCCCGCCCAGCGGTACAACGTGGCCGCATGGTAAACCGCACCTGGGGCGAACCCAGCGAGCAGCTTCACGAGCGCCACGATGCCAGCGACTTCATCGAGAAAACCGAAGATAAGCGTTAATTCACGTATTAGGAAAACACACGATGTTCGATCCGAAATACGCCCAGCTGATATTTTCATGCCTGATGGCACTGTTTATGTCATGCATTATGTCGCTGGTGATTACGCTGTATAACGTGGGGTTCGTGGAAGGGATCGTGATGGTTTGGCTCAAAGCATGGCTTTTTGCCTTTGCCGTCGCGCTACCGGTGATTAACTTGGTTTCCCCCATCGTGCGGCGATTGGTGAAGCTACTGATCAAGCAGCCACACTAATGCCACCCACTCACAGAGAGTCTCATAAACTAAACGGGGCCTGCTCATCGCAGGCCCCGTTGTTATGTGGCGTCATGCCATCGCACGTGACGTGCTCTCTGCGTTAAAACTGATAACGCACATTCGCCGTGACGCTGCGACGGTCGCCGTAGCCACAGTCACCGCCGTCATAACGGCACCAGGAAACATACTCTTCATCGGTGGCGTTTTTCAGATCCACCGAGAAGTCCCCACCATCGCATCGTAAAGCGTGCTAGAGGGCACCACCGGCGCACCGCCAGAGCCAACGTTATCACCAACGTAGCGAACGCCTGCGTCAAGCCCGCGCACTTTGGCGCTGTCGCCACGGGTATCAAAGCCAAAGTTACCGGCATAAACAAGTCGTTAGGCAATACAGGCTTGGAAAGTGGTGCTGTTATTACTGCAGGCGAGAGTTGTTCAGCGAGTAGTTCCATACCCGGTAAAAGTAGAAAATATAGCCAAGCCCCAAGGTGAGAAACGAGATCACCATCCACAAAATGATATGGCCGATATTACTGAAAATATTGATATCGCAAACCATTTTCCGCTCAACGCCCGTGGCGTTATCTACCACGCTGGTACGGTTGATCACGAAGCGGGCAAAGGAGTAAGGGAAGAAAAACAGTGCAATGCCGAAGGTCACAAGGGTCAGCAGCACCCAGATCAGCAGATGGCCAATAATATCCAAAATCGAGAGATCAGCTTTGATGTTCACGGGTTGCCCTTACGCGGTGAGAAAGGGGCGCAGATTACCACTGTGCTCGCTGCCCGTGAATGGCCTATAGCGCTTTGGCCCAACACCTACTACTGGCTTTTAGGGCCGCGCACCCCCGTTAAGCTAGATTCGCTTTCCCCACCGCGCTTCACCACGCTTAACGAGCCGTCAGTTTCCAGTACCACTGCCTGCGCAGCCTCTAGGCTTAACAACCCGCTGCTACGTACGGCGGAGCGCACTTCGTCTTGGGTAACCCGCGCCTTGTGCAGTGAAGCGAGCAATAACTCACCATCATAAAGCAGCATAAGCGGTTCGCCTGTAACTACCCGCTTCACCCAGCCCACACGCACACTGAGCCACGTAATGATGAACTGCAAAGAAATTAGCAATCCTAGCGCCAGAGTGCCTTCCGCCAAGGCCACGTTTTTCGACAGCAGTACTGTCGCCAGCGTGGAACCCAAAGCCACGGTAACAATAAGATCAAAGGCATTCATTTTAGATAGCGTGCGATTGCCTGAAATGCGCAAAAACGCGACCAACACGGCATAGGCAAGCACCCCAACCACCAAAGTGCGGGCTAAGCTTTCCCAACTGCTAAAAAAGACCATGTCCATATATACTCGCTCCTAAGGGATGAAAGAGGCGTATCTTCCATTGCTCAGGGTAGCAACCATGGTTTAGGAGTGCGACGCCCACAGCTGGGTACAGCAGGTAACAGGGATTAAAAGCGCTTGGTCAGCATCACTACACCGAACTTATCCTGCTCCTCTTGGCCGTCGAACTCGCGGGTGCGCTGCAAGGCAGCGTAGGTTATCTGCCACTCTTCCCAAGCCAGTGCCACCCCAGCAGAGGCTTCGGCCACCCACTCGTTACGGTCTACCGAGTGACTATTTCTGAAGGTATTGCCATCCAGCGTTAAATTCTGCGCCATATAGTAGCCCTCCAGATTTGCGAACAGGTACCACTGCCAACCACTATTGCCATTCATCTGGTGGCGGTTGCCAGGATTAGGCGTCAACGTGGGAATACCCTGGGCATCGTCGCCCCAACGGACGCTGTAACCGGCGCTGGCATAGGTATACAGGTTACCAAGCGCTACCCCAACACTGGGGCCGTGGGAAAACTGTTTACCTGCCATTGAAATATCGTGCCACCACTGGCGGCGCATGGTCAGATTGACGATTGCCTCATCACCCAACTGGTTTTGCCAACCACGCGGCCGGTCACTGTCAGTCAATCGGTGCACTTCCCGCTGAATGCTATCCGCCTGCGAAGAAGGCCCCACTAAACCAATATCCAAATGTAGGTCTGTAGCCTGCTGCCACTGGCCAGCCGGTTTGTCTTCGTAAAGCGACACACCGCCATACACCAAGCCAGCATAAGGCCGGCCATCCTCAATCAGACGGCGGCGCTCAATCACATTAGGGGTATAAATTTGATGCACTAATCGGTAGGAAGCGCGATCAGCTTGACTGATGATGCTATCCGGCAACGCTGCCGCTAAATGCTGAGTCCAGCTTTGAGGTTTGGGGGTAAACATCCAATTCAGCTCGAAACCACTGGTGAAGTGGCCGTCATCGCTGCTGGCTAACCCATCATTTTCTAGCTTGACGGAAAGCGCACTCTCATCAGCTGCTGCCATAATAGGCAGTAGGCTAAGCGGCAATACAAACGGCACTATTTTCTTGCTAAATACGGCTCTGCGACATACAGCAGGCGTCATCATGGCTCATTCCTTGAGTTAGTCGCTGTGCAGGTATGTATCTATCAATCGAGGACAGCAAACATGGCTGATTGTATGTAATCATGCAAATAGATAGCAAGCTACTTGATGGCGTTCACTCACCTGCCCAGCATTATTTTCCTATCACGCACGCACTATTGGCACGTCAGTAAAACCTAGCACAAACTCGCCTACCGCTCCCGTAATAGCCACTGTGGCGTAATCTCATGCTGGCCGTTTTCGTCGGTGATAAAGAGAGAACCATCGCTAATCATCACCGCCCAGTTAATCGCCCGGGGCAAATCTGCTGCCACGGTGGATAGCGCCTCTTGGGGCAGCCCGGCCACGTGGACATTTTTTAACGAGGCGACAGCGGGCAGCACCTTATTCTCCCAAAGGTCTACCCGGCCATAGGCAAGTAGCGATACCCGTTCGGCCCGCCGCGAACACCAGGTCAAACGCTCGGCATCGGGCAGGCCTACCTCAATCCAGTGCAACACCCGGCCATCCAGGCTTTTTTCCCACAAGGCGGGTTCATCTACATCGGACAACCCGCGCCCGAATGCCAGCGATTCGCTGTACCAGAGGATATAAGCAATCAGCCGCGCACACAGTCGCTCTTCGGTTTCTGAGGGGTGGCGGGCCACGGTAAAACGCAGCGTCTCGTAGACGCTGCGATCAAGATCGGTCAGGTTAACATCGACTTTGTAAGGGGTAGCACTTAGCGCCATGGGAGTATCTCGTGAAGAAATTAGCGCCAGTGTAGCGGATTTACGTCATCGCCGCGCAGCTATGCGCCTTTCATCCCCAGTGCGCTCACTGCCCATTTCGACTTGACCATAACCGAAGCGATTTAGAAGTTGGGCTTACGCTTCTCAACGAAGGCGCTCATGCCCTCTTTCTGCTCCTGGCCTGCAAAGCAGAAGGCGAACAGGCTGGTTTCGAGCGCCAGGGCGCTATCAAGGTCTTGGTCCATGCCGTCGTGCACAGCCTGTTTGGCACCGCGTACCGACTGCGGCCCGTTGCCTTTGAGCTGTTGGGTAAGCTCTTCGACGTAGTTCTCAAGCTCTGCCTGGGGCATGACACGATTGACGAGGCCAATACGCAGCGCTTCGTTGGCGTCGATTTTGCGACCGGTAGTGACTAAGTCAATCGCCATAGCGGGGCCGACTCGGCGCGGCAGGCGCTGGGTGCCGCCAAAGCCTGGGATAACCCCTAGCAGCACTTCCGGCTGGCCGAAGATGGCGTTGTCGCTGGCCACTGCCCAGTCGCAGGCCAGCGCCAGTTCGCAGCCGCCGCCAAGGCAAAACCCGTTCACCAGCGCGACCACCGGCACGGGCAGCGTTTCGAGTCGCTTGATGGTGCGCAGCGCCTGACTGGCAAACGCGCGGGCCTCCTCGGGGGTCTTATCACGCATTTCGGTGATGTCTGCACCTGCCACAAAGGATTTTTCACCGGCACCGGTAATCAATACCGCACGCAATCCAGGATGTGACTCAAGCTCGATTAAATGAGCTTCTAAAGCGCTTAGCACCTCGCTATTCAGCGCATTCAAAGCTTTGGGGCGATTAATAGTGAGGCGCACTACGCCGTCGTTATCAACCTTCTCGATCACTGCGTCGCTCATGGTGGCTCCTTAGTTGTTATTGCACAGGGAAGTAGTGACCACTCAACCCTAGCGAACGCTTGGTTGGGTGGCAATCACTTCTTTTGTCGCGCTTCTTCGGCCAACGCCGTTTGTTCATCACTCGTAAATATAGAACCCACGGCCACTCTTACGGCCCAGGTAGCCTGCGGCCACCATTCGCTTAAGCAGCGGGCAGGGGCGGTATTTGGGGTCGCCAAAGCCCTCCTGCAGCACCTCCATAATCGCCAGGCACACATCCAGGCCAATCAGATCCGCCAGCGCCAGTGGCCCCATAGGGTGGGCGGCGCCTAGCTTCATGGCCTCATCAATGGCCTCCGGCGTGGCGGTGCCCTCCTGCACGATGAAAGCAGCCTCGTTAATCATCGGCACTAGCAGGCGGTTCACGGCAAACCCTGGGGCGTCCCCCACCGGTACCGCAGTTTTGCCCAGCGCTTTGGCAAGCGCTTCAATACGCGCCACGGTGGCATCCGAAGTTTGCTCGGCGCGAATCACTTCCACCAGTTTGAGTACCGGCACTGGGTTGAAGAAGTGCATCCCTACCACCCGCTCGGGGCGCTCGCATACCGCGGCTAGGCGCGTTAGCGAGAGTGATGAGGTGTTCGAAGCGAGAATGGCATCGCTGCTTAAATGGCTGAGGTCGCGGAACAGCTTCTCTTTTAGCGCGGGCTGCTCGGGGGCCGCCTCGATGATGACACTGCAGTCGCTCAGTGCATCCAAGGCGGTGGTGGTAGAGAGTCGAGCGAGCGCCTCCTGCTTCTCTTCAGCGGTCATCCTCTCTTTCGCAACAAGCTTCTCAAGCCCTTTATCGATAGCGCCTTGGGCGCGGCTAAGCTGCTCATCGGCGACATCGTAAAGCCGCACGCTAAAACCACTGGCGGCGACGACCTGGGCGATGCCTTGCCCCATGGTACCCGCGCCGACTACCCCAATCCGTTGTTCACTCATTGCGCTTCCCCTGACTGGTGCTGCTTGGCTTCTTCGCGCAGCACGAATTTTTGAATTTTGCCCGTGGAGGTTTTCGGCAGCTCGCTAAAAATCACCGTTTTAGGCACCTTAAAGCCTGCCAGCTTCTCTCGGCAGTGGGCGATGATATCGGCCTCGGTAATTTCGCCGTAGCCAATCTTTAACTTAACAAACGCACAGGGCGTTTCGCCCCACTTCTCGTCCGGCTTAGCCACCACCGCCGCCTCTTCGACCGCCGGATGGCTGTAAATGGCATCCTCTACCTCAATAGTGGAGATATTTTCGCCGCCAGAGATGATGATATCTTTCGAGCGGTCTTTAATCTCGATATAGCCATCGGCATGCCAAACCGCTAAATCACCGGTGTGGTACCAGCCACCTTCCAATGCTTTTTCTGTGGCCTCGGCGTTTTTCAAATACCCCTTCATGACGTTGTTGCCACGCATCAGAATTTCGCCAATGGTTTGACCATCTTTCGCTACCGGCTCTAACGTCACCGGGTCAGCCACGCAGAGCGCTTCCAGCATGTGGTAGCGCACCCCTTGGCGAGCTTTAATCTTGGCGCGGGATTCTAGCGGTAGCTCGTTCCAGGCCTCGCGCCAGGCACACACGGTCACCGGGCCGTACACCTCGGTAAGCCCGTATACGTGGGTGACTTCGATGCCCAGCTTCTCCACCCCGGCAATCACCGAGGCGGGCGGCGCGGCTCCTGCGGTGGTCACCTTCACCGGATGATCGA
Source organism: Vreelandella aquamarina (assembly GCF_044805175.1). Taxonomy (GTDB): domain Bacteria; phylum Pseudomonadota; class Gammaproteobacteria; order Pseudomonadales; family Halomonadaceae; genus Vreelandella; species Vreelandella aquamarina_B. Next base: position 800,183 of record NZ_CP085232.1, on the reverse strand, counting down.
ACACCCGCTTTTGATCGGCCGGCAGGTTCACCAGCCCATTGAGCACAATCGGCGCGCCGCTGAAATGGGTGACGCCCTCTTCGGCAATAAGGTCGGTGATACGTTTAGGATCGACTTTACGCAGACACACGCTAACGCCCGCATTGGCGGCAATGGTCCAAGGGAAACACCAGCCGTTGCAGTGGAACATCGGCAGCGTCCAGAGATACACTGGGTGGTGGGGCATGGCCCACTCGAGGATATTACTCACCGCATTCAGGTAAGCACCGCGATGGTGATACACCACGCCTTTGGGCTTGCCGGTGGTGCCGGAGGTGTAGTTCAGCGAAATCGCCTGCCACTCGTCGCTGGGCAGCCGGTAGGCGTATTCAGGGTCGCCCTCGGCCAGCAGCGCTTCGTACTCCACCTCACCGATGCCTTGGGTATCACCTAAGAACTCCGGGTCGGCCACGTCAATAATCAGCGGCTTGCTGTCTAGCTTTTCATCCAGTTTAGCCACGGCATCGCGAATCACCTCGGCAAACTCAGGGTCTACCAGGATGGCTTTGGCTTCGCCGTGGGCCAGCATATAGCTGATGGCATCAGCATCGAGGCGAATGTTGAGCGTATTCAGCACGCAGCCCGCCAGCGGCACGCCGAAGTGGGCCTCGAACATCGCGGGAATGTTGGGCAGCATGGCGGCCACCGTTTGCCCCGGCTGAATACCGCGTTTTTCCAGCGCCGAAGCGAGCTGGCGACAGCGTGTCCAGGTCTCGGCCCAAGTGCGTCGTGTGGTGCCGTGTACCACCGCGGGGTAGTCTGGGTAGACCGCTGCGGAGCGCTCAATAAAGGTGAGCGGCGACAGCGGCACGTGGTTCGCTACCGTGGGTGGTAAGTCTTGTTCAAAGATAGAGGTCATGATCGGTGCCTGCACTCTTGGTGTTATTAACGTGGATGTTATTAACGTGGGTGTTGTTATAGAAAGCTTTGTTATAGAAAAATTTTGTTATGGAGAGTTTTGTTACTAGGGATTCATGACCACCACCGCCGCCTCAAAGGGCGGCGGTGGTGGTTAGTTAGTAAGCGGCGTGGCTATCAAACTGGCTGAAGCACTGCCAACCCGCCTCAATCACCGCACGCTGGGCGCGGCCCACCGGCAGCCATTGGTAAATAGCAAATTCGGCGCTGCATAGCTTGGTGCGGTAAAAAGGCTCATCGCTGCCGTTATTGAGGGCGTGATGGGCATGTAGGGCCGCCATGCCCATTTGCCATGCACACAGCACATGCCCCGCTAAATTCAGCAGCGGCGTGGCATAGGCCTGTACCGCGTCGGGGCCATGTTCCGGGTTACTGCCCTGCTCTAGCACCACGGCCATCGCAGCGCCCAGGTCGTCGGCTCCGGCAGCCAGCGCACTTCCCATACCCGCCAACGCAGTCTCGCCACGCAGCGCTTCAGCGGTTTTATGCACCTCATCCAGCAGTGCGGAGAGTGCCGCGCCGCCGTCTCGCTGCAGTTTGCGGCCCGCTAAATCCAGCGCCTGGATGCCGTTAGTACCTTCATAGATAGGCGCGATGCGGGCATCGCGCAAGAGCTGGGCCGCGCCGGTCTCTTCCACATAGCCCATGCCGCCGTGCACTTGCACTCCCATGGAGGCGATATCCACCGCTTGGTCGGTAGAGAAGGCCTTCACGATCGGGATCAACACGTCGGCGCAGGCTTGCGCGGCTTGGCGTTCGGCGTCGCTCTCTGCGTGGCGAGCAATATCTAACTGCCCTGCACAGTAGAGCGCCAATGCACGCAACGCATCGGTGCGGGCGCGCATGGAGAGCAGCATGCGGCGCACGTCAAAGTGGTCGCTAATGGTGCACTCACTGCCGCCCCGCTGTTTGGGCAAACGGCCCTGGGTGCGGTCGTGGGCGTAGGCAAAGGCGTGTTGGCAGGCGCGCTCGGCAACCCCGATGCCTTGCACGCCGACCTTATGGCGCGCCTCGTTCATCATGGTGAACATATGGTTCAGCCCGCGCCCCTCCTCCCCGACGAGGTAGCCCACGGCACCACCATTTTCACCAAAGCTGAGGGTGCAAGTGGGCGAGCCGTGAATACCGAGCTTGTGCTCAATCGAAGCGCAGGTGACATCATTACGCTCGCCGAGCGTGCCGTCGTCGTTGACCAGAAATTTGGGAACCAGGAACAGGGAAATGCCCTTATTGCCTTCCGGGGCATCGGGCTTGCGGGCAAGGACGAGGTGAATGATATTCTCGGCGGCGTCGTGTTCGCCCCAGGTGATATAGATCTTTTGGCCGCTAATGCGGTAGTGATCGCCTTCCGGCACGGCCTTGGTACGCACTTTGGAGAGATCCGACCCCGCTTGGGGTTCGGTAAGGTTCATGGTGCCGGTCCAGGAGCCCTCGACCAGTTTGGGCAGGTAGGTGGCTTTTAGCGCATCGCTACCGTGGTGGGCCAGCGCCTCAATGGCACCGGCGGTGAGCATGGGGCATAGCCCCAGGGCCATATTAGCGCCGTGGAGCATCTCTTGCACCGCACTGGCCACGACTTCTGGCAGGTTCTGCCCGCCTAGTTCTTCAGACACGCCAATGCCGTTCCAGCCGCCCTCGACATAGGCGTGATAGGCGGCGGCGAAGCCTTCCGGCGTGGTCACGCTGCCATCTGTATGGCGTTTAGCCCCCTGGCGGTCGCCAACGCTATTGAGCGGGCCCCACACATCGCCCGCCAGCTTCGCGGCCTCTTCCAGCACAGCCTCAACGAGATCGGGTGTGGCCTCTTCAAACCCCGGCAACGCCAGAGAGCGGTGCGCTAACATCTCTTCGAGTACAAAGCGCAGATCGCGGACCGGCGCGGCATAATAATTCATAGCAAAACCTCAGGCAGACGCGGTGGAGTAGCAAAACCCCTAAAATAGTAAAAACACTATCACTGATAGTAGTTTCCCTACTTCCACCACACCATTAGCCCAAGGTCTCAACCTACCGGTAACCCTGTTAGCTTACTTACGCACCTCGGTTTCCACGTCATCGTAGTAGGTAATATGGCTTTCGTCTTCCTGGGGCGGGCCTACCACCGGTTCGGCAACGTCCACCTCAGGCACTACATCAGAAAGATCCTCCAGATGCTCGTGCTCCAGCGCCCCTTGTACCAGCTCTTCGGTGACGACTAACTCGGCCCCTGCGGCGGTCATCGGGGTTGTGGGCGTAAAGGGTGCCACCGGTACCGGTGCCGGACGCACGCTACGACGCCAGCCAAAGAACAGCACAAAGAATAAGCTCAGTGAACCAACAGCCCAAAATAGGCCCGCATCGCCCACGGCGGTCATCACCGGCGAGATCATCAACGGGCTGACAGTGGCACCAATCGAGTTAATCAACAAAAGACCCTGACTCATACGCACCAGTGCACCGGCGGGGGCACGGTCAGCGGCGTGGCTAACGGCAACGGGGTAGAGCGCAAACACGCCTCCGCCCAGCAGGAATAGCAACACAGCGAGCAGCGGTGTGGAGAGCGGCAGCCACAGCATGGCCGCCGAGATCACTACACAGAATGCGCTGATACCGATCAGTACCATCTGACGGTCATGGCGATCCGACCAGCGGCCAATCGGGTACTGCAGCAGCATCGCACCAAGAATCACCACCGCCATCATCTGGCCTACCTGGTTGACACTCATCCCAATGCGCTGCAGGTAGAGCGGCAGCAGCGTATAGGCCGCGGCCACCACCATGCCTGAGCCAAGGCTGCCCATCACCCCAGTGGGTGTCATGGTAATCAAGCGGAACGGCGGCAGTGGTTCGGCATGCTCAATCAGCGGCGAGACGCGAGGAATCATCGCCATCGGCAATACCGATAGTGACGCCAACAGGCCGATCACCATAAAGGGCGCGGTATCGCCCATGGAGCTGGTAATACCCAGCATTAGCTGACCAAGCACCCCGGCGGCATAGAGCGCGATCATATACAGCGCCAGCAGGCGGCCACGCACCTTTTGGTCACCAGCAGTCAGTAGCCAGCTTTCAATCACCAGGTAGACACCTACCGTGGCCCAACCGCCGATCAAGCGCAGCGCAAACCACGCCCAGGGGTCGAAGAATAGCCCTTGAAGCAGCACAGTTACCGCCACTAACGAGGCAAAGCTACCATAGGCGCGGATATGGCCGATACGCAGTAGCAGGCGATCATTAAACATCGCCCCCAAGGACAGGCCAATAAAATAGGCCGATGAAACAATCCCGATCACCGTTGCCGATTCGCCCGCTGCGTCTAAACGGACGGTAATCAACGTAGCAAGAAAGCCATTGCCAATCCCGAGAATAAACAGCCCTAACAGGGGTGCCATTGCCATGGCCAACAGTTGCCGCGACATGCGTACCTCACCTTGCTCAATGGATGAATCGTTGCCGTTAACACGCCATCACATCAAGCAGGCAAGAAAACGGGCGCGCAATTATTGCTTCCATAGGCGCAAAGTCAATGCTTTTTCGCCTTTATAGCAAGCAGATTAGTGTTTTCTAAAAATTACCACGTCATTGCCAGGAAATTCGACTGTTAAGCCTTGGTCAGCAGCCCACCAGCGAAAAGTCGCAACACTAAAAAAGCAAACGTGGGTTGGGTCATTAATATAGTGCCAGCGGGCGAAGGCTGCTTGGCTTGTGACCCGCTTGGTCATCAGCCCAAGATAGCCGCCGTGGTGAAGTTGCGCGACCCGCTGTTTCAGAACCTTTCCCGGTGCCGCCAGATGCTCTACCACCTCGGTTGCGGTAATAAAATCGTACTGGCGGGCCAGATGAGCGGCAACGGGCGCATAAAAAATATCGTACTCATCCATATCAAAGCCCGCTTCTGTAAACATCACAGAGAGCGTTGGCCCAGGGCCGCAGCCAAAATCCAGCCCTTGTGCGCCGGGGGCCAGCTTGGCTACCAGTGGAGTAAATAACCGCCCCAGAAAGCGCCGGTATCCCTTATCCTGTGGAGAGTTTTGGTGCCGGTCATACTCGTTTTTTTCATCCACGGCGCTTAAATGCTGCTCGCTAGGCACAAACACCAGCGCACACGTGGCACACTGGTAATAATCACGGCGACGGTCTTGATGGTAAAGCGCAGGCTCCTGCGTATGGCATAGCGGACAGCGTCGCATCATCGTATTCTCTGGTTTTACGTTTGTATGAAGGAAAGAGGCATGCTCTCAGGTCTGGATCATCTTGTTGTTACCGTGACCGATATGGGTCGCGCAGTGGACTTTTACTCACGCGTATTAGGCCTGGATGTACGCTACCGGGACGCCCAGCGCGTTGACCTGATGTTAGGCGATACAGCCCTGCGCCTACACCAAACCGATACCGATATCGCACCGATTACCGCCACGCCCACCCCAGGCAGCCTGGATTTATGCCTGCGCTGCCAGCTACCGCTGGATGAGTTCAAGCAGCACCTGGACGCCTTATCCATTGAGGTAGAGCTTGGCCCCGTGGCCCGCCAGGGCGCCAGCGGCCCGATTGAGTCGCTTTACCTGCGCGACCCAGACGGCAACCTACTGGAAATCTGCCGCCCAGCGGCGCGTTAAGCACCCCCCCTAAGCGTGGGCGGCCTGCGGGTGATAACTCGCACCGCCCACGCTATCATAGCGCGCAGAAAAGGTGTCCGCCGGATGCTCGAATTGAACTGAATGGAGTAGGAACGCCCATGCGCGACGACGCCCCACTGGAAGGCGAAGTGGTCGACCACCACGCTTCGCCGGAAGAGACCTCCCCCGCCCCCGATACGACCATGGCCATGGTGATTTACGCCCTCTACCTAGCCAGCTTTGTGGTGGGCTTTACCTCGCTGATCGGGGTCATTATTGCCTATGTCTATCGCGGCAAGGGGCCGGTATGGCTCGATGAGCACTACCGCTATCAGATCCGCACGTTCTGGATGGGCCTGCTCTACGGCAGTGTGGCCACCCTACTAACTCTCGTCCTGGTTGGCTTCCCCATGCTGCTGGCCCTGGCCGTTTGGTTTATTGTGCGCTGCGTGAAGGGCTTTAAAGGGCTACAGGAGAAGCGCGCGCCCTCCAATGTCGATAGCTGGCTGCTGTAACCCATGACTGAACAGGCAACTCCCCCAGCAGCAAGCTTTCAGGCCCGTGCCATTGCTAGGCTGTGGCGCACCCTCTCCCGCTGGCCGCTGCGCTGGCTATGGCGTAGCGCAGCACTCGTTGGGCCGCAGGTGTACCGGTTTAGCAAACGTGAACGCCAGGTCACCGAGATCAACCTGAAGGTGGTCTACCCCGACACCCCTGCCAGCCAACGACAATCCCTGGCCAAACAGAGCCTTCAGCACTCTACCGCGACCATGCTGGAACTCGGCCACGCCTGGATGGCATCCCCCGAGAAGGTAGAAGCCAGCATTCTAGCAGTGCATGGCCGCGATAAGCTGGACAGCGCACGGGCCGAAGGGCGCGGCGTGATTGTGCTGGCCCCTCACTTTGGCAACTGGGAAGTACTGAACTTCTGGCTATCCAGTCATTTTCCGTTTACCGCCATGTACGAACCACCCAAGATTACCGGCCTGGAGCCGATTATCCGCCATGGCCGCGAACGGATGGGCGCGAAGCTGGTGCCCACAAACCCAAGGGGCGTGGCGGCACTGCTCAAAGCGCTGAAACGTAGCGAGGCGATTGGTATTTTGCCGGACCAGGAGCCGGACTGGGGCAGCGGCGTGTTTGCACCCTTTTATAGCCGCGACGCCTACACCGCGACGCTACTGCCAAAACTGGTGGCGCGCACCCAGGCGCGAGTAGTCACCGGCGTGGCCCTACGCGTCCCCGGCAAAGGCTTTGAAATTCACTTTTTAGATGCCGACGAGCGGGTCTATAGCGCTGACGATACGGAGTCAGCGACCGGCGTAAATGCCAGCGTGGAGGCCTCCATTGCGCTAGACCCGGCGCAGTATCAGTGGGAGTACAAACGCTACCGGAAGGTGATCCAACAGCAGCAGGGCGTGCAAGACGCTAACCGCTTTCGTATTTACTAAGAGAGACCCTTATGGCCGAGCACTATATTCCGAAACAGGATACGCGTCCGACACAAATTATTTATGCTCTTTATCTAGCAGGGCTGGTCACGGCTAATGTGACGCTATTGATCGGCGTGATTATCGCCTATGTCTACCGCAAAGAAGCGGCCCCTTGGCTACAAGAGCACTATCGCTACCTCATCCGCACGTTCTGGATCGGTAGCCTCTACTTTATTGTCACGTTTACCCTGAGCCTAATCTTTATCGGCACGCTGCTCTGGCCGCTACTGGTGGTATGGCTAGGCGTGCGCTGCATTATCGGCTGGGTGGCGGTACGTAAAGGCCAGCCACCAGCACGGCCGGGCAGCTGGCTCTGGTAAACCGCCCTGGTAAATAGGAGCCGCTACTCGTCGCTGTGGCGAGCGTACACATCATCCAAACGCTCGATATCATCCTCGCCCAGGTAGCTACCCGACTGCACTTCGATCAGTTCCAGCGGGATTTTTCCTGGGTTCTCCAGGCGGTGCAGTGCGCCAATGGGGATATAGGTAGATTGATTCTCGCTGACTAGAAACGTGCGTTCCTCCACCGTTACCCTGGCCGTACCGCTGACCACCACCCAATGCTCGGCGCGATGGTGGTGGCGCTGCAGCGACAGCCGCGCACCGGGGCGCACGGTAATATGCTTCACTTGGTAGCGCTCGCCGCTGTCCATCGCCTGGAAACTGCCCCAAGGGCGATGAACCTGGGGTGAAGTATGTGGCTCGCTGCGCCCGGCTTGGGTCAGCGTTTCGACAAGCTGCTTAACGCCCTGCGCCTTGTCCCGATGGGCCACTAGCACGCTATCCGAGGTTTCCACCACGATCAGGTCTTCAACGCCGAGCGTGGCCACCAAACGGTGGTTCGCCATCACGAACGAGCGCTGGGTCTCACTCAGTACGCCATCACCCGTGACCACATTACCTGACACATCGTGTGTGTGTGCGCTCATCAGAGCATCAAAGCTGCCTATATCGCTCCACTGGGCATCCAAAGGCACCACGGCCGCTTGGCTGCAGTGTTCCATCACCGCGTAGTCGATCGACTCACTCGGGCAACGCTGAAACGCCTGTTCATCCAAGCGCAGAAAATCCAGGTCACGATGAGCACAAGCCACTGCCTCTTCGCAGGCCGCCAGCATATCGGGCTGAAGCCGCTCAAGCTCCGCCAAATAGCGGGAAGCGCGCAGCAGGAACATACCGCTATTCCACAGGGTATCGCCCTGGGCCAACAGCGCTTTGGCGCGCTCTAGGGCAGGCTTCTCGATAAACGCCGCCAGATGGCGCCCCTCCCCTAACGCCTCGCCGCAAGCAATGTAGCCATAGCCGGTTTCCGGATGCGTAGGCACCACGCCAAAGGTGACGAGATAGCCCTGCTCCGCTAGCGGCTCGGCACGCTGCACACTATCGATAAACGCCGCCGCATCGCCTATCACGTGGTCGGCAGGTAGTACCAGTAGCAGCGGGTCTTCGCCCGATTGCCTTGCCAGCAGTGCCGCGCAGGCAATCGCAGGGGCGGTATTGCGCCCTGCTGGCTCTAGTACAATCTGGCCCTCTTGCTGAGCTTCGCGAAGTTGCTCTGCCATCAAAAACCGGTGGGAGTGGTGGCCCATCAGCATGGGCGGTAGCGTCGTCAAGCCTGCCAATCGGGCGATGGTCTGCTGAAGCAAGCTCTGCGCGCCGGTTAAACGTAAAAACTGTTTAGGCATCTGCTCACGTGAGAGCGGCCAAAGCCGGGTGCCGCTGCCACCGCTCAAAATAACCGGTTGAATCATGGTGTCGTCCTTGGTGGTTGTGCTAACGGCCAAAGTCCTGCTGCAGCCAATGGCGCAGTTGGCTCATGGGCGGCGCGTCCTGCGGGCGGGCTAGGGGGGGCAACATGCCCTCCACAAAGCCGCGCTGTTTAAACGGTGCCAGTAGTGCCGGGTCACCGCTGATAATATGCACGGGCACGGCGGCGCTGGCGTCATCACCGGTAATCAGCGGAGCGGGCTGGTGGTCGCCCAGCACGATCAACAGAGTGTGTTCATCCACCACCCGTTCGGCCCAGCGCCCCGTGACGCTAACAGCGTAGTCCACTGACCACGCGTAGTGGTCACGGATGCGCTCCAAGTCCCGCCAAATCACCTCTGGCGGATCGCCTGCGTTCTCCCAGGGCGCATAGATACTGCCATCGCCCACCAGCGACCAGTTCTCCAGCACCGGTAGCACCGGCGTCCAGGGCGCGTGGCTGGAAATCAGCGCTAGCTGTGCAAACAGCGGCGCATCGCCAAGCAGCTCCCGCTGGGTGTAGTCCAGCGTAAACTGGTCAGGCATGGTCACCCAGTTGAGTGGCGGCCCTGCGTAGGGAATATCCTTAGCGGCGGCGATCTCGTCAAACCCGTAAGCACGCCCTTCCGGCCATGCCAGAGTAATCGCAGGCATCACGCTGAGCGTGCGCTGACCGGTTGCACGAAAGTCATCGATCAACGTCGAGTGGCCACTATCTAGCATCAGCCGGTACCACAGCTGATTGTCGATCCAGCGGCCGCTAAGCGTGGTGGCATGGGCCAGCCACGACTGCCCGCCTTGTATCGGTGATTCCACTAGACCCGATACTACATGCAGCTCGCTTGCTGCTAATCGGCGATTAATATCTTCTAAAGTGAGTAGCAGCGTTCGGTTATAGCGGGGGTCGTTGAGCGCAGAGACACCATACGACTCAATAAACGTCAGCAGCACATTACGCCCCGCCAACTCTGGCAGCGCCTGGGCCGCCAGGGGCGCCTCCTCCAATTGCGCAGTAAACGCTTGCCGGGCGCGATGGGTAGCCACCCCCTGCTCCCATTGAAAATGCGCCGTCTTGATAATCGGTAAAGAGGCATTGGGAACCAAGCCGCTACCCTGGAGCTGTAATAGGGCTAAACACGCCGCCGCCCCCAGCACTGCCAACGCTACTTTCCTTCGCCCCTGGCCGCGAGCCAAGTGGGTAGCGGGCATCAGCCAGCGCAGTAATCCCCAAAGCAGTAACAACAACAGCACGCCGCCCGCCAACAACAGGCAAACCGCCACAGGTTGGCCTACATTACCTACAAGCAGGTGGTAAATAGAGCGCACCAACGGCACATCCAGGTAGAGATTAAGCGGCCTTCCAAATGCTGTATAGGTGGCGGCTTCACCGAGATTGACTGCGGTTGCCAGCGCCACCGCGCTGACTACGCCACACCCGATCAAACGTCGCCAACGGCCTGAAGGTAGCAGCAGCATGGCGGGCGCAATAAACCATGCTTCCCACGCGATTAGCGGCGAACCCAACGCGCCAAATCGCCACCATAGGGGCAGGACAAGGAGCAGGTTTAGCGCGCTGGCCGTTAATAGGAGACGGAGCATTAGCACCTCTAATCACAGGCATTGAAAACCCTATAACCAACCGGGCATCGGTAGAAGGACATAGACGGTAAGCGGCTTAGAAAGGTTCGTACCGTTTACACAGCCGTTTTTTGGACCCAACTTGTTAAGCGTATAGTTTTTGTTTAGATATTTCACACAATGACGTGTTATTGACTCTCTAACAGGTAACGAAAGGAACTCGCCCATGGGTTGCCGTACTGCTGCAAAATGGATGTTGTCGTTAAGCTGGTTATTCACCCTACCCGCCACAGCCAGCGAAGATGCTGTCTTTCAACAGGTGTTAGCGCGTGCCAAACAGTTAGCCGCCTCCCCTTATCAAGCGCCCCAGGCAAACCTGCCCGATGCCCTCCAGGCGCTCGATTATGATGGCTATCGGCAAATACGCTTTAACCCAGAGCGCGCCTACTGGCGCGATGAAAGCCCCTTTAACCTACAGCTATTCCACAGCGGGTTTCTATTCCAAGCGCCGGTGACGCTGAACTTGGTAGAAGCAGGCGAGGTGACGCCACTCGACTTCACCACCGATGACTTTCGTTACGACGGTGAGGCCAGCACTCTGCTTGAGCATGATTTAAACGGCAGCGGCCACGCGGGGTTTAGGCTCCACTACCCAATTAATAACTCCGACTACGCCGATGAGTTCGCGGTGTTTTTAGGCGCCAGCTACTTTCGTTTGGTTGGTCAGCATCAGGCCTACGGGTTATCCACCCGTGGGCTGGCGATCAACACGGCCTCCGCTCAAGGCGAAGAGTTTCCTGCCTTTCGTGAATTTTGGCTGGTCACACCTGACAACGACACCGAGAGTGTCACGCTGATGGCACTGATGGATAGCCCCTCGCTCAGCGGTGCCTACCGCTTTACCCTCACCCCCGGCGAACACACCGAAGCCGAGGTGGAAGCCGAAATTTTTGCCCGCAGCGATGTGGAGAAAGTAGGCATTGCGCCGCTCACCAGCATGTTCACCTATGGCGAAGCCTCGGCCCAGCGGCCAGACGACTTCCGCCCCCAGGTGCATGACTCGGACGGCCTGTTAATGCATACCGGTAGCGGCGAATGGATTTGGCGGCCGCTGAGCAACCCTACAGCGGTGAGGGTCTCAAGCTTTGCCGACGATGCACCCCAGGGGTTTGGCCTAATGCAGCGAGAGCGCGACTTCGACCGCTACCTTGACCTGGAAGCCAACTACCACCGTCGCCCCAGCCAGTGGGTAGAGCCGCTGGAAGCTTGGGGCCAGGGCCGCGTGGAGCTAGTGGAAATCCCCACGCCGGATGAAACCCACGACAACATCGTGGCCTACTGGGTATCCGACGACACGCTAAGTGCCGGTGAATCCCAGCGCCTGCACTACCGCACCTACACCCTTAACGAACAGCCCGAAGAGCACACACTAGGGCAGGTAATTCGCACTCGCCACGGCACTGCCGCCGTACCGGGCGAAGTGGATTCCCCCTCAGCGAACCAGCGCCAGTTTGTGGTCGACTTTGCCGGTGGCGAATTAGATAACCTCGCCCCTGATGCCGAATTAGCGCTAGATATCAGCGTGCTCAACGGCGAAGCGCTGCTGCCCCAGGTAAAAGTGCTGCCCGATAACGGAAGGCGCGCCACGTTCCGGCTGCCACCCAACGGTCAGCCTAGCGATATTCGCCTACGCCTGATGCACGACGGTAAGCCGGTGACAGAAACCTGGAACTATGTGTGGTATCCCGATGCGTGATCTACACACTCCCACCCCGCCTATGCCGTGGCTCAACGCACGACGCGCCCTACTGGCCACGCTGGTCATTGGCACCAGCGCCGCAGGCTGCATAGCGATGGCCCACGTGGTCGCCAATTTAACCCTTAGCTGGCAAGTCGCTATGCTAACGCTGTTCGGTATGACCTTTAGCTGGATCGCACTGGCCTTTTGGGGAGCCGTTTGCGGCTTTGTACTCTGTGCGCTGCGCCGGAACCCATTAAGCCTTAAACGCTTAACCGCCGAGCGCCCCACGGCCAGCCGCTTGGTCAGCCGTACGGCGCTGGTGATGCCGATTTATGCGGAACCGCCCATTCCTACTATTGCTGGCCTGGAAGCCACCTGCCGCTCGCTACTGCAGCAGCCCACTCCTCAAGGTGACGACACCGCCAACGTTATTCGTCAGCATTTTGAAGTTTTTATCCTCAGCGATACTCAGGATGCTGCCCACGCTGAAGAAGAAGCTGCCCACGTGGCCGCGCTGCAGCAGCGCATGGCTGGCCAGCTAGCGATCCACTACCGCCGCCGCCCCAATAACCACGGGCGTAAAGCGGGCAATATTGCCGATTTTTGTCGGCGCTGGGGGCGCCGCTACGACTATATGGTGGTGCTGGATGCTGACAGCCTGATGAGCGGTGACACGCTGCTGCACATGGTGCATCAAATGCAACGCTACCCCACCGTAGGGCTCATTCAAACCGTGCCGATCCCCGTTGGCCAGCGCACGCTGTTTGGCCGCTTTACTCAACTGGCTTCAGCGCTTTACAGCCCCATGCTAGCGGCGGGCCAAAGCTTCTGGCAGGGCGATGCCGCCAACTACTGGGGGCATAATGCGATTATCCGAACCCGTGCCTTTATGGCCCACGCGGGGCTACCCACACTGTCGGGCAAGCCACCGCTGGGGGGTGAACTGCTAAGCCACGACTTTGTGGAAGCCGCACTGCTTAAACGCGGCGGTTGGCAAGTACTGCTGGACACTTCCGCCACGGCAGCCCTATCTCGGCGCAACCCCCACGCCAGCGCCTCGCGCAACAGTTTTGAAGCCATGCCCAGCAACCTGCTCGACTTTGCCAAGCGCGACCGCCGCTGGCTGCAGGGCAACTTACAGCACTTACGCCTGCTGACTGGCGCAGGCTTCCACCCGATCAGTCGCCTGCACTTCTTTTTTGGCGCTTTTGCCTATCTCTCGTCGCTGGTCTGGCTGGGGCTTTTACTGTGTACCAGCTTGATGGTGGGCTACCACGCCATTGACGACGCAGCCGAACCGCTACTGCCCCAAGCGCTCTCCCTGTGGCTACTAAGTACCACCTTGGGGATGCTGATTGCGCCTAAGCTACTGGGCTTACTGCTAACCTTCTGCCAATGTCCCCACGCCTTTGGCGGGCGCTTTAAACTGGTGGTCAGCACTCTATTGGAAATGGTGTTTGCCGCCTTAATTGCCCCATTGATGATGGCGTGGCATAGCCTATTTATTATTAACGTATTGATTGGTCGCGCCATCGAGTGGCAAACCCAACACCGGGGCGAGCGCTCGCTAAGTTGGCGGGAAACCTGGCGGCACACCGGCTGGATGACCCTGTGCGGCGCGCTATGGGCGGGCACCATGATGCTCTTTTCACCCTCCGCGTTTGGCTGGCTAACGCCCGCCTGGCTCGGGCTAGTGGCCGCCGCGCCGCTGGTTAAATACTCCAGCAGCGGCACCTGGGGCGGCGTGATTAGCCACCGCTTAGGCTTACTGCATACGCCCAGCATTAGCTTGAAACCGGTGCTTTTACAGGATTTTGCGAATCTCATGGCACGCAGCCCCCAACTATTAACGGAAGCACCCACGACTATACTGATGATGCCACCAGCGGAGCTGCTGGGTGAAATGCCCTGCCAGCTGCTTAAACCCACTAAATCTCCTCAAGAGCCGCCTACCTCACGCGCTAAGGAGCCCTATTAATGCCCCCGTCCACGTTACAGCGGCTACGCAGCGCCAGCGGGCTGGCCCGCTCGCTGTTTATTTACTGGCGGCCTGGGCGCCAGAGAAGCCTACAGCGGCTCTACCAGCCGTTTGTGGGGCCAGGGGATATCGCGTTTGATATTGGCGCCCACCTAGGCGACCGCAGCGCGGCCTTTCAAGCGCTGGGTGCGCAGGTAATTGCCTTAGAGCCTCAACCAGCGCTCGCCAAATGGTTCCGGCGGCTTTTAAAAAGCCCGCATATCTCACTGCTGCCGATGGCGGTTGGCCCCGAGTCAGGCTATGCGGATATCGCCATTAGCGTAGCCAACCCGACCCTCTCCACCCTAGCGACCGAGTGGCGTGGCCAAGTGGGCGAACGTAATCCCGGCTTTCAGCGGGTGCGCTGGGAGCAAACCCTGCGGGTAGAGATGACCACCCTGGATGCTTTGATTGAGCGCTTTGGCGAACCACGCTTTATCAAAATCGACGTAGAAGGGTTTGAAGCCGAGGTGCTGCAGGGGCTTAGCCATCCGGTGGCCGCGCTCTCGGTAGAGTTTGTCGCCGGCATGTTAGAGGTCAGCCACGCCTGCCTCGCGCAGATCAACCGGCTAGGCGACTACCGCTTTAACGCCATTGCCGGAGAGCAGCGCCAGTTCCGGTTTGCTACGTGGCAAACACCGGATGCCATGTCGGCATGGCTTGCTGAAGGCGCAGGGAACCTCGCGTCAGGCGATATCTACGCCTGCCGCAGTGACCACCCGCTGCTGGCGGTGCCACTCGACAACCACTAGCTGCTGACTATCCCCTCACCTAACTAACGAGATTGACATGATTTATCACTGGCAACATCTGACCGCCCCCCAGCTGCGCGCCCTTACCCAGCGCGACCCGGTGGCCGTTATCACCCTCGGGGCCATTGAGCAGCACGGCACGCACCTCCCCTTAGGAACGGACCTGATCATTGGCGAAGGCCTGCAGGCTGCCATGCTCGACAAGCTGGACCCAGCTCTTGAAGTGCTGTGCCTGCCCGCTATCGCCATCGGAGCCAGCGACGAACACGCCAGTTTTGCAGGCACCCTCAGCCTGCCCGCGCCGCTGGCGATCGCTACATTGGAAGCCTACGGCGAGAGCATTGCCCGTGCGGGCATTTATAAGCTCGTACTGATTAATAGCCACGGCGGCAATAAAGCGGTAATGGATCTAGCCGCGCTGACGCTGCGGCGGCGCTGTGGGATGCGGGTAGTAAAAGCCACTTATACACGACTACCACCGCTAGAGGGCGCCATACATGCCGACGAACTGCGCTACGGGCTGCACGGCGGGCTGCTGGAAACCGCCATGATGCAGCACTTAGCGCCGCAACTGGTGACGTTTGAAGGCTATGAACCCGCCGCTCCCGCCACGCCGCCGGAGGGCGCTCTGGTCAGCCCGGAAGGCAGCGCTGCTTTCGCTTGGCTGGGGGAGGATTTGAGCCACCACGGCGTAGCGGGAGATGCCAGCCAAGCCAACGCCGCCCTAGGTGAGCGGCTTGTTCATCACTATGCTGCACAGCTTGCCCAGGTGGTGGCGGAAACGTCTCAGCTCCCGCCGTTGGAGACATCAGCAGCGGCAGGTAAACGTTAGCGGCTGCGGCTTTCTAGCACTTCATCCAAAAAGTGGCCCGCCCGGTTGGCTTTGGCGCTCAGGTAGCGATGGTTATGGTCGGTCACGCTGCCATACAGCGCCTGGCGGGATACCACCTCAATACCGCCTTCGCGCAACGCGGCCATTTTCAGCGGGTTGTTGGTGAGTAGCTGTACCTGATCAATACTCAGAGCGTTCAGCATGTCCACCGCCACCGCGTACTGGCGTTCGTCGTCGCCAAAGCCCAGTACCTGGTCGGCATCCACCGTATCCAGGCCGCTATCCTGCAGCGTATAGGCGCGCAGCTTATTGGCTAAGCCGATCCCCCGCCCCTCTTGGGCAAGGTAGAGCAGTACACCGCCCCCCATCGCCTGGATATCGGCCACGGCATTACGCAGCTGCTCGCCGCAGTCGCAGCGCAGGCTGCCAAACAGGTCACCGGTTAAGCAGGCGGAGTGCATACGCAGCGGCACGGGGCCTTCCAGGCTATCGAGTTGGCCGATGACCACGGCAACGTGCTCGCGCAGGCCATCCGGTTCGCGGAATAGCACAAAGCGGCTATGCGGGGCATCCTCAAGGGGAATATTGGCCTCGCTCACCCGTTTCAGCATGCCGGGCGCGCCAGCCAAACACGCCAGCGCCTCTTCAGCCTTCACTTCCAACAGCCGCCCTTGGGCAATTTGCTCGGCCACCTCCTCCTGTGCCCGTTCGCTGACCACCGCAGTCAGCGCTGCCGGAATCAGTAGCGCCCGCCGCATTAGCGC
Source organism: Vreelandella aquamarina (assembly GCF_044805175.1). Taxonomy (GTDB): domain Bacteria; phylum Pseudomonadota; class Gammaproteobacteria; order Pseudomonadales; family Halomonadaceae; genus Vreelandella; species Vreelandella aquamarina_B. Next base: position 783,706 of record NZ_CP085232.1, on the reverse strand, counting down.
TACCGCACTACGCTCTGCCGCCCCGGCGGGCTTCAAGCCGCTGAGTAGCGCGCTAGGCTTAGTGGCTGCATTTGCTACCGCTAGCTGGTTTAGCTCGTGTTCACTCACATGCTCTGGTAGTGGCAGGCAGGCGGCCTCGGCGGTGAGCGACATGCCCATGGCCTCCAGGCGGTGGCGGGTGAGTACCAGCGTGGGGCGCGCACCGGAGAGGCGTGCCAGGGCATCTACCGAGCGGCTGCCTTCCAACGCTTGCACCAGAAGGCGCTGCTCACCGCTGTTAATAACCACCGGCAAACCACGGCGAATATCAAAAATAGCGCGTTCAATGTGATACATGTAGGCCTCCAGATTGCCTAGTGATGTGGGCAAAGGTCGCTTGCGTTGAGCCGCACCGCCCCGCATGATCGGTGGTTGTTTTCAGTATGGAGGCGTCATGCCCGACTCCCGTAGTCCCCAGCAATCCTCTCCCATCGATAGTGAGACGGCGTGGGCGTGGCTGACAGCCAAGTGCGAAGGGCCGCCCGGTGCTACCGGTATATCCCTTGCCAGCGATGGCCAGTGGCACTCGCCCCAGGTGGTAACGCCTCAAGCTCAGGCGCTGTTGGATTGCCTGACGCCGCTGGCGGCCCGTCCCACCTGGGTCGTCGCCCAGTTGGGGCAGAGCCTTGATGGGCGAATTGCCACGGAAAGCGGCCATTCCCACTACATCAACGGCGCGGAAAGCTTGGTACACCTGCATCGGCTGCGTGCCTTGGCCGACGCGGTGGTAGTGGGTGCAGGCACCGCCGCCGCCGATAACCCCCAGCTCACCGTGCGCCACGTGAGCGGTTGCCACCCAACCCGCGTGGTGCTCGACCCGCGTGGTCGCGTGCCCAGCGATATCGCGCTGTTCACCAACGGAGACGTGAAAACGCTGCACCTTACCGGGCCAGAGGTCACGCCTTTGGCCAGCAGCGCTGAGCACTGCGTACTGCCCCTGAACGCTAGCGGGCAGTTCAGCCCCGCCGATGTAATTGCCCTGTTGGCAGGGCGCGGGCTGAAGCGTGTACTGGTGGAGGGCGGCGGTATCACTATTTCCCAATTTATTGAGGCTAACAGCGTAGACCGACTGCACCTGATGGTGGCACCGCTGCTGATTGGCTCCGGCAGGCCGGGCCTGCAAATGACGCCCATCGAGACCCTGGAGAACGCGCTGCGCCCTACGATGCGCTCGTTCCGGTGCGGCGACGACACGCTGTTCGATGTGGAGCTGCGGGCTTTCTAAACCACCCGACGACGATGGCCCAGAAAAAGCGGGGCCGTGCCCAGGCGTGGCGCGGGCACGTTTACCTAGCGCCACCCAAATGCCCGGTAAGCTAGAGAGCAGTACCAGCACGCCATACGCCAGCGAGATGGCGACTCCCTGGGCGGCGGGTAACCCCACCAGCACCCAAATACCGGCAGCGGCGCCTTCGCGCAGCCCCCACCCCGCAATCGAGAGCGGCACCAACATGGCTAACAGCAGCACTGGTGCTAGCGCCAGCACCTCAAGGGCAGGCATCTCGCTGCCAATAGCTCGGGCGGCGCACACCATTACTAAGCCATAGCTGAGTACAATCGCCAGCGAGGAGGCTAACTGCAGCGGCCATACGCCCCGCTGCAACAGCCCCCGGCGAATATCTCGGCCCATCGCATTGCACCAGGCGGGTAGCGTGACTCCATGCCCACGACGCAACCACTCACCTAACGCCACCAGCGCCAACAGCACAGCCACAAAGCTGGCAGCCAGCGTGAGTAGCAGGGGCACGCCTAGCGCAGCGTGCCAGAGGGGCGACGTAAACAGCGCCGCTAGCGTGAGTAGCGCCACCGCCATTTGCCCGGACGCTCGCTCAATCACCACCGCACGCCAAGCGCTGCCTTTGGAAGCCGTCTGACGAGCGTGACGGTGGGCGCGCCCTGCATCTCCCAATACGCCCCCCGGCAATAGCTGGTTGACCAGCAGCGCTAGGTAGTATTCGCGCAGGGCATAGCTAAAGCGTAGCGGGACATCCACCAAACCAGCGGTGAGCTTCCAGCGCCAAGCGCTGAGCGCTACCTGCAGCACGCTGATGGCAAGCGCCGCTAGCACCCATAACGGGGCAAGGCGCTTCACCTCCGCCAGAATGGCCGCTGGTTTTACCCATAAGGCCACCGCCGCCAGCAGCGCAAGGCTGATTAAGCCGCGCTGCACCCACGGCTGCCGCAGAAAACGCCACGCAGGCATGGGCTAGCCCTTCGCCGCTGGTAACGCCAGCAGGTCGTAATGGCCTACCCAAACACCCGCTTGCCCTCGCTCCACGGCATCCAGGCGCGCAGTGCGCCACTCGGCAATACGGGTAGCGGCATCGGGGGCCTGCTCGGTAGCCGCCTCTGCCCAACCGTTTATCAGCGAGCTAACCAACGGCTGCTGCTCATGGCTGTCCGCCACAAGCTGCCAAGGTGAAGGCGCCTCCTCCACGGTGTAGCCGTGCTGCTGTAACGCGTTCACCAGTGCCCCGTGGGCAGCGCCGCCAAGCGCCTCGCCCAAGCCTTTATCCCGCTGCTGGTGGGCGTTAAACAGGCCCAGCACAAAGCGGTCTTCCGGGTCGTCGATGGGCTGCTGCTCGGCGTCTACAAAGTACCACTCGCCGGTGACGCTTAAGCTCACCATCAGCGCCTGCTGACGCTTTGCACACTGCGCGGCCAGCGCGTCTATCCACTGTTGGGATACCAGATCCATCAGCGCCGAGGCGCTCACGACATCCACGTCTTTTAACGCCGGATGGTCGAGATTGGACAACGAGGCGCAGTGGGTTTCCACTTTCAGCGGCTGCCCCGCGGCATCGTGCAGTGGTCGCACCCGTGCTCGCGCCTCTTGCAACAAGGCCGCATCGTGGTCAAACAGCACCCAGCGCTGCGCGCTAGAGAGCCGTGGCGCTAAGAACTGCATATTGCTGCCCCGCCCGCAGCCTAGATCGGCCAATGCGGCAGGCGCAGAACGGGCCGCTAGCCACTCGTTTAGGCGGCTGACCAACGCTTCACTACGTGCGTGGCTATCCACCGCTTCGCGCAGGGAGAGCCAACTGGCGGCAAACTGGCTGCCCGCCGAGAGTTCGGTCGAGCTTTCGTCGTTCAATGCTTTGGCAAACGCGACGCCCGCCGCTTGCCAGTCGTTTAGTTCACCACGGGCTACCGCCACACCGGCACGCAATTCCGTTCGCAGCGCCTCGTTGGTGCAGAAATTGGTAATCGCGGCACTTAACGCCTCAACATCGCCCGGGGTAACGCTAATACCCGCACCTTCCGGCAGGGTATCGCGCAGCGCGCCACCGGTCGTGGTAATCACCGGCAGGCCGTGGGCCAAGGCTTCGGTGACCACCATGCCGTACCCTTCATACCAGGAGGGCAACACCAGCGCATGAGCGTTCTGGTAAGCAGCTTCAAGGGTAGGAGCATCGCATTCGCCATGCAGGGTGACGCGCTCGGCGAGCTGATGCTCATCAATCAGTTGCTGCACCTTGGCGCTGAACGCCGCATCACGGGCACCGCCATAGCAGTCACACTGCCACTGGCTACTCTCCACCTGCGCTAACGCCTTGACCAGCACATCTTGGCCTTTGCGCGGGGTTAGCGTTGCCACGCACAGTAGGCGGATAGGCTCGCCCTCGTTAGGTGCCGGGCTCATCGGTGCCTGGGCAACACCGGGCTCGACAACGGTAATCGGCGCGGTAACCGGCAGTGAGTAGTCGTTTGCCAGTTCACTTAAACGGCGGGCGGTGAAACGGCTGGTGACGATAACCCGCGCCACCGAGGCTAACCCGGTTAGCTCGCAGCGGTGCAAGCGCTGCTGCTCTTCGCTGGAAAGCCCCTGCTCGTCCCCCAGCGGGTGGTGCAGCAGCGACGTGATATCCAGCCGGTCCGCATGGCGGGCCACGATTTCCGGCAACGCGCCCATGGCAAGGCCATCGATAATCACCCGCTCGCCATCGGCCAGCGCGTCTAGCGCCTTACTCAGCGCTTGGCTGGCGGTATCATCAGCATCTGGAAAGCGGCCCTCTAGCCCTATCACGTCTACCTCAAGCCCCTGCTCGCGCAGCGCGGAGACAATCTGGGCATCGTAGATATAGCCGCCGGTGCGCTGGTTCGGGTCACCGGCGACCAATAAGGTATAGCGCTGGCTCATAACGCCCCTTCATAGCTTGCCCAGGCCACATGGGATTCATGCAGCTTGATTTCCATTTGGGTAAGGCCTTTCGCGGTCTCGCCCATTCTGCCCGCCTTAATGGCCGCGGCTAGCTGGTCGAAGATCACCTTCGCCATAAATTCGGTGGTGGTGTTCTGGCCGGAAAACTCGCTTACCTCATCTAGGTTGCGGTAGTTGTAATCCGCCAGTACTTCTTTGACGGTTTCGCTGGCCAGGCCGATATCAATTACCAGCCCGTCTTGGTCCAGCTCCGGACGCTGAAACACCACATCCACCACGTAAGTTGCGCCGTGGGTACGCTGGGCCGGGCCGAAAATCTCGCCTTTAAAACTGTGGGCGATCATAAAGTGGTCGCGAACGCATAAACGGTACATAGACTCTCCTGTGGTCATTCATCGCGCTGAATTAGGGGTAGCGTATCCGGTGGCAGAGCGCGGTGCTGTGCGGCCCGAATAGCTTAGGCGCCAGCGCGGGTAACTCGGCAAAATCGCTTTCGCCGCTGATGAGGGCATCCAGGCTAGCATCGGCCAGCAGGCGTAACGCCACTTCTAGGCGGCGGCGGTGGTTCCAGCGGGGCTGCAGTTTGGCGGGTAGCTGACCCACCTGGCTGGCACGCAGGGTTAAGCGCTGGGAGTGAAACGCGCCGCCTAACGGCAGAGAGACTTCGCCCTGGCCAAACCAGCTCATTTCAATTATGCGGCCCTCGTTGCCCACTAAACTCATGGCATGGCGTAGGCCATCCGGGTGGCCACTGGCGTGAATCACGCAGTCTTGATCCGTAGGTGCCTGCTCAGGCAGAGCAAAAGGAATGCCCAAGGCGCGGGCAAGCGCTTCGCGCTCGGGGTTAACATCAATCAGTTGCACCTCTACCCCAGGGATTCGCGCACATAAATAAGCGACCAGCGCGCCGACAACGCCAGCGCCCATCACACACACTCGCTCACCCAGCATGGGGTTGGCATCCCACACGCCGTTCAGGGCGGTTTCCATATTGGCAGCCAGTACCGCACGGCGGGCAGGCACATTATCTGGAATCGGCACCACCATCGTAGCGGGCACGATATAGCGATCTTGGTGGGGGTAAAGGCAAAAAACGGGTTGATCGACAAGCTCGCGGGGGCCGTGGGCCACGCGCCCCACGCTGCAGTAGCCGTACTTCACCGGGGTAGGGAAATCGCCCGCCTGGAAAGGCGCACGCATCCGTTGCACCTCGCTTTCAGGTACGCGGGCATTAAATACCAGCGACTCGGTACCGCGACTCACCCCGCTGTAGAGGGCACGGACCAGCACCTCGCTTTCGCCTAGGGCAGGTAGCGGTTCGTCCATTAGTTCACCGTGGCCTGGGCGTGTCACCCAAAATGCCACGGCCTTATCGGGCGCCGACATGACATTTCCTTATCGTTGAAGCGCTGTTTCCATCCATAGTGTTTAGATCACGGCGCTTAGCGTTGCTAAGTTTTGGCGTCTTTTCAATGGCACACCTATAGCTTAGCGTAGAAAGGGCATTGGTCTATTAACGCTTGCCAGCCGACACGCCGGATGGAAAAAGGGCGCGTGATGTATAGACAACCCTACACACCTATACAAGAATGGTACATAGTTAAATAATTGTATCGTTAATTTCAACTGCGGTTGGTTATCCCGCTTCGTGAGCCACCATGCCCCATGTCTCCAACTCCTCTAGCGATTCGTTCCCTAAGCGCCTTTACAGCGTCGCTGAGCTTCTGTTGGGCGCGCTGTTACTGGCCGTGATTGGCGCACTGCTCGCCCCGCTGACGGCCAGCGCAGCGAACTGGTGGGTAGCGAGTGGTTTTTATGCACTGATTAGCCTGCTGGTACTGGCGTTTTGGCCCCACGGGCCGCTGGGCTGGGCCAACCGAGTCACCCTTGGCCGCTCAGTGCTAATTTCGCTAGTGGCAGGAGCGCTGGTTGGCGAAGCGTTTATTCAGGCAATCTGGCTATGGCTGGGCGTGGCGGTCATTGCCCTGTTGCTGGATGGGGTCGATGGCTGGATAGCCCGGCGAACACGCAGCCACTCCCCGTTTGGCGCCCGGTTTGATATGGAGCTGGACGCCCTGCTGATCACGCTGCTCTGTATCGGGCTGATTGTGGAAGAATCACTCGGGCTCTGGGTACTGCTGATTGGCAGTATGCGCTACCTGTTTGTTGCCGCTAGCCTGCCCTTCCCCTGGCTGAATGAACCGCTGAATGAGAGCTTTCGCCGCAAAGCCGTCTGCGTGTGGCAGGTGGTCGCGCTACTATTAGCATTAACACCACTAACCTCGTCTTTTCTCGCCGGTTTGCTGGCGTTGAGCGCCCTGATGAGCCTTGTCTACTCATTCGGTGTGGACGTGTGGTGGCTATACCGGAAAGCCGATCATTGCAAAACTCCGCACTAACCCAGCCCATGTCGCAAGGGACCTGATGCTGCTTGGCCGACCAGCCAAGATAAGCTTGGATAAGGTGATTTTTCCTGACTATAGTAAATTTCACACGCCCCGCGCTCTGGGAGATTCTCATGGATCACTCGACAGTAGCTCCCCTCCCTTCTGCTCGGCAAACCGCACAGGCGATTGCTAACGCTTGCGAGCCTCTTCCCACGCTGGAAGAGGAAGAAGCCTTCGGCGCTCAATTTGACCGTTTCGGCGAGGCCAAGATGGTATTGCTGGGCGAGGCGTCCCACGGGACTTCCGAATTCTATCGAGCGCGGGCAGCAATTACCCAACGGCTTATCAAACATCACGGATTTAATATGGTGGCCGTTGAAGCGGACTGGCCCGACGCTGCGCATATTGACCGCCACGTTAGGCACCGCGCGGTAGTAGGCGAAGAGCGGCAGGCGTTCACTCGATTCCCCGCCTGGTTGTGGCACAACACTGAAGTTGAAATCTTTACCGAGTGGCTGCGCCAACATAATGCCAGCCTGCCCTTTGAACAGCGCACCAGCTTTCGCGGCCTGGATATTTACTCACTGCGTGCCTCCATGGTTGCCGTGCTGGATTATCTAGACCGAATCGACCCCGATGCCGCTAACCTTGCCCGCCAACGTTATGGCTGCTTAACGCCCTGGCATAGTGAACCCGCTCTGTACGGACACGCCGTCTTACGTGGCGAGCGAGACGCTTGCGAAGAGGCAGTGGTGGCGCAACTTCAAACGCTACTGGACCACCGGCTTGAGTACATGGCCAAAGAGAACGGCGAGGCCTATTTCAATGCGACCCAGAACGCCCGTGTGGTGAGAGCGGCGGAACAGTACTACCGGCTGATGTATCGTGGCTCCACCCAATCCTGGAACCTGCGTGACCGGCATATGTTCAATACGCTGCAACAGCTTATCCAGGCCAAAGGCCCTGATGCCAAGGTAGTGGTGTGGGCGCACAATTCCCATATTGGTAACGCCTCTGCCACAGAGATGGGCTGGCAGGGGCAGTTCAATATCGGCGAGCTATGTCGCACCGCTTATGGGGACCAAGCAGTGCTTATCGGTTTTGGGACGCATACCGGGTATGTCGCCGCCGCCGATAACTGGGATTCCCCCATGCAGATCAAGCAAGTGGTGCCATCACGTGCTGACTCCTTTGAGCGCATTTTTCATGAAACGCGGCTGCCACGCGCCTTAATGGATCTACGGCATTCTCACCACATGGATGCTCGTGACCGCTTAATGCCAACGCGTTTAGAACGCGCCATCGGTGTTATCTATCGTCCTGAAAGCGAATACTACAGCCACTACTTTAAGGCCTCGCTAGCAGAGCAGTTTGATGCCTACGTGTGGTTTGACGAGACCACCCCCATCACGCCGCTGCCTAGCGAAAGACCCCATGGCGTACCCGATACCTACCCGTTTGGTGTTTAGGAGCGACTCATGGCCGCTTATAGAGCACTGTTCGAAAATCGACGTGATGCAGGCCGTAAACTCGCCCAAGCATTGACCGGATCGCACTACGACCTAGTGCTGGCACTGCCCCGCGGAGGAGTGCCTGTGGCCTACGAAGTAGCCACCCGGCTAAAGCTCCCGCTTGACGTGATCATTGTGCGCAAAATTGGTGCCCCTGGGCAGCCTGAGTTTGGGCTTGGCGCGGTTGTTGATGGCGACCCGCCGCAGGTAGTGCTAACACCGCAAATGGTAGACATCTTCCAACCTTCCGAACGCTACCTTGAAGCAGAAATTCAGCGGCAGCTGGATGAGATCACCCGCCGCCGCCACGCGTACATCGGCCAGCGCCCACCGGTTAACGTTAGCGGCCGCCGAGTGTTACTGATAGATGACGGTATTGCCACTGGTGGAACGGCCAAGGCAGCCGCCAGAGCATTACGCCAAGCGGGCGCCACCAGTGTTACTCTAGCGGTGCCCGTCGCCCCGGAAACTGCATTAACCGAGCTGGCCGCCGAAGTAGATGACTACCTCAGCCTGATGACCCCCGACTATTTTAATGCCGTTGGCGCGTATTATCAGGACTTCACTCAAACCAACGATGACGAGGTGATCGCGTTATTACAAAAAGCCCAGGCTCTCAAAAACAAATAAATAGATGCTTTGTCCTTATGCTTATAACTTAAAACCACCGTAAAACAGCAATCTTTTAACTGTAAACACCTGCTACTGCCCGCCTCTTTTATTTAATAACTTCAGATCTCACCCACTTACCTTAAAAAACAAAAAAAGATGAAAAGGCCAACAAAATCAGCTAACAGACACATTGTTAGCCAAGGCTATATTAGTTCGCTATTACAAACTTTATTTTTCACTCCTTGCCTTGTTCAATGATTAAAAGCTGATAAGATTCACCGCTATTGAATCCCCCACTTTTGCGCTCAGGTATGCGGTGTAACGCATGCTGACGCAGTCGCTGTGCGCAAATGTATTACCAAAGAGTACATGTGTCATGACACCTGTTGCCCTACTATTTTTAGCGGTTTCCATGTCGGCGGATGCCTTTGCAGCTTCCATCAGTAAAGGCGCGGAACTCACCAAACCCCGCTTCCGCCATGCGGTCGGTATTGGCTTGGTATTCGGCATTATTGAAGCGATGACGCCTGTACTCGGCTGGGTAGCAGGCAAGGCTTCTCAGCAGTACGTAGAAGCCTGGGATCATTGGGTTGCATTTGTTCTACTGACCATCATTGGCCTGCATATGATGTATGAAGGGCTGAAAAAAGAAGAAAAAGTAGAGCACCGCAAACAAACGCTGTGGCTGCTGGTACTGACGGCCACCGCCACCAGCCTGGACGCCATGGCCGTGGGCGCCAGCTTGGCATTTATTGATGTGAACATCATCACCACCAGCCTTGCTATTGGCCTTGCCACCACCGTGATGGCATCGCTGGGTACACTGCTTGGTCATAAGTTTGGTAAATACGTAGGCCACTGGGCGGAACTGATAGGCGGCGTGGTGCTGATTGGGATTGGTGTCATGGTGGTCGTGGAGCATACGGGCGTATTGTAATAACGCAGCCATAAGTATGAGCAGCTGTGTTTAAGATAGAGTTTAACAGCGCTACCATTTCGGTGGTTCTAAAGAAAAACAGATATAAAAAACGGGTGGCCTATTCGCCACCCGTTTTTTATTAGTTATCCGCTAAGACGTCTTGAACCACTTCGCCTAAAGACGCAATGGCCGCATTACGCTCCTTAAACGATGCCTCGGTTTCGGTGATATAAAACACCACGACGGTGGGTGGCTGCTCCGGTGGCCAAATAATCGCGGTAATCGAGCGCGAGCCGTAACCACCCGCACCGGTTCTGTCTGCCATTACCCAATCAAACGGCATCGCAGCACGAAACAGGCCATCGGCCACCGCGTTCCCCTTCATCCATGCCTCTAACTGCTGACGAGACTCATCTGATAACACATCCCCAAGCACCAGCTTTTCTAACGTAGCCAGCATGGCGTTGGGTGTGGTGGTATCCCGCTCATCCCCTGGCGTGGCTTCGTTTAACTCGGTTTCGAAGCGGTCTAGGCGGGTAACGGGGTCATCCATGCTGCGCGCAAACGCCGTCACCGCTTCCGGTCCGCCTAGCGCTTGCAGCACTAGGTTGGCGGCGGTGTTATCGCTGGTGGTCATGGTGGCATCGCACAGCTCGAACAGCGTCATCGGCCGATGGCCCGCGTACTGCTCGGTGACCGGCGAGTAGGTGACCAAATCGGACTCTTCAAAACTGACCTCGGTTTCCAGCGCCAGTTGCCCCTCATCCACCTGCTCCAGCAGCGCGCCACAGGCCAGGGTTTTAAAGGTGCTGGACATGGCAAAGCGCTCATCCGCATTCACTTCCCAGCGCTGGCCCGTGGCTAAATTGTGGGCGGCAAAGCCAATACGCGCACCCAGGGTTTGCTCGATGCGCTCAAGCTCGGCGGTAATGCGATCCTCCTGCGCCATGACAGAAGACGAGGCAAACAACAGGCAAGCCAACAGCGCAGCACGCATCCAGCGTGGGTGGCGGTGGTTCATTGTAGATATTCCTAAGCAGTTAGGGGAAAGCGTCCGTGCTGAGTTTAGCAGGCAAGCTCTGTAAGATAAGGTACGAAATTAAAACTGAATCTCGGTCACCACATCGGTCTTAACGGAGTTAGCGATAAAGCACTTTTCATGGGCAGCATGATGAATCTGCTCAAGCGCCTCCATGGAGGGTGGCTCCCCTGCAAACACCGCCTTTGGCCGCAGCGTTACTTGGGTCATGGCGATCTTCCCATCGCTGCCCTTCTCCATTACACCCACCGCGTTATCCACATAGCTTTCTACGACAAAACCCTGCTGCGCGGCAATGGCGAGAAAGAACAGCATATGGCAACTGGAGAGCGAGGCCACGAACGCCTCTTCCGGGTCGACGTTGGCCTCGACTGAATAAGGCAACGGCACTACATGAGGCGATGACGAAGCAGGCACGCGAACGCCGCCATCAAACACCCACTCGTGCCCACGGCTATAGCGCTGATCTAGAAAGGCTTCATCAGCCCCACGGGCCCACTGAATGGAAGCGGTATACTCGGCCATTTGGGTTCCTCTGGTTAAATAGCTAGGTAGAGTAACGTCAATGCGTAAGCGCAGAACCCAGCTTAAATGTAAGGCTCGTTGATACTTGCGGCACGGTCTTTCGCTAGCTCAATGACGGCATGCCCCAGCTGCACCAGCGTGCCAAAATTAGGCTTGGTTTCAGGTTTTAATGAACGGTAAGCGCTGGTGCGACTTTTGATACCTGCTTTCGCGATCACTTGGCTATGACCAAATTGCTCCACATAAGAGCGAATAGCGGCTTGCAAAATATCAGGGCGGCCCTCTTTCATTGACTCCCAGGAAGCCTGCTTAATCACGGCTTCCATTTCTTGAACGTTAAAAAAAACGTCTGCAGACTTTTGCTCACCTTTGGTAATGGCACGCAGTGTTGCCGCAGAAAGCTCATTGCCGCTCCAATTGAGGGAGCCTTCCGGAGTTAAGGAAAAACGCTTGAAGTCTTTGATCTCAGAAAAAGGAGGCTTACTGAAGTAAGCTGCCAGATCAGCGCGGCCCTGGTAACCATCGCTGAACGTTAGCGCCAGGGCATGATCTGAAATGATATCAACATCCACGATTTTTAGCATACGTCACCTAGCTTACCTGGGTTTTCGCCATTCACTGCTTTGTGCCACATCACCATCAACTGTTCACGGTGCTCGAAAATATGGCTCTCTGCTCTCTTACGCTGCTTGCTAGGCAGATAGCCCTCTAGACATTCTCCCGTTTCAATCGCAATGATTAGCTCGTAGCTACCATACTTCACATGAAGGTGGGGTAGCTTATGTTGCTTGTTATCAAAAAAATACAAGCAAAAAGAAAGGCCTAGCAACGCATCAATTTCCGGCATGGTATCTCTAACGCCTGTTATTTCAATAGACTATAGCACCGTATCTTTAAAGAGACAAAATAGAAAAATTTCGAGGCACGGATCGTCTACGATGGAAGCATGAACGGCGATGGCCTTGGGCAGTCAGAACCGCATCGCAGAAAGAAATGACACTAGGAGAGCGAGATATGCAGACAATAGATCTAGGCGGCGTTAGCGTACCCCGTATCGGCCAAGGCACCTGGCATATGGGCGAGGATGTCGGGCAGCGACAGGCTGAAATCAGGGCGCTGCGTGAAGGCCTGGACCTGGGCATGACGCTGATCGATACCGCCGAGATGTATGCCGAGGGCGGCGCTGAAAAAATCGTTGGCGAAGCCATTCGCGGGAGGCGCGATGAGGTGTATCTCGTCAGCAAGGTTTACCCGCACAACGCCAGCACCCAGGGGGCTCAAGCCGCCTGCGAACGCAGCCTGCGCCGATTGGGCACCGATACGATTGATCTCTACCTGCTGCACTGGCGCGGCCAGTACCCGTTGAGCGAAACCGTGGAAGCGTTTGAGCGGCTGCGCGAGCAGGGCAAGATACTGCGCTGGGGCGTGTCGAACTTCGACGTTGACGACCTAGCGGAGCTAAACGCGCCCGCTTGCGCTACCAATCAGGTGCTCTACAACCCCGAAGCCCGCGGCATTGAATACGACCTGCTGCCCTGGCAAGCACAGCACCGCATGCCGCTTATGGCCTACTGCCCCATCGGGCAAGGCGGCGCGCTACTTCGTGACGCTACCCTGCAACGCATCGCCGATAAACACAGCGCCACTCCCGCGCAAGTCGCGCTTGCCTGGGCACTACGCCACCCCGGCGTCATCGCGATCCCTAAAGCCGTGAACCTGGACCACCTCAAACAGAACGCTGATGCTGATAAGGTCAGGCTCGATGACGAGGATTTGGCACAGATGGATGCCGCCTATCACCCGCCAATGTGTAAGCAGTCTTTACGGATGGTGTAACCAAGCGCCCATCAACGGCCCGTTCAGGAGAACCCTTATGGATGTCATCAGCGACACCATCGCTAGTATCCATCTAACAAAAATCATGGAGCAGGTCTGTGAATACCACTCCCCTGTGATCATTACTCGGAGTAAATCCCCATCTGTGGTCATGATGTCTCTGGAAAACTACGAGGCATTGCAAGAAACCGCTTACCTTCTACAAGCACCAAAAAACGCACAGCGCTTGCTGGAATCCATTGCCGAGCTGAAGCAAAGCGGCGGTTGAGAGAATACACGTATTGAGTGCAGTCCATACTCACCGCAAACGCCAGGGAAGCGATCTATATGGGCAAAAGGCCGATAAAAAGCTTCTTAGCCGATTCGGTAACATAATCAAAATTCACTGTTCACTCGATCCACCACCTACAATCCTCACTTGCATCTCCCCCCACCCGCCTCCTACACTCCACCCACGAACAGCTTGACGGGGTGCCGGTGATATCCGGCTGAGATGGCGCAGGGTGGGCTTTTGGCTACCAAGCGCTGGTCCCGCTGAACCTGATCCGGCTAATGCGCTGCTTTGAACGTGGCGCGGGTACCGGCGTAGGGATCAAGCGATGGCCGCGGCGCTCCTTTTACGCCACCCTTCCGTGCCATTCCCTCGATCTTTCTCGCCTGCCCTCCGGATCATTACCACCGGAGGCATCATGGGCTACCGCTTTACCGATCTCACCACCGCTTGCCAGCAAGATTGGCGCGCTTATATCGAACACGATTTCGTGCGCCAGCTGGGCACCGCCACGCTGCCTGAGGCATCGTTTCGCCACTACCTGAAGCAGGATTACCTGTTCTTGATCCACTTCGCCCGCGCCTATGCGCTGGCCGCTTACAAAAGCCCCACCCTGGCAGATTTGCGCCAAGCCCATGAAAGCTTAAAAGCCATCGTGGATGTGGAGCTGGGCCTGCACGTGGGCTTTTGCCAGGAGTGGGGTATTTCCGAGCAGGAGCTTGCCGAACTCCCCGAAGCCCGCGCCACGCTGGCTTACACCCGCTATGTATTGGATACCGGCAACCGCGGCGACCTGCTGGATTTGCACGTGGCGCTGGCCCCTTGCTTGGTGGGCTACGGCGAAATTGCCAACTGGCTGAACGCACAGCCTTCCACGCTGCGCGGCGAGCAAAACCCTTTCGATGCCTGGATTGCCATGTACGAAGGCGAGGAGTTCCAGGCCGCCATGCAGGCGGAGCTTGCGTGGCTCGATGCCCGCTTGGCCGATGTCACCCCCGCCCGCTTTCGTGAGCTTGCCAAAATCTTCCGCGATGCCACCCGCCTGGAAATCGATTTCTGGCAGATGGGTTTAGACCTTTCTCAATAATGACCAACAACAAGGAAACCGTCATGACCAAGACCGTCAAAAGCAAAACCGCCCATTTTTTAGCCGAAACCGCCCAAGTAGATGCCGCCGCCGTGGCCCCCCTGCCCGGCTCGCGCAAGGTGTACGTAGAAGGCTCGCGACCGGATATTCGCGTGCCGTTTCGGGAAATCACCCTCTCGCCCACCAAAACCAGCGGCGTGGATGAGCAGAACCCGCCGCTGCTGGTGTACGACACCTCCGGCCCCTACACCGACCCCAGCGCCCGCATCGATTTGCGCCAAGGCCTGCCAGAACTGCGCCGGGCCTGGATTGAAGAGCGCAACGACACCGAGTTTTTAGATGGCCCCACCAGCCAGTACGGCCAGCGCCGCGCCAACGACCCCACGCTGGCCCAACTGCGCTTTGATTTAACCCGCACCCCGCGCCGGGCAAAAGCGGGTAAAAATGTGACCCAGCTGCACTACGCCCGCCAGGGCATCATCACACCGGAAATGGAGTTTATCGCCCTGCGGGAAAACCAGCGCCGCCAAGCGTTAGGCACGGCGGAAGTGGAGCGCATTCTGGGCCATCAACATGCGGGCCAGAGCTTTGGTGCCAGCCTACCCAAAGAAATTACCCCGGAGTTCGTGCGCGATGAGGTGGCCCGTGGGCGGGCGATCATTCCCAACAACATCAACCACCCGGAAAGCGAGCCGATGATCATTGGCCGTAACTTCCTGGTGAAAATCAACGGCAACCTGGGCAACTCGGCGGTCACCTCTTCCATTGAAGAGGAAGTGGACAAGATGACCTGGGGCATCCGCTGGGGCGCGGATACCATCATGGATCTCTCCACCGGGCAGAACATTCACGAAACCCGCGAGTGGATCATCCGCAACTCGCCGGTGCCGATTGGCACGGTGCCCATCTATCAGGCGCTAGAGAAGGTCAACGGCATTGCCGAAAACCTCACCTGGGAGATCTTCCGCGATACGCTGATCGAGCAGGCGGAACAGGGGGTGGATTACTTCACCATTCACGCGGGGGTGCTGCTGCGCTATGTGCCGCTCACCGCCAACCGCGTCACCGGCATTGTCAGCCGTGGCGGCTCCATCATGGCGAAGTGGTGTTTGTATCACCATCAGGAGAGCTTCCTATACACCCACTTCGAGGAGATCTGCGAGATCTGCAAGCAGTACGATGTGGCGTTCTCGCTAGGCGACGGCCTGCGCCCCGGCTCCATTGCCGATGCCAACGATGAAGCGCAAATGGCGGAGCTGAAAACCCTGGGCGAATTGACCCACATTGCCTGGAAACACGATGTACAGGTGATGATCGAAGGCCCCGGCCATGTGCCCATGCACCTTGTGAAAGAGAACATGGATAAGCAGTTGGAGTACTGCGACGAAGCGCCCTTCTATACCCTTGGGCCGCTGGTAACGGATATCGCGCCGGGCTACGACCACATTACCTCCGGCATTGGGGCGGCGATGATTGGCTGGTTTGGCTGCGCCATGCTCTGCTACGTGACGCCGAAAGAGCACCTGGGCCTGCCCAATAAAGACGACGTGAAAACCGGCATCATCACCTACAAGATTGCCGCCCACGCAGCGGATTTGGCTAAGGGCCATCCGGCGGCGCAGCGTCGCGATAACGCGCTCTCCAAGGCGCGCTTCGAGTTCCGCTGGGAAGACCAGTTCAACTTGGGCCTAGACCCCGACACCGCGCGGGAATTCCACGATGAAACCCTGCCGAAGGATTCCGCCAAGGTGGCGCACTTCTGCTCCATGTGCGGGCCGAAGTTCTGCTCCATGAAGATCAGCCAGGAAGTGCGCGATACCTACCGCGACCTTACGCCGGAAAACGCCGCTGAAGGCGATGCCGAAGCGGTGAAACGCGGAATGCAGGAGCAGGCGGAGAAGTTCCGCCGGGAAGGCAGCGCGCTGTATCAGGAGGTATAAAACAAGCGATATCGCACGCTGCCGATGGCCCTCAGGAAACCTTGAGGGCCACTTTTAATACACCGTCGCGCTGGTGGGAGAACAGGTCGTAGGCCTCGACGATGTTCTCAAGCGCGTAACGGTGAGTCACCATGGGGCCAAGATCCAACCGTCCGGCGGCAATGATGCTCATCAGCCTGCGCATGCGCTCTTTGCCGCCAGGGCAAAGTGAGGTAACGATCTTGTGGTCGCCTAGGCCCGCACAGAAAGCGCCCAGCGGAATCGTCAGGTCTTGGGAGTAAACGCCCAGGCTGGAGAGCGTTCCACCGGGTTTTAGCACCCGCAGAGCGGACTCAAAAGTCTGCTGCAGGCCAAGCGCTTCAATCGCGGAATCGACGCCGCGCCCGCCGGTGATTTTGAGAATTTCCTCGACCACATCCACCTTGCGGAAATCCAGCGTTACATCCGCGCCCATCTGCTTGGCCATCTGTAAACGCTCATCAACACCGTCTACCGCAATGATCATCCCGGCCCCACGCAGCCGCGCACCCGCCGTGGCGCATAGGCCAATCGGCCCTTGGGCGAATACCGCCACAGTGTCGCCAATTTTGATACCAGCGGCTTCAGAACCGGCAAAGCCGGTGGACATAATATCCGGGCACATCAGCACCTGTTCGTCGGTTAGGCCATCCGGCACTGGCGAGAGGTTGGCCTGGGCATCCGGCACCAGCAGGTACTCAGCTTGTGCGCCGTCGATGGTGTTACCAAAGCGCCAGCCGCCCATCGGTTTATACCCGTGGCCGTGGTGGCCGCCATCCTGCGAGCAGCAATCATCCTGGCAGGCGTAGGAGGTAAAACTGGGGCAAATGGCACCAGCAATGACCCGCTGGCCTTCTTGGTAACCTTTTACATTGGCACCTAGTTTTTCGATCACGCCCACGGGTTCATGGCCAATGGTCAGGCCGCGCTCCACCGGGTACTCACCTTTCAGGATATGTATATCGGTGCCGCAGATCGTGGTGGTGGTCACACGCATCAGCGCATCGTTAGGGCCGATCTCTGGAATAGGTTTTTCGTCAATCTCGATGCGGCCTGGCTCAACGAAAATGGCCGCTTTCATCATGGTAGGCATGGAACACTCCCTCAGTGTGGTGAGTCATGGCACATCACCATTACGTCATAGCAGGCGTTCCGCTGCCTTGCACTCCATCAAGGTTGTGCACGATAAAAATAGGCGTCTGATCGGTTGTTTGTTGACCTAAATCAATGCGATCAATTATCCATAATTAGCTGCAAATACTAAAATAGTGTCATCAACTTCACCGTAGTGCTGTTTCCCTGAGCGTGGCGGCGATACTCATGGTTTCCATCTTTTCTGGCGCGATTCCGCAAAGCCATTAACCATCTTGCTTGAAGCAATATGATTGAACCCCCATAACGCCAACAGGGGACCGAAGCCCCCTGTTAATAATTAGTGCTGCATCCATTTATCGCTGTTTTTTCTGGCTCCCCTTGGCGTCACCTTTGCCTTTTTGCAGCTCGCCTTTTGCTTGCTGGGCTTTACCTTTGGCTTCGGTTTTGCTGCTGTCGGTGGTCTTGCCTGCCGCTTCTTTTACTTTACCTGCGGCTTTATTGGCCGCGCCTTTCGCTTTATCTTCTTTGCCACTTGCCATGACGAACACCTCTAATCCGTTAGTAGGGAAACTGCCGAGCGTCGAGTCAACACTGGCTACAACGTCGGCTCACTTTTCAGAGTAGTCTTTGTTATGAAAAGTGCCTCAACTAGTTTCAGGCAAGCGCGCTGGTTCCCAGCGGTTGAGCAAACATGCACTACTTGCACATTAGCCCCCAAGCGGCCACTTTCGAATGGAGTAGCGCCAGAAGGCACATTTCAGCCTCGCAAAAACATTAGCACGCTAAAAATGTATGTAAAACCCCCGCTGCAGCGTCCTTGCTCAGTCAGCGGGGTGCTTGGTTAGCGCATTAGTGCCGCTTTAGAAGCGGTAGCGCAGACCAACGCTGTAGGCATCCAGGTCATACTCCGCTTGGCTTAGGTAACGAGTGACATCAGCGCTAATGGCGAGGGAGTCAGACACATCAACTTCTGCGCCAGCGCCGAAAGAGACGTCATCATCGCGGCCGCTTTCATTTAATCCGAAACCACTGGCGGTCAATTTCACTTCTGAATAACCTAGTAGACCGAACAAGCGTGCGTTATTGCTCAGCGGAACGATACCTTTCAAGAAACCGCCAACCAGATAATCTAACTCCATATCAAGACCGTAAAGATCATCAGAGCCACCTGTCGCCCCATGGAACTCAACAGCGAGGTACTCATCTAGCTTCACGCCTGCCACAAGGCGCAGGCCAACAGCGTCAAAACTTTCATCAGCACCATCCAGGTCTAACGTCCACGCCATGGCATCAGCGCCCACATAACCCTGTGGATAGCCTGCGTCGTAACCTACGCCAAATGATTGCGCGTGTGCAGCGCCGCTCATTAACAGTGCAGAGGCAACCACTAGTGCTTTAGCTGAGACTTTCATCTTGTTCCCTTAACGTTATGGCACCTTTAAGGCACCTTTAATAAAGGCCACAAGATTAACTATATTTAACAAAAAATACAATTAAAAACCCCGCTGTATAAACTATTCGCTTAGTACAGCGGGGCTGTATTCCCTTGATAAATTATTTACTTAATATGGTAAATGCTTAGAACCGGTAACTCAGTCCTATGCTTGCTGCATCAAAATCATAAGCTGATTTATCCAGGTAGCGCATGTAGTCGGCACCTACTGATACATTTGGGGCGATATCCATTTCTGCACCCGCACCATAGGAGAAACCGCTTTCACGGTCGCTGTTGATATCAACCTCGGTGAAACCCGCTAAACCATACAGACGTATTTCAGACGCTATAGGGACAATCCCTTTTGCGTAAGCACCTGCTATGTGATCTAGTTCGGCTCCCCCATCTGAACCGCCGGTTCCCAGATGGCCTTCAACAGCAAAGTAGTCGTTAAATTGCGCGCCACCGCGCAAACGCAGCCCAACAGCATCACGTGAAGAACCACGGTCAGGGTTTAGGCTCCAGAACATGGCATCACCGCCCACATATCCTTGTGGGTACTGAAATGATTGCTGGGCTTGAGCTGATGCCGCGAAAGTACCTGCACCAACCAGAAGCGCTGCGGAGGTGAGTGATAATACGGTCATCTTCATAAGTTAAACCTCAGTTAAAGAACAGTGTTTCCTTACACAGATAAGTGTGGCCCTGCTTCTGTAAAAACGCAAATGTTATCGGCTCTTCGATAAACTCAGCACCACAATACCGCCCACTACCACTGCCCCACCGACTAGCTGACTGAAGCTCAGCATTTGGCCGAGCACCACATAGCCGATAAGCAGCGATGCCACTGGCTCGAAATTCATCACCGGGGCATTGCGCGCCATATCCAGCCGGGGCACAAAAATAAACAGAATAGAGAACGCGCTGCCGTAGAGCAGCGCCAACAGCGTTAACCCTATCCACCCCGTGCTGTTATCTGGCAGGCTCATGCCGCCAGGCATCGCGCCCAGCAACCCGCCAATAACGATAGCAATAAACACGGTCTGCATAGTGAGAAGACTACGTAGCGTACTGCCTACACCGGCTAAGCGGTGCTCGGTAATCCACAGGGCGCAGGCAAACGCAAAGGCGGCCAGCAACCCAAAACCGATACCTGCCAACCACTCTGGCCCCATGGCGTCGGCGTTGGCGATCCAGCTAGGAATATCCAGCACCACCAATAGGCCAATCAGAATGGAGCCCATAATCAGGCAGCTGCGCAGCGATGGCCTGGGGCCGCCCAGCGCCCAGCTCAATAGCGCTAGCTGGATGGGAAACGTGTTCACCAGCAACAACGCAATCACGACCGGCAACCGCGCCACGGCAGAGTAGAGGCTGACACTCTGCAGGGTAATCAGTAGCCCCACTGCTAACTGCCACGGCCAGGTGCCGGCCGGTAGCCAGAGGCGTTTTTTCTGTAGAATGACGAGCGTGAGCAGAATCAAACAAGCCACGCCCGAACGCATCAACACCGCCAGTAGCAGCCCCGTGCCGTTATCAAACGCTAGGCGGGCAGAAACATGGTTAGCAGCAAACATGGTCGCCACAGTCATCATCAGCAGAATGGCAATATGACGCGGTAGCATAGCGGGGCTTGAAGTTGGGGGCATAGGCACAGAGCGGCTCACGATAGGTAATATAAGAAACGGGACGCCGACATTTTACATAGACGGCTAACGAAATTCTCCACTGATGTTCCGCGTCGCAGGATGTTAAACTAAAGTCTATTCCTCATACCTTTTAATTACTTTATTTACAAAGGCTGTTATGAACGCACCGGTACTGGTTATTAACTGTGGCTCTTCCTCTATTAAATACGCTTTGATTGATGCTGATCCGCAGGTACCGCGCTTAGCTGGGCTAGCTGAACGCTTAGGCAGCCATGACGCCCGCTTAAAAGGCAAAACCAGCACCGGTGAGAGCTTTACCCAACCGCTGCCTAACGCCGACCACGCCGAAGCCCTGAACGCCATTCTGCAGCGTTTAGAAGGCCGCGTGCCGGGCGCGGTAGGCCACCGCATTGTTCACGGCGGCGAGCACTTCACCCAGGCGGCGCTGATTGACGACAGCGTGATCAAGGCCATCGAAACCACGGCGGCCCTGGCACCGCTGCACAACCCGGCCAACCTGGCGGGCATAGCCGCCACCCGCAAGGTGTTTCCCGAGCTGCCTCAGGTCGCCGTGTTCGATACCGCGTTCCATCAAACGCTGCCGCCCCGCGCCTACCGCTATGCACTGCCAGAAGCACTCTATACCCAGCACGGCATCCGCCGCTACGGTTTCCACGGCACCAGCCATGCGTTTGTTAGCCAGCGCGCGGGCGAACTGAGTAGCCGTGGTGCGGGCGGCTGGCTAACCGCCCACCTGGGCAACGGCTGCTCCACCAGCGCGGTATGGAACAACCAGAGCCTGGATACCAGCATGGGCTTAACCCCGCTGGAAGGCTTAGTGATGGGCACCCGCAGCGGCGACGTTGATCCTGGCCTACATGCCCACCTGCACCGCCAGCTAGGCTGGTCGCTGGATGAGATCGATAATGTGCTGAACAAGCAGAGCGGCCTGCTGGGGCTTTCCGGCCTAACCAACGATATGCGCGAAGTAGAGGGCCAAGCGATAGCCGGGCACCCTGGCGCCAAGTTGGCGCTGGACGTGTTCTGCTACCGTATCGCCAAATCGCTCGCCGCCCTTTCCTGTGCCTTACCTGCGCTGGATGGCGTTATCTTCACCGGCGGTATCGGTGAAAACTCGCCCATCGTGCGTCGTGAAGTGCTGGCGCTGCTGCCCCACTTTGGTTTCAGCTTAGACGAAGCGGCCAACGAAGCCACCATCCGCGGCAAAGAGGGCAAGCTGGATAGCGCCGGTCATCAAGGCCCGGAAGTGTGGGTGATCCCCACCGATGAAGAGGGCCGCATTGCCATGGAAACCCGCCACTGCGTGGAGACCCCCGAATGAACAGCTCCCCCGAGCAACCCCAAGCCATTCTACTGGTGCCCACCAGCGTCGGTGCCGGGCTTACGTCCGCTTGCCTTGGTTTGATTCAAGCGCTCGACACCATCGGCCTAAAAGCCGGTTTTTTAAAGCCGTTTATGCAGAACGAGCTTAACGGGCCTGGCCTTGACCGCTCCACCGCCCTGGTATCGCGCACATTGAGCCAGCGCCCGCCGTCGCCCATCTCCCAGGCGCGCCTGGAGCGCTTGCTGCGCGACGACCACACCGACGAGCTGATGGAAAACGTCATCGAGCTCTACGAGCAGGTGGTGCAGCAGGCCTATCGGGACGGCAGCGCGTTGGACTTGGTCGTGGTGGAAGGCGTGGTGCCTACCCAGCACACTACCTATGCCACCCAAACCAACGCGCAGTTGGCCCACGCGCTGAATGCGCGCATTATTTTGGTCGGCACCGGTGACCTCAACGAGCCACAGGCACTGGCAGAAGAACTGGATATGCACGCCCGTAGTTTCGGCGGCGTCAGCTCTAGCCGCACCCTGGGCGGCATCCTGATGCGTATGAAGAACCTGCCCTACGGCCAGGAAGATGACCTTTCCGCCGCGCCGGGCACTATCAAGCCGCAGTTGGAAGAGCCAGTACTTAACGAGCTGCGCCGCTATTCTCCAGCGCTCGCCACCGATCGCTTCCACCTGATTGGCGTGGTGCCTTACAGCAAAACCCTGAGTGCCCCGCGCACCCTGGATGTCGCACGGGCGCTGAATGCCAAAATGTTCAACGAAGGGGAAGCCGCCAGTCGCCGTGTGCTCTCTACCAGCCTGTGCGCCCGCAGCGCGGCCAATGCGCTACACATCTTCAAACCTAGTAGCCTAGTCGTAGCCTCCGGCGACCGTGATGACGTGGTGCTGGCCTCGGCACTGGCGACCATGAACGGCACCCAGTTGGCGGGCGTGCTGCTGACCAACGGTTTTTTACCTAACGACGGCATGATTGAAATGTGTCGCCCAGCGCTGAAAACCGGCCTGCCGGTGCTGGTGGTAGAGACCGACAGCTTAACCACGGCGCAAAACCTGAGCCAGCTAAGCAGCG
Source organism: Vreelandella aquamarina (assembly GCF_044805175.1). GTDB lineage: Bacteria > Pseudomonadota > Gammaproteobacteria > Pseudomonadales > Halomonadaceae > Vreelandella > Vreelandella aquamarina_B. The sequence continues at coordinate 760,756 of NZ_CP085232.1, read as the reverse complement.
AAATCCCCATGGATGATTTCGAGCGCGCCGAGCAGGTGGCACGCTACGTCGCCGCCCATATGGATTTAGAGTGGCTAAAAGCCAAACTCAGCCGAGGCTATGCCCGCCGCCTCTCACCATCGGCCTTCCGCCATCAGCTAGTGAAGCTGGCCCAGCAAGCCAAAAAGCGCATTGTGCTACCGGAAGGCGACGAGCCGCGCACCATCGAAGCGGCGATTATCTGCCAGCGCCGTGGCATTGCCGACTGCGTCCTGCTAGGTAAGCGGGAAGATATCGAGAGTGTGGCCCACCACCGTGGCCTTGCGCTACCCGATGAGCTGACCATTATCGACCCCGAAAGCACCCGCGCCAGCTACATTGGCCCGATGGTGGAGCGTCGTCGTGGCAAGCTCAACGAGCTGACCGCCGAAGCGCAGCTACAGGACAACGTGGTGCTGGGCACCATGATGCTACAGCTCGATGAAGTGGATGGCCTGGTTTCCGGCGCGATTCACACCACTGCCAATACCGTTCGCCCAGCGTTTCAGTTAATCAAGACGGCACCGGAGTACAACCAGGTGTCGTCGATCTTCTTTATGCTGCTGCCCGAGCAGGTGGTGGTCTACGGCGACTGCGCGGTCAACCCGGATCCTGACGCGGAAACACTGGCGGAGATCGCCTTGCAGAGCGCCCGCTCCGCCGAGGCCTTCGGCATCGAGCCGCGCGTAGCGATGATTAGCTACTCCACCGGCGACTCCGGCACCGGCGCGGATGTAGATAAAGTCCGCGAAGCCACCCGCATCGCCAAAGAGCGCGCGCCGCATCTAGCCATCGACGGCCCGCTACAGTACGACGCTGCCGCCATCGAGAGCGTGGGCAAACAGAAAGCCCCCGACTCCCCCGTGGCGGGCAAGGCCACCGTGTTTGTATTCCCCGACCTCAACACCGGCAACACTACCTATAAAGCCGTACAGCGTAGCGCCCGTGTGGTCAGCGTTGGCCCGATGCTGCAAGGTCTGAACAAGCCGGTGAACGACCTCTCGCGTGGCGCGCTGGTAGATGACATCGTCTACACCATCGCCCTCACCGCGATTCAGGCCAGCCAGCGGGAAAGCTAAGCACTCGCCACTTTCTACCTACGCCAACAAACGCCCCGAACAGTGGACTGTTCGGGGCGTTTTAGGCTTTGCGTCAGGTTGAATCGTTAGGTTGGTTACCAAGCATCACGCCCACATGGGCACCATGGCTTCCAGCACCATCACTAAGCTCATGGCGGTAATGGTCAGAATCGACACGCCGAACACCTTCTTCGCCCAGCGCACGTCATCGCCTAAACGGTAGCCGCATAGCGCCAGGTAGAGCCAGTAGCCACCCATGGTCAACGCCACACACAGGTAACCGGCACCTGCTTGGCTGGCCAGTACCAGCGCCAGTGACGCAGGGATGAACGCTACGATATAGCCCAGAATGTGGTGCTTAGCCCGCTTGATGCCGTGGACCACCGGCAGCACGGGTATCGAGGCGCGGCGGTAATCCGCGTAGCGGAAAATCGCAATGGCGTAGGAGTGTGGCATCTGCCACAGGCAGAAAATCACCAGCAGCATAAAGGCACCGCTGTCGAACTGCCCCGTTACCGCGCAGTAGCCCACCACCGGCGGCATCGCGCCGGAAAGGCTGCCCACTAGCGTGCCGTACTCAGAGTGGCGCTTCATGTAGAGGCTATACACCCCGACATACACGCCCCAGCCAATCACCGCCAGCGCCACCGTCAAACCGTTAGTGCCCAGCGCCAAACAGACCACGCCGGCTACCCCCAACAGCGCTGAAATCCCCAGCGCCTGGGTGATCGAGATGCGCCCCTTGGCCAGCGGGCGATGGCGCGTACGCGCCATCAGTGCATCGATATCCCGGTCAATGACGTTATTACAAGCACAGCCTGAAGCAATCACCAGGGCAATGCCCACCATCACCGAGGCAAAGGTGACCCAATCGAAAGTGCCGTGGGCAGCCAAAAAGTAGCCGCCCAGGGTTGCAATCAGGTTGCCACCAATGATCCCCGGCTTAGTAAGCGCCAGCACGTCGCGCCAGCGGCTAGGAGCCACGTTTAGCCGATCATCATGTTGAGATGCAGATGCTGCATGATCCATAACGAGCCCCCTACCACCAGGACGAATATCGTCAGTGTGAAAACGAAGGACATCACGTTCCAGCCCTCGTCGGCTTTGGTATTCATCTGCATAAACATGACCCACTGAACCGAAGTCTGCAGCACGACTGTTATAGCGATGATCACCACCGTCGTGGCGGTGCGTAACGCACCGCTCATGACGACCGTAAACGGAATCACGGTTAGCACTAAAGATAGCAGAAGCCCCGTAACATACGATTTAACGCTACCGAGGGAAGAGGCCGCCGTGCCTTTCATCATCACGGCGTAGGTGGAAGCGCCCGGTTAGGCGAGGGTGACGCTCAGCGTAGGCAACGGATGATGCGCTAACAGGCCGGGGGCACGCTCATCGTCGGTCACCACGATATCGAAATCCTCCAACGAGGCAAAATAGGCCGGGCGCACCACGCCGAACTTACTGGCATCGACAATCAACAGTCGCTTCATCGCGGTGGCAATGGCCGCCTGCTTAGGCCCTACTTCATGGAAGTGGAAGCAGCTTACTCCCCGTTCACAATCCACGCCTGCGGCAGAGATCAGCGCTTTATTAATACCCAAACGCTCAATCGCCGCCCCCATGCCGTCGCTGCCAAATGATTGGGAGGAGGCGTAGAACAGCCCGCCCAGCAGCACTAGGCGCACATTGGGCAGCGCTGCCACGGCGTTGGCAACGTTAAGGGCATAGGTGACCACCGTTAATTCATGAAAGCGGCTTAGCTGGCTGAGCAGCGGAATCAGCGTAGAGCCGCAGTCGATAAACAGCGTATCGCCCTCTTCAATAAAGCTGGCAGCCCGCTGGCAAAGGCGCTGTTTTACTTGATAGTGGCTCGCCTGCTGCTCGGAGAGATCGTAAACCGGCGTGACGCCAGGGTAGCTGGCCATCACCAGCCGCCCCCCCAATAGGCTAATCGCTGAAGGTTGCGTTGAAAGGTCCCGCCGAATCGTCATTTCGGAGACTCCGCACAGTTCGGCGGCATCGCGAAGATGCAGTGTTCCCCCGCTGGCTAGCGCTTCTTGCAGCATCGCCAAGCGCTGTGCGCTCCGGTCGTTCATAGCAGGCATCTCCTTATGATGCATGTTGTTATCAATATTAGACCCAACTGGGCTACCTATGCTGCGCTAGCCCCTCGCTTATTTCCACTGCGGCGCACCATTAGACTCCGCCATGATGCGATTACCACATTTAAACATCGTTGATGTGACAATACTTGCAAATCAACGTTAAAAAAATAACACTCAATGTTATAATTTTAACATTAACGCCAGCCCACACGACCCACAACGCCGGTACGCCAGCTGCTCTGGCACCGAGATACAACCCTGTTGAGGCTTCTATGACAGCTCTACCCCTTTCCCGCTCTTCATCATTCGTCACGCTTGGCGCTGGCGTTTTACTAACAGGCGCTGCTTTAGCAACCCCCGCGTTTGCTGACGATGCCGAGCCGCACACCCTCGACCGTCTGTGGTCGTTTGCCAACGTTTCGGTGAACTACCTGGACTGGTCGAACGGTACCGAAGCACGCACCGCCAGCAACGCGGCGAAAAGCGACTTTACGTTTGTTGAAATCGAAGGCGGCGTCGGCTTTAGCTGGGGCGAATTTTACGGCTTCTTCGATTTCGAGAACCCGACTAACGATCAGTTCGACCAAGCCAGCGGCGGTAAAGACAACTTCCGCACCGCCGGTAAAGTGACATCGCACATCTACCTGGGCGACAGCCCACTATCGATTTACGCCCACCTGTACGATTTCCGCGACTACGGCTATAACGCCCGCGAGCAAGATCAAATTCTCGGTCTGGGCTACCGCAAAACCTTTGATAATGGCCTATGGTTCAAACCGTTCATTGGCGCAGCGCGGGTACAAAGCAATAGCTACACCGGCATGAACGGCTTTATGGCAGGCTGGGTAGCGGGCTACGACTTTACGGCTCTGAACCAGAACTTCAGCGTGACCAACTGGCACGAGCAAACCTTCGGCCGTGACGACGAGTACCTGACTCAGAACTACGTGGGTGACAAGGCCGGCAGCGTGGGCACCAACGGCGCGCTGAGCCTGTGGTGGCACCCGTCTGATTTAATCACTACCGGCGTGCAGTACCGCTACTCAGAGAATAAGCTGGGTACCCCGGACGCTTACCAAAATGCGATGATCTACTCAGTGAAGTTAAACTTACTGTAATCGCTCCACACCTCACGATCTGAAGGTACTCCTATGACCCTCATCATGAGCTTGGTTGGTATGGTCACCCTAGTGGCCATCGCCCTGATCTTCTCTTACGACCGCAAGTCGATTCGGCTACGCACCGTGCTGGGTGCCTTTGCTATCCAGGCAGGTATCGGTGCGTTTGTGCTCTACGTACCGTTTGGCCAGGCAGTGCTACAAGCCATTTCAGCAGGTGTTAGCCAGGTACTGGTGTATGCCAACGACGGTATCGGTTTCCTGTTCGGCGGCCTGGCCGATGTGGAAAACGTTGGCTTCGTGTTTGCCATTAAGGTATTGCCGGTCATCATCTTCTTCTCGTCGCTGATTGCCGTGCTCTACTACCTGGGCATTATGCAGTGGGTTATTCGGATTCTGGGCGGCGCCCTGCAGAAGGCGCTGGGCACCTCGCGTACCGAATCGCTCTCCGCGACCGCGAATATTTTCGTGGGCCAAACCGAAGCGCCGCTGGTGGTGCGTCCGTTTATTGCCCGCATGACCCCTTCCCAGCTATTTGCGGTGATGTGTGGCGGCTTGGCCTCGGTGGCTGGTTCTGTTCTAGCGGGCTATGCCGCGCTGGGCATTCCGATGGAGTATCTGGTGGCGGCCTCCTTTATGGCGGCGCCAGGCGGCCTGTTGTTCGCCAAACTGATCATGCCGGAAACCCAAGACTCCGAAGACAGCGACAGCGTTTCTAAAGTCGATGAAGAGCTGAAAGAGCAGGACGACAAGCCCACCAACGTGCTGGACGCAGCGGCGTCAGGTGCGACCTCCGGCTTGATGCTGGCAGCCAACGTTGGCGCGATGCTGCTGGCGTTCATTGGCCTGATCGCGCTGATTAACGGCATTTTAGGCGGCGTTGGCGGCTGGTTCGGCTTTGAATCCCTGAGCCTTGAGCTAATTCTGGGCTGGCTGTTTGCACCGCTGGCATTCCTGCTGGGCGTGCCCTGGGAAGAAGCGACCCTGGCAGGCTCGTTCATCGGCCAGAAGCTGGTGGTCAACGAGTTTGTGGCCTATATCAACCTGGCACCTTACATCGATGGGGAACAGGTGGTGGCGGCAACGGGTCAGATGATGACGCCGCATACCATGGCGATTCTCTCCTTTGCCCTGTGTGGCTTTGCCAACCTGTCGTCCATTGCCATTCTGCTGGGCGGCCTGGGTAGCATTGCCCCCACGCGCCGCAAAGAGATTGCCCGCTTCGGTGTAAAAGCCGTGTTGGCCGGTACGCTCTCTAACTTGATGTCTGCTTCTATTGCCGGCTTCTTTATTGCGCTGAGCAACCTCACGGCGTAACGCAGCGAGTACGACACCATGCAACGGGCGCTGCTATGTTTTCGCAGTGCCCGTTTTGTCTTTTATTGATTTGCGAGAATTTCATGAACGCGACTGCCTCCCCCCAGCTCACTCAAGCCCAACTCACCCAAGCCGCTCGCCAAGCGTTGACGCTGATGGATTTGACCAGCCTGAACGACAGCGACACCGACAGCGTGATCGAAGCGCTGTGCCAGCAGGTGAAAACGCCGTTCGGCAACCCGGCGGCGGTTTGCGTTTATCCGCAGTTCATCGTCACCGCTGCCCGCGCGCTTAGCGCCCACAAACTGGAGGGTCAGGTCAAGATCGCCACGGTAACCAATTTCCCCCACGGCGGCGACGACATCATGGGCGCTGCCCGTGAAACCCGCGAAGCCGTGGCGTCTGGCGCTCACGAAGTCGACGTGGTGTTCCCCTACCGCGCGCTGATGGCCGGCGATGAAGAGACCGGCCGCGAGCTGGTAGAAATGTGCAAAGCCGCCTGCGGTGGCCAAGCGCAGTTAAAAGTCATTATTGAATCCGGCGAACTCAAAGAGCCTGCGTTAATCCAACGCGCTAGCGAGCTGGCCATTGAAGGCGGCGCGGACTTCATCAAAACCTCCACCGGCAAAGTACCGGTCAACGCCACCCTGGAAGCCGCCGAGATCATGCTCAACGCCATTAAGGCCAGCGGCAAAGACGTTGGTTTTAAAGCCGCAGGCGGGGTACGTACCGCCGAAGAGGCCGCCGAGTACCTCGCGCTGGCCGCTGACATTATGGGCCCGCAGTGGATCACACCCGAGCACTTCCGGTTTGGCGCGTCCAGCCTGCTGGGTAACTTATTGAACACGTTAGGCGGCAATGCTGATGCCGCGACCAATGGAGGCTACTAATGCCGTCTACCGCTTCCCACCACGCCCTGCTTCCCCAAGAACTGATTCGCCTAAAACGCGACGGCCAGCCGCTGCCCGCCGAAGAGATCAAAGCCTTCGTACAGGGCATCGCCGACGACCGCATCAGCGACGCGCAGATTGGCGCCTTCACCATGTCGGTGTTTTTAAACGGCATGAGCCGCGAAGAAGTCGTAGCGCTGACTACCGCCACGCGGGACTCCGGCCACGTCATGCAGTGGGATTCGCTCAACCTGCCTGGCCCGATTGTGGACAAACACTCCACCGGCGGCGTAGGTGACCTGGTATCGCTGGTGCTAGGCCCCTGGGTCGCCGCCTGCGGCGCGTTTGTGCCGATGATTTCTGGCCGTGGCCTGGGCCACACTGGCGGCACGCTGGATAAGCTGGAATCAATCCCTGGCTACGACCCCTACCCCGCGCCCGAGCGCTTCAGCGATGTCGTAAAATCCACCGGTGTGGCGATCATCGGCCAAACCGGCAACCTCGCCCCGGCAGACAAACGCATCTACGGCGTGCGTGACGTGACTGCTACCGTAGAATCCATTCCGCTGATTACCGCTTCCATCCTGGGTAAAAAGCTAGCGTCTGGCCTGGACGCCCTGGTCATGGACGTTAAGGTCGGCAGCGGCGCGTTCATGCCCACCCCGGAAAAATCCCGCGAGCTGGCGAAAAGTATCGCCAACGTGGCCACCCAAGCAGGCACGCCCACCACCGCGCTGTTGACCGATATGAGCCAGCCGCTGGCCCCGTGTGCCGGTAACGCGGTGGAAATCGTCGAAACCCTGGCGCTGCTGCGCGGCGAGCGCGCCAACAGCCGCGTGATGCAGGTCACCCGCGAACTCGCCGTCGAGATGCTGATTGCGGGCAAACTCGTAGCCAACCGCGAAGAAGCCCTCGCCAAGCTGGACAAAGCGCTCACCTCTGGCGCGGCGGCGGAAGTCTTCGCCCGCATGGTGCGCGAGCTGGGCGGCCCCGCCGACTTTATGGAGCGCTCGGACAGCTACCTGGCCACCGCCCCGGTGATTCAGGCGGTGTACCCCGAGCAGAGCGGCATCGTGCAGCGCTTCGATACCCGCGCCGTGGGCATGAGCGTGGTGGAACTGGGCGGCGGTCGCCTGCGTAACGACGCCAGCGTCGACCACAGCGTCGGCTTTAGCGATATCGTCGAAATCGGCGACCGTGTGGATAGCCAGCGCCCGCTGGCCATCGTTCACGCCCGCACCGAAGAGGCCGCCGCTCGCGCCGCTGCTCAGCTACGTGCGGCGGTCACCGTCGGTGACGCCGAGGCCACCGCCGACACCCTGCTGCAAGAGACCTTCCGAGGAGAAGCCTAATGCGCCGTGCCATTGTTTTAGTACTCGACTCTTTTGGAATCGGTAGCGCGCCGGATGCCGCGACCTTTGGCGACCAGGGTGCCGATACCCTGGGCCACATCGCCGCTGCCTGCGCCCGTGGGGAAGCAGATACTGCCGAGCGTTCCGGGCCGTTGAAGCTCCCCAATATGGCCGCGCTCGGCCTGTTCCACGCCCACCGGGATGCCACCGGTAGCGTGGCGGAAGGCGTCAGCCTGCCCGAGCAGTTGAAAGGCGCTTACGCCCACGCGAAAGAGATCTCCAGCGGTAAAGACACCCCCTCCGGCCACTGGGAAATTGCCGGTGTGCCGGTGCGCTTTGATTGGGGTTATTTCAGCGACAAGACCGACAGCTTTCCCCAAGCGCTGCTGGATAGCATCGTTCAAGAAGCCGACCTGCCCGGCGTGATCGGTAATTGCCACGCCTCGGGCACCGAAATTATTGCCCGCCTGGGCGAAGAGCACATCCAAAGCGGCAAGCCGATCGTGTATACCTCGGCGGACTCCGTGTTCCAGATTGCCGCCCACGAAGAGCACTTTGGCCTAGAGCGCCTCTACGCCCTGTGCGAAACCGTGCGCGAGCTGCTGGAGCCGTACAACATTGGCCGCGTCATCGCCCGCCCATTTACCGGCAACAACCGCGACGACTTTGCCCGCACCGGAAACCGCCGCGACTACAGCATTGAGCCGCCGACCCCCACCGTGCTGCAAAAGCTCGCCGACGCCGGTGGTGAAGTGGTGTCGATTGGCAAGATCGCCGACATCTATGCCCACTGCGGCATTACCCACAAGGTCAAAGCCAGCGGCCACGACGCCCTGATGGAGGCCACCCTGGCCGAAGTGGCGCGCACTGCCCACGAGACTAGCAACCGCCCGACCATGATCATGACCAACTTCGTGGATTTCGATTCGGTTTATGGCCACCGCCGGGACGTGCCGGGCTACGCCGCTGCGCTGGAGCACTTCGATGCCCGCCTGCCGGAGCTGCTCGCCGCCCTCAACGACGACGACCTGCTACTGCTCACCGCCGACCACGGCTGCGACCCCAGCTGGGAAGGCACCGAGCACACCCGCGAATACGTGCCGATCATGGTACGCGGCGCAGGCTTCGCCCCCGGCCCGCTGGGCGAGCGCGGCACCTTTGCCGACATTGGCCAAACCCTCGCGGCGTTCTTCGCCGTAGACGCCATGGCCGATGGCGAGAGCTTTTTACCGAACGCGGCGTAAAGGCCGACAACCCCATTAGCACGTTAATGTGCACAGCCAGCATCAACCCGTAGCGGGGGTCTTTCGCCAGGGCCGGAAAGTGTTCCCAACAATTCCGGCATTTCCGCCATCCATGGCGGTCAGATGGCGGAAGTAGCGCCCAGGGAAGGGTTTACAGCGCCCCCGCCTAGGGTTGTTCTGGCTACTAATTTTTGTAGAGGAGTGTTCCATGGCTACCCCACATATCAATGCCGAGAAGGGCGATTTCGCCGATACCGTACTGATGCCCGGCGACCCGCTGCGCGCCAAGTACATCGCTGATACTTACCTGGAGAACGTGCGCCAAGTAAACGACGTGCGCAGCATGTTCGGCTACACCGGCACCTACAAAGGCCGCGAGATTTCCGTAATGGGCCACGGTATGGGCATCCCCTCCGTCTCCATTTACGCCAAAGAGCTGATTACCGATTACGGCGTCAAGTCGATCATTCGCGTAGGCTCCTGCGGCGCGGTACGCGACGATGTCAACGTGCGCGACGTGGTGATTGGCATGGGCGCCTGCACCGATTCCAAAGTGAACCGCATGCGCTTCAACGACCACGACTTCGCTGCCATCGCCGATTTTGAGCTGACCAGCCACGCCGTTGCGGCCGCCAAAGCGCAGAACGTGCCGGTGAAAGTCGGCAACATTTTCTCTGCGGACCTGTTCTACAACCCGCAAACCGATATGGCTGAGCTGATGAAGCGCTACGGCATTGTCGGCGTCGAGATGGAAGCCGCTGGCCTGTACGGCGTGGCAGCCGAGTTCGGTGCTCGCGCACTGACCATCTGCACCGTGTCTGACCACATTCTAAAAGGCGACTCGCTCTCCAGCGCCGACCGTCAAACCACCTTCAACGACATGATGGTGATTGCGCTCGACACCGTTCTGCGCGACGACGCTGCCAACGCTTAACCGCTTGGAATCAAGCGCCCACTGAGAGGATAACGCCATGAGCCAAGCGGATCAGGCATTGGTAGACACGCTGTTGACCACCCTGGGCAACGCCTACGCGCCCTACTCCAACCATCCGGTTGCAGCGGTCATGGAGTGCCCGGATGGTCAGCAGTTTGCCGGTAGTAACGTGGAAGTGGCCCACTACAAAGGGCTATGCGCCGAAGCCTCGGCTATTTCTGCCATGATTACCGCTGGCCAGCGCGAGCTTGCCAAGGTATACGTGATGGGCCCCGGCGAGCATCTCTGCACGCCCTGCGGCGACTGCCGCCAGCGCATTCGCGAGTTCGCCACCCCCAGCACGCAAATCATGGTGCTCTCCAAGCAGGGTGAAGTGCTAAAAACCTACACCATGGACAGCCTGCTACCCGACGCCTTCGGCCCGGAGCAGCTGCCGGGGCGTTAAGAGGTTTCTCGCAACACAAGCGCCACCGGCAGCGACACATGCCGGGGCGCTTTTCCCGCCAGCGCTTCGCTCAATAACTCGACACTCATCGCCGCAATGGCCGCAATATCCTGACGCACCGTAGTCAAGCCCGTAGCCAAGGTAGGCAGGTCGTCAAAGCCGGTGACGGCCACGTCTTCAGGCACGCGGATATCGCGATCTTCCAGCGCGGCGACACAGCCGAGCGCCAGCTCGTCGGTGGCGCAGACCAGCGCATCGAATGGTAGTTGCTCAGCGCCTTCATGATTAAGAAAGCGATTGAGATGGCGGTAGCTGGTCAGGGAGTCGGAGGTAAACCGATGGGGCAGGCTCAACAGCTGCTCGCTCAGCCCCGCCTCGGCCATCGCTTGTTGATAGCCGGAAAGGCGGCTGTGGGGGCGCGGCACGTCCAACTCCCCGCCCACAAAGGCAATCCGCGTTCGCCCGTGATCAATCAGGTGGCGGGTGATTTGGTAAAGCCCCGAGACATCGTCCGGGGCCACCGAAAAGCCTTCCCCGGCGTTGCCAATGCGTACAAACGGAGTGCCCGCCGCACGCAGTACGCCTGGGCGCTCGTCTTCCCCGGTTTCCCCTAACAAAATTGCTGCGCCTGCCCGTTCGGGCAGCTCATGGGTTTGGTCGTGGTGAAAGAAGATCGGCACCATGCCCTGCTGGTGCAGCGCTACGGTCAGGTGCTGGTAGAGCAGAATATAGTAAGGACGCAGCTCGATATCCTGACGCCCAAGGGAGATTCCTACGACGGCGGCTTTGCCGCTGATGAGCTGCCGGGCCGCCGCGCTGGGCTGATAGGCCACTTCGCGGCTGATGGTAAGAATTTTATCGCGCAGCGCGTCGCTGATTCCTGGCTTGCCATTGAGCGCCCGGCTTACCGAGGCAATCGAGACCTCGGCGCGCCGGGCAATTTCACGAATGGTGGCGGTTTGCGCGCTCGGTTTGTTCTGTTTCATGCCATGCCTCAGCAATTCGGGCCCTGATTGTACAAAAAGCGGGGCCGAAAATCGCTGACTGCACAGCCTGCAGAGCCATCAACGCTACCAGCCACGCCGCCCTAGTCGCGCCAGCTCGCTATCCAACTGCTGCACCGCCTGCTCCGGCGTGACGCTGCCGGACAGCGCATCGTGAACGCGGTTGAAGATCGCGTTGGAAACACGCGGGTAGGCATCGCCGGTGACGCTGGCCGGGCGCGGCACGCCGTTCATCACCGTTTCATACAGCTCGCCAATAAACGGATGCGCGGCCAGTACCTCTTCGTCTTCATAGAGTGCTGGGCGTGTTGGGTTACGGCCAAACTCGATGGCGTGAGCTTTTTGCTGGGCTTCGGCGGTGAGATAAGCGACCAGGTCGGCGGCTGCCTGCGGCTCATCCGAATAGCGGGAGACCGCCCAGTTCCAGCCGCCCAAGGTCGCTACTGACTGCCCTTCCGGCCCGCTGGGCAGCGGCGCCACGCTGAACTTGTTCTGGATGGGCGTGCCGTCCGCTTGCCCCAGCGACCAGACATAAGGCCAGTTGCGCATAAACACCGCGTTGCCCGCCTGGAAAACGCCGCGGGCTTCCTCTTCCATGTAGTTACGCACGCCCTCCGGGCTAATATCCCCCACCCAAGAGGCCGCCAGCGCCAGGGCTTCCACCGCCTGGGGATTGTTCACCGTGACCTGCCCCTCGGCATCCACAAAGGTGCCGCCGCCGTAGCTGGCCACCCACTCCAGCGCGTTGGTGGTCAGCCCTTCGTAGGCGCGCCCTTGAAAGACGAAACCATGCATGCGCTCGTTGCCCGCTTCCCGCTCGGCGTTTTGAATGCGTCGGGCGGTATCGGTCAGCGCTTGCCAGGTCTGCGGCACGTCAGCGTCGTACTGCTCAAGCAGGTCGTGGCGGTAGTAGAGCAGTCCGGCATCGGTAAACCACGGCAACGCGACCAGCTTGCCCTGCACGGTGTTGTTCTCCATTAGCGAGGGAATAAAACCTTCCGCTGCGCCCTCCGGCAGGTAATCGTGCAAATCCACCAAGTGCTCAGCCAGCAGGCCCGGCCAGACGATATCCACCATCAGCACATCAACATCCTGTGACTGGCTGCCCAACAGCTGTTGATAGAGCGACAGTTTTTCGGTGGCCGACGCAGGCGTGGTGACGATATTGACCTGATGGCCGTTGGCCTCGGCCCAGCGCTGAGATAGCTCCGGGCAAAAATCCGCCGCCCCACCGTCGCCGCAGGCAACGGTGATCTCGGCGGCCATCGCAGGCAGCGCCGTGGGCAGCAGGGTCATAAGTAGCAGCGGTGTTTTCAGGGTATGGCGCATCGTGGAGTCCTCGTATTGTTATTGGTTGTCTTACGTTATGGATGCGTGAGCATGACAATACCTAACTAGCAATCGCCAGGCTGCGGTCCTCCAAGCTGGACACAAAGCAGGCGTCCAGCACGGTTTGAATGGCCGCACCGCGGGCAAAATCAGGCTGGTCGTTCTCCCCCGTGCGAATGCTCTCGATAAAGCGCTGATAAATGCTGGGCGTAGGCGGCGCTTTGACCGTGCTCCAGCGGGCAGGATGCACGTCATCGTTCAGGCATACCTGTACTTCGTCTTTGGAGGCATCCAGATCCACACGAATCGCGCCTTTATCGCCGTGGACGCTCAGCGTTAGCGAGTTGTGATGGCCGGTGGCCCAGCGGGTCGCCTGAATGGTCCCCATAGCACCATTAGCAAAGCGCACGCGCATTAGCGCGGTGTCGTTGGCGTCCAGCACGTAGTCGCCAATGCGGTTATCCGGCGCTTTATCGAAGCAGGTAAGCTCGCAGTTGACGCGGGTGATATCGCCCACCGGGAAGCTGGCGAAATCGACGATGTGCACACCAACATCGCCCAGCACGCCTTTACTACCGTGGGCTTCCGAGAGCCGCCACAGCCACTGGCTCTCCTGGTCCCAGCGGCCCCAGGCGTTGCTGACCAGCCAGCTTTGGCGGTAGCTGGCGTCTACATGGCGCACGGTGCCAATGGCGCCGCCGGTGACGAGCGCGCGGGCGTGCTGAATGGCGGGGGCATCCCGGTAGCTCAGGTTGACCATGTTGATGACGTTGGCAGCCTTGGCGGCGGCGGCCATCTCATGGGCATCCTCGGCGTTGGTGGCCAGGGGCTTTTCGCACAGGATATGTTTACCTGCGGCAATGGCGGCCAGCGACGTGACCTTGTGCACGCCATCCGGGGTGACGTTGCTCACCGCGTGGATATCGTCCCGGGCCAGCATGGCGTCCAGGTCTTGATACACATCGGCAATGCCGTGGCGCTCGGCAAACGCCTGGGCTTTTGGATAATCGCGGTCGCATACGGCCACGACCTCAACGCCTTCGATGCGGCCATAGTGCTTGGCGTGTTCGCCCGCCATGCTGCCTGCGCCAATAATCGCTAAACGGATCATTTGAAGCCCTCCTCACCGGGTTTATGCAAGCTTTCGCCTTTGATCTCGACCGGGTTGGGCGCCTGGTCGGCGGGCACGTTGGGGCAGCTGTCGATCCAACGGGAGCCTTCCGGCTGCGCCCAGACAACGGCATTTTTGAGTACCCGCTTCACCTGCTCGTCGTAGTAGATCGGGTAGGTTTCATGGCCAGGGCGGAAGTAGAAAATCTTGCCGTTACCGCGCTTATAGGTCAGGCCGGAACGGAATACTTCGCCGCCTTCAAAGGCGCTGATAAAGATCACCTCATCCGGGTTGGGCACCGCAAAGGGCTCGCCGTACATTTCGGTATGGGGCAGTTCCAGATAATCTCCCAGGCCCTGCACGATGGGGTGGCCAGGATTAACGACCCAAAGGCGCTCGCGCTCGCCGGCTTCCCGCCATTTCAGCGAGCAGGTGGTGCCCATCAGCCGTTTGAAGATTTTGGAGTAGTGGCCGGAGTGCAGCACGATCAAGCCCATGCCCTGCAGCACGCGCTTTTGCACGCGATCAACGGTCTCTTCCAGCACGTCGCCGTGGGCGGCGTGGCCCCACCACAGCAGCACGTCGGTATTCTCCAGCGTCTCTTCGCTGAGCCCTTGTTCTGGGTCTTGCAGCGTCACGGCAGTGGCCGACATTCCTTCTGCCTCATTCAACCCATCGGCGATGCACTGGTGCATGCCGGTAGGATAAATGCGCGCTACCACCTCGTTGGTTTGCTCGTGGACGTTTTCGCCCCACACGGTGACTCGCAGTGTCATCGCTCTCTCCCAAGCGTGTTCGTGTATGACTTCACCAGCCGTTTCGACCGGCGCCTGGGCAAAAAGTAAACGTTTACGTGATTAGAGTAAACGCTTACTTATTAGTTTTTAGTCGCATGTTCAATGTCGTGCCGCAGAGATTAGTTATCGGTGTTTTCCGCCACGCGTTCTACATCCACGATACCCGAGCGGCTGACAACGACTTTCCAGCGCGCTAGGTAAGGGGAATCTTCGCTACCGGTTTCGCGCACCACAAGGTTGAACAGGTGGCGACGCTGGACGCTTTCGCGCACCGCCTGCCCCTCTTTCAAACGGTAGATGTGGTGCTTCTCCTTGCTCATGAGGCGGGTCAGCATAGAGAGGTCGATATGCAGCGTTTCCCGGGTGTGTTCGTAACCACTGAGAAAGCGCGTGGGCGACATGCGCGAGCTGGAGCGGTAGTGCATCACCACTTCGTCCCGCTGGGCCACGGTGCGCCGCCGCATCTGCTGGATATCATCATCCAGGGCGGAGTAGCGCTTGTAGTCGAACCACTCCAACTGCCGCCCTACCAACACGTTACGGGTTGGATCAATATACTGGCGGCGCCATTTCGGGCGGCCACGGCGTAACCAGCGCCAGAGAGTATTACGCAAGTCATCCTTAAAGACTTCCCGCAGTGCATAAAGCAGCGCCATGGCCAGCACAAACAGCGCGGTGATATCCCCCAGAGCACTGCGTAGCTGCAGCACGCCCAGCGAGACAAACGCCATGACCACCGCCGTGGCCAGTGCCTTCACCGCTTTTTGCTCGCCGCTTCCCAGCTCCAGGGCGCGCTGCTTGAGGGTGATAGGGTGCTCAATCAGCCGCCGCAGCAGGCGCATTTTATTGGACATACGGGTAGGGTCTTCTACCACCCGCTCGGCGTTATACTCTTGCGCCTGCCGATACGCCGCTTCCCGCTGGCAAACCGTAATAAATCGCCGCTTGATGTCACTAAACTGCCCGCCTCGGGGCATGTGCGCTACCAGAGCCAGTAGCTGCTGCTCGGTAAACCAGGAGAGATAGTTATCGATATTGGCAAAGTACTTATATAGCCGTTCGTCGTTGGGCGGGTTGCGGCGCAGGCGTTTTAAAATGCCGTCGCTCAAGTCGCTCATTTCAATAAGTTGCTCACCCAACGCGGCAGATTTTTCCTCTCTAGCGGGCTGGTCATCCAACGGCTCCCGGCGGAGCTTACGGGCATCCGCCAACATCGCTTGGGTGGTACGCTCCAGCGCGCCTACGTACTGGTAGGCGTAGAGGCTGAGGCTCAGCCGGTAGGAGTCACTCCCCAACTGGTTACGGCTTGCCAACCGGCTGTGTACTAACGGTAAATGGTACTCATCGCTGTAGTAGGTACGCGAGACGCTAATGGCACCGTGATAAAATGCCTCTTCGGAGATCACATGGGTGCTTAGGCCCAGCTCTTTGGGCACAAACAGATACACATCAAGCGTATGCGAGGTTTCTTCTTTTAGCCGCCGCGATAGGCGCAGTTGGAAGCTGTTTTTACGCTCGACATTGATCACCTCACTAATCTCCTACTTCATTGCCAAACACGATGATATACCATGGCTAATTCACTATAGTGGCCTGCTGCAGCATGGCTACGGTTTACTTCTTCGCCTTGGAGCTAGGGAATGTCCATCGCCCGTTTTTCACCCTTTGAGCTGCTGCTGCTAAAAAGCCGCAGCCAAGTGGATACGGCTACACTGCTACTGCTGGGCTGGGTGTTGGTACACCGCCAGCACGTCTCGGAAGGCCAGCGGCGGCGCCGCTTGGCCCAAGTGACGGCGCAGTTCCGCCACGGGCACGAGCTGGGGCCGGTGATGAGCATTGCCCACAGCCAAGACCTCCATGCCATCCAACTGGCCGCCGAAGTGGTACGCAAGGAGTGCTCAAAAGAGCGTAGCCTAAGCGTGATGCACCAGGCGATTACCGTGGCGACGGATGATGGCGATATTTCGCTGGCTAATCACTATATCCTGCGCTTTTTGGCCGACCTGTTAAACGTCTCCCCCGCTACCCTGGGCACGCTTTTCCAGGAGCTGACCGGCAAACCTTTACGACCACCGGAAGACCCCAGCCGCGACGCCTACTGGCAAACCCACGACCCGGCGTATTACGCCCAAAAGGCCAAAGAGGAAGCGGAAGCCGCCCAGCGCGAAAAAGCGTCGCAAGCCCAGGAAGAACAGCAGCAGCGGGCCAAAGCGGATAAACAGCAGGAAAAGAAGCAGAGGCAGCAGGAGAAACAGCAGCAAAAAGAGGACACACGCCGTGCGAAAGCGCGGGCAGAACAGGCCAAAGCAGAACAAGCCCGCCAGGAACAGGCCCGACAAGAGCGCCAGCGCCAAGAGCAAGCCCGCCAGGAAGAGGCGCGAAGGCGCCAACAGCAGCGAAGCAGACCGCCACCGCCTGACCGCACTACGCGGGCCCTGGCCGTTCTGGGGCTGACGCCTGGCGCTAGCAAAACTGACGTGCGCCGCGCCTACCGGCGCATGGCCCAATTACACCACCCGGATCGCTACTATTCGGAGAGCGAGCATCAGGTAGCACTGGCATCGGCACGTTTTCAAAGAATTAAAAATGCTTATGATTACCTGATGCAAACTTACTGATGAGCCCCCCAACCACCGAGAATACCGTTCGAGGAGAGATAGCCTGGACTATGCGCGACCTGTATCAACGCCTAGACCTTTCGCCTGGTGCGAATGAACAGCAGATTAAAAGCGCCGTAGCCCGCTGCCCAAACAGCGCGCTACGCCAGGATGCCACCTCGGTACTAGCGGTTGAAGCGCACCGGGAAACCTACGACGCTCTGCACACTACATTAAGTGATATCGGCTGCCTGCGGGCCCGGCTGGGCCTCACCCATGGCGCCCACTGGCAGGGCGATGTGGCCAACGACTTCTCCATGCCGCCAGACAACGCGATTTCACGCCACGATGAACTGGTTGACCGCGTGAGCCACGCGGTCTCGCTTTACAACCGCTGGCGCCGGCTGCGCGGCCCCTGGTTAATCGTCGCCGTTTTCACCGTGGGGGCGGGCATAGGCCTCGCGCTGGGGTTTGCCCTGAGCCTGGGGCTTAGCATGAGGTGAAGCACCGGAGCGCTCCCGCTCATCCTGGCGTATCTCCCGCTGGGTAGGACGCGGCGCGGGTTTAGGCGGTGCCGGCTTTTTCGGTGTCTCTTCCTGGGTAGAGGGCGCCTCCTCTCCGCCTTGTTCCAGGCTCACATCGGTGCCAGAGGTATCTTCCATACGCGACTCAGAGCGCGCTTCCATACTGACACTCAAGCGCGGTACGCCCAGGTCAATCTCTTGGGCTTCCATCCGCTGCTTCAGCAGCAGGTTAAAGGCACGGGCCACATCCCACTGCATTTCCGGCGCGGTACGAAAGCGCATCCGTAAAATCGGGCAGCCCTCTTCAAAGCCCTGTACACCCTGCATTTCCAGCGGCGACCAAATATAGTGGCGCATCATCGGGTCTTTGCGCAGCTCCTGGGCAGTCTCCTGCATGAGGGTAATTGCATCGTCGATTTTCATATCGTAGGGAATACGGATACGCATCAAGGCAATGCCAAACTGGCGGGACATATTGTGGATCGACTCAATGCGGCTAAAGGTGATGATATGCACCACGCCATCGAGGTCTCTTAGCCGCACCGTGCGTAGCGTTAAGCCCTCCACCGTGCCCATATGACCGTTGATCTGCACGAAGTCGTCCACCGCCAGCGAGTCTTCGATGAGGATGAAAATACCGGTGATTAAATCCTGCACCAGCGTTTGGGCACCAAAACCGATCGCCAGACCGATCACACCGGCACCCGCCAGCAGCGGCGTCACATTAACCCCGAGGTTGGCTAGCCCCGCGATCACCGCAATGATCAAAATAGTGACAAAAATGACGTTGCGGATCATAGGAGTAATGGTTTGCGCCCGCGCCTGATTCACCCGCCGCCCACGGGAGCGTGCCGAGGAAGTTAACGCCCGCTGAATCGCGGTGTCGGCAAAGATCCACACCAGCCATGCCAGCAAAACCGTGGCCCCCAGGCTTACCAACGCCTGCCCGATTCGGGCACTAGCCACCGCCTGCTGGCCAAGCCCAAACAACGAGCCGCCCCATACCTGCATGGAGAGTTCGGCAAACACCATCCACGCGCATAGATGCGCCAGCACAAAGCCAAAGCGCTCTAGGCGCTTGCGATATTGGCTGAAGCGGCGGCGGTGGCGTCGCTTGTTAAGCCGCTCTGATTGGCGGCGCAACAGCCCGGTGACCACTAGCGTCAATACCAGCAGGCTGGCGGACACAATCGAGCGCGCCAGCGCCGTACCCACATCGCCCACGGTAATAAAGATGGCCAGCAGCGAGCCGCCCACCATTAATAGCGCGGGGATATGCCAAAGCCCGCCCAGGGCGCGAATCATTTCAACGGCGGTGCTGGCATCGCGACGCTGCTTATAGGGCCGATTGCAAATCAGGTGGCGTATCGGCCGCTGGAATTTAAAGATAAAGCGGGCGGATAATAGCGCCGCCAGCATATTCGCCAGCACCGAGACGAGGCTAGAGAGTTCAGCCCCAAGCAGCTCTACCAAACGCGTGGAGTTCACCGCATCGCCCAGGGCAATCAGCGCACCAATGACAAACAGCCCCCGCAACGCTTTATGCTGTAGCACCTGCACCGCAGGAAAGCGATGCCCTCGGCTGAAGAAGGCAATCACGGTTTCAAACACCACCGAGAGTGCACGGCCGCAGAGGCAGATATACGCCACCACCAAGACCACAGCCCGGCCCGGGCTATAGGGCAGAACTTGACCAATCCCCAGAGTAATCGCAAATGCCAGCGTCCACGGCAGCATACGGCGCAAAAAGTGGACCGCCAGCAGCCATGCCTTGGGGTCGCGGGGAAGGTCTAACGGCCAGTGGCGGCGAGTGGCTACCAAGCGCCCGAAGGCAATCATCACCACCAGCAGCACGCTCCATACAAAGGCCAGCACGGCCCCGTCAGCGACCGCACGGATAGCCTCCCCTTGGTCCGCGCCATCATTTAAGGCGCGTAAATCCTCTGCCCCTTGCACCAACTGGCGCGACCACTCATCAATAGGCGAGCCCCCCGCCTGGGCCTGCTCGCCAATGTCGGTTAGGGTATCGGCCAGTGCCCCCAGTAGCCCTTGACGTACTACGCCATCGTCCTCAGTAGCACTGGTGCTTACCTGTAGCTCCCGCAACGATGCGAGCAGCGCGGTACGCTGCTCCTCGTTCTCCAGCATGGAGATCACATCATTCAGCGACCGCTGGAACTCTTCATTGCTTACCTCGGGTTGCTCTGACGAGTCGCCGCCAGCCAGGTTAGGTAAGGAAACCCCCTGCCCTAGTGCCGTTGCGCTGAACAGCATGCCGAGCGCCACGCCTACGATGATTTTGATTATCCAGTGCTGTCGCACACGCCACTCCCAACATAAACCGGCTACAGATACCGGTAATTAACATTTACTTTGTTGAAGACGCTCAGCCTTACCGCGTGATTATGATAGGCTGACTTTTCAAACGTTCACCTCAAGGATACCGAGATGACGCTGCAAGCCCCACCTAACCGCTTAAATAAAGATGGCCAACCACGCTGCGTCGGCGTTGAAATCGAGTTCGCCGGGCTGCCGCCCCGCGACACCGCCGAGCTGGTACGCACCCTGTTTGGTGGGGAGCTTAACGTGGTAAGCCCCCATCGGCTACAGGTGGAGGGCACGCGTTGGGGGGAGTTTGGCATTGAACTGGATACCCAGTACGCCCACCCCGATAAAGCGCTGCTGGAAGAGCACCGTGAAATCGACAGTGAGTGGGCGCGCCAGCAGCACCAGCGACGGATAGAGTTCCATCAAAAAACCCGCGAGCTGATTGGCGATATGGTAACCGGCCTGGTGCCCACAGAAATTGTATGCCCGCCGGTACCCTGGGATGAGCTGGAAACACTCGATACGCTTTTTGAAGCGCTGCGGGAGAAAGGCGCCAAGGGCACGGATGCCAGCTTGCTCTATGGGTTTGGCTTGCACCTTAACCCTGAAGTCGAGCAGCTAGATGTAGAGTACCTGCTAGCGATGATGCGCGCCTATCTATTGCTGGCTAGTTGGCTGCGCGAAGAGATTAAGGTGGATATCACCCGTGAAGTGCTGCCCCACGCCAACCCGTTCCATAAAGAGTACGCCTTGAAGGTGATGGATGCCCGCTACCAGCCAGACCTAGATACCTTTATTAACGACTACCTGCAGCACAACCCTACCCGCAACCGGGAACTGGATCTGCTACCGCTGTTTGCCTATTTACGCCCCGACCATCCCCATGAACTGTTGCATGGCGAATTGACCAAGCCGCGCCCCACCTTTCACTACCGGCTGCCTAACGCACAGCTTTCCCAACCGGGTTGGGGGTCTGTCGTAGAGTGGAACCGCTGGGTGGAGGTGGAAAAGCTAGCGGCGAATACGGAGGTGCTGCGCGCGCGCTGCGATGAGTATGTGGCAGAACACAGCAAACCCTGGTGGGCGCGTTTAAAAGCCAAACTGCTCGGCCCCTTCGGTGCGTCTTAGACCTGCCGCCATTTGTTCACGCCACTTTTTCACCTTTACGGAACAACGAGACGCTATCTGCATGGCTCGACCGCTGATCGGAATTACCACGTCGGATTACAAAAGCCAGCTTGCCTGGTGCTTTGACTGGTTTGCCGTCTGGCGCCACGGCGGTAAGCCGCTGCGCCTTTCCCCCTCCCGCCCGATGCCCGAGCATCTGGATGGGCTGATTATCGGCGGTGGCGATGATATACAAGCGCACCTTTATGGTAGCGAGGTGCAGCTAGACGTGCGTTTGGACCCTGCCCGTGACGAGCTGGAGTTAAACCTGCTGAACCGCTTTATTCCACAAAATACGCCGGTGCTCGGCATTTGCCGAGGTGCCCAGCTCATCAATGTGCATTTAGGCGGCACGCTGGACCCCGATATTTACACTACCCACGAGGGCCTGAAGCGGCGGCGTACCGTGCTGCCCCGTAAAACGGTGGATATTGTCGGTGGCAGCAAGCTTTATCAACTGCTCGGCGTGACTTGGTGCCGGGTCAATAGCCTCCACCATCAGGCCGTTAACCACGCAGGAAAAGGCATTAAGATTGTTGCCCGGGATAGGGACGGGCTTGTGCAGGGAATTGAGTCCGAAGCCCACGACTTTCTAATTGGCGTACAGTGGCACCCGGAATGGCTGATCTTCAACCGCCCCCAGCAGCGCTTGATTAGCGCGCTGGTGGCGGCTGCCAAGAAAAATCGCGAACGGACTAGCTGTTGAGCGCCGCCAGTGCCGCCTCGTAATCCGGCTCGTTTTTCAGCTCAGCCACCAGCTCGCTGTGTAGTACGCGGTTGTCCGCATCCAGTACCACCACGGCACGGGCGCACAGCCCTTCCATGTTGTTGTTACACAGCGCCACTCCCCAGGCTTCCTGGAACTCCCGATGGCGGAAGGTGGAGAGCGTCTCAACGTTATCCAGCCCCTCAGCACCGCAAAAGCGCTTGGCGGCGAACGGCAGGTCAGCCGAAACCACCAATACAACGGTATCTTGCAGGCTGGAGGCCAGTTCATTAAACCGCCGGGTAGACATCGCACAGGTAGGCGTGTCCACACTGGGTATAATGTTCAACACTTTACGTTTGCCTTGGTAGGTGTCCAGCGTGACATCTTCCAGGTCGCTGTTGGTCAGCGTCATCGCCGGGGCAGCTTGGCCAACGGCAGGCAGCGTACCGGCCACATCCATCGGCTGCCCTGCGCGAGTAATCTGTTGCATATCAAGCTCCTAATGTATGGTAAAACGATAATAGCGTGAGATGTTCCAGCTTACAGCGGAAAGCCCTCTTTCGGCTATCTTTCCTCAGCCGCGACACGACAACGAGAATGCCATGGCCTGTTTAGTCATTATCAAAACCGGGGATGCCTTCCCTGAAGTGGTCGACCAACACGGTGATTTTGAGCAGCTATTCATTCAGCGGCTGGGCGATGCCTTGCCGGCGCACTTAACGCTAAGCGTATGGGATGCACGGCTCAGCGCCACCCCACCCGAAGAGATGGCGGGTGCCGTGATTACCGGTTCGCATAGCATGGTGAGCGAGCAGCCGCCCTGGAGTGAGGCGCTGAAGCCCTGGTTGCAGCAGGCGTTAGCCGATAACCTGCCGCTGCTGGGTGTGTGTTATGGTCACCAGCTAATGGCGTCCGCCTTTGGCGGTATTAGCGACTACCACCCCGCTGGCCGAGAGTCAGGCACGCGGGCTGTGCGCTTAACCCAAGCAGGCTTGCAGGACCCGCTCTTTAGCCAGCTACCGGGACACTTTCCCGCCCACCTCACCCACGCCCAGTCGGTGATGCAGCTCCCCCCTGGCGCAACAATATTGGCCCACAACAGCCACGATGCCCACCAAGCGCTGCGCTACGGGCCACGGCAGTGGAGCGTGCAGTTCCACCCTGAGTTTTCGCCTTCGGTTATGCGCGCCTACATTGAACGCCAGCGCGCCGCCCTGCGTGACCAGGGTGACGACCCGGACCAACTGCTCAATGAGATTCGCGAGACGCCGGAGGCCACTAGCCTGCTGCAGCGCTTTATCGGCTTTATTTAACGCTTCTTTTGATCTCGCCGCGACGCCAGCCGATCCGCTAAGCGGGTCGGCTCTGGTAGCTTGGTTGTGCCTAGGCAGCGCACTACCCACTCAAGGGACGTTGCCAACGTTAGCCGGTGCCCTGGCGAGACGAATACCGGCTTTACGTTAGCTCGGGAGCGTAGTACCGCCCCAATTACTTCTTGCCCGTCCATCAGCGGCACCCAGTCCCCTTTTGCCTCACCAACTTCGTCGTGCCTGCCGGTCAGCCGCGACTTGGCGATACCGATGGTGGGTAGGTCCAGCCATAGCCCCAAATGCGCCGCCACGCCAAGCCGCCGAGGATGGGCGATACCTTGGCCATCGACCATCACCAGCTGCGGCTGGGTGGTTAACTTGGCGAACGCGCCCAGCGCGGCAGGGATTTCACGGAACGAGAGCAGCCCTGGAATATAGGGCATGCGGGTGGGTTCGCGATGCACCACCTGCTCCACCACCGGTAGTTGCGGGGTCTCTTCTGGCGACCACTTCACCACGACCACCGCCGCACGAGTCACTGCCCCACTCTCTTCAAAGCCAATATCTACCCCCGCGATATACGTCACCGGGTCAATGCGGTCACGGCTCTCCAGCTGCTTGGCGAGCTGCGACTGCAGCGCAATCGCCTGCTTGGGCGAGAGGTCCCATTCATGTAGTGCAGCGTCCATGCGAACTCCTTGTGACGATTAAAGTGAGGTGGCTATAGCGTAGCCAAAAAAAATCCCCCTACGCCAGTTGGCTCAGGGCCAGTGGCATAGGGGGATCGACGTGACTCAAACGTTAGGCGATGTTAAGTGCCCAAGACTGAGTTACGCACGCTCGCGGCGGCGAACCGGTGCGTCACCATCGTCACGGCGGCGGCGCGGTGCACGCTCAGGCGCACGGTCTTCACTGATTTCCAGCGGGCGGCCAGCCACACGGGCACGAGCCATTTTCGCCAGAATCGTAGAAGGCAGGCCGCTGGGCAGCTCGACCACGGAGAAAGCGTTACGGATATCGATACGACCGATACGCGCACCTTCGATGCCACCTTCATTCGCCAACGCGCCTACCAGTTGGCCAGGCTTCACGCCGTCTTTATGGCCAACGGAGACGCGGTAGCGGGTCATGCCTTCGCTGGGCGCGCTGGAGCGTTCGCGACGAGCGCCACCCGGCTTGCCCGGTGCGCCATCACGCGGAGCACGCTCTTTACGCGGTGCCTGCAAGCGGCCAATCGGCGCTTCGTCGGCGCGGGCCATGGCGGCAAACGCACAGGCCAGCTCGACGGCATCGTGGCCTTCTTCCACCAGACGCTCGACCAGGGCGCGCTGCTCTTCGGCGCCTTTGGTCAGCGCGGCAACAACACGATGATGGAATACTTCATCACGGTGGGCGCGGATAGCGGCTTCGTCGGGCAGCGGCATTTCGGTCATTTTCTGACCGGTAGCCTGCTCCATCCAGCCGACTTTGCGGCCTTCACGGAAACCGGCGAAAGTGATCGCGATACCGCTACGGCCCGCACGACCGGTACGACCGATACGGTGTGTGTAGGCTTCCGCATCCTGGGGCAGGTCGTAGTTGATGACGTGGGTGATGCGCGGAACGTCAAGGCCACGGGCCGCTACGTCGGTGGCAATCAGCACGTCGACTTTGCCACGCTTCAAGCGAGTAATCGTACGCTCGCGCAGGCTCTGGTCCAGGTCACCGGACAGGCCGGCGGCGTTGACACCGCGAGCGGTCAACTGCTCGACCAGCGTGGTACACGCCGCACGAGTGCGCACGAAGACAATCGCGGCATCCACCGGCTCTACTTCCAGGATGCGCGACAGCGCTTCTAGCTTGGCGCCACCGTCAACGCGAACCAGGCGCTGCTCAATGTTTTCACCCGTGGTGGTACGCGATTCAATCGCTACCTTCACCGGGTTAACCAAGTAGCGGTTGACGATGCGCTCAATTTCCGTCGGCAGGGTGGCCGAGAAGAACACACGCTGGGCATCTTTCGGGGTATCGGCAACCACGCGTTTGACGTCGTCGATAAAGCCCATGCGAAGCATTTCGTCGGCTTCGTCCAGCACTAGCGCAGAGAGGCCGTCCAGCTTCAGGCTGCCACGGTCCAGGTGGTCAATCACACGGCCCGGCGTGCCCACTACCACTTGGGCACCGCGCTTTAGCGCGCCTAACTGTTCACGGTACTCTTGGCCGCCGCACAGGGTAGCAACTTCCAAGCCCTGCAGGTTTTGGCCATATTTACTAAAGGAAACAGCGACCTGCTGGGCAAGTTCGCGGGTGGGAGCAAGCACCAACACTTGGGGCTCGCGGCGCTGCATGTCGAGACGCGACAGCAGCGGCAGTGCAAAAGCAGCGGTTTTACCGGTACCGGTTTGTGCTTGGCCCAGCATATCGCGGCCTTCCAGCAACGCAGGAATGGTCTGCGCCTGGATCGGCGAAGGGATTTCATAGCCCTGTGCTTCAACAGCAGACAGAACGGCAGGCAAAAGAGCCAGATCGCCGAAGCTCGGCGAGGCGACAGAAGTCGAGGTCATTAATCACACCTTGGTAGGCCGGCTGTACCGGCAAAAAACATCGTAAGCGTCTCTGACTCTGTTTCCTGGCGCGCGTAACAGTGCGTACCAAAAAACAAGGCTCCGCAGAGCGGATATCGTCATCAGTGGAGTCGGAGACGCCGGTCGCACCTAGCATCCGGTTGGCAACACCGCTCATGCGGGCCAACCGCTGTGGCGACCTTCTGCGCCGATTTCACCCGTTTGGTGAAATACTGGAGGCGCGCCATCTTCACAGCAATGAACATCTGCAGTCAGTGAGATGTTCCCGCAAACGTTTCTGCATAGCGTGGCGGTTTCTGCTCGGCTACGGCGAAGAACGTTTATCGTCGTGATGGAGGGGTCAACACATGCGAGGAGGGCGCATCCTAACACCGCCAATAGGTTCTGACCAGTCTTTTTAATTTAACCCACATCAATACCCCGGCTTGCACTTATGTATATGTCTTCTAACCTAAGAGATGCCTGATGGCGTTCACGAACTTCAAGGAGTGATGCACATGAACTGGGATCAGATTGAAGGCAGATGGACTGAAATGAAGGGTAAAGCTCGCGCTAGCTGGGGTGAACTAACAGACGACGAGCTAACACAAATTGGCGGCAAAAAAGATCAGCTAGTTGGCAAGTTACAGCAGAAGTACGGCCTGGAACGCGAAGAAGCGGAGCGTCGCGCTGATGATTGGGCAAACGGGCTGTAAGGTCACCACCCCTTTCTGGTGCATTGGCCCCAGCGGTTAAAATGCGCTAACCCTGTCGAGCGCAAAGCGCCACCTTTTACAGCCACCTTCTACAACCACTTATTATAGCTACATGGGTTATAGCTACATGGAGAGAAGCTATGCGTAAATCAGTTCTTATCACAGCGATGACAACGGCCCTGTTGAGCGGTATGGCCTTTGGCGTTCAGGCGCAAACAGAGCCTCAAGGCATGTACGCCGCCGACGATATTCTTGATGCGGACGTGTTTTTTGCCAATGGATCAGGCGAAGAGATCGGCGAAGTCGACGACATTCTGTTTGATGAAGAGATGCGTATTTCCGCCCTCGTGATTGAAAGCGGTGCGGTACTTGGCCTAGGCGGTCGCGAGATCGTCGTGGAAACCGACCAATTCACCCTTGAGACGCACACCGAGGACGATGGTGATACCGAGCACCGCATCATGCTGAACGCTACCGCTGAAGAAGTGGAGTCGTTCCCGACGTATGACCGAGATTGGTGGGAGCAAACCAAAGCTAACGCTCGGGATGCCTGGCAAACCACCAAAGAGGGCGCAAAGAGCGCTTGGCAGACGACGCGCGAAGCAGTGGACGCCAACGAGTAACCTGACGCTCACTTCATTACTGCTAAGCGCGTTACTGACACGGAACTGATATGGAAAGGGCCACCCGTTCGCAGTGGCCCTTTTGCGTATCCTGCAAGCCGTGCTTAGCGGCGGCGTATACCCTGCCCTGGTAGACGCTCCCGGTCATGCGGGCGCATAAAGTCCAGCAGCGGCCCCGCTGGCACAATGCGCGTGGGGTTAATCGTGTCGTGGCTGTAATAATAGTGGCGCTTGATGTGATCCATATTGACGGTTTCCGCCACGCCCGGCCACTGGTACAGCTCACGCACATAGTTGGAGAGATTCGGGTAATCCTCTATGCGCTTGAAGTTGCATTTGAAGTGGCCAAAGTAAACCGCGTCGAAGCGAATCAATGTCGTGAAGAGCCGAATATCCGCTTCGGTGAGCCACTCACCCGCCAGGTAGCGCTGCTCTGACAGCCGCTTCTCAATGCGTTCCAGCGCGTCAAACAGCGCCGTCACGTGCTTTTCGTAGACCTGCTGATCAGTGGCAAAGCCAGATTTGTAAACGCCGTTGTTGATATGGTCGTACACGTCATCGTTCACTTCATCGATAACGCTACGCAAATCTTCCGGGTAAAAATCCAGGTCATTACCGGTCAGCTCGTCGAAGGCCACGTTAAAGATACGCAGTAGGTCAGCGGACTCATTGTTGACGATAGCGCTACGCTGTTTGTCCCATAGCACCGGTACCGTTACCCGCCCCGTGTAGGTCGGGTTGGTCATGGTATAGAGCTGGTGGTGGAACTCTACGTGGTTAACCGGGTCACCGCTGGAGCCTTCCTCCTGGTGATAGGTCCAGCCGTTATCCAGCATTAGCGGGCTGACGTGGGAAGTGCCTATCAGCGATTCCAACCCTTTCAGTTTGCGCATAATAAGCGCACGGTGCGCCCAGGGGCAGGCGAGCGATACATACAGGTGATAGCGATCCGCCTGCGCCGGATAACTGTCGCCTTGCGACTCTTCACTACTGCCCACCCAATCGCGCAGTTGCGCGGACTCGCGTACAAACTCGCCACCATGCTTTTTAGTGTCGTACCACTGATCAACCCACTCACCGTTTACAAGCAGTCCCATCGGGCGTCTCCTATCTTGAACGTTTTATAATGCAATTAACGTTCAGCATACTCCCGCATGGGTTAGGCTCAAGCGCATGTTTTACGGCTGTTCATTCGAGGGAATCGAATGTTGCTCGCACACCTCATTTACTGCCCGCCTTAATGCGTCAGCCATGGCGTGTGCCGCAGGGCCAGCTCGATCACGGTCACGAAAGATCAGCTGCACGGGCACCTCGCGGATAGCACCGGCACTTAGCGGCAGCGGTTTGAGCTGCCCGCTTGCCAACTCATCGGCAATGCGGGTCTCTGGTATCCAGGCAAACCCTAGCCCGCGCTTCAGCATATCCAGTGAGGTGCCCACATGGCTGACCGTCCAACGCTGTTCGGCCTTTAACCAGCCAGCATTGGTGGATTGGCGCAGCGCCGAGTCACGCACCACCAACTGGCGATGCTGGGCAAGATCACGCAGATCTAATGAACGCCCTAGCTGATGGAGCGCGTGGCTTGGATGCGCCACCGCTACAAAGCGGACGTTCACCAGTGGCTCACCTAAAAAGCCTTGGGCTTCAATACCGGTGACGACTAAATCCGCCCGGCCATCGTAGAGCATTTCGGTGCCGCCATTGAGCACGCTCTCATGCAGTTGCACCCTTACCTGCGGGTAGGTTTCCGAAAAGCAATCCAGCGCTTTTGCTTGCGCTGCCGCTGGAAAAATCTGGTCAATCGCAACGACCACTTCCGCCTCTAACCCGGCAGCAAGCCGTGAAGCAACATCTTCCAACGAGGCTGCACTCTCGATCAACTGGCGCGCTCGGCGTAGCAGCAGCTCGCCTGCTTCGGTTAAGCGCACCTGCCGACCTACCGGCTCTAGCACCTGAATGCCTAGTTGCTCTTCTAATTTATGAACCGCATGATTAAGCGTGGAGGGGCTTTTATGGATCGCCTCTGCCGCTCGTGCAAATCCACCGTGGTCCACCACGGCGGCCAGCATCTGCCACTGTGCAAGTGTTACCCGAGACATTTCGATTTCCTCGACGCTAAACAGCGAAACAGTCCGCTTCATCTTCGAAAAAACTTCACTAGGATGCCAGGAAATAGCGCTGAGTACCCGTTCACTGATAAATATTGCACAAACGGCTGCTAGCAAAGGCGGCGCATCACCCACCCTAAAACACAAAAAATTACAAAAATACTGTTCATTAACGTTAGCGCTGCCCCAATTATCTAAATTATTAGCATCGTATGTACTGAGGTTTTAGTTTAGATTCTCCACTTAGGCGCTACTAGGTACTACTTGGCAGCTCATCAAGGACATAGGAGGAAGGAAAAGCCTTTTAACCTATACGAAAACTGTATAACTCTTTCGATATGAGCAATTTTTGTCTACGATTTAAAACAACCGATGGCGGGCACTGAGCGGAAACACGCGCACTTATCATTACTTTTATTAGCAAACAGCGTTCTTAAAACTTCACTATCGTCGAATAATTCCGTTTTTCAGCGGAAGTTCGTTTTGTGTATAGATGTACAGTCTATTCACCCCTGCTTTCATGGGGTATGGTTTCCGAGTTTGCTTACTTTTATGTTAATTTTATTTCACGAACTTGGCGGCCCGTTTACCCATGTTGCGAATCCTTCATTCGCTGCCCCGCACGCATAAATTATTGTTGTTACCCGTGGCCACCATGGTCACTGTGCTGGGCGCACAAAAACTCATCACAACCTATCATGACTTAAACCAACCCCAGGCTTCCGTGGAGAGCGTGCTGGTTCCGCTACCCAGCGACTCAACCCCCGGCGTGCCTTCGCTTCATCAGGAGCGAACGCCCGTTACAGAAGCCATTGACCGCGCCTCTCGCGCGCTCGATGCTACCCGTGAACATATCCCCCTAAACGAATTAACCGCTACCGAGGTCGTTGACCTAGACGTTGTTACCAGCGCGGAAGCCTCCATGGCGAGCGAAGCCGAGGAGTCCAGCATAGCGCAGCCAGAAGCGGCGCTAGACGATGGTGCCCTTCACATAGCCATTGTGGTTGGCACCCTGACAAGCGGCATGCTCAATATCGACGACCCCGTCGACATCGCAGATGCCACTTCTTACGAAGATTATGGTGTAGAGCTTTACGACGACGATGTCTCCTTTCTTGAGCTTGAGCTTGCGGCAGACGAGCCATTTGTCCCTGAGTGGAAAACGCACATCGTTGAGCCTGGCGAAACTTTCGCCGTTCTAGCACAAAATGAACTGGGGCTGGGTTATAGCGAAGTATTATCCTTACTGGATGATCTACCCAACCCTCGCATGTTGACTCATTGGCGAGCAGGACACAGCTTCGACTATCAGCTGGATGAAGATGGTCGCTTGCTCTCCCTACGCATGATGAAGACTACCCGTGAGGGAGTACTGCTGGAGCGTGACAACGACCACTATGCGATTACGACTATCGAACGCCAAGGCGAACCGGTACAGCGCCTCTACGCCGGTAGTGTCAGCGGTAGCTTTGCGCGCTCGGCACAAGCAACCGGCCTGAGCAGCAGCTCGGTTACCGAACTCACTCGCCTGCTGGAAAAGAAGCTGGACTTCCGCCGCGACAGCCGCCGGGGGGATCAGTTTCAGGTCTTAGTTGAGTCCGATATGCTCGATGGGGAAACACTGGATTCCCGTGTACTGGCGGTGAAATACGACGGCGAGCGTATGGATCTCACCGTGGTTCGTAATGCCAACGACGACAACTTCTACACCCCAGAAGGCGGCAGTCTCGACCCTGCGTTTGCACGCCGCCCGTTTGAAGGCAACTACCGGCTGAGTTCCCACTTTAACCCGCGCCGCCTGCATCCGGTGACCGGCCGTGTT
The DNA here is from genome assembly GCF_044805175.1 of Vreelandella aquamarina. Taxonomy (GTDB): domain Bacteria; phylum Pseudomonadota; class Gammaproteobacteria; order Pseudomonadales; family Halomonadaceae; genus Vreelandella; species Vreelandella aquamarina_B. The sequence continues at coordinate 729,560 of NZ_CP085232.1, read as the reverse complement.
AGCCCACATAATGGCACTGACTTTGCGATGCCTATCGGCACGCCTATTACAGCGCCCGCCAATGGTCGCGTCGAGCGTGTCGGTAATCATCACGCAGCGGGGCGCTATATTGTCGTGCGCCATGACAACGGCTACCGCACTCGCTATCTGCACCTCTCCCAGCCGCTGGTTAGCCAAGGCGAGCGGGTGAATATGGGTGAGCGTATTGCCCTCTCCGGCAACACCGGCCGCAGCACCGGCCCCCACCTGCACTATGAAGTCATTGTGAACAACACGCCGGTGAACGCCATGACCGTAGAGCTGCCTGAAAACACCAGCCTAAGCGGCGATACGCTGATTGCCTTCCAGCGCCAAGCCGAGCCTCTGCTCGCGGCGCTCGAAAGCGGTGAAACCGGCACCATCAGCGTGGCCAACTACCAGCGTGAGGATGAGAGCGACGAGAGTGTCCAATAACCGCCCTCGCTCTTGCCGCAAAAAGCCGCCTGCTGAAAGGCGGCTTTTTTGTCACTGGTAGCGGCGCTTGCTATACCGCTCCATTAGAGAGCGCCGCTAACAGCGCGGCATCGCGGCGGTAGATATCTTCCCTGAACACTACTTCCCCCTGGCTATTGGGCCAGGCGGTTAGGTAGTGCAGTGCCACGGGAATACGTGTGGGCAGGTTCACATTACGGTCACTACGGCCACTGTTGATCAACGTGCTTAGTTGGTAACGGCTGCCACTATCCTGCAGCAAGAGTTGCGCGAACTCAGTAACGCCTTCCACCCGGACACACCCGGAACTTAACGCTCGCTGATCCCGCTGAAACAGCCCTCTTGCCGGAGTATCGTGCAGGTAGATCATATCGTTATTGGGAAAGCGCACGACTACTCGGCCAAGCGGGTTACTGCTGCCCGCCACTTGGCGAAGCATCACCCCGCCTGGGCGCTGCCAATCGACTGCTTCCGCATCCAGCGCTTCACCGGATAGGCTCACTACCTGAATATTCTGTCGCGTTAGATACTCCACATCCTGTCGCACCCGTGGCAGCACATCCTCACGCATGATGGTGGGCGGGATGGTCCAGCTCGGATTGATCGTTAAATGGCTAATGGCGGAGTGGATAATCGGCGTTTCACGGCTGGGCGTCCCCACTACCACCCGAGTGTCCCAGTGCTCTCCGTTGGGGCGAATATAGTGTAGCCGGTAGCCTGCGATATCCACCCATACCCGCGGCTCGGGCCGCTGCGTAGGACGAATCCAGCGGGCGCGTTCAAGGTTAACGCGCAGTTGATCGATCCGTGCCGTAACGGGCATATTGAGTGCAAGGCGGGTGCGCTCACCGACCACACCATCCTCCTGTAGCTGATGCCGCCGCTGGAAGCGCTTGACTGCCCTTTCGACCTCACCGTCGAAGGCGCGCCGGTCACTGCTGGAGGACTCCACTCCAATCATAGGGTAAGCACTGCTATCCGCCGTTAGCAGTCCTTGTTCTCCCCATAGCGTCAGACGCTGGCGTAGTGTTTGAACATCGTCACCAATATCGCCAAGGCGAAGCGGCTCTTCACGCCCGGGCAAGTAAGGCACGCTACCCTGCTTTGCCAAACGGCGGTAATGCGCTAACGCTTTGCGCAGTTGGGCATATTCGGGGGATGCTGGGCGGGCATAAGCTAATGCCTGCTGTACATCCCCCTCTTCAACTGCCTGAACTACCCGAAGAAGGGCGTAACTGCGCTCTGGGCGTGGCAGATCCCAATTAGGTTCAACGTCGCCTGGATTCACTCTACCCAGCGATAAATGATCCAGCGCCAGTAGCAGAGAGCGGGTCGCACGCACATCGAAGGTTGCTTTTGCTTGGGCGTCTAACTGCTGGCTGAGCTGGAAGTCATCCAGCAGCGAGTCGGCTTGGTAATCACTCGGTGTCAAGCCATCATCCATCAGGCTATCCAGCGCATCAACCAGTGCTTCAACACGGCTGAGGGTCTGCCAGGCAGGCTGTCCACCCCTCAGCTGGTAAAATGACCCTACCGGCAGTACCTCCCCGCTCTGCTGGATATGTTGCGCCAGTGCTTGCTGTAATGCGCCGCTACTGGGTTCGTTGGCGGTGGCAAAAAGCGGCTGGGTCAACGCAAAACAGAACGCGGCTCCCATCATCCATTGCCTGAGTGGCTGATTCTCGTTCATCGCGTCTCCTTGCGTTACTATGCAGCGCTACTATGCAGCGTTGTCGTGCGGTCTCACTCTTATCACTTGATGCCGTACAGGCTGTTCCCGTTACCGGTACGCACTGCCTCATCATAGCCGCTTACACTTACCCATCGTCAAACTATAAGCAGGATAGCGCCCAATGATTTTTCGTTCACGTATCACCAATATACTGTTTTATTTACCATTCTTATTAATTGCTTACCCGCTTCAAGCGGCCAGTTTTTTCTCGCAAATCGCAGCGGCTCCGCCCAGTGGGGTTTCTCCGCTTCACCACCAATTGCTTCAACTAGCGCCGGGGGCTACACCTGAGGCACTGCGCCTGGCTGCCCAGGCACTTAACTGCGCCGACCCTTATGCCGAACGCTTAGCCGTCATTGACTACTCGCTACCCTCCACAGAGCCACGCATGTGGGTGTTTGACCTTCAACAACACACGCTACTGTTTGAAGAGCTGGTATCCCATGGCAAGGGGTCAGGCGATGCAGTGGCCAACGCTTTCTCTAATACGCCTGATAGCCACCAATCCAGCATTGGCTTATTTCGCACTATGAACAGCTATTATGGGCGCAACGGTTATTCGCTGCGCCTAGACGGGCTAGAACCCGAAGTGAATGACCTGGCCTTTGAGCGGGCGATTGTTATCCACGGTGCGGATTACGTCAGCGATGATTTTATTGCCCAAACCGGTCGCTTAGGCAGAAGTCACGGCTGCCCCGCCGTGCGCGAAGCGGTCACTTACCCGCTGATTGATAGCTTAAAAGAAAACCAGTATGTGTTTGCTTACTACCCAGATGAGGAGTGGCTGGCTACTTCCCAGGTGATCAACTGCCCCAATGCGCTGTCATTAGCTCACCGTTAAAAAATAGGTAACGCTGAAAAACAATCACCCAGCCAAGGGGCTGGGTGATTGTTTTTCTGAGCTTAACGTAGCTCTGAGCCTAAAGTAGCTTTGCGTAAAGCCAGCCTTAGCCGCTTAGAAGGAATCCCAGTCATCGTGTTCGTGCTGACGGTTGGAGGCCTGAGGGGCTGAAGGTTTGGGTTTGGTCGCGGGCAGAGCACTTGAAGCCTGGCTAGGCAACGCTGGCGACGGAGCCTCATCGCCTAACACAAACGCAGCTAGCAGAGTGGATAGGCGCTCAGTCCCCTCCCGCAACTGTTGGGCAGCCACCGCACTATGCTGCACCATGGCCGCATTTTGCTGAGTCATGCTATCCATTTCTGCAACGGCTGTATTGATCTCACTAATGCCCGAACTCTGTTCACGGGCACCCGCGCTGATCTCGGCAATGACATCGGTGACCCGTGTCACGCTTTCAACGATCTCCTGCATGGTCGCTCCTGCATCATGCACGATTTCACTACCCTCACGGGTACGTTTAACGGAGTTATCGATCAGTTGACGGATTTCACCTGCCGCCTCGCTAGAGCGACCCGCTAGCTTTCGTACCTCTTCAGCCACTACAGCAAAGCCGCGCCCATGTTCACCAGCTCGTGCCGCCTCCACAGAGGCATTTAGCGCCAATATATTTGTTTGAAAAGCGATAGCATCCATCATGGTAATAATTTCACCAATCTGAGTGGCTGATTGGTCAATTTCAGCCATGGTGCTTTCAACCCGCTGCATAGCGGCATTGCCCTGGCGAGCCACATCAACAGCGCTATTGGAGAGCTGAGACGCTTGCTCGGCTCCCTCGGTCGTGTGGTGCACAGTAGAGGTAATCTCCTCTACCGAGGAAGAGGTTTGCTGTAAATTAGCGGCAGCTTGCTCGGTACGGCTGGCCAACTCATTCGTACCTTGGTCAATCTCATGCGAGGCTTGCAGCACACTTTGCGTTGTACGGCTAACATCTTGTAGCGTGAGCTGGATACGCTCAACAAAGGCATTAAACTGACGGGCTAGGTTACCCACCTCATCGTTTGACTCGACGGTCAGACGCTTCGTTAGGTCGGCCTCACCAGAGGCTACATCGTTCATTGCAGCGGCAGCATGGCGTATCGGGCTCAGTGCGCGACGAACTAAGAGTGCCATTAATACACCCACAGCGATAAGCAGCAGCAAAACTACCAGCCCTTTTTGCCACTGGTCTTGCTTAAACTCTTGCCATGCCTGGGCCTCAACAGCTTCCAGCCCCTCATCAATGTCACTTAGGTAGATACCTGTACCAATCATCCAGTCCCACTCGGGTATTGGCATGGCAAGCGAGTGTTTGGGTTCGGTCTCTCCTGTTGCTGGATTGATCCACAGGTAGTCATAGAAGCTATCATTACCGGTGCGAGCACGCTCTATAAGGTCGTCTACAAAAGCATTGCCTTCACTGTCGGTAATACCTGACATATCGGTATCGATGCGCTGGGGCGCTGCAGCAAGCGCTTTTGCCGTACCATCATAGCTAAAAGCAAAGACGTAGTTCTCATTGCCAAAACGGAAGTTTTGCAAGATTTTCTGAGCTTCGGCTTGGGCTTCGGCTTCGCTTAGATTTGGGTTGCCAACCAAGTGCGAAATTGCATTGCGCGCCGATTCCACCAAGTAGCGTACCGTGGTCTCTCGCTCATCCACCAGCACCTCGCGCTGTTCTACTAATGTTTCTTCGATCCGCGACATAGAGCTTTGTATTTCTAGCAGCGACAGCACCAACGCAAGCACCACCATTGGTAGCAGCGTCAACAGCACCATCTTGCTCTGCAGCGTCAACTTTAACCGCGATGAGTTGACAGTTTTCATGTAGCCCCCCTCAAAAATCATTATGATTATTTATGAAAAACAGTTACCTATTACTTTACGTAGACGTAAATGCAATATTTATTTTATTGGTTTAGTGCACCATAATTTTCCCAACACGCCAAGAGCCTTTAAGGCAAAATTCCAGCCACTCAGAGCAACGACAACCTAAAGTAACTGAGTGATGATACAAAGCAATCATCAGGTATGACATAACTCCTTTCCATATAGATGCAACAGTTTGATTTTTATCACTTAGCAGCACTCTCTTCAGGCAAGCACAAAAACCTTCTGCAATACTTTGTGACAAAACATCACATAGTGTCTCATCACTGCAGGTATCGGCTATGTTTGCCTTTATGCGCCCCTTTCAAACGATCCGCCGTTTAGAGCAGGAAGTCGCCAAGCTGCGTACTCAGCTGGCCGCAGAAAAAAACCTTCATGGCTGCCGCGCCATCAGCCTGATGTCTCCGGTTGAGTCAATGACCATGCTTCAAGCCAAGGGAGCGGAAATGCTCAACTCCTTGAGCACGGGTGCCGACCACCATGCCGAGCAGTTAGCTAGCGAGCGGGCCACGCTAACGGACTTGTTTACTCGGCTGCATCATGCCGAACAAACGGCCCAGGCGATCAAGCATCAGTGTCAACGCTTCCAGCAGGCAGGCATTCACTATGCTGCCCCCTTAGCGAGCGAACAGGCACTCAGTGAGCTGCGCAAACTTGGTGTAGAGCTATCTCGCAACGCTGGGCATACACGAGCGCTTGCCATGACCACGGCGCTTGAAGCGGCCCATCTGCAGCAGGAACCGTCAGGATTATCGGCTATCGTCAGTGACATCCAGCACCTTGCCGACCATACGCAGCACCTAGGCCACCAGTTGGATCACTGGGTTGAGCAGTTCACTTTATCGCTAAAAGAGGATGCCCGCGTACAGGCACATCAGCGGGAAACTACCACGGCGCTGGCCAACGCAGCCCAGGCAGCCGAGCAGGTCATAGAGCAGCTTACCGACCAAGCTCGCCACATGTACAAAGTGATCCACCACAGCACCACAACGGCCTGCCTGCACGCCGCTAAACTAGAGCACGCGGTTTGGAAAAGTCGTATCTACCATCAGCTACTTTCCGCCTGTTCCGATGACCCTATCACTGACCATCAGCACTGCACGCTAGGCCGCTGGTATTTTATGGGCGAAGGACAGCGCTATAAACATACTGAAGCCTATCGATTGCTGGCAGCTCCTCATCGACGCTTCCATGAGAGCGGCCTGGACGCGTTGCGCTATGCGCACCAAGGCGACCATACGGGGCAGCTGTCTTCCCTAGCGCTAATGGAGGAAGCCAGCGTGGCACTTGCCAAACAGATCGACCAGCTTATGGAACAGGCCGTTTACGAAATACCGATGCCGGCAGGCCACCCTTCCCCGCTGGCTGATGCGCCTTAAATCACTCTCCATACGTTCTTCTGTCGTACAGCTGTCTTCCTGACGACTCTCCTTCCGTAATGTGCGATTTGTGCCATGCTAAGCATGGCACTCACAACGCACACGCAAAGGATGACGATGGTAGCGGCAAAGAAGCTAGATCTCGCGTTACAGGGCGGTGGAGCCCACGGCGCTTATACTTGGGGAGTCATTGACCGGCTGCTGGAAGATGACCGTATCGAGATTGAGGGCATCAGTGGCACCAGCGCAGGCGCGATGAATGGCGTGGTAATGGCAGACGCCCTTACCCGTGGCGGAAAGCAAGCCGCACGCAAGGCGCTACGTGATTTTTGGCAAGCGGTTAGCCGTGCCGGCATGGCAAGCCCTATCCGCCGCTCGCCACTGGATGTCATCACCGGCAACTGGAGCCTGGACCACTCCCCTGGCTATATCGCGATGGACTTGATGACCCGCCTGGTGTCGCCCTACCAACTTAATCCGCTCAACCTGAATCCGTTAAAAGACATTGTCGCCGCCCATATTGACTTCGAACGGGTACGCCAATGCGACCAACTCAAGCTCTTTGTTGCCGCCACCAATGTGCGTACCGGCAAACAGCGTGTTTTTCGCCGTGAAGAGATGAGTGTCGATGCAGTCATGGCATCGGCCTGCCTCCCCTTTATGTTCCAAGCGGTGGAAATCGACGGCGAAGCGTATTGGGATGGGGGCTACATGGGCAATCCGGCCCTCTTTCCCTTAATGGAAGAGTGCAGCGCACGGGATATTCTGCTGGTACAGATCAACCCGATTCGCCGCGATGAGCTGCCCACCTCTGCGTCGGCCATCATGAACCGCCTTAACGAGATCACCTTCAATGCCGCGCTGATTAAAGAAGTACGCATGATCGCGCTGCTGAAGCACGCCCTGGAAGAACAGGGCATTGAAAACTGCTATCAGCAAGCGCTTTTTCACCGCATTAGCGGCGACCAGGCACTCGATAGCTTATCGGTCTCAAGCAAGCTTAACGCCGAATGGCCATTTTTATGCCACCTGTTTGACCAAGGCAGAGAGGCGGCAGGACACTGGATCGCAGCCAACTTTGATGCCATCGGCCAACGCTCAACCCTCGATATTGATGCGGTTTACCTGCACGAATAAGCACCTTCGACAGCCAGCGCTGCCCCATCTTAGCGCACTCTGCCCATAGGGAGTGCGCCTACTCGATGAGTTTGGTTATGTCGCCCTTCTCTGCACCGCTAAAAAAACCTTAACCTGCTGATTTAAATAACCGATGACACAGATGGCGGCATATTTGCTTACTACTAAGCAGTAGTAGTAGGCGTGGACCAGGCCCGCAAGGGTACGAGTGCGTCGAACCTGACCTTCAACGGCGAAGGCATGTTCCCGTAAACCCACAACGCACAGTGCGTTGTGTCTCGGCAACCCCGTTCTATGCTCTGTGAGGCCATCCATGGACATTCGTAATAAAGCCAACCGCATTCGGCTGCTGAACTTCTCGACCCCGCAAATGCGGGCATTTCACCTCTCCTGGTTTGCATTCCATATCTGTTTTTTTGGTTGGTTCGGCATTGCGCCGCTGATGGCAGTAGTCCGTGAGGATCTATCGCTGACCCAAACGCAAATCGGCAACACCATTATTGCCTCAGTAGCCATTACCGTGGTCGTGCGCCTACTGATTGGCGTGCTATGCGACCGTATCGGGCCACGCAAAACCTATACGGGCCTTTTGATGCTTGGCTCTATCCCCGTGATGGGCATCGGCCTGGCGAACAGTTTTGAAACCTTTTTGCTGGCACGGCTGGCGATTGGTGCCATTGGCGCTTCGTTTGTCATCACCCAATACCACACCACCATGATGTTTGCGCCCAACGTGGTCGGCACGGCCAACGCCACTAGTGCGGGCTGGGGCAACCTGGGGGGCGGCACCACACAAATCGTTATGCCGTTGATTTTTGCGGGCATGCTGATGCTAGGCGTCAATGAAGCGCTTGGCTGGCGTCTTGCCATGATGGTGCCTGGCGTTGTGCTGTTCTTTACCGGTATCGCTTATTGGCTGCTCACCCAGGATGCTCCAGACGGCAACTTCAGCGAGCTACGCGCTCGCGGTGAGCTACCCGCCGCCACCGGCGAACACGGCGCGGCCCAGAGCTTTTTAGCGGCGGCTAAGGATATCCGCGTCTGGGCGCTGTTTGTGGTGTATGGACTCTGCTTCGGCGTCGAGCTGACCATTAATAACATCGCGGCAATTTACTTCTTCGATCAGTTCGACCTCACCCTAGCAACCGCAGGCTTAATTGCTGGCCTGTTTGGCTTAATGAACATCTTTGCCCGCACCCTGGGCGGCGTCTTTTCCGATCTGTTTGCTAAGCAGGGCGGGCTTAAAGGGCGTGTACGCTGGCTGTTTATCGCTCTAGTCTGCGAAGGCATCGCGCTGGTCGCGTTTTCGCAAATGCATGTACTCAGCTTGGCGATTGGCATCATGCTGGTGTTCAGCCTATTCGTACAGATGGCGGAAGGTGCCACCTTTGGTGTCGTCCCCTTCATCAATAAAAAAGCGCTGGGTGCAGTGGCCGGTATTGTCGGTGCAGGCGGTAACGTAGGTGCGGTATCGGCCGCGTTTCTCTTCCGCAGCGAAAGCCTCAGCTACCAGCAAGGCCTCTTTTACCTTGGCGTCACCGTACTGGTGCTAGCCTCCTGTGTACTGGTCGTTCGCTTCAGTGACACCACCGAAGCCGAAGAAGCCAGCGCCTACCGCGAGGCCGCAGGTAGCGACACCGGAGCGGGGGCGCTCTCACTGCGCTAGCCGTCATTAACCCCGCCCCTGCCTGTGCATCACTGCAGGGGCGTTGTGCCGTTAGGCGGCGAGTAATAAGGAAATCAACATGTCTTCTGCCCAACAGCTACTCTTAACCGCCCTGCGCTGCGACATTGATAACCTTCACCACTTAGCGGCCACGGCCGATATCGTCAGCGATATTAGTCGGTTTATTCATATGCTGCAGCGGGAACGGGGGGCCTCAACCATCTACTTGGCTTCCAAAGGTAAGCGGTTTAAAACCCGGCTCACCACCTATGTGCAGCATAGCCAAGCGGCGGAGGCTGCCATGCGCCAGCGCTTGGCAGCGCTCGGCCAAGAAGCGCGCCCGCAGGCTACCGCGCGTTTATTACGCCGTATTGCCGCTGTCTGGCTAGCGCTGGATGAACTGAGTGAGCGACGGCAAGCGATTGACACTCTTAGCATGTCGCCAGACGCAGCCACCCAGGCATTTAACCACTTAATTAGCGGTTTACTGGCCATCGTTTTTGAAGCGGCGGATACCGCCGTTGACCCTGATATTACCCGCTCCCTGGTGGCTATTTTCCATCTTATGCAGGGCAAAGAGTTGGCGGGGCAAGAGCGCGCTTGTGGCGCTTTCGGCTTTACCCTGGGCCACTTCGATAACGCCCACCGCACGCTGCTTAACCAGCTCGTCGACACCCAGCAGCGCTGCTTCGATACCTTCGCGGAGTTTGCCACTCCCGAAGCACTCGGTGCCTGGCAGCAGGCCATATCACCAAGGACCCTGGCGGGTATCTGCCAACTTCGCGATATTGCCTGCCAGCGCTCTTACCAACAAACAGCTTCAGGCAATACGCTGGGGGAAACCTGGTACGAACTCACCACGTTGCGTATCGATACCATTAAAACGGTTGAAGATACCCTTAATACCCAATTAACCGCCCTATGCCACCATAAAATTGCCGAGGCCCAAACAGCGCTGGACCACGCAACCGCGACCCCGGAAAGATCGCTCTCGGCTCCCTGCGAACAGTTGTTAGCTCTTACACCCTCTCAGCCGCTAGGCGACCTGACCGCCAGCACCCTTCAATCCCCGCTTAGCCGCTCACTGCTTGAGCTTACCCATGCCCAATCGAGCCGCCTACAAGGGCTAAGTGACGAGCTGGAAAGTACCCGCAAGGCTCTCCGTGAGCGCAAGCTGATTGAGCGGGCAAAAGGGTTAATTATGGCTCACCAATCGATGAGCGAAGAGGAGGCTTACCGCTTTCTACGGAAAACCTCCATGGACCAAAGCAAGAGTATGGCGGATATGGCACAGTCCATCCTTGATCTTTCAGCCATGCTACAGCGAAAAGAGGAGAAACAGCACTAACCCTAATTTGCAACCTGAGTGGGTTTTAGCCATGCTGAAAGCTTCCTAGTTTAATGAGCAAGGAGAGCCAGCGATGCATGATCGTGTACTATTAATTACCGGCGCTTCCAGCGGTATTGGTGCGGCCACCGCCCGTGCGGCAGCCCGCGAAGGCTATCAGCTGGTACTTGCCGCGCGCTCAGCCGATAAGCTGGCATCGCTCGCCCAGGAACTTGGCCCGGAAAATGTGCTCACCTGCGAAGTCGATGTCACCGACCTAAGCCAACAGCAGGCGATGGTGGAACATGCCCTGGAAACCTTTGGCCGTATCGACGCGGTATTCGCCAACGCGGGTCGCGGCGGCTCACCGGGCGGATTTAGCAGCGCCGACCACGCAGCCTGGCGGGAGATGATTCTTACCAATATCTACGGCGTTGGCCTGACGCTGCAGGCCTGCTTACCGGAGTTGAAACGCCGCCAAGGCCATGTGCTACTAACCGGCTCTGCCGCGGGCCGCACTACCATTCCAGGCTCGATGTACAGCGCGACCAAATGGGCAGTGACGGGCATTGGCTACAACCTGCGGGAAGAGCTTCGCGGTACCGGTATGCGGGTGACGCTGATTGAGCCCGGCATGGTCGATACTCCCTTCTTTGATGAACCACCCGAGTACGCCCTACAAGACCGCGATATCGCCAATGCGGTGGTCTATGCGCTATCCCAACCGCCCCATGTGGACGTTAACGAAATTCTGGTGCGCCCTACGCCACCCAAAGAGTGACTCTGCCAAGCCGTCGGCTTGCATTTGCCCGCTCTTGCATTTACCCACGACCGCCCGCATAAACACAGCATTATGAAGCGTGCTAACAATTTGGCACGCTGACCATGCATGTTTATCAGGTGATTTATGAGCCAACTTGCCTCAACCGCCCTCTCTGTACTCGACCTAGCGCCCATTCGCCAAGGCGGCAACGCTGCTGAAACGTTTCGTGATAGCGTCTCTCTAGCCCAGCACACGGAGTCTTTGGGCTATCAGCGCTACTGGTTAGCCGAACACCACAACATTGCAGGGATTGCCAGTGCGGCCACCGCCGTACTGATTGGCCATGTGGCGGGGCAGACATCTACCATTCGCGTGGGTAGCGGGGGCATTATGCTGCCCAACCACCCACCCCTGGTAATTGCCGAACAGTTTGGCACCCTGGAAACCCTCTACCCTGGGCGCATTGACCTTGGCCTTGGGCGCGCGCCCGGTTCGGATGGCGCCACGATGCGTGCCATGCGCCGCCACGCCCATGCCGGAGTCGATGACTTTCCAGAGCTACTCGAAGAGCTACGCCGCTACCTAGGCGATGAAGACCCTCGCCAAACCGTTAAAGCCGTTCCAGGGCAAGGCACCCATGTCCCCATCTGGCTACTTGGCTCCAGCGGTTACAGCGCGCAGCTCGCGGCCAAGCTAGGCTTACCCTTCGCCTTCGCCGCACAGTTCGCACCGGGGTATCTGTTTGAAGCGTTACGCCTCTACCGCGACAACTTCCGCCCATCCGAACATCTGAATGCCCCCTATGCCATGGTGGGGCTACCCGTCATAGCAGCGGAAAGTGACGAGATGGCGCACTACCTAGCCACTACCGCCCAGCAAAAGTTCTTAAATTTAATCCGTGGCAAGCCGACCCAATCACTGCCACCCGTAGATGCACTCGACTGGTCCCCCATGGAGCGCGCCCAGGTAGAACAGTTTTTAGGCGCAGCCATTATCGGCGGCCCGGAAACGGTAAAGGCTCAGTTGGAGGAGTTTCAAGCGCACACCGGCGCTAACGAGCTGATGATCAATAGCGACTTCTACCGCCACACAGACCGCCTACGTAGCTATGAGATTGTTGCCCAAGCGGCAGGTCGTGCTACCTAACTCACCCTTTCGCGACAAGAAAAGCACCCGCCGCCACCATCAGCGAACCAGCAGTGCGGTTGGTGCCTTTCTGGGCGCGTTCTGATTGAAAAAAGCGCCGTGCAGAAGAGGCAAATGAGGCGACGAGCATTAAGCCCATCATCAGACCTACGAGCGTTAGGCTCACCACCAAGACCATATCACTCCGGTTAAGAACGGTGAGATCGATAAAAGTAGGTAAAAACGCGATATAGAACAGAATGACTTTTGGGTTGGAGGCCGAAATCAGAAAGCCTTGCAAAAAGCTTTTCACGATATCAAGACGCCAAGCACCGCTGCTCAGCGGAACAGCATCTAACGTCTGAGGGGTGACCTCCGCTGTCCACATTTTCCACCCTAGATAAAACAGGTAAGCCGCCCCAGCGTAGCGCAATAGCGTGAAGGCCTCTCCCCAATTTTCAGCCAGCGCTGCTAACCCGTAGAACGCCAGCAATAAATAGATTACATCGCTGACTGTCATGCCCAACGCCAGCGGAATACAAGGTCGCGCACCCGCCGACATTCCCTTCGCTAATAGCGCAAAAATACCCGGCCCTGGCGTCACCGCAAACACAAAGATGGCTAAAAAGTAGGTCAGTGCGCTTTCGATGGTCATTGCCAGGCCCTCTCTCGGTCATTTAGTGGCTTACTCGGTGGGTAACGATGCCGACTGCGCCGAGTCGCATCAGAATATGCTAACGTAGCCTGCGCCTTAATAAACGAGAAAATCCCTATGCAAACCCTTCATTTTTCGCCGATGACAGCGGACGAGTTTGCCCTATTCTGGCCAACGTTTCATGGCATTGTAGCGGCTCAGGAAACCTATGCGATAGACCCTAACATCAGCTATGAGGACGCTTTTTCACTTTGGTGCAAAACACCACTACTTAGCATCGTAGTAAAAGATGAGCAGGGTCAGCTGCTAGGTAGTTATTACTTAAAAGCGAATGCCGCTGGCCCTGGAAGCCATGTATGTAACTGCGGCTATATGGTAACCCCAACAGCGCGGGGTAAAGGCGTTGCGCGAGCCATGTGTGAACACTCCCAAGAAGCTGCGCGTCAACACGGGTTTAAAGCTATGCAGTTCAATGCCGTAGTAGCCAGCAATCAAACAGCCGTTGCCTTATGGCAACGGCTAGGGTTTAGCATTGTTGGCACGGTGCCCAACGCTTATTGCCACTCATCGCTTGGTTATGTGGATACTTACGTTATGCATAAGTCGTTATAAGGCTATTAAGAGGGTTTTCTTCTTACTGCCAGCAGGTTGCTAGCCTGCTGGTCTTCCAACGCTGCATTAAAAATGGTCTGCAAACATAAAAATTAATTTAGGCACCCTATGCAAATTAAGGCAGGTTGTAGCATCGCTGCAGCTGCGCCTCAGCGGTTTCGCTGCCTAACGCTGTTAAGTAAGCGATATTTCGTTCAGGGATAGCGGCCGTGTCGCCGTAAAAGGCAATGGCTTTCTCAACGCTGGCTTCGCGGAGCAGATGAACCATGGCATAGGGAGAACGGTTGGAATAATTCGCCGCATCCTGCGGGTCCGCATCTGCAAAGCAGTAGTCAGGATGAAACGTCGCCAGTTGGTAAACGCCTTCGTAGCCGAGCTCAAACAGCAGGTTTTCGGCAAGCTCTACATAATCAAGGTAGTGATCGAAGCTTTTAAATAGCGTGGGAAATACCAATAGCGTAGTTTCTGTCTCAGGATGCTCATTGAGCCACTCAATTTCAGCTACTAACTCTTCGAGGGCCACATCAATTTTTTTCGAGCGTACCACTTCAACGCGAATCGTGCTGTTCTCTAACTCTCGCTTAGCAAACGGACAAATATTGTGTTCCACAATAAAACCACTTACCCACGCTAGCGTTTGTGAAACTACCCGCTGATCTGTTTCTTGCGCCATACCCGACTCACCTACGATCTCAAGCCTGCTGCTATGATTGAGTGTGGCTAATGCCACATGCTAGCCACCAGTGTACAGGCAAGCCTCCTCAAATACGCTAGGCATGCTGCTGATAACGGGCCAACGCGACTTCGTAGGATTTGTGAATATGATCGCCTAGCAGTGCTCGTGCGGCTGTCGCGTCGCGCTGAAGTGCCAATTCCACTAATTGATGGTGCTGCTCATCCAGCTCTTGACGAATGGTGGGCATTTTTGGCCCCAAGCGCCGGTAGCGGTCAAACTGGTCGTGCAACTGCTCAATGAAGCGTAGCAACCATACCGAACCGCAGGGCGCCACCAAGGTGCGGTGGAACTGGGTATGCAAGCGCTCCCACTCTTCGCCTTTATCTAGTGTAATGTCAGCACGCTTTAGACGATGGGCCGCCGCCAAAAGGTCTGCTTCCCACAGCGCATCGCCATGAGCAATAGCTCGTTCCAGCGCCATCCCCTCAAGCTCGGTTCGCAGCCGTGCAATATCGTCAAGCTCTTCACGGGAAAGCTTCGGCACCCTGAAGCCCCGCTGGTTTTCCTGCTCCAGCAAGCCGTAGGCCGCCAGTTTATTAAGCGCTTCCCGCAGCGGACTTAGCCCCACTTGGTACTGCTCCTTGAGCGTATTAATGGCGAGCTTCTCCCCCGCTTTAAAGCGCCCTCCCACCAAATCGCGGCGCAATACATCATAGATAGAGCGAGATGCTTTCGTAGAGGAAAGCTGAATTGGCTTGTTCATACCGGATTCCTTTTGCGTACTTTCGCAAGGCATCAGTTGACGGAGTTTCCATAGCTAGGTGTTGACCATAGCTAGGTGTTGACGCCTCTTGTCTGGCTCACCTATATTCTATTTTAGACAAAATAATCGATTTTTTAATCTACAAACGATAAACAGACCATCGTGATGCTTTTTACTGTGATGTTAGCGCTGCGAGCAATGAGCGTATGAAGCAAACAGCTCTCTTTTGGGCGTTTTTCCGCGTCGGCATTTTCGGCTTTGGCGGCGGGCCCGCCATGATACCGCTGGTGCACGCGGAAGTCGTAACACGCCATCAATGGCTAACCGATGAAGAGTTTGCCGACGTATTAGCCATCGGTAATACCCTGCCTGGCCCCATTGCCACCAAAATGCCCGGCTACATCGGCTACCGCGTGGCCGGTATCAGCGGCTGCGCGGCCGCGGTAATTGCCATCATTCTGCCGATGATTGTGGCCATGATTGTGATGTTAGGAATTTTTAGCCGCTACCGCGATATTGGTTGGATACGCGGCATGGGGCAGGCAGTCATTCCGGTAGTGATGGTGATGATGGGCCAGCTTACCTGGGATTTCTTCGATAAATCCAAGGCGGCGCTTGGCTGGCTCACCAGCACAGTCATGGCCGCAGTAGCAGGTGCAGTGATTTATTGGCTAGGCGTACATCCCGGCTGGGTCATTGGCGCTATTCTGCTAGTCGCCCTACTGCGCCCTTCCCGTAAAAAACGCGCGGAGGGTGCCGCATGATCTACTGGGATCTCTTTTTAGCGTTTTTTATTCCCAATATCATTGGTTACGGCGGCGGCCCCGCCATTATTCCGCTGATTGAAGCGGAAGTAGTGGGTCGCTATGGCTGGATGACATCACAAGGCTTTGCTGAGACTCTGGCGCTCGGCAATGCGCTCCCCAGCCCCATTGCGACCAAAATGGCAGGCTACGTTGGCTATGAAGTCGCCGGTGTTGGTGGGGCATTCGTGGCTGTTGCCGCCACGGTGATTCCTTCGCTGCTACTTATGATCGGAGCCTTGGGGCTTCTATACCGTCACCGCGACTCCCCTCGCGTTAAACGGATGAGCCAGTGGGTGCGCCCAGTGATTGCCATGATGATGGCGTGGCTCACCCTCGGTTTTTTCACAGAAAGCATGGCGGCAAGCGGCATCATCCACACGCTGATTATCGGTACCGTGGCAACGATTGCCCTGGTCCGCTTTAACACCCACCCTGCCTTTGTCGTTATCGGTGCTTTGGTTTATGGAGGTCTCTTCCTAGGCTGATAACACCCGTATTTAGTCATCATCAATACAAATAAGAAGGGACTCCAATGCACAACGATGCACTCTATTACCCCAGCGCTTCACGGCGTATGGTTACCTTTGGCAAACGCGGTATGGTCGCCACCTCTCAGCCGCTCGCCGCCCAGGTAGGTATCACTATTTTACAGCAAGGCGGCAATGCCATTGATGCGGCGATTGCCACCGCCGCCGCGCTTACCGTGGTAGAGCCCACTTCTAACGGTATTGGCAGCGACGCCTTCGCGATTGTGTGGGTCGATGGAAAGCTACATGGCCTCAACGCCAGTGGCCCTGCCCCACAGGCGGCCACCATTGAGGCTTTGAAAGCACTGGGTCATGACACTATGCCCAACCACGGAATGCTGCCCGTCACCGTTCCCGGCGCGCCCGCTGCTTGGGTAGCTCTCTCCGAACGTTTTGGCAAGCTGCCATTCGCAGAGCTGTTAGCGCCTGCCATTGCGCTGGCGGAAGAGGGCTTTGCAGTAACGCCAGTGATCCACCAAATGTGGGAAGAGGCCTTCCATCACTACGAGGCCTACCCCGATGCTGCCTTTCAACCCTGGTTCGATACCTTTGCCCCTAAAGGCCGGGCACCGCGCCCTGGCGAGTTATGGTCCGCCCCTGACCACGCGAAAAGCTTAGCCGCGATTGCCAACACAAACGCCGAGGCGTTTTATCGCGGTGAGCTGGCCGGCGCTATTGATGCGTTCTCCCGCGAGCATGGCGGCCTCCTCCGCAAAGAGGATTTGGCCGCTTACCAGCCCGAGTGGGTCGACCCGATTAGCGTGCGCTACCAAGGCCATGATATTTGGGAAATTCCACCGAACGGCAGCGGTATGATCGTGCTGCAGGCACTCGGTATGCTGGAACGGTTAGCCCCGTGCCCAGGCGATACCGTTGAAACCCTGCACCGCCGAATCGAAGCCACGAAGCTGGCCTATATGGATGGCTTCAAGCACATCACCGAAAGCAGCGCGATGGCCCCTACCACCGAGCAAATGCTGGATGATGCCTACCTCACCGCTCGCGCTGCTTTGATTGGCGATCAGGCCGTTGACCCGTCACACGGCAACCCGCTGCAAGGCGGCACCGTCTACCTAGCCACCGCTGACGACGAAGGCAATATGGTGTCGTTTATCCAAAGTAACTTTAAAGGTTTTGGTTCTGGCATGGTGGTGCCCGGCACCGGGATTAGCCTGCAAAACCGTGGCTGGTCATTTTCGCTAGACCCTGAGCACACGAATGCCCTGGCTCCCGGCAAGCGCACCTACCACACCATCATTCCAGGCTTTATCACCAAAGATAATCAAGCCGTGGGGCCGTTTGGCGTGATGGGCGGCTATATGCAGCCTCAGGGCCAAGTGCAGGTGGTCACCGCTATGATTGAGGATCAGCTCAACCCACAAGCAGCCCTGGATATGCCCCGCTGGAAGTGGACAACCGGCAGAACCGTTGAGGTAGAAGCAGACTTCCCTAACCATTTGGCGCTGGCTCTCGCTCGGCGCGGCCATCACATCGTCAAGGTCGCTGACTCTATCAGTTTTGGCCGCGGTCAAATCATCCTCCGCGACCCTAAAACCGGCGTACTGCAAGGCGGTACTGAACCGCGCACCGATGGGGCCGTGCTGCCACTGTAGCGCTTTTCACCTCATCACCTGCTGCCCTCTAAGGGGCAGCAGGCTGGCTATCAACGCCAAAGCACCGCATCATGGCGGCCTATTGATGCTGGTGCTCCTTACTTCGATGTTGCTAACGCTATGATGCCGCCCTCCTCTTCCCCCTCATCCTCTCCGTTTAACGGTTTTTTTAGCGTGTTTCGCTACAGTCGCCGTGCGTTGGCCCTGGTATGGGAAACCTCCCGCTGGATGATGCTGGGCTTAGCGCTCTGCACGCTTGTGGCTGGCGTACTGCCCGCCGTGGCCGCCTATGTGGGCCAATTGATCGTCGATGGCGTGCTGAAGGCCATGGAAAGCTATGAGGCGGCGAGCAACCCTAACTTATGGGAGACGCTCACTCCGGTGCTGGGGTTAGTGGCGTTGGAAGGCGGCATCATTGCCCTGATGGCGTTAGCCCAGCGTGGCCTCTCGGCTCAGCAGTCGCTGTTAAGGGCGCTGCTTGGGCAGAAAGTCAACGTCATGATTTTGGAAAAAGCGGGCACGCTGTCGCTAAGCCAATTTGAAGACTCAGAGCTTTATGACCAGCTCACCCGCGCCAGGCGTGAAGCCTCGACCCGCCCACTAGCACTGGTCAATAAAACCTTTGGGCTGCTGCAAAACGCCATTTCCCTTGGCAGCTTTGCCTTTCTGCTGGTGCAGTTTTCCCCCTGGGCGCTGCTGATTTTAGTGGTGGGGGCGCTGCCGGTGTTTCTTTCCGAAGCGAAATTCTCCGGCGATGCCTTCCGGCTATTTCGCTGGCGCTCGCCGCAAACCCGCATGCAGATGTACCTGGAAACCGTGCTGGCTCGGGAAGACAGCATTAAAGAGGTCAAGCTGTTTGGTTTAGAGCAACGTTTCCTGCAGCGCTACCGGGATATCTTCCATCAGCTGTTTGCCGAAGATCGCCGCTTGACGCTGCGCCGGGAGGGTTGGGGTTTCGTGCTAGGTCTATTAGGCACGCTCACCTTCTATGCCGCTTACGGCTGGGTGGTCATCGAAACCGTCGCGGGTACGCTGACGCTGGGCCAAATGACCATGTACTTAATGGTGTTTAAGCAGGGGCAAAGCGCGCTTTCCGCCAGTCTGACCGCCATCAGTGGTATGTATGAAGATAACCTCTACCTTTCCAACCTCTACGAATATCTGGAGCAGCCCACCGAGGCCGATGCAGGCCACTTGACCCAAGGCGCCGTGCCCAACGACGGGCTGCGTTTCGAACAGGTGAGCTTTGCTTACCCCGGCGGCCACGACGTGCTGCACGATATCTCTCTGCATATCGTTCCCGGCAGCAGCCTTGCCCTGGTGGGTGAAAATGGCTCGGGCAAAACCACACTGATCAAGCTCTTGACCCGGCTCTACCGCCCCACTAAAGGGCGCATTTTGCTGGATGGCAGCGACCTTAACGACTGGGACACCCAGGCGCTGAGGGAAAGAGTTGGCGTGATCTTCCAAGACTTTGTTCGCTACCAGCTAACGGTGGGTGAAAACCTTGGTGTAGGCGACACCCACGCCTTTGAAGATACTCACCGTTGGCAGCAGGCAGCAAAAGAGGGCATGGCGGATGGTTTTATTAGCCGCCTGTCCAGCGGCTATCAAACCCAACTGGGGCGCTGGTTTAAAAACGGCCAGGAGCTATCCGGCGGCCAGTGGCAGAAAGTGGCGCTTTCCCGCGCTTACATGCGTAAAGACGCCGATATTTTAGTACTAGACGAGCCTACCGCCGCTATGGATGCCGCCGCGGAAGCCGATGTCTTTGCCCGCTTTCGTGAACACTGTCGCGATAAGATGACGATTCTTATCTCTCATCGTTTTTCAACCGTACGTAGCGCTGACCAGATTATTTTCATTGACCAAGGGCGCATTATTGAGCGCGGCACCCATGAAACGCTCCTAGAAGCCAACGGACGCTATGCAACGTTGTTCCATTTGCAGGCAGAAGGATACCACTGAGCACCCCCGCTTACTTTCAGCGCTAGTGTGCTTGTGACGAGGAGGCACTTCAAAAAAATCTTTTACAACATCGTTAAATGTAAAACTTTGTGTCACACCCCTAATCTCAACTAGAATTGGAACATTATTTTTACCCTTCCTGCGGTGTGAGATTTATCACACGATAAAATAGGTAATATTCTATGCATATCGGTGTGCTTGAAGATGATCTCGACCAACAGGCGTTTATTGAGCAGTGTCTTCTTTCTGCAGACCACGATGTATCACTGTTTGGCCGGGCAAGCGAGCTAAGGCGCGCAACTCAAGAAAAGCGCTTCGACTTTTTCATTATTGACTGGCGCCTGCCGGATGGTTGTGGCATGGATATGGTTGGTCACCTACGCCAAAATGACGGCTGGCGCGGGCCAATTTTGTTTATCACGGCAAGTCAAGATGAAGACGATGTTGTCAAGGCACTTGAACAAGGTGCCGATGATTTTTTGGCTAAACCCCTACGCCCTAAAGAGTTTCTTGCTCGAATTGCCGCCCTAGGCCGACGCGCTGGCTACGATACTCCTAGACCCTCAGCTACATGCCCAAGTGACTTTGAGATCAACAACGAGGAGCATGCTATTAGCGTGGCAGGTAAATCTGTTGAATTAACCGAGCGAGAATACCGTCTAGCCACTCTGTTTTTTTCCAAAATTGGCGAACTACTCACCCGTGCACACATTCTGGAGCTGGTATGGGGGATAAAAGGCAATGTATCAACCCGCACCGTTGATACCCATGTAAGCCGCCTACGTCGCAAACTAGAGCTAGATGGTCGTCATGGGCTTCGGCTACGCAGCATTTATCAATCAGGCTACCGGATGGAAGTTTGCCATATGGTACCGGTTGAGAGAGTGGTTAATTAAAAAAGCCGACTCGGTGGCCGGCCAAGCTGATGAGAGTCTGCAGGCTGGCAAAACAGCGTGCAGTGATGCCTGGGGAAGACATCGCCAAAACGCCTGGCTAAGCGGCTTGGCGATGCCTTCCCAGTGCGCCGTGACGGTCGTTGCGCCCTTTACGAGAGTAGCTGCCCTTACCCTTTTTAGGGGTTTGCTGCTGCATCTTAAACATCGGGGTGCGTAGCTGCGCTTTTAGCGCATTATCGCGAACTTTATGCTGTTTCACGCTTAACTCCTGGTTAATGAAGGAGAAACCTATAAGGCGTCGTTAATGGCCGCCGCCCTATAGGAACACCCTCTGCACCAACAGTTCCCATTGATACAGAGGTTTTTACTATACGCCCGTTTAGCTACCTAGCGGCTGATCATCCCATTGAGGGGCAAAATCCGGGTTCGCTATACGCTCGTGGCGATCAAGCCCAGCAATTTGCGCCATTTCCGACTCGCTCAATTTGATAGCGTGTTAACACACATGGGGAGAGCACTCTGGAACTTCAACCCTGACCTTTGTAAAAAAACGACATCCTGCCATCAATACTGCTGGTGAAGCTGCGACTGCGCGCTGGTGACGGCGGGGCTATGGGCCACCATGCTCACCACGCTACCCACCATAATCAAGCAGGGCGATGGCAGCGGCTGTGCGGCGAGGCGCTCGGGCATATCGGCCAACGTGCCCACTAGGGCCTGCTGCTCCGGCTGGCTGGCGTTGGCCACCAGCATGATCGGCCAGGTATCGGGTAGGCCCGCTTGGCGTAGGCCGTGGCAAATAGCCGCCACTTTGGAAAGCCCCATATAGAACACTAAAGTTTCATCCTGGCGCGCCAGCGACGTCCAGTCCGGCATACCCCCCTCCCGACATAGCTGCGCCGTAATAAAACGCACCTGCTGGGCGTGGCCGCGGTCGGTAAGCGGAATCCCCATCCCCGCTGCCGCCGCTGAAGCGGCGGTAATGCCCGGCACAATCTCTGCAGGCAACCCGGCCTCCGCCAAAGCTGCCAACTCTTCGCCCATACGCCCAAACACGCCGGGGTCGCCGCCCTTCAAGCGCACTACCGATTTGCCTGCCTGGGCCAGGGAGACGATCAGCTCACCAATCTCCGCCTGGGGCACGCTATGATGGCCGCTTGCCTTGCCGACGTAGTAGCGTTCGGTGCCCGGAGGAATGAGTCCTAACACCTCGTCGCCGACGAGGCGGTCATACACCACTGCGTCTGCCTGCATCAGCAACCGTGCGGCTTTCAGCGTCAGCAGTTCGACATCACCGCTGCCCGCGCCGACCAAATAGACGGTGCCTGAGTGGCAGGCACCGCTTAACGGCAGGCGTAAACGGTCAGCGGTATCGCGGCTGAAGGACGCCCACGCCCGCTGGCCCAGGCGACACAGCGCCTCAGGCCATTTCTGGGTTAACTGTTTGCTTAGTGCGCGCATGGGGCCGCTCCTCTTCAAGTATTGCTTTCAGTTCCGGTAGGCAGCTGCCGCACTGGGTGCCGCAGGCCAGCCGTGCGCCCAGCGCTTCAACGCTGGTATCGCCTGCATGAATCGCCTTCACAATGGTGGTTTGGCCTACTTGGTGGCAGCTGCATACCACGGGGCCGGTATCGACAGCGCCATCATCACAACCAGCCAGCAGACGTCGGCGGTGTTGTAACTCCAGGGTAGCGTCGTTAAACCGCGCTTCAAGCCAGGCAAGCCCAGGCAGCTCTTCGGGTGGCCCGACCATCAACCACCAGCGTAGCTGCCCATTCTCAATGCCCGCTGCGCGCAGCCTGCCTGATGCGGGGTCGTCACACCACAGCGAGGCAGGCACACCGCACCATGCCTCTACCTGCGTTAGCCAATCCGTGACCGGTTGGCTATCCGCTAGCTGCCACCGGGTACAGCTTGCCATCGGGATACGAGCCCAGTAGTCGCTGCGACACCATGGCGATGGTTGCGCATCAAATTCGTTGGCTAGCAGCAGGGTCGCCTGCCAAGCAACGGGGAGTTTGCTCACCGCTACCGCCCCCTGCTTGGCTTCCGGCTGCCCGGATAGCGGGTCGGTATAGCCTTTAATCAGTGCCCCGCTGCGACCCTGCTTGGTAAAGCAGTCGGTCCAGTGCATGGGCACGAACACTTCGCCTCGGCGCTGGGCGTTGGAGATTCGCACCCGCCCTCGGTACTCACCGGCGGCAGCGCTTAGCCTAGCCAAACCTTGATCCGCCAAGCCCGCCTGGGCGGCGTCCTCTGGATGCAGCTCGATAAACGGTTCGGCGCGGTGGTTCATCAAGCGCGGCGCACGAGCGGTTCGCGTCATGGTGTGCCACTGGTCCCGCACGCGGCCGGTATTCAGGCGCAGCGGGTAGGCGGCACTCAGCGGCTGCTGCGGCAGGCGTGGGGTAATCGGCAGTAGTTTGGCCCGACCATTTGCCGTGGCAAACTGGCCATCCTCAAATAGCCTTGCCGTACCGTGGGGTGCCTGTTGGGTAACGGGCCACTGGATCGGTGCGAGCGCATCATAAGCCGCTTGGCCCAAGCCTGCCAGCCCTGAGATATTGAACAGCCGCTGGGTGTCGCCGCTATTCTCATACCCGGAGAGGCGCGCGTGCTCATCGAAAATCTCCCACGGGTGGGTATAGCTGAACGCTTCACCAAAACCTAGGCGCTTAGCCACTTCGCAGAGTATCCACCAGTCGTGCTTCGCCTCGCCGGGGGGAGGCAGCATCCCCCGCTGGCGGGAAATTCGCCGCTCTGAGTTGGTCACCGTGCCATCCTTCTCCGACCAGCCTGAAGCGGGCAGTACGATATCCGCAAAGGGCAGCAGGTCGGTATTGGCGACGCACTCCGAGACAATTACCAGCGGGCATTTTGCCAGCGCGCGGCGCACTTTCTCTCCATCCGGCATGCTCACCGCTGGATTGGTCGCCATCACCCACAGGGCGGTAATCTCGCCACGCTCGATGGCATCAAAGAGCTCTACCGCCTTGTAACCCGGGGCGTCAGGCAGTTCTGGGGTTAAATGCTTGGTGGTCCAGAAGCGGCTAACTAACTCGCGAGCGCCCGGCGTGTGGTAGTCCATATGCGCCGCCAGTTGATTGGCCAACCCACCCACTTCTCGCCCGCCCATGGCGTTGGGCTGGCCGGTAATCGAAAACGGCCCCGCCCCCGGCAAACCGATTTTCCCACCCGCTAGGTGGCAGTTGATGATCGCGTTGCACTTATCGGTACCGCTGGAGGATTGATTCACCCCCTGGGAGTAGAGGGTGACCACATGCAGCTGGCTGGCAAACCAGTAATAGAAGGTTTCCAGGCGTTCAGGGTCCACATCACACTCGCGGGCGACGGCTTCCACGCTGCCCGCACTCTGTCCTAAACTCTGCTGGGCGGCGCTCAGCGCACCTTCCACCCCTTCGGTGTGGCGCTCTAGGTACACATTATCCAAGCGATTGTGGGCGTCCATCCACGCCAACAGCCCGTTAAATAGGTAAGCATCGCTACCCGGGCGAATGCCCAAATAGAGATCGGCAATTTCGCAGGTGTCGGTCACTCGCGGGTCGATCACCACGACTCGCATGAGCGGGTTGCGCTCTTTGGCTACCTTCAAGCGCTGATACAGCACCGGGTGATTCCAGGCAAGGTTAGACCCCACCAGCACCACCAGCTCCGCCTCTTCTAAATCCTTATAGTTGCAGGGCACCGCATCGGCACCAAAAGCGCGCTTATAGCCCGCCACGGCGGACGCCATGCAGAGCCGCGAGTTAGTATCCAGGTGCGGGGTGCCCAAGAAGCCTTTAAACAGCTTGTTGGCGACGTAATAATCTTCGGTTAATAACTGGCCAGATAAGTATGCCGCCACCGACTGCGGGCCGTGGGCGCTGCGCTGCGCCTGCAAGCGTTCGGCGGTGGTGGCGAGCGCCTGCTCCCAAGCGACCTCCTGGCCATCTACGCGCGGCTTGAGCAACCGCCCCTGTTCGCCCAAGGTTTCGTGCAGCGCGGTGCCTTTCACGCACAGGCGGCCATAGTTGGCTGGGTGCTCGCGGTCTCCTTCGACGGCGATGAGCTGCCCGTTTTCCAGCGTGGCGGTAACGCCGCAGCCGACGCCGCAGTAGGGGCAAGTGGTTCGGGCGAGCCGATTGGCCTGTGGCATGGCAGTCTCCTCCGGCGTTAAAAAGCAAAAAGCGCCCAAGCCAGCCTCTAAAAGAAGCCTGCCTGGACGCCGTTGTCTCAGGGGCACCGCTTACCGGGTGCCGTACTCATCAGTGATTTGCTGCAGTTGGTATTGTTCGACGCAATTAGTCGTTGTAATCGTTATGGGCAAAGACCCTGCACTGAGCCGTTGTTGCTTGTTACCAGAATAACTGCAAACCCTGCGCCCAGGCCGCTAAATAATCATAAAAATGTTTTAAAAACATACAATTAAAAAACACCTCATAACCCTATCGCTTGCCAAAACGCTGACCCTTGACCGATAAGCGTTTGAAGAGAGTGCACCAGCCTCCTCCAAAGCACCAACATAGGGCAAGCCTAGTAAACCGTTAGCGGCCTGCTTTTTCCTCAAACACTCTTAATATGCTGATTAGGCTGATTTTAATTCACCTGTGGCAAAAGCTGGCGGGCTTTTTGCTCACCGTAAGGTAAGACAGTTCGGCAGCCAACGGCGGTTGCTGTGCGTTATCAACAACGCCAACGGGCAACGGCGCCCCTGACACTCCCTTCTTGAAAGGGCTGTGTCAGGGGCGTTTTTTATTTGCTGAACATTATGTTTCAACCACAGGAGCTACCTATGGAAACCGCTTCCCGGTGCTCACCGAACGAACACCTCGTCATTATCGGTAACGGTATGGCTTGCCACCGACTGCTTGAAGCGCTGGTTCGCCATCCGCAGCGCCTCCGCCGTATCACAGTGGTGGGTGAGGAGCCAGTACCTGCCTATAACCGCATTTTGCTCTCTCCTTTACTGGCGGGCGAACTGGCGCCTGAGGCGCTCACTCTGCAAGACGCCGCCTGGTACGCCGATAACAACATCACACTGACGCTTGGCGACCGCGTGACCTCCATCGACCGCGAACGCCGCCTGCTTATCACGCATCACGGCGAAACCTTAAGCTATGACCGCTTGGTGCTGGCCACTGGCTCGCGCCCCACGCTGCCAGCGGTGCCTGGCATCACGCTTGACGGTGTTCACACGTTTCGTGACCTGCGCGATGCCGACGCGTTGGAAGCCATTGCACAGCAAGGCGGCAACGCCGTGGTAATTGGCGGCGGCTTACTTGGATTGGAAGCCGCTGAAGGGCTGCGTAAACGGGGCGGTAGCGCGCTCACCGTCAGCGTTTTGCAGCGCAGCGAGCGGTTGATGAACCGCCAGCTAGACACCACTGCCGCCCAATTGCTGGAAGCCACGCTGCGCGAGCGTAGTATCACTATTGAAACCGGCGCATCGCTTGCTGCCTTGGAAGATAACGGCCACGGGCAGGTGCAGTCGGTCACACTGAGCGATGGCCGAAAGCTAGCTGCCGATAGCGTCATCGTGGCGGCAGGCATTACCCCCAATGCAGAGTTGGGCCAGCAAGCCGGGCTTGAGTGCGACCGCGCTATTCTTGTGGATGGGCACCTCACCACCTCAGATGACCACATTTATGCCCTGGGCGAATGCTGCCAGTTCGAGCAGCACACTTACGGGCTGGTGGAGCCAATTTGGCGGCAGGTAGAAGTGCTGGCCGCCGTGCTGTGTGGTGAACACCCAGCGGCGTATCAAGAAGCCCCCACGGCCACCAAGCTAAAAGTCAGCGGTGTCAGCCTGTTTGCCTTTGGCCCCACCGAGGCCGCCGCCAAGCACGAAGAGCTTCGTTACCAAGACCCGGAAACCGGCGACTACTGCCGCCTGCTGCTCCATCAAGGCCGCCTCATCGGCGCGGTGCTGTATGGCGATACCCGCCACGGCCCCTGGTATTTCGAGCAGGCGCTGGCCGCGACCGACCTAACCGCGTGCCGCCACCTGTTGCTGTTTGGCGCAACCGATGCCCAAACAGCGCTCGATAACCCTCTCGACACCCTGTCATCCCCTTTATCTCTCACCCGTGAGGCGGCTTAGCTATGGTGAATCACACAATGTCTACTCCAACCACGTCTTCCAACACGCAAAAGTTGATCATTGTAGGCAACGGCATGGTCGGCCACCATTTTGCCGAGCAGCTCGTGGAAAGCGGCGCGCTGGCAGGGTTTGAGGTGACGATTTTTGGCGAAGAGCGCCACCGCGCTTACGACCGCGTACATCTATCCGAATACTTTAGCGGTCGTGATGCGGAGTCGCTGGCGCTGTGCGATGGCGATTACTACCGGACCCACGGCATCACCCTACGCAGCGGTGAAGCCGTCACGGCCATTGACCGCGAACGGCAAGTGGTAGTGACCGCGCAGGGCCGCTACCCCTATGACAAATTAGTGCTTGCGACCGGCTCCTTCCCCTTTGTGCCGCCCATTCCCGGCAACGACAGCGAAGGCTGCTTGGTCTACCGGACGTTGGATGACTTGGATGCCATTCAGGCAGCGGCCAAAACCGCCACCAACGGCGTGGTCGTGGGTGGCGGCTTGCTCGGTCTGGAAGCCGCCAACGCGCTGCGCGGGCTGAACCTGGATACCGCCGTGGTGGAGTTCGCCTCGCGCCTGATGCCCATGCAGGTAGATAGCGAAGGCGGCGAGCTGCTGAAAGAGAAAATCGAATCTCTAGGGGTTCAGGTGCTCACCGAACGGGCCACCCAGCGTATCGAACCCGGCGAATCCAGCCGCCTACGCATGGTCTTCCAAGACGACAAAGTGCTGGAAGCCGACCTAATCGTCTTCTCCGCCGGTATACGCCCCCAGGACACTTTAGCCCGCGAATGCGGCTTGACCATTGGCGAGCGTGGCGGCGTGGTGATTGATGACCAGTGCTGCACCAGCGACCCGAACATTCTCGCTATTGGCGAGGTGGCGCTGTGGAATCAGAGTATTTTTGGCCTCGTGGCGCCTGGCTACCAAATGGCCAAAACGGCCGTCGCCACGCTAACAGGAGGAGACACCCGCTTTCGCGGTGCCGATATGAGCACCAAGCTAAAGCTGCTGGGTGTGGATGTCGGCTCCATTGGCGATGCCCACGGCAATCAACACCCCGGCGCCCGCATGTTCCGCTACCTAGACCCGCTCACCCAGGTCTACCGCAAACTGGTCGTCACCAGCGACGGTAAGAAGCTGCTGGGGGCCATGCTGGTGGGCGATAACAGTGTGTATGACACGCTGTTGCAGTACTACGCCAACGGGATTGAACTGCCCCAGGAGCCTGCTTCACTCATTCTGCCGCAACAAAGCGGTGCTGCCCCGGCGCTGGGGCCGGATGCCCTGCCGGAAACGGCGATGATCTGCTCCTGCCACAACGTGACGAAAGGCAGTATCTGTAGCGCCATTGATACAGGGGCTATTGACCTTGGCAGCGTTAAAGGCACCACCAAAGCCAGCACCGGCTGCGGCGGCTGCGCGGCGCTGTTGAAAAGCGTGGTGGATCACGAATTGGAGGCCCGCGGCGTTGAGGTGGATAAATCGATCTGCGAGCACTTCTCCCATACCCGCCAAGGGCTTTACGACATCGTGCGTGTCGAAGGCATCAAGACGTTCAGCGAGCTGATGGAGAAGCACGGCAATGCCGACACCCACCGCCTGGGCTGCGATATCTGCAAACCGGCGGTGGCCTCGATTCTCGCCTCCTGCTTCAACGAACCGATTACCGATGCCGCCCACGTGCCGCTGCAGGACACCAACGACACCTTCATGGCCAATATGCAGAAAAACGGCACCTACTCAGTAGTGCCGCGCATTGCGGGCGGTGAAATTACCCCCGACAAGCTGGTGGTGCTAGGTCAAGTGGCCCAGAAATACCAGCTCTACACCAAGATTACCGGCGGCCAGCGCATCGACCTGTTCGGCGCACGGCTAGAAGACCTGCCGGCCATTTGGGGCGAACTGATTGAAGCGGGCTTTGAGACCGGCCACGCCTACGGCAAGTCGCTGCGCACAGTGAAATCCTGTGTGGGCAGCACCTGGTGCCGCTACGGCGTGCAGGACAGTGTCGGCATGGCAATTCAGCTTGAGAACCGTTACAAGGGCCTGCGCGCACCGCACAAGATCAAGTTCGGGGTTTCCGGCTGTACCCGGGAGTGCGCCGAAGCGCAGAGCAAAGACATTGGCATTATCGCCACCGAAAACGGCTGGAACCTGTACGTGTGCGGCAACGGCGGCATGCGCCCCCGCCATGCGGAACTCTTCGCCACCGATTTAGATGACGAGCAGCTCTACCGCACCATCGACCGCTTTTTGATGTTCTACGTGCGCACCGCTGACCGTTTGCAGCGAACCTCGGTATGGCGGGAAAACCTGGAGGGCGGCCTGGACTACCTGAAAGAGGTGATTCTAGAAGACAGCCTGGGTATCAGCGATGAGCTGGAGCGCCAAATGCAGCACGTGGTGGATAGCTACCAGTGCGAGTGGGCCAACGCCATCAGCGACCCGGAAAAGCTCAAGCGTTTTAGAAGCTTCGTGAACGATGCGCGACCCGACCCTTCCATCATCATGACTTCCGAGCGCGGCCAGCTACGCCCTGCCTAAACCAGCCCCTACTAATGGAGGATCACCATGACCGCCACCGCACTGAAACATACGGTAAGCACCGACGCTTGGCAGCCGCTTTGCACAAAAGCAGACCTCGTGGCCTTTTCCGGCGTCGCCGCTTGGCTGAACACACCGGAAGGCCCCGCCCAAGTGGCGCTATTTTACCTGCCTGGCCACGGCAACGAGCTCTATGCGCTGGATCACTTCGACCCTTTCTCAAATGCCTATGTGATTGCCCGCGGCATTGTCGGGGATATAAAAGGCAGTCCCGTGGTTGCCTCCCCCCTCTATAAACAGCACTTCCGTCTGGAAGATGGGCAGTGCCTGGAGGACGACAGCCTACAGCTACGCGTCTGGCGCGTGGGTTTTAAGGGCGATGAAGTATGGATTGAGGGCCAATAGACTCACCAGTAAATAGCGCCGCCGCCAAGCGGCGTTATTTTACTGCGGTATAAACCACTGACATTGCCCACCATGATGTTGCTATGCTTCCCAGCCTCTTGATTCGCTAGGCATGGGAGCCATACGTTCGTGAAGACAGAATCCAGTACTTTAGCCTTTTCCGCCTTCATGGCGCTGCTGATTGGCTGTGCCGGTATCGTGGCGACGCTAGCCTCGAACTCCCAAGCCATTATGCTGGATGGCTTGTTTAATCTTATCTACTTTAGCGTGGCATTAGTGACCATCAAGGTCAGCAAACTTGCCAGCCGCCCGGATAGCGAGTCGTACCCTTTTGGCTACAGCTATTTCGAGTCACTGGTTAACTTATGCAAAGGGTTACTGATTTTAGGCGTCTCTATCTTTGCGCTGGTGGACGCCATGGCGGCACTGCTCACCGGCGGGAGGGAAATTTCAGCGGGATTGGCGGTGATTTATGCGATCTTTGCCACCGCCGCCTGCTCGCTGACCGCCTGGGTCATGCACCGTAGCCAGCGCCATGTCAGTAGCCCTCTGGTGACTGCCGATAAAATGAACTGGCTGGTCAACAGCGTGATTTCAGGGGCAGTGCTGGCGGCGTTCTGCTTGGTGATACTGTTTGAACGCTTAGGCTGGCGGGCCGTGTTGCCCTACGTAGATGCCGTGCTGGTGATTGCAGTGGTAGTACTCTGCCTGGGGGTGCCCGTGCGTATGGCATCACAAGCGCTTAGGGAGTTACTCAACAAAACCCCGGAAGAAGCCGTTGCCGAGCCGGTACGCCAAGCGGTAGCACGCGGCCTTGCCGATATTGACACCCAGGAAGTCCGCGTGCGTATGGTGCGCCCTGGCCGCCTGCTCTACGTCATTGTCCATGTCGTACTCCCCAAAGCGTTACCCGAGGCAACGCTAGCGAACCAAGACGCCCTGCGCCAGCGCATCGATGAAGAAGTGCGCCGCTACTATTCGCCCGTAGTGTGCGACGTGGTCTTCACTGCTGACAACCGCTGGGCAGCGCCCTCTTGTGGGCTGCTAGTAGAGAAGCATTCCGCTTAACCTACATGGCAAAAAATGGCAAAGAGCGGCTCTCGGGCCGCTCTACACCTTATCGCGCTGCCGGTTTTTCTTCCCTGACTGGCCACACATCCTCATCCACCAGCTCTGGATTTTTGAGTATCGCGGGGTCGAACAGCGGTTCCTCGATGCCCTGGCGCCGCTGGCGTTCGTAATCCTTCAACACCGAGACCGCAATCGGTGCCATCAAGAGAATGGCAAACAGGTTGGTGGTCGCCATCAGCCCCATGGCAAGATCGGCAAAGTCCCAGACTACGCTGAGTTCCGCGACGGAGCCCAGCAACACCATGGCGAGGATGACGATTTTAAAAACACCAACCGCTTTTTTGGCGTGGCGGCGGAACAGGTACTCAATATTCACCGAAGAGAACGAGAAGTTCGCCAGAATAGAGGTAAAGGCAAAGAACAGAATAGCCAGCGCGATAAAGATTTCACCAAAGCCCCCCAGGTGATCCACCATGGCATCTTGGGTAAGCTGAATCCCTTCGATGCTCTCCCCCGGCGACTCCGACAGCAGCCGCTCGTACACACCGGAGAGCAGAATCACCACCGCCGTGCAGCTGCAAATCACGATGGTATCGACAAACACCCCAAAGGATTGCACCAGCCCTTGGGCCGCTGGGTGCTTCACGGTGGCCTGGGCGGCTGCGTTCGGGGTCGAGCCCATACCGGCCTCGTTAGAAAAAAGACCGCGCTTGATGCCGTTTTCCATTGCCGCCTTAATGGCGTAACCCGCCGCGCCACCTACCGCCGGGCCTAAACCAAAGGCGCTCATCACGATCAGTGAAAGCATATCGGGCACGGCGGAGAGGTTGGCAAATAGAATCCATAGCGCCACCAGCAGATAGGCAATTGCCATCACCGGCACAATCTTCTCGGCGGTGCGCGCTACCGATTTCAGGCCGCCATAGATCACAAAGCCAGCCAACACGGCAATGACCAAGCCGGTCAGCCAGTTAGGAACACCGAACGCACCGTTCATGCCCTGGGCAATGGTATTGGATTGAGCGGCGTTAAATGCCAGTCCGTAGGCAATGATCAAGAACACGGCGAACAGCGACCCCAACCAGCGCCAGCCGAGACAGCGCTCAATATAAAACGCGGGGCCACCGCGAAAGACGCCATCTTCGTTGCGGTGCTTATACACTTGTGCCAACGTCGACTCGATAAAGGCAGTAGCGAAGCCCAGCAACGCCGTCACCCACATCCAAAAAATCGCCCCTGGCCCGCCAATCCACAGCGCCAGGGCCACCCCTGCGAGATTACCGGTACCCACCCGGGCCGCCATGGAGGTGGCAAATGCTTGAAAGCCACTGATGCCATCACCAGCCCCACGAGCCGTGAAAGTCACATACGCCATATGCCTGAACAGACGAAACTGCATCCCACGCGTCATCATCGTGAACAGCAGGCCAGCACCGAGCAGCAGATAAACCAGGATATAGCTCCAGATAAAGTTGCTGACGGGCATCATGACCGCATATAAACCATCACGAAGTGGTCCTAGCACCGTTTCTAATAATTCCATCGCCTATCACTCCCTGTGGTTGTATGAGCAACTGTTCGTCACAGGTAGGAGTGTAGCTAGGTTATAGAGCAGCGCGTCATTTCAGCCCTTATTCGCCCACTGTGACCACCCAATCAGGCCGAAACATTGGCGGCGAAAACTCATCAGGATAGCCGCCGGGATTGGCGATAACGCGGGTGCCGCTGTGTAGCATATCCACCGGTTCATGTACGTGGCCGTGAATCCACAAGTCCATCTTTCCCATTAGCTGCGGGAGGTGGGAGGCAAAGGCGGGAGAGAGCGCATCGCCCAGGTACTGCTCGGGAATGCAGGCATGCAACGGTGCATGATGGCTAACGACGACACGGGGGCCATCGAAAGGCTGGTGGAGTTCACTGTTCAGCCATTCCAGCGCCTCACGGTGCACATCTTGGCTGGCTTGAGGCGTGAACACCTGGCCGGGAGACGTGGTAATAATGCGGAAATCGGGCATGTAGCGCAGCGCTTTAGCTTCGGTCTCGGCGGGGTCGCGGGTGGGGTCATCGGCATAGAGCGCAAAGTCCGTCCAGAGCGTCGTGCCGTAAAAGCGCACGCCATCAATGGTCACGCTGCGATTATCCAGCAGCTCAATATCATACCGAGCAGCTTCTAGCGCTAACTCTTGGCGCAGCAACGGCATGCAGGTGCCGTAGAACTCATGGTTGCCCGGCACGTAGAGAATAGGCAGGTCGGGAAACTGCTGCCGTGCCCACGCCAGGCCTTCTGCTCTGCGATGAATATCCCCTGCCAACACCACCACATCTGCCTCAACAGGCGGCAGCTCACGATGGCCATCAAAATGCTCTAAATGAAGATCGGATAAGACTCTCAAACGCATAGAACGTCTCACGTGATGCTTACATGGGCTTAGGCCGTTAATAGGCAAGGCGAGCGATAAATTGGCGGACGAACTCCACTACCACGTCTTCCGCCTCCCGGTGAGGAATATGACCGATACCGGGCAGCATTTCGCAGTGAGCGGGGCCTTGGGTATAGCGGGCAATGCGCTCAGGCTGGCGGTGCGAGCCGTACTCGTCTTTCTCGCCATGCAGCACAAGCGTCGGGCACTGCACTTGTTCAAGCGCAGGGATGAGTGACCACTCTGCAAACTCGGGGCTTAGCCAGGTGTTCGTCCAGGCGTTGAGCACCCAACGGGCTTTATCGCCGTGGTACTTGGCCAGCTTGGCAAACTGTTCCGGCGCTTCAAAAGCAGCTTTTGCGTCCTCAATCCCCTGCCGCGTGCGGTTTTCATTAAACGCTTGGGCGGCAATGGTCACCAACCCCTGGCACTGATCCGGGTAGCGCCCGGCGCAGTGCACCGCCATGCAGCCACCCACGCTATGGCCCAGGGCAATAAAGCGCGTTATCTGATAGGCCTCGCGTAGTGCTGCAAAGCTTCCTGTGGGTTCATCATCGATAAAACTGAGCGGCGGAGGCGTTCGGCACGCATCGGAGCGGCCAAAGCCAAGCCTATCGTAAGCAATGACCGGCTGCCGCGTCGCGGCACATAGCGCTGCGGGAAAGCTGCGCCATAGATCGACACAGCCTAGCGAGTCGTGAAACAACACAATGGGGACATCTGAGCGTGCATTGGCTGGTTCCCAGGTACGGGTAAACACGTCACCACTTGGGGTGGGCACCCAGCGGTCACATGGCTGGGTAGCCGAGGGGGTCGTCATGAGCGTCATCAGATTTTGCTCTTAGTTATTGGTTTGTTATGCGCTTAACCACCAACAT
Organism: Vreelandella aquamarina; assembly: GCF_044805175.1. Lineage (GTDB taxonomy): Bacteria > Pseudomonadota > Gammaproteobacteria > Pseudomonadales > Halomonadaceae > Vreelandella > Vreelandella aquamarina_B. Next base: position 695,260 of record NZ_CP085232.1, on the reverse strand, counting down.
AGCATGGCGCGGGACGTGTCCGCTTCTCCAGACGCAGCAACACTTCACCAGCACTATGCTGCAGCGCAACAAAAAAGGGGCTACACTGGTAAGTGTTGTCCCACCGGAGGACCATGTGATGACTATCATCAGTGCAATACCGGCGCGTGATGAGGAAGTGCTGGCTTTTTGGCAATGCCAGGCACAGTGGCAGCACGCGGCTAACGAAGCGTTTATCGCTTATTTTTGCTGAATAGCGCGATTTTCTTACTTTTACCCCTCTATAGACGAAAAGATAACACCCCAAGCCGACGCTGCCTGTCGGCTTTTTTGTATTATGAAAACCTTTTCCATTCAATGATCTATATATTTTAGCGCTTTTTTGTAAGCATTTTCTTACACGCAGTAGCAAATTGCTTACTTCTTTTGGACTAGTCAGGTCCACTGGAAGCGCCTAATATTCACACCACAGCTAATTTACCGCGCTACACAACGCAAGCTGTGTATAACAAAAACGATTCATCAACCTCATCAGGAGTGCTCGCCATGCACCATGTAGCTAAACAATGTCAGGCGATGGAAGTCGATGTCATGGAAGTATGGGCGCAGCGTGCCCAGCAGCAGCAAACGGCTTTTGATGCCATTGCAGCTTATATGCGCCAGCAGTAATACGGCGGCCAGCGCCCGGCCTTGGTGAAATACCAACCAAGCGGGCGCTGCTAATCAACGCTCACTAGATGAATTTAGCGCCCCCTAGCCCCACCCGCCCTCTTCTGCCGGCTGCCCGCCTAACTGCGCCAGATACGTCTCCTGCAGGATATACATCCGCTTTACATCACGGTATTTGCCGTTGATGAAAAACTCCTGCACTAAGTGCCCCTCTTCAATAAACCCACTCTCCTCATAGAGGTGGATCGCTTTGACATTCTGGACTGCCACAATCAAGTAAACCTTGTGCAGGTTTAAGATCGTGAAGGAGTAGTGCAGCGCCTGGCGAATCAACGAGCGGGCGAACCCTTTGCCTTGATGCTCCGGGGTAACAATGATTTGAAACTCAGCGCTGCGGTGGATGTAGTCAATCTCAATCAGCTCCACCAGCCCAATCGCGTTACCGCTGCTGTCTTCGGCAACGAAGCGCCGCTCCGCATTATCGTGAATATGCTTGTTATACAGCTCCTCCAGCTCATCAAACGACTCGTAGGGCTCCTCAAACCAGTACGACATAATGCTCTGGTTATTGTTGAGCTCATGCACAAAGCGCAGGTCGTTACGTTCCAGGGCACGCAGATAAAGGGTGGGACTCATGAAAGGCACTCGCTTATCAAACACACGGCACTCTATACAGTACTCTACACAGTACTCTACACAGCACTATCCAACAGGCAGGCGATATCAGTACATGACATAGCTATTCGTAGTGTAGCGCTTTACCCGCTGCTTAGTTATGTATCATGCCGCTCCCGCTGAAACGAGAACAGTGCACTTAATGGGTGCTGGCGTCTTTCAATCAGCGCACGCAGCAGTTGGGCACCTATCATGCTGTAAGTAATGCCATTCCCCCCATAGGCCATGGCGAAATGCACCCGTGGCCCCAGTGCTTCGTGGGGGCCGAAGTAGGGCAAGCCGTCGTCGGTTTCCGCAAAGGTGCCTCCCCAACAAAACGTCGGGTTAATCTTGAGGTCAGGCCAGAGCGCTTCGACCTTTGCCGCCAGCGTTTGAGCTTTTTCCATTACCCGCGCGTCCCGACGCTCGGCAATATCTTCATCGTCATCCTCTCCTCCGATCAACAGTCGCCCCTCTTGGGTGGAGCGCAGGTAGAGGTACGGCCGCGCCGACTCCCACACCAGGGTGTGGCCAAGCTTGCCTAACATCTCGCGGGGCAACGGATCGGTGACAAACGCATAGCTGCTGCGATTGGTAGCCACTGGCGACGGTAGCCATGACTGGCTTTCGTACCCTGCGGCGATGATGACCTGCTGACAGCGCAGCATGGCACCATTGCGTAGCCTAACGTCCACACCCTGGTCGTCACTCTCCAGCCGTTCGACCTGGGTGCGATCAAATACCTTGCTGCCCCGCCGCACCACGCCCTCCAATAGGTGATACGTCATGCGATAAGGGTCGGCGCTGGCGGCCAGTGAGGAGAGAATCGCCCCTGGCGCTGAAAAGCCGTAGCCCGCTTCGATGGCGGGCCGATCCAGCCAAGCCACCTCAAAGCCGTAGCGCTTGCGCATTGCAATTTCGGCCTTCAAAGCAGCAACGTCCTCTTCCTGGCTTGCAAAGTAGAGGCTTTGCTGGCGGCTAAACGCCACATTGCCTAGCTCAGCGGCCAAGCTTTCCAGGGAGCGGATTGCGTCGGCACAGCGACGATACGCCATTACCGCGTTGGCTTCGCCATACTGTTCGGCCAAATGCACCATATGGGTATCAATCTCATACTGCAGTAGCGCTGTACTGGCGGCAGAGCTGCCCCACCCTACGTCGCGACGCTCTAGTACCGCTACCTGATGGCCGTAACGGCTTAGCTCATCGGCAATTAAGGCGCCGGTGATCCCTCCCCCAATAATCACTGTTTCCGTTTGCAGATCATGGGTAAGCTGCGGAAAAGGGGTTAACAAACCATTTTTGACCGTCCAAAACGGGTAGCCACTTTTAAGGTCCATCTTATCGCCTATGCTAGGTTGCCATACGGTAGAGTTGGATATAAAACGATGTCGCAATGTCTGCGATAACCATAGCTGTTTATATTCATAGTGCCCTTTTCGGGAGGGCCACCTGAGTGAGAGTCTTATGATTGATTTACGTAGCGATACGGTGACACGCCCCACCGCTGCCATGCAGGAAGCCATGATGTCGGCTCCGCTAGGGGATGATGTATGGGGCGATGATCCAACGGTGAATGCCTTTCAAGCCACGCTGGCCGAGCGTACCGGTAAAGAGGCCGCGCTGCTGTTCCCCAGCGGCACCCAGAGCAACCTGGTGGGGTTAATGGCTCACTGCGAGCGGGGCGATGAGTATATTGTCGGCCAGAGCGCCCACACCTATCGCTATGAAGGGGGCGGCGCTGCCGTGTTGGGCAGCATTCAACCGCAGCCGATTGAAAACGCCCCGGATGGCAGCCTGCCGTTGGAAAAAATCGCCGCCGCCGTCAAAGCCGACGATTTTCACTTTGCCCGCACCCGGCTCTTGGCGCTGGAAAACACCATTGGCGGGAAGGTACTGTCTGCCGAGTACGTGCAGCAGGCCACCGCGCTGGCTAGAGAGCATGGTCTCGCTACCCACTTAGACGGTGCTCGGCTCTTCAATGCCGTCGTCGCGACGGACACCTCAATAAAGCAGCTTTGCCAGCCCTTCGACAGCGTTTCACTGTGCTTTTCGAAAGGGCTAGGCACGCCCATGGGCTCGGCACTGGTGGGTTCCCAAGCTTTTATCGACCGCGCTCGGCGCTGGCGTAAGGTAGTAGGGGGCGGCATGCGCCAATCAGGCATTATTGCCGCCGCCTGCCAGCACGCGCTGGATCACCACGTAGCGGATTTGGCCCACGATCACCGTCGTGCAGCTCGTCTGGCCGAAGGCTTGGCCGCCTTTCCCGCCATTGAGGTGACCTCACAGGCCACCAATATGGTGTTTGTTCAGATCGACAAAGCGCATGTCGCGCCGCTGGCCGCTTGGCTCAAGGAACATGGCGTGCTGATAGAACTGCTCTACGCCACACGGATGGTGGTGCATCGTGATATCAGCGACAGCGATATTGAGCAGGTGCTGGATATCATCAAACGCTACTTCGATCAGGCGTAACGCGTCAATCAACCCCTACAACAGCGCCGAGCCGAGCGCGAGGTGCACCGCGATGGCAGCCATCATCAGGCCAATCAGCCCATCAATGGTGCGCCAAGCGCCGGGGCGGGTGAGCCAGGGCGACAGCGCCGCGCCGCCCCAGGCCAGCAGGCTAAACCAGAGAATCGACGCCGTTGAAGCCCCTGCCACAAACACGCTGGCGCTCTCTTGCTGAGCGCCAATGGCGGGAATTAACAGCAACGTATCCAAATACACCTGCGGGTTAAGTACCGTGACAGCCAGTGTCGCCAGCAGCACGCCGCGCAGGCTACGCGCTTTGGCGCTGTTGGCCTTTAAGCCTTCGCGGCCGCTGGCGGCGCGCCACAGCGCTTGTGCCGCTAGCCAGCTCAAAAACAGCACGCCTACCCAGCGCATGGTTTCCATAGCGTTGGGCATAGTGAGCAAAAACGCGCTGGCACCAAACATACCGGCCGTGAGCAGGATGATATCCGCGCTAATGCACAGCCCCGCCGACCACCAGTGATACTCGCGGCGAATGGCCAGCCCCAGCACATAGGCGTTCTGCGCCCCAATCGCCATGATAATGCCGCCGCAAACCACTAAGCCCGTTAGATAGCTTTCCCACATCGCCACTCGCCTTATGCTTGAGTAAAGAAGGCGTTAGGGTAAGGCAAAGCCTGCATAACGAAAAATCATCTTACTAATAGTGCATTAGCACAGCTTATAAGCGGCGCAGCCCCCACATAAAGTAGGCACCACCGATCAGCGAGGCCACTAAGCCCGCCGGAATCTCATAAGGGAACATGATTTGGCGGCCCACCCAGTCGGCCAGCACCATCAGCAGCATACCGATCAAGGCAGCGCCCACTAAGTGCTGGCGGGCGCGGGAGAAGCCCATTAACCGGGCCATATGCGGTGCCAATAAGCCAATGAAGGAGAGCGGCCCCACCACCAGCGTGGCGCAGGCGGTGAGCAACGCGACCAGCAGTAACAGCGCTAAACGCGCACGATTAAGACCAATGCCCAGCGAACGCGCTGTTGCGGCTCCCATCGGCATGATGTCTAGCCAGCGGGTGAACGGCAACGCTACCAACGCCAGCCCCGCCGCCATGCTGCCTACGAGCAGCGCACTGCCTACATCAACGTAATAGGTAGAGCCTGCCAACCAGGCGATGACCTGCTGACCTCGCGGGTCGCCGCCCGCCAGTAGCACGCTGCGTACCGCATCGAACAGTGCGCTAATCGCCACGCCGCTGAGCAGCAAACGCTCAGGCACGAAGCCGCTTTTACGGTTGAGCGCTACCAGCACCAGCAGGGTCGCCAATGCGCCCAGCGTGCCAATCGCCACCAATAGGGCATTGCTTGGGGCAGGCAGCAGGTAGATACCTAAAATCAGCGCAATGGCACAGCCGCCGCTAATACCCAATACTTCCGGGCTCGCCATGGGGTTGGCGGAAAGGCGCTGCAGAATCGTGCCCGCAATCGCCAGCATCAAACCACTGGCCGCTGCGGCTATGACGCGCGGAAAGCGCCACTCAATCACGCTCCAGTTCGTCGGGGCGATCATGCTCCAGCCGTTGGCCCCCTGACCCACCAAATGGCCCACCACCATGGCCGCCACCAACGCCAGCAGCAGACCAATGGCTAGCCGGTTAGGCGCGGCGTGGCGCGTTATCACCACGCCAGACGCTTGGGGAGGACGGTCGCCCTGCAGCTTAAGGCGCTGAATTAACCACATCAGCAGCGGTGCACCTAACGCTCCCGTCACGGCGCCGGTGGGAATCAGCGTCGCCACCATGCCGGAAAAACGCTGCAGCAGGAGATCCGTCGTGGCCAGCAGCACGGCGCCTAATAGCGTCGACCAGAGCAAGCGCGCACGCAACGTGCGTGCCCCCGCCATACGCACGATATTGGGGGCCGCTAACCCAATAAAGCCGATGATACCCACCACGCTCACCACGCTACCGGTCATAAACACCGCCAGCCCTAACCCGGCAAAGCGCAAATGCTTCAGCGAAATCCCCAGGCTTTTGGCGCTGGCGTCGTCTAACTCTAAAACCGCCAAAGGACGCAGCAACAGCCACGCTGCCAAGCCGCAAATGGCCAGCCGTGGAGCCAGCGACGCCACCCCATCCCAGCCATTTTGCGCCAGGGAACCCGCGCCCCAAATCAGCAGCCCAGCCAGGGTTTCATGGTTGAACAGCAGCAAGGCCGTCGAGAGCGCGCCCAGGTAAAGATTAACCACCAGCCCCGCCAGCACCACCGCAATGGGCGCTAACCCCTGCCGCCAGGCGAGCGCAAATACCAACCCTACAGCAGCAGCGCCACCCAGCAGCGCAATCCACTCCCCGCCGATGGCCAACATCCCAGGTGCCATCAATGTGGCCGCCATCAGCGCCAAGTTAGCGCCTGATGCCACTCCCAAGGTAGTCGGCGATGCCAGCGGGTTGCGTAGCACCTGCTGCATTAACACCCCGGCTAGCGCCAAACCGCCCCCCGCCAACAGCGCAATTGTAAAGCGCGGCCACCAGGTAAAGTGCAGCAGCAGCTCATCGACGTTCTCAAAGGTAGGAAACAGCAGCGCTTGAAAGCCCGGCACGATACCGCCCTGCTGCTGAAGGCTGAGTACCAACAGCACCAACAGCGGCAAGCTCAGCAACAGACAGGTTTGCACAGGTGATGTGCCACGGCGCATTAGCATAACGACAATACCCCATGAACGACGGAAACAGAGGCATTGGCAGGCATTGTCATTGGCGCGACCTTGGCAAGCGAAAGGGTTGAAAAAATAAATGAAAGGGCGAGATTCTAAATGATAAGTATTAACACTACAATTGGGGGCATTACAGCATTACCATCATCACCACCACCTTCAGGAGCCGTGCATGTTCGACGTTCAGGGTGCCACCTTCGCTATTAACGGCAAACCCCTTCTTCAGCCCGTCCACCATACCTTTGAAGAGGGCAAGGTGTATGGCCTGATTGGTCATAACGGCTCTGGAAAATCGACACTGATCAAGCTATTGGCGCAACAGCAGCCCGTCAGCAAAGGTGAGATCTATTTCGACCAGCGCCCGTTGCATGAGTGGGGCAACCGCGAATTTGCCCGCCAGGTAGCCTATCTCCCCCAGCACCTACCTAGCGCGGAAAACCTCACCGGCCGCGAGCTAGTGGCCTTTGGGCGCTACCCCTGGCACGGGCTGCTAGGCCGCCACAATCAAAAAGATAAAGAGGCGATTGAGCGCGCCATTACGCTGACCCACACGGAAGCCTTCGCCGACCGCTTGGTAGATACGCTCTCGGGCGGTGAACGCCAGCGGGTGTGGCTCGCCATGCTGATTGCCCAAGGCAGCCGCTTTTTACTGCTGGATGAGCCGCTGGCAGCGCTGGATATCGCTCACCAAATGGAAGTATTGGCGCTGATTCGTAAGCTCTGCGACGAGCTGAACCTGGGTGTGATCATAGTTCTCCACGACATCAATATGGCGTCGCGCTACTGCGATGAGCTGATGGCTCTGCACAGCGGCCGCCTGCTGGCCCACGGCACGCCCGATGCCTTAATGCAAAGCACTACGCTGGAAGCCATTTATGGCCTACCCATGCAGGTCATGCAGCATCCTAACGGCGGGCATCGCATTGCCGTGGCCCAATAAGCGCCGATAACGGACGCAAGACTGAAAAAGAGTCGTTCTCAATTAACTCTTCAACTGATAAGCATTATCGCTTATGCTGGCGACCTGTTTACGTGCCCTCATCACGTCTTGGAGTTCGGTTATGCCTCTTGCCTTGCGCCAGCCCGACACCGCTACGCCGCTCATGCTTGCTGATTGCTATCAGGGGGCGCTTGAGCACTTTACGCCGCCGCTGATCGGCGGCGCAGTGCCGCAGAGGGCTATCAAGGCATCGCGGTGGCGCAACCCCGCCCTGCTTGAAGAGGATATGGCGCGTTACGCCAGCCGCTATCCCAACGGAGACAAGCGGGCTATTGCCTCGCTCTGGTCGAAGTGGCACTTCAGCACCGTGACCGTCCCTACGCTGACCGCCCACCTACTGTTAAATCGCGACTTACCGGTCGGGCTGGATGATCTCTATGTGATGCAAAACGAGGAAGGCTGCGCCCAGCGGATTTGGCTGCCCCATGAAGGCGAGCGTTTTACCACCCTGGACACTACCGAGCGCTTTACCACGCTGATCGAGCAACACTGGGCCCCGCTGATCGAGCGCCTTTCGGCGATTTCCGGGGCCGCGCAGCGGGTATTTTGGAGCAACGCCGGTGGCTACGTGGATTACTACGTGAACGCCCTTGCCGGGCATCCGCTGGTCAACCGGGGTGCCCTGGCCGCCACCCGAGCGCTGCTGGAATCACGCACCCTCAACGGCCAGCGCAACCCGCTGTTTGAGCCAGTACGCACCTACCAGCCTAGCGGCAGCGAAGAGGTCAAGCGGGTGCGCAAGCTCTGCTGTTTGCGCTACCTGCTTGATGAGTTTGAAGTGTGCGGTAACTGCCCGCTGGAAGGGTGCGACCGCCAGGCACGTCGCAAAGGCTGATAAGCCACCATTTACGAAGCAACCACTTACGAACTGATCTGTGCCACCGCGTCTTCACTCGCCTGGGCTCGCTGCTCACCGGTCAGCTCGCAAAGCCGCCCTTTGGACATTTCTAATAAGCGGTCCGCATGGACGAAGTAGCTGTCGTCGTGGCTAATGGCAAACACGGTTTTGCCCATCGCTTTCAAGTGGGGCAACAGCTCGCGGTAAAACAGCCGCCTGAACTGCGGGTCCTGATCAGCCGCCCACTCGTCCAGCAGCAAAATATCCCGCTCTTCGGCAATCGCCAGCAGCAGCGCCAAGCGCTTGCGCTGCCCTTGCGAGAGCTGCGTATTTACCACTCGATCACCCTGCCACTCCAGCTTCTGCTGCATCTGCAGCCGCTCAAGCCATGTCGCCACCAGTACCGGGTCGGCCGCTTTGCCACCCGGCCCCATGGCTTGGTCGAACTGGTGAAAATCGGTAAAGACGCTGGCAAAGCGCGCCCGAAACGCGGCCCACTCCTGCGGGCTTAGCTCCTTGCCATCCACACTGATCTGGCCGCTTTGCGGGCGGTAAAGCCCCGACAGCAGGCGCGCCAGCGTCGATTTACCGCTGCCGTTGCCGCCAATCAAAAACACCTGCTCGCCACGCGCCAACGTGAGATTAAGCGGCCCTACCTGAAAACCCTCGCCGCCGGATGATGGCGTGTAGCGATACACCACATTCGTCAGCGTTAAGCGCTGCCAGCCGCGGAAGTGATCCTTCACATCGAAGCCAGACTGGAACTCGGCTAGCTCCAGGCTTGCCAGCTTATCAAACGCCACCTGGGCACTGATTAACGTGGGCCATGCGCCCACGGCCTGAATTAAGGGCGTGCGTAAAAACAGCAGGGTTAAAGCAAAAGTGGCCGCCACCGCCGGGCTTGCCCAGCCCAGCACGTTGGCCATAAAGAACACCACGCCAATGGCGCCCAGCATCATAATATTGGACCAGTTATTGGCGCTGAGGTGGTAGGTGTCCGCCCGAATAATATGGTGCCGGTACGCATTGGCATTGGCGGTATAGGACTCATCGAAAAAGCGCCGTGCACGGTCGCGGTTGAGCGCCAGCTCTTTGCGCCCCTCAATGGCCGATTGATAATCCTTATACAGGCGGTCCTCGCTTTCGCGCACCTGATGGAAGTGACGATACACCTTCGACACCAGCACCCAGCCAACGCCCATGGTGAAGGCCATCCAGAGTACCGTAATGACCACCATTTCAGGCGAGAGCCACGCCAGATACACCACCGAGGCCAGGGTTAGCACCACGCCCTGCACCAGCTCCGGCAGGCGCACGAAGCCGATGGTGATATTACGCACATCGCTGGAGAGGCTTGCCAGCAGCGTGGCGTTGCCCACCTGCTCTAAGCGTTCGATATCGGTATCCAGAATCCGCTTCACCAGTCGGGAACGCAGGTCAAAAACGAAGTGGTGGCCCAGCACGGTCAGCGCAAGCTGGGTGCCCAAAGTGACGGCCAGCAACAGCAGCAGCAAGCCCAAAAACTGCGGCAGCGCCGACAGCGTACTGCCCGCCTCGATCAACCGCTGGTTAATAAAGGCGATGACGCCCACCCCAAGCCCGGCACTGAGTAAACTCAGCGCCAGTGCGCCGATAAACGGCCAGCGGTAGTGACGAAATACCACCCGCAATAACTCCATGGTGCTCCCTCTTTACACATAGGCGGCGAATTGTGACGCACTTCCCTGTCAAGTCAAACAAGAGACTGATTTTCATTTGCGGACAAGCGCCCAACTCGCTTTTACTAAGCGCCTCGGTATAACGTCACCGCCACGGCAGCTGGTAGATGGCGGTTAGTAAATGATGAATAGTAGATGGCAAATAGTAGGCAGTAGGGATAAAGCGATGGTGGACTACAAACTTCTTCAAGCGCTGGCGACCGTGGTGGAGTGCGGCGGTTTCGAGCGGGCGGGCGATTTGCTAGGCCTCTCGCAGTCGGCTATTTCGCAACGCATCAAGGCGTTAGAGGTCCGCCTGGGCCAGCCGGTCCTGGTACGCCACCCCGCTCTCGCGCCTACGCCTGCCGGCCAGCGGCTACTCGCCCACTACCAGCAGGTGCAGCTCTTAGAGCGCGATTTACACCAGGCGCTACCCACGTTGGAAAAAGCCGCACCACGCCTACGCATTGCCGTAAATGCCGATAGCGTGGTGACTTGGTGGGCCGATGCCGTGGCCGAGATTTGCCAGTCAGAAGAGGTACTGCTGGATTTGGTGATTGAGGATCAAGAAGTGGGCTTGAAGCGCCTGCGCGATGGCGATGTTGCGGCCTGCCTGTGCGCCACGCCCAACCCAATTGCCGGTGCCCGCTGCCTGCATGTAGGGGATATGCCTTATCAGCCGCTGGCTTCTCCCAGCTATGCCGCGCGCTTTTTCCCGCAAGGGCCAAGCACGGAGGCCTTTCAAACAGCACCGGCCATTGTGTTTGGCCCACACGATCAGTTACAGCACCGCTTTCTTGCCGAGTGCGGCTACCACGGCCACTTCCCCTACCACCTCTGCCCCTCTTCAGAGGGCTTTGTGCGCTTTGCCACGGCGGGAATCGGTTACGGCATGATTCCGCAGCTCCAGGCCGCCGAGCAGCTGCAAACGGGGCAGCTTGTCAATATCGCCCCCGGCTACCGCCTTAACGTACCGCTTTACTGGCACTTTTGGCGGCATAGTGGACAGCTCATACAGCGTCTAACCGAAAGGCTGAACCACATCACGCTTTAGCACCATTTTTGCTCAAGGCGCTGCAAAGAGGGCTACACTCAAGATGCTTCTAGGCTCCTGAGTCATAAAAATCTCGCACATGGCAAGTTATAAAAACGCTACTAATCTGTTGCAGCAGAACAGCCTATTGACCTATTAGCAAACAGCACAACTATCAAGCTCTTCGAGACAGGCTAGGGGTGGGGTGCGCCTGTCCGGAGCCAAAAAAAACCAAAATAGCGATATCTATGGATGCTCACTGTTGGTTAAAGCGCCTTTCGGCTGGCTTGATTGCGTTTCTTATGAGTTGGCACCTCCCGGCAAGTGCCAGCAGTACGCTGTCTCTTTCACCCGAACAGCCGCGCTACGCTTTAACGGCAGCCAGCAGCTACTGGCATGCCACGGAGCCACTCACCCTGCAAGCGCTATTAGCCCTTAACCCGCCGTTTCAGGCAGCTGATGACGAGCCAAGTTTGCACTTTGGCTACACCCAAAGCGATACCTGGCTGACCACTCGGCTCCATAATGCCTCACCGCGCCCTACTACCTGGATGGTAACGTTCGAGTATCCCTTTTTAGATCACGTCACACTCTATACCCTGCGTGAGCAGTTTAGCGACGTGCAGCACAGCGGCAGTGCCGTACCCGTGGCAGAACGCGCGTTAGCCCATCGCCAGGCGGTGTTTCCCCTTACGTTAGCCGGGGGAGAAACGGTCACGCTGTATAGTCAGGTTAGCGCTGCAGGCAGTAAGGTACTGAATTACAGCGCCATGAGGCCCGAAGCGTTTTATACCCAAAACGACCGTCATAATTTTTGGTTGGCGACCTATTTCGGCATGTTATTGGCCCTGGGTATCTACAATCTCCTGCTATTTCTTGGCCTGAAAGAGCGGGTATTCCTGCACTACACGCTGTTCACCTTTGGCTTCACGCTGGCCATTTTGACCTTTAACGGCATGGGCACGCTGATGTTCTGGAGTTTTTTAGGGGAGCACACCGCTCGGCTTGTGGCGATCGGCTTCACCTTTGCCTCGGCCATGGCCACGCTGTTCGCCCAGAGCTTTCTTAACACTGGGCGCTACAGCCCTGGCTGGCATCGCACCCTTTCGCTGTTTCGTATTGGCTGCTGGCTAGTACTTGCCGCCGTTATTGTCATACCGACCCAGCTAGCGCTGCTATTGATGGATATAACAGGGTTTATCGCTTCGCTGCTGCTATTGCTATGCGGTATTTACTGCAGCTGGCGCCGCGTGCCCAGTGCGCGGCTCTTTGTGCTGGCTTGGTCGATTTTCCTACTCGGTGCCGCCGTGTTCGCACTGCGCAATATGAGCATTCTGCCCGCTAATTTCATTACGCTACACGGTATACAGATTGGCTCTGCTATTGAGATGTTGCTGCTCTCTTTTGCCCTGGCGTCGCGCTTTAATAAGCTAAAGTGGCAAAAGGAGCGTGCCCAGGCCGAAACCGTTGCGATGTTAAAAAAGCAGGAAGCAGCACTAGAAGCGAAGGTTGCCCTGCGCACCCAAGCGCTTGAGCGGTTGGCTAACCACGATACGTTAACCGGCTTACTTAACCGCCACGGACTCGTACACCGCGCCACCACCGCCCTGGAGCGCAGCCAGCGCGATCATATTCCGTTTGCGTTAATTATGTGCGACCTCGACCGTTTTAAACCGATTAACGATAAATACGGGCATGAAGCCGGTGACTTTGTCCTTCAACAGGTAGCAAAACGCTTGGAGCACATTGCCAGGGAGAGCGACCACTGCGCCCGTTTCGGTGGGGATGAGTTTATTGTGCTGCTGGAGGACATCCAACAGCCGAAAACGCTAGAAGAGGTGTGTAACCGTATTGTGCAAACCGTTAGCTCGCCCATTAAGCTTCCCTGCGGGGCGATGGTAAACGTGGGGGTAAGCGTTGGAGTGAGCCTAAGCAGTGAAGATAACAATACGCTGGAAGACCTACTACGGGAGGCCGACCGGCAGATGTATGCCGAAAAGTCACGCCAAACCGCCCGCTTTTATGGCTATGGCTCAGCGTGACGTCGTAGAGGAGACGTGGACAGCGATTTAATCAAACAGGCTCATACGCTTCATTACATTATCGCGCTTGATACGCCAGTGGAACAGTGCGCCAGCCACATGCAGCGTAATCAGTAAGATCAGCGCCCAACCCAAGCGCCCGTGCCACATAAACAGCGTTTCCGAGAGCGCCTCATGCTTGCCCAAGAGCCCTGGCAGGTGCCAATGGAAAAACTCCACCGGAAAACCGCCCGTGGCGGTCGCTGCCCAGCCTAGAAGCGGCATGATCACCAGCCCCGCATAAAGCAAATGGTGCACACTGGTGCTCACAATGCGCTCAAAGGCATTCAAGGGCGGGTCGTGGTCCGGCACCACGAAGGCAACCCGGGTAATAATCCGCAACGTCATCAACAACAGGATGGTAACGCCCAGCGTTTTATGGCTGGTGTAGAGCAGGTTGGTCAGCGTATTCCCCACCAGTGCAACGGTGCGCTCATAGCCCAAAAACCCGAGGGTTAAGCCGCTGGCCAGTGACAGCAACACCGCCAAAGCCACCAGCCAGTGCAGCACCCGATGTGGGTAGATATAGTGATCTAACTCGTGCATTCAAAACTCCCTGCCCAGTAGCGTCGTCACCGTTAGCTTAGTTCAGCGGCGTCACGATAGAAAAATGATTGTTAGGTAATGACATACCTTATAACGCTTCGCTGGGAGCCGCTAGCTGTTCGCGAATCAATTCACCCAGCCGTCGAGCTGGCTCTGAAGGCCGGTGCGGCGCACGGTGCAACGCCAGCTCAATCATCGGCAAAGCAGGCAGCCCGCTACTCTCATCTAACGGTCGCAGCGTAGGTGTGAGCATACTCCGCGTCACAACCACCACTGCCAACCCTGCAGTCACAATCGGCGCAAGCCCCGCCATAGACTGGCTAGTGTAAGCCACTCGCCAATTCCGCCCGGCGGCCTGTAAGACCTGCTCCGCCACCTCACGAAACACATCCGCCCCTGGGGAATATAGCGCTAGCGGAATAGGGTCGCTCAATGATGGCTGCTGGTGAACCCCTACCGCCCAGACCAGCGGCTCACGGCGAATCACATCGCCCCCTGGGGAGTTGCGCTGGCGCGTTACCAGTGCAAGATCCAGTTCCGAGGCTTTCACTTGCTTGACCAAATGGGCACTGGTGCCGCACTTAACGGTTAACCCCACCGCCGGATAGAGCTGGTGAAAGTAGGCAAACACCGACGGTAGCAGCGAGGCGTAATCCTCAGGGATGCCGAGGGTGAGATCTCCGGTAATCTGGCGGGCCTGCATATCGCTCCAGGCCTCGTCGTTCAGCGTTAACAATCGGCGCGCATGGGCAAGTAAGCGCTCACCTTCAGCGGTAAAGCGCAGCCGCCGCCCATCCCGCTCATGCAGGCTAACCGCTAGCTGCGCCTCTAACCGCTGTAACTGCATACTCACCGTGGACTGGGTATAAGCCAGCCGTTTTGCCGCTGCGGTCACGCTACCGGTATCCGCAATCGCTACCAGCGTTCTTAACAGCGTTAAGTCAAACGTGGGCGCACGCATTCATCACCATTGTTGATGATATTGATCATAAAAGATCGTTATCTTGATGGTTAAAGGGGGGAGTATGCTGCGCGGCATGGACTTATTTCAAGGCTTGTTTCACTTCAAGGCTTGGATCACTGCAAGGTTTCAGGAGACGTGCTATGCACCCCATTCACTCGACGGTGGTGGTATCCCCTAAATACAGCGTATGCGCCGCCTTGGTGGCAGTGACCCTGTGGAGCGTTGCACCGCTGCTGGCTGAGTTTGCCCACGCCACCGCTCCCCTGCAGCTAACGACACTCACGCTGCTGGCAGGCGCGCTTACCACGCTACCGTTAAGCCGGCGTGCCGCTACGCAAACCTGTTCGCTAGGCTGGCGGCTAAGCGTGTGGCTCGGTATTCCGCTGCTGATCGTTGGGGCCGTTAGCAGTTACTTTATTGGAATGCGCCTAGCCCCCGCCGCCGAAGCGGCGCTCATCACCTACACCTGGCCGGTACTGTTTGTGTTATTAAGCCAATGGAGCCGCTGGGGTCGCCTGCAATGGGCGAGCGTGGCTGGTGCACTGATTGCCTTTTCCGGCGCAGCCATTTTGCTACTTCCCCAAGCGCTGAACGGTGGCTTTGGTGGCGCGGCGTCCGGCTATGGGTTGGCCTTGCTCGCCGCCTGCTGTTGGGCATTTTACTCCTGGCTGGGGCAGGCAGCCCCGATCTCTTTAACGCCCCTGCTACCGCGCTTACTGCTAGTGGCCTGTGCCATGACCAGCATCGCCAGCCTACTGCTGGAGGGCAACGCCGCACTGCCACGTGGCGAAGCGCTGCTGGCAGGTATCGCGTTAGGCCTTGGCCCTTACGGTATTGCCATGGTGGCCTGGGATAAAGCACTGCGCTTTGGCCAGGCAAGCCTGGTGGGAAGCTTGGCCTACGGCGTGCCCATTCTGGCGGCCTTGCTTCTGGTGCTGGCCGGAGTGAGTGCTTTTGATTGGCGGCTGCCCACCGCTGCACTGCTGGTGGTCGTCGGCTGCCTAAAGGCGAGCCGTTGAGGCTGGCATCATGGTTTCACTAAACAACACGCTGGCCATCAGTTCAGGCAACCAAGAGGGGGAAAACTGTGCTGCCTCGGTACGCTGCATCTCAGCCAGCGGCCACCACTGATAAAGCGGCACGGCTGCCGTTGTTGCTGTTAGCAACAGCTCCCCTTGCAGGCTGCCTTGTTCACTATCGTGATGTTCAGGGCAGCGCACCAAGAAAAAGCGCTCTTCTACCGGGTGGCCCGTCGCCTCAATGAGTTCACGCTGGCGCAAAAGCGGCCCAAGGGGGCAGCTTAGCCCGGCCTCCTCGTGCAGTAAGCGTATCGCCGCGGCGGGGTAGTCTTCGTCGTTTAATAGCTCGCCTCCCAGTGTCTTCCAAGGGGTGAGCGAAGCGTCACGTTTGAGCAGTAGATGCCCTTGTGGGTCAACAACCAGCAGGCGTACCTGCCGATGGGTTTTATTATCAATATTCATAAGCGATCCATGCCTACTGGAAAACGAATGGTGGTGAAACAAAAAAGCAGCTCCGGCAACGTGACGTTGCGGCGGGCTGCTTTTAGCGTAGTTGATAACCGTGGATTTGTTTTAGGCCATTAGACGCAGCGCGTACTAAACGGTCTACTTATTGAATAACCTGCTTTTCCAAAACAACCTGCTTGTCCAAAACAATCTACTTGCCCAAGTAACGCGGCTTAGCGACACCCTCTAACGCATCAAGTGAAACGGTAGCAAGGGCGCTGGCATAGTGGGGCAGTGTTTATTTAACGCTCAAACGTCTGGCTGCATTTCGGTGGGTTGAGCGTTCATCTGTAGCTCGAACATACCGCTGCCGCTAGCGCTAAAGCCCTGCACACTGACGGTGTAAGTACCCGGCAACAGCGCCTGCTCTAAGCGTGCGTTAGTGCCACCACCGCTATCGTCGTCGCTGTAGGAAACCCCTTCGCCGTAAAGCTCAAGATAGGCGTCGAAATCATTGGAGTTCATGCTCAGCGTCACCAGAGAGCTCTCCTCCAAGGTGAGCTGGTAGGTCAACGCTTCGCCGCTATACCAACCATTCACCATCTCACCTGGGGTTAATGCACCTTCATTGCGCAGCTCTACACCGCTGGGCAGGTCACGCGGCTCAATGGAGAGCGTGAACAGGCCGCTGTCGGTGCCGTATGCAGTACGGGCGGTTAGCTGGTAGTTACCCGGCGCGAGAAAATCAGCAATCCGCGCATCCAAATTACCAGCACTATCGTCATCTTCACGGTAGTAGCCGCTTGGGCCTTCTAATATCAGATATGCATCCACATCGCTGGAGCGCATATCGATTTGGTACATACCTGCTTCGTCGATTGCTAACTGATAGGTGATATCCTGACCACTGTACCAGCCGCTTAGCGTCTCGCCGGGCGACACTCCGCCCCCGTTCCGCAGCTCGCCATCACCAGGCAGTTCGCGCGGCTCAGCCAACAAGGTAAACAGTCCGCTCCCCTCGCCAAAGGCTGTGCGTGCGGTCACCGTGTATTCGCCAGGAGCGAGAAAGTCAGAAATACGGGCGTTTAAATTACCGGCACTGTCATCATCTTCGCGGTAATACCCGTTGGGGCCTTCAAGCTCTAAATAGGCATCAAAGTCATCGGCACGCATTTCAATCTGGTACATGCCCGCTTCTTCGATGGTCAGCGTGATCTCGCGCTCGGCAGTGTCGAGCCAGCTATCAATGGGCGTGCCCACCCCCATGGTCCCCGCATCGCTCAGCTCAATGGTGCGGCTCTCCACATTAAAGGGGCCATAGCTATGGGTATCCATACCGCTCACTACCACCATGTAATCACCGCTCTCTTCAATATGGTGGCGCACCGTATCAGCATTGGCTAACAGCTGAAGCTGGTCGTCGTATAGCGCAACAACCCCTTGAAGCGCTCCACTTAAGGATATTTCCACCAACGTGTCTTCATCGAGACGAATCCCATAGCGCTCAAATCGGCTGCCGTCCTTACCGTTCAACTCACTTGCAGCCGTAATCTCTCCTCGTGTGCCCTCACCCAGTGTCAGGTAGTCCAGGCCATGCAGTGCAGTAGGCACTGCTTCCTGTTCAACCTCTTCATCCGTGGCAGTCGCTTCAGCTACCCGCTCTTCAGCAGCAGGTGTTTGACTAGGGAGCCCTTGAGCAACAAAGTAACCAACGGCAATGCCGCCAAGTGCCACGACGAGAAGAGTAAGAGAAGAAGACTTGGCCATAGGGGCATCCTTGGTCATTGGCAATAAACGCGGTGATAGCAATACTGAATTATATGGCGCTCAGTGAGTTAAAGTGAGTACTTGATGAAAAATATTGCAGTGCAAAAAAACCCACCATTAGCCACTTTCATTGGAGTGGCATAACTCACTGAAAAGCAAGAGCATAACGATACCCAGCAAAAAGCGTGATTATGAGGGTAATTGTGCCGATCTTCTTAAAGCTTGCTGACTCCAGCAACGCCAGCTACTATCCATACGCCTACTCGGCAATTTATTGATGAATGTGGAGTCTGCTTTACGAACCACCGAGGAACTCCTATGGGAGCTTATAAGCGTATTATCCGAACGAGCTGCTTGGCTGCGCTGCTTCTATTTTTTACCGCAAATCAGGCAGTTGCTAACCAAGCAGGGTCAAACACCGAGTTACAGGAAGGAGTCGCATCGTTCTATAGCGACCGATTCCAAGGGGCCACCACCGCTAGCGGCGAGCCCTTCGACCAGCAGGCACTAACGGCGGCGCATCCAAGCCTACCGTTTGGCACCAAGGTTCTGGTCACCCGCCCGGATACCGGGCAAGAAGTTGAAGTGCTGATCAATGACCGCGGTCCTTTTGTTAAAGGGCGCATTATTGATCTCTCAAAGCGGGCAGCGCGTGCACTGGGGATGATCCGCCGCGGCACGGCACCCGTGATGATTACCCTGGTAGATTAACGGATAACACACCCGCAAGCGTGTGATACCCCTTAAACGATCAGCGTTGCAGCATAATGCTGACTAAAAGCGGCCTTTACCCAGGGCCGCTTTTTTATGTGCCTGCGTTCATTCGGCGAACTTGCAAGCCTGCTAATAGTCTTTACCCTGCAGGAAGCGTTACCCACCATCTTGATGCAGGAGGCTACGATGCTATCTCGTTTCTATACCCTAACCGACTACCCTACCGGCTTACCCAAACGCGAGCTGTTTTCCCTGGAGAGCCAGGAGCTACCCGACTTGCAGGAAGGCGAGGTTCGCATCCGCAACCGCTGGCTTTCGGTAGACCCCTACATGCGTGGCCGGATGAGCGGCGTACACACCTACGTAGCGCCCTTTGAGCTTGGCAAGCCGATGGAAGGCGGTGCAATTGGTGAAGTCATTGCCTCTCACCACCCCAATTTTAAAGCGGGCGACAAGGTGAGCCACATGGGTGGCTGGCGTGACATCGCCCAACTACAAGGAGATAGCATCACCGCCCTTCCCGATAGCAACGTGCCTGACCAAGCCTACCTCGGCGTGCTGGGTATGCCCGGCATGACCGCCTGGACAGGGCTAAACCTGATCGCGGAGTGCAAACCGGGCGATAACGTGCTGGTGAGCGCTGCTAGTGGCGCGGTGGGTTCACTGGCGGTGCAATTGGCGAAGGCGAAAGGCTGCCATGTTGTAGGTATTGCAGGCGCGGCGCATAAGCTTGCCTGGCTAGAGTCATTGGGCGTTGAGCCGGTCAGTTACCGCGACCGCGATGCCCGGGAATTAAGCGATGCTATTAAGCTGGCAAGCCCCAACGGCATTGATGTCTATTTCGAGAATGTGGGCGGCATCTGCCTGGAAGCGGCACTCAGCCAGCTAAACGAGGGGGCACGCATTGCCGTATGCGGCATGATTGATAGCTACAATGCAGAAGCCCCAACCCCAGGCCCAAGCAACTTATCGCAGCTGGTGGCACGTAAGGCCAAAATGCAGGGTTTTATCGTGGCCGATCACTGGGCCAGCTACCGCTACTTTTTGAACGAGGTAGCCCCACAAGTGGCTGAGGGCAAGCTGGAGTACAAAGAGACCGTGAAAGAGGGGCTTGAAAGCACTCCCGATGCTTTTTTAGCGCTGTTTGAAGGCGGCAATACCGGCAAAATGTTGGTAAAGCTGCCTGATTAAGCGCAGCCTGCCGCTAACGAGGTTGCGCTAGGTTAAATCCAGCGTATTTCCCCTCCCCTATTTCCCAAGCCGCGCTATGGTAAGTAGCGCGGCTTTTTTAATTATTGCTGGAAATAATTAGCCAGCTAAAAGTTAGGCCAAAGCTAGTTGCTTATTAAAATGACAGATCATCAATGTGTGTTTTAACCCATCGGCCCTGCCGATGGGTTAGGGCACGTTGGGGAGCCGTCGCTTCTATCCTTGGCTCTATCTCGGATAAAGCGGCATCAACACGTTGTTAATAGGGGTTTAACTCATGGATGAACACACGCGTGCCCGTGGTAAATGGCCGGCACTCTTATTCGGCCTGCTGCTTGTGCTAGCAGGCCTAGCCTTAGCAGTGGGCGGCGTTCAGCTGCTAATGCTAGGGGGGAGCGCTTACTATTTGATCGCCGGGGTTAGCGTTCTGGTGGCAGGGTTATTATTGGCACTGCGTAAAGGCGCGGCACTCTGGCTCTATGCGCTGATTCTGTTTGCCACGCTCGCCTGGGCGCTCTGGGAAGTAGGCCTGGACTGGTGGCAACTGGTGCCCAGGGTCGCCATACCCTGTTTAATCGGCATCATCATGCTGCTGCCCTGGTGGCGCAAGCCGCTTAACTCTCGCGGTGGCAGCATCGCTCTTATGGCCAGCATCGGCGCAGCTATTATTGCGGCCATTGCCAGCCAGTTTAGCTACCCGGGCACTATCGAAGGCACCATCGAGTCCGCCAATAACACCGAGGACGTTAACCCTGCCCAGGTAGCAGGCGACGACTGGCCCGCCTACGGCGGCACCAATGCCGGTACCCACTACTCATCACTGAGCCAGATTACCCCCGAGAACATTGGCGAGCTAGAGGAAGTGTGGCGCATACAAACCGGCGATGAGCCGGGCCCCAATGCCCCGCCAGAAATCACCAACCAGAATACGCCACTGAAAGTAAACGACAGCCTGTATATCTGCACGTCGCATAGCCG
This sequence comes from Vreelandella aquamarina, assembly GCF_044805175.1. Classification (GTDB taxonomy): domain Bacteria; phylum Pseudomonadota; class Gammaproteobacteria; order Pseudomonadales; family Halomonadaceae; genus Vreelandella; species Vreelandella aquamarina_B. Next base: position 674,477 of record NZ_CP085232.1, on the reverse strand, counting down.
TGCCATGGCGCTGTCACCGGAAACCGGCGAAACCCTATGGGAGTTTGACCCCAATATTAGCACCATGGGCGCGGAAGACTTCTCCGGTTGGGCACATATGACCTGCCGTGGCCTCGCCTATTACGATGCTGCTCACTACGAAGCAGATGACATCGAGGGAAACAGCGCTAACGATAGCGCAGCGTCCGTGGCAGACAGCACGGCCACTGCCAGTGCCCTGTTTGATGACGGCAGCCGGTTTGCTCTCGATCTCGCCTCCCTGCTGTTTATCAGCGGTCTCGGCGATAGCCCCGCTCTGGCATCAGGTGAAGGTGAGTCTTCTGCCATGCTCAGCGCCACCGACGTCATGTGCCCCCGCAGGCTGTACCTGCCCACCGCCGATGCCCGCCTGATTGCACTAAATGCCGATACCGGCGAGCGCTGCGAGAACTTCGGCAACAACGGCGAAGTGGACCTCACCAATAACATTGGCGAGTTCTCCCCTGGCGGCTACTACTCCACCTCGCCGCCCACGGTGACTGAAAGCCTCGTTATTCTAGGTGGCCATGTCACCGATAACAGCTCCATCGACGAGCCTTCCGGCGTCATTCGTGCTTTCAATGTGCATACCGGCGAGCTGGTATGGAACTGGGACAGTGGCAACCCAGACGACACCGCCCCACTCGAAGAGGGTGAAACCTATACCCGCGGCTCTCCCAACGTGTGGGCACCCATCAGCGTCGATGAAGAATTGGGGCTTGTGTATCTACCCATGGGCAATGCCACCCCGGATCAGTACGGCGCTGACCGTTCTGAAAACGATGAAACCTACAGCGCAGGGCTTGTGGCGCTGAACCTGGACGACGGCCAAGTGGCCTGGGTATATCAGTTTGTCCACCACGACCTTTGGGATATGGACACGCCGGCCCAGCCGGTCTTGATTGACCTTGCCACGGAGAGCGGCACCCAGCCCGCCGTGATTCAGCCTACTAAACAGGGCAGCCTGTATGTACTCAACCGGGAAACCGGCGAGCCTATCGTACCGATTGAAGAAGTACCTGCTCCCCAGGGTGCCGTTGAAGGCGACTGGACTGCGGAAACGCAGCCACGCTCGGCACTGAACCTGCTGCCACCGCCGCTCACCGAGCGGGATATGTGGGGCGCGTCACCGTTCGATCAGATGATGTGTCGTATCCAGTTCCGCTCGCTGCGCTACGAAGGCCAGTACACGCCGCCCTCCTTGGAAGGCAGCATCGTCTACCCGGGTAATGTGGGGGTAATGAACTGGGGTGGCGTTGCGGTGGATCCTGAGCGCCAGGCACTGTTTACCGGCGCGAAGTACCTCGCATTCGTGTCTACGCTGGTGCCCCGTGACCAAGTGCAAGAGGGCCAAGGCTCCGCCAGCGAGCAGGGCCTACAACCCAACGAAGGTGCGCCTTATGCCGTCGAGCTGGGCCCGCTGTTGTCGATATTAGGCTTACCCTGCCAAGCGCCCTCCTGGGGCGACGTGGCGGGTATCGACCTGCAGGATGCAGAAGTCGTTTGGAAGCATCGCAACGGCACTACCCGTGACAGTATGCCCTTTGGCCTGCCAATTAGTTTAAAAGTGGGCGTTCCCGCACTGGGCGGTCCGCTGACTACCGCTGGCGGCGTCTCTTTCCTCAGCGGCACGCTGGACCAGTACCTGCGCGGCTACGACATCACCACGGGGGAAGAGCTCTACAAAGCGCGCTTACCCGCCGGTGGTCAGGCCACGCCGATGACCTATACCGGCGCCGACGGCCGCCAGTACGTGGTGGTCACGGCCGGTGGTCACGGCACCTTTGGCACCAAGATGGGTGACTACGTGATTGGCTACGCGTTGCCGGAATAACCGCTAGCTCCACGGAGTCAGCTAGCGTTTGCGGGAGGGAGCTTCAGCTCGCGACTGGTGGCTTAGCCAAGGCGCCTGACGGCGCCATTCGCCCGCTAAAGCGGCCTCCCACAGTAGACTTACCAAGCGTAATTGGTAGATCAATACTCTAACTGACTGACATGGCGGCCATAGGCCGCCCTGTATCTGGTGCTACCTCCCCCCCTGAGGCAGCCTTAAGCATAGCCAGTATTAAAAACTCAGTTCTACACCGCCGTATACGCTGCGCCCTGGGGCGGGTTCATAAAAGCGCCCAAAGGTGCCGTTCAAGCGCACATTTGAGTAGTGCTCTTCATCCAGCAGGTTACGCAGGCCCACATAGGCGCTTAGTCGAGTCTGTTGGCTTAGCTGCCAGCCGTCGCCTACCCGCAGGTTCACCAGCCAGTAGCTATCCACCGCTGTCTCATTGGCGTTATCGGCCACTAAGTCACCTACGTATTCAATTTCCAGTGTGGCAAAGCGCTCGTCGAGGTTCTCCCACGTTAGCTGGTTCACCCAGGTTTGTTCTGGAAGGCCAGGAATACGGTTGCCATCGAAGCCCTCAGAGGGGGTGGCAAACTCGTCGAACTCATAACGTGCCAGGGTGAGCGCGCTGTTAAAGCGCCACTGCTCGGCCAACTGCCACCCCAGCGCCAACTCGACACCATCACGGTTGGTATCCCCAGCGTTCTGATAGAACGTGCGGCCGCCTTCGTCGTAGGGCACCAGCTCATCGCGCACACGGACGGAGAAGAGCGCTACATCGTAATCCAGCGCCAGCGGCTCGATGTAGCCACGCAGCCCCACTTCACGGTTCCAGGCTTTTTGCGGCTCTACGCCTGGGTTGAAGCCACCGCCAGCGGGGTTGGCAAACTCAGAGAACGTCGGCGTCTCAAAGGCCGTGCCGGTATTGATATACGCCTGATGCTGTGGGCGGTAGCGGTAACTCAGCCCGGCAGAACCGCTCCACTCGTTAAAGGTGCGCTGGCCGCTCTGGTCGCCGTCGGCCAAATAGCGGTCATCTACTTCTAGTTCCACTCGGTCGAAGCGCGCTCCCAGCGAGAGTGTTACCTGCTCGGTCAGGGACAAATCCCCCTGGGCAAACACCCCAGCCGAGGTGGCGGTCTGTGTCTCTTGCGCCCACTGCTCACCGACTACCCCCTGCGGGTTAACGCCGTTGCGAAAACGCTCGTCGTCCTGGCGGGCCACATCAACCCCCGTGATATAGCTCAGCGGCAGGCTACCCAGGCTGATGTCATGGTGATACTCGGCGCTCACCCCCAGGTAATCGCGCTGGTAGCCGATGCGGCTATCACCCACATAAGGCAGTTGCTGCTCAAAATCGCGCCGCGCGATAAAGCCTTTCAGGTAAAGTTCGCCATCGCCCGCCGCTAAATCCTCGTATTGAAGGCCGACCATCTGCTGTTCAACGTTTTGGCCAGCATCCAGCGCCAGTGAATTCGGCGCGGCCTGGTCGCGGCCTTCGGCGACCTCATCAGCCTTGAGCGCGCCCGGGTCTTCCGAGCGCGGGTTATCCAGCAGGTTAATAATCGCCGTCAGCGCCCGCTCGCTGCCCAGCTTGCGGCGCAGCTTGGCATTGAGCAGATACTTCTCGGTGGAACTCTGCTCCCGGTAGCCATCTACGTTCAGCGCGGTGAGGCTGATATGGTGCGACCACTCCCCCTGCACGCCGCCATTTTGCAGTGCCATCTTCCGGTAGCCATCGCTACCGGCTCCCGTGCGTAGCCGCGTGCCGGGATTATCCCGCCCGTCGGCGGTGGTAATGTCGATTACACCACCCGCCGCATTACCGTAGAGCACCGACGACGGCCCGCGAATCACCTCAATACGCTCGGCGCTATCCAAGTCAATGGCATCCAGTTGGGCTTGCCCATCCGGCAGCGTGTAGGGAATGCCGTCCACCATGACGGTAATACCCCGTACCCCGAACGGCGCACGGGCACCAAAACCACGAATGGCAATACGCTGACCCTGGGCAAAATTATCGCGGTTCTGTAAAAACACTCCCGGCACCTGGTTGAGCGACTCATCTAAATGCACCCGCTGCTGGCCTTGAGCAATGGCGTCTTGCTCGACTGTAGAGACCGCCGCAGGCGTAGCGTAAAGCTCCCGGGCCAGGCGCGGCGCACTAACCGCCACGGTTGGCAGAACGGCTTGCGGCTCTGTGGTTGTTTGTGACCACCCAGGAGCGGCAAAGGTGGCGCTGGCCAACAACAGTGGCAGGGGTAAATGACAATTCATGGCATCCTTTCCTAACATTTCAGCAACGGGCTTTGTTAGCAACGAGCTTTGAAAGCAGTGTGGCTTAAGCGTGTGAACGATAACGGAAAACCGTAGTCGTATTTATGCGGCATTGATTAGCTAAGTGTAGCCGTAACTTCTACACTGGCGTTTATTTAGGCGAGACAACATTAACGGTGTAAGCAAAGGAGGCTTCATGGCGTTTACCGCGACTGACCCAATCAAGATGATTTTTGCAGTTATCCTTCCCCCGCTAGGGGTGTTTTTTGAGGTCGGTTTCAAAGGGCACTTTTGGCTAAATATCATATTGACGCTATTCGGCTTCATTCCAGGCATCATTCACGCCTTCTACGTCATCTTGAAGCACTAGCCTCGCATTGCAGCATTAGCAAACAAACGCCGCCTTGCCTTACGCAAAGCGGCGTTCTTTTTAACACTAGCGTTAACGGTACCAACACTTGCCGTAAAGGCAGTCATTCACAGTTGGCCGTTCATCCGCGCACCTACTAGCCGTTCCCAACAGCGTGGCCGCCTTCTTCATCAGGCGCTTCAGCCAGCGTATGCCCTTCACTTCGGGCAATCACGGTCGTGCCGACCAAGTCTCCCGTTACATTCAGCGCCGTTGCCCCCATGCCTACCAACGCATCGATGGCGGTGAGCAGCGCCACGGTTTCGATGGGCAGGCCTACTTGGGCAAACACGGTGGCGATCATGATAATGCCCGCTCCCGGCACCCCGGCCGTGCCTACCGTTACCAGCGTGCCAATCAGCACAATTTGCACCATGCTCATGAAATCCAGCGGCGAGCCGATCACGTTAGCGGCAAACACCGCTGAAATGGCAATACGGATCGCCGCCCCGTCCATATTGAGCGTCGCCCCCAGCGGTAGGCTAAAGCCTTGACCTCCTCCCCTTCTTCAGCTTCTTAGGAAGCTGCCGCCTGCGGCGGAAAGGAAAGGGATTCCCTGGTTGTCGCCTTCCAGGTTCCTGCTTCGCTGTCCGTTGCCTTCAATGCCTTGGCATTGCCGGTCTGACACAAACTCAACAGGCGTCAATTCCCGAGGGCCCCTCGGTATTTGCTGCAACTCTCGGCACCGGCGAGTAGCGCGGTGCCGGCTTGTAGGATGTTTCGAGCGGCATTGAGGTCACGGTCAATGCCCTGGGTGCCGCAGCTTGGGCAATCCCAGACGCGCACATCGAGCGGCAGTGCCTCCCGCACAAAGCCGCAGCCATGGCAGCGTTTGCTGCTGGGGTACCAGCGGTCGATCTGGACAAACTGCCGTCCCGCCCACGCTGCTTTGTACTCAAGCTGGCGAACCAACTCCCCCCAGCCGACATCGCTGATCGCTTTGGAAAGGTGACGGTTTTTAACCAGGTTCTTCACCTGCAAACTCTCCGCTGCGATCACTTGGTTGTCGTTCACGATCTGGCGGGTGAGTTGATGCAGGTGGTCACGCCGAGTATCGGCAATCTTGGCATGGCATTTAGCCACTTTTAACCGCGCCTTGGCACGGTTATTCGAACCTTTTTGCTTACGGCTCAATTGCCGCTGCGCCCGCGTCAGCTTGCGCGCATAGCGTGCCGTATGGCGGGGATTGTTGACCCGCTGACCCTCGCTGGTGACGAATAGGTCTTTCAGCCCCAGGTCGATACCGACCATTTTGGGCGTGATCGGCAGCGCTTTAGTGTCCACTTTGCACAGGCAGCTAATGAAGTAACGACCGGCGCGGTCTTTGGAAACGGTCACCGTGCTGGGTGCTGAGGGCAGGTCGCGGCTCCAGCGGATGTTGAGCGGTTCGCGGCACTTGGCCAGCGTGATTTGGCCATTGCGGTACGAAAACGCCGAACTGGCAAAGGTGGCCGACTGCCGGTGTTTCTTGGATTTAAAGTGGGGGTAGCGTGCCCGCTTGGCAAAGAAGTGTTTGAACGCGGTTTGCTGATGGCGCAAGCATTGCTGCAACGGCACCGAACTAACCTCGGTTAGAAAGGCGGTGTCCAGCTGCTTCTTGAGTTGCGTCAGGAACGCACTGGCGTCGTGATAGCCGATTTTCTCCTGGCGCTGATAGAATGCATCGGTGCGATAGCGCAGCACGGCATTCCACACAAACCGGACGCACCCGAACGTCTGCGCCAGCAGGGTTGCCTGCTCGGGCGTCGGATAGAAACGGTATCTGTAGGCGCGTTCGGTTGTCATGGCTTACACATTAGCCATCTAGTGGTAAGAAAACAAGGCGTCCTGGCGGACGCCGCGCTATCCATCCGCTCACTAAAAGTAAGCGGTTTTCCGCGCTGACTGATAAATGCTTTTCGGGATGCCTAAACGCTGTGCGGCGTTGATCGTGATGGGCAGTGTGCCGGAGCTGCTTTGGGTCGCGAAGGCGGTGGCCATCGGCGTGCGCGCCTCACCGAAAAAAGTGCGCAGCTTCACACCGAACAGCAGCATGACCGCGCAGTAAATCAACAGCTGCGCGCCAAGTGCGATATACAACACCATCACCATATCACCCAGAGAAAGCAGCGTTTCCATCCCCTGCTGGCTCACCGTTTCCGCGACGATGGCAAACACACCGATAGGTACAAAGTGCAGCACTCCTGACATCACTTTCAGGGTGACTTCGTTCAACCCCTCAATCACGCGGTAAAGCTGCTCGCCAAGCGCGTGCTGGTGCTCGGATTGGCGCATTTTCAGCAGCGCAATACCAAATACCAGCGCTGTGAAAATAATCCCCAGCATATTCAGCTCGGCAAAGGCAGACACGATATTGCTAGGCACGATATTCAGCAGTGCATCAACCACGCCAGGGTTTTCGGGCACCGAGAAGCTCGCGCTGTCGTTGAGCGTCATGCCGCTACCAGGGCTAAACAGCGTAGCAACGGCTAGGCCCACCATAATCGCCAACGCCGAGGAGGCTAAATAGTAGATAAACACTTTACCGCCCACGCGTCCTGCACTGCCTTCCCGCGATTGGTTCACCCCAACCATCAGCGTGAACAGCACAATCGGCACGATGAGGAAGGTCAGCAGCCGCAGCAGAAGATCGCCCAAGGGAGCCAGCCACACAGCCACCCCGTCGCCGCCCACAATGCCCACCAAAACGCCCAACACCAGCGCGATAGTCACGCGGAGAATGAGCGATGCCTGAAGATAGCGCTTCCAGAGATATGTCATTGAATGCCTTGTCCTGTTGATGTGAATCCGTGGCACAAACCACGTTATGGAACATCATTCATCGTTGCAGAAACAGCGTCGCTTTTTGCGTGAGTATCCTCACGCCGTTTAAATAGCTTAGCATGCCACCTATAACGACTTTTGATAGGGACGTTTGTGCCTCCCTCCTCAACGCCACGCCAGGAGCTACCATGAACAGGATCAATCCAAACAAGCTACACCACAGCAAATGGACAGCCGTGACGCCACGCAATAAGGAGAAACACTTTATCGTGACCCAACTGCTGCGTGATGAAGAGGAGAACGTGGTAGACGTTGTGCTAGAAGCCGTCCACTCCCACCGTGAAACGACGCTGGCATGGCAAGCGCTAAAAGACGAGAGCACCTGGAAAATGGGTTGGAAGTAGCGAGCTTTCCCCTACGTTAAGCAAATAAATGCAAAAAGGCTTTGACCTAAGCTCAGAAGCATGACACTGTAGCGTCAGTTGGTTAGCAAGCAGCATGGTTTCAGAAGTGTACGATCTTTTTCGGCAGCCTGATATTGTATTCCTTGTTTCACCCGCTACTTCATCTGGGTAATACCAGGAATTTTATTACGGCGCTTTAGCGCAAAGGATCTACACAATGGCAACTGGCACAGTTAAATGGTTTAACGACACCAAAGGCTTCGGTTTCATCGCTCCTTCTGACGGTGGCGACGACCTGTTCGCACACTTCTCTGAAATTCAGTCTGACGGCTTCAAAACCCTTCAGGAAGGCGCTAACGTCTCTTTCGACGTTACCCAGGGTAAGAAAGGCCTTCAGGCTTCTAACATCAAGCAAATCTCCTAAGCCCTATCTTACTAGATAGCGCTGAAAAGTTTGCTAGAACCCTCACCCTCTAGGTGAACGGTTCGAACAGAAAGGCCCGCTCAAGCGGGCCTTTCTGCGTTTGGGTGTTAAATCCGCTCCCATACGATCAGCTGAGCATCAATAGTCAGCGTTAGCTGCTCCAAGTTGGCTGCTCGCTCGCGCCCCTCCGCACTAGCACGATACAAATGCGGCGTCATGGTCAGCAAATCGCGGATAACGCCTGTCCCTTCTAGCGAAATAGCGTAGCGAATCTGCTCGGAAGCTCGGTGGGCAAACCCTTCCGGTACGTTGGTTTCTTTCTCACGAGTAGGTTTTAAGGTGGGATAAATAATTTCCCGTAGCTCGCGCAGGTGCTCCGGCCCCGCTTCTACTTGAAGCAGTTGCCCGCCCGGCTTAAGCACGCGTGCAAACTCACCGTGTACTGGAAAGCCAAACATACACAGCACGCTATCCAGCGTTGCCGACTGTACCGGCAATTGGGCGTTGCTGCCCACTACCCAACGGCTGATCGGTGCCAGCTTATCGTCTTGCTTCGCCGCCGACTGCACCGCCCACTTCGAGATATCCAGCCCCATCAGTGAAAGCGCCTGCGCGTCTGTCAGCTGTTGGGCCAACTGGCGCAGGTAGTAGCCCTCACCACAGCCTGCATCCAAGCAGCTGTAAGCTTCTGGCTGCTCACAGTGGCGCATCACTGCCTGGCTAAGCGCCTCGGCAATAGGCGCGTAATAGCCCGCCGCCAAAAAACGCTGACGGGCTGCCACCATGGCTTTGCTGTCGCCGGGGTCGGTGGAGCGCTTCTGCTGCACGGGCAGCAAATTCACGTACCCTTGTTTGGCCACATCGAAACTGTGGTTTGACGCACACCGCCAAGTGCCGCCTTCCAAATGGAGCGGTTCGCCGTCTAACGGGCAGGCCAGGGCCTGAAAAGGGGTACGATTGATCACAAAGAAGTCTCGTTGGGGCGTTTGTTGGGCATGGAAGCGCGGGACACATCTTTAAACAGCGTGGATTGCCACTGGCGAACTGCCAGCACCGAGGTAGTCCCAAAGCGCTTATGAATAGGCAGACTACTTTCTCGTTCGCATAGGGCGTGAAACTCGTTCGCCAAGCGCTGCATAATGTGCTGCCATTCGGCGCTGCCTGCCTGGGACAGCAGGCCATTCAACACCATGAGCTTGTCGGTGTCGCTATCAAAGCGCGACTGGAAAAACTCTGTAGCAATATGCTGCTGGAAAAACTGCTGAATCGGCCCGCCAGGGCGCCAACGAAAATTGGCCGCTACGCGTTTGCGTATACGATTACCCGGCAGCAGCTCGATCAGCTTTAACTGCTCAAGAGTGAGCAGATGGCGAATACACTGCGTCTCGCTCAGCTGATACTGGTGGTGAATCTCTTCGAAGCGGTAGCCATTAATCACGCACACTGCGACCAAAAACAGCTCGCGGTCGTCGACGATGCGCTGCTCTTGCGCTTGGGTCAGCTCCTGCACGCGCTGCTCGTCGGCCTGCATGGCGCTGATCAATTCAGCGAACTCCAGGTTAAGCTGGTCGCAAATCACCTCTAGGCGCTCTAAGGTAAAGTGCTTATCCGCAAATAGCCGCTTCACCGAGGCTTCGCTAAGCCCAAGCCATCGTGCCACATCGGCATAAGTATTGCCCTGAGCGCGCAGTTGGCGCTTCAGCGTATCAACCAGCGTACTTGTTTGGCTCACATGGCCTCCGACGCTTAAAAGTAGCATATAACGATACCGAAAAGCCTATATAACTCAACTTGAACGATGAGCGTTGCAACACTCACCCCGTTTGCCGACAGTGCGTTAACTTTCGGCGACTAAGGCGACACACCATGCAACCTTTGCTGCGCATCGCGGGCGCTTGGCCCTACGTGATGGCCATTTTTCTCAATGCCTTCGTAGATCTCGGGCACAAAATCGTCATTCAGAATACGATTTTCAAAAGTTACGATGGCGCGGCCCAGGTCGTGCTCACCGCCCTGGTGAACGGGCTGATTCTGCTGCCGTTTATTTTACTCTTTAGCCCGGCGGGCCATATTGCCGACAGCACGCCCAAAGTACGTGTGCTAAGGCTCTCCGCCTGGGCCGCCGTCGCAGTATCGCTGGGGATCACGGCCGCCTATTACCAAGGCTGGTTCTGGCTTGCCTTTGCGATGACGCTGCTGCTGGCCATTCAGTCGGCGTTCTACTCACCCGCCAAGTACGGCCTAGTGAAAGGGCTATTTGGTAAACCCCGGCTAGCCGAAGCCAACGGGCTAGTGCAGGCGGTTACCATTGGCGCGATCTTGGCCGGTACGGTGGCGTTTACCGCCCTGTTTGAACACTGGGTCACACCCAGCGCCAGCACGCCAAGCGACCTACTGCGCCATATCGCTCCGCTGGGCTGGCTACTGGTGCTTAATAGCGGCCTTCAGGTCGTCGCCCTTTATCGGCTCAAACTGGATGAAGCACAGCCTGCGGCTATCCCGCTCACCTGGGCACGCTACCGCAGCGGCACTGCGCTCAAAAACAATCTGAGTATTCTTGCCCGCCAGCCGGTGCTGCGCCTCTCCATCATTGGGTTGGCAACGTTCTGGTCGGTGGGGCAAGTGCTGCTGGCCGCTTTTCCCGCCTATGCCAAAGAAGCGCTCAGCCTTGAGAACACGCTGGTGCTGCAAGCCATTCTCGCCGCCAGCGGTATCGGCATTGCCCTCGGCTCGCTGCTAGCCAGCAAGCTCTCCCGCAACCGTATTGAAACTGGGTTAATTCCACTCGGCGCTGTCGGTGTCGCCGTTGGGCTGTGGTGCCTCCCGCTCCTCACCACACCCACCAGCCAAGCGCTGAACTTTGTGTTCATCGGGATGATGGGCGGGCTGTTTATTGTGCCGCTCAACGCGCTGATTCAGTTTCACGCGGCGGATCACGAGCTAGGCACCGTGCTGGCCGCCAATAACTGGATCCAGAACCTTTCGATGCTGGGCTTTTTGGTGCTCACTGCGCTGTTCGCGCTGGCGGGGGTCGATAGCCACTACCTGCTGCTGTTGGTCGCCAGCGTGGCGATGGTGGGCGGTGGCTACACCATTTTCAAACTGCCCCAGAGCTTAGTGCGCTTCATTCTCAGCTTCCTGCTTACCCGCCGTTACCGCGTAGACGTTCACGGGCTGGAAAACCTGCCCGCCCAAGGCGGCGTGCTGCTACTGGGCAACCACATTAGTTGGGTAGATTGGGCGATGGTGCAAATTGCTAGCCCGCGCCCGGTGCGCTTCGTGATGCTGAAAAACATCTACCAGCGCTGGTACCTACGCTGGTTCTTTAAAGCGCTGGGCTGCATTCCCATTGAGCGTGGCGCAGGGGCGGAGAACGCCCTGGCCGCCGTGGCCGAACAGCTCAACGCAGGGGAAGTGGTTTGCCTGTTCCCCGAAGGGGCGATTAGCCGTAATGGCCAGCTGGGTGAGCTGCGCCGTGGCTACGAACGCGCCTGCAAACATGCCCACCCAGACGTGCGCATCGTGCCGTTTTACCTGCGTGGCCTGTGGGGCAGCCAATTCTCCCGCTCGTCTAGCAAACTGAAAGAGTTACGCAACGCACCGCTGCACCGCTCGGTGGTGGTGGCCTTTGGCAAACCGCTGCCCAAAGACACCCCCGCCGACGTACTCAAACGGCGTATTTTCGAGCAGGCCACCCGCTCCTGGCTACACGCCATGGAGGAGTTGCCAACGCTGCCCAGTGCCTGGATCAACAGCGTCAAACGCAGCCCTAGCGCACCAGCACTTGCCGATACCTTAAGCCGCCCGTTGAGTGCAGGCCAAGCGCTCACCGCTAGCCTGCTGCTCGCCAAGCGCTTTCGCAAACTCAGCACCAGTGAATCGACGCTTGGTCTACTGCTGCCTACCAGTACTGCTGGGGTATTGGCCAATATGGCCACGCTGCTCGCGGGTAAAACGCTGGTGAATTTGAACTATACCGCCAGCCAAGCTGCCCTTGCCTCCGCGCTGCAGCAAGCCGATATTCGCACCGTCGTCACCTCGCGCCGCTTTGTGGAAAAGCTGAGCCAACGGGGGCTGGCAGTGGAATCGCTGCTGGAAGGCAAACAGGTGATCTACCTGGAAGACCTGCAGGCGGGGATCTCCCGGTTAGAGCGCGTCAGTACGTTTCTTGCCGTGCGCCTGCTGCCCGCTTGGCTGCTGCAGAAGCTGTTTTGCCACGGCCAGGATGCCGACGCCACGGCGGCCATTCTGTTCTCCAGCGGCAGCGAGGGGCAGCCCAAGGGCGTGATGCTGAGCCACCGCAACCTAATGGCCAATATCAAACAGACCTCCGACGTGCTGAATACCCAGCACGACGATGTGGTCATGGCCTCGCTGCCGCTCTTTCACGCGTTCGGGTTTACCGTCACCCAGCTACTGCCGCTGATAGAGGGGCTGCCGCTAGTGTGCCATGCTGACCCCACCGATGCCCCCGGCGTTGCCAACGCGGTAGCTAGGCACAAAGCCACCATCATGTTTGGTACGTCCAGCATGTTTCGCCTGTTCAACCGTAGCCCGAAAGTACAGCCCGCCCTGCTGGAAAGTTTGCGTGTCGTGGTAGCTGGCGCCGAGAAACTGGATGACAGCGTGCGCCAAGCATTTGCGCAAAAATTCGATAAGGCGATTTATGAAGGTTACGGCGCGACAGAAACCGCCCCCGTGGCGGCCGTCAATCTACCTGACGCCGTGGGCGTTCACTACCGACAGGTACAAAAAGGCAATAAACCCGGCACCGTGGGTATGCCCCTGCCTGGCACCAGCGTCAAAGTGGTTGACCCAGAGAGTTTTGAAGAGCTGCCCACCAACGAGCCAGGCATGATCATGATCAGCGGGCCGCAGGTGATGCAGGGCTATCTCAACGACCCCCAGCGCACCGAACAGGCCCTCAAAATCTTCGACGGTCAGCGCTGGTACATCACTGGCGACAAAGGGTTTATTGATGAAGATGGCTTTTTAACACTGATCGACCGCTACGCCCGTTTTGCCAAAATCGGCGGCGAAATGGTCAGCCTCAGCGCCGTTGAAGCCGCCGTCAGAGCCACACTAGATGACCCCGACACTCCGCTGATGGCGGTCAGCCTGCCCGATGCACGCAAAGGCGAACGTATCGTCATGCTTGGCGAAGCACCGCTGGATGCCGCAACGCTCAAAACCGCCCTACGCAGCCAGGGTACGTCCGCGTTAATGATCCCCAGCGACTGGCTCACCGTGGAAGAACTTCCCCGTCTAGGGTCAGGAAAAGCAGACTTTGCCGGCGCGAAACGGCTTGCCAAGGCGCAGATGGTGTTTGAGGGCAGTTAACCGCATTAGTAAAAGGGGCAGCGGCCTAGCCGCTGCCCTTTGGTTAACTACTCGGCACTGCCGTCGGGTTGGCCGCTGGGGTCGCTTGAATCACTACTGGTTTGTCCAGCCGCGCCTTGATGCTGGCTGTTTGATTTACCGCGCTGCTCCCCCCTGGCAACATCATGATGGCTAATCACCACAACATCACGGGGCCACCAATCGGGGTGCTCGTCGCGAATATAGGCCATCAGCTTCTCGCGGATGTTCATTTCCGCCGTCCAGCCTGCCATCGGGTCGGAGGTCATTAAATAGCAGGTAACCGTTTGTGCATGAGCGGTTTGGCCGGTGACGTAGCAGAGCAACTTGTGGTGCTCAATCACGCTATCCTCTTCCTTGGCGTACTCTAAAAACTTCTCGCGTACCTGGGAGATATCCGCGCTTAGGTGCAGGGTTAACTCCATAAAGCGGTACATCTTGGTGCTCTTCACCGAGAGGTTTTCAAACGGCTTCGAGGTAAAGTAGGTAACCGGCACAATTACCCGCCGCTCATCCCAGGAGCGCAGACGGATAAAGGTATAGAAAATACCCTCCACATAGCACCACTGCCCTTCAAAGATGACCAAATCGCCAATGCGGATGGGCTTGGCCAGCGAGAGTTGAAACGACGAAAGAATGTTGCCCAGCACCGCCTGTCCCGCGATACCGACCAGCACCGCCAACACGCTGGCCGAGGCCAAGAGCGATAGCCCTAACGATTCAAACAGCTGGATTTGCCCCAGCACATACACCGAAACGGCCACGACGGTAATTAAAATAATCACTCGCCGCAGGGCATAGAGCGTGGTCAGCAGCCGACGCTTATCTTTAGGTTTGGTATCGTCGATCTCCCCCACCAAGCGGCGGGTCATGCGGAGCATGATGGTATCCACCAGCCGCAGGGCAATGGTGCCTGCGCCCCACGCCATAATCGAAATCAACAGCACCCTAAAAGTCGTGGTGGCCACTGCGGAAAACGACACCACATAATCCAGCAACAACTGGGTCACCAGCGACATCACAATCAGCGCAACTGGGATACCGATCTGGTCGGCAAAAATAGTGGTAATACCCGAAGGCAGAATCCGTGCAATCAGGCCCACCACGTAGTAGGTGGCGACCCCTACCGCGCCAATGGTGATCAGGAAAATAGGGATCGCCAGCCACTCCCAGATTTTCAGCAAGCCAAACGACGCTTTGAAGCGTTCGGGAATATAGCGTTCCAGCATGGAGGGGCCATACTCCTCATACAGCGCGGGAATCGACGACACGCTCTCCGGCATAATCAACCATACGGGGTCTTCCTCACCTACCCGGTAGCGGCCTAGCCGCACATCATAGGCTTGCCCCTCTATTTGTAGCGCGGCTAGCTCGATGTTTCGCCGCGGCTGGCCTGCCATAGGGTTTTGGCCGGAAGGGTCCTCAATGGCAGCATCCTGGCGGCCCGGTAAGTCGGAAGCATTCAGCCACTCGCCCCGCCTTAACACCTCAGCGAGCTGCTTGGCCAGCTCCGCTCCCCGCTCTGGTTGCTCGGCGGGAGCGATATCCGCCAAGTTCAGCAAATGCGCTGCATCGGCGTAATTCTCATCTTCAGTGAAGTTGAGGAAGCTACGGATCGTCTCCCTGGGCGACATCCGTTTCGCCTCTTCTGGCACCTTGTCCAACCCTGCATTGATGGCATCCATGGTAAACCAACGCGGTTCCTCGCTCTCATCTCCTTGTGTTTGTGCCAAGCTAATGCTGGAAAACAGTAGCGTGACGGCCAGCACTATCCCTAGTGGCCACGAGCGGTAATTTTTCATACTTGCCTTATCGAGTGAATGTGAGCCAATACCCACCATCAACCACGCCCCCTATTGGTGGCTCTCCGTGTCGATGGTTGGTCAAAGTACAGACCACGTTACCCTATCCGGCAAGCAATCGTGGCCAGGAGGCTTACCGAGCGTGTTAGGCAGACAGCGTGCTATGGCGCTGCCACCTTTTCATATGCCATAAATATTGTACGCTTGCATAAGATTTGACGAACTTAGTTCCCCCACAGACGTCTTAAAGAAAATGATACTGCGTCTACCCGATAGATTTTTCACCCGGAGGCCCCATGTTGATAAAAATTGCAAAACCAAGCGATCTTACTGAAGCGGATGTCACCCCGGAGTCTATCTACCTGTCACGCCGACGCTTTATGGGGGGAGTCGTCGGGCTAGGGGCAGGCCTCGCCCTCTCCAACCCCGCACGCGCCAATGCCGATTACTCCGATGTTCCGCAAGGAGACGCACCCGCTTGGCTAAAAGAGAAAATTAGTGGGACAGAGTGGCGAGCCATCACGCCGGACGACCCCGATAAAGATAAGATCGCCCCTTATGATGACGCCAGTAACTACAACAACTTCTACGAGTTCGGCACCGGAAAGACAGACCCTGCCCGCCGCGCCGGAAGCCTACAGACAGAACCCTGGAGCGTCGTTATTGATGGTGAAGTCAATAATGGCGGGCGGTTTGCTCTTGAGGATATTGCGAAGCCATCGCAATTTGAGGAGCGCATCTATCGGCTGCGCTGCGTAGAGGCGTGGTCCATGGTAATCCCTTGGCTGGGCATTCCTCTGGCCGACATTATTCAGCGCGCCGAACCCACCAGCAAAGCCAAATACGTGCGCTTTGAAACGTTGGTAGACCCTGAGCAGATGCCGGGGCAACGCTCGTCTTTCTCGCTGATCGACTGGCCCTATGTCGAAGGCCTAAGGCTCGACGAAGCGATGCACCCATTAACGCTACTGGCCATGGGCATGTATGGCCGCGAACTGCCGAACCAAAACGGAGCGCCTCTGCGTTTGGTGGTGCCATGGAAGTATGGCTTTAAGAGCATCAAGTCGATTGTGCGTATTTCACTGGTAGAAGAGCAGCCGATGAACTCCTGGCAACTCATCGCGCCCAACGAGTACGGTTTCTATGCCAACGTGAATCCCGAGGTTGACCACCCACGCTGGAGCCAAGCCACGGAAAGACGCTTGCCTAACAGCCTATTTAGCCCCAACACCATCGATACGCTTATGTTTAACGGCTACGCCGATGAGGTTGCCGAGCTATACGCGGGGTTAGATTTAAAGGCGAACTACTAATGGCATCACCACGGATTTGGCTGGCTTGGCGCTTGGGCGTTTTTCTTGCGGCGCTGGCACCACTGCTGTTTTGGGGCTGGCAGGTCGCCAACCACGCTGCAGGCCCCGAACCCGGCCGTTACTTGCTGTTGAATCTAGGCATCGGCGCGCTCTGGCTGCTGCTGCTCACCTTGAGCTTAACCCCGCTCACCAAACTCACCCGCTGGAAAGGGTTTACGCTCATACGTCGGCAGTTGGGGCTATGGACGCTTGCCTATGCCACGTTGCACTTGCTTAGCTACGCTCTCTTTATTTTAGGGCTTAACTGGGCACTGCTGGGCAGCGAGCTGGTGAAACGCCCCTATATCGTTGTAGGCATGATAGCGCTCATTGGCCTTATCGTGCTGGGCGCCACCTCTAACCAGTGGTCGATGAGACGCCTGGGTAAGCGCTGGAAGCCGCTGCACAAGTTTGCCTATGTCATATTAGGCTTAGTGCTGCTCCACTTCTTCTGGGTAGTGCGTGCGGATCTTAGCGAGTGGGCGGCCTATGCCGTTGTATCGGCGCTTATTATGGCGACCCGCCTACCGCCGGTCGCCCACCGGCTGCCCAAGCTGCGCTACCGGCTTAGCCGGTAGCGCACGCTCCCCTTTCCCAAATCCCCATTTCCCCAAACTCCCACTTCCCAACGTACTCAGCTATTTATGAATTTTCTCGCAAAGCGGCTGCCAACGCAGCATGCCCAAGCCCCGGAAGAACGCTAAGCGGCGCTTGCTTGCTTCGCTTTGGGTAAAACTTGGCCCCTGACCTACACTGGATAGGCAACACAGGAGGTCGTTGCTTGGTGGAACGCCCATCATCCCATTAGCCAAGCATGGCCATTCGCTAGATCAGCATAAGGAGCATGCCGTGACAGCCAACCACACGCATACCTATCAGCGTGGGTTACCCCTCTTCCATGCGGTTTTTCTGGTGGGGTGCCTACCGCTTTTTCTAGGCGCAACGCTCTGCGACTACGCCTACTCCAATAGCTACCAAATTCAGTGGGCTACTTTTGCCTCTTGGCTCAACGCTGGCGGGCTAGTATTTGCCGGGCTAGCACTGATCAGCTCACTGATTAGCTACTTCCGCGCCCATCCGCGCAGCATTATGCTGCTGATCTATCCAGCGCTACTGCTACTGACCTGGGTGCTCGGCTTTGTAAACGCCTTGATACACGCACGGGATGCTTGGGGCATGATGCCGATTGGTTTTGCACTCTCCATGGTGGTCACCATCTTTGCGGGTACCGCCGTTTGGGTCGGTTTTTCTCGCTTTGGCCACGGAGGCAAACCATGAAGGATGCCATTCAGCTCCCTCGCCTTTACGCCGCGCCGCTCTGCTTGCTATTGGTGGTGGGCAGCGCCAGTGCCCAAGAGATAACGCGCTACGGCCCCAACCCCACGCTGCCCGAGCCTTCCCGTGGCCTGCTGCCGGATATGGGCGTGCCCGAACCCGCCGAGTGGGGCAACACCCTACCCAGCGTGCCGGAGGGCTACACCATTACCGCCATTGCCACCAACCTGCAGATACCCCGCCAAACCCTGGTACTGCCCAACGGCGATATTTTGGTGGCAGAAGGCAGTGGCGGCAGCGCCCCGCAGCTCAAACCGAAGGATTTCATTGCCGGGCTGATTAAATCCCAGGGCACCACCTCGGTGCAGAGCGGTAATCGCCTGACTCTGCTGCGCGATGCCGACGGCGACGGTCGCTATGAAGAGCAAACCACCTTTGCCGACGATCTCAACGCGCCTTACGGCCTCGCACTGGTGGATAACAACCTCTACGTGGCCAACCAAGATGCCCTGGTGCGTTTTGACTACGAAGAGGGCCAAACCCAAGCCAGCGAGCCGCCGGAGGTAATTACCCAACTACCCGCCGAGATCAACCACCACTGGACCAAAGCGATGACCGCCAGTGCCGATGGGCAGTTTCTCTATGTGGGAATTGGCTCCAACAGCAACATCACCGAACGCGGCATGGAGGCAGAGGTTAATCGAGCGGAAATTTGGCAAATCGACCCTGACACCGGCATGCACCGCCCCTACGCCACCGGCCTGCGTAACCCCACCGCTATGGCGATTCAGCCTGGCACCGAGCAGCTATGGACAGTCGTCAACGAGCGCGACGAGCTAGGCCCTGACCTCGTTCCCGATTACCTCACCACCGTGCAGGAGGGCGGCTTTTACGGCTGGCCTTACAGCTACTGGGGCCAACACGTAGACCACCGCGTTCAGCCCCGCAACCCGGAGAAAGTCGAGAGCGCCATCGCACCGGATTACGCCTTGGGTTCCCACGTGGCACCGCTAGGCCTCGATTTTTCCAATGCCGCGATGGGGGAAGCATTTGCCGACGGGGTGTTTATTGGCGAACACGGCAGCTGGAACCGCGCCGATCCGGTGGGCTATAAAGTGGTGTTTGTGCCGTTTAGCAACGGCCAGCCAAGCGGCGACCCTATTGATTTTGTCTCGGGCTTTCTCACCGATGATGGCCGCACTCGTGGCCGCCCGGTAGGCGTGACCGTTGACCCGGATGGCGCGCTAATCATTGCCGATGACCTGTCTAACGTTATTTGGCGGGTGACGCCGAATAGCCCATAAGCCCTCGGCGGGTGGTCTGCCACCCGCTCACTCTTCACGTTCCTACCCACATTGCCTCCCCATCGCGCACTTGCTTAGCGGCACTCACTATAGTTTATTAAGTGCTATCGCTACGCGGCGCTTAGCGCCTTAATGCTCACTTCGCTGATAAGAGACCGCCTATGCCCGCTGCCAATGCGCTTCACGATACACTTCTTCACGCCCACCATACGCACGGGCACGGTGCCTGCTGCTGCGGTTCGCCCATGCTTCAGCAGTTTCACGAGCGGGTGATGGCCGACCTCACACGCCGCCAGATGCTTGGCGGCACCGCTGCAGTCATGGCCATGTTTGCCGGGCTTAATGTGCCTTCAGTGGTCAGCGCGCAGCCCCGCCAAACCAACGGCCCGCTGCTGCTCACCAATCTGCAGCTCTTTGATGGTAGCGGCAGTGCCCTGCAAAGTGGCGTCTCGGTACGTATCGAAGAGGGTCGTATTCACTCCTTACTGCCCGCTGATGCCGCTGCCGAAGGGGCGCAGGTGATCGACTGCGGCGGCCGCGTACTCATGCCAGGGCTCATCGACGCCCACTGGCACACCACGCTGGCGGCAATTACCCAAACCGCCGCCATGACCGCCGATGTGGGCTACATCCACCTGGTGGCGGCCCAGGAAGCCAAGCGCACGCTGATGCGCGGCGTGACCTCGGTGCGGGATGTGGGCGGGCCTTCGTTTGCGCTACAGCGCGCCATTAATGAAGGGATTGTGGATGGCCCACGCATTTTCCCCGCCGGGGCGATGATCTCGCAAACCTCAGGGCACGGCGATTTCCGTATGCGCCACGAGATACCACGGGGCACGAACACCCCGCTTAGCGAGCAGGAGCGCCAAGGGGTCGCGGCGATTGCCGATGGGGAAGATGAAGTGCTGCGGCGCACCCGCGAACAGCTGATGCTGGGCGCCTCGCAAATCAAGCTGATGGCCGGAGGCGGCGTTGCTTCGTTGTATGACCCTCTGGACAGCACCCAGTTTACCGAGCGCGAACTGCGGGCGGCGGTAGAAGCCGCCGATGACTGGGGCACCTATGTGATGGTGCATGTATACACCCCGAAAGGCATACAGCGGGCGCTGAAGGCGGGTGTGAAATCCATCGAACACGGCCAGCTGGCCGATGAAGAAGCCGCCCGCATGATGGCAGGCGAAGGCGCCTGGTGGAGCCTGCAGCCATTTTTGCAGGATGAGGACGCCAACGTGTACCCCGACGCCGCCCGTCGCGAATCCCAGCGCCAAGTGGCCGAAGGCACCGTGCGCGCCTATGAACTCGCCCAGCGCTTCGATATTAACACCGCCTGGGGCACCGACATTCTGTTCAGCCCCCAAAATGCACCCAACCAGCTGCGCCAGCTGGCCAAGCTCACCCGCTTTTACGACCCACTCACCGTGCTTGCTATGGCCACCGGGCGTAACGGCGAACTGCTAGCGCTCTCCGGCCCGCGCAACCCCTACCCCGGCACGCTAGGCAAAATTGAACCCGGCGCCTGGGCAGACCTACTGCTGGTAGACGGCGACCCCAGCCGTAATCTGGATTTTCTGCACGACCCAGAGCAGAACCTGCGCATGATTATGAAAGGCGGGCGTATTTACAAAGACACCCGCTAGGCCACGGTTAAAACCCCAACGACGTTTAAAAGCCCATTAAACGGCGGCGCACAGGCCGGATCGCCACCAGCGCCAGCACCGCCAAAGCCAACCACTCTAACCAGTGGGGCAGCAGCTCTTGCACTTGGCTGGCCTGCTCCACCGGGTTCCAGCCCATTATTCCAATCGCCACATCGAACAGCCAGCCCACTAACACGGTCACTGCCAGCACGCTGGCAAGGTAAACGGCCAGGGCCGGGTTGCCCAACTCGCGGCGCAAAATGGCCAGTGTTGCGAGGCTGGTAATCGGCCCCGCCAGTAAGAACACCAGCGCCATGCCAGGGGAGATGCCCGCCAACAGCAGCCCCGCCGCCACCGGCGTGGCTGCCGCCGCACAGATATAGAGGGGAATACCCACCACCGCCATCAGTAGCAGCGCCAAAATGCCGCCCGAGTAGTGCGCCAGCGTATCTGGCGGTACCAGCGTCACCAACACCCCCGCCAGCAGCAGCCCGGCAAACATCCACGCGCTAATATCATCCAGCAGGTCGCTAAACGCATAACGCAGCCCCGCCTTCAGGCCGCTAGGCTCGCCGGCTTCCGCGGGGTGGTCATGGCAGCCACTTGAAGAGCAGCAGCCGCCGGAGGCTACGGCGGGTGCGGCCACGGCGGCTTCACGGGTAAAGCCCACCAGCAGGCCAGTCACAATGGCCGTTGCCAAGGCGCCGCCAACACGCACCACCACCATCAGCGGCCCCAGCAGCACGCTGGTGAGCAGAATCGAGTCCACACCCACGCCTGGGGTACTGATTAAAAACGACGTGGTAGGCCCGCGCCCCGCACCGCCCCGATGCAGCGCAATGGCGGTAGGAATCGCCCCGCAGGAGCACAGCGGCAGCGGCATCCCAATCACTGCCGCCCGCACAATGCTGCCCAGGCCGCGCCCGCCCATCCAGCGCTGCAGCAAGGTTTCCGGTAACCAGGCTTTAATTAACCCCGCAATCACCAACCCCAACAGCAGCCACGGGGCGGCGGTTAGCGCAATTTGCAACAGCTCGGAAATAAGCGTCATCTCATCACCTGCTTGCTCACAGTGGGAATAAGCGCTAGCCTAAACCCTGTAATCGTTACAGGGTCAAGCCGATGACACATGCCTACCGCATCGGGGAAGTGGCTACCCGCACTGGCTGCTCGCCAGAGAGCATCCGCCACTATGAAAAACTGGGCCTGCTGCCGCCACCCAAACGCGGCGAACAGGGTTATCGGCTGTATAACCAAGCCGCCCTGGAACGTATCGGGTTTATCCGCCATGGCCGCAGCCTGGGATTGGATCTTCACAATATCCAAGAGCTGCTTGCGCTTTCCGACCACCCGGACACCGACTGCAGCGCCGCCGATGAGATCGCCAGCCGCCATTTAGAGCACCTGGAAGAGCGTATTGCCAAGCTGCAGGCACTAGCGGATGAGCTACGCCAGGTAGTCCACCAATGCCGAGGCGGCAAAGCCGCCGACTGCCGGATTATTCAAACGCTCTATGACCACCAACCCGCCTGTAGCGCGCGGGGGTGTGGAGCCAGCGCTCGCTCCAAAGCAAGCGTTTAAGCAAACCGTATTCGCTGCTTACTCCACCGAGTCACCATGCCACTAATCTATCCTCTTTATGTAAAAATTTACTTAACCTTATTAGCAATCAAGAGAGCTTCTCACTCTGAGTTCTCGTAACTCACAGCTAACTAGCATTACGTGTGGAAACGCTCTTTTTAAAAAAAGCTATTTATAATGAGCATCAAACCTCCAAAACGAGCCCCAAAAAGCTCACTATTTTCATAATGTTATGAAAAATCTCTCTACCAGCGCAAAACATTGACCCCGGTCAATATTATCGGCCCTATTTTTCACATTATTTCACAATGTGGCAATTGCATGCTTATACAACAAAGCCCACAATCCACTCATCAAGAAAGGGAAAAATCTACATAAACCCTCTCTAAAAAATAATAAAAAAGTAAACACGCACTCCCAAATGACCATATCAACCTTGCCTAAGGGTTTATGAAATGAACCGAATCATTCATAACTTATCTATAAAGAAAACATTGACCATTGTCATGGCCACCCTAGTTTTCTTTATGCTGCTACTTTCTGCGTTGAGCATTGTCATAAATAAAAACGGGTCAAAGTCACTCTATGAGTTATCTGAGATGGGTGTGACTCAAATGAACGCTATCAATCGCTCAGAAGCTAACTTATCCCAAGCGAATGGAAGCATACGTGAATATTTAAAAACCTGGGAAGAGGGTGAAAACAGCAGTGAAGTGGAGCGCTGGAAGTCTGAAGCGGAAACCTCATTAGCCTCAGCACAGCAGCGCATAGATGAATTTAATTCAATCACCCCTCCTCCAGGTAGCCAGCGCGAAGCACTGGCTTTGGAAGCTAACCAGGCTTACCAAGCGTACATCTCACTGCTAAACAATGTACTGCAAGCCACTACCCTAAGTGCAGCCCAAGATGCTTTGCTACAAGTAGCCAGCAACAGAAGAGACTTTCAAGCTAAAGTACGCGAATTTGTACAATTAACAGAAGCTAGAAGCGCAGAAGTTTTAGTTCAAGATGAAAAGAACAGCCGCCTATCACTTATCGCCACAATCGCGATTATTGGGTTTGCACTTATCATGGTGATTTTAGCGCGAATCGTTATTATCAGAGCCATTGTCAACCCAATTAACAGCATTCTAGTCAACCTAACCGCGATCGCAAAAGGCGACTTAACGCAGGACATTCAACTGCTTGGGCGCAATGAAATCGGTGCACTACTCAATGGTTTGCAAGAAATGCAGACACAGTTAGCCGACATTGTCCAAATGCTGAAGCTGAACAGTGACAACTTATTCACCGGCACGAATGAGATCTCCATAGGCACACAGGACCTCTCATCGCGCACTGAGGAACAAGCCGCTGCGCTACAAGAAACCGCTGCCAGCCTTGATGAGCTAACCGCCACCGTCAAAATGAACGCTGACAACGCCGCAGAGGCCAATAAAATCACCTCTCGTGCTGCCAAAACAGCGCATACGTCTGCTGAAGAAGGCGAGCAGATGCTAACAATGATGCGTGAATTAGAAGAGAACGCAGCCAAAATGGGAGAGATCGTTAGTATTATTGATGGCATCGCCTTTCAAACTAACCTGCTGGCGCTCAACGCCTCTGTAGAAGCAGCACGAGCAGGTGAACAGGGCCGCGGTTTTGCAGTGGTGGCTAACGAGGTTCGCCAACTTGCCAGCCGAAGCTCGCAATCGGCTAGCCAAATCCGCTCTATGCTGGAAATGAGCCGCTCTAAAACAACCGAGTGCTCTACCCAAGCCCAAAAAAGCGGTACAACCATTCGTGAACTAGCGGAGAACGTTGGCAAAGTCTCTGCGCTAATGGCAGAAATTACCCAGGCCTCTGAAGAACAAAGCCGGGGTATTGACCAGGTAAACATTGCGATTTCACAAATCGATTCTGTCACCCAACAAAACGCTGCGCTAGTGGAAGAGTCCAGCAGCGCAGCAGCCTCACTGGAAGACCAGGCACGGCAGCTGGCAGATATTACTGCTAAGTTTAAAGTGTCAACGTATACCAAGGCGAACCACCACGCCCTAGCCACTCCAACATACTTAAAACAGATAACAAAGCGTGAACATGCAGATTCAGAAGCGGACTGGCAAACCTTCTAACTATCGGTAATAACGCTGAACCCCAGGGCGGCCCACAAAGGCCGCCCTTCTCTTTTGGAGCGCCCCGCTCGCCTTCCTACAAGCACTCGGCTAGGGTGACGTTATTTAACCGACAAACGAGAAATATCCGATGATCCAGACCAAGGAAGAACTCGACGCTATTAAAAAATCGTGCCGAGCGATGGTGACCAAAAGCGCCGGACTTTCCGCAGGCACCGCGATTATTCCGGTACCGGGCTTGGATGTTGGCTCGGACGTGGCCATTCTGATGCGGATCATTCCCAAAATTAACAGCAAGTTCGGCCTCACGCCGGAGCAGATCGACAGCCTGGACACCGAAAACAAGCTGTTCGTGATGACCGCCATCTCCAACACCGGCAGCAAAATGGCGGGCAGATACATCACCCAGAACCTGATTATCTCGCTACTCAGCAAAATGGGCGTGCGGGTAGCGGCGAAAAGCGCCTCCAAATTCGTGCCGCTAATAGGCAGCGCCGTGGCAGGCGGTATCAGCTTTACCGCCATGAAGTACATGGGCAACAGCCATATCGACGACTGCTACCACATCGCCCTCGCGGCACTGGAAAACCAGCAGCTTGAACGCGCGAAGGATAACGAAAGCGTGATTGAAGCGGATGCTCCGACCCAGGCCAATGAATCCCATAGCGACGCTTCATAGGGCCGCACCTCTAGGCGGTGGTATGCTTTAGCGACTTTTCATATTACGTAGGAGAAAGGAATGCCCGCTTATATCGTTCTGACCCGTGAACACACCCACGACAACGAAGAAATGCAGCGCTACAGCGAAAAAGCCAAAGCCGCCCGCGAAGGCCACGACCCGCAGCCGCTGGCGTTTTACGGCGATTTTGAAGTGCTGGAAGGCAGCGCGATGGAGGGCGCGGTCATCCTACGCTTTCCTGATATGGCTGCCGCCCGCGCCTGGTACCAAAGCCCCGCCTACCAAGAAGCCCGCAAACACCGTTTCCTGGGTGCCGACTACCGCGTCTTTTTGGTGGATGGCATCGAAGAGGCGTAAGGCGGCACCCTATTCGGCTCACTTGTTGAGCCGAATAGCCTCTGTATTCGGCTCAAACTCTTCTCGCGGTTCCTCTACCCCAACAATAGGTCGCGCTCGATGGGGATGAACTCGCTTGCCGCATGAATGAGCGAGGCAGCAGTGAGCTGGGGCACGCCGTAGACCTCGACGCGCTTACCATGCACTTCACGGATTTTCTGGGCCAGCAGGTCGAAATCACCATCGCCAGACACCAGCACATCCGCTTTCTCGGCGTATTCGATGGCATCAAGAGTGATGCCCACGTCCCAGTCGCCCTTGGCGGAGCCATCCGCGCGCTGAATAAACGGCTTTAGCCTTACCTCGAAGCCAATCGAACGGAGGATATTCTGGAACTCACGCTGCTTAGCGTCGCCTTTATCGATGGCATAGCAGCGGGCGGCCACCACCTCCCGGTTGGCCGTTGCCTGGGCCCAGAAACGGCGGTAATCGAAGTGTTTGCCGTAGGCCTCGCGCACGGTGTAATAGACGTTCTGGGTATCCACGAAGAGAGCAACGCGTGTCATGGCAAGGGGCCTCGGCAGTGAGTGTGCCACCATGGTACGCGATAACCGTTGCACGCGACCTTAGCGTTTGGCTCTCCAGCCCTTCACCCGCTCCTGAAGGCCCATCACGAACACGAAGAACACCGGAACGAAGAGAATCACCAGCAGTGTTCCGCTGACCATGCCGCCGAAAACACCCGTGCCTATCGCATGCTGGGTGTTGGCGCTGGCGCCAAACGCGACCATCAAGGGCACCACCCCTAAACCGAAAGCGAGTGAGGTCATCAGGATCGAACGCAGGCGCAGACTGGCGGCCTCCACCGCGGCCTCCATCAATCTCTTACCTTGCTCACGCAGTTGTTTTGCAAACTCAACAATCAGAATCGCGTTTTTCGCCGACAGCCCGATCACGGTGACCATCCCCACTTTGAAGAACACATCGTTCGGCAGGTCACGCAGCAGCATAGCGGCCACCGCCCCCAGTAGCCCCAACGGAACCACCAAGATGACCGACAGCGGAATGGTCCAGCTCTCGTAGAGCGCGGCTAACACCAGAAACACCGCCAGGATGGATAGCGCCACCAGCATGGGTGCCTGCGCAGCAGACTGTTGCTCCTGCAAGGACTGCCCGGTCCAGGCCACGGCGAAACCGGGCGGAAGCTGCTGCGCTAGACGCTCCATCTCAGCCATCGCTTCACCGGTGGAAGCCCCCGCCGCCGCACTGCCGGAAATACTAGTGGCGGGATAACCCAGGTAGCGCAATTTGTAGCGGTGTTTCGTCCCACACCGGCGTCACCACCTCTGAGAGCGACACCATGCCTCCCTGGCTATTCAGCACATGCAGCTTGAGCACATCGTCAACCTGCATGCGTGCCGACGCATCCGCTTGCATAATCACCTGCTGCATTCGGCCCTCATTCGGGAAATGCTTCCTGAGCGCCTTCCGCTTCGCTTGCCGCCGTGGCACCGTCGCGCTGCCCCCACTCCTTTAACGTGGTGAACGCCAGCGCCGTATTCGCGCCAGAGCCTGAGTCGTCAGGCGTTGCTGGCGCTGCTGGAAAACGTTCGCCAGCATGCATCGCCAGGACCCATCACCATCCAAACGCGCCAGGACGACGCTGGGTATGTGCTGCGTGTCATCGACGCTGGCCCAGGCATACCACAGGAAGATGCCGCTCATATTTTCACGGCGTTCCGACATGCACGGGATACCGAAAATGGTACGCCTGGAGACAAGCGAGGAAGTGGGCTCGGATTGGCGGTAGTCGCGGCGATTGCGAGAGCCCACCGTGGCGAGGCCAGATGCACCCCCTCTGATGAGGGCGGCTCTTGTTTTGAGTTGCGCTGGCCTACTCAATCACATAGCACGTGATTGCTTGAATAATCGGCGGTCGGTGCCATGGCATTAGATCTCAGCGCTGCCTTATTGATAGCTTCATTCGTCTTTCAGCAGTATGAAATGCTCAATCAGCCGAATCATCAACGTTTTCTGATCGGGTAGGCTTTCAGCCACTAACAGCGCTAATGCGACAAGCGTATTGTCGTTGATCAGTTGCTCAACGGGCCGGGCTAGCAAAGCTGCATTGCGACGCAAGTACCATAGAAACAAAAACGATCCACAGCGCTTATTTCCATCGGCCAGAGGGTGATTCTTGATCACAAAGTAAAGCAGATGCGCCGCTCGGGTGGCCACATTGGGGTAAAACAGTTCGTCGCCAAATCCCTGTTCGATGGTGGCCAAGGCTGAGGTCAAACCGTCGCCCCGCACCTGCCCAAACAGTTCGGTTGCTTCACCTTTAGCGATTAAGGTCTGTTTTAACTCGCCAATAGCTTTCAAGGCTTCTTCCAACTCAAGTGAGTGCATACCGGGCTGTTTGATGTTTAGCTCGGTCAATTGTTGCTCGTCGTAGCCTTGCAGCAGGCTCCAAGAACGAGCGTAATCGCTAATCACACGAGCAACCGCTTCTCCTTCTGTTGAAACCAAGCCTTGATTGGTCAGGGTTCGGCTGAGCAGATTCACCGCTTGCTCAAACTCTATGCCACGCTCGGTTAGACGGCGCTGGTTGAGGGTATAGCCTTGCACCAAATGGTCTTTTAATACTTGAGTTGCCCACTTTCGGAAATGGGTGGCACGCTTTGAGCTAACCCGATAACCAACAGAAATAATGGCATCAAGATTGTAGTGTTTGGTGCGGTATCGCTGCCCATGCTCAGCCATATGTTCCAAAATGGAACATGTGCTGTCTTCATTCAGCTCTCCACTTTTATAAATATTACTTAAGTGCTTGGTGATTGCAGGGCGCTTGGTGTTAAACAGTTCTGCCATCTGCGCTTGGCTTAACCAAACGGTCTCTTGCTCAAGCGTTACCTCTAGATGTGATTGCCCATCTTCGCTGATGAATATCTGTATTTGCTGGTCATTCATGAATGTTGCCTCTCAGGTTTACTTAAAGCGCTGTGCGACTTCAAAACAAGCACCTCCCAAGCAAGCAGCACTCAATCCAGCAGTACTCAATTCAGCAGTACTCATCTTTGCATACTAAAAGAGAGACTCCAGCGCGCCCGCCCTCAGGTGGTTAAGTAAACCTTAGCATAAAAACTGTCTATTTATACAGCAAATGTTACTAGCGCTGGGCAGGAACGAAGCGCAACACACCCACCACCACCGAGCCCACCAAAAAGCCAATCACCGCAGAGCACAGCGTATTGAAACTCCAGCCAAGCGTGCCGCCCAAGGCGCCGGTGGCCTCGCGAATGCCTAGCTCGATATGGTGTACCCATTCATAGGGCGCGTTGAACCATCCCGTTCCCTCGGCACCCAAGTTAACCATTAGGATATGCCCACCCACCCAGAGCATAGCGACAGTACCTACCACCGAGATCGTTGCCAGCACCTTGGGCATGGCCGTGACCAAGCCACGGCCCAGCGCCTGTATGCCTGAATGATCACGCTGGGCGAGTTTCAGGCCCACATCGTCCATCCTGACCAGCAGCGCCACCACGCCATACACCAGTATCGTGATAACAAACGCCACCACCACCAAGCTGGCTAGCTGTGACCAGAGCCCCTGATGAGACACCGTCGCCAGCGCAATCACCATAATTTCAGCCGACAGAATCAGGTCGGTGCGGATGGCACCACTGACGATCTTATTCTCGGCTTCTGGCCCTTTTTCGACCGCGGGCTTGTCATCGTCATGCTGGCCAGAGAGCTTATGCCATACCTTCTCCGCGCCCTCAAAAGCCAAGTAGGTGCCGCCTATCATCAGGATGATCGGCAGTAGCCCGGGCAGAAAGTGGTTCAGCAGCAGCGCCGCCGGTAGAATAAACATCAGCTTGTTGCGGATGGAGCCCAGCGCGATCTGCTTCACAATTGCCAGCTCACGCTCTGCCACTACCCCGTGCAAATATTGCGGCGTCACCGCCGCATCATCCACCACCACCCCTGCCGCCTTCGCCGTCGCACGACCAGCGGCGGCGCTCACATCGTCCAGTGATGCGGCGGCTAGCTTCGCCAAGGCGGCAACCTCATCCAGTAATCCTATTAAACCGCCAATAGCCATGGGTGCTTGCTCCGTGAATAAGCATTGCAGACAGTAAAGCACACGGTGGCTGGGGCGGGCGGTCTCTTTCGCATCCCGATTTGTACCTCTTATCCCAGCAAGTGCTCCAGCTCATGGCGTTGCTCAGCATGTTTCGAGGCGTTATCGCTTTTCAGTTTTTTCAGGTTGATGAGTTTCCAGCGTACAGCAGGCAGATTGGCTGCTTCTGGGCGGCCGATGGCATCAAAATCCGGTATACCGTCATGCAGGCTCAGTAAGAAGCGTTTGGTATTTTCATCAAAGCGTGACTGAATATCCGCAATCAACCGCTTACGTATGCTCAACAGTTCTTCGAGGCTAACAGGAGTTCTGGTCATACCCTCAAATTCTTGTGTATAAGGCTGATCAAGATCGATGAGGTTTGGATTCAATAGCTCATGTGAAGGGCGCGAAGAACTCTTCCTTAGCAACATACGGAAGGATACGTACCAGTAGCGCAACCTGCGCCTCATAAATCTCACGTGCCATCGCTAGCCCCCTCCCCCGTAAATTCTGCAGGCACCATAATACGATAGCGTGGATGAATCTTACCGCCTTTGACGAGTGCCCTATCGCCACTGCCAAGGTTGAACGCGGTGGCATCAAGACGCTTGCGCCAAGGGTGGTCATGGCGATCCGCAAAGACAAAGAATAGCCGCTTTACCTTAATCTTCTTACAACTGTGCAACAGCACGGACAGCACTTTTGGGCGTAACGTCGTCAAGCTCTCAAAGAGCATATCGAGGTGATGAAAGCTCTCGTGGTCGGGCAGCTCATCCATAGCTTCCATCACCGCCCTTTCGGGCATCGACATATTAAGCATCCACTCCCATGGCAGTGCGTCTTCATCATTGTTTCTCTGATTAGCTAGCCCTAGCGATGAGTCAGAAAACAGTGACGTGTTGCGGATTTTGATGGGGGCGGTAAGTGGTAGCTTGCTGAGCCAGCTAGGGATCGTATCACCGTATACCCAAACAGGCGCATTGCTGCCCAAACGTAAATAATGATCATACCCCTGCAAGGAGAGTGCCGTGGTGCCACCGACATGAATGTCATAACGCATGATGTGCTGCATGGAGAGCAGGCAGGTTTTCCAATCGATGGCTGTGCTGGGCGCAGGACGCCGAAATACACCTCGGTTAATCCTCTCTAGCCAGCCGTTCTCGACGTATTTACGTGCCAGAAAGCGGCTCACGCCCTGTCGTTCAAGCCAAGCGGTATCCGCCATAAACCCAGGTGGTATGGCTTCTAATACATTCTTTAATATTAATTTTTTTTGTGTACTCATAGGACACAAAGTAGCATTCAACTAAAGGATTTACTACACTCGACTTTGAAAAATATAAATTTGGTGTACCTAAAGACCACAAACTACCAGATCTATAAAGAAAAAGAACGGTATGCTCATTTACTTGTTTGTTTTCAATCCTGATACTCCCGCTGGGACTCATCGCCATAGCCTATGCTCATTAGCTATCAGGCAGCGTGATTTGCCCCATTAGATAAGGCGCAACGCGGCCTTTAATCATCACGCGCTCGCCTTCTACCACGCAGCTAAGCGCACCTTGGCGTGCCCCACCCTGGCGAGCAGTCAGCGCTTGCTTACCCAAACGCGCTGCCCAGTAGGGCGCAAGCGAGGTATGGGCCGAGCCGGTCACCGGGTCTTCTTCCACGCCGACCTTGGGGCCAAACCAGCGAGACACAAAATCCTCGTCGTCGCCTTTCGCGGTAACGGCCACACCTCGCCCTGGTAACTGTTTAAGCCGCTGCATATCCGGTGCCAGGCGATCAATCACACTCGCCTCTTCAACTACCACCACAATGTCATCCGAGATCAGCAGTTCCTCGATTTCGATACCGCCCAGGGCAGCGGCTACCTCTGCGTGCATGTTTAGCGGTGCGAGCATTTTTGCGGGGAAATCCATCACCAGCACATCGCCCTCGCGGCGAACGGTCAGTACACCGCTTCTGGTTTCAAAGGCCACCGCCTCGGCCACCACGCCCAAGGCATGGAACACCACCCAGGCCGCCGCTAAGGTGGCATGGCCGCAAAGATCCACCTCCACCGAAGGCGTAAACCAGCGCAGGTGGTAGCCCGCTTCCGTGGGTACGAAAAACGCGGTTTCGGAAAGGTTATTCTCCGCTGCAATGGCCTGCAGCAGCGCATCATCCAACCACGCCTCCAGCGGGCACACGGCTGCTGGGTTGCCTTCAAAGGGTTTTGAGGCAAAGGCATCTACTTGGTATAGGTCGATTTTCATGGCATCCAACTTATTAAATAAGCTTTTGAGGACAGAAACATATCAATACTCAGGTGACTCATTGGACTAGCCTAAACACCACTGCATAACGCGTGCTGCGCCCGCCGCCGGGCAGCTTGGAAAGGCAGCCTTTCTCCACCAGTTCTGCTAAATCCCGCGTGGCAGTGGCTTTACTCACCTTAGCCAACGATTGGTACTTGCGGGCATTAATACCCTGTGCAAACTCCTCCCCTGCGGTATCCAACAAACAGTTCAGCACATTAATTTGCCGTTCGTTCAGCACAGTAGTGGCATGGCGCTGCCAAAAGGTCGCTTTCACTAACACACGATCAATTCTTAACAGCGCCTGCTCAAGCGCCTCTTTTAGCGTATCGAGGAACCACAACAGCCAAGGCGTAATATCGAGACTTCCCTTCTGGGTGCGTTCGAGGTAGTCGTAGTAAGCGCTTCGTCGCGCCATGATCGCCGCACTTAGAGAGTAGAAACGCACCAATTGCCTCTCTGCCTGCGCGAGCGCCCGGTCGGTGACTGCGCGGGTGACGCGCACATTGCCATCGTCAAAGGGATGCAAGGTAACCAACCATAGATGTGCAATACCTGCGCGCACCAACGCATCCAGCCCCTCTGGCGGATGGTTGAACCACGTCAGAAACGCACCCAATTCGGCATCCAACTGTTCACGGGGTGGCGCTTCGAAATGGACGGTAGGCCGTTCAAGTCGCCCTGAGACTACCTGCATGAGGTGATCACCACGCAACTCGCCCACACGCATCTGACTCATCAGGCCAGGGCCTTGCACAAACAGCATGGACTGCCAAAGGCACAGCCGCTCATAGGTAAGCGGCTCATCTAACTGACGCGTAGATTGCAGCAACAGCGCTATCAGTGCCTCAGATTCTGATGTCGTTCTGCCAGGCATACCGGCCAGCTCGACACCCAACTGGCGAGCCACGGAAGACCTCACCGAGCCAACATCCAGGCGTTCGCCTTCAATTTCGCTGGTACAAATAGCATTCTGAATCAGCGCATCCATCTCCACATCCAGATCCGCCTGCCCGGGCGCAGCCTCGGATTTACCCAACACACGCCCCTGCAGCAGCCGCACGGCATCTAACGTAGGCCGCAGCGCGGATTCGTCCCACTCAAAAAGCGGCCAATGCTGTTGTTCCCAGATATACATGAGCTGATTGCCCCGCCTATTCAGATCATATTATGGGTCGTTTATGGTTGATATTTGGCTCATGGGCTAGTCAAGTCAGGAAGTTGTTTCAGGTGGGATAAAGAATACAGAAAAGCACACATTCCACTAGGGCAAGTTGAAAAACGTTTTGGCTAAATAACTGATAACTTTACGTTTTGGATAGCTTTCAAAGTTTTTCCGTTAACATCCTTCCAAGCCAAACGGCCGTTGGCGCTACCGCCCACTAATACGCCCGCTGCTGTTGAAGGAGAGGAAAACCGAAAATCTTGGGTGAATATCAATTTTCCATTCTGTGGCGCTAGTACGCCACGCTCTTGCAGGAGCTGGCGCTGCTCGCGCATGTAGTCATGGATGGAAAGAGTTTCTTCAGCACGTGCCAATGAGCCTTTGAGTACCACAAAGCCATCGGCGACTTCTTTACCAGTGCCTTCAGCCCCACGTTCGTTAAGATAAAGTGTCAGCGGCGGCTCGACTTGATCTGAAGATGACGCAGCGGCTTGGCTGCTAGCTGATTCAAACGCATCAATTCCCAATAGCGGAAAAATCACCAGCATCTCGGCTAAAAACCACTCGGCATCGGCACGGTCGGCTTCAGAAAGCGGGGGCGGTGCCGGAAAGGTGCCGTTGTCTAGCGCCCACTGGTTAGCAGTCTTCGCCAGAGCCAGTAAACCAGCTTCCAGATAACGCACGTTGGCTTTGTTCAAGCCTTCATTAGTGCTAGTAAAGGCAACCACCCGTGTCCAAAACTCCTTCCCCGACACATGCTGCTTGATACGATCTCCGAGCGAATCGGCTTCGCCTACATACAACTTGGCCGCACCATCTTCCGTTTGACCGGTGAGCACATAGACGCCCGGCTGCGCCATTTCGCTTCTGGCCAGTGCACGCTCAAGCTGTGAGCGATTAGCCACCACTGCCCTGCCCGTCCAGTTAGATTTCTCGACCACTCGTAGCCCTTCGGGCGTGCCGTCGGCGAGGAAGATGCGGATGGAGGTTGGGCGTGGGTGACTGGATGTCATTAGTCTCTCTCTTGGTCACGATACAGCGCGAGCTTTTTAGACAAGCTCACTTTTATACATTTCTGCCCAGCCCAGGGTTTTGCAGCGCATTTTTAAGGCTTTGATAAAACGCCGCCTTGAACGTCGGGTCCTGGGCGTGGAGTTTGTATAACTCCATCTCCTCCTTGCGCCGTTTCAACATCACTTCTTTCATGATTTTATCGAAGGCGATTTCACGCGAGTAGGGGTCTGGGTTATCGCTGAATTTCTGCTCGAAATCTGGATGTGCTCTCACGCTGTCCAAAATATTAAGAAACTTGACGCGCTGCTCTTCTGGCGTAGCACTCCAGCCTTGAAACCAGCGCTCGTTAAAGGTCTTGATGATCTCCTCGAGCGGGTCCTTCTGGCTCTCTTCTTCACGGTACCCACGCGGATTGGGGTTTTGCGGATCGAGCGTGGCCTCCTCGGCATCCAGTGTAATGGCATGGTTGAGCTTCGTTCTGCCCAATCCGTAGGAGGAAAGATCGACGGCCTCAAGCAGCTCATCGAGTTCATCCTGGTCCGGGTCCTGAATCTTTAGCTTCGGAATGAGGAACTTCATAAACCAGAACAGCTTTTCCCACGCCACGACTTCGAACGGCATGATCGATGCCATTTGACCGTAGATCTTGACGAACTGCTTGGCCTTGATCTTGAAGTCGATCTTGTCTTTATCCTCGAGCCCCAGCTCCGCGTTGAACCGCTCGGCGGCTGTATCAATGAGTGGGCTCAGCTTCTGGGCATCCTCCTGGTTGAAGAAACGCTGGCAGAACTCGTCCACTTCCTCCCACTCGTAAATACCGGTTTCATCGAGTGCATCTTTCAAGGCATGCAGAACGTTGACATCCGTCGCCTGCGACAGCGTCGTCACGGTGAAGAAGGGGTCGAACGCCTTTTTGATGTCGTCGACCTCGTTGAAAAAATCGAGCACGAACAGGTCTTCGGTCCGCTTGCCCAGTTTGGGCGCCGAGCGATTCAAACGCGATAGCGCCTGAACGGCCAGCACCGACTGCAGCTTTTTATCCACATACATGGCGCAAAGCTTGGGTTGATCAAAGCCGGTCAGATACTTATTGGCCACCACCAGTAACCGAAAGGTGTTCTCGACGCTCTGGCCGTTCAGCAGCATCGGCTTGCCTTTATCGTCGTAGCCATCGAAATAGAAGCGCGTCTTCTCCTCGGGGAAACCGTTCATCTCGGCTTCCGTGTACTTGATGCCGTCGACCTCCTTATCACCCGAAAAGGCAATCAACGCTTTGAACGGATTGCCGCGCTTCTCCAGCTCCTTCTGTACCGCGCGATAGTAGCGAATGGCCATCTCGATATTCTGGGTGATGATCATTCCCCGAGCCTTACCGCGCAGCTTCTTCTTGTTGACCACGTTATCGACGAAGTCTTCCACCATGACCTCGGCCTTGATGTCGATGGTTTGCTGGCGGTGTTCGACGAAGGCGCGCAGCTTCTTCTGCGCCTTGGCGGTATCGAACAGCGGGTTGTCCTCAATGGACTTCTGAATCTCGTAATAGCCTTTGTAGGTGGTGTAATTGGCCAGCACATCGAGGATGAAACCCTCCTCGATCGCCTGTTTCATGCTGTAAAGATGAAATGGCTCGTATCCGCCCTCTGGCTGCTTTACGCCGAACATTTCCAACGTACTGTTCTTGGGGGTAGCCGTGAAGGCAAAATAAGAAGCGTTGCCCCGCTGCTTGCGTGCCCGTATGGATGTGAGAATCTTGTCCTGGTTGTCCTCCTCGTCCGTTTCCGAACTTCCCCCCATGGCCTTGTTCATGTTGCCTTGAGAGTGGCTGGTTTGGCCGCTGTGGGCTTCGTCGATAATCACGGCAAAACGCTTATCAGAGAGGTCCGCGATGCCATCGATAATAAAGGGAAACTTCTGAATCGTGGTGATGATGATCTTCTTACCGTTCTCCAGCGCCGCTCGGAGATCCGAAGAGCGCATCGCCGGGGCGACGATGTTCTTCACCTCGGAGAAGTCCTTGATGTTCTCGCGCAGCTGCTTGTCCAGCAGGCGGCGGTCGGTCACGACGATCACACTATCGAACAGCGGCGCATCCAGCGCCTTCGCGCCGGGCAGGTCGGCCTGCTCGGGGTAGCTTTCGATCAGTTGGTAGGCGGCCCAGGTAATCGAATTGGATTTTCCCGATCCGGCGGAGTGCTGAATCAGGTAACTCTGGCCCACCCCATGCGCAGCGGTATGGGCCAGCAGCTTGCGTACCACGTTGAGCTGGTGATAGCGCGGAAAGATCAGGCTTTTCTTCGCCAGCGGGTCGGTGCTTTTACCTTCCAGCAGCACGAAGTGCTGGATGATACCGGCGAGACTGTCGGGCTTGAACACCTCTTCCCATAGATAAGCAGTACGGTGGCCGTTCGGGTTAGGCGGGTTGCCCGCGCCTTCGTTATGCCCTTTGTTGAACGGCAGAAACCAGGTGGCGTCCCAGGCGAGCTTGGTCGCCATCCAGGCTTCATCGGTATCGGCGGTCATATGGACCAGCACTCGCCCGAACTGCAGCAACGGCTGGGAGGCATCCCTGTCGCGGTACTGCTTCTGGCCGTGGTAACGCGCCGTCTGTTGCGTCCAGGCGTTTTTCAACTCCAGGGTGACGATAGGCAGGCCGTTGACGAACAGCACCATATCGATGGATTCGTTGGGGTTCGCCAACGAGTGATGCACCTGGCGCGTCACGCTCCACACGTTGGCGGCGAAGTTGTCGTGCACCGTCTGAGCGGAACTGGCCAGCGGCGCGGGGTACATCAAGATAAGGTGGGCATCCTCGACCAGCAGGCCTTTTTTCAATAGGTGCAGCACGCCCTTGCGCTTAATCACCTTGTCGTACTGGCCGAGAATGCGCGCCCGCCAATCGGCGGGGTGGCGGGTCTTGAGCTTGTCGAGTGCTTTCGGCTGAGTGGTTTCGAGAAACTCCCAGAACCGAGGGGTATCCAGCGCCAGCGCCGCATCGAAGTCGCTGGCATGGCCAAGGCGGTAAGCACCACTCACGCCGTAAGTAGCAGGCTCGGTAATGCCCTGCGCCTGCGCTTCACTCGTGGTGCCGGTCAGGCTGCGTTCGATGGCCTTTTCCAGCGCTTTTTCCGTGGTGTCGCTTACCGCATAACTCATGACTGCCCCTTAACTGACCTTGATTTTGCCCGTCACCGCCGCGTTGATCAGGGTGGTTTTGTATTCCTTCAGTTTGGAAATCTGCTCTTGCTTGATCGAAATAGCGTTATCCAGTTGCTCTGTTTTTTCCGCCAACCAGTCAGCGATTTGAATCTGTTCTTCAAGCGGAGGAGAAAACACTGGAAGATTTTTCAGTAATTCCTGTCCAAGCGATGCACGAGTCACGATATTCACCTCATGAGCAAAAAAAACTCGGACATAATTACAACGAAATAGAAACCGCGCGAATTCCGAGGCGATGCTTCCAACATATGGCCGGAAACGGATAAGAAATCCTGAAAATGTTGCTTTCGGCATATCGACCATTGCCGCCGAAGCGATGCCAATTTCCGAGGCAACTTCGGATGTTCTTGTAAAAAAGATGTCTCCAGCTTTTACCGAATATAGATTTTGAGTCCGAACATCCGACCTAGCCAACCCTGAAGCACTCTCTGGAAGTATTTCATTTTTGAATACATCCCCATAGGTCACGAAAGGGTCTCCTGAACCAAAATAATCCGCACCTTCACTGATACCGTTCTGGAAACGCCCCATATTGCGGAGTTTCAGGACCTCCCAATGAGCAGGAATCTCCCCAATCCAGTCGATGCCGCTGTCCTTCATAGGCGCATCAGGATTCAGGCCACGGGTGACGGCCTGCTGGATCAGGATCTGCCGACGCTCGCGAAGGAGCTTGATTTGCGCTTCCTTGATCCGCACCGCCTCGTCAATTTTGGCGCATTTGTTATCCAGAAATGACGCGATGGCGCGTTGTTCATTTAAGCCAGGAACGGGCATTAAAGAATATGAAAGCTCCTCGAAGCTGATATTCTTGCCCTCACGAATACCGACAATAGAGGTCTGAAGTTCAGAGATGAACGCCGCACTCTTGAAAAGGTAACGATAATACGCTGGAAGCAAATTCTCGCTTTTGCGTTTTAGGACCGTATAAGCTGGGGAGATAATGCCGTCATGATGACAATACTCCAACCCACCTTCGAATGAGCGAAGGCTGATAGCGAAGTCGCCTTTTTCGATGAACTTAAAGCTTTTAAGGTTTCCAGACGGCATAACCATGCGACTTTCAACCAACGTTCGCGGAACTACCCCTTGATTCTGCGTCACTGACAGCAGTTCCGCGTTCGGCATTTCCTTCTGCGAATGATCTCGGAAAAGGAACTTCATTTTTTTGATGCCCCAGTCCGCTGGAATATCCCCAAGCCACGCAGTGCCGCTGTTTATCGTAGTGTGGTATTTTGCAAAGGTTGCCGCGATATTCATTCCGCCGACTCCAACTTGGTAGCGACCTCGACACCCAGAATATCGGCAATCAAACCGTCGGCCTTTTCCTCCAGCGCTAGAATATCGTGTGTCACCTCTTCCAGACTCCGCAGTGGCTTGTGACGGTAGAAGTACTTGTTGAAGCTGATCTCGTAGCCAATCTTCACCGATTCCAGGTTGATCCAGGCTTCATCCACATGCGGTTTCACCTCGGCCTGGAAATAGCGGTGGATGCTGTCCTTGAGCGGCACGCTTTCCGCATCGCGCAAGTCGGTTGCGCTTTCATAGGTCAGGTAGCTGCCATCGTCCTGACGGTAGTAGCCGAAGTCCGAAAGTGCTTCCTCGGTACAGCCGTAGCGCTCGGTCAGGCCTCTCACACCCTCTTTCGAGAGCGAGTAGCGCTTTTCGATCACTTTATGTGCACGCTCGTCGTACCAGCTCACGGCGTTCAACAGCGCGGTTTTCTCTCCGGCGGTTAGCTTGATCTTCTGCGCCTTGAGCGTTTTGGTGACAGTGTCGCGGAAGGCGTTGAAGTCATCGGTCTCTTCCGTGCCGATCTGCTTCATCAAGGCGGTGGCGGCATCATGCAGATCGCGCAGCTTGAGCCAGTGGCGGGTATCGGTCAGTTTGCCGCGCTGCTTGGCGTTCAGGGTCATGCCCTGCTCTTCGCACCAGGCGGCAATGGCTTTGGCTTCGCCTTTCAAAAAGCCTGGTTCGTAAACCTTGTCGCCGTGGGCTTCCCACAGCCACTCCATCGGCTCCCGCAATGCTTTATCGAAGCGTAGCGGTGCGATGCGCTCGGCGCTGAAACCGGCGCGTCGGCGGTCGGGGCGCTCGATAGTGACCTTGTAGTAACCGAAGTCGTCGTTATCGAACACCTGCACGGCGATGCCCTGCGGGTCGTTGTTGGCGTCGATTTCCCGCTCGATGGGGGCGAAGTCTAGGTAGGCGTTAGTGATCGTTTCTATATGCTCGGGCGCAAATTCGCAGTTCTTGTCGCCCAGGTTCTTGCGCAGCTTGCGGTAGAGCAGATTGGCGTCGATCAACTGGACACGCCCTTTTCGGGCTTCCGGCTTGGCGTTGGTCAACAGCCAGATATAGGTGGTGATACCGGTGTTGTAGAACAGGTTGTTCGGCAGCTGGATGATGGTATCCAGCATGTCGTTTTCGATGATGTAGCGGCGGATGTTGGATTCGCCGCTGCCCGCGTCGCCGGTAAACAGGCTGGAGCCGTTGTGAACGGAGGCGATGCGCGAACCAAGCGGGCTGGTGCCCGCAGGCTTCATCTTGTTGACCATCTCCATCAGGAACAGCAACTGGCCATCCGAGGAGCGCGGAGTGGCGTCTACGGTCTCTTTATTTCCCCAATAATCCGCCAACTCCACCTGAAAGCGAGGATCGATGACATCCTTGCCCTCCTTGATGTACTTGACCTCGCTGCTCCAGCTCTTGCCGTAGGGCGGGTTGGAGAGCATGAAGTCAAAGCGTTCGGCGGAAAACTCATCGCTGGAGAGTGTGGAGCCAACGCGGATGTTCTCGGGGTTGTTACCCTTGATCATCATGTCCGATTTACAGATCGCGTAGGTCTCGTCGTTGATCTCCTTGCCGTAGAGATAGACGTCGCCGCTGGCCTTGATCTGGCCTTCCGGGTCCTTGATGTAGTTCTGCGCCTCGGTCAGCATACCGCCCGACCCGCAGGCCGGGTCATAAACCGTCATGAGCGGGGGAAGCCGATCTTTGATCGGGTCAAACATCAGGTGCGTCATGAGGTGGATCACCTCGCGCGGCGTGAAGTGCTCCCCGGCTTCTTCGTTGTTCTCTTCGTTGAACTTGCGAATCAGCTCTTCGAAGACGTAGCCCATGCCCAGGTTGGAAAGCCCCGGTAGGGTGTTGCCTTCGGGGTCTTCCGTATCGTGAGGCGTGAGGTTGATATAGGGCGAGACGAAATTCTCGATGACATCCAGCAGCACCTGTTTGTCGGCCATGTGGCGCATCTGATCGAAAAGCTTGAAACGGCGGATGATCTCCTTGACGTTATCGGAGAAACCGTCAAGGTAGTCCTCGATATTCGCCAGCAGAATCTGCTGGTTGTTGGTGGCGGTGCCGTGCAGCTTCTTTAGCGTCCAATGGCTGGTGTTGTAAAACACGTAGCCGGAGGCTTCCTTCAAGGGCTCCTCATCCAGCTCTAACGCGCCTTCGTCTTCTTTCTGGTAGCGAACCTCTTCGAGCACCGCGTCCTTGGTCGGCTCCAGTAGGGTATCCAGGCGGCGCAACACCACCATGGGAAGGATGACATCACGGTATTTGCCGCGGACATAAATATCGCGCAGGCAGTCATCGGCAATTTTCCAAATAAAAGAGACAAGGCTGTTATGAGAAACCTGATTCATTGATGAAATGTAACCTTATGATATTTAACGCTAGCCCGATTTTTAGGGCGCATGAACTGCTGTTCGCAAGCCACTAAAAAACAGGCAGAAACAGAAAGCCCGCTCATCGGCGGGCCAAGGAAATGCGACTGCTCAACAGCTAAGCTAGCAATTCAGCTCTTTAGCTTGGTCGAGAACACGCTTCTGACGAGCGATGGCGTTATGGATGACCTTGTTACGCACGGCTTGTTTCTGCTCAGCGCTCGCATGACGCGCAAAATGCGTTAGCGGGGTAGATTTCGACATTTTATCTTTCATGACTCATCCTCGCCTGATAGTAGGCTTTTCAGCTGTTCATGAGTGTAGCGCTCGGGCAGGAATGGATCAATCGAATCGATATCCTCTTCCCAGTGCTGATTTGTGTGGTCTGTGTCCTTGATGATGAGGTCGAGACAGACCCTTGAGCCGAATTCTCGTTTGACTCGATTCACCACCTCTTGAACACTGAGGAACTGTTCAATAAAGCTTTCGAGCGGAATATTTCGGCCTTCGACCTTCTCGCGACCGCAGACGAACTGCCAAGCCAGCAGCGGATGCTGATAGACATAGAATATTTGGACGTCACGCTCTCGCTTCAAAGAGCGGGCAATATTCTTGCTGGCGATATCAAAGCTTGCAAGTGTGCCATCCAGAAGGAAGGACTGCCGCTGTTTCAGCATGACGTCGTGAATTCTATCCACGAGTATCGAAACCGCGCCCTGGAACAACCTGGAATTGCTACCCGTATAGCCTGGGAGCTCTTCTCTCAGGTCATCAGGATCAATACGCAGTATTCTGCCCAGCCCTTCGAACCCTTGGGACTCTAATTCATCCAGCGCTGCAACATACTCCTTGGCTATCTCGGTCTTTCCTGCTCCAGGAGAACCCGCCATAAAAATGGAGATAGGTCGCTCTTCCGGCGCGTACTGCTCGATATCCGTTCGTTCAGAGGCAATGCGCTTCTTATGTCGCTTGGCAAAGGCTACTGCATTGGCTTTGACTTCCTCGTCGCTCATCATGCTCATTCCTGTAGATATAAGCGCACCATACAACAAAGCCGCTCAATCATGGAGCGGCTTTGCTAAGTTTAGCTAGCGATTACCTTAATTGGCGCAGAATCACTCCCACTCAATAGTAGCAGGCGGCTTACTGCTCACATCATAGGTCACCCGCGAAACCCCTTCCAACTCATTGATAATCCGGTTGGAGACCTTCTCCAGCAGCTCGTAGGGCAGGTGCGCCCAGCGGGCGGTCATGAAGTCGATGGTTTCGACGGCGCGTAGCGCGATGACCCATTCGTAGCGGCGGCCGTCGCCGACGACGCCTACCGATTTCACCGGCAGGAACACGGCGAAGGCTTGGCTGGTTTTTTCGTACCAACCGGCGGCGCGCAGTTCTTCGATGTAGATGGCATCCGCGTCGCGCAGAATGTCGGCGTACTCTTTCTTCACTTCACCGAGAATCCGCACGCCCAGGCCGGGGCCAGGGAACGGGTGGCGGTAGACCATATCGTAGGGCAGGCCGAGCTCTAGGCCGAGTTTGCGCACTTCGTCTTTGAACAGTTCGCGCAGCGGCTCGACCAGCTTCAGCTTCATGGTTTCCGGTAGGCCACCCACGTTGTGGTGGGATTTGATCACGTGCGCTTTGCCAGTTTTCGAGGCAGCGGATTCGATCACGTCTGGGTAGATGGTGCCCTGTGCCAGGAACTCCACGCCTTCAATTTTGCTGGCTTCTTCATCGAACACGTCGATAAAGGTGTTGCCGATGATTTTGCGCTTGGCTTCCGGGTCTTTCTCGCCTTCCAGCTTGCTGAGGAACAGCTCTTCGGCGTCTACGCGAATCACCTTCACGCCCATATGCTTGGCGAAAGTTTCCATCACTTGGTCGCCTTCGTTCTTACGCAGCAGGCCGTTATCGACGAACACGCAAGTCAACTGGTCGCCAATCGCTTTGTGCAGCAGCGCAGCCACAACAGAAGAGTCGACGCCGCCGGAAAGGCCCAGCAGTACGTGGCGGTCGCCTACTTGCTCGCGTACGCGCTGTACTTGGTCTTCGATGATTTGGGCGGGGGTCCACAGCTTTTCGGCTTTACAGATATCCAGCACGAAGTGCTCAAGAATCCGCTGGCCTTGCAGGGTGTGGGTCACTTCCGGGTGGAACTGTACGCCGTAGAACTGCTTCTCTTCCCAGGCCATGGCCGCAATCGGGCAGCTCGGGGTAGAGGCGGTCACGGTGAAGGTGTCGGGGGCTTTGGCAACTTTGTCACCGTGACTCATCCACACATCCAGCAGCGCTTTGCCGGTCTCGGCGTCTAGGTGGTCTTTGATGTCTTTGAACAGCGCGCTTTCGGCATCCAGGCGGATCTGGGCGTAGCCAAACTCACGCTGATGAGAGCCTTCTACCTTGCCGCCCAGCTGTTCGGCCATGGTTTGCATGCCGTAGCAGATACCAAATACCGGCAGGCCCATTTCGAACACGCACTGCGGGGCGCGGGGGGAATCCAGTTCGGTGACGGATTCCGGGCCACCGGCCAGAATGATGCCGTTGGGGTTGTACTCGCGAATCTCTTCTTCGGTGATGTCGAAGGCGCGGATTTCAGAGAATACGCCGATTTCGCGTACCCGGCGGGCGATCAGCTGGGTGTACTGGGAGCCGAAGTCGAGAATCAGGATCTTATGGGCGTGAATGTCACTCATGGCGGAGCCTCTATAACGCGGAACGGCCGCATTGGCTAAAAAGCAAGCGGCGGGGCAATGCCCGCCGCCGTGTAACTTAATGCGCTGGTTAGCTCACCCGGTAGTTGGGGGCTTCTTTGGTGATCTGCACGTCGTGGACGTGGGACTCGTTAAAGCCAGCGCCGGTGATTTGTACGAATTCCGGCTTGGTGCGCATTTCCTGGATATCGCGGCAGCCGGTGTAACCCATGGAGGCGCGCAGGCCACCCATCAGCTGGTGGAC
The DNA here is from genome assembly GCF_044805175.1 of Vreelandella aquamarina. Classification (GTDB taxonomy): domain Bacteria; phylum Pseudomonadota; class Gammaproteobacteria; order Pseudomonadales; family Halomonadaceae; genus Vreelandella; species Vreelandella aquamarina_B. The sequence goes on along the minus strand of NZ_CP085232.1, from coordinate 630,460 downwards.
GATGGCGCTCATCATGCCTTTATAGGGCACGCGGCCTTCGATGCCTTCCGGCACCAGTTTTTCGGCACCGGCATCTTTGTCCTGGAAGTAGCGGTCGGCGCTGCCTTGGTTCTGGGACATGGCACCCATGGAACCCATGCCGCGGTAGGCTTTGTAGGTACGGCCTTGGTAAAGCTCGACTTCACCTGGCGCTTCTTCGGTACCGGCCAGCAGGCCACCTACCATCACGGCGCTTGCGCCAGCGGCAATGGCTTTGGCTAAATCGCCAGAGAAGCGTACGCCGCCATCGGCAATCAGCGGAATATCGAACGCTTTCAGCGCTTCGGCCACGTTGGAAACGGCGGTGATCTGCGGCACGCCAACGCCCGCCACGATGCGGGTGGTGCAGATGGAGCCAGGGCCAATGCCCACCTTCACGGCATCCGCGCCTGCTTCCGCCAGCGCTTTGGCAGCGGCGGCGGTGGCAATATTGCCGCCAATCACTTGAATCTGCGGGAAGTGCTCTTTGATCCAGCGAACGCGATCGATCACACCCTGGGAGTGGCCGTGGGCGGTGTCGACGATGATCACGTCAACGCCTGCTTCTGCCAGTGCTGCTACACGGTCGGGGGTTTCCGGCCCGGTACCAACGGCGGCGCCTACCAGCAAACGGCCATCGCTGTCTTTGGCGGCCATCGGATAGGTGCGGGCTTTTTCGATGTCTTGGAAGGTGACCAAGCCGCGCAGGTGGAAGGCGTCATCGACGATCAGCATTTTCTCGATGCGGTGTTCGCGCATTTTAGCTTTGCTGACTTCGAGCTCGGTGCCTTCCGGTACGGTGACTAGGCGATCGCGGGGGGTCATGATGTCGGCCACGCTATCACCGTGGTTCGGCTGGAAGCGCATGTCGCGCTCGGTCACGATACCCACCAAGGTTTCGCCTTCGACCACCGGGAAGCCGGAGAAGCCGTATTCGCGGGCCATGGCCAACAGGTCTTCCAGCTTGGCTTTAGGGCTAACGGTGACCGGATCTTTTACAATGACGCTTTCGTGCTTCTTCACCTTACGCACTTCGGCGGCCTGCTGGGCCATGGTCATGTTCTTGTGAATGATGCCGATGCCGCCTTCCTGAGCCATCGCAATTGCTAGACGCGCTTCGGTCACGGTGTCCATTGCAGCGGAAAGCAGGGGAATATTCAGCGAGAGATTGCGGGTCAGGCGGGTTTTGAGGCTGACATCCTTTGGCAGAACGTCGGAGAAGCCAGGAACGAGAAGTACGTCATCGAACGTAAGCGCTTCTTGGGCCATACGTAGCATAGCGGCAACACCCATTGAGAAGTGGGAAGATGGGGCGTGAAAAGTTAATCGCCTATTATAACGTTTTGAGGGCCACCCCAGCAATGCAGAGACGCGGTTAGGCTTATACCAATTGCTAATGACGTTCGAGAGCGCGCAGTAATATGCGCCGCTGGCAAGCCTCACGAACCTTGTTTGAGGTATCGTGTCATCCACGAAATAGTCACCAAGGCCACCGATGGAACCGACAAGCACATCACCCGCCCCCAAAGCGCTCTCCGTGAGCCAACTCAACCAGCGCGCCAAGCAAACCCTGGAGCGCGACGTGGGGGAGGTGTGGGTAGAGGGCGAGCTTTCTAACGTGTCGCGCCCGGCCTCGGGGCATATCTACTTCACCCTGAAGGATGACCGCGCGCAAATTCGCTGCGCGCTGTTCCGCCAGCGGGCGCGCTTTGTGGCCGCCCCCATGCGCGATGGCGACCAAGTGAAGCTACGCGGCCGGGTCTCGCTGTTCGAGCCACGGGGCGATTACCAGCTCATTGCCGAAGCGGTGCAGGCCGCAGGGCTTGGCGAGCTGCTGGCGGCCTTCGAGCGCTTGAAAGCTCAGCTGGAAGGCGAAGGCGTGTTCGCCAATACGCGCCCCCTACCCTTTCCACCGCGCAAGATTTTGATTTTAAGCTCCGCCACCGGGGCGGCCATTCGCGATGTGCTAGCCGTGCTGGCCGCCCGCTGGCCGCTGGCGGACGTGACATTGATCCCCGTGCCGGTTCAGGGGGCGGAAGCCGCTCCGGCCATGATTGCCGCGCTGGGGCTACTGAACCGGCAAGCACGGCTAGACCCTGCACAGGACGTGGTACTCATTACCCGTGGCGGCGGCAGCTTGGAGGATCTCTGGGCGTTTAATAATGAGCATCTGGCGCGAGCGATTTTTCATTCACGGCTGCCGGTGATGTCGGCGGTGGGTCACGAGATGGATGTCACCCTGGCGGATTTTGCCGCCGACATGCGCGCCCCTACCCCCTCCGCCGCCGCTGAGCGCCTAGTACCGGACCAGCTCGCCCTCAAGCACCAGCTCGCCCAAACAGAGCAGCGCTTACACCGAGGAGTGCAAGCGCGGTTAGAGCGAGATAGCCAGCGGCTAGACACCCTGCGCGCCCGCCTTCGCCACCCCGGCGAGCAGCTCGCCCGCCAGCGCCAGCACCTCATCGCGCTGCAGCAGCGCCTCGCCCGCGCCATGCAGCAAACCCTCGGCCAGCAGAAAGCCCAAGCGGCCCAGCTCATCCGCCGCCTCGCCAGCCAGGATATGGCAAGGCTACACCGCGCCGAAAGCGAGCGCGTGGGCAGCCTGCAGCGCCGTTTAGCCAGCGCCATGCAGCGCCTGTTGGAAGCACGCCAAGCTCGCCTGCACAGCGCCGCCCGCGAACTCAACGCCGTCAGCCCGCTGGCCGTACTCGGGCGCGGCTACGCCATCGCGCAAGATGCCCAAGGCCAAGTTATCCGCCGCGCCGAAGACACCCAGCCCGGCCAACTGCTCAAACTGCGCCTGGGCGAAGGCCGCCTCAACGTCGAAGTAAAACGGCGCTATAAGAAGCACTGAATTACCGCTCGGCAATCATTAGACGCCTTTAGATACAGCGATAGCAAAAAATTACCGTTCGGGAATATTTTGCCAGCAAGGTCATTGCCTTTCGGCTATTCTTACCGAACGGTAATTTACGAGAGGCACTCGCAATGGCGACTTCAACTCCTCCTGCGACCCTAGTACGCACCTCACAAGAACTAGGCGCGCTGATAAAACAGGTGCGCCAATCCCAAGCGCTACTGCAAAGCGACGTGGCAGGCCTTGCCGGTACCGGTAACCGTTTTATTGTCGACCTAGAGCGCGGCAAGCCTACGCTTCAACTGCAGAAGGTACTCGATACACTCGACTTGATGGGCTTAGAGGTCGTGGTTCAGCGTAAGGGGCAGCTGCATGAGCGCTGATAAAGAGGCTCTGGATCTTTACTGGAAAAACCAACGTGTTGGGCGGTTATTTAATGAGCAGCCCCTGCGCTTTCAGTATGACGACAACTGGCTAACGTCGCCTGAGGCGCGCCAGCTTTCACCACGCCTTCCAATAACAAAGCCTGTGCATAGTGGCGATGATGTACTGGCGTACTTTGAGAACTTACTGCCCGAAGGAGAGTTACGTCGCCACATCGAGCTTAGTCATCATACGACAACGGTATTTGGCCTATTAAAATCGGTAGGTGGCGACACCGCTAGCGGCTATCTATTGCTCTCGGAAGGGGAAACGCCCCAACCTGCTAGCTATCGCCCGACCAGCTGGGAAAACATCAATACGCTTTTATATAGCGGAGCGCAGAATGAGCTTTCCGAGCAGCTTGTTCACCATGCCCGTATCTCGTTAGCAGGCGCCCAGAATAAGCTGCTGCTAATGGTCGATGAACATGGCAACCCAGCTATCCCAAAGGGCGCCGCTCCTTCTAGCCATCTATTAAAACCCGATATTAGAGGTTTGAACGGTGTTTGGTGCTCTGCCCTGAATGAAACGCTGTGCATGCAGCTTGGGGCGGCACTTTCGTTAGAAGTGGCTGAGACTACCTTCCAGCCAGATACACGCGCTTGCCTGATTAAGCGATACGATCGCGTAATGAACCATAAAAACGGCCAATTAGAGCGCATCCATCAGCTAGATTTTTGCCAGTTGGCAGGTACCCCTTCAACGCTCAAATATGAAAGTGACGGAGGGCCAAATTTACTCACTTGCCGACAGCTCCTACAGCAGGTCGGCGTTCCTGCCAGTGATCTGCAACGCTTTATTCGATGGTTTTTTTACAACTTGTTGATTGGTAATAACGACAGCCACGCGAAAAACCTATCTATCCTGCATACCTCAGGCGGGGTCAGGCTGGCCCCGTTTTACGATTTAATGTGTACCACGATTTACAGCGGTTTATCCAAGCGCTTTGCCTTTCAGGTTGATGGTGTCGATCACCCCGGCAGCATTGAGCGCCAGCAGTTGGAATCTCTCGCCAAAACACTCGGCTTCAAGCCTGCTTATTTCCTTCGCCTGGGACTGCAGCTTGCAGACGAAACCCTCGTTCACTTACCGAACGCGGTACAGTGCCTTTCACAGGTTACACAGCCTGGCAATGAGCAGGTAATGCTTGAACACTTGTCACAGCGTATTACCTCTAATTGCCAAAAAATGGCTCGTCGTTGGAAAGCCGACTCAACGTCGAAGTAAAACGGCGCTACAAGAAGTAGCGCCGTGGCATGGGTGGTGAGAGGAACGGGGAATGAGCGGGAGTAACCGCTATGGCAGCGGCGGCTTGCGCGTTTCCGAGGTTTGCGTGGTGGTGTTCGCCCCTGGGGTGGTGGGATTGACGCTGGTGGGGTTAGCGCTGGTGGCGGTGTTAGTGCCTGCCCCCTGGGTGTTGCCTGACGGCGTGCTGGAACCCGCTAACCCCGGCTCGTGATGCTGGGTGGGGTTATCATTATCTTTATGCCCCTGTTCGCGCTGCTCATGGGCATGCTGTTTGACCGATTCCGCTTTGTCGTGAATCGCGTGCTGCGCTTTATCCACTTGCGCCTCGCCCATTTTGGCCGCTTGATCCATCGCTTGGTTGCGGTACTCGCCCAGGGTTTCGTTCTCTTTACGCGTCGTGGCGCTCATGCTGGCAAGCGCCGCCCCCAGAGCAAAGCCTAGCGCTCCCACCACCAGCGGGTGATCTTGAATAAAATCGGAGGAGCGGTCGCTGGCGTGATGGGCGCGCTCTTTCATGTGATCGATCCGGGGATGCGTGCCCTGCTGGGCGTGGGACATGGAATCGTGCATACGACCTCCCATTTGGTGAGCTTTGTCGCTGAACTGCTGCGCGGCCCCTTTGGTGCTATGGCCAATATGGCGGGCGCGCTCTTTGATGCCGTGGCCATGGCCGCTCGAGTCGCTGCGCGGGTCGTGCTGCCCGGCACTGGCGTGCTGTGGATACACTACTTCGTCGGGAGGCGGTGGCGTGGCGTGCGCATCGGTGGCATAGCCGTGGGTATTGCCGTAGGCGTGGCGGCTTTGCGGGTGGCGCTGGCGCAGCATTAACCAGCTAAGCCCTGCGCCGGTGAGCAGCGTAGGCACCGGATTTTGCTTTACCGTAGTGCCCAGGTTGGCAAAAAATTCATTGGCTCCGCCGTGGCGCAGGTAGTCGTAGGTGGTATGCAGCCACTGCTCTGGCGAAAAGCGCTCTTCGATTTGGTGCAGCGTGTTGTCTAACCGCTCGCGGGATTGATGAATCTCCTTTTCGATCTCATCGGGGTCGCGCCGTGGCTGGCTGTGTGAAGTATCGCGATCGCTCATTTCACCTCCTCCTTGACGTGCTGCTTATGCTGCTTCGCCAGCGTTTGATCATCGCGCAGGCTGTTCATCGTGCGATTAGGCATGAGCCCCTGGGCGCGTACTTTTTTCAGCCCAGCTTTGAGCATCACCACTCCAATCAGCGTGACCACGGCACCTACCACCACGGCAGATAACCAGGGCCGCGTTTCAGGTGGCAGCACCTCGTTTAACAGCATCACCAGCGCTGCCAGCAGGGTTAAAAACCCGCCAAACAGCACGGCACCCGCAGTGGCAATGGCCCCTACGCCTGCCATCGCTTGGTGAGTTTTTTCCGACATTTCGGCTTTGGCAAGCGCCGCCTCGCCGCGCACCAGGGCGGTCACTTCGTTAAGTAACGTGGATAGCAGCGAGCCCACTGAGCTACTTTTTTGGCTATCTGATTCCATTCTTAATCTCCCGCTTCCTGCATGAAGAGTGATGTAAGCGCTTGTTTAAAGAGATTGTTTAAAGAGATTGCTTAAAGCGTTTGGTCGGGAACACTGGTTTCAGAAGACGCGGCGGGCGCAGGCGCTTTAGCGGGTGAGCTACGCAAAAACCGCGTGACCAGAAACCCAGCGGCAATCGCGCCGCCAATAAACATGGCGGGTTCGCGACGACCATAATCTTCGGCCGCACGGCAGAGGCTGTGCAGGTCTTTATCCCGCAGGCGTTGGGAAAAGCGTTCGGTTTGGTCAGCGAGCTTTCTAGCCTGTTCCGAACAGAAGGGTTGCTCTTGGCGGTCGAACACATCGGCTGCGTTCTGAAGCACCGTGCCCAGGGTGTGGGTATGTTTGGCGGCGTTTTCACGCTGGCGGTAAAACGCGCTTTTGGCCTGCTCGCGGGCGGCGCCTTTCAACTCATCGGCGCTTTGTTGGCCTTTTTGCTTCAGTGTTTCATGGTCAGTGTGGTGATGGCCGGTGTGATGGTCAGTGGTATCGTGATGCGGTCCTTGATCGTTCATGGTGACGTTCTCCGTGTCAGTGAAACCTCACCAGAACTATAGCGAGCATCGCCCCCCTTTCAATTTAAAGCCGCCGAATTAACCAATAGTGCTCATTGTTTCAATAAATATTAACAAGATGCTCAAAGTTATATGCCTCCCTCTAAGCTGCCCTCGGCAAAGCAAAAAGGCGCTAACCTTAGCGCCTTTGTTAATAAGTACCGCTTAGGTTGACTTATTTTTTATCCGATTTGTCATCCGCATCGGGGTTGACGTGATGGGTATCGGGCATCGGATTCGCATCGTCGTGATGGTCGTCGCGCTTATCTTTCTTCTGGTCGTCTTTAGCTGGATCTGGGGTCATCTTACCTCCTACTCCTTGATGGTTGTTAAGCTTGGCGGCTGTTGAGATAGGCGTTGGGATAGCCGTTGGGATAAATAATTGGGGCAGATAGCTGGGATAAATAGCTGCCGGGATAAGCCTCCCCTCACTATAGCTGCTACCTGGGTTCTTGCCATGACACCCTACCGACCTAACAGCATTATTACTCACTTACACTTACTAAAAAAACATCGATAACAATAAGTTAAAACGATAAGTATGAGCCATTTTCTATTTATGGCCTGTTTAAATAGTCTTTATTAATTCTGTCTATTTAAAACGGTAGATAAGTGCTTAGGCAGATATTTTCATGCACAATGCGGTCAAGCTATTACATCAGGATGAGAGCATGGCAAGGCGTTTCGTATCGCTCCTCACAGAAGAAGAACAACAGGCTTTGACAGACGCCCACCAGTATGGCGAAACACGAGCCCTTCGCAGGCGTGCCCACGCGATCTTACTGAGCCATCAAGGCTATACGATCAACCAGATCAGCGACATCCTGGATGTTCGACGAAATACTCTCTCGATCTGGTTCAAGAAATGGGAAGTCTCCGGCCTTGACGATCTCATCGATAAGCCTCGCAGTGGCCGGGTGCCCATTCTGGATGACGACGATCGAGAGCGGCTGCAAGCGTTGGTTCAGGAGCACCCACATCAGATCCGAACCCTACAGGCTCGGCTGCAGGAAGAGACCGGAAAAACGTTCAGCGCGGACACCATGCGCCGGGCGTTAAAAAAAATGGGAATAGCTTCAAACGCATTCGACACTCACTGAAAGGACGACGTGATGAAACGGATTTCCGTAACACTCAGGGCCTGATGAAAGCGCTCCAGGAATGGGAAGACCAAGGCGAACATGAACTCTACTACTTTGATGAGTCAGGGTTTTCTCAGTCATCATCAGTGCCCTATGCGTGGAGCCCTATCGGTCAGCCCTGGGAGATTCCGGCCTATACCCACCGTCATCGGTTGAACGTGCTGGGGTTCCTGAGTCGGCAGGGCAAACTGGTCTACCGCACGACGACCGAGCCGGTGACGACGGCGACCGTGATCGCCGCTTTCGATCAGTTCATTGCGCAGAAAGACCCGGATACCTTTGCCATCGTCATTCTGGATAACGCCAGCATGCATCGTTCCCATGCCTTTGGGCGAAAGCGGCTGGAGTGGCTGAATCATCGCGTTCATGTCATCCATTTGTCGGCCTATTCGCCGGAGCTGAACCTGATCGAAATCCTCTGGCGTCGGATCAAGTACAGCTGGCTACCACTGACCGCCTACGAGAGTTTTGCCACGTTATGCAGCGAAGTGAATCGGGTGCTTAGCGGCTATGGCAGCGAATACATGATTAATTATGCATAGGCACTTAAGCACGCCCTATTTGCTCTTCCCTTCGCCTTTGGTCTACGTTGAAAGCTCGACACTAGGCAGCCAGCCACCCGGGGAGACGGGTCGCCCTGCCAACCAAAGTGATTCGTGCACACAAAGGAGTGACCGCACATGAGCGACCAACTGCAGCCCCCGCAGCACCAACACCAGCAGCCCGGAGACGAGTACGCCATGCGCCCGGCGCCGGAGTACATCCGCGAGAGCTATCGCGGCACCGGCAAGTTGCTCGATAAAGTGGCGATTATTACCGGCGGCGATAGCGGTATTGGCCGTGCCGTGGCCGTGCACTACGCCCGTGAAGGAGCGGATAGCGTAATTGTGCATCTCAAAGAGACCAAGGATGCCGAAGAGACCAAGCGGCTGGTAGAAGCGGAAGGCCGCCGCTGCCTGGTATTGAAAGGCGATGTGGCCGCGCCCAGCTTCTGCCGCGAGATTGTGAACCGTGCCAAGCAGGAGTTCGGCAAGATCAATATCGTGATCAATAACGCCGCCGAGCAGTACGATTGGGACGACATTACAGAGATCCCCGACGACCAACTGCTACGCACTTTCCAGACCAATCTATTTAGCCACTTCTACTTAACCAAAGCCGCGCTGCCCCACTTGGGAGAAGGCGATACGATTATCGCCACCTCCTCCATCAATGCGTTCAAGGGCAACGATACGCTGATTGATTACACTGCCACCAAAGGCGCCATTCAAGGCTTGGTGCGCTCGTTGGCGATGTCGCTGATGGAGCGCGGTATTCGCGTCAACGCCGTGGCCCCAGGCCCCATCTGGACGCCGCTGATTCCGGCCAGCTTCGAGGAGGATAAAGTAGCGGAGTTTGGCAAGCAGGTACCCATGAAGCGCCCTGGCCAACCTAGCGAAATCGGCCCGGCGTATGTCTACCTAGCCAGCGAAGAGTCGTCTTACATGAGTGGGCAAACACTGCACTTAAATGGCGGCGTGATTCTCAATACTTAGCCAGCCTTCTGGGGCGGCGTGGCCGCCCCAACCTACCACTCACCATTCACCTTTTTCCACTCACTCACTTTTACCCCGCTAACGTTTTCACCAACACCTTAGATTTACGAGCGTGGTTGTAGGCTTCGCGCTTTAACGGCGGCAGGTCTTCAAGGCTTGCGGCGCGGAAGCCGCGTTCGACAAACCAGTGGGCGGTGTGGGTGGTGAGCACAAATATTTCGGAAAGCCCGCGCTGGCGGGCTCGGCGCTCTTGGGCTTCCACTAGGCGCTCGCCGCGCTCGCCGCCCCGATAGTTGCCGTGTACGGCGACGCATGCTAGCTCACCGACGGTGGTCTCAGGGAAGACGTGTAGCGCCGCGCAGCCAATCACCATGCCGTCCCGTTCGATGACCATGTAATCATCAATCTCGTGCTCCAGGCGCTCGCGGGAGCGGGCCACTAGCATCCCGCGCCGCTCCAGCGGCTCTAACAGTTCCAGCAGGCCCGCTACGTCGTTGAGCGTGGCGGGGCGCAGCTGCTCGTAGCGGTGCTGGGTAATCATGGTACCCACACCGTCACGGGTGAACAGTTCACCCAGCAGCGCATCGTGATTGCGCCATGAGAGCAGGTGGGTGCGTGCCACGCCTTCGCGGGCGGCGGTGCAGGCAGCGCTCAAGTGTCGCGCCAATTCGCTACCCGGCGCGGCTTGCTGCAGGCGGGGCTCCGCCTCAAAAGGGGAAAGCTGACGTAACAGCGTGCCCTGCTCATCCTCCAGCCCTTCCGATTCGCCCAGCAGAATCAGCTTATCGGCTTTCAGGGCAACGGCGGCGTGCTGGGCCACTTCTGAGGCGTCTAAATCAAACACTTCGCCGGTGCTGGAGAATCCCAGCGGCGGCAGCAGTACCAGCGAGCCTTTCTCCAGTAACCCTTCGATGGCGCTGGCCCGCACCCGGCGCACTTCGCCGCTGTGGTCGAAATCCACCCCTTCGCGCACGCCAAGCGGCTTGGCGGTGACCAGGTTGCCAGAAATCACGCTTAGCTCCACGCCATGCAGCGGCGTGCTGGGTAGGCCCAGCGAGAGCCGCGCTTCCAGCCATAGCCGCTGGTGCGCTGCTACCTGCTCAACATGGGCCATCACTGCGCGGTCGGCTATCCAGCGGCCATCCACACGGGTTGGCTCTACGCCAGCGGCAGTCAGTGCCTCGTGGACCTGGGGGCGGATACCAAATACCACCACCAACCGCACGCCCAGCGTATGCAGCAGCGCTAAATCCTGGATAAGCTGCTCCCCTCGACCAGACGCCATGGCTTCGCCCTCAATCAGGATGACAAAGGTTCGCCCCCGGTGGGCGTTAATATACGGGGAAGCGTTACGAAACCAATCTACAAAGGGGAAACGTGTGTCCAAGGGCCGCTCTCCGGCAGCAGGTGAATGAAGGTAGAGCCATTTACTTTAACAGAGCACAAAAAACAGCGGCACCTTCTATTGCAAAGATCTTATCCAAAGATCGTGTGCTAAGAAGGTGCCGCTGTGGGCGTAGGCAAATGAGCCGAGCCGTGGCGTGCTACACGGGGCTAACCCCGGTGCTTAGCCAAACATACCTTTAAACATAAAGAAGAACAGAATGGCCAAACCGGCACCGGCGGGCAGCGTAATCAGCCACGACATGGCAATGGTGCCAATCACGCGCAGGTTCAGCGCCGCCATACCACGGGCCAAGCCTACGCCCAGCACCGCACCCACCAAGGTGTGTGTGGTGGAGATGGGCAGGCCGGTACCCGAGGCCAGCACTACGGTGGTTGCCGCTGCCAGCGTGGCCGCGAAGCCACGACTCGGGGTGAGTTCAGTAATGCCGGTACCCACGGTGGCGATAACCTTGTGGCCGTAGGTCACCAAACCCACCACAATGCCGCCACCACCCAGCACCAGCACCCACCAGGGCACCAGCGCGGACGCTTCAATTTGGCCACCGTTTTGCACCACGCTAATCACCGCCGCCAGCGGGCCGACTGCGTTGGCAACGTCGTTTGAGCCGTGGGCAAAGGCCATAGCGCAGGCGGTAAAGATCATCAGCACGCCGAACACCCGCTCAACGTTGGCGTAGCCAAAGTGGTCGTTGACGTTCTTTTCAAATTTGATGCGACGCTGCATCAGCACGCCAATCCCCATAATGACCAAGCCGAGCAGAATGGAGAGCAGCAGGCTTTGGTTAAAGGTTAGGTCGAGCCCCACATGGGAGAGCCCTTTGGTCAGCGTGACCATAGCAACGATAAAGCCCACCAAAAACACATAGCCCGGCACGTAGCGCTTGGCGGCGGTAAACGGGTTATCGTTTTCAAAAATCAGGTGGTGGACCGATTTAAACAGCACAAAGCCGATGGTACCGGCCAGCAGTGGGGAAACGACCCAGCTTGCCGCAATCTTGGTAACCGCTCCCCAATCCACGGTAGAAGCCCCCAGGCCTGCCACCGCGAAGCCCACAATCGCGCCCACAATGGAGTGCGTGGTGGAAACGGGCCAGCCTTTCATGGAGGCCACTAGCAGCCAGGTTCCCGCTGCCAGCAGCGCCGCTAGCATACCGTACACCAGCAGTTGTGGGTCTTCCTGCAACAGTTCAGGGTCGATGATGCCTTTACGAATGGTGTTGGTGACTTCGCCACCGGCCAGCCATGCGCCTAAAAATTCAAAGACAACCGCAATGAGAATCGCCTGCTTGATGGTGATCGCTTTCGACCCCACCGAGGTTCCCATGGCATTGGCAACATCGTTTGCGCCAACGCCCCATGCCATAAAGAAGCCAAATAAACAGGCCAGAATGATAAAAATGTCACCGTGCTGGGCAATAATCTGCATGAGTATCCCTTAGCGTGCGGTCAAAATCTGCAGGCGGCTGCCGACGCGTTCAGCGCGATCAGAGACTTCGCCCACCCACTCGATGATCTTGTAGAGAAAAATCACATCCACTGGCGGCAGCTGGCTCTCTAGCTCGAACAGCTGGCGACGAATCGCAATCTGCTGGCTGTCAGCCTGGTGCTCAAGGGTGTGTAGCTCGCGGATCATATTCTGCATCACATCGGACACGTTGCGACCAAAGCCGGATTCCAGCAGGTCTTTCAACTCTTCAAGCGCTTGGCGGGCCTGGGCCACGCAAGCCACACTGGTACGCATGTAGTCGCGCATCGGTTCGGCCAGCTCATCGGGCACACGCATTTTACGCCCCAGCATGATGCCGGTAATGTCACGCACCTTATTGGCGATCTTGTCCTGCACGCTGATCAAGTCGAGCAGGTCGGAACGCGATACCGGTAGGAACATGGTGTTGGGCAGGTTCAGCCGCAGTTCTGTTTTCAGGGTGTCGGCGTCGTGCTCTAGGCGCGTAACGTTCTCGCGCAGTTCCGCCGCCGTATCCCAATCACCGACAAGTGTTGCCTCGAAGAACGGCAGCAGTTGGTCGGCACATTCATTGGCCTTGACGATGTGGGCCAGCAGCGGCTGGAATGGCGAGCGGCCAAACATCGCGGAAAAAGGGTTGGAGGTTACCATATAGCCTTTAGCCTGTTTTCGGGGAGCCTGGAAATGGCGGGCGCCAGTATAAAGAGTGCGCCCGCCGCCGTCATGAAAAGTTCATAATGTCATCAAAATTTAACCAAAATGTCACAATAACGAGGTGGCGATTGTCATGAAAAACTCAACTAGCATGCCAGCACCGACCGAGGTGGAGCTAAAACTGGCGCTGCCACCCACCCAGCTTGGGGCACTACTGCGACACTCTGTATTAGCCAGCACCCCACCACTACAGCAGCAGTTAGCGAACACTTATTTCGATACGCCAGCCGGTGATTTAGCCGCCGCGCGGTTGGCGGTGCGCCTGCGCCAGCTGGATCACCAAGTGCTGCAAACGGTCAAAACCGCCGGTCAAGGGGGTGGCGGGCTCTCCAGCCGACAGGAGTGGGAGTGGCAAGTTCCTGATACCAGCTTAGATCAATCCGGCCTGGCCGCTCTGCCCCCTTTCCAGGGGGCGTTAGCGCAAAAAATAGCGGCGCTACGCCCCATCCTAAGTACGGACTTCACCCGCCGCAGTTGGCGGCTGGCCTGGCAAGGCAGTGAGATTGAGCTGGTGTTGGATGAGGGAGAGATCGCTTGCGGCACGGCCAAGACACCGATTTGCGAAGTTGAGCTGGAGCTAAAGGCAGGCGACCCCAAGGCGCTATGGTCGCTGGCGGTCGAGTTGGCAAGCCAAGTGCCGCTGCGCCCTTCCGATACTAGCAAAGCGGCGCGGGGCAATGCCCTGGGCCACCAGCAGTGGCCGCTGCCAAGTGCCGAGCGCCCCGCTGAATGGCTACATCGCGCCACGGTGGCGTTGGACGCCTACCACGATAGCGGTGAAGCGGCGCACTTAAACGCCGCCCAGCAGGCGTTAGCAGCACTTGCCGAGCATCCACAGCTGGATGACGCCGCTCGGGGTGACGCCGAGATGCTGCCCAAGGCGTTGGATAGCGCAGGTATGCCGACTGTCGCCTATGGCGTGGCTGCGTTAAACCTGGCCCGTCGCTTCGCCTATGAAACCGCGCTACGCTAAACACGCCACTACTATTTATTAAGCCCACTTCAGGATGACGCGATGAGCTTTCCACTTACCCCCGGTGCCGAGGGGCTTCGAACTCGGCTGTTCCATATTATTTTCGAGTCCGATACGCCGGGTGCTAAGGCGTTCGATATCGCGTTGATTATCGCCATCCTATTAAGCGTGACAGTGATCCTGCTAGGCAGCGTGGAGGTGTATGCCGAGCGCTATGGGCATATCTTTTTCTATACAGAGTGGGCTTTTACGCTACTGTTCAGCCTGGAGCTGTTGGTGCGGCTCTACTGCCTGGAGCGCCCTACGGTCTATTTAAAGAGCTTCTACGGCATTGTCGACGTCATTGCGATTATTCCGACCTGGTTGGTGCTGCTGGTGCCTGGGGCCCACGGGCTAGTGATGGTGCGGATTTTGCGGGTGCTGCGTATTTTCCGCATCTTGCGGCTGATGGAGTTTGTAGGAGAAGGCCGACTTCTACTGGATGCTCTCAAACGTAGCCTGCGCCAAATCCTGCTGTTTTTCAGTAGCATTCTCATGGTCGTCACGCTATTTGCCGCGCTGATGTACACCATTGAGTCCCCAGAGGCAGGCTTTACCAGCATTCCGATGTCGATGTACTGGGCCATCGTGAGCATGACCACTGTGGGCTATGGCGACATCGTGCCCGCTACCTCGCTGGGTAAAGCAATTACCGTGATTCTGATGCTAATTGGCTACTCGATTATCGCCGTGCCCACCGGGGTGTTTTCCGCCCAGGTGATCCGCTCAATCCGTGAAGACCGCTATTCGGAAGAGGCCTGCCCAGGCTGCGGCCACGACCGCCACGAAAAACGTGCCCGCTACTGCCTGCGCTGCGGTACGTGGCTGGATGAGAATAGCGAAGATCCGCGCAAAAAAGCGCATAACAGGAGGGGCGAAGAAGATGACTCGGCCAGCGAGACCAAGCTGTAGCGATGCCGGTTTAGCAAAACGGGGGCGCTAAGCCCCCGCCACAGCTCACCCTATCGCTAGGCTTGGAACGGCGTAACGTCCCCGCGTCCTTCCCGGATAATTTTTGGTGGCAACTCGCGCAGGTCAATCACACTAGTGGGGTCGAGATGGCAGGCACCGCCATCAATAATCAGATCCAGCTGGCCACCAAAACGCTCGCGGATCTCCTCCGGGTCGCTCATCGGCAGCTCCTCGCCTACCGGAATCAGCGTCACACTCATTAGCGGCTCGCCCAGTGCCTCCAACAGCGCGTGGGTAATGCGATGGTCGGGCACACGCACGCCGATAGAGCGGCGCTTGGGGTGCAGCAGCAGGCGCGGCACTTCGGTAGTGGCATCCAGAATGTAGGTATACGGGCCGGGAGTGTGAGCCTTCAGCAGCCGGAATACGGCGTTATTCACTTTGGCGTAGGTACCGATTTCGGAAAGGTCCGAACACACCAGGGTAAAGTTGTGCTTGTCATCCAGCGAGCGTAGCCATTTGATCTTTTCTATGGCCTTTTTTTCGCCTAGGTGGCAGCCCAGCGCATAGCCTGAATCCGTGGGGTAGGCCACCACCCCACCCTGGCGGATGATGTCGGTGGCTTGGTCGATCAGCCGCTTTTGCGGGTTTTCCGGGTGAATCTGAAAATATTGGCTCATCGATGACTCCTCGGTAGGCATTTGTTAGCAAAGATGTTTAGTAATCTCGCTTTCAGCTTAGCTGATTCAACCGCTTAGCACCCACGCGCCAGTATACCGCTGGAGGCATCGTGCAGGTGGGCCAAGCGGGGATGCTGCCAAATCGGCGGCGCGGCGGTGCGGGGCACCGGACTCATACTGCCAGGAGCCGCGTGGCTGCCAGGAAAGTGAAAGTCGCTACCCAGCGAGGCGTACAGCTCCCGCTCGACCAGTTGGCGCGCCAGATCGCGGGTGATGTCCGGGTTTTGCTGGCCGCTCACCAGCTCTACGCCTTGGCCGCCGGCTTCCATAAAGGTATCCATCAACAGGCCTCGCTTGCGACGGGTTAGCCCGTAGCGCAGCGGGTGGGCCAGCACGGCCACCCCACCGGAGGCCACTACCCAACCCACCGCCTCGCTAATCTCCGGCCAGTGGGCTTTTACATCACCCTTCTTGCCGCTGCCCAGGTAACGCTTGAACGCTCCGGCCCAATCGGCTACCACGCCTTCCGCCACCAGCGCCCGGGCGAAATCGGGCCGCCCCAGGGGGCGGTCGCTACCTGCCTGGGCGCGGGCTTTTTCCAGCGCGTTGGGCAGGCCCATTTTCTCTAGCCGCTCGGCAATCACTTCGGCACGTTTGATGCGCGCTTCCCGCTGCCGTTCAAGCCCCTCTATCAACGGCCCCTGCAGGCCACCGGGCATCAGCGCGACCACGTGAATATTGATCCCCTGCCAACGGGTGGATAACTCGCATCCTGGCACCAAGCAAAGCCCCGCTTGCTGGGCGGCATGGCCCGCCTCTTCGATGCCCTCCATGGTGTCGTGGTCGGTGAGCGCCATATGGGTCACCCCACGCTCGGCGCATAGGGTGACCAGCTCGGTGGGGGAAAGCGCCCCATCAGAAGCGGTTGAGTGCATGTGCAGATCAACCGAATAACGTTGGTCAGCATCAAAGGCGGTAGGCAGTGCAGCGGCAAGAGCGTTAGGAAGTAGTGGCATTAGCATGACGCCGTGTGGCGAGTTTGTCAGAATAGGCGTGTTGAACACGAACAAGCTCGCCATGGTGCGCGCTAACCGGGGTGCGGTCAATGCTATGGCCGATACGTTACCCCTACCTTCAAGGAGTTATGCCCATGCTTTACGCCATTATCAGTGAAGATGTTGCCAACAGCTTAGAGCGCCGCTTAGCAGCCCGCCCCGACCACCTCGCACGTCTTGAAGCGCTGCGCGATGAAGGTCGCCTTGTACTGGCTGGCCCGCACCCGGCGATTGATTCCAGCGACCCCGGCGAAGCGGGCTTCAGCGGCAGCCTGGTCGTGGCGGAATTCGAGAGTTTAGAGGACGCCCAGGCTTGGGCAGATGCCGATCCATACATCATTGCCGGGGTCTATGCCAAGGTAATTGTTAAGCCGTTCAAGAAAGTTTTGCCTTGACCAATAGGGGCGAGTGTGGAGGGTCCGCCCGCTTTTTCACAGAGCCTGTGGAAAACTCTGTGAAAACTCGGCGGACGCTTTTCTATAAGCCAGAGATAGCGCCCTGATTAACAAATTGATCATTTTTTAACCAGACACTCACCACCACGGATGCCCGCGTGACCCAACGCCCTTCTCTCACCCCCACCCTGCCCCCGCTCGCGGCGTTAACCGCCCCACAGCTGACGTGGAACGACACTTCTCCCCACTCGGACGCCTTCGACGACGTCTATTTTTCCCGTGAGGATGGGCGAGCGGAAACCGAGCATGTTTTCTTAGGGGCGAACCAGCTTCCCGAGCGTTTTGCGGCGTGGCGGGAGGCGCGGGCCTTCGTAATTGGCGAAACGGGCTTTGGTACCGGATTGAATATGCTGTGCGCCTGGGCCTGTTTCGAGCAGCATGCCCACGAAGGCGCTCGGCTGCATCTGTTATCCACAGAAAAATTCCCCCTTGGGCGGGAAGCACTGGCGCGCGCCCTGAGCGCCTGGCCGTCGCTAGCCGGTTATTCACAAGTGCTGTGCGAACTATGGCCAGAGGCGGTGAGCGGCGTTCACCGCTTGCATTTGAGCGAACGCGTCACCCTTGACCTGCATTTTGGCGACACCACCGAGCGGCTGAGCCTGCTGGATGGTCAAGTGGATGCCTGGTTTTTAGATGGCTTCGCGCCCTCTAAAAACCCGGATATGTGGCAGCCGGAACTGTTCGAGGCCATGGCCGCCCGTTCCCGCCCTGGCGCCACCTTTGCCACCTTCACCTGTGCGGGCATCGTCAAGCGCGGGCTGAAAGCGGCGGGGTTTCACTGGAAAAAAGTGCCGGGGTTTGGACGTAAGCGAGAGATGCTAGCGGGCGGTATAGAAGCCCCGCCTACAGATACGCGGCGCAACGCGTCGCCCTGGTTTACGCCCCCTGCCCACCGCGACGCAAAGCACGTGATTGTGATCGGCGCGGGCATGGCAGGCAGCAGCGTAGCGGCAGCGCTGGCGAAGCGCGGCAAGCAGGTGACGGTGATTGAGCGTGACGCCCCTGGCGCGGGCGGCTCCGGCAACCGCCAAGGGGCGCTCTATGTGAAGCTGGCGGTGGAAACCAATCATCAAAGCCGCTTCTATTTCTCGGGGTTACTGTATAGCCAGCGCTGGTTTAGCCAACTGGCGGCGGCCACCCCCCAAGAGCCGCCGCTCTGGCAGCCCTGTGGTGTATTGCAGCTGGCGTTAAGCGATAAAGAGGCGAACCGCCAGCAGCGCTTTATGGCGAATCATCCGCTGCCGGAGTCCGTTGTCTCCTCAAAGACCAATGCGCTAGGCGAGCTGGCGGACGTGCCGGTATCGGCCTCTCAGGGGCTGTATTATCCGCAGGCGGGATGGGTACAGCCAAAAAAGCTCTGCGAGCAGTGGCTGCAGCACGCCAATATCACCCTACACCAGGGCGAGGTCACTGAACTGAGGCAAACAGCTCAAGTAGCAGGCGCGTGGCAGGTGGCGCTGGCCAGCGGCGAAACGCTGCAGGCCGACCATGTGGTCATCGCCACCGCGTCATTGGCTAACCGGTTTACTCAAACCGCCGAGCTGCCGTTGCAGCAGGTGCGCGGCCAGGTGAGCGAACTAACGCTGCCCGAAGGCACCGAAGCGCCAGCGAAAGTGGTGTGTGCCGGTGGCTATGTGTCGCCGCCAATAGAGAACGTGCTGACCTTTGGCGCGAGCTTTGTGCCCAATAACGCTACGACCCACGTGGCCACAGAGGAGCACCAGCGCAATATCGACGAGCTGCGCCAAGCACTGCCGGAGTGGGCCGCCGCGCTTGAGGCATCCGGCGTTTCGTTAAGCCCAGCGGCGCTAGGGGGCCGGGCAGCGGTGCGGGCCGCCAGCCCCGATAAAACACCTTACGCTGGGCCGGTGCCCAATGCGGCGGCGTGGCGGCGGGATTACGCCGTGCTAAGTAAGGATGCCTCTAAGGTGCCGCCCATCACCGGTGAACACTACCCAGGGCTGTGGATCTCCACCGCCCACGGCTCCCGAGGGCTGGCCAGCGCGCCGCTGTGCGCGGAAGTCATCGCATCGCGTCTCTGCGATGAACCGCTTCCCATCGAGCAGCCATTGGCTGACCACCTTCACCCAGGGCGGCGCATCATTAGCGCGCTGGTGCGGGCTCAGTAATCGCCCTCTTCTTCGTCATCTGCTAACTCTCGCCCAAAGGAGCGCCACTGGGCGAGGGTCATCACTTCGGTCATTTCCAGCTCTAGGTCGTGGGCAATGATCAGCTCGTGTCGGTCAAGCTGCTGCTTAAGCTCAGCGACCCAGCCGCTCATGCCTTCGCCGGTATCGGTGGTGTCGTAGCCTTGGCGGGTGACAAAGGCTTCCAGTAGCGCGGTGAGGGTTTCCGGCGGCAACATGCGCGCCGGCACTTCGATAAATCGGCTCATTCGCTCTGCTCCCAGGCAGCCAGACGCTCGATAAAGGTGGCTTCGTCGATCACCTCTACCCCTAGCTGCTCGGCCTTGGTTAGCTTGCTGCCGGCGGCTTCGCCCGCCACCAAGCAGGTGGTTTTTTTCGAGACACTGCCCGCTACTTTGGCTCCTAGCGCCTGAAGCCTCGCCTTGCCTTCGTCACGGGTCATGCTCTCCATGGCGCCGGTCAGCACCCAGGTTTGACCCTCTAGCGGCGTGGGGCCTTGAGTAGCCTCTGACTCTTGCCAAGTAATGCCCGCCTCGATCAGCGCTTGCAGTGTTTCCAGGTTATGGGGCTGGCGGAAGAAGGTGTGGATATGCGCCGCTACTACAGGGCCTACATCGTTCACCGCTTCCAGCGCTGCTTGATCGGCGTCTTGCAGCGCTTGTAGCGTGCCGAAATGGTTAGCGACGTTGGCCGCCGTGGCTTCGCCCACCTCACGGATGCCCAGCGCGTAGATAAACCGCGCCAGGGTAGTCTGTTTGGCTTTTTCCAGGGCGTTAACCAAATTAGTGGCGGATTTCTCCCCCATACGCGGCAGGCTCTTGAGCTGTTCGACGCTGAGATGGAAGAGATCAGCAGGCGTTTTCACCCACTCCTGATCCACCAACTGTTCAATCAGCTTTTCGCCCAAGCCATCGATATCCAGCGCTTTACGACTGGCAAAGTGTTTCAGCGCCTCTTTACGCTGGGCAGCGCAGTAAAGCCCACCAGAGCACCGGGCCACCGCTTCACCCTCTAGGCGCTCAATCTCTGAGCCGCACACTGGGCAGTGGTCGGGGAAGATAATGGCCCGGGCATCCGCCGGGCGCTGGTCGATATCCACCCGCACCACTTGGGGAATCACATCCCCTGCGCGGCGAATGGCTACCGTATCGCCAATCATCACGCCCAAGCGAGTAATCTCATCGGCGTTGTGCAGCGTGGCGTTGGAGACGGTAACGCCCGCTACGGTCACCGGCGCCAGGCGCGCCACCGGGGTAATCGCGCCGGTGCGGCCTACCTGGAACTCCACATCGTTTAGGGTCGTGACTTCTTCTTGAGCAGGGAATTTAAACGCTACCGCCCAGCGGGGCGCGCGAGCCACAAAGCCCAGCTCCCGCTGGTGGCGCAGGTCGTTGACCTTAATCACCACGCCATCAATGTCGTAGCCTAGCTGGTCGCGTTTTTCACCTAGTTGCTCGCAGTAATCCACTACGGCCTCAGGGCCATGCATCGTGGTTAGCTCCGCGCTGGTACGAAATCCTAGGGTAGATAGCCGCGCCATCAGCGCGCTGTGGGTGGGATCACCCAAGTCGGGCTCCAGGCGCGCAGCTTGGTAGGCGTGAAACTCCAGCGGGCGGGTGGCGGTAATGCGCGGGTCAAGCTGACGCAGACTACCGGCAGCGGCGTTACGGGGGTTGGCAAACACCTTGCTACCTTCTTCTCTGGCGCGCTCATTCAACGCTTCAAAGCCCGAGTGGCGCATAATCACTTCGCCACGCACTTCCAGTAGCTCAGGAACGTTTGTGCCCATCAGCTTGAGCGGCACTGAGCGCAGGGTGCGCAGGTTGGAGGTAATGCCCTCCCCCGTGCGGCCATCCCCTCGGGTGGCACCACTCACTAGCACGCCCTGCTCATATACCAGCGACACCGCCGCGCCATCCAGCTTTGGCTCGCAGCTAAACTCAATCTCGCTAGCCTGACACTCCAAACGCTCTGCCACACGTTCGGCAAAGGCCACGATATCGTCGCGGCTAAAGGCATTATCCAGCGAGAGCATGGGAATGGCGTGGGCAACCTCGGGAAAGCCCTCTGCCGGTGCGGCACCAACCCGCTGAGTGGGTGAGTCGGGGGAAACCAGCTCTGGGTACTCGTCCTCCAGCTGTTTTAAGCGCTGCAGCTTACGGTCGTAGTCGGCGTCGGTTAACGTTGGCTCATCTAATACGTAGTAGCGGTAGTTAGCATCGTCCAGATCGGCGCGCAGTTGGCTGATCTCTTCCAGCAGGGTGGGGTCAAGCTGACTCATTCAGAGGTTCCGAAGACAAATAAAACAGGCGGTGAGTAACAAAAACACCCGCCTTCTTTGAGGAAGGCGGGTGCTAGCGCAACGCGGCGATTAACGCGCCTGCAGCTGGCGGTGCAAACGGTGGCGGCGTTCGAATTCGTGGACCCGCTGCCGTGCAAACTCGATGGTTTGCGCCGTCATCACGCTGCGGTTTTCATCTTTTAGCTCGCCGCCCATGTGGCGTACCACCACCATGGCGGTTTCCACCATCGCTTCAAAGGCGGCGGAGCTATCTAGCGCACCGGGCAGCGGCATCAAGAAGGTGACGCCAGGCGTTACGAACTCATCCATCTCTTCAATGGGGAAAGTGCCGGGCTTGAGCACGTTCACCATCGAGAACTGCAGCTCGCTATCGGGGCTTTCCGTTTCAAAGCGGTTGAATACGCCCATTGTGCGGCAGTAGCGCAGGCCACACGCCATCATCAGCTCAAGCAATTTGCTGCCATCAAACCCATCGGGATCACGGGCTAGCACGCTGATCACTACCAACTCATCAGCATTGGCTAGCGTCTCTTTAGCGTGCTCGCCATTCACATCATGGCGCAGAGCTTTTTCTAATGTGGGGTGAGCGCGTACAACATTGTCTTGGGCTGCATAAACATCATCGTCGTCAAAGCGCTGATAGTGCTCTTGATAGTGCTCTTCATAGCGGCTAGCGCTGTCTGCGTAACGCTCTAATTCAGGCTCGGCATGCGCCTGCTGTCGGGCGTCGCGTTGAGCGGCAGCTTCATTCGCAGCAGCGGCTTCACGAGCTTGAGCTTTTTCTTGAGCGATACGCGCTTTTTCCGCTTCAGCGGCCTGCTTCGCTTCGCGGCGCTGCTCGGCTTCCAGCGCTTTACGTTCGGCTTTTTGTTTAGCTAAGGCTTCGGCCCGCTTGGCTTTTTCAGCCTTTTTAATGGCTTTCTCTTTACGGCGTTCAATGATGCGGCGCTTAAAGGAGCGGCCAATGCCTTCAAAGTCTACCAGCCGATACTCGTCGACCTCGTCATCATCCAGCTCGCGGTCACCAACGGTATCGGCGCGTAGCTGGCGGCGTTTAGGCGAATCGGAGGCGTGCTTGGCAAATACTGCATCTTCCGGCTCGGCACGTAGGACCGGCTCAGGTTCAGGGGTAGGAATTGGTTCAGCAGCCGCTGTCGTTGGCTCTGCAGGGGCTTTGTTATTTTCGGCTTCGGCGCGGGCTTCTTCTGGCTGAGAGTCTGTATGGGCGGCATCCGGCCCAGCGTTTTGCGGCTGTTCAATGGAGGCTTCATCCTTGGCGGAGAGCGGTACCGATGCCGAACCTGCTTGGTGGGGCTGTGCTGTGTCCTCTTCCATGGCACTCATGGACGGCTCCGGGGTCGCTGGCTGGGAGGCTTCTGCGCTCAGGGCTTCTTCGCGTGCGGCGAAAATACTGGGTTCACGGCGCGGCGGTTCGCTTTGGTCACCAACGAAAGCATCAACAGACGGGCGCGTCTTGTTAGTAGCCTTCGTAGGCTTCGCTGTCGCAGGCTTTGGCTTTTCTGAAGATTTTCCTGAAGGCTTTGTAAACGAATGGCGAAACTCAGAAAGCACCTTGGATGGCCCAGGATGTTCCTGACGCTCTAGTTTAGGTTTTTGACCCAGCCCGCTGTAATCAGCAGGCTTGACGACTCGGGCACCGCCATTGGGCAGTTCCCAGTTAATTTCGGCCTCTTTCGCCTCGTCGTCTAACTCTTCTAACTTGGCGGTGGGTAAATCTTTCACCGCTTGATCTAGCCGGGGCACACGACGCTGACGCTGAAGCCTTCGCACACCGTCAACAACGATAAGCGATACCAACGCCAATCCTAGAATGATTAACCACTCTCTTAATTCCATGTCGAGCATTCCATGGGTCATCTAACCGGTTACTAAGGCGCAGTACGTAACTCACCACACCAAAATATGGGACCTTCTGATAAGTCTTCATCTAGCACCAAGCATAGCGTGGTTGCTATGAAATGGGCCACGTTTTGCTAATTTTCACACTTTTTGGCCAACATGCACGATTTTTAAGCAAGGTTTTTAATCTTATCAACCACTGAAAGCGTTATTTTTGCATTTATTTATCTCATTCGCTGCTGACTAGCAACGCAAAATCACGCTTACGACAAGCAGGCAAGCTGCTTAAAACACTCTATTTAAACGTTATGCTAGTGAATGTTCTTCCCTATCGCTAGTTTCTTCCCACACTTACTGCCAGGGTCGCTACTCAGCTCTTACGGGTATATTAGCAGGGTCTGTCTAATAGCACCCTGCTCAGATGGCCTCATACGCGCTCCCCTGCTCCTATAACCCTCTGTTATAAAAGCCATTGCAGCTGCCATTGCTAAGCACTATTCGCCATGACAACACTAGGGGGACGCGCTGGGTATACCGCTATCTGCCAAATAAGGAAATACCTTGAAAGCCGTTTCGCCTTGCTGCTGTTTACCGAACATCGAGATGCCATGCGCCCGTTAAGCGGCTGCGTCTGGCGTAGCGGCGAGGTGGTTACTCCACCAGCTCAGCGGCTTCATCAATACCCACCGAGACCAGCCGCGAGACGCCAGGTTCCTGCATGGTGACCCCCATGAGCCGTTCAGCGGCTTCCATGGCAATCTTGTTGTGAGTGATGTAGATGAATTGCACGTTTTCCGACATCTCTTTCACCAGCTTGGCGTAACGGCCAACGTTAGCATCATCTAGCGGGGCATCCACCTCGTCCAACATACAGAACGGCGCGGGGTTGAGCTGGAAGATAGCAAATACTAGCGATAGCGCGGTCAGCGCTTTCTCCCCACCCGACAGCAGATGGATGGTGCTGTTCTTCTTGCCCGGCGGGCGAGCCATGATGGCTACACCGGTTTCCAGCAGGTCGTCGCCGGTCAGGGTGAGCCAAGCAGCTCCGCCGCCGAATACGCGGGGGAACAGCGTTTGCAGCCCGTTGTTTACTTGGTCAAACGTCTCTTTAAAGCGGACACGGGTTTCCTGGTCAATCCGCTTAATTGCTCGTTCGAGTGTTTCAAGGGCTTCGGTGAGTTCGGCGTGTTGCGCTTCGAGGTAGTTACGCCGCTCGGCCTGCTGCTCGTACTCCTCGATTGCCGCGAGGTTGATGGCCCCCAGGCGGCGGATTTTATCCGAAGTGCTTTCTAGGCGCTCTTGCCAGGCAGGCTCGCTGGCATCGCTGGGTAGCGTGCTGGCAAGCTCATCGGCATTATGCCCCAGTTCCGCTAGCTGCTCGTCTTGGGCTGCTGCTTTTAGCGCCAGCGCCTGTACGTCCATACGCCGCTGCTGGAGCTGCTCGCGACTCTGTTCCAGGTTGCGTTCGTGCTGCTGGCGGGCTAACTCGTCGTTGCGCAGCTGCTCGGCCAGCGCTTGGGCCTGTTGGCGCGTCTCGTTGAGCCGCCGCTCCTGCTGTTCGCGCTGGTGGAGCAGCTCTTCAAGCTCTTCAGCGGCCAGTTCGTTGGGTTCGACCAGCATTTCGCGGGACTCTTCTAGCTCGGCAATGCGTAGCGATAGGCGCTCTTCGGTATCGCTGGAGCGGGCCTGCTGGGCGCGCAGGCTATCGCGCTCTGCTGTTAACCGTTCGCGCTCTAGGGCCAACGCCTGCTGGCGAGCCTTCAGCGGAGCATGCTGCTGATTGAGCTGTTCGCGCTGCTCTCGTTGCCGTTGGCGCTGTTCGGCGCTGGTTTCACGAGCTTCGGCAGCGGCTTCCAACTGCTCCATGGCGGTATGCCAGCGGGCGCGCTGCTCTTCTAGAGTAAGCGTTAACTCTGCTTCATCCTCTTGCAACTGGGCCAGTTCGTCGTCTAGCTCCGTGGCGCGGCTGGCTAAATGCTCCAGGCGCTGGGCAAGCCGCTGCTCCTGTACCGCTAGCTGTTGGCGGGTTGCCGCGTGGTCGCGCTCTTGCTCCGCCTGCTGTTCACGGGCAAGTTCCAGGGTATCGATGGTGTCACTAGTGACCCCGCACTGCTCCTCCAGCAGCGCCAGCGCCTCTTCCGCCTGTTCCCGCTCAGCGGTCAGTTCTTCAAAACGGCGGCGGGTAACCAGCAGCGCATCAACGCTTTCGCCATTCGCCTGCTGATGCAGCCAGCCGCGCCCGCGCCATACGCCGTCTCGGCTCACCACGCTCTCTCCGGAGGCGAGTGCCGGTAGCAGCGCTTCTGCAGCGTCAGCGGTATCGGCATAGTGAATATTGGCCAACCACTCCGTTAGCGCGCCTGCGCCTTTCACCAAATCGCTGAGGCGATTGCCTGCGCCCGCCGTGGCTGTGGAAGGCGGCGCTTGATCAATCAAGCACCACTCCGTCGCCAGCGCTTCGGGCAGCGCGTTTAGCTGATGGGCGGCTACCAGTCGGGCGTTTAACCAAGGGGCGAGTAGCCAGGAAATAACCCGCTCCCAGCCTTGGCTGACCGAAATGGCTTCACCCAAGCGAGGTGCATCGGCGAGGCCATGAGCGGCTAGCGTTTCGCTTAGCTGAGGGTCGTGGTCGGCCAGAGCGGCATCCATCAGCGCCTGCAGCGAGGCAAGTTCACCCTGCTGCTGGCTCAGCGCTGCGCGCTGCTCGTCGCGGGAGGTTACCGCTTGCTGGTAGGCGCTTTTGGCATCGCTGTAGCGCTGCTGCCACTGCTCACGCTCCACTTGGAAGGCGTCGGCACGTTGGTCGGCTTCTTCCAGGCGGGCTTGGTATTCCGCGTGCTCGTTTTGTAACGCGGTCATGTCGGCCAGCTCGCCGCGCTGCTGGCGGCGGCGCTGCGCCTCGGCCTGCAAGCGGGCAATGCGCTGCTCTAGGTCGCGCAGTTTGTCTTGGCTGCGGTCGGCGTCGCGGCTGGCCTCGCGCCAGCGGTTTTCGGCATCAGCCCACTGCTGCTCGGCGGCTTCTAGCGCTGGCGTTGCGTCGGCCAGGGTTTGTTCGAGCATGTCGAGCTGCTCTTCCAGCGCTTCATGCTCGGGCAGCAGCTCGTCAAAGCGCTCGTCGATCACCGCGAGCCGCTCTCGGTCGCTTTCGCTTACCTGAAGCTGCTCGTCGAGATCGCGGCGGGCGGTGGCAATGTCGTTGGCTAGCTGCGCTTCGCGGCTGCGGCGATGGGCCTGGTCCTGCTCTAAGCGGGCTATGCGGGTGGTGGTTTCATAAAACTGCTGCTGGTGGCGGTCCAGCACTTCGGCTAGCTCGTCGTGCTGTTCGCGGGCTTGCTCCAGGCGGGTTTCACACTGGCGAACGCCGAACACGTCTTTTTCGACGGCAATTTCCAGCTCGCGGACGCGGCTCTCTTGGTGGGACTGTTCGGCTCGCAGCGTGCGGCCACGCAGCAGGGCAAGCTCGCCTTTTAAGCGATACTCCTGCTGTTTGAGTTCCTGATAGCGCTTGGCGGCTTCGGCCTGGCGCTTGAGGCGTTCGAGCTGTTTATCCAACTCTTCGCGGATATCATCCAGGCGCTCCAGGTTCTCCTGAGTACGGCGCATCCGGTTTTCGGTTTCCCGACGGCGCTCTTTGTACTTAGAGATGCCCGCCGCTTCTTCCAGGGTGGCGCGCAGGTCATCGGGGCGCGCTTCGATCAGCCGTGAGATCATCCCCTGGCCGATAATGGCGTAGGAGCGCGGGCCAAGGCCGGTACCCATAAACAGGTCGGCGATATCCCGCCGGCGGCACTTCTGGCCGTTAAAGAAGTAGCTGGACTGGCCATCCCGGGTGACCAGGCGCTTAACGGCGATTTCGGCGTACTGGGCGTATAAGCCGCCCATGCCGCCATCACGGTTATCAAACTTCAGCTCGATAGACGCCTGCCCCACCGGCTTGCGCCCGGTAGAGCCATTAAAGATAACGTCGGCCATGGATTCGCCGCGCAGGGTTTTGGCGGAGGACTCCCCCATTACCCAGCGCACGGCGTCGATAATATTGGATTTGCCGCAGCCGTTGGGCCCGACGATGGCTGTCATATTGCCATCGAAGGGCACGGTGACCGGATCAACAAAGGACTTGAACCCAACAAGACGGATAGAGGTTAAGCGCATTGCGACCCTTAGCAGCGGTTGCGTTCGTGGGGGTTATTCAAAAACACGATTGATAACCACATTGGCGGCATTGTCTTCGCTAATGGGGCCAACGCTAACGCTCTCCAAATCGCCAAATAGGTCACCCGGCTGGGGCATTGCCTGCCCGGATTCGGATACCCGAACCACCAGACGCGCTTCACGTACCTGGGAGATTTGCGCCTGGGGCGACATGGCAGCGGAGTCGTCCAGCACTACCGTCATCGGTAGCTCGGAAACCTGGGCGCGGACCACGGCCAGCGGCGGCAGCTCGCCCGCCACATCCCGGGCGGTGATAAACACCGTAGCATCTTCGCTGACGCTATCCACCAGCGCTTCATCCAGCGATACGTTCACCCGCACGCCCTGGCTCTGGGCCGCAGCGGGCGCCTCCATCGGCACGCCCATGCGCTCTTGCGCGATGCGAATCCCGTCGCGTAACGAGGCTGCCGTATCTGGATCTTCGATATTGGCAACTGCACGACGCCAGCGGTCAACGGCGGTTTCGTAGTCGCCGCTATCAAAAGCGTGGATACCCAGCAGCCCCAGTACAATGGGCTGACGCGGGTCTAGCGCCAGAGTTTCATCCACTAGCGCCTGCACTTCAGGGGTTAGCTCACGCTCGGCCATGAAGAAGCGCAGTTGGGCCAATTGGGCAAGCAGCGGCGGGATACGCCCTTCGATGGCAATCAACCGCTCCAGCGCGTCGGCCGCTTTCTCGGCCTGGCCGGTATCCCGATAGAGCGGGAACAGCGTATTCCACACGTTCGGGTTATTCGGCTGGCGCTCGGCTTCGGCTTCCATGCGCTCTAGGAACATCGTCAGCGACCCGTCGGGGTTGTTTCTCACTTCCTCTTGAATCGCGTAGAGGGTGAGATCCCCCTCTGCCCCGTTCTGCTGGTACCAGAAGGTGCTTGCCCCTACAACGGCGACCATCACCAACGGCACCACTAGCCGCCCGGCGGTGGCGGTTTTCAGCGGGCGTTTGGTTTGTGCGGCGGTATCTTCCAGCAGGCTGCGCTCTAGCTCTAAACGATCTTCGTTAAAGCGGGTCTCATCGATATCGCCGCGCTCGTGGGCGGCTTCCAGCGAGGCTAGGCGGCGCTGGAAGATCGCCACGTTCTGCTCGGCCGAGGTATCGTTGGCTTCGAACCGGCACAGCTGGTCATGTAGCGAGCGAGCGCCACGCATCGGCGCGACCAGCAGCCAAAGCGCGGGCAGTAACAGTAAGGCAATCGCCATCCAAAGCGGTGTCATGAAGACCTCTTACGGTTAATCAGGGCATCCAGGCGGGCACGCTCTTCAGCGCTCAGCGCTTTAGCAGACGCATTGCGGCGGGCGCGTACCATGAGAACCACCACCACGACACCGAGCAGTGCCAAGCCAATGGGCAGCCCCCACAGCAGATAGGTGCGGTTCTCTAAACGGGGGTTGTAAAGAATATACTCCCCGAAACGCTGCACCATGTGGTTGATAATTTCGATATCCGACTGGCCATCCTGCAGCAGTTGGTAAACCCGCTCCCGCATGTCGGCGGAAATCGGCGCATCGGAGTCATCAATGGCTTGATTTTCGCACAGCGGACAGCGCATCGACGAAGTTAGGTCGCGGTAGCGCTGCTCCATTACCGGGTCGTCAAATTCACGGATTTCAATGCCCGCAGCCAAGGCACTAGTCGCTATCGCCAGCAGCGTAACGGTTAACAACCAACGCATTAACGCCATTTTTCCACCTCCGGCAAGATGCGCTCGCGAACATCGTCAGGCGAGATATAGCCTTTGTGGTGATAGCGAATCACCCCTTCAGCATCCACCAGAAACGTTTCCGGCGCGCCGTAAACGCCCAGGTCAAACCCTAGGTCACCCTCTGGGTCGAAAATATTGACTTCAAAGGGGTCGCCAAACTCGCTAAGAAACTCCAGCCCCTTCTCACGGGTGTCGCGATAGTTGACCCCTACCATGCGGATGCCATTATCGGCCAGCTCTAGTAGCTGGGGCATTTCCTGTTTACAGGCGGGGCACCATTCGCCCCACACGTTCACCAGGGTCACTTCACCGTTAAGTAGCGTTTGATCGACCTGACGGTTGGCATCCCGCAGCGTGGTGGCCTCGAATGCGGGAAACTCTCGCGCCATCAGCGCAGAATCCCGGTGGGAGGGGTCACGCCCCAGCCCCTGGTAGAGAAACAGCGCAATGCCCACAAAACCGATGGGTAAAAGTAGAAGCAGCAGGCGTCGCGTCATACCGTTGCCTCCTGTGTGGTTGCCTGGGTAGCGCCTGCGGGCGCTTTTTGACGCGCTGCCGCACGGCGGTAGCGCTTGTCGATGATGGCGAGAATGCCACCGAACGCCATCAGCAAGCCGCCTAACCATAGCCAGCGAACAAACGGCTTGTACTGTATACGCATGGCGTAGCTGCCATCGCCCAGATCTTCACCCATGGCGACATACAGGTCGCGGAACAGGCCCGGGCGCAGCGCCACTTGGGTCATGGGCATACCGGTGGCTAGATAGAGGCGTTTCTCCGGGCGCATGACAAAGCTGCGTCCTTCTTCACCGCGCTGGACTTGGATAATCGAGGTATCCGCCAGGAAGTTCGGGCCACGGCGGTTGGTCAGCTCGGTCATGGTGAACTGATAGCCCGCCACTTCGACGGTGGTGCCCGGCGACATACGCACGTTGCGTTCGATATTGTAGTTCGAGACCACGGCAACACCGACAATGGTAACGGCAATGCCGACATGACCAAGCACCATGCCCCAGTAGGAGAGCGAGAGTTTGCGTAATCCGGCCACCAGAGAGCTAGCGTGGCGGGTTTTATCGAACAGGTCGCGCACCATGGGCAGCACAATCCACAAGGCGGAAACAATACCCAGCGCTACCCAGAGGTTCCACTCGCCGCCATAGAGCAGCGGCATGGCTACCCCCAGCACCATCGATGCAGCACCGGCCAGCCACAGCTTACGCCATAGCTCGCGGCCTCCCATGCTCTTCCAGCGGGCAACCGGCCCAAGCCCCATAAAGATGCACATGACCACCGTTAGCGGTACAAACAGGGCGTTAAAGTAGGGCGGACCCACGCTGATTTTGCCCAGGCCAAGGGAGTCGAGAATCAGTGGGTAAACCGTACCGAGCAGTACGGTCACCGTCATGATGACCAGCAGGATATTGTTGATCAGCAGCAGCGAGTCCCGCGAGAGCCAGTTAAAGCCGACTTTGTGGCTTACCCGCGGAGCGCGCAAGGCAAACACCAGCAGCGACAGCGTGACGGTAATCGCCAGCAGCATCAGGATAAAGAAGCCGCGCGAGGGGTCGTTGGCAAAGGCGTGCACCGAGGTGAGGACGCCAGAGCGCACCAGGAAGGTGCCCATTAACGATAGCGAGAAGGTGGAGATCGCCAGTAACACCGTCCAGCTCTTAAACGAGCCGCGCTTTTCGGTGACCGCCAGCGAATGCACCAGCGCCGTGCCGGTTAACCAGGGCAGTAGCGAGGCGTTTTCTACCGGGTCCCAGAACCACCAGCCGCCCCAGCCAAGCTCGTAATAGGCCCACCAGCTGCCGAGTGCGATGCCCACGGTGAGAAACGCCCAGGCAACGTTGGTCCAGGGCCGCGCCCAGCGGGTCCAGGCAGCGTCCAAACGACCGCCCAGCAGGGCGGCAATAGCAAACGCAAACACCACCGAGAAGCCTACATAGCCCATATAGAGCATCGGCGGGTGAACCACTAGACCAAAATCCTGGAGCAGTGGGTTAAGGTCCGCGCCATCCTGGGGCATATTGGGCAACAGGCGCTCGAACGGGTTGGAGGTTACTAGAATGAAGAGCAGGAAACCGACGCACACCATGCCCATAACACCCTGCACCCTGGCCACCATATCCCGGGGCAGGTCGCCGGAAAACACCGAGGCGGCGTAGCCCCAACCAGCCAGCATCAAACTCCACAGCAGCACGGAGCCTTCATGGTTACCCCACACGGCGCTTAGCTTGTAGTACCAGGGCAGCAGGGAGTTGGAGTTATTGGCCACATTGGCCACGCTGAAATCATCCAGCATGTAGCTAGCGGTTAAACAGAGGTAAGCGATGGTGATAAATAGAAACTGGCCGGTAGCCATTGGCCGACCATAGGCCATCCACAGCGGCCGGCGGGTCGCCGCTCCTGCCAACGGCATCACCGCCTGCACCACGGCCATCAACAGCGCGATGACCAGCGCAAAGTGGCCGATTTCAGGAATCATCTTAATTAACATGGGTGCTCCGAATTAGCATAAGGCTTTACCACTTGCAGGCTGCGTCAAGCCGTTAATCGTTGCTTGTTTCTGGGGAGCCTTCCTGCTCCAGGCGCTTGCCCACTTCGGCGGCTTTGGCTTGGTAATCCGCTGGGGAGTAGCCTGCCTCTTCCAGCGCCTGGGCGACTTCGGGCGGCATATAGTTTTCATCGTGGCGCGCCAGCACTTTATCGGCATAGAGGCGGCCATCCGCCTGCAGCTCGCCCACCACCACTACGCCCTGCCCTTCGCGGAACAGATCCGGCAGGATACCGCTGTAGTAAACCTCTAGATCATCCACATAGTCGGTCACGACGAACTCGACATCCAGGCTTTCCGGGTCGCGGAAGACCGACCCCTCTTTCACCATGCCTCCGGCGCGTATTTGGCGCTCTAAGGGGGCGTCCCCTTGAGCAATTTGCACCGGGCTAAAAAACAAATTGATATTGGCGCGCAGCGCATAGAGGGTGAGTCCTACGGCCACTGCCGTAAGCGACAATAACCCCAATATGACAAATAGCTTCTGTTTACGTTTAGGCGTCATTGCGAACGTCCCCTTGAGCAGAGTTAACCGGTTCCTGCGCTGGCGGTGCGTCATACGGCTGGGCATGGCGCTGGGCTTTTTCACGGCGTACCCGGCGCTTTACCGCGCTCAGTAGCTGACGCCGCTCTTGCCGCGCATGCCACAAAATAACCAGCATTAACAGCGCAGTGACTCCCCAGGCAGCCCACACATAAACCGCATGGCCACCCATGGCAAAGAATTCATTCAGCGAGGAGAAAGCCATCAGTTCCCCTCCTCGGCAAGTTCGCGCACCCAGTGCTTGTTGGTTTCCCTACGCAGAATCTCGCTGCGGGTACGCATCAGGGTCAAGGCAATAAAAAAGCAGTAGAAACCCAACACCATAATCAACAGCGGCGCCCACATATCCATCGTCATGGCAGCACGGCCGGTAATGGTGAAGGTGGCGGGCTGGTGTAGGGTGTACCACCAATCCACCGAATACTTAATAATCGGAATATTGATAACGCCTACCATGGCCAACACCGAAGCAGCCCGAGAGCCGCTGTCTCGGCTGCTAAAGGCGCCGCGCAGAGCAATAACGCCCAAATAGAGAAACAGCAGAATCAGCATGGAGGTTAATCGCGCATCCCACATCCACCAAGTACCCCAGGTGGGAACGCCCCACACGGCACCGGAAAAGAGTGCCACGAAGGTCATCGCGGCTCCCAGCGGGGCCATCACGGTGGCGGCCATATCCGCCACCTTGATTTTCCAGACCATAAACACCAGCCCCGAGACCGCCATGGAGACAAAGATGGATTGCGCTAAAAACGCGGCGGGAACATGCACGTAGATAATGCGGAAGCTATTGCCCTGCTGGTAATCCGCAGGCGCGAACGCCAGCCCCCATACCGTACCCACCAGTAGCAGCAGTGCTGCCGCCACCCAAAACCAGGGCTGCAGCTTAGCGCTAATCGCATAAAACCACTTGGGTGATCTCAACTTATTTAAAAAGGCCCACATGGTAGTTCCGTCCTTTAACCGTTGATGCTAATGCGTAGCGATGCAGCGATCGCCCAGGGCGCTAACATCAGCGAAAGTGCTAATAGAGCCCCCAGAATAGCCAGATGCGCCGCCATGCCTTCACCGAAAATAGCGGCTTGCACGGCACCTGCGCCGAAAATAAGCACCGGGATATAGAGTGGCAGCACCAGCAAGGAGAGCAGTACCCCCCCCCGTGCAAGCCCTACAGTGAGTGCAGCCCCAATGGCACCGATCAGGCTTAAACTGGCGGTACCCAGTGCCAGCGATAGCGCCAAAACCGCATAGCTCCCCGCGGGTAGCGCCAGCATAATGCCTAGCAGCGGTGCCATAAGCGCCAGTGGTAAACCAGTGAGTAGCCAGTGCACCGCTACTTTGGCTAGCCCTAGCGCAGCCAAGGGCTGGGGTGCCAGCAGTAGCTGCTCCAGGCTGCCGTCGTCGTAGTCACTGCGAAACAGGCTATCTAACGAGAGCAGTGCCGCAAGCAGTGCGGCGACCCATAAAAGCCCCGGGGCGATGTCCGCTAACAGCGCTGGATCCGGCGAAATGCCGATGGGAAACAGGGTAATCACCAGGGCAAAGAACACCAATGGATTTAGCACTTCGCCGCGGCGACGCAGCATCAGGGTTAAATCACGCTTGAGAGTCGCTTTAATTGCCACCAGCAAACCGCCCCGGGGTTCCTGTATAACAACCTCAGGGGTGCCCGATTGAGCGTATGAACGTTGCAACGCTATCTCCTTCTTACCCCAGCTGAACGCGCCTAAGCATAGGTGACTCGGTTAATGCGTGATGAGTGGTAACCAATACACAGCCGCCAGACTGAGCATGTGCCACTAGCTGCGCCTCCAGGGCTGCAACACCTTGGCGGTCAATCGCTGTAAAGGGTTCATCTAGTACCCAGAGCGCTCGCTTGGTGAGTGTTAATCGTGCCAGAGCGATACGCCGCTGTTGTCCAGCAGAGAGCTGCCCTGCGGGCACATCTTCAAAGCCGGCCAAGCCCACGGCGGCTAGCGCTGCTTCGCGTTCGGGCTCACTCCCTTCTTCACCGCTAAGCGCCTGATACCACGATAAGTTTTCAAGCGGCGAAAGGCCTGCCTTAACACCGGGGGCATGGCCTAAATAGAGTAAATTTGCGAGAAAATGTTCACGGACTTGACGCATCGGCGCGCCGTTCCAAAAAAGCTCGCCACGGTATTCGGTTAACTGTCCTGAGAGTATTTTTAGCAGCGTTGTTTTGCCACTACCGTTCGGACCTTCAATGCGCACGATCTCACCGCTTTGAATATCGAGATCGAGCCCTTCAAACAGCCAACGGTCGTCGCGTTCACAGGCCAATTGTCGGGCTTGTAGGCACAGGCTCAAAAGACACTCCAGGCACGTTGATTTTGGGTCGAACTCTACACGGAAAGGCCCTTTCCCGCCAGTCGCGCTCTGCGGTCTTGGGTCGCAGCGTGATCTGACTCAATTTCCATTTGATAAACCCAGTGTTAAGAGAGTACTAGAACTGTATGCAAAAACAGGCTTATACTACAAATACTGTATGAATAGACATCACAGAATAAAATTACAGCTATCGACTCAATCACACGCCTTGGCAACGGGCGCTGCATGGGAGAACCGCTATGACGACTTTCCTACCCCCGCAGGTAACGTCTCACATACCTTCTTACGTACCATCTCACATACCTTCTCACCTATCCGCTCAGACGCTGCCTCAACCGGTGGCGTCATCTATACAACACTCACAGCACCTACAGCATCCCCCACAGCCACGCAGCACCTTTTTGCATACTCGCCAAGGGAACACACCGCGCCGTGTCACCCGACGCAACACTTACGCTTTGCGTATTCGCGGGGACCGTATGCGCGACTGCAACCTATTCGATGGCGACGTCATCATTATCCATCGCCACCAGCACGATGCTCATCAAGAAACCGCTGTAGCGACGATTAATCATCGAGAAGTT
This sequence comes from Vreelandella aquamarina, assembly GCF_044805175.1. Taxonomy (GTDB): domain Bacteria; phylum Pseudomonadota; class Gammaproteobacteria; order Pseudomonadales; family Halomonadaceae; genus Vreelandella; species Vreelandella aquamarina_B. Next base: position 595,178 of record NZ_CP085232.1, on the reverse strand, counting down.
GCGTTAAAGCAGCTCTCTATTAGCCGCTTGGGGATTCATTTATGGCCCGAAGATGCAGCCATGCCCGACCTCTTCCTGCATAATTGCGATATCCAGGTGCTGGGCATGGTGATGGGTGTGGCTCACCACGCCGCCGAGACCCGGCACCACTAATTGGTTACCTACTCTGCCGGGAGTACTATTTGCGTTATCGAGTCCCTAATTTAGCCCCTGAGACATGGCACACCGCCGAGATTGACGTCGAAAAGAGCCAGTTCTTGGCCTGGCTGTGCCACGCACCCAACACTGCCGCCTTTGATGCGTTACTGCAGGCCGCTAAAGCCGCCCACCCCAGCGCCAGCCACCACTGCACCGCATTTATCGCCGGCCCTCCGGGGGAGCAAACACATATCGGCTTTTCTGACGACGGCGAGCCTGGCGGAACCGCAGGCCGCCCAATGTTCCAAGCGCTGCAAGGCAGCCAAATAGGCGAAATTGGCTGCGTGGTGATTCGCTACTTCGGCGGCACCAAGCTAGGCACAGGGGGCTTGGCTCGCGCCTATGCACAGGCGGTGAATGCAGGACTCGAGTTACTACCCACCCGAGAAGTTATCGAACGAGACAGCTATTTATTGAAGGTTGGCTTTGCTCATGAAGCGCAAACCCGCGCCTGGTGCGACGAGCAGTCGCTCCCTGTTCAGCAGGCGGAGTACGATGGCGACGGCGTTCGCTTGACCATTGGCTGGCCACGGGATGTGGCGCTAGACATCAGCGGTCTGGAAAACCGCCTCAAAACGGGTATTGAGCTCCAACGAGCATAAAAAAACGCGGCTTACACGAGCGCTTGCTCGGTAAACCGCGTTCTATAGCGGCAGAAGTACTATCTAACTAGCTGCTTAACCCAGGTACTTGATCATCACCCCAGCAGCCACCGCCGAGCCAATGACCCCAGCAACGTTCGGGCCCATGGCGTGCATCAACAGGAAGTTATGCGGATTCGCCTCTAAACCCACCTTGTTGGCAACACGTGCCGCCATCGGTACGGCGGAAACCCCTGCCGCGCCAATCAGCGGGTTGATGGGCATTTTGCTGACCAGGTTCATCAGCTTGGCCATCAATACCCCAGCGGCCGTGCCAATACCGAAGGCTACGATCCCCAGCCCCAGGATTCCCAGGGTTTCAAATGCCAGGAAGCTCTCGGCCATGAGCTTTGAGCCCACGGAGAGACCGAGGATAATCGTCACGATATTGATCAGTGCGTTTTGCGCGGTATCGGAGAGACGCTCCACCACGCCACACTCGCGCATCAGGTTACCGAAGCAGAACATCCCCAGCAGCGGTGCGGCGTCCGGCAGAAACAGCGCTACCGCAATCAGTAGCATCAGCGGGAAGACCACTTTTTCGAGCTTGGAGACCGGACGCAGTTGCGTCATGGTGATCTTGCGCTCTTTTTCAGTGGTCAGCAGACGCATGATCGGCGGCTGGATCAGTGGCACCAGCGCCATATAGGCGTAAGCGGCCACGGCAATCGCCCCGAGCAGTTCCGGTGCCAGCACGCTAGAGACATAAATCGAGGTCGGGCCATCCGCCCCGCCGATAATACCAATCGCCGCCGCCTGGTTGAGCGAGAAGTCCATAATGCCCATGGACGTGAGCAGCACCGCGCCGAACAGCGTGGCAAAGATACCGAACTGGGCCGCCGCGCCCAGGAATAGCGTGCGCGGGTTAGCCAGCAGCGGGCCGAAATCGGTCATCGCCCCAACGCCCATAAAGATCAGCAGCGGCGCAATGCCCGAGCCAATAGCCACTTTATAGAAGTTGTAGAGCATGCCGTCGCTGTAGCCGACACCCACCGCGATATCTTTCGCGGCCCGCAGTTGATCTGGTGCGGCCGAGTCGTGAGCGATAGCTTTCAGCGTTTCGCGCCAACCCTCGACACCGGCCAGCGGGTCAAGAGTAGCACCCAGCGCGGCCGCCATTTGCTGCAGCACGGCGGGCTTGGCGACTTCAATCGCCTGATCCAGCGCTGAAATGGCAAGGCCAGCTTCAGGAATATTAGCAAGAATACCGCCAAAGCCGATTGGCACCAGCAACAGGGGTTCGAACTTCTTATAGATCGCCAGATAGAGCAGCCCAAGCCCTACCAGGATCATAACCGCTTGGCCCAGCTCCAGGTTATAAAGCCCAGAGCCTTCCCATAAGGTGATTAATTTATCCATTCCCGAGTAGCCCTTAAAGCTCAATCAGTGCATCGCCAACGGCGACGCTATCGCCTTCGCTGACATTGACTTTAGATACCGTACCGGCACTGCTGGCACGCACTTCGGTTTCCATCTTCATGGCTTCTAGAATAATCACCACGTCACCTTCGGCCACTTGGTCGCCTGGACGCACGTTCACCTTGAAGATATTGCCCGCCAGCGGCGCGTCGATGCTAACACCGCTCGGGGCGGAGGCAGCCTCTTGGGGCTGGGCAGCAGGCTGCTCCTGGATAGCACCGATTTCACCCCCTTCAGCGACTTCGACCACGTACGCTTTACCGTTGAGCTTAACGGTGTAAGTTTCCGGACCGCCTGCCGCCGCCGGTGCCGAGGCAGTGCTGGCAGCCTCCGGCTTGGCGGGCGCTGCTGCCTGCGGGGCCTGGGGCGCTGGCTCGAAGGCATCCTTGTTGTCGCGGTTTTTGAGGAATTTCAGGCCAATCTGCGGGAACAGAGCGTAGGTCAGCACGTCGTCTATTTCCCGCTCGCCGTCAGCAAGGCGGATATTGTCAGCGCTGGCTTTCTCTTTTAGCTCGGCGGCGAGTTTATCCATCTCTGGAGAGAGGTTATCCGCCGGGCGGCAGGTAATCGGCTCGCCACCTTCCAGCACGCGCTTTTGCAACTCGGCATTAAAGGGAGCCGGCGCGGAGCCGTATTCGCCTTTCAGCAGCGCCTGAACCTCTTTAGAGATCGACTTATAGCGCTCACCCATCATGACGTTCATCACCGCTTGGGTGCCAACGATTTGCGAGGTAGGCGTCACCAGCGGAATAAAGCCGAGGTCTTCCCTTACGCGGGGAATTTCGCTCAGCACGTCATCCAGCTTATCGCCGGCACCCTGCTCTTTTAGCTGGCTCTCCATATTGGTGAGCATACCGCCCGGCACCTGAGCCACCAGAATGCGCGAATCAATGCCCCGCAGCGAGCCTTCAAAGGCGGCGTACTTTTTGCGCACTTCGCGGAAGTAGCCTGCGATATCTTCCAGCAGCTCCAGATCGAGCCCAGTGTCGCGGTCGGTATCTTTGAGCATGGCAACCACAGACTCTGTCGGGCTATGGCCGTAGGTCATCGACATAGAAGAGATGGCCGTATCGACGTTATCAATGCCCGCTTCCACCGCTTTCAGGATGGTCGAGGTGGATAAGCCGGTGGTCGCATGGCAGTGCAGGTGTACCGGAATCGAGAGTTCTTTTTTCAGCCGTGACACCAGATCATACGCTGTGTATGGCGTCAGCAGCCCCGCCATATCCTTGATAGCCAGGGAATCTGCACCCATTGCGGCAATGGTTTTTGCAAGATCTACCCAGCTATCCAGGGTATGTACCGGGCTCACCGTGTAGGAAATGGTGCCCTGTGCATGACCGCCAACTTGGCGAACCGCTTTAATAGCGCGCTCCAGGTTGCGCGGGTCGTTCATGGCATCAAACACGCGGAACACGTCAACGCCGTTCGTTTTAGCGCGCTCAACGAATTTATCGACCACATCGTCAGCGTAATGGCGGTAACCCAGCAGATTTTGGCCACGCAGCAGCATCGCTTGGGGCGTGTTCGGCATTGCCTCTTTTAGGGCGCGGATACGCTCCCACGGGTCTTCTCCTAAATAGCGAATGCACGCGTCGAAAGTGGCACCACCCCAGGTTTCTAAAGACCAGTAACCCACCTTATCCAGCTTCTCGGCGATGGGCAGCATATCGTCCAAGCGCAAGCGGGTAGCGAAAAGCGACTGGTGCGCATCGCGCAGGACAACATCAGTGATTCCCAGAGGACGTTTTGTTTCGTTCATGGTCGTGGCTCACAGTTTGCGTTATGAATTTGTAGTAAATTTAACAAAAAAATAGCAAGTAAAGCTAAAGATAGCCGTAAAAACATTCAGTTTATGGCCGGCGAGATGACCGATAACGGTGCACTGCAGCACTAATTACCGCAACTACCTCATCGTTCTGACTGCTAGTATCGGTTGTTTTTACACTATTTCGGCCCGCAGGTGCTGCGGCTGAAGCAGGCTGAAAGCGACCAATCAGCTTTGACATCAGCGTCATGCTGATTACCAAAATAGTAAGAAAAACAAAAACGAACCCCATACCCAACCCCATCAGGGCAAGACCCTCTTGGAGCAACTCCGTCTCTTGCATACCGCATTCTCCTTATTTTATAAGGTTATTGGCACACCAAATGCCTCTAACGGCGCTTGGCGCAATGAGGGTAATACACTAACCTGCCACATCCAGGATAGATTGCAATCGCGCCATAGTGGAAGTCATGGTTGTTAATTTACTACATAAAGGCAAGATCGGTCTTGCACCGATGGAAGGCGTTATCGATGCGCTCACCCGCGACCTACTGACTCGCCAGGCCGGTTTTGACTGGTCAGTGACAGAGTTTGTCCGGGTGGTGGATACCCGCCTCCCCCCACGAGTGTTTTACAAACACTGCCCCGAACTCATCGAGCGCCCGGTAGCGACGCCTAGCGGCGTGCCGGTTCATCTGCAGCTGCTTGGTTCCGACCCACAGGCGTTAGCTGAAAATGCCCGCCAAGCGCTTGCGTTAGGGGCGATCAGCGTGGACCTCAACTTTGGCTGCCCGGCCAAGCTGGTGAATCGCCACGATGGCGGCGCGTCGCTGCTACGTCAGCCCGACCGCGTCTATCAGGCAGTTAAAGCCGTCGCAGAAGCGCTAGACGGTGAAATTCCGGTCACTGCCAAGATTCGTCTGGGTTTTGCCAATCGGCGCTTAGCAGTAGCCTGCGCCCAGGCCACCGAGGCTGGCGGCGCGGCGCGCCTGGTCGTACATGGCCGCACACGGGATGAAGGCTATCGCCCACCTGCCCACTGGGAGTGGATTGGCAAAGTACGCCATCATGTTTCCATTCCCGTGGTGGCTAACGGCGATATTTGGACGCTAGAGGATTACTGGAAAGCACGCACGCTCTCTGGCTGCCGAGATGTCATGCTCGGGCGCAGCGCGCTGGCTGACCCATGGCTCGCCCCCCGCATCCGCCACTGGCAACAGAGCGGCGAACGCCTACCGGAAACCACCTGGGAAATGCGCGCCAGCGTTCTTCAAGAGTATGCCGCGCTACAGCGTCAACACCTGCCAGATCGCATCGTCGTCTCTTTGGTGAAACAGTGGTTGGCACAGATGCGCCAAGGTAATTCTGAAGCAGACCAGCACTTTCAGCGCCTAAAACGCCTGACAGATCTAGATACGCTGCTTAGCAATCTAATCCCAGCCACCACTACCATCGTCACCCACGAGACCGTGTAGGGTTAGTAGCGATATCTTACGGCCATAGATAGACAACTGGCCGTCAGACCAAAAAAAAGCGCCCTTCCGCAATATTGCGGGGGCGCTTTACACGATCGCAAGACTAACGCGCGAGCCACGTTAGTCAGGCTAGAAAGCAGAAAACCCGCTCTCCTATGAGAGCGGGTTTTTAGAATCTGGCGCGCCCGGGAGGATTCGAACCTCCGACCACCTGATTCGTAGTCAGGTACTCTATCCAGCTGAGCTACGGGCGCTTGTCAGTCAATGCTTATCAAACAACGACTAATCGATAAGCAGAGAAAACACTGTAACATCAAATACTTACTTTTGCAACTTGGCGCGCCCGGGAGGATTCGAACCTCCGACCACCTGATTCGTAGTCAGGTACTCTATCCAGCTGAGCTACGGGCGCATATCAAATTGCGATGCTACATAATGCGGTTGGCGGAGAGAGAGGGATTCGAACCCTCGATAGGGCTATAAACCCTATACTCCCTTAGCAGGGGAGCGCCTTCAGCCACTCGGCCACCTCTCCTCAACGGCACGGCGCGAATATTACCGATTCTGGCGACTGGTGTCCAGTCTTATTCCGATTTTTTTCGCGCCGACTACCATTCACCGTTTAAACGCCCTCTAATGAGCGTGATAACGGCAGTCATTTATTCGGCTTCACTTTCGCTATTACGTTCACGCTGAATACGCTGATAGATTTCTTCACGGTGTACCGCGACATCTTTTGGTGCGTTCACACCAATGCGCACTTGATTACCTTTCACACCTAACACTGTGACGGTGATTTCATCACCAATCATCAATGTTTCGCCAACGCGGCGGGTTAGGATGAGCATGGCTGATCTCCTTCTCAGACGTTTTATACAACGGGATGTGTCCGCCAGCAGCGCCACCACGCCATTATGCGGCATGGTGGCGCTTGCACCAATGGCTTTGGCCCTATGACACCCTAACCTCCCGTTGAAAGAAAGCTCACCACCACACGGCAGCGAGTCCCTTCAGCGTAGAAGGTTTAGGTCACAGTTGTTATTCAGATTCGATATCGGACCTATCGAGACCAAACGCTTTGTGTAAGGCGTTAACTGCCAGTTCCATGTGTTTCTCGTCAATCACAACAGAAATCTTAATTTCTGAGGTGGAAACCATACGGATATTGACATTTTCATCGGCCAATACGCGGAACATTTTAGAGGCAACGCCCGCGTGAGAACGCATACCCACGCCTACCAGCGACACCTTGGCAATGTTGTCGTCGCCGCGCAGCTCGCCGCCGCCCAGGTCAGGAATGACAGTCTCTTCTAATAGCTTTTTAGTAGCCTTGTAGTCGCCTTTCGCCACGGTAAAGGTAAAGTCAGTGTAATCGCCAGCTGGTGCCACGTTCTGGACAATCATATCGACTTCAATATTGGCGTCGGCAATCGGGCCCAAAATGCGTGACGCCACACCGGGGACATCCGGTGTGTTCAGCAGGGTGAGCTTAGCTTCGTTCTTAGTGAACGCGATACCGGAGATTAGCGGTTCTTCCATGGAGTCCTCGTCTTGGTCTGAATCAGCAACAATCAGGGTGCCTGGGCCGTCTTCAAAGCTAGACAGTACCCGCAGCGGCACATTGTATTTACCGGCGAATTCAACAGCGCGAATTTGCAGTACTTTGGAACCCAAACTGGCGAGTTCGAGCATCTCTTCTACGGTGATAGTTTCAAGGCGCTGCGCCCTGGAGCATACGCGGGGATCGGTGGTGTAAACACCATCTACATCGGTATAGATTTGGCACTCATCGGCCCCCAGGGCAGCGGCAAGCGCCACTCCGGTCGTGTCAGAGCCGCCACGGCCTAGCGTGGTGATATTGCCGTCTTCGTCGACACCCTGGAAACCAGCAACCACCACCACCTTGCCTGCATCCAGGTCAGATTTAAGATCATCCGTTTCAATACGCTGAATACGCGCTTTGGTGTAGGCGCTATCGGTGTGAATCCCTACCTGGGCACCTGTATGCGAAGTCGCCGGCACACCGATTTGCTGCAGCGCCATGGCCAGCAGAGAAATGGTTACCTGCTCACCTGTCGAGAGCAGCATGTCCATTTCACGCGGGGCGGGGTCATCGTTCAGGGAGTGAGCCATATCGGTCAGGCGATTGGTTTCTCCGCTCATCGCAGAGACAACGACAACTACTTGGTGCCCCTGGTCGCGAAAGCCTTTAACTTTTTCCGCCACGGCCTTGATACGGTCGACAGAGCCCACCGAGGTGCCGCCGAACTTCTGTACGTATAATGCCATATGCCGTTTTTCCTTTACGTTCGGGAATGGAGGGTGAATATTGTTATTGCTAATTTTCCTAACTAGCAAAAAGGCCGGTAGCAAATAATGCCACCGGCCCCTCTATTTAGCGAAGCGTGTTTTCTAGCCAAGCCGGAACACTGTTCAACGCATCCGGCAGCGCATCGGGCTGACTACCGCCCGCCTGGGCCATATCAGGGCGGCCGCCTCCTTTACCGCCAACTTGGGAAGCCACATGATTGACCAGCTCGCCCGCTTTCACGCGGTCAGTTAAGTCCGCAGTTACCCCAGCGATCAGGCTGACCTTGCCCGCTGCTTTATCGGCAGTGCCAAGCATGATGACGCCAGAACCCAGCTTGTTTTTCAGCTGATCCAGCACGCCGCGTAGGTCTTTGCCTGATACGCCTTCCAACTCCGTTACCAGCAGCTTCACACCGCCTACTTCTTGCACTTGGCTAAGCATATCGCTACCGGCAGCGCTGGCGAGCTTCGCCTTGAGCTGCTCAAGCTCTTTCTCCAGGCTACGATTGCGCTCCACCAGCGCATCCACACGGGCTTCTACCTGCTCGGGCTTGGTTTTCAGGCGCTCGCCAAGGCGCTGCACACGCGCTTCCTGCTCGCGGAAGTAGGCCAACGCGTTTTCACCAGTGATCGCTTCGATACGGCGTACGCCAGAGGCAATGCCCACTTCGCTCACCACGTGACAACAGCCAATATCGCCGCTACGACTGACGTGTGTACCGCCGCATAGCTCGATGGAGAAATCATCAGCGCCGATGGTCAGCACGCGCACATTATCAGCGTACTTGGCTTCGAACAGCGCAGCCGCGCCTTTGGCCTTGGCGTCCGCCAGGCTCATCTGCTCAATTTTAGTGGGCGCGTTGGCGAGAATCTGCTCGTTGACGATGCGCTCTACTTCGGCAAGCTGTTCGGCCGTCATGGGTTCAAAGTGGCTAAAGTCAAAACGCAGGCGCTCAGCGTTGACCAGCGAGCCCTTCTGCTGGACATGATCACCTAGCACCATACGCAGCGCTTTATGCAGCAGGTGGGTAGCTGAGTGGTTGCGAACCGTAGCACTGCGCAGGCTGGCATCGACTTCCCCGCGCACGCTGGCACCGACGTTCAGCGTGCCCTCGACCATCACCCCTTGGTGAAGGTGGTGACCACTCTGTTTTTGGGTGTCGGTGACCTGGAAGCGGCCGCCTTCAACGTGCAGGTAGCCGGTATCACCTACCTGCCCGCCGGACTCCCCGTAGAATGGCGTGCGATCCAGCACTACCGTGCCTTTCTGGCCAGCTTCCAGCGCCGCCAGGGCGTTGCCTTCGCTATCTACCAGCGCGGTTACAGTAGCCTGGTCGTTCAGCAGCTCATAGCCGGTGAACTGAGTTTCGCCATCCAGCTCAATCGACGCGGAGTAATCAGCGCCGAACTGGCTAGCAGCGCGTGCGCGCTCGCGCTGGGCCTCAAGCTCACGCTGAAAGCCTGCTTCATCCAGCGTCACTTCACGCTCGCGGCAAACGTCTGCCGTTAAATCAAACGGGAAGCCGTAGGTGTCGTACAGCTTGAACACGGTTTCGCCAGGCAGCACATCGCCTTGAAGCTCTTCAAGCGCTGCGTTCAGTAGACCCATGCCGTGATCCAGCGTGCGCGCGAACTGCTCTTCCTCTTTTAGCAGCACACGGGCGATTTGTTCGCTGGCATCACGCAGTTCAGGGTAAGCATCGCCCATTTCGGCGTCCAACGCGGCAACCAGCTTGTGGAAGAACGGCTCGGATGCGCCCAGCTTGTGGCCGTGGCGAATTGCCCGGCGAATGATCCGACGCAGTACGTAACCGCGACCTTCATTGGAGGGCAGCACGCCATCGGCAATTAAGAACGCGCAGGAGCGAATGTGGTCGGCAATCACGCGCAGCGACGGCGTGGTGGTGTCGCTATGCCCGGTGGCGTCAGCAGCAGCCTTGAGCAGTTGTTGGAACAGGTCGATTTCGTAATTGGAGTGCACGCCCTGCATGACGGCAGCCACGCGCTCCAGGCCCATACCGGTATCAATAGAAGGCTTGGGCAGCGGGTTGAGGGTGCCCTGGGCATCGCGCTCAAACTGCATGAAGACGAGGTTCCAAATCTCGATGTAGCGGTCGCCGTCTTCTTCCGGGCTTCCGGGCGGGCCACCCCACACTTCAGGGCCGTGATCGAAGAAGATCTCGGAACTGGGGCCACAGGGGCCGGTGTCACCCATTTGCCAGAAGTTGTCCTCATCCAGCTTGGAGAAGCGCTCGGGGTCGATCCCGATCTCCTCTTTCCAGATGCGCTCGGCTTCGTCATCGCTGATATGTACCGTGACCCACAGCTTCTCTTTGGGCAGCCCCAGGGTTTCGGTCAGGAAAGTCCAGGCAAAGCGAATGGCGTCACGCTTGAAGTAGTCGCCAAAGCTGAAGTTACCTAGCATCTCAAAGAAAGTGTGGTGACGGGCGGTGTAGCCAACGTTATCTAGGTCGTTGTGCTTGCCGCCTGCACGCACGCAGCGTTGGGCAGAGGTGGCGCGGACATAGGGGCGCGGGTCGCGGCCAAGGAATACATCCTTAAAGGGCACCATGCCCGCATTGGTGAACAGCAGCGTCGGGTCGTTGCCCGGCACCAGCGAGCTGGAAGGCACAACCGTATGCCCTTGCTCTTCAAAAAACGATAGGAAGGCCTGTCTGATCTCTGCGCTTTTCATAGGGTATCCGTAACAAGAAAGCGTGATGCCCCAGGGCGCTGTCGCCGCCACCCATTGGGGTCGCAAAGGACCCATTATAACGCAGTTGTCAAACGACTAAAGCCGCAGTTAGTGGCAGAGCCCAAACAAGCGGCTCTAGAGAGGGATTATAAACAGGAAAGTGCATAGCGGATTTGCTCGAAGTCAAACCCACGGGTTGCTAAAAAGCGTTCGCGCTTAGCACGCTCTTTGGGGTTCTCGCTTGGCGTGGAAAAGCGCCTTTCCAGCGTTTCCCGAGCAAGCTCAAACCAATCCACGGCTTCACGCTCTTCTACGGCTGCTAGCGCTGCGGTTAGCGTTTCCTGGTCAATTCCGCGTTGGCGTAGCTCGCCTTTAATGCGAATCACACCCTGCCCCCTGGCAATCCGCGAGCGGATAAAGCTTTCAGCAAAGCGCGTATCTGACTGTAGCGACTGCTCGGCCAAGGCGTCCAGGCAAGCGGCAATGTCATCGTCATCAAAGGATTTTTGCCGCAGCTTACGCGCTAGCTCAGCGCGGGAGTACTCGCGCCGAGCTAGCAGTTGAATAGCTACTTCCCGTGGGGAGGCATCCGCGTTAGAGGGGAACATGACACTCCCCTGGCAGCGAACGTCGTGAAGCCAGCAGCTTAGAGCAGGTCATCATCGCTATCAGCGGCCACATCGGCGGCAGGCGTCTCTTCCTTCTTCGGCTCGGCCTTGGCTAGCAGCTGCTCACGGATCTGGGTTTCAATTTCGTCCATGATCTCGGGATGCTCTTCCAGGTACTGCGCCGCATTGGCTTTACCCTGGCCGATCTTATTGCCTTTATAGCTGTACCAAGCGCCCGCTTTATCGACCAAGCTGCACTGCACGCCAAGATCAATCACCTCACCCGCATGGTAGATGCCCTTGCCATACAGAATCTGGAATTCGGCCTGACGGAACGGTGGCGCTACTTTGTTTTTCACTACTTTCACGCGGGTTTCGTTGCCGGTGACTTCATCGCCCGACTTCACCGAGCCTGTCCGGCGAATATCCAAGCGCACGCTGGAGTAGAACTTCAGCGCGTTACCGCCAGTGGTGGTTTCGGGGCTACCGAACATCACGCCGATCTTCATACGAATTTGGTTGATGAAGACCACTAGGCAGTTGGCATTTTTGATGTTGCCGGTGATTTTACGCAGCGCCTGGGACATCAAGCGCGCCTGCAGGCCAACGTGGGAGTCGCCCATTTCGCCTTCAATTTCCGCACGCGGAGTCAGTGCAGCCACGGAGTCGATGATAATCACATCTACACCGCCGGAGCGGACCAGCATATCGGTGATTTCCAGCGCCTGTTCACCGGTATCCGGCTGGGAAACCAGCAGGTCGTCCAGGTTGACGCCTAGCTTCTCTGCATAGCTGGGGTCCAGCGCGTGCTCCGCATCCACAAAGGCGCACACCTTACCCTGTTTTTGCGCCTGGGCAATGACCGAGAGCGTCAAAGTGGTTTTACCCGACGACTCCGGGCCAAAGATTTCGACGACACGACCAAACGGCAAACCACCGATGCCGAGGGCAATATCCAGCCCTAGGGAACCGGTGGAGACAGACGGCATGACGATGCGGGGCGCATCGCCAAGGCGCATAACGGTCCCTTTACCAAACTGGCGATCAATTTGGCTGAGTGCGGCATTAAGCGCCTTTGTGCGGTTGTCTTCCTGAGCCATGCGGAGATTCCTCATAAAAACTGTATAATTAGCCAGTAGTATGCCAAAGATTAGCGGCTAAACAAATCCTCAGCGGCAACTTTAACGATTATTTCTTGTTCGCTTGGGCGCTCAGCCGGGCCACCAAGCCAGCTAGCGCTTCGCGTACTGCTTGCTCACGCACCGCCTGGCGGTCGCCGGGGAAGTGAAAGCACTCGGCCTGCTGCTGTTCAGCACTGCCCCAAGCAATCCATACGGTACCCACCGGTTTTTCGTCGCTGCCGCCCTCCGGCCCTGCCACACCGCTCACCGAAACTGCAAAGTCGGCACCACTTTCACGGCATCCCCCCGCCACCATAGCCTTCACTACGGCCTCACTCACGGCACCATGCGCTTCAAGCGTGGCAGGTTCCACGCCAAGCAGACGGGTTTTAGCAGCGTTAGAATAGGTAATATAGCCCGTCGTGAAGTACGCCGAGCTTCCGGCCACCGAGGTAATGGCACTCGCAATGCCACCACCAGTGCAGGACTCGGCGGTCGTCACTTCAACGCCTAACTGGCGGCATAGCCGCCCCAACCGCTGGGCAAGCAGAGATAAATCAAGATTTTTGAGGCTAGAAATGCTGGGGGCCATGGTGACTCCTTCATGTAAGACCTTAGGGTAGCGTAGAATACTGCGTTTAGCTTTCTCAACGAAATTGCCCAACGAACATGCCGTAAGCCCTGCGCTTGCGCCACGCTCAATCAGGACGCCCATGTCACAGGCCAGCCCCGCTCATACGCCAATGATGGCGCAATACCTAAACATTAAGCGCGATCACCCCGAGGTACTGCTGTTTTATCGGATGGGGGATTTTTATGAGCTGTTTTTCGACGACGCTAAACGCGCCGCTGCGCTGCTGGATATTACCCTAACCCAGCGCGGCCAATCAGGCGGTAAACCCATCCCCATGGCCGGGGTGCCTTACCATAGCGCGGAAGGTTATTTAGCCCGCCTAGTGGCAAGCGGCGAGTCGGTGGCGATTTGCGAGCAAATCGGCGACCCAGCGACCAGTAAAGGCCCTGTAGAACGCCAAGTCGTACGCATCGTGACCCCCGGCACGCTGCACGATGAAGCCCTGCTGGATGCCCGGCGGGATAACGTCCTGGTGGCCGTCGCCCCCGGCAAAGAGGGTTGGGGGCTTGCCTGGCTTGAACTCTCCAGCGGGCGTTTTAACGTATTGGAAGTCGAGAGCGAAGCGGAGATGCTTGCGGAGTTAACCCGTCTCTCCCCAGCTGAGCTACTGGTGCCTGAGAGCCTGACTCTGCCTGATGCGTGGTCGCAAAAACGCAGCTTGCGTCGCCAGGGCGAGTGGCTGTTTGACTTGGAGAGCGCTACCCGCAGCCTGTGCGATCAGTTTGAAGTTAACGACTTACGCGGCTTTGGCTGTGCACACCTATCTACCGCACTGATCGCCGCTGGCGTGCTGATTGACTACGCCCGCGACACTCAGCGCTCGCGTCTTCCTCATGTAACCGCAATCAGCGTGGAGAACCGTGATGATGCGGTGGTCATCGACGCGGCCAGCCGCCGCAACCTAGAGATCGACACCAACCTTGGCGGCACCAGCGATAACACCCTGGCCAGCGTGCTGGACACCTGCACTACCGCGATGGGGTCAAGGCTTTTAAAGCGTTGGTTGAACCGCCCGCTGCGCCAGCGGGCGATTGTCGAAGGCCGCCAGGCAGGCGTTGCCCTGCTCTCTATCGATGCCGCCTATATGAGCCTGCGCGACGCGCTTAACGATGTCGGTGACGTGGAGCGCATTCTCGCCCGCGTTGCTTTGTACAGCGCTCGCCCACGGGATTTGGCGCGGCTACGGGATGCCTTAACAACGCTCCCCACGCTGGAAGCTCTGCTGGCCGATACTGATAGCGGTAGCGCCTTAGATAGCCTAAAACCTCACATTCGCCCCTACCCTGAACTGGCCGATACCCTGACGCGCGCGCTGGTCGATAATCCGCCCGTGGTCATTCGCGATGGCGGCGTCATCGCGGAAGGCTTCGATGCCGAGCTGGATGAGCATCGCGGCATGGCCGAAAACGCCGGCGACTACCTCGTTCGGTTAGAGCTACGCGAGCGCGAACGCACCGGCCTTGCCAACCTTAAAGTCGGCTATAACCGTGTACACGGCTATTTTATCGAGCTACCCCGCGCCCAGGCGCAGCACGCTCCAGCCGACTATATCCGCCGTCAAACGCTGAAAAACGCTGAGCGCTTTATTATTCCTGAGTTGAAGGAGTTCGAGGATAAAGCACTCTCCGCCAAGTCGCGGGCGCTGACGCGGGAAAAGTGGCTCTATGATCAGTTGCTAGCCGAGCTCAACGCCCAGCTGCACGAGCTACAAAACACCTCACGCGCGCTGGCTGAGCTGGATGTACTGTGTGCTTTTGCCGAGCGTGCCGACGCGCTTAACTGGGTACGCCCGCAGCTAGTGGACGCGACCGGCATTACCATTACCGCCGGACGGCACCCGGTGGTCGAACAGGTGAGCGACACGCCGTTCGTGCCCAACGATGTTATGCTAACGCCCAAGCAGCACATGCTGATTATCACCGGCCCTAATATGGGCGGTAAATCAACCTACATGCGCCAAACGGCACTGATCGCCCTGCTGGCCCATAGCGGCAGCTTCGTACCCGCCGATGCCGCCGAGATTGGCCCAGTTGACCGCATCTTTACCCGCATTGGCTCCTCGGATGACTTGGCGGGTGGACGCTCTACCTTTATGGTGGAAATGACCGAAACCGCTAACATTCTGCACAATGCCACCGAGCATAGCTTGGTACTAATGGATGAGATTGGCCGCGGCACCAGCACCTTCGATGGCCTCTCCTTGGCCTGGGCTAGTGCTGAGCACTTAGCGAAAGCGCGAGCACTAACACTGTTTGCTACCCACTACTTTGAAATGACCGCGCTGCCTGAGCAAATAGAAGGGGTCGCCAATATTCACCTCACCGCCACCGAGCATAGCGACAGCATCGTGTTTATGCACCGCATTGAGTCAGGCCCCGCTAGCCAAAGCTATGGGTTGCAGGTGGCACAGTTGGCAGGAGTGCCCACCCATGTCATTCGCCGTGCCCGTGAAAAGCTAATGACATTAGAGCAGCGGGATGTGGAGGAGCAGCAGCGCCCGACCTCGAATCAACAGACACCGCAGCAGAACGATCTCTTCGCCAGCGCGCCCCACCCAGTGGTGGAAGCACTTGGCAAGGCCGATATCGACGATTTATCGCCTCGGGAAGCGTTGGCATTGTTGTACCAGTGGCGTGAGCTGCTATAGCGAAATCGAATTAACAGATGGCGACGAGCGCTTGCCGCCAAGTAAGGGCACCACTAGAATGTCGCCCATGCTTTTTAACTTATAAAAAACCGCTGATTTATAACCATTCACGATTGACCATGACCGGGAGGCTTCTCGGTCTAGCAAGAGGGATAGCAAGATGACGTTTGTCGTTACCGAGAACTGCATCCAATGCAAATACACCGACTGTGTGGAAGTGTGCCCGGTCGACTGTTTCTACGAAGGCCCCAATTTCCTGGTAATTCACCCGGACGAGTGCATCGACTGTGCCCTGTGTGAGCCGGAGTGCCCCGCCGAGGCCATATTCTCAGAAGATGAGCTGCCGGATGGCCAGGAGCAGTTTATCGAAATTAACGCGGAGCTTGCCGAAGTGTGGCCCAACATCTCCGAGAAGAAAGACCCGCTGCCCGACGCTGAAGAGTGGGATGGCAAAACCGGTAAGCTTGAAAAGCTGGAGCGTTAATCATTCTAGCAACCATACCGGTACGTTTGAGAAAACCAGCGTTCACGCTGGTTTTTTTAACGGCCAGAAAAGCCGCCAGCTATCGCGCATAAAAAAAAGGCGACCCGTAGGTCGCCCGCTCCAAGCACTTCCTCTGACCACTCCCTGTGTCAACCTCCTCAGGCAACTTCCCTGCCAGGACTCACATCTCTGTATCACCTGGCGCACCTGCTTACATCCCGTTGCATCCTGCCTGAAGCATCCTTGCCTCCCCTTGTCCTGAGTGCATTGTGGCAGAACAACACGAGTTCTCAAGCGGCCATAAAACGCAAATAGGCGAGCCCGAGTGGCTCACCTATTTTAAAAAAACGTTTAAATTCAATTACTTAAACTAAGATTAGTGAAGAATTTCGTTTTTTCTTACAGCATTCCGAGCGAATGTCGTCGGCATTTGTAAGAGATCTCTTACAAAAACTTGAGAGATCTCTTACGAGCAGGTACAGGTTACGCGCTTACTGACCCTTAATCGCTTTCAAACCGGGGTAGTTCACATCGCCAAGCTCAGCCTCGATGACCAACAGGCGGTTGTACTTCGCCACGCGGTCAGAGCGGCACAGCGAGCCGGTTTTAATTTGGCCCGCACAAGTACCCACCGCCAAATCGGCAATGGTGGTGTCTTCGGTTTCGCCGCTACGGTGAGAAATAACCGCCGTGAAACCTGCGTCCTGGGCCATTTTGATAGCGTCTAACGTTTCAGACAGCGAGCCAATCTGATTGAACTTGATCAGAATGGAGTTGCCGATCTGCTCGTCGATCCCGCGTTTAAGGATCTTGGTGTTGGTCACGAACAGGTCGTCCCCTACCAGCTGCACTTTATCACCCAGCTTATCGGTCAGCGCTTTCCAGCCCGCCCAGTCGGACTCGTCCATACCGTCTTCAATAGAGACGATCGGGTACTCCGCGCACAGGCCTGCCAGGTAGTCAGCAAAGCCTTCGGCGTCGTAGCTCTTGCCTTCGCCGGAGAGGTTGTACTGGCCATCCTTGTAGAACTCGGAGGAGGCGCAGTCGAGTGCTAGCGTAACGTCACTGCCCAGGGTGTAGCCCGCATCGGCAACGGCCTGTTTGATGACTGCCAGGGCGTCGGCATTAGAGGCTAGGTTCGGCGCGAAGCCACCCTCATCGCCCACCGAGGTAGAGAGGCCTTTGGCAGAGAGCACTTTTTTCAGCGCGTGGAAAATCTCCGCACCCATACGCAGACCTTCGCGGAAGTTCGCGGCGCCTACCGGCTGCACCATGAACTCTTGGATATCCACGTTGTTATCCGCGTGTTCGCCGCCGTTCAGGATGTTCATCATCGGCACTGGCATACTGTACTTGCCCGGCTGGCCGTATAACTCGGCAATATGGGCATACAGCGGCACGCCTTTGGCGTTTGCCGCCGCTTTTGCCGCCGCCAGAGAAACAGCCAGAATCGCGTTAGCCCCCAGAGTGGCTTTGTTATCCGTGCCATCCAGCGTCAGCATGGCGTTGTCCAGACCGCGCTGGTCCCGCGCATCCATGCCCAACAACGCATCACGAATCTTGCCATTCACGGCCTCAACGGCTTTTAAAACGCCTTTGCCGAGGTAACGTGCCTTGTCGCCATCGCGCAGCTCAAGCGCTTCACGGGAGCCAGTAGAAGCTCCGCTGGGCGCGCAGGCAACGCCCACAGCACCGCTCTCCAGGCGAACCGTTGCCTGAACGGTGGGGTTACCGCGCGAATCGAGCACTTCCAGCGCACTGATTTCAACAATTTTGGTCATGACAGTGTCCTTTGGTTGTCGGTCTAATAGAGGGTAGGTCCAATGTATACCACGGTTTAGTGCCGCGATTAACGGATGGTTAAGGGTTCAAAGCCTTTTACCAGGGTGTCTAATTGCGACAGTTGGGTTAAGAACGGCTCCAACTGATCCAGCGGCAGCGCACAGGGGCCGTCGCACTTGGCATTATCGGGGTCTGGGTGGGCTTCCAGAAACAGCCCTGCCAACCCTACCGCCACGCCCGCACGGGCAAGCTCCGCCACTTGGGCACGGCGGCCATCGGCACTATCCGCACGGCCACCAGGGCGCTGTAAGGAATGGGTCACGTCGAAGAACACCGGGTAGCCAGTCTGCTTCATGTCACCAAAGCCCAGCATGTCTACCACCAGATTGTTATAGCCAAAACTGGTGCCCCGCTCGCACAGCATCAGGCGGTGGTTACCCGCTTCCTGAAACTTGGTGAGGATATGGCGCATTTCATGGGGGGCCAAAAACTGCGGCTTTTTGATATTGATCGCCGCACCGGTTTTCGCCATCGCCACCACTAGATCGGTTTGGCGAGCCAAAAAGGCCGGTAGCTGGATGATATCGGCGACTTCAGCCGCAGGCGCTGCCTGCCACGGCTCGTGCACATCGGTAATGATGGGCACGTTATGACGGGCTTTGATATCGGCCAGAATTTGCAGGCCTTTTTCCAGCCCTGGACCTCGGTAGGAGTGGATTGAGCTGCGGTTCGCTTTATCGAAACTGGCCTTAAAGACGTAAGGCATACCCAGCTTTTGCGTCACATTAACGTAAGCCTGTGCGACTTCATCGGCCAGCTCCGCCGACTCCAGCACATTCATGCCACCAAGCAGCATAAGCGGCAAAGAATTGCCGGCGGTTAAGCCGGCAACGTTAATATGATGCTCTTGCGATCCCTCTTGAGAACGGGATTGAGAAGACATGCTTCCCCCTTTATTCCTGAGGTGCGGCGTGGGCACGGGTACGTGCCGTTTTGTGCTCTAGCGCGGCATTGACGAAGCCCGAGAAGAGCGGATGACCGTCGCGGGGCGTGGACGTGAACTCCGGGTGGAACTGACACGCTACGTACCAAGGGTGATCCGCCAGCTCGACGACTTCGACCAGCGACTGGTCGACGCTCTTGCCCGAAATCACCAAACCAGCGGCTTCCAGATCATCGATGAACTGGTTGTTGACCTCGAAGCGGTGGCGGTGACGCTCAACGATCTCATCGGCACCGTACGCCTCGCGGGCTTTGCTGCCTGGCTTCAAGTGGCAAACCTGGCCGCCTAGACGCATAGTGCCACCTAGGTCAGAGGCCGCATCGCGCAGCTCGATCTTGCCTTCAGCGTTGATCCACTCGGTAATCAAGCCCACCACCGGATGCTTGGTGTCGTGGGTAAATTCGGTAGAGTTGGCATCCTTCCAGCCCGCCACGTTGCGCGCAAACTCAATCACCGCCACCTGCATACCTAAACAGATACCCAGGTAGGGAATGTTGTTTTCACGGGCAAACTGGGCGGTCAGGATCTTGCCTTCCACGCCGCGCTCGCCAAAGCCGCCGGGCACCAGAATGGCATCTTTGCCTGCCAGGCGCTCGGTGCCGTGACGCTCGATGTCTTCGGAGTCGATGTAGTCCACGTTGACCTTGATGCGGCCTTGGATACCCGCATGGATCAGCGCTTCGTTGAGCGACTTGTAGGCATCCAGCAGCTCCATGTACTTACCAACCATGGCGATGCTCACGGACTTCAGCGGGTTCAGCTTGGCATCGAGTACCTTGACCCACTCCGATAGATCCGCAGGCTCAGCTTCCAGGCGCAGCTTGTCGCAGACGATATCGTCCAGGCCATGCTCGTGGAGCATCAGCGGAATGCGGTAGATGGTATCGGCATCTTGCAGCGGCACCACCGCACGCTCTTCCACGTTGGTAAACAGCGCGATCTTACGACGCTCGCTCTCCTCAAGCTCCACTTCGCTGCGGCAAATCAGGATATCCGGCTGGATACCGATGGAGCGCAGCTCCTTCACGCTGTGCTGCGTCGGCTTGGTTTTGGTTTCGCCAGCGGTTTTGATGTACGGCACCAGGGTGAGGTGCATGTAAATGGCGCGGCTTGCGCCCAGCTCGCTGCGAATCTGACGAATGGACTCCAGGAACGGCAGCGATTCAATATCGCCGACCGTACCACCAATCTCCACCAGCGCCACGTCGAAGCCTTCGCCTCCAGCGTAAACGCGCTGCTTGATCTCATCAGTGATGTGAGGAATGACCTGCACGGTGCCGCCCAGGTAATCACCACGGCGCTCTTTGCGCAGCACGTGTTCGTACACGCGGCCGGTGGTGAAGTTGTTGCCCTGGGTCATTTTGGTGCGAATAAAGCGCTCATAGTGACCTAAGTCCAAGTCCGTCTCGGCGCCATCCTCGGTGACAAACACCTCGCCGTGCTGGAAGGGACTCATGGTGCCCGGGTCCACGTTGATGTACGGGTCGAGCTTGAGCATGGTGACCTTAAGGCCGCGGGCCTCGAGAATCGCCGCCAGCGAGGCCGACGCGATGCCCTTACCAAGAGAGGACACAACGCCGCCGGTCACGAAGATATATCGTGTCATGGAAAACCTGTCGAAACGTGATCAAAGGGCGTAGCAGAAAGCCACACCAGGATGGGACGACAGAATAGCAGAGTACGCCTTAAGGCTCAATTTGAACTGAAACAGCGTCAGCTCTCGGTCGCGAGCTAAAGCTGCCTCCCACCCTAGCCCTTGGCTGTACATAAGCAGTGGGAGGCCGATTTATCGGGCTAAAGGATGCCGATGCACAGTTGCCCCAGAGGTAGGTCTGCGCGAGGGCGCTGTGAACCCATCCCTGGGCGCTACTTTTGTCATCCATGACAAAAGACCCTCGTTACGACCTACCCCTGGTGCTGTTCGGCATGGCATACACACTTTACACGCCTAGGTAATCCAGAATGCCCTCGGCCGCCTGACGCCCTTCATAAATGGCGGTGACCACGAGATCGGAGCCGCGCACCATATCGCCACCGGCAAAAATTTTCTCATTGCTAGTTTGGAAGGCGTACTGACCATGCTCAGGCGCTTTGACTAGGTCCCATTCGTTGACATCGATATTGGCGCTATCGAACCACGGTGCCGGGCTTGCCTGGAAACCAAAGGCCACCACGACCGCATCGGCCGCAATGATCTCTTCAGACCCTGGCACCACTTCAGGGCGACGACGGCCGTTCTCATCCGGCTCGCCCAGGCGCGTGCGGACTACCTTCACACCTTCGACCTTATCTTCGCCCACTACCGCCACCGGCTGGCGGTTGAACAAGAACTCGACGCCCTCTTCACGGGCGTTGGCGACTTCACGGCGCGAGCCTGGCATGTTCTCTTCATCACGGCGGTAAGCACAGGTCACACTGGCCGCGCGCTGACGAATCGAGGTGCGGTTACAGTCCATCGCGGTATCACCACCGCCCAGCACCACCACGCGCTTGCCTTCCATAGAGATGAAGTCGTTCGGGTCTTTCTCGAAGCCCAAACGGCGGTTGACGTTGGCAATCAGGAAGTCCAGCGCCTTGTATACGCCGGGCAGGTCTTCACCGGGGAAGCCGCCCTGCATGTACTTGTAAGTACCCATACCCAGGAACACAGCGTCGTACTCCTGCAGCAGCGTCTCGAACTCGACATCAGTACCGATTTCGGTATTCAGACGGAACTCAACGCCCATCTCCTCGAATACCGCACGACGGCGCTCCATAACGTTCTTTTCCAGCTTGAACTCAGGGATGCCAAAGGTCAGCAGGCCGCCAATTTCCGGGTACTTATCGAATACCACCGGCTTCACGCCGTTGCGCGCAAGAATATCGGCACAGCCCAAGCCGGCAGGGCCTGCACCGACAATCGCGACTTTCTTATCGGTCCACACCACCTTGGACATATCTGGGCGCCAGCCCATGGCAAAGGCGGTGTCTGTGATGTATTTCTCTACCGAGCCGATGGTCACCGCGCCAAAACCGTCGTTCAGGGTACAGTCGCCCTCACACAGACGGTCCTGGGGGCACACGCGGCCACACACTTCCGGCAGCGAGTTGGTTTTGTGAGACAGCTCGGCGGCCTCAATAATGTTGCCTTCCACTACTAGCTGTAGCCAGTTGGGAATGTAGTTGTGTACCGGGCACTTCCACTCACAGTAGGGGTTGCCGCAGTGCAAGCAGCGGTGCGCCTGGCTGGCAGCATCGGTGGGCTTGAACGGCTCGTAAATTTCCGCGAACTCTTTGGCCCGGGTGTGCGCCGGTTTTTTCTGTGGGTCTTTACGACCCACGTCGACAAACTGAAAATCGTTGTTTAAACGGTTGGCCATGATCTCTCTCCTCGAAGCGTAGGCGCTGACGGTTATTGCGGCTGACGCCGAGACTGATCCAGCAGACTACCCAGGCTGGCCGCTTTCGGCTTCACCAGCCAAAAGTGGCGCGCGTAGTCGCTAAAGTCTTCCAGAATCGCCGCACCGCGTGCGGAACCCGTCGCGGCCACGTAGGCCTCGATCATTTCCCGCAGGTGGCGACGGTAGGCTTCCATCGCTTCGGTATTAACCCGGTGAATTTCGACCAGCTCGTGGTTGTACTTGTCCACGAAAGTCCGGTCTTCATCGAGCACGTAGGCAAAGCCACCGGTCATGCCCGCCCCGAAGTTAACGCCGGTTTCACCCAGCACGCAGACCAAACCACCGGTCATATACTCACAGCAGTGGTCGCCCGCGCCTTCGATCACGGCCGTCGCGCCGGAGTTACGCACCGCAAAGCGCTCGCCTGCGGTACCGGCGGCAAACAGCGTGCCGCCCGTTGCCCCATAGAGGCAGGTGTTGCCGATAATGGCCGTCTTGTGGCTCTCGAACTGGCTGACTTTGGGCGGCACAATCACGATGCTGCCGCCGTTCATGCCTTTACCGACGTAGTCGTTGGCATCGCCTTCCAGGTAGAGGTTCAGGCCGCGAGCGTTCCAGACGCCGAAGCTTTGGCCCGCCACGCCGGTAAAGCGCGCGGTGACCGGTGCGGCCTCAAGGCCCTCTTCACCGTAACGCTTGGCGATGGCGCCGGAGGTGAGCGCACCGACACTGCGGTCGCAGTTGGTAATGGTGAACTCAAACGTGCCACCAGACTGGGTTTCGATCGCCTCTTTTAGCGCCGCCAGCACTTCTTGGTTTTTGGCACCCGGGTCATGGGGCACGTTGCGGCTTACTTCGCAGAACTGCGGTGCATCCGCAGGCACGAAATCGTTGGCCAGCAGCGGCGATAGGTCCAGCTTACGCTGCGACGCCGTGTTGCCTTCCAGCACTTCCAGCAGGTCCGTGCGGCCAATCAGGTCGGTGAGCTTACGCACGCCCAGCATGGCCATCAGCTCGCGCACTTCTTCAGCAATAAAGCGGAAGTAGTTTTTCACCATATCTACGGTGCCGCGGAAGTGCTCGCCACGCAGGAAGTCATCCTGGGTAGCAACACCGGTGGCACAGTTGTTCAGGTGGCAAATACGCAGGTATTTACAGCCCAGCGCCACCATCGGCGCAGTACCGAAGCCAAAGCTCTCCGCGCCGAGGATCGCGGCTTTCACCACGTCCAGCCCGGTTTTCAAGCCACCATCGGTTTGCAGACGGATTTTGTCGCGCAGGCCGTTGATACGCAGCGCCTGGTGCACCTCGGGCAAGCCGAGCTCCCAAGGGGAACCGGCGTGCTTAATGGAGGTTAACGGGCTGGCCGCCGTGCCGCCGTCGTAGCCAGACACGGTAATCAAGTCCGCATAGGCTTTGGCCACACCGGTGGCGATAGTGCCAATCCCTGGCTCGGAGACCAGTTTCACCGAGACCTGTGCCTCTGGGTTGACCTGCTTGAGGTCAAAGATCAGCTGCGCCAGGTCTTCAATAGAGTAGATATCGTGGTGCGGCGGCGGTGAAATCAGCGTAACGCCGGGTACCGAGTAGCGCAAACGGGCAATCAGCTGGTTGACCTTGCCACCCGGTAGCTGGCCGCCTTCACCGGGCTTCGCACCCTGGGCTACCTTGATCTGCAATACTTCGGCATTGACCAGATACGCCGGGGTGACGCCGAAGCGGCCAGAGGCGATCTGTTTGATTTTCGAGCTGCGAATGGTGCCGTAACGCGCCGGGTCTTCACCGCCTTCACCGGAGTTGGAGCGACCGCCTGCCTCGTTCATGGCCTGGGCCAACGCTTCGTGGGCTTCGGGCGAGAGCGCGCCTAGCGACATACCTGCACTGTCAAAGCGCGGGATCAGCGCTTCAATGGGTTCGACCTCTTCCAGCGGAATCGGCGACTCAGCAGGCTTGAGCTGCAGCAGGTCACGAATAGTCGCCACCGGGCGCTCGTTCACCAGCTGGGCAAACTTCTTCCACTTAGCGTAGCTGCCCTCTTGCACGGCTGCCTGGAGTGCCTTCACTACGTCCGGATTGTAGGCATGGTACTCATGGCCATGCACGTACTTCAGCATACCGCCTTGAGAGATGCCTTTGCGGGCAATCCAAGCCTCTTTCGCCAGCAGCTCCTGCTGCAGCTGCAGCTCGGCAAAGCCGGTGCCCTGAATACGCGAGGCCATGCCCACAAAGCAGGTATCCATCACCTCATCCGACAGGCCAACGGCTTCAAACAGCATGGAGCCGCGGTAGGACGCCAGGGTAGAGATCCCCATTTTCGAGAGAATCTTAAATAGCCCTTTCTGCAGGCCTTTGCGATAGTTTTCGCGAGCGTCCGCCGGGTTGCCGGTCAGCTCGCCGGTACGGTGCATATCGGCCATTACCTGGTACGCCAACCACGGGAAGACAGCCGTTGCACCAACGCCGAACAGCACGGCCATCTGGTGAGCATCCCGGGCGTAGCCGGTTTCCACCACGATGTTAGCGTTCGGACGCAGCGCTAAACGGCCCAGGTGGGAGTGCACCGCGCCTACCGCAAGCGCCGCCTGAATAGGCAGTTGCCCTTTAGGCAGCTCAGCATCGGTCAGTACCAGAATGACTTTCCCCGCCCTTACCTGCGCTTCGGCTTCTTTACACAGCGCTTGGATCGCCTGCTGCAAGCTGTTCTGCTCTGGGTCGTAGCCCAGTGACAGGGTATGACTGGCAAAGGCAGGATCCTCTTGGTTCACCAACGCGGTAAATTTACGCGGCGAGAGTACCGGGGTCGTCAGGATCAGGCGATGAGCATGCTCGGGCGTTGCTTTGAACACGTTCAGCTCGGCCCCACAGCAGGTTTCCAACGACATCACGATCGCTTCGCGCAACGGGTCGATTGGTGGGTTAGTCACCTGGGCAAACTTCTGGCGGAAGTAGTCGGTCAGCAAACGCGGGCGGCTCGACAGTACCGCCATGGGCGTATCGTCCCCCATGGAG
Organism: Vreelandella aquamarina; assembly: GCF_044805175.1. Classification (GTDB taxonomy): domain Bacteria; phylum Pseudomonadota; class Gammaproteobacteria; order Pseudomonadales; family Halomonadaceae; genus Vreelandella; species Vreelandella aquamarina_B. Next base: position 570,004 of record NZ_CP085232.1, on the reverse strand, counting down.
CCCACCGCTTCCTGGCCGCTTTCCGCCAGCGGGCGCAGCACTTGGTCGCGCTCTTCAAACGTTACCTGGAACATCTTCTGCTGCACGTTCAGCGCATCAGTATCCATAGTCTGGAAGCGCGCCAGCTCGGTCAGCGCCGACTCAAGATAGTTCGCTTCCTGCTTCAGCCAACGCTTGTAGGGGTAGGCAGACTTCAGGCGGTTATCAATATCCTGAGTGTGCAGCACTTCGCCGGTTTGAGTGTCCACGGCGAGCATTTGGCCAGGGCCGACGCGGCCTTTTGCAACAACATCTTCCGGCTTGTAGCCGTAAGTACCAATTTCAGAGGCCAGGGTGATGTAACCGTTCTTGGTAATCACCCAGCGTGCCGGGCGCAGGCCGTTACGGTCCAGCATACAGACCGCTTGGCGGCCGTCGGTCATGACCACGCCGGCGGGGCCGTCCCATGGCTCCATGTGCATGGAGTTGTACTCATAGAACGCGCGCAGCTCGGCGTCCATGGTCTCGACGTTTTGCCAGGCAGGCGGCACCATCATACGCACGGCGCGGTGCAGCTCCATACCGCCGGTCAGCAGCACTTCCAACATGTTATCCATGCTGGAGGAGTCGGAGCCGGTAGTGTTAACGATTTCGTCCAGCTTGGCGATATCCGGCAGGCGCTCGTTAACGAAGTTCGCTTTACGCGAGTTCGCCCAGCCGCGGTTGGCCTCGATGGTGTTGATTTCACCGTTATGCGCCAGCAGTCGGAACGGTTGCGCCAGCGGCCAGCGCGGCGCGGTGTTGGTGGAGAAGCGCTGGTGGAAAACGCAGATGGCGGTTTCCAGGCGCGGATCGTTGAGGTCTTTGTAGAATGCCGGTAAGTCCTCCGGCATGACCAAGCCCTTATAGGAGACCACTTCGGTAGAGAGCGAAGCCACGTAGAAGTCTTCATCGCTGCGTAGCGCCTGCTCGGCATAGCGACGGCCCATAAACAGGTCGACATCGAAGCTTTCGCTGCTACCGGGGGCAACAAATACCTGTTCGATACGCGGCAGGCAATCCAGCGCCATTGGGCCACAGACGCTTGAGTCCGTTGGCACGATACGCCAGCCCAGCACGTCAAGGCCGCGTGCGCTCAGTTCACCCGCCAGGGTTTCTTTAGCGCGATTGGCACGCGCATCGTCATTGGGCAGAAAAACCGCGCCAACGGCAAAGCGCTCGCCAAGCTCTACGTCTAGCGCTTCCTTTGCGGCAGCACGCATGAATTGCGTAGGCATTTTCAGCAGCAGGCCGCAACCGTCGCCGGTTTTGCCGTCCGCTGCAATACCGCCGCGATGGGTCATGCAGGTAAGTGATTCAATAGCCGTTTTTAGCAAGTCGTGGCTGGCTTGCCCTTCCATATGGGCAATAAGACCGAAGCCACAGTTATCGCGAAACTCGCCTGGCTGGTGAAGACCTCTATTCATGGGCGTGCCTCTAGTCAGCGTATTTTGTTAGCAGCGTTTTTATGGTATACTTTCGGGTTTTTCTTTTTTTATGGCTCTTATTACCCGCCTAAAATAGGGTGTTTTCCGCATTCGCTGCTGCAAGAAAATGGCCGCTCAGCATAGCGATTTGCTACCGCGTAGCGCAATCATCCGACGCGCGCCAACGCTTCAAAACCCTTTCGAAATCCCGTATTTGCATTCTCATTCAACAAAAAAAAGGTTGTAGCTCAAGCACTTGCAACAAAAGAAAACGATATTTTAACGCACAAAAACGATAACTAGACTTTAGTCTAGCTAGGCTAAAAACCCCCATGCCGATAGCGCATAAGGCATACGGATTCATTTCCATTCCTGGCCGTTTTCCTGCCAACGCACATAAAAAAACCCGCCGATAAAAAGGCGGGCTTCAGGGGAGAGAGCGGCTTAACCAACTACACCTTGGCCGCGCGGGTAGCTATCGAGTAGCTGGCGAAGCGTTTCGGCAGGCGTGGCATCACTCACGCAGGCATCGCCCAAGGCGTTTAATAGCACCAGACGCAGGCGAGCATCGATATTCTTCTTATCCAGCCGCATACGCACCAAGAAGTCATCTGACGACATACCCGTTGGCGCAACCAGCGGTAGGCCAGCGCTCTTGATCACTGCTTTAGCCCGCGCTAACGCATTACTGCTGATCCAGCCAAGCTGGTGAGATAGCGTCGCTGCCATCGCCATTCCCGCCCCGACGGCCTCACCGTGGAGCCAGTTGCCGTAACCTTGATGCGCTTCGATGGCGTGGCCAAAGGTATGCCCGAGGTTTAGCAGCGCACGAACGCCCTGCTCGGTTTCATCCTCGGCCACGATGTCGGCTTTGATTTGGCAACTTTTGGCAATGGCTTCCGCCACCACCGTCGGCTCAACGCGGCGCAGCGCTGCCATATTCTCTTCTAGCCAAGCTAGGAAATCGGCATCCCGGATAAAGCCATACTTAACCACTTCGGCCAAGCCCGCCGACAGCTCGCGCCCCGGCAGCGTCGTGAGGCTAGCGATATCCACTACCACCGCTTTCGGCTGCCAGAACGCACCAATCATGTTTTTGCCCAGCGGGTGGTTCACGCCGGTTTTGCCACCTACGGATGAGTCCACTTGGGAAAGTAGCGTTGTGGGCACCTGGATAAAGGCCACACCACGCTGATAGGAGGCAGCAGCATAGCCCACCATATCGCCAATCACCCCACCACCGAGGGCGATCAGCGTACAGCGACGGTTAAAGCCCGCTTCCAATAGCGCATCCCAAATGCGCCCTACCTGTTCGATGGTTTTGTACTGCTCACCATCAGGGAGCACCACCGTTCGTACATCTAGCGTATCGGGCAGGCTTGCACACAGCGTATCTAGGTAGTGGGGGGCAACGGTCTCGTTGGTCACTATCATCACCTGGCTGCCCGCCAGATAGGGCACGAAACTCTCTGGGCGGCTTAATAGCCCAACGCCAATATGGATCGGGTAGCTGCGCTCGCCTAGCTCAACGGTTAGCGTGCGTTCATGGGCTAGCTCTGTCATGGAGATACCTTTTTATGCTGTGTGCCTGCGGCTTCCAACGGGTCGACCAGACGATGTACACGGCGCAATATTTCGTTAACCACGGCCCGGGGGCTGCGCCGATCCGTGCGTACCGTGATATCAGAGGTAGCGCGGTAGAGCGGGTCACGGGTGGCAAACATATCGTTAAGCACCTGCTCACGGTTAGCGCACTGCAACAGCGGGCGGTTGCGGTCTTTGGCGGTACGTTTTAGCTGCTGCTCAACAGTGGTCATCAGGTAGACGACCGTTCCCCGCTCACGCAGCACGCGGCGGTTCTCTTCACGCAATACCGCGCCGCCGCCGGTGGCGACGACTACGTCTGAAAGCTGCGTCAGCTCATCTATCATTTGGGTTTCCCGTTGACGAAAACCGGGTTCCCCTTCCACATCAAAAATCCAGGGAATATCGGCACCGCAGCGGTCTTGTATGGCGTGATCGCTATCGTAAAACGGGCGCGATAGCTCCGCCGCCAGCAGGCGGCCTATCGTGCTTTTGCCAGCCCCCATGGGGCCAATTAAAAAGAGATTGGGTAAATCCTGCATTAGCGAACCGCCAAACCATCATCAAGTAATCGGGGAGTAATAAAGACCAGTAACTCTACTTTTTCATTGCTCTCTTCGGTATAGCGAAACAGCCGACCCAGTAACGGAAGGTCACCCAACAGCGGTGTCTTTGCCATTTGGCTCAGCTGCTCCGTCGTCAAAATACCGCCTAACACCACCGTTTGACCATTATCCACCAGCACCTGGGTTTCAATCTGGTTAGTATCAATGGGCGGCTCGCCGCCGAACTCGCTCTCGCGGAAGCTATCGTTCTTGATCACCAAATCCATAATGATGCGGTTATCCGGGGTAATTTGTGGCGTTACCTCCAGGGAGAGTTCCGCCTCTTTAAACTCGGTATCCGGGTTGCCCTCGGCATCCACACTCTGGAACGCCCGCTCCTCACCCTGGCGAATCGTTGCGGTGCGTTGGTTGGCGGTAATCACCCGGGGCTGGGAGATCGTCTGGCTTTTGCCTTCGCTTTCTAGGGCACGCAGCTCAAGGTCCAGCAGAATATCTCCTGAGAGATAGCCAAAGCTGAAACCAGTATTGGCGGCTGCCGACGAGCCTAAATCCACCGCCAACCCGCCCTGGGCACGGTTAATCCCGTTGGGGTTAATATCGCGTCGGGAGAAGGTGCCACCTTCGTTCTCAAAGCCTCGGGTACTATCGACACTCCAATTTACACCTAACTCTCGGGAGGCGGTGTCTCGGGCAATCACAATGCGTGCTTCGATTTGTACTTGACGCACAGCCACATCCAGACGGTCTAGGGTGCGCACAATATCACGCACCTGATCAGGAGTGTCTTGGATAAGCAGCGTGTTAGTGCGCTGATCAATACTCACCCGTCCACGCTCGGTGAGTAGCCCAAAACCGTCGCCTCCGCGCAGCAGTTGAGCAAGATCTTCGGCTCGGGCGTATTTCACTTCGACAAACTCGGTGACCAGTGGCGCCAGGGTTTGTTGCTGGTTGCGGGCTTCGATCTCCTGACGCTCGATCTCCGCCAGTTCATTGGCCGGTGCTACCACAATCACATTGCCCTGTTCCCGGCTGGATAGCCCCTGGCTCTGCAAAATTAGCGCCAGTGCTTGGTCCCAGGGTACATCGTTAAGATTGAGCGTCACGCGCCCTGTCACGCTATCGCTGGCGACAAGGTTGAGTCCAGTAAACTCGGCAAGCGTGGCCAGTACCGCACGCACTTCAATATCTTGGAAGTTGAGGCTTAAACGCTCTCCCGTATAGCTCTCCCCCTGCTGCTCCCGATTTTGCTGGGAGGCTTGGCTCACAGGCTGTACTTCCACAGTAAGCGTTCGCCCGCTTTGCGATGAGATCATCGCGTAAGGGCCGCTGGTTTGCAGCTCCAGTAGGGTGTCCCTCTGGCCAGTGCGGGGGGTAATGCGGGTAATGGGAGTAGCAAAATCGGTAACGTCGTAAATTTGGTTAAGCGAGTCGGGAATATCTACATTGCTTAGCTCAGCAATCACACGACCATCGCCCCCTTCTCGTACCTGTGTCACCACCCCTTCACGATCAAAAGAGACCAGCAAACGTCCCGCACCATCAGCGCCACGCCGAAAATCAATATCCGTTACCTGGGGCCCTAAAGCTGTTTCTAGGCCGCTGCCTATCCCCACGGCGGAGAGGACATCCGTGGAATCCGCACTTTCAGGGCTTAGCGTAATGCGCAGTTGATCTCCCTCTACCCGGGAGGTGTACTCCAGCGGCTCGCTAAGGTCGACCACTAGCCGTGTACGGTTATTCCCCTCTAATGCCGTAATACGCTCAACGCCTGCGCTATCCACGTTAATGCGCCGCTGGGGCAGGCTGCTTTGAGCACCCGCCAGATCCAGCGCTAAGCGCGGTGGGGTATTTAGCCGATAGCCGCGTAGCTCGGCAACACCACCACTGAACTGCAGCACCAACTCTACTTCGCCGCGACTGGTCTGACGCACATCAAGATCCGTTAGCACCGAACCCAGGGCAAAAGTGGGCATTAAGGCTAGCAGTGACAGCGTAATTCGACGAAGCATAACGGCCATAGCGTGTTATCCGGTAACAAGTAAAAATACGTAAGGTGGCACAGTGCGATATGTGCTTCTACCTACTCATCCAGGGTGAGCGATGCTTGGCGCTCCTGCCACCCCTGCAGCTGGTTAAAAATGCGTTCGGTAATGCGTACTTCTTGCGGGCCAATCGCAGTGATACGCCCGTAGTTGCTACCTACATAGTTACCCTCGCGCACACTGGTCACACTACCATCAGGCGCACTAATCAGTGCTACCTGTTTACCTCCCATGCGTAGCGTGCCAACTAAACGCAGCTCTTGCAGCTGAAACCTTTCAAGCGGTTCAGGTGCGCGCTGCGGATCTGGGGCAAGCGCACTATCCATCACTGCCACCGTGTTGTTGGCGCGGATACTTTCCGGTGCGAGGAAGGGGCTACGTGCATCACCGTAACGGTAATCCACTGGCTGATACTCTGGCATTGTCGGCATTACCATTGGGGGCTCACCCGCGGGAGTACGGCGAATCTCCTCCAATAGCGTATCAAGCTGACTTAAGTTTGCATCACTACAGCCAGCTAATAAACTAATCCATCCAAGGGTGAGTAGACGCTTCATTGGGTAGGCGCCTCTTCTTGCGCTTCTTCTATATCTTGCGCTTCTTCTATATAGCTGTAGGTACGTGCCAGCAGCGACATACGTAGCGCTCCCCCTCCCTCGCCGGCAGAAGCAAGGGTTAGGTCGTGTTGAGTGATAATACGCGCGAGCTGGCTGATATCCGCCACAAACTGCGCTAGTTCGTGATAACCACCGCGCACCTGAATATCCAGCGGGTGTTCGACGTAGTGAGTATTTCGCACAGTGGGTCTTAGGCGGATGGCTTCAATCGTTAAGCGATTTTCCACCGCCGCATCGCTGATGCTATCTAGTAGAGAAGGTATCTCAGCGCTGGTAGGCAGCATAGCGCGCATAGCCGCCATTTGTTCCTCTAAGTCCGCCAATTGCTCGCGCAGCTCGGGAAGCAGCGCCGCTTCGGATACTTTGCTGCGATACTCGCTTAATAGGCGTGTTTCTTGACGCTTGGCCGCTTCTAGCTCGGCACGTTTGTCACTTACCAGCCACCAGCTCAAACTGCCAAACGCAATGGCAAAAGCGAGCAGCCCACATAACGCTTTTAATAGCGCAGGCCACTCCCCCGCTTCTCTTATATCCAGCCCTTGCCAATCCACCTCCTGTAGCCGCCGCCACTCATCCCGCCATCGTTCACGCCTCCACATCATGGCGCTTCCTCCTCGGCAGCGACGTCTTCTACAACAGACTGCACGACATCAAACTGGAATACCCGGCTGACGCTATCCTCGCCACTGGTTACCTCGGAGAGCTGCGGTACCCCTAACCCTGGCATACTGGCAATTTGTCGCAGTTGATCCGATACCTGCCGCTCGCTCCCTGCCACGGCAGAAAAGCTAACCTGCTCTCCGTTACGGGATAGACGCTGATACACCACGCCATCCACTACGCTTGCAGCGATATTATTGAACAGTTGTACAGTGCCCACTCGCTCTGCCTGCAAGGTCTGAAACAGCGCCAGCTGCTCGCCCAACTGTTCAGCGGTCTCTTGATAGCGCTGCACGTCGGCAATTTCGTTATTCAAGCGCTCAATGTGGTTCGTGATATAGGCATTACGCTGCTGCTGAGCCGCTAACTGCTGCTGATAAATCTGCAAGACTCCCAGCCCTAACCCAATACCTGCTAAGAGCATCATCACTACCACCCCATAAAATCGGCGTGTACGCTTTTCACGGCGCGCTTCCCGCCAGGGCAGTAAATTGATCTTGATGCTCATAACCCCACCCTCATCGCCAAACCACCAGCGGTGAGCATGGCCGGTGCGTCATTAGTTAGGCCTTCAATATTGAGGCGTTTGTTCACTCGCATACGTTGAAACGGGTTGGCAATAGTGACTGACATGCCGCTATCTTCGGCAATCCGCTCAGCTAGCCCCGGGATCACACTGGAGCCGCCCGCCAGTACGATGTGCTGCACTTCGTGCTGGCGCCCAGCGGTGTAGTAGAGCTGCAGCGACCGCCCTACCTGCTGCACCACGGTTTCCAAAAACGGATTCAGCACTTTGTCGTGGTAATCGTCTGGCAAGCCGCCACGCTTTTTAGCAAAACCGGCCTCTTCAATGCTCATATCATAACGGTCACGAATGGCATCGGTCAGCTGACGCCCGCCAAACACCGTGTCGCGGCTGTAGACAATATGGCCGCCGCGTACTACGTGGAAGGCGTTCATGTTCGCCCCGATATCCACCAGCCCGACACAGGCATTAGGATCGTTATCAACGTTTAATTGGCGGCGCAGCTCAGCCAGCGAGCGCTCCATAGCAAATGTTTCCACATCTACTGCCGCAGGCTCCAGCCCCGCCCGCTCCAACGTCTCGGTGAGTTGGGAAACATCCTGCTGGCGGCAGGCGACCAGTATCACCTGCTGCTGCTCTTCATCAAACGGTGCGGGACCGAGGCAATGGAAATCGAACGCTACCTCGCTGAACGGAAACGGAATATGCCGGTCAGACTCGGCAATGATGCGCTCCTCTATCTCATCTTCGCTAAGCGAAACGGGAAACTGGAGCGTTTTAGTAATCGCGGCGCTAGCGGGAACAGCCACAGCTGCTTTACGGGTGTAGGGCTTGGCGTGCTCAACGGCTCGGCTAAGCACGTTGGCAACATCGTTAATATCGCGGATACGGCGCTCCACTACAGCGCCTTCACGCAAGGGGCGCACGGCGTAGCTTTCTACCTGGTAGTTATCGTTACACCGTTTAAGTTCAAGTAGCTTGACGGTTGCCGAAGTAATATCGACACCAATCAACCCTTTACTGGGTTTTAGTAAGCGCATACTGATTCCGGCTCCGCCTGCCTATCGTGCGAGTTTCGAGGTTACATGATTTTAAGTTAAGGCACACGCCCATGCCCCTCGCTATATCAACACTGGTGGCCGCTGCCTCCCCTTCCTATAATGGCAGCCAATTGCGCGCTATGGCGGTTATACCACCATACCTACTCTTCTTTTCACGGGTGCCCACTGTTCATGACGTTTTTACGAACTCTTGTGTTGTCACTATTTTCGCTGGTTGTCGCGCTATCTGGCGCAGTCATACTGGCGGTGATTGGTGCCGCTATCTACTTCTCGCCGGGGCTACCCGACGTGCGCCAACTGCAGGATTTTGAACTGCACACACCGCTGCGTATCTTTACTAACGACGGCAAGCTGATCGGTGAATTTGGCGAAGAGCGCCGCGTGGCGGTCGACTTCGATGACATACCCCAGAATATGGTCAACGCATTAATTGCTGCCGAAGATGCCAGTTACTTTGATCACGCAGGCGTTGACCCGCGCGGCCTAGCCCGAGCAGCGGTCGAGCTGATTCAGAGCGGTGGTACCATCCAGTCAGGCGGCTCCACCATTACCATGCAGGTCGCGCGTAACTATATGCTGACGCTAGACCAGACCTTCACGCGCAAGATCCGTGAGATTCTACTAGCCCTGCAAATGGAGCAAATCCTCAATAAAGAGGAGATTTTCGAACTCTACGTTAACAAAATTTTCTTGGGTAACCGCGCCTATGGGATTGCTGCCGCTGCCGAAACCTACTACGACAAGCCGCTCAATGAACTAAGCCTAGCCGAAACCGCCATGATTGCTGGGCTGCCCAAAGCCCCCTCCGCGTTTAACCCGCTGGCAAACTCCGAGCGCTCGCTGATCCGTCGTAACTGGATTTTGTTCCGTATGCGCGAGCTTGGCTATATCGATAACGACACCTACCAAAGCGCCGTACAAGAGCCGGTCACCGCTCGCCGTCATTACACCCAGGCCGAAGTAGAAGCGGCCTACGTGGCAGAAATGGCTCGCCAGTATGCCATCGAACGCTTTGGCGATGACGCTTACACCGGCGGCTACCGTATTTACACTACCATTGATAGCGAGCTTCAACCGTTTGCCCGTCAGGCACTGGCCAACGGTCTTATTGATTACGACCTGCGCCACGGCTGGCGTGGCGCTGAGCAGGAAGATATCGCCCCCAGCTTGGTGGAAGCCCAGGAGCAGACCAATACCCAGGGTTTAGAAGAGGAGCTATCGGAATCCCCCGAAATCCGCCAAACCGCCCGTCAAGCGGCCCAACGTAGCCAAACAGAAGTCGCGGGCGTGGATGGCGATGTGAGTAACTGGCTGCAAGTGCTAGAGCGCACACCCGACTACGGCCTGCTGCAGCCCGCCATTGTGGTAGAGAGCAGTGGCCGTGAAATGCAGGTGCTGACCCGTGGCGGCGAACTGCAAACCATTGGTTGGGAGGGCCTAAGCTGGGCGCGCCCCTACCTGAGCCCGCGCAGCCGCGGCGCCGAGCCAAGCAGTGCCAGCCAGATTGCCGAACGCGGCGACCTGATTCGCGTGATGGAAACCGGCGAAGGCTCGCTGCGCCTTTCTCAGCGCCCCGATGCCGAAGGCTCGCTGGTGGCCCAAGACCCGCGTACCGGCGCCATTCTGGCGCTGCAGGGTGGGTTTGATTTTAACGCCAGCAAATTCAACCGCGCTGTACAGGCACAACGTCAATCGGGTTCGATCTTTAAGCCGTTTATTTATCTCGCTGCCTTGGAAGATGGCGAAATGAACGCGGCCAGCGTGGTCAATGACGCGCCGGTGGTGCTGGATGACGGCAGTGATTCCCTCTGGCGGCCGGTAAACTCCAGCCGCGACTTCCAGGGGCCGATGCGCCTACGCCCAGCCCTGGCCCGCTCGCGTAACTTGGTGACCATCCGCGTCCTGCAAACCATGGGGCTAGACCACACAATCCAGTACCTAGAAGGCTTTGGCTTTGCGCCGGAGCGCCTGCCACGCGGCCTCTCCCTGGCACTGGGTAGCGCAAGCCTAACGCCCATGGAAATGACCAACGCCTACGCAGTGATCGCCAATGGCGGCTTCCAGGTATCGCCCTGGTTTATTGAACGAGTTACCCGTGACAATGATAACGAGGTAGTTGACGAAGCAAGCCCACAAGTGGCCTGTAATACCTGTGCTGAAGGCCAGGAAACGGTCGAAGTGAATGGTAAAACCTACCCAGTGGCCCCCCGCGTTGCCGACCCCGCAGCGATATATATCCTGCGCGATATGCTCCGCGACGTCATCACCTCTGGCACGGGCAGCGCAGCGCTGAGCCTCAACCGGGAAGATATCGTCGGTAAAACCGGTACCACCAACAGCCAGCGTGATGCATGGTTTGCCGGATTTAACAGCAACCTCGTCACCACGGTGTGGGTCGGTAAGGATAGCAATGACACCATTGCCGAGTACGGTGCCAACGCGGCACTGCCGATCTGGATCGACTTTATGGGCAATGCGCTCGAAGGTACGCCTTCAGCACTACCCGAGCGCCCCGATACCATCGTCACCGCACGGGTGGACCCGAACACTGGCCGCCGCCTGCACGATGACCAGTCAGGTGGTATTTCTGAGCTGTTCCACCAAGATCACTTACCAGACTTCCAGCCCCGCCGCATCAGCCAGGAGCTGGAAGAGGCCAGTGGCTCGCAAGGTTCTGGCACTGCCGAGTCGATTTTCTGATCGTGAGTCACCGCTAATCTTGGCGAGCGACGAACACAAAAGCCCGGAAACGTAAGTTTCCGGGCTTTTTTTGTACTGCTTGTATCGTAGCTGGTTGTATTAACCGGTGACCGGCGGTGCTTCGCGCTTGCTAGCCTGCCAGTTGGCCAAAATAGCGACCAGCATCACCACGACCCCGGCAATTTCCGTCCAAAGGCTTGGGTAGAACACGCCGACAATCGCACCGCCAATGGCCAGACGCGGCAGCCAGGACATACGGGTGAACAGGTACCCCTCCAGGGAAGCGGCAAAGGCACACAGCGCGAGCAAGGCAATCACTGCGTTCCAAGCCACCACAAGCACAGGCCCGCCGATAATGATCTCTGGGTTAAAGACCATAAACAGCGGAATTAGGTAGAGCCCTTTGGCAAACTTCCACGCCTGGAAACCAGTTTCCATGGGTTTACTGCCCGCAATCGCCGCCCCGGCAAACCCCGCGAGCGCAATAGGTGGCGTCACGTTGGAGTCCTGGGAGTACCAGAACACCACCAGGTGGGCGATAAGCAGCGGCACGCCGAACTCAGCGGTTAGCGCTGGCCCCACCAGCACAATCAACACGATATAGCTGGCGGTGACGGGTAGGCCCATACCCAGAATCAGGCTTGCCAGCAGTACCATCACCAGGGCCAGGACCAGGTTGCCACCGGAGAAGGCCAGCATCATGGAAGAGAACTTCAGACCCAATCCGGTCAGGCCAACTACACCGACGATAATACCGGCCACCGCACAGGCCATCGAGACGGCCACCGCGTTGCGCGCGCCCAGCTCTAACCCTTGCACTAGCTTCACCAGCCCCGCCCAAATCACCGATTTGGTACGCTCAGCGGTAACCGGCTGGCCCTGCTTGGGTGCCACAAAGAAGTACCACAGTGCATAGCGCATCACTGCCACCACCACCATGGTCACCACCGCGTAGTAGCCCACTCGCATGGGCGACATGCTCATGGCCAGTAGCCACACCAGCACCGCCAACGGCAGTAGGAAGTGCCAGCCATCTTTCATTACCTGGCGCATTTGCGGCAGTTCGCTTTTGGCCATGCCCTGCATGCCCTGCTTCAAGGCAATGATATGCACAAACAGGTAGACCGTCGCGAAATACATAATCGCCGGGAGGATACTGATTTTGACAATGTCGAGGTACGGCGTGTTGGTATATTCCGCGATCAAAAATGCGCCCGCGCCCATCAGTGGCGGCATAATTTGCCCGCCGGTAGAGGCCGCTGCCTCAATGCCCCCTGCCTGCTTGGGCTGGTAGCCCAACTTCTTCATCAGTGGAATAGTAAACGCGCCGGTGGTCACCACGTTGGCAATGGCGCTACCAGAAATGGAGCCCATGCCTGCTGATGCCAGCACGGCCGCTTTGGCGGGACCGCCCCGCTGGCGTCCAGTAGCCGCGTAGGCCATATCGATAAAGAACTTACCGGCACCGGTGCTTTCCAGAAAGGCACCAAACAGGACGAAGATAAAGATGTAGGTGGCGGCAACGCCAAGCGGCAGGCCGAAGATACCCTCTTGGCCCAGGTAGAGCTGGCCCGCCACACGGTCTAAGCTATAGCCACGATGCTCTAAAATTCCTGGCATCCACTCCCCCAGCCAGGGCAGCTCGCCACGGGGGCCAGCGAAGGCATAGATAATGGCTAACAGACCAATCACCGTCATGCCAAAGCCCACGGCACGGCGGCTAGCTTCCAGCACGGTCACCGTGGCAATGCAGGCGACTAAAATATCGGTTTCGTTCCAGAACCCGGCGCGGCTGAAAATCGCATCCAGGTTAAAGACCAAGTAGCCGCCAGTAATCAGCGCCCCGGCAAAAAAAGCCAAGTCAATGCCCCAGCCCAGCACACCGCGCTTACGGTTTGGCCCAAAGACAGGGAACATTAAAAACGCCAGCATCATAATCAGCGCTAGGTGGATACTGCGCTGATAAAACAGACCTAAGGGCTGGATACCCGCCGAATAGAGTTGAAATAACGAAAGCCCCACCGCAACGATGGTAATACACCATAAAACGAAGCGGGGTTGAATCGCATTACCGCCCGGCATCACCGCCGGTGGTGGCGTGGTTTCGTTCATGAAATCCTCGGAGCGTTAGCTAACTTAGTGGTTTTAAAACCAACTTACTTTTATTAAAACGTAATGAGATGAACGTTTTAGTCAGGGGAGATAAATTATGGCGTTTAAGGGGCTGACAGTTGAATGGTCACACGCTGCCCAGCAGCTTGCTCGCTCAAACTCACCGTGGCGTGTTCACTATCAGGCCATACCACGCGGTGATTGACCGCCGTTGATCCCACTCGCAGCACGTAGCGATTGTTGGCAACCGGTTCGTTAATCGCATTGATCCAGTACCCGCCCTCACCATCGGAGACCTGCTCGCCCCGCCCGTAGATATGTCCAAGCCCAGCGGCGAAGTCCGGTTGATGGCTACGCTCAAGCTGCATTGTGCCGTTCGCGTTGCGGTAACAGTCCAGAACCGTGAAGTGCTCGACAGAGTGCTGCCACTGGATGCACCAGCGACTACCTATCGGTGCGGCTGCATCCACTAGCGTTTCGCCCTTCTCGGTGACAACCGTTAAGCGCATAGACGACGCCGAAGCGGGGGTATCCCCCGCTTCGGCAAACGAACCAATCATTAACAGCAGCGCCATCAGTCTTAACTGCCACTGCATGGCCGTGCTCCTTGATCGGTTACGGACGCAGACGGTCCGGGATCTCAGCACCGACTTCCTCAAAATAGCGAATCGCGCCCGGATGCAGCGGTACCGGTGTAGAGTCCATGGTGAACTCGATGGTGGTATCGTTAGCTGCTGGGTGAACCGCGATCAGCTCATCAGTGTTTTCAAACAGCAGCTGGGTCAGCTGATAAGCCAGCTCTTCGTCCATATCAGAGTTGACGACAAGCACGTTAGGAATACCGATGGTCTGAACCGCTTCGTCCATACCTTCGTACATGCCAGCAGCCAGCTTATAAGGTGCGAATACCTCTTCAGCCTCTTGGGCATTGGCTACCTCTTCATCTGTGAGGCTAATCAGGCGGATATCACGAGTGGCTGCTAGGTTCAGGATAGAGCTGGTGGGCGGGCCTACACTCCAGAAACCAGCGTCGATGTCGCCATCACGAATCGCATCGGCGGTTTCGTTAAAGTTGAGACGCTGTGGCGTGAAATCATCATAGCTAACGCCGTTTGCTTCTAGCAGGGCGCGGGCGTTCAGTTCGGTGCCGCTACCCGGTGCGCCCACAGACACACGCTTACCAGCCAGGTCCGCAATGCTCTGAATATCGGACTCCGCCAGGGTAACGAGCTGTACGGCATTGGGATATACCGAGGCCAGCGCGCGGGTGTTCTCAATCTGGCGGCCATCAAAATCGCCGGTACCAGTGTAAGCTTGGTAGACCGTATCGGCCAGCGCCAGCGCCATGTCGGCATCGCCGCGCATAATCAGGCCCATATTCTCAACAGACGCACCGGTCACTTCGGCAGTCGCTTGGGCACCTTCAATATGCTCGTTGATCATTTCCGCAAAGCCGCCGCCAATGGGGTAATACACCCCACCGGTGCCGCCGGTAGCGATGGACAGCTGCTGCGCGCTGGCAGGCAGCGCCACGGCTAACATGGATGCTGCTACGGTATATTTTAGAGTTCGCATGAGCGTTTCCTCCGTCCTGATTGGACTTATAGGTATGGTTGACACATAGGAGGTGTAAAGCCCCAGCCTCGGATAACGGGTAATGGCTACCCGAGACGGTGCAAAGAAGTTAGCACGGGTGATGCGTGGGATGCTAATACAGCGCACGGCTCTCACCCTATCCCAGCAGCGCTTTTACTTGTTCTACGATATGAGCACCGATTGGCAGTGCCGAGGTGGCGGCAGGCGATGGCGCGTTGCCTACGTTCACCGTCCTCTTGGTATTCACAAACAGAAAATCATCCACCAGCTTGCCATCATTAGAGACCGCCTGGGCGCGTACCCCCGCCGGGTAAGGTGTTAGGTCGTCAAGCGTTAAGCTGGGGCAGTACTTGCGCACCAGCTCCAGGTAACCGCGCTTATAAAGCGAGTTTTTCATCTCAAACAGCCCTGGTTTTAAATGCTTACCGAGCACTTTCAAAATACCGGGATGGGTGAACATCTGACCCATATCGCTTAACGACATATCCTGCTTACGGTAGCCCTCGCGCTTCAGTGCCAGCACCGCGTTAGGGCCAACGGTCACCGTGCCATCAATCATGCGCGTTAAGTGAACGCCTAAGAACGGCATGGCGGGGTCAGGAATGGGGTAAATCAGGTGGTTGACGATCTGGTTGTGGCGCTCGGGCAGCAGGTAATACTCCCCACGGAACGGGCAAATCGTAAAGCCCGGGTCTTTGCCCAGCATACGAATCACCCGATCCGCCATTAGGCCAGAACAAGAGATTAAATAGCGGCCGGTAAACGTTTCCTGCTGAGTTGTTACCACCACTTCGTCAGCACGCTCTTCAAGGCCGGTCACGCAGTGGTTAAAGCGGATCTCACCGCCGAGGCGCGTAAACTCCGCCGCCATGGCGCGGGTCACCTCGGCATAGTTCACGATGCCGCTGGAGGGCACGAAAATGCCCGCCACGCCGGTAATATTGGGCTCGCGCTCCTTAAGCGCGTCGGCTTCCAGCCACTCCCGCTCCAGCCCGTTGGCGGCGGTGCGCTCCCACAATGCCTCCATGCGCTGCTTTTCAAGGTCATTGGTGGCTACCAGCAGTTTGCCGCAAATGTCGTAGCGCACGTTGTGCTGGTCGCAGAACTCACGCGTGGCGCGGTTGCCTTCTAGGCAAAACTTCGCTTTCAGGCTACCCGGCGTGTAGTACACCCCCGCGTGAATCACCCCGCTGTTGTGGCCGGTTTGGTGTTGGGCTGGGCCGGACTCTTTCTCGACCACCAGCAGGCGTTTATCCGGGTAGGCCTTTTGTAGCTGCATGGCGGTAGAAAACCCCAAAATGCCACCGCCAACAATGATGAAATCCCACATGAATATCGTTACCTGTGCCAAATTTTCAAAATTTATTGATAATAGCCGTTAATTCACGTTGATCGCCACGCCCCTACATTGGTCTAACCCTCATTGGTCTAAGGAGTCCCCATGGAGCACGATGCGCCGCGCCAGAACCTCGCGATTAGCGCCTACCACGCGCTAAAGCACGACATCATTCGCGGCCGCTACGCCCCTGAAGAGAAGCTCTTAATGAGCCGCCTAAAAGAGTATTACGGGGTGAGCACAGGGCCGCTGCGCGAAGCACTTTCCCAACTGGTGGCGGACCGCTTGGTGGTGGCCATCAGCCAGCGCGGCTACCGGGTCGCGGCGATGTCGCTGGCCGAACTGAACGATATCTACGACGCCCGTGCCCAGTTAGAGGGTCTGATTTTGCGCCTAGCGATTGAGCGCGGTGATGACGACTGGGAGGCCAATGTGTTGGCTACCGCCCACCGCCTAGCCAAGGTGACCGAGGTTAGTTCCCCCGACGAGCTGCTGGACGGCTGGGATTTACGCCACAAAGCGTTTCATACTGCGATTGCCAGCGGCTGTAACTCACCGCACCTGCTGCAAATGCGCGACACCCTTTTTGACCAGGTAGAGCGCTACCGCCACTTATGGCTGCAAGAGACTGTGATGTCGCCCCAAGCCCTTGAAACCAAACGTCAGGAGCATGCGGCACTGGTAGACGTCATTCTGGCGCGAAATGCTGAGCAGGCCGCCAACCTGATGCGAGACCACCTCATGACGCCGGTGCCGATCATTACTCGGGTACTTCAAGCCCGTGGCATCCGTTAAATTCTGCGTTTTAAAAAAATGTAGAAATTTTTAAATAACGGCGATACATTGGTCTCAACAAGATCACTTTTCGGAGTTCACGCTATGACACGCTTTAACTGGGACGACCCGCTTCTGCTGGAAAGCCAGCTCACCGACGAAGAGCGCCAGATCCGCGATGCGGCCCACGACTACTGTCAGGAAAACCTGCAGCCACGGGTACTCAGCGCCTTCCGTGAAGAGCGCTTCGACCGCCAAATCATGAACGAAATGGGCGAGCTGGGCCTACTAGGCGCGACGGTTTCCCCGGAATACGGCGGTGCAGGCGTTAATCACGTGGCCTACGGCCTGATCGCCCGCGAAGTAGAACGTGTGGATTCCGGCTACCGCTCAGCCATGAGCGTGCAGTCGTCACTGGTGATGTACCCCATCGAAGCCTACGGCTCCGAAGAGCAGAAGCATAAATATCTGCCCAAACTCGCCAGCGGCGAGATGGTCGGCTGCTTCGGTTTGACTGAGCCAGACCACGGCTCCGACCCTGGCTCGATGATTACCCGTGCGGAGAAAGTGGATGGCGGCTACCGCCTGACCGGCGCGAAAATGTGGATCACCAACAGCCCGATTGCCGATATTGCCGTGGTATGGGCGAAATCTGCCGCTCACGATAACCAGATCAAAGGCTTTATCGTCGAGCGCGGCACCGAAGGCTTCTCCACCCCAAAAATCGAAGGCAAGGTATCGCTGCGCGCCTCGATCACCGGCGAGATCGTGCTGGACAACGCCTTCGTTCCCGAAGAGAACCTGCTACCCAATGTTAGCGGCTTGAAAGGCCCCTTCGGCTGCTTGAATAAAGCCCGCTACGGCATTGCCTGGGGCGTGATGGGCACCGCTGAATTCTGCTGGCATGCCGCCCGCCAATACACCCTGGACCGCAAGCAGTTTGGCCGCCCGCTGGCCGCCAACCAGCTGATCCAGAAAAAGCTGGCCGATATGCAGACGGAAATCACCCTGGGCCTTCAAGCCGCCCTGCAGGTGGGCCGTTTGATGGATAGCGGCAACTGGGCACCGGAAATGATCTCGCTGATTAAGCGCAACAACTGCGGTAAAGCGCTGGATATCGCCCGCATAGCCCGCGACATGCACGGCGGTAACGGCGTGTCTGACGAGTACGGCGTGATTCGTCATATGGTGAACCTGGAATCTGTGAATACCTACGAAGGTACCCACGATGTGCACGCTCTCATTCTGGGTCGCGCGCAAACCGGCATTCAGTCATTTTTCTGATTTATAACAACGAAGCCACTTCGATCAGCGAGGCACCCAATGAGCACAGTCGCACAGCCACTAGCAGGCATTAAAGTACTCGATATTTCTCGCGTACTGGCAGGCCCCTGGTGTGGGCAGATGCTGGCCGACATGGGTGCCGAGGTGATCAAAATCGAGCGCCCCCAAAGCGGCGATGACACCCGCCATTGGGGGCCGCCCTGGCTCTCCGGCAGCGCTGAATCGGCCTACTACCTATGCGCTAATCGCGGTAAGCGCTCGGTCACGGTAGATATGGCCAAGCCCGAAGGCCAGGCGCTGATCAAACAGCTCGCCGCCCAGTCGGATGTAGTGCTGGAGAACTTTAAAGTCGGCGGGCTAAAGAAGTATGGCTTGGATTACGCCAGCTTGAAGGCGATTAACCCCGGCATTATCTACTGCTCGATTACCGGCTTTGGCCAGGAGAGCCCCTACGCCCACCGGGCGGGCTACGACTTTATGATTCAGGCCATGGGCGGCATTATGAGCCTGACCGGCAAGCCGGATAGTGAACCCGGTGGTGGCCCGGTCAAAAGCGGCGTGGCGTTTACCGATATCTTTACCGGTTTGTATGCCGCCAACGCAGTGCTGGCAGCGCTCTACCAGCGCCGCGACACCGGCGAAGGCTGCCATATCGATTTGGCTCTGATGGATGTACAGGTGGGCGTGCTGGCCAATCAGGCGCTTAACTATCTAACCTCTGGCCAAGTACCGCAGCGGCTTGGTAATGCGCATCCTAATATCGTGCCCTACCAAGCGTTTGCCACGGCGGATGGCCATATGATTGTGGCGGTGGGCAACGACGAGCAGTTCAAGCGCTTCTGCCAAGTGATCGACCAGCCGCAGTTGGCACAGGATGAGCGTTTTGCCACCAACGGCAGCCGTGTTCAGCACCGCAAGACGCTGGTACCGCTACTGGAACTCGCCCTAGCGGCACAGACAACCGATACCTGGCTCGCCGCCTTTGAAGCGGTGGGCGTGCCCTGTGGGCCGATTAACACGCTGGATCGCGTCTTTGACGATCCTCACGTAAAGGCTCGCGGCCTCAAGCAGACACTCCCGCATCGCCAAGCAGGAGAGGTTAACTTAGTCGCTAATCCAATTCGTATTAACGGCGAATCCATCAGCGCCCAAACCGCACCGCCAACACTTGGCGAACACACCGACAGCGTGTTGGATGCTATTGGCATTACCGATGAACAGCGTTTGGCACTGCGCCAAGCGGGCATCATTTAAGCTACTCTTCTGCCATGTAGCACTCACTTAAAACGCCCAGCCGGGCGTTTTTTACCAAACAGCGCGTAAAGCATCGCCCAGTCGGGCGGTGATACAAGCGCGCACCGCGTAGCGGTGCCAGATTGACGTCGCCTCACCACCCTGATATTTATACAGCATGACAAAGCGTGCCTACAAAGAACGGTTCTACCCCACCTCCGAACAGGCTGAGCTGCTGGCGCAGTCATTCGGGTGTGCCCGTTTTGTCTGGAATAATACCCTGGCCTATCGCACCGAGGCGTATCAGCAGCGCAGTGAATCGGTCTCGCACTCATCGGCGGAAAAGCGACTGGTGGGCTTAAAGGCGGAGTTTCCGTGGTTGCGGGATGTTTCCAGCGTGATCCTGCAACAAACGCTCCGCGACCAGAAAGCCGCCTTCGACAACTTCTTCAACCCAAAGCTCAAGGCGCGCTACCCACGTTTCAAGCGCAAGGATGGCCGGCAGTCGATCCGGCTGACCAAGGCCGCGTTCCGCTATCGGGAGGGTGAGATCACTATCGCAAAAGCGAAGACGCCGTTACCCATCCGGTGGAGCCGGCCACTGCCCTCTGCACCCTCTACCATCACGATTTCATGCGATCGTGCTGGACGCTACTTCATCAGTTGCCTGTGTGATGTCGTGCCAAAAGCGCTTCCGGTCACGCCCAAAACGGTCGGCATTGACCTTGGCTTGAGCGATGTGTTCATTACCAGTGACGGCGCAAAATCAGGCAATCCGCGTCATCTGAAACGCTACGAGGCGAAGCTGGCCTGCTTGCAGCGCCGGTTGGCGAAAAAACAGACAGGTTCAAACAACCGCAACAAACACCGTCGGAAAGTGGCACGGCTACATGCCAAGATCGCCGACTGTCGACGTGACGCCACCCACAAAGCGACCCGCGCCCTCATTAACGAAAACCAAGTCCTGTGCGTCGAGTCACTTAATATCATTGGTATGATTAAGAATAGACGGCTTTCTAAATCCATTAGCGATGCCGGGTGGGGTGAGTTCGTCCGGCAACTGGAATACAAGGCCGCCTGGGCGGGGCGCCAACTGGTGAAAGTGAGCCAGTGGCTCCCCAGCAGCAAGCAGTGTCATGGCTGTGGCTACAAGGTAGAGAAACTGCCGCTGTCGCAACGTCACTGGCACTGCGAAAGCTGCGGCCACCCCATTGACCGCGACATCAACGCGGCCAGGAATATACAAACCGCCGGGCTGGCGGGGTTAGCCTGTGGAGCGACCGGAGCGGGGGCAGCGGCCTAGCGGCTGTCTAGTGAAGGCGTGTGGAAGCAGGAAGGTTCTGGGGGTGATTTCAGAACCCTCGCCCAAAGCGCGAAGCGCGGCGGGTGGGGAGTGTCAGTTGCGCAGAAGTCAACACGGCGGCCAGCAACCTCTATACAAAACCTATACATGCACATATCAAAGCGCTAGACTGACGTCTAATATATGGCAGCTTCCAGCATAAGTAAGCGAACACGTCAGGAGACATTATGGGTAACTGCGCACGGGTGAACGGCAGGTGTAAACGCTGTGAGGGAGATTTGCCCTTCGACTTCACAATGGCATTCCAGCCTATCGTCGACGTCTCTCTGGCTCGCGTGGTAACCCATGAAGCGTTGGTGCGAGGCGCCAACGGTGAATCCGCCTGGAGCGTTATTTCCCAGGTGACCGATGATCTGCTCTACCTCTTTGATCAAGCCTGCCGTGTGAAGGCGATTGAGCTGGCCAGCGAGCTAGGCATGGAGAGTGATCTCTCGATCAACTTCCTTCCCAATGCGGTATATGAGCCGGAAGCGTGCATCCAAGCTACTCTGGAAGTTTCCCAGCGGGTGGGCTGGCCGATGCATAAGCTGGTCTTTGAAATTACTGAAACCGAGCGGGTACGCGACCGTCAGCACCTGCGTAATATTATTAACGCCTACCGCACTATGGGCTTTAAAACCGCCCTCGACGATTTCGGTAATGGCTACGCCAATCTAGACCTGCTTACTGATTTGGCCCCTGATAAGCTCAAGATTGACCGCGAGCTGGTGATGAACTGCGATCATAACCCACGTCGTCAGGCGCTATTGAATGCCATTATTATGCTCGCTGCCGAACTCGACATGACGCTGATTGCCGAAGGAGTAGAGACCCGCGCTGAAGCCTTATGGCTAGCGCGTGCCGGTATTACCCGCCAGCAGGGCTTTTTCTACGCCAAGCCTACCGTTGGCCAGCTAGGAACTGGATTAAGCCCGCTGCTCGAAACATTACGCAGGGAAGCCCAGCTAAGCTCGGAGCTCTGAATGACAGGTACGAATACTGACCATCTTTACCAACTAGTTAATCGCTCCAAGCGCAATACGGAAAACGTTATCAAGACTGCGCCGTTGGGGATCTGTATTACCGACCCTCAAGGGCACTTTGAGATGGTCAACCCAGCCTACTGTCAATTTTACGGCTACCAAGAAGAGGAGTTGCTTGGCCAGCACTTTACGCTGGTAGTGCCAGAAGCCTATCGCATGCAGGTGAGCCAACTGCATGATGAGTTTATTCGGGGCGACGAAAACTATGAGTTGCGCCAAGAGTGGGAAGTCCGCTGCAACAACGGTGAAACCCGCACCATTATTACTGAAGCAGCCCGCATTGAAGGTGATGACGGCAAGCCACGTAAGGTCACCTTTATTGTTGATATTACCCAGCGCAAACGGCTCGAAGAGCGCCTAACACAAGCTAACGAACGGTTAGAGTATCTGGCCCATCATGACGAACTTACTGGGCTGCTTAACCGTCGCCAAGGGCTTGCCAAGCTGGAGGAGGCACTGGAGCGTTGCCGACGCTACGGTAATCAACTCAGTATTGTGATGTTTGATCTGGATAATTTTAAAAACGTCAATGACACCTATGGCCACAGCACAGGAGATAGCGTTCTCCAAGAAGTCACCCAGGTGGTCAACCAGCAACTGCGCTCCACTGATAGTCAGGTACGCCTAGGGGGAGAGGAGTTTTTGATCATCATGCCTGAAGTCAACGCGGAGGCCGCGCATACGGCGATGGAGCGGATTCGCCAACAGGTCGAACAAACCACCTACACTGAACATCAACTGACCATGACACTATCAGCAGGCATTGCCTGCTACGTTGAAGCCTCCAGCACCAGAATGCTTGATCGCGCCGATAAGGCCATGTACCAAGCGAAACAAGCAGGGCGCAATCGTGTTGTCATCGCATCGTCATCTGTGTGATCAACGCTATTGCACACTATGCTAAAGCAACACCCTATCCTTTAAGGAGCTGAGTCATGAGCAATGCCGAGCTAAACGAACTAAAGCAGAAATACGTCGCGGCGGGCGCTGCAAGCCCCGCTACCGCCTTTGCGGACCGCGCCGAAAACGCTGAGATCTGGGACGCCGACGGCAACCGCTTTATCGACTTCGCGGGTGGCATCGGCGTTTTAAACATCGGGCACCGCCACCCGAAAGTCGTCGCCGCCGTGAAAGCCCAGCTGGATAAGGTGATGCACACCTGCCAAACGGTGATGCCCTACGAAGGCTACGTCAAAGTGGCAGAAAAGCTTAGCCACATCGTTCCCGTGCGTGGCCACGCCAAAGTCATGCTGGCCAACTCTGGTGCCGAAGCGCTGGAAAACGCGGTAAAAATTGCCCGCGCCGCCACCGGCCGCTCCAACGTCATCTGTTTTGACGGCGGCTACCACGGCCGTACTTTTTACACCATGGCGATGAATGGCAAGGTCGCGCCCTACCAAACCGATTTCGGGCCGATGCCGGGTACCGTTTTCCGTGCGCCCTATCCAGTGCCCTACCATGGCGTTAGTGAAGATGAAGCGATTCGCGGCCTGAAAATGGCGCTGAAAACCGACGCCAACCCGAAAGATACCGCAGCGATTATTCTTGAGCCGGTACTAGGTGAAGGTGGTTTCTACCCCGCGCCGAAAAGCTTCCTGGAGAAAATCCGCGAGATCTGTGACGAGCACGGCATGTTGATGATTATCGACGAAGTGCAGTCGGGCTTTGGCCGTACCGGCAAGATGTTTGCCATCGAGCATAGCGGCGTTGAGCCGGACATGATGACCATGGCCAAGAGTATGGCCGACGGTATGCCGATCTCTGCCGTGGTGGGGACCGACAAGATTATGGATGCTTCCGGCCCGAACTCCCTGGGCGGCACCTACACAGGCAGCCCCACCGCCTGCGCGGCGGCGCTGGCGGTCATGGACGTCTTCGAAGAGGAGAACATCCTCGAGAAGAGCCAAGCGCTGGGCGAGAAGCTAGCGACCCGCTTTAACGAGTGGCAAAGCAAGTTTGAGTGCGTCGATAATGCGCGCAATATGGGTGCGATGGCCGCGTTTGAACTGGTGAATAATAAAGCCGACCGCACGCCGAACCCGGAACTGGCCGCGGCGCTATGTAAAAAGGCCCGCGAAGAGGGGCTGATCCTGCTCTCCTGCGGCATGTACGGCAATACCATCCGCTTCCTGATGCCAGTCACCATCGAAGACGACGTGTTGAACGAAGGCTTGGATATCATCGAATCCTGCTTGGAATCACTGATCTAAGCACTGTTCACGCTGAGGCAACGCCGCCCGAGTGGGCGGCGTTTTTGGTTAGCGAGGCCGTCGGTCACCTTCCAGAAAATTCACGGTAAACACCGCCTTGCCATGGGTCTCAAACGACCACTTCATCACGTCGCTCAGTGCCACCATCACCTCATCGAACCCGCCAAACACCTGGGTGCTCATTCGGTTGGGGTGAACTTCCAACCCTGTGGCCTCCAGACGTTTGACCACCTCCTTCACCGCCGGCTTGAAGTCATCTGCCAGCGGGTAGTAGCTAAGCTGTACGGAAAGGTACATATCGCCTCCTTACTGATGCTGTTTCCCTAATTGATAGTTGTACGCTGCGGGCGGTGCTGCTGAATCTGCTGCCAGGCGGCCAGAATGGCCATTCGCGTCTCTTCTGGATGTTCCATGGGGAACATATGCGACCCTGGCACCAAGCTTACTGGTAGCCCGTGGCGCTTTAACCGATGCACGCGGGCGGGGGTAAGCAGATCAGACTCCTGCCCTGCCACTAGCTGAATTGGCACGCCCACTCGGCGCGGCAAACGCGACAGGTGATCCGGCAGGTGGCGGAAAATTTCCACCTCAATACGCGGGTCAAAGGTGAGCTCGGCGCTGCCATCATCTAAAAGCCGCGTGCCTGCTTCAATGTAGTCGTTGAGTGCCTCAGGGGTAAAGCGGCGAAAGAGACCGCGACGGCGCAGCGAGTTCGCCATTGCTTCTCGGCTGGGCCACACGCTGCGCCGCCCTTTTGTTTTTCCCGCGGGAGTCACACGATCCATCAGCCCAAACCGCTTGGCCGCCTTCATGGCCCAGGCATCCGGCCCCAGCATCAGCGGTGGATCGAGCATAATCACCCCGCAAAAGCGCTCCGGCTGCTTATCGGCGGCCATGGCCATCAGCGTGCCGCCCAGCGAATGTCCCACGCCTAGCAGCGGCGCGTCGGTATCGGGTAAGTAGCTCAACAGCTCATCCACCAAATTGCCCCAGTTGTGGTTCACCGGATAATCCGGGTGGTGCCCCAGCCGGTCGAGCGGGTGTAAATCAAACGACTCCGCTAGCGGGTCTAACAGGCTGCGGTAGCTCAAGCCGGGAAAGCCGTTGGCATGGGCAAACACTAAGCGGGGGCGTTGGGTGGCATCGGCAGGCATGGCAGGCTCGTGGTTAGGCTAACGGGAAAAAGCGCTATCTATCATACGTCTGTTTTAACGCGAGCGCTGAAACCCGTCAATCCATCCAAGGGTTAACCGGCTAATTAAAACAGCGAGAGCTGCTGGGCAGCGGTCTCTTCCGCCAAGCGGTAGCCCACCCCCAGCAGGCGCACAGGGCGCGCGCCTCTCGCCCACCCCACGTTCAGCAAGGTTTCGAACTGTTCCAGGTTAGGTGCGGGGTCGGCGTGTTCGACGGTGGTTTGGGTGAAGTCGTTGAACTTTACTTTGACCATCACCCCGCGCACGGCGGGGGCTGGGTCTAAGCGAGCGTAGCGGCGCTCTAAATCGCTAATCAGCTCGGGGAGCTGTCGGCGGCAGGCTTCCAAGGTGGGCAGGTCCTGGGAGTAGGTTTGCTCGGTACTAACGGATTTACGCTCGCGGTGGGTTTTGACCGGCCGCTCATCCCGTCCGTGGCTGAGCTCATGGAGCCGATGGCCGAAGCGGCCAAAGCGCTCCACCAGCTCGGTGAGCGGTCGGGCGCGTAGGTCCGCACCGGTATGAATGCCTAGCTCCGCCAGCTTTTCAGCGGTGCGTGGCCCCACCCCGTGAATCTTTTTCACCGGCAGCTGCTGCACGAAGGCGTCGATGTCGTCTGGCGTGATGACACACAGCCCATCGGGCTTGCGCCAGTCGCTGGCGATCTTGGCGAGAAACTTGTTGGGTGCGACGCCCGCCGAGACGGTAATACCGACTTCTTCTTTTACTCGCTGACGGATGGCTTCAGCCATGCGGGTAGCGCTGCCGTGATGAAGCGTAACACCGGAGACATCCAGAAAGGCTTCATCCAGTGAGAGCGGCTCGATCAGCTCGGTAATATCGCGGTAAATAGCAAACACCTGGCGAGCCACGGCTTTGTACTTCGCCATATCACCGCGAATCACCGTGAGATGAGGGCAGCGTTTGAGCGCCTGGGCCATGGGCATGGCGGAGTGGATGCCAAACTTGCGCGCCGGGTAGTTGCAAGTGGCGACCACCCCGCGCTGTTCCACACTGCCGCCAATGGCAATGGGGATATCGGTTAACGTGGGGTTATCGCGCATCTCTACCGCCGCGTAGAAGCAGTCACAGTCGCAGTGGATAATTTTGCGCACAGGTCGACCTTGCCTCCACCCTTACCTGTGAAAAAGCACAGTTTATCACAGAGGACGAAGCATTCACGTACCACAAAAGGTGCGCAATACCTGTTCACTTTCTGTCGCCGGAGCGGCGAGACGGCGCGCTTCTTCGGATTCATCAAAGGGCTGTGTGACCGCCGCGAGCAGCGTGTGGAAAGGCGCGAAATCGCCTTCTACCGCCGAATCGATCACTTCTTGAATGCGGTGGTTGCGGGGGATCACCACGGGGTTGGCGCGGCGCATGGCCTCCAGGCGTTCACTATGCTGGCTCGCTTGCTGGGCGCTTTCCCAGTCGGCCAGCCAAGCAGCGAGGCCATCGGGCTGAGTCGTCAGCGCCAGCAGTGCCTCTTTTTGGGGTTGCCCAGACGTATCCGCGCCAAGCGCTTTGGCACCAAGTACTTTGGCATAGTGCGTCAGTGCATCAAAGGTGGCGGTCATATCCATGCGGCCTTGGTGCATCTGGTTCTCCAGCGCTTCCATGAGCGGCGCAGCGCGGTCGCTTTCTGGGGCAAGGCCCAGCTTGTTGGCGTGCAGGCAGCGCTGCTCGGCGCTAAAGCGCTGGGTAAAGCCGCGAAGCACCTCGGTGGCTTGCTCTACCACGGCATCGCCCTCTTCACGCATCAGCGGCAGCAGGGTTTCGGCAAAACGGGCCAGATTCCACTGGGCAATGCCCGGCTGATTGTTGAAGGCGTAGCGCCCGCCCTGATCAATAGAGCTATACACTTTTTGCGGAACGAACTGCTCCATAAAGGCACAGGGGCCGTAATCAATGGTTTCACCGGCAATGCTGCAGTTGTCGGTGTTCATCACCCCGTGGATAAAACCCAAGCTCATCCATTGCGCCACCAGCGCCGCTTGGCGTGTGGTAACGGCTTCTAACAGCGCGAGGTAAGGGTCGTCGGCGTTGGCCGCCTCTGGGTAGTGGCGAGCAATCACATGGTCGGCCAACGCTTTGAGCGCGTCTTCATCACGGCGAGCGGCGGCAAACTGGAACGTGCCCACACGGATATGGCTACTGGCCACGCGGGTCAGCACGGCCCCCGGCTCGGCCATTTGGCGCACCACGCGCTCGCCCGTAACGACGGCAGCCAAGGCACGAGTGGTAGGCACGCCCACGGCGGCCATAAATTCACTCACCAGATATTCTCGCAGCACCGGGCCAAGGGGTGAGCGGCCATCGCCACCGCGAGAGAACGGCGTGCGGCCGCTGCCTTTTAGCTGCACATCGCGGCGCTGGCCCAGTTGGTCCACCACTTCGCCTAACAGCAGCGCGCGGCCATCGCCTAGCTGTGGCACGAAGTTGCCGAACTGGTGCCCGGCGTAACCCAGTGCTTTAGGTTCGGCCCCTGGCGGCAGCTGGTTACCGCTAAACCACTGGGCCAGCGTGGCGTCGTCGGGCCGCGTTTGCATGCCTAGCTGCGCGGCCAAGGCATCGTTAAACGCGATCAGGCTGGGCTGCGCCACGGGCGTAGGCTGGCAAGCCACCCATAAAGGCTCTGGCAGCGTGGCAAACTGGTATTCAAAGGTCAGCACGGGCAACTCCGCTTTTCAGTTTATCGTCTAGGAATACCCTAGCAGTTTACTCAAGTAATTGGCGATAGCCTGTCGCAGAGAGCCTCTTAACCAACATGAAATTGCTCGCTTTGATAGTAACCCGCCGGTATCCAAAACACGTTAGCCCTTTTTCAGACGCCCAACCGCATATTCCAGCACCGGCGTCAGTGGCGCGCGCCACTGGTGGGTTAAGAACCCATCGGCACGAGTCACACCCAGCGAGAGCGATGCCACGGGCAGCCCCATCGCGTGGGCATCGCGGCAGAAGCGGTAGCCGGAATAGACCATCAACGACGTCCCCACCGTCAGCACCGCATCGGCTTGCTGAAGCGCCGCCTGGGCCGCCAGCCGACGTACAGTAGGCACCACATCGCCGTAATACACCACCTGGGGTTTTAGGATGCCCCGGCAGCGGGGGCAGTCCAGCACTTTAAAAGTGGAGAAATCGGTTTCCAGATCCGCATCACCATCCGGCGCGTGGTGGGCTTCCAGCGCGGCGAAAGCAGGGTTCATACGGGCCATTTCGCTGTGCATGGCGTGACGCATCATTTGATAGCCGCACGCCATACAGGCCACCACGTCCGCCCTGCCGTGAAGATCAATCACCTTTTTCGAGCCCGCCCGCTGGTGCAGTCGGTCAACGTTTTGCGTCACCAGCAGCTCCACATAGCCCATCGCCTCAAGCTCCGCCAGCGCCCGATGCGCCCCACTCACCTGGGCTTCGCGCATGGCTTTAAAGCCCACCAGCGCCCGCGCCCAGTAGCGCTGGCGTACGGCAAAGGAACTCATAAAATCACCGTGCTGCACCGGCGGCGGACGCTTCCACTGCCCATCGGCATCGCGGTAATCGGGAATCCCGCTGTCGGTACTCACCCCCGCCCCGGTAATCACCCAGAGTTTGGGGTGGCGTTGGATAAACGCCGCCAGCGCTTCGCCAGCGACCACGCTGCTTTCGCTACTTTTTGAACTTTCTACGGCCTGCGTCAATGGATCACCCTAGGCAATACTGCGACAAGTCAACGATACTGTATGACAATATAAGCACATGCAATGTGCCCTCGATAGCGGAGTAAGGAGCCTCTCATG
The DNA here is from genome assembly GCF_044805175.1 of Vreelandella aquamarina. Lineage (GTDB taxonomy): Bacteria > Pseudomonadota > Gammaproteobacteria > Pseudomonadales > Halomonadaceae > Vreelandella > Vreelandella aquamarina_B. The sequence continues at coordinate 540,904 of NZ_CP085232.1, read as the reverse complement.
CAGTGGGATCACGAGATTATTATTGTCGGTGGCGGCATGGTGGGCGCGGCCCTGGCGGCAAGGCTAGGCCAGGCAGGCATTTCCGTAGGCTTGGTGGAGCGCGGCAGCGCCCCCACGCCCGCCAGCGGCGATTACGACCTGCGTATTTCATCGCTGAACGCCCGCTCGCTCGCCTTTGTAAAAGCCAGCGGTACCATGCTGCCCAATGAGCGCATCTGCCCGTTCCGGCATATCGATGTGGCGAATCAGGATGGCACCGGCCACTCCGTGTTCTCCGCCGAAGAGAGCGGCATGAACGACTTCGGTATCTTTATCGAAAACCGCGCCCTGCAGTATGCCTTGTGGCAGCGCTTGGAGCAGCTGCCCAGCGTGACCTGCTATACTCAGTGCGCCCCGCTGAGCACTATGGCGGCCACCACCGCCCGTATGTTGGAACTGGATAACGGCAAAACCCTGAGCGCCCGGCTGATTGTGGGTGCCGACGGCGCGCACTCTACGCTGCGCGAGCTGGCGGGCATTGGCGTTACCCGCTACGACTACCACCAGCGGGCGATGATTATTAACGTCGAGACCGAGTTACCCCAGCAAGATGTCAGTTGGCAGTGCTTCACCCCTACCGGCCCGATTGCCATGCTGCCGCTACCCGGCCATCGCGCCTCGCTAGTGTGGTACGACAGCGATGAAGCCACCAAAGCCCGCGAACAGCTTTCCGACAACGCGCTCCAGCACGCCATTGAAACCACCTTCCCCCAACGTTTGGGCAAGCTTACCCGCATTGTGGCGCGGGCCAGCTTCCCGATTAAGCGCCAGCACGCCAAGCGCTACATTGGCAAACGCCTAGCGCTGATTGGAGACGCCGCCCACGTGGTACACCCGCTCGCCGGGCAAGGGTTGAACATCGGCCTACACGACGCCGACACCCTAGCCGAGCTGATCATCAAAGGCCGCGACCCCGGCGACCACATCAGCCTGCACCGCTTCGAATGCCAGCGCCGCCTCGCCAACCAAGCGATGATTGCCGCCACCGACAGCTTCCACCACCTATTCACCGGCGCAAAACCGCTGCGCCAACTGGGCGATCTCAGCCTACACTTGGCCGAGCGGGTGCCTTTTGCCAAACGTATGATGATGCAGCAGGCCAATGGGCTAAATCCGTTCAAAATCATCTAACGCTGTCTATGCTGAGGGAGTGGCTGCCATCAGCAGCCCTAAAACAATCACAATAACCCCTCAAAAAAGGAAAGCGTATGCGACGCAAACAACCACACGCGTTTGTCACGGCTGCTACGTTAACCGGCCTAGGCCTGCTGCTGGCCACGCCCTTATGGGCATGGGATGGCGTGGTCGAGAAGCAGACGTTCGAGATGGAGAGCTTTACCACCCAGGGCGGAGAGACAATCCCTAACGTGACAGTAGGCTGGGAAGCCTACGGCGAGCTTAACGAAGCCCGAGATAATGCTATTTTGATTACCCACTTCTTCTCCGGCACCAGCCACGCGGCAGGCCGCTATGGGGCTGATGGTGAACCCACCGGCTACTGGAATGCCATCATCGGCCCCGGCAAATCGCTGGATACCGATGAGTACTACATCATCTCCTCCGATACGCTGGTCAACCTGGGGGCGAATGACCCTAACGTTATTACCACCGGGCCAGCCTCCATCAACCCTGATACCGGCGAGCCCTGGGGCATGGACTTCCCAGTCGTGACTATTCGTGACTTTGTCGAAGTGCAGCGCGCTCTGCTGGAAAGCCAAGGCATTGAATCGCTGCATGCGGTGATGGGCGCTTCTATGGGCGCCCTGCAGGCTATCGAGTGGGCCAGCGCTTACCCTGAACGCGTTGAGCGGTTGATCCCTGTGATTGGCGGCGGTGTGGCCGACCCTTGGCTGCTGGCCACGCTCAGCGCCTGGGCCGCGCCGATTCGCCTGGATGCCAACTGGAACGAAGGCGACTACTACGACGGAGAGCCGCCCACCGAGGGGCTTAAAGAGGCGCTGAAGCTGGTCACACTCAATGCCAACCACTGGCAGTGGGCCAACGAAGCGTTCAACCGTGATTGGGCGGATGACGCTCGCGACCCCGCCCAGGATATCAACGCCCGCTACGCCATCGAGCAAACCCTAGATGACATCGCCGGCGCACGGGCGAAGCTCTCCGATGCCAACCACCTGCTCTACCTAGTGCGCGCCAACCAAACCTTTATGGCAGGCCACGGCGACTCCTTAGAAGCAGGCCTAGCCGCCATCGAAGCCCCCACGCTGATGCTGTATAGCGAGAACGACCTGGTCTTCGCCCCCGAAGGCGTGCGCCGCACCGCCGAGCTGATTGAAGCAGACGGCACCGAGGTAACCTTGGAAACGCTGGAAGGCAACCGAGGCCACCTGGATGGCGTCGTCTCCATCGAGCAAGCCAGCGATACGTTGCGGGAGTTTTTGCAGTAAGGGAGAACGCGCTGGCTTCTTGGGAGCCAGCGCTAGTGAGTACCGCCCACCGTGTCATGGCTCAGAGGTTGATGAGCCGCTTCAGCTTGAAGACGCTCAACCAACCAAACTTTGATAATAGACTGGCGCGTAACACCAATTCTCGCAGCCTCACGGTCTAGTGACTCCACTACCCATGCAGGAAAATCTACGTTAATCCGTTTTTGCTCCTGATTCACACGCCGAGCCGTGGACAAGTCAAGATCGTCGATTATATCATTTTGATTTTCATCGAACTTTTTATCGAATTCTTTAGCTTTCATAGAGTTCTACCTCCTTTTTGCGAGAGCGCCTAACAAAATTAACCGAATACGCCCTTCTCGGTAGGTGACGACCGCCGACCAGTGTTTTTCACTGATCATGCCTATTAGCAAAAATCTTGGTTCGCCCTATGATTTTGCACGAATTTCTAGCAGATATGGATCCTTCCACAGCGCTTGTGCCGCTTCAAAATCAATACCGTGCTTTTCAAGGTTGGTCTGACTTTTATTATCGTCAAATTCAAACTCGCCCATGAGTATAAATTATTTCTTTTTTACTCACTCAACAAGATTTTAAAGCTAGGAATATGTGCAGCATATCTTTATGCCTAACCACGCTCCAACGCCCGCTGCACTGCCTGCTCCGCGTGGATCTCGGTGGTATCGAACAGCGGCACGCTCGTATCGGCTTGCTGAATCAACAGACCAATCTCTGTACAGCCTAAAATCACGCCCTGCGCGCCGCGCTCAGCCAGCGAATCGACGATATTTAGGTAGTCAGCTTTGGCATCTGCTTTTACAACGCCCAAGCACAGCTCTTGGTAAATTACCGAGTGCACACGCTCGCGCTGTGGCTCGGTGGGCACCACCACCTCGATGCCATGGCGCTGAAGGCGCTCGATATAAAATGCCTGCTCCATGGTGAACCGCGTGCCGAGCAGCCCCACGCAGGTAATGCCCTGCTGTTGCAGCACCTGGGCCGTGGCGTCGGCGATATGCAGCAGCGGAATGGAGACCGCCGCTTCCAGCGGCTCAGCCACCTTGTGCATGGTGTTGGTACACAGCACCAGAAAATCGGCCCCTGCCGCCTCGACCGCTTTGCCCGCCGCCGCCAGTATCTCAGCGGTGGCCTGCCAGTTGCCTTGATGCTGTAGCTTCTCTATCTCGGCAAAATCGACGCTGTACAGCACCATCTTAGCCGAATGCAGCCCGCCCAGCGCCGTGCGCACATGCTGGTTGATGAGGCGATAGTAGGTCTGCGTGGATTCCCAGCTCATACCGCCGATTAAGCCGATGGTTTTCATAGAGTCGCGTTCACAAGTTGGTGCTTGGAAAAGGATATGCTGAGAGTGCTACCCCGCCTTCAGGCAGGGCTTCTCACACATTAGCTATTAGCGTTCTCTTCGGCCACTTGGCGCAGCGCATCCACCAGTACCTCGGCGGGCTGAGCACCGGAAATCAGGTAGCGACCATCGAGAATAAATGCGGGTACGGCGTTTACTCCCGCATCCATAAAGCGCTGCTCGGCTTCACGTACTTCCTCCGTGTACTGATCGGAGCGGGCGATGGCCTCGGCGGTGTCGCCGTCCAGCCCAACCTCAATGGCCTTCTCACGCAGCACCGCTGGGTCGGCAGGATTTTTCGCTTCACCGAAGTAGGCCTCAAATAGAGCCAACTGAAGCGCCGTCTCTTGGTGTTGCGTTCCGGCCCACGCCAGCACGCGGTGGGCGGCGAAGGTATTGTTCGCCCGACGTTCCAGGGCACCCCGGAAATTCAGCCCAAGCTCCTCGGCGGCGGCCATAATCTCGCGCTGGGACTGCTCCATACTGGCCGCGTCCTTGCCATACTTGCGGCACAAGTGCTCCAGAATCGGCTCGCCTTCAGGCGGCATATCGCGGTTCAGTTCAAAAGGCTGCCAGACCAGCTCAACGTCGATCTCGCCCTTGAGTGTCTCTAGCGCTTGCTCCAAACGCCGGTAGCCAATGGCGCACCACGGGCAGGCCACATCGGATACTAGGTCGATTCTTACCTTTTGCATGGAAAGTCTCCTTGTTGGGCTCGGTCATCAGGGTGAAATGACGATAAGTCCTGGCTTGTATCATGAACAACACAAATTTCACCAGGGCGGCACCCCCTTCCTGGTGTATAGAAATGAGTTGAGTGCCTTTGTCTTGCACACATCCCGGGTGTATATTTGTACCGCATTCCCGTACTTAAAAGGTGGCCAACATGGACACAATCAGCGTCAATAAGTTTAGAGACAACCTGAAAAGTGTTGTCGAGCAAGTCATCAGCCGTCACGAACCCCTCAAGGTCACTCGGCGCGCTGGCGAAGCTTTTGTAGTGATCAGCGCAGATGATTGGGAACGAGAGCAAGAAACCCTTCACGTACTTCAAAGCAGCGCACTGACGCAGCAAATTGCCAACTCCCTTGAGACACATAAACGCCGTCAGGGCTACCAACCGACCGAAGAGCAAATGAATGAGATCGCTGGTATTTGAAGGGAATACCTGGGAAGCGTATGAAGCCATGCGCGAAAAGGACAAGCGCCTTCACAAAGCACTGTGTAAATTGCTCAAGGAAATGCTGCGCTCTGACGATCCCTCCTCTGGCTTAGGCAAGCCTGAACCGCTCAAACACAACCTCTCGGGCCTCTGGTCCAGGCGCATCTCCCAAAAAGATCGCTTGATTTACAGCTTCGACGATACCTCTATTTATGTCTTCGCTATCGGTGGGCATTACGATCAGCACTGAAAGAAATCAACGCCTTCTAGACGGCAAGAACACACAGCTTCACTCACCCTACTGGTTAGCGGCGAAGCTTCGCCTAAGCACAAAACAATTATTCACTCGCTATCTCAGTAAAGCCCCCGCTTTATCCAAGCTGTATTCGCTAAAATCCCGTGCCATGTAGAGCGCGCCTGAATAGACGCTTTGCGCCTCTTTGCGGATATTCTCAATGGAAGGCGAGGTATGGGAGATAAGCGGATAACGAGGGCTAAAGTGGGTGAGCACCAAGTTGGGCAGCTTGACCCGCTCGGCAAACGCCGCAACCTGCTTGCCGTAACTATGCCCTACCTCACCGGCCTTTTCGGCCATTGCTTCGGTGTAGGTGGCTTCGTGCACCAACACCTGTGCCCCAGCGCACGCCTCCGCCAACAGCTCGGGCTGGTCGTTGTCTCCGGCAATCACCACTTTTCTGGGGGCATGTTTGAACAGCAGATAATTCTGGCTGCGCAGCGGCTTGCCTTCAAACGCCACATCCCTCCCCTGCTTCAACTGCCCCCACACAGGCCCTCTGGGAATGCCTTGCTGGGCCAGTTTATCCACGTCCAGAGCAGCCTCCACATTGCGCTCGGTGAACGCATAGGCATAGCACGGCACCCGATGGGAAAGCGCACACGTCGCCACCGCCATATTCTCGAATTCGACGCAGGGCAGATCATCGGAGCAGATAAACTCAAGGGCGAAAGGCAAGCAGAGCTGCGTGACCGCACACGTGGCTTCCAGCCAGTCTTGAATGCCCTTTGGTGCCACAATGGTCAGTGGTGCCGTGCGCCCGCCCATGGCCGCACTGGCCAGAATGCCCGGCAGCCCGTAGCAGTGGTCGCCGTGTACATGGGTAATCAAGATGGCCTTCAGCGAATGAAACGACAGCTTGGTGTGCAACACCTGATGCTGGGTGCCCTCGCCACAATCGATCAGGTACCAGCCCTTGCCTTTGCTCTCGCGCAGGGCGATGCCAGAGACGTTGCGTTGTTTGGTGGGTACACCGGCGGAAGTGCCTAGGAAGAGTAGGTTCATGGTGTTGCTCAGATCGGTAGCGGTGATGCAGGTTATCACGTGCCAGAGCGGACCAACCTCATCGTTATCGTTCTCACTTGCAGCATACGCTGAGCGTTAGGTTGTGAGGCCATGCAAAGGATCACGCAGGTAATCCACTTGCGGACGAATTGATGCGGTTATTATGGATTCTTAGCTTGCTCTGAAGCATATTGAGCGTAGAGTAAATCAGCAAAATCTGGCCCATCAATATCAGTTCGCTTGTTAGCACCTGGTAAAGAATGGGAAAGCGCAATTGAAGCTACATATTTTTCCTCAATCTCTAAAACGTCCTCGAAGTACTTCCTATTCTGCCCAACAGCCCCTCAAAAAAGCTCACCGCATTGGCTTCCAGCCCTTCCAGGTAGTAGCCGCCCTCTTGCACCACCAACGTGGGTACATTCAGGCCCGCTACCCGGCGGCCAAGTTCCGCAAATCCCGCGGTAGAAACGGCGACCTTGGCTTGGGGGTCGCGCTCGTAAATATCGAAACCCAGTGCCAGAACAATGGCATCCGGCTCGAACAGGCGAATAGCTTGGCAAGCCTCCTCCAAGCGGTCAAAGAACACTGCTTCTTCTGAATCGTGGGGCATCGGTAGGTTGAGGTTGTAGCCCAGCCCCGCGCCTTGCCCACGCTCCTCTTCAAAGCCGGATACTGCCGGGTAGAAGTTGGTGGTATCGCCGTGAATCGAGATATACAGCACATCGTCGCGCTGGTAGAAAATTTCTTGAATGCCTTGGCCGTGGTGCATATCCGGGTCGAGCACGACGATACGCGGGTAGCGCGAGGTGAGATGCTGTGCAGCAATGGCAGCATTGTTGAGAAAGCAGAAGCCACCGGCAGAATCGATGCCCGCGTGATGGCCCGGCGGGCGCGATAACGCGTAGGCAAACCGCTCCCCGGCCAGCAACGCCTCTGCCCCAGCCACGGCACTCTGCGCCGACCAATAAGCCGACTGCCAGGTATGCTGCCCCACCGGTGCACTGCCATCCGCTAAGTAGCGCGCGGCTTCCGCTAATATGCCCCGCAGGGCGTTGGGTGAGCGCACGAAGATATTAGAGATCACCTCCTCCCCCCAGTCTTCGCCCAGGGCATGCCAGCGCCGGTGGGCACTTTCCAGAAACCGTAGATAGGCCAGCGAATGCACCGCCCTTAGCGGCCCCATGCCATGATTAACAGGTGCCTGGAGCTCAAACCCAAGCCTTTTGGCGGCAGCTAGCAGGTGCATAGCACGATCAGGAACTTCCTGAGGCGTGCGCATTTTTCCCCGGGAGAAGTAGGTTTGCGGCTGATGAAGCGCCTGGTCAGCGTGGAAGAACGTCTTCATGGGTATGGTCTCCAGTGTCTCCCACTCCCTTCACCACAAAATCGCGGGCCACCCCGATATGGTAATCAATCGCCTCACGGCAAGCGTCTGGGCGGCCACTGGCGAGCGCATCCAACAGCTTGTAATGGCTGGTCGCGATGGTGTCGGGGGCTTCATGGGTCTTGGTGATAAGTGTGATACACAGGCGCAGCTCGTGGGTCAGGTTGTCGAAGGCGCGCAGCAGCCGCTCGTTGCCCGCGTAGTGCAGCATCAGGCGGTGAAACTGTAAGTCTTCCTCAATGCGGCGCGTGCCATCGTTGCTGGCCGCTGCCTCACACAGTACCTCTACCTGCTGCTTTAGGGCACGCTCAACCCCAGCACTGTAATGCTCGGATAAACGCTGAATCGCGTGCCGTTCCAAACATAAACGCAGGTCAAAGACGTCCTCTAATTCAACGGCATTCAACGCCCGAACGAAAAAACCTCGCCGGGGTTTTGAGATCAGCAAACCTCTGCTTTCCAGCAAGCGCGCCGCCTCACGAACCGGTGCCCGGCTGACTCCTAGCTCACGGGAGAGCTGTACTTCAGAAAGCCGTTCGCCGGGTAAAAAGTGTTGCTGAATAATCGCTTGGGTTAAGTAGTCGGCCACCTGTTCAACGAGATTATGTTGCTGAATAAAGGCGCTTGGCGCCGCTAGCGGTGGGGCCATAATTTACACTCATATTAAGTATTACGTACTTTTAGTATGACGCAAAAACCGTCTTTGTCGACGGCCGATTGACGACTGTCGACAGTTTTTCCAACCACTGCTATGGTCAAAACAGGTCCCCAATAAACATCACAATCGGGCCTGAACCGTCACGCCTCGCTCGCCTAACGACTACGTAAGCCTGTTACGTGCTAATAACTGAGGAGCAGGAAACATGAAGACCCCATTGGCTTTGGCCATTTCCGCTGCAGCACTCGCCGTTTCAACCACCACCCTGGCCGAAGACCCCAAACAGGGCGGTACCATCAACACGATTATTCAGCCAGAGCCACCGGGCCTAGTGCTGGGTATGATTCAGAACGCGCCCACCCGCACCGTAGCGGGCAATATTTATGAGGGCTTACTCCGTTACACCACCGACCTAGAGCCCATGCCGCAATTGGCGGAGTCGTGGGAGGTCAGCGATGATGGTCGCACCTACACCTTCCACCTGAGAGAAAACGTTACCTGGCACGATGGAGAGCCCTTCACCGCTGAAGATGTGGTGTTCTCCGCCGATGTTTTCCACCGTGAGTTGAACCCCAGCGCCCGCGCCGTGCTGCAGCACGTGGAGAGTATCGAAGCCACCGACGATCACACCGTTGTATTTACGCTGAAGCAACCCTTCGGCCCGTTCCTGATCTCCTTCGAAGCAGGCACCTTTACCATGGTGCCTGAACACCTGTACGCAGGTACCGATTTCCGTAATAACGAGCACAACGATCACCCCATCGGCACCGGCCCGTTCAAGTTCTCCAACTGGGAGCGCGGCACGGTGATTGAACTGGTCAAGAACGAAGAGTATTACGAAGAGGGCCTGCCCTACCTGGATGGCGTTAATTGGCACATCATTCCTGACGGTGCTTCCCGTGCGGTGGCGTTTGAGAACGAGACCATTGACGTACTGCCCAGCGGCACTGTCGAGAACTTCGACATTCCTCGCCTAGCCGAGATGGATAACGTCTGCATGACCGAAGAGGGCCACGAATATTTCAGCCCCTTTGCCATGCTGTGGATGAACAACCGCGAAGGTCCCACCGCTGACAAGCGCTTCCGTCAAGCAGTGATGTACGCCATGGATCGCGAGTTCGCCAAAGATGTTCTGTGGAACGGTCTGGGCAATGTGCCGCTCTCCGCCTTTGGCTCCAATGCACGCTTCCAGAATGATGACCTAGAACCCTACGACTACAATCCAGACCGCGCCCGCGAGCTGCTGGATGAAATGGGCTACGACGGTGAAGAGATCACGATTCTGCCGCTGCCCTACGGCGAAACCTGGACCCGCTGGGCCGAAGCCGTGCAGCAGAACTTGCGCGAAGTAGGCATCAATGTCGAGACACAGGCCACCGACGTGGGCGGCTGGAACCAGCGCCTGGGCGATTGGGATTACGACCTGGCATTTACCTACCTCTACCAGTACGGCGACCCAGCGCTGGGTATTTCACGCACCTACCTTTCCGACAACATTGCCAAAGGCTCGCCTTGGAATAACGTAGAGGGCTACGAAAACGAGCGTGTCGACGAACTCTTCAACGAGGCCGCCACGGCATTCCCCGACGAAGAGCGCGAAAAACTTTACCGCGAAGTACAGGAAATCCTCCATGAAGACGTGCCCGTTGGCTGGCTGATGGAGCTGGGCTTCCCGACTCTTTACCGCTGTGATGTGAAAAACCTAGTCACCTCCGGCGTGGGTGTTAACGACGGCTTTAAAGATGCTTGGCTAGATCGCTAAACCCAAGCCACCCAGGTAGCGCCTGCTACCTGGGTTTTCCAGCCACGCCTTGAAGGTATTCGTCAGGAAACGACTTATGGTTTACGCGCGCCTCATCCTAATGCGGCTTCTCAAGGCCGTGATTGTGTTGTTTTTAATCGTTATTTTTAACTTCCTGCTGATTCAGCTGGCCCCCGGCGACCCGGCCGCCATTCTGGCCGGCGAAGCAGGTGCTGCTGACCAGGAGTTTCTCGATCAGTTGCGCGAGCGCTTTGGGCTCGACCAACCGATGTATGTACAGCTGTGGCATTACGTGTCGGGTATCGCCATGCTCGATTTCGGCTACTCCTACCGACTGGGCGTGCCGGTGTTTGATCTGATTATGGATCGCCTGCCCGCCACCCTGTTGCTGACTGGCACCGCCTTTGTGCTTTCGCTGGTACTGGGCATTGTGGCGGGTTCCATGGCCGCCGCGCGGGTCAAGAAGCCCTCTGGCTCACTGATCATGGCACTGGCGCTGGTGTTCTACGCCACGCCGTTGTTCTGGGTCGCACTGATGTCGGTGGTGGTATTTTCCGTTTACCTGGGCTGGCTACCCGCCTATGGGCTTTACACCGTGGGGGCGGGCCATACGGGGTTGGCGCTGGTGCTCGATGTGGCCAAGCACTTGGTATTGCCCGCCACCACGCTGGCGCTGTTCTTTATGGCGATTTACACCCGCATGACGCGCACGTCGATGTTGGATGCCGCTCAGCAGGATTACGTCAAAACCGCCCGCGCCAAAGGCTTGAAGCCCAGCATTATTCAGCGCCGCCATGTGTTGCGTAACGCGCTGCTGCCGATCATCACATTAGCAGGCCTGCAGGCGGGGCAGATGGTCGGCGGGGCGATCCTGACCGAAACTGTATTTGCCTGGCCCGGCATTGGGCGGCTGATGTTCGAAGCGCTGCAGCAGCGTGACTACAACCTACTGCTGGGCATTTTCTTCTTCTCGGCGGCGTTGGTGATTGTCTTCAACATCATTACCGATTTGGTGTACAGCCTGGCTGATCCACGCATCAAGAAGGGGGCCTCATGAGCTTTTTCGCACGCTTCGCGCAAAACCGTGGCGCCCTCATCGGGCTGATCATCCTGCTGCTGATTATCGCCATGGCCATACTGGCGCCGTTGCTGTTTCCTGAATCCCCCTGGCGTATGGTGCAGCGGCCCTTCTTGCCGCCGCTCTCGCAAGATGGCTTTCCCCTGGGCACCGACACCATGGGCCGCAACGTGGCCTCAGGCTTAATGCACGGTGCCTGGGTATCGCTGCTGATTGGGCTGGTATCCACCAGCGTGGCGCTGCTGATTGGTGTGCCGCTTGGTGCTATTGCCGGTTACTACGGCGGCTTGATTGACGACATCTTGATGCGCTTTACCGAGTTCTTCCAGACCATTCCCAACTTCGCGCTGGCGATTGTACTGGTGGCGATTATGCAGCCCAGCATCACCTCCATCGTGCTGGCGATCGCGATTGTCAGTTGGCCGCCGGTGGCCCGCTTAGTGCGCGCCGAGTTTATGTCGCTGCGCAACCGCGAGTATGTCGAAGCCGCGCGCTTGGTCGGTCAGTCCAACACCACGATTATCCTGCGCCAAATTCTGCCCAATACGCTGTCGCCCATTATCGTGCTGGCCTCGTTGATGGTCGCTACCGCTATTTTGTTGGAGTCCGCGCTGTCGTTTCTCGGCTTGGGCGACCCGAACGTGATGTCTTGGGGCTATATGATCGGCGCGGCGCGTACGGTGATTCGCCAGGCGTGGTGGCTGAGCTTCTTCCCAGGGGTAGCAATTCTGCTCACCGTACTGGCATTAAACCTGGTGGGTGAAGGGTTAGACGACGCACTGAACCCCAAACTATCACGCGAGCGCTAGGCGTTTGTTATGGCTGGAGTGCCTGTTATGAATGAAGCATCGACAGAAACCGTCCTCAGCATTCGCGACCTCAATATTGCGCTCCCCAAAGGGGCGGATCGTGCCCTAGCAGTGGAGGACGTGAGCTACGAGGTGAAGCGCGGCGAAATCATGTGCGTGGTGGGCGAGTCCGGCTCCGGTAAATCGATGGCCGCCAATGCCGTAATGGGGCTACTGCCCAAAGGCGTACACGCCACCCAGGGCGAGATACTCTTTGAAGGGCAGGATCTACTTGCCCTGTCGGAAAAGCAGCACCGCGCCCTGCGCGGGCTAAAAATTGGCATGATCTTCCAGGAGCCAATGACCGCCCTTAACCCGCTGATGCGGGTAGGCGCGCAAATTGCCGAGGTGTTCGAGGCTCACGGCCAGTTCACCCCCAAAGAGCGCCAGGCCCGCGCGCTGGAGCTGTTGATCGAAGTGGGCATTCCACAGCCAGAGAAAGCCATTCGCGCCTACCCGTTTGAGCTTTCCGGCGGCCAGCGCCAGCGGGTCATGATCGCCATGGCGCTGGCGTTGGAGCCCGTTTTGCTGATTGCCGATGAGCCCACTACGGCGCTAGATGTCACTACCCAGGCGCAGATTCTGGAACTGATCCGCGACTTGCAGCAGCGGCGCGGTATGGCCGTGATGTTTATCACCCATGACTTTGGCGTAGTGGCCGAAATCGCCAACCGTGTCTGTGTCATGCGCCACGGCAAGATTGTTGAACTAGGCGACGCCAAACCGGTACTCGAAACCCCTCAGGACGCCTATACCCAAGCACTAATCGCAGCCATTCCCAGCAACGCAGTACCTCCCCACCGAGAAACCAGTCAGGTCGCTCCACTGCTAGAGATCAAGCAGCTGAGCAAAGTGTTTCGTTCTCGGGGCGGTTGGCTCAAGCCTTCCCGTGAAGTGCATGCCCTTGATGATGTTTCGCTCACTCTGGCCCGGGGCGAAACGGTAGGTATTGTCGGTGAGTCCGGCTCTGGAAAATCCACTCTCGGGCGCTGCGTGGTGCGTTTAGAGCACCCCGATAGCGGCGAGCTGCTGCTCGATGGGGTAAATCTCTCCCAGCTCAAAGGCGATGCGCTACGCCGGGAACGCCACCGAGTGCAGATGATCTTCCAAGATCCTTACGCTTCGCTCAACCCACGCACCAAAGTAGGCATGGCCATAGCCCAGGGGCCGATTGCCAACGGCACGCCCAAAGCTGCAGCGCTCAAGCAGGCGGGCGAGCTGCTCGACATGGTGGGCTTGGGCGCCAGCGCCGTGGAGCGCTTTCCTCACGAATTTTCTGGCGGTCAGCGTCAGCGCATCGGCATTGCCAGGGCGTTAGCGCTTAACCCCGAACTGATCGTCGCAGACGAAGCCGTCTCGGCGTTGGATGTGTCGATTCAGGCCCAGGTGCTGGAGCTACTGGAGGAGTTAAAGCAGCGCCTTTCACTCTCGCTGCTATTCATTACCCATGACTTGCGTGTCGCCGCGCATATCTGCGACCGCATAGTGGTCATGCAGCACGGTCGCATTGTTGAGCAAGGCAGCGCTGAGCAGATTTTCCTCGCTCCACAAGAGGCTTACACCCAGGATCTGCTCAAGGCCATTCCCGGCCGCGAAGCCCCCGTAGCGGCGACAGCGTAATTTATCGAATGGGCAAGACAAAATGAGAAAGACAAGCTAAGGAAAATACATGCAAATAACCCTGGAGGCGCTGCGCGCTATTGTTGGCCCGGCCCATGTATTGACTGGCGACGATGTGCACAGCCGTCGCGTGGATTGGATGACGGGAACTCCTTGTCAAGCAGGCGCGATCGTTCGCCCAGCGGATACCGAGCAACTTTCCAAAGTGATGCGCGCCTGCTATGAGTTGCAGCAGCCGGTGGTGACCCACGGCGGATTAACCGGGCTAGTGCACGGCGCAGAGGCTAGCCCGGATGAGCTGGTGATCTCGCTGGAGCGTATGAGCGCGATTGAAGAGATTGATCAAGTGAGCGGCACCCTCACCGTGCAGGCAGGGGCACCGCTGCAACGGGTTCAGGATGCCGCCAGAGAGGTGGGCCTACAGTTCCCGCTAGATTTGGGCGCGCGGGGCAGCTGCACGATTGGTGGCAATATCGCCACCAACGCTGGCGGCGTTAGGGTGATTCGCTACGGCATGATGCGTCAGCAGGTGCTTGGCCTGGAAGCGGTAATGGCCGACGGCCGCGTGGTCAGCTCCATGAATCGCATGCTGAAAAACAACGCCGGATTCGATTTGAAGCAGCTGTTTATCGGCAGCGAAGGTACCCTGGGCATTGTGACCCGCGCGGTGCTACGCCTGCAGCCACCTACCCCCAGCGAACAAACGGCGCTGGTGGCCTGCCCTTCGTTTGAGGCTTTAACCGGGCTACTCAGCCAGATGGGCAAAGCACTGGGAGGAAGCCTTGGCGCCTTCGAGGTCATGTGGCAAAACCACTACCGACTGCTCACCGAAACGCTGGGCCGCCACAACCCGCCGATTGCTACCGAGCACCCTTTCTATGTCATTATCGAATCTTTGGGCAGTGATGCCGAACGCAATGCTACCCAATTTCGTGAAGCGCTAGAGAGCGCCTTAGCGCAGGAACTCATTGTCGATGCGGTGATTGCACAATCCAGTACCCAGCGCGATGGTTTATGGGCCATTCGTGAGGATATTGAGGGGCTCATCCAAGGGCTGGCGCCGTTATTCACCTTCGATGTTAGCCTGCCGATTGCTGAAATGCAGCGCTACACCGATGAGCTGGAGGCCCAGCTGACCCAGCGCTGGCCCGATGCGCGGCTGGTCGTGTTTGGCCACCTAGGCGATGGCAACCTGCATATTTCCGTCAGCGCCGGGAGTGCCGAGGTGTCGGTACGTCGCGAGGTGGAAGCCATGGTCTATCAACCGCTGGCAACGTTAGGCGGCTCGATCTCGGCCGAACACGGTATTGGCTTGGAGAAGCGACCCTGGCTAAGCACCTGCCGTTCAGCGGCTGAAATGGAATTGATGCAGACATTAAAGCACGCGCTGGACCCGCACCGGCTGCTGAATCGCGGTAAAATCTTACGCTAAACACTTCTTATATTTAGGATTTGGCCATGTCCTCTCATAAAACGCCCCGCTACCCTGACCACCTCACTGGTGAAGGGCCCGTGAACCCTTTCCCTGGCATTAAAGTGTTGGAGCGTCGGTTAGGCCGGGAAATTCCCCATCGACTAGGCTCTAACGAGGGGCTGGATATGCCCCACCGTGCCCTGCGGGAACACTTTGGCGATGCGGTGGCGCAGCACGTTTACTGCTATGGCGATGCCGAGGCACTGGGGGTACGCCAACGCTTGAGCGCGCAACAGAACATTCCTCTTGAGCATCTGCTGGTGGATGCTGGTGCCGACAGCCTGATCGCCCTGGCACTACGCACTACCTGCACGGCGGGAGACGCTGTAGTAAGTACCGCAGGTACCTATCCCACTTTCGGTTACTTCGCTTTGGGCCAGGGCTGCCGATTGATTGAGCCAAGCTACCATGAAGCACCCGGTGTACTCGCCCCTGACTTAGAAGCGCTAGCAGCAGCAGCCCATCAAGAAGAGGCGCGGTTGGTGTACTTAGCGAACCCAGATAACCCCAGCGGCCACCTGCATAGCGACAACGCGATTCTCAAGCTGCGAGAAGCGCTGCCCGACGAGTGCTGGCTGCTGCTGGATGAAGCCTACGGGGATTTTCGTGATGACGCGGGCAGCGAGTTCCTTGGCCAAGCGCTTCCGGGAGTGATTCGCCTACGCACGCTCTCCAAAGCTCACGGCCTCGCCGGAATGCGTATTGGCTACGCCATTGCCGAACCTGATGTGCTGGCAATGATGATGAAGGTGCGTATTCACTACGCGGTGTCGTCATTCACCCAGGCCGCTGCTGAAGTCGTGCTGGATCACCCCGAGGAAGTACACCAGCACATCGAGGCGGTCAAAGCCCGTCGCGAGCAGTTGGCGCTGCACTTTATCGGCCTGGGTGCCGACGTGCTGCCCAGCGCGACGAACTTTATCGGCATTCGACTTCCCAGCGCGGAATTGGCCGCTGCGGTACACCAGGAGCTACTGGCCGAGGGCGTATTGGTGGCCCGCCTTGCGCACCCTGAACTGGCCAACGTGATCCGTATTACGGCAGTGGAAGAAGCGCTGACCCCAGGCAGATTAGCCGCACTGGAAAAAGCGCTTCAGCAGCACGGGTAGTCACGCTTGCCCCGGTGCTATTCCAAGGCTATGCCAAGTTCATGCCGGGGTTAGCCAGTGCTGGTAAGCCTCTAGCTCGCCGCGCACCGCTTGACGGTAGAGATGCTGGAGCTGGGCGGTCACGCTTTGGGCAGCAATTGGCTCACTGGGCGGCGGTGCCCCGGCACGGCTGCCAATTCTGCGGCCGTCTAGCTCCCTCAGCGGCAGAATTTCAGCGGCGGTGCCGGTTAAAAAGGCTTCATCAGCGGTGTAGAGCTCATCGCGGGTAATACGCCGCTCTTTCACCTCAATGCCTAACACATCGCGGGCAAGCTGAATGACGCTATCGCGGGTGATGCCCTGCAGGCAGGAGGTTACTTCCGGGGTGTGCAGCACGCCATCGCGCAGCAAAAAGACGTTCGCCGCAGAAGCCTCGGCCACATAGCCTTCCGGGTCAAGCATGATGGTTTCGTCAAAACCGGCTTTTACCGCCGTATTCAGCGCCAGCATCGAATTCACGTAGTGGCCGCTGGTTTTAGCGCGACACAGGCTGATATTGACGTGATGGCGCGCCCAGGAAGAGGTTAAAGCACGCAGGCCGTGGGACGCCGCATGGGGTGAGATATAGGGTCCTAAATCCCAGGCAGCAATCATTACATGGGTGGTCAGCCCTTGAGCGCGCAGCCCCAAGCCTTCAGCACCTAAAAAAACGGTGGGCTTTAAATAAGCGCTGCTTAACCCGTTTTTAGTCAGGCTTTCGCGCTGGGCATCAATCAGTTCGGCTTCGCTAAACGGCAGCGGGATATCCAGCGCGTGGGCGCTTTCCACTAGCCTGCGCGTATGCTCCGCCACCCGAAACAGTTGGGGGCCTTGCGCTCCTGCATAGGCGCGCACCCCCTCAAAGCAGCCCATGCCATAGTGCAGCGTATGGGTAAACACATGCACTTTGGCGTCCCGCCAAGCGAGCCATTGGCCATCCTGCCAAATCCAGCCGTCACGATCATAAAGCGGTGTCATCGGGTTGTTTGCTCCCACTGTTGGTGCCAGCCATCAATTAACGCCTGCTGGTGTGGCTGCAGCGCTTGGTAGCCCCAGGCGGCAATTTCGTCGTTTTGTGGATCGAACACGGCGGTCTTACTGCCCGCAAGGGTTTGGATCACGGCATGACCGCAGAGCGGCACATAGCCTTCGGAGTAGCCGCCTTCATGCACCACCACCAGCTTGCCGCTGCAGCAGCGCTCTGCCACTGCCTTTACTTGGGCAGTCATAGTGGCGAAAGCCTGGCTGTTGAGCAGCATCTTACCTAGCGGGTCTTTGGCGCAGGCGTCATAGCCACAGGCCACCACGATTAGGTCAGGCTTGAATGCCTCCAACGCGGGCAGCACCAACGTTTCCATCGCATACGCGTACGCCCCCAGGCCACAGCCAGGGGGCAGCGGCAGGTTAAGGTTAGCGCCTAACCCAGCTCCTTCGCCCTGCTCATCGAAACCACCGGTCTCTAGCGGGTAGTTCGCTGCTTGGTGTATCGAAACGGTGAAGACATCGGGGTCGTGATAAAACGCCGCCTGCTGGCCGTTACCGTGGTGTACGTCCCAATCGAGTATCGCCACCCGTTTGGCTTGACCTAGGGCGCGGGCACGCATCACCGCGACGGGAATATTGCCCAACAGGCAGAACCCTCGGCCTTGATCGGCTTCGGCATGGTGGCCCGGCGGGCGGCATAGCGCATAGGCGTTGTTGACCTCACCCAGCGCCACGGCCTCAATGGCGGCGAGGGCCAGCCCCGCTGAGTGGGTTGCCGCCGCCCAACTGCCCGGCATATAGGGCGCGCAGTCGCCGCCATTGCCGCCCCTCGCTTTATCCCCTGTTTGCAGTTCATCCAGGTAACGCGGGGTATGAAAACGCAGCAGGTCAGAGAGCGTTGCAGCAGGCGGTTTCACCACGTGAAGCTCGTCAATCAGCCCGCTGACTTCCAAAATGTTTTTCAGCCGCCGCTTGCTCTCCGGGCTTTCCGAGGCGGCCTGGGGCTGCAAGAACTCCCCCGGCGCGGAGAAAACACCGATGGCCCCCTGGTCATGCCAAAAGCAGCGCTCGTGCCAGTAAAATCCGGTTTTACTCATGCGGTAAACCCCTGCATAAAGGCCGCTAGGTTGGCGCTTAAATGCTCGGTGGGGTAGCCACCTTCCTGCACAATTACCATCGGTAGCGAGAGCCCTGCCAAGCGTTTGCCTACCTCGATAAACGCCTCGGTTTCCACATGCAGGCCCGCTAGCGGGTCATCCTTATGGGCGTCTAACCCCAACGCGACCACCACGGCATCCGGCTCATAGCGCTGCAACTGATCGATAAGGATCGCCAGCGCATCCAAATAGACCTCGCCATCGCTGCCTACTGGTAGGGGAAGGTTAACATTGGCACCCACGCCTCCATCACTGCCCTCTTCGTCGGCACCGCCCCAGAAAAAGGGGTAGAAGTCGCTGGGGTCGGCGTGCAGCGAGCCAGTCCATACATCATTTCTGGCGTAGAAGATATCCTGGGTGCCGTTACCGTGGTGCAGGTCCACATCAATAATTGCTACCTTGGCAAAGCGTTCGCGCAGCACGGTAGCCGCCAGCGCAGAGTTGTTCAGCAGGCAAAAGCCGCCTGCGCGCTCTGGCCCAGCATGGTGGCCCGGCGGGCGGCACAGCGCATAGGCCACCGGTTCTCCGTCTAGCACCGCTTCTGCTGCCGCCTCAGCAGTGGCGGCCGAGGCCAGCGCACCTTGAAAACTGGTCGCGCTGAGCGGGCAGGCCATATCGTGCAGGTGCCAGCCCGCTTGCCCAATCGGGTGGCGGGGGTAGTGGTGGCCTCCGCCGCAAGGGTGGATATTGGGTGCTACAAACTCTGCCGCATTGGGCAGCGCCTGCCAGCGCTCATAGATTGTTTCCAAGAACGCCAGATAGCGCGGCGTATGAATCTGCTCTAGGCGCTTGCGCAGCTTGGGGGAGTCTGACTCAACTGGCGCAGCGAGCACTAAGCCAGCCTTCGCTAACCCCTGAGTCAACAGTTCAGCACGCACCGGTCCTTCCGGCGAGGCGGCGGGCTGGCCGCGCAGCAAAAAAGTAGGCGGCGCATGCAACGCCTGATCAGGATGATAAAAGCACTTCATGGGTCGCAGTCCTTAGCGAAACTATGAAACAGCAGATTCAGGCAGTGATTCCCATATTTCAATAGCAGCGGCTAAATCTTCCAGAGAAGCGCCTACCGACTTAAATAGCGTGATGGATTCCGGGTTAGAACGCCCCGGTTTAGCACCGGTTAACACCTCAGCAAGCTCCGCTTGGATGTGCTCAAACTGGAACTCACCCTCATCAATCGCTTGCAGAATATCTCCCGCTTCGCCTTTTGCCCCGGCGTAGGTATCCACAAATACTTGTGAACGGCGTAAGCAAAGCGCATCGGTTTCACGCATTTGCGGCCGAAACGCGCCAATTAAATCCAGATGCGTTCCTGGCATCAGCCACTCACCTTGAATGATCGGCTGGGTGGAAAGCGTTACACAGCTGACGATATCCGCCTCCGCTACGGCGCCGGGCAATGCCTCTACCACTTGCGTGTCAAAACGGTCTGCATACTCGTCAGCCAGCGCTGCTGCCTTGCTGGGGTTACGCCCCCAAATCAGTACTCGCTTGATGGGCCGCACACTGGCGTGGGCTTCAATCACCATAGGTGCCAGCTTGCCGGTACCCACCACCAACAGCGTTTCGGCATCCTCATTGGCTAGCACCTGGGCGGCCAGTGCAGAAGCTGCAGCCGTGCGACGCCGAGTTAACTCACTGCCATCAATGCAGGCCAGCGGCTGGCCGTACTGCCCTTCACTGAGCAGATAAAGCCCAGAAATAGCGGGCACCCCATGGTCGGCATTCTGCGGAAACACATTGACCATCTTTACGCCAATGTAGCCTGCTGCTTCCCATGCAGGCATCAGCAGCATAGTGGCTTCACCATCGGGCCGGTGCATGGCATGGTGATGGCGCGGAGGAGACTCAACGCCATTTACGAACGTTGTATGTAGCCGCTTGATCAAGCCATCCCAACCAAGCGTGCGGGCGACCTCCTCAGCAGAAACAACACGCATATTAGGCCTCCGGCAGCGCGGCAACGACCATGATTTCCACTTTCCATTCGGGCTTGGCGAGTTTGGCTTCAAGGGCAGCACGCACCGGCGGGCGGCCAGGCACCACCCAGGCATCCCAGGCAGCGTTCATCTGATCAAACTCAGCCATACTGGTGACCCACACTTGAGCAGAAATCAGGTGCTCTTTGGATGTACCCGCTTGCGCCAGTAGTTGATCAATACGTGCTAACACCTGTTCGGTTTGGCCACGCATATCGGCGGTGGTATCTGTGGGCACTTGGCCTGCGAGGTACACCGTGCCGTTATGAATCGCCACTTGGCTCATGCGAGTATTACTGTCTTGATAGGTCACGCCCATTGGGTCTCTCCAAGGAAGTTAGGGTTCCTCTTGAGACTACGACGATACGAAGCCGCATGCTTGCCCGAAACTCTGGCAAATTTGCCCAGAAGTCAGGCAAGGGGAGCAGGCGCGGCTTACCTATCAGACGAGGGGGAAATCTCGAAGTAACGACGATAGGCGCGGGAAAAACTGCCCTGGTCGCGAAAACCCACCAACATGGCAATGTGGCCAAGACTCAGCGCGCTATGGCGAACCAGCGTGCGAGCGTGCTCTAACCGCCTGCGCTGTACATAAGCCAGCGGCGTCACGCCAGTTAACTCGCGAAAGCAGCTATGGAAGTGCCCAGGGCTGAGCGCACACAGTGCGGCTAATTGTTCTACTCGGATATCATCGGCTAGATGCTGATCTATCCAAGCATCCAAACGTTCTAGATCAAGCCGTTCGCTGATGCACCGAACTAGGAGCTGGTCGGCTGTTTGTTTCGGCTCATCTTGCAGGTACATATAAAGTGCCCGCAGCAGCAGCACGGCGATTTCATTTTGCAGTGCCGGGCACTGATCAAGCTGATGAGCGAGCGCATGGGTAAGCTGATTTAAGGCAGGAGGCACTGTAAAGAAACGCGGCTTATCGAATAAGCGCTCAATCTCACTGCCCTTTTCCAGCGTGGCTAAGTGCTGCACAGGGATGTCCAGCACCAGCGTACGGTTGCTGCCATCGCCCTGATATTCGTGATGGCGCGACGAGGGGATCAAACAGCCACGGCGAGCGGTGACCCGCTCCCCCTGGCCTTCCATGGCAAGCTCGGTAACGCCACATGTCGCCAGGATTAGCTGGTGAAAATCGTGGGAGTGCGCCACCTGCTCTGGGGCCAAATTGCGGCTATGCAGCTCAAACTGGGCCATGAACTTACCATTGGGTTGATTCTCAACAAGAGCCTTCACTATACGGCGATGCCACGCTTAAAATCGAGGGTGCGTTAACGTTGCATTAACGCACCCTACAACAGGCCACTACCCTTTATGCGTCAGGCAGTGCAGCGATCACCATAATTTCCACTTTCCACTCGGGCTTAGCCAGCTTAGCTTCCAGCGCCGCGCGTACCGGCGGACGACCCGGCACTACCCAGGCTTCCCACACTTCGTTCATTTCCGCAAACTCGGCCATATCGGTCACCCACACCTGGGCAGAGATTAGGTGCTCTTTGGAGGTACCCGCCTGCGCCAGCAGTTCATCAATACGCGCTAACACCTGCTCGGTTTGGCCACGCATACCCACCGTGGCATCCGCAGGCACTTGGCCCGCAAGGTAGACCGTTCCGTTATGAACAGCCACTTGGCTCATACGCGCATTGCTTTCGTGATAGGTCACGCCCATGGTGTTTCTCCAGCGAAGGTAGGTTTTTTCTTTCGTTTATAACAACCCCGCATATTTACCATAAAAAGCGTTTAGCACTAGGCCCTAATGGGCTGAAATTTGGAATTTTTGACTCACTGACATCTTCACTAAAACGTTTTATTAGCGTGAATCATCAAACAACGGGCACAAAAAAGGGCCTAGCGATAAAACGCTAAGCCCTTGAATTTGGTGCCGGTGGCCAGACTCGAACTGGCACACCCGTAAAGGCGGCGGATTTTGAATCCGCTGCGTCTACCAATTCCGCCACACCGGCAATGGATGCGCATTATACGGAGATAACCACTCAGGTCAATCTCATCGACTGACTTTATCTACCTAAAGCGCTATCC
This sequence comes from Vreelandella aquamarina, assembly GCF_044805175.1. Classification (GTDB taxonomy): domain Bacteria; phylum Pseudomonadota; class Gammaproteobacteria; order Pseudomonadales; family Halomonadaceae; genus Vreelandella; species Vreelandella aquamarina_B. The sequence continues at coordinate 518,521 of NZ_CP085232.1, read as the reverse complement.
TAGGCGGCTTGTTTGACCACTGAAAAGAGCTTATTCACATGCAGCGTGCGGACTTCCATTTCGAGCTACCCGATGAGCTAATTGCCCGCTATCCGTCCGAGCAGCGCAGTGATTGCCGTTTACTGTGTGTGGATGGTCAAAGCGGCGCGCTGGCTCATCGCCGCTTTCCTGACCTGCTGGATCTGCTGGAACCCGGCGACCTGCTGGTGTTTAACGATACCCGCGTGATTCCCGCCCGCCTGCACGGCCATAAGGCCAGCGGCGGCAAGGTGGAAATGCTGCTGGAGCGCCCGCTGGATAGCCACCGGGGGCTGGCGCATATCCGCTCAAGCAAATCGCCTAAGCCGGGCACCGAGCTGATTTTCGAGGGCGATATCCACGCCGTGGTCGAAGGCCGCCGCGATGCGCTGTTTGAACTGCGCTTTTTAGGCGATACGCCGATGATCGCGCTGCTGGAAAAGCACGGCCATATGCCGCTGCCGCCCTACATCACCCGGGAAGACGAGCTGAGCGACCGCGAGCGCTATCAAACCGTCTACGCCCGCCGCGATGGTGCCGTTGCGGCACCGACTGCCGGGCTTCATTTCGATCAGCCGCTGCTGGATGCCCTGGCCGAAAAAGGCATCAACAGTGCTTTCGTGACGCTGCATGTTGGCGCAGGCACCTTCCAGCCGGTGCGGGTGGATAACATCCTTGAGCACCACATGCACAGCGAATGGATTGAGGTGACCGAGGCCACCTGCCAGCAGATCCGCGATACCCAGGCCGCTGGCAAACGCGTGGTAGCAGTGGGCACCACCAGCGTCCGCTGCCTGGAGAGCGCCTGCATGAAAAGCGGCGACGGTAAGATTGCCCCGTTCAGCGGCGACACCGATATCTTTATCTACCCAGGCTACGAGTGGCGCTGTGTGGATGCACTGATCACCAACTTCCACCTGCCCGAATCCACCCTATTGATGCTGGTATCAGCGTTCGCGGGGTATGAGCACATCATGCAGGCCTACCGTACGGCAGTAGAAGAGCGCTACGCCTTCTTTAGCTATGGCGACGCCATGCTGCTGACCCGCTAACCGCCGCGTTTACCGATTGATTAACGAGTTATTGTGATGCGAAACGAATGCTTTATGCGCTTCGAGCGCCTAGCCGAAGACGGCCGCGCGCGCCGTGGCCGCCTGCACTTTCCCCGAGGCACGGTGGAAACCCCCGCGTTCATGCCGGTCGGCACCTACGGTACGGTCAAGGGCATGACGCCGGAGTCGGTCAAAGAGATCGGCGCGGAAATCATCCTGGGCAATACGTTCCACCTCTGGCTGCGCCCCGGCACCGATGTGATCGAAGCCCACGGCGACCTGCACGACTTCGCCCAGTGGGATAAGCCGATCCTCACCGACTCCGGCGGTTTCCAGGTATTCTCACTCGGTGAAATGCGCAAGATCACCGAGCAGGGCGTGCATTTCCGCTCGCCGGTGGATGGCAGCAAAGTGTTCATGGGGCCGGAAGAGTCCATGGCGGTTCAGCGCTCGCTGGGCTCTGACGTGGTGATGATCTTTGACGAGTGCACCCCCTACCCGGCCACCTTTGAGGAGGCCGAAAAATCCATGGAGCTGTCGCTGCGCTGGGCCAAGCGCTCCCGCAATGCCCACGGCGATTCGCCTTCCGCACTGTTTGGCATTATTCAGGGCGGCATGCACCCTGAGCTGCGTGAGCGCTCGCTCAAGGGGCTACTTGAGATCGGCTTCGACGGTCTCGCCATCGGTGGCCTCTCGGTGGGCGAACCTAAAGAGGAGATGATCAAGGTACTGGATTATCTACCCACCTGGATGCCGGACGACACCCCGCGTTACCTAATGGGCGTGGGCAAGCCGGAAGATCTCGTTGAGGGCGTACGCCGCGGTGTGGATATGTTTGATTGCGTGATGCCCACGCGCAACGCCCGCAACGGCCACCTGTTCACGTCAGATGGCACTGTTAAGATCCGTAACGCCAAGCACCGTTTTGACACCCGTCCGCTGGATGAAGAGTGTGATTGTCATACCTGCCAGAATTTCTCCCGTGGCTATCTGCACCACCTGGATCGCTGCAACGAAATGCTGGGTTCCATGCTCAATACCATCCATAACTTGCGCTACTACCAGCGTGTGATGGCTGATTTGCGCGCGGCAATCGAAGCGGGTACATTGACGACCTTTGTGGAAAGCTTCTATGCAAGGCGCGGCCTCCCAGTGCCTCCCCTTGCAGAATCTGACACCTAAACAATAAAAGCCACTGGCTGAGGCGAGTGGCTTAATCCGTTCACCCATTGAGTGTTCTAACCCAGGAGTTCCCTGCAATGCTGGATTTCTTCATCTCACCAGCCCATGCCCAAGAAGCCGCTGCTGGCGGTGGCATCGCGCAAATTGTCATGCTGGTCGGTTTCGTACTGATTTTCTACTTCCTGCTGTGGCGCCCGCAAGCCAAGCGCGCCAAGCAGCACAAACAGCTGGTCTCCGGCCTCGCCAAGGGCGATGAAGTCGTGATCGGCGGCGGTTTGGTTGGCCGCGTGACCAAAGTCAGCGACGAGTTCCTGACTCTGGAAGTCTCTGAAGGTACCGAAGTCAACGTGCAGAAAAACGCCGTGGCTGCCGTACTGCCTAAAGGCACCATTAAGTCCATCTAACGCTTGCACTCCCCCCTGCCGACCCAGTGCCAGCCACCCCGGCAGGGGTGACATGGTAGCGTCGATGGTGAACGTTGCTGTGCGCAGCCTGTCTGTGCACAGCGATTCCGTTTGTAATTGAAGGCAGGGCTTGCATGCTCAACCGTTACCCCCTGTGGAAGTATCTGCTGATACTGGTCGTCCTGGTGGTTGGCCTTATCTACTCGCTTCCCAATCTATTCCCCGCAGATCCCGCTATCCAGGTCAGCGATGCCCAAGGCAACGCCCTGGATGAACGGCAAATTACCCGCGTTGAAGAAGCGCTCAGCGAGCGCGATATCGCCGTCAAAGCTGTTGAAGAGAGCAATGGCCAGTGGCTGATCCGCCTGCAAAGCGATGATGACCAGCTTGATGCACGGGATATCGCCGCCGAGGTGCTTGGCCCCAACGCCACCGTGGCGCTTAACCTGGCGGACGCCACTCCCGGCTGGCTGCAAGCTTTCTCAGCATCCCCCATGACACTCGGCCTGGATTTACGTGGCGGTGTCCACTTCCTGCTGGAAGTGGATATGAACGCCGCGCTGACCCAGCGCCTTGAGGTGAACGCCAGCGCCATGCGCGAACTGCTGCGTGGCGAACGCATTCGTTACCGCAACACCACCATTAGCGAACGCTCCATTTCCCTTGATTTCGCCAACGCCGAAGACCGCGATGCCGCCCGCCGTTTAATCAGTCGCGACTTCCCGAACTTCGAGTACACCAGCGAAGGGGATGGCCGTGCTTCAAGCCTTGTCATGACGCTCAGCGACGTGACGGTTAATGAAATTCAGGACTACGCGATCAACCAGAACTTGACCACGCTACGCAACCGGGTCAACGAGCTGGGCGTAGCCGAGCCCATGGTACAGCGCCAGGGTCCTAGCCAGATTGTGGTCGAGCTGCCCGGCGTTCAGGACACCGTCGCGGCCAAGCGTATCGTCGGTGCGACGGCGAACCTGGAGTTCCGCCTGGAAGCGCGCAACGACACGCCAGATATGGAAACCGAGCGCTTCGAGTTCCGTAACGACCCAACACGCTCAGCGGAGCTGATGCGCGATGTGATCATTACCGGTGATAGCGTTTCCAGCGCCAGCAACAGCTTCGACGAAAACGGCCGCCCCCAGGTTAATATCAACCTGGACGGCACCGGCGGTACGCTGATGAACCGCGCCACGCGCACCAATATTGGTCGCAATATGGCGGTGCTGTTTATCGAGCATAAGAGCGAAGACCGGGTTGAAGTCGACCCCGAGACCGGCGAAGAGACCATCGTTCGTGAACCGTATACCGAGCGTGGTCTGATTAGCCTGGCAACGATTCAGAGCGCGCTGGGTAACAGCTTCCGTATCACTGGCCTAGACTCCCCCACCGAAGCCGCCGAGCTTGCCCTGCTGCTGCGTTCCGGCTCCCTGGCCGCGCCGATCTACTTCGTGCAAGAGCGCACTATTGGGCCAAGCCTGGGTGCTGAAAACATCGAACGCGGCTTGCTGTCGGTGCAGATCGGCCTGCTGCTGGTCGTACTGTTTATGCTGGTGCGCTACAAAGTGTTCGGCGTCTTTGCCAACATCGCCCTCGCACTCAACCTGACGCTGCTGGTGGCGGTCATGTCGATGCTAGGCGCCACGCTGACGCTGCCTGGCATTGCCGGTATCGTGCTGACACTGGGCATGGCGGTGGATGCCAACGTGCTCATCTTCGAGCGAATACGCGAAGAGCTGCGCAACGGTATGTCAATTCAGCAAGCTATTTATGCGGGCTACGAGCGTGCCTTTACCTCAATTGTGGATGCCAACATCACCACCCTGCTGGTCGCGGTGATTCTATTCTCGATTGGCACCGGCCCCGTGAAGGGCTTTGCCGTGACGCTTTCCATCGGCATCCTGACATCGTTGTTCACTGCGCTGCTGGTAACGCGCGCCATGGTCAACCTGACCTATGGTGGCAAGCCCGTCAAAAAGCTGTGGATCTGATGTCGATGGGATCTCAACACGCGCTCAGCACAGAATTTAAGAGGTGGTCATGAAACCCCTATCCCAACTACGCATCGACTTTATGGGACGACGCAACCTCGCGTTTGTCGTCTCCGCCGTGATGCTGATTGTCTCGATTGGTGCCATTATCTTCCAGCAGCTCAACCTGGGCTTGGACTTTACCGGCGGCACCCTGGTGGAGGTGCGCTACGGTGCCGCGCCGTCGCTGGATGCCATTCGTCAGCTGCTGGAAAACAGCGGTTTTCAGGATGTCTCGGTACAAACCTTTGGCGCTTCCACGGAAGTGCTGATTCGCCTGCAGCAAGCGTTTGATGGCGACGTGGGCAACGAGGTCGTCAACCTGCTGCAGGCCAATGGCGATAGCGTCAATCTGGTACGCGCCGAGTTCGTGGGTGCCCAGGTAGGCGACCAGCTACGTGATCAGAGTGGCTTGGGCCTGTTGGTCGCGCTGGGCGTGGTGATGCTCTACGTGGCATTCCGCTTCCAGTACAAGTTTGCCCTTGGTGCGCTGCTGGCCCTACTGCACGATGTGATCATCGTGGTAGGCGTATTCTCCGTGTTCCAGCTCGACTTCGACCTGACGGTACTGGCGGCTATTCTGGCGGTGATCGGCTACTCGCTGAACGACACCATCGTGGTCTATGACCGTATCCGTGAGACGATCCGCACCTCGCGCATCGAGGATATGCCACAGATTTTCAACGAAGCGATTAACGCCACGCTGTCGCGTACGCTGGCCACGTCGGGCACCACCGTACTGGTGCTGCTGGCGCTGCTGCTGCTCGGTGGCGATATGATCGAGAACTTCGCGATTGCCCTGCTGGTGGGTATCGTGGTGGGCACGTTCTCGTCTATCTATATCTCCGGTGCCCTGCTGATTCCGCTGAAACTCTCTCGGGAAGACCTGATTCCCACCAAGAAAGAAGTGGATGAAGAGGAAGAAGAGCTGCCCTAAACGCGTTATAGCAGCCAACGAAAAGGCCCTGCCGGAATCAACCGGCAGGGCCTTTTCATATCTTCACACCTAACGCGCTGTTCTTAGAAGTGCGGCGCCAGCTGCTTAATCAGCGCTTTGTAGAGACGCGGGCCAGCGGCCATTAGCTGGCTTTCGGCATTCACGGTCGGCTTGCCATCCGGGGTACCCATCAGCGCGCCCGCTTCTTTTAGCAGCAGCGTACCTACCTGCATATCCTGCTCTTCCAGGCCCAGCACGAAGACGCTGTCTACACGGCCTGCGGCCAGTTCGCACATATCCAGCAGGCCGCTGCCGGTCGCTACCAGGGTTTCTACCTGCGGCGCGAGCTGCTGGGTAATCGATAAGTAAGCAGGCAGATGGCTCGGACGCAGCCAGGCTTCTGGCAAGCTCATCGCCATGCGCGTGCCAGGAATAGCGGTCGGTTTGCTCACCCGCATGCGCTTGTCGTTATGCTGAGCGCCGCGGCCGCGGCTGGCGATATATTCGTCATCACCAAAGGGAGAGATCACCACCGCGTGTTCGGGGCGACCTTTAACGAGACACACCACTGAGAGTGCAAAGCCCTTTCCTGCTACCGCCAAGTTGGAGTAGCCGTGCAGCGGTTCAATTTTCCAGACGATCTCTTCACCTTCGCCTTCACCCGCTTTATAGGGCGTATAGCGGCCAGAGAAGCCGTGCTGCGGATAGCCGCGCTGCAGTTGTTGAATGATGGTCGCCTCGGCTTTACGCGCTGTGTCTTCCAGCAAGCGGTCGAGGTTAAACTCTTCATGGGCGTTTTCGATGCGTTCGCGAACGCGTAAAAAGTGCTCAACGGCGCCACGCGCAGCGCGCAGCGTAAATTGGACCATCGGATTCATGATCGGGCCTTGTCACAGTGATGTTAAAGAACGGTTCAGGCGCAATACGCCTTTTGGCGGGCAATTCTAACAGAGGCCCCTCGGGCATGCCATCGACTCATGCTAAACTGCGCGTTTTACGCACATGAACCGGGCCTACTATGCTTGAGCGCATCCGAATTGTTTTAATTGGCACCAGCCACCCTGGCAACATTGGCGGCGTGGCACGCGCCATGCACAACATGGGCTTGGCGGATTTAGCCCTGGTCGCTCCTCGCTGCGATGTCATCACCCAAGACAGCATCTCACGTGCCTCCGGTGCCGACCATCTGCTCCACCAGGCCACGGTACACGCCACACTGGAAGAGGCGGTGGCCGATTGCACATTGGCCGTTGGTGCCAGCGCCCGCTCGCGCACGCTTCCCTGGCCGATGATCTCCCCTCGGGAGCTTGCCGAGCGCTTGCCTGGCGAATGCCAGCCGGAAAACGCCCGTGTTGCATTGGTGTTTGGCCGTGAAGATAGCGGATTGACCAACGCCGAGCTGCAGCGCTGCCATGCCCATGTGCATATTCCCACCAATGCCGATTTCAGCTCGCTCAACCTTGCTGCGGCGGTTCAAGTGGTGGCTTATGAGTGCCGCATGGCGTGGTTAAGCCAGGCAGATGCCCCCACCGCTTCCGAAGATAATGACGCGCTGGCGACCCACGAAGAGCTTGAGCGCTACTTCGAGCATCTAGAGCGGACGCTGATCGCCATTGAGTTTCACGACCCCGCCCAGCCTCGCCAACTGATGGCACGCCTGCGCCGCCTTTACTTGCGGGCACGGCCTGAAAAAATGGAGATGAACATCCTGCGCGGCATTCTTTCAGCCACTGAAAAATCGGCCAAACAGAGCGGAGCAGGTAGTGCCAAGAAAGAGCATGAAGACAAATCCGCGTAACCCATAACAGCGCATTCATCACAAGAGGCGCTAGCAAAGCGGCAATGACCTAAACTTGAAGTTACGTCAACGCGCCCCAACATCGCCTTTTCGACGGCCGCTTTGCACTCACCATATTCCAATACTGTATTGCTGCTGCCTCCCTTAACGCCAAGGATCACCCATGTTTCAACGCCTGCGTGAAGACATCAATAGCGTATTTGACCGCGACCCGGCGGCACGTAATTTTCTTGAAGTGCTGACCAACTATCCCGGCCTGCACGCCCTGTTGCTGCACCGTTGTAGCCACTGGCTGTGGAAAAAGAACTTTAAGTGGCTAGCACGAACGCTATCGACCTTCTCCCGCTGGCTCACTGGCATTGAAATCCACCCAGGCGCGACCATTGGGCGGCGCTTCTTTATTGACCACGGTATGGGCGTGGTGATTGGTGAAACCGCACAGGTGGGTGACAACGTCACGCTTTACCAGGGCGTCACGTTAGGCGGCACCAGCTGGAACAAAGGCAAACGCCACCCCACCCTGGAAGATGGCGTGATTGTCGGTGCCGGTGCCAAGATACTGGGGCCGTTCACCGTGGGCGCTGGGGCCAAAATTGGCTCTAACGCGGTGGTGACTAAAGAGGTACCGGCCGGCGCGACCGTGGTCGGCATCCCCGGCAAGGTAGTGAAGCGCGCCGACCCGGATGTAGAGGAAGCGCTGGACGTAGACCCCGCCCGCCGCGAAGCCATCTGCCAGAAATTTGGTTTCGATGCCTATGGCGTCAGCCAGGATATGCCCGACCCGGTGGCGCGCTCGATGCAGGCCATGCTCGATCACATGCACGCCGTGGACGAGCGTATTGAGCGCATGTGTTCAACCCTACGCAAGCTTGACGCCAACTACCGCGACGGCCAGTTACCCGCCCTGCGGGACGAGGACTTTGCCGATATTTTGGATGAGAACGACACCGGCTGCCCTGGCCTCGGCCGCACTGCCCAGGAGCGTACCACCCAATCATCGGAAAGCAGCACCACCCGCAATAGTTGACCAAAGCACTCAGGATTTCCATAATGGCGCAACATTTGCTGCCAGCGCGCTGAAGGCTCAGCGACGAGGTATCCGCTATGCGCTTGACCACAAAAGGCCGTTACGCCGTTACCGCCATGCTGGATTTGGCGATTAACGCCCCGGACGGCCCTACCAGCCTGGGAGATATCTCCCAGCGCCAGGAAATTTCGCTCTCTTACCTGGAACAGCTGTTTGCCAGACTGCGCCGGGCGGGGCTGGTCAGCAGCGTACGCGGACCTGGCGGCGGCTACTTACTGGCGAAGCCGCCCGAGGAGATTAGCGTTTCCCAGGTCATTGACGCGGTGAATGAAACCGTCGACGCCACCCGCTGCCAAGGGCTATCCGACTGCCAGCAGGGCGATACCTGTTTAACGCACCACCTATGGTGCGAGCTATCCGGGCAGATCCGCAGCTTTCTTGACGACATTACGCTGGCACAGTTGATTCAGCGCCCTGATGTGATCCGTATCGCTACCCGGCAAAAGCAGCGGGCCAACGCTGGCATCCTCGCTTCCTCCCCATAAGGTATTGATTGCACGCTGGAACCCATGACGATGACTTCCACTCCCACGCTGCCGATTTATCTCGATTATGCCGCCACCACGCCAGTAGATAGCCGCGTGGCCGAGGTAATGCAGCGCTACTTAACGGTTGACCAGCTGTTCGCCAACCCCGCCTCCCGCAGCCATATGCTGGGCTGGCAGGCAGAGCAGGTGGTGGAACAGGCGCGCCGCCAGGTAGCTGATACGATCGGTGCCGACCCCCGCGAGATCGTCTGGACCAGCGGCGCCACCGAGGCCAACAACCTGGCGCTGACCGGCTTTATGCGTGCTAACCGCGAACGCGGCATGCACCTTGTCACCTCCTGCATTGAGCATAAAGCGGTGGTGGATACCGCCAAGGCGCTGAAGAGTGAAGGCTTTGAGGTCACGCTAATGACACCGGGGCGGGACGGGCGCATTACCCCCGAACAGCTACGTGCGGCCATGCGCGATGATACCGCGCTGGTATCACTCATGGCGGTGAATAACGAGCTGGGCAGCGTCAACGACATTGCCGCTCTGGCGGAAGTCGCCCATGACTTTGGTGCGGCTATTCATACCGATGCCGCCCAAGCGGTGGGACGCATACCGCTCGACGTGGTCGCACAGCATATCGATTTGATGTCGCTCTCCGGCCATAAAGCCTACGGCCCAAAGGGCGTGGGCGCGCTGTATGTAAAACGCCACCCGGATATTCGCGTAGAGGCACTGATTCATGGCGGCGGACACGAACGCGGTATGCGCTCGGGCACGCTACCCACCCACCAGATCGCCGGCATGGGTGAGGCGTTCGCCATTATGCAGCGGCAGCAGGATGACGACCAAGCCCACATTGCAGCGCTGCGCGAGCGCTTGTTAAGCGGCTTGGCCGACCTGGAGGGCGTTGTCCCCAACTCCCCGCTGGAGAACGCCGTTCCCAACATCCTCAACCTGGCGTTTGACGGCGTGGATGGCGAGGCACTGCTGATGGCACTGCGGGATGTGGCGGTATCAACCGGCTCTGCCTGCAACTCAGCAAGCGTAGACCCCTCTTATGTACTACTGGGCATTGGTACGCCCCGTCGGCTTGCGCTCTCATCGCTGCGTATTAGCTTTGGGCGCTTTACCCAAGAGGCCGAGATCGACCACGCATTAACCTTATTGCGCCACGCGGTGAGCGGCTTACGTGCCAACGCACGTTAGGCGGCTGATGCTCTCCTGACGCACGGCTAACGACTTCCTAAAGGAGAACGCTCCATGGCAACACTGAATATTACTCCCGCTGCAGCTGAACAAATTCACCGTGTCCTTGACGAGCGCGGGCAGGGGTTAGGCCTGCGGGTATCGGTCAAACCCAGCGGCTGCTCCGGCTATAGCTATGTGCTGGACTTTGCCGATGAAGCCCAGGATGGCGACATTCGTTTCGAGGCCCACGGTGCCAGCGTATACGTCGCCCCGGATGCGGTGGAGATGCTGGACGGCAGCGAAGTGGACTACGTCAGCGAAGGCTTGAATCGCTTTTTCCGCTTCAACAACCCCAACGTCAAAGACCAGTGCGGCTGCGGTGAAAGCTTCACGGTTTAAACCACCATCAGCGGCCGTTGCGTATCACCGGTATTCATCCCCACCGGGAGGCGCTATAATCGCGGCCACTCGGCAGCCGGTACAGCACACGGCCCTAGCCGACCACTTTTTTCCTGCGCCGCCCCGGCTTTCCGGGGCGGCAATTTCTGCTTTATCCCCTTTAAGGAGATTTCTGCATGGCGACTGAACGTACTCTTTCCATCATTAAGCCCGATGCCGTTGCTAAAAATGCCATTGGCGACATCATTGCACGCTTTGAAAAAGCGGGCCTGAAAGTCGTTGCGGCTAAAATGCTACACCTCTCTGAAGAGAAAGCGGGCGGTTTCTATGCTGAGCACAAAGAGCGCCCCTTCTTCAAAGACCTGGTTGGCTTCATGACCTCTGGCCCGGTAGTGGTACAAGTGCTGGAAGGCGAAGGCGCTATCGCTAAAAACCGTGAGCTGATGGGTGCTACCAACCCGAAAGAAGCGGCTCCGGGCACTATCCGCGCCGATTTCGCGGAAACAATCGACGCCAACGCTGTCCATGGCTCTGATTCTCCGGAAAGCGCCGAGCGTGAAATTAGCTACTTCTTCGGTAACGACGAAATTTGCCCGCGCTAAACCAAGCGCCGCCGTTTCAACCTTCGTTGCCGGCCATTTTCGCGGGGGCTTTGCCCCCGCCTCTTTCTGAACGCTGACCGCCATGACCACCACCGTAGCCCAACATACGCCTGCCCCTAACTCCACTCCCGACAGTGCACCGGCGCGCCAGAACCTGCTGGGACTCTCCCGCGAGCAGATGGAAGCGTTCTTTTTGTCGATCGGCGAAAAGAAATTCCGCGCCACCCAGGTGATGAAGTGGATTCACCAGGAAGGCATCGACGACTTCGCGGCGATGACCAACCTATCGAAAGCGCTGCGCGATAAGCTTGCCCAGCTGGCTGAAATTCGCGGCCCCGGCGTTGTCTACGAAGGCACCTCCAGCGATGGCACCCGTAAATGGGTATTAGAGGTTGAGGATGGCAGCTACGTGGAAACGGTACTGATTCCCGCCGAGAACGGTAAGCGGCGTACGCTGTGTGTCTCTTCCCAGGTGGGCTGCTCGCTGGATTGCAGCTTCTGCTCCACCGGCAAACAGGGCTTTCAGCGCAACTTAACCGCCGCCGAGATTATCGGCCAGGTGTGGGTCGCCCAACGCAGCGTTGGCCCCCGTCGTGATACCGCCAACCGCCCAGTGACCAACGTGGTCATGATGGGCATGGGTGAACCGCTGCTCAATTTCGATAACGTCGTGCCTGCTATGAAGCTGATGCTCGACGATAACGGTTACGGGCTATCCAAGCGCCGCGTCACGCTCTCTACCTCCGGCGTGGTGCCGATGATGGATAAGCTGGGCGACGAGCTAGACGTCAGCCTAGCCATCTCGTTGCACGCCTCCACCGACGAGCTGCGTAACGAGCTGGTGCCCATCAACCGTAAGTACAACATCCGTGCCCTGCTGGATGCCTGCCACCGCTATCTGGCCAAGTGCCCCGATAACCGTCAGGTCACCATCGAGTACACGCTGATTAAAGACGTCAACGACCAGCAAGAGCACGCCGAGCAGCTCGCTGCTTTACTGAAAGAGCTGCCGTGTAAAATCAACCTGATTCCGTTTAATCCGTTCCCCAACTCGGGGTACGAGAAGCCGTCGCGTAACCAAGTGATGCGCTTTCAACAGTGGCTGTACGATTTAGAGTACAACGCCACTGTGCGGACCACTCGTGGCGACGACATCGACGCCGCTTGCGGCCAGTTGGTAGGCCGCGTAAAAGACCGCACCAAGCGCAGCGCACGCTATATTCAGTCGGTCCAGCTCGACGCCGACTAACCGTCGCTGTCTTGACTTCCACTCGGCACGGCGCTTTGATGGACACGTTTTTTCTAAGTGCTAACCCAGCACTCACGTTACAGCACTGACTCATCAGTATTGACTCAAGAGGGCGTAGATGATCGGTCACCGCAGGCGCATTACCCCTTTCAGGGTGCCCATGCTGTCCGTACTTGCCGGCAGCCTACTGCTAGCGGGCTGCGCCACCTCTAGCCAAGAGGTTAGCGAAGCCAGCCCTGAGGCTGTGGAAGCCTACACACAGCTTGGCGTCGCTTACCTAGAGCGTGCTAACCTGCCTCGCGCGCTAAACGCCCTCGACCGTGCCCTAGAACTAGACCCACGCCACCCCGAGGCACTTCAGGCGCTCGCGCTGGTCTATCAACAGCAAGGAGAGAGCGACCTCGCCAACCGCTACTTCCAGCAAGCGTTGAACGCAGCACCTTCATTTACTCGCGCGCGTAATAACTATGCTGCGTTTTTGTATGATCAGGCCCAGTTTGCACAGGCCTGTGAACAGTTAGAAATGGCATCTCAAGATGCCCAGTACGCCAATCGCGCCCAGCTATTCACCAACCTTGGGCAGTGCTATTTGGCACTAGACGACGTTGCTAAAGCGCGCGAACGTTTGCAGCGTGCGCAAAGTATCGACCCGCGCAACCCACGCGGGTATTTAATGTTAGCCGAACTAGAAGTTTCACAGGGCAATTACGATCAGGCCTGGGCGCCGCTGCAAAACTACCTGCAGCTAGCAGGCCCAGACCCAGTAGCGCTGGAGCTGGCGATTGATGTCGCCCTCGCCCGTGGTGACAACGCCGCGGCTGCCGACTACCAGCGCTTGCTTAACCATTAATTAGCCCTGATCACCTAAATTATTGAAGGATGCTCAGCCATGAGCGACACACAATTACACGACAGCGTTACGACTGCCAGCAGCACCGCTACCCCCGGCGAACTGCTTTCCCGCCAGCGCGAAGCACTTGGCGTTTCGCTAAACGATGCCGCCCGTGCGCTCAACCTACGCCCAGCGGTCGTTGATGGTTTAGAGAAAGATAACTACGAAGAGATACCCGTGGCCGCTTACCGCCGCGGCTACCTGCGCGCCTACGCCAAATACCTAGGCATGGACGAGCGCCTCGTGCTGGAGGCCTACCAAGCCCGTCACGGCAACAGCGACGCTGAGCGTAAAGTCACGCCGGTTACCGTCACTAAACCACCCTCGAAAATGGGGGCCTGGCTATTTAAGATGGTCACGCTGCTCGTCATCATAGGCTTGATCGCCGTCACTGTAGCTTGGTGGCAAAGTCGAGGCGGCAGCGAGCCGCCAAGCATTGGGACGTCCCCTTCTTTTGAAGAGAACGAGGCGCCTAACAGCGAACCTGAACCAACTCCTGAACCCGCACCGGTGGTTACACCTGAACCCGCCGACACCGAGGAGTTGACCAACGATTCGGCCAACAATGAGCCCGCCGGCAGTGTCAGCGGTGATAGCACAGCGCCTGCCGCTGCCAATGATGCACCAACCGCCACAGAAGAGGAGGCACCGGCCACTCAAGTGGTTGAAGCCGACGCCGCTACCGAGGTCACTGAAGCGCCTGCCGAAGAGGTGGCGGAGACGGAGCCTGCGGCTACCGCTACCCCCAACCTGCTGGAGCTGACCTTTAACGAGCAGTCTTGGACCGAAATTTTCGACGCCAACAACCAGCGCGTATTCGTCGGCCTACAAGCGCCCGGCACCACCGCGAGCGTTGAGGGCGAGCCGCCTTTTCGTTTAACTATTGGCAATGCTACCGGCGTTGAGCTGCGCTACCAAGGTGAGGTTGTAAACCTCGCCGAGCGCGCCGGTGCCAATAACGTTGCCCGCTTTACCCTGGGAGAGTGACCCGTCTTATGCACGCCCCTTCTCCGATTAAACGCCGCCCGTCACGCCAAATCCATGTTGGCAATGTGGCGGTAGGCGGTAATGCACCAATTTCGGTGCAAAGCATGACCAACACCAACACCCTGGATGTAGACGCCACGGTGGGTCAAATTCAGCAGCTGGAAAAAGCCGGGGCAGACATCGTACGCGTCTCCGTACCGGATATGGACGCCGCCGAAGCCTTCGGCAAAATCAAGCAGCGGGTGGCCGTGCCCCTCGTTGCGGATATTCATTTTGATTACAAAATCGCCCTGCGCGTGGCCGAACTGGGGGTGGACTGCCTACGCATCAACCCCGGCAACATTGGCCGGGAAGACCGCGTGCGTGCGGTAGTGAGCGCCGCTCGCGACCACGGCATCCCAATCCGTATCGGGGTCAATGCCGGGTCGTTGGAAAAAGACCTGCAAAAAAAGTACGGCGAGCCTACCCCCGCCGCGCTGGTCGAGTCCGCCATGCGCCATATTGACCACCTTGACCGTCTCGATTTCCAGGAGTTTAAAGTCAGCGTGAAAGCGTCTGATGTGTTTATGGCGGTGGCCGCTTATCGCGACCTTGCCACCCGCATCGAGCAGCCGCTGCACCTGGGTATTACCGAAGCGGGCGGCCTGCGTTCAGGCACGGTGAAGTCCTCCATTGGCCTTGGCATGCTGCTGATGGACGGTATCGGCGATACCATCCGCGTCTCGCTGGCCGCCGACCCGGTAGAGGAGATCAAGGTCGGGTTCGATATGCTCAAGAGCCTGAAGCTACGCGCCAAGGGCATTAACTTTATCGCCTGCCCCAGCTGCTCGCGGCAAAACTTTGACGTCATCAGCACCATGAACCAGCTCGAAGAGCGCCTGGAAGACGTGATGACGCCGCTGGATGTCTCGGTGATTGGCTGTGTGGTCAACGGCCCCGGCGAAGCCAAAGAAACCGATATTGGCCTGACCGGCGGCTCGCCAGCCAACTTGGTCTATATCGACGGCAAACCGGCGAGCAAGCTGCGTAATGACCATCTTGTGGACGACTTAGAGAAGCTGATCCGCGATAAAGTGCGCCAAAAAGAGCAGCAGCAAGAGAAGATGATTGCGCGCAGCGTTTAACGCCTCGCATTGCCGGCACGGGGCGGTGTATTCCCCGCGCCCCGCATGCTGCCGCCCAGACAAGGAGTTTTCATTGAGCAAGTCCGCCGCTAAAAAGATTCAAGCCATCCGTGGTATGAACGACCTATTGCCCAGCGACAGCCCACGCTGGCAATTTTTTGAGGCCAAAGTACGCCAGCTAATGCACCGCTACGGCTTCGATGAAATTCGTACGCCGATCGTGGAGCAGACGGCGCTGTTTGCCCGCTCGATTGGTGAAGTCACCGACATCGTCGAGAAAGAGATGTACACCTTCGACGACCGCAATGGCGACAGCCTCACCCTGCGCCCTGAAGGCACCGCCAGCTGCGTACGGGCGGCCATGGAACACGGCTTGCTGCATAACCAAACCCAGCGGCTTTGGTACCAAGGGCCGATGTTCCGCCACGAACGTCCCCAGAAAGGGCGTTACCGTCAGTTCCACCAGGTCGGCGTAGAGACATACGGCTTTGATGGCCCAGACATCGACGCCGAGGTTATCCTGCTCTCGGCGCGGCTGTGGCAAGAGCTTGGCTTGATGGAGCACGTCACCCTTGAGCTGAACTCCCTGGGTTCCGCTGAAGCGCGGGCCGCCTACCGCGACAAACTGGTGGCCTACTTCGAGCAGCACCAGGACGTTCTCGATGACGACTCCAAACGGCGTCTGACCAGCAACCCGCTGCGTATTCTGGACTCGAAAAACCCTGACATGGCCGAGATGCTCAACGCGGCCCCACAGCTGATGGACCACCTGGACGAAGCATCACGGGAGCACTTCGATCAGCTCAAAGCGATGCTGGATGCCGCCGGTATTCCCTACGTGGTCAACCCACGCCTAGTGCGTGGCTTGGACTACTACTGCCGCACGGTGTTCGAGTGGACCACCACTGCGCTGGGCAGCCAAGGCACCGTATGTGCCGGTGGCCGCTATGACGGCCTAGTAGAGCAGCTTGGCGGCAAGCCCACGCCAGCGGTGGGCTTCGCCATGGGGATCGAGCGTTTAGTTCTGCTGCTTGAAACGCTCAACCTGGTACCTGATGAGGCCCTGGGCGGCTGTGACGCTTATCTGGTGCCCATGGATGACAGCGCCACCGTGGCCGCTCTCACCCTAGCCGAGCAGCTACGCAGTGCGCTGCCTTCCCTGCGCCTACAGCTACACTGCGGCGGCGGCAGCTTCAAGAGCCGGATGAAGAAGGCGGATAAGAGCGCCGCGCCGGTGGCAATTCTGCTGGGTGAGGATGAGCTCGCCAACCAAACCGCCACACTGAAGTTTCTGCGCGATGACCGCGAGCAGCAGCAGGTGGCCCAGGCAGCGCTGGCCGAGACTCTCCACGAGTTACTGCCTAACCTACCGTCTCATTAACGTAACTGCCCCCCAGCGATGCCTGGGGCGGATGAACACTCGTTAGCCGCAAAAGCGGCTGACCCATGAAACAGGAGGCCGCCCGTGGCGGAGCTGAGAAGCGAAGAAGAGCAGCTAGAAGTCGTCAAACGCTGGTGGAAAGAGAACGGAACCTCGCTGATTGCCGGTGCCGTTCTCGCTGCGGCGGGCGTCTTTGGTTGGAACGCGTGGCAGAACTATCAAGAAGGCAAAGCGGAAGCCGCCTCGGTTCGCTACCAGCAGTTAATTAACATGACCGCTGGCACCACCTTGGAAGAGGACCAGCTAAGCGCGGCGCAGACGCTGATCGAGGAGCTGACCGACGAGTACGGCAACACCCTGTATGCCGAGCTTGCACAGCTATTGGAAGCCCGCCTTGCGGTACAGCAAGGCGACCTTTCAGCAGCCAAGCAGGCACTGCAGGACGTGGCCAGCAACTCCTCACGCCGCTATGTGCAAAGCCTAGCTTGGCTACGTTTGGCGCGTATTGAGATAGCCGAAGGCAACCCGGAAGCCGCCCTCGCGTTGCTTGATCAACCCATTTCCGACGCGCTGGCCGCCCAGCAAGCCAACGTGCGTGGCGATGCTTTCCTGGCTCAAAACCAGCCGGAGCAGGCGCGCGAAGCATGGCAAACCGCGCTGTCAGTCGCCCAAACGCAGAACCAGCCGCTTTACGGCGTGCAGTTCAAGCTTGACGATCTCGGCGCCGAGGAGGTGACACAGTGATGATGACTAGCCTGAAAAAACCGCTCTTTTCCAAACACCTGATGCGTACCACGCTGGGTGCCGTGGCGCTGGCGCTGCTGGCCGGCTGTGCCAGCAAAGGCGAACCGGCGTTCACCCCCAAAGAGCTGCGTAGCTTTGACGAAACGTCATCGCTGGACAGCGTTTGGGATCGCCGCGTAGGCGATGGCTTTGGCAGTGCCCGCTACCCCATCGCGCCTTCCCGTGAGGGCGATACCGTCTTCGCTGCGGATGCCTCCGGTTTGGTGGCCGCGTTCAACGCCAGCAGCGGCGAACGTGAGTGGGAAATCGAGCTGGACACTCCGCTTTCCAGTGCGCTGAACGCGATTGCCGGCCAGGTATATCTCGGCACCCGCAACGGTGAAGTGATCGCCCTTAACCAGCGCGATGGCAGCGTTGCTTGGCGCTCACGGGTCTCCAGCGAAGTGCTGGCGGCTCCACAAGCTAACCAGCAGCTGCTGTTGGTGCAGAGTGTAGACGGTCAAATCACCGCCCTGGACCGCGCCAGCGGTGAAGAGCGTTGGGTCTATACTAGCTCGCAGCCAGCACTAACGCTGCGCGGCACCGGAACGCCCATGGTCATTGACCCGGTTACTTTTGTGGGCTTGGCCAATGGCCGCCTCGCCACGCTGGATAACCGCAGCGGCCAAGCCCTGTGGGATATGCAAATTGCCACGCCGCGCGGACGCAGCGACGTTGAGCGCCTGGTGGACCTGTCGGGCCAGCCGGTACTTAGCCCCGATGGCCGCCTGTTCGTGACCAGCTACAATGGCCGTGTGGTTGCGCTGGAAGCAACCCGTGGTGGCGTGCTGTGGGAAACCAACCTCTCCAGCCGCCACACGCCGATTCTGGTAGGCGATTTCCTGTTTGTGGTCAGCGACGACAGCCATATCGTGGCCCTGGATGCCAACAGCGGCCAGGAGATTTGGCGTAACGATGATTTGGAAGATCGCTGGCTCACCGCCCCCGCCTTTGCCGATGGCCGCCTAGTTGTGGGTGATTTCGAGGGTTATGTCCACCTGATCGACGCCCGCGAAGGTAACCTGGTAGGCCGTACGCGCATCGACGACTCGGGCATTAGCGTGCGCCCGGTCACTGAAGGCAGCACCATTCATGTCCAGGCCAACAATGGTCGCCTGGAAACCCTGGAAGTAACTCCATGACACCCGTCATTGCATTAGTCGGTCGCCCCAATGTGGGCAAATCGACGCTGTTTAACCGTCTGACCCGCTCGCGCGATGCGCTGGTGGCAGACTTTCCTGGCCTGACCCGCGACCGTAAATACGGTAACGGCATGCTGGGTGGCAAAGCGTACACCGTCATCGATACCGGCGGTATCAGCGGTGACGAAGAAGGCATCGATGCCGCGATGGCCGAGCAGTCCCTCGCGGCCATCGACGAAGCCGATATCGTGCTGTTCCTGGTCGATGCCCGCGCCGGGCTGAACGTCGCCGATGAAGCGATCGCCAACCACCTGCGCGTCAATCAGAAGAAAACCTGGCTGGTGGTCAACAAGACCGACGGCTTGGAAGAGCACTCGGCCATGGCCGACTTCTGGAAACTGGGCCTGGGCGACCCGTGGCCGATTGCCGCCGCCCATGGCCGCAACGTATCGCTGCTGATCGATACGGTGCTTGAACCCTTCCCCGAGCGGGATGCCAGTATCCCCGCCGACACGGGCACCAAAGGCATCCGTATTGGCGTCATCGGCCGCCCGAACGTGGGTAAATCCACGCTGGTTAACCGCCTGCTGGGCGAAGACCGCGTGGTGGTATATGACGAAGCGGGCACCACCCGTGATGCCATCGAAATCCCCTTCGAGCGTAACGGCAAGCCGTATGTGCTGATCGATACCGCAGGCATTCGTCGGCGCAAGAACGTGCGTGAAATCGCCGAAAAGTTCTCGATCATCAAGACGCTGGATGCGATCAAAGAGAGCCATGTGGCCGTCATGGTGCTGGATGCCCGCAGCGGCTTGGTCGAGCAGGACCTTCACCTGCTGGATTACGTGCTCACCACCGGCCGTGCGCTAGTGCTGGCCGTGAACAAGTGGGATGGGTTGGAGAGCGAAGCCAAAGAGAAGATGCGCGCCGATATCAAGCGCCGTCTGGGCTTTGCCGACTATGCCGAGCTGCACTTCATTTCCGCGCTGCATGGCACCGCAGTGGGCGATTTATACCCCTCCATTGAGCGGGCGTTTAACGCCGCCAACGCGCACTGGTCGACCAACCGTCTCACCACGCTGCTGCAGGATGCGGTAAGCCAGCATCCGCCTCCCATGGTGAATGGACGCCGCATCAAGCTGCGTATGGCTCACCAGGGTGGCAGCAACCCGCCGATTATCGTGGTACACGGCAACCAGACATCGTCGCTACCCGAGGCTTATCGCCGCTACCTGACCAACACCTTCCGCAAAGTGTTGAAGGTGCGCGGCACGCCGATGCGCTTTGAGTTCCGGTCGGGCAACAACCCGTTCGATAACATGGCGGGCGCCAGCGATAAAGAGAAAGCCAAAAAGCGCGAGCTTAACCGTACCAAAGAGGCGCGCAAAAGCCGCCGTTAAGCGATGCTCCTCTGCTCAACGCCCGCTGACGATTCAGCGGGCGTTTTTATTACCCTCTCCAACCGCAAATCTGCTTGACAGACACCCTCGCCCGCCCTCAAATAGCGGCGCTTTTCGGCACCTGCCCTGCAGATACTTGCTCTATCACTCTTGCCCTTCTTAGGAGGGACGTACATGCACTACGCTTTTCGTCGCGGACGCGGCTTGGTTTTACTGCTGCTGGCGAGCCTGTTAACCGGCTGCTTGGCGCTGCCCCAAACGGGACTGTTTGCCTTTCGCTTAGCAGTCACATCGCTGGGGATCGAAGACGTGCGCATTGGCCCTTACAGCGTCAATGCCGGGCTGGATACCAGCGACTTATCGAGCTTGCTGGCCTCTAGCCTGGGTGCTGGCAGCTTGCCGGTGCAAGCCACCCTGGCGATGGGGCTTGGCCTGCCCGCCGGTATGCCTCCGGTGGAGATGTCTGGCTTTCGCTGGACGCTGGACATGCCTGGCATAGACCCAGTGCAAGGTAATTATGAGCAGAACGTTACCCTCACATCGGGGCAGGACGCCAACCTCCGCCTGCCGGTGGCCTTTGATGTTCTAGCTGCAGACCACCAGCAAATGACGCCAATGCTAGAGCTGGCCAGCCAACTCGCCAGCCAGGGGGAACTGCCTGCGGGCAGTGAGATAGCCATCACCCCAGGAGATTTGCGCGGCCTGGGCATGACGCTACCCTCTGGCCTGCTCACGCCCACCATTCGCTTGAACGTGGGCGCCGACGGGCAGCTCATACCCCAACGCTAGGCTGCCAAGCGCACTACTCACCGCGCTCATGAAGGCGTTTGCGGCCCACGTACTGGGCCGCAAACTGCCACGCCGTGCGGCCGCTTCGCCCACCGCGCAGCGTGGCAAAACGAATCGCTTCCGCTCGGGCTGTATCGTCCCAGTCCTGCTGCTCACCAATACGCCCTACCCAGTGTTCACACACTTCTAAATAGGTCGCTTGGCTGAACGGATGGAAGCCAAGCCACAGGCCGAAACGATCCGAGAGGGAAATTTTCTCTTCCACCGCATCGCCGTGGTGCAGCTCTTCGCCTACCAGCCGTGAACCGCTGTTGTCCTCCATCGACTCCGGCAGTAGGTGACGGCGGTTCGAGGTGGCATAGAGCAGCACGTTCTCCGGTGGCCCGGTCAGTGCGCCGTCTAACACGCTCTTAAGCGCTTTATAGGCGTCGTCGTTACCTTCAAATGATAGGTCGTCGCAATACACCACAAAGCGGTGCGGCTGATGGCGCAGTTGTTCCACCAGCAGCGGTAGGCTGGCAAGATCATGGCGGTCGACCTGGATCAGCCGCAGACCTGCGCCTGCCAGCGAATTAAGCAGCGCGCGTATCACCGATGATTTACCGCTGCCCCGCGAGCCCCAGAGCAGCGCGTGATTGGCGGGCAGCCCCTGCAAAAAGGCGCGGGTGTTATCGACCAACGCTAGCTTCTGGCGCTCAATGCCCAGCAGGTCGTCCAGGGTCATGGTGTCTCTCGGCGGTACCGGCACCAACCGCCCGCCCAGTGGGTGGCGCTGCCAGATGGCCGCGACATGGGTGTTCCATTCCACCGGCGTAGGCGCAGGCGGCAGCCAGTGGTCTACATGATCGAGTAACCGCGCTAGGCGCTGGCTTAATTCAGCATCCATCGACATCCCCGGAGTAAGTTACGATAAGGGTTGATTTACCACTAACAGTGGTTATTAACCAGCGCGAAAAACCGCTTACTTTTAGTGAGCGGATGGATAGCGCGGCATCCGCAGGATGCCCTTGCTGACGTTTTGTACAGTGCTATACTACGCATGTCGACACGACCTACCAAGGGGCACTCGGAAAGTGACGTCTGTGGAGACGATGTGAGACCTGGGGGACATGAGTTGGTTCGCCACCGTAAAAATCCCCACCGTGGGACTTTTACGGCGATAACCAAGCCATTCCCTCGGGCAATCGTCTTGGAAACAGAAACCAGGAAAGTAACAACCTGGGAATCCTCTTCCTTTCCGTCGCCAGACGGCAGCGCAAGTTGAGGGAGGGGAGGATGTCAACTTGTGTGCAAGGTTCCCCACTCGTCTATAAGGAAACTGTTATGCGTTGGCTTCGCCCATTAGCGATTACGGCGCTCTGCGCCTCAATCGCAGCCTGCTCGACCTCCCCCACCGGCCGTTCACAGCTACTACTGCTCTCCGATAGCGAGCTAAACGAGATGGGCCGTCAGGCGTTCACCCAATACCAGCAGGAGCTACCCACTGCGGGCCAGGCAAGCCATCGCTATGTGCAGTGTATTGCGGATGCCATTGTGGCGGAACTGCCTGCCGAGCAACAGCAGTTAGACTGGCAGATCCGTGTGTTTGAA
The DNA here is from genome assembly GCF_044805175.1 of Vreelandella aquamarina. GTDB lineage: Bacteria > Pseudomonadota > Gammaproteobacteria > Pseudomonadales > Halomonadaceae > Vreelandella > Vreelandella aquamarina_B. The sequence continues at coordinate 496,011 of NZ_CP085232.1, read as the reverse complement.
TCCGAGCAGCCCAACGCCTTTGCCCTTCCCGGCGGCTACATGGGCGTGAATACTGGCATGTTAGAGATTGCTACCAACCAAGACCAGCTGGCCTCGGTGATAGGACACGAGATTGGTCACGTTTTGGCAAGCCACGCCAACGAGCGTGCTTCGACCGAAAGCGCTACGTCGTTAGGCCTGTCGGTTATTTCCAGTGCTTCTGGAATGCAGTCTGCTGGCGGCCAGCAGCTCATGGGCGTTTTGGGAATGGGTGCCCAATACGGCATCGTGCTGCCGTTCTCCCGTGCCCATGAGAGCGAGGCTGATGTGATTGGTCTGGACCTCATGGCACAAGCAGGCTTCGACCCACGTCAAAGCGTCACCCTGTGGGAGAATATGCAGGCAGCCACCGGCGGAGGCGCGCCCCCCGTATGGATGTCGACCCACCCCGGGCAAGGCCAGCGCATTCAGGGCCTCCAAGCCAACATGGATCGGGCACTGACGAGTTATGAGCAGGCCCGCAACAACGGCCGCACTCCCAACTGCCCGCGTCCATAGCGGCACTTAGAGGTTCCCATGATCCGTTTGGGTTTACTGCTGTTAGTCCTGCCGATTCTGGCACTGCTGGGCGTCTATTTTTGGGAGCTGGGGGACGTTCGCGCCTGCCAGCTTGAGGGCGGCTACTGGAATTATCTGGAAGGAGCTTGCTACGACACACCGCAGCCCTTTGTGTCGTGGTTACAGCGCTCGCCGCTACTGGTGAACGGCGGCATGCTGTTATCCGTGGTGGGGCTGGTGATGTGTATGGTGGGGTTTTATACCAAGCCGCGCTAGCCTAGGCACCGCATGCATGGGGGGGCAATTCCGCCCCCATTGCCTTCGCCTATCCCCTACCGCCTATCCCCTACCGCCTAATAGTTGAGCGATTGGCGCAGAAGCGTACGCACGCTGGCCGTCTCGGGTCGAACGTTGCGCCATAGGAAAAACGACTCGGCGGCCTGCTCGACCAGCATCCCTAAACCATCCAGCAGTTTGGCGCCCCGCGGCCCCGCCCACTGGAGGAACACCGTCGGCTCTGAGCCGTACATCATGTCGTAGGCCCAGGCACCTTTGGCAAACAGCGTTTCCGGCAGCGGCGGCAGCTCGCCTGCTAGGCTGGCGCTGGTGCCGTTAATCACCAGATCAAACTGTCCTTCGATTGTTGCAAAACCGCCGCCCTGGATATTACCCAGGTCGGCAAACGCTTGGGCCAGCTGCTCGGCTTTCTCCTCGGTGCGGTTGACGATAACGACCTCACTGGGCTGCTCCGCCAGCAGCGGTTCCAATACGCCACGCACCGCGCCGCCTGCGCCGATGACCAGCACACGCTTACCCGCTAGGGGGACGCGATGGTAGGCCAAATCCCGCACTAACCCGATACCGTCGGTGGTATCGCCGTAGGTACGCCCGTTACCGCCCACAATCAGCGTATTCACCGCCTGGGCGCGCTTGGCGCGGTGGCTCAGGGTATCGCAAAGCGCAAAGGCATCACCTTTAAAGGGTACGGTCACGTTGGCGCCACGGCCACCGGCGGCCACAAACGCCCGCCATGCGTCGGCAAAGCCCTCTACCGGCGCCAGCTCGGCGGTGTAACTCATGGCCTGATGGGTCTGGCTGGCAAACTCACCGTGGATCAGCGGCGATTTAGAGTGTTTGATTGGATTACCAAACACACAGTAGCGATCACTCATCTCAACTCCTTAGGCGTTGTTCTGCTGGGCGGCCTCGGCCAGCCAATCGCGTGGCACTAAATAGTCGTGCAGTTGTGCTTCACGGCTGCCCGGCTCGGGAGTAAAAGCGTACTCCCAACGGGCCAGTGGCGGCATGGACATCAGAATGGACTCCGTGCGCCCGCCGCTTTGCAGGCCAAACAGCGTGCCACGGTCCCATACCAGGTTGAACTCCACATAGCGGCCGCGACGGTAGAGCTGGAAATCCCGCTCGCGCTCTCCCCAGGCATCCTGCTTGCGGCGCTCGACAATAGGGAGGTAAGCGTCCAGAAAGCTATCCCCCACCGCCCGCTGGAATGCAAAGCACTCCTCGAAGCTGCCTTCGTTCAAATCGTCAAAGAATAGCCCGCCGACGCCACGGGTCTCTTCGCGGTGCTTCAGATAGAAGTAGTCGTCGCACCACGTTTTGTAGCGCTCGTAAACACCCTCACCAAAGGGGGCGCAGGCCTCGCGGGCCACTTGGTGCCAGTGCACCACGTCCTCAAACACCGGGTAGTAGGGGGTTAGGTCAAAACCGCCGCCAAACCACCACACCGGCGGTTCGCCCTCTTTTTCGGCAATGAAGAAGCGCACGTTGCCATGGCTTGTGGGCACGTTGGGGTTTTCCGGGTGCATCACCCAGGAGACCCCCACCGCGTGGAAGCTGCGCCCGGCCAGCTCTGGCCGCGCCGCAGTGGCGGAAGGCGGCAGTTGGGCACCAAACACGTGGGAAAAGTTGACGCCGCCTTTTTCAAATACCGCGCCCGACTCCATTACCCGCGAACGCCCGCCGCCGCCCTCTTCACGCTGCCAGCTATCCTCTTTAAAGGCGGCACGACCATCAGCGGCGGCAAGGCCTGCACAGAGCCGTTCCTGGAGGTCGAGAAGATAGGTTTTAACGTCGTCTAGGTGCTCGTGGGCCACGGTAACTCCTGAAGGGCTAAGGCGTGATTCGTCAGTCGTAAGTCAGTAATAAATAGTAGGTCGTGCTTAGGCAGTGACGAGTAGAAACGCGCTGGTTATTAAGCGCGCATCACTTTACCGGACACTAAGTCCCTGATGGTGCTGGGCTTGGCATTACCACCCAACTCACCTGCCACGATGGCGGCTACGTCATCGCCAAAAATCGTGGCGACTTCTTCCGCGCTCATGGCGGGCGGGTCACCGGCCCGGTTAGCAGAAGTGGAGACAAGCGGCCCGCCAAAGGCGTCGCACAGCGCTTTCATCAGCGGATGGTCGGTCACCCGCAGGGCAACGCTTTGGTGGGCACCACGCACCAAGCCGTGGCTGCGGCCATTGTCCGGCACCAGCCAAGTATTCGGGCCTGGCCAACTGGCCGCCAACGGCGCATGGAGTTCCAACGGCAGCTGGCTTAACCAGGGCTGAAATTGCTCGATACTCGCCGCCACCAGAATCACGCCCTTGGCTGGGTCGCGCGCTTTGATACGCATTAAATGCGCTAGCGCTTCATCGTTGTCGGGGTCACAGCTTAGCCCCCACACCGCTTCCGTTGGACATGCAATGACGCCGCCTGCGCGCAGCGCGCTTACCGCCGCCTTCACGTCAACCGCCGGTTTCATAGACGCTCCTGATAAGCTCTCAGCCAATCACAAAATTGAACTTGCATCTTACCACGGCGCTGCCAGACGTACCCAGCCACCCGCCTGCTGCGTCACTTTGCCATCCAGCTCCAGCATCAACAGGCGCTGCTGGCACTCGCTCACCGAAATACCGGTGCGCTGCACCAGCACATCAATCGGCGTAGGCGATGGGCCTAATGCGTTAAATAGGCTATCCGCCGACGGCGATTCCCCCTTCGGCGGATGCGGCGACGGTTCATCGGTTTCATCTCCTAGCGGCGCAGGCATAAAGCGTGGCACCCAATGCTGTAGCTCTTCGAGAATATCGTCCACATGGCGTACCAGGGTGGCACCGCTACGCAACAGCTGCAGACAACCACGAGCCTGGACATTATGCAGCGAACCCGGCAGCGCAAACAGCTCGCGCCCCTGCTCCAGGGCGAGGCGGGCGCTGACGAGCGAACCGCTTTTCTCGGTGGCCTCGACGACCAGGGTGCCTAGCGCAAGGCCGGTGACAATTCGGTTGCGGCGGGGGAAAAAGGCTGGGCGAGCCACCGTGCCGGGTGGGTGCTCAGAGAGCAGCAGACCACCGGGAAGCGTACTAAGCTGTTCATGCAGATCCCGATGGCGGGCGGGGTAGATGACATCAATCCCACAGCCAAGCACGGCAATGGAGCTTCCACCTGCGGCGAGCGCCGCACGCTGGGCGATGCCATCCACGCCTAGCGCCATCCCGCTGACAATGCACCAGCCGCGGTTGGCCAGCTCCCGGGCAAACGCCTGGGCATGCCCGCTCCCCTCCGAGGTAGGACGACGGGTGCCGACCATGGCAAGGCCAGGGGCTTCTAACGCGCGGAGATCGCCTTGGGCCCACAGCACCGCTGGCGGGTCGGGCAGCTGGTTTAAAAGATCCGGCCATGCAGGGTGGTCGCGGTGAATCAGGTGACGGTTGGGGGCTTCTTGTAGCCAGGAGAGGGTGTCGTTGACCTCTTGTTGGAGCGGGCTACGCTCTGGCTGGGCCAGCCACAGCCGCAGGGCATTGGCGGCATTGCTGGGCAAGGTTGCCAGCCAACCTTGGGGCCATTGGGGCTTGCGCGCCACCAGTTGTGCAATCCGTGCAGCGCCCATACCGGGCAGTGCATTAACCACCAGCCACTCCTTAGCATCCATAGAGCTCCCCTTGCATCAAATTGTTGTATACACCTTAACGCGTCGGCGTGCTGACCCTATCACCTACCGCTAGCACCCGAGAGGCCTGCATCACCAAGGCATAGCTCATGTGGTTGTAGGGCCTGAATACCATCACCAATCCTGCCTCGGTATTGGGTAGCCGCAGTAGCTCTTGAGTACGGGGGTCGGTCACCAGCTCCCCCTGCTGGTCGACGCGCAGTACATGCCCTGGCTGAAGGCCATCCTGGGTGCCGAGATCCAGCGCTACTACTTGCAAACGCCCAATAAATCGCACCCCGCCGGGTACCGCAACAATTTGGCCAGCTACGCTATTCAACGGTGCTCGGGGAACAAAGGCTTCGCTTAGCTCACGCTCCGCTAGCGGCAGCAGGATGTCGTTATTACGTACCTCTTGGTTAGCCGTGAGTACTTCAATACGCGCGATATCACCCTCACTGCTCAGGTAGCGCGCCTCGCCAATATTGATTAACTCTTCCCCCAGCAGCGTGCCATCGGCCGCCATATAGGGTTCCCCTGGGCGATAGATACCTAGCCGCCCCCTAGGCGGCACATCACCACGCACATACAGGGTATCGCCTGCGCCGCTAATCAAGCGTTGATCATCACCACCCACGACATAGGCCAGCTCTTGAAGAGACGCCCCTGGCTCCACCACGCGATGCTCCCGTAGAAAGGCGTGCACTACCTCCATTGGAATGGGAGTAATGGCTTCTCGCTTAGGCACCGTACGCATCTGCGGTGAGAGCTTTACGACCTCCTGGCCCCGCTCCACAGAAAGGCACGGCTGGCCTTGGCATGCCCCCAATATCAATACATCGCCGGGGTAGATAAGGTGAGGATTACGAATTTGCGGGTTTGCCTGCCACAGCGAAGGCCACTGCCAGGGAGAGTGCAGATAGCGTGCGGAGATATCCCATAGCGTATCGCCCGCCACCACTTCGTAACGTTCGGGGGCATCGCGACGCAGCCGCTCCCAGGCGGAAGCCGACTGGCTAGCCAGTAGCACCCACATTAAGAGCGCACTAAAGACGCTATAATAAAGAGACTTTCGAGCCACCATCCCGTTCTCCCTTGGCAGTGGTTGGTGAAGCGGTGTAAGAGGCTGCACAGCGTCGCGCATGCCCAGGAACAGTGTCAGCATGATATAGTGGCTAATAGTAAAGCAGTTAGGCTTGCCGACACAGAACGCAGCCTACTCATCTTAAAGACTCAGCATAACGGTGATTGTAACGCCATGGCCAAACTTCCTATTCTTGAATTCCCCGACGAGCGCCTTCGCACCAAGGCGGTACCGGTGGAAACCGTCGACGATGAGGTTCGTCAACTCGTCGACGATATGTTGGAGACCATGTACGACGCGCGCGGCATCGGCCTTGCGGCAACGCAAATTGATGTGCATCGCCGCGTAGTGGTAATGGATGTCAGCGACGACAACTCCCAACCGCTGGTGCTCATCAACCCCCGCTATGAGCCCATCGGCGAAGAGAAAGAGCCGCTCTCAGAAGGCTGCCTGTCGATCCCTGAATACTACGCTGAAGTGCCGCGCTACCTAAAAGTGAAGCTTAATGCGCTGGATCGTAACGGTGAGCCCTACGAGCTGGAGGCGGATGGCCTCTTAGCCCACTGCATTCAGCATGAGTACGACCACCTGGAAGGCGTCCTATTTGTGGACTACCTATCACCGCTTAAGCGCGACCGGGTGATGAAAAAAATGCAAAAGCGCCACAAGCTGATGAACGACGCCTAAGGCGCACTTTACAACATGGCCACTGGCCGAGCTGACACGCTAACTCCCACGGGCATGGCTCCGTGAACCGTAGCGCTGCCTCTCGGCCTTTATGCGTTTCATACGCCGCACTTTTCTCTCTTCATCCAGGGGTTCATCACCATGTCACCGTTACGCGTTGTTTTTGCTGGCACGCCAGACTTCGCCGCTTCCAGCCTTGCTGCCGTTCTCGACAGCGAACATGAAGTCGTGGCGGTTTATACCCAGCCAGACCGCCCCGCTGGCCGGGGGCGAAAACTCACCCCAAGCCCGGTTAAACAGCTGGCTCAAGAGCACGGGCTGCCGGTGTATCAACCCGTCAGCCTGAAAGACGCCGACGCCCAGGCCGAGCTGGCGGCCTTAAACGCCGATGTTATGGTCGTGGTCGCTTACGGGCTACTGCTCCCTCAGGCGGTGCTGGACACCCCGCGCCTAGGCTGCATCAACGTGCATGCCTCGCTGCTGCCCCGCTGGCGGGGCGCGGCGCCTATCCAGCGTGCCATCGAAGCGGGCGACAGCGTCTCCGGTGTGACCATTATGCAAATGGATGCAGGGCTGGATACCGGTGCCATGCTGTATGAAGTGCGTACCCCAATTACCTCCCGCACCACTGGTGGCGACCTGCACGACCGGCTGGCCATTCAAGGCGCCAATGCGCTGGTGAACGTGCTGGACCAGCTGGATAGCGGCAGCCTGGAGGCAACGCCCCAGCCGGAAGAGGGCGTGACCTACGCCGCCAAGCTCAGCAAAGCGGAGGCCGAGCTAGACTTTACTCAGCCTGCCGAACAGCTGGCGCGCAAAATCCGCGCCTTCAACCCCTGGCCGGTGGCTTGGTGCACGCTAGGTAACGACCGCCTGCGCCTACTCATGGCCAGCGTCGAGCAAGGTGAGCAGCCGCCATCGCCCCCCGGTACGCTGCTAGAACATGGTGATGAACACCTGCGTATTGCCTGCGGAGAGCAGGGGCAAGAAGTGCTGTGCGTCAGCCGTGCCCAGCTACCTGGCGGCAAAGCGATGGCGGTACGCGACTTATTAAACGCCCGCCAAACGCCACTCACCATTGGCGTTCGCCTTGGACAACCCGCGCAAGGAGATAGCCAATGAGTCAACAGCGCCCCGCCAAAGGCGGCAATGGCCAGGATGTTCGCGCAGCGGCTGCCCGTGGCCTTGTGCCGATATTGACCCAGAAAGGCTCGCTAGCCGGCCTGGATGAGCATAGCGTTATCGCCCGTGACCGCAGCCTGCTGAAAGAACTTTGCTACGGCACCTGCCGTCGCCTGCCACGCCTGGAAGCACTGGCTAGCCAGCTCCTCAAGCAGCCGTTCAAAAAGCGCGATGCGGATATCCACGCCCTGCTGCTGGTCGGCATCTACCAGCTGCTCTACATGCGTATTCCCGCCCATGCAGCGGTAGGCGAAACCGCCGGGGCAGCACGCTTACTCGGTAAGGAGTGGGCTACCCGGGTGCTGAACGGCTGCCTACGCCGCCTGCAGCGTGAAGCTGATGCCCTGCAAAAAGTCGTTGACCGTGATGAAAACGTTGCCCTGGAGCATCCTCCCTGGCTGCTGGACGCCCTGCGCCACGCCTGGCCCGAGCAGTGGCGCGCCATTGCCCAAGCCAATAACGAACCAGGGCCAATGACCCTACGCGTCAACCAGCGCCATAACGACCGTGAAGCGTATCTTCAACAGCTGACCGAACAGGGGTTAGATGGGCACCTCTGCTGTCACGCCCCGGATGGCATTACGCTCACTACCCCCTGCGATGTCTCTGTGCTGCCCGGTTTTGAGCAGGGCCACGTCAGCGTGCAGGATGAAGCGGCACAGCTCTCAGCGGCGCTGCTTGGCCCGACTCTGGCACCCCGCCCAGGCGCCCATGTCCTGGACGCCTGCTGCGCCCCCGGCGGCAAAACCGCGCATTTGCTGGAGCAGTTTGATATTGCGCTGACTGCCATTGATAGCGACAACCAGCGGTTGGCGCGGGTGGACGATACGCTCAGCCGCTTAGGGCTGAGCGCCGAGCTAAAGCATGCCGATGCCACCACCCGCGACTGGTGGAGCGGCACCCCGTTCGACGCCATTTTGCTGGATGCCCCCTGCTCGGGTACGGGCGTGATTCGTCGCCACCCGGATATCAAGGCGCTGCGCCGTAAAGAGGATATTCGCCAGCTTGCTAAGCTACAGCGCCAGCTGCTAGATAACCTCTGGCCGCTGCTGCGCCCCGGCGGCACGCTGCTCTATGCCACCTGCTCGGTGCTTCCCGAAGAGAACGCGGCGCAAATCGATGCGTTTCTGGCCCGCACGCCGGATGCCCACGCCACCACGCCCCATGATGTGGCCTGGGGCGAGCAAAGCGGCCAGGGCCGCCAGCTGTTTCCCGCCCCGAGCAGTCACGACGGCTTTTTTTATGCCAGACTAGAGAAGCGAACCGCCTAAACAGCGGTATCGCCCTAAGCCGTTATTTCATGACAAGCAAGGAGATAGCATGAGTCATCACACCTATAAGCACATTGAGCTAACCGGTTCATCCGAAAAAGGTATTGAGGAAGCCGTGCAGAACGCACTGACCAAAGCGTCGGAAAGCGTCCACAACATGCGCTGGCTCGAAGTCACCGATACCCGGGGCCATATTGAAGATGGTCGCGTCGCCCACTGGCAGGTAACGATTAAAGTTGGCTTCACGCTAGAGTAATCCCTACCTGCTTTTCAACGGCGGCTGGTTTACACTGGCCGCCGTCTTTATTGCAGCGCACACCGTCTGCCGGTAACGCGCTGGCGCTTACAACGGAACCGTGCTTAGCAATGAAAATCATCATTCTTGGCGCCGGCCAGGTCGGCGGCACCCTCGCAGAGCACCTCGCCCGCGAAGAGAACGACATCACCGTCGTCGATACCGACGGCGCAAAACTACGCGAACTGCACACCAAGCTGGATATCCGCACGGTCACCGGCGCGGGCTCCTACCCGATCGTGCTGCGTCAGGCGGGCTGCGAAGACGCCGATATGCTGATCGCGGTGACCAACACCGACGAGATCAATATGATCGCCTGTCAGGTGGCCCATACGCTGTTTCGCACCCCCACCAAAATTGCCCGGGTGCGCTCCACTGCCTACCTCACCCGTAAGGGCCTATTCGCCCACGAAGCGATTCCCATCGACGTGCTGATCAGCCCTGAGCAGGTAGTCACTGACCATGTACGCCGCTTGATTGAGCACCCCGGCGCGCTGCAGGTACTGGAGTTTGCCGGAGGCCTGGTGCAGCTGGTGGCGGTGAAGGCCTTCTACGGCGGCCCGCTGGTGGGTCAGGATTTGGCGTTTTTGGGCAAGCATATGCCCAACGTGGAAACCCGCGTGGCAGCGATTTACCGCCGCAATCGGCCGATCATTCCCCGGGGCGACACGGTGATCGAAGCCGACGACGAGGTGTTCTTCCTGGCGGCCCGACGGGATATCCGCGCGGTGATGAGCGAGCTGCGTAAGGTGGAGCGCGACTTCCGCCGGGTGGTGATTGCCGGGGGCGGCAATATCGGCGAGCGGCTGGCGGAGCACCTAGAGCACAGCCATCAGGTGAAGATTATCGAGCACAGCCTGGAGCGCTGCACCACGCTCTCCGAGCGGCTGGATCGTACCGTGGTGCTCCACGGCAGCGCCACCAGCAAGCGGCTGCTGGAAGAGGAGAACATCGAAGACTGCGATATCTTCTGCGCGCTGACCAACGACGACGAGGTGAACATCATGTCGTCGCTGCTCGCCAAGCGGCTGGGGGCGAAGAAGGTTCTCACGCTAATCAACAACGCCGCCTATGTGGATTTGGTCCAGGGCGGCGATATCGACATCGCCATCTCCCCCCAGCAGGCCACCATCGGCAGCCTGCTGACCCACGTGCGCCGGGGCGATATCGTCAACGTGCACTCGCTGCGTCGCGGGGCGGCGGAAGCCATCGAAGCCATCGCCCACGGCGATAAGCAGTCGTCCAAGGTGGTGGGCCGTACCATCGCCGAGATCGACCTGCCGGAAGGCACCACCATCGGTGCCATTGTGCGGGGTAAGGAGGTCATCATCGCCCACGGCGACGTGCTGGTGGAGAGTGGCGACCACGTCATCCTGTTTGTGATCGACAAGCGGCGAATCCGCGACGTTGAACGCCTATTCCAGGTCGGCTTAACGTTTTTCTAAGAACCGTGCCAGCGTTATGAGACAACCACCACTATGAGCTTGCGGGTCATTTTACGCATTTTAGGGCTGCTGTTGATGCTCTTTAGCCTCACCATGCTGCCTCCCATGCTGATGTCACTCTGGTTTCGCGACGGCGTTTGGCACGCCTTTATGAGCGGGGTGGCCATTACGGTAATCACCGGGCTACTGCTCTATTTGCCCAATCGCCGCTCCCATAAAGAGCTACGTATCCGCGACGGGTTTATTATCGCGGCGATGTTCTGGACCGTACTGGCACTATTCGGCTCGCTGCCGCTGATGCTCTTCGGTGAAGGGTCGCTAAGCATTACCGATGCGGTATTTGAATCCTTTTCCGGCTTGACGACCACCGGTGCCACGGTGATTACCGGCATTGATTTTCTACCGGAATCGGTACTTTACTACCGCCAGCAGCTGCAGTGGCTAGGCGGGATGGGGATCGTGGTGCTGGCCGTCGCTATTTTGCCTACCCTGGGCGTCGGGGGGATGGCTCTTTACCGCACCGAAATACCAGGGCCGCTAAAGGACTCCAAGCTAACCCCACGGATTACCGAAACCGCCAAAGCGCTCTGGTATATCTACGCCACGCTCACCATTGCCTGCATGGTGGCCTATATGCTGGCAGGTATGGACTGGTTTGATGCGCTAGGGCACAGCTTTTCCACCGTCGCCATTGGCGGGTTCTCCACCTACGATGCCAGTATCGGCTACTTTAATAGCGCCGCCATCGAGCTGATCTGCATTAGCTTTATGCTGATCTCGGCCTTCAGCTTTAGCCTGCACTTTATTGCCTGGCGGGAAAAGCGCTTGCTGCACTACTTCCAAGACCCCGAAGCACGTTTTCTCATGCTGTTTTTAGCCGGGCTGACCATCATTACCGTGATTACCCTATGGCTGACCGATACTTACGACGATATCGTGGGGCTACGCCACGCGCTGTTTGAGGTTGTCTCAGTCGCCACTACCGCAGGCTTTGCCGTTGCGGATTTCTCTAGTTGGCCGGGCGCGCTGCCCTTCCTACTATTTGTGGCAGCGTTTGTGGGCGGCTGTTCCGGCTCTACCGGCGGCGGCATGAAGGTGATCCGGATTATCCTGATTCTGAAACAGGGGATGCGCGAGGTCATGCGGCTTATCCACCCCAACGCGGTGATCGCCGTTAAAGTTGGCAAAGTCAGCGTTCCCGATAGCATCGCCCAGGCCGTATGGGGCTTTTTCTCGGCGTATGTGATGCTGTTCTTCTTGATGCTGGTGGGCGTAATGGCCACGGGAGTCGATCAGGTGACGGCGTGGTCTACCGTTGGTTCGGCGCTGAACAACCTTGGCCCCGCCCTGGGAGAAGCCAGCAGCCACTATGGCGATCTGCCCAGCCTCGCCAAATGGATTTTAGTGCTTGCCATGCTGCTGGGCCGCCTGGAAATTTTTACGGTACTTGTGCTGTTTACCCCAGCGTTTTGGCGGCGTTAAACGCGCCCTGCTGGTTACCAATTTTGTAGAGACCTTTTAATGACTCAAGATGATGCAACACCGCTGGCCCAAGAAAGTGTTTCACTCCCTGCCACCAGCGGCCCGCTGAAAACCGTCAGCGTGGGCGGCACGCGCTATACGCTGCTCGGTACCGCCCACGTCTCTGCCGAAAGCGCCGACGACGTTCGCCAACTGATCGACAGCGGCCACTTCGATGCCGTCGCCATCGAGCTTTGCGATGCCCGCCACCACAGCATGGATAATCCCGATGCTATGGGCGAGCAGGACTTGTTTCAGGTGTTCAAGCAAGGCAAAGCGGGCATGGTCGCGGCAAGCCTCGCGCTGGGCGCGTTTCAGCAGCGGATTGCCGAGCAGTCCGGCATTCAGCCGGGGGCCGAAATGCGTGCGGCGGTGGAAGAGTGCCGCACCCGCAATCTGCCGCTGCTGCTGGTCGATAGGGACGTAGGTATCACCTTAAAACGTATTTACCGCAATGTGCCCTGGTGGCAGCGCTTCTCGCTGTTTTCAGGGCTGATTGGCAGCGTACTCTCCCGCCAGGATGTCTCCAAAGAGGACATCGAAAAGCTCAAAGAGGGCGACATGCTGGAGGCCACCTTCAGCGAGTTTGCCGCCGAATCCGAAGCGCTCTACACCCCGCTGATCCGTGAGCGTGACCGCTATATGGCACTGCGTTTGGCGGAAGAAGCGCCGCCTGGGCGCTACCAGAACGTGTTGGTGGTATTGGGCGCCGGCCATTTAAAAGGCACGGGCGAGCACCTGGAAACGCCGCTGCCGGAAAACCCCACGATTGAGCGAGAGTCCCTCGAAGCCACGCCGCCGCCTTCCAAGCTATGGAAAGCCGCCCCCTGGCTGATTACGGCGCTCGTCATTACCGGTTTTGTGGTGGGCTTTTCACGCAATACCGACCTCGGCTGGCAGCTGGTGATCGAGTGGTTTTTGATTAACGGGATTTTATCCGGTGGGGCCACGATCGCCGCCCTCGCCCACCCAGTCACCGTGATTGCCACCTTCTTTGCCGCGCCGCTCACATCGCTAAACCCAACGATTGGGGCCGGTTTTGTTGCTGCCGGTGTGGAGCTCTATATGCGGAAGCCCAAGGTGCGCGACTTCTCCACCCTGCGCCATGACGTGACGCAGCTGAAAGGCTGGTGGAAAAACCGTGTGTCTCGCACTCTGCTGGTCTTTATTCTCGCCACGCTGGGTTCAGCGGTGGGCACCTGGGTAGCCGGCTTTAGAATCGCCGGTGCCCTGTTCGGCAGCGGTGCTGCGTGAGTACGATCAAACAAGCGCCGTGGCAGGCCGATGCGCTGCTCCTACTGGTCACTATCGTGGCTGCCGGGGGCTGGATATTCTCCAAAGAAGCGCTGGCAGGTATGCCGCCTCTGCTGTTTATTGGCACACGCTTTTTACTCGCTGGGCTGATATTGCTTGGGTTTGCCTGGCCTGCCCTCCGGCGCATGCCGTTACGTCGAGTGCGCCGCGGCCTGCTGGTGGGCGTTTTGTTCAGCGCTGCCATCGCTTTTTGGGTGCTGGGGCTTAACTACTCCGACCACCTGGGTGAAAGCGCCTTTATCAACAGCTTAGGCATTCTGCTGGTGCCCGTGGTGGCCCGGCTATTGTTTGGCGACCGCCCACCGCGCAGCACCTGGATAGCGCTGCCCATTGCATTGCTCGGCTTTGCCCTACTGTCGCTCAACGCGGGGTTTCGAGTGGAAGCCAGCCAGCTACTGATGGTGTGCGCCGCGCTCTGCTTTGCGCTGCTGATCAACGTCAATACCCGGGTAGTTCGCAATGTGGCGGCACTGCCATTGACGACGCTACAGCTTATCTCGGTAGGCGTGGTGTTGACGGGGCTTTCCCTGGTGGTAGAGCATCAGCCGCTGGCCCTGAGCACCTCAATTCTCGGCTGGTTTATGGCTAGCGTGCTGCTGGCCAGCTCGCTGCGCTTCTTTCTTCAGATTAAAGCCCAGGGAATGACCACCCCCAGTCATGCGGCGGTGATTCTCATGCTGGAAGCCGTTTGGACCGCGCTATTTGCCGCCTGGTGGTTTGGGGAAACCATGACCGCGCTGCAACTGCTGGGCTGCAGCCTGATTTTCGCCGCGCTGCTGATCAACCGCTGGTACTGGGTACGCAAAGTGCTGCTGCGCTGGCTGCCCGGCACAGCGCCTGAGCGCTAGTCCTCACTAGCATTATCAGCGGACTCTTGTCGCCGCTTCAGCAGCCGCTGCATCGCAGCGGTGGGTTCCTCAATTTTGCGGTAGTAGCGGCTCTCGGCGTAGCTATCGTTGAACACATCAAAGTAGTCATCCAGCACGCTCGCCGCCGTTACATCGCCGCTTTGACGCAGCAGCTCAATCGCCACCTCGGCGGTGCACAGATGCGCTTTCGAGGCGGGCTTGCGCAGCCGGTAGCGGGTCTCCCGCTCGGTACGCAGCGGTAGAACCGGCAGTGCATCCAGGTAGGGGCTTTTGCGGAACATACGCCGCGCCTGACGCCACGTGCCATCTAAAATGATAAACACCGGAATGCGCGCCTGCTGCTTGGCGGTATGCACGGCATCAATATCCACCACGCGGTCGGCGTAATCCGGCTGGTCGTCAGGAAAAATCACGAACGGCGCGTAGCGCGGATCTTCCAATAACGCTGCCAGCGTGTCGTCCGGCGCGGTGCGATACCAGGTAAACACGCGAGTGTTGGTGAGCACGTCGCCTATCAAACGCCCGGTATTGGTCGGTTTGTAGTGCTCAATGGAGTGGGTCAACAGCCATACCTGGGCATCGCTCTCCGCCTTCACCTGATACGGGCAGAGGCAGTTCAGCTCGGGCAGGTTGCACCCTTCGCAGCGTTTGACGAAGCTGCCCCGCGCTTTGAATTCACGCCGAGGCGGGCGCGGATGCCCGGTGGCCGGGTCGCGGTCGGTCAATGCATCGTGTTCGGGGGGCAGCGAGGTCGCGTCAGGCATCTGCGCTCCAGTGGATCGTCAAAGGGCGCAGAGTATAAAGCAGGCCATACATCCTGACGAATACTCCCTACAGTCAAGCACCATGGTAAACCAATCCACTTCAAAAAGTTGACACGTTTAGCACAGCCCCGCTAGAGTCCTGTCAACTTTCAAAAAAATATAGGTTTACCCGTGACCGCTACCTCGACCACTACTTCAACTGCTTCTTACGCGGCGGATGCCGCGCCGCGCCACGACTGGACGCTTGACGAGATCAACGCGCTGTTTGCGTTGCCCTTTAATGACCTACTGTTTCAAGCCCAGCAGGTGCATCGGGCGCACTTCGATGCCAATGCGGTGCAGGTC
This sequence comes from Vreelandella aquamarina, assembly GCF_044805175.1. Lineage (GTDB taxonomy): Bacteria > Pseudomonadota > Gammaproteobacteria > Pseudomonadales > Halomonadaceae > Vreelandella > Vreelandella aquamarina_B. Next base: position 480,760 of record NZ_CP085232.1, on the reverse strand, counting down.
TCTACCCTGCTGTCGATTAAAACCGGGGCCTGCCCGGAAGACTGCAAGTACTGCCCCCAGTCGGGCCATTACAACACCCAGTTGGAAAAAGAGAAGCTGCTGGAAATTGAAAAAGTGGTCGCCCAAGCTAAAGCAGCCAAAGAAGCAGGCGCCAGCCGCTTTTGCATGGGAGCCGCGTGGCGCAGCCCACGGGATAAAGATTTAGTGGTGGTGGAAGAGATGGTACGCCAGGTGAAAGCGCTGGGGCTTGAGACCTGCATGACGCTGGGTATGGTCGACGGCGAGCAGGCCACACGGCTGGCCGCTGCTGGCTTGGACTACTACAACCACAACCTCGATACCTCCCCGGACTACTACGGCGAAATCATCACCACCCGCACCTACAGTGACCGCCTGGAAACCCTGACCACCGTGCGCGATGCCGGTATGAAAGTGTGCTCGGGCGGTATTTTAGGCATGGGTGAAGGCGCACAGGATCGCAGTGCGCTGCTGCAACAGCTCGCCAAGCTCTCCCCGCACCCTGAGTCCGTGCCTATCAACATGCTGGTCAAAGTGCCGGGTACGCCGCTGGAGAACGTCGATGATTTAGACCCACTGGAGTTCATCCGCGCCATTGCCGTGGCGCGCATCATGATGCCCCAGAGCCATGTGCGCCTCTCCGCAGGCCGCGAGCAGATGAGCGAATCCACCCAAGCGCTCGCCTTCCTGGCCGGTGCCAACTCCATCTTCTACGGCGACAAGCTGCTGACCACCGGCAACCCTCAGGCAGAGCGCGACCGCGCACTGTTTGCCAAGCTGGGCCTGCACCCCGAGCGCCGCGACACCTGCGAGGATGACGCACAGCGCGCCGAGCGGCTGGCTCAGCAAACCCAGCGCCATGCCCAGGCTGAACTCGCCGCGATGCTGGCGGTGGATGCCAGTGTCTGAGGTGTGGCACCAGCGCTTAGCGGCAGCCCGCGATGAGCGCGAGCGCCAGCAGCGCTGGCGCAACCGCCGAGTCTCTACCCATACGGCACTCGACTTTGCAGGCAACGACTATCTGGGCCTTGCCCAGGACTCACGCGTACAGGCGGCCCAGGCGGAAGGAGCACAACGCTTTGGCGCAGGGGCCGGCGCGTCGCACTTAGTCAGCGGGCACCTGGGCATTCACGATGCCCTGGAAGAGACGCTGGCCGAGTGGACCGGACGGGAGCGGGCGCTGCTGTTCTCCACGGGCTATATGGCGAACCTGGGCGTACTGCAGGCGCTAGCGGATCCCCACACCGCGATTTTCCAGGACCGTCTTAACCACGCCTCACTGCTTGATGGTGGCGCGCTGAGCGGTGCCCGCTCCCGGCGCTACCACCACCGCGATGGTCACGACTTACAGCGTTTGCTTGCGCGCAGCACGGCCACTCACAAGCTAGTGGTGAGCGACGGCGTGTTCAGCATGGATGGCGATATCGCTGACGTCGGAGAACTTGCCCACATCAGCCAGCAGCACGGCGCCTGGCTGATGATCGACGATGCCCACGGGTTCGGCGTGCTCGGAGAAAACGGCGCGGGATGCGTGGCGGGTTTTAATAGCCAGGCCGTGCCGATCTTGGTCGGCACCTTGGGCAAAGCGCTGGGCACCGCCGGGGCGTTTGTGGCGGGGGACGCCGCGCTGATTGAGCACCTTATTCAGTTTTCCCGCAGCTATGTGTACACCACCGCCCAACCGCCCAGTATTGCCGCCGCCACGCTAGAAGCGCTCACCATCGTGCAGCGGGAGCCGGAGCATCGCCAGCGGCTCGCTCGCCATATTGATTACTTCCGCCAGCAGGCCATCGCCTTGGGGCTACCCCTCGGCCACTCCCACACGCCGATTCAACCGCTGCTGCTGGGAAGCGAGCAGCGCACCCTGGCCTGGGCGGCCACGTTCGATGTGCACGCTATCCAGGTAGGGGCGATTCGGCCACCCACGGTGCCCAACGGCGAGTCGCGGCTGCGTATCACGTTAAGCGCCCGCCATACTCAACGGGATATCGATCGGCTACTGGAGGTGGCCGCTGCCTGCCTGAACGAGGAGCAGCGATGAAGCTCATCCTACTCTCGGGCTGGGGCGTCGACCGCCGTATATGGCAACCGCTGGCGGAGCATTGGCCCAGCACTGTCGAACCCAGCGCAGTGGAGTGGCCCGGCTACGGCGAATCTCCGGCGCTACCTACCCCCACACACATTGAAGCGCTCGCCGAGCGTATGGCACCTGAGTTACCCAGCAATGCCGTTTGGGTGGGCTGGTCGCTGGGTGGGTTGCTGGCCACAGCGCTTCTTGATCACCTGCCGCCACCCAAAGCCTTGCTGCTGCTGGGCGCAGGCAGCCGCTTTTGTAGTGACGCGGAGGATGATGGCGGTGTGACGAGTGACGAGCTTGCCAGCTTTCAGTTCGCCTTCCGCCGTGACCCCGTTGCTACGTGGCGGCACTTTCTGCGCTGGCAGGCCCAGGGCGAACCCAATGCCCGCGAGGTCCATCGCCAGCTACGAGCACAGTTAGGTAAGACTCCCCACGCCGATACCGACACGCTCGCGCAAGGGCTCATGTGGCTTGAGACGCTGGATAACCAGGCAATGCTTGCCAATCCTCCCTGCCCTATCCGCCTACTGGCAGGCGCCCACGACCCGCTGCTATCAAGCAGCACGCGCCAGCAAGCGCTTCGGCTGGAAGCCGCAGGGCACTGCCCCATGCTCTCCCAGCCCGCCCAGCTAGCGGCACGGCTGGCCGAGCAGGCCACGCGCGCGCACCAGGAGCCGCGATGAACACACCGGCCACCTCGCTGCCACTGCCCCGCTGGCAGGAGCGTGTTGCTCGGGCTTTTTCCCGGGCGGCACCTCGCTATGATGCCCTCGCTAGCGCCCAGCGCGACATTGGCGAAACACTCTGGCAAACGCTACCGGAGAGCGCTCAACAGGTGCTCGACCTTGGCTGCGGCACCGGCTACTGGACCCAGCGGCTGGCGACCCACTACCCAAACGCCACCATCACCGGGCTAGACCTAGCGCCCGGTATGCTCGCCCACGCCCAGGCGCAGTATGGCGATGCCATACGCTGGCAACAGGGAGATGCCGCCGCGCTGCCGCTGAACGACGCAAGCGTGGATCTTGTGTTCTCTAACCTGGCGATTCAGTGGTGCCCGGATATCGGCGCGGTGCTGCGGGAGTTGGCGCGGGTGCTCGCCCCTGGCGGGCAGGCGCGAATCACCACGCTGCTGCCCGGCACGCTGAACGAAGTCGCCACCGCCTGGCAGCGGCCCGAGGCCTTGCTGCAAACGCCGGATGCCAGCGCCGTACAGCAGGCGATTCAGCAAAGCAGCCTGAGCCTCACCCAGCACGCTTGCGAGCAGCGGCGTTTTTTCTACCCCGACCTGAACGCCGTCATGGCCTCTATCAAAGGCGTGGGTGCCCAAGTGGCCAGACCCAACGCTCGGCTGACCCGCCAAGCGCTTGCCACCGCCCAGGCCCGCTATGAATCGCTGCGCACGCCACAGGGGCTGCCAGTGAGCTACCACTGCCTGACGCTACAACTGGAAAGCGCGACATGAATAACACTTATTTCGTCACCGGTACCGACACCGACGCGGGCAAAACCCTAGCCACCAGCGCGCTGCTGTGCGCCGCCCGCCAGCGCCAGCTCACCACGCTAGGGTTAAAGCCCATCGCCTCTGGCAGCGAAGCCACGCCCAGCGGCCTGCGCAATCACGACGCCCTAGCGCTACAGGCGCAGAGTTTCCCGCCGGTGGAGTACTCAACGGTCAACCCCTGGGCTTTCGCTCCCGCCATTGCGCCGCATCTCGCCGCCCTGGAAGCAGGTGCAGTGCTTAACGTGGCAAGGGTTACTCAGGCGCTCAGCGACACATTAATCGACACGCCACGGGATCTGACGCTGATCGAAGGCGCAGGCGGCTGGCTGGTGCCGCTGAACGAGGAGGAGGACTTTTCCGACCTGCCCCGCACGCTCGGGCTGCCGGTGATTCTGGTGGTTGGGCTGAAGCTGGGTTGCCTTAACCATGCCCGGCTCACCGCCGAGGCCATCGCCGCCGATGGCTTAACGCTGGCGGGCTGGGTAGGCAGCGTGGTGGACCCCGCCTTTGCCGACGACAGCCCGCGCTTTTCGGCCAATGTGGCGCTGCTGAAACGCGCCCTTCCCGCCCCTTGCTTGGGCATCATTCCTCATTTGGCTACGGCGGATGCGACCACCGCGCAGCGCTACCCCTCCCTTGACGCGCTGCTCCCCATCGCCACCCAGGAGACGACGCCATGAACTCCCCCGTTTGGCACCCCTACGCCCATCTCAAAACCCAAACGCCTGCGCCCAAGGTGGTCGGCGGCAGCGGCAGCTACTTTACGCTGGAAAGCGGCGAGCGCCTGCTGGATGCCACCTGCTCTTGGTGGTGCATGATTCACGGCTACGGCCATCCGCGCCTTGTCGCCGCCATTCGCGAGCAGGCCGGAGAGCTTTGCCATGTGATGCTGGGCGGCCTGACCCACAACCCCGCCGACCAGCTGGCAAGGACGCTGGTACGCACCACCCCGCCGGGGCTGAACCATGTGTTCTACTCCGATAGCGGGTCGGTGGGCATGGAAGTGGCCATGAAGATGGCGCTGCAGTATCAGGTGCTGAGCGGCCACCCCGGCAAGCGCAAAATGCTCTCGTTAATGAAGGCGTACCACGGCGACACCACCGGCTGCATGGCGGTGTGCGACCCCGAAGAGGGTATGCACAGTCTGTTCGCCAGCCTGCTGCCTCAGCACCACTTTGCCCCAGCCCCCACGGCCCCCTTCGACGCGACGCCTGAGCAGGTGGAGCGGAACCTCGCCGGGCTGCGGGAGGTGCTAGCGCGCCACCACCATGAGATTGCCGCGCTACTGATGGAGCCGCTGCTGCAAGCGGCGGGCGGGCTGAACATGACCTCGCCGGACTACCTGCGCGGCGCGCGAGCGCTGTGCGATGAGTTTGGCGTGCTGCTGATTTTCGATGAAGTCGCCACCGGCTTTGGCCGCACCGGCAAGCTGTTTGCCGCCGACCACGCGGGCGTCACGCCAGACATTATGGTGCTCTCCAAAGGGCTGACCGGCGGCTACTTGGGCCATGCGGCCACGCTGGCTACCGACCGGGTTCACAGGGCGTTCATTGGCGACAGCGAGCACCACGCCTTTATGCATGGCCCCACCTTTATGGGCAACCCGCTAGCCTGCCGCGTGGCGCTGGAGAGCCTGAAGGTGTTCGAGGAGGAGCATTACCTGGAGAAGATTGCCGCGCTCAGCCAAACGCTACGGCGCGAGCTGCTGGAGGACGCGGCGCTAAGGGCGCACCCTGCCGTAGCGGACGTGCGCGTATTAGGCGCAACGGCGGTGATCGAAGCCCACAGCAGCGAAGCGCTGAAAGGCGTTACCGCATTTGCCCGAGCGCGGGGCGTGTGGCTACGCCCCATTGGCCGCTGGCTTTACACCATGCCCGCCTATATCGCGACGGACGCCGAGCTCACCCAGATTACCGGGGTGATGAAAGCGTGGTTTTTAGAGCAGCATCATCCAACGTCATGAACAGGTCAGGTGAGGACGTAGAGAGTGATCCTGCCGCTCAAGGCAGTATCAAATTCCCCTGCTTACGCCACTGGTTAACCAGCGCTGGCACGCCTTCCCCCGCCGTGGTATTGATCGCCAGCACGCCGGGTGGGCTGAGCTCATCGGCGTCGGGGTCTACCAGCGCGCAGGGGGTGTCGTCATCGATATAGGTGAGCAGCGATGCGGCGGGCATTACCGCCAGCGAGGTGCCGACGACGAGCAGGAAATCCGCCTGGCTGACCAGCTCGCAGGCCTCTTCGAACAGCGGCACCGCCTCGCCAAACCACACCACGTCCGGGCGCAGCTGGCTGCCCTTATCGCACACATCGCCCAAGGCAATTCCGCCCTTTAACAGCGGGTAACGTAGCCGTGCATCCACCGATGAGCGTGCCTTCAAAATCTCGCCGTGCAGGTGCAGCACGTGGCGCGAGCCTGCCCGTTCGTGCAGGTCATCAATATTCTGGGTAATCACGCTGACCTGAAAGCCATCCTGCTCCAGCGCCGCCAGCGCTTTATGGGCGCCGTTGGGCTTCGCTCGGCGAATCTGCTCCCGGCGCTGGTTATAGAACGCCAGCACCCGCTCCGGGTCTTGCCGCCACCCTTGCGGCGTGGCGACCTCTTCCACCGGGTGCTCCTCCCAGAGGCCATCGCTGGCGCGGAAGGTTTGGATACCGCTCTCCGCGCTGATTCCCGATCCGGTAAATACCACCAAGTGCGGGGCTGAAGTCATGCTGTCCTCGGCTTACGTCGTCCAGTAAACGCCTAATGTACCAGCTGCCCCACGGTGCCCGCGAACCGCTGCTTGTTGCGATACGGGTACACGTCAATCACCCGCCCATCCAGAATCGCCCGCTGCAGCGCCAGCCAGTAGTCCGGGTCGAACAGCTCCGGGTGCTGCTCTGTGAACAGCGCGCGAAGTTCCGGGTTGGCAAACATAAACGGGCCAAACTCTTCAGGGAAAATATCGTTGGGGCCAATGGAAAGGCTGGCCCCGCCATCCATGTAGCTGTCATACCCGTGGGATTTGGGAATATGGCGGAAGCGGCACTCGGTGAGATAGCTCACCTCGTCGTAGTCGTAGAAAATCACTCGCCCGTGGCGGGTGACCCCAAAGTTCTTCAGCAGCATATCGCCAGGGAAAATATTCGCCGCCGCCATCTGCTTGATGGCGTTGCCGTAATCTTTTAGCACCATTACCCGCTCATCGGCGCTGCACTGCTCCAGGTAGATATTCAGCGGCGTCATCATCCGCTCGGTGTAGCAGTGCTTGATGATCACTTTGTCCTCTTTCAGCGACACCGTGGAGGGAGCCACCTCCAGCAGGTGGGCCAAACACTCTGGCTCGAAGTGATCCTGGCGGACGATAAAGTTAGAAAACTCCTGGGTATCGGCCATTCGCCCCACCCGGTCGTGGCGTTTTACCAGCCGGTACTTTTCCCGCACGATCTCGTGGGTGACCTCTTTGGCGGGGTCGAACTTATCCTTAATAATCTTGAACACGGTGCGAAAGCTGGGCAGTACGAATACCGCCATCACCATACCCCGCACCCCCGGCGCGATGATGAACCGCTCTTCGCGTTTAGCCACCTGCTGGTTCAGAGCGCGGAAAAATTCGGTTTTGCCGTGTTTGAAAAAGCCAATGGCGGCGTACAGCTCGCCCTCAGGCTTGTGGGGCATCAGCTGTTTTAGGTAGGAGACGAACTCCCCCGGCACCGGCACGTCTACCTGAAAATAGGCGCGGGTGAACGAGAAGATGATCGACACTTCATCGGTTTCGGTGAGCACCGTATCCAAATGCAGGCAGGGGTCGCCGCCCTGCTGCTCGCCGTACCCTTCGCCATGCAGAACTGGCAGCACCAGCGGCACCTGCTCGCCACCGCCTAAAATACGCCCGACCAGATACGCCCCTTTGTTACGGTAAAAAACGCTGTTGAGTAGCTCCACCTGGGCATCCTCCGCCTGCCAAATCGCGGCGGGAAGCTGAGTTTCCAGCAAGCCAGCGCCGAGCTGGCTATCGCGTTCCAAGTTGGCAAAGGGGGACTCAAACGGTGCTTCGCTCAGCGCCCAAGCGAGTGCCCCCGCCCAGTCGCCATTGACGTAATGCCTGCGGCACAGCTCAATGCCCGAACGGTGGGCCGCATCTTCCCGGGAACTGTAGACAAACATCCAGTCGTTGCGGATATGGCGATGCTGAAAGACTGAGCAGAACAGCGAATTAAAGAAGGTTTCCGCCAGCTCGTAATCCAGCCGCTGGCTAATCAACTGGGCGTAGTGCCCCCGCGCTTCCCGCCATGTTTCGCAGTGGGCCAGCACGTCCTGGGCAAAGGTGCGCTGCAAGCGGTCGAGCGTCTCCTCGACTTTTTCACCGTACAGGTTGATCCGCGCGGCGGAGGCCTGCTGCGCTTCACGCCAGGCGGCGTCGCGAAAACGGCGGCTGGCATCCGAGGTGATCTGTTTAAAGCGCGCACGGTACTCATCAAAACCGTGCAGCACGGTGGCCGCTAAGCGGTATGCGGGGGAGTGTTTCATCACGCTGGCTCACGTCGATAAGGTGACTCTAAGATTCTGTGAACGGCACACTACATACGAGACGACCTTAGTCCTGTGAGTATTAGCCCTGTGAGTGCAAGTCCTGCTCGTAGGGCGCAATGAAGGCCACCTCTAGGCGAAACGGCCCGGCAGTGCGGTCGGCAATCAAAAAACCGAGCTGGTGAACGGTGCGTGGGTCGAGGGGCGGCGCGCTGGAAAGCAGCGTGCCTCGGCGCACCGCCTCGAACTGTGCCCAAGTAACATGCAGCGTTTCCCACTGGTGGGCCTTAGGCGTGAAGACCACGCGGTAGGCACTGGCCTCGTCCAGCGCGCTGTTTTTGAGCCTTAGCTGATAGGTGCGACCATCGCCGCGCACGCGAAGCGCAATCCCTTGGCCGTGTGCTAGGGTCTGCTCAAAGCCGTCAGGTTCACGGCGTACCGAGGCAAAGCCGCCGCCGTTTTCTAGGGAGACCTCACCGCAAAAGCAGCCCAACCCCTTCTCCACACGAAAGCCACTGCGAGATACGCCGCCCATCACGCCATCATCTACGGCGTACCAACGCGACTGCTCTGCATCGACCATGCTTGTATCGGTAAAATTAAGCGTCATCAAAGCTCCCTACCTTCACCAGTCCTTGACATCCTCCGATCACTAAATCAGAGATAGTTAATAGTGACGACTAAACAGCAGTTTAGCGATCTTCCCTTAACAAATACTATATAAGCCAAATAAATATAATAGCTTTTGTTAAACGACAATATTAGCCAGCATTAAAAATGCACTTCTTGAAACAGTTCATCACGCAAAACAAAATTTTGAAATTAAAAAACACGTAACAAAAACGTAAAACACAAAAAGAAAACTTTTATGGTATATACCAACAAATCAAATTGTTTTTTCTGATTGATGTCATAAAAAAGGATGATGATGGCAAGACATTAGTCGGCAGTAGCGCTACAATTCTAAATTATAAGCAATGAAACAAATTATTATTAATCATTGCCCTCTTACTGTGCGTGATGACCGGCGTACTTCAACAAATTATAAAAATAGCATGACCAGCCTCCGCTTTAGCAGGTTGCCTCCATCACCTGCTGAGTTACTGCCCTAGTAACCTTATATCTTTGCTAACGAGGGGAATACATGAAAAACATTCGCATCCAGCATAGCCTAACTGCCGCCATGGTGCTGCTGATTGTGATGGTGTTAGCCATTGGGACTCTCGCCATTTCATCCGCACGAAACAGCTTAAGTGATATTAATGAGCTAGCTGAACTGAGCGCCGAGCAGGTGGCCGCAGCAAACCGCATGGAAGTAAACCTCATGGAATTGCGGCTGCGCATGGCCAAATTTGTTGACTACAGCAGCGAAAATAACCCCGATACAGATATTGCCCTGGTGCAAGCCCAGCGTAGCTTAGAGCGGACTATAGAGCGCTTTGAAGAGCTAAACGCCTACGATGTCACCGAAGGGCAGGAGCGCTACCCGTACTACATAGAAGTCATTACCCGCTTTGAAGAGTTGGTAACGCCAGCACTGCAGCAAGCGATGGCTGAGGGCGACCCCACACAAATTGCTGTGCAAGAGCAGCGCCTTGATGCAGAAGCAGGCTCCCTTACCGACGCTGCTCGTGAATTCGCCCACTTTGCAGCCAATCGGTCAAATGAGATGCAGAGTGGAGCTAGCACCGCCAACCAGCGCATTATTTGGACAGTCGCTACCGTGCTGCTGATCTCACTGTTGCTTTTTGTAGGGCTACAGATTGGATTGCGCCGTTTCATAGTGTCGCCTCTTAGCCGTGCGGTCACCATTTGCGAGAATATTTCACAAGGTGATCTTACCAGCCGTATTGATGATGAAGGCCGCAACGAAATCGGCAAGCTGTATCAAGCCATGCAGGCAATGCAGGTTAAGCTGACCGATATGATGGTAACACTCAACCAAACAAGCCAAATGGTGGCTCATAGCGCCCGTGAAATCGCCAGCGGAAGCGAAGACCTAGCCTCTCGTACCGAAGAGCAGGCCAGTGCACTGCAAGAAACCGCCTCTAGCATGGAGGAGATGTCTTCCACGGTTAGCCACAATAACCAAACGGCCAGTACTGCCAGCGAGTTAACTCATACGGCTTCTTCTAAAGCCAGCGACGCGCGTAAAGAAGTAGAACAAACCACTGCGCTCATGAAGGATATGGAACAGCACTCTCAGCGCGTTCAGGATATTATCCAAGTTATTGAAAGCATTGCTTTTCAAACCAATATTCTGGCACTGAATGCATCTGTTGAAGCCGCCCGTGCAGGCGAACACGGACGCGGTTTTGCGGTTGTCGCAGGAGAAGTACGCAAGCTTGCTACGAAGACCTCCGAATCGTCGGGAGAAATTCGCAGCATCATTGATGACATTGCGACACGTATTAAAGAGGGTGCACGACAGTCAGAGCGCAGCGGTGAGGGCATGGAGAGTACCGTTACCGCGGTACAGCAGGTCACCGAACTAATGAAAGAGATCGCGCTTGCCGTTAATGAACAAGAGAGCGGTATTAATCAGGTCACAACAGCCATTACGCAAATGGACTCTGCTACTCAGCAAAATGTCTCTTTGGTTTCAGAGACCAGTACAGCAGCCGCTTCTTTGCAAGATGAAGCTAACCGTCTCGCAGAGCTCATCGCGACGTTTAAATTAAATGCATCGCAGTCAACCACCCGCTCGGCCCCAAAACCCTTTACCGCGGCTCATTCACTGCCCGCACAAAAGCAAACGCTTAGCCATGCACCGGTGAAGCGCAGTGCAGAGCCGGAGTGGGAGGAGTTTTAAGCGTCATCTCGCCCCCTCTTAAGCAACGGTTTGGCTTCAGGAGCTAACGCTAACGTGCTGATTGTCACCCGCTAACGTTAGCTCTGTTATCAATTCGTCACTGCGGTACCAAACGTGAAATCATCATTATTGGGCAAGCCCCCGATAGGCACCCACGAGATCAAGAGTGAGCAGCAGGTTGAGCACATGCTAGCGCGTTTTCACGCGCTCTTTTCGTATCACCCAGACGGTATTTTCGAACTAGACTGCAGCGGAAAATTGCTACATTGCAACGCTGCCTTCTCACGCCTAACCGGTTTAGATGCAAGTCACCTAGGCGTCGAGATACTTCAATGGGTTCACCCCGATGCGCAAATAGCAGCACAGAGAGCGTTTTTTCAAACGCTTTCAGGTACCTCTGTGCAACAACAAATAACCGCGCTACATGCTGATGGGCATCACCTGCAGCTTGACGTGACGTTGACCCCTATTACGGTTGATGAAACCGTTATCGGTCTGTACGGTATCTGCCACGATATTTCGCAGCGCAAACGTGATGAAGAGGAGCTTCGCCTACTCAAACGGGGTATTGAAGCAAGCCCTAATGGGGTCGTTATGGCTGACGCCACACAGCCAAGCCTGCCCCTTGTTTACATTAATAGCGCATTTACGGATATAACCGGCTACCGCGCAGAAGAGGTACTCGGTACAAACTGCCGGTTTCTCCAGGGTGACGGCAGCAGTTCAAGCGCCATTGCCACTATACGCCGCGGTATTGCACAGCAAGAAGATGTGCAGGTGCTGATACGTAACTACCGCAAAGACGGGCAACCATTTTGGAACCAGCTATCCATCAGTCCTGTTTTTGATAACGCTGGCCTCTGTACGCACTTTATTGGCATACAGCAAGATATCACCCAACAGCGCGAGCAAGAGGCTCGTATTGCTTACCATGCAACACACGACACGCTCACTGGCTTGCCTAACCTAGGGGCATTACAGGCGCATTTGGAAACAGCGTGCCAACACTGCATAGAGCAACAGCAACAATTGGCGGTACTGTATCTCGATTTGGATGATTTCAAGCCAGTCAATGATGCATTAAGCCACTGGATGGGCGATCAGCTACTCAAGCAGGTTGCTCAGCGGCTGTTAGATAACGTCACAGCGGGTACCATGGTAGCTAGGCTCTCTAGTGATGAATTTGTCATACTCCTAGCCCCCTACGAAACAGAAAACGACGTGATCGCCCTTGCCAATCGGCTGATAACAGCGATTGCTCACCCTTTCACCTTGCAAAAACATAGCCTACATATTAGTGCGAGCGTGGGTATTGCCTCTAATAAAGGCGCTCTCGTACAAGCACACGAGTTGTTACACCAAGCAAGCGCAGCGATGGAAGACGCCAAGCGCCAAGGCCGCAATACGTGGCAGTGGTACTGCAGCGATACCGTTGATAACGTTGCCGAGCACGTTATCTTGCGCCGAGAACTTCAGGACGCCATTCAGCACCACCAGTTTGAAACCTATTACCAACCCATTGTTGATGCTAAAAGTGGCACAATACAGAGCGTAGAAACGCTAATACGCTGGCACCACCCCACCAAGGGCCTGGTGTCACCGGGTGTCTTTATGCCTGTTGCCGAGCAAACGGGACAGATTATTGAAATTGGCCGCTGGGTGTTAGAAAAAGCCTGCTGCGACATTGCCAAGCTCAACCTGAATCGGCCTACTCCTTTGGCGGTGGCCGTGAATATCTCTCCTATGCAGTTCAGGCGCAACGGTTTTCTGAAAGAAGTCAAAGACGCGCTCGACCAAAGTGGACTTCCACCGGCATTACTGGAACTAGAGGTCACCGAAGGCACTTTGATGACCAATACCGCACAAGCGGTAGCCCTGCTGAATGAAGTACGCAACCTCGGCATTAGCGTCGCCTTGGACGATTTTGGCACCGGCTTTTCAAGCCTAAGCTACCTACGCGACTTACCTATCAGCAAGGTAAAGCTGGATCGTCTATTTATCCGAGAAATCGCGAAAAACGCGAAAAATGCCGCGATTGTGCAAGGCGTCATCACCATGGCCCACCACCTCAATTTGGCGGTGGTGGCAGAAGGCATTGAAACCCAGGAAGAGCAGCAAGATCTTCAACAGCGCCAGTGTGACTTACTGCAAGGCTTTTTATTTTCCAGACCCATACCGTTTATAACACTTAAGCAGCTGCCTTACGTTCTCACACCGCCGTAGCAAGGAGCTAACTACCTTTTCTAATATTAATAATGCTACCCATCAGGGTAGCCTCTTTAAGACAGGAATACTTTCGTGCTCATGCGCCGTCTTCACTTTCGCCTGCTTCTAGCCATTAGCATACCGCTGATCGTGGTCTCGTCTACGCTATTGCCTATTTTGAATGTGCACATGGAAACGCAGCTAGGTAGCTTGCGCGCAAAAGCGGATGCCGTACTAAAAGTGGGCCAAGAGACATTAACGCGAGATATTAACGAAAGCCTAAACTACGCTCTCGCTATTGCTGAGATGCCCGCTCTGCGGCAGTACCTCATGTTACAAAGTAGTAACGTGCTAGCTAACCAGCGCTCTGAACAGCTCTACTCGCTTAGCGAGCTGTCTCAGCTATCGACCTTTTTAGACACCTTGATTAGCCACTACCCCCGCTACTCCACCTTTGTGCTAATGGATAACCTAGGCCGTGAGATGTTGCGTGCCCCACAAAGCGCTGAAACCCGGCCTACCATCTTTGGTAACCATGCCAGTACTGACTATTTTCAAGAAGCCTCAAAGCTATTACCTCGCGATATTTATATTTCGCCCCCGGGGCGGAACTTACAGTACGAGGCCTTTAGCGGCGAAGTCATCCCTGTCGTTAATATTGCAACACCCGTTTTCAGCGCTACTGGCGATCGACTCGGTGTAGTGCTGCTTCGTCTAAACTGGGACTATTTAACCAAAGTGCTGCAACAGGCGATGTTGCTAGATAGCCAAGCCAGCATGCTACTCGTGGATGCCCAAGGGCGCTGGCTACTTAACACCTCCCCCACCCCCTCAAATCACTTAATGTTTGGTGGCAACTATGCCAACCTAGCGCCCGATTACTGGGCAGCCCTACAGCAACGTAACAAAGGCTATGCCACGTTAGATAATCACCTTTTACACTTTCAAACTGAGGATATCCGCACCCAACGCTATCGCAGCTTAGCCGGACAGCTCTTCAGTCATAGTGATTTTCACCCTTGGGTGCTAGGCGTGGCCTTTCCTCGCCCTACTTGGCAATCATTAATTAAGCAAGAAACCACCGTCGTCTGGTTCTTGCTGCTTACATACGGCATAGCCATGTCGTTTGGCGTATTTTGGGCATTTAGCAGCCAACGGCAAAGCCAGCTGCGTAGAGCAGCCCAGCGTCAGGCGATCGAAGTTAGCGACCTATATGAAAACGCACCATGCGGATACCATTCGCTGGATAAAAAAGGCCGCGTTGTCAAAATGAATAAGACAGAGCTTAAATGGCTTGGCTACCCAGAAAAAAAGGTACTTGGTAAAGCTTACTATCGTAATTTTATTTCGCCAGAGACACAGCCAGCGTTCGACGCTGCGTTTGCGAAGGTGCAACAAGGTCAAGAAGCCAGCGCCGAGTGCAGCCTGCTAACCTACCATGGCGAACGACGCCATGTGATGATTCAGGCCTCTGCTTATCAGCGCAATGGGCGATTTGTTCACTCCCGCGCGACTGTTTTTGACTTAACCGAGCGCAAACAGCTCGAAGAGAAGCTGCGCGCCCAAGCAATGACCGACCCACTCACGGGTGTCTACAACCGTCGCTATTTACAAAACCAAGCAGCGATTGAAATGGCAAGGGCACGGCGTCACCACTACCCTATTGCCCTCCTGGCAATTGATATTGACCACTTTAAACACATCAACGATGAATACGGGCACGATGCAGGCGACGATGTCTTAAAGCACTTCACTCAGGTCATTATCAGCCTACTTCGCCAAGAAGATTTGCTATGCCGCGTAGGTGGTGAAGAATTTGCCGTCCTCCTACCTAACACGGAACTCCCCCAGGCAGAGCAAGTGGCCGAGCGTATACGGAAAGCAATAGAGAATGCCGAGGTCACGATAGAGAGCGAAGGGACTCAACAAACCATAAAAGTCACTACTTCACTCGGTGTCACCTTAGTAGATGAGATAGAAACATCGCTCAAACCAGCCATTAAGCGTGCTGATATTGGGCTATATCAAGCAAAAGAGGCCGGACGAAATCGCGTCACCATCAACTAGAAAAATTAACCGCCCTTTTTCACAAAGGGCGGTTTGAACCGTACCGGTTTTCTCGGAGACCCGTTAGTTTGAGTCAAGCAGCCTTATTTGCCTGACTCTGTTGCTCATAATACATGGCTTCTCGCTCTGCTGGTGGGATGTGGCCAATCGGCTCCAGTAACCGCCGGTGATTGAACCAGTCGACCCACTCCAACGTTGCAAACTCAACCGCTTCTAGTTGCCGCCATGGTCCGCGTCGGCGAATCACTTCGGTCTTGAAAAGCCCTATCACGGTTTCAGCCATTGCGTTGTCGTACGAATCGCCCACGCTTCCGACAGAGGGCTCAATGCCGGCATCTGCTAAACGTTCCGTGTAGCGAATTGAGACGTATTGAACGCCTCGGTCGCTGTGGTGAATAAGATCACCTTTAGGTCGCTGAGGGCGCTCATGAAGCGCCTGTTCAAGCGCATCCAACACCATATCGGTTCGAGGTGTACTGGAAACTCGCCAGCCGATGATTCGGCGAGCAAACGCATCAATGACGAAGGCGACATAAACAAAGCCCTTCCATGTGGCAACGTAGGTAAAATCTGATACCCACAGTGCGTTCGGCTGAGCTGGCTGAAACTGCCGCTTGACCAAATCCGCCGGACAGGCCTTGTTAGGGTCAGATACAGTCGTACGCACCGGCTTACCACGTATCACACCGCGCAGCCCCATTTGGCGCATCAGGCGAGCGACGGTGCAGCGAGCCACCGGAGTGCCTTCTCGGTGTAGTTGACGCCAGACTTTGCGGATGCCGTAGACACCGAAGTTCTCTTCCCAGACGCGCTGAATTTCGGCCCTCAGCCAGCGCTCACGTTTATTGCGGGGAGGCGCTCGGTTGGGCTCGCGTGCGCGGGCACGATGCTCATAGTACGTCGACGGGGCGATCGGCAGGACACGGCAGATCGGCTCGACCCCGTATAACGCTCGGTAATCTTCGATAAAGTTGATCATCACTTCCCGCGGCGGTCGAGCTCCGCCTGGGCAAAATACGCAGAGGCCTTTCGTAGGATCTCGTTGGCTTGCTTCAACTCTCGGTTTTCACGCTCTAGCGCTTTGATCCGTTCACGCTCGGAGGTCGTAGCGCCTTCCCGACGCCCTGTGTCACGCTCGGCCTGTCGGACCCAACTGCGCAGTGTTTCAGGCGTACAGCCGATTTTTGGGGCGATGGCACCGAGGGCTGCCCACTGGGAGGAATAATCGGCCTCGTGGTCGAAGACCATACGTACCGCCCGCTGGCGAACTTCAGGGGAATATCGATTTGATTTACTCATGGCTCCATCCTCTCAAGGTTTGGAGCCTCCGGGAATCCCGGTACGGTTCAGTTGGGTGGCTCATCAGAGCTTTTGGAATTTCACCCCATAGTCATTGGGGTCAACCACTTCTTCCAGCCTACCTATTTGAGCAAAGTCCCCTTCCTCCAGTACGCTATCAATATTGGTATCCGGGAATGCCAGATTCTTCACGACATTTACCTTAATTGGCATTCCCTTACTGTCGATATCAATAATCCACGCCAAGAATCCACCGGAAAATTTGGCTAAGCTACCAATCGGGTAAAGCCCGTAGCATTGAATGTACTCAACCAACGTGGCTTTGTCGTAGCATTGATCGTTATCACTCACAAGGCGGTACGCATCGAGCGGTGTTCGTGGTTTTATGCCGTTACGCTCATAGGTCAGTTTGTTCACTGCCTTAATAACGGACATCAAAATCACATTTTCAGACAGTTCTGAGCCTTTCAGGCCATACGGATACCCCGTACCATCTAAACGCTCATTGGCGTGTAGCAATATATCTTGACATACGGGGCTAGGCTTCCAGTTTAATTCGGTTAGCTTATCCCACAAAGTGGTTACATGTTGTTTCAGTAATACCTTCTGCCGGGGTGTCATATTAGACTTCAGTGAGGGCAACTCCTCACTGACTAGTAACGGTTTACCCATCGTGTGCAACAAGGCACCAACAACCACTTCTCTTACCTGGGTAGAGTGCGCATCACGGATGAGCATAATATCTGCCATCTGAACAGCAACCCGCACTGCATGCCTAACCCACTCTGGTTCATTATGCAAAAAGGTAAGTGCATACAGCAGCGCTTTGCGATTTTCCCTCACTAAGTAAAGAATAGAGTCTGCGCAATCATAAATCACCTGTTCAGGAAAGTGATTTCGGCTCTTAATATACATCAACGCATACTGCATTTGATGCGCTAACTCTAAAATACCGCGCTGCATAGGCGATTGCCGCTGGCGCTTTTTTTGATCTATTTCTTCACGCTGCAACATTTTTTTCTCTCTTGCGCCTGGCACAAATAGTTGAGAGTGTCCTGTTAAACGGTCGTTGGCACCCGATCGAAAGGCAGCCTCCCTTTCTACTTCATTAACAATGTAATAAAGCTCTTCAGATTGATGCGGTTCTAAACTTGCAAACTCTATCCCCAATGCAGCATACCCATGACTTCCAAAGGGCCGCATATGCCGCACCACACCTTCTGTAAAAAAACTCGCACCGCTAGGAAACTCAATGGTGACCCCAGGCACATGCTGCCCAACTGTTAGCGGCACAGCATCTTCGATAGCAACATCGACTAAGCAGCCGCCAACAGAAAGGTTTCTCAAATTACCGGCAACAACCAACCCACCTACAAATACCTCGACACTTACTCTCGCACGCATACCCAAGATAAAAGGTATACGCACAGCGCCGCGCTGCTCCATTAAAAATACAGAACTTGGCAACTGGCACTCTAAACGGTAAGCACCACTATCTACTTTCACCACCTTAGCAGCCACATTGCTAATACTGTGAATATCACGTGCTAATGCCGAGTTTTTTACCGTGCCATCTAGCGGTCGCAGAGCCTCAATATCAAAATTAATCAAACCATTGTTTAAATAGTTATCAATACTGTGTCCATAATACTCCACCTTAAGTATTAGCAAGCCAGTTTCGATATCAAGCTCCATTATTTCAGCTTGCAGTGCATAAGGCATATCTTTCGCATAGATGCAAAGGGTATGCTGGCTTTTTAGGAATGACTGTATAACCTGTGCAGAAGGGTTGTGTAAGGGAGCAGAGGAAGCAGGCATAAAAACACCATTTTTTAAGTATTTTTTTCAGTTTAGGATGCAGTGTGGCTGCCTGCGCAGTTTAATACTTAGCCAGCTAAAAATACTAGCTATCTCTCAACATTTTTAATAAAACTTCGACAAAAGCTATAAATCTAAAATCGCGCAGATAGCTATTATCTAAAACAAGCCCAAAGCCAATACTTAATTAAAATTATTTATAATGATAGTTAACAAAAAAGCTAAAAAACAACGAATAAAATAACTGGCAGTAGAATAATAACTGCCCCTCTTCCCCCCTCCTGCACACCTCTCATATATTACGCCAGCGCCTTTGCGGCCGACATGGTTATCACCCAGAGCTACGGTGGAGCTTCCCTAAGGTCCATGCTATAGATATTAATCTGCGGCCATACACCACCCACATGCCGCACCAGCACCTGTGAGGGCTTATGCTAAACACCACCACCTGGAACCGACTTCGCTACAGCGCTTACGCCCCCTTATATGACATGGTGGTTTCCAGAGCGCTGCGCAAACCCCGCCGCTTAGCACTGGGGCAAGTCGATTGGGAACCAGGCATGCGGGTGCTGTTGGTGGGCGCGGGCACAGGTTTGGATCTCCCCTTTCTACCTCGTGAATTGGAAGTACACCTGACCGATCTCACACCCGCCATGGTCAAACGGGCCAGTGCCCGGGCCGAACGTTACCAGCGCGATGTAGCCTGCCGTGTGATGGATGCCTCTGCACTAGAGTATGAAGACGAATATTTTGATGTCGTGATAATGCACCTGATTTTGGCGGTTATGCCCAACCCAGAAAAGGGGCTAGCGGAAGCCTATCGCGTGCTAAAACCAGGCGGGCAGCTATGTGTCATGGACAAGTTCCAACCGGACTCAGCCCCCTCAACAGCAGGCCGACGAGCACTTAACATGCTTACCTCTTTTATCGCCACCGATATCACCCGGCAAGCAACGCCGCTACTCCAACAAGCGGGTTTTCATATTCAGCGTGACGAGCCTGTATTGATGAACGGGCTGTTTCGCGCCCTGCTTGCGGCTAAGTAGTCACACTGCACCACCAATAGCGATACAACCTTGATGCACATATAACCTCCATGTATAACAGATGAGACATGCACATCCGCTCACTGCCCTGGAGGTTCTATGCCAAAAGCCGCTATCAGACGCTTTCACCACCTTCCTGATGATGAACAATCACGAGTGATTGAGATGGCATGGGAAGACCGCACGCCCTTTGAAGCAATCGAAAGACTGTTTGGCCTAGGCGAACCTGATGTCATAAATATCATGCGCCACCAGCTTAAGCCTGCCTCGTTCCGCCTATGGCGTAAACGCGTGACTGGCCGCACTACCAAACATCAAGCGCTGCGCTCTCCAAATGTCCAGCGTGGCTACTGCCCCACGCAATACAAACGTTAACATACAACAGCACCTGCACTTAACGTGTCTCTGCTTTTCTTCACCCACCTGCCTATAGGCCTATAAAGAGAGTGTCGCTGACGGGGAGCTGGGATCGACCGGGTGCGCCAGCGCCTGCCAGGCGTCATAGGTGGTAAAGAACACCTGGCCAGTGAGCTCGTGATAGAACGCCGTGTGCTTTAGGCGATCCATCACTGGCCCTTTCACCTCAGCCAAGTGAAGCGTAGCCCCAGCGTCTTTCAACCGACCATTGATCGCCTCCAGGCTATCCAGTGCCGAAGCATCAATCACATTCACCGCCTGACAGATAAGGACGATGTGCTTGAGCGACGGCGAGCGGGCAGCCAGTGCCATGACGGTATCTTCGAGATAGCGGGCGTTAGCAAAATAGAGGCTTTCATCAATGCGCAGCATGGCCACATGCTCGTCGGTTTCCACCTGATGGCGCTTCACGTTACGGAAATGCTCGGTGCCCGGCACCCGCCCTACCACGGCGCTATGAGGCTGACTGGTGCGGTAAAGGTGTAGCCCCAGCGAGAGCACCACCCCGCTGATAATGCCCACTTCCACGCTATGCATAAGCGTCAGCAACAGGGTGGCGACCATCGCTACCCCGTCGCTGCGAGAGTATTGCCAAGTCCGCTTTATGGCGGGCAAATCAATCAACGTCCCCACTGCCACGATAATCGTGGCGGCCAGCGTGGCGGTGGGTAAAAAGGCCAGTAATTCAGTGAGTAGTAGCGTCGCCAACACAATCCCAAGCGCTGTAAAAGCCCCCGCCAGCGGCGTTGCTGCCCCAGCTTCAAAATTGACCACCGAACGTGAGAATCCACCCGATACCGGCGAACCGCCGCTAACGCCAGCGCCAAGGTTCGCCATGCCAAGCGCAATCAGCTCTTGGTTGGGGTCGATACGCTGGCGGCGTTTGGCAGCCAGGGTCTGCGCTACCGACACCGACTCCACAAACCCCACCAAGCTAATCAGCAATGCTGCAGGTAGCAGGCCGAGCCATAGCGATTGATCGAGATTCGGCAGCGCAACGGCAGGCAGGCCACTGGGCACAAACCCCACCACATCAACCCCGCGTTGCTCCAACTGAAAGCCCCAGGCCAGCAACGTGGTCACCATGACCGCTGAAATAGGTGCCGCTTTGACCATTAACCCTGCCCAACTGGCCGACATCCCCAGCTTGGTCAGCCAGCCATTCAAGCGCTTGCGACACACCCATAGATACGCCCATACGCCTAGGCCAATGAGTAGTGTTATCACGCTCACCTGTTGCCACTGGCTAAACAGCGCTCGCAGCAGTTCCACCACGTTATGGCCGGATGCTTCGACACCAAAAATGTGCTTCAACTGGCTGATAGCGATTAAAATTCCCGAAGCGGTCACAAACCCGGAGATCACCGGATGGCTGAGAAAGTTGACTAAAAAGCCCAGCCGGAGCACGCCCATCGCGATGAGAATCAGCCCCGAGAGCGCAGCCAGCACCAGCGCCGCGCCGATATATTCCGGGCTGCCAGGCACGGCAAAACTGCTGAGCGCCGAAGCTGTCATTAGTGCAGCCACCGCCACCGGCCCAACCGCCAAGCTCGCACTGGTGCCGAAGATGGCGTAAAGCACCAACGGCAGCATGCTGGCATAGAGCCCCATTTCCGGCGGCAACCCTGCCAGCATGGCGTAGGCCAACGCTTGCGGCACCAGCATCAGCGTGACGATCACTGCGGCGAGTACATCCCGCGTTAGCAAGCCTCGGTGATAGGTTCGCAGCCAGCCCACTAACGGCACCCAACGCTCAATGGCCATAGTAATTACTCATGTTGTGAGCTTATGTTGTGAGCTCATGTTGTGAGGTTGCGCTCAGTCCCAGGCAGCGCCTTCCAAGGCATCCAGGGGGATTTTCAGATAGCGCTTGCCGTTGGCTTCCGGCTCTGGGAGACGACCACCGCGAGTATTCACCTGCAGCGCGTGCAAAATCAGCTTGGGCATAGGCAGCTCGCTATCCCTCTTATGGCGCAGTGCGATGTACTCCTCCTCACTTTTGCCCACCAAGTGCGGATTGTTAGCACGTTGTTCAGCGATGCTACTTTCCCATTTTGGCTCGCGGCCATCGGGCATATAGTCGTGGCCGGTGAACAGCCGCGTAGCGTCAGGCAACGTGAGAATCTGCTGAATAGAGTGCCATAAGGTCTTGGCATCGCCACCGGGGAAGTCCGCTCGTGCCGTGCCGAAATCAGGCTGGAACAGGGTGTCGTGGACAAAGGCAGCATCACCGATCACGTAAGTGATGGAGGCCAGCGTATGGCCAGGGGAGTACAGCACGCGGGCGCTAAGTTCGCCGATGGCAAACGTATCGCCTTCGACAAACAGCGTGTCCCATTGTCGCCCATCGGTGGGCATCTCCGGCCAATGATAGATCTCCTTCCACAACGCCTGCACTTTGGTGACATATTGACCAATCGCCGTCGGTGCCCCGGTTTTCTCTTTTAGATACTGGGCTGCGGAAAAGTGGTCTGCATGGGGGTGTGTATCCAGTATCCATGCCACTGTCAGGCCCTTTTCTTTTATATATTCCAGCAGCGCATCAGCGCAGAAGGTGGCCGTTGCGCCAGATTTCTCATCGAAATCCAGCACTGGATCAATGATTGCGCACTGCTTGGTGGCGGGGTCGCTGACGATGTATTGAACGCTAAAGGTACGCGGATCATAAAAACCTGCCACGTCGGGTGACCCCGCACCAGTGCTTTGAGAAAAGGCAAAGGTTCGCATACGGACTCCAGACTATCTAAATGGTTGCTGATACTAAGCAACGAAATATTTTAACCGTTATAAACATAGCCCATTTTGGAATATAAGCAATCACCACGAAAAAACCGCCAGCCTGGATAACAGGTGGCGGCAATAGATGGCAGCGCTGGGTAATAAGCTGCGATGGTTTAAAACGCTTTCTCCAATGCAAAGCGCGGCTGGGTGTGGCCCTCTTTGGTAACGCTTTCGGTAAACATCGCTAGGGGGCGTACCCACAGGCCGTAATCACCGTAAAGCGCGCGATAGACCACCAGCGGTTCTTCGCTTTCGCTGTGTTGGGCGGTACCCATCACTTCGTAAAGGTTGCCTTTGTAGTGGCGGTAAATACCGGGAACAGGCGCGGTCATTCGCTTTCCTTTTGAGTCGCGTGGTTGGTGGCGGGCTGACTAGCTTTTTTGGCAAGGCGCTCCAGCACTTTGGAGGCGGCAACGAAGCCAAAGGTGCCGGTGAGAAAGGTCGCCGCGCCGAAGCCGGAGGCGCAGTCCAGCCGGGTGGCGTCACCGCTGCCGGGCTTTTGCAGGCACACTTCACCGTCGGCACTGGGGTAGACCAACTGCTCGTCGGAGTAGACGCACTCCACTGAAAAGCGCCGCTTGGGATTGCGGGAGAAGCCGTAGTCTCGGCGCAGCCGCGAGCGCACTTTGGAGAGCAGCGGGTCGTGCTCGGTGCGGGTCAAGTCCGCCACTTGAATGCGCGTGGGGTCGGTTTGCCCACCCGCCGCGCCGGTGACGGTAATCGGGATTTTGCGCCGCTTGCACCAAGCGATTAGCGCGGCCTTAGCGATCACGCTGTCGATGGCATCCACCACATGGTCGGCATCCTCGGGAATGCGCTCGGCCAGATTAGTGGGCGTGACGAAAGCGGTATCCGCGATGATCTCTATCTCGGGGGCAATCAAGCGGCAGCGCTCGGCCAGCACCTCCACTTTGGGCTGGCCGATGGTGCCATCCAGCGCGTGGAGCTGACGGTTGACGTTGGAGACACACACGTCGTCCAGATCAATCAACGTAAGCTTGCCAATACCCGAGCGGGCCAGCGCCTCTACCGTCCAGCTACCCACGCCGCCTACCCCAACCACGACCACATGGGCACGGCGGAATGCCTGCGCCGCACGCTGGCCGTAGAGGCGTCGAATACCGCCAAAACGGAAGTCATAATCGCTAGAAGAAGTCGTGGATTCGTTCAATGACATGGGCTGGCTCACAGTGCTTGCAGGGCAGAAGGCGTGGCAATGGGCGGCGTTCGCACGCTATCTAGGGGTAAATGCCCCTGCCAGCCAAACTGCTCGAACAGATTTTTCATCGTCTCATCCACGGCGCAGCTGAGCTGAATGCGCTTATCCAGCAGCGGGTGATCAAACGCTAAATAGGTCGCGGCGAGCAGCAGCCGCGGGGCGGCCAGCTGCTCGGCAAAAAAGCGGTTGTGGACACTTTTGCCGTGCTTGGCGTCGCCAATAATCGGGTAGCCACGGCGGGATAAGTGGCGGCGAATTTGATGCCGCCGCCCGGTCAGCGGCCGCGCTTCTACCAACGAGTAGCGGGCGACGGGGTAGCGGTCTACCTGCACCGGCAGCTCTACGCTGTCCAAGCGGCGAATATCGGTCATCGCGGGCATGGCGGGCATTTCGGCCTTGGGGCGCGTGCCATCCTCCTCACGCAGCGGGTAATCCAACCGCTCCTGCTCCGGTGCTTTGCCGCGTACCACCGCTAGGTAGCGCTTTTCCACCTGGCGTTCGCTAAACCCTTCGCTGAGCAAGGCAGCCACCTCGGAGGAAAGGCCAAACACTATGACACCGGAGGTGGGCCGATCCAGCCGATGCACCGGGTAGACCCGCTTGCCCAACTGGTCACGCAGGCGTTGGAGCAGAAACTCGGTTTCCCCGCGCGCCAGCGCTGAGCGATGCACTAACAGCCCAGATGGCTTATGCACCGCTACAAGATGCTCATCCTGATAAAGGATGTTGAGTGGCTGCATGGAACTCCTCGATACACAAGCATAGAACTGAGACATGACAAACTGAGGGGTGCTGAATAGCGGGCTATTGTCGCGGCTTGGCGCGCTAATGTCATCCGTTGCCCGCATACGAGGCGGGGATTTCGTCGCCATTGGCAGAGTGACGGTGGGCCAACTACTGTTACAGAGTGCCCTTTGTGAGGGCTTCCACGGATAAGGAAAGGAGCAATAATAATGCGCTATTCACTACCCCTTGCTGGTATCGCAGCGAGTATGCTGCTGGCCACCACGGTACAGGCCAATGAACCGCTTAAAGTTGAAATGCATAAGGTCAGCGCCGACGGTGTAGAGGAGTCCATCGGCACGGTGGCCATTGAGCATACCGAGTATGGCGTTCTGCTCACCCCGTCGCTCACCGGCCTGGAGCCGGGCGTGTATGGCTTTCACGTCCACCAAAATGCCAGCTGTGAACCCGCCGAGAACGACAGCGGCGAGATGACCGCCGCGTTGTCGGCAGGTGGCCACTACGACCCGGAAGAAACCGGCACTCACCAAGGCCCCTATGGTGAAGGTCATTTGGGCGACCTACCGGTGCTAACCGTGAATGAGGATGGCGAAGCCAACCTACCGGTACTGGCACCACGCTTGAGCATGGAAGACATGCCGGGCCGCAGCCTGATAATTCATGCTGGTGGCGATACCTACGCCGATGAACCGCATCTGGGCGGTGGCGGTGCCCGCATGGCCTGCGGCGTTGTTTCCTCTTAATCTGCTACTCGCACCAACCAAAAAAACGGGCAGCCTGGTAAAGGCTGCCCGTGTTTTATTGGCTTTCACTAAGCGGCGGCTGACGTCTTACTCTTCGTCGGTGGCCATCGCCATGTGTTTTTGCAGGTAGTTCTGGATACCCACTTGCTCAATCAGTTTTAGCTGCGTTTCGATATGGTCGATGTGGCCCTCTTCATCGGCCAGCAGGTCACGCAGTAGGTCGCGGGTCACGTAATCTTTTACGCTTTCGCAGTAGGTAATTGCTTCAATGTAGTCATTGCGGCCGTCGTGCTCAATCTTCAGATCGCACTCCAGCATCTCTTTGACGTTTTCACCGATGTGTAACTTACCGAGGTCTTGAAGGTTCGGAATGCCTTCCAGGAACAGGATGCGCTCAATCAGCTTGTCAGCGTGCTGCATCTCTTCGATGGACTCATCGTACTCCCACTTGGCCAGCACTTTCAGACCCCAGTCCTTGTACATCTTGGCATGCAGGAAGTACTGGTTGATAGCGACTAGTTCGTTGCCCAGTGCGATATTGAGATGCTGAATAACCTTCGGATCACCTTTCATGCCATCACCTTTTTTAGCGTTGGATCTTATCAGACGGTACTTGCCTAATCGTACTTATTTAGCAATACCGTTTTTCAAAAGTACCATTACATTAGCTAAGGAGTATAGGCCATTAAAAGGCTGACTCCCAACGATGTTGGGAGTATAGACAGAAAAGAAAAAAATTCAAACAAATCAATTATTTGCCAATGATAAGTCTAACAAGAGTGATTCGCGTCATACGGCGTAAGCGAGACTCATATCAGACTCTAAGCGAGCGGCCTGAACAGCTTCGCGGGTGAGCGACTTGGCAAAGCAGGCGCACTTACCGCACTGGGTACCGCAGCCGGTGGCTTCGCGTACTTCTCGCCAGCTGCGCGCTCCGTCGCTAACTTGTTGGCGAATCTGATGGTCGGTAACTCCCTTGCACACGCATACGTACATGGCAACACCTCATAAAGATCATGAGGTGAATGTAAATGATTCGCATACATCTTTTCAAGTAAAAACGTTGTTCTTTAGTACCGATTCGCCTTAACTCTATTAATATGCACGCTAACCTGCTGGCTCAACAGTTATTTTTTTGCCACATCCACGGAAAATTATTTTTTCGGCAAGACCACGGTTTCTGTCTTGGAAGCAATGTCTGGCCAGCTTCTGCGTTGGCCATCAAAGAGCACCCACCAGTAACCAATTCCGAAGGCAGCAAGGGAGAGCCATGCCGTGGCACAGCGAATCAGGCTCTGCTTCAAGGTAATCGCATGGCCATCTAAGGTTTGTACGCGCAGCCGCCAGGCTTGCATGCCGAGCGTCATACCTCCGCGACGCCAGGAATACACGAAGAACAGTGTCACAAAAAACAGCAGCAACAGCCGCAAGCTCCAAATATCCACTGCAGTGGAGCCGATCTCCTCTGCCGCTTGGCCCAGCACGAAGCGGAAAAACACCAAATGCACCACGGTAACCGCGATCCAAATGGCTGTGACTAAAAAGCCATCGTAAAGCATGGCGCCTAACCGTCGGCCCAGCCCGGCTGGCCAAACGTCGTCTAACTGGGTGAAGCGTCGCGTGTTTATCACTGTCTTATCCCCTATTTCAATAATGCGATCCAACTAGCCATTGCGACGCAAGAAGTAGATCCCTACTGCCGCGCAGGCAAGCGTTGGCACCAGCACTGCCCAAACGGGTGAAAAGCCAAAAATAGTGGAAGCGGGTGCCAGCAAATCTTGGACATATTTAAAGATAAGGCCCGTCACCACGCCAAAAAATACCCGCGTGCCCGCCGCTACCGAGCGCAGCGGGCCAAATACAAACGAAGCGGCAATCAGCACCAGCGAGCCCATGGTGAGCGGCAACAGCACTTTCTGCCAGAAGTAGAGCAGTGGCTGATCCGCCTGCAAGTTTTGGCTTTGCAGGAAGTTGGCGTACTCCCATAGCTCGCTGGGCGCTTGGCTTTCGATATCGCGTAGCAAGCGCTCCAACTGGGTAGGCGTTAGCGCCGTTTCCCAGGCAGCTGTTGGCTGGTAGTCCGATTCAGTGCGGTCATCGAAAATGCGTGTCGTGGTGACACCCTCCAGCAGCCAGGCGCCCTCGTCCCAGTAGGCGCGATTAGCATGGGTGGCTTCGACCAAGCGGCGCTCATCGAAGCGGTAGCGGGTTAAATCCAGCACCACGTTATCCGCCCGAATGGCCCCAAAGCGGTAAACGCTGTCGCCCTCGAACTGCCAGCCGCTGCGAGTCACCAACATGGCGCCCTCACCTTGGCGCTGCTCCAAGCGCCACGCTTCGGCGTACTGCTCAGTCCGTGGGCTGACAAACTCCGCGATGAGCAGCACCACCACTACCACCAGCAGCACGGGCTTCATCACGCCCCAGACAATTCGCGCCAGTGAACGGCCAGCCGCGCGCATCACCGTTAGCTCATTGCTAGAGGCCATGCTGCCCAGGCCAATTAGGGCACCAATCAGCACTGCCACTGGGGCGTATTGATAAAAGCGCCAGGGCAGCCGCATCCCCAAATAGAGCAGCACGTCTAGCGCGCTATAATCGCCTTGGGTATCACCTAAATCGCCAATGTAGGCAATGGTGATATCCAGCCCTAGCAGTACAAACTGCACTACCACAATGGCTGCGAGTACGTTGCGGGCGATATAGCGATCCATTTGATCCATAGCGATCAGCATTAGCGCATTCCTTTACGTTGCGAGTGCCACAGCAGCAGCAACCCAAGCCCTAAGAACAGGCCATGCACAGGCCACACGCCCACAGCGACCGCGAGAGAGCCGCCGCCGATAGCATCCACCGCGGCCAGCAACAGGCTTAAATAGGCGACATAAAGAAATACCGCAGGAAGCAGCTTGCCGAAGCGCCCTTGGCGCGGGTTCACTTTAGAGAGCGGCTGGGCCAGGAGCGCCAAAATAAATACCATGAACGGCAAGCCTACCCGCCACTGAAACTGCGCCTGGGCCCGTGGGTCCGGGTCGTTCCACAGCTCGGTGGTGGTCGCATACTCAAGCGAGTTTAGCTCCTGGCGGTCACGGCTTAGCCCTAGTCGAAGCGTATAGCGCTCAAAAATTAAACGTTCTGCATCACGCCGCCCTGGCGTTACGCCGTAGCGCTCACCATCTTCTAACACTAAAAAGCGGCTACCAGTTTCAACACTTGTCTCCTGGTAGCCCGTTCCCGCTCGGGTAATATAGCTATGCGTCTTTTCAGCACCAGCCATGGGCTGCTCATGTACCAGCACCTCCTGCATCTTTGTACCGTCGCTGGTGAAATCGGTGATGTAGGCCGTGCGCCCGCCGCCAAAATCTTGAAAGCGCCCTGGCGCTAGTACCGAGACATCCAAACGACTACGCTGCTCCTCCAACGCGGCCTCGGTCTTCAGCGCACCGGCCGGTGTTAGCCACAGGCTGCACAGCCCTACCAGCACTGCCACCACCGTTGCAGGCAGCAGGGTTACCCGTAAAAGCCGCGTAGGACTCATGCCGCAAGCCACCATCACGGTGATCTCACTATTCATATAGAGCTGCCCATAAGCCAGCAAAATACCTAGGAAAAACGACAGCGGCAGGATTAACTCCATGAACCCAGGCAAGTGAAAGGCCATCAGGCTGCCTAGAATCGTGACGGGAAAATCGCCCTCGGCGGCGTCCGAAAAATAACGGATAAAGCGGCTGCCCATAATCACCAGCAGCAGAATGCCCGCCACGGCGGACATCGTCGTTAGCACTTCACGAGTTAAGTACCGAAATAAAATCAACGCACTCTCCAACTAGTGGTGCAGGTTGCCATGCAATGCGCCCATGGCTTGGGTACACTAATCAAACTGGTAGCAAACACTAAATAACGGGGCATTATCCCGAATCACTCGTTGCTTGTCTTGTTGGAGACATCATGGAATTTTCCGTTCAGACCGCGAACCCAGCCAAAGCCGAAACGGCTTGTCTCGTTCTCCCCGTTTATAAAGGTAGCGATTTACTGCCCGCTGTCGCCAAACTAGACGATGCCAGCGAGCGGTTAATCGGCCAACTATTGGAACGTGGCGATTTCGATGCGTCGCTGGGCAATACCCAATTAGTGCCCTTCGCACCGGGCCTGGGGGCCGACCGCATTCTGCTGGTAGGCTTGGGTGAGCGTGACAAATGCCAAGAGGCTGCGTTTATTAAAGCCTTGGACGCTGCGATGACGGCCCTAACCAAGCTTCCCATCGATGAAGCCTGCGCTACCTTTACCGATGTGCCGTTGGCAGATCGCGATGCTGCTTGGAAAGCCCGCAAAACCCTGGAAGCCGCCGAGCGCGCTATCTACCGGTTTGATCAATTCAAGTCATCTCCCGCCAAAGCGCCCAGCTTAGCGAAGCTCACGCTGATTGTTAGCGATGCCGACGATGCACCGCTCGCCAAGCAAGGGGCCGCGCTAGGTACCGCAATAGGCCAAGGGATCAACTTCACCCGCACCCTGGGTAACCTGCCGGGCAATATTTGTACGCCCCGCTATTTAGCTGAGCAGGCAGAAGCGCTGGGGCGCGACTCTCAAGGCGCACTTGCCGTCGACATTTTAGACGAAGAGGCGCTGGAAACCCTGGGCGCCCACTCGTTACTCTCCGTGGGCCGTGGCAGCAACGAGCCAACACGGCTCATCGTGATGAAGTACCAAGGCGCAGAAAACCCAGAGGAAGCGCCCCACGTACTGGTAGGTAAAGGCATCACCTTCGATACCGGCGGCATTTCGTTGAAGCCCGGTGAAGGCATGGATGAGATGAAGTTTGATATGAGCGGCGCGGCCAGCGTATTCGGCACCGTCAAAGCCGTGTTGGCCATCAAACCCAAACTCAACATCGTGTTCATCGTTGCCGCCGCTGAGAACATGCCCGACGGTGCCGCCACCAAGCCAGGCGACATCATCAAGACCCTCAAAGGGCTGACGGTGGAAGTACTCAACACCGATGCCGAAGGCCGTTTGGTGCTGTGCGACGCGCTCACCTATGCCGAGCGCTTCACGCCCGCCAGCGTGGTGGATATTGCCACATTAACAGGCGCGGCCATTATTGCCCTGGGCCATCACGCCACCGGCCTGCTCTCCAATGATGACGATCTCGCCCTTGACCTGCTGGATGCCGGTGAAACCGCCTGGGACCGCGCTTGGCATCTGCCGCTATGGGATGAGTACCAGGAGCAGTTGGATTCCAACTTCGCCGACCTTGCCAACATTGGCGGTCGCCCGGCCGGCACCATTACCGCCGCCTGCTTCCTGTCGCGCTTTGCCGACCACTTCCCCTGGGCGCACCTGGATATCGCGGGCACCGCTTGGCACTCCGGCAAACAGAAAGGCGCCACCGGCCGCCCAGTGGGGCTACTCACCCAGTACCTGCTGGACCGTGAAGCCGACGCCCAGGTCGAAAATAGCGACGTCTAACCACACAAACCGGCCAACAATGGTTGCCTTTCGTTAACGCAACCGTTAAACCTGAAAGCATTAGCGTGTGCCCTTGATTCATAGGCGCACGCTACCCCAAACGATACGCTTATATACGCCCTTCGGGGCTTGGCTCTAGCGGAGAGAATACGCCGTGCCCACAGCTTCAGATACTCAGTTAGCAACACGCTTTGAAACCCTGCCATCCAATCAGCCGATGGCCGATGAGATCCGCAACAACATCCTGAAAAACCCGGGTTTTGGCAAACATTTTACCGACCACATGGCCCATGTACGCTGGACCGTCGATGCCGACTGGCACGGCCACCAAGTACGCCCCTACGGCCCGCTCACCCTGGACCCCGCCGCTTCCGTGCTGCACTACGGCCAGGAAATTTTCGAGGGCATCAAGGCGTATCGCCATGCCGACGGCTCGATTTGGACCTTCCGCCCAGAGAAAAACGCTGAGCGCTTCCGCCGCAGCGCCCGCCGCCTAGCGCTGCCCGAGCTTTCTGATGAGGACTTTATCGGCTCGTTGAAAGCGCTGCTGGCCCAAGACCACGCCTGGGTGCCTACCCCGGCAAACGATGCCGACGAGTGCAGCCTCTACCTACGCCCATTTATGATCGCCTCCGAGGCTTTCCTTGGCGTGCGCCCGGCTCACGAAGTGGACTACTACGTGATTGCATCCCCGGCGGCGGCCTACTTCAAAGGCGGTATCGAACCGGTCTCTATCTGGCTCTCTTCCCACTACAAGCGCGCGGCCCCCGGCGGTACCGGCTTTGCCAAGTGCGGTGGCAACTACGCCGCCTCCCTAGCCGCCCAAAAAGAAGCCGCTGCCAACGGCTGCAGCCAAGTGGCCTTTCTGGATGCCGCTGAAAACAAGTGGATCGAAGAGCTGGGCGGCATGAACCTATTCTTCGTTTACAAAGATGGTCGCATCGTCACGCCGCGCCTGACCGACACCATCTTGGAAGGCGTCACCCGCAACTCCGTCCTCACCCTGGCCAAGGATGCGGGCCTCACCCCAGAAGAGCGCGCGATCAGCATTGACGAGTGGCGCGAAGGTGCCGCCTCCGGCGAGATTACCGAGGTGTTCGCCTGCGGTACGGCTGCCGTGATTACCCCGGTTGGCGAACTGGTCACTGAAAACGAACGTATTCGCCTGCAGGGCGATGGCAATAACGAAGTGGCTAAGCGCATTCGCAAGACACTGCTCGACCTTCAGTATGGCCGCAGCGACGATAAGTACGGCTGGCTGACCCGGTTGGTATAACACCGCTGGTTTCACCCGCACCCTTGCCGCCACTGACCGTTGCGGCAAGGGTGCCAAGCGCGTTGACCCCGCTGGAGCCACCCATGGCACGCATCGATTTCTATATTCTGCCCGACACCACGCTGGAAGCGCGCCTACAGTTCGCCTGTAAGCTGGCCGAAACCATTCATCGCAAAGGGTACCGGCTGCACCTGCACTGCGAAGACAAAGCCCTCGCCGAGCAGGCCGACGAAGCGCTGTGGCAGTTCCGCGATGATGCTTACCTGCCCCATGCGCTGGAAGATAGCGAGCTGGCCGCCAGCGTACCCATTACCCTGGGCTGGCAAACCCTGCCCACCCCACAGGCAGAAACCGCCCTGCTCAACCTCCACCCGGATATTCCTGAGGGGATAGAGCACTACGCCCGAGTGGCAGAAATTATCAACCAGCACCAGCAAGTACTGGTCGCCAAACGCGCCTGCTGGCAGCGTTACAAGGCGCTTGGACATGAGGTCGTACCGCACAAGCTGGGGTAGTTCTGATGAATGAGAAACCTGCGTCGCTAGCAACATCACCAGAGGGTTACGCCGACTGGCTTGCTGAACTCAAAAAGCGCATTCATCAAGCGCAGCAACGGGCAACGCTGGCAGTCAATCAAGAGTTAGTACTGCTCTACTGGCAAATAGGGCAGGATATTCTACAGCGCCAAGCCGAGCAGGGCTGGGGCGCTAAGGTCATCGACCGGCTAGCCCATGATTTGCGGACAACCTTTCCCGACGTGAAAGGATTTTCTCGAGCCAACTTGATGTATATGCGTGCGTTTGCCGAAGCTTGGCCGGATGCTGAAATTGTCCAACAGGCTGTTGGACGATTACCGTGGGGGCACAACCTCGTCCTACTGAGCAAGCTAAAAGATTACTCAGATCGTTTAGCCTATGCCCATGCTGCCTTAGAGCATGGTTGGTCACGCAACATACTGGTGATGCAGATTGAGACCCGCTTACTGGAACGCCAAGGGGCTGCTGTCACCAACTTCGAGGCCAGCTTGCCTAAGCCACAATCAGACTTAGCTCGAGAATCGTTGAAAGACCCTTACCGCTTTGATTTTCTTGGGCTGTCTGCCGAGTCACAGGAGCGTGAAGTAGAAGGAGCATTGGTACGTCATGTGACAGAGTTTTTGCTTGAGCTGGGTGCAGGCTTCGCTTTCGTCGGACGGCAAGTGTTGCTGGATGTAGGCGGCGAAGAGTTTTTCCTGGATCTGCTGTTCTACCATCTCAAGTTACGCTGTTATGTCGTCATCGAGCTAAAGACTGGCAAGTTCAAGCCCGAACACCTGGGACAACTGGGCTTTTATCTCACGGCAGTTGATCGCCAGCTTAAGAATGAACACGACAATCCGAGCATTGGCCTATTACTTTGTAAGAGCAAAAACAAGATCGTGGCCGAATATGCGTTAAGCGACAAATCCCAGCCAATGGGCATTGCAGAGTACAAGCTACTGGAATCGCTACCCGCTGAGCTGCAAACCGGCCTGCCCAGCATCAAGCAGATCGAGCAGGAGCTTGGTGATAGTGACCGCATGGGAGAAAATAATACTTAGCGCCTTTACCCAGCGCTTCTGACACTGCAGTGCTTCACTAGCAGCCATGGCGTTGCCAAACGCGCCTGCTGGCAGCGCTACAAAGCGCTTGGACATGAGGTCGTACCGCACAAGCTGGGGTAGCGCTCTACAAGTTAAAAGTCCCAAGCCCCATAACAACAACTCAATGGATGAGACTGCCGATGCTTTCCCATACCTTGTTAGCCCGCACGCCACTAGCGGTTATCGTCATCGCCCAGCTGTTTGGCACCTCGCTATGGTTTAGCGTTAACGGCGTTGGCTTAGCGCTTCAGGAAGCCGTAGGCCTGAGCGAGAGCGACCTCGGGCTACTCACCATTGCCGTGCAGGCGGGCTTTATTACTGGCACCCTGCTGATTGCCACCACTGGCCTAGCCGACCGGGTGCGCGCCAGCCACCTGTTTGCGATGTCTGCCGTACTCGGCGCGCTGATTAACGCGGCCTTTATTAGCGTCGCGGATAGCGTCACATTAGCGGCAGTGGCGCGTTTCTTCGTCGGGCTTTGCCTTGCGGGCATCTACCCACTCGGCATGAAGCTAGTGGTGAGCTGGACACCCACTCATGCAGGCTCGGCGCTTGGCTGGCTGGTCGGTATGCTCACCCTTGGCATTGCTTCGCCGCACCTGCTGCGTGGCCTTACCCTACACCTGCCTTGGCAGTGGCCGCTGCTGTTGGCATCTGCCCTCGCCCTATTGGCTGCGCTGATGATTTTCCAGCTCGGCGTTGGGCCACACCTTCCGGCTAAGGCCAACGGCGGGCGGCCCTGGGCAGGGCTTGCCGCATTTAAGCAAAAGAACTTCCGCGCCGCCGCGCTAGGTTACTTTGGCCACTGCTGGGAGCTTTACGCCCTCTGGGCACTGGTGCCCTTTTTGGTCGCCAGAGAGCTGGAACGCTTAGGCGCAGCCCCCGGCCTGCAGCCGTGGCTCAGCTTTGCGGTCATCGCCCTGGGGCTTCCCGGCTGCGTATGGGCAGGTGGGTGGAGCCGACGTATCGGTAGCGCGCGGGTCGCGTTTATTGCGCTGGCGGTATCTGGCACGCTGTGTCTTATCTATCCGCTGTTAGGTGGCACTTCCCCCTGGCTGCTAATGGCGTTACTCGCGTTTTGGGGCGTTAGCGTGATTGCCGACTCCGCCCAGTTCTCTGCCCTGGCCTCCGCTAGCGCGCCCCCCGAGCGGCTAGGCGCGGCGCTGGCCATGATGAATGCGATTGGTTTTGGCCTAACGATTCCTTCGATTGCCCTGGTAACGGCCTTATGGGCCAACCAAGGCCCCTGGGTGATCTGGTGGCTGCTGCCTGGGCCAGTGCTTGGGCTGATAGCCATGCGTGGATTGCACCTGCGGACGCATCTCCGTACAACACAACCCTGACGAGCGCAGGGCGTTCGCGCTATACTTGCCCCCATTTTTTGCAAGCCGTGAGCCGACTCCCCATGGAAAAGACCTACCAACCCGAACAGATCGAAACCCGCTGGTACGAACGCTGGGAAGCCGATAACCGCTTCGCCCCGTCTGGCCGCGGCAAACCCTTCTCGATCATGATTCCGCCGCCCAACGTGACCGGCAGCCTGCACATGGGCCACGCGTTCCAGGACACCATCATGGATACCCTGACGCGCTGGAAGCGGATGCAGGGCAACAACACCCTGTGGCAGGTAGGCACCGACCATGCCGGTATCGCTACGCAGATGCTGGTGGAGCGTAAGATTGCCGCCGAAGAGGGCAAAACCCGCCACGACCTCGGCCGCGATGCGTTTATCGATAAAGTGTGGGAGTGGAAGGAAGAGTCCGGCGGCCACATTACCCGCCAGCTGCGCCGCATGGGCGCCAGCGTCGACTGGAGCCGCGAACGCTTCACTATGGACGACGGCTTCTATAAAGCGGTTCAAGAAGTCTTCGTGCGCCTGCATGAAGAGGGCTTGATCTACCGCGGCAAGCGCTTGGTGAACTGGGACCCCACCCTGCACACCGCCATTTCCGACCTGGAAGTGGAAAACAAGGAGCAGCAGGGCAGCTTCTGGCACTTCCGCTACCCGCTGGCCGATGGCGTCAAAACCGCCGACGGTAAGGATTACGTAGTGGTCGCCACCACCCGCCCGGAAACCCTGCTGGGCGATACCGGCGTGGCGGTCAACCCAGACGACCCGCGCTACGCCTCCTTGGTGGGCAAGTTCATCGAGCTGCCGCTGGTAGGTCGCCGCATTCCCATCGTGGCGGATGAGCACGCCGACATGGAGAAAGGCTCCGGCTGCGTGAAGATCACCCCAGCCCACGACTTTAACGACTACGAGGTCGGCAAGCGCCATAACCACTTGCTGATCAACGTCTTCACCAAAGATGCGACGATTCTTGAGCAGGCGGAAATTTTCGACCTGAAAGGTCAGCCGCAGCCCGATGAAGACGCTACCCTGCCGGCCAAATACGCGGGCTTGGATCGCTTTGAAGCACGCAAGCAGATCGTTGCGGATATGGAGGCACTCGGCCTGCTGGAGCAGGTGGAGAGCGTTAACAACACCTTGCCCTACGGCGACCGCTCCGGCGATGTCATCGAGCCGCTGCTCACCGACCAGTGGTTCGTGGCAGTGGAGAGCCTCGCCAAGCCCGCCATCGAAGCGGTAGAGAACGGCGACATTCAGTTCGTGCCGAAGAACTACGAGAACATGTATTTCGCCTGGATGCGTGACCTGCAGGACTGGTGTATCTCTCGCCAGCTGTGGTGGGGCCACCGCATTCCCGCTTGGTACGACGCCGACGGCAATGTTTACGTGGCCAGAAGCGAAGAGGAAGCCCGCGAGAAGCATGGCCTGGGCGCTGACGTGGCACTGACCCAGGACGAAGACGTGCTGGACACCTGGTTCAGCTCGGGCCTGTGGACGTTTGGCACTCTGGGCTGGCCGGAAAAAACCCCAGAGCTGGAAACCTTCCACCCCTCCAGCGTGCTGGTGACGGGTTTTGACATCATCTTCTTCTGGGTCGCCCGGATGATCATGATGACGCTGAAATTCACCGGCGAAGTGCCCTTCAAAACCGTCTACGTACACGGTTTGGTGCGCGACGGCCAGGGCCAGAAGATGTCCAAATCCAAGGGCAACGTGCTGGACCCTATCGACCTGATCGATGGCATCAGCTTAGACGCGCTGCTGGAAAAACGCACCGGCAACATGATGCAGCCTCAGAAAGCTAAAGCGATTGCCAAGGCGACCAAAGAAGAGTTCAAAGACGGTATCGAAGCCCACGGCACCGATGCGCTGCGCTTTACGTTCCTTTCCCAGGCCACCACCGGGCGCGATATCAAGTTTGATATGAACCGCCTGGACGGCTACCGCAACTTCTGTAACAAGCTGTGGAACGCCTCTCGCTACGTGCTGATGAATGCCGAAGGCGAAGATTGCGGCACCAACGGCGAAGAGGTCGAACTCTCTCTTGCGGATCGCTGGATTATCTCCCAGCTACAGAAAACCGAAGCGCAAGTCACCAAAGCCATGGACGAGTATCGCTTCGACCACGCCTCCCAAGCGCTGTATGAGTTCGTTTGGAACGAGTACTGCGACTGGTATCTGGAACTGTCCAAGCCTGTTTTATGGGACGAAGCGGCCAGTGCCGAAGCCAAACGCGGCACCCGCCGCACCCTGGTGCGGGTACTGGAAACCATTCTGCGCTTGGCCCACCCGATGATGCCCTACATCTCGGAAGAGATTTGGCAGCGGGTGGCACCGCTGGCGGGCACCTACGTGGGCGATGGTGCCTCCATCATGCATCAGGCGTGGCCGGAAGCCGACGAGAGCAAGATCGACGAGCAGGCCACCCGCGACATCGAATGGCTGAAAGGCGTGATTATCGCCGTGCGCAACATCCGCGCCGAGATGAATATTGCCCCCGGCAAGCCGCTGGATGTGCTGCTGACCAAAGGCCAGCCCGAAGACGCCGAGCGTCTGGAGCAGAACCGCCGCTTCTTGGCCAAGCTGGCCAAGCTGGAAAGCGTGACGTGGCTAGCCAACCCAGAAGACGCCCCGCTTTCGGCCACGCAGCTGGTCGGCGATATGGAAGTGCTGGTGCCCATGGCGGATTTGATCGATAAAGACGCGGAGCTTGCTCGCCTCGCCAAAGAGATCGAAAAGCAGGATAAGCTTATCGGCGGCATCGAGAAGAAGCTGGGCAACGAGGGCTTCATCGCCAAAGCCCCCGACGCCGTGATCGAAAAAGAGCGCGGCAAGCTAGCGGAATTCCAATCAGCCAAAAAGCTGTTGGAAGAGCAGCAGGCTAAAATTTCGGCCATGTAAGTAAGTCAGTGCTTACTTATTCATCTCAACGGCACCCCATCGGGTGCCGTTGTCGTTAATACAGCCGCCGTTTTTCACACTACGGAACGCACTATGCCTACACTCTCTGAGACTCGCCTGCAGGCATTAGCCCATATCCTGCAGCAAGCAGGGATCGACTATCAATCGCTGTCGCCCATGGCCGATACCGGCCTGGCCCATGACCACGTGTGGATTCACCGCGATGGGGATGACTGGGTGACGCGGCTGCCCAAGCAGAGCCAGATGAACCTGCCCCCAGCGGAAAATTTGACGTATCAAGCCGCCTGCTACGAACGGGCCAGCCAAGGCGGGCACACGCCACGCCTACACGGTGTACTACCACCCAGCAAGGCACTGCCGCGCGGCGCGCTGCTGGTCGAGGCGATTCGCGGACGCTTGGCCGAACTCCCCCAGGACCTGCCTGCCATTGCCGACACCCTCGCCAGCCTGCACCGCCAGCCGCTGCCTCGCCAACGCCCGCCGCTGCTGGCCCCCAAATCGCCTTGGCAGGCCATGGTGGAGGAGGTGTCTCAACAGGCCCAGTGGTTGAGCGATGCCCAGCTCCCCAGCGGTATTCACCTGCGTATTCAGCAGGAGCTAGATTTACTGCCCCGCACCCTGGATGACGCCGCTCCTACGCTGATCAGCTTCGATACGCACCCCGGCAACTTTTTAATCACCGACGATGGCCGGGCGGTGCTGGTGGATCTTGAGAAGTGTCGCTATGGCCTACCGGGCATCGATTTAGCCCACACCTCGCTCTACACCTCGACCACTTGGGACCTCAACAGCCAAGCGGTACTCAGCCTGGATGACGTCGTTGCGTTCTATCGTCGCTGGCAGGCTGCGATGGCCACAGCGCCTGAGATTACGTTGCCAAGTGTGGATACGCTGATTGCTTGCCGACGCGCCACCTGGCTGTGGTCGCTCACCTGGTGTGCCAAGTGGCGCGCTCAGCACCTGCATCGCCAGGATGACGAGCGCCGGGGGGAGGATTGGTCGGCCGAGCTGACCGATGCGGTCGTGATCGACCACGTGCGCGACCGTGTCGAGCACTACCTCTCGCTGCCCATTATCGAACACGTCCACAGTGAACTTCAGTGCCTACAAACCGCTCTATAACCAACTGATTTGATGAGGTGTGCGATGAAACCACGCTCTGCTCTGGCCACCGCCGTGGCGCTTGCTCTAGTCACCTTCACCGCACCTGCGGTCGCCGCTCCCGACCCGCAAGAGTGGGAGAGCGTACTGGACGCCGCCAACGGCCAAACCGTGTACTGGAATGCCTGGGGCGGCGATGCGCGCACCAATCGCTACATTGCCTGGGTCGCAGAGCAGATGCAGGAGAGCTATGGCGTTCGCGTGGAGCACGTGAAACTCGACGATACCAGCAGCGCCGTGGCGCGGGTGCTGGGTGAGCAGCAGGCGGGTAACGACAGCGAGGGCAGCATCGACTTGATTTGGATCAACGGCGAAAACTTCGCCGCCATGCGCGAGCAAGACCTGCTGTTTGGGCCTTTTGCGGAATCGCTGCCGAACTTCGCCCTCACTTACCCTGACGATAACCCCGAAGTCGTCACCGACTTCACCCTGCCCACCGAAGGCTACGAGTCCCCCTGGGGCAAGGCGCAAATCACTTTCTACTACGACAGTGCCCAAACCGACACGCCGCCTCAAAGCATTGAGGCACTACTCGCCTGGGCCAAAGAGCATCCCGGCCAGTTTAGCTATCCGCGTATCCCCGATTTCACTGGCAGCACGTTCCTCAAGCAAGCGCTGATCGAACTGACCGATCAAGATGAAGCGCTTTACTCGCCGGTCGAAGACGCCGATTTCGAGGAGATCACCGCTCCGCTGTGGGCTTACTTGGACGAGCTTCACCCGCATTTATGGCGCAGCGGCCGTAGCTTTCCCGAATCCGGCCCCAACCTTCGTACGCTAATGAGCGACGGCGAACTCAGCCTCGCTTTCTCGTTCTACCCCACCGATGCCGCCGTGGCGGTGATGGAGTATGAGCTGCCGGAAAGCGTGCGTAGCTATGTGCTGGAAGGCGGCACACTGGGCAACGTGCACTTCGTGGCGATTCCCTATAACTCGCCCCATAAAGCAGGTGCAATGGCGCTGGCTAACTTCCTGCTCTCACCGGAAGCCCAGGCCCAGAAGCAGTCGCTCAGCATGTGGGGCGACCGCAGCGTGTTAGCGATCCCACAGCTCGACCCCAGCGACCAAACGCTCTTCGAGCAGGGCGACAGCCACCCAGCAGCACTGCCCGCCGATGCGCTCTCCAACACCCTAGCAGAACCCCACCCCAGTTGGATGAATGCCCTACAGGATGCTTGGCTTGAGCGTTACGGTGTCAAC
Organism: Vreelandella aquamarina; assembly: GCF_044805175.1. GTDB lineage: Bacteria > Pseudomonadota > Gammaproteobacteria > Pseudomonadales > Halomonadaceae > Vreelandella > Vreelandella aquamarina_B. The sequence continues at coordinate 440,497 of NZ_CP085232.1, read as the reverse complement.
TAAACCGGGCCTCTGCACACCCATGAGGTTACCTGACCCATGCTGCGGCTAGCGCCTATCGCGATCATTGCCCTGCTGGTGATTCCCGTCACCGCAGGGCTTGGCATGGTGCTGCTGCCTGCTTTTGGCTACTTGCCGGTACTGGGGAGCGAGCAGGCCAATCTCTCCGCTTGGCAAATGCTGTTCGCCCAGCCGGGGCTTGGCCGCTCGGTGGCGGTGAGCTTTGCCAGCGGCCTGGCCAGTACGGCGCTGGCGCTGCTGATCGTCGTGCTGTTTTTAGCCGCCAGCCAAGGCACTTGGCTGGACCGCAGCCTACGACGCTTGGTGTCGCCCCTGCTGGCGATTCCCCACGCGGCGGTGGCATTCGGCTTTGCGTTCTTGATCGCGCCTTCCGGGCTGATGGCACGGCTCATCTCCCCTTGGCTCTCGGGCTGGGAGGCGCCTCCCGATGCGCTGATCGTAAACGACCCCTGGGGGTTGGCGCTCACCTTTGGCCTGGTACTCAAAGAAGCCCCGTTTCTCTTGTTGATGAGCCTAGCGGCGCTGCCCCAATTACAGGCGGAACAGCGCCTGCGACTGGCGCGGTCGCTGGGCTATGCGCCCACGCTTGCCTGGCTCAAAGTGGTGCTTCCTTCGCTCTATCCGCTGATTCGCCTGCCGGTGTATGCGGTCATCGCCTACGCGACCTCCGTGGTGGATATGGCACTGATACTGGGGCCACGCTTGCCGCCCACCTTGAGCGTCTCGATTCTTGGCTGGTTTAGCGATCCAGACATTACCCACCGCTTTATGGCATCAGCCGCCGCGGTGCTGCAACTGGGCGTGACGCTGGCCGCGCTGCTGAGCTGGTGGCTGTTAGAGCAGCTAGCCCGCAGGCTGAGCCAGCGCTGGCTGACCAACGGCGACCGGCAGCGGGGGGAAGCCCTCTTCACCGTAACAGGCCGAGCGGGGCTAACCCTGGCAAGCCTAGCCGCGCTGGCCGCGCTGGTCGGGTTAGGGCTTTTCTCGGTGGCCGGGTTTTGGCGTTTTCCTGAGCTGCTGCCGGAGTCGTTTACTGTCGATCACTGGCAGCGCAGCGCCGACATGCTGGCCGGACCGCTGGTGAATACCGCGCTGATTGCGCTGCTCTCGACCGGCTTGGCGGCCGTGTTGGTCGTCGCCACCCTTGAAAACGAGCAGCGCCAGCAGCTTCACCCTACCCGTTCGCTCTGGCTGCTCTATTTGCCGCTGCTGGTGCCGCAAATCGCATTTTTATATGGCTTAGTGGTGGCCGCCGAGCGCCTGGGCATTCGCCCCCAGCTAGCGCTGGTGGTAGCGGGCCACCTGCTGTTCGTCCTGCCTTATATATATCTCTCGCTAGCCGAGGCCTACCGCCGCTTAGATCCTCGCTGGCTGTATATCGCGCAGTCGCTGGGCGTCTCTCGCAGCCGGGCGTTTTGGCGCGTGCGGCTGCCGCTCCTGCTCGCCCCGCTGCTCACCGCCGTGGCGGTGGGCTTGGCGGTGAGTATTGGCCAATATTTACCCACCCAACTATTAGGCGCAGGCAGAGTCCCAACGGTGACCACCGAAGCCGTGGCGTTGGCCTCTGGAGGAAACCGCCGCTTGATCGGCGTGTGGGCGCTGGTGCAAGCGGGCCTGCCGCTTGTAGGCTTTATGGCCGCCGTCGCCCTGCCCCGGTGGCTAGGCGCTCCACGCCGTGCCCCTCTCAGCATCAACGTTCAACGCCAAGGTTAAGACGCCCTGTGGATAAGGAACCTCGTGAATAACGCTGCCAATGCCCTGACCCTAGAGCAAGTAAGCATTCACTTAGCTGGCCGCCTGCTGCTGCATGTGAACGCCACGGTGGCCCCCGGCGACGTGCTCACCGTGATGGGCCCCTCGGGTTCCGGCAAATCGACACTGCTGGCCTTTATCGCCGGTTTTTTACAGAGCACGTTCACCGCCCAGGGGCAGGTTCGCCTTGGCGACACCGACGTGCTACGCCTGCCCGCCGAGCAGCGCGGCGTTGGCCTGCTGTTTCAAGACCCGCTGCTGTTTCCCCACTTGAGCGTCGGCGGCAACCTGCGTTTTGGCCTGCCCCATCGCAGCCCGCAGAAGAGCGCACAGGTTGCCAAAGCGCTCGACCAGGTAGGGCTTGCGGGTTTCGAAGCCCGCGACCCGGCCACGCTCTCTGGCGGGCAGCAGGCCAGGGTGGCGTTGATGCGTTTGCTGCTCTCCCAGCCCCGCGCCGTGCTGCTGGATGAACCCTTCTCCAAACTCGATACGGCGCTGCGCCAAGAGATGCGCGCCTTGGTCTTCGGCCAACTGCGGGAGGCGGGCCTGCCTGCCCTGCTCGTTACCCATGACGAAGCCGATGCCACCGCCGCAGGAGGGCCGATCATTGCCCTTGGCTGATCGACACCCCGCGCATACGCCCCTGAGCATCATCATTCCCATGCTCAATGAAGCAGCGGTTATTCAGGCAACGCTCACGCGGCTGCAACCGCTGCGCGCCTCAGGCGTTGAACTCATCGTCGTCGATGGCGGCAGCACCGATGCCAGCGTGGCCCTTGCAGCACCGCTGGCCGATGCGGTACTCAGCAGCGCCCCCGGACGAGCACGGCAGATGAACCTTGGCGCGCAGCACGCCCACGCCCCGACGCTGCTTTTTTTGCATGCCGATACCCAACTGCCCCCCGGCGAAGAGCAGCGTGCGGTGGCGAATCTACAAAAGGCGCTGGCCCAACACGCCTGGGGGCGATTCGATATTCAGCTCGCGGGGCGAAGCCGCTGGCTGCCGGTGGTCGCGAGCTTGATGAACTTGCGCTCGCGGATTAGCGGTATCGCGACCGGCGACCAAGGCATCTTTGTGCGCCGCGATACGTTTTGCGCGCTGGGCGGCTTTCCCGATCAGCCGCTGATGGAGGACATCGAACTCAGCAAACGCCTGAAGGCACATTCGCCCCCCGCCTGCCTGCGCCAGAAGGTGATAAGCTCGGGCAGGCGCTGGGACGAGTTCGGCGCTTGGCCCACCATTCGCCTCATGTGGCGGCTACGCTTCCGCTATTGGCGCGGTGTCAGCGCCACTCAATTGGCTAAGGAGTACCGCGATGCACGTTAAGCCCGCCGCGCCCCACCTGCACCTGCTGGCCAAAGCGCCGCTGCCGGGGCAGGCCAAAACGCGCCTGATTCCGTTTTTAGGTGCAGAGGGTGCCGCCGAGGCTCACGCCACCATGGTGCGCCACTGTGTTGCCACCGGCTGCGAAGCGCTGGGGGCGGAGAATGTCACGCTGTGGACCTCGTTAGACCACCGCCACCCGCTGTTTTTAGAGCTTCAGGCCCAACACGGCATAGCCCTGGCCGCGCAGCATCAGGGCGATGTGGGCAGGCGCGTTCGCCATGCACTAAACAGCACCGACGGCCCCGCCATGGTGATGGGCACCGACTGCCCCAGCATTACCAGCGCCATGCTCAAGCGCTGCCGAGCAGCCTTGAGCACTTTCGCCGTGGTGATTCTACCGGCCGAGGATGGCGGCTATGGGCTGATTGGCAGCCACCAGGATCACCCGAGCCTGTTTGAAGACATCCCCTGGGGCACCGAACAGGTATTGAGCGTGACGCAAGCGCGCCTTGCGGCGTTGGGCCTGGAAGCCGCCTACCCAGATACCATGTGGGACATCGACCGCCCCGAAGATTGGCAGCGCTGGCAACAGTTGCGTCACGCCAGCGTGTAAGGAAACGTTCCGTTTTAGCACTGAGTACGAACCCCTTTTCCCAAGGAGCCTGCCATGAACCGTCAGCGCCTGCTGATGATTGCCCTACTGCTACTAGCCGTGATTGGCTTCTACGTTAGCGGCGCCCATACGTTCTTCACTCTGGATACCCTGCAGGCCTACCGCAGCGATTTTCAGGCAGCGTTCCAGCAGTCGCCCTGGCAGGTGGCGGGCATCTTCTTTGCGGTGTATGTGGCGATGGCTGCGCTCTCGCTGCCCGGCGCGTCGCTGTTAACGCTGCTAGGCGGCGCGCTGTTTGGGTTGGGCTGGGGGCTAGTGATCATTTCGTTTGCCAGCGCCATCGGTGCGACGCTCGCCTTTCTACTCTCCCGCTTTCTGTTTCGTCAGCCCATCGAAAAACGCTTTCCTCGCCAGTTCGACACAGTGAACCGGGGCGTCGAGAAAGATGGCGCGTTTTATCTGTTCACCCTGCGCTTGGTGCCCATTTTTCCGTTTTTCATGATCAACCTCGTGATGGGGCTAACGCGGATTAAAACCACCACGTTTTACTGGGTGAGCCAGCTCGGCATGCTGCCTGGCACGGCGGTTTACGTGAATGCGGGCGGCCAGCTCGGCGAGCTGGAAAGCCTGAGCGGCATTATCTCGCCTGGGCTCATCGCCTCGTTTGCGCTGCTGGCGGTGTTCCCCTGGGTGGCCCGGCGCATTGCGCTGATGGTGCAAAAGCGCAACGCCTACAAAGGCTTCACTCGCCCTAGCCGTTTTGACTACGACATCGTGGTGATTGGCGGCGGCTCGGCGGGGCTGGTGACCAGCTATATCGCCAGCGCCGTGAAAGCCAAGGTGGCTCTCATCGAAAAGCACAAGATGGGCGGCGACTGCCTTAATACTGGCTGCGTGCCTTCCAAAGCATTGATCCGGGCAGCCCGTGCGGCCCATGACATTCGCACAGCAGACCGCTTTGGCGTGAGCGCCAGCGAGCCCAGCGTGGATTTCGCCAAGGTGATGGGGCATGTGCATCAGGCCATCCGCGATATCGAGCCCCACGACAGCGTCGAGCGCTACACCAAGCTCGGCGTGGAGGTGTATCAAGAGCACGCCACCCTGGTGTCACCATGGGAAATTCGCGTGGGTGATCAAACCCTCACCGCTCGCCATATCGTGCTGGCCACCGGAGCGCGCCCTCGCGTGCCGCCCTTGCCCGGCATCGAGCACGCGCCGCTGCTCACCTCTGAAAACCTCTGGTCGCTCACCGAGCTGCCCAAACGGCTGGTGGTGCTGGGTGGCGGTGCGATTGGCTGCGAACTGAGCCAAAGCTTTGCCCGCTTAGGTAGCCATGTCGTCTTGGTAGAGGGCGCGCCGCAACTGCTGGGCCGGGAAGATAATGAGGTGGGCGAGCACGTAGAGCGCACGCTCACCCAAGAGGGCGTGACGGTGATGACCAGCGCGAAAGCGCTGGAGGTGAACCAAGTCGACGGGGAGCATCAGCTTGTTATTGAACACTTGGGTGAACGCAGTACCTTAGCGTTCGATTACCTGCTGGTGAGCGCGGGCCGTCAGGCCAACGTGGAAAGGTTAGGACTAGAGGCGCTAGGGATTACCACCACCGACGGCGGCACGCTGGCCCTCAACGAGCGGCTGCAAACGCGCCTGCCTAACATCTGGGCCTGCGGCGACTTAGCGGGCCCCTACCAGCTTACCCACGCGGCCGCCCATCAGGCATGGCACGCGGCCGTGAATGCGCTATTTGGCGAGCTGAAAAGCTTCGCGGTGGATTACCGCTTTATGCCCGCCGTTACCTACGTGCAGCCGGAAGTAGCGCGAGTGGGGCTCAACGAAAAAGAGGCCACCGCGAAAGGCGTGGCCTTTGAAGTGACCCGCTACGCCATGAGCGAAAGCGACCGCGCCATTGCCGAAGGCGCCCCCGAAGGGTTTATCAAGGTGCTCACCGTGCCGGGCAAAGACAAGATTCTGGGAGCGACAATCGTCGCGGAGAACGCCGGGGAGTGGCTGGGCGAGTTCACCATCGCCATGAAACACGGGCTGGGGCTGAATAAACTGCTCGGCACCATTCACCCCTACCCCACGCTAGGCGAAGCGGCCAAAGCCACCGCAGGCGTTTGGAAAAACGCCCATAAGCCAGAACGAGTGCTGGCACTGCTGCAGAAGTACTTTACCTGGCGGCGCGGTGAGCGCCAATGACACGGCAGCTCGTACTAATTGGCGCAGGCCACGCCCATGCCTTTGTGCTGGAGGCGTTTGCTCAGCGCCCAGATAACGCGGTGTCGATCACCGTGGTGAGCGACAGCCAACTGGCCGCCTACTCAGGCAGCGTGCCTGCGTGGCTTTCTGGGGAGTGCACGCTGCGGGAGACTCAAATGGATATCGCGGCGCTCTGCCAGCGGGCGGGGGCTTGTTTTATTGCCTCTCCGGCTGTGGCGTTCAGCACGAGCGAGCGCCAGGTAACGCTGGCGGATGGCAGTATGATTGCGTTTGACGTGGCCTCCTTCAACGTCGGCTCAACGCTCGCGTTGCCACACGTCATCGACCCGCAAAGCGATGAGTGTATCGGGGCGAAAAGTATTGAGGTGAGTGCGCTGCCCACGCTGCTAGCCATGCGCCCGCTCAGCTCGCTACACCACCGCTGGCAAGCATTACGCGAAGAGGTGGCCCAACTGCCTGCCGGGGCACGCCAGAACGTTGTGAGCGTAGGCGGCGGCGCAGCAGGCTGCGAGACGCTGATGAGCGTCCTGGCGCAGCTTCGCCAACAGCGCCCGGACATTCACTGGCAGGGCGCGCTAATCAGCGCCGGTGATGCGCTGCTGCCCGGCGCAGGCTGGCTGCCCCGCTGGTTAACGGCGCGGGCGCTCACACGTGCGGGCGTACGCGTCCATACAGGTGTGCGGGGGCGCGCCTTGGTACCCGGCGGCGTGAAAACCGACACTGGCGAGCACGTCGAAGCGGATATCGTGCTCTGGGCGACCGGGGCCGTAGGCCAAACGTGGCTGCAGCAAACGGCGCTGCCGCTGGATGAGAAAGGTTTTATTTCTGTGGATGCGTCGCTTCAAGTGACCGGCCATCCCGGCCTTTTTGCCGCTGGCGACTGCGCTGCACTGCGTTCTTCCCCACTCCCTAAGGCTGGCGTTTATGCGGTGCGCATGGGCCCCGTATTGGCTGACAATCTGCGGGCTGCCTGTCACGGTAAAGAACTCACCCCGTGGCAGCCCCCGCGTCGCGTGCTGGCACTGATAGGCACCGGCGACGGCCACGCGATTGCCAGCCGCGGGGCGATTGGCTTTTCGGGCCGCTGGGTGTGGCAATGGAAAAAGCGGATTGATGCGCGCTTTATTGCTCGCTTCAATCCGCCTTTTAACGATTAGGCCGGTCCGACTGCGTTAGTTAGCTTCCCGCCAACCGCCGAGGACACGGCTATCCGGCCCAAAGAACACCAAACGGTCGTGGTCGATCAAGTAGCGATACGCAGTATCCAGCATATCGGTGACCCGCTTGGCGTCTTCCATATTCGGGCAGGCCATGCGGGTGGAGGCTAGCTCGCTGAACTCGATGCGCTGGCTTTCGCCCAGGCTCACCTTGCCGGTGAACTGGTTACAGCCATCCGAACCGCTGACCTTGCCGTCGCGGCCAATGCGGAAGTAAGGCGTCTCGGGCATGGAGAGCCGCTCATCGGTCCCTACTAACAGTAAGTTCCAGCGCTGCTCGACCACTGGCCCAGAGAGCGTGCCGCCTTGCGGCGCGTCGGTTCGCTCTTGCTGTGGTGCGCTGCTGCAAGCACTGACCAGTAGGGCTAAGCCTATCCCCAACAGCACATTACGGGTTTGTCCTTTCACCTTGTTAATACTCCCTGTTAAACGTTACCAACTACCGCTGTTTTCCATGGATGCCCACGGCTCTTGAGGCGCTAGCGCATCGCCTTTTTGCAGCAGCTCAACGGAGATACCGTCCGGCGACTTCACAAACGCCATGTGGCCATCGCGGGGCGGACGGTTGATGGTGACACCGTTGTCCTGAAGCTTCTGGCAAAGTGCGTAAATATCATCAACTCGGTAGGCCAAGTGGCCAAAATTGCGCCCGCCGGTGTACTCCTCCGGGTCCCAGTTATAGGTCAGTTCAAGCTCGGGCGCCGTGAGACGCTCTGAGCGCGCTTCATCCTCTGGGGCAGCTAGAAAAACAAGCGTAAAGCGGCCTTTTTCGTTCTCTTTACGGCGCACTTCTTTGAGGCCTAGCAGGTCACAATAAAAGTGAAGCGAAGCGTCTAAGTCGCTGACACGTACCATGGTATGTAAGAACTGCATGTCACTTCCTCTTCATTGAAAGGTGGTAACCCTATGGTGTTAAACAGTATAGGGAGTTACGGCCATCAGTGCGTGGTTCAATTAAAACATAGACAACATTGCGACAATAAAATAAAAATCACACACTCTGTACAATGAAGTTACCGCTTTTCCATTGGAAATTGGCATGTCGAGGAGAGGTCTTTGGATTCGATTACGCAAGCAGCGCTTGGAGCAGCGGTAGGCGGCGCAGTGCTAGGTAAACGCCTAGGGCGCAAGGCCATTCTGGTGGGTGCGCTGCTGGGTACTCTGCCCGATTTGGACGTCGCATTGGATTACGGCGATGCCATTGCCAATGTCACAGAGCATCGCGGTTTCAGCCACTCACTGTTTGTGCTCACCGGTTTGGCAACGCTCCTGGCGGCGCTGTGCGCACGGTTTGTCCCAGCGCGGGATATCACGTTTAGTCGCTGGTGGTGCTTTTTTACGCTGGTGTTAGTGACTCATCCGCTGCTCGATTCGCTGACGACCTATGGCACGCAGCTGTTCTGGCCATTAGACACCCCGCCTGTGGCCTGGCCTATCGTGTTTATTATTGATCCCTTTTATAGCTTGCCGCTACTCATTGCGCTGATTATTGGGATTGCCTCAAAGAGAGTACACCGTGCCTGCCGCACGGGGCTGGCTATCTCTTGCGTTTATCTAATGATGGCAGCTGGTGCCAAATGGAGTGTCGAGCAGCGCCTAACCCCTGCCTTAGCCGATGCCGATTTACAGTCGGCCCCCGTTTTGATCCAACCAACGCCGTTTAACATTGCGCTGTGGCGCGCGACGGTTATCGATGAAGACCATTACTACGAGAGCTTGATCAGCGTGTTCGATCGTGACCGGGTTCCAGCGCTGGAACCTTTGCGCCGTAACGTCGAGCTGGAAGCCAGCGCGCTGGAAGGGCCGCTGGGGCAGCGGCTGACGTGGTTCACCGGGCCGTTTTTACGCTTTGAGACGCGCTACATCAATGGCCAAGAGACGCTCATCGCCACTGATATTCGGCTAGGCTTTCCTGGATTTCACCCGTTCAACTTTACCCTGGCGACCCGTGACGGTGACCGCTGGCTTCCGGTAGAGATCAGCGAAGAGGTACGCAGCCCCAGAGGATTACACTTGGCCACGCTGGCTCGGCTGGCCGCCCGGGCGGGCGGCGATGTATCGGCTCTGTGTGCCAGCGATTACGTAGAGCCGCAGTGGCGCGCAGAGCCGTTTCTGTATCACTGTTAAAATGCTAAAGGCTAGGGCGCGATGCCCTGGCCACACCCTTTGTACTGCTCGCCGCCGATGGTGAGCGTCACGCGGGCCGGATAAGGTTCACCGCTCATGTCATCAAAGCAGGCACCCGACTCAATGCGTACGCGGAAAAACTCCTCGGCGTTAGCGTTTTCGATCACTACCCTGCCCGCCTCGTTGTCCATCACGCTAACCATATAGGGCATAGTGGTGGTTTCGCTGCCGTAGGCGGTGGTCCAAGTCATCACAGGCGTGTCGTTCGCCAACTCAATCGACCAGCCAGGCTCGTTACCTCGGGCTAAAAACATCACGCCTGGGTGGCTGGCTCGGGTCGCAATATCCCGGTGAATCCCCTGCTGGCATTGTAGTTGCCCACGCGGCGTTTCGATTTGCGCCTGTTCGCCACGATTCCAGAAGCTGATCTCACCCTCCTGATAGCGGGCACCGCTGGCAACCACGGCTTGAGGCAGCCGCCACGCGCCGTGCAGCGACCACAGCCGCAGCTCTTCACCATTAACGGCAGTGACGAGGTCCTGGTTCGCTGGCTGGCAGTTCCAGGCCTGAAAGCGCTCGGCGCTGCCGGGGAATAGCGCAGAAGGTAGCAGCGGTGCGCCGCTCTGCACGGTGGTGGTTACCGACTGCTGCGGGGCGGTGGCACTGGCCGCGCAGCCTGCCAGCAGAAAACCGGCCGCCACCGCAGCGACGAATCGTAGTGAAGTGACACTAGCAGTCATGGAATACACTCCCTGTTTATACCCCTAATAGTAGCAAGCTGCTGTGGTTACTTACGTTTAAAGGCGCTGAGATCGTGAGGATCAAAGGTGTTCACCTCTTTGGGCAACCCCAACGCTTCACGTTTGATTTTAACCTGCATTTTTTCTGCTAGGCGCTCGGCATCGTCATCGGTAGTGCGGCCATTTAGCTCGGCAAGCTGGGCCATGCCCTGATGGTAAAAGGTCAGAATATCCAGCGCTAGGCGGTTATCCTCTTCCACTGCGCGGCGCAGCGGCTGTAAATAGCTGCTGATGCGCGACAAGTGGTGTTTAAGCTGCCAAACGTAGCGCATTTCAGCCATCCAAGGGCGCTCTTTGAGCGCGGCGAACATGGCGCTGGTAGCGAGCAGGCCCAGCAGTACACCCAGCGCGTTCAGCCAGAAACTGCTGCCAAAGGTGGTGGTGAGGAGCATGGAAAACAGCAGGCCAAAAATAATCAGCTGCCCAGCCATCGCCACGCTGATAATACGTGCTTTGCGCTGGTAAGAAGCGGGGTCTTGCTGTTCAAGGGAAAAGGCCATGGCCAACCTCGTGATCAAAGGGGACCCTTATGATACGGGGCTGGCCGGGGCAGTCAACGCGCTAGGGCTAGCAACATCTGTCAATCATGATGCATCTTTCGATCAGCTCTATTCACGTGCTGACCAAGCTCTATATCAAGCCAGAACCAATGGTCGCAACTGCGCCCCATGCTGTAATCCGTTGAGGCCCGCAGAGCGAACTGCACAATGAACAGGTACAACTAGTGTGAGTTTGTCGAGGTTTCCCGCACAAAGTGATAACACTTTAAAAACAATCTATTAGCGATTTAACATTAAGAGAGTATTAAGAAACCAGCGCTAACCCATTGACACGTATCAATTTTTTTAATTAAGCAGCAGCGTACCCTTAACGTACTCCGATCCTTCGTTTTCATGCGAACGACCTTTCCATCAGTTAAGGAGGCGTTATGGACGCCCTACGCCGCTCGCTGTTAGGCCAGTTGGCTAGGCTTAGTGCAGGTGCTGCTCTTGTGCCGCTCTCAAGCCTTGCTCATGCTGCCATTAATCAGCAGCCCACCCGTCGTGAAGGCGATCCTACCAAACGCTATGGCATGGTAATTGACCTGCGCCAGTGCATTGGTTGCCAAGCGTGTACCGTGTCTTGTCATATTGAGAATGCCGCGCCGCTGGGTCAGTTTCGTACCACGGTGTCACAATACGAAGTACAGCATCAGCAAAGTGGCGAACTCGCCACCTTTATGCTGCCTCGACTTTGCAATCACTGCGAGAACCCACCCTGCGTGCCCGTCTGTCCAGTGGAAGCCACTTACCAACAGCAAGACGGCATTGTGGTGGTAGATAGTGATCGCTGTGTGGGCTGCGCCTACTGTGTTAACGCTTGTCCTTACGATGCGCGCTTTATTAACGAGCGCACCCAAACGGCTGATAAATGCACGTTTTGTGCCCATCGCTTGGAAGCAGGTCTGTTACCGGCTTGTGTTGAAAGCTGCGTAGGCGGGGCACGCATTATTGGCGATATGCGCGACCCAGAAAGCCAAATCAGCCGCATGATCCGTGAGCACCGTGACGCTCTAATGGTGCTGCAACCTGACAAAAATACGCTTCCCCACGTGTTTTATCTCGGCATGGATGAGCGTTTCACTACTCGCCCCGTCGCGGAGCCTGTCGCGCTTGAAGTACTCGATCCCCACGGCCAGGAGATGGGTTATGAATTCCACCATTGAATTGCTCGCGCCTCGTTATGACATCGCCTGGTACCCTTGGGCAGTACAGTACTTTTTCATGATCGCCCTCTCCTATGCCTGCCTTTGGTTGGCGGCACCCGCTTTGATCTTTGGTAAAAAAGGGTGGCTCCCCACTGCGCGCTTGGCTCTCATTGGTTGTGTGAGCACCTCGCTGGTTGCGCCTGTTGCCCTATTAGCAGATTTACACCAGCCGCTGCGTTTTTGGCATTTCTACGCTTACGCTAACACACACTCTTGGATGTCGATTGGCAGTGTAGTACTCCCCCTTTACTTGGTAAGTGTGCTGGGTTTTGCCTGGCTGGCCTGGCGGCCTGCACTGCAGGCGCAGCGTCGTGCAACAGGGCTGAGTGGATGGATAGCTAGGTGGTTGAGTATGGGAAATGCTCCTACCCCCCGGATACTGGTGGTACTAGTGGGCCTGGCGGCGCTTGTCTTCGCGAGCGGCATTATGCTCTACACCGGTGCAGAACTAGCTATTGTTAAAGCTCGCCCATTGTGGAATACCCTTTGGTTACCTCCCATGCTGGTCGCCACTGGATTTATCGCCGCTGCAGGGCTGGTATTAGTATTGAACCGCGTCAGCGGCCTTGCGTCAGATGCGGCTAACCGTCAGATGCTTTATGTGCTTCTTGTTTTCTGTGCACTGGCAGGCTTGATAGCGCTGAGCTGGTTCCTGGACGGCGTAAATGCTGATGAAGGTTCAGTGGCGGCTGCATTGGCGTCTGTTCGCTATAGCGATTCCTGGCGACAGACGGCGTTATGGGGCGGCATAACCGTCATCGCACTGCTGGCTGCTACTCTATTTCTACTAACGCGCTCGTCTCTGCGCCAACCAGCGTGGTTTGCCTGGGCATGGCTGTTAGGGTTAGTGGCGCTCCACATGGGCTGGATGTTCCGCTGGGTGGTGCTGATGGATGTGCAGCATGTGGCCCGCAACAGCGCAGGTTTTCACCATTACGGTATTCCCGCTGGTTCTTCTGGCATCTTAGGGATTGTGGGCACCTTCGGGCTTTGGCTCGCTGCCATCTTAGTGATTGATCTATTGATACCTTGGCGGCAAGCCCAACAAGGGGATCGACGCGCGGCCAACCATCACACTACTTCTAACGCCCCCTTCACCGCTAACCAAGGAGCGCATCCTCATGGCTAAGTCTGCTAAGAACCCCTCACGCCGTCGTTTTTTAAAAGGGGCTGCTGCTGCGGGTGGCGCGGCAACGTTTGCTGTGGGTTATGCTGATCCATTGGCAAAAATGGCCAAGGGCGTTACCGGTAGCGCTGGTGAAAAGCCCCAGCACAAGATTCATGGCAACTCACTCACCCCAGAATACCGTGTTGATTTGAAGACCGGCGAGCTCACGCGAACACCGGACCAGCGGGTAGCTTTTACGATTTGCTACGGCTGTACCACACAGTGTGGTGTTAGGGTGCGTGTCGACGATACCAGCGGCGAGGTACTGCGTGTCGCTGGCAACCCCTATCATCCTTTATCCGCGGATGATCATTTACCGATGCGCACTCCTGTGGCCGATGCGTTACGCAGCGTTAGCGCCTACGGTGAACAGGGGCAGGTCAACCGCTCGACTGCCTGCGCCCGCGGCAATGCTATGATGAGCCAAATCACCAACCCATTTCGTATTGACCACTGCCTTAAACGCGTAGGAGAGCGTGGTAACCGCGAGTGGCAAAAAATCTCTTTCGAGCAGCTGATCGAAGAGATCTGCGAAGGTGGCGACCTATTTGGCGAAGGCCACGTTGACGGCCTGCGCGCTATTCACGACCACGACACGCTGATTGACCCTAACAATCCAGAGTATGGCCCCAAAGCTAACCAACTGATGGTGATGGAAGCCACCGACTATGGGCGCTCAGACCTTCTTAAGCGATTTACCTTAAACGCTTTCGCGACCCGAAATTACGGCCATCACGGTGCTTACTGCGGTTTAGCGTTTCGTATGGGGTCTGGGGCTGTGATGAACAACATCGTGACGAATGCCCATGTCAAACCGGACATTCAAAACGCACGATTTATCATGTATATCGGCTGTGCCCCCAGCCAAGCAGGCAACCCATTCAAGCGCCAAGGACGTTTACTGGCACAAGCACGCGCTGCTGGAACGCTCGAATATGTTGTCGTCGATCCTGCATTGAATGCGGCGACGTCTCATGCTGCCGATAATAACCGTTGGGTGCCTATCCGCCCCAGCACCGATAGCGCTTTCGCCATGGCCGTGATTCAGTGGCTACTGGATAACGAAGGCTATGCACACGACTTTCTTGCCCTACCGGGTAAAGCCGCTGCTGATGCCGCAGGCGAAACCACGCACTCCAATGCCACCCACTTAGTGATTGATACCTTCGAACACCCACGCCGCGGCTACTTTTTACGCGCCAGTGATCTGGGCCTTGCCGAAGCTGGTAGCGATACGGATATGCCAATAGTCGTTTCAGGTGGTGAACTCGCACTAAGCGAAGAGGTGATGGCTGCCGAGCTATTTGCCGAGCGCCCTGTAACGCTGGCGGATGGCACAACGGTCACCGTAAAAACCAGCCTGACGCTGCTGCGTGAAAGTGCCCATGAGTACGACCTGGACACTTACGCTGAGCATTGCGGCATCGCTAAAGACACCATTATAGATTTGGCCCGCCGCTACGCCCTTCATGGCCGACAAGCAGCGGTTAACTGCCACGGTGGTATGATGTCAGGTAACGGCTTCTACGCTGCCTTTGGCGTACAGATGCTCAACCTACTGGCAGGCAACTACAATAGGAAAGGTGGCAGTGCCGTGGGCGGCGGCACCTTTAAAGGAACCGGAGAAGGGCCACGTTACGATTTAGCCAACTTTCCTGGCAAACGCGGTCCTCAGGGCGTGTTTCTCTCTCGCTCACGCTTCCCCTATGAACGCTCGTCAGAATATCAGCGCAAAGTTGCCGCAGGAGAAAATCCCTATCCGGCCAGAGCCCCTTGGCGCTCGTTAGCGCCGCCAACGCTCACAGAACATTTGCCCTCAGCACTCGATGGCTACCCCTACCCGATCAAAGCAGTCATTGGCTGCATGGCTAACCCTATTTATGGGCAGGCAGGATTACAAAAAGTCATTGTCGATAAACTCAAAGACCCCAAACGCTTAGGGCTTTTTGTGGCAGTGGATGGGTTTATCAATGAAACCAATCGCTATGCAGACTACATCGTTCCTGATTCAGTAATGTACGAAGTATGGGGCTTTACAGGCGCTTGGAAAGGTGCACTGGGCAAACTCACCACTGCCTGCTGGCCCGTCGTGGAACCGCGCCAACAGAAGACCGCCGAAGGCGAGCCGGTGTCCATGGACAGCTTCTTTATTGCCGTGGCTAAGCGGCTGGGGCTACCGGGATTTGGTGACGACGCCATTCCTGATGCGGAAGGCAACCTACACCCGCTACATCGTGCTGAGGATTATTACCTCCGAGCAGCCGCGAATATCGCCTTTCAGGATGACCCACTACCGGAGGCAGATCCAGCAGATATAGCCCATAGTGGCATTACGCCACTACTGCCAAGACTTGAGCGCACGCTTAAAGCGGATGAGCGTGGCCGGGTGGCCTATCTATACGCCCGAGGTGGACGGTTTGAAGATGCCAGCGAACACTTTGTGGGTCATCATTTAAAGCATCAGTGGAAACAAACACTGTGTGTTTACAATGAATCTGTCGGCACGAGTATTGACACTACCAATGGCCTACCCAACAGCGGCGTGCCGTGTCATCGGCTGCCGCAACTAGCGAACAAACAAGCCATGCGCGACGTATTTTCAGAGCGGGAATGGCCGCTGCTGGCGTTCTCGTTCAAGTCCAACCTGATGAACTCCTACGCGATTGGCAACGAGCGCCTGCGCATGATCAAGCCCTACAACCCCGTACAAATGCACCGCCAGGATGCCGAGCGCTTCGGTATCCAGCACGGCGATACCATCCACATTGAAAGCCCTGGCGGCAGCGTGGTGGGGCTCGCCCTGGTCAGCGAAAGCGTTGTGCCAGGCGCACTGGGCATTGAGCACGGCTATGGCCACAAGGATTTAGGTGCCACCCCCCATCGTATTGATGGCGTTTCGCAGCCGGACATGCCCTGGATGCGGGCGGGCATCAACATCAACGATCTGGGCTTCAAAGACCCAACGCGAGATATTGATGGCACCTGGCTGGAACCCATTACAGGAGCCAGCGTTCGACAGGGGTTACCCGTTAGGGTCATGAGATTAGCCTCATCCCTGGATTAGCACTGCGTAATATAGTGAATGCCGCCCGACTGATGCTCTGTGCATTGAGCCGGGCTTTTATCGCACGGCCACAACCTAGAGAGCGTGAAAATCATCCTGCACGGTGATGCCACGGCGATTTTCCTGGACATGACACCGCTGACATGAACTAGTCGATGATCGTCGCCGAACATTACCTAGCTAGCAACAGAGCTTCATTACTGTCATGCACCTCGCCCCCCCCTGAACCTGAACCTGAAGACAATAGGCAGCCCGTAAGCATCAACCGTCCAATGAATCTGCCAATACCCCTGCCATGAAGCGTCAACAGCCTCTAATCACGGATAGTAGCTCGGAGGTATTCTTCGCAGTCATCTACCGAAAGTGGCTTAGCGTATAAAAACCCTTGCCCTGCGTCACAACCCAGAGCCTGAAGGCGCACGGCCTGATCCTTTGTTTCAATTCCCTCGGCAAGTACACCAAGCCCCAAGCTATGTCCCATTTGGATGATCGCCTTGGTAATTGCTAGGCTTTGCTGACCGCTCAGTAGCTCCTGGGTGAATGATTGATCTATTTTTAAGCGATGGAGAGGGAACTGCTGCAGATAGTTTAAACTTGAGTAACCAGTTCCAAAGTCATCTATGGCAAGTGTGACACCCAATTCACGCAGCGCATTGAGCTTATCAAGAACTTGCTCAACGCCTTGCATTACGACACCTTCGGTAACCTCCAACTCCAATAGATTGGGCTGAAGGCCTGTACGGGAAAGAACGTCACTTACGCGTTCACAAAAATTAGCTTGCTGGAATTGATGCGCCGAAATATTCACGGCGATAGACCCGGTCGTTAATCCCTGAGCCACCCAGTAAGCGTGTTGGTAGCAAGCTGTTTCCAGCACCCAGTGGCCAATCGGGATAATTAGGCCGCAGTGCTCGGCTATGGGAATGAATTGGCCAGGGGAAACAAGACCACGGGAAGGACTCTGCCATCGCACCAATGCCTCCAGCCCAAGCACCTCACCAGTGCTCAGAGCCAACTGCGGCTGGTACATTAAAAATAATTCGTTACGCTCAATGGCACGATGCAAGTCGCTTTCAAGCGTCAAATAATCCAGCGCTTTCATGTTCATTTCAGGCGCATAAAACTGATACCGGTTACGGCCCAGTTGCTTAGCAACGTACATGGCTGTATCTGCATTACGCATCAAGGTTTCAGCATTCTCCCCGTCGTCGGGGAAACACGCTATGCCAATGCTGACACCCAAGACAATGTCAGTCTCTTCCAGAGTGAAGGGAGCGGTAACAACGGAGAGAAGCTTTTCTGCAATGGTAGAGGCTTCTTGCGCATTCTTAATGCCGGTTAAGGCCACGATAAACTCATCACCGCCTTGCCGGCTTACCGTATCCTCGACACGCACGCAGCTAGACAAGCGCTTCGCCACTTCTTTAAGAAGCTGATCCCCCATCGCATGCCCAAATACATCATTCACATGTTTGAACAGGTCAAGGTCTAGAAAAAGTAGTGCTACATGTTGGTGATGCCGATGAGCGTATGACAGCGCTACATTGAGCCTATCAGTTAACAGTAAACGATTTGGCAAGCCCGTCAGCGAATCATGAAGCGCCATGTGGCTAAGCCGCTGGTTAGTCCAGTGACGCTCGGCCGCGGCACTAAGAATATTGGCAACCCCTTGCAAAAAGCTAGCATCATCAGACGAGAAATGTCGGACCGTAGCGGAGTAGGCGCTTAGTACACCGACAGGTTGTTCCAACCCTCCCACCACGACATCGATACCGCTCACAATGTCATGGGAAGCAAGTAGGTCAGATCGAATGAATCGTGGCTCTTCACGGAAATCATAAATAATCACGGGGTCGTGTGACTCAAGGACACGATATATATGCGTTTGCTTTTGAGGATCCACGACTGATTGTCCAATCCAGCCTGGTTTCCAGCCAATACCGGCTTGTAAGACCAAATTTTTTTGAGCCCCCTCCAAGACCAGAACGTTGCTAAACTCCACGCTCAAACCTTGGGCGATTGCCGACACAGCTTCCGCATACACTTCATCGAGGCTGGCGGCAGATAAGGCAAGTCTTCCTAGGGAAGCAACCAGTAGCTGTTGTTGCGCCCGTATGCGAAGGGCCAGTTCAGCATGTTTTCGATCCGAAATATCCTGAATCGTGCCAAAGAAGCCGGTGACTTCACCACGATCATTTTTTCTAGGCACAGCGACAATTTGAACATACGCTGCATTATCACCACTTGTCTTGGTTCGGAGGTCAAATCTTTGCGTTTGACCGGTAGAAACTCCCAAGCTCATCATTTTTTTTAAAACAACAGCGCTTTCAGCATCGAAGAGCTGCGCGCTTTCATACAAGTTTTGGGGTGGTCCTAAACGGCTGTCTCTTCCTAACAATCGATATACGACGGGCGACCAAATGGTTTTTTCGGTGACTGGGTTATATTCCCAATCACCGATTTTACCAACGTGCTGAGCCTCATCTAATCGCTCTTGGATGCGCTTCAGGTCGTCAATATCCGTGCATGTGCCGAACCATTTAACGATATTTCCCTTAGCATCGCGCATTGGTAAGGCTCTGCCGAGCATCCAACGATATACCCCATCCCACCGACGAAGCCGGTATTCAATTTCATAGGGTTCACCGCTGCTTGTCGCTTGAAGCCAGCGCTTAGCAGCACGTTCTCGATCCTCTGGATGAAACGGCGGATTCCAGCCAAACCCTAGGCTCTCTTCAAGTGTCAGCCCAGTATAATCCAGCCAGTATTGATTA
Source organism: Vreelandella aquamarina (assembly GCF_044805175.1). Taxonomy (GTDB): domain Bacteria; phylum Pseudomonadota; class Gammaproteobacteria; order Pseudomonadales; family Halomonadaceae; genus Vreelandella; species Vreelandella aquamarina_B. The sequence continues at coordinate 421,667 of NZ_CP085232.1, read as the reverse complement.
AAGTCGATGTGCCAGCCGTCAGGTCGGGTAACCCAAACGATTTGCGGAATCGTTTCTACCAAGGTACGAAATTCCGCCTCACTGGTGCGCAACGCATCCTGGATCCGGTTTAGCTCTGCGTCGCTGTCGACTGCTAATCGACCTGCTCGCCGTTTGCTACTCACCCTGACGTTTGCCCATTTTCATGACTCACAACAATTAATTCTAGTGAACCACACTACACCAAACTAGAGGGAAAAACACCCGCATTGCACTTCCCAACTATTGTTGAGAAATATGGCATTCAATCAGCCGCCTAGGAAGGAATTTCACTGCGTCTTCCCCATGCTGAAAACAGCGTCGCTCATTGGCTCCTCCTATGCGATAGCATCTCGACCTGCTTGACTACCAGCACGACCGCTTCGGCAGATTTATCGAGCGGATACTTGTAACGATGCAGCGCAGTGCAAGCGCTCAGCAAGTTCCATTGCGGTGGACATAGGGTATGCCGAGATACTGATGATCCCCGCTTATTCATACAACAAACCTAAACGATGTATTCAAGGCTAATTTCCTCACCCGCCCGATGCCCTTCATCGGCGAAACCGACTAGCAGCATCACGCAAACCTCATCTCAGCTGTCTGCAACGATCCTTACATATCACGACGATTGTGTAATCAAATGGCAATAACATTTGCCATTTGTATGAAATAGGTAATATATTTGCTCCTAAAAATCTATACAACAATAATACTCCCCTGAAAATACCTATACGAACAGGAAGCCATCATGCGCAACAACGGACCGGTGACTCAGCGGGAGTACGTCCTCGACGACGGGGATGTTCTGATTTCAAAAACCGACAGCCAAAGCCACATTCTTTACGCCAACCAAGCCTTTATTGATGCAAGTGGGTTCAGCTTTGAAGAGCTTTACTCCTCGCCACACAACATCGTGCGTCATCCGGATATGCCAGAATCGATATTTAAGGATATGTGGCAAGACTTGCAAGCGGGCAAATACTGGTCAGGGTTGGTTAAAAACCGGCGTAAAAACGGCGACTACTACTGGGTTCGAGCCAACGTGGTGCCTATTCGCGAAGGTAAGACAGTCACTGGCTTTTGCTCCATTCGCATTAAACCCAGTACACAAGAAGTAGCGCGCGCCGAAGAGGTGTACCGCGATATTCGTTTGCAAGGTGGACGCTATGAAGTCAAACATGGCGTTGCCTATCGCCGTTCGATGCGTCGACTCATGCCGCTTAATTTTAAAAGCATGCGTGTGAAATCCGCATTATCGGCGATTGCCGGGTTTAGCCTTTTCGGTGGGTTAGGTATTGCCGCTTCCATCACCCTTAACCAGCTTGCGCCCCAAAGCAGCGCGGGTGTCACGTTTCTTGCGCTTAGTTTGGTGGGTGGTGTGGGTGTTGGGGCGTGGCAGTTGTTTAACGGCTTACGCAACCGGCGTTTTATGTATAAAACCAACGACTTTGCGCTCCAGCTAGCGGCTGGCAACCTAGAAGCCGATATACCCTGCATGGGTAAGCGGGAGATGGATAATACCCTAGGCACCATGAATTTTATGCGCCGCTCGCTTGAAGCGTTGATTGGTGATCTCAACGAACGCGTCACCCGTGTTCGCCCTGCTGTGGAAAGTATCTCGAAGGGCAATGACGCCATGGCCGCACGCCTAGAGCAGCAGGCATCGGCCGTGCAGCAAACCGCCGCAAGCGCCGAAGAAATCTCCTCTACCGTGACGCAAAGCGCCGATAATGCTACCCAAGCTAGCAATGCCTCTGTTGGCAACGTCAACGAGGTTGACCATGCCAGCCAAGTGATGGGCAATCTTGCTAACGCGATGGAAGAGATCACTCAGCACGCCGATAATATGGCCGGCATTGTCAGTACGATCGATACCATCGCCTTTCAAACCAACATTTTGGCGCTCAACGCTTCCGTGGAGGCCGCGCGCGCTGGTGAGCACGGACAAGGCTTTGCGGTCGTAGCGGAAGAAGTGCGCAAACTTGCCAGCCAATCTGCTGATGCAGCAAAGCAAGTTCAAAGCTTGATTGACCAAGCTCGCCAAAGTATCCATGGCTGCCAAGCACAAGCGCATGAAGCGACTAACGCAATGGAAAAAATTCGCGCGGCGAGCCACCGAGTGAACGACCTGATGGGCGAAATTACCGCAGCGACTCACGAACAAAGCCAAGGTATTCGCCAAATCAGCAGCGCTATTAGCGATATTGACCACAGCACCCAATCCAGCGCTGCAAATATGGCCACCTACAAAGAGGCCGCCACCGAGCTTACCCAACAGATTCATGGACTCTCGCACAGCGCCATGGCGTTTTTAAATGAGCAGGAGCGCTTGGCTTACCTCCAAACACTAACCAGTGCCAATACGCAGGCATCGCAACAAAAAGTAACCAATGCACTCCCACAGGTGCTTCACTCGACCCATAAGATACCGACATCGTACCGTTTGGGCCGAGAGACACCAGCATCCGAATGGGTAGAGTTTTAATCCGCGAAAAGAGGCGGTTCGTGTTGAAGCCCCATCACGAAACGTCATGCAATGGTATTTGCCTACTGCCCAATGTCTGGCTAAGACTTACTTACCTACCAGACAAGATTGTATATACAGCGAATAAATATTGATGAGAGTAATACAGCATGGACGAAACATGTTCAGGCGTTGAAGGTGCTTATAGCGCTGAGCTGTTAGCTACGGCAGTTAACGGCATCATTGTGTCTGATAAACGTGGCCTCATCTTGCAGGTCAATCAGGCAGCGGAAGCGTTATTCGGATATGCACCGGGAACTTTGGTGGGTCACTCCATCACCGTTTTAATGCCCAAACCTGCTCGCTGTCGCCATCCAGATTATATGGCCGTCTACTTTGAGTACGGCTCACGTTACATGGTGGGAGCTACACGGGAAGTTGAGGGCGTCGATCGCACTGGCAACAAAGTGCCTCTGCTTATCTCTGTCAGCACTTTTATGGAAAACGGCGAGCCTCGCTTTGCTGCTTTTCTTCAGGACTTCAGCGAACGCAAGTACGAAGAGCAGGTGCTTAAAAGAGTTAACGCAGCGCTCGAAAAACGGGTGTGCGAACGCACAGCGCAATTGGAGAAGGAAGTAGAAAGCCACCGGCAAACCATCGCTAGACTCGAACTCGTCAACAAGGTCATAGAACGTACCACCCATGCAGTCGCGATCACTGATGCCGATAATCGCATTCTCTATGCCAACCCAGCCTATGAAAAAATGACAGGCTACAAACTCAAGAATGTTATCGGCAAAAAGCCGTCCATTTCTAAGTCTGGCCGGCATGGCCCCGAGTTCTATCGCAAAATGTGGGCCGCCTTAATTAAAGATCTGCACTGGGAAGGAGAAATCTGGGATCGCAGTGAAGACGGTGTCGTCTTTCCTAAGCTGATGAGCATCGACCGGCTGGTGGACGAAGAAGGCAAGACACGTAACTTTGTTGCTATATTCCACGATCTTTCTGAGCAAAAAGCATCGGAAGAGGAAATCGAGCGGTTACAGCATTATGATTCACTCACGATGTTGCCTAACCGTTCACTGTTTCGCCATCGCCTACAGCACGAGTTCGAAGTTTCCCGACGCCAAAAGACGTGTGTTGGCGTCATGCTCATAAATATCGACCGTTTCAAACAGGCCAATGATACATACGGCTTTCCCGCTGGCGATCAACTGCTGGTAGAAGTGGCTGAGCGCTTGTCGATCGCGGTACGCCGAACCGATCTTGTTGCGCGCCAAGAAAGCCGCCGTGAACGCCATCCCGATGTCGTTTCCCGTGTAGGGGGTGACGACTTTGCTGTTATTCTCAATGACCTTAAGCGACCTGAGAATGCCACCATTGTGGCAATGCGAATACTGGACGCAATGAGCGAGCCTTTCACGGTTCACAACACGTCCGAAACCATCGAAGACGTATTCCTTCAAGCGAGTATCGGTATCGGCATCTATCCCAATAATGCCGATAATATTGACGAGCTGGTACGAGTAGCAGAGACCGCCTTGGTAGAGGCCAAATCACATGGGGGTGGCGAATTTCGTTTCTTCTCAGATAGCATGAATCAGAATAGTGCTGCACGGGCACGCCTAGAAAGCGATTTGCGTCGGGCCGTGTCGGAAGAAGCCTTCACCTTGCATTACCAGCCCAAACTAGACCTCACCACAAACCGCTTCTCCAGTATGGAGGCGCTGGTTCGCTGGCCTCGCGATGATGGCATGGTGCCGCCTGGCGACTTTATTCCTCTCGTCGAAGAAACCAACTTAATTGTGCCATTAGGTGCTTGGGTAATGCGCCGTGCCTGCCGGGATACCATGGCACTGAGCGAGCGTATCGGCTGGGTGCCGGGTATTGCGATTAACCTTTCCGCTCGTCAGTTCCGCCAGCCAGGCCTTATTGATGATGTGCGCGACGCTATTGAGGAGAGTGGCATACCTCCCGAGAAGGTCGAGTTGGAAATTACCGAAGGCATGGTAATGGATGATGTCGAGACTGCGATTGAAACCATGCGAGCGCTGCGCAATCTCGGTGTTCAACTGGCCATCGATGACTTTGGCACAGGCTACTCGTCGCTGAGCTACCTCAAACGCTTCCCAGTGAATACGCTCAAGCTTGATCGAGCCTTCATTCGAGACCTGCCGCAGGGTACAGAGGATGCCGCCATTACTGAGGCTGTGATAGCACTTGCCAAGGCGTTGAAGCTGCATGTAGTCGCCGAGGGCGTAGAAACGAGAGATCAGCTGAACTTTCTCAGCATGCGGCACTGCGCTTATGTTCAAGGCTTTCTGTTGGCCCGGCCTGGGCCGCTTGAGAACATGCCCGCAGTCTTTACCAGCGGTTTTATTTGATAAATATAACGCTCTACTGCCTAACTGGCATGCAGCAAATGTTTGAACATTCTCCAGCACCCTTTTGCTTAGAGAACAATAGGTAGCGACAGCAGTAAATCAAGGATTTCTATGCAAGAGCAGATAGACGAGGACATCTTCGGGTATTAACCCAGTCAATATGGTTTGTGCAATGAATATTGCTGTCCCACGAGAGAGCAGCTAATTCGGCGCTTCAAGAACGTCGAAAAAGGCTAGACGCTACATTGCTATTGGATTTTGGCCTGCCCGGATTGCTCAATGTAGCCGCAAAGTAACTACAGATACCTACCGGCGCATCAAACGCTGAGAACATGAAGAGGCTCAGGAGGCGGTAACAGCACGCCTTGATCAGATGACGGATATAATGCGCATCCGTCGTAAAACAGTTGAGTATCTCTTTGGTAGGTTAAAAGCGTGGAGGGGAGCAACTCTCTTTTTAACCAAAGGGCTTAAGAACGTCACCACGGAAATGAGCCTTCATGTGCTTGCCTACAACATGAAACGCGTTATGAATATCCTTAGCACCACGGTTTTCATCCAAGTGGTGCGAGCATTAGCTGAACTTGGCTATACCGCCCTTACTAGAAGTCGGTAATGCTCTATTGAACACGAATCTCAACGGCTGGATGTATACCGCCATTATGGGTGCGCAGTGAAATACGCTCGTTGAGCTAAGCACTTGCTGCAGGAGGGGATAGATCAAAAAAGAAAAAGCCCTTTCGTAAAAAGGACTTTTCGAGGTAGATAAGACCGGCAAGATACTCTTGCTGCCACTGTTTCATCTCAGTAACAACACCTACCAATCGCCTTAAGCCATTTGCAGCCCCAATATGTCGCGGGCTTGCTGCCAGGTGGCAACCGGGCGCTGATATTTTTCGCACAGCGCGACGGTTCTCTCGACAAGGGCGGCGTTGGAGGCGGCTAAGGTATCGCGATCTAGCCGCACGTTATCTTCAAGCCCGGTGCGGGTATGGCCGCCTGCTGCAATCGACCATTCATTAAGCCGGTATTGGTTGGCCCCAATGCCTGCGCCGCACCACTGGGCGTCGGGGGCTAGTCGCTTGAGTGTTTCAATAAAGAAGTCAAAGCTGTGTTTGTCGGCGGGCATTGAGTTTTTAACCCCCATGACGAACTGGACGTAAAGCGGCGCTTTTAACTTGCCCTGCTTTGAGAGCGCAACCGCCTGATGGATGTGCGAGAGATCAAACGCCTCAATTTCAGGCTTCACGTTGTACTTGAGCATTTCGCCCGCCAGCCACTCCACCAAATGGGGAGGGTTCTCGTAAACACGGCTGGGAAAGTTATTCGAACCCACCGATAGGCTAGCCATATCCGGTTTCAGCGGCAGCATGCCGCCGCGAGCTTCACCGGCACCGGATCGGCCACCGGTGGAAAGCTGGATAATCATGCCTGGGCAGTGTTTCTTAAGCCCTTCCATCAGGCGGCCAAACTTCTCTGGGTCGGATGACGGCGTTTGGTCGTCGTTACGCACATGGCAATGCGCAATACTGGCACCCGCTTCAAAGGCCGCCTGGGTACTTTCGATTTGTTCATTGACCGTAATGGGCACCGCAGGATTATTCTCTTTACGTGGCAGGCTTCCCGTAATGGCAACACAGATAATGCATGGCTGAGACATAAGCACCTCGATTTATTTTTATAAGAGCAGCTAATAATAGGAATTAACGTTAGATGTAATACGGCTAACACCTAGCGTTAAGAGAAGCGCGCCAGTAATTAATAAAACGTTATTGTTAGCTATTAACGGCTGCACTCACTGTACTGGGGCGATTAAAACACCGCCCCTTTTGCTTTTCATAATGCAAGAGATAGAAAAAAGTCCAATTTGGTCATATTAACAACGAGGCGCTCTGTCCTTGGAGACAAGACGGCCTGAGAATGCCTATCACAAGGTTGCACTTCTGTTATTCGCAACGCCGATTTAACAACGCACGTCCTTGTTAGCGCCGCCTACCGGCACACCACCAGCACATTCTGGTGTACGTGGCAGCGCATACTGACCCACAACAAAACTTACAAGGTGACCTCATGGATAACACTCGACTCAAAGGTAAACACTGTCTCATTACTGGTGCTGCGCGTGGCATGGGGGCGGCTGTCGCTGAGCATTATGCCGCGCAAGGGGCTAAGGTCTGCGTGGCAGACCTCAACATTGAGGGGTGCGAAGAGGTCGCTCAGCGCATCAAATCAAAAGGTGGCGATGCTATTGCCATTAAGTTGAATGTGACTAACCGGGCAGAAGTACAGGCAGCCGTTAAAGCCACGGTAGAAGCGTTTGGTAGTTTAAACGTGATGGTGAACAATGCCGGTATCAATAAGCCATTAATGTTTCTGGATATCACTGAAGAGAATTGGCATCAAATTATGGATGTTAATGCGCTGGGTTGCTTACTCGGCATGCAAGAAGCCGCTAAACAGATGATTAGCCAGGGCAAAGAAAGCGGCCCTTATAAAATCATTAACGTGGGCTCGATTCTTTCCCGTCAGGCATTTGACGATGTGGTGCCCTACTCCTGCAGCAAGCATGCCGTGCTGGCGATGATTAACGGCGGTGCAAAAGCACTGGTTGATCACAACATTACCGTTAACGGCTATGCCCCAGGCGTGGTGCGCACCGAGCTTTGGGAACAGCTGGATAAAGACTTAGTCAGCATCGGCAAATTCGAGAAGCAGGGCCAGTCGATGGACGAGCTGGCTGAAAAAATGATTCTGATGAAGCGTTACTCTTACCCAGAAGATGTAGTCGGCACCGCGTCGTTCCTCGCCAGCCAAGAGTCTGATTACATGACTGGGCAGCTGCTGATGATCGATGGCGGCATGATCATGCAGTAAGCCTCCAGCAAAAAAGCCACCGCCCCCATACCTGCCTCTCAGGTATGGGGGCACTTTTTTTCACCTGCTCAATAATGGCCCTTTTCCCGCATAACGTTATCAGCGCGCTCTTGGGCGATAGAAAGGGCTTTTTTTATCGAACGCCGCCCGTCTAGCACCTCGAAAATTTCATTACCTGCGATGTTGATAAGCTCAGTAATGCCAGGAACCGGCGGGCGTGGCCACGCCTGCAAAACATCCTGCTTCGCCATATCATCGACAATCGTAATCAACGGCGACAGCGCGGACACTTCCGGGTCTTGGCTAACGCTAAAACGCGGTGTGACCAAGCTACCGTTCATGATGTAGAGCTTAGACATATTGGGCGACGTGAGGTGTTTTAACGCCGTCCACACGGCTTCCACCCGCTCTTTGGATAGGTTGGCAGGTATCGCCAGCGCATACCCACCAATAGGCGTAATAGCCCTGCCGTGATTGCCCACCGGATGAGATAAATACCCGGTATTGCCGTATGCCGGAGATCGCTTATCAAACTCAATCAAGGGGGCTAGCAGCGTGTAGCAGTAAGCCATGCACGACTCACCCGAAGCATAGGACTGCGCCCGTTCGTACCAGGACATATTGAGAATATTCGGCGGAGAGTATTTAAGAATATCCAGCATATACTCGCAGGCTCGGTAAGCGGCATCTGATTGAAACATGGGGCGCAGCTGCTCACCGCTGGCGTTTTGAAAATCAAAGCCGCCTGCATAAAGCGGTAGATCGACTATCGGTTGCCCAAATTTAGCCATGAGAAAGCTAAACGTATGCCCAAGCGGCGTGCCACGGGCGGCATTCCAAGCGATGCCGTATCGCCCCTTGGCAGGGTCGTGCAACTGCCGTGCGACTTTTACCAAAGCCTCGGTGGTGCTGGGGGGCGTTAACTGCGCTGCGGCCAAAATATCCTTGCGATAACAGAGCAGTTCAGGGGTGGTTTGCACCGGTATGCCGTACTGGCAGCCCGCATAGCCAGCGCTTTGGATCGCCATGGGATGGAAGTCAGAAAGATCGTAACTATCACGCTGGATGAGCGCGTCTAGCGGCATCAAAACGCCCTGCGCCACCAAGTCGCCAAACCAGGGTAAGTCGCAGGCGACAATGTCGTAGCGGGATTTCGCTAAACGGGCATTGTCGAGAATATCGTCCAGCAAGTTATCAATGGAGCGCGCTTTATTGCGAATTTCTAGACCGAAAATGGATTCTAGCTGCCGCTTTAAATTATGCATGGCCATAAAGGTAGGGTCCGCATGCGCCAGCACACGTAAGCCCCCTTTCAGCTCCAGCCGTGCGGAAAGCACAGCGGGCGTCGAGATCACCTGCTGAGACGCTGACGTACCTAAAAATATCTTGCTGCCAGATTCTGAGGCGGGGTCGATCCCAAACAGCGGGCCCAGCAGGCCCTTAATGCGCTCCGCGTAGCTTTCCCACTCCTCTATCATCTGTGGGGAAGGATACAGCGAGACGGTTTTTCCAGTCTTTGTGCGTGGGCGCGAAATCAGAAGGCCGCGCTGCATAATGCTTTCAATACCGCGCTTGGCGGTGCCGTAGGTCAGCCCTGAGGCATCCGCCAGCGAGGTAGGCGTGGTTAACCGGCCCGCCAGATGGTTGCGCATCACGTGCAGCAACATGCGCATCTCACGATACCCCAGCGACATCGAGAGCGTGGATTCTGTCTCGTTTTCAAACTTCTCAATGAACTCAATGAAGCGCGCTAACTCGGTGTTCGATATTTTGGAAACGGGCGTTTGCGATAGCTTGTCGTAAGGCCCTTCAGGGTGCGTATCGTCAAACAGGGTCAGCCCACTGGCCTCTTTTCTCATGATGGCTCCCACGCCTTAGGTGGCACTCTAGGCTTTAACTTACTCCATCGATAATCAGCCGGATACCTAACAAAATGAGTAGGCAAAGAATCACGCGGAAAAACAGCTCGCCATCCATCCGCCGCTGAATGATCAACCCTAACTGGATGCCCAGCCATGCCACCGGCATCAGTAGCAGGGCGATGGTGAGATTATCGAACGTTACCATGCCAAGCAGCGTATAGGGCACCAGCTTTACCAAGTTGGTGATCGCCAGAAACACCACCGCCGTGCCTAAAAACTGCTGCTTGGTGAGTTGGCACTGCAGCAAGTAAAAATTCAGCGGTGGGCCGCCCGCATGGGCAATAAAGCTGGTAAACCCGGCGATTCCTCCACACAGACGCCCCACCCAAGTGGGCATCAGTCGGCCGCGTAGCGGTTTAAGCAGCCCCCACAGGCCAAACAGCACGGAAAAAATACCCAGCAGCAGTGTCAGCAGCGCCTCATCAAACCAGCCATAGGTGAAGTAGCCCACCGCAACGCCCAATATCGCAGGCGGAAACATCAGCCATAACAGACGATCTACCCGCTGTCGCCACCACGCTTTTAGGCTAAACACGTCCATCACAATCAGCAGCGGTAGCATCACCGCCACCGCAAAGGTGGGGCTTGCCTTTAGCGAGATCAGCGGTACAGCAACCACCCCCACCCCACCCGCAAACCCTGATTTGGAAATCCCTGTCAGTAACACGGCCATTATCATCAGTGCCACAAATACCCAATCAAATGCCATACGAACACCCCTTTTAGATTGCGCCTTAACGCCGGGCCACCCACGCAGAAAAAAGGGCCATGACAGGCACGGCCCTTTTTCGGTAGGTCAACCAATATGAGTACGTAAGGCGTGCTTACAGCACGGTGCACACTTCATCGAAGGAGAAGCGGTCGCCACGTGGGAACAGGGCGCTGGCATCGCCATAGCCTAAGTTGCACAGGAAGTTGCTCTTCACTTTACCGTCTGGGAAGAACTCTTCATCCACCGCGGCGTTATTGAAGCCCGACATAGGGCCTGCATCCAAACCAAGCGCACGGGCCGCTAAAATCAAATAGCCGCCTTGAATAGAGCTATTGCGGAACGCCGTAGAGTGAATGAAGTCCGGTTTGCCTTCAAACAGCGATTTGGCGTCTTTGTTATGGGCAAACATACGCGGCAGGTGCTCGTAAAACTCGGTATCAAAACCAATCACTGCCACCACCGGGGCTTTCATGGTTTTTTCCTGATTACCTGGCAAAAGCGCTGGCTTCAGGCGTTCCTTGGCTTCGTCAGTGGTCAGGAAAATAATCCGCGATGGTTGGCAGTTCATTGAGGTGGGACCGAAATGCATCAGGTTATACAGTTCGCGCAGCGTTTCCTCGCTCACCTCACGGTCCTGCCAAACGTTATGAGTGCGCGCTTCTGTGAATAGGGTGGCCATCGCTGCTTGATTAATCGTTGTCATGGTGTTGCCTCTTTCGGTTTAACCCGCTCAGTAGGAGCCAGGCGTTCAGGGTGAGTCGTTCAGGCTGTCTTTAAGCCGAAGTCGTACTGAAAATAACGGTAAGGAGTGTCCATCTGCCGGCCATCGGGCGCCTGCCCCGCTGGCTTTTGCACGAACTCCTTCACCAAGGAGTCCTTCACGCCAAATACCGCGTCAGAGTCGAGGTAGGGGTCGTATTCCGCGAAGATTTGGGTCACCAGGGTTTCGTAGCCCGGTGCCATCAGCATGAAATGCACATGGGCGGGGCGATAAGGATGACGACCAGTAATCTCAAGCATTTTGCCAACCGGCCCATCGGTCGGGATGGGATAAGGAGACGGCGTTACCGTCCAGAAGGCGTAGCGGCCCTGGTTGTCAGTGTGGAAACGGGCGCGCAATGAGGCGCTTTCAAGCTCTGGCTTTTGAACGTCATAAAAGCCTTCGCTGTCCGACTGCCAAACGTCGATGGCAACATTCGCCAATGGTTTGCCATGCGCGTCGTGCACGTAACCTTCGATGAACAGTGGCTCCCCTTCAACGCCCCAGTTAATGGCATCGCCCTGGTTGGCCTGGGGAGGGTCAGCGACGTAAAAAGGCCCTAACACGGTGCTTTCGGTAATCTTAGGGTCGCTGCTTGCGTGGTTAATCGCATCCACCAGCATGGTGACACCCAGGGTGTCAGACAGCAGGATAAACTCCTGGCGTTCGTCGTCGCACATTTGCCCTGCACGGGTGAGAAACTCAATCGCCTGAGTCCACTCTTTCTCGGTGGGCTTCACCTCGCGTAGATAGGCATGCAGGTGTTTGACCAAGCCATTGAGCAGCGTTTTCAGCCGTTCATCTTCACAGCGTGAAAACTCATCCATCACGGCGGCGGTAATATTGTCGGTGGTGAGATTACGCATGTGTGTGCCCTCCCTGCGTGACTGGCGAAGGTTCACCCAACCCTGATAGGCGCTCGGTATGATGCACGGTGGCGATATAGTCATCGTTACCATGCCCGGTGGCGATCAGGGCGGTGTAAGCTTCGCGCATTTGCGCTGCTAGCGGGGTCGAGACCCCAGTGCCGTGGGCGCAGTCGAGGATAAGATCAAGATCTTTGGCCATCTGCGCGGCGGAAAACGTCGAGGTAAAATCCCGCGCTAACAGGGGCGGTACCTTGTACTTCACCATGGGGGAGCCCACCGCGCTGTCAGAGATCAGCGCCAACATAGCGTCCCACTCAATATTTCCTTTACGTGCCAGTGTCAGCGCTTCACTCATCATCCCGGCACTGACGGCAATCATCAGGTTGATGGCCAGTTTGGCCACCCGGGCCTGCTCTTCGTAGCCCAGCCAATACTGCGCTTTGGTAAACGCTGCAAATACGGGTTTGGCCGCTTCCAGCGCTTCTCGTGGGCCGGAAACCATCGCGGAAAGCGTGCCCGCCTCTGCCGCGACGGGGTTACCGGATACCGGGCTGCGCAGATAGACCACACCGTGAGCCGTTGCCGCCTCAGCCACTCGCGCAGAGGCTTCCACACTCACCGTGCTTGTCTCAATCAAGGTGCTGCCGGGCAACATGTGACGAATCAGCTCGCCAGACTCAAGGCACAGACTGATCAATGCGCGGTCGTCGGGGATGGAGACAAACACCAAGTCGCAACCGGCCACGGCCTCTGCCAGCGTTTGATGGGGTGTCACTCCGATCTCTGCAGCAAGAGCAAGGCGCTGCGCCGATAGATCAAAGCCTTGAACAGGAGTGCCGGATTGAATGATACGAGCAGCCATCGGCAAACCCAGTTTACCCAAGCCTACCCACGCCACTTTGAGGGTCGTTGAAGGCGTTGCAGAAGCGGTTGTCATGGGGTGACCTCCTGTGTTGATTGCGCTTCACGCGCCAGCAGTTCGGCGTGAATGCGGTGGCCGGATTTGGCCAGCTCAGCGATGCCCTGCTGAGTCTCAATTAGCAGACGGCCGCCACGTTTTTTGAACTGCCCGGCCACCATCACGCTGTCGACGTTGGCAAGGCTGGTTTGCATGACCACCGTAGAAACTGGGTCGTTCACCGGCTGCATGTTGAGCTGGTTGCTATCCAGCAGCACTATGTCGGCCTGCTTACCCGGCGTGAGGCTGCCAATACGGTCATCAAGACCCAATGCTTTTGCTCCATCGAGGGTGATCCAGCCCAGCGCTTCCCTGGTGGTAATGGTGGAGGTATCGGGGATCTTGCCCTGCTCACGGCGGGAGGCGTCGTTATCAAGAGCGCGCTGCATACCTAGCGCTGCCCGGGCGACGCTGAACATGTCTCCGGAGAGCACCGATTCGAGATCCACACCCAAAGACACCACGCCGCCGTTCTTACGAACGAGCCCGGTCACCGGGAAACCGTGGCCTTGGGTCATCTCGTTTTCAGGGGCAATGGAGAACGTCACACCGCTGGCGCAGAACCGGGACATTTGGCCTTCGTCCAAACTTTGGCCATGCACAATGTTGATATCAGGGCCTAACAGGTCACGCGCTTCCACTTCGTCCCAGGCACCGGGGGCCACTGCTTCACCGCCGCCCTGGTGCATCGAGGCGACCAGGCCAAACTCTTTGGCCAAAGCAAAATCCTGCAGCGTCACCTCTAGGGTTGAGTAGTGAGGGCCAAGAATGGCCATGCCTAAGGTGACAAGCCCTTCTGGGTTTGCCAGCTCGCCGTTCAGCAGGCGCTCTATCTCATGGCGGGGATGGGGAATTTCACTGAAGTGCGGCTGGCCAGGTTGAGGGTCGGGCTTAGGCGAGCCGTGCAGAAACAGCGCGCGAATGCCTGATTCCTTGAGCCCTTTCACAGCGGCATCGGTGTGCTCCGGGGTCGGGTTGTTATGGCACCAATCACCCAGCGTGGTGGTACCGCAATTCAGCTGGTTAATCGCACCCATCCGGGTGGCAATGTGGATATCCTCGGGCGTAAATAGCTCCGCAAGGCCACGGTGAACATGGCGAAAATACTCCAGCAGCGTCCAGTTGGCGGCAACGCCGCGCAGGCCGGTCTGCCAAGTATGCATATGGGCATTCACCAACCCGGGAATCAGGATACCGCCGCTGCAGTCGATCACCTCGGCTGCGTGTGCCTTGGGGTGATCGGTCAGGTCATGCCCCACGGCGACGATACGATCACCCTCGATCAGTACCTGGCCATCGCTCAGCTCGCCCAACTGCGGGTCCATGGTGACAATCGTGGCGTTAACAAACAGCGTGTTCATTGGCCACCTCCACTCTCCGCCTGCGGCCGTTTCCCCGACTGAGCATCACTGAGCAAACGGTGAATACCCTTGGCTTCCACATCGCGTGGGTTCCAGTAAGGGTTGCGGGTCGCAATCTCCGTAGCCCGATCTACATCGTCTACGCTAAAGCCTAGTTCGGAGAGTGCGCTTGGGGCTCCGACGGCACGCCCTAAATCGTAAAGGCCAGCCGCCGCGTCATCACAGCCCAGCGCACGCCCAATACGCGCCATCGCTTCCGGCACCGCTGGCGCGTTATAGGCCAGCGCATAAGGCAGCACAATGGTGTGCGTTTCCGCATGGGGAAGGTTGAAAGAGCCGCCGAGGGTATGGCACAGCTTGTGATGCAGCGACATGCCCACCGAGCCCAGGCAAGTGCCGCACAGCCAAGCGCCGTAGAGCGCATCAGAGCGCGCTTCCACATAGGTAGGGTCGTTGGCAATTACCGGCAGGCTGCGCGCCAGCGCCGCAATCCCCTCCTCTGCCATCAGCGCAATCACCGGATTGCAGTCGCGGGCGTAAAGCGCCTCTACCGCATGGGCAATCGCGTTAATCCCGCTGGTGCCTGACATCACTGCTGGCAGCGTTAGGGTCAGGTCAACGTCATAAATGACCGTTTCCGGCAGTACGTCCAGGGTGCGCTGGGTGGTTTTGATGCCGTCGCTCGTTTCACCCAGGATCGGCGTCATTTCTGAGCCAGCATAAGTGGTGGGTATCGCGATCTGAGGCAAGCCAGTACGTAAGGCAATCGCTTTACCCAAGCCAATCGTTGAACCGCCACCGATGGCCACCGTGCAGTCTACGTTGAGCTCTTGGACCACCTGTAGAGCATGTTTGGTCACCTCGACCGGCGTATGCATCACAGCATCCGCATAAACACCCACGCCTTTATCGCCCAGCAGTTCTAGTACGCGTTTTGCCTGCTCGTGCTGCTGAGACGTGGCTAACACTAGGGCGCGTGAACAGCCGAGATGTTCAAGCTCTTCTCTCAGCTGAGCCAGCGTACCTTGGCCAAATACCACCCGGGATGGCAGGCCATCATAAACAAAAGGTTGCATAAAACATTCCTTAGTCGTTTGAAGTGGGCTGTGTGCTCTCTTCTCTCTAGAAAGCACATCCGTCGCAGCAGGTGAGCTAGCTCGCCTGCGCCTGCTTTCCCATACCGGTAATCGCTTGCACTAACTCGTCCTCGCTGACGTTGTCACCATCGAACTCAGCGGTGACGCGGCCGTCATACATCGCGATAATGCGGTTACTCAGGCCCAGGACCTCGGGCATTTCTGAGGAGATCACCAGCACGGCGTAGCCAGATTTAGCCAAGTCTTTGACGAGCGTGTGGATTTCGGACTTGGAGCCGACGTCAATACCCCGCGTTGGCTCATCGAGTATGAGCAGCTTAGGGTATGTATGCAGCCACTTGCCGATGACGATCTTCTGCTGATTCCCGCCGCTTAAATTGCCGACCTTTTGGCGCCAGCTGGGGGTTTTGATTTTCATGGCCTGGTGATACTTGTCGTAGACTTCGCGCTCTTTTGCACTAGTCATAAACCCCAGTGACGACACGCTGGAGAGGCTGGCCAATGTCATGTTGTCACGACAGTTCATGCCCAGAATCAGGCCCTGATCTTTGCGGTCTTCCGGTACTAACGCGACGCCGCTCACCACCGCATCGTGGGAGTTACGAAAATTCACCACCTCACCATCAAGCACGACGTCACCAGCCGAAGGTTTACGCAGGCCAAAGATGGTTTCTGCCACTTCTGAGCGGCCCGCGCCTACCAGTCCGTACATGCCGACAATCTCGCCCTTACGAACGTTAAAGCTGACATCTTCAAAGACTCGCTTCACTGACAGGTTGCGGACTTCCAGCATGTTGCCGCCGAAATCACTGGGTTTGCTGGCATGATCAAGCTCTAAACTGCGGCCGATCATCATCCGTGTGATTTCATCTTCGTTGGTATCAGCGGTGTTGACCGTACCGGTGTACTCGCCGTCTCGCAGCACTGAAATGCGGTGTGATAGATGGAAAATCTCATCCATGCGGTGCGAGATATACACAATGCCCACTCCCTGCTCACATAACGAATTGATCACGTCATAGAGCACCGGCTTTTCGTGGTCGGTAAGCGATGCCGTGGGCTCGTCAAACACCACCACGCGAGGGGTAAACGCCAGCGCACGGCCAATCTCTACCATTTGCTTCTTAGCAATGGATAACGAACCCACAATGTCGTCGTGTTCAAAACCGCACTTTAGCGTCGCCAGAATCGCGTTGGTGTCTTCCCGCAGCTTTCGCCAATCCACGCGATTGAACGACTTTCTGGGCAGGCTGCCGAGAAAGATGTTTTCAGCAACCGTCATTTCAGAGACCAGCGACTGCTCCTGATGGATCAGAACGACCCCCGCACGTTTGGCATGCTTGGGATTCTCAAAGGCCATTTCCTGGCCGCCTAGAATAATCTTACCTTCGTTGGCCTGGTGCTTACCGGCCAGCACTTTCATCAGGGTCGATTTGCCAGCCCCGTTCTCACCCAGCAAGGCATGTACCTCACCGGGGCGAACGTCAAAATCAACGTTATTGAGCGCGACCACACCGGGGAATCGTTTCGTGATGCCTTTAAGTTCCAGGATGGGTGCCACATCAATGGGCTGACGTGATTGCGTTGAAGAGGCGTTCATATCCGCACCTCCTTGGCCGAGGGTGCATTAAGCTTCTTATCAATGATCAGAACAGAGATGAGAATCGCGCCGAGAATAACGAGTACGTAAAAAGCGGGCACCTGCATCAAGTTCATGCCGTTGCGCAGAATACCGATGGCCAGTACGCCGCCTAGCGTGCCGACAATGCTGCCGTAGCCACCCGTTAACTTCGTGCCGCCCAGCACTACCGCCGTGATCACCCAAAGCTCGTAATCTCGGCCTAGATTAGGCGTGGCGGCCCCCATTTGACTGGCAAGCAGCACACCCGCGAGTGCCGCGAAAAACCCTACGGTGATGAAGTTAATCATCATGTGACGACCTAGACGGATACCCGCATCAATCGATGCTTCAGGGTTACCACCTACGGCAAAGGTGTTGCGACCGTGCCCTGTACGGGTCAGCACTAAGTGCATAATGAGCGTGCACACCAAGAAGATGATCGCCAGTGTCGGCATGGGGCCTACCGTGCTCATGCCGAAATCAGAGAACGCAAAGTTCATGGCATAAAACGACTGCTCACCGGTGTAGAGGAAGATTAAACCGCGAACCCCCAGCATCGCCCCTAGCGTTACGATGAAAGCGTTCACGCCTGTTTTCCAAACGATTAAGCCATTCAGTGCCCCTAACAACATGCCAGAGCCAAGCGCAGCCAAGATGGCGAACGTCATACTGAACTCTTGAAGACCTACCACCAGAGAAGCGGCCAGCCCAAGCGTTGCGCCCACCGATAGATCAATGTTGCCGTTGATCATGACCAGCGTCATGCCAAGTGCAATCAGGCCAATCGTCGAGGTTTGAACCAAAATATTGGTAATATTCCCCCATGACAGAAAATACTCTGACATGAAGCTGAAGAAGATAAAGATGGCGATCACGAACACCCAAATAGGCTGGATAATCGTTTTACCTCGGAAGAAACCTTTAATAGACATCATGTGTACTCCTCCGCGTTATGAGTGGGTTGTCAGCAAGCGTTTACGCTTATTGGCAAGATCCAGCCATACCGCCAAGATGATGATGACCCAGGTCACTATCCACTGGATGTAATAGGGGTAGCCCATCAAGAGCAGTCCATTTTGGATAAACCCTAAGATCAATACCCCCACCACCGTTTTCCAAATGCTGCCCGCGCCACCCAGTAAGCTAGTGCCGCCAAGAATGATGCCGGCCAACACCAGTAGCTCGTACCCCTGCCCTACGTTGTTTTGCGAGCCCATCACTCGCGAACCAAGAACAAGTGCTGCACAGGCCACACAGAAGGCTGAAATCAGGTAGGTGCTAAAGACGCACCAGTTTTTACGAATTCCAGAGTAAACGGCGGCCATCGGGTTACCACCGACGGCAAAAATGCGGCGGCCGTAACCGGTGTAAGACATTACGACTTGAACCAAAATGGCCAACACTACGAAGAGCAATATGGGAACGGCAATGCCGCCGATATAGCCTCGGCCAAAGAACGCGAACCAAGTGCCTTCTTGATTGGCGATATCAACGTTCTGACCACCGCTGTAAATCAGCACAAAACCTTGTATGGCCGACAGCATGGCGAGCGTCACGATGAGCGAGTTAAGGCGCAAAAAGCCAATTAATACGCCGTTCACGGCACCAATCATGAGCGTTAATACGAACATGATGAGAATGGCATTTGTTGGGCCGACCTTATCGTGCAGATCCACCACCAATACCGTCGAGAATGACAGCATCGAACCCACCGAAAGATCCAAATTCCCGCCGATAATGACGACCGTTACCCCGACCGCAATAATGCCAATAATGGAAGCCTGTCGAACCACCGTCATAATGTTCGACTGAGAAAGAAACTGCTCAGAGAACAGCGAAAAAACGAACATGCCAATCAGAAAAAATATCAGAATTCCCTGGGCCGAGAGGAAGCTCATAACGCTTGCCTTGCTGAGCCTTTCTGGCGATATCCTTGATTTGGATTGTTGTGCAGAAGCCATGCTATTCACCTGTAAAAATCACTTTGGAAAGCGCTGATGAGCGCAATGGACAACCCGGTTATCCATTGCCTCTTTCAGCGCTGCCCAGCGCAGGAAACCTGTCGTCAGGTTGATACTGCTCCTCGGCGCAGGCACTTAACGCGCCATACGCCAGACAGCACGCTTCACCTAAAAAACGGGGCGGTCGAACTCGCTGAGGTTGTCAGCCGTGATTTTGGGGGTTTCGAAGAAGTTCATTTTAGGAACCTCTTCACCGGCCAATACATCCAGGGCCGTTTGCAGGGCGGCTTCTGCATCGTCAACAGGTGACTGATAAATAGAGCCGTAGTACTCGCCACGCTCAATGGCATCGTAGCCAACGGCGAAGTTAGTGGCGCCAATGAAGATAATCTCGTCTGCCCGGTCAGCGCCCTTCACGGCGTTGAGTGCGCCAACACCCATGTTGTCATCCCCCGAATAGACCCCATCGATACGGTCGTATTTCGTCAGGAAGTCTTCCATGACGCGCTGGGCACGCTCTCGGTTCCAGTTGCCTGGCTGCGTTTCCAACAGCTCCACTCCAGGGCAAACTTCCGCCAGACGATCTTCAAAACCAGCCGCCCGCTCTATCGCCGTGGTATACCCAGGCTGGCCGGCAATTTGCACAATCTGGCCTTCGCCACCGAGGGCATCGCACATCATTTCAGCAGAGGAAATACCCTGCTGAACGTTATCCGGCCCAGAGAAAGCGGAGATAAACTCCATGCCCGCTTCAGCGATTTTAGAGTTGGTCACCACAACAGGAATGCCAGCGCTATGTGCTTGGCGAATCGCAGGGATGACCGCTTGGCCATTGGTTGGCCAAATAATGATGGCATCGACACGCTGCTGAATCAGGTCCTGCATTTGGCCGATCTGTCGGGCCACATCGCCACCGGCGTCCAGCACCACGACATCTACATTACCTTCACGTTCTGCAGCGGCTTCAAACGCGCTTTCATACGTCGTCTGATAACTATCGACACCCACGTTGTTTTGAGTAATACCTATACGATAAGGGCCTTCGGCGTGCGCTGTCGCAATCGACATCAATGTGGCCGATACAGCAATAGCAGTTTTATTGAACATTTTGTTTCTCCTAGCGTTTTTATTAATTGTTTTTGGCTTACAGACTCGTAAGGCTGTGTTCGGAGCTTACTGCTCGGCTTTGTTAAGGCACAACGCGACCGCCCCACAGAAATGACCAATTTGGTTTTTTTACTGCGCTTCGTTCTGCATCCCTCCAACGATGGCCAACATCCGCTACGCTGGATTAGGGTCACCCGGATGAAGGCAGACTCTCTATAGACAGCTCTTGTACACACCGCCCACTTTGGGTTAATAGTTAATAACCAAGCTAACTTCCTATCTCTACACGGCGGGCTTTACCGGGGCACGCTTCACTCCACAGCGCATTATTTGCATTAAAAACAAAAGGATAATCCACATGCAACATGACCAAAGCTCAACCCCTGTACGTAGAAGCGTTGTTGTTCAAGAGTTCACCAACAGCGTATTAGACCCTAATGCCCCGATGCTGGGACCGGTGGAGAATGGCGGTACCATCATCGCGAACACGGCTCCTGGCTGTTGGGGGCCGATGATTACACCCCGTTTGCGTGGCGGACATGAAGTGACCACCCCAGTGTTTATCGAGGGTGCAGAGGTGGGCGATGGCGTGGCGATACGGATACGCGAGATTACCATCACCTCAATTGCGACGGCCTCCGGGCACGATAGTTCACCGGAAGGCTTTTGCCTTGGCGACCCCTACGTGGCAGCGCGCTGCCCTACCTGCGACACCGTGTGGCCTGAAACGCACATCGAAGGTATCGGGCAAGATGCTGTGAGATGTGATGTGTGCAACAACCCCGTCAAACCCTTCGAGATTGTGCATGGCTATACCATCACGTTTGACGACACGCGCACCGTTGGCCTCACTGTGCCCAGCGATGTCGCCGCCACGTTTGCACAGCGTGCTGACCACTATTCGGCGCTACCCGACGGCAGCAAGCAGCACTCTATTCTTAACTATGCGCCTTCTGATATGCCGGGCACGCTCATTCGCACACGCCCGTTTATGGGCCAGCTAGGTACGTGCCCTTCCATGCCGATGCCGGATAGCCACAACGCCGGAGATTTCGGCGCGTTTCTGGTAGGCGCGCCCCATAAGTACGCGATCACACCCGAGCAGTTAGCAGAGCACAAAACCGATGGCCATATGGACATTGATGCCGTACGTGCAGGTGCCATCATTATTGCGCCAGTGAAGGTGCCAGGCGCGGGCGTTTATATGGGTGATATGCACGCAGGCCAGGGCGATGGTGAAATTGCCGGACACACCATGGACGTTGCCGGCAGCGTTACCCTACAGGTGGAAGTCGTCAAACACTACCCGTTAGATGGCCCAGTACTCTTTCCGCTACTGGAAGATTTGCCACCCCTAGCCAAACCGTTCAGCGCCTCGGAAAAGGCCAAAGGACAACGGCTTGCGGAAAAATGGGGCGTTTCTCATATTGAGCCGCTAGCGCCTATTTCGGTGGTTGGCACCGCCGCCAACCTGAACGACGCTATCGAAAACGGCCTGGAACGGGCAGCCAAACTGCTGAAGTTGAGCGTAGCGGAGGTCCGCAACCGAGCCACCGTTAACGGCGCCATTGAAATTGGCCGGGCACCGGGCGTTATTCAGGTGACGTTTTTAGCGCCTCTCGCGAAGCTTGACGAGGTGGGACTGGGAGATTTTGCCAGGGAGCAATACGACTTATAGGTTAACCAGTAATCACTCCGAAAATTTTAATTATTTTTTATTGTTTGAGCTACTCTATAGCGGTCAGCCAAGCTTCAAAGCGAGGGCAAGCTGCCCTCGCCTCCTGCAAACCATCTTCTAAAGTCACTGGATCGTGGAATTTTTTATCATACTGAGGGGCAATCGCTTTGATACGCCGAGAAGGACAGGTGTCATAACCATCGTTGAATAATTCAGCTCCTCCATATTGATCAACTACTCGACGGATCTACTCACCCAAGTCATTGATACCAAAGACATTTTATGCATTCTCAGGTACTACGAGCACTAGCGCTTCAAATTCATACTGCTGAACGTATGGAGTAAATTGATGGCGTTTATCGGCTAGCACCAAATCGTTGACCGCTGCCTCTAAAGCTTCAACACTCCCCTCTGGGCGTTTGTGAAACCCGTAAAAATCGTAAAACGTGGTCACATGGTCAAACATCGCAAGCAGCTTGCTAAGCTCTTTTTGTTCAACTCGCTCCAGCGAAACACGCCCTTGCATATCAATGGAGTAAGCAAATACTTAGCTATGAGCAATTGCAGGAGCCAATACTCTCGTCACAAACTCACACTCCGTTGCCCTTTCAACGCTAATGCCCAATCGGATCATGCTGGTGTACCTCCCAGCAATTTTTTCTCCCAGAGATCTCCTAAGCGATAGTCTTCTAACCATGCTGCTAGCGAGCTTGCCTCTAAGCGTTTCAAGGTAGAGCGATTTTGGTGATGCTCAACAGCGACCACATCGTCAGCGCCAACCTCATTAGCCAGCGATACTGACTGAGTAGAGATAATAATCTGGGTCGATTGGCTAACCAGCCTATAGATTCGGCTATCAAACCGCCGCCCTGCCGATACAGCAGCGCGAACTGCCTACCGGTTTCTTCGTTCTCCAGCAACGGCATGCTTAGCTTCCCGTGATCGTTCATAGCATCTAACACGGCATCGGTGACGCGTTTAGGGAATAAGCCGTGCATTACCTGAGCTTCCTTATGCTCAATGCGCTTGGTAAGACGATAGCTATCAAGTTCGAGCTCACTGATATCAATAGGATCTACTCGCTAGGCTTTTTACGAACACCTAGGCAATACGCTCAGCGGCGGTTTTCAACAGCCGTTCGGTGGTCTCCCAACTGACGCAAGCATCGGTGACCGAGACGCCGTAACGTAGCGCGTTGGGCGCAAGCGCTTGCTTGCCTTCGAACAGGTGACTCTCCAGCATCAGCGCTACCAGGTTGGTATCCCCTGCTTGGCGCTGGGCCAATACATCCAGCATCACTTCGCTTTGGCGGCGGTGGTCTTTACGGGCGTTAGCGTGGCTGCAATCCACCATCAAGCGGGGATTCTGGCCCGCATCGCGCAGCGTATTCACCGCTGCACGCACATGGTGCGCTTGATAGTTGGGTTCGCCGTGGCCGCCGCGCAGCACCACATGGGTATGCGGATTGCCCGCGGTCTCTTGCATCACCGGGCGTCCCTGGCTGTCCATAGCGAAGCGCTGATGGGAGTGGGCGGCGGCCTGCATGGCATCAATTGCCACCTGCACGTCGCCGCTAGTGGCATTCTTGAAGCCTACGGCGGCGCTCAAGTCGCTGGCCAGCTCCCGGTGTAGCTGGGATTCCGTGGTACGTGCGCCAATCGCTACCCAACTCAGCAGATCATCCAGGTACGGCGCCAACATAGGCTGTAGCAGCTCAGTAGCCACCGGCAGGCCGCGGGATGCAACAGCGTGCATCAGCACACGGGAGAGCGATATACCTCGTGGCATATCGCCACTACCATCTAGGTCAGGGTCGTAGGCAAGGCCTTTCCAGCCTACCGTAGTGCGCGGCTTTTCAACGTAAACCCGCATCACCGGTAAAATTTGCTCGCTTACCTCATCGCTGAGCGCCGCTAGCCGGTCGGCGTACTCTAAGGCAGCATCTGGATCGTGGATGGAACATGGGCCAACGACCACTAACAACCGGTTATCCTGGCCATTGAGAATATGCTGTACCGCTTGGCGCTGTTCGGCAATTTGTGCGCCGAGGGCGCTATTAACCGCTACTCTGCGACGAAGCTCGGCGGGTAGCGGTAGCGCGGTGGCAGACATAAGCGTTGAGACCTGGGTAAGTGAAGAGCAGGTAGGATTGATAGGGGCGTTCATAGGATTAACTCTCCGAATTCGTATGGCATAAAACGTGACATCGCATCATCAACTTGCCACCCAGGTGGGCACGATCGGAGGTGGCAGCTTGCACCGACCGCGCGTCGCTAAATCGCCAGCCATAGCCATAACCGGTGTAGCGGATGGCATTTGGGCGAGCGATTGAGTGGGCGCGATAAGACATGGTGCAGCTCCTTAATAATCTACCTATGAAAAATGAGTGTTACTAAAACGAAAGAAGCCTCGGTGGAGTTACCCACCGAGGCTTCTTTGCATGCGGCAGGCAACCAGAGCGGTGTGCCTGTTGGCGCGACGCTAGGCGTCGGCCAGGGGCACACCGTGGCTAAACCAATACGCTGCATAGTTAAAGCTGCAGGAAACACCAACGCCCGCGCAGGCATCGGCCACCGTTTCCGGTTTGGCGTGAATGCGCTGTGAAGGGCTGCCGTATGGCATGAGTGCTTCCTCGATCTAAGATATTGCTTACTTACTTTACTGACCTAATCCTGCCTGCCTGAGCGCTAAATGGCAACTAGCAATTAACGGGGAGAGGTCAATTTTCTAGCGCTGGACTTAGCTGAATGCCTGAATCCAGCCAATGGTAGCCGGTAGTGCGCTCATGCCTACCAATACTACGGTACCCAGAATAATCGGTAGAATGCCTGAGTCGTCTTTAAAGTTGTCGTCGTGATGGGCCATGACAGCCTCCTCATTATTAGTAGTAACGGCGAACGCCGTGCGTCAGGGAGTGGTCGGCCATTTTAGTGAGGCCGGGGAGCATAGGCAAATACATCCGAGAACATTCGCTCACTGCTGACCCCAAGTCGCTCCAGCACGTCCACGCAGGCATACACCATGCCCGGCGAGCCAGAGAGGTAGATATCGCAGTCACTAGGAGCCACCGGAGAGTTGGAAAGCTCGCTCTCTATCACCAAGTCAACACGCCCCTGATGATGAGCAATGCGCTCACCCGCCGCCAGCGGCTCGGTCAGCGGAAACTCGGTCACCGCATGAAACGTAACGTTGTCATATTGTTGCGCCCACTCGCAGGCAAGGTCTTCTGCGTAGAGATCACGATGTTCACGATTAGCCCACCACAGTGAAATGGGCCGCTTTGGTTGATCCCGGAGTACCGCTTCAACAATCGCCTTCATTTGGGCAAAGCCAGTGCCTGCCGCAACTAGCAGCAGCGGCCGCTCGCTTTGGGTATCCAGCACACAATCACCGCTGGGCAGGCGTACCGTTAGCTGGTTGGCCACCTGTAGCAGCTGGCGCAGCCGCTGGGAATTATCACGCTCAGGCCAGTGCTGGATTTGTAGCTCCAAGGTGCCATCGCCACGGTCACAGCTGGCAATCGAAAACGGCACCCAGGTAGACTCATCCAGCTTGACCTCAAGGTATTGGCCAGGAGCGTGCTGCATTGCTTCAGCGCGCCCGGCGAGCGTAACTTTGAACACGTCAGGATTAAGATCCTCAACGGCAGTGACCTGGCAAGTTAGCGTTTTACACGTTAACGTCCTAGCGCTCATGAAAGCCTCTTTGTAGAAAGTCGTTCGGACCACACTGCCGATTAGCCGTGGCGCGGCGTGGGTAACGGGATATCAATGCCCAGCTCATCCCAGCGTTCGTCGACGCGGGTTTTCACCGCCTCGTCCATGACAATGGGCGTGCCCCACTCCCGGTCGGTTTCACCGGGCCACTTATTCGTTGCATCCAGTCCCATCTTGGAGCCCAGGCCCGATATCGGCGAGGCAAAGTCGAGGTAGTCGATAGGCGTATTTTCCACCATCACAGTATCCCGCGCCGGATCCATGCGCGTGGTGATCGCCCACATCACGTCTTCCCAATTACGAGCATCCACATCGTCGTCTAACACAATGACAAATTTGGTGTACATAAACTGGCGCAGGAAGCTCCAGACCCCCATCATCACGCGCTTGGCGTGGCCGGGGTACTGCTTCTTCATGGTCACTACCGCCATGCGGTAGGAGCAGCCTTCCGGCGGTAGATAGAAGTCGACAATCTCAGGGAACTGCTTGCACAGAATGGGCACGAACACTTCGTTGAGCGCTACGCCTAAAATGGCAGGCTCATCGGGTGGTCGACCGGTATAGGTGGAGTGATAGATCGCATCGCGACGCATGGTCATCCGCGTCACAGTAAAGACTGGGAAATGATCCACTTCGTTATAGTAACCGGTATGGTCGCCAAACGGCCCTTCAGGTGCCATATCATCCGGATAGATGAAGCCTTCCAGAATAATTTCGCTGGACGCTGGAACTTCCAGGTCCGCATGGCCGCACTTCACCAGCTCGGTGCGGGAGCCGCGCAGCAGGCCCGCAAATGCATACTCGGAGAGCGAATCGGGCACCGGTGTGACCGCGCCTAAGATGGTTGCTGGGTCAGCGCCTAGAGCCACTGCCACGGGGAAAGGTTCACCGGGATGGGCTTTTTGAAACTCAAGAAAATCCAGGGCCCCACCGCGGTGGGAAAGCCAGCGCATAATCAGGCGATTTTTGCCGATTTTCTGCTGACGATAGATCCCCAGATTCTGGCGCTTTTTGTGGGGGCCTTTGGTAATCACCAGTGGCCAAGTAACCAGCGGCGCCGCATCGCCAGGCCAGCAGTGCTGAATCGGTAGGCGGCCAAGATCTACCTCATCACCTTCATAAACGACTTCCTGCACAGGCGCTCGCTTGACGCTTTTGGGTCCCATGCTCAGCACTTGCTTGAAGATCGGCAGCTTATCCCAGGCATCTTTCAAGCCTTTGGGCGGGTCTGGCTCTTTTAAGAAGGCCAGCAGCTTACCTACTTCACGCAGCGCTTCTACCGACTCCTGCCCCATACCCAGCGCCACCCGTTTCGGCGTGCCGAACAGGTTGCCCAGCAGCGGCATATCGTGACCCTTCACATTTTCAAACAGCAGTGCAGGGCCACCGGCACGCAGCGTGCGGTCGCAGATTTCGGTAATTTCTAGATAAGGATCAACCTCTGCTTTAATTCGCTTTAGCTCGCCCTGGGCTTCAAGCGCCGCAATAAAGTCGCGCAAGTCGTTATACTTCAAAGCACTCTCCTCAACCCGGCTGTCAGACGCTGCTCTTGCCAGCGCAGCCGCAATGCAGCGCCTTAGCGGCGCTTCATTGCCTCAAAGAATTCCAGGTTCGTCTTGGTGTCTTTCAGACGATCAATCAAGAACTCGGTCGCTGCGGTATCTTCCATCGGGTTAAGTAGCTTGCGCAGAATCCACATACGCTGCATTTCTTCTTCGGACGCCAGCAGGTCTTCGCGACGCGTACCGCTGCGGCGAATGTTGATCGCAGGGAAGACGCGTTTCTCAGCCAGCTTGCGGTCAAGGTGCGCTTCCATGTTACCTGTGCCCTTGAACTCTTCGAAGATAACCTCGTCCATTTTCGAGCCGGTATCCACCAGCGCGGTGGCGATTATCGTCAGGCTACCGCCCTCTTCGATGTTACGCGCCGCACCAAAGAAGCGTTTCGGCTTCTCCAGGGCATGGGCATCCACACCACCGGTCAGCACCTTACCGGAGCTAGGTACCACGGTATTGTAGGCACGCGCCAGTCGGGTGATGGAGTCGAGCAGAATCACCACGTCTTTTTTGTGCTCAACCAAGCGCTTGGCTTTCTCGATGACCATTTCGGCCACCTGAACGTGGCGGGCAGGCGGTTCGTCGAAGGTAGAAGCAACCACTTCACCGCGCACGGTGCGGGACATCTCGGTCACTTCCTCCGGGCGCTCATCGATCAATAGCACGATCAGATGGCACTCGGGGTTATTACGCGTGATGGAGGTAGCAATGTTCTGCAGCATCAGCGTCTTACCCGCTTTCGGCGGAGACACCAGCAGGCCGCGCTGGCCCTTACCAATCGGTGCGGTCAGATCAATGATCCGAGCGGTTAAGTCTTCGGTAGACCCGTTGCCGATCTCCATGCGTAGACGGTCGTCCGGGAACAGCGGCGTTAAGTTCTCAAAGAGAATCTTATGCTTGGCGTTTTCCGGGCGGTCAAAGTTGATCTGGCTAACCTTGAGCAGCGCAAAGTAGCGCTCACCCTCTTTGGGCGGGCGGATTTTGCCGGAAATGGAATCGCCTTTGCGCAGATTGAAACGACGAATCTGTGAAGGCGATACGTAGATATCGTCCGGTCCGGCGAGATACGAGCTGTCGGCGCTACGCAGGAAGCCGAAGCCATCCTGGAGAATTTCCAGCACACCGTCGCCATAAATATCCTCGCCGCTTTTAGCGTGTTTCTTGAGGATGGCGAAAATGATGTCCTGCTTGCGCGAACGGGCTAAGTTGTCGATACCCATTTCGCGGGCGATATCGAGCAGCTCGGGAACGGTTTTTTGCTTGAGTTCAGTGAGATTCATCGGTGTGTTAGAAAATTGCTCATGAAAGCTAGGCGCCAGGCGCCGGGAATAAGACAGGAGGCGTGGCCTAAATCATAGGGCTAAGCGCCGAGTGATGCGTTCAGACTCCCATCTAGGCACACGCTCGTAAAAGCTGGGCAGTCGTCGCAACAATGCCTGAAAACATAGAAGTGGCATCACTGACTGCTTAGCATGAGGGTGCAAACAAACTAGTTAATCTGATTGGCACAGAAAAATGCTGTTTCAGCGGGTTATCTGACGACTTGGACATCTGGCTGATGCCATCTGGATACGTACTGCTCGGGGTGCCCGAGTCAGTGCACTTGTTTAGACAACAAGCCAACTCGGATCAAGCCAGTAGCTCGATGGTAGTCAAGCCCCGCGACAAACGCAAGCCTTTGGCAATTGACAATAGTCAGAGGGCACCGCAACCTTGGCATAGCCAATTTGAAGGATAGCTCATGCCCAAGGACATTTCGCTCCCCACTGCCGCGCCCGCCACCGAATTCGAGAGCGGAGAACCGCAGCGCCTAGCCGCCATTGACCTTGGCTCCAATAGCTTTCACCTGCTGGTGGCCAACTACCAAAACGAGCGCTTACAGGTGGTCGCTCGCCTGGGTGAAAAGGTCCAGCTGGCGGCAGGGCTTGATGAAAACGGTTACCTCAGCGAAGCCGCCATGCAGCGCGCGCTAGACTGCCTAGGCCGTTTTGCCCCTTTTTTAGCCGACATTGAAGGACCCAATCTTCGCGTGGTGGGCACCAATGCCCTGCGCGATGCCCACAACAGCCAGACGTTTATCGAACGCGCGGAAGCCCAGCTTGGCCATTCCATCGAAATTATTGCTGGGCGCGAAGAGGCCCGCCTGATCTATTTAGGTGCCGCCCACGCTCTGGCCGAAAGCGGCCGCCGCTTGATTGTCGATATTGGCGGCGGCTCTACCGAGTTTATTATTGGCGAAGCCTTTGAGCCCAAAGCGCTGGAGAGCCTGCGTATGGGCTGCGTTACTTTTACTGGACGCTTTTTTGCCGATGGCGAACTCACCGAAAAGCGTATGCGCCGCGCCGAGTTGGCAGCGCTTTCGGAGCTGGCCAATATCCAGCGCCCCTACCAGCGCCTAGGGTGGGATGATCCGGTCGGCTCCAGCGGCACAATTAAAGCCGCCGCCAATGTGCTGTATGCCTACGGCGACACCCCCCAAGAGGGGGTGATTACCCGCAGTGGCTTGAAAAAACTGCGCGAGCGCCTGTTGAAATGCAAACATCTGGAAAAAGTCGAGCTGGACGGACTCAAACCCGATAGGGCACGAGTATTTCCGGCGGGTATTGCTATTTTGAGCGCCATTTTTGAAGCCTTCGACCTACAACAAATGCGCTTTGCCGATGGTGCGCTGCGTGAAGGCGTGCTCTATGACATGGCGGGCCGCAACAGCGCCGAAGATACCCGCTCAAAAACCCTAGATATGCTCAAGCGCGTGTATGACGTGGATACCCGCCAAGCCGATAACGTAGCCGAAACCGCCAAGCGCCTGTTTGCCGTAGTGAAACATCCATGGGGATTAACCACCGAGCAGGGTCACTTCCTCAGCTGGGCAAGCCATGTGCATGAGATTGGGCTGGCGATCTCCCACAGCCAGTTCCACCGCCACGGCGCTTACCTGTTAGAGCACTCGGACCTAGCCGGTTTTTCACGTCCCGAGCAACGCTTGCTGGCGTTCTTAGTGCGCGCCCACCGGCGCAAATTCCCGCTCAAGGAGTGGCAGGCACTGCCTGCCTCCCAACAGCCGAGTGCGGCAAAACTCGCCCGCTTGCTACGCTTAGCTGTACTGATTAACCATTCGCGGCCAGAAGGTGCTCCCGCGCTGCCCAGGGTTGAAGCCGATAGCAGCGACGACGCGTTAACCCTTACTCTACCCCCCAGCGATGAGCCCACGTTGCTCAGTACGGACTTAGAGCAGGAGCAAGCCTATATGGCTAGCGCAGGCTTTACGCTGAATCTGGATACTTAATCCTAGCCGGTATGAAACACTACCCCTGCCGCCTGCCACAGCACGTTGGCAGGTGGCTGGAGTGCCCCTAAGCAGTGCTCTCCCGCCATCACGACGATTAACCGTTCCCGTTCCCAGGGGGGCAATGCCCGCTCTTGCAGCAAGCGTTTTAGGTCGCGTCGGCCACGCCCAGGCAGCACGAGCACTTCCCCGCCTTGTCGCCAGCGTAGGATCACCGGCGCTGCCGAGGAGGAGTCGCGCTCTAAACGAAGCTGCAACGCACCCAGCGGCGTCGGCACACCCGGCTCTCCGTTCCAGGTCGTTTGCCAGTCGGGCTGTGTTGGCAGTGGTGCCATAAGATAAAGTCTGCGCCGCCACACCCGTGCCTGGGTTCCGGGCCACTCCACCAGTACCTGGGCATCCTGGGCGGCGGTGAGCTGGCCAAGCAGGCTGGCGAGGCGCACCTGGGGCGGGGTGGGCAGCCCTAGCTGCTGGCAGAGCGTGCGAATCAGCAGCCGCTGGCGAGGAGGCGGCAACTCCGCCAGCGCCGCCGCGTCTAGGCAGCCGGCGCCAAGTGCCAGCGTTGCCAACTCCTCGGCAGCATAGCTCGCCAGGAGCGCGTCGGCCTCACCGGCTAAGCCCGCGCTTTGCGCCAGCGAGCGCACCGCACCTGGCCAGCGCTGGGTCAGCGTTGGCAGCACTTCGTGGCGCAGCCGGTTACGATCCAGAGCGATATCTTGGTTGGTAGGGTCTTCACACCAGCGAAGCGCCATGGCGTGGGCTGCATCCGCCAAGGTTTGACGGCTGACGCTAAGCCAGGGGCGTAGGAGCGTAATGCCCTGCCACTCACGCCGGTACGGCATCCCCGCCAGCCCGCGAATCCCGCTGCCGCGCAGCGCTGCCAACAACAGGGTTTCCGCTTGATCATCTTGATGCTGGGCCAGCCACAGCGCATCACCCGGCGCCACATGCTGTGCAAAGGCCGCGTAGCGGGCACGCCGTGCCGCGCCCTCTACCCCTTCGCCCTGCACCTCAACCGCCACACGCTCGATGGCCAACGGTACGCCCAAGTGCTGGCATAGCTGCTGGCAGTGGGTTTCAAACTCACTTGCTGCTGCCTGTAGGCCGTGATTTACATGCAGGGCGCGCAGGGGGCGGCCACTGGTGTGGCAAGCCTCGGCGGCAAGCGTCAGCAACAGCGACGAATCCAGGCCACCGGAAAGGGCAACCCAAACGCAACGCCCCGGCGGGGTTTCCGCCAGGGCGTCGTGAAGCAGGCGTAACAGCCGTTTAGGCGGCTGGGGCGCCATAGCTCATTAAGCGCTGGTAGCGGCGCTCAAGCAGGGCATCGCTGTCCAGCGCCTGCAGGCGCTCAAGGCTGGCAGAGAGCGCCTCTTTCACCCGCTTCGCGGTATCCACCGGGTGGCGGTGAGCGCCACCTAGCGGCTCTTTGATGAGCGAGTCCACAAAGCCCAGCTCTTTTAAGCGCTCAGCAGTAATACCCATCGCCTGGGCCGCTTCCGAGGCTTTTTCGGCGCTCTTCCATAGAATGGAGGCGCAGCCTTCCGGCGAAATCACCGAGTAAGTGGAGTACTGCAGCATGTGCAGCTCATCGCACACACCAATGGCCAGCGCTCCGCCGGAGCCGCCTTCGCCCACGACGGTGGAGATGATCGGTGTCTTCAGGCGCGACATCACCGCCAGGTTATAGGCGATCGCTTCCGATTGGCCGCGCTCTTCGGCGTCGATACCCGGGTAGGCCCCTGGGGTGTCGATGAAGGTCAGGATCGGCATCTTGAAGCGCTCGGCCATCTCCATCAGGCGGCAGGCTTTGCGATAGCCTTCCGGACGCGGCATACCGAAGTTACGGCGCACCTTCTCTTTCACATCGCGACCTTTTTGATGGCCAATCACCATCACCGGCGCATCGTTCAAGCGGGCAATACCGCCGACGAGGGCCGCGTCATCCGCAAAGTTACGGTCGCCGTGCAGCTCGTCGAAATCGGTAAAGATGTGCTCCAGATAATCCAGCGTATAGGGGCGCTGGGGGTGCCGCGAGAGCTGGGAAACCTGCCAGGGGGTCAAATCCTTGAAGATGGATTCCGTTAACTTGCGGCTCTTCTCCTCCAGCCGTGAAATCTCATCAGAGAGGTTCACCTGGCTGTCGGAGCCCACCAAACGCAGCTCCTCAATTTTTGCCTGGAGTTCGGCAACGGGCTGTTCAAAATCGAGATAGTTAGGATTCATCGGCTCTGCCTGTAAGCTGCCTATAAAAAATAAGCCTTGTCGAAACGAGCATATTGGGCGCCATTATCGCACCCTGACCCTGCCACGCAAGGCACTGCCCGTTCAATTCAGCGTGAGCGCCTCTCACGGCGCTTGCGCTCTTGTTGATTAACGGTAGCGTAACTGGATGCCCACCTGCCCTTGCACATCGCGCAGAGCGAGCAGCAGGTCATCGCTAGGGGCGACTTTCCACTCTTCCGCCAGCTCCAGCCAGGCGACGGCATCGGGGTGGCGGTATTGAAGGCGCACGGGCAGCCCGCTGTCATCCCGGTACGGTGTCAAACTATCCCGTAGGCTTTCGACCAGCCGCCCGTTGATCTGCCCGGCATCCAGCGCCAGTTCAATGGCCTGGCCGTAGCGCACCCGCGCGGTAACCATCGGCGTCACGTCTTTACCGCGCAGGCGTAGCCCGCCGGAGAAGTCGTCGCTAGAGACTTCGCCCTCTACGATGATGACTTGATCCGACTCAATTTGGCCCCGTAGCTGCTCAAAGAGTTCACCAAATAGCGATGCTTCGATGCGCCCGGTACGATCATCCAGGGTGATAAACGCCATGGTGTCGCCCCGCTTGGACTTCATGGTCCGCATGGCGACCACCAATCCCGCCACCCGCTGCGGCTCCCGGGAGGGCTTCAAGTCGCTAATACGGGTGGAGACAAAGCGCTTTAGCTCGCGCTCGTACTCATCAATGGGGTGCCCGGTCAGGTAGAGTCCCAGGGTGTCTTTTTCACCGGAGAGCCGCTCGCGATCCGTCCACTCGCGCACATGGCGATACTCGGCGTAGACATCGCTAGCCTCTTCCTCGGCAGCAAAGGCATCGCCAAACATATCCATCATGCCCAGGTTCTGGTTGGCGTGGTTCTGCGCGGCGGCTTTCAGCGCGTCTTCCATCGCTGCAAACAGCACCGCTCGGTTGGGCCCCAGGTTGTCCAACGCGCCAGAGCGAATCAGCGCTTCCAAGGTGCGCTTATTCATCCGCTTCGGGTCGATGCGGCGGCAGAAGTCGAACAGGTCTTTAAACGGGCCATCCGCATTACGCGCTTCCACAATGGCACCAATCGGGCCTTCCCCGACGCCTCGGATAGCGCCCAAGCCATACACGACGCGGCCATCGGTATCCACGGTGAACTTGTAGCCCCCCACGTTGACATCCGGCGGCGTCACGGTGAGCTTCAAGTGGCGACACTCTTCGATCAGCGGCACCACTTTGTCCAGGTTGTCCATCTCCGTGGACATCACCGCCGCCATAAACGGCCCCGGATAGTGCGCTTTCAGCCAAGCGGTTTGGTAAGACACCAGCGCGTAGGCTGCTGAGTGCGATTTGTTGAAGCCATAACCGGCAAACTTTTCTACCAGGTCGAAAATGTTGCCCGCCAGGTCTTTATCGATACCGTTGGCCGCGCAGCCCTCCATAAAGCCTGCCCGCTGCTTGGCCATCTCTTCGGGCTTTTTCTTACCCATGGCACGGCGCAGCATATCGGCTTGGCCAAGGGTATACCCCGCCATCACCTGGGCAATCTGCATGACCTGCTCTTGGTAGAGAATGATGCCGTAGGTGGGCGTCAGCACCGGTTTCAGCAGCTCGTGCTGGTAATCCGGGTGTGGATAAGAGACTTCCGCCCGACCATGCTTACGGTTGATGAAGTCATCCACCATGCCCGACTGCAGCGGGCCGGGGCGGAACAGCGCCACCAGGGCGATCATATCGTCCAGGGAGTCGGGCAGCAGGCGCTTGATCAGCTCCTTCATGCCGCGGGATTCGAGCTGGAAGACCGCGGTGGTCTCTGCCCGTTTAAGCATCTCGAAGGTTTTGCCGTCGTCCAGGGGGATGGCGTCGATATTGAGCGGGCCCTGGCCGGCGGCGTCGCGCACCTTGTCCACCATCTCCAGCGCCCAGTCGATGATGGTCAGCGTCCGCAGGCCCAGGAAGTCGAACTTCACCAGCCCGGCGTCCTCGATGTCGTTCTTATCGAACTGTACCACCAAGCCCGAGCCATCTTCGTCGCACAGCAGTGGCGAAAAATCGGTGAGTTTGGTGGGGGCGATCACCACACCGCCCGCGTGCTTACCGGTGCCACGGGTGGTGCCCTCGAGCTTCAGGGCCATTTCCCAGATCTCTTCGGCCTCTTCGTCGTTCTCGATGAACTCTTTGAGGGCCGGTTCCTGCTCGATGGCCTTGGCCAGCGTCATGCCCACTTCAAAGGGGATCAGCTTGGAGAGCTTGTCACCCAGCGAATAGGGCTTGCCTTGGGCTCGGGCCACGTCCCGCACCACCGCCTTGGCGGCCATGGTGCCGAAGGTGACGATCTGGGAAACCGCGTTACGGCCGTATCGGTCGGCCACGTACTCAATGACCTTGTCGCGCTTCTCCATGCAGAAATCGACGTCGAAGTCGGGCATGGAGACACGCTCGGGGTTAAGAAAACGCTCGAACAGCAGGTCGTAGCCGATAGGGTCCAAGTCGGTGATTTTCTGCGCGTAGGCCACCAGAGAACCGGCACCGGAGCCACGCCCCGGCCCCACCGGCACGTTGTTGTCCTTGGCCCACTGGATAAAGTCCATCACGATCAGGAAGTAGCCAGGGAACCCCATCTGAATGATAACGTTGAGTTCGAACTCCAGCCGGTCGCGGTAACGCTGTTCAATCTCGCGAAACGCCTCGCTATCCCGAGGGTACTGTTCGGCGGGAAACAGAAAATCGAGCCGCTCTGTTAGGCCATCGTGGGAAACCTTGCGGAAAAACTCGTCCTGAGTCATGCCTTCGGGAATGCCGAATTCAGGCAGGAAGATCTCCCCAAGCCGCACATCCACACTGCAGCGCTCGGCAATCATCACGCTGTTTTCCAGCGCTTCAGGGATGTCGGCAAACAGCGCTGCCATCTCTTCCGGGCTTTTTAGGTACTGCTCTTCGGTGTAGCGGCGCTCGCGGCGCGGGTCGTCCAGCGCTTTGCCTTCACCAATGGCAACACGGGTCTCGTGGGCCCAGAAGTCTTCGCGCTCCAAAAAGCGCACGTCGTTGGTGGCGACAACCGGCGTGCCGGTCTCAATTGCCAGTTGCACGCTGGCATGCACACAGGCCTCTTCCAGCGGGCGACCGGTGCGGATGAGCTCCAAGTAGAAGCGGTCGGGAAACGCCTGCTGCCACTCCGCCAGCAGTTGGCGCGCTTCGCGCTCGTGCTCGGAGAGCAGGTAACGACCAATTTCGCCTTCGCGCCCACCTGACAGGGCAATCAGCCCGTCACTTTGCGCTAGCACCCACTGCTTATCGAGTATCGCCCGCCCCTGGCGCTGACCGTCGGTCCAGCCCTTGGAGATCAGCTCGGTCAGGTTGCGGTAGCCCACATCGTTCATCGCCAGCAGCGTGATGCGATACGGGTGGGCTTCGTCGTGGGGGTTTGCCAGCCAGAGGTCGCTGCCGATGATCGGCTTCAGCCCGGCGCCCTGGGCAGCTTTGTAGAATTTGACCAAGCCAAACAAGTTGGCTTCATCGGTGAGCGCCAGCGCCGGCATCCCGCGCTCAGCGGTCGTACTGACCAGTGACTTGAGTTTGACCAAGCCATCGACCAGAGAGTATTCACTGTGCAAACGAAGATGAACGAACGGAACCGTCATGGGACTCTCAGCATTAAACGCTAAATAAAATGAAGTGTGCGGCTACAGCAGCGCTAACTGGCGCTGTACCGGCGCGAAGCTTTTGCGGTGCTCTGCCAGCGGCCCGTGGGCTTCCAGCGCTGCTAGGTGCTCTTTGGTGGGGTAACCCTTGTGGCGGGCAAACCCGTATTCAGGATAGCGCAGGTCTAGCTCTGCCATCTGCGAATCCCGTGCCACCTTGGCAAGAATAGAGGCGGCGGCAATGGCCGGATGGCGGGCATCGCCCTTCACCACGGCCTGGCCCGGCAGCGCGTGCCCCGGCAGCCGGTTGCCATCCACCAGCAAGTACTCGGCCTGGGGGAATAACGCATCCACCGCACGGCGCATGGCCAGGTGGGTAGCGTGGTAGATATTGAGCGAGTCGACCTCTTCCGCGCTCGCTTCCGCCACCGCAAAGGCCAGCGCACGCTCGCGAATCAGCCCATCCAGCGCCTCGCGCCTGCGGGCAGTGAGCTTCTTGGAGTCGGTTAAGCCGTCGATAGGTGCCTTGGGGTCAAG
The DNA here is from genome assembly GCF_044805175.1 of Vreelandella aquamarina. Taxonomy (GTDB): domain Bacteria; phylum Pseudomonadota; class Gammaproteobacteria; order Pseudomonadales; family Halomonadaceae; genus Vreelandella; species Vreelandella aquamarina_B. The sequence continues at coordinate 384,906 of NZ_CP085232.1, read as the reverse complement.
AATCACGGCGGCGGCCACCACGCTACCCACCAGCGGCCCGCGCCCGACTTCGTCAACCCCCGCCAGAAAATCTCCCGCATACTCCACCACGAGCGGCGGAAAGTCGGCTGGTTTAGTCGCCATCAGGTTTAGCCTCCAGCGGCTCGCCTGCGACCAGGGCGGTAATGGCCTGCGCGGCATGTTCGCTGGCATTACGCTGCAGCGTCGCATGCATTGCCGCAAAGCGCGCCTCCAGACCGTGGCGCATCTTGGCATCGCTAAGTAGCTGGCTTATTTGCTCGGCAATCGCTTCTGGTGTGGCCGCGTGCTGAATCAGCTCTGGCACCACGCTCTCCTGGGCAATCAGGTTAGGCAGCGAGATCCACTGGGTTTTCACCAGTCGTTTGGCAAGCCAATGGGTCGCGGGAGCCATTTTGTACGCCACCAGCATGGCACGGTGGCACAGCATGGCTTCCAACGCCGCCGTGCCGGAGGTAAGCAGTACCGCATCACTGGCTACCATCGCCTCACGGGCTTGACCGTCCAGCAGCGTTACCTGTTGGGCTAACGCGGGGTAGCCTGCCAGCAGCTCGCGCAGCTCTTGATAGCGCTGGGCGGTGGCCGCAGGAATCACCACCTGTAAGCCCACGTGGCGCTGGCACAGCAACGTGACCGCATCCAAGAACGTGGCGCCCATAAAGCGGATTTCGTTACCCCGGGAGCCGGGCAGCAGCGCTAGTACCGGCACGTCCGAGACCAACCCCAGCGCACGGCGGGCCGCGTCACGATCATTCTCCAGCGGCAGCTCGTCGGCAAGCGGATGTCCCACAAAGGCTACCGGCACCCGATGACGGTGGTAAAAATCCGCTTCAAAGGGCAGCAGCGTGAGCATGGCATCCACGGCTTTGGCGATCTTCTTCACCCGCCCCTGTCGCCATGCCCATACCGAGGGGCTAACGTAGTGGGCGGTGGTCACCCCAGCCTCCCGCAGCTGCTTCTCCAGGCCGATATTGAAGTCGGGGGCGTCGATACCGATCATGATATCCGGCTGCCAGACCAACGCCTCTTCGCGTAGGGTGCGGCGCACGCGGATCAATTCGGGAAGGTGCTTGAGCACCTCGACCAGCCCCATTACCGAGAGGGTTTCCAGAGGGAAGCGGCTAACTAGCCCTTGGGCTTCCATGCGGGGGCCGCCCATGCCGCGAAACTCCACGTGGGGATGCCGGTCGCGCAGCGCTTGCATCAGCCCAGCGCCGAGGATATCGCCGGAGAGTTCGCCTGCCACAAGGTATACGCGCTGCAGTGTCATAGTGACGGGAGAGCCGGTTGAATGAGTATTAGCGAACGATGCCGCGTGTTGAGCGCTCGATGGAGTCGGCGAACAGGGCAATTTCGGGTAAATCGAAGCGGCTACGCATCTCGCTAATTGCCTGCTCGACGGTTAGGCCTTGGCGATATACGAGTTTATAGGCCGTACCTAACGCGGCAATCGCTTCGCGGCTAAATCCACGGCGCTTCAGCCCCACCAGGTTAAGGCCTCGGGCTTCCGCCGGGTTGCCGTTAATCATCACATAGGCGGGCGTGTCTTTAGTGATAATCGAACCGCCGCCCGCCATCGCATGATCGCCAAAATGGCAGAACTGATGCACTGCTGACAAACCGCCCAAAATGGCATGGTCGCCCAGGGTGACGTGACCGGCCAACGTGACTTGGTTGGCTAAAATGCAGTCGTTACCGATCACACAGTCATGCCCAACGTGGACGTAGGCCATAAACAGATTGCGTGAGCCGATGGTAGTTTCGCTGCGATCTTGAACGGTACCGCGATGCAGCGTGACGCCTTCACGGATGACGTTATCGTCACCCATCACCAGGCGCGTTGGCTCGCCTGCGTACTTTTTGTCCTGGCAGTCTTCACCCACCGAGGCAAACTGAAAAATACGCGTGCGCTCGCCTAGCACCGTGGGGCCTTTCACCACTACATGGGGGCCAATGACGGAGCCGGCGCCAATCGTGACGCCTGGCCCGATAACGCTAAACGGGCCAACCTCAACGTCGTCAGCAAGCTGCGCTGCTGGGTCAACCAATGCTGTAGGATGTATCAAGCCACCTTCCTCTCGGCACAAATGATTTCCGCTTCGCAGGCTAGCTCGCCGTCCACCGTGGCACGGCAGGCAAATTTCCAAATACCGCGTTTACCGCGAATCACGTTCGCTTCCAGTTTCAACTGGTCGCCGGGCATCACTGGACGCTTAAAACGCACATTGTCGCTGCCAACAAGATAGTAAACGTAGCCATCGGCGGGCAGTTTGTTAACCGTTTTAAAGCCCAGGATACCGCACGCTTGCGCTAATGCCTCAATCACCAGAACACCCGGCATAATCGGGTGATGAGGAAAGTGGCCATTGAAAAACGGCTCGTTGATGCTGACATTTTTATACGCAACGATGGTTTCGCCCACGGTTAACTGCGTGACTCGATCCACCAGCAAAAAAGGATAGCGGTGGGGCAAGTATTCGCGAATTTCGTTGATATCCATAACCATCGTAACGACCTCTAAAATGACAAAAGGCCTGAGCAGTATCAGGCGCGCACCAGCACTCCCGCTGGTAAAAAGGCAGTGGATTATAACCTGCTGCTATTAAGCCTCAAGCCATCTGCCCGGTAATTCTTTCTTCGGGACGCAGCGCCTTATGTGCCACGCTGGTTTTTTTCCAGCCGTGCCAACCGTTTGGCAATATCGTCGAGCTGCTTAAAGCGCACGGCATTTTTACGCCATTGGGTATTACTCATGGCACCGGTGCCGGAGGAGTAGACGCCAGGCTCATGGATCGAGTTAGTCACCAGGCTCATACCGGTGACCTGGACACCGTCGCAGATGGTAAGGTGTCCCGATAATCCAACGCCACCGCCCAACATACAGTGCTTGCCCACCTTGGTGGAGCCTGCAATGCCGACACAGCCTGCCAATGCACTGTGGTCACCAATGGTGACGTTATGGGCAATCTGTACCTGGCTGTCGATTTTGACATCGTTGCCGATGATCGTGTCCCCCAGCGCGCCTCGGTCGATGCTGGAGCAGCTGCCAACTTCCACGTCGTCGCCGAGCACCACGCCACCGAGCTGGGCAATTTTATGCCAGCCTGCACCATCATGGGCAAACCCGAAACCGTCGCCGCCAATCACACAGCCGCTTTGCAGAATCCCCCGTTTACCCACGATCACACCGTGGCAAACGGTGACATTGGCGTGCAGCCGTGTATCGTCACCAATGACACAGTCGGCGCCAATCACGCTACCTGCCCCCACGACTACACGATCCCCCAGCACCACGCCTGGCTCAATTACTGCGTTAGCCTGTACGCATACGTCCACACCAAGAGTGACGCCCTCAGCAACCACCGCCGAAGGGTGGATACCGGGCACATCCCGCGCTGGTAGGGGGTCAAACAGTTGAGAGAGCTTGGCGTAGCCTAAATAGGGATTCTCCAGCTCCAGGCGCGGCACCGGACAGTTTTTTCCATGCTCGGGGTGCAGCAGCACCGCCGCCGCTTTTGTGTTGGCTAAATCTTTTAAGTACGCACGATTGGCGAGAAAAGCGACCTGATCCGGCGCTGCTTCCTTGAGCGTTGCCAAACCACGAATTGGCTGGTCGGCGTCGCCTTCGAAATCAACGTTCAGGTGACGTGCGATATCCGCAAGAGTGAGGTGATGAGAAGCGTGCGTCATGGGAGCCCAAGGAAGCAGTGGTGCGGCTAAGCCGCACCCGTCAACATTAAATTAGTTTAGCGAATCGAAAATCTGCGTGACTTCGTTGGTCACGTTGGGCAGGTCCGTCGAGGAGTGCAGCACGCCCTGAGGCTCTACCAGCACGTCAATGTTATGACGCTCTAGCACCTGCTCGACCGCCTGCTCCAGTTTGGCTTCTGCGCCCTGGAGGAACTGCTGCTCGGAAGCCTGCTGGGCCTGCAGCACTTCACGGCGTAGCTGCTCAAAGCGGCCACCCTTCTGCTGCAGCTCGGCAATCAGCGATTCGCGCTCGGACTGGGACATAGTCTCCCCTTCCTGCTGTAGGCGGGTTTGCAGCTGCTGCAGCTCACCGCCTAGCGCTTCCGCCTCGCGCTGTTGGCTGCCGATTTGCCCTTCCAGCTGACTCAATGACGCCTGGGCCGACTGGGTGTTCATCAACGCAGCGCGCCAGTCCAGAACAGCCACTTCGGCAGCATAGGCAGGCAGGGTCATCGCCCCGAGCAGACACACGGCAGCGGTCAGTTTACGCATCATAGCGAGACTCCTTATATTAGAACGTTTGACCCAGCGAGAACTGGAAGAACTGCGTATCGTCACCACTTTCGTCGTTTAGCGGCTCAGCCACGCTGAAGGTCAGCGGGCCAACGGGGGTTAACCAGGAGAGGCCGATACCGACACTGTAGCGCAGCTCACCCAGATCAACCCCTGAGCTACACTGCTGACGCTCGGCATCCGCTTCTAGTACGTCGTAGCACGAACTTAGGAAGGTGTTACCGGCATCCAGGAACAGAGAGGGCTGAACCGAGCGCTGATTTTCCACAAACGGCATGGGGAAGAGCACTTCGGCAGAACCTTCTACCAGAACGTTACCGCCCATTGTCCGGTCACGACCACCCTCGCGAGCAGGCGTGGTCCGCTCCCCCAAGGTATTGGAAGTAAAGCCACGCACCGAGCCTAAGCCACCCGCGTAGAAGTTCTCATAGAATGGGTAGGGGTCGTTACTTCCTAGGGTGTCGGCATAGCCGAGGTTGCCGCTAAACTTCAGCGCCCAGGTTTCATCGTCGTTCATCGGGAATAGCTGCTGAGCACGGGCCTGGAACTTGTAGTATTCCGCGTCGCTGCCCGGCACGCCGGTTTCCAGCGATACGCGCTGGTAGTTACCAGCGGTGGGCATAATGCCACGGTTCAGGTTGTTGCGCGTCCAGCTAGCGGTCAGCTTCAAGCTTTGTGCATTCTCGCCCTGATCTTCCACATAGCGACGGATCTCGGAGGCGGTGTCGAAGTAGGTCTTCACCGTGATCTCTTCAACGCTGGCACCAAAGTTCAGGCGGGACAGCTCGCTGATCGGGTAGCCAAAGTTGATACCGGCACCGTAGGCATCGGTCGAGAAGGTGGAAATATCCGAGTCGGCGTAGTCGGTTTCCCGGTAGAACAAGTTATAGCCACGGGAAATGCCGTCCAGCGTCCAGTAGGGGTCGGTAAAGGCGAAGTTGACGCTGGTAAAAGTATCACTGCGCTGGGCGCCAACGTTAACGCGGTTACCGGTACCCAGGAAATTGTTCTGGGCCAGCCCTACCCCGTAAATCACCCCGGCGCTTTGAGAGAAACCGACGCTGGCCGAGACCGAACCAGAGGGCTGCTCCTCCACGGTATAGGTGACATCCAGCATATCCGGCTCACCCGGAACCGGCTGGGTATCCACTTCTACCTGGCTGAAGAAGCCCAACCGCTCCAGGCGCTGACGCGACTGGGTGATCGACTCCGTGGAGGCAGGCGCGCCTTCTAACTGAATCATTTCACGCCGCAGCACTTCGTCCTGGGTGGTGGTGTTGCCGTAAAACTCGATGCGGCGCACGTAAGCACGCTGGCCAGGGTTGACGGCAATCACCAGGTCTACGGTTTCACCGTCATCTGCCATTTCAGGGACACCCTGAACATCGGCAAAGGCAAAGCCCTCTGCACCTAAACGCTGGCGCAGCGCTTCCGTGGAGGCATTGACCTCGCCCCGGGAGAAGATATCGCCGCTATTGATTTCCAGCAGGCTACGGGCTTCGTTCTCGCTGATCTGCAGATCCCCGGCAAAGCGGATGTCGCCCACGCGGTACTGATTGCCTTCATCAATATTCAGGGTAATGAAGATTTCCGATTTCTCGGGACCGATTGATACCTGGGTTGAGGTGACATCGAAGTTGACGTAACCACGGTCCAGGTAGAACGAGCGCAAGCGCTCAATATCTCCAGAGAGTGCTTCACGGGAGTACTCATCGTTGGAGAACCAGCCAAAAATGCGGCCGGGACGGTCATCTAACTCGAACACTTCGCGCAGGGTTTCATCATCGAAATCCTGGTTGCCGACAATATTGATCTGGCGGATCTTGGCGACTTCACCTTCGTTGATATTAATGTTGACCTGGACGCGGCCCTCATCAATTTCTTCCACCTCAACGTCGATACCTGCGCTGTAGCGCCCCTGGGACTGATACACCCCCTCTAGCTCCCGCTCAATCTCCTCAAGGGTGGAGAGCTGAAGCACCTGGCCTTCCGAGAGTCCCGACTCGCGCAGACCGTTGCGCAGGTCTTCATCAGAAATCTGGTCGTTGCCTTCGATATTCAGGCGCGCAATGGTCGGCCGCTCAACGACCTGGATCACCAGCACGTCGCCCTCCCGCGCCAGCGATACATCTTCAAACAGGCCGGTGGCGAACAGGTCCCGAGCGGCAGCGGCTAGCTGTTGCTCGTCAACGCGGTCATTCGCACTGACAGGGAACGCATTAAAGACCGAGGCGGCCGAAACCCGCTGTAGTCCTTCCACACGAATGTCTGAAACATCAAAGGATTGTGCTTGGGCGCCGCTGGCACCTACCAGCAAGAGAGCCGCCATTCCAAGGGTCTTGATTTTCATGCAGTCAGTTCGCTCGCGTTGGTCTGCCCGTCGATTAAGATAGGCACCATATACATTTGTGCAGGCAGATGACAAGGCATCCTGCGCGCTACACGCGTTATTACCACAGGCGCATCAAATCGAAATAGAGCGCCATTAGCATCAGGGTGCCAACCATGGCAAGCCCGATGCGTAGCCCTATCGCTTGTGTCTGCTCAGATACCGGCCGCCCACGCACGACTTCGACAAAATAGTAAAGCAGATGGCCGCCGTCGAGCACGGGAATAGGCAGCAAGTTCAGCACGCCTAAACTGATTGAAAGATACGCTAGAAAGCCCACAAAGGCTTCCACACCCGCACGCGCCGAGTCGCCAGAAATCTGCGCAATCGTAATCGGCCCCGACAGGTTAGAGGGGGAAATCAGCCCTACTAACATTTTGCGGATGGCATCCACCGTCAGCAGTACCATTTCACCGGTACGTGACAGCGCTTGGCCTACGGCCTCAATCGGCCCATAACGAATTTCGCGCTGCAGCGATTCAGGCCAGCTAAACGGCGCTGCACCTGCACCAATGTACCCAACCTCGGCACCACTCTCCAGCGTATTACGCCTCGGCGTGAGTGAAAGCGTTCCTGCGTCGCCATCGCGCTGATAGCCAACGCTGAGCGTCTCCCCTGCACTATCGCGGATCACCGCAACAAACTGCATCCAGTCATTGATAGGCTCGCCGTTAAGGGAAACGATGTGATCCCCCGGCCGGAGCCCAGCCTCCGCGGCGGCTTGCCCATCTACCACCTGGCCAAGCACAGCAGGCACGTCAGGCCGCCAGGGTGAAAAGCCAAGGCTCTGCAACGGCTGGGGTGGGTCCTGGCGAACCATATAGTTGCTGACCGGCAGCCGATAGCTGCGGGTGGCGCTGGCACCTTCCGGTGTCGCCTCAATGGTTAAATCGCCGCTGAAGCCAATCATAGAGACCAGCTTGAGGTTGATCTCCTCCCAGGAGCGCATGGCATCGCCCTGGATCGCGGTAATTTCGCTGCCCTGCTCCAGCCCCGCCTCTGCGGCGGGGGAGTTAGGCGTAATATCGCCGACCACGGGAGCTACGGTGGTTGTGCCCGCTACAAACAGGGCCCAGTAAGCCACAATGGCCAGTAGGAAGTTAGCGATGGGGCCTGCGGCCACAATGGCAATGCGCTGCCACACGGTTTTGCGGTTAAAAGCTTGATCAAGCTGCTCTTGCGGTACGGGCGCTTCGCGCTCGTCGAGCATCTTGACATAGCCGCCCAGCGGGATGGCAGCCACCGCAAACTCGGTGCCATGGCGGTCCACCGTTGTCCATAGCGGCTTGCCGAAACCCACCGAGAAGCGCAGCACCTTGACACCACAGCGGCGTGCAACCCAAAAGTGACCAAACTCGTGAAAGGTGACTAGCAGCCCCAACACGACGATGACGGCTAAAATATTCTGTATCAGGCCCACTTTTCACTCCTTTGTACAACACGCTGCTCAACGAAAGCTGAGGCTAGGCGGTTAACTGGCGTATGGTTAACGTGGCCTGCTCCCGCGCCCAGCGGTCCGCAGCAAGCACGCGCTCCAGGGAATCAGCCTGCCCTTGATATGGCATAGCCATCACCTTCGCAACAACGTTCGGTATCGCACCAAATGCGATGCCTCCTGACAAGAACGCTTCAACGGCGACTTCATTAGCAGCGTTAAGCACTGCCGGAGCAGCACCGCCTATCTGCATCGCCTCCCGCGCTAGGCGCAGGCAAGGGAAGCGCGTCTCATCCGGCGCTTCAAAGTCGAGCCGTGCGACTTGGAACAGGTCTAACGCTTCCACACCTGCATCAATACGCTCAGGCCAAGCCAGCCCATAGGCGATCGGAGTCCGCATATCGGGGTTACCCAACTGGGCAATGACAGAACCATCGTCATAGGCCGCCATGGAATGAATCACGCTTTGCGGATGAACAACGACCTGAATCTGCTCGGGGGCGGCGTCAAACAGCCAACACGCCTCAATGAGCTCAAGGCCTTTATTCATCAGCGTGGCGCTATCCACGGAAATCTTACGCCCCATGGACCAGTTAGGGTGGGCGCAGGCCTGCTCCGGCGTAGCGTTTGCAATATCGGCGGCCGACCAGCCGCGAAACGGCCCGCCCGATGCCGTCAGCAGCAGCTGTCGTACACCATGCTTTGCTAATCCACCGCGATGCTCGCTGGGTAGACACTGATAGATGGCATTATGTTCAGAATCGATGGGCAGCAAAGTAGCGCCAGAGCGGGCAACGGCATCCATAAACAGCGCACCGCTCATTACCAGCGCCTCCTTATTGGCCAGCAGTACGCGCTTACCCGCTTCGGCCGCCGCCAGCGAAGGCAGCAGGCCCGCTGCCCCCACGATAGCCGCCATCACGATATCTACCCCAGGTGCTCGGGCCACTTCGCAAAGTGCCCCCGCCCCCGCCATGACGACGGTATCTAGGCCTGCCTGAGACAGCGACTGCTGCAGCCACTGCGCGTCAGCCTCCTTATCCAGCACCGCGAACTGCGGAGCATGGGCTTTGCACTGGGCAAAAAGCGCCTCTTTCGAGGTATGCGCCGTTAGCGCATAAACGCGGTAGCGCTCGGGATGACGTGCAATCACGTCCAGCGTGCTTTTGCCGATAGAGCCGGTGGCGCCTAGCACGGTGACAAACTTGACGGAGGAGTGGCTCATAGCGCGCCCACCTGGAGAGGCAGTACCTGCAGATAGAACAGCGCAAAGATGGGAATGGCAGCCGTCAGGCTGTCGATACGATCCAGCACGCCACCGTGACCCGGCAATAACTGGCTGGAGTCTTTAATATTACGGTGGCGCTTCAGCATACTTTCAAGCAAATCGCCCAGCACGGAGATGAGGGTAACGACGGCAGTAATGACGACCAGTGCGACGCCCCCCATCGCTCCAAGGGGCTGCCAAATGGCAAACAGCAGCGCTAGCAGCGTCGTGGCAGCTAACCCACCATAGACACCCTCCCAGGACTTACCCGGGCTAACCCGTGGGGCGAGCTTGCGCTTTCCCCAGCGGCGCCCAGCAAAGTAGGCGCCGATATCGGCTGTCCAGACCAGCAGTAGTACAAACAGTAGCCACACCGCACCGCTCTCACGCAACACGTTAAAGCCTACCCAGCACGGCAACAGCACCCAAACGCCCATCAGCAGGCGGCGCGAGGTGGCTTGCCACTGCTGGCTGCTATCGGGGTAATGGGTCACCCAATAGAGGTTCAGCAGCCAACCGGCGGCTGCCAGCCACAAGGGCCAAACCGCAAAGGCGGCACCACTTAGCCACAGCAGCGCCATGAGCACCGCCATACCGGCCACCAGCGCTAAACGCGTACGCGCGGCGATAACGCCCGCTAAGTTTGTCCATTCCCAGGTACCTAACAGCACAATGAGCGCTGTAAAGAGCGCAAAGGCACCTCCCTGTAATCCAAACAGACCAATTAGCGTTACGGGGGCTAACCAGGCTGCGGTGATCATCCGCTGTTTAAGCACCTTGCGCCTCTATTTGTTCGTCGGTCATGCCAAAGCGGCGACGTCGTAAGCAAAAGTCGTCAAGCGCTTTGTCAAAAGCCGCCCCATCAAAATCTGGCCATAGCAGGGGCGAAAAGTGCAGTTCGGCGTAGGCCAGCTGCCATAGCATAAAGTTCGAGAGCCGCTGCTCGCCACTAGTACGAATACAAAGGTCCACGGGTGGCACCTGGTCAGTATTCATAGCGGCATCCAAGCGTGCCTCATCAATCGCCTCAGGTGCCAACTCACCGGCAGCAACCTGTTCGGCCAGCTGGCGCGCGGCCCTGGCAATATCCCACTGGCCGCCGTAATTGGCGGCAATCACCAGATGCAGCCCGGTATTATCTGCCGTCAGCGCTTCGGCGCGTTGGATGTGCTTTTGAATCGCATGGGAGAACCCGCGTTGCTCGCCAATGATCGTCAGGCGAATATTGCGCTCATTAAGCTTTTTGACTTCACGCTTGAGCGCCATCAAAAACAGCTCCATCAGCGCATTCACTTCAGCGGCGGGGCGCTTCCAGTTTTCGCTGGAGAATGCAAACAGGCTCAGCGTTTGAATGCCTCGCTCGGCCGCACGCTCAATCACCGCGCGCACGGCCTCAACACCTGCGCGATGGCCGCGTACACCCGAAAGCCCACGTGCCCGCGCCCAGCGGTTGTTACCATCCATAATGATAGCAACATGGGACGGCAGCGCTTCCTCGGATCGAGAAGGCGTCGTGCCGCCCGGCTGCTCTTGGGGAAGCTGCGGAGACGTCATGGGTTCTCGCACCAAAGATCAGTCATAAATAAGCCAAGCGATGGCCCACGGGCAGACGCGCCGCCCGTGGCTAAATGAACGCAGGGATTAAACCTGCATGAGATCCTGCTCTTTCGCGGCAAGTGCCTTGTCGATTTCGGCAATATACTTGTCGGTTAGCTTCTGGATTTCATCTTCACCCTGACGCTGATCGTCCTCGGTAATCTCTTTCTCCTTGAGCAGAGATTTGAAGTCACCGTTGGCGTCGCGGCGCACGTTACGTACCGCCACGCGGGCGGTTTCCGCTTCGCTGCGCGCCTGCTTGATATAGCCTTTACGCGTCTCTTCGGTCAGCATCGGCATCGGTACGCGAATCACGTTACCAGCGCTGGACGGGTTCAGGCCCAGGTCGGAGGTCATAATCGCTTTTTCGATTTTCGGCACCATGCCCTGCTCCCAGGGAGCGACGGTCAGGGTACGGGCATCTTCAACGTTCACAGAAGCTACTTGGTTCAGCGGCACCTGACCACCGTAATATTCAACAGTCACGGCATCCAGGATGCTGGGGTGAGCACGGCCCGTGCGGATTTTATTGAAGTTGCTGTGCAGCGCCTCAACGCTCTTCTTCATGCGAGACTCTGCATCTTTCTTGATGTCGTTGATCACGTTGTTACCCTCTGTCTATCAGCGTGCCTTCCTTGCCCCCAACCACGAGGTTAAGCAGGGCACCAGGCTTGTTCATATCAAATACCCGCACCGGCATATTATGGTCACGTACCAGGCAGATTGCGGTCAAATCCATTACGCCCAGCTTCTGGTCCAGAGCGTCGTCATAGGAGAGCTGGTCGTATTTTACGGCGTCGGGGTGCTTCACCGGGTCCTTATTGTACACGCCGTCCACCTTGGTGGCCTTGATGACAACGTCTACGTCTACTTCAATGCCGCGCAAACAAGCAGCAGAGTCGGTGGTGAAGAACGGGTTACCGGTGCCAGCCGAGAACAGCACCACGTCGCCCGACGTTAAATAGCGGATGGCAGTGCGGCGGTCATAGTGCTCCACCACACCGCTCATGGGAATCGCCGACATCACCCGGGAGCGAATATTGGAGCGCTCCAGCGCATCGCGCATGGCGAGGGCATTCATTACCGTTGCCAGCATTCCCATGTGGTCACCCGTGACCCGATCCATGCCGGCTTCATTCAGCGCCGCACCACGGAACAGGTTACCGCCACCGATCACAATCCCGACCTGCACGCCAATCCCGACCAGCTGGCCGATCTCCAGCGCCATGCGATCCAGCACTTTCGGATCAATACCAAAATCGTGCTCACCCATCAGCGCTTCGCCCGATAGCTTCAGCAAAATACGCTTGTACTTCGACTTTGATTTATCAATTTTAGTGGCAGCAGTAGGGGTAGGCTCTTGAACATCACGCGACATGGCATCTCTCCTGGGGCAGACCTGGGCACAGGTGGGCGAGGTAGCGCCTGTAATTTCACAGGGGCCGGATACACGAAGGCGTGCGCTCGCGCGCACGCCATCTTCTTGCTGGAACCTCTGACCTTAGCGACGGCCAGCCTGTTCCATAACTTCTTTAGCGAAGTCGACTTCTTCTTTCTCGATGCCTTCGCCCACTTCAAAGCGAGTGAAGCTGACCACTTCACCACCGGCTGCTTTGACGAATTCAGCAACGGACTGGTTCGGGTCTTTAACAAACGGCTGCTCGGTCAGGCTGTTCTCGGCCAGGTACTTCTTCAGGCGGCCTTGAACCATCTTCTCAGCGATCTGCTCAGGCTTACCGGCCATGTCCGGCTGGGCCAGGATGATTGCCTTCTCTTTGTCCAGCTGCTCTTGCGGCATATCGTCAGGATGGGCAACCGCCGGGTTGATCGCTGCTACGTGCATAGCAACGTCTTTAGCTGCTTCGCTGGTGCCGCCTTTCAGGACGGTCAGAACGCCAATGCGGCCGCCGTGAACGTATTCGCCCACTAGACCACTTTCAACGGCATTCACGACAACGGCACGACGCACGCCGATGTTTTCGCCGATTTTCTGAACCAGCTGCTCACGAGCGGATTCCAGATCACCCGCCATGACTGCGGCAACGTCTTCGTTTTTCGCTGCAAAGAACGCATCAGCAATCTTGTTAGCGAAGCCAATGAAGTTGTCGTCACGGGCAACGAAGTCGGTTTCAGAGTTGATTTCGACCATTACGCCGTAGCTGCCATCGTCCGCTACGCGAGTAACAACGGCACCTTCTGCAGCGGTACGACCCGCTTTCTTCGCGGCTTTAAGACCAGAGCTTTTACGCAGGTTTTCGATCGCGACTTCGATGTCACCGTCGGCTTCGGTGAGTGCTTTTTTACACTCCATCATGCCAAGACCGGTACGTTCGCGCAGTTCCTTAACCTGGGAGGCGCTGATAGCTGCCATGGGATTTCACCTCGGAAATGGTTCTAACTGAGAGTTAAACGCGCTACAGAGTATAAGCACGATAGATGACCGTTGCGTATCACTGTGCAGAGCGCTTGCCGGTATTGATCCGGCATGATCGGCCCACTTGGGCGAACCCGAAGCGGGAAAAAGGGGGCATAGGCCCCCTCTTAACACGATGCGGCTCACCTGCCCGCCGCACCACTGCAGCCTTACTCGGCGGCAGCGTTAGTGTCGGCGGAAGCGGCTTCTTCAGTCACTTCGACGAACTCGTCCGGACGACCTTCTTTCGCACGACCACACGCGTCGGCAATCGCCTTCACGTAGATCTGGATAGCGCGGATGGAGTCATCGTTACCCGGGATCACGTAATCAACGCCATCCGGGTTAGAGTTGGTATCTACCACGCCAATAACCGGGATACCCAGCTTGTTGGCTTCGTTGATCGCGATACGCTCGTGGTCAACGTCGATAACGAACAGTGCGTCCGGCAGGCCGCCCATGTTCTTGATACCGCCGATAGAACGCTCAAGCTTCTCTTGCTCACGCGTTGCCATCAAGACTTCTTTCTTGGTCAGCTTGTCAAACGTGCCGTCTTCGCGCATGGTTTCCAGGTCGCGCAGACGCTTGATAGACTGACGGATGGTCTTGAAGTTGGTCAGCATGCCGCCCAACCAGCGATGGTTGACGAACGGCTGGCCAACGCGATTCGCTTCTTCTTTGATGATCTTGCTAGCGCTGCGCTTGGTGCCAACAAACAGAATCTTGTTGTTGGATGCCGCCATCTTCTCGACCACGTCGATCGCTTCGTTCAGCGCCGGCAGGGTGTGCTCGAGGTTGATGATGTGAATCTTGTTGCGCGCGCCGAAGATGTATTTACCCATCTTCGGATTCCAGTACTTAGTTTGGTGACCGAAGTGAGCACCTGCTTTCAGCAGGTCACGCATATTAACGTGAGACATGGTAAAACTCCTGAAACTCGGGTTAGGCCTCCACGCACCCCATGGATCCGACCAGTAGCGCCGTCAAACGTCGCTAAAGGCACCCGGGACCATGTGCCGGTGCATGTGTGTTTTCAAGGCTTGCTGTTGTGCAACCCAGCAGCGCTGCGTTGCGATTTCGTTGCCCTTTCGCGCCGCACCAGCCAGTAAAGAAGCATTGGATGGCGATTGCAGGAAAGCGCGCGGCTTTATACCATAGATCATTGCCAAGATGAAGTCGCAGCCGCGTCTCGGCGCTCAATTTGCCGCTCATCACTTACCCAGAAGCCACATCGAGAATTCATGAACGTTCCTATCAAAACGCCTTCTGAAATCGAGAAAATGCGCGAAGCCGGTCGCCAGGCTGCCAGCGTTATCGAGATGATCACTCCCCACGTCAAAGCGGGTATTAGCACCGGCGAGATCGACCGCCTGTGCCACGAGTACATCGTTAACGAGTTAGGCTCTACTCCGGCACCGTTGAACTACCACGGCTTCCCCAAAGCGACCTGCACCTCTATTAACCATGTGGTATGCCACGGCATACCCGATGACGCCAAAAAGCTCAAAAACGGCGACATCATGAACCTGGACATCACCGTACGCACCCCCGATGGTTACCACGGCGATTCCAGCGTGATGTTCGTGATTGGCGACACCATCCAGGGGGAGCGGCTCTGCCGTATCACCCAGGAGTGCTTATATAAAAGCATTGAGTTGGTAAAGCCCGGTGTACACCTATCCGAACTCGCCCGAGTGATTCAGAAACACGCTGAGGCCCACGGCTATTCAGTAGTACGCGACTTCTGTGGCCACGGCATTGGTGCCGATTTCCACGAAGACCCGCAGTTCCTACACTACGACGGCTACGCGCCAGACGCGGATATCCGCTTGGAGGCGGGCATGTGCTTCACCATCGAGCCGATGATTAACGTGGGCGGCTACAAAACCAAAGTGTTGCGTGATGGCTGGACCGCCGTCACGAAGGATCGCAGCCTGTCGGCCCAGTGGGAGCATACCCTGCTCGTCACCGACACCGGCGTTGACGTGCTCACCGCACGCAGCGACGAAGACTTTAGTTTTCTGAACCGCTGATGCTTCTTCACCACTACCGGTTTGAGCCGGACACGTCGCTTTACGACCTTGACCGGTTTCGCAGCGAGCTTGCCGGGTCGCGCTCCCCCATCGCCCCATTCAAAGCCGCGCTGCGGGAAATACAGGCGCGTCTGGATGAGCAGTTCCGCGCTGGCGCCGATATTCGCGACTTGGTGCGCGGCCGGGCGTGGTATCTCGACCAGCTGCTCGCTATCGCCTGGGCACAGCACGCCTGGCCCGACGACGGCGTGGCGCTGGTGGCCGTGGGCGGCTACGGGCGCGGCGAGCTGCACCCCCACTCCGATATTGACCTACTGCTACTGCTCGAGCATGACGATGACACCCCCTACCGGGAGCCGCTGAGCGCTTTTATCACCTTCCTATGGGATATCGGCCTAGAGATTGGCCACAGCGTACGCTCGCTTAATGACTGCGAACGTGAAGCCGCAGCGGACGTGACGGTGATTACCAACCTGCTGGAGTCACGTCTGATCGCCGGGCCGGAAAGCCTGCGCGAGAAAATGCGTGAGCGTTTAAGCACACCCAACCTATGGCCCGCCGACCGCTTTTTCGAGGCCAAGTGGCAGGAGCAAATCGCCCGCCACTACCGCTACAACAACTCCGAGTACCACCTGGAACCCAATCTCAAAAGCTCCCCTGGTGGCCTGCGCGATATCCAGATGATTGGTTGGGTCGCTAAGCGCCACTTCGGCACCGAGCAGTACACCGATATTGTCGCCAACGGCTTTATGAATGATGCCGAGCTACGCATTCTTAGCCAGGGCCAAGCATTTCTTTGGCAGGTGCGCTACGCCCTGCACATGCTAACCGGACGCGCCGAGGACCGGCTGCTGTTTGATCATCAGCGCACCATTGCCGAGATGTTCGGCTTTAAAGATACCCCCGAGCGGCTCGCGGTCGAGCAGTTCATGAAACGCTACTACCGCCACGTGACGGCCCTCGCCGGGCTCAACGATATGCTGCTACAGCACTTCGACGAAGTGATTTTGCGCGGCAAGGAGTCGTTGGAAACCGTTAAGCTGAACGAACGCTTTGAAACCAAGGGCGGCTATATCCAGGTGCGCTCCCGTAACCTGTTCCGCGAGCGCCCGGCGGCCATGCTGGAACTCTTCCTGCTGATGGCCAAGCACCCGGAAATCGAAGGGGTACGCGCCGACACCATTCGGCTGATTCGTGACCACCGCCACCAAATCGATGACCACTACCGGGAAGACCCACGCCACCAGCGGCTGTTTATGGCCATTATGCGCGCGCCGGGTAACGTCCCCCGCCAGCTGCGGCGTATGAACCGCTACGGCATCCTCGGCAAATACCTGCCGGAGTTTGGCCGCGCGGTGGGGCTGATGCAGCACGATCTGTTCCATATCTATACGGTGGATGCCCACACCCTGCGCCTGTTGAAGTTTCTTCATGGCTTCCGCAAACCGGATGCCAAGGTTGACTTCCCTGTGGCAGCCGCCTTGATCCATCAACTGCCCAAGCTGGACCTGCTGTGGATTGCCGGCCTGTTCCACGATATCGGCAAAGGGCGTGGTGGCGACCACTCAGAAATCGGCGCGCGGGATGTCGAGCAGTTCTGCCAACGCCACCACATCTCCCAGCACGACACTAATTTAGTCAGCTGGCTGGTGGAGCATCATCTGCTGATGTCCATGACCGCCCAGAAGCGCGATATCAGCGACCCGGACGTGATCCGCGACTTCGCCCTCATCGTGCGCGACGAAACCCGCCTGGACTACCTCTACGTGCTCACCGTCGCTGACATCAACGCCACCAACCCCACGCTGTGGAACGGCTGGCGGGCGTCGCTGCTGCGCCAGCTCCATGCGGAAACCAAACGCGCCCTGCGGCGCGGCCTGAAAAACCCACCGGACCGCGACGACTGGGTGCGCGAAACCCGCACCGAAGCACGCTCGCTGCTGCAAACGGTGGGGGTTGATAGCACCCAAATCGACCAGCTGTGGGAGTCTCTGGGCGAGGATTACTTCCTGCAGTACGCGCCCAGCGAGATTGTCTGGCAAACCCAGGGCATCCTGAACCACCAGCCCTCCCCGCTACCGCTGGTGCTGATCAGCGCCCCCACTACCGATATGGCCGAGGGCGGCACCAAGGTGTTTATCCACACCCGCTCGGTGGATGACCTGTTCGCCGCCACCGCCGCTGCCATGGAGCAGCTGGGGCTCTCAATTCACGATGCCCGCATTGCTACTTCCCACAACGACTGGACGCTCAACACCTTTATCGTGCTGGATAGCCACGGCCAGCCGATTCGCGATCCGGAGCGCATTGAAGAGATGCGCCAGCACTTGGTAGAAGAGCTGGATGACCCGGATGACTATCCAGAAATCGTCACTCGACACACGCCGCGCCAGCTCAAGCACTTCAAAGTGCCCACCGAGGTGGTCATTGAGCAGGACCCGGCCAACGAGCGCACCCTGCTGGAACTGACCGCCCCCGACCGCCCCGGCCTGCTGGCCCGGGTAGGGCGCATCTTTATGGAGCAGGATATCGCCCTCTCCGCGGCCAAGATCGCCACGCTGGGCGAGCGGGTGGAGGACGTTTTCTTCATCACCACCAAGGCAGGCGAGCCGCTCACCGACCCCGAACGCCAGCAGCAGCTCCGCGAACGGCTGATTGAGGTATTGGGGGTTTAACCTAGAAAGTAGGCACACCCTGGTGGTTAGGTTTGAGCCTGCCCCAGGGCTTGCCTATAATCGGCGATTCGATAAATTAAATGGTTTTGCCCACAGTTCCCGCCCTTACGCTCTCAACGGACGCGCCATGAACCCTGATCTCAACGCCCTACACCCCTATCCGTTTGAAAAGCTGGCCGCCCTCAAAGCGACGCTTACGCCCCCGGCGGGACTGGCGCATATACCGCTGACGATTGGCGAACCCCAGCACGCCCCCTACCAAGGCGCACTGGAGGCGCTCATCGCCCACCAGTTAGAGATGGCCCGCTACCCGGCCACCAACGGCCTTCCCGCCCTACGCGACGCGATTGCGACCTGGGCCACCCAGCGCTTCCAACTGGCGGGATTGGATGCCGAGCGCCAGGTGCTGCCGGTGAACGGCACCCGCGAAGCCATCTTCGCCTTTGTACAGGCCGCGCTGGACCGCACCCGCCCCGCTAAAGTGGCCGTGCCCAACCCCTTCTACCAGATTTACGAAGGCGCCACCCTGCTGGCAGGCGGCGAGCCACTCTACCTAGACTGCACCGCCGAGAACGGCTTCCGCCCCGATTTTTCAGCGGTCAGCGCCGACACCTGGCGCGACGTACAGATCGTGTTTATCTGCTCGCCGGGCAACCCCACCGGCGCCGTCACCCCGCTGGCCGAGTTCAAACAGCTGATTGCCCTGGCCGACGAGCACGACTTCATCATCGCCTCCGACGAGTGCTACTCCGAACTCTATCTGGACGAGAACACGCCACCGCCAGGGCTTTTGCAGGCCTGCGCCGAGCTTGACCGCGATGACTACCGCCGCTGCGTGGTGTTCCATTCGCTCTCCAAGCGCTCCAACCTACCAGGGTTGCGCTCTGGCTTTGTGGCGGGGGATGCGGACCTATTAGCCCCGTTTAAGCGTTACCGCACCTACCACGGCTGCGCCATGTCCTTGCCGCTGCAGCACGCTTCGATAGCGGCTTGGCAGGATGAAAACCACGTGCGGGCCAACCGCGACGCCTACCGCGAAAAATTCAGCGCGGTGACGGATGTGCTTGCCCCGGTGATGGAGTTCCCCACTCCAGAAGCAAGCTTCTACCTCTGGCCAGCGGTACCTGGCGGGGACGATATCGCCTTTACCCAGCGGCTGTTCAGCGAACAGCACGTCAGCGTACTGCCCGGCAGCCTCATGGGCCGCCCGGGGCAAAACGGCCAGAACCCAGGCGCGGGTCGGCTACGCTTAGCCTTAGTAGCGGAGCTTGAGCCGACGCTAGAAGCGGCCAAGCGCCTTCGCCAACTGGTCGAACGCGGCTAGCGCACCGCGCCGCATAAGACGACGAAAGGAGGCTGTATGCTGACGCTCTATATCATTAGCACCTGTGATACCTGCCGCAAAGCGCGCAAAGCACTGGATGAGAAAGCGCTGCTGTATAAAACCCACGACCTGCGTAAAGATGGCCTTTCCGCCGCGCTGTTAGAGCACATCCTAAATCGCGTCCCGCTGGTGGAGGTGATCAATAAACGCAGTAAAACCTGGCGCGACCTCTCCGACGAAGAGAAAGACTACGATGCCAACTCTGCGCGCCAGCTACTGCTCAAATACCCCACGCTGCTAAAACGGCCGCTGCTAGAGCTAGATGACGGCTCCATACTGATCGGCTATCGCGACGGCGATTACGACAAGCTAAGTGGCTAACCCTTACTCATTATTTGCAACCAACCTCTAAGGAATACGCGTTATGCTGAGCTTTGCGCTTGGAATCGGCACCCAAAACACCCAGGGCGACTGGCTGGAGATCTACTACCCGGCACCGTTACTCAACCCGGATGAGAGCCTGATCGCAGCGGCCAAGGAAGCCCTGGACGCACCCGCTGGCAACGCCCCGGTGAGCTTCCTGCCGGAAGACTGCACGCGCCTGGCCAAAGCGCTGGAAGCGGCAGGCCACTCCGAGCAGGCGGCGCTTGCTGAGTCGTTTGCCGCTAGCCAGCGCCCGCTGGTGGCGATGTTCCTGGAGTCCGACCAACCGCCGCAAACCGCGCCTGAAGTGTACCTGAAGCTACACCTGCTCTCGCATCGCCTGGTGAAGCCCCACGGCCTGGACCTGACCGGCATGTTTGGCCTGCTGCGTAACATCGCCTGGACCAACGAAGGCGCCATCGATATCGAAGAGCTGCCCGCCCGTCGCCTCAAGGCGCGCTTGGCTGGCCGCACGCTATCCGTCGACTGCGTGGACAAATTCCCCAAAATGACCGACTACGTGGTGCCCACCGGCATCCGCATTGGCGACACCGCCCGCGTACGCCTGGGCGCTTACCTGGGCGAAGGCACCACGGTCATGCACGAAGGCTTTGTCAACTTCAACGCAGGCACCGAAGGTCCCGGCATGATCGAAGGGCGTATTTCCGCAGGCGTGATGGTCGGCAAAGGCTCCGACCTCGGCGGCGGCTGCTCGACCATGGGCACGCTCTCCGGCGGTGGCAATATTGTCATCAAAGTGGGTGAAGGCTGCCTGATTGGTGCCAACGCCGGTATCGGCATTCCGCTTGGCGACCGCTGCACCGTCGAAGCAGGGCTCTACATTACTGCCGGATCCAAAGTGACGCTGCTGGATGACCAGGGTCAGGAAGTGAACACCGTCGCCGCCCGCGAACTGGCCGGCCAAGACGACCTGCTGCTACGCCGCAACTCGCAGAATGGCCGCATCGAATGCCTGACCAATAAAAGCGCCATTGCGCTGAACGAGGCGCTACATGCCCATAACTGAGCCTGAAGCACTGTCACCCACGCTCACGCTAGCATTTGAACTGCTTAGCCGGGCATCGGTGACGCCAGATGACGAAGGCTGCCAGGACCTGATGATCGAGCGCTTAACGGCGCTCGGTTTCCATATTGAGCAGCTGCCGTTTGGCGATGTGAAAAACTTTTGGGCGGTACGCGGCCACCACGGCCCGGTGATCGCGTTTGCTGGGCACACCGACGTAGTGCCCAGCGGGCCGCATACCAGTTGGCAATACCCTCCTTTTGAGCCATGCATTGACGACCAAGGAATGCTCTGCGGGCGTGGCGCAGCGGATATGAAGGGTAGCCTCGCCGCCATGCTGACAGCGGTGGAGCGCTTCGTCGAACGCCATCCAGATCACGATGGCCGCATTGCGTTTTTGATTACGTCTGACGAGGAGGGGCCGGCGGTAGACGGCACTCGCGCCGTGGTTGAGCATCTACGCGAGCGCAATGAGCGTCTGGATTACTGCATCGTGGGCGAACCCTCTTCCACCTCGCGTTTGGGCGATGTCATCAAAAACGGGCGCCGTGGCTCGCTGGGCGGTGTGCTGCATGTGCAGGGTGTGCAGGGCCACGTGGCCTACCCACACCTGGCACGCAACCCCATCCACCAGGCCATGCCGGCCCTGGATGCACTCGTCAACGAGCACTGGGATGCAGGCAACGACTTCTTCCCCGCTACCAGCTTCCAGATTTCCAACTTCCGCGCAGGCACCGGCGCAACTAACGTTATCCCCGGCGAAGTGGAAGTCGTGTTTAACTTCCGCTACTCAACGGAAGTCACCCACGCAGAGCTAAAAGCGCGCACCGAAGCGATTTTGGATAAGCATGGCCTTGAGTACCACATTGACTGGACGCTGAACGGTGAACCGTTCCTCACCGCCGAGGGCGAGTTGGTAGACGCCGCGATTCGTGGTGTCGAAGCCGTTACCGGCGAGCGCCCGCAGCTCTCCACCAGCGGCGGCACCTCGGATGGGCGCTTTATTGCGACCCTAGGCGCGCAGGTGGTAGAACTGGGCCCGCTCAATGACACCATTCACAAGGTGAACGAGCGCGTACGTGCCAGCGACCTGGATGCGTTGAGCCGTATCTACGAAGCAACCCTTCAAGCGCTACTGACCAACAACGAGGTACGCGTATGATGGAGCGGTTTCCGGATATCGAAGTGTATCTGGCAAAGGCCATGCTGGATGATATTAACGCCTGGCTGGAAGCGGTGCTGAACGCACCGCCGCTTACCCCGGCAGGCAAAGGCAAGTGGAAAACCCGTGGCCACCACCAGGGCGATAGCGTCCCGGTACTGCTGGTAGATAACGCTGCCGATGGCTTCGCCAGCCTTTGGTTCGATAGCGCCCATACCCCGTGGCACACCGACCAGGAGTGCGCCCAGCACGCCGCTGAGGCGCTGCAGGTCGAAGTCCGCTGCTCCCTGGGGGGCTGGCACCCCGGCGATGACCCAGACCGTTTCTGGCAAGTGCTGCCCGGCGGCCAGGAGAAAGCCATCGAATGGCCGGATTCAGGTCGTTAATATCGGGTAGGGGCCGGGGTCACCCTCGGCGCCCTCCCACACCACCGTACGTACGGTTCCGTATACGGCGGTTCATGCAGAACGTTTAAGCCATCTTACCGTATCCAGTACCGAGATCAGACCCTGGTCATTAAACCACTTTCTCGGGAGAGCCTGGTTCATGTGCGATGCCCCGGCATTCCACCAGGGGCCTCGCCCATTACCCGCCGATTTCCAGGCACGGTACGCGTCCAGCCCCAGCCCCCGAAGTTTCCGGCGCCGGGTCACTGGGCGTTTCCATTGCCGCCAGATTAGGCCACGTAAGTGGCGACGTATCCATTGATCCAGCGCTTCCAAGGGCCGTTTCACTTCAACAAGGCTGAAGTAGTTGGCCCATCCACGCAGGACTGGCCCCAACCCGTCGATTATCCGTTGGATGTTGCGCCCCCTGCCACGCTTCAGGATCTCACGCACCCGCTGCATCATGCGCTTCAGACTGGTCTTGGCCAGCGTCAGTTTCGACTGTTTGTGCCAAGTAAGACGGTAGCCCAGATAGCTGCGTTTCCATGGCCGATCCACCGCACTTTTGGCCCGATTGACCGTTAGCCGAAGTGAGCTCTCGAGATACTCACTCAGGCTTGCCATGACACGTTCTCCCGCCCGCCGACTGTTGACGTACACCTGCACGTCATCGGCGTAGCGGCAGAAGCGGTGGTCTCGGCGCTCCAGTTCCTTGTCCAGGTCATCCAGCAGGATATTCGCCAGTAGCGGGCTGAGCGGCCCGCCTTGGGGCGTCCCCTGCCGTCTCGGCGTGGGCAAGCCGTGCTGGAACATGCCCGCCACCAGATAGCGACGGATCAGGCGAAGCACGCGTTTGTCGTCAACGCGCCGCGCGACCCGTGCCATCAGCAGATCGTGGTTCACTCGGTCGAAGAAGGCTTCCAGGTCAAGGTCGACCACCCAGCGGTGGCCAGCGGTGACGTGGGCCTTCATGGCCGAGACGGCCTGCTTAGCGCTGCGCTTAGGGCGGTAACCGTAACTCGACGCGGAGAAGGCCGGGTCGAAGAGCGGCATGAGTGCCTGTGACAGCGCCTGCTGGATCAGTCGGTCAGTGACCGTGGGCATTCCGAGCTGCCGCACTCCACCTTTTGGCTTGGGGATCGTGGCGGCTCGGATCGGGCTGGGGTGATACGCATCGGCCAACAGCCGCTCGCGCAGCGTTGGCCAGTGCTGCTTTAGGTGGCTAGCCAACTGATGCACCGTCATGCCATCAACACCTGGTGCACCTTTGTTGGCAACCACCTTACGGTAAGCCCGCTGCATGTTCTCCGGGTCAACGACCCGTTCCATCAGCGAGGCTGACTCCGCTTTCGTCCACGATAGCGACGCCGGGACCGTCTCGACGCTCACCGGCCGGGGCCCGGAGTTCTGCTCCTGCCCCTCTGGGTGAGTGACGGTAGCAGCGTCATAGTCTGTCTTCATGATCGATCCTCGAGACGTTATCGCCTACTCGCGGTTCTTCATGTTCGGCCCTTGGTGCCGCGGTGAACCGGCACTTACTATGGCCTCGGCTGACGTCTGGTGGTTCATCCCGCCGTCTCTCGACGTCGGTAGCCCGTGGCAAACCACCAGACCTCCCAGGGTAAGACGCGCGACCTTCCCGCTTATGCCTGTCGGATATACATCATGGCGTTCCGTGCAAGTATTGGGCTTTGATGATTATGGCCATCTCACCCCGCCATAACGCCTCGTATCCGCTTCCTGTTCGTCAGGCCAACGTTTTGCCTCGGGCTGCCTTCAGATTCTCCCTCGCGAGAGACACCCTTGCCGTCGGCTAGCACTTCCCCTTACCGGGCGTGCAGGGGACTTTCACCCCCAAGTCATCCTGAGGCACCACCCTCAGGAACAGCGCCAGTCACGGCGCTGCGCGCCATGCCTGGCGCACCATAAAAAACCCCCGCCGGGGCGGGGGCTTACTCTACCAGTCAAGCGCCTGGGCGTTTACTCAATAATACTGACGTCATCGGCCTGCAGGCCGCGATCGTTTTTAATGACGTGGTAGCGAACAATCTGGCCTTCAGCCAGCATTCGCGGGCCACGGCCGCGAATCGCACGGAAGTGAACAAACACATCTTCCCCGTTATCGCGGGTAATAAAGCCGTAGCCTTTGTTAGTGTTAAACCACTTTACTTCACCCTCTTCACGGCCATCGTTGGGGTCGATGATATCTTCCTCTTCGTCATCTTCCACTACGGGGGCTGCCTGGGGTTGGCGCGGTGCGGGTTTCACTCTTGTGACATCCGCTTTAACCACCATCGGCGGTGCCAAAGCAGCTGCTGCTAATGTACCGATAAACAACATCACAAAGCAGCCTAGCGCCACAGCGGCATATACGCTGAAAGCAGCTTCGGCTAACCACTGTTCAGCCATTGGTGCATTGGTTAAATGAACAATCCCCGCCAGAAGAAGTGGCGTGGGGGCGGCAAGTAATACACTGATAAAGAAACAGCGAAAAACAACTTTTGGGTTCATAGATGATAAAAGCTCTCTTGTTGTATGGGTAACAGACGAAGGACAATACTCGGATGATTAGGCCCATTCCTAACAGTACCGAGCATACTACACAAGGTAACGATGTTATCATGACAAACGAATTATCGCCTGCTGAGCTGGCTCAACGTCTTGAATCATTGGAGAGTCGGTTAGCTTACCAAGAGCACTGGTTGGACACGCTGGATCAAGCGGTCGCCCAGCAGGAGCGCCGCTTGGAAAAACTGGAGCAGTTGAGCGCTTTGATGCGTGAACGGCTACGGGAGCAGCATCAGGCACTCCAGGCGGGCGATGCTCAAGGCAGTTTTCGTCCGGAAGACGATATTCCACCTCACTACTAGGCCACAATTAGCGGCTCATCGCCCACCCGAAAGCGGTGGGTTACTTCACCAAGCTGGCCGGATCAACGCTTTCCAGCCCAAATGCATCGGCAACGGCACGATAGGTCACTTTACCATCGTGAACGTTAAGGCCGGGCAGGAAGTGCGCATCGTCTGCCAGTGCTTTCTGCCAGCCTTTATCTGCCAATGCCAGCACAAAGGGCAGCGTGGCGTTGGTCAGCCCCAGAGTAGAAGTACGCGCTACGGCACCGGGCATATTCGCTACACAGTAATGCACAATGCCATCAACGATGTACGTCGGCTCGGCATGGGTAGTAGGCCGGCTGGTCTCAAAGCAACCACCTTGGTCAATGGCCACATCCACCAGCACGCTACCCGGCTTCATATCTGCCAGCATCGCACGGGTAATTAGCTTAGGCGCAGCCGCACCGGGAATGAGCACGGCACCAACAATCATATCCGACTCTTTCGCCGCCTGGTCCAAGGCATCCGCCGTTGAGTAGACGGTTTTTATCCGCCCCTGATAACGGTCATCCAGTACTTCTAGTCGGGCAATGGATTTATCCAGGATGGTGACATCGGCCCCCAGACCAAGCGCCATACGGGCAGCGTTTTCACCCACAACACCACCGCCAATCACCGTCACTTTTCCAGGGGATACGCCCGGCACACCTGGCAGCAGCACCCCAGAACCACCCTGAGCTTTTTCTAAGCTGTGCGCACCTGCCTGCACGGCCATACGGCCTGCGACGGTACTCATCGGGGCCAGCAGCGGCAGGCCGCCTTTCGCATCGGTGATGGTTTCGTAGGCAATGCAGGTCGCGCCGCTAGCCAGCAACCCTTTGGTGAGGGATTCTTCAGCCGCTAGGTGTAAATAGGTAAACAGCGTGTGGTTAGGCGTTAGTCGTGCAACTTCTTCTGGCTGCGGCTCTTTAACTTTTAAAATCAGCTCGGCATTTTGCCACAGCGCATCAACGCTCGCTTCAAGGGCAGCCCCCGCCGCTTGGTAATCGCTATCCTGAAAACCAGCCCCTTCACCGGCGCCAACCTGTACACTTACCGTATGACCACGCCCAACGAGTTCACGCACACCGGTGGGGGTCAGTGCAACCCGGTACTCATGGTTTTTAATCTCTTTTGGAACGGCGATTTTCATTGTTGGACTCTCCGATTTCAGTATGGATTAACTGCCGATGAGTGCATTACAGCACAGCCGGTGAGAACCACCACCCCTTAAAAGCAAAACAAAAAAAACGCCGGTTAAGGCGTTTTTTTGGCAGAAAAATCTACCTGTTAACAGTGCTAGACAAAAAAATCCATGCCCACCCTTCTACTCCATCGGCACTCTACTCCACCACCACAGCGCTGCCATAGATACGCCGATACTCTTCCGGCAAGCGCTTCGGGCGGCCACTAGAGAGTGCGACACAGGCAAAACGAGTGCGGGCATTGAGCAGCGTTTTGCCATCCTCCACACGCTTTAACTGAAAGCGGCGGGTTAGGCTAAAGCGGCCATCACACGCCACAATCCACGTTGCCAGCTGCAAGGCATCTTCTACAAAAGCAGGCGCAAGGTAGTCCAGCTCATGGCGATGCACCACCATTGCCCTATCCAGGGTTTGATAGCGCTCAAGGGTTAGCCCTAATGCTTCAGAGTGAGCCCAACTAATTTGCTCTACCCAGCGCAAATACTCGCTATTGTTGACGTGCTGGTAAGCATCTATCGCCTCCGGCGTCACTTTTAGGTCGATCACAAACGGGTTCGGCAACGCCCACTCCATGTGGCTATCTCCTCTTTTTGACTACCTCACATCACTTGCTTAACCGCTGACGGCGGGGTTAATCGCGGAATACCCGCACACCCAGCGCTTTCAGGTAAGACGTTTCCGGTATAGCTGGGTGTACCGGATGATCCGGCCCTTGGTGGCCTTGGAAAATTACCTGACCGTGGCGGTCCTGGTGGCGCACCGCACCGCGCACCACGTCTACCAGGCGCTCAGGAGCCAGGTGCATGGAGCAGGAAGCGGATAGCAGCAGCCCATCGCGGCCCAGTAGGCGCATCGCTTCACGGTTAAGACGCGAGTAGGCGCGCTCACCGTTGGGGATGTCCTTACGCTTTTTGATAAACGCGGGCGGATCGAGAATCACCACGTCGAACTGTTCGCCATCCGCCTTCAGTGCCGCCAGGACTTCAAAAGCATCGCCTTCGCCGATCGCCACCTGCTCTTGAACGCCGTTGAGTTCGGCGTTGCGCGCCACTTGCTCCAGCGCCGCGCCGGATGCGTCCACGCAGAGCACTTCTGATGCGCCGCTGGCCGCCGCCTGAACGCCCCAACCGCCCACATAGCTGAAGACGTCCAACACGCGCTTACCGGCCACTTGGCTGTTGAGCCAGGCACGGTTGACCCGGTGATCATAGAACCAGCCGGTTTTCTGGCCGTTCAGCACCGGGACGGCAAAGGTGACGCCATTTTCGACCAGCAGCACTTCATCGGGCAGCGTACCTTTGACGACTTCCACGTGGGCTTCCAGGCCCTCCTGACGGCGGCCACCGGTGTCGTTGCGGAAGACGATAGCGCTCGGCTTAACCACTTTTTCCAGGGCATCAACGATGTCTTCCGCCAGCGCCTGCATACCGGCCGTATTGAGCTGCACCACCAGCACATCGCCGAAACGATCAATCACCAGGCCAGGCAGTAGGTCGCCCTCGCCGTGAATCAGACGGTAGAACGGCTGGTCGAACAGGCGCTGGCGCAGCGCTAGGGCCTGATTAAAGCGATGCACGAACAGCGAGCGATCCAGGCGCATTTCAGGGTCGCGAGACATGATGCGGCCGCAGATCAGCGAGTGCGGGTTCACGTAGGCAACGCCCAGGGTTTTACCGTTGGATGCCTCTACCAACACAGGCTCGCCCGCTGCAAAGTTTTTCAGCGGCGTCTCTTTGATATCGACTTCGTTGGAGTAGATCCACAGATGGCCAGCTTTCAAGCGGCGATCGGCGTTTTTATTCAGGCGCAGGCGTTGGGTCACAACAATCTCCAAAAGAGCAGGCTTACAGAGCGCTTAGGCGCTGTAAGCATAAGCAAAACAGTTCACCGCCCCAAGGCGGCCGCTAACGCTGGCAGCCAGGGCAAAATACGCTGGCCCGCTGGCCAAGGGTAATGCGCTTCAGCTCGCTGCCACAGCGTAGGCAGGGCTGCCCGTGGCGCCCGTAGACGTTCAGCCGCTGGGCAAAGTAACCGGGTTCCCCCTGGCCGCTGACAAAATCGCGCAGCGTGGTGCCACCTTGGGTAATGGCCGCCGCCAGCACCTCTTTCACCGCCGCCGCCAGCGCATCGTAGCGCGCTCGGGAAATACGCCCCGCCGCACGGCGCGGGTCGATGCCTGCCATAAACAGCGCTTCGGCAGCGTAGATATTGCCCGCCCCCACCACCACACGGTTGTCCATCAAAAAGGGCTTTACTGCCACCCGCTTATTACGCGACAGGCGATAGAGCCACTGGCCGTTGAAGGCATCGCTAAGTGGTTCAGGGCCAAGGTGGGCTAGGCGGGTATCGCGGCTGCCGTCGCCCTGCTGCCAGTCGACAAACCCAAACCGACGCGGGTCGTGATAGCGCAGCACGTAGCCGCTGGCGGTCACCACATCCACATGGTCGTGCTTTTTCGGCAAATCCCCCAAGCGGGCAATACGCAGGCTACCCGACATGCCTAAGTGCCACAGCAGCGTGGCACTGCCATCGGCGGTGGCTAGCGGAATCTGTAGGTATTTAGCTCGTCGGGCCAACTCGCCCACTCGCGCGCCGACTAAGCGTTCGGCTAGGTCGTCCGGCACCGGTACCCGCAGGCGTGGCTGGCGCACCCGCACTTCGGTAATTTCCTGCCCCTCTATATAGGGGGCGATGCCACGTCGTGTGGTTTCAACTTCAGGCAGTTCGGGCATGATGAAAGCCTATGATGACAGCACAGTGACAGCGATTAACGGTCATAGCGCTAACGACAGACATGCAAAAACCCGGCTTTGGGCCGGGTTTTTCAACAGGCGCTCGCCTGCGGTGAAAGCCGATCATCGTAACCGCGATTACTTGATCTTGGCTTCCTTGTAGATAACGTGCTTACGGACCACCGGGTCGTATTTCTTGAATTCGAACTTATCCGGGGTGTTCCGCTTGTTCTTATCAGTGGTGTAGAAGTGGCCAGTACCGGCACTAGACACCAGCTTGATCTTATCGCGCATGGTTTAACTCTCCCAAAAGTGCTTAGCAAAAGCTAGCTTAGATAGCGTCGCCGCGTTTGCGGATGTCGGCCAGAACCGTCTCGATACCTTTCTTGTCGATGATGCGCATACCTTTAGAGGAAACGCGCAGCTTGACGAAGCGGTTTTCGGATTCAACCCAGAAACGATGGGTGTGCAGGTTCGGCAAGAAACGACGACGAGTCTTACGCTGGGAGTGAGAAACGTTGTTACCAGTTACCGGACGCTTGCCGGTAACCTGACATACTTTGGACATGAGAGCCTCCAACCGCTTGGCGAGTTGTTCAAAACTGTCGGGCAAACCGGAGCAGGGAGGGAGTCGACGCAGTTAACCGCCTAGCTGTACCCAAATCCGTTATTCAACCCAAGTTCAAAGGTGGCACTTTATACCAGAGCACCCGGCTACCAGCAAGCGAAACCGCCCAAAAAGGCCAAAAAAGCGCGTTTTTGGACAATTTACTTAGCAAAATGGCAGTAACCCACAGGCTCGCCACACGCCTCATACCGGTGGGATGACGGCTATAGCCAGCCGCGCTCGGCAAATGACACCACTTCTCCGTCCCCCACCACAAAATGATCGAGTACCCGCACGTCAAAGAGTGCAAGGGCATCTTTCAAGCGTTCAGTGATACGTCGATCGGCATCGCTGGGCTCAGCCACACCCGATGGGTGGTTGTGGGCCAGGATGACAGCACCAGCGTGTAGTTCCAGCGCACGCTTGGCAACTTCGCGGGGGTAAACGGATGCGCTGTCTAGGGTACCGCGAAATAGGGATTCATAGCGAATAATTCGGTGCTGTGTATCCAAAAAAAGTACGGCGAACTCTTCATGCCCCAAGTGACGCAGCTGCGAGCTTAGATAGTGGCGCACCAGCGCAGGCGACGTTAGGGCATTGCCACG
This sequence comes from Vreelandella aquamarina, assembly GCF_044805175.1. Taxonomy (GTDB): domain Bacteria; phylum Pseudomonadota; class Gammaproteobacteria; order Pseudomonadales; family Halomonadaceae; genus Vreelandella; species Vreelandella aquamarina_B. The sequence continues at coordinate 354,476 of NZ_CP085232.1, read as the reverse complement.
GGCGAGCTGGCTAGCCAAATGCCGCCGAGAGAGTTCCAGGGTAGCCTGCAGTTGGGCATACTTGGCGCTCCCCAAGCCACGGGCAGCGCAGAACTGGGTTTGGTCCGCCTCTAGCAGCTGCCTTAAGCCCCCGAAGCTTGCCAGCAAGTCCCGCGCCAAATCTACCGCCGAGCGCCCCTGTACGCCGACACGCAGAAAAATGGCGAGCAGTTCGGCATCGGAAAGCGCCTGTGCGCCCATATTCAGTAACTTTTCCCGCGGCCGTTCGCTTTCGGGCCAGTGATTAATCCCCATCCACGCCCCCCTTCCGGTTCTTTTAGCGTGCTGCCTCGGCCGCACACCTCACTATACCTAGCTTTATGACGACTCTGCCGAGCATGCCAAAATAATCAGCCAAATGGTATGGTAAGCCCCTTATTGATCGTCACACTGGACTGCCCACCATGGCCCCACTTTCGCACTCTCCCTTATCGTCGCTAGCGGGTAAGCGCCTACTGCTGGGCGTTAGCGCCGGCATCGCAGCCTACAAAAGCGCCCTTATCGTGCGGCTGCTAAAACAGGCTGGCTGCGAGGTTCGTGTAGTGATGACCGAAGGAGCCCAAGCGTTTATTACTCCTCTTACCCTACAGGCTCTCTCCGGCGAACCGGTGCGAACCTCGCTACTCGACCCTGAAGCGGAAGCTGGCATGGGGCATATCGAGCTGGCCCGCTGGGCGGATGCCATCGTCATCGCCCCGGCCACCGCCGACTTGATCGCGCGGCTGGTCCATGGCGTGGCGGATGACTTACTGACCACTCTATGCCTTGCTTCTGAAGCACCGCGCCTCATCGCACCGGCCATGAACCAGGCCATGTGGCGCCACCCAGCCACTCAGCGCAATGTGGAGCAGCTGGCCAAAGACGGCTGGCAGTTGATTGGTCCGGCAGCGGGAGACCAGGCCTGCGGCGACATCGGCCCAGGGCGCATGAGCGAGCCGGAAGAGATCCTGGAAGCAGTGATCCGCCACTTTGCGCCGCCTGTCGCCGCTTCCGCCAGCGCACCCCACGTGGTGATCACCGCCGGCCCCACTCGCGAGGCGCTGGACCCGGTGCGCTACCTGTCAAATCACAGCTCGGGGAAAATGGGCTACGCCCTGGCCGCGGAAGCGGCCGCCCAAGGGGCGCGGGTAACGCTGATCAGCGGCCCGGTGAATTTGCCTACTCCCCAAGGAGTCGAGCGGCTCAACGTCGAAACCGCCGTACAAATGCATGCAGCAGCGCTTGAGCTAGCGCCCCAGGCGGCGCTGTTTATCGGCTGCGCGGCGGTGGCCGATTACCGCGCCGCCAGCGCTGCCGAGCACAAGCTTAAAAAAACCGACGACCAGGACACGCTGACGCTCACGCTGGTGAAAAATCCAGACATCATTGCCGACGTAGCGGCGCTGCCTGAAGGCCAGCGCCCCTTTGTGGTGGGTTTTGCCGCCGAGACCCAAGACGTCGAGCGCTACGCCCAGGACAAACTGGCCCGCAAAGGGCTGGATATGATCGTCGCCAACGATGTTTCCCAGCAGGGCCTGGGCTTTGGCAGCGACGACAACGCAGCGCTGCTGCTATGGCGCACGCCTACCCATACCGAGCAGCTTGTTGCCCCGCCGCAACCCAAAACCCAACTGGCAGCGCTGATTATTCAGCATGCACTCAAGCAACTCTCTTTGACCTCTTCTGGAGCCTAACCATGAGCAGCCCCCGCCCTCGCCTGCAGTGCAATGTGTTGGATGAGCGCCTGCACGACTACCTCCCCTCCTACGCCACGGCAGGCTCTGCGGGCATGGACTTACGTGCCCTGTTGGATGAGCCGCTCACCCTTGCTCCCGGCGAATGTCAGCTCGTCCGCACCGGCCTTGCCATCTATATTGAAGATCCGGGTTTAGCGGGAATGATTCTGCCGCGCTCTGGCCTCGGCCATAAACACGGCATCGTGCTGGGTAACCTAGTTGGGCTCATCGACTCCGACTACCAGGGCGAGCTAATGATCTCGGTATGGAATCGCGGCCAGGACAGCTTCACGATTGCGCCCTTCGAGCGGCTCGCCCAGTACGTTCTGGTCCCCGTGGTGCAAGCTGAACTCGATATCGTCGATCGCTTTACCGACTCTACTCGCGGCAGCGGCGGTTTCGGCAGCACCGGCCGTCAGTAACCCCGTTCGCCAGCCCACTCCCTTTTCAGCGTTTTTCAAGGACCGATGATGACCGTACCCGCTTCGATATTTCGCGCTTACGATATCCGCGGCATCGTGGATGACACACTAAGCGAAGCCACCACCGAACTGATTGGCCGCGCCGTCGGCTCAGAAGCCGCTGAGCGTGGCGAACAGACGGTGGTTGTAGCGCGAGATGGCCGCACCTCTGGGCCGCGCCTGCAAGCGGCACTCATTCGCGGCCTGCAGGCCGCCGGGCGGGACGTTATCGATATCGGCATGGTGCCCACGCCGGTGCTCTACTTCGCCACCCACACGCTGCCAGAGAGCCGCTCAGGGGTGATGCTCACCGGCAGCCACAACCCGCCGGACTACAATGGCTTTAAAATCGTCCTGGCGGGCGAAACATTATCGGGCGACGCGATTACTGCGCTCTTTGAGCGCATTCAAGCGGGCAACTTCACCCAGGGCCAAGGCAACGTGAGCAGCCAAGATCTGCGCGCCCGCTACCTGGAACGCATCATGGGCGACGTAAAGGTGGAGCGCCCGCTCAGCGCCGTGGTGGATTGCGGCAATGGTGTGGCCGGAGAGCTTGGCCCGCAGCTTATTCAGCGGCTTGGGGTCACCACCACACCGCTGTTTGACGAGATCGATGGCCGCTTCCCCAACCATCACCCCGACCCCGGCAAACCGGAAAACCTGCAGGATCTGATCCGCCACGTCCAGCAGAGCGGTGCCGATATCGGCCTTGCCTTCGACGGCGACGGTGATCGCCTGGGCGTCGTCACGCCCCGTGGGCGTATGATTTACCCTGACCACCTGTTGATGTTGTTTGCCACCGATATGCTGTCGCGTAACCCCGGGGCGAAAGTGGTGTTCGACATCAAGTGCACCGGCAATCTTGCCCGGGTGATTAGCGAGGCTGGCGGCGAGCCTGAGATGTGGCGCACCGGCCACTCACTGATCAAAGCGCGTATGAAGGAGACCGGCGCGCTACTGGGCGGTGAAATGAGTGGGCATATTTTCTTTAAAGAGCGCTGGTACGGTTTTGATGACGGATTGTACTCGGCGGCCAGGCTGCTGGAGATCCTCGCCCGGTTCCCCGGCGACGCAGACGCCTTCTTCGACCAGTTTCCCCAGGATATCAGCACCCCCGAAATTAACGTCAGCGTTGCGGAGGAAGCAAAGTTCGCCATTGTCGAGACGCTTGCCAGGGAGGGCGACTTCGGCGAAGGTATCAAAACCACGTTGGATGGCATTCGCGTTGACTACGCGGATGGCTGGGGGCTATGCCGCGCCTCGAACACGACGCCTGCGCTGGTACTGCGTTTCGAGGGCAAAGATAGTGCAGCGCTGGCCCGCATCCGCGCACGCTTTGAAAAAGCGCTACACGGTGTCGCCCCCACCCTGACCATACCGGCCTCGACAACAGCATGATCGCGCCCATAGAACGCGCGACGTGTTAAAACCGTTGTCATACAAGCGCGTAAGCGCCTAGCAACGTAACAGACATTAAAAAGAGCAAAGGGACAACGTCATGAGTTCAGCTAGCCGCGACCCCCAGGTCGTTGTGGAGGTGCTGTCAGAAGCCCTCCCCTATATTCAGCAATTTTCCGGTAAAACCGTTGTCGTTAAATATGGCGGCAACGCCATGACCGAAGACACGCTGATCGACTCATTTGCTCGTAACATCGTGTTGATGAAGGAAGTTGGCATTAATCCGGTAGTGGTTCACGGCGGCGGCCCGCAAATCGGCAGCCTGCTGGAGAAGCTCAATATCGAATCCCGCTTCGTGAATGGTATGCGGGTCACCGACTCGCAAACCATGGACGTGGTCGAGATGGTGCTGGGCGGCCTGGTGAACAAGAGCATCGTCAATCTGATCAACCAGAGCGGCGGCAAGGCGATTGGCCTCACCGGCAAAGATGGCGCTCAGATTCGCGCCCGCCAGCTGAAGGTAGAGCACCAGAGCCCGGAGATGACCGCGCCGGAAATTATCGATATCGGCCATGTGGGCGAAGTGGAGTCGATCTCCACCGACCTGATCGAGATGCTGGCCGCTCGGGACTTTATTCCGGTCATCGCCCCCATCGGCGTGGATGACAAAGGCAACAGCTACAACATCAATGCCGACCTGGTGGCAGGCAAGCTGGCCGAAGCGCTAAACGCTGAAAAGCTGATGCTGCTGACCAACGTGGCAGGCCTGATGAACAGTGAAGGCAAGGTGCTAACGGGGCTTACCACCACCCAGGTAGACGGCCTGATTGCCGATGGCACTATTTACGGCGGTATGCTGCCCAAAATCCGCTGCGCGCTGGACGCAGTAAAAGGCGGCGTGAATAGCGCCCATATTATTGATGGTCGCGTCCCCCACGCCGTGCTGCTGGAAATCTTTACCAATGCCGGGGTAGGTACCCTAATCACTGACGCAGGATAACCGCGACGGAGGGCAAGAGTCATGAGTGACGATCGCAAACCCCGCCGCCGCGAGCAAATTCTGCAGGCGTTAGCCATTATGCTGGAAGAGGACAGCGGCAAGCGGGTCACGACGGCTGCGCTGGCTCGGCAAGTAGGTGTTTCCGAAGCGGCGCTTTACCGCCACTTTCCCAGCAAGGCGCGCATGTTTGAGGGATTGATCGACTTCATCGAAGAGAGCATTTTCGCGCGTATTACCCGCATCCTTGACGATATCCCTGATGCCTCCACCCGCTGCGGTACGATTTTATCGCTACTGCTAGGGTTCGCTGAGAAGAACCCCGGGCTTGCCAGGGTGCTAGGGGGCGATGTGCTGACCGGCGAAACCGCACGGCTTCGCCAGCGGGTGCATCAGCTGTTTGAGCGTTTGGAAACCCAACTCAAGCAGGTGCTGCGGGAGGCCGAGCTGCGCGAAGGGGTGCGTACCAGCATTTCTGCCTCGGCAGCAGCCAACCTACTGATTGCCCAGGCCGAAGGGCGTATTTCCCAATATGTACGCAGCGATTTTAAACGCCTGCCTACCGAGTACTGGGAGGACCAGTGGACGCTGCTTTCCGGACAATTACTGAGAGACACTCCTCAACTAGCCTAACCGTAACGCCACAAGCCCAAACAAAACGCCCCGAAGGTAGCACCTTCGGGGCGTTTAACTGCGCTGGCCTAGCCAAGCGAATTATGCCGCGATGGCGGCGTCGCCCATTTTTTGGCGCAGCTTCTTCATGGCGTTCTTCTCAAGCTGGCGGATACGCTCGGCACTAACGCCGTATACATCGGCCAAGTCGTGCAGCGTGGCTTTATCATCGGTGAGCCAACGACGCTGCAGAATGTCCCGGGAGCGCTCATCCAGCTCTTTCAGCGCCAGCTGCAAGCGGCGGGTGGAGTCCTCTTCAAAGTCGCTATCCTCTAGCTGGGCCGCCGGATCGGCGGAGGCATCGTCAAGGAAGTAGGCAGGCGCTTGGTAAGTACTCTCCTCATCGTCGCTGGGCGAGGCGTCGTAGCCTGCATCAAACGCCGAGAGGCGGCCTTCCATATCGCGCACGACTTCGGGCTTCACATCAAGGTCTTTAGCGATGGCATCGACTTCATCGTTATTCAGCCATGCCAAACGCTTTTTCGCGCTACGCAGGTTGAAGAACAGCTTGCGCTGGGCTTTGGTGGTGGCGATTTTAACGATGCGCCAGTTACGCAGCACAAACTCGTGAATCTCTGCCTTGATCCAGTGCACGGCAAACGACACCAAGCGAACGCCCTGGTTGGGGTCGAAACGCTTGACCGCCTTCATCAAACCAACGTTACCTTCCTGGATCAGGTCCGCTTGCGGCAGACCATAACCTGAATAACTGCGGGCAATGTGCACCACGAACCGTAGGTGCGAAAGCACCAAACGGCGGGCCGCTTCCAGATCGCCTTCATCGTAAAGGCGGAACGCTAGCTCGCGCTCCTCCTCCACGCTCAGCACAGCGATGCCGTTAACCGCTTGAATGTAGCCTCCCAGGTCATTGCCTGGTGAAAGCTGTCCCACCGGTAGAAGACTAGTGCTCATGTTGCAGATGGTCTCCCTTAAAACCTATCGTGGTTGACGTACTGGCCTAACGCCGTAAACGTACTGCCTGAACGTCTTGAATTAACTCTTAAGACCTTAATTGAAGCTCAAGGTTCAAACGACCGTTGCATTCACTGCATCAGTCGCAAAACAGGGTGGAAATCCCCGTTTATCACCCGCATCACACAGCATACTGCTCAATGTATGCCCCGCATGTAAACCTAACATGACACATAACTTATCATGACATACAAACTGCCTACATGCGTTAGCGCGGACGAATGCTGGAGAGATGGCGCGTTACGGCAAGCCATGCGCCCAGCCAGCCGAGTAGTGTACTGCAAGATAGCAGAATTGTAGAGCCTGTCACGTCTAGCTGCGGCAAGGTAAAGCTGGCACCGTAGCTAGCCGCCAGCGCCTCTACCGGGAGGGAGAGCCAGTGGTTGCCCAGCCCGAGAAGGCCCAGAGCCAGCAGTCCACCGCCAACCCCGTACCAGGCACCGCTGTACAGGAAAGGCCGCCGCACAAAGGCGTGGGTGGCCCCAATCAGCATCACCACTTCGATCTCTCGGCGGCGACTCTCCACCGCCAGTCGGATGGTGTTTCCCACCACCAACAACACGCCGAATCCAAATAGCACGCCTAGCGCCAGCGCTACGCGACGGCCTAGATCCGCTAAGTGGCGCAACCGCTCTACCCAGGCTAAATCGACGCGCACTTCATCAATACCGGACAGCCCCTCTAACCGCTGGGCTAGCCCGGCCATGGCCTCGGGGTCCACATTTCGCGGGGAAATGACGATGCTTGCGGGGAGCGGATTATCGTCAAGCCCTGCGAGGGTATCGTCGATCCCCAGCGACTGCTGAAAATCCGCCATGCCTTGCTCGGGGCTAATCAGACGCGTCCCGGCAACGCCTTCATCGGCGGCAACGGCTTCCTCAATCCGCGCCGCCTGCGCTTCATCAATGTCCATTTCCAGGTAGACGGTGAGTGTGGCGCTTTCGTCCAGCTCCGCATCCAGCAGTTTAGCGCTATCCAGGGTAAGCCACAGCGCGGCGGGGAGCACCAGGGCAATGGCAATCGCCAGCATCGTGAGCAAGTTACCCAGCGGGTGGCGTACTAGCCGATAGAGGCTATCCAGCGCCATAGCCCGATGGTGCCGCCCCCAAGCGCGTAGGCGGCTGCTAAAACGGGTTTGCTGGGAGCGCGCTCCGCTGCGTGGGGCTTTTTCCGAGGCTGGCCCGGTGGGTTTGGGCGTGTGGCGCTTCCCCCGAGGGGCGGCACCGCTTTGGCGGGTATTGGCTGAGCGCGTCATACGGCTCCTTCATCGGCCACCAGGCGGCCATCCTGCAGGCGAAGAATACGATGGCGTAGGCGGGCAATCAGCGCTAAATCGTGGCTAGCAATCATCACCGTGGTGCCAATACGGTTAAAGTCTTCGAACAGCGCCATGATATCGGCTGAGAGCTGCGGGTCTAGATTACCGGTGGGCTCATCGGCGAGCAGCAGGGCGGGCTTGTTGACCACGGCGCGGGCGATGCCCACGCGCTGCTGCTCACCGCCGGAAAGCTCAATGGGCAGGGCCTTTTCTCGGTGCAAAAGCCCCACTTTATCCAGCGCGGCCCGCACCCGCCGCGCCGTTTCACGAGGCTCAACGCCCTGAATCTCTAACGGCAGCGAAACGTTATGGAACACGCTGCGATCAAACAGCAGTTGGTGGTCCTGAAACACCACGCCAATCTGGCGGCGGTAAAACGGCACCTGGCTGGCGTGGAGCTGGGCGATATCGTGCCCTGCCACCACCACCCGGCCACGGCTGGGCTTTTCCAGGCGCATAATCAGCCGCAGCAGCGAGCTTTTACCCGCACCGGAGTGGCCGGTGAGGAATACCATCTCGCCTCTTGCAACGCGAAAATTCAGGTGCGCCAGCGCCTCGAAGCGCCCTCCATAGCGCTTCCCCACATGCTCAAAGGCAATCATGCGCGACCATCATCCCCTGGGCGGTCGAACAGCGCGTTAACAAAGTCGTTAGCGTTGAAGGGGCGAAGGTCATCCAGCCCCTCGCCCACGCCGATAAAGCGGATCGGCGTTTCCAACTGCTTCGCCAGGGCAAAAATAATCCCACCTTTGGCGGTGCCATCCAGCTTGGTCAGGGTAATGCCGCTAATCGGTACCGCCTCGTTAAAGGTAGTGGCCTGGGAAATCGCGTTCTGGCCCGTGCCCGCATCCAGCACCAGCATCACCTCATGAGGCGCCGTGTCATCCAGCTTTTGCATCACGCGGTGCACTTTTTTCAGCTCTTCCATTAGGTGGCTCTTGTTGTGCAGCCGCCCGGCGGTGTCAGCAATCAGTACATCTACGCCGCGAGCTTTAGCGGCCGCCACCGCGTCGTAAATCACCGAGGCGCTATCCGCCCCCGTATGCTGGGCAATGACCGGTACGCTGTTGCGTTCGCCCCACACTTTAAGCTGTTCCACCGCCGCCGCACGGAAGGTATCCCCGGCTGCCAACATGACGCTCTTGCCTTCGCGCTGAAAACGCTGAGTCAGCTTGCCGATGGTGGTGGTTTTACCCACGCCGTTGACCCCCACCACGAGAATCACGAAGGGGCCGTCACTCTCTTTCTCAAAGCTGAGCGGCTCCGACACGGGGGCCAGCAGCGCGGCCAGCTCCTCCTGCAGGCCGCGATAGAGCGCTTCGGGATTATTCAGCTCTTTGCGGGAAACCCGTGCCTCAAGGCGCTCGATGATCTCGCTCGTCGCTTCGATACCCACATCGGCCATGAGCAGCTGGGTTTCCAAATCTTCCAGCAGCTCGTCGTCAATATGCTTTTTGCCAAGGAACAGGTCGGCAAGGCCATCGGTGAGATTGGCGCGGGTTTTCCCCAGGCCGGCCTTAATGCGGGCAAACCAGCCTTTCTTTTCGCCCTTATCCGATACCGGCTTCTCTTGCAGCGCGGGCTTCTCGGCTGGCTCTGGCTCTGGCTCTGGCTCTGGCTCTGGCTCTGGCTCTGGCTCTGGCACAGTTTCCGTGACCGGCGCGGGCGTTACCTCCTCGTCTACCACCGTAGGCTGAACGTCCTCTTTGGCCACCGGTTCGGGAGCCTGCTCCTGAGCCAGCGCTTCAGACGGCTCAGCTTCGCTTTCCGGCTCGGGCTTTGGCACATCGTCTACCGACGGCTCTACCAACGGCTCAGACGGCAGCGCCTCTTCCCCCCTGGCCTGTGTCTCGGCGGAAGCGGAGGCGTCAGCGCCAGAGGTAACCTCCTTGTCAGAAGTACCTTCGGGCTCATCCGGCAGCGCTGGCTGCTCCTGGGCGTCCTGTGGCTCCTGCTGGGAGTCGTGCTTTTTCTTACGTTTGAAAAAACCGAACATAGGTGTCATCCGACTAAATAGGTGAACATTGCGATTATCCTACCACCGCAGGCCAAGACTTTGGATAAGCAGCCCGCTACAATCCGCGTTATGAAAAGACAACGCTCCTCTCGCTCATCCGTTCGCACGTCGGCTGCCCGGCGCGGGCCTTCCAAGCCGCCGGGTAAACTGCGGATTATCGGCGGCGATTTTCGCCGCCGCCAGCTACCGGTGCTCGACCATCCGGGCCTGCGCCCTACGCCGGACCGCGTGCGTGAAACGCTGTTTAACTGGCTTGGCCAGGCACTGTATGGCAAGCAGGTGCTTGACCTGTTTGCGGGTACCGGCGCCCTGGGGATTGAGTCGCTCTCACGGGGGGCATCGCAGGTTATCTTTGTCGAGCGCGATACTCACGTCGCGGCGTTGATTCGTGACAACCTCGCTACCCTCGGTGCGTCCCAGGGGCAGGTAGAGACCGCCGATGCACAGGCATTTCTGGCACGGCAAGGCCAGCCTGTCGACCTTGTCTTTCTCGATCCGCCCTTCCACCAGGGTTTGGCAGCCCCTTGCTGTACCGCCCTGGAAGCGGGCGGTTGGCTGGCCAGCGATGCGATGATCTACCTGGAAACCGAGCAGAGCCTAACGCCAACGGTACCGGCTAACTGGCAGCTATACCGAGAAACCCAGGCGGGCGAAAGTATTGCCAGGCTCTATCAACGCGTCCCCGCCTAAAGCGCTTGCCGCCGCCTTGCAGCGGCGTTACGCTCGCCTAACCGGATACACTTTTCTTATCACTCTTTTTTATTCCCATCGCGGCGGGCCATCGCCTGCCGCTAGTTACCGGAGGTAGGCATGAGCCTTGAGCTTTTCAATCAATTAGAACAGAAAGTCACCGACACCGTTGAGGCGTTGGAGATGATGAAGCTGGAAAACGAAGAGTTACGCAACGAGAACGCTCAGCTCAAACAGGAGCGCGAAGAGTGGGAGCGCCGTTTACAGGGCGTACTCAGCAAGTTCGACGGCATGGATACCAGCAGCGACGCTTAATCCAACTTCAGCGACATTAACAGCGCATCCTCCCGCCCGGTCGCGCCGTTAGCGGCCGGGTAGTACCCCTTCCGACAGCCATCCTCTTCAAACCCCGCCTGCCGATACAGCGCAATAGCCCGCTGGTTACCGGCGCGCACCTCCAGCAGTAGCCGCTCCGCTTGCCACCGTTTCGCCACCGCAACCGCTTCATTAAGCAGCCGCTGGCCTATCCCCTGCCCTTGGCGGGCGGGCAGCACGCCGATGGCCTGCAGCTCTGCGTCAAACGGCAGTTTAGCCACCAGTGCATAGCCCTCTAGCGCAGCTTCCTGCCAGTCGCCCACTACCCAAGCCTGCCCATCGGCCAGCGCTTCGTCCAACTGCTGCGGGCTTGCCCCGCTGTGTGCGGCGGCTTCTACGTCGTGTAGCTGAGCCCTATGCTCCACGCTAAGCCTACTGATCATCACTACCCCACTGCTTACCCAAGGCAACCAGCCGTGGCCATAGCGCGCGTTTAGCGCTGGCCTGCTGGGTCAGTGACGCCAAGGCAGGGCCTTGCCATACCGGCAGCTCCAGGGTTTGACTCTGCCCGTTGGCAACCGCCAGCACCCGCGCAAAGGGGGAAGTTAGCGCGGCCTCTTCCGATCCCCACCAGAGCACTTTCTCCAACTGCCAGCCTTGGCGACTGGAGATACCAGCGATAAACGCCGCGACGCCTTCCTGGGCCTCTTCTAGGGGTTCTTCCGGGGTGAACGCAGTCACCATGGGCGGCCATTTGAAGTAGGTCACTGCTGGCAATGCACCGCTGAGTACGCCCGCCGCCCGCAATATATTGGCGAGTAGCTGTTGTTCAACTGGCGTCATTTCCCCTTCACAAACGTTAAGCCAGCGCCCGCCTATGCACAGGCAGGAGAGGCTAAAATCAAGCGGCTTAACGGGTTCGGCGGGAAGCGAACGGGGCTCGGGGGCTGTGCTCGTTTCCAACGGCGGCTCAGGGGCAGGTGTGTTACCCAGTAGCGCCTTGATGGCCGAGGGTGAAGCCGCTGGGGAAGAGGTGCCTGGTTCACCAGCGCCGGGCTGACTGTGCAGTCGCGGTGCTGGGGCGTCGTCCAGCAGCGCATGCAACCGCTCCCGAGGGGGTGTTTTGGCCGGTGTTTCTTCCCACTCGCAGGCTTCCGTCGGGCGGGCGTTGGGCAGCTGATAACGGGATGCCCAGGCGGTAATGCCCATGGCATCCAGGTAGTGCCGGCGAATAACCTCTGGGGTCACTGGCCGCCGCCACGGCAGTTAGGAGAACTTGGGCGCTCACCGCCCCGTGCCTGCCACTCTTTGGGTGTGTAGAGGTGCAGCGCCAGGGCGTGCACCGGACCGGACAGTTCATCAGCCAGCAGAGCGTAAATTTGTTGGTGGCGCTTGACCGGCATCATGCCATCGAAGCTATCGCTTACCAGCGTCACTTTGAAGTGAGTTTCAGAGTTGGCCGGTACATTGTGCATGTGGCTCTCGTTTTCGACCTGGAGCACCTCGGGGGCTAGTGCCGCCAATTTCTGCTCTATCTGTGTCTGTATCGCCATGGGACTCTCCTTCAGTCAGCAACCGGCTTATTGTACGCCCTTACTTCCCAACAGACGATGCCCGCCGCTCATCCAGCGCCCGCTGGGCGAGCGACACCCGCGACAGGCTCACCAGCAGTGCCAACACGGTAGTGCCCGCACCTAGCCAGAGCGTGACCTGAATTGGCGAGCCCAGTGCCAGCGCCGCTCCTACCAGTGCGACACCAAACGACTGCCCCACCGTGCGTGTGGTACTCATCACCCCAGACACGTTGGCACTGCGCTCCGGCGGTAGGCTGCCCATCATTTCGCGGTTATTCGGCGGCTGAAAAAGCCCGAACCCGATTCCGCACAGCGCCGTGCGCCACAGGCTACCCGCCACGCCGGTGCTCTCATCCACCAATGCCAGTGCGACCAGGCCAATCGTCAGCAGTATCAGCCCGGCACTGGACAGCAGGCTGGGATTAACCCGATCCGCCAACCGCCCTGCCAGCGGCCCCACCAGCATGATCGCCAGCGGCCACGGCGTGAATAGCCAAGCGGTTTCCAGCGGCGAAAAGCCCATCTGCTCCTGGTAGAAAAACGATAGCGCCACAAAAGTGAGTCCCTGGCCGATAAACGCCAGGCCAGATGCCGAGACCGCCAGCGTAAAGCGCTTCTCGGCAAACACACTCAGCGGCAGCAGCGGGTAAGGCGCGCGGCGCTGGCGATGAATAAACAGCGCGCAGGCCCCTACCGCTAATATTGCCCAGCCGCCGCTTTGCCAGAGTGGTGCAGCGTGGCCGACGGCATCCATGGCAATAAAAAAACTCGCCAGCATCAGCATGGAGTAGAGCGCCCCCAGCGTATCGAAGCTGCCCTGGCGAGGCGTCTCCCGTGGCAGCGCCCGGCTAGCCAGCCAGAGCGAGCACACTCCAAGGGGCACGTTAAGCGCAAACAGCCACGGCCACTCCACAAACGAGAGGATAACCCCGCTTAACGTGGGGCCTGCGGCATAGCCACCCGCTACCACGAGGGCACTGAGGCCAAGCGCGCTGCCTAACAAGCGGGAAGGAAAAATAGCGCGATAGAGCGACGGCCCAATGGAGAGCGTCGCCGCCGCCCCCAAACCTTGCAGCGCGCGAAACACCAGCAACGTTTCTAAATTGCGCGACAGCGCTGCCCCCAGCGCGGCCGCCACAAACGTCCCAAGGCCAAACAAATAGAGCCGCCTGCGGGTAACTAGCTCGCTGATACCGGCAAACACTAGCAGGAAGGCGGCGCATACCACTTGAAACAGGTTGGTAACCCATACCGCCCTGGAGGCCGGCACATTCAGATCGGCGGCAATGGTGGGCAGGGCGAGGTTGATCATGGTGGTATCGACCACCGCCATCAACGTGCCGGTGACCAGCGCCAACACGGCGAGCAGGCGCTCAGGCCCTGGCAGCCCATCGTCGCCGGGGCGGGTTTCAAACAGTCGCATGGTAGTGAATTCCTAAACAGACCCCTTACAAACGGCGAAACCGGCCGAAGCCGGTTTCACTGTGCGCTTACGCTAAAATAGTAGCACGCTAATCTTGTTCGTTGTCGAGCAGCAGCGCGTCGTCAACATCCGAGATTTCCAGGGCGGTCTCGTCGTCCAGGTCAATGGCCAAGTAACTGTGCTCCACGCGCAGGAAGTCCTGGAATAGCGACCAATCTAATTTTTCTGGCCACTGGCGCTCATCCTCTTCCCAGGCGCGCAGCTCGGTCTCCAGGATCTCCACATGGCGCTCGCGGACAAACGTCTCTAACGCCTCGGGCGTGTCCATCTCGGGGATCAGGTATACCGTACTTTCACGTTCGACGTCGTCCAGGGTCAGGTCGTCGTCTCCCAGGGTGGGTTCGAGCGCATTGATCCAGTCCACAAAGGTCTGGGTCGGCCTGACGCTCAGGGCAGAGCGATTTAGCAGTTTCATGGGATTCTCCTCGCCGTCGAAACGTGGACCATTATGGGCGCTAAATCGCGCCCTTACCAACTTTTCGTCCGCTACCGCTTGGTTGAGCGTTAATCCACCTCGGGGCGCATGGCCGGAAACAGCAGTACATCACGAATGGAGGGGCTGTCGGTAAACAGCATTACCAAACGGTCAATACCGATGCCCTCGCCCGCCGTGGGCGGCAGGCCGTACTCCAGCGCACGCACGTAGTCGGCATCGTAATACATGGCTTCCAGGTCACCGGCGTCTTTCTCGGCGGCCTGCTCGCGGAAGCGCTCTGCCTGGTCTTCGGCGTCGTTTAGCTCCGAGAAGCCGTTGGCAATCTCGCGGCCACCGACGAAGAACTCAAAGCGATCGGTCACGAAGGGGTCCGCATCGTTACGACGTGCCAGCGGGCTGACTTCTGCCGGGTATTCAGTGATGAACGTGGGCTGGTCCAGTTTGTGTTCCGCCACTTCTTCAAAGATCTCGGTTTGAACTTTACCCAGCCCCCAGCTCTCTTTGACCTTAATGCCCAGTTTTTCCGCTAAGCCACGGGCAGCATCCAGCGACGCCAGGTCAGCGTCGGTAATACCGTCGCCATGCTCAAGAATTGCTTGACGTAAGGTCAAGCGCTTGAAGGGCTGGCCGAAGTCGTAGCTGGCCCCCTGGTACGTGATCGTAGTGGTACCCAGCACTTCCTGCGCCGCTGTGCGCAGCATGGCTTCGGTCATGTCCAGCAGGTCGCGGTAATCCGCGTAAGCCCAGTAGAACTCCACCATGGTGAACTCGGGGTTGTGCCGTGTGGACAAACCTTCGTTACGGAAGTTGCGGTTGATCTCGAACACTTTCTCGAAACCGCCCACCACTAGGCGTTTCAAATAAAGCTCCGGCGCAATACGCAGATACATATCGATATCCAGCGCATTGTGGTGAGTGATGAACGGACGCGCCGCCGCGCCGCCGGGAATCGGCTGCAGCATCGGCGTTTCCACTTCCATAAAGCCACGGGCTTCAAAGAAGCGACGCATGGAGCTGATCACCGCCGCGCGGGTCTCGAATACCTTACGCGACTGCGGGTTCATGATCAGGTCCACGTAACGCTGGCGGTAGCGCGCTTCTTGATCGGTCAGGCCGTGGAACTTATCCGGCAACGGACGCAAGCTCTTGGTCAGTAGCTGCGCCTCGACCATCATCACGTACAGGTCGCCTTTGCCGGACTTGTGCACCGGACCACGGGCGGCGACGATATCACCGATATCCCAGCCCTTGATGTCTTCCAGTACGTCTTCCGGCAGCCCTTTTTTATCCACGTAAAGCTGGATCTGGCCCGCCACGTCCTGAATCACGATGAAAGGGCCACGCTTACGCATCACGCGCCCGGCCACCGACGCTTGGTGGTTTAGCGCTTCCAGCTCGGCTTTGTCTTTCTCGCCCAGTAGGTTATGCAGCTCAACGGTGAGGCTGTCGCGGCGGAAATCGTTCGGGAAAGCGCTTTTTCCCTGCTCGGCCGCCCGCTCACGGCGGGCCGCTAGCTTGGCACGGCGCTCGGCGATCAGGTGATTTTCGTTATCGAGAGAAGACGCGTCTTGGTTAGCCATCGGGCACCCTATTCATGTTCAAACGCTAAAAAATTACAAACCCTGCTTCAGGCTGGCGACGATAAACTGATCTAAATCCCCGTCGAGCACCTTGTCGCAGTTGCTGGACTGAACGCCGGTACGCAGGTCTTTAATGCGCTGATCATCCAGTACGTAAGAGCGAATTTGGCTACCCCAACCGATATCGGCTTTGGAGTCTTCCGCTTCCTGCTTGGCCGCATTGCGCTTTTGCATCTCAAACTCCCACAGCTTCGCCTTTAACTGTTTCATGGCGAAGTCGCGGTTCGCGTGCTGGCTACGCTGGCTCTGGCACGCCACCACAATGCCGGTCGGCTCGTGGGTGATCCGCACCGCTGAGTCGGTGGTGTTAACGTGCTGACCACCGGCGCCGCTGGAGCGGTAGGTATCCACGCGCAGGTCGGCGGGATTGATCTCGACCTCGAAGGTGTCGTCGATTTCCGGCGACAGAAACACCGATGCAAACGAGGTGTGGCGGCGACCGCCGGAGTCAAACGGGCTTTTACGCACCAAACGGTGAACGCCGGTTTCCGTACGCAGCCAGCCAAAGGCGTGGTCGCCCTGGATATGCAGCGACGCCGATTTGATGCCCGCCACTTCGCCTGGGGAAATTTCGATGATCTCGGTTTTGAAGCCGTGGCTCTCTGCCCAGCGCAGGTACATACGCAGCAGAATATTGGCCCAGTCCTGGGCTTCGGTGCCACCGGACCCCGATTGAATATCCAGGTAGGCGTTGTTCTCGTCCATTTCTCCCGAGAACATACGGCGAAACTCGAGCTTTTCCAGAGCGTCTTGCAGGCCGTTAAGCTCTTTACGCACTTCCTCGACGGTGCCTTCATCCTCTTCCATCTCGGCAAGTTCCAGCAGGTCGCGGCTATCCGCCAGGCCCTGGTCTAGCTCGTCGATGGTCGCCACGATGGCTTCGAGGGAGGCGCGCTCTTTGCCCAGTTTTTGGGCGTAGTCCGGGTCGTTCCAGACATTGGGGTCTTCGAGTTCGCGGGAGACTTCTTCTAGCCGATCTTTACGCTCGGCATAGTCAAAGATACCCCCTAAGAACGTCTGTCCGCTCAGACAGGTCCTTGATCTGGTGATGAATCGGGTTGGTTTCCAACATGGGTCGCTCTAGCCTTGGTCAGTAAATAGCGAAGTCTCGTGCGCGCTATATCGCGGCTTAAAAGAGACAGGCGCCGCTGGGGCGGCTCACGGTTTTGGTGCTAAACACCTGCGCGAGCTACCCCAGCGGCGATATTCTGGCACGCATTGTAACGAAACCCAGCGTAGACCGCACCCACCCTGACAGGCGTTCACCATGTAAGAAACCCGGCCGAAGCCGGGTCAATGGGTCGAAGAACGATCAGTAAGCGCGAGCAGCCGATCAGAACC
The DNA here is from genome assembly GCF_044805175.1 of Vreelandella aquamarina. Lineage (GTDB taxonomy): Bacteria > Pseudomonadota > Gammaproteobacteria > Pseudomonadales > Halomonadaceae > Vreelandella > Vreelandella aquamarina_B. Next base: position 337,408 of record NZ_CP085232.1, on the reverse strand, counting down.
GATAGGTCAGCTGGGCACCGAAGCCGTGAGCTTGGTTTTTGTAGTCAGCCGAGTAAGTAGCACCACCGACGGCGACACCACCCGTTTGAGCGCTAGCAAGCAGATCTTGACGATCTTGCTCAACAAAAGTGCTGCGCTCGGTCAGATAAGAGTATGCGAAGTCCAACGTTAGGTCTGGAGTCGGACTCCAGCCGGCACCGATAGAGAAGATACGGCGCTCATCAGACGGGATACGCACGCTACGGTCTTGGTCATTGGTAGGAGTGAAGTCCAGCGTTACACCCGCGCGCAGCGCCAAGGTCGGCGTCAGTTGATACTCGCCGCCCGTCGCGAAGGCCCAGGCGTTTGAGTAGTTTTGCTGCTCGTTGGTGATTTCATTGCCCTGGCTACCTAAGATCGAAATTTCCTCAAACTGGCTCCAGCGCACCCAAGAAGCACCAAACATCAGCTTCAAGCGGTCGGTCATCTGCTGGGTCAGCGAGAAGTTAACCGTTTCAGGGGTGGTCAAATCCAGGTTAGCGGTATCAGCACGTACCACGTTGCCCAGCGGGTCTGTCGCGCGGAAGGTGCCTTCCAGTTCATATTCCACCGCAGAGCGGTAGGTCAGGCCCAGCGTTGTTTCTGGCACCGGCTGATAAATGACACCCAGGTTATAGCCCCAGCCGTCATCGTCGCCCTCCACTCGTGAATCCACATCACCGGCGGCATTGAAGGCAGCACTAGTGGGCAATTGACGACGCAGCTCGCCTTCCACCTGGTTATATGTCACACCAATACCCGCCGACCACTGATCGTTAAAACGGTAAGACACGGTTGGCTGGGCGCTCACCACGCGCAGCTCGGTATAGTCACCGAAATAGCGGCCTTGGAAGGTATCTTCATACTCAGTTTTAGAACCAAACGGCGCATAAATACCGAAGCCAAATGCCAGACGCTCATTCACGGGCTGGGCATAAAACGCAAAAGGTATCAGTGTACCCGGCACCATATCGCCATCGTTAGTGCCCGGAATCGCGCCTACCGGCACTTGAACACCTGCCGGAGCGCCGCCTTGGGCAACACCGGCATCCAAGGTGCGGTTCGCCGTGACATTACTAATATCCGTATCGACGCTTAAAAAAGTACCGCCCGCTGTAATCTGTGCACGGTCGAGAAACGACATACCCGCCGGGTTACCGTACACAATCGTGGCGTCGTGTATGTTGGAGCTACGCCCCGCGTGGCCATACCCCTGCCCACTGACGCTCTGCTCGTTGATTTGATATCCGCCTGCGTTGGCTTGGCTAGCAAAGGTAACTGCTGCAACCGCGGCCGCTAGGGTTACTTTCTTGAAGTTATTATGCATTGTGGGCCTCTCTTCCTATGATCCGGCGGACTCAGCCATCCACCTGCGTCGTTATTACACCTCAGTTTTCGCCCAATGACGGGTTCGGTTCAAGTGCAAACGAGCGTTTTATTTTGTTTTTTGCTTATACATTAGTCGCACGACCGTTTTAAATCAGTGTTTTAGTGCTTTCGACTGAGTCGCTCGCGCCTGCTTGACCTATGGGTTACCCAAAGGTTTTACACTGCAGTGTGAACGTTTACCACCAACTGGGGGGAGGTTATGTCGTTAAGCGATTTGAAAGTTGGCGAACTCGCCAAACGCGGTAACGTCACCGCGGAAACCGTCCGCCACTACACCCGAGAAGGGTTGCTATCGCCCCAACGGCACCCTGATAACGGTTACCAGCTCTATTCCGCTGCGGATCTGGAGCGCCTGCACTTTATTCAGCGGGCGCGCAAGCTAGGGTTTAGCGTAGCGGAGATCCGCGACATCCTGGCCCATGCCGACCAGGGCGACTCCCCCTGCCCGCTGGTACGCGACCTGCTTGCCCACCGGCTACCGCAAATACGCGCACGGATTGCCGAGCTGGAAGCGCTCGCCCAGCGTATGGAGCAGGCGTTGGAGAGCTGGCAAGACATGCCCGATGGCACCCCCGACGGCCATAGCCTGTGCCGCTTAATCGAAAGTTTTCCTGAGGAGGCACCATGCAGTCACACCCCCTGCAGTCACAAACGCTAACGCGCACCGTGCCCGGCATGAACTGCCAGGGCTGCGTCAAGCGTATGCGCGAGGCTATTCACACCAAAGATCCGTCGGCCAGTGTGGAGGGGTTTCCCGCCGAGAAGCGCCTAGAGGTCACAAGCTCGCTGGATGGCAACGCGCTAGATAGTGCGCTTAGCGAGGCAGGCTACCCACCCGATGAAGCGCCGAGTGAAGATCCTTTACCTGCCGAGTCGGCCCCAACTTCCGAGGTGGCCGAAGGCCAAAATGCGCCTACTGACGCCCCCCAACAGCGGCTATTGATTAGCGGCATGACCTGTGCGGGCTGCGTGAAAAGCGTTGAGAAAGCACTGGCGAATACCCCTGGGGTGAGTGCTGCGTCTGTGAACTTTGGCACCCACACCGCCCAGGTCACGGGCAGCGCCAAGCGCGAAGCGCTGATTGACGCCGTTGCCGCAGCGGGCTACCACGCTGAACCCATCGTGGATATGCGCGAAGCGGAGCGCACCCGTGAAGCCCAGGAAGCGGCAACCTACCGTCAGCGCCTCAAGGGCAGCATTCTATCGCTTGCCCTTGCGATTCCATTGATGCTGAGCATGTTCGTTTACCATCCGCACCCAATGGGCCTGGGCCGCCTCTATTGGCTAGTAATAGGCCTACTGACCCTGGCTATTTTGGCCTTTCCTGGGCGGCACTTTTTCACCAATGCTTGGAAACAACTCAAGCACCACCAAGCCAACATGGACACCCTGGTGGCCATGGGCACCGGCACCGCCTGGCTCTACTCGATGATGGTAGTGCTCTTCGCCCCCTGGCTACCCGAAGTGGCCCAGGGCATCTACTTTGAAGCCTCCGCCATGGTCGTGGGGCTGATACTTTTAGGCAACGCCATGGAGCTACGCGCCCGTGGCCGTACCAGCAGCGCCCTTAAACGGCTGCTCGACCTGCAGGAGAAAACCGCCCGGGTGATACGCGACGGCGTTGAACAAGAAATCGCGGTGGACGATGTAACGCTGGATGACCATATTCGCGTTCGCCCCGGTGAGCGGCTGCCGGTGGATGGCGTAGTACTCAACGGCCAGAGCTATATCGATGAATCCATGCTCACCGGCGAACCGGTGCCCGTGCATAAAACAGCGGACGATGACGTAAGCGCGGGCACGGTGAACGGTAACGGTAGCTTGGTGTACCGCGCCACGCGCATCGGCCGCGATACCCGTTTGGGGCGCATTACCGAGCAGGTGGCCAGCGCACAAAACTCCCGCCCACCGATTGGCGAGCTGGCCGATAAGATCTCGGGCGTATTTGTACCCGCCGTGATGATTATTGCGGTGCTAACGGCCCTTGCCTGGTACAACCTGGGGCCTGCCCCGGTGGTTATTCATATGCTGGTCACTGCCACTACCGTGCTGATTATCGCCTGCCCCTGCGCGCTGGGCTTGGCCACTCCCATTTCCACCATGATTGGTGTGGGTAAAGCCGCCGAGCATGGCGTGCTGGTACGCAGCGGCGAGGCGCTGCAAACCGCTAGCCGCCTGACCATGCTGGTGGTGGACAAGACCGGCACACTGACCGAAGGCAAACCGCGGGTGACCGAGGCAACGGTGCTGCACGATGATAGCGCCCAAGTGTTGGCCTGGGTGGCCGCCCTAGAGAGCCGCTCGGAGCACCCCCTTGCCAAAGCGCTGACAGCCTACGCCGACGAGCACGACGCCCGCCCCGATACGCTGGCTAGCTTTGATAGCGTGACCGGCGGCGGTGTTAAAGGCACCAGCCAAGCCAATGACACGCTGCTGCTAGGCAATGCGCGCTTATTGGAAGAGGCTGGTGTTGACCTCTCCCCGGCAGAGGAGAGCATCCGCCAGTTGGAAGCCAAGGCGCGCTCGCTGGTCTATTTGGCCGTCAACGGCAAGCTGGCCGCCCTCTTCGGCGTTAGCGACCCGCTACGCACCGACGCCGCCGCAGCCGTAAAGCGCTTACAGAACGATGGGTTAACCGTTGTGATGCTGACAGGCGATAACGAGCATACCGCCGCTGCGGTGGCCCGCGAGGTAGGCATTAGCGAGTTCAAGGCAGGCATGACGCCTGACGACAAGCACGCAGAAATTGAGCGCCGCCAAGCGGCGGGCGAAGTGGTCGGCATGGTGGGCGACGGTATTAACGACGCCCCCGCGCTGGCCCGGGCCAACGTGGGTTTTGCCATTGGCCAGGGTACCGATATCGCCATGGAGAGCGCTGGCATTACCCTGATGCGCGGTTCACTGCATGGCGTGGCCACAGCGATTGAACTTAGCCGGGCCACGCTCACCAACATCAAGCAAAACCTGGTAGGCGCCTTTGGCTATAACGTGCTGTGCATCCCGATTGCCGCCGGTGTGCTCTACCCCGTAACCGGCATGCTGCTGTCACCGATTATTGCCGGCGCGGCCATGTCGCTCTCCTCCATCACCGTGGTCAGCAACGCCAACCGCCTACGGTTATGGAAGCCCACCCAGCAGGAGGCCGTATGAGTTTATTGATCAACCTTGCGGGTATCGCAGCCATTGGCTTGATCGTCTGGTGGTTTTGGCTTAACTAGCAACCGCTTAGCTAACCCCGATATAACGCCCTGGCTTGTGGTTCAGGGCGATAATCAAGTTGAGCATCAGCGCCCCCAGCACCGAATAGCCCACACGGTCTAGCGGTAGCTGGGTGAGCGCCACCAGCAGGATCACCGCGTCGATGCCGAGCTGCACATAGCCTGCCCGCAGGCCATGCTTATCCTGCAGGTAGAGGGCAAGAATGTTGATTCCGCCGAGACTGGTGCGGTGGCGAAACAGCATCAGCATACCGATTCCCATGAGCGCGCCGCCCATTAACGCGGCATAAAGCGAAGGCACATTGGCAAAGGTAACCCACCCCTGGGTAAGTTCCGAGAACAGCGACACCAGGCCAATCGCGACAAAGGTGCGTAGCGTAAAGCTCCACCCCATGCGCTTAATCGCCAGATAGTAGAACGGCAGGTTAATGGCAAAGAACCAGATGCCGAACCCCCATCCCGTTAGGTAGTTAAGCAGCAGCGCCATGCCCGCCGTGCTGCCGGTGAGCAGTACCGCATGGGTGTAAAACGTTACCCCCAGCGCGACAAACAGCGTGCCCAACAGCATCGCCATGACGTCCTCATAAGGCTTATGAGGGTCTTTAGGAAGATCTTCCATATTCATAGGTGCGTCCTTTTTAGGATGATTCGAGCGGCCGCTTGTGCGGCCAAGGACGCGAGGATAGCGGAGCGCGTTAGATGGGGCTAGCGTGCTCCACCATCAGTTGCAGTGACTCACGACCCCGCCAGCGGTTGCGATTCAGCTTATAAGCGCAGTGCAGGGTATCGCCAACCCCAAACGAGGGCAGCTCCCCCGGCGTTAACGCACGGAACCAGATCGCTTTGCTGGTCACCGCCCCCATAGAGAGCTCCATCATCAGGTGCGAGCCCTCTGCGCCGACCGGGCGCAGCGCTTCCACAATGAAGCGCCCTTCAAACAGCGGCGGGTCGAACTCCCGCCCGTAGGGGCCCAGCGTCTCGATTTCAACCAGCGTCGCCAGTGAGAGTTGTGCGGTGGAGAGTTCGCCATCGGTCCACAGGCGCGGGTAGAGCGGCGTGTCGCCAAGCTGCTCACCGATCGCCTGCAAAAACGCGGCTTTGAAGGTGTCGAGCTGCTCCCGTGGCACGCCCACGCCTGCAGCGCCACTGTGGCCCCCAAAGCGCGGCAGCGCCTCTGGGGCAAGCTCAAAGGTGCGCTGTAGTGCGTCCCGTAAATGCAGCCCGTCAATAGAGCGGCCGGAGCCGGTAAGCATATTGGGTGCCGCCGCCCGCGTGAGCACTACGGCTGGGCGACCGTAGGCCTGGACCAACCGCGAGGCCACAATACCCTGCACACCGGGGTGACCATCTTCCAGCAGTACGACCACCGCAGGTTCATTGGCCTCCAAGGCGGGAGCGGCCAGTGCCCGCGCCTCCTCGGCCATATCCGCCTCAATCGCCTTGCGGGACTGGTTATCCTGGTCAAGCACCTCTAGCTGCCGGTTAGCGACGCTGTCGCTCTCCGCCAGCATAAAGTGCAGCGCCGCATAGGGGTCATCTAGCCGTGAACGAGCGTTGATCCTCGGGCCCATCTGAAACGCCAGCGTTTCAGCGTTAAAGGGGACGCTGTCGGCCCCTAAGCGCGCTGCCATGGCCCGCCAGCAGGCGGCGTCCATGCGGTTAATCAGCGTCAAGCCGTGGCTCACCACCGCTCGGTTGGCGGGGCTGCCGCCGAGCGAGACACAGTCCGCCACGGTGCCTAGCGCGACATAAGAGAGCCACGGCGAAAGCTTCGGCGTGGCCTCGGGCAGTACGCCCCACTCGACCAATACGCTACGGGCGAGCGACATCAATAGCCACGCCACCATGCAGCCCGCGATGGTTTTATCAGGGTAGTCGCAGTCGCTACGGGTCGGGTTCACACAGGCGTAAGCAGAAGGCGGCGGGCCTTCCAGCGGCAGAGCGTGGTGATCGCTGACCACCACATCGATACCCGCCGCGCTTAACCGCGCAATGCGCGGCTCATCGGAGCTGCCGCAGTCGGCGGTAATCACCAGCGTCGGCAGCGGTTTTAAACCGAGGGTTCGCTCCACCAGCGGCAGGCTGATGCCGTAGCCATCGTGAATACGGTGGCCAATCAGGCTGTGCAGCTTATGCTCGGGCACGCCGAACAGCTCGACCAGCGTGCGCCGAATCACCACGTGGGAGGTGATTCCATCCACATCGTAGTCGGTCAGAATGCCAATGGATTCGCCCTCAGCGACCGCCTGGGCGATCCGCTCAGCGGCGCGGCGGCCATCGGCAAGCTTTTCGGGATGCACCAGATAACGCAGGCTTGGCGATACCAGAGGCGCCAGCTCCCCGGTGTAGCCTGGAAGCCGCGACGCCAGCAGCCGCGCCTGCAGCTCGCTCAAACCTTCGGCCTGAGCACGGGCATACACGGCCTCGTCCAGGGGACGAGGCTCTAGGCGGGGACGGCTATTGTGTGCAGCGAGTGTTCGCGCAGAGAGCGGCACCTGGGTCATGCCACCTCAGCGACGGTTATCGGCAATGAACCGCTGCACCGCGCTCAGCTCTGCCGGTAGCACCGTGTAGCGCTCTTCACGCTCCAGCAAGTCGTCCATGTGGGTCGGCAGCGGAACGCCCTGGAAGCCCGCCTTAACCACCGCTTCAGCGAATTTCGCCGGGTGGGCGGTGGCCAGGGTGATCATTGGTGTGGAGGTATCCACACGCGCCCGCTCGGCGGCGCGGTAGCCGGTGGCCGTGTGCGGGTCGAGAATCTCCCCGGTGCGGTGGTGGGCTTCCCGAATCACTTCCAGAATCGTCTCATCATCCACGCTATGGCTGGCGAACTTCTTGCGCAGCTTGGCCAGCGGCGCGTCGGCAAGCGCGGTGGGCTCTTGCTGGAAGCGCTCCAGCAGCGCGGCCACAGCGGCACCGTCACGGTCGTAAGCGTCAAACAGCAGACGCTCGAAGTTGGACGACACAACGATATCCATGGAAGGCGCCAGCGTGGCCGCCAGCTCTTTCTTGGAGAAGTCGTTGGCCGCCAGGGTGCGGTGCAGAATGTCGTTGGCGTTGGTGGCGATAATGAATTGCTTCACCGGCAGGCCCATCTTGTACGCCATGTAGCCCGCAAAGACGTTGCCGAAGTTGGCCGACGGCACGCAGAAGCTCACTTCCCGCTGGGGGGCACCCAAGGCCACGCCTGCGGCCACGTAGTAGACGATCTGGGCCATGATACGCGCCCAGTTGATCGAATTCACCGCCACAAGCCGCGTGCCATTCAGGAACTCCTGGTTGGCAAAGCTGGCCTTGACCATCGCCTGGGCATCATCGAAATTGCCCTCAATAGCGATGTTGAAAACGTTATTCGCCAGCACCGAGGTCATCTGGCGGCGCTGCACTTCGGACACGCGGTTATGGGGGTGCAGAATAAAGATATCGAGGTTGTCGCAGTGGCGGCAGCCTTCGATGGCTGCAGAGCCGGTGTCGCCGGAGGTGGCCCCCATAATCACCGCGCGCTCGCCGCGCTTTTTCAGGAAGTGGTCCAGCAGGCGGCCAAGCAGCTGCAAGGCAACGTCTTTAAACGCCAGGGTGGGGCCGTGGAACTGCTCCAACAGGAAGTGGTTGGCATCCAACTGTTTTAACGGCACCACCGCGTCGTGATTGAACGTGGCATACGCCTCGGTTACCAGGCGGCGGAAGGTGTCATCGTCGATCTCACCGTTTACAAACGGCTTCATCACCCGGAAGGCGATCTCGGCATAAGAGAGGCCGGCCATGCTGGCCAGCTCCTCTTGAGAGAACTTGGGCAGCGTTTCCGGTACGTAGAGGCCGCCGTCGCTGGCCATGCCGGTGAGCACCACCTCTTCAAAAGAGAGGGCAGGCGCTTGGCCACGCGTGCTGATATAGCGCATGGGTTACTCTCCTTCGTCCAAGCTTTCCACGCGAATACGCGTCACGGGGCCTGCGATGTCCGCCATGGCTTCGATTTCGCGGATCGCTTCGTTCATCTGCTTCTCTTTAGTGCTGTGGGTCAGCAGAATGATCGGTACCAGTTCACCTTCGGTGGCCTCTTTCTGGATCAGCGCTTCAATGGAGATGCCCTGCTCGGCCAGGATGGTTGCGACACGGGCCAGCACGCCGGGGCGGTCAACCGCCAGCAGGCGCAGGTAGTAGGCCGTGGTGATCTCTTCCATCGGCATAATCGGCAGCTGGCTAACATCTTCATCGATGCCGCTAAACGCCAGGTAGGGCACGCGGTAGTGGTGGTCGGTGGCAATATCCCGCGCCACGTCCAGTAGGTCAGCGACCACTGCCGAAGCCGTTGGCTCGGCACCGGCACCGGCACCGTAGTACAACGTGGGGCCAACCGCATCGCCCATCACCGCAATCGCATTCTTCACACCGTGCACATTGGCCAGCATACGCTCTTTAGGAATCAGCGTGGGGTGTACCCGTAGCTCCAGCCCTTGATCGGTGCGCTTGGAGATCCCCAGGTGCTTGATGACGTAGCCCAGGTTATCGGCCTGCTCCACGTCTTCGGCAGTAATGCGGGAGATCCCTTCGGTGAAGGCTTTTTCAAACTGCAGCGGTACGCCGTAGGCAATCGAGGCCAGGATGGTCAGCTTGTGGGCTGCGTCGATCCCTTCCACGTCGAAGGTGGGATCAGCTTCGGCGTAGCCAAGCGCCTGGGCTTCCGCCAGCACGTCTTCAAAGGCACGGCCTTCGTCGCGCATATGGGTCAGAATGAAGTTGCCGGTGCCGTTGATAATACCGGCCACCCACTCGATACGGTTGGCGCCCAGGCCTTCACGCAGCGATTTAATGACGGGGATACCGCCTGCAACAGCAGCTTCAAAGGCAACAATCACACCTTTTTCATGGGCTGCGCGGAAAATCTCATTACCGTGAACCGCGATTAGCGCCTTGTTAGCGGTCACTACGTGTTTGCCATTGGCAATCGCAGTGAGCACCAATTCACGGGCGATATCGTAGCCGCCAATCAGCTCTACCAGCACATCCACGTTGGGGTTGTTAGCCACTTCGAATACGTCGGTGGTGGCGTTAATGCCGGTAATATCGCAGTCGGGATGGATACTGCGGTGGGCAACCTGCTCAATGACAATCGGGCGGCCTGCGCGGCGACTAATATCGTCGGCGTTACGCGTTAATACGTTGAAGGTGCCGCCACCTACCGTACCTAACCCACAAATGCCTACTCTTACCGGTTTCAAAATACTTCCCCTTTCGTGTTGGGCACCCGCAGGTGCCGCTTCTTAAATCAGTGTCTCAGCGTTTTCGTTCGTCACTTAGGTGACGTTATTCATCTTCCAAGCCTAACATGGCAACGAGCCGGTCGGGGGGTACAAACCCAGGTACCATTTGCCCATCGGGCAGGATGATGGCTGGTGTGCCCTGTACACCCAACGCTTGCCCCAGGGCGTACTGCTCAGCTACCGGATTATCACAGCTAGCCGACGCGGCAATGGTTTGGCCCTGTTTCGCTTGATTCATCGCCTCGCTGCGGTTATCCGAGCACCATACCTGCTCCAGAGTGTTAGCCGCACCGCTCCCCATACCGGCCCGCGGGAAGGCTAGGTAGTGTACCGCAATCCCACGCTCGTTGAGTTCGGGCACGGTCTCATGGAGGCGCTCGCAGTAGGGGCAGGTGGGGTCGGTAAACACCACCACCGTGGCCTTGGGCTCATCGACACTGCGAAACACCACCCGTTCGCTCTCCGAGACGGTGGCCAGCGCCGCGGCACGCTCTTGGTTGCGAGACTGCTCGGTTAAATTCACCAGACCATTATCCGCATTTTGGTAGAGGTCACCTACCAGAAAATGGCTGCCGTCCGCATTGGAGTAAAACGACTCGCCGCTCTCAAGGCGAACATGGTAAACCCCTTCCATCGGCGTGGCGCTCACTTGCTCTACCGGCATTGATTGGCCGTTAACTTGCAACGTCTCAGCAAGACGCTCGGCGGCATCATCGGCGTTGGCAAAGGCAGGCAGTACACTGCCCGCCAGCAACAGCCAGAGGGCACAGGTTTTCGCAACTGAGGGCATACGTTGGCGCATTGTTTCATTAACCTCGCGGATGGTGTTCGGCATGTAGCTGCTCCAGGCGCGCCTGGGCAACGTGGGTATAAATTTGCGTGGTGGATAGGTCGCTATGGCCTAACAGCAGCTGTACGACCCGCAAATTCGCCCCATGATTCAATAAATGGGTTGCAAAGGCGTGGCGCAGCGTGTGGGGCGACAGCGGACGCGAAATCCCCGCCGTGATAGCGTGGGCTTTGATGCGGTGCCAAAACGTTTGCCGTGTCATGGCGTTATCGCCCCGCCCTGGGAACAGCGCCGGGCGCGTCGGGTCCTGCATTAATGCCGGGCGTGCGGTTTTCAAGTAGCGCGCTAGCCACTCGGCGGCCTCTTCCCCCATGGGCACTAGGCGGTCTTTATCCCCTTTACCGCGCACGCGCACCACCCCTTGACGCAAATTCACTGCGTCACTGGTCAGTCCCACCAACTCAGATACCCGCAGCCCGCAGGCGTAGAGCAGCTCCAGCATGGTGCGATCACGCACGCCAAGCGGCGTGCTCACATCCGGGGCCAGCAGCAAGCGCTCTACTTCCTCCTCCTCCAGCGTATTGGGCAGGCTGGGGCGCACTTTAGGAAGTGACACATTAGCGAGCGGGTCGCTGTCAATATGGCCATAGAGCCGTGCCCAACGATAGAAGCCGCGTAGCGACGAGAGCATCCTAGCGTTGCTGCGCAGCTGGTAGCCCTGCTCGCGACGCTGCTCCATCCAAGTGCTAAAACGCGTTGGCGAGGCTGTGAGCAGCGTTTCATCATCGCGTTCAAGCTGCTGCTGCCAGGCGGTTAAATCGCGCCGGTAGGCCGCTAGCGTATGGTCGCTGGCTCCCTGCTCTAACCACAGGGCATCCAGATAGGCATCAATCACGCTCATAGGCTAACGGTCTCACGGTGAGGCCACAAACAAAAACCCCGCCCCGCAAAGCGGTGACGGGGTTTTCCGTACCCGAGCGCCAGGCGCCCGTGAAAAAGTGGCGATTAAGCCAGCTTTTCCTTGATACGCGCCGACTTGCCGCTGCGCTCGCGCAGGTAGTACAGCTTGGCTTGACGAACGTCACCACGACGCTTGACTTCGATAGAGTCAACCAGCGGGCTGTAGGTCTGGAAAGTACGCTCAACGCCAACACCGTGGGAGATTTTACGCACGGTGAAAGCGGAGTTCAGGCCACGGTTACGCTTGCCGATCACCACACCTTCAAACGCCTGCAGACGCTCACGAGTACCTTCTTTTACTTTAACCTGAACGACGATGGTGTCGCCCGGTGCAAAAGCAGGAATCTCTTTGTTCATCTGCTCGGCTTCGATCGCCTGGATCACCTTGTTCTTGCTGCTCATCTTCATACTCCTAAATAACGTAATGGTTTGCCACGCAGTTGTGGAAGGGGCAAACCGTGATCCCGGCGCTCGAAGCGAGCCACGCGGGAGTCGTTATGGGTGACGCAGGTACGCACGCTAACTGCGTATTCGTCCTGCACCGCCGCTCTGCGCTACTCGCTGCTATCCGAGGTAGTGCGCAGAGCGTGTTCCTCGATAAACTCGTCTAGCAGCGCTTGCTGCTCGGCGTTAAGAGTGCGCCCTGCCAATAAGTCAGGACGACGCTGCCAGGTACGCCCCAGCGACTGCTTCAACCGCCAGCGCTTGATGGCTGCATGATTTCCGCTGAGCAGCACCTCAGGCACTTGGCGCCCGTCGATCACTTCTGGACGGGTATAGTGCGGGCAGTCTAACAAGCCGTCATTAAACGAGTCCTCGATAGCGGAATCCTGGTGGCCCAGCACGCCGGGTACCAGCCTTGCCGCTGCGTCGATCAGCACCATCGCGGGCAGCTCACCGCCACTCAGCACATAGTCGCCAATCGACCACTCTTCATCGATGTCACTCTCCACCACACGCTCGTCGATGCCTTCATAACGCCCAGCAACCACGACCAGCGGGCCTGCCGAGGCGAGTGCTTGCACCCCTTGCTGATCCAACCGGCGCCCTTGAGGCGATAGGTAGATCACTGTCGGCGTAAGGCCGGTGGCCTGCTCGGCACGTTGGCGAGCATCAAAGATAGCCGCCCTGAGGGTGTCTACCTTCATCAGCATGCCAGGGCCGCCGCCATAGGGGCGGTCGTCCACGCTGCGGTGGCGGTCGGTGGCGTAATCCCTCGGGTTCCAGAACTCTAGGGCAATGCGCTGCTTCTCTACCGCCCGACCGATGACACCCTGCTGGGTAATCGCATCGAACATTTCAGGAAACAGTGACACAACCCCAATCCACATCGCTGGTGCGTCTGTTTGACTACCTGCGGCTTCCTCTGCTGCCACCGTTGTATCCGTCGCCGTAAGTTCGTTCAAAGCGTCTGGGCTCATCAAAACTCAGGGTCCCAGTTAACCACCATACGGCCGTCTTCCAGGCTGATATCAACAATCACATCATCGGGCAGAAAGGGTAACAGCCGCTCGCGCTTATCGATTGAGTCGTTATCGCCGCGTACCACCATGACATCGTTTGCGCCGGTTTCAAACAGGTAGCTGACCTGCCCTAACCGCTCGCCTGACTGAGTGAAGACAGTAAGACCTTCAAGCTCATGCCAGTAATATTCGTCATCGGAAAGCTCAGGCAGTGCCTCTTTAGGCATGAGGATGTCCGCTTGCGCCAGCCCCTCGGCTGCCGTTCGGTCATCGATGCCCTTCAGCTGCACGACAAGCCCTTTGCCTTGCCGACTCCCCTGAATCACGGTCATGCGCGTCAAGGTTTCCCCTTGGCGCACCCACCACTCGGGGTAATCTAAAATGCTGTCCATGGGATTGGTATAGGAGTACACCTTTAGCCAACCTTTAATCCCGTGAGGGCTGGTGAGCTTACCAAGCACTACGTGCGTGTCGTCAGTATGGCTAGTGTTAAAACGCGTCATTGACGACTACTCCGGCTACAACAGCATCTATTGCTATGACTTGCGACGAGCAACAGGCTTAGGCCTGTTTGCGCGCTTCTTTAACCAGCTCAGCAACACGACCAGACAGCTGGGCGCCTTGGCTCTGCCAGTGAGTCACGCGATCCAGATCAACGCGCAGACGCTCTTCCTGACCACGGGCAACCGGGTTGAAGAAACCAATACGCTCGATGAAACGGCCGTCACGGGCGTTGCGAGAGTCGGTAACAGTCAGGTGATAAAAGGGACGCTTTTTGGCGCCACCACGTGCCAAACGAATGGTAACCATACGATAACTATCCTTCGGTTGAGGTTACGAGAGTGGGACATAGCGCTAACCGCTATCAGAACACTCGTCATACTGTTTTCTTGGTGCACCACCTGCTTATATAAGCCTTGGCAACGCACCATCAGGACCTTCACTGGCAAGCATTGGAGCCGTGCTAACGCACATTTTGCCAACACCCACGCATGAAGAGGCCGCATTCTACGCAAATGCGCTCGGCTTGGAAAGCCTGGCAGCCAGAAAACTCACAGGCCGTCAACCTTGCCAAGCGCTCAAAATACGTAAGGGGCGCCGCTTACCGCCAGGGCAAACCGCCGCCGCCGCCCATTCCGCCCATGCCACCAGGGCCGCCACCACCGCCCATCATGCCTGACATGCCGCGCATCATTTTCTGCATACCGCCTTTCTTGCCCGCTTTCTTCATCATTTTCTGCATCTGCTTGTGTTGCTTTAGCAGGCGGTTAAGGTCCGGCACCTGAAGGCCGGCACCTGCGGCAATACGGCGCTTACGTGAGCCGTTAATAATCTCTGGCTTACGGCGCTCTTTGGGCGTCATCGAGTTAATCAGCGCTTCCAGCTTGCCTAGCTCTTTTTCAGGGCCAGGGCCCTGGGCCAGTTCAGCCATTTGGCCCATGCCCGGCAGTTTGCCCAGCAGGCCACCCATACCGCCCATTTTCTTGAGCTGCTGAAGCTGGTCGCGGAAGTCTTCCAGGTCAAAACCATCGCCTTTTTTGACTTTGCTGGCGAGCTTGGCAGCTTTGTCTTTATCGACGGCGCGCTCGGCCTCTTCAATCAGCGACAGCATGTCGCCCATGCCCAGGATGCGCGACGCGACGCGGTCGGGGTGGAAAGGCTCTAGCGCATCAACCTTCTCGCCCACCCCCATGAACTTGATGGGCTTGCCGGTAATATGGCGCACCGAGAGCGCGGCACCGCCACGGGCATCGCCATCTGCCTTGGTGAGGATGACACCGGTGAGCGGCAGCGCGTCGTGGAACGCTTTCGCCGTATTCACCGCATCCTGGCCGGTCATGGCGTCGACGACGAACAGCGTTTCCTGGGGGGAAATCGCCTTATGCAGCGCCTGAATTTCCGCCATCATCGCTTCGTCAATGGCTAGGCGGCCTGCGGTATCCACCAGCACGACATCATGGAACTGTATTTTGGCGTGCTTGATGGCCGCATTGGCAATGTCGACCGGCTTCTGGTCCGAGCGCGAAGGGAAGAAGTCGACCTGGACCTCTTTCGCCAGGGTTTCGAGCTGGTCGATGGCCGCCGGGCGGTAAACGTCCGCCGAGACCACCAGCACCTTTTTCTTCTCGCGCTCGCGCAGGTAGCGGGCCAGTTTGGCGACGGAGGTGGTTTTACCCGCCCCCTGCAAACCCGCCATCAGCACCACGGCTGGGGA
This sequence comes from Vreelandella aquamarina, assembly GCF_044805175.1. GTDB lineage: Bacteria > Pseudomonadota > Gammaproteobacteria > Pseudomonadales > Halomonadaceae > Vreelandella > Vreelandella aquamarina_B. The sequence goes on along the minus strand of NZ_CP085232.1, from coordinate 322,094 downwards.
ACCTTTTAGGCTGAGGCCTTCGTTGGCCTCGCCCATAATCGCTTCCAGCTCCTGCTGGACGATTTTAACGAACTGCTGGCCCGGCGAGAGGCTTTTAGAAACCTCTTGCCCCACCGCCCGTTCGCGCACCCGCTCAATGAACGCTTTGACAACCGGCAGCGCCACGTCGGCTTCCAGCAGCGCTTTGCGTACTTCGCGTAGGGTATCTTTGATATTGTCGTCGGTTAGCCGTGCTTGGCCTTTGATCGACTTCAGCGTCTGGGAAAGACGCTCGCTCAGATTCTGAAACATGGGGCCTCTGCCTCCGTCGCTGTCGCCGGGCGTATTCACCGGACGAATGTGGTCGCGATTATACGCGCTCGTGGCGCGAGTCTCCATGGGCGTCACCATTGGCGCTTGATGGCTGTGCGACGCCGCTTTGATTGGTTATAGTAGGCAAGCCGTCCTAAATGGCCAGATGTTAACTTTGCTGGACTTATTTGCTGGACTGATCAGCCGTTTTTCAACCATTGTCTCAACAACGCGCTGCAAGGCGCACGGATAGCATCATGCAGGCGCTCCCTTTCGCCACGATCGCTTTTATACTTTACGTCGCTGCTGCTATTTGGCAGGGCATGACACTGTTTCGCCGGGTGCCTCCCCGCCAGGGCATGGTACGCCTACTGGGCGCGCTGGGCCTGCTGCTGCATATCCCGGTCGTTGTCCAACTGGTTGGCGAATCGCCTGGGCTACTGCCGGGTTTCACCACCAGCGCGACGCTGCTCATGGCAGTAGCGGTCAATGTTGTGCTGGTGGCCAGTCTGTTCAAACCTGTGCTCAATGCCGGCATTGCCCTGTTTCCACTGGCTGGGATCGCCCTGATTGTTGCCACCTGGCTGCCTAGCCAGGGCAGCCATAGCGGCTTAACACTAGGCATCCTGCTCCATGCCGTTAGCTCCGCATTGGCCTTTGCCGTGCTGGCCATTGCTGCCGTTCAGGCGGTATTGGTAGGACTACAGAATCAGGCACTGCGTCACCACCATATCCGTGGCATTGTGCAGTCTTTGCCGCCGCTTACCACCATGGAGCGCGTGCTGTTTGAGCTGATATGGGCAGGGGTTGTACTGCTGACCCTTTCGATTATCAGCGGTTTAATCTTCCTCGATAACCTGTTTGCTCAGCACCTGGTACATAAGACCGCTCTTTCGCTGGGCGCGTGGGTTATTTTCACGACGCTGCTAGTGGGCCGCTATCGTTTTGGCTGGCGCGGCATGCGCGCCGTACGCTGGACATTGGGTGGCTGCGCCCTACTACTGTTGGCCTACTTTGGTAGTAAGTTTGTGCTGGAAATCCTGCTGAATCGCTAGGCCCACGCGCTTAGCGGTTAACGCCCCCGCACACGTGCGCTTGACACGCCACTGCCATGCTTCTACAAATCGAGCTTAATACGTCATAAAGGAATTTTCGACTTGAGCGACGACTTCCCTCTGGGGTTACTGTTCGGCCTGCTAGCCTTACTCATCCTGCTATCTGCCTTCTTCTCTAGTTCTGAAACGGGCATGATGTCGATCAACCGCTACCGGCTTAGCCACCAGGCTAACAGCGGCGACCGTAGCGCCAAGCGCGTGATGCGTCTTCTCACCCGCCCCGACCGCCTGATTGGCGTTATTCTGATTGGCAATAACTTCGTTAATAACCTCGCGGCTTCCATTGCCACGATTATTGCCATCCACTTTTTTGGCGATGTGTCCGGCCCTGCCATTTCCACGGCGCTGCTCACCATCACCATTTTGATTTTCGCGGAAGTGACGCCCAAAACCTACGCAGCCATCAAGCCTGAGCGTATCGCATACCCCACTTCGTTTGCCCTGGAGCCGCTGCTCAAGCTGCTCTATCCCTTAGTGTGGCTGGTCAACGTGATGTCGAACGGACTGCTGCGGCTAGTGGGCGTCAAAAGCGTGGATAACGGCGGCGACAGCCTGACCCGTGACGAGCTGCGTACCGTGGTACATGAGGCGGGTACGCTGATCCCCTACCGCCACCGGGCCATGCTGCTGTCGATACTTGACCTCGAAAACGTGACGGTGAACGACATTATGGTGCCCCGCCATGAAGTGCTGGGCATCGACCTGGATGACTCGCTGGAAGATATTCTGACCCAGATCCGCACCAGCCAGCATACGCGCCTGCCGGTGTATAAGGGCGATATCAACAACATTATTGGCATGCTGCACCTGCGCAACGCGGCGCGCTTTTTATCCCGCAGCGAAGTCACCAAAGCGGCCATCGTGCAAGAAGCGCGGGAACCCTACTTCATTCCCGAGTCTACACCGCTGCATACGCAGCTGTTGAATTTCCAGAAGCAAAAGCGCCGGATCGGCATCGTGGTGGATGAGTACGGCGACGTCGAGGGCCTGGTCACCCTGGAAGATATTCTGGAAGAGATTGTGGGCGAGTTCACCACCGACGTTTCCGAAGACGACGAGATTCATCAGCAGGACGACGGCAGCCACGTGATTGAAGGCACAGCGAACATCCGTGAAATCAATAAGATGCTGGGGTGGCAGCTGCCCACCGATGGCCCGAAGACGCTAAACGGGCTCATCCTTGAGCACTTGGAGGCCTTCCCAGAAGGCCCCGCCTGCCTGCAAATCGGCAATACGCGGATGGAGATTCTGGAAATCCGCGACAACCTGATTACCTCAGCACGCTGCTGGCAAAAGCTCCGCTTGCCACGCCGCTAGGGCTTTTAACCCAGACGGCTTTTTTGGCAGCGGGCGATTTCGCTATCACCCGCTGCCTTCAAGGCTCTGACGCGCTGCTCCAAGAAACGCCTTAGCGCCACGCCTTCAGCCTCATGTACGGCAATGGGCGGGCCAAAGTGTAGGCTCACCGGCGCCCTAAACCGCGACGGCCATTTCTTGAGCGCTTTGCCGCCGTAGTGGGAGGTCCACGAACCCCACAGCCCCGCTAAACCTGCCGGAATCACCGGCACGTTGTCGCGGGCGAGAATCGTCTCAAGCCCACGGCGGAAGGTGTGAATCTCGCCATCCGGCGTTAACCGCCCTTCTGGAAACACCATCACGATATCACCCTGACGCAGCGCTTTGCTTACCTCATCCAACGTGCGCCGCAGCGCGCCCGGGCTGTGGCGCTCAGACTCAATCGGGATAGCGCCGACCAGTTGAAACCACCACTTCAGCCAGCGGGATTCAAAAATGGGCTGGTCCATCACGAAACGCAGCGGGCGCGGGCTTCCACCGCCCAGCACTAACGCATCCATAAAGCTAACGTGGTTACATACCACAAGTGCCGCACCCTGCTTGGGCACATGCTCCTGGCCATGCACCGACAGCCGGTAACAGCCTCGCATGGCCACATAGATAACGCGACGCAGCAAACAGCGGATAGTGTTGATCCCCCATGTCACGCCCTTGCACCTCGGTGACGCAATCCGGCCAGCATGGTGCTCATTAGCTGGTCCAGCAATTCATCCACCTTGAGCTGCTGCCCCTGCCAGTAGCCTAGCCGCTCGTTCAAACCCAACTGCACTAGGCCGTGGACGCTACCCCAAAGGGTGCGGCCAAGACGGCGTGCCTCTAAGTCGTCCAAAGCGGGCTGATACTGTTTTAACGATGACTCTACCTGAGTAAACAGGGCTTCAATCAGGTCGCTCTGGCGCTGGTCCAGCTCCCCTTCCTGGGCGAGCGGGTAATCAAACAGCAGCTGCCAGCGGTAGCAGTCCTGCTCAGCAAATCGCCAATAGGCATGCGCCAGCGAACGCAGCCAAGGCTCTGGGTCATCCTCAGCCAAGCTGGTAATGGTATGCTGCAAACGTGCGAGGGTTTCGACGTTGACGTGCTGCAATAGATTATTAAAGCTGCCGTAGAGTTTTAGCAGCGTACTGGGCGCGCAGCCCACCTCTCTGGCCAAGGCACGCAGTGATAAGCCATGGACTGGCTGTTTAGCCAACCACTCATCACATGCGTGCATGACCTGCGCGTGGAGGGCATCGGGCGCATGCTGTCTAGGACGGGCCATGGCGATCTCTTCAGGTCAACGGCAAACAGGGAAGAATGCCTCATCGCGCTTTAGCGTGAGCAAGGTATACGATAGGATACCTTACATCGAACACTGTTTTCGACACTAAAACACGACATTTAACGTATTAATACTCCCCCTCTGCCATTTTGCACCAGCGCCGCAGGCATTGCGCACTAAGGAGACCGGCATGACGGGACGCCTACACGTACAGCGCCTATCGCTCGCCCGCCTTGCGCCAGATCTGAAGAGCACCGAGCCACTTATTGAGTCGCCCAATTTAGCGCCTCGTCAGCCTGTGTCCGCCCTCCGCCTTGAGCAAGGGCGCTTAACGCACACCCCTCTTTTTTGGGGGCTGACGCCGCCGTGGCTCAAAGTGCTCGACCATGCCCCCCACTGCGCGCGAGCGGAAACCTTGGGCAAACGGGCCATGTTTCACGAGGCCTTCAGCGCTCGGCGCTGCGTGATTCCGGTCAGCGGCTTTTACGTCTGGAAGCCCCAGGCCCGCAGCAAACAGCCGTTTCTGGTCACCCAGGTGAACCGTGCGCCCCTACTGCTCGGCGCGCTATGGTGCCGTTATCACACCACGTTAACTACTTTTACCGACTCGACGGCACTGATCAGCGTGCCCGCCAACGCCTGCCTGTCGTCCCTCACCGACCGCTTGCCGGTGGTCATACCACCAGAGGCGCTGATGCGCTGGTTAGACCCAAGTACCGACCTAGACACGCTAACACCGCTATTGATGCCCGCACCGTTGGAACTGTTGGGCGCTTTTCCGGTATCAAAGCATGTTAATAACCCTGCCTACCAGTCACCCTCTTGCGCGCACCCGATTGGGCCAATGCTGCGCTGGACCGTGTCACAGGAGCTGTAATGTTGCGACCTACCGATGTTACCCCGCCCCGCCTTGCAGCGCGGCGAGCCATTCTGGGCCTAACCCTCAGCCTGCTATGGGTCTCTGCCCCCGGCGCATGGGCAGAAGAGAACCCAGTGGCGGATGTCATCACCCCCAAGGTGAGCCCGTTTGATGACCGCGACTACCGCGTTTTAACCCTAGAGAACGGCCTGCAGGCGCTGCTGGTCAGCGACCCCGATGCCGACAAAGCTGCCGCCTCCATGAACGTGCGGGTCGGTAGCGCCCAGGACCCGGACGACCTCCAAGGGCTGGCGCACTTTTTGGAGCATATGCTGTTCTTGGGCACCGAGCCTTACCCGCAGTCGGATGCCTACCAGCGCTATATTTCCGATAACGCTGGCTCTCATAACGCCTTTACGGCCCAGCAGGACACCAACTACTTCTTCGATATTGAGCCATCCGCACTGCCCGGCGCCCTGGACCGCTTTAGCGAGTTCTTCCTTTCGCCACTGTTTAACGCCGACCATTTGGAGAGCGAGCGCAACATCGTTCACTCCGAGTACATGGCGCGCATCCGTGATGAATCCCGGCGTGAAAACGATGTGTTGAATCAACTGCTGAATCCAGACAACCCCACCACGGGCTTTGCAGTGGGCAGCCGCGATACCCTGGCCGACCCGGACGGCGAGGCGACACTGCGCGAGCGGGTAATCGACTTCTACCAACGCCATTACGATGCCAACGTGATGAACTTGGCGGTGGTCGCCCCCCAGCCATTGGACGAGCTGGAAGCGCTAGTGGTGGAACGCTTTGCCGACATTCCCGATCACGACCTCAGCGCCCCCACCATTGACGAGCCGCTGGTAGACCCGGACACGCTGCCGCGCTATATCGAGCGCCAGTCGCTGCAGGACCGCCGGCAGCTGCGCTTCTACTTCCCCATTCCAGATCCCACCGATGAGTATCGCACCAAGCCTACCCAGCTCATCGCACATTTGCTGGGTGACGAAGGCGACGGCAGCTTGCTGTCGGTACTGCGTAAGGCAGGCTTGGCCGACGCGCTCTCGGCGGGCGTGGGCCGTGGCGATGGCAATCAGGCGCTGTTTACCATTTCCATCAGCCTCACCCCGGCGGGTGCCGAGCGGCTGGAGGATATCGAGGCCACGCTATTTGCCGCCATTGAGCAGATCCGTGAAGAAAGCCTGGCCGAATGGCGCTACGAAGAGCAGCAAAGCCTCAACGAGCAGGCGTTTCGCTTTCAGCAGCACGGTGCGCCCCAACAAGAGGCAACCCGTTTAGCGATGAGCCTCTCCCGCTATCCGGTAGAGGATGTTCAGTATGCGGCTTACCGCATGGACGGTATGGATAGCGAGCGCCAGCAGCGCTACCTAGATGCGCTAACGCCTGACAACATGCTGCGCTTCTACTCCGCGCCGGATGTGGAGAGCGAAACCGTATCGCCGTGGTTTAACACCCAATGGAAAGAGCAGCCGCCCACCGAAACAGGGCAGATGCTGAGCGGCTTGGCTCTGCCAGAGCCCAACCCCTTTATCGCCAATGATTTAACCCTTCAGGCAGGCCAGGATGAGCAGCCCTCCACGCTGATCGAGACGCCTACCTTCACCGCCTGGCATATGCAGGACAGCCGTTTCAATACGCCCAGCGTAGAGTGGCGGGTTAGCCTGCAGCACCCCAGCGCCAGCCACTCTGCCGAAGAAGCAGTGCTCACTCGCCTATTGGCAGGCTGGCTCAACGACAGTCTCAATGAGTCACTCTATCCCGCCTGGATTGCCGGGCAGTCGTTTAGCGCCTACGCCCACGCCCGTGGTATCACACTCTCTTTCTCCGGCTGGCGTGATGGCCAAACACCGCTGATTGAGCAGGTGATTGACCAGCTCCAACAGGCGAATATCTCTTCCGATGCGTTTGAGCGGGTGCGTTATCAGCTACAGCGGGAGTGGCGCAATGCCCCTCAATCGTCGCTTACCGGCCAAGCGAGCCGTGCGCTAGGTGAGGCGCTGCTGTCACCGCAGTGGTCTACCGAGGAGCTACTGAAAGCGAGCCAACGGCTTGAGAAGCACCACCTGGAAAACTTCCGCCGGCGCTTCTTGAACGGCCTTTATATTGATGCCATGGCGGTGGGCAACTTGAACGCTGAACAGGCGCGGGAACAAGCCAGTCTGGTGCGTGGCGCATTAACGCCCCGCCTAACACGGGACGATATCCCACCGCTACAACCGCTGGTAGTGAGCGAGGAGCCTGCCGTACTGCATCCACACAGCACCCGTGAAGAGTCGCTGGTGTTACGCTACCTGCAGGGGCGCGATACCAGCATTGAGGAGCAGGCCCGCGTGAGCGTGCTGGCCCAGTGGCTGGATACACCGTTTTATCAGCAGTTACGCACCGAAGAGCAGCTTGGCTATATCGTCAATGCGGGCTATTCGCCGCTGCTGGAAGCCCCTGGCATCGGCCTGATTGTGCAGTCGCCGGATACAAACAGCGACACCATTGCCGAACGCATAGATGCCTTTATGGAAGCCGCAGAAGCACGCCTTCAGACGCTGAGTGATGAAGAGCTGGCTGCCCACCGCCAAGCGGTTCACGACCGCCTGCGCCAGCGGCATACCAGCCTGCAGAGCATGGCCAACCGCTACTGGCAAGCCACTGCGCTGGATGAGGTACGCTTCGACCGCCGCGAGCAGATCGCTGAGCGAGCGTTGGATGTCAGCGTTGAAGAGCTACAGGCGCTTTGGCCTGCGCTACTTTCACACCGGCTAGATATCCGCTTCAACCCCGGCGACTCGCCCAGCGATATCGCTGCCTACCGCGAGGCGCGCACGCCGTTCGACGCGCGCTAGCCCCTCGCCAGCTCAGGCGTCAAACGCCTGGGCTGGCATCATGGATTCAACGTACATCACCAACTCTTCAAGTATCCGGCGATCGTGATCCGTAAGGGATTGCTGGTTATAGCGCTCGATTTCCCGCGCAAACGCCTTGAGGGTAAAGCCCGATAGCGCCGGATCATTCATCCGCATCCAGCGAAACGCCTCCCACTGCTCACGCTCCTCGCCCTCTAAGGTCTCGGGGTAGCTGCGGGCGCGGAAACGGAACAGCATCTCTTCCAGGCGGGGGTCTTGAAAGGCGAAACGCTGGCCCACTAAGTCCCAGGGGTCCATAGCCAGCACCCGCTCCATCTGCTGGCGGTCGGCAGCGGAGAAAAAGCTGCCGGAGTAGAGCATTAAATCGGGGTCTTGGGGCGACTCCTCATAGCCGCCGCTAAACACCTCCGCCACCTTCTGCGCCACGCCGCTGGCCTCGCGCAGTGTTTTCCAGTGCTGACGGCAGGCGGCGATATCAATACCCAGCCGCTCCACAATTACGCCGTACTCCCCCTTGCGCTCGCCCTCGACATCTTTTAACACCGTGGCCGGAAAAAGCACTGGGCAGCGGTTGATATGAATGACTTTGAGCGGAATGCGCGCTTCCCCTTCTGAGAGATCCTGCTGGCTGACAAACACTCGCTCCCGAATCTGCTCGGCGCTTAGCGAGAGCAAATCGCCCGGTTCAACGCTCAAATCGTAAACAATGACGCCATTTGGATTAGTGGGGTGCTCCGCCAACGGCATCACCAAGGCGCTGCAGCCACGGCTTGCCGGATAGCGGCGGGAAATATGCAGCAGCGGCTTGGCACTGGGCAAATCTAGCTGCTTGGCCACAGCCCGCTTGCCGCGCAGGCCCAGCAGGTAATCGAACAGTTTAGGGTTGCGCGTTTTTAACAGCCGCGCCAGGGCGATGGTGGCGCGCACATCTGCCACCGCGTCGTGGGCGCCCTCATGGGCAATGCCATTCGCGGCGGTGAGGTGTTCCAGTTTAAAGCTGGGAGCACCATCTTCCCGCAATGGCCACTCAATACCTTCGGGGCGCAGCGCATAAAATGCCCGCACCACGTCAATCAAGTCCCAGCGGGAGTTGCCGTTTTGCCACTCGCGGGCATAGGGGTCGAGCAGATTGCGGTAAAACAGATGGCGGGAGACTTCATCATCAAAACGCAGGCTGTTATAACCCGCCACGCAGGTGCCGGGTTCGCTCATGGCGCTTTGTACCTGGCGTGCAAACTCGGCTTCCGGCAGCCCTTTACGCTGCGCTTTTTGGGGGGTAATACCGGTAATAAGACAGGCCGCCGGATGCGGCAAGTAGTCATCGGCAGGCTTGCAGTAAAGCTCAATAGGGTCGCCGATTTCATTAAGGTCGGCGTCGGTGCGTAATGCAGCAAACTGAGCGGGCCGATCGCGACGTGGATCGGCACCAAAAGTCTCATAATCGTGCCAGAGAAAACTGGCAGGGGCGGCATTTGGTGGCGCCATGGATGCAAACTCCCTTGAGCGTGACAGCCCACCCACGCGCCGGTGCAGCCTTCGCTGGATGGGAATAAAAGCTCAAGACTAGCACACCCGCGACGCTTCCCGCCGCCCCTCCGAGAACCCGCTAACGGTTAGCTTTTAGGCAGCGTCACGTTAAGCTCCAGCACCGAGCAGTTATCTTCGCTATCCAGCGAAATTTGAATGGCGTCGTCATCGACATGCACATAACGACGGATCACTTCGAGCAGTTCGCGCTCAAGCAGCGGCATGTAGTCAGGCTGACCACGTTGGCTACGCTGATGCGCCACGATGATTTGTAACCGTTCTTTGGCCACCGAGGCGGATTTCTTGCGCTCACGCTTCAAGAACTCCAGCAGTTTCATCGACGACTACTCCCAAACATCCGGCTCAGCAAACCCTTACGCTGCATTTCATGGAAGCGCAGCGGCATCTCTTCCCCTAGCAGGCGTGAAACGGTATCCGTGTAGGCTTGGCCTGCATCGCTTGAGGCATCGTGGGTAACCGGTACCCCCTGGTTAGAGGCGCGCAGCACCGCTTCTGATTCGGGAATCAGGCCGAGCAGGTCGATCGCGAGAATCTCACGGATATCGTCCAGGGTCAGCATATCACCTGATGTCACCCGGGCCGGGTTATAGCGGGTAATCAACAGGTGCTCTTTCACTGGCTCCGAGCCCTGCTCGGCACGCTGGGTTTTCGAGCCAAGCAACCCTAAAATACGGTCGGAATCGCGCACGGAGGAGACTTCTGGGTTGGTCACCACAATCGCTTCATCCGCATAGTACATGGCCAACTGTGCGCCGCGCTCAATCCCTGCGGGGGAGTCGCATAAGATGTAGTCGAAATCCCCCCTTAACTGCTCAAGGATCTTTTCAACGCCCTCTTGGGTTAGCGCGTCTTTATCCCGGGTTTGCGAGGCAGGAAGAATAAATAGGTTTTCGACACGCTTATCACGAATAAGCGCCTGATTAAGGCCAGCCTCACCTTGAATCACGTTTACTAGGTCGTAAACCACCCGACGCTCGCAGCCCATGATTAGGTCCAGGTTACGCAGGCCCACATCGAAATCAATGACAACCGTTTTTTTGCCGCGCAGTGCGAGACCTGTCGAAATCGCCGCAGCGCTGGTGGTTTTACCGACCCCACCTTTACCTGAGGTCACAACAATAATTTTGGCCAAGAGTCACTTCCTTCTTGAAGTCGTTCATCGCGAGCACGATAACGTTGCGCTACGCGCATAACGGGAACATCAATGTCATCAAAACAGCACACTGTAATAGATAGCGGCCGTGGCGTCGCTAGGCATGAAGTACTAACCCTCTCAGTCAAGCGGCTTAACCCAACGGCTTAATTTCCAGCTGCTCTCTTATAAAATGAACTTCCACAGCGCGCCCCAATAACTGTGAATCAATATCTTCCAACCGCTTATAGTTACCCGCCACGGATAAAAGCTCGGCTTCCAGCTCACGGCAATAAATACCTGCATCGGTATTGCCGTGAATACCTGCCAGGGCGCGCCCGCGCAGCGCACCATAAACATGAATGCTGCCTGCGGCTAGCACTTCAGCACCAGCATTGACCGCGCCAATCACAATGAGATCGCTCCCCCCGGCGCTAACCTGTTGCCCAGAGCGCACCGTTCCCCGATAAAGCCGCGTTGTGACGATGCCCGGTGAGGCTGGCTCGCTCTCCTCTTCCTCAGGCTCTACCAACGGTGCTACGCTTCCTAGCGCGCGTGCCCGCCCCTCTTCCACCGGTGCGAACCAACCAAGACCCAATGCCCATGCCGATTGGCGAATAGGTTCGGCACCGCCGCGCACGGCCACCGGTAGCAGCTTATGGTCACGGCATACGGCACAAATACGCTCTAACGCCAGGTGCGGTTCATCGAGTTTTTCCACGCTAAGCACAACGGGTGTATGCTGAAAGAACGCGGGAGATTGCGACAGTTTGCCAGCAAGCTGCCGCCGGATACGCTCCGGATCAGCGCTCGTTAACTCCATGACGGTCATCGGCAGCATGCCACCCTTGAAGTTAAAGGCTACGTCGGCACTGTTGGCGTTGAGGCTCATGGCCGAACTCCATGTCATGTTCAGGTAAGATAAGGGTAGCGCAATCTCGCGCTTTGCGTTGTGACTCGCTAGAAAACTCACAGCGCTACGGCAAAGCTAAGCGACAGCGACGAGGACTGCAACCGCCTGCTCATCGATGTCTGATTTTTTTCACTTTACGCACCTCTTAGCAGGATGATCCATGCACGGACTGTTACGACGCCTGTTCGCTCCTCGGTGGCAACACCCCGATCCCGAGGTGCGCCTCAAGGCACTTTATCAGCTTGACCCTCAACAATCAGAGCAGCGCGAGGCCCTCCACACCCTCGCCCAAGATAGCGATAGCGCCATCCAACTGGCGGCACTGCTTGCTCTTGACGATCTTAACGGCCTATTAGCCGGCTACGAACAGCGTGGCCAGGACGAGGCGTGGTTCAACGCAATTTGCCAGCGGCTCACCGGCGCTGAAGGCCATACTGACCTTCAGCAGCGCCAAGCCTGCGTAGCCACCCTCACCGACCAACGCTTGCTCAATGCCGTCGCCATGCAGGGGGACAACCTAGGGCTGCGGCTTACCGCGCTTGAACAGCTTGGCGATGAAGAGGAGCTTGTCCAGCAGGCGTGTCATAACAGCGTAGCCGCCGTTCGTCACCAAGCGGCAGAGCGTATCAGTAGTGAAGAGAACCTCAAGCGGTTGTTGAAAGAAGCGCGTCGTGACCGTCAGGTAGTTCGCTTTGCCAAAGAGAAACTGACCCAGCTACGCAACGACGCTGAGTGGCTGGCAGAGCAGCAGGCTCAGCGGGAGCACCTACTCACCCAGCTGGAGCAGCACGCCCGCGCCCCCTGGGAACCGCTTTATGGTGGGCGCTTCCGCCATTTAGAGCGGGAGTGGCAACACCTTAGCCACCCACCCAGCGTTAGCCAGGAACAACGCTTCCACCAAGCCGTACTGAGCTGCCGTAAAACGCTTCACGACCACGAAACCCAAGAACAGGCGCGCCAACAGAGCCTTGCCCGCCGCGCCGAAGCAGAGCGCACCCGCGACCAGCTGCTGGAAGGGTTAGAGGAAACGCTAGAAGGGCTGACCCACGCCATCGAACTCACCATGCAGGATATCGATAGCCTGAGCGCCCAACGCCAATTACTAGGCCAGCGCTGGCAGTCGCTGTCGGACCTCCACCCACCCAATGAGGCGACCCAGCAGCGTTACAGCCAAGCATTAAAGCGCTATGAGCAGAGCATGGAGGCGTGGCAGCGCTGGCAAGCAGTGAGTCCTCAAGTAGAGCAAGCGCTAGCAGCCAACGATCACGCTGCACTGGCTGAACACATCACCCAATGCCGCTGGCCAAACACGCTGACACCGCCGGCCCTGCTAGCCCAAGCGCAAAAACAGCTGGCGGCAAAGAGCACGCAAAACGCACAGCCTAGCCCATCGCTGAGCGCACTGGATGGCGAGCTAGATAATTTTGAGCACCTGCTAGAGCGCGGGGCGTTTAAAAGCGCCAGCCGCTTGCACCAGCGCTTAAAGCCAGCCATTGAGGCGTTAACCGGCGATGATGCCAAGCCGCTAAAAAGCCGCTTAAAGCACCTGGGCGCTCGGCTTGCCGAGCTGCGCGACTGGCGCGGCTTTGTAGCAGGGCCAAAGCGTGAGCAGCTATGTGCCAGTATTGAAGCATTGGCGGATGACCAGCACATGGCAGACTCTGCCCTTGACCGGCACCACCGCCAACTTGTTAAAGAGTGGAAAGCACTGGGCGATGCGGCGGCGAACCGTGAGCAGTCGGCACGTTTTCGGGCGGCGTCTGACCGCATCCACGAGCGTCTAGCGCCGTGGCGTGCCCAGCTTGATGAGGAGCGCGATGCCAACCTGCGCGGTCGCGAGGCCTTATGCGAGCAGCTTGAAACTCTGCTGGCCCAACCCGCAGAAGATGCCGACCCCGATGTCCTGCGTGAGATCCGTGACAAGGCGCGCCACCAGTGGCGCCACTACTCGCCGGTTCCCCGGGAGCACGCCGAAGCCATTGGCCGCCGCTTTGGAGCGATTCGCCATCGCCTGCAGGCGCTGATCGATCAGCGCGCAGAACAGATCGCCGCGCAAAAGCGTGAGTTAATCGAGCAAGTGCAGGCACTACAAAACGATACTGAGCACCCGCTGGCGGCGCGTATTACGCGCACCAAGCAGCTACAGCAGCAGTGGCGCTCGCTAGGTCGCGCCCCCAAAGGGGATGAACAGGCGCTATGGAAGACTTTCCGCAGCGCTTGCGACCAGCTGTTTGCCCAGCGCGATGCCCACAAACATGAGCAAGCCGCCCGCCAGCAGCAAACGCTGGACCAGCTCCAGGCGATTATTGATGAGATGGATAGCTGGCAACCCGCCCACGCCGAAGAGGCGGAGCAGCTAGATACCTACCTGGCCAGCATTCACCAGCTAGAACCGCTGCCCCGCAACCGGCGTAGCGAAGGGATGCAGCGCCGCCTTGGCGGCATTGTGCGCGCCAAACGGGAGCGCCTAAGCCGACTAGAGCTTGCCGGCATTGTGCGGCAGTGGCATACCCTCCTGCCGCTGGTGAATGCGCACTTACATGCCGACCAGCAAGCGCTCAACGGCGAAGGTGCTCAGCCAGTCGAGGCCACCCAGGAGATAGCCTCTGAACTGCCTGCCGGCTTTCGCGAGGCGCACCAGCAGCGCAACGATGCCCGTCTTTCCACCACGCCGCCGCTCTCCAGCGAGCAGCAGAGTGAACTGGAAGAGCAGCTGGCGCGCTTGCGGGTTCACCTGTCACTGCTTGCACTGGGCAGTGTCAAACAGCGCGATGAACCGCTGCGGCTCGCCATTCAAGTGGAGCGGTTGAATAGCGGCCTTCATACCGAGCGGAGCAAAGCGGATGAATTGCGCGAGGTGCTGGTGGCACTGCTGGCACTCGGCCCCATGCCGAATGCCCTATGGCAGCAAGAGGTGGATGAGTTAGATAGCCTACTAGGCCGCCTAGCCCGCCCACCTCAGCCATAACTTGACGCCTGAATAGGGCACGTGGCGCACAAAGCAAACGGGAGGCGATGAGCCTCCCGTTTGCATGTCTCTCTTGGAAAAGCAGTGGAATTAACCTGCGGGCTTAGCCCATAAACTGGCCACCATTAATGTCAATGTTAGCCCCAGTGATAAAGCCAGACTCTTTGTCAGCCAGGAACGTCACCAGACGGCCAATCTCCTCTGGCGTACCGTAGCGTTTTACCGGAATCGTTTCGCGGATCGCTTCACGAACCTGCTCCGGAATTTTCATAATCATATCGGTCGCAATATAGCCGGGAGAGACCGTATTGACGGTAATACCCTTCGTGGCCGTCTCTTGCGCCAGCGACATGGTCAGCCCGTGCATCCCTGCCTTGGCGGCCGCATAGTTCACCTGCCCAAATTGGCCTTTACGACCGTTGATGGATGAGATGTTAATAATCCGCCCGTAGCCATTTTCTAGCATCATCTCAATGACACTACGGCAGGTGTTGAAGACACTATTCAAGTTAGTATCAATCACTTGATACCACTGCTCATAGGTCATCTTTTTCATGGTGCCATCGCGAGTAATGCCTGCGCAGTTGACCAGCACACTGATCGGCCCATGTTTTTCATGGATTTCGCGGGCGCCTTCGATACAGGCGTTGTGGTCGGATAAATCAACACCGGATAGCGCGATGTTGTTATAGCCGTCGGCTTGCTGGGTTTCCAGCCAGGTTTTGGCCTTGTCGGGGTTATGATACCCCGCCACTACCAAATAACCCGCATCTGCCAACGAACGACAAATTGCCGTTCCGATTCCACCAGTTCCACCAGTTACCCAGGCGACGGGGGCTTGATTGGCCATTGACTACCTCCCTGATAAGACAAATGGCTTGGACCTTATGCATCGTTATGGCGTCGCAAGCCACTCTGAATAAGCGCTTTCGCACCTCTTTCACTTTCAGCACGCCGCTCGTTTTGTTGAGCGACCCACCGACAGTAAGCTTTTTGTTATACCGATTGAAAGCATAGCTTTACTCTCTCAATGTTGCAGCACGATGAAGATGACTACCAGCAAGAAAGCGATTTGCATGAAGGGTTGACTTAGCGGCAAAAGTGCGTAGAATACGCCACACGTTGATGCGGGGTGGAGCAGTCTGGTAGCTCGTCGGGCTCATAACCCGAAGGTCATCGGTTCAAATCCGGTCCCCGCTACCAATATTTTGAAAGGCAGATCAGTTACTTACTGATCTGCCTTTTTTGTGTTTGTTTGTTGGCTAACTTCCTGTGACACATCTGTGACGTATATGTGACACATTGGCTTTTTTCTCTTCCTCAGAAATTTTCCCCTACGACCTTCAGGCAACCGACTGCCCTATCGCTTTGTGCTTGTTTATTTTTCCTGGTCGTCATCAAATTCGAGCAAATCTCCTACCCCGCAGTTGAACAATTTGCATAGCTTATCCAGCGCGTCCAACTCAATGCGCTGATGGTGATAGCTAAATTAAGAAAATGGTTGGTAATGCGGGAAAATGTGTAACGACACACCACTTTTAAGCCCCAAAGCAGGCGGACACTGTGCTGCCAGCTTATCGATTTCACTCACGGTCCCAATCAGCTGACGTATGTCATAGCAGGGGAAGAGCTGAAGTGTTGTGATCACGTTGATGCCTTGTATTAATCAACCAATAACAACATGAGAACGTGATGAATCACTCAATGTCAGCGCACTCCGAGCGGCGTAGCCCTCCCAATATACCCAAACCGACGGAGAACTCTTGGGTGAGTAACCTATTTAGCCCCTTGAGCGATACCTTAACGGCTCGCCACCATAGTCGCGATTTTGTTTATGCTCACGGCCATTATCTGCGCAGCCGAGTGTTGGCCGTCGGGTTGATTTTCTTGCTGCTCTCTCCGCTGTGGCTATTGATTGATGCGGTGATGCTGCCTAACACCGTGCATCGCTACACCATGCCTGGGCGTGTGGTAATGATGCTTGGTTTTGCGGCGGTCATTTGGTGGGCTTGGCGCCATGAAGAGAATATCCGGCGCATACGCTTTAGTGCCGGGGCGTTGCTGTCACTGCCAGCGCTATTTTACGCGTTAGTGCTGATCGTATTGCCTAGCGGTGATGAAGCCGGGTTGGCCGGCTACGGATTTATCCCTTTCTTGCTTGTCGCTGTGTTGAGCGTGTTCCCGTTCACGCTTTTGGAGTCGTTCCTGGCGGGGGTCATGTTGCAGGTGTTGCTGGTCTTTGCCCATCAGGTAAACGGTATCTGGATGACGCCAGAAGCCATTGAGGCACAGTGGCTTCTGGCGTCGCTGCTGGTCATATCCTTAACGGCCAATCATTTCCAGCTGAGCTTATTGATGCGCCTATACCGACAAGCAACACATGATGCTTTAACGGGCCTGTTAAATCGTGGTGCGTTGGAGCGGCGGATGTCCGAGATCGAGCGAGAGAGGCTACGTACTGGCAAGCCGGTGCCGTATGCCCTGTTGATGTTAGACATTGACCACTTTAAGCGCGTTAACGACACCCACGGCCATTCCGTAGGCGATAAGGTATTACGTGAGTTTGCACGTCTTATCGCCTTGCAGGTTCGCGCCGGCGATTTTGTGGCGCGCTTTGGCGGCGAGGAGTTTGTGGTTGTGCTTATGGGAGTGGACGCCAACAAAGCGGCGGCAGTGGCCGAACGTATTCGCCATGCGGTGGAAGAAGCGACTCTGTTTGATCACGATGGGAACCCAGTGCCCGTTACCACCAGTATTGGCGTTGCCGGCCCTGATGAGGCATTAAGCAATGAGACCGCTATAAAGGTTGCCGATGATCGTCTTTATAAGGCAAAAGAAGCTGGGCGTAATCGTGTATGCAAAGCGTAACCGCTCACCTCTCTTCCGGTGCATAGGCAACAGCATCGGTCAGCCGCCGGTTTCGCGTACTGCGATATGACCGGTAGTATACGTTCCGGCAATAAAAGCCCTGAAGACGCTGCCATTACAGTGGCCTTCAGGGCTTTTAGTTCAGGGCTTTTAATGAGTTGACAGAGAGCAACGGCGAAGCGGCTCTCAGGCGGTTTTACTCAACATCAAGCAAATAGCCATAAAATGCTGTATTGCGCTGCCAGCCTAGCGATTCATATAAGCGCTGGGCGCGCTCGTTTTCAACCTGCGTCATTAATATCAAACGCGCTACGCCATGATCACGGGCCAGTTGGGTCGCGGCTTCCATAAGTGCACGTCCAACCCCTTTCTCACGGCACTCTGGCTGCACAAAGAGGTCGTTTAACGTCCAGCGTGAATTTAAGCCTACGGTAGAGACTCCCGGGTAAAGCTGAACAAACCCCGTTAACGCCCCGTCACTGTTTTCGCTCACCAAAATGCGTGAATCTGCTTGCCCAAAGCGCTGGCGTAGAAAAGCATGCGCAGCTTGAATATCACTAGGCTGCTGATAAAACTGCCGATAACCGTCTAGTAGCTCGGTTAAGGCATCGAGGTCATGAATCGTGGCAGAGCGGATCTGGGTCATACACTATCTCCCTAGTTCGTGCGGTGACACGCCGTGGCAATGTAGTGAAGCGTATACGCCGCATATTGCCTGACGGTTTTCTTTTAGAGCAGTGTATCGTCTTTTGAACGCCCTTTGTCCTACACCAATTATCTCCGTGACCTGCTCGCCACTAAGCCACGCCAAACGCCAGTAGACGGCGCACAGCGCCACGCTCTTCGTCTAATGCTAACTAGCCACTTTCGCCAATACACTGTAGCCTCACAGCTTTTTTAAGCAATAGAGGAATTTCCTATGACTTGCACTCGTTGCTTTGGCACCGCTTCTATCAGTGGCGTGCTGCTCTCGTCCGTGCTTTTGAGTGCCCCCACCTTCGCTCAAGATGATGCTGACACCGTTCGCTTTGCCGTGCCCGCTTGGCCCGGAGTAACTGTCAAAACAGCGCTAACAGCACAGCTATTAGAAGCGCTGGGTTACGAAGTTCGTAAGCAAGAGCTTGGGTCTACCATTACCTATGAGGCTATGAATCAGGGCGAAATCGACGCCTTTATGGCGGCATGGCTCCCCGCACAAAATGGTATGTACGAAACGGCGATGGAGCGCGGTACGATCGTAGATTTGGGCAACAATGTTGACGGTGCGCGGTTAGGCTTCGCCGTTCCGGCCTATGCCTATGAGGCAGGTTTCACGTCCGCCGAGCAGTTCACCAATGACGCATTTGCCGAGCGAGTTAACCGTACTATTTACTCCATTGAAGTCGGCTCCGGCATGAGTGATTTGCTCAACGCCGCCGTCGAAGACAATGTCTATGGCCTGAGTGAATGGAAGCTCTCCGAAACCTCGACGCCCGGTATGTTAAGTGCCGCTGCGGATGCCATGAGCCGTAATGAGTGGGTTGTGTTTGCTGGCTGGACCCCTCACTGGATGAACATCGAATACGATATTGAATATCTTGACGATCCCGAGAACATCTGGGGCGAAGGGGGTGGCCGAAGCGATGTAAAAACGTTGGTAACCACCGAGTTTTCTGAGGAGAACCCCAACGCTACGCGCCTATTGGATCAAATTACCTTTACTGCCGATGATCAAAGCGCAATGATTTACGGTTTTAGCTATGAGGAGCGCGAGCCGGAACAAGTGGCGCTTGAGTGGATGCGTGACAATACTGAGCGTGTCCAAGCATTTCTTAATGGTGTCACCACGCGCAACGGCGAGCCAGGCTGGCAAGCGGTAGAGCAAACGCTGAAACTCGAAAAAGATGAGAGCTGATTAACAAAGATGGTATGCGCCCGCTATTAGGCGCGATCTTAAAAGTAGCGCATACCATCAACAACGGCAAAATGCGTTATTCAAAATCGCGGCTCCTTTGCTGAATCATAAAACACAAAGAAAGGAAGCATAAGCGCGTCCCATCATACACCTCGGCTCCTGAGGGCTTACATCCCCAGCCCCTCACCACACCGGCATTATTATGGTGTTTATGCCTCGGTGACATCATTGCCTTGAAAATGCGTACCTTTTCAGATTCTGTCTTCAGAGTTGCAACAAGCCTTTTATAATAACCCAGTCGTCTCATAGCCTTCTGAAATATATGACTAAAGAGATACTGATTTAGAACAATAGATGAGGCGAGAGCTGAAATTGAAGCGTGGCGAGACCGTTACAATCACACTCTCCCCACCGCCCACTCAATGACTTGCCGCTCACTGAGCATGCTCAAAGAGCGGCATAAGATGGAGAACTTCATTAAGCAAGTATACTAAAAAAGCAAACTAAGCCCGATAGGCATCGAAGCAAGCGTACCCTTCAACGCCAGCGATAAAGAAGATAAATAAAGAACGGCGCTCCTATTCCGGCAACGAAAATTCCCGCTGGTAGGTCACGGGGTAAGAAGGCAAGCCGGCCTATCAAGTCGGCATACAGCAAGATCAAGGCACCAATTAATGCGCTCGCCGGCACCAGGGCGGTATGGCCGCGCGCCAGCAGGCGGCGTGCGATGTGCGGGGCGATCAGGCCGATAAAGCTCAGCCCACCAGCAAAGGCGACCGCCGCACCGGAGAGAGCCACGGCCAGCAGCAATAGGGAGAGTCGCGTGACCGATATGGAGGTTCCCAGTCCCAGGGCCAGATCGTCGCCTAGTGCCAGAGCATCCAGCCGCCGCGCTAAACCGAGTGCCAGAGGGAGCCCCACCAATGCCCAGGGGGCAAGCCATAGGACCTCATTCCACTGAGCTGCATAAAGGCTACCGGTCAACCAAACATAGGCCTGCATCGCCAGCGCATCGGTACTTAGCACCAGCACTAGCGTCGTCGCCGCTCCCAGGGCAGCGGCAATACCGATGCCGGTCAGCACTAGTCGCGTTGGCGGCATGCCGCGTCCGGCAAGTGCGAGGATGCCAAAGGCTACCAGCAGCGCGCCAAGTAATGCCGCCAGCGGCAGCAAGCCCTCTCCCAGGGCTGCCCCACCCAGCGCCAAGAAGCATACCGCCGACAGTGAGGCGCCGCCGGTGATGCCGATCACGTCCGGCGAGGCTAGAGGATTGCGCACCAACCCCTGCAATAGGAGCCCGGCCACCCCCAGGCAGGCGCCGACGAGAATCGCCAACAACACCCGCGGCAAGCGAACCTCGTGCACAATCAGGGCAATGTCGCTGCGACCAGGAAACAGCAATGCCTCCAGCACCTCGGTCGGCGTCGTGGCCTGGCTGCCCAGGCTCAGTGATGCCAGAGTACTGCCCGCGAGCACGAGGGCCAGCAGCAGGATCACCGTCAGTGTACGGCGATCGATACGCAGCGACACGCGGCCATTGGCGGTGCGCAAGACAAGAGGCAGTGTCATGGGGCCAGGCTCCGGCGTCGGGCGAGATAGAGGAAGAAGGGCGTGCCGAGCAGTGCCGTCATGACGCCTACCGGGACTTCCTGGGGCGGCATCAAAAAGCGCGCCAGAGTATCGGCGATCAACAGTAGCGCCGCGCCCAGCAGGGCGCAGCCGGGCAGCACCCAGCGATGATCCCGGCCATAAAGGGCGCGAACCATATGCGGCACGATCAAACCCACAAAACCGATCATACCGGCCACCGCCACCGAGCCGCCGGCCAGCATGATAACGACGGCCCCGGCCAGCAGCTTGACGCGGCCGGTGCGCTGCCCCAGCCCCTTGACCATATCATCATCCAGCGCCAGCAGGTTGAGTTGGCGCACCAGCAGCAGGCAGAGCACAGCGGCGACGGCAAAGAAGGGCAGCAGTGGCGCCAGGATGTCCAGGCTTCGCCCGGCTACCGAGCCGGCAAGCCACAGCAGGAAGTTCTCAAAATTCGACTGATCGATGATCAGTAGCCCCTGCGCCAGGGAGACAAACAGGGCCGTGACCGCCACTCCGGCCAGTACAATCCTCACCGGCGAGAGAGTGCCGCTTCTCTCACGCCCCAGCAGTGCCACCAGCAGCGCCGCCACCAGCGCGCCGAGAAAGGCCACCCAGACCAGCGCCAGAGGGGAGCGCAGGGCAAAGAAGGCGCTAGCCACGACCACGAAGCACATGGCGCCGGCATTGATACCGAGGATGCTCGGCGCCGCCAGGGCATTGCGCGTCAACGTCTGTGTCAGGGCCCCAGCCACCGCCAAGCTGGCACCCACCACGGCGGCAATAGTCGCTCTGGGGAAGCGCTCGGTGAGCAGAATCAGGTGCTCCAGCGAACGCATATCAGGGGCAGTAATGGCTTTTATCAGCGTGGCCGGCTCAATCTCGTTGGCACCCAGCAGAACGCTGGCAAGCGCGGCGATGAGTGTCAGGGCCACTCCCAGCAACAGACCCAGGCTTCGGGAAAAAGAGCTTTTCAGCATGAGCGGGTCTCCTCGGACTGCCGATCAGCCGCCTCAGAATCACTCTCTTTTCTGCCGTTACTTTCCAGCTGATAGTGGGCATAGAGTTCGTCGAGCATGCGATTGGCAGCCGTGATACCGGCGCCCATGTTCCATATCACCGGATCGACGTGATGCACTCTGTCCCCCTTGACCGCACTGAGGTTCTGCCACAGCGGATGCGCGGTCCAGTCGCGGTACTGCTCAGCCACGACTGGGTCGTCGCGCATGAAAACAAAGATCGCATCGGCATCCATGGCCGGGATGTTCTCGCGGCTTACCAACTTGACACCCCAGCTACCCCCCTGATGCGCTTTCGGCTGGAGAAATCCCACCTGGTCGAGAATGTGTCGGGCGAAGCCCTTGTAATAGATACGCACGTGGTCGCCGCGAAAAGAGATCACCGAGACACTCTGTGGCCAAGCATCGCCCAGCCTGGACGCAGCACGGCACTGAAAATCGGCTAGGCGCTCCTCCCAGGCGACGAGCATCGATTTGGCCTCGGCCTCACGGCCTGTGGCCTTGCCCAGCAGTTCGAGCCCAGCTTCGACTTCGTACACATCTCCCACCGCCACTGTCGGCGCAATACGCGAAAGCAATGGGTAAATGTCGGCATGGCGATGGCGAGCGGCGACAATGAGATCAGGAGCGAGCCCCGCGATCGCCTCCAGCTCGGGCTGAGTCTCCAATCCCAGATAACGTACGTCATCAGGCAGGCTGTCGCGCAGATAGTGGTACATGGGCCGCTCCAACCAGGACTCCACCACCCCTACTGGCTCAAGCCCCAGCGCCAGGGCGCTGTCGGTGACACCTTGGTAGAGCGTCACGATGCGTTGCGGCGTGTCTTCAATGCGGGTTTCCCCCAAGGCGTGCTCGACCGTCCGTACAGGCTCGGCCCGAACGACCCAGGGCAGCACCATCAATGCTAGCAAACAGGCAGTGGACCATAGGGCAAAGGGTAACGAACGTATCATGATCGCTTCCTGCTACAGGACAATGGACAGAAGGGCGCAGACAATGCCACACTCGTGCCCACAGATACAAATGATTCTCACTTTTCGAGGTAGCAGCC
Organism: Vreelandella aquamarina; assembly: GCF_044805175.1. Classification (GTDB taxonomy): domain Bacteria; phylum Pseudomonadota; class Gammaproteobacteria; order Pseudomonadales; family Halomonadaceae; genus Vreelandella; species Vreelandella aquamarina_B. Next base: position 299,353 of record NZ_CP085232.1, on the reverse strand, counting down.
AGCATGTCTGCCCAGCGCCTGCGGGGGAAGAGCCTCTGCGTCAGCTATGAAGGTCGCCGCCACGTTCTTGACAATGTGGATTTTCAAGTGGCCGAGGGACGTCTCACGATCCTGCTTGGCCCCAACGGCAGTGGAAAGTCCACGCTGCTCAAAACTTTGGCACGCACGCTCGATCCTGAGCGCGGACAGGTGCTGCTTGATGGCAAGGACATCCACCGCACCCCCACCCGCGACGTCGCGCGCAAGCTCGGTATCCTGCCGCAGAGCCCCACTGCCCCAGAGGGGCTGACGGTGCGTGAACTCGTCGGCATGGGGCGCTTTCCTTACCAGCGGCTTTGGCAGCAGTGGTCGCAAGAGGATGAACGCGCGGTAAACGACGCCATGTCCATCGCCCGAGTCACGGAATTCGCCGCCCGGCCCGTTGATGCCCTCTCCGGCGGCCAGCGTCAACGTTGCTGGATCGCGATGGTTCTGGCTCAGGAAACGGAGCTCGTATTGCTCGACGAGCCAACTGCCTTTCTTGACCTGAAAGTGCAGGTTGACCTTCTTGAACTGCTTGTTCAGCTCGCCCACGTTCGTGGGCGCACCCTTCTGGTCGTGCTGCATGACCTGAATCTGGCAGCCGCCTACGCTGACGAGCTGGTAATGATGCGCCAGGGACGCATTGAGCATAGCGGTTCTCCTGAAGCGGTATTCACCGCTGCTCATCTCAAGCAGGTCTTTGATCTTGACGCCAACGTGATTCGCGATCCGCATACCCAAAGGCTGGTCTGCGTTCCCACGCTCACCGGTGCAACACCTTTACTATCGGCTACAACTCCTGTCTCTTCGGCAAGCGTGTCCTTGTCTCCCACATGACCGCTTGATCCCAGCTTCTGCGGCGAGGGGAGCCAGGCCATTGGTGCCCCTTATCTGCATGAAAGCACATCCCAAGCGCTACCTGCTCATCTGGCATAGGGGCTTCGCCACCCGGTGGCGGCTGCTGTATTCCAGCATCAAGTCATCACGGGAAAAATAATACGAATTACTTGCATTTGATATATTGTTTTATTAGTGTCTTGCCTGCTATTCCAGGCAGTACTAAAAACTCATAAAGCTATCCCAAAAGCAAGGAACCTCCATGTCCCAATCCAAGCATCCCCGCGCGGCTTGGCTGCTACCTGCCGTTCTATGCTCTACTTTGCCATCCATGGCTTTCGGTCAATCAGCTACCGATGACACAGCGGCGACCTCCGAAGAGTCCACCTCTCCCCTAGTAGTAACCGCCACGCGCAGCCGCAGCGAAGCAGGGCAGACTCCCCAGAAAATCACCGTCATCAGCCGCGAGCAGATTGAGCAGCAACTGGCCATCACCAGCGACCGCGGTCAGATCCTGAACGCCCTGATTCCCGGCTACTCCCCCAGTCGCCAGAAGCTGACCAATTCAGGTGAGACGTTCCGCGGACGCAGTCCATTGTTCATGGTGGATGGCATCCCCCAGTCCAACCCTCTGCGTGATGGTGCGCGTGACAGCTATACCATTGATCTTGCCATGGTCGAACGCATCGAGGTGATTCACGGCGCCAGCGCCGAGCATGGCCTGGGTGCCACAGGCGGGATCATCAACTTCGTCACCATCGATGCCGAACCAGGTGAAGTCAATCAGCACGTTTCGGCCAGCATCTCCTCGGGTGACGACTTCGAGTCCGAGGGGATCGGGCATAAGCTGGGTTACCATATCAATGGCCAGCGAGGGAACCTAGACTATCTCGCCGCCGTTACACGCCAGGAGCATGGCGTCTTCTTTGACGGAGAAGGCCGGCGTATTGGCGTCGATGGTACTCAGGGTGAGATACAGGACTCCTCAAGCTATGATATCTTCACCAAGCTTGGCTACTGGTTGGACGATAACCAGAACATCGGCTTTTCTTTCAATCGCTTCGAACTGAAAGGCGATGGCGACTACGTTGCTGTCCCAGGCGACCGCGACGCCAGCATTCCCACCACGTCCCGGCGGGGTACCGTGGAAGGCGATCCCCCTTACAACGAATCAACGACCGTCGGCCTGACCTACTCCCATGCTGATTGGTTCGGCAATGAGCTCGATGCCAAGCTTTACCATCAGAGTTTTCGTGGACAGTTCGGGGGTGGCACTTATTCCTCCTTCCAGGATCCGTCCATTGCGCCTGACGGCACGCTCTTCGACCAATCACGCAGCGAATCGGACAAGTATGGCGCCAAGTTGACGCTCAACCGCGATGGATTGCTGGATGACAGGCTGGCGCTGACGACCGGGCTCGACCTGCAGCAGGACGAAACCCAGCAGCTTCTTTCCCAGACTGATCGTGAGTGGGTACCTCCAACCCAGTTTCGCAACGCGGCTGCGTTCCTGCAGGGCGAGTTCAGTCTGACGGATGCCTTGTCAGTGCACTCGGGAGTTCGCCAGGAGTATGCCGAACTCGACGTTGACACTTACCGGACCATTGCTTCAAACAACGGCGGAGTAACTGTCGAAGGCGGTAAACCCAGTTTCGACGAGACGCTCTACAACCTCGGTGCCGTCTACCAAGCCAACGACTGGGCGCAGGTGTTCGCCAATTACTCGGAAGGCTTCGGCATGCCCGATGTGCGCAACCTACGTGATATCGACGAGCCAGGACAAGATGTCGATACACTTTTGGAACTGCAGCCGATCGTCACCGAGAACCGTGAAATCGGCACTCGCCTGAACTGGGAGCGCCTGAGCGTCGAATTGAGCTATTTCGAATCCGACGCCGATTATGGTCAAAGAATGGTGACTAAAGGCGGGACCATCGCCGCCAGTCGCGAGAAAACAGAGATCAGTGGTGTCGAACTGAGCAGTGAAATTCGTGTTACAGACCAGCATCGCGTCGACCTTTCCTATAGCCATGTCGAAGGCAAAACGGATACGGATGACGACGGTCGTGTCGATACGAAGCTGGATGGCATGAATATCCCACCCGATACTTTGCGCGTGGGTTGGGGAGCCACTTGGAACGAGCACCTTTCATCCCATCTGCAAGTAAGCCACTACTTCGATCGCAGCTTCGACGATCCCGAGCTGGAATTCGACGGCTACACCTTGCTCGATGCTTCGCTGGGTTACCGTTTACCAGTGGGAGAGCTCTCATTCGGTATTGAAAACCTGACCGACGAACAGTACATCACCTATTACTCTCAAACAGCTCCGTGGGCAAACAACGACAATTCGCACTTCGCAGGACGTGGTCGCACCTTCACCCTCGGCTACCAGCTCGATTTCTGACCGCCTTGCCTCTCGGGGTCTGGCTTACTGTTTAGCGGCACCCTCGGGTGCCGCTTTTTGTAGAAGAAGCCAACGTTATAGAGGGTGTAATCAGACAGGGTAAAACCTTCCTGGAACGTCTCCCGCTCGCCGCCATACTCGGTGCCCGCGCTCGCGACCCAGGTCGTGCTTGCCCCACAGAGTGGGCCATATGGTGAGGAGTCCTCCCTCCTTGGCCTTACCTACATTTTCGGCAATCTCGTCGTCGGTTACTCTCTTTTTAGCCATGGTGATATCAAATAAAAGAATAGTGCCGTTCTTTGACGTTTTACTGCTTTATTACGAGGATGCCGTTTATACCTACTGATGCACGCTGCATTCTTTTAGCGCATCGGCCAGTAGACGCAATAACTGGTCGTATAACATTGGCCCAAGCGGTAATTCAACGCCCAAAGGGTCGATAACGCCCATAACGGTAGGGGTATCACCAAAGACATTTTCCACCATTCCCGCATTGAATTGGGGCTCACTGAACACGCACTGGATGTCATTTTCCCGCACATGCTGCTGCAGAGCCTCAATACGCGCTGGGCTTGGATCAGAAGCATCGCCAAGCGAAATAGCGCCTTCTGAAGGTACGTTAAAGCGCTGTTCAAAATATTGATAAGCATCGTGAAAGACCACAAAGCGCGGCGCTGGTTGCTCAGCCAACTGGCTTTCCAGTGTCATTTGCAATTCCAGCACATCGGCTTTGGCCTGAGTGGCGTTACTCTGATAGGTCTCGGCATTTTCAGAGTCCATCACGCTTAAACGACGCGCAATGGCATCTAGCCAGAGACGAGCATTTTGTGGGTCTAACCAACCGTGCGGGTCTGCCCCTTCATCATGGTGATCATGGTCATGAGCGTGGTTATGGCTATGGTCGTCATGCGTCCCCATGAGATCAATCGATTGATCACGATAATTCAGCACCTGCGTTTCGTCTAACGCCATCAGCTGTAAATGCTCAGCATCTGACGCTAATGTTGTCAGTGGGCCGGCAAGCCACGGCATCAAGTCATTGCTAACCCACACCACCAGCTCTGCTTCATCCAGCGTTTGTGCTTCTGAAGGACGCAGTGTGTACCCGTGAGGAGAGGCACCCTGCTGCATAAACAACTTGGGCTCTCCGAGCTCTCCCATCACCTTACTGACCAAGGAGTGCACCGGCGGAATGTCTACCGCGACTTTGGGTAAATCGGCCGTGGCCACCAATGGAAATCCCAGCAGGAATGGCCACATTATACGAGTAAGCGTTTTTTTCATTGGGTGATCTCTTTAAAAAGGGGTTTCGGTTGTCTGCCTGATTGGTTTCTTGCCACCAATAAAAAATATGTTATAACATAACAATAAATCAATACGGAGTTTGTCATGTTTTCGCGTCTATCATCAACAGATACGCCTAACTCCTGCGCCTTGTTGACAGACAACGTCCTGCTAAGCATCGATCAGTTAACAGTTAGATTTGGCCAGCAGACGGTGCTGGAAAACATCAACCTGTCGCTAACAGCTGGCCAGATCGTCACTCTTATCGGCCCTAATGGTTCCGGTAAATCCACGCTAGTCAAGGCGCTGATAGGTGCTATCAAACCTTCCTCAGGGCACATCACCTGCTCACGTGACCTGAAGATCGGTTATGTGCCCCAACGTTTGCATCTTGATCCTACTTTCCCAATGACGGTGCATCGTTTTATCAACCTTCCCAAGCGGCATACCCACCGCGACATTGCCGAAGCACTCGCACAGGCAGGAGCCGGACATCTATTGAATGCGGCCATGAATCATCTTTCAGGTGGCCAGCTGCAAAGGGTGCTTTTAGCTCGCGCTCTACTATCACGCCCCTCTCTGTTATTACTGGATGAAGCCACACAGGGGCTAGATCACCGAGGCGTTGCTGAGTTTTACCAGCGTATTGAGCAGATCCGCCAACGCTCTCAGTGTGCAGTACTGATGGTCAGCCACGACTTGCATGTGGTCATGCGCACAGCAGATCACGTGATCTGCCTAAACCAACATGTCTGTTGTGAGGGCCAACCCGAGAAAGTTGCTGCATCGCCGCAGTACCAGGCGCTTTTCGGTGACCAAACAGCTAACACACTGGCTTTTTATCGCCATCAACATGCAACCCCTAACGATAAGGAGAGGCTGCGTCATGCTGGATGACTTTATGTGGCGCGCCGCACTGGCTGGGCTAGGCGTCGGGTTAGCCGCAGCCCCGCTAGGGTGCTTCGTGGTTTGGCGACGGATGGCTTATTTTGGTGATGCCACAGCCCATGCGGCCATTCTAGGGGTGGCCTTGGCCCTGTTGTGGAATCTATCCATTTTCGCCGGTGTGATGGGGGTTGCCCTGCTTATGGCACTTTGTGTGTCAACGTTAAGCGGCAAAGGCTATGCCATGGATACCTTGCTTGGAGTGGTAGCACATTCCGCCCTGGCCATTGGGCTAGTGGCTGTTTCTTTTGTTACCGGCGTGCGCCTCGACCTACATGCTTATCTCTTTGGCGACATTCTGGCCGTGAGCAAAATCGACCTTGCGATTATCTGGTCTGGGGCAGTTTTGGTGATTGGCCTAATATTGTGGCGTTGGCAGGCACTTCTAACCGCAACACTCAACGAAGAACTCGCCTATGCCAGCCACATCAACCCGCGTCGTGAACAGCTGGTATTGACAGTGGCTCTGGCCATTGTCGTGGCGGTCGCCCTCAAGGTGGTCGGCGCACTCTTGATTGCAGCACTATTGATTATCCCAGCCGCTACGGCGCGGCCTTTTAGTCGCACTCCAGAACAGATGGCGCTTATTGCTGCCATCATTGCTATGGCGGCCACTACTGGCGGGCTGCGAGCCGCTTACATGTTGGACACACCAACAGGGCCAACCATCGTTTCTCTGGCCGCTGTGCTGTTTATTTTTGCCATGTTCGTGACCCAAAGTTGGCGTTTTTTGTGCCAACACTTTTCTAAACGCGGCAAATCCTCCTCTGCTGGCATGGACCAATAACACGGTGGGAGGCCTAGCCTAGCTGCATGGGGTCACTGCGTGACTATTTATATCTCGTTTTTTCCATCGCTTATGAAGCTATTTATGTCTTCGCTACCCACTACTCAACCAGTGATACCAGAACATGCCATTAATCATGAAGGGTCGGGCGTCCCGCGACCATCTCGATATCGTGAGGGATGCCAGTGCTATTGAACGCATTTCGCCAGGAGACATAGCGTTAATTAAAGGAAGCGGTTGGGGCGGCCATAAAGAGCGGGGCTTGGTGCATAGAAGCCCCGCACTGGAAGCCAGCAAACATCTATTGATGACGTCTGTTCCTGCCAGTTGTGTAGTCTCGTGAAGCAATGGTTCGGGTCATTGAAAAGCCGTTCAGGCTCTTTTTCTCATTGCTCAAGCGTAAACTCTTTTAACTCCTCTTCTTTAACTCCTCTTCAACGTTGTGAACTGAGCAACGCTTCCATAAACAGCGGATCGTTAAACAGCTCATCTAGGGTCTCCTCCATCGCCATTTCGATAGGTCTGGCAAGGTTAGACGCCGACTGATACATCACACCCTTATGCTCCGGCTGAACGGAGATATTTCGACTGAACAGTCGCTCATTAGATTCTGATATTACATCTACTTTGATTGTCGATTTACCAACTGTTTTGCCGGTAAAAAAAAGTGTCAATCAGGTGCAGGTTTGAGTACAGCTCTAAGATATCCCCCTGAATAATGACTGGCGAATCACCGCCAACGTCAAACCCTCTAGCCAATAATTCCTGTTCAATGGCAGCTTTCAGAAAATCTTCAACAGGCTGCTCACTATGAATCGACGCCATTGGAAAGCCCCAAGCATGTCGCTCGCTGCCTAGCCCAGGGGTAATCAAACAATCAAATAAACTTGACTACAGTGATGCCGGTGCTGACCGGCAAACTTTTTAAATCTGCTTTTTTGGTATGCGCTAAACTTAAACGCAATGCGCTCGCTTGAGTTGCGTCAGTTACCAGTGGAGTAGGCCATGTCACGCTGTCACGATTATTTACGGTATACCCTACCCATCACCTTACCCGCATTGCTGTTCTGGACAGCACCTGCCGCTGCTGACCCTATGGCCAACGATCCATTAAGCGCCGAAGCATCGGATCCTGAGCGCCTTGGCTGGATGCAGGGTTTTCCACCCTCTGCAGAGCGGATCATTAGCCAGCCGGATACAAACTACTTTAGCTTTCCTAAAATGCGTTGGACGGTGTGTCACTTCCGCGAGTTACTCCCTACCACACAGGTAAGTCGAGGGTTGGGAGCACCTTCACCACTCTATTATGCGCTAGATGACAAGATCAACGATGTAACGTTTACCCCCCTAGGTAGTCGAGAACCGATGACGTGGCAGGCGTCGTTGAGCGAAAACTACACCGATGGAATGCTGATTTTACATCATGGGCAGATTGTATATGAAACCTACTCAGGCTGTTTGGACGAGATGGGACAGCACGGAGCAATGTCTGTCACAAAATCAATGATTGGCCTGTTAGGGGAAATATTGCTTGCAGAAGGTGTACTCAACGAACAGGCTTTAGTAGAAGATATTTTGCCAGAATTGGGCGACAGCGCTTTTGGTAATGCCACTGTTCAGCAATTACTTGAAATGACTACTGGATTGGATTTCAGCGAAGATTATAGTGATCCTAGTGCAGAAATCTGGGCCTATAATGCAGCGGCAAGTCCACTGCCAAAACCGGACGATTACAACGGTCCGCGTACCTATTATGAATATTTAGCAACAGTTCAGCCTGAAGGAGTGCACGGGCAGAAATTCGGCTACAAGACGATTAATACTGATGTGCTTGGCTGGGTGATTGCCCGCACAACAGGGGAATCAGTAGCGTCGCTGCTTTCCTCACGCATATGGCAACCGCTGGGCATGGAGCAAGATGCTTACTTTACCGTGGACTCGATTGGAACACCATTTGCTGGAGGTGGGCTCAGTGCAGGGCTGCGCGATATGGCAAGGGTTGGGCAGCTCATGCTTAATAATGGGGAGTTCAACGGGAAACCGCTTTTTCCGGCTGAGGCAGTAGAGCGCATCCGGCAGGGAGGAGACCGGGCAGCATTTGCGCAAGCTGGCTATCATACGTTGCCAGGAGGCAGCTACCGCGGTATGTGGTGGTCACTACACAATGATCACGGAGCATTTACTGCCAGGGGGGTGCATGGACAAACCATCTACATCGATCCAACAGCACAGATGGTCATCGTGCGATTTGCCTCATATCCAGTAGCGAGCAACGCTGCCAATGACCCTACATCATTACCCGCCTATCAGGCAGTGGCAGAATACTTGTTGACTGTCCCCCACCCTTAATCCGCAGGGTGGTATTCACAAAAGTTTAAGCCAGCAGGGTTTATCTAAAATGATAACAAACATTTTCTCAATGTAACCTTGCCGTTCAGCAAAGGTTACAAGAGATGCCTCCCATCAATTCCTTACTTGTAGCTTTATTTACTGCTTGGCCATGTCTGTATCGAAAAAAGACTACCGGTTGATCATATACGATAGCCGACGTGTCGAGGTGCCTGAAACCCGGGGAGTTGGTTGGGCAGCGAGTCGTCAGTTGTTCAACCTGTTGACTTGCATATCCTGATAATTCTTGGCGTTGAGAGAAACGGTACGCAATACGGTACGCAAATGCGAAAAGGAAGGCACGAAAACAAAAAAGCCGCCCTAAAAGGCGGCTTGATCATATTCTCTAACGCTTTGCTTTTAAACCACTTTTAGTGGTGCCGACACCAGGAGTCGAACCCGGGACCTACTGATTACAAGTCAGTTGCTCTACCAACTGAGCTATGTCGGCGCTTCGCGTTTTCTTGAGAATTCGACTGGTTTGCGGTTAAGCTAGTCAGTCGACAAGAAATCTTGTTGGCAATGGCTGGGGTACCAGGATTCGAACCTGGGAATGCCGATACCAAAAACCGGTGCCTTACCACTTGGCGATACCCCAACGTTGTGGTGGCCAGAGACGGAATCGAACCGCCGACACGGGGATTTTCAATCCCCTGCTCTACCAACTGAGCTATCTGGCCCTTGCCAACGGTGCGTATTAAACCAAAAGCTCCTCTTTTCGTCAACACCTTTGTGAAACTTTCTTTCTAGTCACGTGCTTAGAGCACAACAGGCGTTTGCCCGAAAGCGGTAAAAGCCACGCCCGCTGTGGCTTTGCGCGGCCTTACATGGTTTATGCCTGGCTGGGCGGCACGTAACCTTCTGCTTGATCCGTGGTTTCGTTATCTAGAAAGCGCTCCATCTGCTCCATCAGGTAGGCGCGGGCTTCTGGCTCCAGCATGTTGAGGTGCTTCTCGTTGATCAGGCGGGTTTGCAGCGCCTGCCACTCTTCCCAGGCTTGTTTGGATACTGTGGCCTGAATCTCTTGGCCTTGCTTGCCCGGCAGCGGCGGGAACGGCAGCGCGGGTAGCTCTTGTTGGTATTTGCGGCAGAAAACCGTATTGCTCATGGCGTGCTCCTATTGAGTACGTTGTGTGTAGGTGGCTGCCAGCCACATTAGCCCGTGGGCCCAGGGGTGGGGTCGAGGGCAAACGGCGTCAACTGACTTAGCAGTGATTTCACCGGTGCCGCTAAGCCTAGCGCAGGCGGATGGTTAACGTCATACCATACGCCGCTTTCGCGGATGCCGCTGATTCGTTCACAGGTGACGGGCTGTGGCGTAATCATTAGCTTAAAGTGGCTGAAGGTGTGGGTGAAGCCGGGCAGCGCGGCGTGGCGCTCCGGGGCCACGGTGTTATCTTCGAGCCAGTCGTTGAGTTCGCTGTGGCGCTCAAACTGCGGCAGGCTCCACAACCCACCCCATAAGCCGCTGGGTGGCCGCTGCTCTAGCCACACGCGCCCTTTCGGGTCGCGCAGCATCAGCATAATGGTCTCGCGGGTGGGGATGGCCTTTTTGGGCTTGGATTCTGGATAACGCTGAGGCTCGCCTTGGGCGTAGGCGCGGCATACGTCGTTAAACGGGCAGATCAAGCAATCGGGTTTGCTGCGCTTACATAGCGTGGCGCCGAAATCCATCATGGCCTGGGTGTAATCCGCCAGCCGCGTGGTGGGGGTAAAGTACTCGGCCAGCGCCCAAAGCGAGCGCTCTACCGCAGGCTTGCCCGGCCAACCCGATACCGCGTGCAGGCGGGTGAGCGAGCGTTTTACATTGCCATCCAGAATAGCGGCCTGTTGCCCGGTGCTTTGGGCGATAATAGCGCCAGCGGTGGAGCGGCCAATACCGGGCAGCGCCATCAACGCCTCTACGCTCTCGGTGGGCAGCTCGCCGCCGCACTCTTCCATGGCGACCTGGGCGGCTTTGTGCAAATTGCGGGCACGTGCGTAGTAGCCAAGGCCCGTCCAGTGGTGCAGCACATCATCCTGGGGCGCAGCGGCTAGGGCTTCCAGCGTCGGGAAGCGGGCCATAAAGCGCTCGAAGTAGGGAATCACCGTGGTGACCTGGGTTTGCTGCAGCATGATTTCAGAGACCCACACGCGGTAGGCGCTGCGGGGCGACTGCCAAGGCAGGTCGTGGCGGCCATACTGGTCGAACCAGCTCAGCAGCCGGTGTTGGAACTCTTCCGCCGGTAGGCACGGCGTGGGCATATCGGCCATCGTTATTCCTTAAAGCACTCGCTATGAACGACAGCGCCGGCGGTAAGGCCGGCGCGTGCAGGTGGCGGTGTATCAACGCGATTAGTTGAACAGGCGACGAATACCTTCACGTAGTTCTTGGCCTGCGCCTTCCCCTAGACGCTCATCAATACGCTTGATGGATTCGTCGATCCGCTCTTCCAGCTCCTCTTCTACTCGACTACCGGCCTCGTCACGCAGCAGCTCTACCACTGAGTCTTGGAAGGCTGTGCGGTCGAAACGGCACCATTGGGTTTTATCGTCCCCAACATGCCCTTCACAGCGTATCGGTAGCGGCAGCTGCTGTAGCCGTGGGTTAACCTGGCAGGCGGCGTCAGCGGTGTCCACTAGCCGCACGTTCGCCTGGGTAGAGAAGTTGAGGCTGTTGAGGTTGAAACTACCCTCCCCTTGCACGTCGATACCCGGCAGCGTAATCAGTAGGTCGTCGCTTTCAACAAGGCCGTTGCGTACTTGAAAGGTGGCTTCAAAACGCTCAAAGCGGGTATCTGGATGCCATTCACGCTCTACTGGCTGGCCTTCTAGCTGGGCGACCAGCTCGCACATTTCGCGAGAGATGTTGGTGCGGAGAATCGCGCCATCGTTAAGCCGTGCGGTTAACTCGCCGTTGAGGTTGCTGGCCAGCACTTCGCGGCGGTTGCCTTGAGTGGTTAGCGCGCCTTCCAGGTTGAATCGCCCGCGCAGCGGAGCCTCCTCTTCGCTGAAGGTTTCGATCAGCGGTGCGACCTGCACATTGCTGATGCTGGGCGAGAGCTGCCACTCAAGCACATTGCCCGTGGCATCCAGTTGGCCGGTAGCACTTAGCTCGCCCTCATAAAAACGCGATTCAAACGCAGTGAGGCGATGGTTGCCGTTTTCACCACGCAGTGCCAGCTGGGTGTCGTCAAAGGTCAGCCCGGCTAGCAGCAGTTGGTCAACGCTGAGGTCGCCCTGCAGCGAGAGCGTGCTGAGCCACGCCTGGGGCAGCAGCGCTCCGCTGGTTTGGGCAAAGGATTTACGCAGCAGCCCACGGCTGGCTTGCTGAGCAGTTTCTGGGCCGGGTAGGTAGTGGTCCAGATTAAGCTTGTCGCCTTCAAGGTTGAAGGTAAGCTGTGTGCCATCCAACGCGGCGGCAATATCGCCCGTAAAGGTGCTGTCATCTACCACCAGCGAGAGGCGCGGCAGGGAGATACGCTTCAAGCTGCCTTCGATGGGGCTGGTGAGCGCCACATCGCTAAGAGCAGCTTCGCTGGCGGTATTCAGTTTCACGCCCGTGCGTGCAATCCAGGGCCGCAACGTAAACGGCGCGGCGGTGAGCTGCCCGCTGTAGTGCGGTGCCTCCAGCAGCTGCTCGACGTTAAGATGGCCGCTAACGCGCAGGCCATCCGGGCCAGTTAGTTGAACATCTTTTAACTGCACGGTTTGCGCGGTGAGGTCGGCCTCCAGGCCAAATGCTAAAGCAAGCGCGAGGCTACCTTGCCAATTTTCTGGGTGGCGCAGTCCGGCTTCCACCACGCCTTCGGTAACGCTTAGCTGCTGTTCGGCTAAACGGGCGACGATTTCAGACGCTTTTAAGCTGAGCTGCTGCGGCTCGCTCGCCTCGCCTTGGCGGGTGTGCGTGGTGAGCTGGGTGTTTTCAAAAATAACCTGCTCATCTTTCAGGCCTAGCCGCAGCCGAGTTTGCAGGTTTACTTCGCTGGTCATATCTGGGGCGCGTTCAAGCTCTTCGGCATCCAGGCGGTTATGCTTGGTGAGGGTGAACATGGCTTTCAGCGGGAAGGGTCGCACCGGATTCACATTGGTGCCAGAAATGTTCAGCGGTTGAACTCGCCATAGCGCTTGGTTCTGCTCATCGCGGTAGCGAATGTCAGCTTCTTTGACTTCGACACTGGCGATACTGAGCACGACAGATAAGTTGCCTGCATCGGCATTCGGGCCTGCGCTGGCAGGAGCCAAGACAGTTTCGGCAGATTCGTTGTTGTGTTCGGAGAGGCGCTCCAGTAGCGGCTGCCAGTTGCCTTCGCCTTCGGCGTTCTTCTCCAGGTTGAGACGCATGCCATCTAGCGTTAGGCCATCCACGGCAATCTCACCGCGTAGCAGCGGGGCAAAGGCAACGCTGACTTCGGCACGGTTAATGGCGGCGAAGGCGGTTTCGTCTTGTGTTTGCTCAGGCAGCCAGGCGCGGGCCTGCTCAACGCTGACGCCAATGCGGGGGTAGAACGACCAGGTAATCGGGCCTTCTAGGGCGAGGTTGAGGCCGGTTTGCTCCTCTACCACGGCGGTTAAGCGCGGTTTGAAGTCTTCCGGGTCTAAAAAGGTGGTGACGTACACCACGGCGGCTACTGCCACAATGGCTAAAATGCCCACCGCAGCCAGCAAAATGCGTAATAGCTGTTTCATTACCCTTTTCCTTGTGGGTCTAGCTCAACAAAATCACTGGCCCCCAGCATGCCCGGCGCGCAAGAGGCGGCTGCGGCAACGGGCCGATAGCCCAGTTTTGATAGCAGCACTTGATCCGCCAGCGGCAGCGTCGTGGTGGCGATACGCAGTACGCGACCATCTTGTTTGGCTTGTTCGCCTATCAGCGCCATTAGCCGCGAACCTACGCCGCGCCGCCGGGTGACTTTTCTTACACATAACTCGGAAAGCCACCAGGCGCGGTCATCGGCTTCCTGAACTGCCACCGCACCTAACAGGCGGTCGTTGAAGTGGGCGCAGGCAAAAAAATGCTGCTCCTTTAAGTGCTGCTCAATAAATGGCAAAACCGTTGGACTGGGCATACGCTCTTGAGGTGCGTCTTCATAAATGCGCACTAAGTCGATGCGCACCTGCTCTTCTGCTTCCCAACGGGCCTGGTCGACATATTGCAGTGTCACCGGCATGGTGAAATCCTCATTGCCAACGCAGCTAGGCTGCTCTGTTAGCGCCGCAAACAGCGGCGACATTTCCCGCATTGTAGCGGATGGGGGTGCCGATTCTCTATAATGGTTGTTTTGGCCGCAGCCGCCGCCCGCCGATTATTCCTCAGAGTGCGCCTCGGCGCAGGAGATGCAACATGTCAGCGCGTATTGCCACGGTAAGCCGTGACACCAACGAAACGCAGATTACGGTCAGCGTCAACCTTGATGGCGAAGGCCGCCTCCGCTGTGAAACTGGCGTTCCATTCCTGGACCACATGCTGGATCAAGTGGCGAGGCATGGAATGGTGGACCTCGATATTCATGCCAAAGGCGACCTGCATATCGACGACCACCACACCGTTGAGGATTTAGGCATCACCCTGGGCCAGGCGTTTAACGAGGCTATTGGCGATAAGCGCGGTATCTACCGCTACGGCCACGCCTATGTGCCGCTGGATGAGGCGCTCTCCCGAGTGGTCATCGATTTCTCTGGCCGCCCCGGCCTGTATATGAATGTCGAGTTCACTCGCGATACCATTGGCCGCATGGATACGCAGCTGTTCTGGGAGTTCTTCCAGGGTTTTGTAAACCATGCCCGCGTGACGCTGCATATCGACAATATAAAAGGCTTTAATGCTCACCATCAGGCAGAAACCATTTTCAAGGCCTTTGGCCGTGCGCTGCGTATGGCCGTTGCGGAAGACCCGCGCATGGCTGGGCAGATGCCGTCTACCAAAGGAAGCTTATAATGCCGAGCGTTGCGACTAGCGGCGGCTTGCCCATAGCCTATGCGCCCAAGACTCTCTCACCCACAACTATCTCGCCCACCACTCTCTCGCCTACGAATTTAAGGAGCGCTTCATGACCATTGCGGTAATTGATTATGGAATGGGCAATCTACACTCTGTGGCGAAGGCGCTTGAGCACGTCACCCATGAGAACGTGATTATTACCCGTGACCCACGTCGCATTCTGGGTGCTACCCGTTTGGTACTGCCCGGCCAGGGCGCCATTCGTGACTGTGTAGGCGAGCTTGAGCGTACCGAGCTGCGCGGGCTGGTGGATGATATTTTGACCCGCCAAGCTAAACCGCTGCTGGGCATTTGTGTGGGCCAGCAGATGTTAATGGAGCGCAGCGAAGAGAACGGTGGCGTGGATTGCCTGGGCTTTTTCCAAGGTAGCGTGGACCGCTTCCCGGCCAATATGCGCGATGCCCAAGAGCAGCGCCTGAAAGTACCGCACATGGGTTGGAACCTGGTGAATCAACACCACGACCACCCGCTCTGGGCAGGCATCGATAATAATGAGCACTTCTATTTCGTGCACAGCTATTACGTGAATGCCGCCGACGATGCCCAGGTATTCGGCACCACCCAGTACGGCAGTGTGAGCGCTCACGTGGCTATTGGCCGCGACGCCACCTTTGCCGTGCAGTTCCACCCGGAAAAAAGCTCCCGTGCGGGCCTGCGCCTGCTGGAAAATTTTGTCACCTGGACGCCCTGAGAGGTTTCACTATGTTGGTAATTCCCGCGATTGATCTCAAAGACGGCCAGTGTGTGCGCTTAAAGCAGGGCCGCATGGAAGACGCGACCTCCTACGGCGACGACCCAGTGGCCATGGCCGCGCGCTGGGTAGAAGCCGGTGCGCGCCGTTTGCACCTAGTGGATTTGAACGGTGCCTTTGAAGGCAAGCCGGTGAACGGAGAAGCGGTCACCGCCATTGCCCGCGCTTACCCGAACCTGCCGATCCAAATTGGCGGCGGCATCCGCTCGGCAGAAACCATTGAACACTATTTGAGCGCCGGTGTTTCCTACGTGATCATTGGTACCAAAGCGGTCAAAGAGCCTGAGTTTGTGGGTGAGATGTGCCGCGCCTTCCCCGGCCATATTATTGTTGGCCTGGATGCCAAAGATGGCTATGTGGCCACCGACGGCTGGGCAGAAGTCTCTACCGTCAAAGCCACCGAGCTTGCCAAGCGCTTCGCCAACGACGGCGTTTCCAGCATTGTGTACACCGATATTGCCCGCGACGGCATGATGCAGGGTGTTAATGTGGAAGCCACTGCCGCACTGGCCCGCGAAGGCGGCCTGCCGGTGATCGCTTCAGGCGGCGTGACTAACCTGGACGATATCCGCGCGCTGTGCGATGTCGCCGATAGCGGTATTTTGGGCGCGATTACCGGCCGGGCGATTTACGAAGGCAGCCTGGATGTCGCGGAAGCCCAGCGTTTAAGCGACCAGCTGAGTGGAGGTAGCGAATGAGCTTAGCCAAACGCATTATCCCCTGCCTGGATGTGGATGCCGGGCGCGTGGTGAAAGGCGTCAACTTTGTCGGCATTCGTGATGCGGGCGATCCAGTAGAGATCGCCCAGCGCTACAACCAGCAGGGTGCCGACGAGATCACCTTTCTCGATATCACCGCCAGCCACGAAGACCGTGCCACCACGGTGGATATGGTCGAGCGGATTGCAGGCGAGGTGTTTATTCCCTTAACCGTCGGCGGCGGCATTCGTACCTGCGACGATATCCGCACCATGCTGAACGCTGGGGCGGATAAGGTTTCGATCAACACCGCTGCGGTTACCAACCCTGAGTTTGTGCGTGAAGCCGCCGAGCGTTTTGGCAGCCAGTGCATTGTGGTGGCGATTGACGCCAAAAAAGTGTCTAAAGAAGGCGAGCCTGACCGCTGGGAGATTTTCACCCACGGCGGCCGTCGCCCCACCGGCCTGGATGCGGTGGAGTGGGCCAAGAAGATGGTCGAGTATGGCGCAGGCGAGCTGCTACTCACCAGTATGGATCGTGACGGCACTAAGATTGGCTTTGACCTGGGCGTCACCCACGCTATTTCTGAGGCGGTCAGCGTACCGGTGATTGCTTCCGGCGGCGTCGGCAATTTAGACCACTTGGTCGATGGCGTGCTCAAAGGCGGTGCCGATGCAGTACTGGCTGCGAGTATCTTCCACTTTGGCGAGTACACCATTCCAGAAGCAAAACGCTATATGGCCGAGCGCGGCATCGAAATGCGTTTATAAGCCGCGCGACGTTTTAGGCTGGGGCAGTTACTCTGCCCCGGCTTCCTCATCCAGTGTTAGCCCCAAATTACTAATGCCGTTATTGCGCCCAAGCGTGCGAATCTCTTTGAGTGTTGTTTTATTGATCGACCCGCTGACCGCTTCCAGCACCGCATCTTGGAAGTCGTTTTCGTCTTCCATCAGTGGGTGATCGCGAATGATCAGCGCCAATGCTTGAGCGTCCACTTCCCCTTCGGTGAGTTCGATGAACGCCCGCACACCAGCCCGCGAGGTGCGGCTGACATCCAGCACGGCTTCGGGGGATTCGCCTTGCAGCGTATCGAGTAACGCAGAGATCGACACGACCGCATCCAGCGCCCGACGTGCGCCAAAACTCTCATCGCCCTCTGGCGGCTCGCACTCGGCCAGCTTTTCCGCTTGGCGGGCAAAGTCGATGCTGGCGTTGGGTACGCTAAGGCGCTCCCATACAAGACCCAGCACAGTGCGCAGGGTGTGCCCATCGCCATGGCCGCTGGTTTGCTCATAAAGGGCGTAGTTGGGTAACAGCCGCTCGCACAGCGCTGCCATAAATGCTTGCTGGGCGGGCAGCGGCAGCAGTTGAAGCCGCTGATAAAATCCTTGGGGTTTAGCCACCATGCTGATTTCCTGGGTCACTATGTTTGTGAAGCTGAGTCTGTGAAACTGAGTTGGTGAAATGAACGCGATGCGTTATCGTCGCACCCACGCAGCGGGCGACCCCGCAGCGTTTGATGTGCTCGGCCGGCGAGGAGATTACCATGCATATTCATCTGCTACAGCACGGCCCTGACCATGGTCCCGCCCGTCTGACCGACTGGCTTGAGAGTATGGGCCATAGTTACACCGTTTTTCACCTCTACGCAGGCGAACTCACGCCTCGCCCTGGGGAGTGCGATGCGCTCATCGTGCTAGATGGCCCCGAAGCCCTGTTTAGCGAGCCTCCCGTTTGGCATAAAGCGGAGCGTAAACTGATTCATCGCTACTTGGACGGCCAAAAACCTATTCTGGGCATTGGCTTAGGGGCGCTATGGATCGCGGAAGCGCTTGAGGCGGTCGTCGCCCCTGGCACCTACCCCGAAACCGGCTGGCATACCGTCACTCTAGCCCCGGAAAGCACCTTCGACCTGCCCGAGCAGTTTGAGGCTTTTATGTGGCACCGCCTGGTATTTAGCCTACCCGATGGCGCGCTACCATTAGGCGGCAGTGCTGCATCCCCGCTACAGGGGTTTAGCTGGGATGCTGGCCGCGTGGTGGGCCTGCTATGCCACTTTGAAACGACCCAGGCCAGCGTAGCACCGCTGCTGAACGCCAACGAGCGGCCCACGGCGAAAAGCCCTTCCACCGGGCGCTTTGTGCAAACCGATGAGCAAATTCTGGAAGACCCTACGCGTTTTCAGCGCTTAGCACCGCTGCTGGATCGCGTCATGACTCAGTGGCTGAAAAGCGCTTAATCTCCTCCCACTGCCGCCGCTAAGCACTCCACTGCTTGGCAGCGGCGAGACAGCTTTCCCAATCGCCTATATGAAGTTCTGGGGGCCGGCTTCCCTGCTGTTTCTCCAAGTGGTAGCGGTAGAGCGGGTCGTAATACTCGGTCAGCAAAGGGGCAAGCCACGCTTCATGGGCCTGGATATCCCCGGCGGCATGGGCACGGAAAGCCATGGCCTGCAGACGTTTAAGCCGCTGCAAGCGGGCATTGCCCAGGCGTTTTGCCAGCCGCTCTAACGCGCTGGCTAACTGGCGTTGCATACGCTGCCAACCCTCCCGCCGACCAAAACGGTCGGTGTAGCCCTGCTCTAGCGCTTCGATATAGTCGCGGCGTAGCTGGTCTAGCCGCCAATCTAGCGGCATTTCGATGCGAATGCGCGGCGCGCGCTGTAGGGCGTGCCAAAAATCGAGTGGGATATTGGCATTGCCAATCTGCCGGGACTCATCCTCTAACACCAGCTTGCCATGCTGCCCAATCAGCCGTTGGGCAAGGGCGTGTTCAAAATCGATTTGAGTGGCGGGGTCGTCGGGCTGCCGCCCAAACGCGGAGCCTTTGTGATTGGCGCAGGCTTCCAAATCAATACCGTTGGGCAGTTGATTAATCAGCTGTGTTTTCGCGCAGCCGGTGAGCCCTGCCACCACCAGCATGGGCTGCTGTGCGGCTTCGTCAATCCGCTGGCAGAGCTGCTGGCGTAGCGCTTTCCAGCCGCCTTCAATGCGTGGCCGATGAAGCCCTGCGTCGGCAAGCCACTGCTGGGCAATTTGCGAGCGCAGCCCGCCGCGAAAGCAGTAGATAATCGCATCAGGGTGCTGGGCTAAGTAGGCCTGCCAAGCGGCGACCCGCGCTTGCTTTACTTCACCGCTGACCAGCCGCTCACCCAGTGCGATCGCGGCCTGCTGGCCCTGCTGCTTGTAGGCAATGCCGACCTGGTGGCGCTCTTCATCCACCATCAACGGTAGATTGACCGCCCCCGGCAAGCTGCCCTGGGCAAACTCTACGGGGGCGCGTACATCAATTAGCGGCGTATTTTCCGCGATAATGTCCAGTGATGCGGGTGTTGTCGGCAGGGTCATCCAATAACCTCTATCTTGGCGTCTCCCTGCGACGCTTTAAGCGTGCCGAACGGCTCAAGGGTTAAGCCGTATTCGCGGCCAATGCGTTCCACGTCATCTTCCCAGGCGGGGTCGACGCTAATCAGTAGCCCGCCGGAGGTTTGCGGGTCGCATAGCCACTGCCAGTGTGCCTCATCCATCGCGGGCAGCGCACTACCCAGCGCGTCGCGGTTGCGCAGTGTGCCACCGGGAACGGCTCCCTGGCGGCGGTAACCTTCCGCTTCGGCTAACCGCGGCAGGCGGCGAAAATCAATCTGCGCCATCACGCCGCTGGCACTGCACATTTCGGTAAGATGTCCTGCCAAACCGAAACCGGTCACATCTGTCATAGCGTTGACGCCTTTCACTTTGGCGAGTGCCACACCAATGGCGTTGGGCTTGAGCATGGTTTCACGGGCGAGGCCGTGGTGCCCGGCTTCCAGCAAGCCACGCTTTTCGGCGGTGGTTAGTAGCCCGACACCCAACGGTTTGGTGAGAAACAGCAGGTCGCCGGGTTTGGCTTGGCTATTGAGTTTCAGGTGCTCAAGATCGACCAGCCCGTTCACCGCTAGGCCAAACATCGGCTCGGGGGCATCGATGGAGTGGCCTCCGGCCAGGGCAATGCCCAGCTCACGGCAAACGGCCTGGGCACCCGCCACCACATCACCGGCAATTTCGGGACCAAGCTTATCCAGCGGCCAGCCTAAAATACCCAGCGCCATCACCGGCGTGCCGCCCATGGCGTACACGTCGCTAATCGCGTTGGTCGCGGCGATACGGCCAAAATCAAAGGGGTCATCCACAATGGGCATGAAGAAATCCGTGGTGGCAATCATACCGCGACCGTCGCCAAGGTCGTATACGGCGGCATCTTCACGCCCCTGGTTGCCGACGATGAGCCGTTGATGCCCCGCCGCAGGCCCGGCCTTGGCGAGAATGCCATCCAGTACGTCCGGAGCGATTTTGCAGCCGCAGCCCGCTCCGTGGCTATATTGGGTTAATCGGATCGAACTCATCATCCCTCTCCTTTGTTTTGAACCATGCCTGCCAGCTTGCCGACCTTTGGCTAAGTATAGCTTACGTCACAGCGCTTCTAGTGCGTCGCTCAATTTATCCACGGGGATCACTTCCATCCCTTTAGGCGCCTGCTTGGGTGCGTTGGCACGAGGCACAATCGCGCGCAGAAAGCCGTGTTTGGCAGCTTCTGCAATCCGCTCCTGACCGCTGGGCACCGGACGTATCTCGCCGGAGAGGCCCACTTCGCCAAATACGACCAGCTCTTTGGGTAGCGCCCGGTTCTGCAGGCTGGAGACCACCGCCAGCAGTACGGCGAGGTCAGCACTGGTCTCCAGCACTTTGACACCGCCTACCACGTTAAGAAACACATCCTGGTCACCGGTAAATAGCCCGCCGTGGCGGTTTAGCACGGCCAGCAGCATCGCCAAGCGGTTTTGATCAACCCCAACGGCCACGCGGCGTGGGTTGCCAAGGGCCGACTCGTCCACCAGCGCCTGCACCTCTACCAAAATCGGCCGAGTGCCTTCCCATACCACCATGACAAGGCTGCCCGGCGCCTGCTCCTCTTGGCGTGAGAGAAAGATGGCACTGGGGTTTTTTACCTCTTTCAGGCCCTGCTCCAGCATGGCGAACACGCCCAGCTCGTTGACCGCGCCAAAGCGGTTCTTCTGCCCACGCAGCGTGCGGAAGCGGGAGTCGGCGCCGCCTTCCAGCAGCAGCGAAGCATCAATCATATGCTCCAAGACTTTGGGGCCCGCCAACGTGCCGTCTTTGGTGACGTGACCCACCAGTAGCAGCACAGTATTGGTCTGCTTGGCAAAGCGGGTGAGCGCAGCGGCGGACTCGCGTACCTGGGCAACGCCACCAGGGGCAGAGCTAATATCCTCCAAATGCATGGTTTGGATGGAATCAATCACCAGTATTTCTGGCTTCTCCCGCTCGGCCACCGCGAGGATCGTCTCTACGCTGGTTTCCGCCAGCATCTTCAGCCCGTTAGTGGGAAGCTGCAGGCGGTGGGCGCGCATGGCCACCTGGGAAAGCGACTCCTCCCCTGTGACATAGAGAATACGCCGCTGCTGGGCAAGCTTGCAGGCGGTTTGCAGCAGCAGTGTCGATTTACCGGCCCCTGGATTGCCGCCCAGCAGCACGGCGGAGCCTGGCACCAAGCCGCCGCCTAGCACGCGATCGAATTCCGCAAAGGTAGAGCTAAGCCGTGGTACCTCGCTTAAATCAACATGGCTGAGGTCAACCACATCTTTAGAAAGGTCGCCTGCGTACCCGGCTCGCCCGGTCGCAGTGCCGCTACCGGGGCGGGCGCTTGTCAGCTTGACTTCCGTTAGGGTATTCCACTCTTGGCAACTCGTACACTGGCCTTGCCATTTACGATACTCTGCACCGCATTCGGTACATACAAAGGCACTTTTTGCTTTTGCCACCGCCTGTTTGCTCCTGTCTATCGCGCCACGTTGAAAAGGACTCAGAAAAGAGTGGGCAGAAATACAAAAGGCGGCCAATGGCCGCCTTTGAGCGTCGTATAGAGAATTACTGACGCTGTAGCTGCAACATCTCGCCATTCTCAAAACGGCGGCGCTCGGGGTCGATCAGCTCCAGGGTACGCTCATCGATACGCTGGAAGTAGTAGATCTGGCCATCGCCGTTTGGCGTTAGTTCGTACACTGTGGCATCGGGATCAGAGGGCGTGCCGGTCAGCACTTCCCAGTTACCGGCATAGTTTTCATCCGGCGGGG
Source organism: Vreelandella aquamarina (assembly GCF_044805175.1). Classification (GTDB taxonomy): domain Bacteria; phylum Pseudomonadota; class Gammaproteobacteria; order Pseudomonadales; family Halomonadaceae; genus Vreelandella; species Vreelandella aquamarina_B. The sequence goes on along the minus strand of NZ_CP085232.1, from coordinate 277,125 downwards.
TTTGGGGGTGGTTGCGGTAGGTGGCATCCAGTGTGAAGGTGCGCTCTTCCGGGGCGCTTGACTCTTCTCCCACCAACGTCACATCCAGGTCAATGCCGTCACAGTTACGGCAAGGCAGAGTACCTTGGTAGTTCGCCTGTGAGGCGGTCATGCCTGCATCTTCGCGCTGATCCATTGGGCCAGCTGCACAGCCCGCCAACAGTGCCAACATAGCCGAACCGGCTAGCAAACTCCTGAATTGCATTGGGTGTCTCCTTATCGTGTTGGTCATACATTTCTTTTGCGCGCTTATGACAGCATAACCGCTACAAGGTGCGGCGCACACCCCTCAGCTCCCTAGAAGTAAGTTCCCTTCTAGCCTAACGGGAATGCTTGCGCTCTAGCGGCCGTCAAGCGACCATGGGGCCATTAACGCCAGAATAAACAGGTTAACTTTATGAGCCAATACTGGAGCCCCGCCGTTAGGGAGCTTACCCCGTATGTACCGGGAGAACAGCCCCGTGAACGTGTTATCAAGCTCAATACGAACGAGAACCCATATCCACCTGCCCCAGGGGTCAGCGAGGCGCTACGCAGCTATGCCGTTGACCACCTACGTCTCTACCCCGACCCAACCTCTCTGGCCCTGCGCGAAACTTTGGCAGACGCCTATGGAGTAAGCGTAGCAGAAACCTTTGTCGGCAATGGCTCCGACGAGGTGTTGGCATTCGCTTTCCAGGCATTCTTCTGTCATGGGGCCCCGCTGGATGTACCTTCTATTACCTATAGCTTCTATCCGGTATATGCCAACCTATATGGCGTGAAGCTGCGTAAGCATCCGCTCAATGATAAGTGGGAAGTCGATATAGATGCGCTTGCCAGCGCTTCCGAGCGTAGCGGAGTGATTTTTGCCAACCCCAACGCGCCGACGGGACACGCTCACTCTCTGGAGAGCATTGAGGCCCTGCTGACGCGCGTTACCGATCGCGTGGTGTTAATCGACGAAGCGTATGTGGATTTTGGTGCAGAGAGCGCGGTGGCTCTGATTGACCGCTACCCGAATCTGTTGGTCACTGGCACCTTCTCCAAGTCGCGCAGCTTGGCAGGGCTCCGCCTCGGCTATGCGATTGGCTCCCCTGAGCTGATTGAAGGCTTACAGCGGGTGAAGGATTCGTTTAACTCCTATCCAGTCGATAGCCTAGCCAGCGTGGTGGGCATCGAAGCGCTGAAAGATACCCAGCACTTCAACGCCTGCCGGGATAACGTGATCACTACCCGCGAACGTACCCGGCAGCGGCTGGAAAAGCTCGGCTTTGAAGTATTGCCTTCTAAAGCGAACTTCCTGCTGGCTCAGCACCCTGACTTTGCAGGCGCACAGCTGTTTGCAGGCCTCCGTGAGCGGGGGATTTTAGTACGTCACTTCAATACCGATGTACTCAACAACTTCCTGCGTATCTCCATCGGCACCGACGATGAGATGGATAGCTTTATCGAAGCATTAGAGGCTCTCTGCGGTTAATAAAGTGCCTATAAAAACAAAGCGCTAGCAGAGGAGTTAGCGCTTTGTCAGCAACCTGCGGCGCATTCATCATTCATAGCTGCTACAAATACTCACCATATCGACAACCCGATCACCAGTACTTCCAGGTCACTAATACGTTTACTCACCGCAGCGAACGCTAGGTATTCGCGCTCCGAAACTGCCGCCAGGCGACCTCCTTCTGCCACAGAGACTATCCCGCGGCCAGGGAGCCGAAAGAGGAAGTGTTATGACCACCGTCACACGCATTCTTCATGCAACGAGTCCGGATCTTTCGCGTTTGCTGGCGATGTGCCGGACGATGGGGTTCATTCGGGCCGACCTTTGGCGCCGGTACGGTGCCCTTGGTACCGTTGGCAAGAGCGCCAGTGCCGTTCGCAAGGAAATAACCCAGGGTGGCTGGCATACAGACTTGCCACTGGATGGCACGGTTCGCGCCGAATCCACTAAGGATGTGATCAACGACATCCTGACCTACAAGGCGGCTGCCAAGCACAAGGTGCGCCGGGCCGTGGCCGCACGCACCACGGACGAAACCGAACGCAAACACCTCTACACGCTGCTAAAACAGGACAAATGGCTAGAAGATACCTATCTGCATCGCATGATGCGCAAACATTTCAGGCATGGCAAAAGCCAGTGTAGTAACCAGTTCGTCGTCCGTTCCGACAAGCACAGTGAGCGAATCATCGACGGCCAACTGGTTATTACATTGCATCTGTCCAAAAAGGTGGGCGGCAGCATCACGCTATACACCACGACGTCAGGCAAGAACGTCAGCCTGGAAAAGAAGAATCTGCGCGTCATCGTTCGGGAGGGAAAGGTCGAGATCCATTATGCCTACGAGAAACCGCCAGGGCGGCCTCATGGGGACAAGGTAATGGGTGTCGATAAGGGCTACACGGAGGCCTTCACTGACTCGCAAGGCCAGCATCATGGCGAGTCGTTCGGTCAAGTGCTCACTGCGTACAGCCATCAGGTATCCGCCACTGGCAAGGCGCGCAATCGCCTGCACGCCCTGGAAAAGAAGCATCGGGCGGCAGGACGGATCGCCAAGGCCGAACGCATCCGCGCCAATCATCTGGGTAAGAAGAAGCAAGTGGCTCGCCGCCAGCGCACCCAGCAGCACCTTCGCACCATCGCCTATCAGGCGGCTCATACCATCATGGACGAGGCGGCGCTTCTCGCTTCGGAAGACCTGACTCAGCCCATCGCGGGCAAGGTACAGTGGCGGGATTACAACCGCCGCATGAGCCACTGGGCCAAGGGGGTGCTGGCCCAGGCGCTCGACGAAGTATCGCAGCAGCGTGGCACCCGTCACGACATCGTGAACGCCGCCTATACGTCGCAAATGGACTCGATCACGGGACGCCTGGAAGGTGAGCGCCGTGGCGACAAGTTTTACCGTGCAAACGGGGACGTGATCCAGGCGGATGTCAATGCTGCGCGGAATGTCCTGGCAAGGCTTGATGACCCCGACATTACGCGGTACATGCCGCACGGCGAGGTCAAGCGAATATTGTTGGGACGTTTCTCCGGCGCAACTGAGCGTCAAGAGGCCCGAGTTGTTTGCCAGCACGGCATGTCAACCGGGTGCGGATAAATCCTTTTTGGCCAATGATGGCCAAGCTTTAAGGAGCAGATAAACAGTTTAAGAGTGACAAAAACAAAATAAATGGAGGAAAGTCTTGATGAATGCTACCAAAGCCCGCCAGCTTCCTCTCCACGGCTTGAAAGTGCTTGAGCTTGGGCAACTGATTGCGGGCCCTTTCGCTACCAAGCTGCTGGGTGAATTCGGTGCCGATGTGATTAAAATCGAACCGCCGGGCACCGGCGACCCACTTCGCAAATGGCGAATGATAGAAGATGGCACTTCGCTCTGGTGGCACGTCCAAACCCGCAACAAGCGTTCGGTGGCGCTGGACTTGCGCAGTGAAGAGGGCCAAAAGCTGGTGCGCCAGCTCGCCGCCGAGGCTGACGTGGTGGTGGAAAACTTCCGCCCCGGCACATTAGACAGCTGGGGGCTGGGCTGGGAAGCACTCTCCACACTGAATCCACGGCTGATCATGGTGCATATTTCTGGCTACGGGCAAACGGGGCCTTACCGGGACAAACCCGGTTTTGGCGTCATAGGCGAAGCCATGGGCGGGCTGCGCTACCTTACCGGCCAGCCAGGCGAGCCTTCGGTGCGCGTAGGGGTCAGCATTGGTGACTCACTTTCCGCACTCTATGCAGTGATTGGCACTCTCTTGGCACTGCAAGAGCGTCACCGCAGTGGTCTAGGCCAGGAAATCGATGTTGCGCTGTATGAATCGGTATTTGCGATGATGGAGAGCCTGCTGCCAGAATTCGATGCCAGCGGACAGGTTCGCGAACCCAGCGGCAGCGCCCTGCCCGGCATTACCCCTTCAAATGCCTACCGCTGCCAAGGCGGTGATTACGTTCTGATTGCTGGGAATGGCGACAGTATTTTCAAGCGCCTGATGGGCGTAATTGGCCGTGACGATCTCGCCAACGATCCGGCTCTGGCCCATAACGATGGGCGTAGCCAGCAAGCTGAAATGATTGATGCCGCGATTCAAGCATGGACCGAAGAGCGTCCACGGGATGTCATTTTACAGGCCCTGGATGACGCCCACGTGCCCGCAGGCTATCCCTACACGGCCGAAGATATCGCCTTTGACCCCCACTACCTGGCGCGAGAGATGATTCAAACTTTTACACGGCCTAATGGCAAATCGCTAAAAGTACCCGGCGTACTGCCAAAGCTTAGTGCCACTCCAGGGAGAATCGGCGACGGCGGCCCCACCCTTGGTCAGCATACCGACGATGTGTTGGATGAGCTGGGTATTGATCACGAAATCCGCGCTAAGCTGCGCCAAGCGGGCATCATCTAGGGAATGTTTTGATGAAATTGGTAACACCTTGCCCGACCAAGATCGATATCAATCAAGCATTTCGATAACAGTAACAATAGCGACGTATCTACCAACGCCTCCCTCTCGACGACCTTTGGCTGCCCCTTTGCCCCTGGGGCAGCGGGCAATGTATGAACTGAAGATCTAGTGCATATGTTTGAGTCGATAGGCATCGATACAGCAGGCAAGTCGACCCGTCGCTACGAACGATAATCCACCACACTCACACGTCACTCCCCTGCCACACAAGCGTCATTCAACCGCAACACCTCCATCACATGATTAGCCTATCAACCCACGGTCAATCTTGGAGGTGCTATGCCACAACAACCGCAAATACGCCTTCAAAGCGTCTCTAAACAGTGGGGCGCGACCACGGCGGTAAACGATATCTCGTTTGATATTGAAGCGGGTCAATTTGTCATTCTGCTGGGGCCGTCGGGCTGTGGAAAATCCACCACGCTACGCATGATTGCAGGCTTAGAAGAGGCCAGCAGCGGGCAGATTTGTATTGGGCAGCAGGACGTCACGCACCTACCACCGGGTGACCGTGGGCTGAGCATGGTGTTTCAGTCCTATGCGCTGTTTCCGCATTTAAGCGTTGCCGACAATATCGTGTTTGGCCTGCGCAGCCGCAAGGTAGCCAAGGCAGAGCAGCGTGAACGGCTCGCCAAGGTCGCCGCACTGGTCAATCTCACCGATTACCTGAACCGCAAACCGGCTCAACTTTCCGGTGGCCAGCGCCAGCGGGTCGCGCTGGCACGGGCGATTATCTCCGAGCACCCTATCTGCCTGATGGATGAACCGCTTTCCAACTTGGATGCGCGGCTTCGCAGCGATATGCGCAGGGAAATTAAGGCCCTGCAATCACGGCTCAACATGACGGTGGTTTACGTCACTCACGATCAGGTAGAGGCCATGAGCATGGGAGATCGTGTCATTTTGATGCAGCAGGGAAACATCGTACAGGACGGCACACCCGACGAGCTTTATAACCAGCCCGCCAGCGCTTTTGCCGCCAGCTTTATTGGCAGCCCGGCCATGAACCTGCTGCCTCTTGTGCAAGGTGAACAAGGAGCAGTCATTGAGGGCGAATCCACTACGCCAGTGGCTCCCATGGAGGCCGCTGGTGGGCAGTTGGGTGTGCGCCCTGAAGATATCGAGCTACGCCCAGCGTCCCAGGCAGGCATCCCGGCTAAGGTACTTAATGATGAGTACTTAGGTGCAGACACCATTGCCCATGTCGCCGTTGGCAATCACACCGTGCGTGTTCGTCTAAGCGGTAAACAAACGCTCTCTGGCCAGCCTTGCAAACTTTACTGGACGCCTAATAGCGCCCATCTCTTTGATCACCAGGGTCTGCGCCAGCACGCGTTAGCGCCCATTGCATTACCCGCTTCTCATCGAAGCGTACCACGCCCGCCAGCGGTGGGTTCTTTCCAACACTGATCGCTCTCATCCTGACAACATCACAAACACTTGTGGAGTCTCTCATGCGTTCTCAGTTCTCTTTTGCAATGACCGCCCTTGCAACAGGCCTGTTAAGTGCCAGCCAAGCCAGCGCTGACGGTGTCGACTTAACGATGTACTACCCTGTGTCGGTAGGTGGCGCACTCACCGAGGTAGTGGATAGTTTGGTGGCAGATTTCGAGAGCGAACACCCAGAGATCAACGTAGAAGCCATCTATGCGGGCAACTACGATGACACCCGAATACGCGCCATGTCAGCCATGGAAGCGGGTGATACGCCCCAATTGTCGGTGATGTTCTCGATTGACCTCTATGAGCTGATCGAACAAAACGCGGTTGTCGCCTTCGATGACTTGGTCGAAACTGACGAAGAGCGCGAGTGGCTGGACAGCTTCTATCCGGGCCTGATGGAGAACGGTCAATTGGATGGCAAGACCTACGGCATCCCGTTCCAGCGCTCCACCATTGTGCTGTTCTGGAACAAAGACGCCTTTGAAGCGGCAGGCCTAGACCCCGAAACGCCACCTGAGACCTGGCAAGAGATGGCCGAAATGGCCGCCGCCGTGCGTGAGGCCTCTAATGGTGAGCAGTGGGGCGTGATGGTGCCTTCTACTGGCTACCCATACTGGATGTTTCAGGCCTTTGCCTTCCAAAACGGCCACCGTTTGATGAGCGATGATGGCACGGAAGTTTATTTTGACGACCCTGCTGCTGTTGAAGCGTTGGAGTACTGGGTGTCGCTAGCAACTGAGCACGAGGCCATGCCCAGCGGTACCATCGAGTGGGGCACTTTGCGCCAGAACTTCCTCGAGCAGTCCACCGCCATGATGTGGCACACCACCGGCAACCTGACCGCCGTGCGCAACGAGGCTAATTTCGATTTTGGCGTCGCCATGCTACCTATGAAGACCCAGCGCGGCAGCCCCACCGGTGGCGGCAACTTCTACATCTTTGAAGATACCACTGAAGAAGAGCAGCGTGCGGCGATGACCTTTATTCGCTGGATGACCGCCCCCGAGCGCGCCGCCGCGTGGTCGATTGAAACCGGCTATATGGGCGTTAGCCCCGCCGCTTATGAAACCGATGCATTGAAAAGCTATGTAGAAGAGTTCGCGCCCGCTGCTGTTGCCCGCGACCAGCTTGAACACGGCACCGCCGAGCTTTCCACCTATCAAGGCGGCCGCATTCGTCGCGCTCTGGATAATGCCGTGCAAGCGGCTCTAACCGGCCAAATGACACCGCAAGAAGCGCTCAGCCAAGCACAGCAAGAAGCCGATAGCGTGCTACGCCGCTACGCTCGATAAGCGAATTAGTCAAGGTTCAATGCTCGCCGGGGTACGCCCCGGCTTTTTCGACGCACGGCCAATCCATGACTTTAAACAACCATCGAAAAATGCAGCTTTACGGCACGCTGCTGTTGCTACCTGCCGCGGTATTGCTCGCGGCTTTTGCCTATTTGCCAACCATCACCACGCTGATTAACAGTCTATTCCTGCCTGGTTTTCGCGGGGCACCCGCCGAGTTTGTAGGTATCGAAAACTATCAGCTACTGTTTGATGACCCGACTTTCTGGAAAGTGGCCAGCAACAATCTGATTTACGCGCTGGGTACGATTCCCACATCGATTGCACTAGCTCTAGGCATGGCGCTGTTCGTCAACGGCAAGCTGCCAGGGCGTGGGCTAGTGCGTATGGCCTACTTCACGCCGACCATTCTGCCCATGATCGCCGCGGCGAATATCTGGATGTTTTTTTACGCGCCGCAAATCGGCCTGCTTAATGGCTTGCTAGCTACGCTAGGCGTTTCTGGCATCAACTGGCTGGGCGATCCAAGTATTGCGCTTGGCTCGGTCATCGTGATGTCCGTATGGAAAGAGGCCGGCTTTTTTATGATCTTTTATCTAGCGGCGCTGCAAAGTATTCCGCCAGAGCTAAAAGAGGCCTCCGACTTGGAGGGTACCAGCCGTTGGAGCTTTTTCTGGCGCGTCACCTTCCCACTACTCATGCCCACTACGCTGTTTGTATTAATCAACGCGCTGATTAACTCAGTACGGGTGGTAGATCACCTATTTATACTCACCAAGGGCGGCCCCAACAACGCCACCAACCTACTGCTTTACTACGTCTATGAGAACGCCTTTTCGTTCTTTGACCGCACCACGGCAGCCACCATTACCGTAGTGATTCTGCTAGTACTCGCGGTGGTTGCCACGCTGAAGTTCACGATTTTAGATCGCAGGACGCACTACCAATGAATACGACCACTACCTATGCGCCCCGCTCCCGTTTCTTCTCAATGCCAGCGCTGGAAACGGTGGCCGCGTGGCTGTTGGCGGTTATTTGGATTTTTCCACTGTTGTACGCCTTTTGGGCCGCCTTTCACCCCAGCGAATTTATGGCGAATTTCGAGCTTTTCGCCCCGCTCACGCTGGAGAACTTCACCAACGCCTGGGCTCAGGCACCCTTTGGGCGCTACTACCTGAATACCTTTGCCCTCGTCACTGGCGTTGTCGTTGCCCAGTTCGTGGTGTGCACGCTGGCGGCGTTTGCCTTTGCCCGTTTTCCTATTCACGGTAAGAACCTGCTGTTCATGCTGGTGCTGATTCAGCTGTTCGTCTTTCCCGAAGTGCTGATCGTCGAGAACTACCGTATCGCCAGCGATTTGGGGCTGATCAATACTATCACTGGCATTGGCTTGCCCTACGTGGCCAGCGCCTTCGGCATTTTTCTGCTGCGTCAAACCTTCAAGACCATCCCCCGAGAGCTGGAAGACGCCGCCCGGATTGAAGGCTGCGGCTGGCTGGAAATCCTGTGGAAGGTCTACGTGCCGCTGGCCAAGCCCACCTATCTGGCCTACGGGCTGGTGTCGATCAGCCACCACTGGAACAATTTTCTGTGGCCGCTGGTGGTCACCAACTCGGTGGAGAGCCGCCCTCTCACCGTCGGGCTGGGTGTTTTTTCAGCGCCAGAAACCGGCGTTAACTGGGCCACTGTCAGCGCCGCAACGCTGCTAAGTATTGCGCCGCTGCTGGTGGCCTTCCTGCTTTTCCAACGCCAGTTCGTGCAATCGTTTTTACGCGCGGGGATTCGCTAGCCCAACGGCAGCGGGTTTTCGTGCGACAATTCTCCTTCACGCACACGACAAGGAGAGCAGCGATGCACGGCGACTCGGCAGCCCTCAAGGTACTGCAGGAGGTCTTTGGCTACGACCACTTTCGTGGCCCGCAGCAGGCCATCATTGAGCATGTGATGGCGGGAGGCGATTCGTTGGTGCTGATGCCCACTGGCGGCGGTAAATCGCTGTGCTATCAGATCCCTGCGCTGCTACGTGAAGGCACCGCGATTGTGGTCTCGCCGCTCATCGCGTTGATGCAAGATCAGGTGGCCGCACTGATTCAGAACGGGGTGCGCGCCGCCTACCTCAACTCCAGCCTCGATATGCATGAGGCGATGGACGTGGAAAACCGCCTGCGCGCGGGCGAGCTGGATCTTCTCTACGTCGCGCCCGAACGGCTAGCCACGGCGCGCATGCAGATGCTGCTGGAGCAGACCCGCATTGCGCTGTTCGCCATCGATGAAGCTCACTGCGTTTCCCAGTGGGGCCACGATTTCCGCCCCGAGTATCGCCAGCTTTCTCACCTGCACCAGCGCTTTCCTCACGTGCCGCGCATCGCGCTCACCGCCACCGCCGATGTGCCTACCCGGCACGACATCATGGAGCACCTGCAGCTTCAAGAAGCCGCGCTCTACAACAACGGCTTCGATCGGCCCAACATTCGCTACCATATCGCTGAAAATCAGGGCAATGCCAAAGAGCAGCTGCTGAGTTTCATCCGCGAGCATCACGACGGCGAGGCGGGCATCGTCTACTGCCTTTCACGGCGCAAGGTGGAGGAGACCGCCGATTGGCTGGCACGTCAGGGGCTGACCGCACTGCCCTACCACGCGGGGCTGCCCGCCGAGCAGCGCCAGCAGCACCAAACCCGCTTTCTGCGCGAAGATGGCGTGGTGATCGTCGCCACTATCGCTTTCGGCATGGGCATCGACAAACCGGACGTGCGCTTTGTGGCACACCTCAACCTGCCCAAAAGCATCGAAGCCTACTATCAGGAGACCGGCCGCGCCGGACGCGATGGGCTGCCCGCCGATGCCTGGATGGCCTACGGGCTTCAGGACGTGATCACCCTGCGCCAGATGCAGCAGGATTCCGGTGCCGCCGACCAGCAAAAGCGCATCGAACAGCAGAAGCTCGACGCCATGCTAGGGCTATGCGAGATCATCAGCTGCCGCCGTCAGGCGCTGCTTCACTACTTTGGCGATTCATTAGACGAACCCTGCGGCAACTGCGATAACTGCCTCACTCCACCTGACACCTGGGAGGCTACCGTCGCCGCGCAGAAGGCGCTGTCGTGTGTTTACCGCACCGAGCAGCGCTTCGGCGTCACGTATCTGGTGGATGTGCTGCTGGGTAAGCGCAACGAGCGTATCAGCCGCTTTGGTCACGACGGTTTGAGTACGTTCGGCATTGGCAAAGAGCTCACCGCCAGCGAGTGGAAAGCACTCTTTCGCCAGCTGATCGCCAGCGGCTATTTGAGCGTGGATATGGAGGGCCACGGCGGCATCAAACTGACGGCCAACGCTAGGCCAATACTGCGCGGCGAGCGGCGCCTCACCCTCCGTAAGCCCAGCAAGGCTGCACGGCGCGGTGCCAAAGGGGCGTCTGCCGCCAAGGGCCACGGTGCGCTGTGGGAAGCGCTGCGCCAGCATCGCAAGACGCTTGCCGATGCCCAGGGCGTCCCCGCCTATGTGATTTTCAACGACGCCACATTGGCCGAGCTGGTAGAGCAAAAACCGCAGACGCTGCAGGCGCTGGGCAGTATCTCGGGCATCGGAGCACGCAAGCTGGAGGATTATGGCGAAGGCTTTCTGGCAGTGGTTCTGGCACATCCCGACGAACCCGCGGTCAGCCCCTCTGTGGGCAGCAGCGCTCTAGAATCCGCCGCGCTACTGCGCCAAGGGCTAACGCCGGAGCAGGTCGCCGAGCAGCGCGGCCTGGCCGCTAGTACCGTGTACCGCCACCTAAGCGATGTAATCCAAAGCGGCGAGCTGGCCTTGGAAGAGGTGGTCAGCCTAGACCCAGCGACCCTGGCACAGATTCACGCGGCGTTTGAGCAGTTTCCAGACCAAGGGCTGAAAGTGGTGTTTGAAGCGCTGGAGGGCCGTATCGATTATTCGGTTCTGCACTGCGTGCGGGCATCCATGGCTGCCAAGGGTTAGCGCAAACCAAATAATCGTATTTTTTAAAAATCGCTCATTTGGTGTACTCTCTATTCAAGAGAGGAGAACGCGATATGGCTATCCAGCACAAGACTGCTAGCAAGCGCCGTGACATGGGGGCCGCCGCCATGCGTACCTACCCTAATATTTCGCGTAGTTGGGGGCTAAAAGAGAGTGAAGCCGCCCTGTTACTAGGCGTACCCGACTCCACCTACCGGCGCTGGAAGCAGGCCCCCGAGCAAGCCCGCCTGGATGCCAACCATCTTGAGCGCATGTCGCTGATTCTGGGCATCTACAAGGCGTTGCATATTTTGCTTCCCAACCAGGAGGCAGCCAATAGCTGGCTGCTGAGAGCCAACAGCAACCCACTGTTTGCCGGTCACACGCCCATGGAGCGCCTGTTAAGTGGACATGTCTCCGATCTGTATGTCGTTCGACAGCATTTGGATGCCGCACGTGGAGGGGGACATGTATGAACTTCCCGCTCAACAGCGTCACATGGCGGCCAAGCTACCGCGTTATCCCTTCGCGCTTCCCACCGATTGATTTATTCGAAGGCGTCAACAGCAACACTGACGACTGGGACTTGCTCAATGAACTAGAAGGCGAAACCTCTGCCAGGCTTCGTGAAGAAGCGGGCGCGATCCATCTGGTCCGCGATGGCGACCGCCGCTATGGACCTGGATGGACACCCGTCATGGCGGCGTTTTGCCACTTTCCTGCCACCGGCTCGCGTTTTAGCGATGGCACCTTTGGGGCCTACTACTGCGCACTCACCGAAGCCACCGCCATTGCTGAAACCCTGCACCACGCAGAGCGCTTCATGCAGGAGTCCAACGAGCCACCAATGATGCTTCAGCAGCGCGTCTATCTCTCTGATTTGATGGGGCAACTGATAGACTTGCGTAGTCACCGCGATGCGCAAGCACTGCTCGCCCCTGATAGCTGGTCCGCAGGGCAATCATTGGGCAGAAACGCTTGGGAGCAGCAGGCAGATGGCATCGTTTACCCCAGCGTTCGCGACCCAGGTGGCGAGTGCGCCGCAGTGCTAAGGCCCCCGGTACTCTCCGCCACGCGGCAAGGCCGTCATCTCGGTTATGACTGGGACGGCCAGCGCATTCGTCACGTTTATGAGCTAACGCTTCTGAACTGAACCTCCCTTACCGTTAACGCCACCCCCGCAGATGCTCGCCCCGTGCAATCGCCGCTGAGTCGAACACGCCGGTATCCAGAATCCAGGCGGTGACTAGTTTGGCGGGCGTCACGTCAAAGGCTGGGTTCCACACCGGCGCATCGCTGGGCGCCCACACCACCTCGCCAAACGCCCCTGCGGCTCCGCGCACTTCCGCGCCATCGCGCTGTTCGATGGGGATTGCCGCGCCGGTCGCACAGGCGGGGTCGACCGTGGTGTAGGGGGCAACCACATAGAACGGCACCTGATGGTAGTGCGCCGCCACCGCCAGCATGTAGGTGCCCACTTTGTTGGCAAAGTCACCGTTGGCGCAGATGCGGTCCGCTCCCACCATCACTTTGTCCACCTTGCCCGCTGCCATTAAGCTGGCCGCCATGCTGTCGGTGATTAGCTGGTAGGGAATGCCTAAATCGGCCATTTCCCACGCGGTTAAACGGCCGCCCTGGAGCAGCGGGCGGGTCTCATCCACGTAGACATGCAGATCTATGCCGCGCTGTTTGGCGATGGCCAACGCGCCAATCGCGGTGCCCACACCGGCCGTGGCCAGCGCTCCGGTGTTGCAGTGGGTCAGCACGCGGTCGCCGGAGGCCAGCAGGTCGGCACCCCGCTCGGCCATGCGTTGGCACAGCGCGCGGTCCTCTTCGAACAGCGCCTTGGCACGTTCGGCCAGGGCGTCAGCGCCCTGGGCAAAGCAGGCTTCCATGGCATCCAGGCAGTACATCAGGTTCACTGCCGTAGGTCGCGTCGCCCGTAAGCGGTCGCTTACGCCCTGCCACTCGGATTCGGGATGGCGAGCGGCGTACTGGGCCAGCACGAAGGCGGCGCTTAAGCCAATCAGCGGCGCACCGCGAATGGCGAGCTGTTTAACCGCGTGCTGCCACGCCTCGGGGGAGTCGCAGCGCACCCACTCTTCGGCCTGGGGTAGCCGGGTTTGGTCCAGATACTCAAGCGAGTCGGTATACACCCGTAAACTGCGTGACTGTAAATTAACCATGAGGGGCTCCTTGGGTATTGGACGAGCAGAACAGCGGCACGGCTTATCAGGCGCGAAGCTTATCATATAGAATGGCCGCCACTAGACGAGGCGATGCTGACCCGATGAATACGTTACAAACCGAACTGCTGGACGCCATTTCCTGGGCGGCGCAGCAAGGCTGGACCCCCGCCACCGGCGGCAACTTTTCTGCGCGTACCGAGGCTGGCTATTGGGTGACCGCCTCTGGGCGGGATAAAACCCGCATCCAGGCGGATGATCTGCTGCTTTGCGACTTGGAAGGCTGCGTGCTGGAAGGCAATGGCAAACCCAGCGCCGAAAGCGACCTGCACGCTGCCCTGTACCGGTTAGATCCGAACATCCACTGCGTGCTGCACACCCATACCGTCGCCAGCACCGTGCTGTCGCGCCGCTTTCCCAAAGGCATTGAGCTAAGCGGCTTTGAGATGCAAAAGGCGTTGGCGGGTAACGTGACCCATGACGCGACGATTCACCTGCCGGTGGTGCCCAACTCCCAGGATATGGAGGAGTTAGCCGAGCACGTTCGCCAAGGCTGGCCGATGCCCTGGGGCTTTCTGGTCGCGGGCCACGGCATTTACGCCGTGGGCGACAGCATTGCCAGCTGCCGCCGTCACCTGGAAGCAATCGAATTCTTACTTGCCTGTGTACTGGAAGAGAGCCGGTGGTCCAAATGAGTAACCCAACCGTTCGCGCCATCATGACCGATATCGAAGGCACCACTACCGATATCCACTTCGTTCATAAGGTGCTGTTCCCCTACGCCTACGCCAAGCTGCCTAACTTTCTGCGTGAGAATGCAGAAACGCCAGCAGTGGCCGAGCAAATCGATGCAGTGCGCCATGAGATGCAGGACGCCGGCGCCACGCTGGAAGCAGTGATTGCTACGCTGCAGCACTGGATCAACACCGACCAGAAAGTCACCCCACTCAAAGCCCTGCAGGGCATGGTGTGGGCCGATGGCTACCAGCGCGGCGACTTTACCGGCCATTTATACGCAGATGTCGCTCCGGCGCTACGCCAGTGGCAGGCCGCAGGCGTGGCGCTCTATGTGTACTCGTCAGGCTCGGTGCAGGCGCAGAAGCTGCTGTTTGGCTACAGTGACGAGGGTGATTTGACCCCGCTGTTCACAGGTTACTTTGATACTCACATTGGCCATAAGCGCGAGGCCGTGGCCTATCAACGCATTGTCGAGGCGCTTGATCTACCTGCGGAATCGGTACTGTTCCTGTCGGATGTGATCGAAGAGCTGGATGCGGCCAAGCAGGCGGGCATGCAAACCCTGCAGCTCGTGCGCGAAGGTACCCAGGCGGGCACCGTACACGCCTGTGTCGAAAGCTTTGCTGACATTGCCCTTTAACGGCAACGTCTATCCCTTACTTCTTTAGGAGCGTCTCCATGTCACAACTGAAAGTCTTTACCGATCAAAACCCAAACGATGCCCTGCTGAACACCACGGACGGTGAACAGATTGCCGCTGAGCTGAACCGGGTGGGCGTACTGTTTGAGCGCTGGGCAGCGCCGAGTGAAATTGCCGACGATGCCACCCAGGAGGAGATTCTGGCGCTCTACCAGGAGGACATCGACCGGGTCAAAGCCAAGGGCGGTTACCAAACCGTGGACGTGCTGCACATGGTACCCACCCACCCAGACAAAGAGGCCATGCGTCAGAAGTTCTTGAACGAACACCGCCACCATGAAGACGAAGTGCGCTTCTTCGTGAAGGGCCAGGGGCTGTTCTGCCTGCACATCGATGACAAGGTGTATCAGGTACTCTGCACCCGCAACGACCTAATCAGCGTGCCCGCCAATACCCCGCACTGGTTCGATATGGGGCCAGAGCCGGAATTCACTGCGCTGCGCTTCTTCGATAACGTGGAGGGCTGGGTGCCGCACTGGACAGAAAGCGATATCGCCGGAAAGTTTGATCGTCTCGACCAACTATAAACCAGGAGAGTTGTTGCCAAAACTTGGGGGGGCCTAGCCCACGCGGTGTTGATACAGCACCTCAAGGGCTCCTTCAACCGCTTGCTCGTCGGCTGCCGGTGCTTCGGTAGGCTGTTCACTCACAGGGGGGGTAGGCGTCGTTTGCGCAACCGGCTGACGTCCGCCTACCAGCACGTACCACTCCGCTTCGGTCAGGTAGTGCTGGCACCAGCGGCTTAAACCATCTGCGACCGTTTCGCTGCTGCGCCCGCCGCTGCGAAACGCCGTCGCAAGGTGAAGTAAATCCTGACGGGCGGTGCGGGCACGGGCGTTGCCGCCATGTACTTTAGAGAGCGGGCAGCGTCGGTCGTAGGCCGCGTTGGTGAGGGCATTTAGCCAACGCTCTACTTCATGTGCCTGAATACCTCCGTAAACTGCCACGCGCCGCTCCCAACGTTGAACGATAAGGTGAAAAAGTAATAACTGCCTATAGGATAGGCCAAAAAAGCATAAGACTGCCCGAATTTCGTGCGACTGTCACCTTAATGCCTTTATTCACGCTCTATTTCTTACGTTCTAGTTCTTACGCTCTATGCGACTCCTCAAAGCCTTGCAGGACATTCACTACGTTGACACCGATATCCTCGACGGCATAACCCCCTTCCATTAAAAATACACAGGGTAGCCCGGTATCAGCGAGGCGCTTACCAAGGGTAATAAAGTCGGCGTGCTGAAAGGTAAACGCGCTAATCGGGTCGCCTTCAAAAATATCCACGCCGAGCGATACTACCAGTAGCTCGCACTCGGCTTGATGAATTCGCGCCAGCGCGTCTTCCAGCGCAGCCATCCAAGTGGCGACGGACGTACCCGGCGGCAGGGGGTAATTGATCGTGAAGCCTTCGCCTGCCCCTTCGCCGGTTTCGTCGGCGTAGCCTGAGAAGTAGGGGAAGGTGACGTCCGGGTCGCCGTGGAGCGAGGCAAACAGCACATCGTTGCGGCGATAGAAGATCTGCTGAGTGCCGTTGCCGTGGTGAAAGTCTACATCCAGAATCGCTACGCGGCGCTTGCCTGCCTCTAGCGCCCGCTGGGCGGCAATGGCCGCGTTGTTGAAAAAGCAGTAGCCGCCAAACTGATCTACCGCTGCGTGATGACCCGGCGGGCGGCACAGGCCAAAGGTAGGCTCTCCAGTGGCAAGCGTATGGTCAATGGCTGCCAGCGCGGTATCTTTACTCGCCATGGCGGCGGCAAAGGTGCCCTCTGTAATTGAGGTTTCTGCTGCCAACGCGTAATAGCCCAGCTGGCCACTCACCGACTGGGGAATGCGGTCGCCGCGCATGGTGCGGGCTGGCCAAATATTAGGAATAGCCTCACCCGCATGACCCGTCGCTTGCCACGCCTGCCAGCAGTTTTCTAAAAACGTGACGTAATCGGCATCATGCACCGCCAGCACCGGAGCTAGGCCATAATCGTTGGGCGTGCGTACTTCAAACGCTGCCTTGTTCAAGGCTGCCAGTACCAGATCCATCCGCTCGGGGCACTCAAACGGGGTGACTAAAGCACCATCGTGCAGCTCACTCTGAGCTTGGCGTAGACGGCTATCTGGGGAGAAAAACGTTAGCATGCGGGTTCCTTATTGATCGTGATACGGCCACTTGGCAGCCCAGCAACGCTTTTGGGCTGGGGTCTGCTGCTTTAATTGGTACTCTGCCCGGCTGGCCGCAGCACGGTCAGCAAAAGGCTGGGCTCCTAGCAGCGCCAGCGGCGGGTTCGCCCGAGTATAGCGCGCACCCTTACCCGTCGCGTGGGCTTGGTAGCGCTTGGCGAGGTTATTGGTAATCCCTACATAGGTACCGCGCTGGCACTCAAGCAAGTACAAATACCATTGAGAAGTGGCTGTGTTTTCCATAGCGGTTCGTTAGCTGGTCGTTTGCGTAGCTGCTTCCTGTTCGGCCATTAAGCGCTCAAGCTCCGCTAGCGGCATCGGCTTCGCTAACCCAAAGCCTTGGAATAAATCGCAGTGGTAAGCCAATAGCCGCTGATGCTGCTCCTCGGTCTCAACGCCTTCGGCCACCACACTGAGGCCTAAGTGATGAGCCATGGAGATAATTCCCTGAACAATAGCGGCGTCATCTGCGCTATGGATAAGCTCGTTAATAAAGCTACGGTCGATTTTAATCGTATTGATGGGCAGGTGTTTCAGGTAGCTTAAACTTGAGTAGCCGGTACCAAAGTCATCAATCGACACGCTGATATGCATATTGCGCAACTCATGCAAAATACTGATCGCCGTGTCCGTATTGTCCATCAGAATGCCTTCCGTCAGCTCTAGCGCTAACTGTTCAGCTGGCAATCCGGTAGCCTGCAGCGTTTGATGCAACGTCGATAAAAAGCTATCACGATGGAACTGTAGCGGTGAAAGATTGACGGCTACCCGCAACTCCCCAAGCCCGCGCTGCTTTAACTGCAGCATATCGGTACAGGCACGCTGCAATACCCATTCGCTAATTGGCATAATCTGCCCAGTGGACTCTGCCAGTGGGATAAAGCGCGCAGGAGAAATATAGCCTTTGCTGGGGTGCGGCCAACGCAGCAGCGCTTCCACGCTGACAATCTTCCCTTTGCGATTTATCAACGGTTGGTAATGTAGCTCAAAGGCGTGATGGTCGATAGCTTCCTGAAGGTCGTTACGTAAGCTGACCCGCTCACTGGCCATTTCATTGATGTCGTGGCTAAACCACGCATAAGCGTTACGCCCCTGCTGCTTCGCTTTATACATCGCCATATCCGCTTGCTGGATCAGGGTTTGCGGCTGAGGTGTATCGGGCTGGCTTATGGCAACGCCGATACTGGCAGTTAAATAAAGCTCATGACCTTCTATGCAGTATGGCCTTGCTAAGGCCGGTAATAACCGTTCGACGACCTCGATAACCTGCCCTTCCTCGGCGGTGTTGGTAATCAGCAGTACAAACTCATCGCCCCCTAAGCGGGCAACGGTATCTTCCTGGCGCACCTCAGCACTCAGACGCTTGGCGACTTCCACCAGCACTTGGTCACCCACCGAGTGCCCTAGGGTGTCGTTGATGGGCTTGAAATCATCCAGATCCACAAACAGTACACTAATCCGCCCTCCGCGCTCTTGGGCGTCAGCAAACTGTTGATGCAGCGTCTCTTCAAACATCATGCGGTTGGGTAAGCAGGTTAGGTCATCGTGGGTGGCGTGATAGGCAAGACGCGCTTCGTATGCTTTATGCTTTGAAATATCGTGCTGCACGCCTACAAAGTGAGTAACACGGCCCTCCTGATCGCGCACTGGGGCAACGTATAAATCATTCCAGAATGGCGTGCCGTCTTTACGATAGTTGCACAGTGTCACATGAACCTCACGCTGCTCCTCTATCCCCCGGCGCAGCTTGTTTACCATGACAGGGTCGCTGTCAGGCCCTTGTAAGAAGCGGCAGTTCTGGCCAAGCACTTCACTTTGCAAATAGCCGGTCATGGAGCTAAATGCTTGGTTAGCGTACACAATCGGCAAATCAGGCTGGCTGGCATCGGCAATGACCACGCCGTTAACACTCGCCTCCACACTGCGTTCCAGGGTGCGCAGTCGAGCCTGCTGCCTGCGCTTTTCTGTGACATCTTTGGCGATGCCATATACCCCCTCAACACTGCCATTCACCGTGATGGGCAGGCTGATCAGATCCAGAATGCGCGCTTGAGAATCACGGTGATTGATCGTGACTTCATAACGCTCAATACCACCTTCCAGTACGTATTTAAAATACGCGTTGATACGCTCGCGTTCATTATTCGCGAGAAAAGCAGTGAAGTGGCGCCCAATGACCTCCTCCAGCGGATAGCCGGTCACCTTGGCACAGGTTGTGTTAGCCGTTAGGAGGTAGCCGTTTTTATCTAATGAGAAAACAGCATCTGGGTGGTGAACAAACAGCGAACGGTAGCGCTGCTCGCTCTCTTGCAAGGAGTGGCGTGCCGCTGCCAACTCTCTTGCTCGAGCAGTACTCGCCCCGGCTAAGCCCACACTAAATGCCAGCAGCCAGCTCATCGCCAAGCCACCCGTTGCTACGCTGATGGGCATTACCCCTAATAAGTACCAGTTGTAGTGCTGGCCTGGGTAGGCGCGCAGCGTTAAATTAACGCCCCCTGGCAGCCCAGCGATGCGGCTCGCCAATGCCAAGGAGGGGGAGAGGGTGTCATCCCCAGCAAAGCCTGGAGGGTGCAACGTCATAAGCAGCTGCTCACTCCGGCTTACGCCTACTTGGAAGGGGCCTAGTGCCAGCCGCAGCTCACTATTCAGCAGCGTGCTTAAATCCACCGCGGCCAGCAATTGCCGGGCTTGGCTAGGCACGGAAATAGCCATTAACATCATGTTACGCTGCTGGTTATCAGGCACTAGCAGGCGCGGGCGGCCGAAGGGAATACTCAGCCAAGCTTGCACGGTAGACTTGTTAAGCTGGTTTAAAAGCCAGCCCCCGCTCTCGTTATGACGCCCCTGTGACCAGATCAGCCTGCCTTGACTATCCGCTAACGCAACCTCTACTAGGCTCAGCGTATCGCGAAAATAGTTCTGGGCATCTTCCTCAAACAGTTCAGCATTTTGGTTATCAGAGATAATGTCTAACCGCTCAGCCATGCGTTGCATTAGCTGTAGTCGCGCGGTCATGGCCTGCTCAGCATTGAGTTGCACGTTATCCAGTAAATAGCTCGCCTGCTGCTCAATGGTGTTGCGCTGCTGCATACCGAGCAACAGCCACGCCAGACTGCTTGCCAATACGCCCGCCAATCCCACCATTACCGTTAATCGCCCCGGACTTAGGCGCACAGCACGGCGCCGCCACCCCGCGACCAGCAACGCTGCTCCTAACAGCACAATAAAGACCAAAGCAGCGATAGGCGAAGAGCTAAACAGCGGCTGATAAGCTCCACCGCTGTGCCACAGGCGGGCAACCAAGAAGCCACCAAAAAGCAATAACCCTATTCCCGTTCCCCGCCATAACAAACGCCATCGTAAACTGCCAATGCCTACGCCCAAGCAAGCACTGATCCAAAATAGAAAGGACGCTGACAGCGTTGTCATACGCTGTTCGCCAGTGATGAGTGACTCACCGACTCCTTGATCAAGAAAGTTATGGGATAGGGTGTACAGCGTTAGCGCCAATAGCGCGCTGGCACTCCCCCAGCGCAGCCAAGGCCAGTGGCACAACGTCGCCAATAAGCTTGTACCGATGAATAGTGTCGCGAGCGACGCATCGGGTACTAACATGGGGCCAAAGAGTATCTTCGGTAGTACAAGTCCCACCAACAGGCTCGCCCCGCCCATTAGCAGCAGCGTTGCCGAGACCATCAGCAGCAGCGTTTCAGCTGCTAAATCACGCGTATTTAACGGCATGCGAGCCACTCGCTCCTATGCGTCACCAGCCTACTGGTGGCGTTCAAACGAAACAGCATCCGCCAGCGCTTTAAGCTGCTGGTAGTGTTCATCAAGGTAGCGCCCGTAAGCTTCTTGTGGCCGGAAGTCTACGCCGGAACCGTGGGTATGCTGCAGTGTATGGGCAAGCGATGGCTGGGCTAGCGCCTGTTCAAATGCGCCTGCCAATCGCTCAAGACGTTCTGGTGGTGTATCCAACGGGGCGAACAAGCCTCGGTCAGTCGTATTCACTAACTCAACACCTTGCTCCATAAGCGTTGGCACCTGCGGCAATGCCGACAGGCGCGTTTCGCTGGCAACGCCAAGGGGGGTAAGTGCTCCCGCTTTGAACAGCTGGCTTGCTGACGGCAAATTCAGCATAGCGAAATCCAATTCGCCGCCTAACAGAGCCATTACCTGTGCGCCGGTATCGGGATAGTGCACAAACTGCACGTCGTCGATCGAAATACCCGTTTGCTCAAAAAACTGTAACCAGAAAAAGTGATCCGTTGAGTGCGGTATCATGCCAAACAGTAACTCACCGGGCTGCTGCTCCACCATGGCGGCAATTTGGCTGGCCTGAGTAACAGAGTGCCCTGCATAGGTCGCGGGAATATTAACGGTGCGTGTTAATAGTGCCACTGGTGCAAAGGCATCGTGGTAGTAATCCGCAAAACCAGCAAAGTAGGCGAGATCAATCGTTTGGTGGCTGCCAAGCAGAGTGTAGCCATCAGCGGGCGCCTCTTTAACAAACTGCGAGCCAAGCGTTGCGCCATTGCCCGGCATATTGGTTGGCGTAATAGGCACCTCCAGATACGTTTGCGCTTGCTCAGCGATCGCCCGGAATAGCACATCTGTAGCGCCGCCTTCGCCAAACGGCACCACCAGGGTAATATCAGAAGCCGGAAAAGGGGCGCTGTTCAGCCCTGCCTGATCGCTCGCTTGGGTGCTGGCAGGCAGGCCAACGATAATAACGCTCGCCATAGCAGTGCGTAGCAGCACCCCATGAGAAATAGATAACAGTACCTGCAAAGCGCCCATTATTTCTCCTGCCTCATACTACTTAGCCCTGCTGGCAACATACCTTGAATTTTCGGCCACTACTACAGGGGCAAGGCTCATTTCGTCGCGGTTTTAAACGTATTACGCACGGAGCGCCATCCACATACCACCAGCGCCCCTCTTGCCATATAAACCGCGATACTTCCTCTAGCACATGCCAGCCATTGTGCTCACGGAAGGTAGCACGAAAATGCACCGTGCCTTGGCCATCCTGAACGGGCGGGGCGTCCTCGATAGTGAGTGCTACCCACTGGGTTCCAGCGTCAGGCAGTAGCTGTTCCGGCCGAGTAGTGGGATGCCAAGTAGCGAGCAAATAATCACGCTGATCTAACGCAAATGCGGTGTATCGTGAACGCATCAGCGCTTCAGGTGTTGGGGCGACTGCTTCACCGCGATGATAGGGTTGGCAGCAGAGTGCAAGCGAAGTACCGCTACCGCAGGGGCAACTTTTAGGCATTGTGTGAGTCATAGCAGTGGCTCTGGCTTGTGCATGTAACAGGCGGTGTAGATGTTTTGTTTCGGTATCGGCCAAGAGTTAGGTATAGTAACAGAGCAAGATCCCTAGACAGACGGAGTACGACAACACGATCGATCAATCTTTCCAAACGCAGTGGAGGTTCTCCTATGAAGGTTTACAAACCGGAATGGCAGTGCACGTTTAGCGTAAACGAAGGCGCGGAAGAATCAGCAAACTGGAAAGAGCGAATCGCGTGGCGGCTTAGAGAGTTTGCCGACCGGCTAGAAGGCGGCGGCCGCACGGTAAAAATCGACTACAACGTCTCACCCCAGGTGAGCCGTGACGAAGTGGATACCTGCTTGGGGAAAGGGTTTGAAGTCACGCAACGGCTGCTTACCCAGCTTGCCCATCAACAGGCGTGCGAAGTTGTGATGCGCCATGCGAAAGCCGAGCTTTACGAAGAGCAGCATCAGCACTAACAGCTAAACCGTAAGCGTCTTAAGAAAACACCCGCCCTTTGATCACTTCATCAGGCGGGTGTTTTTTATGGCAGGGCATGCAAAGGCTCAGCCTGAAAATGGCGCTTCCATTGCACTGCCTAGGCGTTGCATAAAGGCGGTGCACTCCTCTAGCTGCGCCGTTTCAATATACTCATCTGGCTGATGCGCCTGGGCAATACTGCCCGGCCCCAAAATAATCGCCTGTAGCCCCTGCCCCTGAAACTGCCCCGCTTCGGTGGCATACGCAACAGCGTGTTGGCAACAGCCGTTGGGTAAGTGGTCTTGTGCTAGCCGTAGGACCTGCTGGTTATCACGGTCGGCCAGGCCCGGCACCGTCACATTCAGCGGCTCAGTAATAATTTCCACGGTTTTGCCCTGCGCACTTAATGCCTCACTGAGCGTTGCACAGTAGTCGCTAAACCGTCCGTAAATCTCTTCGAAGGTTTCCGTAGGTAGGTGGCGGATTTCCCACTCGAACTGACACTCCCGCGCCATGATATTGATCGCCGTCCCACCTTTGATTTTACCCACATGCAGGCTGGTATGAGGCACGTTAAAGGCATGATCCACCCGTCCCTCTTCCACTAGCACTGCCATAGTATCTTCAATAAAGGTGACTAGCCTTGCCGCCACATGAATGGCGGACGTCCCTTGATTCACTTGGCTGCTGTGCGCTTCACGGCCAATAACGGTAGTACGCAGGTTAGTGGCCCCTTTTTGCGCCACCACCAGCTGCATACTGGTGGGCTCTCCCACAATCACATGGGCCGTGGTGGAGTAGTGTTCATAAAAGCGCTTAATCAGGCTAGGGGCACCTACGCAGCCAATCTCCTCATCGTAGGAGAAGCCGAAATAGATGGGCTGTTTGAGCGGCGCCTTCACCCAAGTGGGTACCATGGCAAGCGCACAGGCAATAAAGCCCTTCATATCGCAGGTGCCGCGCCCGTATAAGCGCCCATCGCCGCCATCGCGCAGGGTGAACGGGTCACTGCTCCACGGCTGGCCTGCTACGGGCACCACATCGGTATGACCAGACAGCATCACACCACCGGGGGCATCTGGGCCAATTCGAGCAATCAGATTCGCTTTGGTGCCGCAAGGACTCATCACACGCTCAGCGGCAACGCCATAGTCAGCTAAATAGCTTTCTACGAACTCAATCAGAGCCAGATTCGACTCACTGGAGGTGGTGTCAAAAGCTACCAGCTTGGCCAGCAGCGCGGTTGCATCGGTCATGCGTTTCCCACTCGTTAGGCTTTTTGCCACCCTAGCACTGCCTCTTTCGTTTGCCTACCGTGAGTTAACCACTGCCCTAAAAGCATGAGGCGTCATGTTAAGTTCACCGTGCATTCATGAAAACGTCATCTACACTTTTTACTGTTCAGTGCACCCAAAAAAGTTAATAAACGCACTGCGCACGACCCAAAAGGAGCCGTTATGTCTCGTTTCACGTTGCACGCGATTGCCCTCGGTGTGGCTACTGCCACGTTCAGCCTCTCTGCTAATGCCGCTACCGAAATCACTTGGTGGCACGCCATGGGCGGCCAGCTCGGCGAAATTCTGGAAAATATGACGGAGGAGTTTAACGCTTCTCAAGATGAGTACCGCGTCTCCCCGAGCTACCGCGGCAACTATACGGAAACCATGACCGGCGCCATTGCCGCCTTCCGTGCAGGCGAGCAGCCACACATCCTTCAGGTGTTCGAAGTGGGCACTGGTACCATGATGAACGCCGACGGTGCGATTTATCCGGTATACCAGCTAATGGAAGACCACGGCCGTTCGTTTGACCGTGAAGCTTTCCTACCTGCGGTGGTGGGCTACTACACCGATACTAACGGCAATATGCTGTCGTTCCCGTTTAATTCCTCTACCCCCATCATGTACTACAACCGTGATGTCTTCGAGGAAGCAGGCTTAGACCCCGAGCAGCCGCCGCAAACCTGGGGAGAAGTCGCTGAGTACGCCACCCAAATTACCGAGTCAGGCGCAGCAAGCTGTGGTTTTACTACCTCTTGGCCAAGCTGGGTGATGCTGGAGAACTTCTCTGCCATGCATAACTCGCCGCTGGGCACGCTGGAAAACGGCTTTGGCGGCCTAGAAACAGAATTTAACTTCAACAATGAGCTAGTCGCCCGCCACTGGGATAACCTGAAAACCTGGCAAGATGCCGGTGCCTTCAAGTGGGGCGGCCCTGGCTCTGGGCCCGATGCCGAACCGCTGTTTTACTCCCAAGAGTGTGCGATCTTCTTTGGTTCTTCGGCTTCTCGCGCAGATGTCGCCGCCAATGCCGACTTTGAAGTGGGCTACAGCATGCAGCCCTACTATGCCGACGTAGAGGGTGCGCCGCAGAACTCTATCATTGGTGGAGCCACACTGTGGGCGCTGCAGGGCCACAGTGACGAAGAGTACGAAGCCGTCGCCGCCTTCTTTGAGTACCTCTCTCAGCCTGAGGTACAGGCAGAGTGGCACCAGAAAACCGGCTACCTGCCGATCACTCAAGCCGCATGGGATTTAAGTGAAGAGCAGGGTTACTACGATGAGAATCCCGGCGCGGATACTTCATTGAAGCAAATGACCCTGAACGAGCCTACCGAGAACTCGAAAGGTCTGCGCTTTGGTAACTTTGTACAGATCCGCGACATCATCTCTGAAGAGATGGAAGCGGTGATGACAGGTGCTAAATCGGGCCAGGAAGCGGCGGATGACGCCGTCGAGCGCGGCAACCAGTTGCTACGCGACTTCGAATCTGCCAACCAGTAAGTTTCAGCACCCTCCTCGCCGCCTGCCTTATGGGCAGGCGGCGAAGCTGTTTTTAGTGCCGACCGTTGACGCAGGATTCGTCGCCTATGCAAACTAAACGCATGACCTTCCCTGGGCGCTTTCTGCCTTATGCGCTGCTTGCGCCCCAGGTCATTATTACGCTGATTTTCTTTATCTGGCCCGCTGGCCAAGCGCTCTACCAGTCACTGCTGCGGGAAGACGCCTTTGGACTGCGCACCACCTTTGTGGGGCTAGAGAACTTTGCCCGTCTGTTTCGCGACGGCAACTACCTAAATTCCTTATCGGTAACAGCGATTTTCGCCATTGGCACCACCCTGCTCTCCATGGCAGCCGCCCTGCTGCTCGCCTGCACGGTGAATCGCATGATCCGCTCACGCAGCACCTACACCACGTTACTGGTGTGGCCCTATGCCATTGCCCCTGCCATTGCTGGGGTGCTGTGGTGGTTTATCTTCAACCCCTCCATCGGCATTGTGCCCTATATGCTGGATATGATTGGCTACCAGTGGAACCACCGCACCTCGGGGGCGGATGCCATGCTGCTGGTGATCTTCGCCGCCGCCTGGAAGCAGATCTCGTATAACTTCCTATTCTTCCTTGCTGGCCTACAGTCGATCCCTCAGTCGCTGATTGAAGCTGCTGCCATTGATGGTGCTAGCCCCATAAAGCGCTTCTGGACAATCATCTTTCCACTGCTATCGCCGACCACCTTCTTCTTGATGGTGGTGAACGTGGTATACGCCATGTTTGACACCTTCGGCATTATTCACGCCACCACCCAAGGCGGCCCTGCCCAGTCCACCAATACGCTGGTCTATAAGGTGTACGCCGATGGCTTTGTGGGCCTGAATCTTGGCTCATCTGCTGCACAGTCGGTGATTCTCATGGCGATTGTGGTGGCGCTCACGGTAGTACAGTTCCGCTTTATCGAGCGCCGAGTGAACTACTAGCCATTGGCTGACTGTTTGGAGTCTTTTTATGGTTGAAAACCGTCCCTGGGCGAACTTTTTTGCCCACCTAACGCTGCTGATTGGCGTCGCGGTCGTGGTGTTTCCGGTGTACGTGGCGCTGGTAGCCTCTACCCAAGCACCAGGTGACCTGCTACGCGGTACGCTACCAATGTTGCCAGGTGCCTACGGCATCGAAAACTTTACCCAGATGTGGCAATCCGGCGTGTCTAACGCGGGGGCACCGCCTGCCGGCACCATGCTGTGGAATAGCTTTATTATGGCCATGGCCATTACCGTGGGGAAACTATCTATCTCATTGCTGTCGGCTTTTGCGATTGTCTATTTCCGCTTCCGCTTTCGGTTGTTTTTCTTCTGGCTCATTTTCATCACGCTGATGCTACCGGTAGAAGTACGCATTATTCCTACCTTTCAGGTGGTGGCAGACCTTCGCATGCTCAATAGCTTTGCTGGGCTTTCGATACCGCTGATTGCCTCGGCGACCGCTACGTTTCTGTTTCGCCAGTTTTTTATGACGATCCCGGAAGAGATGCTAGAAGCCGCTAGGGTAGATGGCGCAGGCCCGCTAAAGTTCTTCAAGGACATCTTGATGCCGCTTTCGATCACCAACATCGCTGCACTGTTTGTGATTATGTTTATTTATGGCTGGAACCAGTACTTGTGGCCACTACTCATCACCACTGACCCGGACTACTACACCATTGTGATGGGTATCCAGCGCATGACTTCTGAAGAGAACCCTCAGTGGAATTTGATCATGGCTGCCGTCGTCATGGCTGCCCTGCCACCTGTGTTAGTGATTCTGTTTATGCAACGCCTATTTGTGAAAGGCCTGACCGAGACGGAGAAATAACCATGGCCAGTATTACCTTGGAAGGGCTAAAAAAAACCTACGCGGGCAATGTCGCAGCGGTCAAAGGAATTGATTTACACATTCAAGATGGCGAGTTCGTCGTGCTGGTGGGGCCTTCCGGCTGCGGCAAGTCTACGCTGCTACGCATGGTGGCAGGCTTGGAGACCATTACAGAAGGCACCCTAAAAATTGGTGACCGAGTCGTTAACCAGCTAGAGCCTGCCGAGCGGGACATCGCCATGGTGTTCCAGAACT
Organism: Vreelandella aquamarina; assembly: GCF_044805175.1. Taxonomy (GTDB): domain Bacteria; phylum Pseudomonadota; class Gammaproteobacteria; order Pseudomonadales; family Halomonadaceae; genus Vreelandella; species Vreelandella aquamarina_B. Next base: position 249,511 of record NZ_CP085232.1, on the reverse strand, counting down.
ACGCCCTCTACCCCCACATGACGGTGTATAACAACCTAGCCTATGGCCTGAAAAATCGCGGTTTTAAAAAGGACGACATCGACCAGCGAGTTCGCACGGCGGCCAAAATGCTGGAGATTGAAGACTTTTTGGAACGCAAGCCGCGCAAGCTTTCCGGTGGCCAGCGCCAGCGGGTGGCTATGGGCCGGGCCTTAGTACGCGAACCTGCAGCGTTTCTGTTTGACGAGCCGCTCTCTAACCTGGATGCCAAGCTGCGCGTGCAGATGCGCGTCGAAATCAAGCAGCTTCAGCGGCGGCTAAAAACCACCAGTCTCTACGTCACCCACGACCAGCTAGAAGCGATGACGTTAGGCGACCGGCTCGTGGTGCTGAACGCTGGGCAGATTGAGCAGGTGGGCACCCCGATGGAGATCTACTCCCGTCCAGCCACCATGTTTGTGGCGGAGTTTATTGGCTCCCCCGCCATGAATATGCTGCCGTTGGCTTACCTTCAGCAGCAGGAGACCCAAGGCGTGCTTAGCCACCTGCCCAAAGAGACCGATACCGTCGGCATTCGCCCAGACGATATGCAGCTCACCCCGCCAGCCGCACCCTACATAACGCTGGACGCCACCTTGATGCTGTTTGAAGCCGCCGGGGCAGAGAGCCATCTTTACGTCAACCTCACGGGCAGCGAACAGCCCACGGTGATCCGCGCCGCAGGCCAGCCGCCAGTACGTGAAGGCGAAACGCTGCAGGTATACGTCACCAGCGATGCGCTTCACCCGTTCAACAGTGCCACCGGTAAACGCACCGGCGACGCGTAGCGAGCCATAGGCGGCGGTTCATTACCAAGGCAACATTTCGCCATTGGAGTGCCAGAAGCCGCCGCTATTCTCCAGGTTGAGCGCTTTGATACAGGCGGCAATGCCCGTCGCGGACTCCTGCGGGCTAATATGGCCGCCAAAATTGACCATTCGAGTTTTCACATAGCCGGGGTGTAGCTGCGCGACGGCGATCCCACGGGGCTTGAGGTCAATAGCCAGCGACTTACCGAACGCGTTAAGTGCCGCTTTGGAAGCACGGTAGCCATAGCGGCCGCCCGAATCATTATCGGCAATGGAGCCCATTCGGCTGGTAATATTGGCGATTTTGCTACCCTGCTTCATCAACGGCAGCAGCGCTTCGGTGACGCGTAGCGGCGCATAAGCATTGATTTCCATTTGCTGACGTAGACTATCGATCTCGATACTCCCCAGAACGTCGTCACGCAGCAGGCCCGCATTATTGATCAACAGGTCAATGGTGTGCCCTACCAATGACACTTCCAGGCGTGCGATATCATCGTCCTGGGTCACGTCAATGCCCTCTATCACCTTGCTGGCGACGCGTTCTAGCTCATCAGAAGTTTGGCGGCACACGCCAATGACGTTCCATCCTTCCTGTTGATAGTGCTCAGCAAGCGCCAGTCCTACGCCACGGTTAGCTCCCGTAATGACCACTGTCGAAGACATTGTCACTCCTTAAATGCGTTGTTCAATCGTTAAAAGCATAACGCAAAAAGCCGATGTGTCATCAACACATCGGCGAAAGATAAGCTTTCAAAACTCAATACGCTATTTTTCGAAAAATAGCGTATCTCTCTAAAGTAGCCAGTGCTTGTCAACAGCACTTCTTAGGCTAGAGTTAAAGCTATTAGATACATTTGATTGCGCGTTGCGAAGGCACAATAGAGGCATCTACTGCCTCTTCACTGGCTACCTTAGAGGCGTTATATGTCATTCTTTTTAAATTTTTATTTTATTTACCATCTTTTGTTAAAAAACATTTAAACAAAAGTGTCTTTAAAAATTAACGTTTACCTGATAATCGAAAAATACTAATAAACACTGTCCAAACACACCCTTCAGCCAATTTTCAATAGCGCTGTTTTTAATAGCACGGTTTTTAATAGTCACTGTGACTGTCATCGCTTGTTCACTTGGCTGTCTTAGCAGTGTCATTGTGCCCGCGCATGATGGCGTGAAACGTGATAAGGGGATGAATCGCTCATGCGGCTCTGTATCGTCAGCGAAACATGGTTTCCGGAAATTAACGGCGTGGCGCATACCCTTAACCGGATATGCCATGAGCTGCAGCGGCTAGGCGTTACCGTGGATGTGATTCGCCCTAAACCCAAAGCACCTGGCACTGCCGCCTATGCTGCACAGGAGCTCCAGGTGAACCATTTGGCACTGCCCGGTTACCGTGATGTGCAAATTGGCTTCGCTCGTCCATCTACCTTGCAACGTTTTTGGCAGCAGCGACCAGATGTTGTGTACCTAGCCACCCAAGGCCCGCTTGGCTGGGCAGCCCGCCAAGCAGCGCACCAGCTCAGTATCCCGCTGGTGGCGGGCTGGCATACCAATTTCGACCACTACTGCCATGATTACGGCGTTTCATGGCTCTCGGCCGCGACACGGCGCTATTTGCGCTACTTTCATAATGGCTGTGCACTCACTTTAGTGCCTACCCATCAGCAAGCCGCTGCCTTACGCCAGCAGGGTATTCATGATGTGCAGGTACTCTCGCGGGGGATTGATGGCGACAACTTCTCCCCGGCCTACCGCGATACCAAGCTTCGCAAGCAGTGGGGTGTCAGTGAACACCAACCCGTCGCTCTGTATGCCGGCCGCTTAGCACCAGAGAAGAATTTAGCGCTACTGCAGGAAACACTGCAGGCCATGCGTGACGTACGCCCCGATATGGCCCAGGTGATTGTCGGCGATGGCCCGGGGCGGGCGCAGCTAGAAAAGGCACTACCGGAGGCTCATTTCACCGGCTTTGTGGACAAGCCCACGTTAGCTTGCCACTACGCCAGTGCCGATATTTTTATCTTTCCCTCACTTTCAGAAACCTGGGGGAACGTAGTGACTGAGGCGATGGCCAGCGGATTGGCAGTTGTCGCCTACCACCATGCGGCCAGCGCAGAGCTGATTCAAAACGGCTATAGCGGCGTTACCGTAGCGCCCAAAGATGCCCACGGCTTTCAAGAAGCCGCCGTATCGCTTTGCCAACACCCCGCCGATTACGCCCGGATAGGAAGAGTTGCCCGTTTGCGCGCGCTAGAGCAGAGCTGGTCGGGCATCGCTGAGCAATTTCTGCGCTACCTAAACTATGCCCAGGAGGCCCACCATGCGAACTCGTCCGCTTGTCGTATTCGATCGTCTTGACCTGTGGGAGTGGCGGTTTTGCCAACGGGTTACCCATCTATCGCTTTATCGCCCTTGGCGGATCACGCTGCAAACAGCCAGTAAATTAGGCGATTGGCCGGTGTGGGTGCTGTTGATTGCCGCCCAGCCTTGGCTTCAGCCCGATGGCGCCTGGCGGGTGATGCAATACACGCTGATTGCCCTGGTCGCGGTAACGGTTTATAAGCTGGTTAAAACCAAGCTATGCCGAGAGCGTCCCTTTATCACTTACCTGGGTGGCGTGCACTGCGGTGAGCCCGCTCGGGACCGCTACAGCTTTCCAAGTGGCCACACTATGCATGCCGTTATGTTCAGCGTCTTGGTAGCCGCCCACACCCCCTGGTTATTACCGATAGTGCTGCCGCTAAGCCTGTTGATTGCTATTTCCCGGGTAGGGCTGGGGCTACACTATGCCAGCGATGTCTTAGTTGGGGCGGTAATGGGCTACGGCTTTGCGCTGTTAAGCCTGTCTTGGATGGGGTGAGAACAACACAGCAACGTGAAAAGCCACCAACGCGATGGCTTTTTTTATTTTGTATCAGCCGCTTACAACTTAGGCGGCATGTCGTCCCGGTCTTTTACAGCGGTCGTAAATGATGTCTTGAACACCATGTAAACCCCTACTCCCGAAAACCCTAAAAACAGCACGAACATGCATAACATCAATACTATCGCCATAGCGCTTGTCCCTGAAAGTGTGCGGCCACTGCGTTGACGTCTTCTAACCGCTGATTTTTGGTTTACCCAACAGGATAGCCCAAAAATCTTCACATATCTGTACAAGGGCTATGCGGAACACCTAAGGGAAGTATAAAATAAATAAAAATCAAACACTTAAATAAAAATCAAACGCAAAAAAACCACCTCGCAAATACGAGATGGTTATTTTGCATCGTTGCCGGTCCTTGGCCTCGATGATCAGCACGACCTTGTGCTGATAAGAGTGAGCAGGCTAAATGTCCTTTCACGTCCATGATGCTTTCTGGGCGTCCTGCCCTCCTTTACTGCCTGTTAGCCTGCTCACGCTATTGACTAGTTAATCTCTACTTGTCGGTGGCGCTTGTTAGCGGCGACAGTTAAAAATCATTGATGATGACGTTATCAGTGTTGACACCTATCACATTGCAGGCATCAGGCCAATCATGCCAATAAAAATAAAATTTCATAAATATCAATAACTTAATGTTTTATCGAAACAATCCAAACAGGCCCGAGTTGTCAAAAATGTCGAGGGAATATGGATCATATTGACACATGCGACAAACACGCACGGCTCACACCCGCCTAAGTAGAGATAAGCAACGTTGACAAAATGTTCTACCAAACGGCTACTTACCAGTGGCAAGCGATACCAACAGTGCTTATCTTACTTAACACACCATGACGCCCCAGCAGGGCACTGCTGCAGAAAGGAGAGCTTTTATGAAACGCACCATGGCGCTTGGCATACTCTTATTAGCAACGCTATTCACTATTAGCGGCTGTAATACTATTCGCGGTATGGGTCAGGATATCGAGCAAGGTGGTGAAGCCATTCAGCGTTCGGCAGAATAATAATGATGATAACCGTCTACCTTTCGCATGGCTTAGAGAGTGGCCCAGGGGCGCTGAAAATGCAGGCGCTCAAGGGCATTGCTGAACAGTTTGATGACTGTGAGCCAGTTGTCATGGATTACCGTGGTATGAACGAGCCAGCCAAGCGCTTGCAACATCTTAATGCGACCCTGCAAGCACGTGGCGATGACCCTGCTCACTGCGTATTAGCAGGCTCTAGTTTAGGCGGCTGGCTGAGTGCCGCCGTTAGCGCGCAAACACCGGTACTAGGCTGCTTTTTGCTCGCCCCGGCGTTAGGGCTGCCGAAATACCCGGAAACCTCGCCTACGATTCAAGCCCAACATACCCATATTATTCACGGGTGGCGGGACGATGTGGTCCCCCCAGGCCCGGTGATTGAGCGTGCCCGACTGCAGCGCCTTTCACTGCGGATGATTGATGATGACCACCGCCTGCATAGCAGCCTAGACACCATTCTGGCCGACTTCACACGCTTTTTAGCCCAGTGCGCTGACTCTCGGCCATCGGTTTAGCGACAATCGCGCAAAAGAAAACGAAAAGCGCGCGGAGCAGTCGACATAAGCATCCAAAACCTATACAAATAGTATACACGAAAAAGGAGGGTGATTATGTTTGGACTATTTAAGCGCGACCCGAAAAAGAAGCTTCAGCAAGCATACGAACGTAAACTACAAGCAGCGATGGAAGCTTCCCGCAACGGAGATATGCGCGCCAACGCCGCGCTGACAGAAGAGGCCGAGGCAATCCTCGCCGAGATCAACCACCTTAAGGGACAAGGGAGCTAACACAATGCGCATTGGCTTGGGGTTAGCTGCGCTGCTCACAGGCACTTTAACTGCCCATGCCTACGGGGGCTGCCCGCCCACTGGGCAGTGGTGGCAGGGTGAGCGCGCCACTACTCACCAAGCACTGCTTGCCCAAGCAGCCCAGCAGCAAGTCGTACTGCTTGGCGAGCAGCACGATGCCGCAGATCACCACCGCTGGCAGCTGCATACCCTGGCGGGGCTATATGCGCTAAGAGAGGATATGGTGATTGGCCTGGAAATGCTGCCGCGAAGCGCACAGCCGGTGCTGGATAGCTGGGTAGCAGGCCAACTCACCGAAGCGGCGCTATTAACCCAAAGCGATTGGGAAACGGCTTGGGGGTTCGATCCTGAACTCTACCTGCCCATTTTCCACTTCGCACGGCTGCACAAAATTCCGCTGATTGCCCTGAATATCTCACCGGAACTACGTCAGCAACTCTCGCAAGAGGGCTTTACGAGCGTTCCCGCCGAGCAGCGCTACGCGATTCCCCCACCGCTGCCCGCCAGCCCCGCGTATCAAACCCGGCTACAAGAAGTATTTAACCAACATGCCATGGGGCAGAGCCCGGCTATGCTAGAGCGCTTTACCCAAGCGCAGCTCACTTGGGATATTGCCATGGCCCACGGGCTAGCAGGGGCTGCGGAAACGGGAGCGCTAGTGGTTGGTGTGATGGGCCTGGGGCACGTCACGTATGGCCACGGTGTTGAGCATCAGCTTGAAGGTCTCGGTATCCGGCATACCTTCAGCCTACTGCCTTGGGAGCAGGCCGATTGCAATGCCCCCGACCCAGCGCTTGCCGATGCGGTGTTTGTACTCCCCGCCGCTGCCTCCTCCGAGCCGACAAACTAAGCGTCATCTGCCAGCGCAGGCAGCAGCGTTTTTAGTTTACGGGTGAGCGTATTGCGCCCCCAACCCAGCAGTTCGGCTGCTTCACCTTTGCGCCCGCCGGTGTGCTTGAGAGCCGTTTCAATCAGAATGCGTTCAAAGTCGGGTACCGCCTCTTCCAGCAGGTGCGTATGGCCTTCTGCCAAGGCATGATCGGCCCAATCCCGAAATGCCGAGCGCCAATCGCCGTGGGCACTGCTTTCTGTGGCGCTCGTCGAACGCAGCTCTGGCGGCAGATCCTCCACCAGGATTTCTCGGCCAGAGGCCATCACCGTTAGCCAGCGGCAAATATTCTCCAGCTGACGCACGTTGCCTGGCCACGGCAGGCGGGTTAAGTGAGCCTCTGCTTCTGGCGTCAGTACTTTAATGTCGGTGGCAAGCTCCTTCGCTGCTTCGGCTAAAAAGTGCCGGGTGAGGCGAGGAATATCTTCCCGGCGCTCGGCAAGGCGAGGGAGATGAATACGGATAACGTTCAGGCGGTGGAACAAGTCTTCACGAAAGCGCCCATCATCCACCAAGGACTCCAAGTTCTGGTGAGTCGCAGCGATAATCCGCACATCGACTTTTACCGGGGTATGCCCCCCCACGCGATAAAACTCGCCGTCGGCCAGCACGCGCAGCAGGCGGGTTTGCGTCTCGGCGGGCATGTCACCGATCTCATCCAGAAATAACGTACCACCATTGGCCTGCTCAAAGCGCCCTTGGCGCTGGGCAGTCGCCCCGGTAAACGCGCCTTTCTCGTGGCCAAACAGCTCCGACTCAATCAAATCACGGGGAATGGCCGCCATATTTAGCGCAATAAACGGCTTTCCCGCCCGCGGGCTATGCTGATGCAGCGCCTGGGCGACACGCTCTTTACCGGTGCCCGACTCACCGTTAATCAGCACCGTAATGTGCGAGTGCGATAGCCGCCCAATGGCACGGAAAACCTCCTGCATGGCGGGTGCTTCACCGATAATCTCGGCGTTCAGCCCTTCGGGCACGCTCACTGGCCGCTGGCGTTCGCGGGCATGAGCAACCGCACGGCGTACCAGCGCCAGCGCCTCATCCACATCGAACGGCTTGGGCAAATACTCAAACGCCCCACCCTGGTAAGAGGCCACGGCACTGTCCAAGTCGGAGTGGGCGGTCATCACAATCACCGGAAGGTCCGGGTGGGCCTCGCGCACCCGCGACATTAAATCCAGCCCATCGATACCCGGCATACGAATATCGGTGACCAGCACATCCGGCGGACTTTCCAGCAACCGCTTAAGCGCCGTGTCGGCACGCTCAATACACTCAACCTCCAGGTCTGGCTGCGCCAGCGCGCGCTCCAGTACCCAACGGATAGCGCGGTCATCATCGACAATAACCACCCGTGCAACCTCGGTACGTGTCGCCTCAGTCATGACGCTTCTCCGGTGCAATTAATCACTAATGGAATCAGTAAACGAAATTCGGTATGTCCTGGCCGTGAGTCGCATTCGATCAATCCTTGATGTTGGTGCAATATTGACTGAGCGATCGACAGCCCTAAGCCGCTGCCTTCCGCGCGACCAGAGACCATCGGGTAAAAGAGGGTTTCGCGTAGGCTTTCAGGAATGCCAGGGCCGTTATCAATGACGCCCACTTCACTGACCAGCCGGTGCCGCTCCGCGCCTAGGGTGAATTGGCGCCGTGCACGGGTGCGTAGGATAAGCTCCGGCGATGGCGTTCCAGCATCGCTCATGGCCTGAACGGCGTTTCTGGCAACGTTCAACACCGCTTGAATCATTTGCGACTCATCACCGGAGAGATCCGGCAGGCTAGGGTCGTAGTCGCGGTTGACAGTGACATGGGGGTGCTCTGCAAGCAGCAGTGCCCGCACCCGCTCCAGCACTTTATGGATATTGACCGGCTCGTGCTTGATGATGCGGTTGGGGCCCAGCATAGAGTCCACCAGATCCCGCAGGCGGTCGACTTCTTCCACGATGATGCGGGTAAACTCCCGCAGCGCTGGGTCGTCCAAATCCCGCTCCAAGAGCTGAGCCGCCCCACGAATGCCGCCCAAGGGGTTCTTTACTTCGTGGGCCAAGCCTCGCGCCAACACCTTGATGGTCTCTTGGCGAGTGGTGAGCGCCTCTTCCCGGGAGATCTGCATCAAACGGTCCCGCGGCTCGACCTCCAGCAGCAGCTCGTCCGCCGATAGTGGCGTCACCGTGTAATCTACCGTGAGCGGCTCGCTATTAAGCGGCGTAATGCGCGCTTCACGCTGGGTATAAGGGTGAAAAGCGTCCCGCGCCTTGGCTAACACCTCATCGATACTCTCTCCACCGCCTAGCAGAGTGTCTAAGCTAATTCCCTGCACACGGCTGAAGCTCACTGCCAGCAGCGCCTCGGCCGCTGGGTTCATCCAACGGACTCGAAGTTCACCGTCAAGCAGTAGCACTGCGGTAGTGAGGTGCTCTAATAAGCGCTGATACATGGCGTGTCCTGAAACGTCGCTCTAATAATAGGGTGATGAACGATAGCGTGATGAGAGATTTAAGAGGGAAGCTGCAAAAAGCGCGCCAATTAAGCACAAACGGCGTCATGCACGGCTAACGAGCAGCCAGTCAGGGTACCGCAAGCCGTTATCGCGCAGTGCTTGGCAATATCAGCCGCCTTAATGCACCATTATAGTGCATCGAGCTATTCAGCGATAAAAATTGTCACCGGATCGGTGCGGTGTTGAACGCGCCCTTGGCTATCCAACAGTTCGGCCTGCAGCCGGTGCTGGCCCGCCGGTAACCCCGCCAGCCAGAAAACATCGCTATGCAGTGCAGACTGGCTTAGCTCGCCATTCACCAGCAGTTGAATTTGATGGTCGTCGCGCAGCGGCGGTGAAACCGCCACCTCAACCGGCGTTGTGCCACGCTGCAGCGCCGCCCCCGCCGCAGGGCTAGCAATGGTAAAGCGGTCATAGGGCATAAACGGTTGGCCAGGATTCCCCAGAGCACGCGGAGAGGGAGAAGCAGGCCGCACCGCAGTGGGCACGCTTGGCAGTGGAGCCAGCGTAACCGCTTCGCCGCCACGCTCTGGGTTGTCGGTAAACGTCACGTTGCCCTGCGCATCCACCACGCGGTAGACCGTTTGCGCCTGCACGACGCTTACCCACAGGCCCAACAGCAGCGCAGCACCTGTGGAAAAACCTCTTTTTTGACGCAAACGCCATCTACTGATCATTACGTTCACCCTTACGTTGCTCCAACAAAAAACCCCGCCGAGGCGGGGTTTTCAGGCTAATCACACCGCAAGGGTGATGTTAGCACTCTTGTCAAAACGGTTTTTAGTAACCGTTCTTAGCAACCGTTCTTAGCAAGAGTAGTACATATCGAACTCGATCGGGTGAGTGGTCATGCGAATGCGCTCCACTTCTTCCATCTTCAGCTCGATGTAAGCATCGATCATTTCATCAGTAAATACGCCGCCTTCGGTCAGGAACGCGCGGTCGGCATCGAGTGCTTCCAGTGCTTGGTCCAGGCTGTTGGCAACGGTCGGTACGGACTTGCCTTCTTCCGGCGGCAGGTCGTACAAGTTTTTATCCATGGCATCGCCAGGATGAATCTTGTTTTTAATGCCGTCGATGCCCGCCATCAATAGGGCAGCGAATGCCAGGTACGGGTTGGCAGTCGGATCAGGGAAGCGCGTCTCTACACGCTTACCTTTCGGGCTAGCGGTGTAGGGAATACGGATAGAGGCAGAACGGTTACGGGCACTGTAGGCCAGCATAACCGGTGCTTCAAAGCCCGGTACCAAACGCTTGTACGAGTTGGTAGAGGCGTTGGTGAAGGCGTTCAGGGCACGAGCGTGCTTGATAACACCACCGATGTAGTACAGTGCCATTTCAGAAAGACCCGCATACTCGTCACCGGCGAACTGGTTCTGGCCATCTTTCCAGAACGACTGGTGTACGTGCATACCAGAACCGTTGTCGCCTACCAGCGGCTTCGGCATGAAGGTAGCGGTTTTGCCGTAAGCGTGCGCCACGTTGTGGATCACGTACTTCATTTCCTGAACTTCGTCAGCTTTCTTCACCAGCGTGTTGAATTTCACGCCGATTTCGTTCTGGCCCGCGTTGGCAACTTCGTGGTGGTGAACTTCCACGGTCTGGCCAATCGCTTCCAGGGTGTTACACATCGCACCGCGGATATCGTGGAAGCTATCGACCGGCGGTACCGGGAAGTAGCCGCCTTTAACGCGCGGACGGTGGCCAAGGTTACCGGTCTCTACTTTGCTGTCGGTCGCCCAAGCACCTTCGTCAGACGTGATTTTGTACATGGAGCCTTGAATATCAGACTTCCAGTGTACTTCGTCGAAGATGAAGAATTCCGGCTCAGGGCCGAAGAAGGCGGTGTCGCCCAGGCCAGTAGACTGCAAGTAAGCTTCTGCACGCTTAGCGATAGAGCGCGGGTCGCGGTCGTAGCCCTGCATGGTAGCCGGCTCAATGATGTCGCAACGCAGGATCAGAGTAGCGTCTTCGGTGAAGGGGTCCAAGAAACCAGTACCATCTTCAGGGCGAAGAATCATGTCGGATTCATTAATGCCTTTCCAGCCTTCAATAGAAGAGCCGTCAAACATTTGGCCGTTTTCAAAAAACTCTTCATTCACGTCGCGTGCCGGTACGGTGACGTGCTGCTCTTTACCGCGCGTGTCGGTGAAACGCAGATCTACCCACTTAACATCATGCTCTTCGATTAGCGCGAGAGTCTTGGCTGACATAGTGTCCTCCGGTATGAGCGTGGCTTAAAGCTTGTAACAGTAAGCTGTCAATAAAAGTGTTATTCAACAAATCGTTCAACACGCGTGGTGCATGTGGCGCGTTTGTCTTTTTTGTCCGCTTAACGTTTGTCTAATGATGGATAACAAAACGCACAGCGATCATTCAGACCGGCTATCGTTTTAGCACGCCATGAGGCTTCTGCCTACGACCCGCTAGCCGCTGCCAAATATAAAGCACAGAGCGTGCCAACTCTGCACCATAATGGCATCAAAAAATAGTAACCCTCTGTTTTTAAACTATGAAAACCGCCTTTAGCATGCTTCTTCCTGTAGCACATGCCACTTCACTGTGCGCAAACGCTTCATTATTTTCTTATCAGCGCACCATAAATGGGCGCAAAAAATCGCGTATGCACCAACTTGGTTCAACCATTTCCCCATACCGCTAGACACCATCAGAAAACTTTGTCTTGCTACACAAATAAACCAGCACCTACAATAAATTACATTCAGATGGATTTAATAACAAAGGAAGCCGCTTCAAATGGGTACGGTTTGCTTTATTGTTGACGCAGCGGTGACTGGAGCCTGGCTACCGCGGCACTTGCGTTCCATCCGGCAGTCAGGCTTCAGCGAACACGTAATGCCTATTATTGTGACGTGCCATCAAGTAGATAAACGGCTCTCATCTATAGAACAGCGCTACCATGTGCACTGCTTAGTCACCCCTTCCCAAACACTCGGTACACGGATCAACCGGGCGGCCTATATTAGCCAAGCCGAATGGGTGCTGATTGCGCTGGATAAACAGCCGCTGGCAGCACAGCTGTGGTCGCTCCTCTATTCACAGCTACACACCCTAGCACTGGATGCGCTCTTGCTGAGTGCTACCACACCTCGCTTCTCGGAGCGTCTGCTACAGCGCTTCATTGGCTCAGCGGTCACGGTGCCCCCCTACGTCGCCATTCGCCGCACCTGGCTAGAGCGTTTGGGCGGGTTTGACCCAGAACTTGAAGAGCCAGCGCTACTCGATTTCCTACAGCGCCTCTACGCCTGCCCAACGCGATTAAAAACCCTCAGCGGCGAAGCCTTAGGCCTTCCCCGAGGCTCACCCCATAAACGCAGCGCCAATGCTAAGTCCTCTCGCTTGCCGCCCTCCTCCTAAGCCACACCGACCTGTTTTCGCTATCAGCTTCCATTACCATCATCCGCCCGCGCCATCTCTCGCACCCGGTTATACCTTCAGCCGTTTGCCAAATAGCATTGCCCCAAACGTGGTGGTATTCACCGCTTTATTGAGCAATATCGACCCAACGCTGCCTATCAGGATCAGCAGCAGGGCATAAGCCACTAACGGCAGTGTAGAGGGCCCCACCAGCACATCGGTAATGACAAAAAACATTGGATGCGCCAAATAAATACCGAAAGAGTAAGCATTGATATAACGCACCCACCCTGGCGCTTTGCGGCCTTTCAAGCCACGCATCACCACCAGCGTAAACAGCACAAAAAAGGGGATAACCCACACCTCTTTAGAGGAAAAAGCCAGCCAGTGGGCAAAAGTCGCCAGCACAATCAGAGAGATAAACAGCAGCAACCAGCGGGGTTGAGATAAAGTTTGTAGCCAAACAGGGCGCTCATTTAATGTTGCTGAGGGCGTTAACGGATAGTAGCGCACCAGCACCAGCGCTAAGAAAAACAGATACAACCAGCCAAGCGGCGCGACCCACAGCAAATAGCCAGGCGGCTCCACCTCATACCAGTAAGCAGCCCCCCAATAAGCCATGCTCACCACGCAAGCCACCCACAGCCACGGCACAGGGTGAATACGCCACAGCTGCCAGCGGGTAAATGCCCAATATGCTGCATAAAACTGCATCGCAATAATCAGAAAATAGCCATGCCAGCCAGCGTAAATAAAGTAGGCTTTCGCGTTTTCCCAAAAGCCCACAGCGTTATTACTCCCAGCTAAACGCCACCACTCAGCGGTAGAGTAGATAAACCCATAGGCCAAATAAGGCAGCATGACGTACTTAACGCGCTGGAGCAGAAAGCCGGGCGGCACCTGCTTATCGTAACGGACAGCAAACACAAACACCGAGATAAACAGAAACACCGGTGTACCCAACACCAGCGGAATACGCATCAAATCCGTGACCACGTTATCCACCCGCTGGTTAATGTGATCCAACCAGTGAAACAAAAAAACGGCCACACAGCCGTATGCACGCAGCCAGTAAATCTCCTCGATTTTCTGCATTTACCCTCCTGCCAAACCACCACTAAGCTCATGTCAATGAACACCCCGGCTTACAGCGTTGTCCGACCTTTTAAGCGCTCGTAAATTCCTGGAGGCAATGTGCTTAAAAAACCGAGAGTAGCGCACTGCACACGCTGGGCAGGATATGTGTTTAGTTTATTTGGCTGGCTAGCGCTGAGTAACATCGCGCTGGCAGGCGACGTTTCCCGAGAGCAGTTTTTTTCATCCACGCTAGGCGACGACTACCCCTACACTCTCTATTTACCGGATAGTTATGACACGGCGGCGACCTCCCCCTACCCCGTGATTTACCTCCTGCACGGCTCGTTTGGTAACGAACGGGACTGGGTGACCCGAGGCAACCTCCCCCAAGTAGCCGACCGCCTAATTGAGGCCGGGCATTTACCCCCGGCGGTGTTTGTGATGCCCGGCAGCCGCAGCTGGTGGGTAGATGGCCACAACGAAGCAGCCCGCAGCGCCTTCTTTAACGACCTGCTGCCGCATATTGAAGCAACCTACCATGTAGGAGCCACACGCCCATTACGCGGTGTAGCCGGGCTTTCAGCGGGTGGTTATGGGGCGGTGAATTTCGCCTTAGAGCGCCCCGATATGTTTGCCGCAGCGGCCGCACTTAGCCCCGCCAGCTACGTACCCGTACCGCCTAGCAACTCCTCCGCCAACCGGCACCCAGCCTTTTTAAACGAACAGGGCCAGTTTGACCGCGCACTATGGGAACAACTGAATTACACCGCGCATTTAGAGCGCTACCGCCTTCAGGTAACGCCGCGCCCAAACGCCGAACAAAGCGATATTCCGCCCGTACCGCTCTATATAAGTGCCGGGCGCAGCGATGAGTACGATGCAGAATTTCACGCCCGCCAGCTACGCCAAGCCATCGAGCGTATTCAGCCGGGTCAAGTACGGCTGGACCTTTACCCTGGCGGCCACACCTGGCGCGTATGGCGGGCCAGCTTACCCGCGGCGCTCAACTTTATGTTTCAGTATGTGGGGTCAACCAACGCCACTGGCGACGGGTAAAGCATCGCCCAGCCTCACCCAGCGTAGGGTCTACTCACATTGGCCGACGACCGCCAACGCACACTACACTTATTGAGGCTTCTTGTTTTTCACCCACCGTAAGGATACTCACCATGCACAAGCACATTGAATGGGACGACCCCGGCAGCGCCAGCGTAGCAGCCTATTTTAAGGACGACCCCGACCACGCGCCTCCCTACCCAGGCGCCGTGCTTTCTGCCCGTTACCAAGGCCGCATTGTGCGAGTAAAAGTAGAAGCCTACCGCGAAGAAGATGCCGTGAGCATTGGCAGCGTGGCCGCTATTCTCGACCAGCACGGCCGCCGCTTTGATGCACACCAAAAACTCAACGTGGGCGATATAGTGCGACTCCCCGACGACAAACGCGCCATCGAACGCTGGGAAGAGGATGAAGAGAAGGAGTAGCTGCGGTTTTTATGGTGCTTGGCTCACACACCCAAAGGTGCCCCCACTTTCTGAGCTGCCTGGGCGGCAGCTAACTCCACCACGTCCTGGTCGTACCGAATCTTAACTTTCTGAGCTGCCTGGGCGGCAGCTAACCACGTGCGCGGGCTTTTCGCCGCTTTTGTACATTTCTGAGCTGCCTGGGCGGCAGCTAACAAGCCGCAGCTAAAGGATGCCTGCCCGTGGGCTTTCTGAGCTGCCTGGGCGGCAGCTAACACGGCCAAATCCTTTAGAGGTTTGCCCGCCCATTTCTGAGCTGCCTGGGCGGCAGCTAACGCTCATCACTTTGTACGATGCCGCAGCCTCATTTTCTGAGCTGCCTGGGCGGCAGCTAACTGTCTCGGCTCGCCTGCTGTCCCGAGGAGTCCTTTCTGAGCTGCCTGGGCGGCAGCTAACAGGATTTGCTCGGGGGTTTTGTTGTCCCAAGATTTCTGAGCTGCCTGGGCGGCAGCTAACCTGGCAGTCAGCAGGCACTAGCCGACCGATTATTTCTGAGCTGCCTGGGCGGCAGCTAACACGGCTGTGGGATGAAGTTTAACCATAGGGGATTTCTGAGCTGCCTGGGCGGCAGCTAACTGCCCATCAGCCTGGGCATTCACCGCATAGATTTTCTGAGCTGCCTGGGCGGCAGCTAACTAGACGCTCAATGGTGCGCAGACTGGTGTATATTTCTGAGCTGCCTGGGCGGCAGCTAACCAATGCAAAAGGAGCGTGATCCATATCTCCGATTTCTGAGCTGCCTGGGCGGCAGCTAACGTTTCTGGGTCAAAAATTATGTACCAGGCATTTTTCTGAGCTGCCTGGGCGGCAGCTAACGTGATCGCCACGGGCGTTCTCCTGTGTTGCGTTTTCTGAGCTGCCTGGGCGGCAGCTAACGTGCCCGGCGTGTACGCCACGCTAATATTACTTTTCTGAGCTGCCTGGGCGGCAGCTAACGGCTCGCCCTGGCTATCGCGGCGCTCCGAGTATTTCTGAGCTGCCTGGGCGGCAGCTAACGTCGCCGTGCATCGTGCCCGGCTGGTAGGAGATTTCTGAGCTGCCTGGGCGGCAGCTAACCGGGCTTCCAGTAGACGCCGCCATGCTGAAAATTTCTGAGCTGCCTGGGCGGCAGCTAACCAGTGTAGTAACCGCCGCCGAATGGCGTGCCGTTTCTGAGCTGCCTGGGCGGCAGCTAACACGTTCCAGGATGGTGATATCGACTATTACCATTTCTGAGCTGCCTGGGCGGCAGCTAACCTGCCATCGGCGCAGTATGCGTTTGATCTTGGTTTCTGAGCTGCCTGGGCGGCAGCTAACACTCGCAGCGCGTTAAAAGCGAGAACAGAGTTTTTCTGAGCTGCCTGGGCGGCAGCTAACCAATACCGCTAACGCCGCTGCTACAGCAGCGGTTTCTGAGCTGCCTGGGCGGCAGCTAACTCCAGTATCGCCGAATCCACGCTGCCCATTTGTTTCTGAGCTGCCTGGGCGGCAGCTAACGCGGGGGAAACGTTTGTTGGCGTGGCAACGTATTTCTGAGCTGCCTGGGCGGCAGCTAACGGGTGCGTAACGGTATGGTGCGAGTGGCGTCATTTCTGAGCTGCCTGGGCGGCAGCTAACTGTTGGTGCAGGCGATGATGTTTGGGCACCTTGTTTCTGAGCTGCCTGGGCGGCAGCTAACACAATGCCGCCAGTGCCGTAGCGACGTGCTGCTTTCTGAGCTGCCTGGGCGGCAGCTAACAATGGTAGGCAATGAGCTTGCGATTAATCAGCTTTCTGAGCTGCCTGGGCGGCAGCTAACCTCCTCCAGGCGTGTTAAGTCAGCGGACTCATTTTCTGAGCTGCCTGGGCGGCAGCTAACGTGTAATACCTCTCGTTATCGGGATTAAGGAATTTCTGAGCTGCCTGGGCGGCAGCTAACGCCGACGCCATTGCATCGTTTCGTAATGTGCCTTTCTGAGCTGCCTGGGCGGCAGCTAACTCGATAACGCCGTTTTCAATTTGGGAAATAGTTTTCTGAGCTGCCTGGGCGGCAGCTAACGCATCCACCCCGCAAGGAGCGTAATAAATGGCTTTCTGAGCTGCCTGGGCGGCAGCTAACGTGCCTAGCGAGTCGATACGCTCGGCTTGCTTTTTCTGAGCTGCCTGGGCGGCAGCTAACCAAACGTCATTGACCAGACCGGCGAGTATGACTTTCTGAGCTGCCTGGGCGGCAGCTAACTCAGCATGGGCGCAACCACCCCGCTGACTAATTTTCTGAGCTGCCTGGGCGGCAGCTAACGCCAGTACATGCAGCGACCCGCGCCACTTGGTTTTCTGAGCTGCCTGGGCGGCAGCTAACCCAAACGCTGCAACTACTACGACAGCGTGGCTTTTCTGAGCTGCCTGGGCGGCAGCTAACTTCACGGATCTCACGGTCTGACTTTTCGCTTATTTCTGAGCTGCCTGGGCGGCAGCTAACAAACGCGATGACCGCCGCTGTTCGTGATGTGCTTTCTGAGCTGCCTGGGCGGCAGCTAACGCAATCTAGAGCGCGAAGGCGGGCGTGCAGATTTTCTGAGCTGCCTGGGCGGCAGCTAACCGCTCAAGTTCGGTTGATTTTTCATCGGTCATTTTCTGAGCTGCCTGGGCGGCAGCTAACACGTTCCCCAAAAAATACAAGGCTCATGTAATTTTCTGAGCTGCCTGGGCGGCAGCTAACATCTATTTGTCTGAAAACATTGACGCCATAGTTTTCTGAGCTGCCTGGGCGGCAGCTAACTTAGCTACGCAGCGCCTATTGCCGCAACTGCTTTTCTGAGCTGCCTGGGCGGCAGCTAACTTGGTTGATGTATTCATTGTCGCCCATCGGGTTTTCTGAGCTGCCTGGGCGGCAGCTAACGCGGGGCGGGCGAGGCTTACACGCGCCCAGAATTTCTGAGCTGCCTGGGCGGCAGCTAACAAACCTACGGCGTAGTAGAAGGCGAAGATGCTTTTCTGAGCTGCCTGGGCGGCAGCTAACTGATGATGACGTGCAAGTGAGAGACGAGGGGCTTTCTGAGCTGCCTGGGCGGCAGCTAACGTAGGCATGAAGTTCGATGGTGAAAAGTTAATTTTCTGAGCTGCCTGGGCGGCAGCTAACTCAATACGTTCAGGTGAATTAATCAAGCCGCTTTTCTGAGCTGCCTGGGCGGCAGCTAACTTAACAGGATGCACCCTTTCCCCACACTAGGTTTTCTGAGCTGCCTGGGCGGCAGCTAACGATTGAACGTGGGCAGACACCGCCTTACCAATTTTCTGAGCTGCCTGGGCGGCAGCTAACTGCTTGTTTACTCCGGGTTTATCTGCGTAATGTTTCTGAGCTGCCTGGGCGGCAGCTAACCCTGTACCACCTGAACACAGCTACGCGGTCAATTTCTGAGCTGCCTGGGCGGCAGCTAACACGTGGAGCCTGAATCATGATCCTGTTTGATATTTCTGAGCTGCCTGGGCGGCAGCTAACGATACACCAGTGCAGCGGGTGCTTGATAAGCTTTTCTGAGCTGCCTGGGCGGCAGCTAACGCCGTTTGGTATCGCAAAGATGCGCACTCCAGTTTCTGAGCTGCCTGGGCGGCAGCTAACAAGAGCATATTATAAATAATGCACTGATTGTTAAAGAGCTTTAGGTGAAAAAAGCGGCACCACCCTTTTCAAAGTGATACCGCTAAGTGATTGATTATTCGTTGCCAATTACTTCAACGAAAAAAAGGGTCAAAACCAAGGCACCGTCGCTTGGGGGCTTAACCCATAGTGGTTGAAAGCCCCCAAAATCGCGGTATCTGCAGGCTTACTGTGCCCAATGAACAAGCTGAAACGCTGCTGAGTGGAGCGACTATTGATCGTCACAAAGGGCAGTTCAATGCGTTTGTCGGCCACTTTGGCATATAGCTGTTTGGCTTCTTCTTCCGTGATGTTGTGACGCTTGGCATAGCGTTTGGCACGGCTGGGGCTGCCCGTATTAAACTGCCGCCTCGACACATTAATGTGCTTGGCATGGTCGGGTACCGCCAGCACTTCGCTTACGCTAACGTGGTCTCGCATCCCCGTTAGCCATGCGTCACTCATCAGCTGTTTTAGACGCGCTTGAGTACCATGCAATCGCAAGTGTTCGCCCAAGCTTCGCGCGCGAACGCCGTGTTTATGCAGGGGAAAACTTACGCCGATATCGTCGCTTTCCAGGTCAAACAGCGCCCGGTGCAGTTTGTTATATAGCGCGCCCATTAGCATGGGCGGCGCAAAATCGGGGTCCGGCCTTAGCCGGATATCGATATAGTAGTCCATGGATTACCCCGCATCGCCAAACACGCCGCCGCGGATGAGGGTGGCCATCACGAAGTGCTGCTGCTCAACGGGCGGCACCTGATCCTTCAGTAGCCAATTATCCAGCAGGTTATAGAAATCCACCTTCTGTTTTGGTTGGCGGTAGGCCGTGCCTTGTGTAGTGACCGAGCCGTAGGGCTCAACAGCGATAGGGCCAAGTGTGTCACCATCCTCCGGTGCCGGGTACCAGGTATCGATAGTGCGAAGGGCATTGCCGAGCTTTTGAGAGTGAATAGCTGCTTGCTTTTCGTCTCCGATACTGTAGAGCGTTTTGCTCTTGTCGCCACGGGAACGGTCTAGGATCAATTCCTGGGAGGGGAATACTTCCTGACCAGCACCAATGCGAGCGAAAGCGACGACATCAAGCAACAGATACTGTTTGCCTGCCAGCGCCTGGGCAATGACGGCTCCTAGCTCACGAGTCTCAGCATTACCGGTAAAGTCACGGGTGGATTGTTCGAGTGCATCGAAGGTCCATGTCTTTTCAGGCTGCCCCTCTTTCATCTGGCTGACGACCACTTCGACCTCTTCGGCACCAATGCGGTTACGCCACAGGAAACGCCCGTTGGCGAGGTTGCAGGCGTAGCGGTGAGCCAACTCATCGAAGCCGTGCTCGCTCACATAGCCTGAGACCGTTTGCGCTAGCTTTTTCTGGTATTCGGCGTTGTTGCAGGCAGAAGGTGTACCGGCACCGGCCAACACACGCAGCGTAAAGCGAACCGCGAGGGTATCGGCATCATGCGGCAAGGTCGCTACATCTACCGTTTGCAGGTTGGGATTCTCGATGGCAGCGTCTAGTTTGAGGGGATCCTGGTCCTTTGCCTTCAAGCGATTGGAAATGGTGCCGCGCACCGATTTTTCGCGTACCGGTATGAGTTTCCACTGCGCTACCTGCGAGCGATCTTCCCATTGCCCTGCACGGAAAAGAGCATCGGACGGGTCTAGTTTGCGCTCGAAAGCGAGTACCGAAGCGGTTTTGAGCGTATCGTTCTTGGCCATGTCGTTTCCCCTTTGATTAGTCTTCTGTCAGCGTGTTGGCGTAGTCGTTTTGCAGGCGATAAATACCGCGATCCAGGTCGTTCTCAACGAACCACATGAGATCGTCGGGCTTTTGGAAGCGGTGTGGGCTAACCCACTCTCCCATCGAATAGAGGCTTTCCACGAACCTAAAGGGCACTTCCGCATTACGGGCGTTGGCAACGTCTCCAGGTGCGTAAAGGTCTGAGATGGCGCCGTAGCCAACTGGAATAGGCACCAGCCAGCCGGGATAGGGTCGGCGTATGCTCCATTGCACGACCTCTTTCTCCTTACCATCTTTTTCATCCTTCACTTGCTCAACGTGGCATTCGTGGTTAAGCCGTGAAAGGTCGAGCCAGGCGTCCAAGGCGGTAGCGCTGCTGTTCTGTGCTTTTAGCGTGGCAGTATGCTTAGTCAGCAGGTCATCGCGTAGCACCAGTGCAAAGCCAGGCAGAAGACGACGCTTGAGGCGCTGCCACTGTTTTGCCCTTTCCGATTCATTAACATCAAAGCTAACCAGTTCAGGGCGATAGCGCTGTTGAGCATTGAGCGCGGGGATGACACTACCCCCTGCAATACGCATACCTTGCACTTGATCGAATAGCGTCTGTGCAATGACTCGACAGCGTTCGGGGCTGCCTAGGTCATCCCCGTCCGATTCAACGCCGATTAACAGGCTGATTTCCAGATGGGCACGCCCCTCTTCGACAATGGCGGCGGTGCCGCCACTCTTGTCGACGGGGTTACGCGTCAGGTGGAACGCCTTAATGAAACTGCCTTCGGTCACTTGCGGGTCAATGTGATGGCACACCACGCCAATCTCGTTGAACACCAGCTTGATATCGTCGGGCAGGTTCCGCTCCAGGGCTTGTTGGACGCCCACGAAAGCGCTCATGGAGGGAAAGCCCCAAGTCATCGGGCTGGAGATGGTGTTCGCGTTCTGAATGCGCAGACGAGGAAGTACAAGAAGATGGTTAATCATGCGGACTCTCCTTGAAGGCTCTCATCATCGTCACGCAGGGCATCTTGCAGGTCGTCTAACTGGCGGCGGAAGTTTTTCAGTACGGCTTCGATTTGCCTTTGCCAATGATCGTGCTCTAAATCGCCAACGCTAAGAGCACTCTTGTAGTTAAGTTGACGATTTAGCCATGCCGCCGCACGGTCACTAATTGCCTCATGCCAAGGTGATCGGCGCCGAGCCTGGTCAAATTCACTATCTTGTAGTGCACGCCCAGGGTCGAGCCAATACTGCTCTTCGGGCCCAAGCTCGCACTTGTCATCGGCTGTCCAACCAGGCGCTAAAGAATGCATATCAAAGGTAAAAAGCATCAACTCATCGACCAGCATCGTGATGAAGTCATCGCGCAGGTCCCGCGTATGCATATTTTTAGCAGGGTCGGTTTCAAGAAACCGTTTCAGCTCATGAACCGTTTTCCAAACGGTAGGGCGGCGTTTGAACGCACGGAAAGCATCACGCATAGGTGGATAAATGTCGTGCGACTGCCAATGTGGTGGTAACGAGGCAAGAAGGTAGTTCTGCCCTCCCCGTTCACTATTCAACTGAGAGATATTTTGCGGTTTAGTACCGCCGAGCTTTTGGACGGCTAGGTTGAGATAGTCGCTGTAGACCCCTTCAAATGCGACGTTTTCACGGCGAGCTTTTCGACCTGCTTTGGCGTGCTCGCCAAAGCGTGCTTCGCTAAGTTGCGCATGGAACGGATGCGTCAAAGCAGTTGCGTAAAGCGGCGCTAAGAGATGATAGCTGGCGTCATCGGTAGGATCGTCACCCACTAGCCAATACATCTGTTTGCCCCGCGCGTGTGAGCTGGGTGCTCCCTTTGGCTCGACAATACTGGCAAAAGCGCTTACCCAGGCTTGCGCCTCTTCTGGATTCTTGCTGAGTGCATCGATGAACGTATCGTCATTTTCAAGCGCCAGCTCCAGCAGCGAACGCCCTTGCCATTCGAGCTTGAGGAACTTGTAAACATCAAGGGCAGCCGCGTTGCCGACTACGTCGCCTTGGAAGTCGTCAGGCAAGCAGTGGCTACCGACAAGATCACCTTGATCAAGCGTCCGTGGCTCCACATACAAGTTGGTGCCCTTGGCATCTGGGTGAATCGGCTTCAGCGAGTGTGTGACTACCTGTAGCTGGCTAACACGCCGAGCGGCATCGGCCAGCCACGTTTGAGGCGCAAACTGTTCTTGAAACTTGAGGTAAGCTGGATCATCCTTCGCCAGTTTTTCTGTCTTGGTGGCAAAGCGTTGCTGAATAAAGTCGTGAATAAGCTCTTTAAGCGACAACGATTGATGCGGTGGTTCGGTCATAACGCTCCCTTCCTTCCCTATCTCATGGCTTGAAGTTACTTGCGTCGCACAAACCCCAGTGCAGGATGAAAATGCCATCCATAAGGGGCGTAGTCGGTTTTGAGTCGAATGCGGCCAAAGCGGTTGGCACAGCGCTCTAGGCTTATTCCCATCGCGTCGGCCTGCTCGGAGAGAGCCGCCATGTAATCAGGCTCGTTCCAGGGCGTGATACGTGGGTTATGCAGCAGTTCGTCTGGCAGCCTGTCCAGTTCTCGCTCTACTAGGGTTAGCTGCTCCTCCCTTCCGTTTTTCTCAACGCGACAAAATAGGTAGTCCTCCTCCGCTTCGTCGGGTAGCAGGACAAACTCGCTCTCCTGGGCGTTATCCTCACGAAACGGCGCGTGTTGAAGGGCAAGGGCGCTTAGCGTCATCGTCGCGGGGCGGTAGAAAAGGTAAGCACCTAGATCGACTGTGGGTGTTTCGCCCCGACGCTTACGGCGTTTTGGCGCGCCTAGTGGCTCAGCACCCTCTACCATCAGCGAGGCGAGCCGCGCGTGCTCCAAATCGACCAACTTACCGGTAGGGCTGAGCGACTCGGCAGGTGTCAGGCGGGGCCGGGAATCAATCGTGTCGATCTCCTCTTCACGAAGCAGGGCGGAGAGATTGTGCGTATTCAGCGGCCAATACTGCTCGGTCTCAAAACCAGGGTGGCTAAACGCAGGCCGCCTCCCTTCCAAGTGCTTTACGTTGGTATCGAGCAGTGCAATGTTGGGCTCAGTGACGGCACTTGGCCGATGACGCCGCACTCGCCCGACCAGTTGGATGATCGAGCGCATGGAAGACGGCTCGACAACGGCCCAATCGTAATCGTGATCGCGCCCAACCTCGGTGACGGGGGAGCCCAACACAATGAACAAATGATCGACGGCGTCACCCTTCAAGCGGGCGCGTATATCTGGCAGTTCAAACACACTCAGCTCGTCGCGGCGATCCAGCGCACGGTCAAGACGAGCCTCCAGCCGCGAACGGAGCAGGAGTGGAAACTGCGAGTGATAGACACACAGGTGTATTTGCGTACCTTCGGGAATCTCCATGCGATAGAGTGCTTGCGCCACCGCGACCAGCGGCGCGATATTGGCCATACGCACCAGCCCAAAACTGGCCCGTTTGCCGCTTTGCGGAACGTGCGTATGGTGCGCTTCATGCAGCGCTAGCCCTTGCTTGATAACGGTTTTAGCTAGGTTTTCGGCAATGGCATCTAGTGATGACGGCGCTGTAAAAGGAACCAGGTAGCCCCGTCTCAGTGGCGGTTGTGTTGCGAGCCGCGATGCACGCTTGCGGGCGTAGGCAAGGTGCGCGGCATCGAAGCGTGTGCCATCGCTACAGCTTTCATGGGTGCAGCCGTGTTCATCGAACCAGGCACACACCGGCTCGACGGGGGCACCCGGCACTCCCCGGTGGCGCTGATACTCGGCGCGGCCTTCACGATAGGCATCGAAAAGCCCACGTACCAGTGCAGGTGGCAACGTGGCGGAAGAAAGCAGCACCCGCGAACCCAACATGCCCGCCCAATAAACCAATCTCGTGAGCGCTGGCAAGTCATCGATATCGAAGTCATCAGGCTCATCCAACACAAGGTCGCTGCTCATCAAGCGCAGCATGGGGGCGATTTGATGGCCTCCTCGCAGGCTCTCAGTGGCAGGCATGAGATGATCGATAGTGGAGACAAGGATAGGAGCGCTGATCAAAGCCCGAACGCGCGGGTCAGCCACGGTCTTGTTTAGAACGGGATGAGCATTAACATTGCCCTCAAAATGCACATGACTCTGCTCATCGAGAAGTTCAGCGCGGGATTCCGAGCCACCCTGAGCCTGCTGATGTTCAAACAACTCTCGGCTAGCCGCACCGCCTACGCGCACAGCAAGGTCATCGCTGCCCAGCCCCAGGCGGTCACGGTAGGCCTGCCCTGTTTGCAAGGTCAAGGTTCGAAGGCCCAGCGCGATGGAGAAACGTGCTCCAATTTCTGGCTCACTTAATCCATAAACAATACGCCCGTTGGCAATGGTTTTGCCACAGCCCGTCGACGCCATATTGATGCCGAAAAAGCCTTGTTGGCGGCTCCTCTCACGCAACCCAACGGCTAGATCGTAAGCTTTATCTTGCCAGCGAAAACGCGGGGCTTTGCTGCGCGCCTTAAAGCCTTTGTGGCCGGTAATCCCACCCATCGCGCGCACCATGTCAGGCAGACGGTGCGTTATTTCTCCTGCGGTTCGCGTGACACCAAGCAAGTGCTCAGTCAATGGCTGGCTAAGCTGGCGCTTACCTTGAATCACTGCAGTATTGGCATACAGCGTTTGCGCCCATTGGCCAGCCACCCTCCCCTGGCCAACCAAACTGGAGTAATGATGATCGGCCAGCATCAGCGACATACGTGCCAAATGCATGACATAAGGGGCATCGAGTGGCACAAACTCGCTTTGGGTTTCACCTAATTGGCGAGCCAAGCGCTGCGCCCGCTCTTGCCATGCTTTCTCGGCTATCGGTAAACCGTGGGGAAAGGTCCAATAGGGGTCGATCTCTTTCTTTGGAGCAACGTCTACCCGCTCATTCCATGCGGCGGTCATATCTCTTGGCAGAGTAGGTAAATTACCCGCATTCAGTGGTGCTTTAGCCCCTAACCACTTTTGGGTGTTGCTGCCTTCTTCATAAGCAGGCAGCGCCGGTAAGCGGTGATGGCTAACGATGAGCCAGCCAATCGCCGCCGCCAAAGGAGGTAAATGTGCAAAGGGTAGCCGCGTAGCCACTGCCTCTACTCCATCCCGTTGCAGCCGGTTTAGCCAACTGAAGTCATCGTCTGTCGAGAGATTTTCCAGGCGTGTAAGCCATGTTGCATCATCATCCTCACCCACGAAGGCTTCCAGTAAACGCAGCGACACCCATTCATGTCGATAACGGTTACGGCCTTCCAGTTTGCCCATTAAGCGCTGCTGAAACGCTTGGCTCGCTTTGCCTAAGTCGTGAAAGAGCGCAGCCATAGAAGCTAGCAAATGGATCAGGCGCCCGCTGTGCCAATCGTTCTCATCTTGCGCCCGCAAAATATTGCGCCGGGTGGCATTGGTTGGTGCCGCACCGCGCATATTAAACCGCGAGGCATCCCCCACTACCCACATCAGCTCGCTGTGGTCGTGGCCACGAATCCAGTGGCAGGCAACGGCGGTATTCTTACGGGCGGTTTTACGCAACAGCTTACGCAGCGTATCCAGCCCAGCTTGGGTAATCGGCGTTTGCCAAGTGCGGTCGCCCCGGCGCTCGGCAAACTGGTCGAGGATGCGGCGCGTTTCTTTCAGGGCATTTTTATTGCACTGGGAAATCAGCAGCACGTTCATTACTCACCGCTCCCCAGCCCGTGAGCAACTTCCTTGAGCGTATCAATCATAAAGTCGAGGGATTCGGTGCGGGTTAAGCGCTCAATGCATGCCTGGCGGAACTCTTGCTCTTCATCGCCGCGCATGGCGGAAATAAACGCCTGAGGCAGGATGACGGCGTCTTTCACTAAGTCCGCCACATCAAAAACCAAGCCGCCCCGGCGGGTTTTGCCATGAAGTACCGCTAGGCCGTGGGGAATCCCCAACACCCAAGTGGCGGTGGCTGCTAATCCGTAAGCCAAATAGTTGCCGTGATCGAGAAAGCGGTTGGCGGGGTCGGTGCCTGTGCCACGCTTGGCTCGGGTGAAATCGCCGTAATCGACTGCATTCACAGCGAGCTTAAAGAGCGTCTTGGTCAGTCGCGCTTCTAAAGTGAGTAGGTCAATCGTGCTAGGTGCTTGGCTAATCGCTTCGCGGTGATGGGCAAGGGCGCTGTGTAGGTGGTCGGTGGCAATGCTAAAGCCTGCCTCTTTCATCACACGGCTTGTCCACAGCGCTTCGATACGGGCAAGGCGCGCCTGCTGAAATGCGCGGGCGGCATCAAGACGTTTGGCATCGTCAAACCAGAAGCGCACCCAGTATTGGAGATACTCCGTGGGCCGGTACTCACTTTGTGGTGTCAGCCAAGCAACATCGACATCCACTTCATTGGCAGCAAATAGCGGTGTGCCACCGCCTCCACAGAATCCGACTAACACACCCGCTTTGGCGAGTTCACGCATGGCGGCTTGGGTAATGGAGGTTCCTGTCCCCAATAAAATCGAGGTGGTATTGGCAATGGGGATATTCCAGTAGCGGGATTTGCTGCCCTCATCGGTCACGTACTCCACTCGCCCTCCATTTACCAACACCCGGCAGTGCTGGAGGTAATAAAGGTTTGCACGCTTGGAATGCAGGATGGTTTTAAGGTCAGAAGGCGAAAAGTCATCCATGGCAGTTCTCCTGATTATCTCTACCCTAATCTAACCATCCTTCGCTTCATAACACCATACATCTTCGCCATTCTTAGCCCGCCTTTCGTGCGCCTACCGTGTTAGAAGATGACGGTACGCTGTGGCTGCCGTGTCGGGCAGCCCGCTACTTGGCATTGCTAGCGTTGTCAGCGCGCCGTGAGCGCGTAAAATAACCGCCACTTTTTTGGTTTCACCAAGTGTTATGTTATAACTTATTTATTCGGTAGCGAGGACGCTCGATGAGTGAGCATATGCATCGCCATAACAGGGAAGGCCCTTGTCATTTTTCATTGATGTCGCTGTCTGCCGCTAAGCGGCTCGGCCTTATCGCGTTCCCCTTGTTGGTACTTTGGGGGTTGGTGGTGTGGGCAGCTGGGTGGCCGCTATGAGTGCGCGTTCATCTTCGCGTTTGCAACTATGCGACCTGCACTTAGCCCAGGGCCGCCGCACGGTGTTGGAGCATGTGGACGGCGATATTAAGCGCGGCGCCATTACTGCGTTAATCGGTGCTAACGGGGCCGGTAAAAGCACGCTGATCCAGGCGATTATGGGTGAACTGCGGCCTATTAGCGGCAAGGTGGTGTGTACGGTAGATAAGGCGCGCCGGGCGTGGCTGCCCCAACAGTTGGCGTTAGACCTGACCTTCCCGATGAGTGTGGAAGAGCTGGTGATGACCGGCAGCTGGCCCAGCCACGGGGCGATGAAGGGGTACTGTGCTGCCCACTACCGCAAGGGTCGCGAGATTATGGCTCGCCTGGGGATTTCCCACTTGGCGCACCGCCCGCTGGGCGAGCTTTCCGGTGGCCAGCGCCAGCGGGCATTGATTGGCCGAACGCTGATGCAGGAAGCCGAGCTGCTGCTGTTGGATGAGCCATTTGCCAATGTGGATAGCGATACGGTGGATATTTTGATCCGCATTTTGCGCCAGATGGCTGATGAGGGCGTCACCATCATTATTGTGCTGCACGATATGGATCACCTGCGTCGCTTGGCCGATGAGGTGTTGATGTTGAGCGGCGGTCATGGCCGCTGGGTCGCACCTAGCGCACTCAACCAGCAACAGGCGCCGGCCCAAGTGGTGCCGTTCACCTTAGGAGGCCGCCATGCTGGCACTGCTTGATGCGTGGTTGATTGCGCCATTTGATTACGGCTTTATGCGCCGCGCAGTGGTGGGCGGGCTAGCGCTTTCGCTGGCAGCGCCGCCGTTGGGGGTATTTTTGGTGCTGCGCGGCATGAGCCTGATTGGCGATGCTATGGCCCACGCAATTTTGCCCGGCGTGGCGCTGGGCTTTTTACTGGCGGGCTTTTCGCTGCCGGTGATGAGCGTGGGCGGCGTGCTGTTTGGGGTGATGGTGGCCCTGCTGGCGGGGGCGGTCTCGAAAATGGGCGGCCAGCGAGAAGACGCGGCCATGGCGAGCTTTTTTATTATTTCGTTGGCAGCAGGCGTCATGCTGATCTCGATGGGCGGTAGCAGTGTGGACCTTACCCATGTGCTGTTTGGCTCTATTTTGGCGATCAACTCTTCCGCGCTGCTGCTGATTGCTTCAATCAGCACGCTGATTGTCATCACTTTGGCGATTATTTTCCGTGCCTTGGTGGTGGAGTGCCTAGACCCGCTGTTTTTACGCGGCCAAAGCCGCCGCAGCGGTTGGGTTCATAGCGTCTTTTTAGGGCTGCTGGTACTGAACTTAACTGCTGGCTTTCAAACCCTGGGCACGCTGATGGCCGTTGGCTTAATGATGCTACCCGCTACGGCAGCACGGTTTTGGAGCAAGCGGTTGGAAGGCTTGATGGGTATCGCTGTGGTGTTAGCGATGCTGGCGAGCACCGGTGGGCTGCTGCTGTCGTTCCATTTAGATACCCCCTCTGGGCCCAGCATTATTTTGCTGGCCGGGGTAGCGTATTTGTTCTCGGCGCTGTTTGGCCGCTACCACAGTTTGGCCGCTAAGCTGCGCCGCAAAACCACGCCGCTGGCGCTGGAGCAGTCGCAGTAGCGGGACGTTTTTCTTGCTTAGGAGTCTGTTATGTCGCTTTTCCCTTCACCGCGCTGGTTAGTGGGCGTGTCGGCTATGTTGGCGCTACCTGCCGCGATGGCTAACGAGCGAATCCAGGTCGTGACCAGCTTCTCTATTTTGGCGGACATGGTGGAAAACGTCGGTGGTGAGCATGTGGAGGTTACCTCCCTGGTCGGCCCCGATGGCGATGCCCACGTTTTCTCCCCCAGCCCTGGGGATGCCCGAGCACTGGCAGGTGCTGACTTGGTGGTGTTCAATGGCCTGTTATTTGAGGGCTGGATGGAGCGGCTGATTGGCGCTAGCGACTATCATGGCGTACTCATCACCGCGACGGACGGCCTGGCCCCACGCGCCTTTGCAGCGAATGGCCACGACGAGCACGGTCACGATGAACACGCACATCATGACGAGCACGACGAGCCTGAGCATGAAGAGCATCACCATGAAGAGCATGGCCATGAAGAAAACGGCCACGACGATCATGCCGTTGACGATCATAGCGACCACGATCATGGGAATGAAGACCCGCACGGCTGGCAGGACCTGCAACAGGCCAAGGTCTATGTCACCAATATTCGTGACGGCCTTATCGAGGCAGATAGCGCCAACGCAGAGAGCTACCAAGCTAATGCCGAGCGCTATCTTGCCGAGTTAGACGCCGCCGATGCGGAAATTCGCGAGCTGTTGAGTGAGATCCCCAGCTCTGCCAGCGTGATTACCGGCCACGACTCCTTTGGCTACTTCTCTAGTGCCTACGGCGTTAACTTCCTCTCCCCGGTGGGCCTCTCTACCGAAGCCGACCCTAGCGGCGCCAGCATGGCGGCTTTGGTCGATGTGATTGAGCAGGAGAACGTGCAGGCGCTGTTCCATGAAAACATGACCAACCAGGCCATTATCACGCAGCTGGCGGAAGAGACCGGCCTACCCATTGCTGGCACGCTGTATGCGGATGCACTCGCCAGCGAAGGCGATGCCAGTACCTACCTGGGCATGATGCGCCACAATGCCAAGGTGCTGCACGACGCGTTGGCGGAGCCGGATCATGACGGCCACGGCCACGACGATCATGGCCATAGCCACTGACCCATGCCATAAAGACAACAATACCGCCGACGCAAGGCGGTATTTTTTTGCATTGCATTTTGCGCGGTGGATGGGGAGACTTGCATCACCGACTTTCGTTAACGCTGTTTAAACCACTGCAAAGAGCCAATGCCATGCGCCTAAACGCCGATTTTAGCCACTTTGCCTGTGTCACGCCGGAGCAGTATCGCTGGGTGGCCTCGCCCAGTGCGGGCGTGGAACGAATGATGTTAGACCGCATTGGCGATGAGGTGGCTCGTGCCACCAGCCTGGTGCGCTATGCGCCCAACAGCCGGTTTAGCCACCACACCCACCACGGTGGCGAGGAAATTCTGGTGTTAGAGGGCGTATTTGCGGATGAGCATGGCCGCTATCCTGCTGGCAGCTACCTGCGTAACCCGATTGGCACCGGCCATACGCCGAAGATTGGCGACGAGGGCGCGCTGATCCTGGTGAAGCTACATCAGTTTGATGAGAACGACCTGCTCCAGCTGGCGATCCCAGCCCATCGCCTACCCTGGCAGCCCGACCGTCGCTCGGGCATTACATACAAAATGCTGCACACCTTCAGCAATGAGCGGGTTAGCCTGGAACGCTGGGAGAGCGATATTGCGATTGACTATCCGGCCCTGCCAGGAGGCTTGGAACTGTTTGTACTGGAAGGCTCGCTATGCGACGCGAGCAGCGAGTACCCGGAAGGCAGCTGGTGCCGCTACCCACCGGGCGCGGCACCGCAGCTGCGCGCAGGCCGGGAAGGCGTGATGATGTACGTTAAGCGCGGGCACCTATCTGACGCCCTTTCCCAGGCTAGCGCGCCAGGCCAATAAATGGCAGCAGAGTGAGCAGCGCAATCAGAACCACCGCCACCATTACCAACGTTACCTGAAACGGGTGCTCTGCTAAGCGCTGCCACAGCGTTGGCGCTTCGTTGCGGGCCAGCGCCTCCTCATGGGCTTTACGCGCCTTGGCTTGGCGTTCGGCCTGATACTGCGCCAGCACCGCTTCGGCATCATCTCGCTGTGCCGGGTTGCGCAGCCAGATCGCATCGACCCCCAGACGGAAAAAGCCCGCCTGGGTTTCGTACACATCAAAGCCATGTTCATCTAGCAGTTGGCGGACTTCCACGGCTTCCTCGTCGGTTACATGCCGCAACCGGAACAGCAAATGGGCCATCTTAGTCGCCCATGTCCGCCATGCGGTCGGCTTGGATGACTTCAATCCAGTAGCCGTCCGGGTCTTTCACGAAGATAACGTCTTTCATTTTGCCCTGGTCGGCACGCTTCACGAAGGTGACCTCGTGCTCGTCAAACCACGCCTGGGCGGCTTCTAAATCCGGCACGCTGAAGCAAATATGGCCAAAGCCCTGGGGTTCGGCGTTGCCATCGTGATAGGCAAAATCCTGCTGGGTTTCGGTGCCCCAGTTGTGGGTCAGTTCTAGCAGGCCTTTCTGGCTGAAGGTCCAGGCGGTGCGGGCTTGAGTCTCTTCCGGCACGCTGTCGCTGGCTTCCACGTTGGCGAGGAAGTAGAGCGAAAACTGCATCTCTTCAAAGTCCAGCCGACGCAGCACCTGCATACCAAGCACTTTGGAGTAGAACGCCAGGGCGCGTTCCGGGTCTTTTACCCGCAGCATGGTGTGGTTTAAGCGAAACCCTTGGGTTTGCGGGGCAACGGGGGCAACGCCTGGGTGCTGTTCACCTTGAAACGACATACAACTCTCCTATTGCGGGTTAGGCCAACATCAAAAGTACGCTGATCTAGCGCAAACTCTTTGACGAACATATTACTTTGTACAAGGCTTAGACTGCTGTCAGCGGCAAGCCTTCTCGCGCTATTAGCGTTTTGGCCATCCTGTTCACACCACACTGTTATGAGGGCGTAGGTGGTATATTTCCAGCCCTCTCCTCAAGGAGCCCCTATGTCCCGCGATCGAAACGTACTGGGTGAACCACTTACTCCCTGCTGCCACTCCCCGAAAACCGGCTTCTACCGCGATGGTTTTTGTCGCGTGGGACCTGACGACGTGGGCATCCATTCGGTTTGCGCCATGATGACCGAGGAGTTTTTAGCCTTTTCCAAAGCACAGGGTAACGATTTGGTCACCCCACGGCCGGAGTTCGATTTTCCCGGTTTGAAGCCCGGAGACCGCTGGTGCCTATGTGCCCACCGCTGGGCGGAGGCAGCCGAGGTAGGGTTGGCACCGCCAGTCATTCTTTCCGCCACGCATAAGCGCACATTAGAGATTATTTCGCTGGTGAAACTTCAGCAACATGCGCTGGATGCAGTGCATTAATTTTTACTGCCACCTATGGCTTTTATTGGTGAAAATTAGCCACTGGAATTTCTATGCAAACCTTCTACACTTCTACCTCAACAACTTTACAATTTGGTTAGCGATGCCTAACAATGGCGTCCAATGGAGTGTGTCATGACCGCAATCGATATGACCCTTGGCGACCGCCTGACGTTGAAGCAGCTGTCCCATGCCATCCAGCACGGCTTTTCACCGATTGTCGAAGTAGAATCTATGGATGGCATCTATAAGGTCCGCTTCCATCATGCCAATGGAGTATCGGATCTTAGCGACGCCGAGGGGCGGGTAAGCACCTTTTTAGGCACTGGTGAAATCCGCGATACCTTGGGCCAATTAGGCCTTACCCACGGCGTGCTCACCTTCGCTGACCAGTGCGGCGATGAGATGATCGGTGTTACTGGCCGTGCGATTACCCCGGATGAAATGCTCACCTACGGCACTCGCATCGCCTTTCGCTAATCGTTACTGACAACAGTGATTGCGCTGGGGCTTTACAGCCCCGCTCAAGGCTAGGATAGTACCCACCAACGACAGGGGCGCCGTACAGCGGCTGAGAAGCACCCTTTGAACCTGAACCGGATAACGCCGGCGTAGGGAGTCGTGGTGCTTGCCACCACCTCCTTGGCCGGGAGGACGCTATGACCCACCCCCCACTTGGCGATATGCTCGCTACTCTGCGCGGTACCACGCCGCTTGTTCACTGCATAACCAATTACGTCGCCATGAACAGTACGGCCAACCTGCTGCTGGCCACAGGTGCTTCGCCTGCTATGCTGCATGCCCCTGAAGAAGTGGCCGAATTCACCGCGATAGCGGGCGCGCTCTCCATTAACATTGGCACGATTTCCACCCCTTGGGCAGAGTCGATGCAGCTTGCTGCGCGCACGGCGAACGCAACCGGCACCCCGTGGGTGTTAGACCCGGTAGCGGTGGGGGCAACTGCCTTTCGTCAGCAGGTTTGTACTGCGCTGCTTGCCTACCGGCCTAGCGTCATTCGCGCCAATGCTTCGGAAGTGATGGCGCTTGCTGGCTTAGCTAGCCAAGGCCGCGGCGTGGATGCCACAGCCAGCACCGATGAAGCGCAACAGGCTGCGATTGATCTGGCACGACAGCAGCGCTGTATTGTGGCTATGACCGGCGAAACCGATTTTGTTACCGATGGCACCCTCCACTACCGTTTAACGGGCGGGCATCCGCTGATGCCCCGCGTCACCACCCTGGGCTGCGGGGTAAGCGCTTTGGTAGCGGCCTTTGTGGCCGCCAACCAAGCCCACCCACTTCCCGCAACGCTGGCCGCGCTGGCATGCTTCAGCATTGCTGGTAGCCGCGCGGGCGAGCAGGCCAGCGGGCCGGGTAGCTTTCAGGTCGCGCTCCTGGATGCGCTGTATGCCCTTACTCCTAACGACCTCTCCTCCCTTAGTCAGCTGGAGGCGCTCGATGCGGTTTGATCTTTCGCTCTATTTAGTCACCGATGCCGCGCTATGCGCAGAGGCTGGGCTTGAAGCAACCGTGGAAGCCGCAGTACAGGGTGGCGTCAGCATGGTGCAACTGCGCGATAAGCACGCCAGCGACGAGGCCATGATTGCCCAGGCAAAACGGCTGAAAGCGCTGCTGGAAGGAAGCGGTGTGCCCTTGATCATTAATGACCGCTTAAACGTCGCCATCGCCAGCCGTGCCGATGGCCTGCACGTTGGCCAGAGCGATACCGCCGTTCAAGCGGCGCGCCAGGCACTGGGCCAACAAGCAATCATTGGGCTGTCGATCAATACCCTGGAGCAGTTGCACAATGCCCCTGTGGCGCTGTTGGATTACGTGGGGCTAGGGCCTGTATTTGCCACTGTGAGCAAACAGGATCACGCCCAGCCGATTGGCTTCGACGGTTTAGCCGAGCTTGCCAGCGCCAGCCCACTGCCCAGCGTGGCAATTGGCGGCTTAAAAGCTGAACATTCCCAGCGGGTCAAAACAGCTGGCGCGAACGGCATCGCGGTCATTTCAGCGATTTGCGGCCAGCCCGACCCGCATCAAGCGGCCCAAGCTTTTTTCTAATCATCACCACCGGCCTGGCAGTGGCCTGCCGCTAGCAGCGGGCCACTGCGGTATGCGGTTGCCGGGCTTATGTAGCAGGTACGCCCAAGGTAGCGGAGTGGGACTGCGTGGCGGGAGCTAAGTCCCGCATGAGCAGCGCAAACTCTACCTGTTCAGGAGCTAGAGTGGCACCAGGAATCGGGATGCGCACCCGATGCCCAGACCCAGGGGCCGCACTGACGGCTTCCCCTTTCGTGTTTTCGATATGCTCCAGCACAAAGCGGTGGTTGCCACTTGGCAACATCAGCTCCATTCTGTCGCCGACTTCAAAGCGGTTTTTCACCTCGATATCCAGCGTGCGACGCGATGCATCGTAGTCGAGCACCTCACCGACAAACTGCTGGTGTACACCGATAGAGTTGCCTTGCTCGTAGTTCTGGAACTCATCGTGAACATGGCGGCGATAGAAGCCTTCGGTATAGCCTCGGTTGGCGAGGTTCTCAAGCTCATCCATTAACCCCATATTAAAGGGACGGCCCGCTACGGCGTCATCAATAGCCCGACGGTAGACTTGGGCGGTACGCGCAACGTAGTAGTGTGATTTAGTCCGCCCCTCTATTTTAAGCGATGTTACGCCCATCTTTGCCAGCTGGGCGACGTGCTGGACTGCCCGCAGATCCTTGGAATTCATGATGTAGGTGCCGTGTTCATCTTCATACACGGGCATTAGTTTGCCGGGGCGGGATACGTCCTCAATCAGTGCTGAAAGCTCATCTTGCTCGGCGTTGACATGGCTAGCACCTCCCTGAACCGCAATGAGGTCGCCGGTATCGTCGTGGGAGGCGGCCACCGTATTGTATTTCCAGCGGCAGGCGTTAGTGCAGGTGCCTTGATTAGGATCGCGGTGGTTGAAGTAACCGGACAGCAAACAGCGCCCCGAGTAGGCAATACACAGCGCGCCATGAACAAAGGTTTCGATCTCTAGGTCTGGACACTCCGCCCGTATTTCCGCGATCTCCTCAAGGGATAGCTCGCGGGACAGAATGATGCGGCGAATGCCCTGCCGCTGCCAGAATTGAGCGGCCGCCCAGTTGACGACATTGGATTGCACCGACAGGTGGATCTCCTGCTCCGGCCAGCGATCCCGCACCATCATAATCAAACCGGGGTCCGACATAATCAGCGCATCGGGGCCCGCCTCAATCACTGGCTCCATGTCCTTTAGGTAGGTTTTTAGCTTGCTGTTATGCGGTGCAATGTTGGATGCCACGTAAAACCGTTTGCCCCGCGCATGAGCGTACTCGATCCCCCGGTGCAAGTTATCAATTTTAAAATCGTTATTACGGACCCGCAGCGAGTAGCGCGGCTGCCCCGCATAAACCGCATCTGCCCCGTAAGCAAACGCATAACGCATATTTTTGAAGGTTCCCGCCGGGGAGAGTAGTTCTGGAGCTTGCATAGACAGTCACCGTTATCAAGACGATGGCACATAGCGTGCGGCGATGAGAAAGGGCTGGATTATAACCAGCCCTATCGCACTGTCTTGCCCTGTGCACTGCTTTGATGACCCACGTCAAAAAGCAGCAGTGTTTGTTTTTAAGCGGTTGGACGACGTTTTAAGGTCGTGCGCCGGTCATGATAGGCAACAGCGAGCCCACTAATCATAATTAATGTGCTACCCACCCATACCCAAAGGTCAGGCAGCTCGCCCCAGAACCACCAGCCCAGCAATACCGCCCACAGCATCGCGGTGTAATCAAACGGTGCCGCAATGGCCGCAGGCGCATAACGAAATGCTAGAGTGATAAACGCGGTTGCCCCAACGCCTAACATCCCCGATACCAGAAAACCTAGCCAGTGCCAGGGCTGCGGTGTTTGCCATACCCAGGGTAGGCTCAGGGAGGTGATCACTAGCGGCACCATGGTCATATAGAACACCATGGCCCAGAGGTGTTCATTCGCGCCATAGCGACGCGCCGTGACCATCATCAGAGCATAAAACACGGCGGCGGCCAGTAGAATCATCGCGCCCAGTTGAAATGCATCCCCACCGGGTCGAACCACCACCAGCACACCGACAAATCCTAATAGCGACGCTACCAGCACCGGCGGATCAATACGCTCTCCTAAGAGCGGGACAGATAGCAGCGTGACGAAAAGCGGCGCCACAAACGCAATGGCGGTAGCTTCAGCCAGCGGTACCAGGGTTAACCCCCACACAAAGCACACCATGGTGGCGGTGTAGATTAACCCACGCAGCAGGTGCACTCCCGGGCGCTTAGTACGCAGCTTGCGCAGCCCGCCGCTAAAGTAGGCCAACAGGGCAATCAATGGCAGCGATACCAGCGTACGGAAAAAGATAATCTGTAACGGTGAATGAACGGCCCCAAGCCATTTCGATACCGCATCCCCTAGTGCCAAAAACAGCACGCCTAAACACATGCAAAGAATGCCTTTGAGAGATGGCGTCATTAACAGGCTCCTTCTGGGTGGCTAGTGTTATGGTTTCATCGACACACAATAAAAAAACCCCGCCAACGTGCGTTTGGCGGGGCGGTATACCGCAAGTGTGGTTAAAGGCTGGCGTTCACCACCATGCAGTCCATTCCCTGTGCTTGGAGTGTTTGGCACGCTTGGCGGGCTTGAAACTCATTAAGCGAGACGACCCGAGCACGAAAGACCGTTGTTTGCCCTTGGAGCTGGTCAATCGCAACACGTCCACCGCTATTGGGCAATCGCTGTACCGCTTGGCGAGCCAGCTGCTCAGCTTGAGCGGCTTGGCGAAAGGCACCTACTTGAATGCCCCAACCAGCTGACGCCATTTGTACAGAGGGAGACGCTGCGGCCAGAACACGCTCTCGTTCAATAAACGCTTGGAGGGGGTCCGTTGCCGCTGGCGTCTCCTCACGTTCGGCTTCCGCTTGGATAAGCTGCGCCTCTACCGCTTGAGCAGGGGTACGAGAAGGCGTGGGCCGAGTAGGGGAAAGCGAGGTTACCGATACGCTTGCCAGCTGCGGACGTGATGCCGGCTGTGCGGCAGGAGGCGGCGACAGCGGCTGAGAAGACCCTGCAAAGCCCATAAATTCATTCGAGAAGTTGGTGTTAGCCAGCCATGTGCGCTGGTCCCTTAGAGAAGCCCTCATAAAGCTGCGATCCAGCAGGTCCGCCATGTGGGTGTCACGGGAAGAGGAGCTAAAGCCCCCCATCACCACCGCTACCATTCGACGGCCATCGTGCACAGCAGTAGTGGCAACGTTAAAGCCCGAGGCGCGGATAAAGCCGGTTTTCAAACCATCGGCGCCAGGGTAATCACGTACCAGCCGGTTATGGCTGGTATGCCGCGTTCCCCGGAAGGAGAACTCCTGTAAGCCAAAGTAGTGATAGTACTGAGGGAAGTCCTGCATCACCCGCACCGATAGCGTTAAGATATCCCGCGCGGTGGTGATTTGCTGATTGTCCGGCAGGCCCGAAGCATTGCGGAACGTCGTGGCACTCATGCCCAACTCACGGGCCTTTGCCGTCATCAGGTTGGCAAAGCGCGATTCGCTACCCCCCAACGCCTCAGCAACCACAACCGCGACATCGTTGGCAGAGCGTACTACCAAAGCGCGAATAGCGGTATCTACCGGGATAGAGCTACCTGCCGACAGCCACAGCTTAGTTGCGGGCATGGCCGCCGCCTGGGCCGAAACGGGAAGAGGCTGATTTAGGGTCAGTGAGCCGTTCTCAAGCGCTTCAAAAGTCAAATAGAGCGTCATCATCTTGGTGAGCGAGGCCGGGTAGCGGGGTTCATCCGCATTCTCGGCGTACATCACCTCGCCATTCTCCAGGTCTACTACGATCCCCGCATAGCGTGGGTTCGCCTGGGCAGTAGCGCTTGCGAAGAGTGTCACCACGAGCATGACGAATAGCCACTGACATACCCAAGGCGCTGCGCCCATTCCCCTTGTTGTTGCCATACTGACCCCTTGCTAACTGTTCACGCCGCAATACCATCTGCAGCTCGCTATGGCCGCTGCTTTAGCCTAGCACGCCTACCGCACAAATGGATCTGCCCTCTCATCTGTTTAGCATCAATATGCTTAAGGAGGCATAGGGTATTAACAAAAAAACCGACCCCAAAGGGTCGGTTTTCACTGTGCTAAAAAGAAAGGTAGCCTTACTCAGCTACGGCTTCTTCTTCAGCAACCGGACGATCGACTAGCTCAACGAACGCCATAGGCGCGTTGTCGCCGGTGCGGTAGCCGCACTTGAGAATACGGACGTAACCGCCCGGACGCTCGGCGTAACGCGGACCCAGCTCGTTGAACAGTTTGCCGACGGCTTCTTTAGAGCGCGTGCGGGCAAACGCCAAACGGCGGTTTGCAACGCTATCCTGCTTTGCCAGGGTAATCAGCGGCTCGATAACGCGACGCAGTTCCTTGGCTTTAGGCAGGGTTGTCTTGATAACTTCATGTTCGACCAGCGAGACAGACATGTTCTTGAACATGGCCTGACGGTGCGAGCTGGTACGATTCAGATGACGACCACTCTTACGATGACGCATGGTTGTGATTCCTTACCAAACTGGGACTCAAGTCGACACTCACGCGGAGGCCTTGTCGTCCTTCAGGCTAGCGGGTGGCCAATTTTCCAACCGCATACCGAGGGACAAGCCACGCGCCGCCAATACATCCTTGATTTCATTCAAAGATTTCTTACCGAGGTTCGGGGTCTTCAACAGCTCCACTTCTGTGCGCTGAATCAGATCACCGATGTAGTAAATATTCTCGGCTTTTAGGCAGTTAGCGCTGCGTACGGTCAACTCAAGATCGTCTACGGGGCGCAATAGGATAGGATCAACGTGATCCTCTTCCTCTTCGACTTCCTGCTCTTTGTCAGCTTCCAGGTCGACGAAGGCGGCCAGCTGCTCTTGCAGAATGGTCGCACTGCGACGGATAGCCTCTTCCGGATCCAGGGTACCGTCAGTTTCCAGGTCGATAATTAGCTTATCGAGGTCGGTACGCTGCTCAACACGAGCGGCTTCGACCGAGTAGGAAACACGGCGAACAGGGCTGAAGGTGGCATCCAGCTGCAGGCGGCCAATAGCACGGGTCTCTTCATCAGAGCCACGAGCGTCAGCCGGTTCGTAACCACGACCCAGCGCTACCTTAAGCTGAATTTTCAGCTCGGCACCTTCATTGACGTGTGCAATGACGTGGTCCGGGTTGACGATTTCGACGCTATGATCAAGCGCAATGTCGCCAGCGGTGACGACGGCTGGGCCCTGCTTGTTCAGCGAGAGCACCGCCTCATCGCGGCTGTGCATCTTGATCGCAACATCTTTCAAGTTCAGGAGGATTTCGATGACATCTTCCTGCACCCCTTCGAGTGCACTGTATTCGTGCTCTACACCGGCGATTTCAGCCTCTACCACGGCAGCGCCGGGCATGGATGAAAGCAGAATGCGACGAAGTGCATTCCCCAGGGTGTGGCCAAAGCCGCGCTCGAACGGTTCGAGGACGATTTTGGCATGATGTGCGCTGATTTCTTCGACCTTGATGTCGCGAGGACGAAGAAACTCTGTCACTGAACGCTGCATATGAACACCTTTCAGGCTGCCAAACGGATACTGAGTACTCTAAAGCACAATACTCAAGAGCATCTGGGCGGTTAGCATTGCTATCCCGCCCAGGCCTCAAGAAGCAGAAACGTAAATCAAACTGCTTACTTGGAGTACAGCTCGACGATCAGGTTTTCGTTGATGTCGGCAGTCAGGTCACCGCGTTCAGGCAGAGCCTTGAAAGTGCCTTCCATCTTCTTGGCGTCGATGTCGATCCAAGCGATGTCGCCACGGTTGGCCGCAATGGTCAACGCGTTTTGAATACGGGCTTGGTTCTTCGCCTTTTCGCGAACAGATACAACGTCACCGGGCTTCACTTGGTAGGAAGCAACGTTAACGGTACGGCCGTTCACGGCAATCGCCTTGTGGCTAACGAGCTGACGCGCTTCAGAGCGAGTCGAGCCGAAGCCCATACGGTAGACGACGTTATCCAGTCGGGATTCAAGCAGCTGCAGCAATACTTCACCGGTCGCACCTTTCAGGCGAGCGGCTTCTTTGTAGTAGTTGCGGAACTGCTTTTCGAGTACGCCATACATACGGCGTACTTTTTGCTTCTCACGAAGCTGCAAGCCGTAGTCGGAAAGACGCTGACGACGCTGGCCGTGTACACCCGGAATTTGCTCGGATTTACACTTTTTCTCGAAGGGAGTGACACCACTCTTCAGGAAGAGGTCGGTGCCTTCACGACGAGACAGTTTGCACTTCGGTCCAATATAACGAGCCATGAATCTGTCTCCTTAAACGCGGCGTTTCTTAGGCGGACGGCAGCCATTATGGGGAATGGGCGTCGCGTCTGTGATGCTTTGCACGCGGAAGCCGGCGGCATTCAGTGCGCGCACGGCGGATTCACGGCCGGGACCGGGGCCTTTGACCAGCACGTCTACGTTTTTCACACCATACTCGGCTGCAGCAGTCGCTGCACGCTCGCTTGCAACTTGCGCAGCGAACGGGGTGCTCTTACGAGAACCACGAAAACCCGAACCACCGGCAGTTGCCCAAGAAAGAGC
Source organism: Vreelandella aquamarina (assembly GCF_044805175.1). Taxonomy (GTDB): domain Bacteria; phylum Pseudomonadota; class Gammaproteobacteria; order Pseudomonadales; family Halomonadaceae; genus Vreelandella; species Vreelandella aquamarina_B. Next base: position 208,494 of record NZ_CP085232.1, on the reverse strand, counting down.
ATTGCCCTGGCGGTCTGTGATCGTCACGATCGTGTTGTTAAAAGAGGCATGGATGTGCGCTACGGCGTCCACTACCTGCTTTTTAACCTTTTTACGGTTACTACGCGGGTTAGCCATGTTGATGTCTATTCCTGTCTTTACGCCAGAACGTGCGTGTTATTTGCGGATCGGCTTACGCGGGCCCTTACGGGTACGCGCGTTAGTCTTGGTCCGCTGACCACGCAGCGGAAGACTACGACGATGACGCAGACCACGGTAGCAGCCTAAGTCCATGAGACGCTTAATGTTAAGCGTGACATCACGGCGAAGGTCGCCTTCTACGGTGAACTTACCAACTTCAGAACGCAGGGTATCCAGCTCATCGCTAGACAGATCCTGGATCTTGGTAGTCGGCGCGATACCGGCTGCAGCACAGATATGCTGAGCACGAGTACGGCCAATCCCGAAGATATAGGTCAGCGAGATCGCCGCATGCTTGTTGTCCGGGATATTGACGCCTGCAATACGGGCCATCAGCTTACTCCGAAATTTGAGCGGCTTGCTCGTTAATCATCTACAAAAGGCGCAACAGCATACCCCTTTATAAGCCCTAAGGCAAGGGGTATGCCGGCACCCGCTTAAATGCAGCCCAGGTTTAGCCCTGACGCTGCTTGTGCCGCGGTTCGGTGCAAATGACGCGAACAGCGCCATTGCGACGAATAATCTTGCAGTTACGGCACATCTTCTTTACGGAAGCTCGAACTTTCATCGTTCTCTCCAATTCGCAACGGCGCGCCTCAGCGCATGATGCCGCCGCTACCGTAGCCTTTCAGGTTGGACTTCTTCATCACTGAGTCATATTGATGCGACATGAGATGCGACTGCACCTGGGCCATGAAGTCCATGATGACCACTACCACGATCAGAAGCGATGTGCCGCCGAAGAAGAACGGTACGTTCCACGCTACGATCAGGAACTGGGGCATCAGGGAAACCGCAGTGATATACAAGGCACCGAACAGAGTGAGACGAGTCATCACTTTGTCGATATAGCGAGCGGTCTGCTCGCCGGGGCGAATGCCCGGCAGGAAAGCGCCTGACTTTTTCAGATTGTCAGCCACGTCCTTAGGGTTGAAGACCAGCGCTGTGTAAAAGAAGCAGAAGAATACCACTGCCGCCGCGAAAAGCAAGATGTAAAGCGGTTGGCCGGGACCTAACGCTTGTGATGCACGCTGCAACCACTCCATTCCTTCGCCAGCACCCACCCACTGGCCAATTGAGGCCGGGAAGAGAAGAATACTGGAAGCAAAGATAGCCGGGATAACACCCGCCATATTGACTTTCAAAGGCAAGTAGCTGCTTTGGCCTGCATACATCTTATTGCCCACCTGGCGCCGCGGGTAGTTCACTTTGAGGCGGCGTTGGCCACGCTCAATGAACACCACAAACGCAACGGTAGCAATACCTAGCACTGACAGCGCTAACAGCGGAAGAACATTCCAGGCCCCTTCATTGCGAGCAAGCTCAAACGCTTGCCCCACGGCACTGGGCAGCCCAGCGACGATCCCCGCGAAGATCAGCAGCGAAATACCGTTGCCGATGCCCTTCTCGGTGATCTGCTCACCTAGCCACATCATAAACACCGCGCCCGACACAAAGGTGATGATCGCAGTGAAATAGAAGCTGAAGTCAGCGCTGTAAGCGATGCCTTGGCTAGCCAGACCCACGGACATGCCGGTAGCCTGGACAAGTGCCAGTATCACCGTGCCGTAGCGGGTGTACTGGCTAATCTTGCGGCGGCCAGCCTCACCCTCTTTCTTGAGCTGCTCAAGATGAGGGGAGACCGCAGTCATAAGCTGCATGATAATCGACGCCGAGATATAGGGCATAATGCCCAGGGCGAGGACGCTCATGCGCTCCAGGGCGCCACCCGAGAACATGTTAAACATGCCTAGAATGGTGCCCTGTTGCTCCCTAAACAAGGCAGCAAGCTGGTCAGGATTGATACCGGGAACGGGAATGTGGGCACCGATACGGTACACCACGATGGCGAGGAGCACGAAGCGCAAACGCGCCCACAGTTCACTCAGACCGCTGCCCATCGCCGGCATATTTCCTGACTTGGCCATTTAGTCCTCTACCTTGCCGCCAGCGGCTTCGATCGCTTCACGGGCACCTTTGGTGACCTTGATACCACGAACGGTAACCGCCTTGTTCAGTTCGCCAGAAAGGATGATCTTCGCGTGTTGCGTTGCATCCTTCAGCACGTTGGCTTGCTTCAAGGTTTCCATGGTGACTTCGTCACCGGCAACCTTAGCAAGCTCGGCCAGGCGTACTTCTTCAGATACCAGCGACTTAGCAGACGTGAAGCCGAATTTCGGCAGACGACGCTGCAGCGGCATCTGACCGCCTTCGAAACCAGGCTTGACGCTGCCGCCACTGCGAGATTTCTGACCTTTGTGGCCACGGCCACCGGTCTTACCAAGACCGGAACCGATACCACGACCAACGCGCTTTTCAGCGTGTTTGGAGCCCGGTGCCGGGCTCAGGGTATTGAGTTTCATGGATTACTCTCCCTCAACGCGCACAAGGTAGTTAACCTTGTGGATCATGCCGCGTACGGCAGGGGTGTCTTCCAGCTCAACCGTATGACCGATGCGACGCAGACCCAGGCCCTTCATAGTAGCCTTGTGCTTGGGCAAAACGCCGATGGTGCTGCGGATCTGGGTAACCTTGATCGTTGCTGCCATGGTGCCTTACCCCGTGATCGCTTCGACAGACAGACCGCGCTTAGCGGCCACGTCTTCCGGTGCTTGCATGGAGGAGAGACCTTTCACAGTCGCCCGTACCACGTTAACCGGGTTGGTGGAACCGTAGCACTTGGCCAGTACATCGTGGACACCAGCCAGCTCTAGTACAGAGCGCATAGCGCCACCGGCGATGATACCGGTACCTTCAGAGGCCGGCTGCATGTACACCTTGGAAGCGCCGTGACGGGCTTTTACCGGGTACTGCAGTGTGTGGCCTGCAAGGTTAACCTTGACCATGTTGCGACGAGCTTGGTCCATCGCTTTCTGGATTGCGACCGGCACTTCACGCGCCTTGCCACGACCGAAACCGACACGACCTTTACCATCACCAACGACGGTCAGTGCGGTGAAGCCGAAAATACGACCACCTTTGACCACCTTGGCGACGCGGTTGACCTGCACTAACTTCTCTTGCAGATCGCCGCTTTGCTGTTCGTTCTTCGCCATCGTAAAACCCTTTAGAATTCCAGGCCGCCTTCACGAGCGGCGTCGGCCAGAGCCTTGACGCGGCCGTGATACTTAAAGCCAGCACGGTCGAAGGCCACCTGGGTGATGCCTGCTTCTTTAGCGCGCTCAGCAATCAGAGCACCGACCTTAGAGGCCGCTTCTGTGTTGCCGGTCGCACCCTCGCGCAGTGCTTTGTCCAGCGTAGAAGCACTGGCTAGCACTTTGCCACCATCCGGCGAGATAATCTGCGCGTAGATGTGACGCGGGGTACGGTTGACGCACAGGCGATACACGCCCAGCTCGCGGATCTTGGCGCGAGCGCGGCGGGCACGACGGAGACGAGATTCTTTCTTCGCGTTCATAACCCTGCCTTACTTCTTCTTGGCTTCTTTGCGACGCACCTGCTCGTCGGCGTACCGGACACCCTTGCCTTTATACGGCTCAGGCGGACGGAAGGCGCGGATTTCCGCGGCGCACTGGCCGAGCATCTGCTTGTCCGCACTTTTCAGTACGATCACGGTGTTTTTCGGCGTTTCCGCTGTAACACCCTTAGGCAGTTCGTAGTCGACCGGGTGCGAGAAGCCCAGTGAAAGATTGAGCGTCTGGCCCTTAGCTTGGGCACGATAACCGACGCCAACAATTTCGAGAGTTTTTGTGAAACCCTCAGATACGCCCGTTACCAGGTTCTGAACCAAGGCGCGGGTAGTACCGGCCATTGCCCAGCTCTTGGCAGACTCACTCGGGGCGAAGGTCAGCTGGCCATCTTCTTGACCAATCACCACGTCCTGGTGAATGGGCATAGACAGCGTGCCCTGGCCGCCTTTGGCGGTCAGCTGGCCAGCGTCGATTTTGATCTCGACACCAGCAGGCACTTTAACCGGATATTTCGCTATGCGGGACATTCCAGCCTCCTAGAATACGGTGCAGATGACTTCGCCACCGACGCCCGCTTGGCGCGCGGCACGATCGGTCATGACACCATTAGAGGTGGTGACAATCGCGATACCCAGACCATCGGCGACCTTGGGCAGGTTGTCCTTGCCCTTGTACTGGCGCAAAGACGGCTTGGAAACCCGCTGAATGTGCTCAATAACCGGCTTACCCTCAAAGTACTTGAGAGTTACGGTCAGCTCGGGTTTAACGCCTTCAGCCACCGTAAAGTCGGTAATGTAGCCTTCTTCCTTTAGCACGCGGGCCACTTCAACTTTCAGCTTGGAGGACGGCATAACTGCCGTCTCCTTGGTGGCCATCTGCGCATTGCGGATACGGGTAAACATATCCGCCAGAGTGTCTTGCATGCTCATTTAATGTGCGCTCCTGATGATTCTACGTGGCGTTACCAGCTGGACTTTTTCAGACCAGGGACGTCGCCACGCATGGCGGCTTCACGCAGCTTGTTACGGCCGAGGCCGAACTTGTTGTAAAAACCGTGCGGACGGCCAGTCACGCGGCAGCGATTACGCTGACGCACCGGGCTTGAGTCGCGCGGCAGTTGCTGCAGCTTCAGCGTCGCCTCGAAACGATCTTCTTCAGAAGCGTTCACGTCCGAGATGATTTTTTTGAGCTCTGCGCGCTTAGCCGCATACTTCTCGACTAGCTGAGTACGCTTGAGCTCACGCTCTACCATACTTTTCTTAGCCATGATCCAACCCTTATTTCTTGAACGGGAAGTTCAGTGCTGCAAGCAGCGCACGACCTTCCTCGTCGGTGTTGGCGGTAGTAGTGATAGTGACGTCCAGCCCCCGTACGCGATCGATTTTATCATACTCGATCTCTGGGAAGATGATCTGCTCACGCACACCCATAGAGTAATTGCCGCGACCGTCAAAAGACTTCGGGTTGAGACCACGGAAGTCACGCACGCGGGGAATCGCAATGTTTACCAGGCGGTCCAGGAAGTCCCACATACGCTCAGAGCGCAGTGTTACTTTGATACCGATCGGCCAACCTTCGCGCACCTTGAAGCCCGCGATGGACTTGCGTGCTTTGGTCACCAGCGGCTTCTGACCAGAGAGCTTCTCCAGGTCGCCGATGGCGTTGTCGATCAGCTTCTTATCGCTGACCGCTTCGCCGATACCCATGTTCAGAGTCACTTTCGTGATCCGGGGTACCTGCATTACGTTGGCGTAGCTGAACTGCTCTTTGAGTTGAGCCACCACCTCGTTTTGATAACGTTCTTTCAAGTTCGCCATTTTGCTACCCGACTCGCGTTAGGCGTCGATCTGCGTCTGCGTCGACTTGTAGATACGTACCTTGGTACCGTCTTCCTTAACTTGGAAGCCGACGCGATCCGCCTTACCGGTCTCCGAATTGAAGATGGCTACGTTGGACGCGTGAATCGGAGCCTCACGCTCGACGATACCGCCCTGATTTCCCGCCATGGGATTGGGCTTGGTGTGACGTTTAACGATATTCACACCGGACACCACGAAACGGTTTTCTAATACCCGCTTAACGGTGCCGCGCTTGCCCTTATCCTTCCCGGCGATGACGATGACTTCATCGTCACGTTTGATCTTTTGCATATCCGCCTCGCTCCTTACAGCACTTCAGGCGCTAGGGAAATGATCTTCATGAACTTCTCAGTACGAAGTTCACGAGTTACCGGCCCGAAGATACGCGTGCCGATCGGCTGTTCGTTGGTGTTGTTCAACAAAACTGCCGCATTTCCATCGAAACGGATCAGCGAACCGTCACTACGACGGACGCCACTACGGGTGCGAACTACCACCGCTTTCAGCACTTGGCCTTTTTTGACCTTGCCGCGCGGAATAGCTTCTTTCACCGTTACTTTAATGACGTCACCAACGCGGGCGTAGCGACGGTGTGAACCGCCCAGCACCTTGATGCATTGCACCCGGCGCGCTCCGCTGTTGTCGGCGACATCCAGCATTGTCTGAGTCTGAATCATCGGTTTTCTCCAAACCTAATCTGACTGCACTGGTTGGACAGACGCAGGGGTTAACCTTTGGCCTGCTCGACCACCTCGACCAGCGTCCAGGCTTTCTTCTTGGAAAGCGGACGGCACTCCTGAATGGAAACCGTATCGCCTGCCTTTGCCTGGTTCGCCTCATCATGGGCGTGCAGCTTGGTGGAGCGCTTAACGTATTTTCCGTAGATCGGGTGACGCTCACGACGCTCGATCATGACGACGATGGACTTATCCATCTTGTCGCTGACCACCTTGCCGGTCAGCGTACGTGTTTTTTTCTCTTCGGCCATCTCAATCACCTGCCTTCTCGTTGAGCACAGTCTTAACGCGGGCGATATCCCGACGGACCTGCTTGAGCAGATGAGTCTGGCTCAGTTGGCCGGTGGCCTTCTGCATGCGCAGGTTAAACTGCTCGCGGAGGAGCTCGAGGAGTTGCTCTTGGAGCTCTCCTACGGACTTTTCACGAATTTCCTGGGCTTTCATCACATCACCGTCCGTTTCGCAAAGGTGGTGGACAGGGGCATCTTCTGTGCGGCCAGTTCAAATGCTTCACGGGCCAGCTCTTCGGATACACCTTCAATTTCATACAGGACCCGACCCGGCTGGATCTGGGCTACCCAGTACTCAACTGAACCTTTACCCTTACCCATACGAACTTCGAGCGGCTTCTTGGAGATCGGCTTGTCCGGGAAAACGCGGATCCAAATTTTACCGCCACGTTTGACGTGACGTGTGATCGCACGACGGCCGGCTTCGATCTGACGCGCAGTAATGCGGCCACGACCGGTTGCTTTGAGACCGTACTCCCCGAAGCTGATCTTGCTTCCGCGATGTGCCAGGCCACGGTTGCGGCCTTTCATCATCTTGCGGAATTTCATACGCTTGGGCTGTAACATCGACTCGCTCTCCCCTTACCTGGAACCTTTCTTCTTGGGCGCGTTGCCGGCAGGCTGCTGTTGCTTAGCCTTGGCACGTACTTCCTCGATACCGCCGAGGATTTCGCCCTTGAAGATCCACACTTTGACGCCGATGACGCCGTAGGTGGTGTGAGCTTCGTAAGTGGCGTAGTCGATGTCCGCACGCAGAGTGTGCAGCGGAACGCGACCTTCGCGGTACCATTCGGTACGTGCGATTTCGGCACCACCCAGACGACCTGACAGCTGAATCTTGATGCCGCCAGCGCCAAGACGCATTGCGTTTTGCACCGCGCGCTTCATAGCGCGACGGAACATCACGCGACGCTCAAGCTGACCTGCTACGTTAGCAGCTACCAGCTTGGCATCCAGCTCCGGCTTGCGAACTTCTTCAATGTTCACGTGAACCGGAACACCCATCATCTCGGTCAGATCACGACGCAGACGGTCGACATCTTCACCTTTCTTACCAATCACGATACCCGGACGGGCAGTGTGGATAGTGATGCGGGCATTGTTAGCCGGACGCTCGATGTGAATGCGGCTTACGGAAGCGTTTTTCAGACGCTCTTCCAGGAAGCTGCGCACTTCGAGATCGTTGTTGAGCTTATCGGCATAGGCGCCGCGCTCGGCATACCAGACAGAAGCATGGTCTTTGACGATGCCCAGTCGAATGCCTGTTGGATTGACTTTCTGACCCATCTGGTCGACTCCTACTTCTCGGCTACCTTGACGGTGATGTGGCAGGTGCGCTTCAAGATACGATCCGCGCGGCCTTTGGCACGCGGCTTGATACGCTTGAGCGTCATGCCCTCATCGACGCAGATGGTCGAGACACGCAGCTCGTCGATATCCATGCCGTTATTTTCTTCCGCGTTTGCAATGGCGGACTGCAGCACTTTCTTAACCAGCTTGGCAGCCTTCTTCGGTGAGAAGGTCAGCAGGTCGAGTGCTTCGGCGACAGGTTTACCGCGCACCTGGTCAGCCACCAAACGGGCCTTCTGGGCGGATAAACGAGCGCCACGCAGCTTAGCTGTGACTTCCATCTCTCAATCCTCTCTGGCTTACCGTTTGGCTTTCTTGTCCGCCGCATGCCCGCGATAAGTGCGAGTGGCAGCGAATTCGCCCAGCTTGTGACCAACCATTTCCTCGGAAACATGCACCGGGACGTGTTGGCGACCGTTATGGACAGCGATTGTGAGGCCTACCATGTTTGGCAGGATCATCGAACGACGCGACCAAGTTTTGATCGGTTTACGGTCGTTCTTCTCCACTGCAGCCTCTACCTTCTTCAAAAGATGAAGGTCAATGAAGGGACCTTTCTTTAGTGAACGTGGCACAGCCGTTACCTCTTAATGTCTTGGCAATTTAGATCAACGTGTCTTATTACGACGACGAACGATCAGCTTGTCGGTGCGCTTGTTCTTACGCGTCTTGTGACCCTTAGTCGGCACGCCCCATGGGGATACCGGGTGACGACCACCACTGGTGCGGCCTTCACCACCACCGTGTGGGTGATCCACCGGGTTCATCGCGACACCGCGAACAGTCGGACGCACACCTCTCCAGCGCTTCGCACCGGCCTTGCCAAGTTGACGCAGGCTGTGCTCGGAGTTGCTCACTTCACCCAAGGTTGCGCGGCACTCAGCCAACACCTTACGCATTTCGCCAGAGCGAAGACGCAGGGTGGCGTAGTTACCTTCACGAGCAACCAGCTGAGCGCTAGTACCGGCACTGCGAGCAATCTGCGCGCCTTTACCCGGCTTCAGTTCGATACCGTGAACGGTAGAACCCAGCGGAATGTTGCGCAGCGGCAAGGCATTGCCTTTTTTGATGGGCGCGTTAACACCAGATTCCAGCACGTCACCCGCGCTGACACCTTTCGGTGCAATGATGTAACGACGCTCGCCATCGGCATACTTCAGCAGTGCAATGTGCGCACTGCGGTTCGGGTCGTGCTCCAGACGCTCAACAGTGGCCGGAATGCCATCTTTGGTGCGTTTGAAGTCGATCAACCGATAGTGGTGACGGTGACCACCGCCCACGTGGCGGGTGGTGATGCGACCGTAGTTGTTACGGCCACCGGACTTGGACTGCTTTTCCAAAAGCGGTGCATAGGCACGGCCTTTGTACAGTTCCTCACCAACGATCTTGACGACGTGGCGACGACCGGCGGATGTGGGTTTGGTCTTGACGATTGCCATTATCCGTACTCCTGCCCTTATTCGGCGCCAGAGAAGTCTTCGAGCGTTTCACCCGCAGCCAGGGTCACATACGCTTTGCGGTAACCCTTACGCAGGCCAACGCCGTGAGCAGTACGCTTAGTTTTACCCTTAACGTTCAGCACCTGAACGCTGCCGACCTTCTTGCCGAACAGTGCTTCAACGGCTTTCTTGATCTCGGGCTTGGTAGCATCGCTTGCCACCTTGAAAACGTACTGGTTGCGCTCGGCTGCCATCGCGGCCTTTTCGGTCACGTGCGGTCCAAGCAGAACCTTGAATACGCGTTCCTGGTTCATGCCAGCTTCTCCTCGAATTTACGCAGGGCGGAGACGGTGACCAGGACCTTATCAAAGGCAACCAGGCTCACCGGATCAGCTGCAGCGACATCCACCACGTCAACGTGGGGAAGGTTGCGTGCGGCCAGATAGAGCTTCTCGTCAACTTCTTCAGTCACGATCAACACTTTCTCAAGGTTGAGCTCTTTCAGCTTGGCAGCTACCTGCTTGGTCTTCGGCGCTTCTACGCTGAACTCTTCAACAGCGACCAGGCGCTCTTGACGTACCAGCTCAGACAGGATGGAGCGCATCGCCGCGCGGTACATTTTGCGGTTAACTTTCTGGGTGTAGTCCTGGGGACGCGCCGCGAAAGTTACGCCGCCACTGCGCCACAGCGGAGAGCGGATAGTACCGGCACGTGCACGACCGGTACCCTTCTGACGCCACGGCTTCTTACCACCACCACGTACGTCGGAACGGTTCTTTTGAGCGCGTGTACCCTGACGGCCACCAGCCAAGTAGGCGGTAACAACCTGGTGAACCAGCGCTTCGTTGAATTCTTTGCCAAAAGTGGCGTCGGCTACTTCAACGGTACCCGTGCCTGCAGCAAGATTCAGATTCATTGGTAATTATCCCCTTCAGCCAGCTTTCACGGCGCGGCGAACGATAACGTCGCTACCGGTAGCTCCCGGTACAGCGCCCTTGATCAGCAGCAGGTTACGCTCGGCGTCGACACGGACGATTTCAAGGCTCTGTACGGTGCAACGGGTGTTACCCATTTGACCGGCCATCTTTTTGCCTTTAAATACGCGACCAGGTGTCTGACACATGCCGATAGAACCCGGCGCGCGATGCGACAGGGAGTTACCATGGCTGTTGTCTTGGGTACGGAAGTTCCAGCGCTTAACAGCGCCCTGGAAGCCTTTACCCTTAGAGGTGCCGGTCACGTCAATCATTTGACCAGCTTCGAAGAGGGATACGGTGAGTTCGCCACCCACTTCAGGAGCTTCTTCGCCTTCTGCAAGACGGAATTCCATCAGTGAACGACCAGCCTCAACACCCGCCTTGGCAAACTGTCCAGCTTGCGCTTTGGTGAGGTGCTTGGCTTTACGAGAACCTGCAGTCACCTGAACCGCTGCGTAGCCGTCAGACTCAACAGTCTTAACGCGCGTTACACGGTTAGGATCAACTTCAATAACGGTCACGGGCACGGATGCGCCATCTTCGGTAAAGACACGGGTCATCCCGGCCTTTTTACCGACTAAACCGATAGTCATACTCAGTCTCCTATAGTGTACGGGGCTATCACCCGCTATGGCTGCCCTTTCCAGAGCATTCCACTAGCACATTGTGTGGCGCCTCACGGCGCGGCGGCTGCTGCTCACATACTCAAAAACGGTGAGCGCTGGGCCGCGAAGTGTCTAGTGTATTAGTCGAGCTTGATTTGCACGTCTACGCCAGCGGCGAGATCGAGCTTCATCAGCGCATCAACAGTTTTCTCGGTCGGCTCAACGATGTCGAGCACACGCTTGTGAGTACGAATCTCATACTGATCACGCGCATCTTTGTTGACGTGCGGTGAAATCAGGATGGTGTAGCGCTCGCGGTTGGTCGGCAGCGGAATCGGACCACGAACCTGAGCACCAGTACGCTTAGCGGTTTCAACGATCTCCGCTGTGGACTGATCGATCAGGCGATGGTCGAACGCTTTCAACCGAATGCGAATCTTCTGGTTCTGCATTTGCCCTAAACTCCAATGGATGTCGACGGCGCGAGCCGTCTACCCACGCATTCAAAGGATGCGCATTATAGGCACGCCAAAAGCTCATGTCAAACATTTGCGATTGGTGCGCAGAAAAGGGGGCTCACAAGAGCCCCCTCTTGAATCATCAAGCAATCAGATTACTTAACGATCTTGGCCACAACGCCAGCACCAACGGTACGACCACCTTCGCGAATAGCGAAGCGCAGACCGTCGTCCATAGCGATCGGAGCGATCAGGGTAACAACCATTTTCACGTTGTCGCCCGGCATTACCATTTCAACACCTTCCGGCAGTTCACAAGTACCCGTTACGTCAGTGGTACGGAAGTAGAACTGCGGACGGTAGCCCTTGAAGAACGGAGTGTGACGACCACCTTCTTCTTTGGACAGTACGTATACTTCAGCTTCGAAGACAGTGTGCGGGTTGATGGTGCCCGGCTTAGCCAGTACCTGACCACGCTCAACGTCATCACGCTTAGTACCACGCAGCAGCGCACCAACGTTCTCACCTGCACGACCTTCGTCGAGCAGCTTACGGAACATTTCTACGCCAGTAACGGTAGTTTTGGTGGTGTCGCGGATACCCACGATTTCCACTTCTTCACCGGCTTTAACGATACCGCGCTCTACACGACCGGTAACAACAGTACCACGGCCAGAGATAGAGAATACGTCTTCGATCGGCATCAGGAACGGCTGGTCGATAGCACGCTCCGGCTCAGGGATGTACTCATCCAGAGCTTTGATCAGGTTAGCTACCGCAGTAGTACCCATGCCGTTCTCGTCTTCACCGTTCAGCGCCATCAGGGCAGAACCAGTGATGATCGGCGTGTCGTCACCCGGGAAGTCGTACTCAGACAGAAGTTCACGAACTTCCATCTCGACCAGCTCGAGCAGCTCTTCGTCATCGACCATGTCCGCTTTGTTCAGGAACACAACGATGTACGGAACACCAACCTGACGAGACAGCAGGATGTGCTCGCGAGTCTGCGGCATGGGGCCGTCTGCAGCAGAACATACCAGGATCGCGCCGTCCATCTGGGCAGCACCGGTGATCATGTTCTTGACGTAGTCAGCGTGTCCCGGGCAGTCAACGTGAGCGTAGTGACGCTGCTCAGACTGGTACTCAACGTGAGATGTAGCGATGGTGATACCGCGCTCACGCTCTTCCGGAGCGTTATCGATGGTATCAAACTCACGCCAGTCGCCGCCGAAAACCTCAGCAGACACGCGGGTCAGGGCCGCTGTCAGAGTCGTTTTACCGTGGTCGACGTGACCGATGGTGCCGACGTTGACGTGCGGTTTGGAACGTTCAAATTTTTCCTTAGCCACTGCTATAACCTCTTTACGTTAGCTAACGGTTAACCGTTTTGGTTGATGACGGCTTCAACGACGCTGGAGGGCGCCTCCTCGTACTTCGCGAACTCCATAGAGTAGCTCGCACGGCCCTGGGTTTGTGAGCGCAGATCGGTTGCGTAACCGAACATCTCACCCAGTGGCACCGTTGCACGAATGACTTTACCAGAAGTGGAGTCATCCATACCCTGCACCAGGCCGCGACGACGGTTCAGGTCGCCCATGACGTCACCCATAAACTCTTCGGGGGTCACGACTTCGACCTTCATCACCGGCTCCAGCAGCACGGCCTTGGCCTTCCTGGCACCTTCTTTCACTGCCATAGAAGAAGCAATCTTGAACGCAGTCTCGTTAGAGTCCACGTCATGGTAGGAACCATCAAACAGCGATACTTTAACGTCGATCATCGGGTAGCCCGCGATGACACCGTTTTGCAGCTGCTCGAAAGCACCTTTCTCAACCGCAGGCACGTATTCCTTCGGAACCACACCACCTACGATCTCAGAGTTGAACTTGAAGAAGATCTCTTCTTCGCCTTCACCCTTCTCTTCTGCAGTCAGCGGCTCGATACGCAGCCATACGTGACCGTACTGACCACGACCACCAGACTGACGTACAAACTTGCCTTCCTGCTCTACGCTGCCGCGAATCGTCTCACGGTAGGCAACCTGCGGCTTACCGATGTTCGCTTCAACCTTGAACTCGCGACGCATACGGTCAACGATGATGTCCAGGTGCAGCTCACCCATACCAGAGATGATGGTCTGGCCGGTTTCTTCGTCGGTCTTAACCTGGAAGGAGGGATCTTCCTGGGCCAGTTTGCCCAGTGCAACGCCCATTTTTTCCTGGTCAGCTTTGGACTTAGGCTCAACGGCAACCGAGATTACCGGATCCGGGAACTCCATGCGCTCGAGAACAATTTTGTTATCGATATCGCACAGGGTGTCACCTGTAGTGACGTCCTTCAGACCGATACAAGCAGCGATGTCGCCTGCCAGTACTTCTTTGATCTCTTCGCGAGAGTTGGCATGCATCTGAACGATACGACCAACACGCTCTTTCTTCTGCTTAACGGAGTTATAAACGCCGTCACCAGATTTCAGAACGCCTGAGTAAACGCGAATAAAGGTTAGCGTACCAACGAAGGGGTCGGTCGCGATCTTGAACGCCAGAGCGGCAAACGGAGCGCTGTCGTCCGCTTCGCGGGTCGCCACAGTACCGTCTTTGTCGTCCAGCTCACCTTCGATTGCCTTAACTTCTGTCGGCGAAGGCATGTATTCGATGACGCCGTCCAGAACCGCCTGTACACCCTTGTTCTTAAACGCAGAACCACAGGTAACCAGAACAATTTCGTTGGCCAGCGTACGAGCACGTAGACCCGCCTTGATTTCAGCGATGGTTAGCTCGCCTTCTTCAAGGTACTTGTCCATCAGCTCTTCAGAAGCTTCAGCGGCGGCTTCAACCATCTGCTCGCGGTACTCTTCAGCGGTCTCTTGCAGTTCCGCCGGGATATCCACGAGCTCGAAGTTCATGCCCAGGCTCTCTTCGTCCCACAAGATGGCTTTCATCTCGATCAGGTCGATAACGCCTTTAAAGTCTTCTTCCGTGCCCCAGTTAATCTGGATCGGCACTGCGTTGGCACCCAGGCGCTCTTTCAGCTGGTTGACAACCATGAAGAAGTCAGCACCGGTACGGTCCATCTTGTTGACGAATACCATACGCGGAACTTCGTATTTGTTGGCCTGACGCCATACAGTTTCGGTCTGCGGCTGAACGCCGGAGGAACCGCACAGTACAACGACCGCACCATCAAGAACACGCAGGGAGCGTTCAACTTCGATAGTGAAGTCAACGTGCCCAGGGGTGTCGATGATGTTAATACGGTGCTCGTCGAACTGCTTGCTCATGCCCTGCCAGAAACAGGTAGTTGCAGCTGAGGTGATAGTGATACCACGCTCCTGCTCCTGCTCCATCCAGTCCATGGTCGCTGCACCGTCGTGCACTTCGCCCACTTTGTGAGAAAGGCCGGTGTAGAACAGTACGCGCTCAGTTGTTGTGGTTTTACCCGCATCAACGTGTGCCACGATACCGATATTGCGATAACGATTCAGTGGAGTCTTGCGTGCCACGGTGAAACTCCCGTTAGTTGGCGATGCTCGTTAATCCAGCGGTGCACTTTTTGCTTATGCCACCGCCGCCATCGATAACGATAGCGGCGGCGTGTTGCAACATGACGAAAATTTTTCTTATCACGACGCAACCAGCAAAAAGAAACACAAACTTAGAAGCGCCGAGCTTAGAAACGATAGTGAGAGAAGGCCTTGTTGGCTTCTGCCATGCGGTGCACGTCTTCACGCTTCTTAACCGCAGAGCCTTTGCCTTCAGCGGCATCCAGCATTTCACCTGCCAGGCGCTGAACCATCGTTTTTTCACCGCGACGACGCGCAGCGTCTACCAGCCAGCGCATTGCTAGCGCTTGGCGGCGTGACGGACGAACTTCAACCGGCACCTGATAAGTCGCACCACCTACGCGGCGAGACTTCACTTCAACCATCGGCTGGATGGTTTCCAGCGCTTTGTCGAAGATTTCCAGCGGCTCTTCTTTACTACGCTCGGCAACCTTGTCCAACGCACCATAGACGATGCGCTCAGCTACGGACTTTTTGCCGCTGACCATCAGGTGGTTCATGAACTTCGCCAGACGCTCACTTCCGAACTTAGGATCCGGCAGGATTTCGCGTTTAGCTACAACTCTTCTTCTAGGCATGATAAGCCCTCAATTAAGGATCCTTCAGGTAAACTCGGGACTAACTGTCGCCAATCGCGCTGCCCGACCTTACTCTTATCAGACCGTCATATTCGTGTGAAAGGTAACGCCACAGCGCCTACGCGCTGCGATAAGCCGTCTTAAGACTTCGGACGCTTAGTACCGTACTTAGAACGACCCTGCTTACGGTTCTGTACGCCAGAGGTGTCGAGGGCGCCACGAACGGTGTGATAACGCACACCCGGCAAATCCTTTACACGACCGCCGCGAATCAGAACAACAGAGTGCTCCTGGAGGTTGTGACCTTCACCACCAATGTAAGAAGAGACTTCAAAACCGTTCGTCAGGCGCACACGGCAAACCTTACGTAGGGCTGAGTTCGGCTTCTTAGGGGTAGTGGTGTAAACGCGGGTACAAACGCCGCGCTTTTGCGGGCATGCCTGAAGCGCAGGCACGTCACTTTTAGTGACGGGGCGCTTGCGCGGCTTGCGCACTAGCTGATTAATCGTTGCCATGGTGTTTAGCTGACTCCAATGGTTGCCTTAGCCTTTAACAAGTACTGCCAGCGGATGCGGGCGCACCCGCCCCACTGTTAAAGGCTGCGCATTCTAAAGGCTGACCCTAGGTGGCGTCAAGTCTTGCTGACGGATTCGCCAGCAAGACCGTGCCATAAGGCCAACAACTCGTTGTTGCTCGTTGCCTACCGGTGATTACAGATCGTCGTCTGAATCAAGGGCAGTCAACTGAGCGCCAAGCTCCTGCTCTACCTCGGTGGCCGAGGGGTTGAACAGGCGCTCTACGTCTTCGCGCTTGCGACGACGCTCTGCGTGGTGGGTTAGACCGGTACCTGCCGGAATCAGACGCCCAACCACCACGTTCTCTTTCAGGCCACGCAGGTAGTCGCGCTTGCCGGTCACCGCTGCTTCGGTCAGTACGCGGGTCGTTTCCTGGAACGACGCGGCGGAAATGAACGATTCAGTGGCCAAGCTGGCCTTAGTGATACCCAGCAGCAAGCGTTGGTACTTGGCCGGGAACTTACCTTCTTTCTCAAGCCGTGCGTTCTGCTCGAGAACGCGTACCAGCTCGGCTTGGTCGCCAGTGATGAAGTCAGAGTCGCCGGAGTCGGTGATCTCTACCTTACGCAGCATCTGACGCACGATCACTTCGATGTGCTTATCGTTGATGCCTACCCCCTGCAGACGGTAAACATCCTGCACTTCGGCGGTAATGTATTTGGCCAGCTCCGCGACACCCAGCAGACGCAGGATATCGTGCGGGTTGCTCGGGCCATCGGAAATCACTTCGCCCTTCTCGACCGTTTCACCTTCAAACACGGCGATTTGGCGCCATTTCGGAATCAGCGCTTCGAACGGATCGCCAGATTCCGGGGTAATCGTCAGACGACGCTTGCCTTTGGTCTCTTTACCGAAGCTCACCACACCGCTGATTTCCGCCAGAATGGCAGACTCTTTCGGCTTACGGGCTTCAAACAGGTCGGCAACCCGCGGCAGACCACCGGTGATGTCCTTGTTACCGGACGCCTCTACCGGAATACGTGCAACCACTTCACCCACGCCGATGGTCGCGCCATCGTCCACGGAGATGATCGAGTTACCCGGCAGCAGGTACTGAACCGGCGTGTTGGAACCGGATACAGAGACGTACTCACCAGCGGCGTCTTTCAACATCACCATCGGGCGCTTGTCGCGGCCCGCCATCGGACGTGCCGCCGACTCGATCACCTCAATAGAGGAGAGACCGGTCATCTCATCGACGCTGCGGTGCATGGTGACACCTTCGTCGAGGTCGATGAACTGCGCTTTACCTTCTACTTCCGCAATGATCGGATGGGTGTGCGGATCCCACTTAGCCACGACCGCACCGGCATCGACTACGTCGCCGTCGCGTACGGAGAGTTCAGCACCGTAGGGCAGCTTGTAGTACTCACGCTCACGACCGTGATCGTCAGCGACCGCCAAGGCGCTGGAACGCGATACCACCACCAGCTTACCGTCGGCGCGCTCAACGTGCTTGATGTTGTGCAGGCGCACTTTACCGCCGTGCTTCACCTGAACACTATCGACCGCAGAGGAACGCGATGCCGCACCACCGATGTGGAAGGTACGCATGGTTAGCTGGGTACCCGGCTCACCGATCGACTGTGCGGCGATGACACCGACGGACTCACCGATGTTGACCTGATGGCCACGGGCAAGGTCACGCCCGTAACAGGACGAACAGACGCCGTGCGCGGTGTCACAGGTAATGGTGGAGCGCACCACGATCTCGTCCACACCCATAGTGTCTAACGAGGCACACCACTTCTCGTCCAGCAGCGTGTTGCGCGGGATCAACACTTCTTCCGTGCTCGGATCGACCACGTCCTGCGCCACCACACGACCCAGTACGCGCTGAGACAGCGGTACGATGATGTCGCCACCTTCGATGATCGGGTGCAGCGTCAGGCCATTTTCGGTGCCACAGTCGGTCTCGGTAATCACCAAGTCCTGTGCCACGTCGACCAGACGACGGGTCAGGTAACCGGAGTTGGCCGTTTTCAGTGCCGTATCCGCCAGACCTTTACGCGCACCGTGGGTCGAGATGAAGTACTGCAGTACGTTCAGGCCTTCACGGAAGTTCGCCACGATCGGCGTTTCAATGATCGAGCCATCCGGCTTAGCCATCAGGCCACGCATACCCGCCAGCTGGCGAATCTGGGCGGCGCTACCACGGGCACCGGAGTCGGCCATGATAAAGACGCTGTTGAAGGAGTCCTGCTCAACTTCATTGCCGTCACGATCAACAACCGTCTCTTTCGAGATGCCGACCATCATCGCCTTGGCCACTTTATCGTTGGCCTTGGACCAGATATCGATCACCTTGTTGTACTTCTCGCCGGCGGTTACCAAGCCAGAAGAGAACTGATCTTCGATCTCTTTAACTTCCGCTTCCGCAGCATCAACGATCTCGGTTTTGGCGTCGGGGATAACGAAGTCGTTAACACCGATAGAGGCACCGGACCAGGTCGCCAGCCGGAAGCCGGTGTACATCAGCTGGTCAGCGAAGATAACCGTGGGCTTCAGGCCCGAGCGACGATATACCTCATTAATCAGGCCAGAGATCGCCTTCTTCTTCATCGGCTGATCAATCAGCGCAAACGGCACACCTTCCGGCAGGATGCGGAACAGCAGCGCACGGCCAACGGTGGTGTCGTACAAACGGCGGTGCTCAGAGCGCTCGCCGGTCTCTTCGTCAATATCCACTTCGTCCAGACGCACTTTGACGCGGGCGTGCAGCGAGACGGACTGAGTGCCAAATGCACGCTCCACCTCATTGAGGTCGGAGAACACCATGCCTTCGCCTTTGGCGTTGATCTTTTCGCGGGTCATGTAGTACAGACCCAGAACAACGTCTTGCGACGGTACGATGATCGGCTCGCCGTTGGCGGGCGACAGCACGTTGTTGGTCGCCATCATCAGCGCACGGGCTTCGAGCTGAGCTTCCAGGGTCAGCGGTACGTGGACCGCCATCTGGTCACCGTCGAAGTCGGCGTTGTAGGCCGCACACACCAGCGGGTGTAGCTGGATGGCCTTACCTTCGATCAGCAGCGGTTCGAACGCCTGGATACCCAAACGGTGCAGCGTCGGTGCACGGTTAAGCAGTACCGGGTGTTCGCGGATAACATCGGCCAGGATGTCCCACACTTCCGGCAGTTCGCGCTCGACCATCTTCTTCGCGGCTTTGATCGTGGACGCATGGCCCAGCGACTGCAGCTTGGAGTAGATGAACGGCTTGAACAGCTCGAGCGCCATTTTCTTCGGCAGACCACACTGGTGCAGACGCAGGGTCGGACCGACGGTGATGACCGAACGGCCTGAGTAGTCTACGCGCTTACCCAACAAGTTCTGACGGAAACGACCCTGCTTACCTTTGATCATATCGGCAAGCGATTTCAGCGGGCGCTTGTTGGAACCGGTAATGGCACGGCCACGACGGCCGTTATCCAGCAGCGCATCGACCGCTTCCTGCAGCATCCGCTTCTCGTTGCGCACGATGATATCCGGCGCATTGAGATCCAGCAGACGCTTCAGGCGGTTGTTACGGTTGATCACACGACGGTAAAGGTCGTTAAGATCGGAGGTCGCGAAGCGGCCGCCATCCAGCGGTACCAGCGGACGCAGGTCCGGCGGCAGCACGGGCAGCACTTCCATCACCATCCACGCCGGCGCGTTGCCGGAGTGGTAGAAGGCTTCTAGCAGCTTCAAGCGCTTGGAGAGCTTCTTGATCTTAGTTTCAGAGTTAGTCTGCGGAATCTCTTCGCGCAGGAGGTTAATCTCTTCTTCCAGATCGATATCTTTCAGCAGTTCCTGAACCGCTTCGGCACCCATACGGGCGTCGAAGTCGTCACCGAACTCTTCCAGCGCTTCGAAGTACTGCTCATCGTTGAGCAGCTGACCGCGCTCCAGCGTGGTCATGCCTGGGTCAATCACCACAAAGCTTTCGAAGTAGAGCACGCGCTCGATATCACGCAGGGTCATATCGAGGAACATGCCGATACGCGATGGCAGTGATTTCAGGAACCAAATGTGAGCCACCGGCGATGCCAGCTCAATGTGGCCCATGCGCTCACGGCGCACGGCAGCCTTGGTGACTTCAACGCCACACTTCTCACAGATGATACCGCGGTGCTTCATGCGCTTATATTTGCCGCACAAGCACTCGTAGTCTTTGACTGGGCCGAAAATCTTGGCGCAGAACAGACCATCCCGTTCCGGTTTAAAGGTACGGTAGTTGATGGTCTCAGGCTTCTTCACCTCGCCGAAGGACCAGGAGCGAATCATGTCCGGCGACGCCAGGGTAATCTTGATCGCGTCAAACTCTTCGGACTGAGATTGCGATTTGAGTACTTTCACCAAATCTTTCATTGGACGGCTCCTAGCTCTCTAACTCGATATCGATGCCCAGCGAGCGGATTTCCTTCACGAGTACGTTGAAGGATTCCGGCATGCCTGCCTGCATGGTGTGGTCGCCATCCACGATGTTTTTGTACATCTTGGTGCGGCCTTCGACGTCGTCCGACTTGACGGTGAGCATCTCTTGTAGCGTGTACGCGGCGCCGTAGGCTTCCAGCGCCCACACTTCCATCTCACCAAAGCGCTGACCACCGAACTGCGCCTTACCACCCAGCGGCTGCTGTGTAACAAGCGAGTAAGAACCGGTAGAACGCGCGTGCATCTTGTCGTCTACCAGGTGGTTAAGCTTCAGCATGTACATGTAGCCAACGGTTACCGGACGGTCAAACGCATCGCCGGTACGACCATCGTACAGCGTCATTTGGCCAGACTCGGGAATGTCCGCCAGCTTCAGCAGGTGCTTGATCTCGTGCTCTTTGGCACCGTCAAACACCGGCGTGGCCATCGGCACACCACCTTTGAGGTTCTTCGCCAGTGCGATGACTTCGTCATCGGTCAGGGAGTCGATATCCTCAACGCGGGTGCCCGGCGTGTTATAGATCTGCCCCAGGAAGTCGCGGATTTCAGCGACCTGCTGGCCACGCGCATCGCGCAGCATGGCATCGATCTTGACCCCAAGGCCGCGAGCCGCCATCCCCAGGTGGGTTTCCAAGATCTGACCGACGTTCATACGCGACGGCACGCCCAGCGGGTTGAGCACCACGTCCACCGGCTCGCCCTTCTCGTCGAACGGCATGTCTTCGATGGGCATGATCGCGGAGATAACACCTTTGTTACCGTGACGACCGGCCATCTTGTCACCGGGCTGAATGCGGCGCTTAACGGCCATGTAGACCTTGACGATTTTCAGCACGCCCGGCGCGAGGTCGTCGCCCTGGGTCAGCTTGCGCTTCTTGTCTTCAAAGCGCTCGTCCATCTCTTTACGGCGGTTTTCCAGCTGCTCGTCGGCCTGGGCCAGCAGTTCGTTGTAGGCCTCATCCTGCATACGCAGTTTGAACCACTGCTGACGGGGCAACTCATCCAGGTACGCTTCGTCCAGCACGTCGCCTTTCTTCAGCTGCGGGCCACCGTTAACTGCCTGACCGGCCAGGGTACGCTTCAGACGCTCAAAGGTGGCATCTTCGGCAATACGGTAAGTCTCCTGGAGATCCTTACGCACTTCGTCCAGCTGCATCTGCTCAATGGAGAGTGCGCGGGAGTCTTTTTCAACGCCGTCACGGGTGAATACCTGGACGTCGATGACCGTGCCCTTCATACCGGTCGGGGCACGCAGGGAGGTGTCTTTAACGTCAGACGCCTTCTCACCGAAGATGGCACGCAGCAGCTTCTCTTCCGGCGTCAGCTGGGTTTCGCCTTTAGGCGTTACCTTACCGACCAGAATGTCGCCGGGGCCGACTTCGGCGCCGATGTAAACAACGCCCGCCTCGTCCAATTTACCCAGCGCGGATTCACCGACGTTGGGAATATCAGACGTGATCTCTTCCGGCCCTAACTTGGTGTCACGGGACACACAAGT
Organism: Vreelandella aquamarina; assembly: GCF_044805175.1. Taxonomy (GTDB): domain Bacteria; phylum Pseudomonadota; class Gammaproteobacteria; order Pseudomonadales; family Halomonadaceae; genus Vreelandella; species Vreelandella aquamarina_B. The sequence goes on along the minus strand of NZ_CP085232.1, from coordinate 186,539 downwards.
CAGTTCCTGGATGTGGATCGTGGTGAAACGGTCTTCTTGAACAACCCGCTCGGATAGCAGGATGGAGTCCTCGAAGTTGTAGCCGTTCCAAGGCATGAACGCGATGCGCATGTTCTGGCCAAGGGCCAGGTCACCCATATCCACGGACGGGCCGTCGGCGAGGATATCGCCACGGGCAACGTTGTCACCAGGGCGCACGATGGGGCGCTGGTTCATACAGGTGTTCTGGTTAGAACGGGTGTACTTGGTCAGGTTGTAGATATCAACGCCGGCCTCACCGCCAATGATCTCATCTTCGTTGACCCGAACCACGACACGACGAGCGTCGACGGAGTCGATCACGCCGCCACGACGCGCCACGGCACACACGCCGGAGTCGCGGGCAACGAAGCGTTCCATGCCAGTACCCACCAGCGGCTTGTCAGCACGCAGGGTCGGAACGGCCTGACGCTGCATGTTCGCACCCATCAAGGCGCGGTTGGCGTCATCGTGCTCAAGGAACGGAATCAGCGCGGCAGCAACCGAGACGACCTGACGCGGTGACACGTCCATCAGCGTTACCTGCTCAGGACGCATGAAGGTCGTCTCGCCACGGTGACGCACCTGCACTAGGTCGTCGGTCAGCTTGCCAGACTCGTCCACCGCCGCAGAGGCCTGGGCGATAACGTAGTCGCCCTCTTCAATCGCGGAGAGGTGCACCACATCGTCGGTGACCTGGCTGTTGACGACCTTACGGTAAGGTGTCTCCAGGAAGCCGTAGCTGTTAGTGTGGCTATAGGTTGCCAGCGAGTTGATCAAGCCGATGTTCGGACCTTCCGGCGTTTCGATCGGACACAGGCGGCCGTAGTGCGTGGCGTGTACGTCGCGCACTTCGAAGCCTGCACGCTCGCGGGTTAGACCACCCGGGCCAAGTGCAGAGACGCGGCGCTTGTGGGTCACCTCGGAAAGCGGGTTGTTCTGGTCCATGAACTGGGAAAGCTGGCTGGAACCAAAGAACTCTTTCACCGCCGCCGCCACGGGCTTAGCGTTGATCAGGTCTTGCGGCATCAGGCCTTCGCTTTCCGCCATGGAAAGACGCTCTTTCACCGCGCGCTCAACGCGCACCAGGCCAACGCGGAACTGGTTTTCGGCCATTTCGCCTACGCAGCGAATACGGCGGTTACCCAGGTGGTCGATATCGTCTACGTCGCCGAAGCCGTTACGGATATTGATCAGCTCGCGCAGGACATCGAGGATGTCCTTGCGGTCCAGTACGCCGGAGCCAGTGTCGGATTCACGACGCAGGCGACGGTTGAACTTCATCCGACCAACGCCCGACAGGTCGTAGCGGTCTTCGGTGAAGAACAGGTTATGGAACAGCGTCTCGGCAGCCTCTTTGGTGGGCGGCTCGCCGGGGCGCATCATGCGGTAAATCTCGACCAACGCTTCCAGCTGAGAGCTGGTGGTATCCAGCTTCAGGGTATCGGAAATGAACGAACCACAGTCGAGGTCGTTGGTGTAGAGGGTTTCAATATGCGTGATACCACCCTGGGCCATGCGCTCAAGCACTTCCGGGGTGATTTCGGTGTTACACGGGCAGATCAGCTCGCCAGTTCTAGTATCGATCTGATCTTTGGCCAACGTTTTGCCGAACAGGTACTCCATTGGCACTTCCAGACGCTCAAGGCCCGCTTTTTCCAGCTGGCGAATGTGCTTCTGGGTAATCCGGCGGCCTTCTTCCACAATCACGTTGCCTTCGCCATCTTTGATGTCGAAGGTGGCGGTTTCACCGCGCAAGCGTGACGGCACCAGCTCCACAGAGAAGCCGGTCTTCTCAATGTGGAACTTGCTGGTTTCAAAGAACTCAGCCAAAATTTCTTCGGTGCTCATGCCCAGCGCACGCATCAATACCGAGGCCGGCAGTTTGCGGCGGCGGTCGATACGCACAAAGACGTTGTCTTTTGGGTCGAACTCGAAGTCTAGCCAGGAGCCGCGGTAAGGAATCACGCGAGCAGAGTAGAGCAGCTTACCAGAGGAGTGGCTCTTACCTTTGTCGTGATCAAAGAACACACCGGGCGAGCGGTGGAGCTGGGAAACAATAACCCGCTCAGTACCGTTGATCACAAAGGTACCGTTCTCGGTCATCAGGGGGATTTCCCCCATGTAGACTTCTTGCTCTTTGATATCCTTGATTGCCTTGTTCGAGGAGTCGCGATCATAGATGATCAAGCGAACCTTGACGCGCAGCGGTGCGGAATAGGTCACGCCACGCAGCTGACACTCTTTGACATCGAACGCTGGCGTACCAAAGCGGTAGCTAACGTACTCCAGGGCCGCATTGCCGGAGAAGCTCTCGATCGGGAACACGGACTTGAACGCCGCGTGCAGGCCAACCTCGTGGCGCTCGTCGGGCGAACGATCCTGCTGGAGAAAGTCGTAGTAGGAATCAAGCTGGATGGCCAGCAAGTAAGGCACATCCATCACTTGGGGCAGTTTGCCGAAATCCTTGCGGATGCGTTTTTTCTCAGTATATGAGTAAGCCATCTGTATTCCCCAGCTTGTTCACCATGGGTGACCGATGCGTGGTCATCTGCCCCGCGGGCGTTTCAGACGCAGACAGCAAGCTCCTAAATCGGTAGCTCGCCGTCAAAAATCTTGATAGATAACAGTGTTACAGTAGTGCTGTTCGCGCTTTGCTGTCGCTTGCTAACATCACTCGCGCTTCACAACTTACGCGTTACAACAACGTACGCTTCACAACAACGGTCTTACTGTTTTGCTGCTTTTTACCGCAGCGCTTCTGCTGTTGCCTTGCAGCATACTACAACAGAAAAAGGCCGGCAGCGGGATAGCCCGCCGCCAGCCGTGGAAGCTTACGCAGCGCGTAAAGCCATCAGCACAAGGATTACTTGAGCTCGACGGTTGCGCCCGCTTCTTCCAGCTTCTTCTTAGCTGCTTCAGCGTCGTCTTTAGACATCGCTTCTTTGATGGTCGCCGGCGCGCCGTCAACGGCACCTTTGGCTTCTTTCAGGCCAAGACCGGTGATTTCACGAACAGCTTTGATGACGTTAACTTTCTTGTCACCAGCAGAAGCCAGTACCAGGTCAAATTCAGTCTGCTCTTCAGCAGCTGCTTCGCCGCCAGCAGCCGGGCCAGCCATCACGGCTGCCGCTGCAGAAACGCCGAACTTCTCTTCCATTGCTTCGATCAGCTCGACAACTTCCATTACGGACATGTCGGCTACAGCATTGATGATATCGTCTTTGGTCAGTGCCATTGTTTCATTCCTAACTTTGCGGGAGTCTCGGTCGGCCGAGGACTCGGGATTTATTGCTTGGTTCAGGCAGCGTATCGATAAAATCGTTCACGCCACTTGCAAGAAACGCTGCTTAGGCAGCTTCGGCTTCTTGCTTCTGGTCGCGCAGGGCGGCCAGAGTACGAACCAGCTTGCCAGCGGAGGCTTCTTTCATTACCGACATCAACTTGGCAATTGCCTCGTCGTAAGTCGGCAGGGTTGCTAGACGATCGATGTCAGCAGCCGGAATCAGCTCACCTTCGTAGGCCAGCGCCTTAACTTCGAAGTTCTTCTCTTCTTTAGCAAAATCTTTGAACAGACGAGCAGCAGCGCCCGGGTGCTCAGTAGAGAAAGCCAGCAGAGTAGGACCAACAAAGCTCTCGTTCAGACACTCCCACTGAGTGCCTTCGAGTGCGCGGCGAGCCAGCGTGTTACGTACAACACGAAGCTCAACACCGTTCTCACGGGCCTGCTTACGCAGATCGGTCATTTTGCTGACCGTAACGCCACGAGAATCGGCAACTACGACGGAGAGTGCGCCCTTGGCCGCTTCACTGACCTCGGCAACAATCGCTTTCTTGCCTTCAAGTGCTAGTGGCACAGTGATCACTCCTTCGTGCCGGAACCCATAAAGGCTCCGGTGGTTACCATCTCTTCCAAGTGATACAGCTCACCTTGGAAGCCTTAGGGGATGGTGCTCACCAGAAAGCGGCTTGCGAAAAGCGTTAACCAACTGGCGGCCACACCATCTGCGCAGGCGCTCTAGGGCGATTAAGCCGCCCAATCTTTAGAAGAAAAGGCGGCACCTGCGGTCTTTGACGGCGCCTCGCTCGGCTTACTACCAGACGAGGGACCGCAAAGTTCTTGCTCGGTACTTACTAAAAATCTGCCGACAACTCGCTTATACCAGCGCAGAGTGGTCGATAGTTAAACCCGGGCCCATGGTAGTGGACAGGGTAATCTTCTTAAAGTAGATACCTTTAGAGGAGCTCGGCTTGAGCTTCTTCAGGTCAGCCACGAGTGCTTCCAGGTTGCCCTGGATAGAGGCTGCATCAAAATCAACTTTACCCAGCGTGGTGTGGATAATGCCGTTTTTGTCGGTACGGAAACGCACCTGACCTGCTTTGGCGTTCTTAACCGCAGTCGCCACGTCAGGCGTTACAGTGCCAACTTTCGGGTTCGGCATCAGGCCGCGCGGACCAAGAATCTGGCCCAGCTGACCCACAACGCGCATCGCATCTGGAGAAGCGATAACGACGTCGAAGTCCATCTGGCCTTTTTTGACCTGCTCAGCCAGCTCTTCCATACCCACGATGTCAGCGCCGGCTTCTTTAGCAGCATCAGCGTTAGCACCCTGGGTGAAGACGGCTACGCGTACGTCTTTGCCAGTACCGTTAGGCATAACGGTGGCGCCACGTACAACCTGGTCAGATTTACGCGGGTCAACGCCAAGGTTGATTGCCACGTCCAGAGACTCTTTGAACTTAACGGTAGACAGCTCGGAAAGCAGCGCAACGGCTTCTTCCAGAGAGTATGCTTTGTTCGGGTCTACTTTCTCGCGAATAACCTTCGCGCGCTTAGACAGTTTAGCCATGATCAGAGACCCTCCACGTTTAAGCCCATGCTACGAGCGCTGCCAGCGATGGTACGCACCGCGGCGTCGAGATCAGCAGCCGTCATATCCGGCTCTTTGGTCTTGGCGATCTCTTCGAGCTGCTCGCGAGTCACGGTACCAACTTTCTTCTTGTTCGGCTCACCGGAACCGGACTTGATGCCTGCTGCTTTTTTCAGCAGAACGGCAGCCGGGGGTGTTTTAGTGACGAACGTGAAGCTACGGTCGGAGTAGACAGTGATCACGACAGGCGTCGGCAGGCCAGGCTCAATTTCTTGAGTGGCCGCGTTAAACGCCTTACAGAATTCCATGATGTTCACGCCGTGCTGACCCAGCGCAGGGCCTACGGGCGGACTCGGGTTGGCTTTACCTGCAGCAACCTGCAGTTTGATATAAGCCTGTACTTTCTTGGCCATGGTAAATACTCCAGTTGGGTGATAGCGCCTGACGGCTCCCCGGTACGCGTAAAGCAGCGCGGGGCTGCTTTACATGAATCCAGGGTGGCGCGCATGGCGCACCACCCTGCAACATTAGAAACTTACTCTTTTTCCACCTGAGAGAACTCAAGCTCAACAGGCGTCGCACGACCAAAGATCAGCACGCTGACCTGCAGTCGACTCTTGTCGTAGTTCACCTCTTCAACAACACCGTTGAAGTCAGCAAACGGACCATCAATAACGCGGACGGACTGACCCGGCTCAAACATAGTTTTGGGCCGCGGCTTGTCGGCTCCATCTTTCACGCGGCGCAGAATCGCTTCTGCCTCGCGAGTAGTAATCGGCGCTGGCTTCTCTTTAGTACCGCCAATAAAGCCCATGACGCGCGGCGTTTCATTCACCAGGTGCCAGGTCTCATCGGCCATTTCCATCTCAACTAGCACGTAGCCGGGATAGAACTTGCGCTCACTCTTGCGGCGCTTACCGTCGCGCATCTCAACCACTTCTTCCGTCGGCACAAGGATTTCGCCAAAGCGATCTTCCATGCCATACATCTTCACACGCTCGATTAGCGAACGCATGACATGCTTTTCAAAGCCGGAATAAGCGTGGACGACGTACCAACGTTTGGACATGAATGCTCCTAACCAATGACGCCGGACATCGCCCAGCCAAGAAGAGTATCAATCAACCACAGCATCAAACCCACCACCAATACAGCTACCAGCACAATGGCGGTTGTCTGAATGGTTTCGGGGCGGGTCGGCCATACAACGCGCTGAATCTCTTTCTTGGCGCTTATGGCAAGCTCGACTAAATCGCGACCTTTGGTAGTTGTTAGCGCAATCAAACCAGCGACCACACACAACACCACCACACCCAAGACGCGGTAGAGCAGGCCAACATCGGCGAAATAGGTATTACCAACGACTGCAACGACAAGCAGCGCCACAACCGCCGCCCACTTGAGCCCGTCATGGCGCGTCTGTTGCACCTCTGCGCCGTTTTTTACGGAACTAGGCTTCATAAAAACGAGACTCCTAAGGGTGCAGCGAGCGACAAAGGAATTCTAGAAAGACATACCAACCTGGGGAAGGTTGGCAGGCCAGGAGGGAATCGAACCCCCAACCTGCGGTTTTGGAGACCGCTGCTCTGCCAATTGAGCTACTGGCCTGTATCGTCATGTGCGCAGACAGATGCCTACGCAACAGCGGGCGCCATGATAGCGGAGAAACCTCCACCTGACAACCCTTACTTTTACTCTTCACAGCTCGCGAGGAGTAAAGACAAAAAAAGCGAGCATCGCTCGCTTTCTTCGCAATATGGAGCTCATGGACGGAATTGAACCGTCGACCTCACCCTTACCAAGGGTGTGCTCTACCCCTGAGCTACATGAGCTAAAACACATCAAACTGGAGCGGGCGGCGGGAATCGAACCCGCACCATCAGCTTGGAAGGCTGAGGTTCTACCATTGAACTACGCCCGCCGAACTTGCCTATAGAATGACAATCCGTTGCACGAGAAACAGTAGCTAATGCCCGCTTACCGGCTTTTCATTCCCAAACACTGAGCAACTCAGCGCCTGAACAATCTGGTGGAGAGGGAAGGATTCGAACCTTCGAAGCTTTCGCGGCAGATTTACAGTCTGCTCCCTTTGGCCACTCGGGAACCTCTCCATCTGTGGCGGCACATTATGCCAGCCTCCAAAGCGGTGTCAAGCCTGCAAACTCTTTATTTATCAAAGCTTGCTGTGAGGCTGCGCTTTATCAAGCGCCACTTCCGCCCTGGAACGCGCTGCATTCTGTCAAAGCAGCATGGAAAATGCAAGACCTGCGCGAATTTTTTCTAACGACACCGGCTCAGGAACTCGAGGAGCCCCGGACATTTTGCCTGCCCGCTCGGCAAAGGTCAGCGGAAAACTGGCCTCTAACCCGCCATATACCATATCGGGCCATACCGCATGGGGCACCTGCACCCCGCGGGAAACGACTCTGGCATCACCGCCGGTGAGCAGCACCGGTAGCGCTACGCCTTGTTGATCGCACACTTCACTGTAGATGCGGTTAATCGCGCTTACGGCTGCCATATAGATACCATGATTCACCGCATCTACCGTGCGCCGCCCAGGCTCCAGCAGCGCATCAGCTTCGCTTTCCGGGTCAATGGCGACGTTACGGGTTCCCAGCTTCAGGCTCTCTTTCATGAGCCGCAGGCCGGGAATAATAAAGCCGCCTAGGTGCGCCCCCCCCGGCAGCACGAAGTCAATGGTGATGGCACTACCGCAATCTACTGCGCAACAGCCACCCGCGAGCTGGTAGCCCGCCAGCGCTCCCATCCAGCGGTCAACGCCTAACCGACCGGGCTCTTCATAACCATTAATCACGCCAAGTGCCTCTGGCGTTGAGCGAGCCACATAAACGTGACGCACCTGGCGACGCAGTAAAGCAACAGTCTCATCCAGCACGGCTGCCCTGGCTACGCTGGAGATGCGCACGGCTTCAACGACTTCCAGGTTGGGGATATCCGCTCCTGGGCGCCACTCCTCCCGTGTCCATACGGCACCTCGCGAGCGAATCTCGCTACTCTCGGCATCTTTAAGCCGCCACTTCGACAGCGTGTTGCCGATATCCAAATCCAAAATCATAGGCGCCTACGTACGCTGATCTCACCGCCCGACAGGCGTCGCGAGTGACCGTTTTCAGTAACCCACAGGTTACCACTCTCATCTACATCGCCCGCTACGGCATCACTTGAACGCTCACCCTGAAGCACGCGAATAGGCAGGCCTGCATAGGCATGACGCTGGTTCCATGCCTCAAGCCAAGGCGCAAAACCGCTACTCTCAAAACCTGACAGCATGTTCAACAAACCCGCTACCATATCGGCTGCGAGCTGGTTGCGAGAAATACCCGCTTTGACATCAAACAGCGCTGCCACCGGCTGGTCAATAGCAGCACGTAGGCTATCCGGTAACGATAAATTCATACCGATACCAATCACGACCTCGCAGGGGCCTGCCGCATCGCCGGTCACCTCGATCAAAATGCCTGCCAGCTTGCCTAACTCATCGCCTTGCTCGGCCAGCAGTACATCGTTGGGCCACTTCAGTTTGGGCGAGACACCGTACTGCTCTAGCACCTGGGAAACCACCACACCTACCGCCAGACTGAGCCCTTCCAATGCGTTAACACCCGACTCAAAGCGCCAGCCCGTCGACACCATCAGACTTTGCCCCCAGGGCGTCGACCACACGCGGCCACGGCGGCCACGCCCGGCGGTTTGTAGCTCGACAAAACACACTTCGCCATGGCCCGCTCCTTGAGAGAAGCGCTCGCGCAGGTATTCATTACTGGAAGGGAGCTGGTCTTCAACAAACAGCCGCGCCAGCAAATGGCGTGCATCGGCGGGCAGACGCTCAACGATTTTGGCGCCATCCAGCGGTTCTAACGGGTGGGCCAACCGGTAGCCACGCCCTTTGACGGCTACCAGTTCTACGCCTAGCGCCTCTAATTTTTTTAGCTGTTTCCACACGGCGGCTCGGGAAACGCCCAGCGCTTCGCCTAATTGTTCACCGGAATGAACTTCGCCATCGCTTAACAAACGCATCAGGTTACCGATGGTCATGTGCTTGCCCCAACTGGGAAAACGCCTATCTTAACGGAAGCGTCACAACAGCGAAAACTGCCGCGTTTAGGTTATTGACTTGCCGCTTTGTTTAAGACAGTGCTGGTAGTGGACCACCCCCAGACCCTATAATGCCGCCCTATTTTTCCAGCAGGATCGCGTCGTGATCGAGAATCTTCGCAACATTGCCATCATCGCCCACGTTGACCACGGTAAAACTACCTTGGTAGACAAACTGTTAAGCCAGTCCGGCACGCTTGACCGTAAGGCCGAAGGCCAAGAGCGTATCATGGACTCTAATGACCAGGAGAAGGAGCGTGGTATTACCATCCTGGCCAAAAACACTGCTATTCAGTGGCAAGATGGTAATGGCAAGGATTACCACATCAACATCGTGGACACCCCTGGGCACGCCGACTTCGGTGGTGAAGTTGAGCGCGTTATGTCCATGGTGGACTCGGTTCTACTGCTAGTTGACGCCGTTGACGGCCCGATGCCGCAAACTCGCTTCGTTACCCAGAAGGCTTTCTCTCAGGGCCTGAAGCCGATCGTTGTTGTCAACAAGATTGACCGCCCCGGCGCCCGCCCCGATTGGGTTATCGACCAGATTTTCGATCTATTCGACAACCTGGGCGCCACCGACGAGCAGCTCGACTTCCCGATTATCTACTGCTCGGCGCTGAACGGCATTGCCGGCATGGACCCGGAAGAGCTGGCCGACAACATGGACCCGATGTTCCAAGCGATTGTGGATATCGTTGAGCCGCCGAAGGTAGAAGTCGACGGCCCCTTCCAGATGCAGATTTCTGCCCTGGATTACAACAGCTACGTTGGCGTTATCGGCCTGGGCCGCATTAAGCGTGGCTCCGTTAAGCCGAATCAGCAGGTCTCGGTCATTGGTGTTGATGGCAAGGTACGCAAGGGCAAAATCGGCCAGGTAATGACCCACATGGGCCTTGAGCGGGTGCAAACTACCGAAGCGACTGCGGGCGACATCGTCTGTGTCACCGGTATCGAAGAACTCGCCATCTCCGATACGCTGTGCGACCCAAGCGCTGTTGAAGCGCTGCCGCCGCTGTCCGTTGATGAGCCAACCGTGTCTATGACCTTCCAGGTCAACGACTCGCCGTTCGCCGGTAAAGACGGCAAATTCGTCACCAGCCGTAACATCAAAGACCGTCTGGATCAGGAGCTGATCCACAACGTGGCGCTGCGCGTTGAGCAGGGCGAAACACCCGAGAAATTCAAAGTCTCTGGCCGTGGCGAACTGCACCTCTCGGTACTGATCGAAACCATGCGTCGTGAAGGCTTCGAGCTGGCCGTTGGCCGCCCGGAAGTCATCATCAAAGAGATCGACGGGGTTAAGCAGGAGCCCTACGAAGAAGTCATCATCGACTGTGAAGAGCAGCACCAGGGCTCAATCATGGAAGAGCTTGGCTACCGTAAAGGTGAAATGACCAACATGAACCCGGATGGTAAAGGCCGCGTTCGTTTGGATTTCATCATCCCCGCCCGTGGTTTAATCGGTTTCCGTGGCCAGTTCCTGACCCTGACCTCTGGCACCGGCATTCTGACCAGCCGCTTTGACCACTACGGCCCGCTGAAGCCTGACGCCGCCATCGAGCGTCGTAACGGCGTGATGGTCTCCATGGTAGACGGTAAGGCGCTGGCCTACGCGCTGTACACGCTGCAGGAGCGTGGCAAGCTGATTATCGATCACGGCACCGAAGTGTACGAAGGCATGCTGATCGGTATTCACAGCCGTGCCAACGACCTGGTGGTTAACCCCACCAAAGGCAAGAAGCTGGATAACATGCGTGCCTCGGGTAACGATGAAAACATCGTATTAACACCACCGGTGAAGTTCACCCTTGAGCAGGCTATCGAATTCTTGGATTCCGATGAGCTGGTCGAGGTAACGCCGAACTTTATCCGCCTGCGTAAGAAACTGCTAAAAGAGAACGAACGCAAGCGCTCCAGCAAAAAATAAGCTGACCGCTGCTTCTCCAAAGCCCGCCGCCGTGCGGGCTTTTTGATGTAACGTCGCCATGCCACAACATTTTTTTGCTAGACAACCAATCGACCGCAACCAGCGGTTTGTCGCCAAGCGAGCCCACTAACGCAACCTAAACGCTAGCGCGCTGGAAAGCACGGGCGTTCTATCGCAAAGTAGCGCTAATCTCAGCATGCCCACGGGCTGTTGACACGCCACAATTCATACAAGTGTTTGGATACCTACCCCCATCCTGACACCCCTACATGGACACTCCTTCACATGAGCGGTCATAACGTCTGGACGCATAAAGGCACTTTCTTGCTGGCAGCGGTTGGTTCTGCCGTTGGTCTCGGTAACCTCTGGCGCTTTCCCTACCTTACCGGTGAAAACGGCGGCGGCGCGTTTATCCTGATTTACGCGCTAACCATCTTTGCCGTGGGTATTCCCATCCTCATCGCTGAAACCATGCTGGGGCGCACCAGCCGCCGAAGCCCAATCATGGGCATGCGCCACTTAACCAAAACCCATAAGACCTCCCGGGCATGGGAGTCGATTGGTTGGCTAGGCGCAGCGTCTGCCTTTTTGATTCTCAGTTTCTATTCGGTTATTGCTGGGTGGGCACTGCACTATACCTGGTTGATGCTCACCGGTTCATTGGCAGGAGCGGACGCCCAAACCATTAGCGACGGCTTCAACGCCCTACTCGCCTCTCCTGGGCTGATGACCCTGTATCACACGCTGTTTATCGTCGGCTCAGCGCTGATCGTTGGCATGGGGATTCACAAAGGAATCGAATCGGGCCTGCGTATCATGATGCCTGCACTATTTGTCATCCTAATCGTGGTGCTGATTTACGGCATCATCAACGGTGATGTGGGCGCTGCGGCCAGCTTCTTGTTCACCTTCAACATTGGCGACCTCAGCCTGGAAGGCTGGCTGCAGGCCATGGGGCAATCATTCTTCACCCTAAGCCTCGGTATGGGCGCCATCATGGCCTACGGCGCTTATATGTCTAGCGAAGCCTCGCTGACGCGCACCGCCATTGCCGTGGCCTTCGTGGACACTGCCGTGGCCATGGTAGCGGGTCTAGCGATCTTCTCGCTGGTATTTGGTGCAGGACTGGAGACCGGCCAAGGCCCAGGGCTGATGTTTGTGACGCTTCCGCTGGCCTTTGCCGAAATGCCGTTTGGTGCATTAGTAGGCGGTGTGTTCTTTATCCTGGTGCTGGGCGCGGCGATCAGCTCGTCGATCTCACTGATTGAGCCAGTCGCAGCGTTCTTGGTGGAGCGTTTTGATATGACCCGCCCCCAGGCAGTGACCATCATGGTAGTCGCCGCTTGGGCCATGGGCCTGCTGACCGTAGTGAGCTTTAACGTATGGGCCGAAGGCACGATTTTCCACAGCCTGTTCGGGCGCAGCGCCTTTGAGTTTATCGAACTGCTGACCAATATTTTTATGCCCTTGGGCGGTTTGATGATCGCGCTGTTTGCCGGTTGGGCGCTCACTCAAAGCGAAGTAAAGAAAGAGCTTGGTTCCCATGCCACCTGGTTTACTATTTGGCGCTTCCTGGTGCGCTTTGTCGGCCCGGCCGCAGTATCATTCGTTTTTTTACGCACGATTCCCCAGGTAGAGGGGTATCTCATCCCCACCCTGGGCGCACTGATCATCGTTGCTGCTTTTGCGCTTAGCCAGCGGCTACGCCAACCTAAAACATCATCATAATATCCATACTGCAGGCGGCTGAGAGGCCGCCTGCCTTACGAGGACACCATGCAACCGCTTATCGAAGTACAACACGTGAATAAAGCGTTCGGTGGGCTACACGTCATCAACGACTGCTCCATCCGAGTGGAGAAGGGGTCGATTACCGGCATGATTGGCCCTAACGGGGCCGGTAAATCAACGCTATTCAACCTGATCGCCGGGGCGCTGACACCCGACAGCGGCCACATTCTACTGGATGGCGAAGACATCACCTCGTTAAGCGCCGACCAGCGCTTTCACAAAGGGTTGCTGCGTACCTTTCAAATTGCCCACGAGTTCAGCCAGATGAGCGCGCTGGAAAACTTGATGATGGTGCCCCCCCACCAGGCAGGCGAAAGCCTGTTCAACACCTGGTTCAAGCCAGGGCTCGTGCGCCAGCAAGAGGCCGAGGTGCGCCGCCGAGCGCTGGAAGTGATTGACTTTGTAGGCTTGCACCACGTGCGCAACGAACTGGCGGGCAACCTCTCCGGCGGTCAGAAAAAGCTGCTGGAGCTGGGTCGCACCATGATGACCGATGCCAAGGTCGTGCTGCTGGATGAAATTGCCGCCGGGGTGAACCGCACCCTGCTGGGCGATTTGATGAGCAATATCGAGCGGCTCAACCGCGAAATGGGTTACACCTTCCTGGTCATTGAGCACGATATGGATATGATTTCACGGCTCTGCGACCCGGTGATTGTGCTGGCCCAGGGCAGCGTGATGGTCGAAGGCCATATCGAAGAGATACAGAACAACCCAGCGGTTATTGAAGCCTATTTCGGCTCTGATGCCGCCTAAATAACAGTGACTCACTGACCAACATCACAATAAATAGCCACACAACTGGTAACAACAACATGATCGCGGCTGGACACCCCAGCGCGACGCTTGCTGAGACGCGTTTATGTCATCGACACCGGCATCACCCCAGCCACTGCTTGAGGCACGCGACGTGCACGGCGGCTATGGCAGCATGAATATCTTAAATGGGGTCAACATGACCCTGTATGCCGACGAGGTCGGCGTCATCGTTGGCCCCAATGGCGCGGGCAAATCCACCATGCTCAAAGCGGTGTTTGGGCTGTTGAACGTTAACCAGGGCGAGATCCTGCTTAACGGCCAGCCGATCCACAACCTGCCGCCCAACCAGCTGGTGGAGCGTGGCATGGGCTTTGTTCCCCAGGAGAAAAACGTTTTCCCCAGCCTCTCGGTGAAAGAGAACCTGGAGATGGGTGCCTACCTGAAGCCGCAGAACGTCAAACGTATGCTGGAGCAGGTCTACGACTTCTTCCCACCGCTGGTGGAGAAACGCCACCAGCCTGCCGGCGAGCTATCCGGCGGCCAGCGCCAGATGGTCGCTATGGGCCGCGCGCTGATGGCAGAACCCAGCCTACTGCTGCTGGACGAGCCGACGGCAGGCCTGTCGCCACTCTATATGAACGAGATTTTCGACCGCGTGAAAAAGATCAACGCCGCCGGCGTGGGTATTTTAATGGTCGAGCAGAACGCCAAGCAGGCCTTGGCCATTGCTGATAAAGGCTTTGTCCTGGCGGCAGGCCAGAACCGCTTTACGGATACCGGGGCGGCCCTACTTGCCGACCCTGATGTCGCCAAAAGCTTTTTGGGCGGCTAGCCCGGGGGAGAAACGCGTGAACGAACTGGCTTTTTTTATTAATAACGTGGTGATTGCGGGCAGCGTCACTGGCTCGATTTATGCCATTGGCGCGATTGGCGTGACGCTGATTTTCAGCATTATGCGCTTTGCCCACTTTGCCCATGCCGACATGATGACCTTCGGGGCCTTTATGGTGCTGCTGCTCACCACGGCCTTTCCCGCCGTCGGCGCCAGCATTGGCGTGCCTACGGCACTGATTATGCTGCCCCTGGCGATGCTGCTGACCGCCCTGCTAGCCGTCGGTATCGACAAGGCCTTTTATAAGCCGCTGCGCGCCCACGGCGTGAAGCCCATCGTTATGGTGATTGGCTCACTGGGCGTCACGCTGATGCTCCAGGGGCTTATCCGGCTATTTTCCGGCACCGGCGGGCAGAGCCTCTACGTGGATGACCGCAAAGAGATTTTTCGCCTAGCACTGCCATTTGAAGGCGCCCGTGCCCCGATTGTGGTTACCGAACCGCAAATCTACCTGTTTGTCATCACCCTGGTAGCGGTCATCGCGCTGCACCTCTTCCTGAACCGCTCGCGTTTAGGTAAGGCGATGCGCGCCATGTCGGATAACCCGGAGCTGGCCCAGGCGTCGGGGATTAATACCAACACCATCGTGGCGGTCACCTGGGTGATTGCGGGCGGTTTGGCAGCCATTGCTGGCACGCTGCTCTCGCTGGACGTGACCTTCAAACCGGACCTGAGCTTCTTCCTGCTGCTGCCGATTTTCGCAGCGGCGATTGTGGGCGGGGTGGGCCACCCCTACGGCGCCATTGCCGGAGGGTTTGTGGTGGGCTTTGCCGAAACCTTAGCGGTGTTTAACTGGCACGTGCTGCTACGCCCCTTTCAAGACAGTTTCCCGGAGTGGCTGACGCTGCCATCGAACCTCGCCTTCGTGGGCACCGAATATAAGATTGTGGTGCCGTTCTTTATTCTGGTGGCCATCCTGGTGTGGCGCCCAACCGGTCTGTTTAAGGGTAAGGTGATCTGATGAGCCATCCAACCAACACACGTAACCCTGCCTACACGCCGAAAGACGCTACTCCAACGCGCCGTTTTCCGCTGCGCGAGCTGGTGCTGTTTGGCGCACTATTTGCCGCCGTACTGGGGGTGTACGCCCTGATGGGGGCAGCCTACAGCACGCGCATGCTAGTGGAAGCCGCCTGTTACGCCATTTTAGCCTTGGGCCTGACGATCCAGTGGGGCTACGCGGGGCAGTTCAATGCCGGGGTGATGGGCTTTGTGGCCCTCGGCGGCTTCTGCGCCATGCTGTTTAGCGTACCGGTCAACGACGCCTTCTGGGGCACGGAGCTACCGGGCGAGCTGGGCCAAGTGCTGCTCTACGGCCTCGCGGCCACGGTCGTCGTCATCGGAGCCACCAAGCTCGACCGGCTGGGCGTGCCGAAAACGCTGCGCACTGTGATCGCCGTGGTATTGGCGGTGGTGCTCTATCTGGTGGTGATCAGCCTACTGCGCGACGTAACCAGCCAAATCCAGTCCCAGGCGGGATTTATTGGCGGGTTTGGCCTGCCCGCATGGGTAGGCTGGATCGTTGGCGGTGCGCTGGCCGGTGGCGTGGGCTACTTTATCGGCCATGTGTGCCTTGGCCTACGCAGCGACTACCTGGCCATCGCCACCCTAGGCATTGCCGAGATCATCAAGGCGTTTTTGAAAAACTCCGACTGGCTCACCCGTGGCACGGCGACAGTCTCCCCGCTGCCCTGGCCAACTCCTGGCCCTGCCGAGCTCGGCTTTACCCTCTCCCGAGCGATTTACCTGTCGGTGACGGCGGTGGTCATTGCGGTGATCTTCTTCCTGCTGCATCGCGCTTACCACGCCCCTTGGGGGCGGATGATCCGCGCGATTCGCGATAACGAAGTCTCATCAGCGGCCATGGGTAAGGACATCAACAAACGCCGCCTGGAGATTTTCGTGCTGGGCTGCATTTTGATGGGCCTGGGGGGCGGCATGCTGGGCACGTTCAACAGCCTGTTCGACCCGCAGGGCTACCTACCCCTTAACCACACCTTCCTGGTGCTGGTGATGGTCATCCTCGGCGGCCCCGGCAATAACCTGGGCACCATTTTTGGTGCCGTGGCGGTCTACATTATCTGGATTATGTCAGAGCCGCTGGCGCTGTTTTTAATGGAGCTGTTTGTCGCGTTTGGGGAAGGCGCCTTTGGCTGGGAGGCTCCCAGCAATATGGACAGCCGAGCACTGCAGGCAAGGGTGCTGGTGATCGGCATGCTGATTACCCTAGTGCTGCGCTTTGCACCCAAAGGCCTGCTGCCTGAGAAGATCAAAAGCCACGGCTAACACCGTGAGCGTCACCAAAAAAACGCCCCCGCTCGATGAGCGGGGGCGTTTTACTAGTGCGTGATGTCAGCGGTTTACAAGTCCACCTGGCCTTTGCTGGTAAAGGTGCCGTTCTCAACGGCCATCTCAACCACAACACCAGGGACATCGCCATTATCGTCAAACTCATGGGTACCGGAGGCGCCTTCGTAGTTAATATCGGTACCCGCAGCGATCAGCTCCACCGCTTTTTCCCACTCGCCGGGCAGGATCACTTCACCCGGAGCACTCGCAACGCTACGTAGTGCTTCCGATAGCCTTTCGCGATCCGCACTGCCGTTCTGCTCAATAGCTAGCGCAATTAGGAAGGCTGCATCGTAAGCCTGAGCCGCAAACACGGCGCTGGGGTCGATGTCAGCTTCCATCGCTGCGTTGTTAAATATTTCAGTGCCAGGTAGCTCTGGGCTGCCAGGACGAGTGGCAATCATGCCATCCAACACGTCAGCGCCAATTGCTTCTACCAGGCTATCGCCCACCATGCCGTCCGCCCCCACGTATTGGGTGAACATGCCGCTCTCATAGGCTTGGCGCAGCACCGTTTGGCCCGAGGTGTCTGCGTAAGCCAGCACGACCAGGGTATCCGCGCCGCTGGCAGAGAGTGAGCCCAGCTCCGAGCGATAATCAGCACGGTTATCTTCGTGGGCTAGGTTGGCCGCTACCTCACCGCCACCGGCGGTAAACGCCTCACTAAAGGCATCGGAGAGGCCACGTCCATAGTCGTTATTCACAAAGGTAACGGCAACGTAGTTGATGCCTTTATCCAGCAGCAGCTTAGCTAGGATTTCGCCCTGGAAGGCATCTGACGGCACGGTGCGGAAGACTAGGTCGTTATCCTCTAGCGCAGTGACCGCCGGCGCTGTTGACGCGGGTGACACCATCAGCACGCCGCCAGGAATAGCGGCATTGTTGGCAGCCGCAATGGTTGCCCCGGTACACAGTGCCCCGACGATGGCGGTCACGTTTTCAGAGTTCACCATTCGGTCTGCCGCGTTAGACGCTGCCGACGCGTCGGAACAGGTTGTATCGCCGGAGGGCATTTCCAGGGTTTGACCGCCCAAGATGCCACCCTGCTCATTAACCTGAGCGACCGCTAATTGAGCACCGGCAAAGATCGGCGGTGTCAAACTCTCAATTCCCCCGGTAAAGCCGCCCAAGAAGCCAACTTTGACCTCCGCCTGGGCCATCCCGGTTAAGGCAAGTGATGAGGCCGCTACGGCAATGGCTAATGCGCGCTTATTAATCATATTATTTGTCGCTCCCAGTAGGTTGAGTGCCCCGACTGTCCAGCGCAGGGCTACCCTTAATCTGGAACCGGAATGCAAAAAACACAAGCAACGCTTTCTAACGCTTGGTGTTTTTAGAGGCTGGCGTTTCTAAACGTTCGGCCAGTCGCTTCTGGCGGCGTTTGCTGCGGTAGAGCCGCACCAGGGCAATCGCCAGGGCTGCAGCCACCATGGCTGCCAGCACCACGCCCTGCCAAGGGCGCGCACTATCGCCCAGCACGGTTTCTAAAGTGATAATCAGCGTAAGGCCTAATGCCTGGGTGCCAATCGCCAGCGCGCGCAGCGTGTCAAAAGAGGATTGCGGCATCGACATCTCCGTCGTGTGTAGCGTGCATGGTATGGTGGCTTAGTGTACCTGCTTATTGGAACCACTATGAATGCCATTGCCCTTGGTCCACTGCTGATTTCTACTCCCCGGCTCTACGCATTTATCTGTGCGCTGCTGCTACTTTTTAGCAGCCGCTACCTACTGGGGCTGCCCGCTAAGCAGCATGGCCGCTGGTTTAATGGCTTGCTGGTGGCGTGGCTGCTCGGAGCACGAATAACCTTTGTAGCGCTTAACTGGGAGAGCTACAGCGCCAACCCGCTCGACACCCTGAAAGTGTGGCAGCCGGGCTATCACGCTCTCGGCGGGCTAACCGCTGGCTTGCTGTGGACCGGCTGGACGCTGCGCGCTCGGCTGCTGGCACTGCTCGGCGGGCTTGCCATGACGCTGGGGGCGGTTAGCCTCTGGCTGGTACTGGTTACCCTGGCACCGCTCGGCCAGCAGTTTGCCGTGGCGTCGCTACCCGACGTTACCCTAGAGGATGTTGACGGTAATGCGGTTCACCTCCCCTCGCTGGCGAATCAGAATGAGCTGATTATCGTGAATTTATGGGCTACCTGGTGCCCGCCTTGCCTGCGCGAGATGCCGTTGCTGGAAGAGGCTGACCAGCGCGACGGCGTCACCGTTGTGGCGGCTAACCAGGGGGAAGACCTGCTCCCCATCGTGCGCTATTTAGACGAGCAGTCGCTCGCCTTACGCTACCCGCTGCTTGACCCACAGCAAACCCTAACAGCACGGTTCCAAGCGCCAGGCTTGCCCACCACCATTCTGTTTGACCAACATGGCAAGACGTTGGATGTTCACGTTGGCGAACTAACCAGCGCACAGTTAGAGCGCTGGCTGAGCGATTGACCACGATAGACCTTAATCCCCCCGCTGCTTTGCGTTAGAATCCCCCGCCCTGTTTGTCGCCGGTGACCTGCCCCGGCGGCGTGCGACCCGATTTTGACGACTTCCTCGAGGCATCATGAGCGATTTTTCTCCCGGCCAGCGCTGGATTAGCGACGGCGAGGCCGAGCTTGGACTCGGCACCGTGCTTAACTGCGACGCCCGTAGCGTTACCATTTTGTTCAGTGCTAGCCAGGAAACCCGCACCTACAATACCCGCCAGGCACCGCTAACCCGCGTGATGTTTGGCAGCGGCGACCGCGTGCTCTCTGCCGACGGTTGGCAGATGATCGTTGATGACAGTAAAGAGAGCCGCGGTCTAATCACCTACATCGGTGAAGACAGCGAAGGCAACCTACGCGAACTGCCCGAGGCCAAGCTGGCCGACACCATGCAGTTCGACCAGGCCCGTGACCGCCTGCTCACCGGCCAAGTGGACCGCAACGACTGGTTCGACCTGCGCTTTCGTACCCTGCACCACTACCAGCGCATCGAGCAGCACAGCGCGCTGGGGTTTTCCGGCCCGCGTATCGATCTGATTCCCCATCAGCTGTATATCGCCGACGAAGTCGCCGGTCGCCATGCGCCGCGCGTTCTGCTAGCCGATGAGGTAGGGCTGGGTAAAACCATTGAGGCAGGCCTGATCCTCCACCGCCTGCTGCTGGCAGGGCGGGTAGAGCGTGCACTAATCCTGGTGCCCGACAGCCTGACCCACCAGTGGCTGGTGGAGCTGCTGCGCCGCTTCTCACTAAACGTGACACTGCTGGACGAGCACCAGAGCCAAGCCCATGGCAGCGCTAACCCGTTCGAGAGCGCGCAGCTGGTGCTGGCCAGCCAAGGCTGGCTGTTTGCTAATATTCATCGTCAGGATCAAGCCCTGGCCAGCCGTTTCGACCTGCTGATCGTCGATGAAGCCCACCATCTGGACTGGAGCCCGGAGAAGAGCGGCCCCGGCTACCAGTGTGTAGAACAGTTGGCGGCCGAGATTCCCGGCCTGCTGCTGCTCACCGCCACGCCGGAACAGATGGGCCTGGAGAGCCACTTTGCCCGCCTGCGCCTGCTGGACGCCGAGCGCTACCACAACATCGAGCGCTTCAAAGAGGAAGAGCAGCACTACGTCGCGGTCGCCGGTGCCATTGATGCCCTGGAAGAGCTGCCCCATACCGCGAGTGCCCGCGAACGCGTCGCCGCCGTGGCCGACGACCGGGACAGCCAAGCGCTGCTTGCTACGCTGTGTCACCCAGAGGCAAGTCCCGAGCAGCAGGACGCCGCCCGCGCCCAACTGCGCGATGCGCTGCTCGACCGTCACGGCACCGGCCGCGTCATGTTCCGCAACAGCCGCCGCCATGTGGGCGGCTTCCCTGAGCGCCGCCTGCACCTGGCCGAGCTGGAATTGCCTTCGGCCTATCGCCGCGTGCTGCGCCGCTTGGAGCGCGACGACGACTACCTGGACGAGCTGCTGATCGAAACCGGCATGGATCACCCGGACGTGCTGATCTACCCGGATGCCATGTACCGTGAGCTCAGCAACGATCCGCTGAACACCGAGTCCTGGTGGCATATCGACCCACGCGTTAACTGGCTGCTGGAGAAGCTTAGCGACGACAGCGAAGCGGGCTTTGCCAACGACAAAGTGCTGGTGATTGCCCACCACCGCGAAACGGCGGAAGGGCTGGCGGAAGGTTTACGGGTGCTGGGCGGCTACCATGCACCGGTTTTCCACGAAGGGCTGTCGCTCGTCGAGCGCGACCGGGCCGCCGCCGCGTTTGCCGACGAAGAGGATGGCTGCCAGGTATTAGTGTGCTCTGAAATTGGCTCCGAGGGGCGCAACTTCCAGTTCTGCCGCCACCTAGTGATGTTTGATATGCCACAGCACCCCGACCAGCTAGAGCAGCGCATTGGCCGCCTAGACCGGATCGGCCAGCGCCACGCCATCGAGCTGCACGTGCCCAACTTCACCGGCAGCCCCGGCGAGCGCCTGTTGCGTTGGTACCACGAAGGTATGGACGCCTTCAGCGCGCCCCACGGCATTGGCAGCGACCTGTTCGACGCCTTTGGCGATGCCCTGGCCGATGCACTGCTCGACGACGAAGCGCTCGACGAGATCATCGAAGAGACCCGCGAGATGTTCACCGCCAAACTTGCCGAGCGGGACGCGGGCCGCAACCGCCTGCTAGAGCTTAATGCTTGTCGCCCAGCACGAGCGCAACAGGTGATCGAGGCGGTGCGCGAGCTAGACGAGGACCCGGCGCTGCCCCGCTACGTGGAGCGCGCGTTAGATATCTTCGGGGTCGATAGCCAGGAGATCGGCAACGGCCTGCTGCATCTTCAACCCAGCCAGCACATGCTGGATGGCCTGCCGGGGCTGGTCAAAGGCGAAGAGGGCTTCTCCGCCACCTATAGCCGCGCCCAGGCGCTGGCGCGGGATGACGTACAGCGGCTCTCCTGGGAGCACCCGCTGCTGCGGGAGATGATGGGGCGTATATTAGACGGCACCATGGGCAACACGGCGCTGGCGCTGCTGCGCCATCCGGCGATCCCCAGCGGCCGCCTAATGGCCGAGCTGGTGTTCCGTACCCACTGCCCGGCGCCCAAATCGTTGCACCTGAACCGCTTTTTGCCGCCTACCGCCGTGCGGGTACTGCTGGATGAGTCGGGCGCGAATCTGACCAGCAAGATCTCCTTCACCGGGCTGGGCAAAAACCTGCAAAAGGTGAATAAGTCGCTGGCGCGGGATTTGATTAAGAGCCGCCATGACCAGCTACGCGAACTGCTCACCCAAGGGGAGGGCGAAGCCGAGCGGGAACTGCCAAGCATCGTGGAAGCTGCGGAAACCCGTATGCGCGCCCAGCTGGATGCTGAACTAGCCCGCCTGACGGCGCTGGCAGAGCACAATCCGGCGGTACGCAGCGAAGAGCTGGAAGCGCTGCAGCAGGAGCGCCAAGCGCTGAGCAGCGCGATCGAGAACACCCGCCTGCGGCTTGATTCCGTGCGGGTGATCATTACCGTCGACCCTAACGCGAGCTAATGCCCGCCGCTGGCGGCTATAAAATAGCCGCCAGCGCTTTTGAAAGCGTCGGGTACTGGAAGTGAAAACCTGCCTCGCTCAAGCGTGCCGGGCGCATATCCGCACCGGTGAGCAGCAGCTGCGACATCTCCCCAAAGCCCGCTTTCAGCACGAAAGCAGGCACCGGAAAGATGGCCGGACGATGCAGCTGCTTGGCCAGCGTTTGGGTAAATTCAGCGTTGGTTACCGGATGCGGCGCGCTGCCGTTAAAAGCGCCTGACAGCGTTGGCTCGTTGATCAGAAAAATGATCGCCGCCACCAAGTCATCCCGATGAATCCAGGGCATAAACTGTTGGCCATCGCCAAATCGCCCGCCTAAGCCCAGCTTGAACGGTGGCAGCATTTTCTGCAGCGTGCCGCCCCCCGCCTCCAGCACTAAGCCAATACGCAAAATAGCTAGCCTGACGCCCATGGCTTCAATGGGCTTGGCCGCCGCTTCCCACTGGGCACACAGCCGATGGGCGAACTCATCATGGGGCGGTGTGGTTTCATCCACCACGTTACTGCCCTGATCACCGTAGTAGCCCATGGCTGAACCGCTCACCATCACTTTCGGTAAGGGCTGACCGTTGGCCGCCAGCTGCTCACAGAGCGCAATCAGCTGCTGGGTACTTTCCACCCGTGAACGAACCAGCCGCTCTTTCTGCTCGGCGCTCCAACGCTTCGCCGCGATGGGTTCCCCCGCCAGGTTCACCAGTGCATCCGGCGGTGTGTCCACAAAGGCTTGAGCGCTATCGCGGATATCGCACGCCTTGGGTAGTTTTCCCCGCACCTGATGCGGCGCCCGAGACACCACCTGCACCTCGTGCCCCTGGTCAATAAGCTGTTGGCAGAGCCGTTGACCCACAAAGCCACTGCCCCCGGTAATTAGTACCCGCATGGTGTCACTCCTTTGGCGTTGGACGTCACTTGCGCCAGCGTGGTCGCCGCTACTGATTGATCAAATGGTTGATATCAAAAAGTGGTGCCAACACCGCCGCGCACGTTGCATATCGCTTAATTGTACGATATCTATACACAACTGCTACAGATAATTTGATTAACGCTACCCCACCGCGAGGATTTATGGCTGAACCGGCGAACGTAACGTCCCCACTTTCTAACGCGTCCACCGTGGCGATTATTGGTGCCGGTTTATCTGGACTAGCCTGTGCCCATCGGTTGGCACAACACGGCGTTAATGTTCAGCTATTCGATAAAGCGCGCGGCCCGGGCGGGCGGATGTCCAGTAAGCAGCGCCCTACGGCCACACTCGATTTAGGCGCTCAAACGTTTACCGTGCGCGATGCACGCTTTGCTCACAAAGTCGCTGAATGGCAAGCTGCAGGCTGTGTGGCTATGTGGCCGGTGCATCGCTATCAGGCTAGTGCATCCGGCTGGCAAATACACGATGATGGGCAAGTGCGCTACTGCGGGGCACCGCGTATGAGCGCCATTACCCGCCACCTCGCCGATACGCTGAGCACGTTCCATCACGCCTCTATATCGCTTGAAACGCACATCGCGGCACTGGATAAAATAACGCAAGGTTGGCAGCTCAAAGATACTAACGGCGAGCAATACGGCCCCTTTGACCACGTCGTCATTAGTGCACCGCCCCCGCAGGCGAAAGCGCTACTCGCAGGCTGGGAGCCGACGCTCTCCGCCGCCTGTGAAGCGCGCCCACAGCGAGGCTGCTGGGCGGCGTGGGCTATCTTTGACTCGCCGTTTCCGACCCTATCGGGCGTCGATACTGACTGGCAGAGCCTGCATACCCAGCACCCTGCGCTGCGTTTAGTCTCCCGCAATCACACCAAACCAGGCCGGGAGTCCCAGCCCGAAAGCCTGAGCCTGCTTGCCCAGCTAGACTGGAGCGATGCCCATATTGAATTAGCACCGGAAGACGCCGCACAGCAGTTGCTGGATGCCTTTACCTCGCTCATGCCCGAGCAAACGCCGCTGCCCGGGCTAGTTGATTTGGGTGCTCATCGCTGGCGCTACGCCCAGCCCGCTATTGCCGGTAGCCAATCTTTCTTGTACAGCGAGAGCGGTTTATCACTATGTGGTGACAGCTTTCGCGGGAGCCGTGTAGAGGATGCCTGGCTATCCGGCGATGGGTTAGGAGAGGCATTATTAGGCCGGTCGGTCTATTAACAGCCATCGATCAGGCACACCAGGAGAGAAACAGCAAAGGTTGTACCTAGCAGCCACAAGTTGTACAAAGGTGCCTATAATAGCGTGACGCTATCTTTTCGATTAGACGCTATTCATCGAACCGTTAACCGACTCAGTGGCACAGCGCCGTTCCGGCAGCCTACGAGTGCCGCGGCAATTATTGACAGACCCCCTGCAGCCTCCGCTGCAGGCAACCAAGAGGCAATGGCGCCCATGAGCAACAAGGCGACCCACCCACCCGATACCCCGCTCTATCCGATTCGGGAAGTTTCCCGCTTAACGGGTGTGAATTCGGTCACCCTGCGCGCCTGGGAGCGACGCTACGGTTTAATTCGCCCACAACGCACCCCTAAAGGGCACCGGCTTTACGCCCAGGACGATATCAGTCGTATTGAACGTATTTTGCAGTGGCTCAACCGGGGCGTGCCGGTCAGCCAGGTTGCCGACCTGCTTGATCAGCCCGACACGGTCGAGGCACCTGCCCCGGATGCCGGTGATTGGGCTAGCCAGCGCCAGCAGCTCCAGGCAGTGATTGAAGCCGTCGACCTGCCCAAGCTAGAGGCGCTCTATCACCAAAGCTTGGCACTCTACCCGCTAAGCATCGCCATTAACGAGCTGTGGCAGCCGGTGATCCTGACCCTAGAAGCTAAATGGGCAGTGCAGCCGGACGACTTCGTGCGCCGCACGTTTGAAGCGTTTTTACGCAGCCAGGTAGGGATTCGCCTGCACTACGCTAACCAGGCGACTCGTGGCCCGCTGATTCTACTCAGCGCCATGCCCGACGACCCAGGCCCACTGTGGGTGCTGATGTGTGCGCTGATGGCCAGTGAACAGGGCTACCGGGTGCAGCTCTTCGACCACTCGCTGTCACTCGACGACCTGCCGCAAGCGGTGTCGCGTCTGCACTCGTCGATGGTGCTGCTCTCCAGCGGCCAGCGGGAAAGCGACCACTACATTCGGGTTGACTTACCCAAAGCGGCTGAAGCGCTAGGCGTACCGATCGGTGTGTGTGGCGAAGTCGCACGACTGCGCGAGAACGACCTGCGCGACGGCTCCGTGCATATGCTGGGTGACGACCTACCCCAAGCGATTGCCCGCCTGCGCCCGCTGCTGCGTGAATCTGGCATTCTGTAAATCCAAGGGCAACCGGCCAACTTAAGGCATGTTTCAAGGACCTTCTTAAGGGCTTTCTTAAGGACTTTGCATGAACCTGCAGCTTGTTTGGTTTCGCAGCGATCTACGTATTCATGACAATTCCGCCCTCGCCGCTGCTGCCGCCAAAGGGCCGGTCGTGGCGGTTTTTTTGCGCAGTATTGAGCAGTGGCGTGACCACGGCCACGGCGCGAATAAGCTCGATTTCTGGGCACGTGGCGTCAGCGCGCTCAAGGCGTCGCTCAATGGCTTGAATATTCCGCTGCTGCACCGCGATATTGGGCATTTCGACGAAGCCCCCAACGCGCTTCTGGAGATTGCCCGCGAGCATGGTGTCAATCAGCTTCACTTCAATTACGAGTATCCGCTGAACGAGCAGCGCCGCGATCACGCGGTGCTGGACGCGTTCCAGCAGGCAGGCATTAACGCCCAGGGCCATCACGACGCCGTTGCGTTTGTCCCCGGCAGCCTACTCACCGGCAAGGGTGACTATTACGGCGTGTTCACGCCCTTTTCCAAGGCGTGGCACAAGCAGGTGACGGCTGAACAGCTTGCCCTGCGTGACACGCCCACCGTACAGTCGCCGCTGCCCATTGAAAGCGATCCGCTACCGGCGCTCCCTACGCTAGAAGACGAACCACTGGATGGCCGCCACTGGCCCGCCGGTGAGAACGCCGCCAGCGACAACTTGGAGCGCTTTTTGCGCTTTCGGGGGCGGCACTATAAGGACCAGCGCGACTTCCCCAAGGTGCGGGGTACCAGCGAACTGTCACCGTATTTGGCGCTGGGGATGATCTCTCACCGCCAGTGCCTGCAAGCGGTTATGAGCGAGAACGGCGGGCATCTTGCCAACGGCGACGCAGGCCTCACCACCTGGGTGAACGAGCTGATCTGGCGTGAGTTTTACCAACATGTGGCGGTGGGCTTTCCCCAGGTATGCCGCTACCAGCCGTTTCAAGCACATACCAAGCAACTCAACTGGCGGGATGACGACGAGGGATTTGCCGCCTGGTGCGAGGGCCGCACCGGCTACCCTATTGTGGATGCGGCCATGCGCCAGCTAGTCGCCACCGGCTGGATGCATAACCGTTTGCGGATGATTACCGCCATGTTTCTAAGCAAGCACTTGCTGATTGACTGGCGGCGGGGCGAAGCCTTTTTTATGCGCCACTTGGTCGATGGCGAGTTTTGCGCCAATAACGGCGGCTGGCAATGGGCAGCGTCAACGGGTACCGATGCGGCACCCTACTTCCGTATTTTTAACCCCACCACCCAGTCCACGCGTTTCGACCCAGACGGCGAATTTATTGCCCACTGGTTGCCCGAGCTAAAAACACTGCCCGCCAAGGCGCGCCATGCGCCCCCCAGGGACATGCTGAACCCCATCGACTACCCAGCCCCCATCGTCGACCACAAAGCGGCGCGCCAGCGGGCGCTGGATGCCTTTAAAGCGCTTCCCAAATAGCGACCTACCACCCGAGGTAGCGGCGCAACGCCGCTACCTCGCCAGCCAATCCGCCGCCTCTCTTCCCCACACACAACGCTTCCGGCAAGGAGTCCGTGATGACCAACGAGCAAGCGCTGGCGAACTTTTGCGCCTTCTTCAATAAACTAGACAACACCTGTACAGAAAAGCTATACGAGGTATATACTGACGATGTTGTTTTCAACGATCCGCTACATCACATTGAAGGTCGCGAAGCGCTTGAACGCTATTTCGCCACCATGTACGAGAACGTTGAGCGCTGCCGGTTCACCTTTCACACGCAGCAGTGGCAGGAAAATCAAGCGTTTGTGACGTGGACCATGGAGTTCGTTCACCCTCGCTTAGCCCGCGGCAAGCCGGTGAGCGTGGAGGGTTGCAGCGCTTTGATATTCGCCGAGGACGGCAGAGTATCGAACCACCGCGACTACTTTGACGCTGGCGCCATGCTGTATGAACACCTCCCTGTCATGGGGCGCGTTATACGCTGGTTAAAGCAGCGCCTTGGCTGAAAGGAGTGTGACCTCGTTTATACGCACGCAGGTTGCGTGCTAACAGGCCGCTACAGGAGAGCAGGATGAGCACATGGAAAACGCCCCAGCGCATCTGGTTGACCGGCGCGACTTCCGGCATTGGCGAAGCGCTGGCCCAGCAGCTGATTGCCCAGGGCCACCAAGTGGTACTCAGCGCCCGCAATGCAGATGCCCTAAACGCACTATGTGATGGCCATGCGAATGCCTACCCGCTGCCGCTGGATATCAGCGACCGCCAAGCGGTACTGGCCGCCGGTGAACAGATCAGTAAGTGGCTGGGCGCGCTGGACGTGGCGCTGTTCAACGCTGGCACCTGTGAATACCTGGATGCACAGCACTTCGATATAGGCCTTGTAGAGCGCGTTTTTACGCCCAACTTGTTTGGCACCCTCTACGGCGTCGAAGCCGCCCTGCCGCTGCTGCGTGCCGCCCGCAAAGAGGGCAAACCTGCTCGGTTGGCGGCCACTTCCAGCGCATCGGCCTACCTGCCACTGCCCCGCGCCGAGGCTTACGGTGCCTCGAAGGCAGCGGTGAGCTACTTTTTGGAATCCCTGCGCCTCGACCTTCATCAAGAAGGCATCGACGTGAGCCTGATCCATCCAGGCTTTGTGAAAACGCCGCTCACCGACCGCAACGACTTCCCCATGCCCATGCAAGTCACTGCCGAGGCAGCCGCCAGGGCGATCATTGCCGGGTTGGCCAAAGGGCGTCTGGATATTCATTTTCCGCGCCGCTTCACCTACATCGTTAAATGTTTAGGCATTCTGCCCCCCGCCCTACGGCGGTGGATTGGCCTGCGTATGACGCGGCAAACCGAGGAGACACCATGAGCGGCACGGCTTCACAGCGTATTGCGATTATTGGCAGCGGCATCAGCGGTATGGCGGCAGGGTGGTATCTCTCTTCACGCCATGAAGTGACGCTGTTTGAAGCGGATAGCCGCCTAGGGGGCCACACCGCCACAATGGATGTCGCGGTCAACGGCACACAGTACGCCATTGATACGGGGTTTATCGTTTTCAACGACTGGACCTACCCGCACTTCCAGCGCCTGCTAGCCACCCTCGGCGTACCCAGCCAAGCCACCGAAATGAGCTTCTCGGTGCATGAGACCGCTGCGGACTTTGAGTACAACGGCCACACACTCGCCTCCCTGTTTGCCCAGCGGCGCAACCTGTTTAGCCCCTCGTTTTATCGTCTGCTCAGCGACATTTTGCGCTTCAATAAGCAAGCTACCGCCGACCTAGAGAGCAAACGGCTACCTGCCGACATGACGCTGGGAGAGTATCTAGACCAGCACGGTTATGGTGAAGCCTTCCAGCGCCGCTACTTGTTGCCTATGGGCGCGGCAATCTGGTCGGCCAGCATTGGTGACCTGCGCGCCTTCCCCCTGACGTTTTTCGTGCGCTTTTTCCGCAATCACGGGCTGCTGTCGGTCAATCACCGCCCCCAGTGGTACACCCTGGTGGGTGGTTCAAAGCGCTACATTCCTGCGCTTACTTCGCCCTACGCATCGCGCATTCGCCTCAATACGCCGGTCAGCAAAATTACCCGCAGCGATACCGGTGTGATGATCACCACCGCCCAGGGCAGCGAGCATTTTGATCAGGTGGTGCTGGCTTGCCACGCCGATCAAGCGCTGGCCATGTTAGGCGATGCGACACAGGCCGAGCGTGAGATTCTGGCGGCAATGCCTTACCAGGATAACGAGGTGGTGCTGCATACCGATACCGCCCTGCTACCCCGCCGCCCGCGTGCCTGGGCAAGTTGGAACTACCGGCTGGATGGCCGTGGGGCCGATGAGCGAGTCTCGGTCACTTACAATATGAACATCCTGCAGCGCCTGGAGGCAGATACCACCTTCTGCGTCACGCTGAACGACTCCGACAGCATCGACCCCGCCAAGGTGCTGGGGCGCTATACCTACGCACACCCCCAGTTCACCCTGGCGGGTCAGGCTGCCCAACTGCGCCACGCCGAGATTTCCTCAGTAGCGCGGCGCACCCACTTCTGCGGCGCCTACTGGCGCAACGGCTTTCATGAAGATGGCGTGTGGAGCGCGCTGCGCGTAGCCCAGGCATTGGGTTGTGATGAAGCCGCCGAGCCGCCCACCACACCAACGGCGCTACCGGCCCATGAACTAATGCCCAACAGCGTTGGGGAGGGGCTGGGATGATTGCCGCGCCGCGTTCGCGCATCTATCACGGTACGCTACGTCACCGCCGCTTTACGCCGAAAACACACGCGTTTAGCTACCAGGTGTGGATGGCGTGGCTCGACCTGGATGAGCTGCCGACGCTGTTCGACGGTGTGCCCGGATTTAGCGCCCGCAAGCCGGCACTGGTGCGCTTTCGCCGCGAAGACTACCTTGCCCCCACCGACCGGCCGCTGCGTACCGCCGTGCGCGAAGAGCTAACCCGCCAGCTGGGCAGCGCGCCCAGCGGGCGAATTTTCATGCTGACCCAGTTACGCACCCTCGGGATGGTCTTTAACCCGATTACGATGTATTACGCCTACGACGAGCATGGCCGCTTAGCGGCTGTCCTCGGCGAAGTCACCAACACCCCCTGGCGGGAGCGCACCTGCTACGCCTGCCACGTTGATACTGGCCGCCATACCCATCAGGCAAGTTTTGCCAAAGCGATGCACGTATCGCCGTTTAACCCCATGGAAATGACTTACCGCTGGAAGTTCAACGACCCCGGCGAGCAACTCTATCTACACATGGAGAACTGGCAGCACGAGCAGCTCCATTTTGATGCCACGCTCACCCTTGAGGCAGCCCCTGCCACTCGCGGCGTGCTGCTGGCTACCCTAGCCAGGCACCCTTGGATGAGTTTGAAAACGGTCGCGGGAATCCATTTTGAAGCGCTTCGCCTGTGGCTTAAGCGCGTCCCCGTTTATAACCACCCCAAGCGCAAGGAGACTTCAAAGTGACCACCCTACATACCGCCCCCCCGCATAGCCAGATGGCTCGTCAGGATCGCCTTACCCGCTGGCTTAAGCCACGCCTAATGGCGCAGTTGGATGCCTTTCGCGGCGGCCGTATTACGCTGATTGAAGGCAATCAGTGCCACCATCTGGGTCAGGAAGGGCCGCTTCAGGTCACCGTGGTGATACGCCACTCCCGCGCCTGGAAACGGCTTGCCTTTGGCGGTACGGTCGGTGCGGCGGAGTCTTATATGGATGGCGACTGGGACGCCGATGATCTGGTGGCCTTGGTGCGCCTGTTTGCGGCCAACCTGGAACACGTTAACGGCAAAATGGAGAACGGCAGTGCACGCTTTACCCGTTGGCTATTAGGGCTTGCCTACCGCTTCCAGCGCAACAGCCTGTCCGGCTCCAAGCGCAATATCGCCGCTCACTACGATATCGGTAACGACCTGTTTGCGACGTTCCTGGATAAACGCCACTGGATGTACTCCAGCGCCGTGTTCCCCTATCCAGAAGCCAGCCTGGAAGAGGCCTCCACCTATAAGCTCGATATCATGCTAGAGAAGCTGGATGTGCAGCCTGGGCATCACTTGCTGGAAATCGGCACCGGCTGGGGTGGGCTTGCCATCCATGCGGCCAAAACCCGTGGCTGCCGCGTGACCACCACGACAATTTCCGAGGAGCAGTACGCGCATACCGCCCAGCGCATTAAAGAGGAGGGGCTGGAAGATAGAATTACCCTGCTGAAGCAGGATTACCGCCAGCTGTCCGGGCGCTTTGACCGGTTGATTTCCGTGGAGATGATCGAAGCGGTTGGCCACCAGTATCTCAATACGTATCTGGAGAAGGTAGACAGCCTGCTCACCGACGATGGGCAGGCCATGCTGCAGGCCATTACCATCCGCGACCAGCGGTTTGAAGAGGCCAAGCGGGACATGGACTTTATCAAACGCTACATTTTCCCCGGCGGTTTTTTACCCTCCCACCACGCCATGCTAACTAGCATAATGCGTAAAACGTCGCTCAACGTGGTCGCCCTTGACGAGATTGGCCAGCACTACGCCCGCACACTGCGGGAGTGGCGCCACCGCTTCGAGGCGAGCCTCGACCAAGTACGCAGCCAGGGTTACGACGAACGCTTTATCCGCATGTGGCGTTACTACCTGTGTTACTGCGAAGGAGGCTTTATTGAGCGCTCCATCGGCACCTGCCACCTGCTACTGGCGAAGCCTGCGGCCAAGCCCGTGCCGCTGACTGGGGCACTGTAAATGGTAGCGCCGTCTGCACCACGGCAAACGCCGCTACGCGCGATGCTGTTCAACGCACTGCGCTTTGAGGCAGGCTGGCTGCTGTGTGTACTGGGCGGCTCTTGGATCGCCGCGCTAACGGGGGCGGTACTGCTTGGCTGGCACTTCTGGCGCTGCGCCCAACCGGGCGAATGGCGCTTTATCGCAGCGTTTGCTCTGCTAGGATTGGGTGTAGACGGCGGGCTGCATTTAGTAGGCGGCTTCGACTTTGGCGAGCAAACGCTAATAGCAGGCTTGTTACCGCTGTGGCTATGGATGTTGTGGCCGCTGTTTGCCACCTTGGTATTCCACTCGCTGGCATGGCTGTGGCGCTACCCACTGGTAGCCGCTGCGTGCGGTGCCCTTGGCGGGCCGCTCTCCTACCTAGGCGGTGCAGCGCTGGCTAACGTAAGCTTAGCGCCGTGGTTGCTACCGGTACAGGCGGTCATCTGGGCAGTGCTCTGCCTGGGTATTAGCCGTTATGTACAGCGTTTTTCAATAACACGCCATCATTAACTGACACCCTCTGCGAGTGGAAGAGGCACCCATTTTTCTTCTAATTCCGAGGCCGGTAGCGGTTTGGCAAAATAGAAGCCTTGCACCATCGTGCAACCTGCTTTCACTAGAAACTGGCACTGAGCCTGGGTTTCAACCCCTTCGGCAATGACTTTCAGCTCCATGCCTTTTGCCATGGCCAGCACTGCTGTCACAATTGCGGCATCGGCTTGGTCGTTGGGCAATTCACGAATAAAGGCGCGATCTAGTTTTATTTTATCCACCGGTAGTCGCTTCAAATACGCTAGCGACGAGTAGCCGGTGCCAAAATCGTCGATGGCAATAGAGTAACCAAGCTCGCGAAGCGCCTGCAGACGAGGCCTCATATCCCCTGCTCGCTCGTCCAGCAGCACCGATTCGGTCAGCTCCAGACCAATTTGTGTTGGCTTTAACTGGTAACGTTTTACGCAGGTCGTCAACTGCGTTTCTAAGTCGCCCTGGAAGAGCTGCAGGGCGGAGATATTGATCCAGACAATCGTCTTGGGCATGCCGCTATGTTGCCAATGAGCTTGCTGGGCGCAGGCTTTTTCGATCACCCAGCTGCCCAGCTCAGACATTAGGCCGTGACGTTCAGCCAGAGGAATAAAGTCACCAGGCGAGACCATGCCTTCTCGCGGATGCCGCCAGCGCAGTAGAGCTTCCATTCCCACAAGCTCCCCAGTGCCCGGGTGGTGTTGCGTTTGGTAATGAAGTTCTAGCTGGTCGCCAGAGATCAGTGCAGCTCGCAGGTCGCTGACGAGAGCCAGCTGGGGATTATCCTGCTTGTCCAGCGCGGGGCGAAACCTCAAGCTATGGTTGCGGCCCAACCGTTTAGCGTTGTAGAGCGCCGACTCTAAACGCTGGAACAGCACGCCGGAATCCCGACCGTCTTCTGGGGCGCGACAGCTGCCAATCGTTAGACCTAGGCGTAGCGACTGCTCGTTAATCTCAAAGGGGCTACACATGTGATCCCGCAAATTGACGATCCACTTGTCGTGATCATCAAAGGTAGTGGTGCGGATAACCATGAACTCATCCCCCCCCAAGCGCCCTACTACGCTGCCCGCCATATAGCTGGTGAGCCGCTGGGCAAACCTAGCGAGCAAGCGATCTCCCTGCTCAACCCCCATGCTGTCATTCACCGACTTCAGCCCATCAATATCAATGAGGGCGATATCCAAGCTCTCGCCTGCACGCAGATGGCGAAGTCTTGATGACATTAAATCGTGCAGACGACGACGGTTAGGCAGACCCGTTAACGGGTCTTCATAGCCGATGCGGCGTAGGTCGCGCTCACGCGCTTTTTGCGCTGAAATATCAGTAAATAGACTAATGAAGTGGGTAATTTTACCGCGCTTGTCCGTCACCGCCCGTACTTTGAGCCATTCGGGGTACTCATCACCGTGTTTACGACGATTCCATATTTCGCCTTCCCAGTGGCCAGTCGCTTTTAGCGTACTCCAGAAATTCTGGTAAAACGTTTTATCATGACGTGGTGCGGCTAGCGTTTCTAACTTACGACCCAGCATCTCTTGGCTGTCATAGCCGGTAATATCGGTAAATGCCGGGTTAACTGCCAAGACGCGATTTTGGACATCGCTGATCACCATGGCATCCCCCGCCAATCCCATGGCGTCTTGAGCAAGACGCAAACGCAGGCGCTGTTGACGCACTTGGTTCCAGGCATCCCACAAACCAAAAGCAACCAGGCAGGCAGCTACCGTGCGTAAAGCCGCATCAGGAATCCAAACACAGGCAGGTAGCGCCATCAGCGCTATCCATACCATTGGGCGATTAAGAGAAACAGGCAGCCACATGGCGATTCTTGTTGTCCTATCAGTCGTCACTAACAAAAAATAAACGGCACCGACATCATGCCGCCTCAACAAAATCCTGGGTAGAGCATATTACGTCAACAGGCCGTTTATTGTGCGAATTCGCCAACACATACGTCACAATAAGGTAACCTGTGTTATTCGCAACATGTTAAAAAGCATTAGATCATCACGATAAGGCGCCCGCAGCGTGCATTAAGAGGTTTCGGGAAGTAGACTAGGCGCAACAACCATTTTGATACTCGGAACGATTCAGTGACCAAGCAACATTCCTTTGATCGCGAAGAACTGCTGGCCTGCTCGCGCGGCGAGCTATTTGGCCCCGGCAATGCACAGCTGCCGGCTCCTAACATGCTGATGCTTGATCGCATCACGCACATTCACGAAGAAGGCGGTGAGCATGGCAAAGGCGAGCTGATCGCCGAGCTGGATATCACGCCAGACCTGTGGTTTTTTGATTGCCACTTCCCAGGGGACCCAGTGATGCCTGGCTGCTTAGGGCTAGACGCCATGTGGCAGCTCGTAGGTTTCTACCTGGGGTGGCTTGGTCATCCTGGCCGTGGCCGTGCGCTAGGCTGCGGTGAAGTGAAGTTCACCGGCCAAATCTTACCCGATGCGGACAAAGTGACGTATCGCATCAATATGAAGCGCGTTATTACTCGTCGGCTTATTCTAGGTATTGCCGACGGCACTGTGTCCGTTGACGGACGCGACATTTACCAGGCTAATGACCTGCGCGTTGGCCTATTCACCTCCACTGCGAATTTCTAACAGGAGGCTCCCATGCGACGAGTGGTAGTCACCGGCCTTGGCATCGTGTCGTGCTTAGGCAACGACCAGCAACAGGTCCTCGACGCGCTCAAAAACGGGCGCAGCGGTATTCGTTTTAAGGAAGAGTACGCTGAGCGTGGCTTCCGTAGCCATGTGGCGGGTAGCGTTGATATCGACCTCGATGCGCTGATTGACCGCAAACTGCGCCGCTTTATGGGTGACGCAGCGGCCTATGCCTATGTCTCGATGGCCCAGGCCATTGAAGACGCAGGCCTAACGGAAGAGCAAGTCTCTAACGTACGTACAGGGCTGATTGCAGGCTCAGGCGGCGCTTCTAGCGCTAACCAGGTAGAAGCCGCTGACCTGATGCGCGAAAAAGGCCTGCGCCGTGTAGGCCCCTACCGCGTTACCCGCACCATGGGCAGCACGGTATCCGCTTGCCTGGCCACGCCGTTTAAAATCAAAGGCGTTAACTACTCGATCTCCTCTGCTTGTGCGACCTCTGCTCACTGTATTGGCAACGCCATGGAGCAGATCCAGCTAGGCAAACAGGATGTGGTATTTGCCGGCGGCGGTGAAGAGGAGCATTGGACGCTGTCGTGCCTATTTGACGCAATGGGTGCGCTCTCTACCCATTACAACGATACGCCGGACAAAGCCTCTCGCCCTTACGACCAAGCGCGCGATGGCTTCGTGATTGCAGGCGGCGGCGGCATGTTGGTACTAGAAGAGCTTGAACATGCCAAAGCCCGCGGTGCGAAGATTTATGGCGAGCTAGTAGGCTATGGCGCAACGTCTGATGGCTATGACATGGTGGCCCCCTCCGGCGAAGGCGCAACGCGCTGTATGCATCAGGCGATGGCTACCGTGCAGGGCAATATCGACTACATCAACACCCACGGCACCTCAACGCCGGTAGGCGATGTAGCAGAGCTAAAGGCCATTCGCAACGTCTTCGGCAACTCAACGCCCGCCATGAGTTCGACGAAGTCGCTGACTGGCCACTCCCTGGGCGCTACTGGCGTGCAAGAAGCCATCTACTCACTGCTGATGATGCAGCACAACTTTGTGGCTGCTTCGGCGAACGTTGAACAGTTGGATGAGCAGGCTGATGGCTTCGATATCGTGACCCAGCGTCGTGATGACGTTACCATCGACCGCGTGCTGTCTAACAGCTTTGGCTTTGGCGGCACTAACGCTTGTTTAGTCTTCCAACGCTATAGCGATTGATAGGCGCTGCGGCTGATAGCAATGTTAGCCGTGGCCAACAACGTAAAAAACAAAAACGGCGCCCGAGTGGCGCCGTTTTTGTGACGGTTTCATTCCCATCATTAGCGGGAGGCTGGCCGAGGTACGTCTGAGATCTCTTGCAGCTCCGCCTCAATCCAAGCTTCGACATCCTCAAGCACTTCGTCGGGGGTGCGCCCTTCGGTCTGAATGGGCGGGCCAATGCGTACCCGTAGCACCCCAGGACGCTTCACCCAATGCCGTCCGGGCCAACGCTCCCCAGCGTTGTGGGCCACGGGCAACACTGGCACACCTGCCCGGCAGGCTACGACGCTACCGCTTTTGTTGTAACGCTTACGTACACCAGGGTCAACGCGGGTGCCTTCAGGAAAGATTAGCACGGAAAGACCGGTGCCTAAACGCTCTACCCCTTGCGTCAGCACTTGCTTCATGGCTCTCGCGGGTTTTGAGCGGTCAAGGCTGATCGGACGCAGAAGCCGCAGCCCCCAGCCAAAAATAGGAATGCGCAGCAGCTCCTGCTTTAGCACGGTACATACCGGAGGCTTCATCACTTGCAGGAATACGGTCTCCCACTCGCACTGGTGGTTCGCCTGAATCACGCAGGGCCCTGAAGGAATATTCTCCCGCCCTTGAATGTCGTAGCGAACGCCACAGGCAATGCGAAACCAAACCACCAAAAAGTAGTTATAGAGGTTTAGCAGCCGATAGCGTGCCGCCAGTGGCAGAAACGGAGCGATGGGTAAAAACAGAACGCCAATAAGCAGCATGGCAGAGAAATAACCCGCATAGAACAACAGGCTGCGCACCACATTGATCAAACTGACTCTCCTGTCCCAGCGTCATTACGCTGCTGGTCTCGGGTTAAGCACCAAGCATCCAGCATACGTCCTACTTCCAGCCGCCACGGCTTTTGGTGGACACCAAACACATCCAGCACCCGACGGCAGTTCAACACCCGACGCAATTTCGCATCATGGTGATGGTTAAGGGCCTGGATCTCCCCTAGGGTGATCTCTTCGCCACGCCCTTCAAGGTGGGTAGCTAGCTGGGTGCGCACCATCGATGTAAAAGTGAATGCGCTCACCGGCTCGGTGCCTGCCAAGTGGTAGGCTCCCCAGGCATCAGCGCCACAGGCCTGTTGCTGCAACATGCCAATGAGCGCCATGGCTACCGCATCGGCGGACGTTGGGCAGAACACAACATCTTCTGCAGCGCGCACCGTTTGCCCCGTGACGAAGCTATCGATAATTTCACTTAACCAGGCGTGGCTACCCTCCAAGGCAAACAGCGGCCCCAAGCGCACAATCAAGTGACGCTGATGCTCTGCACGGATACGGTCACCTGTTTGTACCAGGCGGCGCAGACACTCATCGCGCGGCGCAGGCACAACATGCTCATCAATCGGGATCTCAAACCCATCTTCGTAGAGCTGGTCGGAGACACACCAAACAAGCGCCACGCCTTGAGACTGACAAGCATCCACGCAGCGCTCTACGGCATCCGCATGAGCTTTCACCTCCGCAGGCGTCATACTCAGCGGATGCGCCAGAGGTGGAATAATCACCGCGTCGGGCGCTATCGCCTGCAGCTGGCTCGGTGAAAGCGCAAGGCCTTGTTCAATGACTAGCTCGGTGTCAGTGCGTCGGCTCGCTTCACGGGCTAGCGCTAAGCTCAAGCAGTGCCCGGCATCTAATATCAGCAGCTTCAAGACAGCCCTCCCCTCAAACCCGAAACGCGGCGGTTGCTCCGCCTGCGGTGCTCCCACCCGTTATCAACAACACCGTCGAAAGGCGCTAGAACGGAATTTCGTCGTCGAAATCGTCGAAGTTGCCCGGATCGGGGGCTCCGTAGTTGCTGTTTTGGTGATGCTGTGCCGGTGGCTGCGGCGCAGGCTGTCCACCGCGCTGGGGCGCTCCACCTTGCGGCGGATAGCCACCCTGCTGGGGCGGGTTCTGGCCATAGTTCTGCTGGGGAGGTGCTTGCTGTGCCGGAGCCTGCTGGGCGTAGCCACCCTGCGGGGCACCACCACCTTGGAAATCTCCGCCACGGCTATCTAGCATCTGCATATCGTTAGCCACGATCTCCGTGCTGTAACGATCCTGGCCGTTCTGGTCTTGCCACTTGCGTGTTTGCAGGCGGCCTTCGATATATACCTTCGAGCCTTTTTTCAGGTACTGCTGGGCAATCTCGGCGGTTTTATTGAACAGCACGACGCGGTGCCACTCAGTACGCTCCTGGCGCTGGCCGCTTTGGCGGTCCATCCAGGTGTCGGAAGTGGCCAGATTCAAGTTCGCCACTGCCGTGCCGGAAGGCGTAAATCGTACTTCAGGGTCTTGGCCTAAATTGCCAATCAAAATGACTTTGTTAATACCGCGCGCCATGAGGTCGCTCCTTTTCGTAATCAGTCATATAACTTAGCGGGCCGCTATCTACCCTCTGTTGTAGATTAGCGCTAAACCTTTAGGGTCGCGGCGGTGGAATCAGCTTTGCCAGCGCCGCTTGGTCGAGCTCTTTACGGTTCACCTTTAAATACACAAGGCGCTCCTCAGGCACAACCATCACATCTTCCACGCCGACAACGTCAGCAAGATGCTCCATCAACAGGTTGACCGCATCGGGCTGCGTATCGTGCAGCGCCACCACTTCACTGGAGAGCGGCGGGGGCGATGGCATCCGCCACATAGCTAACCACCAGACCAGCGCCAGCAGCGCACAGCCAATAAATACGGCATTCAGCCCCCAGGTATTCGCCAACAGCCCACCCAGCGTGCCGCCTAAAAAGGCCCCAAGAAACTGGCTGGTGGAGTACACCCCCATCGCCGTGCCCTTGGCTCCGGCGGGCGCCAGCTTACTGAGCATGGAAGGCAGCGTTGCCTCCAGCAGATTAAATCCGGTGAAGAAGATAAACAGCCAAATAAACAGCCAATACCCCTGGGAGAGCGGTAGCCCCAGGCCCGCCAGGCTGGCCGCAATCGCGCCTATCGCCATCAGGCACATCAGCCTCATACGCTGACGCTTTTCCGCCACAATCACCAGCGGCACCATTGCCACAAAGGAGAGCGCCATAATGCCTAGATAGGCTATCCCATGGTACTCCACCGCCACTCCGGCGTTGAGCAGTAGAAAGGGAACAGCCACAAAAATCGCCATCAGCACTAAATGGAGGGCAAAAATCGATAGATCCAGCCGCCACAAGTCTGGACGGGTAATCACGCTTTTAAACTGCTTGCGATCCAGCCCTACATCACGGTGGCGTAACCGGCGTGGTGCAGGCGGCACCCAGCGCCAAAGCACTAACAGCCCCACCAGCGTTAATAGCGCGGTGAACCAGAACACTCCTGAAAGCCCAGCCCAGGTCGCTAGCCAGGGGCCAAGTACCATGGCGATGGCAAACGATACGCCAATCGACAAGCCGATAGTGGCCATGGCCGCCGTGCGTACCTGCTCACGGGTCTGGTCAGCAAGCAGTGCCATAATGGCCGCTGCCACGGCACCGCCGCCTTGCAAAGCGCGCCCTGCGATCACCCCGCCAATCGTATCTGCCATGGCCGCTACCACGCTGCCGAAGGCAAAGATCAGCAGCCCCATGGCAATCACCCGCTTGCGGCCAATACGGTCAGAGAGCAAGCCGAACGGGATTTGCAGCGCTGCCTGAGTTAATCCATAAATGCCTAACGCTACCCCGACCAGCAGCGGCGTGGCACCGGCTAGCGTGTCGGCATACAGCGCCAACACCGGCAGTACCATGAATAGCCCCAGCATACGAGACGCATAAAGGCCGGCCAAGCCGCTGATTGCACGGCGTTCAGCGGCCAGCAGCAGTGCAGAAACCTTGCGCATAGTGCCCTTGTGTATGGTGGATGGGCCGAACGGCCTGAGATAGCCGCCCATTCTAGCGCTTTGTCACCACGCTGGAAACGCCAAGCATGGCTGCAAAGGCAGAGACAGTTTTGCCGGGAAGGCGACAGCAAACGTATAATCGCACTTTTGCCACGCGATTCGAGGTG
The DNA here is from genome assembly GCF_044805175.1 of Vreelandella aquamarina. Taxonomy (GTDB): domain Bacteria; phylum Pseudomonadota; class Gammaproteobacteria; order Pseudomonadales; family Halomonadaceae; genus Vreelandella; species Vreelandella aquamarina_B. The sequence continues at coordinate 146,334 of NZ_CP085232.1, read as the reverse complement.
TTGATGGACAGCATTCTGGTCAGGGGTGCCCGCACCCACAACCTCAAGCAGATCGATGTGGAGCTGCCCCGCGATAAACTTATCGTCATTACTGGTCTCTCCGGTTCCGGTAAGTCATCGCTGGCGTTTGACACGCTCTATGCCGAGGGCCAACGTCGCTATGTAGAGTCGCTCTCTACCTATGCGCGCCAGTTCCTCTCCATGATGGAGAAGCCCGATGTGGACCATATCGAAGGGCTCTCTCCGGCGATCTCTATTGAGCAGAAGTCCACCTCCCACAACCCGCGCTCGACGGTGGGTACCATTACCGAAATTTACGACTACCTGCGTCTGCTGTTTGCCCGCGCGGGAACGCCCCGCTGCCCGGAACACGGTGAGGACCTAGAAGCCCAGACCATTTCGCAGATGGTCGATCAGGTGATGAACCTCGCCGAGGGCACCAAGCTGATGCTACTGGCCCCAGTGGTCAAAGGCCGCAAGGGTGAGCACCTACAGCTGCTGGCCGAACTGCGCGCCCAGGGGTTTGTACGGGTGCAAATCGACGGCCAAGTGCTGGAATTAGACGACATTGCGCCGCTGGATAAGCGCAAAAAGCACGATATCAGCGTGGTGGTTGACCGCTTTAAAGTACGTGACGATATCGCACAGCGCTTGGCGGAGTCGTTTGAGACCGCGCTGAACCTGGCCGACGGTACAGCGATGATCCACTTTATGGATGGCGAGCAAGAAGACCTCGCCTTTTCGTCGCGCTTTGCCTGCCCAGTGTGTGGCTACTCGCTCTCCGAGCTGGAGCCGCGCATGTTCTCCTTCAACAACCCCGCCGGCGCTTGCCCCACCTGCGACGGCCTGGGCGTTCAGCAATACTTCGACCCGGACAAGCTGATTAGCCACCCGGAGCTCTCTCTGGCGGAAGGGGTGATTAAGGGCTGGGACCGGCGCAACATTTACTACTTTACCCAGCTGCAGGCGCTGGCTAAGCACTACCGGTTCGAGCTGGAAACGCCCTGGCAGGAGCTGGCGCGCCACGAACGTGACATTATCCTCAACGGCAGCGGCAACGAACAAATCCCGTTTGTGTACGTGGGCGACCGAGGCCGCAAGGTAACCCGCGAGCACGCCTTTGAGGGCGTTCTGCCCAATATGCAGCGCCGCTATCGGGAAACCGAATCCAGCATGGTGCGTGACGATCTCGCTAAGTATATCGCCGTACAACCCTGCGCTACCTGCGGCGGTTCACGGCTGCGTAAAGAGTCGCGCCATGTCTACGTGGATGACCACACTATTGCCGATATTGTCCATCTGCCGATTGGCGAGGCGTGGCGCTACTTTGCCGAGCTGGCTCTGCCGGGGCGTAAAGGCGAAATTGCCGATAAGATCGTCAACGAGATCCATGCCCGCCTGGAGTTTCTGGTCAATGTGGGCCTGGATTACCTAAACCTGGAGCGCAGCGCCGATACCCTCTCTGGTGGCGAGGCCCAGCGCATCCGCCTGGCCAGCCAGATTGGCGCGGGACTGGTGGGCGTGATGTATATCCTGGACGAACCCTCCATCGGCCTGCACCAGCGGGACAACGACCGCCTGTTGAAAACCCTGGAGCGCCTACGCGACCTGGGCAATACCGTGATTGTGGTCGAACACGACGAAGACGCCATTCGCGCGGCGGACCATGTGCTGGATATCGGCCCCGGTGCGGGCGTGCACGGCGGTGAAATCGTCGCCCAAGGCACGCCCCAGCAAGTGATGGACAACCCCAACTCGCTCACCGGTCAGTATCTTTCCGGCACCCGTGAAATCGCCGTGCCGCCCTACCGCATTCCCGGCAATCCAGAAAAGCAGCTGGTGGTGCGCGGCGCAACGGGCAATAACCTGCAAAACGTTAAGCTCAGCTTGCCCTTGGGGCTGTTTATTGCCGTGACAGGGGTTTCCGGTTCGGGTAAATCAACGCTGATTAACGGCACGCTGATGCCGATTGCAGCCCGTGAGCTTAACCGTGCCACCACCCTCACCCCGGCACCTTATGAAAAGGTAGAGGGGCTTGATCAGCTCGATAAAGTGATCGATATCGACCAGAGCCCTATCGGCCGCACGCCGCGCTCCAACCCTGCGACCTACACCGGTATTTTCACCCCGATACGCGAGCTGTTCGCTGGCACCCAGGAGGCGCGCTCTCGGGGGTATAAACCAGGCCGCTTCAGTTTTAACGTGAAGGGCGGGCGCTGCGAAGCGTGCCAGGGCGAAGGCATGATCAAGGTAGAGATGCACTTTCTACCGGATATCTATGTGCCCTGCGATGTGTGTAAGGGCAAGCGCTATAACCGCGAAACGCTGGATATCCACTATAAAGGCAAAACCATCCACGAAGTGCTGGAGATGACCGTGGAGGATGCACTGGAGTTCTTTAGCCCAGTGCCCGCCATTGCGCGGCGGCTGCAAACGCTGATGGATGTTGGCCTTTCCTATATTCGCTTGGGACAAAGCGCGACCACGCTTTCCGGCGGTGAAGCGCAACGGGTAAAACTAGCCCGCGAGCTGGCCAAACGCGACACCGGTAAAACGCTCTATATTCTCGATGAGCCCACCACCGGCCTGCACTTCGAGGATATTCGCCAACTGCTGACGGTTCTCCACCGGCTGCGCGACCACGGCAATACGATCGTGGTGATTGAGCACAACCTGGATGTGATCAAAACCGCCGACTGGCTGATTGACCTTGGGCCAGAGGGGGGTTCCGGCGGTGGGCAAATTATTGCCGAGGGCACCCCCGAGCAGATTGCCAAACAGGAGGTTTCCCATACGGGCCGCTTCCTTGCCCCACTGCTTGAGCGAGGCAATCGCGCGCCGTCCACCTCCTAATGCCTAACCCACACTCCCGGCAACCAATGCCGGGAGGCTCGAAAGACAAGGCAAGACCGTCACTGACTGCTTATAGTAAGTAGCGACGTTTAACAAAGGTGGATTGCAACGAGGAGAAGGACGCTGTGGATCAGGACAAGAGCTGCATTATTCGCCACTTTAGCCACTACTGCACGCTAACAGACGACGAAAAGCAGTTGCTCAGCTCGCTAGAGGAGAGCCCGACCGAGCTCAAATCTGGCTCTCTGCTCTGGGAAGTGGGGTCGCCCGCCAACGAGTTTTGCACGCTGCGCAGCGGCTGGGCGTACTCCTACCGTCACCTAGAAAATGGTGACCGTCAGATTCTGGAAGTGTTTCTCCCCGGGGATATTATCGGCCTGCGGGAGTTTGCCTTTTCCCAGCGCCTTGAAAACGTTCGCATGATTACCGATGCGGTGGTGTGCCACTTCCCTCATAAGCGCATGCTGGATATATTTCGCCAGTCACTGCCGCTCACCTCGGTGATGTTTGCGATCAGCAGTCGTCAGCAGGCGCTGCTCACCGAACGCTTGGTTAACTTGGCTCGGCGCAGCGCGCGCCAGAAGATGGCCCACTTTCTCCATGAGATGTACCTGCGCCTGCGTCAAACCAACAACGATATCAGCGGGCAGTTTCGTCTTCCGCTCTCTCAGGAGCAGCTCGCCGATATTTTAGGCTTAAGCCCGGTACACGTGAGCCGCACGTTTAGCGCGCTGAGCGAAGATGGCTTGGTCTTCCGCGACCGCCATCACGTCTCGATTCCAGACCTTGAGGCGCTGGCCACGGAAGGGGAGTTTGATGACTGTTACCTGACCGACAACGTTCGGCCCCTTCTCAACGATTAGTGCCTCGCGGAGCCCCTCCTCCGCACTACGCCAGCGCGAAGGAGGGGGGTAAGGCGCTAGCCACACTTGGACCAGCCGCAACCGGCGTAGCAGGTGGGGCAGCCATCCATCATGATTAAGTCCCCTCGGCATTCAGGGCAGGTGCCCACAATCGCGGGGCCATCTTCCGAAGTGGATGAGGAGAGCCCCGCTGCCGCGGTCGTTTCAGCCACTGGACGCTCTTCCGGCTGCCAGGCATGGCCATGCTGCATACGGTGGGCGTAGCGGGCAACCAGGGTCTCTACCGGCACTTGGTTGCCGTCCTGGTCCAAAAAGCCGCGCCGATAGAGAATCTGCTGAATTGACCAGGCAATCGCCGCCACTTCCGAGTCGTGGAACATCGGCTTATTCCAGCGGTTCATGCCGCAGCGTACCAGCCCCTTATCCCACGCTACCTTGCGTAAGTCCGCCACGGCCTGGGTGACATACCCCCCGCGCGCTGCCAGCGACAGGCTGCGCATGGTAGCGGTGATCCACTGGTGCTCGCTGGAGAGCTGACCAGAGGGGAAGAAGAATTCCACAGGGCGCTCAATCACTACCCGCTGCCCGCCAACAACCCCTTCCACTGGCATAAACGAGACCAATAGATAGACCTTCTTACGCCCTTCTGCCCCCACATAGGAGATTTTCTCCGACACCGCTTCCAACGTACCTTCAGGACGCGACGGAATGCGGACTGTCAGCGGATCTTCATCGGGAAGTTCTGGCGCAGGCACGGACTGCTCCTGCTGCTTAATCCGGTAACCGACAATTTTCGAGGTGATCTCAACAGCCATCATGTTCTCCCTAAGCGCTTAAAACAGTTTCTAAGACAGTTCTTTGAGAAAGTTCTTCGAGAACGCTCCTCAAGACCGGCCATCAAGGCCGTCCTTGTAGCGCTCGCCTTTACCACTTTCCGTAGGTGCCCTCTTTTAGAGCATCAAATAGGTTGGCAGCGTTATGCTCTTCTCCGTCATAGATCACCTTCTCATCGCCGGTTAACTCAAGAGTTTCACCGTTTTCCAGCTCAAACACGTAGGTGGTGTTTTTCAGATCATCCTCACGCACCAGCACCCCCTGGAAGGCTTCTGGATTAAAGCGGAAGGTGGTGCAGCCTTTTAGCCGGCTCTCGTACGCCTGCAGGTAGAGGTCTTGGAACTGCTCAAAGGGAAAATCAGTGGGCACGTTGACCGTTTTGGAGATCGCCGAGTCTACCCACTGCTGGGCCGCCGCTTGCACGGCAACGTGCTGCTCGGGAGTGACAGCGTCAGCGGTAATAAAGTAGTCAGGCAGGTCGCTTTCAACCGCATCAGAAGCAATAAAGTGGCGGTAGGCCGCTAGCTCAAACGACACCACCTCCACCTGCTCCTTGGTCTTTTTACCCGACTGGATGATGTTGCGGAAATAGCGGTGGGAGAACGACGGCTCAATGCCGTTGGAAGCGTTGTTGCCCATGGAGAGCGAGATAGTACCCGTGGGCGCAATGGAGCTGTGGTGGGTAAAGCGCGCACCGTGCTCGGCCAGCTGCGCCACCAGCTCCGGCTCTAGCTCGGCCACTTTGGCCATATACTGACTGTAGCGGGCGTGCAGGATCCGCCCTGGCACTTTATCGCCTACCTCGTAGCCGTCGTTGGCGAGCTGGGGGCGCTCACGCATCATCTTGGGCGTAATGGTGTGCTCCTCTTCAAGCACCGGTGCCATTCCCTTCTCTTTAGAAAGCTCCAGCGCCTGCTTCCACCCTTCCAGCGCTAAGTGGCGGCTCACCTCTTCGGTGAATGCCAGTGAGGCTTGAGAGCCGTAGGGGATTTTCAGCATCGTTAGCGTCGAACCAAGCCCCAAAAAGCCCATCCCGTGGCGCCGTTTGGCTTCGATTTCGCGCTGCTGCTGGGGCAGTGGCAGCCCGGCAATTTCCACGACGTTGTCGAGCATACGGGTGAAAATTGCTACGACTTTGCGGTAGCGCTCCCAATCGAAGCGCGGGTTATCACCGAAGGGGTCAATCACAAATTTCGTTAGGTTGACCGACCCTAGCAAGCAGGCGCCTTCCGGCGGTAGCGGCTGCTCGCCGCAGGGGTTAGTGGCGCGGATATCTTCGCAGAACCAGTTGTTGTTCATGCGGTTGACTTGGTCGATCAGGATAAAGCCCGGCTCGGCGTAGTCATAGGTGGAGGCCATGATCGTGTCCCATAGCTCCCGAGCTTTAATCACCTCGACAATACGGCAGGCCACGCGCCCCTCGTCATCCACCGTATAGCCCTCTTCCACCACCGGCCAGTCGCGGTAAATGATGTCGGCGGCGCTCACATCCTCTTTTTCACCTGGGTGCAGCGGAAAAGCCAAAGGCCAGTCGGCATTATTTTTCACTGCTTCCATAAACTCATCGGTGATGAGCAGGCTCAGGTTGAATTGACGCAGCCGTCCCGCTTCGCGTTTGGCTTGAATAAATTCGCGCACATCCGGGTGGCCCACATCGAAGGTGCCCATCTGGGCACCGCGGCGGCCTCCAGCAGACGCCACGGTGAAGCACATCTTGTCGTAGATATCCATAAACGCCAGCGGGCCATTGGTACCTGCCCCTGCGCCAAACACAAAGGCGCCTTTATGGCGTAGCGTTGAGAAGTCGTAGCCGATCCCAGCCCCAGACTTCAGCGTCATTCCAGCATCGACTACCGAATCGAGAATATCGCGCATGGAGTCGCGGATAGTGCGAGAGACGGTGCAGTTAATTAGGCTGACGGCGGGCTTATAGGCATCGGCTCCGGCGTTGGAAAGGATTCGCCCGGCGGGAATAGCACCGTTTTCTAGCGCCCAGCGAAATTTAGGCAGCCACTCATCCGCTTTTTCCCCTTCCACGGCAGCCAAGGCACGGGCCACACGCTCAAAGGTCGCTGCGACATCCTGATCCACCGGCTGGCCATGGCGATCTTTCAACCGATACTTGGCATCCCAGATTTCCCTGGACGGGGCCTGCAAAGGAACCTCATTGGAGGTCTTCATCGCCTTGGCTGCGGTACTCATGTCGCAAAACTCCTTCACTGCGGGGTGAATATAGCGCTTAAAACGCACCGATTATACGGCGCATAAAAAGGAAGTATAGCCTTGACTTACTACCACATAAGCCAATCAACATTGAAAAAATTACTAGATATAGAAAAATCAGCACCTTACCTTTTGCTTATTCCCAACACACTATAGGCTTAGGGTTTTCAATGACGGTACGACCTATGGCCCGTTTCAAAACCTCCATTTTCGTAGCCGCTGCCATGCTGCTGGCCACGGCACCGCCCGCGTTGGCCGCGACCTTTAATGTGGAATCGATGGAAACCCACAGGCACTGGCAATCGATGTCGCTCACCTTAGGCGAAGAGCGCCACTTCCGCGCCGTCGAGACCCATAGCTACACCGATGCCACCCTAAGCCTGAACACGACTCAAGGGGTATGCGATTTACCGTGGCTGGAGATGCGTGTCTCCCTAGCGCAGCAACAGGGGGAGAGCCGCGCGGTAAACCTAGTGCCCACACGGCTACGGATTGATGACCACCCTATCGTCGATACGATGGCGGAGTTTATTACCGAGCGGGGCGACAACGGTTTTTACGCTCATTTTTACTTGAGCGATATGACCACACTGATTGCTGAGATGCAGGCGGGCCAACAGCTATTTTTAGGTTTCGACCAGAATGAGCAGGAACCGTGGTACATGACCTTTAGCCTGGAAGGGGCTGGCGATGCCATTGAGCGTATGCAGTCGCTGTGTCGTGGCGCCTCGCTTCCAGAGGCACCTGATCGCTAGCGCTAAAACGCGCTCTCTTCCGCAACCTCGACTCGGTTACGGCCGCTGTGCTTGGCTTGATACATAGCGGCATCAGCTCGGGCCATTAGCGTTTTACAGCTATCGCCTGGCTGCCAGACAGCAACACCAATGCTAACGGTAATCGGCTGCTCAACACCCTCCACTTGTAGGGTCGCCACCAAGCCACGCAGGCGCTCGGCAAGCCCTACCGCCGCTTCCATGTCAGAGTGAGTAGCCAGTACCACGAACTCTTCACCGCCCCAACGGCCCAGGTGATCGCAGCCACGCAGCGAACTTTCCACTAGGCGAGCCAACGACACGAGCACGTCGTCGCCTATATGGTGGCCATGGGTGTCGTTAATTTGCTTGAAACGGTCAACATCAAACAGTAACAGAGCAAACGTGGCCCCATAGCGTTTAGCGGCAGCCAGCTCGGCATCAATAGCCTGTTCAATACGGTAACGGTTCCATACCTGGGTAAGTGGATCAAAATGCGCCAGTTGCTCTAGGCGCTGGTTGGCATCAGCTAACGCTTTGCGCTCTCGCTCCAAGTGCATATTCAACATGCTAATTTCGTAGGCGGAAATCGCCAGGGTTAGATCCTCCCCCAGGTCCTTGGCAGCAAGACGCTCAACACGCTGCCACGCCTCACTTTTGCCCACCACTTCTTCACGCCAGGCGGCGGAAGGCGCCATCATAACGGCAGGCTGCGGCACCGTGGCTGGCTGCATCGCCCAATACAGGGTTTCTACCTGCTCTGGGCGAAAGAAGAGTAACCAGCCACGCTGTGCCGGGTTCATCGGCAGCGGCACGGCGAGAATACCGCACTGTTCAGGCATACAAAGTGATGAGGTGAGCGGCTCAGCCGCAACCCCTCGCGTACACCAGGGGCCACTGTGCTGATGCGCTTTCTCAAGTCGCTTAACAAACTGGCCAATGGTGGGTGAATCCGGTGTATTTCCACTTGTGTATACACTGCCTTGCAGCCATAACGCGACCCCGTGGGCACGAAATAGCAAACGCCATGTTTCAGCCTGCTGATGAATGATTTCCTGGGGGCTTTGTGGCTCTAAACGGGCGTTAGCCGACAGTACCAAGCTCTCCTGAACGCGCTGTAGATAGCGCGCTTCTTGACGCGCCCTAAGCAATAGCAGCCGCTGGGTGGCTATTTGCACCAGCGCGCGTACCGCATCTCGCACCGGCGGTGCAACGGGATGGGGAGCGGCCGAGTGACAAAACAGCAGCCCCCACAGGCCGGTATCCCCCTGCATAGCCATACTTAGCGCTCCTCGCACACCGAGATGCCGTAAACAGCGCTGACGGGCTGGAGCGGGCGCGCGTAGGAAGCAGTGGCGCAGATTGACGCCTATATCACTTGGTACCAGCCGCTCGCTAGGCGCATCAACATCTTCGATAAGCCGCACCGGATGGTGTTCATAGGCGCGCCGTAGCGTAAGGGGAAAATCACTGGCCGGAAAGCGCTGCCCTAGCAGGGCAGGCAGCTGTTTTCCTCGCGTCTCTGCAACAATCAATCCATGCCAGTCGGTATCAAAGTGGCAAACAGAGACACGATCATGGCCAGTTAGCTGCTGCACCGCCGTTACCAGGTAATCCAACAGCTCTTCTTGCTGGGTCGCTTCAGCAAGGCGCATTAGCCGCTCGTTAACCGTACCCAATAAGCGACGTTTGCCCAGCGGGCTTAACGGCTCAATCTCGACTACCACGCTACCGTCAGTACGGTAAGCGTGCAGTTGAAAGCGGGTTGTGCCACGGCTAAACGCCAATGGCCCCGTTAATCGCTGTTGCCCCTGAAGCTCTTTGCATAGTCGCTGGCTTAGCCGTTTGCCCAAAACATCACTTAATGTGAGTTGTTGATGCGGTTGTTCGGACATACACAGCAACTGGGTGAGATTGTTACTCACCGCTTGAATGTGCCTGCACTCCTCATCCAACACCATAACGGCGCCAAACGACTGAAGTAGCGAACGTTGCTTCGACACGAAGATAGCCTCGAGATATCTCTTTACCCCTCGACCTGTTGCTTCAGCAACAGCTCAACGCGTCGGTTGGCAGCTCGTCCTTCCGCAGTAGCGTTACTTTCCATGGGTTGGGTGTCGGCATAGCCGACGGCCCGCATACGTGAAATGGCAATACCTTGCCGCTCTAACTGGCGTACCACTGCGATGGCTCGCCCTACTGAGAGTTCCCAGTTAGACGGAAATCGAGCGGTCGAGATCGGTACATTGTCAGTGTGGCCTTCAACAGAGATTTGGCCATCAAAGCTCTGTAGCACCGAGGAGAGCCGTTCTAACACAGCTTGCCCCTGGGGCGTTAGCACATCATTGCCACTGGGGAATAAAAGACTATCATCAATGCGTAGCGTGACCCCTTCCTGCCCCTGAGAAACACTGACCCCTGGTATATCGAGCCCCGCCATTTGGGGCTGTAAGCCGTCATGGCGAGGGTGTATGCCGGTGGCTAAACTCGCCAGCGGTAGTGACATGACAGCACTCGCGGGCTCCATAGCACTACTCTCACTCCCTTCACCACCGCCAGACGGTGTAAGCGCCAGCAGTAGTACAAACAGGGTGATCAGCAGCGTTAATACATCCAGATAACTGGTGAGCCAGCTCTCGTCACCCTCTCCTGAGGCGTCGGGAAGCTCCAAAGCGTGCCGTGAGTCGCGGTCGAGCATGGCGCTACCCTTTTAGTGCAGAACCCATATCGGGCCGAGGCTTAACGTTAGGATCACGGATTTCGTCGTGGTAGTTGGCCACAAAGGAGTTCAGCGTCTCTTCAATAAACGACGGCAGACGGCGCTTCGTGATGAGCGAAATACCTTCTAGCACCATGTTCATGGTAATGAGGCGCTCTTCGGTACGCCGCTCTAGCTTTACGGCTATCGGTTTAAACACCAAGTTGGCCAGCAGAATGCCATAGAAAGTGGTCAGCAGGGCCACAGCCATTCGTGGTCCTATCACTTCTAGGTCACCCGCATCCATAACTTCCAGCATGTTGACCAAACCCACTAGAGTACCAATCATGCCGAAGGCCGGCGCATAGGTCGCCATGGTGCGAAAAATCTGGGCTTCGGCATGTTCACGGGCTTTTAGCCGTGCGATACGCCAGCGCAGCATGTCGAAGATTTCATCCTCTTTGGTGTTAGCAATCACCAGTTGGATACCAGTACGCAAAAACGGGTTGCGGGTGTGTTCCAACTCTTTCTCAACCGCTCTTACATCCCCCTTGAACCATAGCCGCGACATGGCCACCAGTTCGTTGATATCGTCACGGACGTAAGTATTTTCACGCCGGAACACCAAGCCTACCAAACGTACAACACGCAGCACTTCCTTCAGCGGGTAGCTGATGAACGTCGCCGCCAGCGTACCGGTGATCACAATGGCAAGCCCCGGGAGGTTAAGAAAGCTCTCGGGCGACTCTGCGGTAAAAAATAGAACGCTTACCAGCAGCAGCATGCTGGCAAATATACCGATCAGCGTAGATGGATTCATCAACGGCTCCTCGCCGGTTATGGTTAGTGAGTGAGAGGGTTAATTCGTTTCGTGCAAACGGGCGCGCAGCCGGCTTACCGCTTGGCTGTGAAGCTGCGATACCCGTGATTCAGTCACGCCTAGCACGGCACCTACTTCTTTTAAGTTCATCTCTTCTTGGTAGTACAGCGCCATTAGCAACTTTTCCCGCTCAGGCAGTGCCTCAATGGCTTCAATCAGCGTTTGCCGCTGTTGCTCATCGAGCAGTTGCTCAAAGGGGCGGCTATGTGCTTCATCCCCCGCAGGCTCACAGCCATCAGCGATCAACGCTTCAAACGGCAGAAGCTGCCCACTGTTAGTGTCGTTGAGCAATTGCTGATACTCACTTAGCGGCATTCCCAGCTCACGGGCGATCTCCCCCTCTTCCGGGGGGCGTCCATACTGCTGCTCTAAGCGACGCACGGTATCATCTACCGCTCGCGCCGAGCGGCGCACGCTGCGGGGCAGCCAGTCGCGGGTACGTAGCTCGTCCATCATCGCGCCACGGATGCGCTGGCTAGCAAAGGTGGCAAATGTTGCCCCTTGAGCCGCGTCGAAGCGCCCTAGCGCCTCTAATAGCCCCACCATGCCTGCTTGGATTAGATCATCAAGTTCAATACTCGCGGGCAACCTTACCTGCAGCGTTAAGGCTTGACGTCTCACCAGTGGCATGTATTGGGTTAACAGCTCACTCTGTTTGATCTTGCCTTGTGCTGTATACATCCTCGCGCCTCGCGGCTTAACAACCTTTACTGGTAGTTCACAATCACTTGCAACCCCTGTATTCGTACAGGACGCTGCCCTGGCTGCAATGCAAACCGGAAGTGCAGGGGTGCATTGGCCTGCATGCCCGACAACGCCGTGGTACTACCACGCATGCTAGTCAGCACAACACACTGCTCTGGGTGGCATAACCATGCGTTGATAGGGGTTCCCGGTGGTGATTCAAAACGCCATTGAATTCGTGTCAGCGTGGCTTCGTTAAGCTCTATTGTCTGCGGTGGTAAAATAGACTGGCTACTGCTAGTACGATCACTCATTGCTACCAGCACGCTGGGCACTTGACGACTCCAGCTACCCGTTGCCGCTTGAGCACTCAGTACAGTACTCCCTAACCCTACCATTAGTAGCGCGCAGCTCACTCTTTTTACTGTTATCAGCTTCGCTATTTTTATCAATGCCTTTAATGCGGTGACATTAGCGTTGACTTTCCCACTTCCCCAACTCTGCATTGCGCTCCCCTTTAGCGAAAGCCTTCCTCAGCCCAGCGCTAACGCGCCAGCAGCAGTAGCTCAATATCTAAATAGTGGGCGGCGGCATCCCGCAAATTATTCAGCAGCCCCTGGCGCGGCAAATGGGGTTCGTGCAGGGCCAGTAAGTGCTGCGGGCCACCATGCTCACGTAATTGGCGCAATGCACGGTACATGGTGGCAAAGGCGTCAGCATCACTGTTTACCCATAGCGCCCAGCGAGTGTAACGCTCGGCTAAGTCGGCCAGCGAGTCGCTATCCGGCATGGCGATGTGAATATCCCAGTCCTGCGGGTCGCCAGCCCACTGCCGCCCTAGCGCGGACCACTGACCAAGCCGCCCTCGCACTTTATCCACCTGAGCGGCCCCCTTATAGGGCAAACCTACCACTACTAATGGCCTTTTAGGCTTAGGTGGCGCGACCGTCGCTGACTCCGTTGCTGCAGCCACCGTGGGTGACATAACCTCTTGCGCGTGGGCGGAGGCCTCCTCAGCACTCACCGGTTCTGCAGCGGGTATCTCCTCGTCAGATAGCGTGGTGTCGGCACCCTCCTCCGCATCACGCTGCTGGCGCTGTAAATCAGCCCATTTGCGCAGGCCGGCCGCCTGATCCTGGCCACTCATATCAGGCCCTCACGACTTACGCTACCTAGCTGGCGAATAGCATCGCGGGCCATTAACACATGTACCAAAGCATCTAGTAGTGCGGTGTCGCGACGCTTTCTACGAGTACCTAGCAAGCGCAACAGATCGGCCCGTAGTACCTGGGCATCCTCATCGTCAGCGATATCTAAATGCCCTGCTACTGCGGCTGCGCCACTGGCCATTAACAGACGTAGCTCGCTGCTGACTTCACCACTATCAGCGTCTTTGAGTTGCTGCCAGGCACGCTTAGTGAGCGGTGCTAACCCTTCGCTCTGTAACTGTGTTATCAACAGCGTTAGTACATCACTGCCCAGGTGCGCGGGGGTTAGCCAGTAGCGCCGTGCCACGCGTTTGGCGCTTTCAGGGTCGCGTATCTCACCAACCCATGCCAGCACGGGGTTACCTGACATACCCTGCGCTTCCACATAGGCACTGGATAACTGCATCTGTTGCCCACGGAAACGAATGTCAACGCTATGAGTTAACGTGCTCTCTTGGAATAGCGTCCGTAGGGTTTGGCGCTCGCCTTGGCAGTGTATACGCTGGCTGGCGGGCACCATGCTGACCCATGTCAGATGCTGGGCGGTTAGCCAAGACAGCGCCTCAGCGTCTGGCAGGATGGGTAGCAGATGAACTGCAACATCTCCCGCGCAGTTGGCTAAGCGCGGCTGCCAGCCCGCTGGTTGGCGGTGCTGTAAACGAGTTAGTGCCAGCCAAGCCCCTTGTTCGTTAAGAGAGACATCCGGCATCGACCAGTCGCAGCCACGCTCGTTGCGGCGTGGTGACCAGACAATACCCAGTGCACTGTTGGCAGCGTCAGCTCCTGCCAATAGCTCATCTAAGCGCTGGTCTTGTATTACCCCTGGCAGTGAGGCGATGTCCCAAGCAGCTTCCAGTAGTTGAAAATCGGCAACCCGCTGGCGCAGGCGCGACAGCACCGATGAGAGCCGGCGCCCCTGGCCCAGTACATCCCGCGACCAGCGCGGCAGGCCAACCGGGCCGGGGGCAGGGGTACGTTCAGCTCCTGCCGTGCGTGCTGCCAGCGCCTGGTCAACCAGCGCTTGTGGTGTTGCAACGGCCATATCTTCCGGCACCTGCTGCCCATACGAGCCAAATAGCACCCGCATACCGTGGCGCATGACAATATCCAATACCGGCGCCAGCCGCCCCGCTTCATCTTGCTTTGTAATGATGCAGTCGTCTAACTCAGCGCCAGCGGCCCTCGCCGCTTGGCGGTAGCGCAGCACGACCTCTTCCAGCGTTTCAGGTTGGCTGGCGGCATTCAGCAGCAGTACCAGCCGCACGGTAGACTTGCCACCCTGCAAATGAGCTATCTGCTCAATCACCCGTTGATCACGCTGGCTCATCCCCACGGTATCGATAATCACCCACTGTTTGCCTTGCAGCCGACCAACCAGTTCATCAATGGGTTGCTCAGCATCCAGGGCGTACATTGGCGTATCCAGGAGCCGTGCATAAATACGCAGCTGCTCATGAGCACCGATACGGAAGCTATCCGTGGTCACCAGCGCCACTGGACGGGTGCCGTGGCGCATCACGAAGCGAGCCGCGAGTTTGGCGGTGGTGGTCGTTTTACCTACCCCCGTAGGGCCAACCAACGCAACGATGCCCGTCTGATCAAAGAAGCTCTCTTCGTGCTTGAGCACGTTAAGCCGCGCCATGAGCTGTTCGCGCAGCCAGTTCAGCGGCACATCATCGGTAGTCTGCGCGCTCAGCGCATCTGGCAGCGCTTCCAGTACTTCTTCGCTTAGCTCAGCGCTAAAGCCAATTCGCACCATCAGCTGCCGCAGGTGCTCATAGGTCGTGTCTGCACCGCTTTGTGCCGTTGGCTCCAGCTGCCGGCGGGCCAGCAGTTCGCGCATATCCTGCATTTCCCGCAGCAGGCGCTCACTCATCGCTTCAAGAGGATCTGGCTGCTTCGGTAGAGAAAAGGTGGGAGCGGGTGTAGCACTAGCCTTCGGCTCAGCCGCTGGCGTAGAAGGCGACGGGTCGAATTGATCCACCGCATCGTCCGCCATGGCGAGAATTTCAACGCCGCCTTCGGTGCGGCGATTTGCAACTATTAATGCATCTTCGCCTAACACTTCGCGCACTTGGCGCATTACGTCGCGGCTGTTTGCTCCGACAAAACGTCTAACGCTCATGTTTCACCTGTTGCCTAAACGTGAAAGGCTACGGACAGTATGGAGAGATGTCATTAGCGACCACCCACTAGCGTGGTGACCCGCAGCGTGCGGTCGTCGGGAATTTCCGCCTGGGACATCACCACTAAATGGCGCAAGCGCCGTCGTAAGAAGCGTGACAGCACAGCGCGCAGAGAGTGCTGAACCACTAAGACAGGGGCTTCACCGCTACTTTCATGACGCTCAAGCGCCTGCTGTGCCTGGTTCATCAGGGTATCCGCAAGACCTGGTTCCATAGCACCATTGCCATTCATCGCTTGCAACAGCACTTGCTCTAGCTGAGCATCCAAGCCCATCACGTGCAGCGTATCCTGGCCAGCGAACCACTGCTGAGTAATGGCCCTACCTAGCGCAATACGCACCAACGCCGTCAGTTCGTTGGGGTCTTTCTGCTGGCCTGCATACTCGGCCAGGGTGTCGAGCACGGTGCGCATATCACGAATTGAGACATCTTCATCCAGCAAATTCTGCAAAATGCGCTGCAGTACGGTGAGAGAAATGGCCTTTGGCACCACCTCTTCGACCAGCGACTTTTGATCCTCGCCCAGCTTGTCGAGCAGCTTTTGCACCTCCTGGCGCCCCAACATTTCTGGTGAGTGGCGATGCAGCAAGTGATTCAGATGCGTCGCAATCACGGTGCTAGCATCTACTACTGTGTAGCCATATACCTGGGCGTGTTCCCGCTGGCTAGCGTCGATCCATACTGCGGGCAGGCCAAAGGCAGGGTCTTGAGTAGGTGTGCCCTGTAGCTCCCCAGAGACCTGACCAGGATCAATCGCCAGCCATTTGCCGGGCTGCGCCTCTGCACGGCCAATTTCAGCACCTTTCAGCGACAGCACATAGGTATTAGGCGGCAGCTCTAAGTTATCGCGGATATGCACCACTGGGGGCAGAAAGCCCACTTCTTGGGCAAATTTCTTGCGCACGCTTTTAATACGACCCAGCAGCTCTCCCTTCTGGCGGGAATCCACCAGCGGGATCAAGCGATGCCCCACCTCTAAACCGAGCGTATCTACCAATTGAACGTCTTCCCAACTGGCTTCGGGCGTTTCTTGCACAGGTGGTGGAGCTGCTGCGGAGATCTCCTCCTTGACCAGCGTCTGCTCTTTTCTGCGAATCAGATACCAGGCTAAGCCACCCAACAGCGCCGTAAAAATCAGGAAAACAAGATTAGGCATACCGGGAACAAGGCCTAATAGACCCATGACCATAGCTGCCAGAATCATCACCTGAGGGTTTACAAACAGCTGGCTGATCATCTGCTGACCAACGTCCTGCTCGGTATTTACCCGTGACACGGTCACGCCCGCCGCGGTGGAAATCACCAGTGCCGGAATCTGGGCGACGAGGCCATCGCCAATCGTTAGCAGCGTGTATGTGCGGGCGGCATCGGCAAACCCCAGGTCGTGCTGCATCATACCGATCAGCAGGCCACCAATAATATTCACCACCATGATAACCAGACCTGCCACGGCATCGCCGCGGACGAACTTACTGGCACCGTCCATCGAGCCGTAAAAGTCCGCTTCTTGAGCGACTTCAGCGCGGCGTTTTTTCGCATCATCTTCGCCAATCAGGCCGGCATTCAGGTCGGCGTCGATGGCCATTTGCTTACCAGGCATGGCGTCTAGCACGAAGCGAGCGCCTACTTCAGCAATACGACCGGCCCCCTTGGTGATTACCATAAAGTTGATAATCACCAGGATGAGGAAAACGACCAGGCCTACCGCAAAATTACCGCCGACCAGGAAGGTACCAAAGGCTTCTATAACCTTTCCGGCGGCATCTCCCCCTTCGTGCCCCTCCATCAATACGACACGGGTCGAGGCGACGTTCAGTGAAAGACGCAGTAGCGTGGTAAACAGCAGCACGGCCGGAAACGCGGCGAAGTCCAGCGGTTTCTCAGCAAACATGCTGACGAGCAGCACCATAATCGAGAGCGCGATGTTGAAAGTAAACAGTAAATCCAGCGCAAACGGTGGCAGGGGCAGAATCATCATGCCCAGGATCATCAAGATCAACAGCGGACCGGCGAGCAGTTTCATGCTCACATCGTTCATCCAGTCGCGCTGATTAATCAGCTGGCTTAAGCCTTTCATGGTTGCGCCTCATTGCCATCGGCACGGCGGCCGGGACTGTCCATTTCCGGGGGGACCGGTAAGTTATCAGGTGTGGGGGGCACTTCACCTCCTTCTTTTGCAACATGCTTCAGGCGGTAGGCCCAGGCCATGACTTCGGCCACGGCGGTGTATAGTTCAGCGGGCACTTCGGCCTCTAAGTCGACATGATGATACAGAGCACGAGCCAGAGGTGCCGCTTCCAATTGCGGGACGCCAGCCTCCTCACCAATCTCACGGATACGGGCAGCCACCACATCGGCCCCTTTAGCCACCAGCCGAGGGGCGCCCATACGCCCCTCTTGGTATACCAACGCAACCGCATAGTGGGTCGGGTTGGTGATAATGACATCCGCTTCAGGGACTTTGCTCATCATGCGTCCACGGGCCATCGCTTGCTGCTGCTGGCGAATACGGCCCTTCACCTGGGGGTCGCCTTCAGAATCTTTATGCTCCTGCTTCACCTCTTCTTTGGTCATGCGCAGCTGTTTAGCGTTATTCCACAGCTGGAAGGGCACATCAATGAGAATGACAACAATCAATGCCAGTACCATTAGGCCTGCCGCTAAGGCCGACATATTCAAGGCACTGACCAACGCCTGCTGTACGGGCTGATCCATTAGCCCTAACAATTTGCCAATATTAAAATATAAAAAGCCAGCGGCCACACTGCCGACCAAGATGGATTTGGCAATCGCTTTGGCAAGCTCCGCAAGCGCTTGAGCAGAAAAAAGGCGTTTTAGTCCTGACACCGGATTTAGTTTTGAGAACTTGGGCTGCAACGACTTCGCCGAAATAAGCCACCCTCCCAATAGCGCGGGTGCAATCAGCGCAATCACTGTTAGCAGCAGAAAAAGCGGCAGCATAGCGATAAGAGTACGCTGCCCAAGGTCTAATGCATTGACTAGCATGGGAGTGCTTTCCATGGCATGGCGGCGCTCAAACAAAAATGCCTGCTCCATCACCATCCCGAGCTGGTCATAAAGCATTTTCCCCATGCCCCACAGCCCAATCACGCCTCCCAGGAGCATCATGAAGGTCGTCAGCTCACGGGATCGGGGTACCTGCCCCTCATCCCGAGCTTTTTCTAGTCGCCTGGGTGTGGCCTCTTCGGTTTTTTCCTGATCGCTGTCGTTATCTGCCATGCTGTTATCCGGCTGACAAGTGGTCAGTTGACCAAAATAGGGCATACCATAAATTCAGCCGCCCTAAAGGACGGCTGAACAGTTTACCTATTGTGCCAGATGCAGCAGGTTACAATGTGCTAATAACCCAGCATTAAAAGCCTAATTCGTCCAATAAGTCGTCTACCTGATCTTGGCCGGTCACCACATCGGGAGCGTTATCTTTTACCTGCGGCCCATTCAGAAGCTCCTCATTGCGGCGGGCTTTCTCGTTTTTCCACTGATCTTCGGCTTTGCGCTGCATCGATTCACGAGCCTCAACACCGGGCACGTTATCGATCAGTACCTGTACCAGCTGATGTTCGATCTCGCGGATCACGTCCATCATTTTTTTGATGACTTGGCCAGTGAGGTCTTGGAAGTCCTGCGCCATCATAATATCCAACAGCTCTTTGTTCGTCGCTGCGGTGATTTCCGGCACATCGCTCAGGTAAGTGCGCGTCTCTTTAACCAGCGTCTTAGCGTCGTCTAACTCCTTGGGAGCTTCAAACCACTCAGCCCACTGCTTATCAAGTGCTTCGGCACGTGCTGACAACTGATCTTGCAATGGCTGAGCTCGATCAATGGCATTTAGCGCACGGTCAGCGGCCTGTTCGGTCATCGTCGCGACGTAGTGCAGTCGGTCGCGGGCGTCCGGAATTGCCTCAGCAGCCTTCTCGATCTCCTTATCTAGGCCCAGCTCCCGCATATTGTCACGCAGCATGCGGGTAAGCTTACCAATGCGAAAGATCAAGTCTTCAGCGGCTTCTTCGGACAGTTGGGCAGAACCACCCTGCTCATTCTGGCTCATTATGTTATCTCCTCGTTAACCGAGCACCTTGGCTCAGCCGCTTCATTTACCCATTTTCTCGAAGATTTTATTCAGCTTCTCTTCTAGGGTAGCGGCCGTGAACGGCTTGACGACATAACCGTTAGCACCTGCTTGAGCGGCGGCAATAATATTCTCTTTTTTTGCTTCGGCCGTTACCATCAGTACCGGCAGATCTTTCAGCGCATCGTCCTGGCGTATCTCTTTCAGCATTTCCAAACCGTCTAGGTTGGGCATGTTCCAGTCAGAAACCACAAACTCAAAGTTACCTGCGCGCAGCTTATTAAGCGCATCCTGACCATCTTCAGCTTCTTCAACGTTGGTAAAGCCTAGCTCTTTCAGCAGACTGCGGACGATCCGGCGCATGGTGGGGAAGTCATCTACTACCAAGAAACTCATGTTCTTATCGGCCATTGGTCATCCTCTCAATAACGACATCTATTGGGTGACTGTCAATTCAGTCAGGGTTAAAACTCTTCCCACTCTTCGTGGTGCTGTTGGTTAGCTGCTCGACGAGCAGGCGGAGCTACCATTGAAGGAGCAGCCGATACTCTAGGAGCGGGCGAACGCGCAGGCTGTGCTTCTATTGCCTGCTGCGCCCCTAGCACCTGAAACACCGCGACCGCTTCTTCTAATCGGTTGGCCTGCTCTTCTAGTGATGCAGCGGCGGCGGTTGCCTGTTGCACCAGCGCAGCATTCTGCTGCGTGACCTGGTCCATCTGGCCCACCGCTTGACTCACCTGCTCTATACCGTCGCTCTGCTCCTGAGAAGCTGCAGAGATTTCGTCCATGATATCAGTTACTCGCCGCACGGCAGTCACCACATCCGTCATGGTACGACCAGCCTGTTCTACCAGAGACGAACCTTGGTTAATCTGGCTAACAGAAGTCTCAATGAGGGCTTTAATCTCTTTCGCCGCCTCCGCACTTCGGCTCGCCAAATTACGAACTTCTCCCGCTACTACCGCAAAACCACGCCCCTGCTCGCCAGCTCGCGCGGCTTCCACCGAGGCGTTAAGCGCCAGAATATTGGTCTGGAAGGCGATGGAGTCAATCACGCTGGTAATATCCGCCACTTTTTGAGAGCTGGTAGAAATACCGTGCATGGTTTGCACCACCTGCTCAACAACCTGGCCACCCTGCTCGGCCGTGGTGGAAGCATCAGCCGCCAGGGTACTGGCTTGACGGGCATTATCGGCATTCTGCTTCACGGTGGCCGTCATCTGTTCCATGCTGGCAGCCGTTTGCTCAATGGAGGCAGCCTGCTGTTCGGTGCGCGAGGAGAGATCGGCGTTGCCACTAGCGATTTCCCGGGTGCCGTGGTGTATTTCTCGGCTGCCTTCACGCACCCGTGCCACCGTAGCACTGAGGTTTTGCTGCATGGTGGCCATGGCCGCAAATAAACGGCCAATTTCATTTTTTCCGGCATCTGGCAGCGGCTGCGTTAAGTCTGCCTCAGCGATACGATCAAGCCGCTGCACGGCGTTGTTGAGTGGCGCGATCACTGTGCGGCGCAGGCCGATATAAATCGCCAACGTTATCAACAGCGCTAAACCTACCGCTGATGCACTAATTAATGTGAACACATCACCTTGAGCCTCAGCATCCATACGGATGGCCTCAACACGCTCAAAGCCATAATCCACAAAGGCATTAATACTCTCAGAAAGTGCGTTGAGTGGTTCAGCTAGCTCGACGCGTAGCTGGTTAAACGTATTAATGTCCATAAACTCAAAACTAGCGTGCTGTTGCTTTACGAGGGCAAGTACCGTGCGGAAATTTTCATTGACCTCATTACTCAGCTCTTCACTTTGAGACGTAAAAGCTGACGCTAAGTATAAATCGAAACGGCGCTCTGCTCGCTCAATACGCTCTGCTGCAAACTCTACCTGTCTGTTAGATTCGCGTGTTTTTCCTACCATCAACAGGTTAGAGGCAGTTTCCATCGCAAGCATGGCTTGGTTAAGCAGCGAATCGGCGCGATTCAGCTCATTGAGCTGTTCGTTGCCGATAAGATGCAGCTCAGCTAAATTACTCTGGGCATTACGGTCGGCTAACACCCCAAGGCCAGCCACAACTAGAATCAGCGCCACCAGGCAAGTTAGTGCCATTACCACGGTCGCATGAATACTTAAATTGCGCAGCATACGCGTCATTGTTATGGCTTCCCTTAGTTAATAAATGAGCCGAGAAGTACTTCCGGTACTTAAACGCGCTGGGCGCGCCCTGAAGCCGCCACCAGGGCCATCAGCCGTGATGGTATATCGTCTAGAGCAGCAACTTCGACAGCACCGCCGATAGCAATCGCTTCTCGCGGCATGCCAAAAACGACGCATGTCTCTTCGTTTTGCGCGATCGTTGGTGCACCAGCTTGACGCATCTCTAACAGGCCTACGGCACCGTCTTTGCCCATGCCGGTCAGAATAACGCCAATGGCGTTTTTACCCGCATGCTTTGCAGCAGAGTGGAACAGTACATCCACCGAAGGACGATGACGATTGACCGGGGGGCCATCATTTAGACGTGCCACATAGTTAGCGCCACTGCGGGCAAGTTCCAAATGCTGATCTCCCGGCGCGATGTAAGCATGTCCGGGCAAAACTCGCTCACCATCCGTAGCTTCCTTGACGGTAATGCGGCACAGCCGGTCTAGGCGCTCGGCAAAAGAGCGTGTGAAGCCACCGGGCATATGCTGGGTAATCAGAATGGCCGGTGCATTAGCAGGTAGTGGCTCTAATACAGCACGAATCGCTTCAGTGCCTCCCGTGGAGGCACCAATGATGATCAGCTTTTCACTGGATACCATCGGTGCTTTTAGTTGGCTCGGTGGCGGGGTGTTTTTATGGCGCGCCTGACGCGGGCGCGAACGAGCAGCAGCACGTAGTTTTTCAGCAATTTCGTTGGCGTACTCCATCATGCCGTTGCGAATGCCTAGGCTGGGCTTCGCCACAAAATCCAGCGCACCAAGCTCCAGCGCGCGCAGAGTAATTTCCGAGCCGCTCTGGGTCAGTGATGACACCATGAGCACTGGCATAGGGCGCAAGCGCATCAGGCGCTCCAGAAAGTCGAGGCCGTCCATCCGCGGCATTTCGACATCAAGTGTCAGTACATCAGGGTTATGCTGCTTGATCAGATCTCGGGCAGCGATAGGATCAGGCGCAACAGCGACAACTTCCATGTCTGGCTGTGAGTTAATGATTTCGGTCAGCAAATCGCGAATCAGCGCCGAGTCATCGACGCACAACACTTTGATCTTGGCTGCGCTCAAAGCACGCCTCCTCTTACGTTAGCCATTGCGGCATCGCTCCCTGCGGACAAGTGCCCTGGGCGGAGCTGAGCTCACGTCTATTGTTCACTTTTTAGCGAGGGTATAAACCGTTTGCCCACGCAACTTAAACGCATCGCTGATATACGAGAAATTCTCCGAGTGCCCTGCAAACAGCAAGCCATCCGGTTTCATCAGCGGCGCAAACCGCTTCAAAATCTTAGCCTGCGTCTCTTTGTCAAAGTAAATCATGATGTTACGACAAAATATCGCGTCAAAAGGGCCTTTGACTGGCCACTGAGGGGCCAATAGATTAAGCGGCATAAACTCCACAAGCGCCGAGACTTCAGGCCTTACACGGGCAAGGCCAATATGGTTGCCAGTGCCTTTTTGAAAGAACCGCTTCACTCGCGCTTCATCTAACTTGCGCACTTGCTCTTGGGGATAAATCCCTTTGCGTGCTTTAGCGAGCGCCTCGGTATCAATATCCGTCGCAATCACCTTCGCCTGCGATGCTTTCGCACCGAGCGTCTCTAGCAGCGTCATGGCTATCGAGTAGGGTTCCTCCCCCGTCGAGGCAGCTGAACACCAGATGGTTACCGGCTCCTGCTTATGCTTAACATGCTCTGCCAACAACGGGAAGTGATGCGACTCACGGAAGAAGGCGGTTAAGTTGGTGGTCAAAGCGTTGGTAAACGCCTCCCACTCTTTTGCGTCAGGCTGACGCTCCAACCGCGACAGGTAGTCGGTAAAACGCGTCATGCCGTGGTGGCGCAGCCGCTTAGCTAAGCGGCTATAGACCATCTCGCGCTTATGCTCAGCCAATACAATGCCAGCACGCTGGTAAATCAGCTCTCGAATGCGCGAAAAATCAGCATCAGTCAGCACCAGATCTCGTTCGATCTGCCCACTGGACGCCCACTGGCTAGCGTCAACTCCCCGTTCGCGTTGGTCTGTCAAAACTCTTCCCACTCCTCTACAGAGGCCGTTTGCCGTTTCTTAGCCGGCTCAGGCGGTGTGGCACTGCTGTTATGTGCAGCCCCCGTCGGCAATGCTTTCGCCTTAGGAGTTGCCGCTAACTGCGGCTGTAAACCAGCGGGTGCCAACGGACTTTGATTAAGCCGAAACGCTTCGACGGAAAGCGACAGCAGCCCTGCCTGCTGCTCTAGTTCAATCGCTGCCCGTGCAGTTTCCTGAACTCTTAGGGCGTTTTGCTGTGTCGCTTGATCCATTTCTGCAACGGCCTGGTTCACTTCCGTAATGCCGTTACTTTGCTCCTCAGAAGCCGCCGAGATGTCGTGCATAATCTGAGTGACATTGCGTGCGGCTTCCGCAACCTCACTAATTGCTGCCTCAGCTTTTTCAACTAAGCCAGCTCCTACGCTCACTT
Source organism: Vreelandella aquamarina (assembly GCF_044805175.1). Lineage (GTDB taxonomy): Bacteria > Pseudomonadota > Gammaproteobacteria > Pseudomonadales > Halomonadaceae > Vreelandella > Vreelandella aquamarina_B. The sequence continues at coordinate 122,411 of NZ_CP085232.1, read as the reverse complement.
CCTGGTTCGAACCATCAATTAACGTGCGGATTTCCTGTGCAGCCCCGGCACTACGCCCGGCAAGTTTACGCACTTCGTCTGCAACTACAGCAAACCCACGGCCATGCTCGCCCGCCCTGGCTGCTTCCACCGACGCGTTCAGTGCCAAAATATTGGTCTGAAAAGCAATCGAATCGATGACATTGATAATATCAGTCATTTTTTGCGAACTTTTTGTAATCCGCTGCATATTATCAACTAGTTGTGTCATCAACTCGCCAGTTTGTGTAACCATAGTTGCATTACTATCGGCCAGACGACGTGCTTCTTGAGCGTTTTCGCTGTTTTGACGTACCGTGGCAGTCATCTCCTCCATACTCGATGCGGTTTGCTGCAGTGAAGCCGCCTGCTGCTCAGTTCGTGTAGAGAGTGCTTCGTTACCGCTTGCAATGCCTTTAGCCGCTGGGGTCACGACATCAATGCCGCTTTTTACATCGCTAATGATGTTACTCAGGCTCTTCCGCATCGTGTTGAGAGAATCCATCAATTGGCCAATTTCATCGCGACGTTTGGCCGGCACACGGGCTGCCAAGTTGCCGCCGGCGATCTGCAGCGTAAAGCGCGATGCACGCTTCAATGGCATAATGATAGAACGCAGCGTCAGTATGCTAATCAGCACGAGCAATACCAGTCCTGCGACTAACACACCGGCCTGTACGCTAAGCATGGTAGTTTGCCCACGCTCTGCCTCTGCCGCCATCGCTTCAGCCGCATCTCGCTTTTGAGCAATCAGCTGATTTACCAAAGAGGATAGCTCTCTACCCTCCTCGTTCATGACGCGGATAACACTATCCAAGCCAGTAAATGCTTGGTAAGTCTCTTCAGCCTGCAACACACTTGCCGCCCGATTCATACCCTCAGTCAGAAAGGTCTGCAGCTGATCGTTGAATGTGGTGTCTAACGGCGTTGTATTGACGCCACGACTGTAATACGCCTGCCAGGTTTCAGCGATCTCAGTCGCACGCTCCTCAACGGTTTCGCCCATCTCGAAACGCTGCCTAATCAGTTCCATTCGCTCAGGTTCAATCATGGCCTGGCGTGTGCGCGCAATCGTTTGGTCAATTTTCTGAAGCCGGATAACATCTCTTAAGCCATCGTTATTCAGCTCACCTAGTCGCTCTCCCGCCACGTTTAGGCCATACAGACCAACGCCGCCGCTTGCCACCAGCAAGGCCCCTGCCACGATAACCATGCCAATTAATTTGGCACGAATCGTGTCAAGGCGAATGCGTTTAATACGCTGTAATACACCCTTTTGACGCACACGCCCTTTATCCAGATAGAGTCGCTTATTACGCCCTTCGCGTATCTCGGCATAGCGCTGCTCAGCCTGCGCAATCGCTTCACGACTCGCCTGAACCCGCACAGAGGTGTAGCCAATGACTTGATCGTTTTCCACAATCGGTGTCACGCTGGCATCGACCCAGTAATGATCACCGTTTTTACAGCGGTTTTTTACCAGCCCACGCCACGTATCCCCCGCCTGTATCGTTTTCCATAAATTTTCAAATGCCGGCGGTGGCATATCAGGGTGGCGTATCAGGTTGTGAGGGGCGCCTATCAGCTCTTCATGTTGATAGCCGCTAATCTTAATAAACGCCGGATTTGCATAGGTAATACGCCCTTTTAGATCCGTGCGTGAAACAAGAAAGTCGTCTTGTTGAAGCTCAACTTCCCGTTGAGTCACTGGCTGGTTATTACGCATTTTACTGCCTTATTGTTTATGTTTTGACGCGGTCACCACTGGGGGCCTTGCACAGCTGCAGCCCACGGGGTCAAAACTCCTCCCACTCTTCCGATACTTTTTGTTTCGGAGTGGCGGGTGGATGCTGCTGTGCTGTTTGCGTAATCAGGGGGAGATTAGGCGCGCGTGACTGTGGTGCGTCTTGACTTCCGGCCACGCGGAAGCGCTCGACCGCTTCGCGTAGGCGGGCCGCCTCACTTTCAAGTTCATTGGCACTGCGTGCTGCCTGCTGGACTAGCTGTGCGTTTTGCTGCACCACTTGGTCCATTTGGGCAACCGCTTGGTTAACCTGACCGATACCATTGCTTTGCTCTGCGGAGGCTGAGGCGATCTCGTCCATAATGTCGCTAACCCGTTGCACCGCAGCCACCAAATCTTGCATGGTCTGCCCTGCCTGGTTAACGCGCTGTGTCCCAGCATCTACTTTGCCTAGGGACGCATCAATCAGCGTGCGTATCTCTTTGGCGGCATTCGCACTGCGACTTGCTAGGCTGCGTACTTCTTGGGCAACGACAGCAAACCCTTTACCATGCTCGCCTGCCCGCGCGGCTTCCACTGAAGCGTTAAGAGCCAGAATATTAGTTTGGAAAGCAATATTATCGATAACCGTAATAATATCTGCGACCTGATGGGAGCTGGCACTTATGTCTTGCATGGTTTCAACGATGTGATCAACCTCTTCACCGCTACGATGTGCCGTGAGCGTGGCCTCTTCAGCAAGCTGGCTCGCCTGCCGTGCATTGTCGGCATTATGACTCACAGTAGAGGCAAGCTGCTCCATGCTGGAAGCCGTCTCTTCAAGAGAGGAAGCTTGCTGCTCTGTGCGGGAAGAAAGGTCATTATTGCCACTGGCAATATGCTGAGAGCGCTCAAAGATTGTCGTACCGCTATGCCGGACAACACTAACCGTCTCAGACAGTGAGGACTGCATGTGGGTCATAGCACTGTACAGCTTGCCGATTTCGTTGTTGCCAGGCACGGTAATCTGCTGACTGAGGTCGCCTTGTGCCATGCGCTCAAAATAACCGACTAGCTGATCCAGTGGACGCAGTACGTTGGCCGATACCCCCCACACCACAACCACCATCGTGCCGATGGTCATCAGCACTACCCCACTCAGCACCCAGCGGATGCGGTCAGCAAAAGTGATAAACGCAACCTGCTGCGCTTGAAGCTCACTGGCACTCTGAACGATGGTTGTCCCGTGGTGTAGTACGTAAAAGCCGATGCCACAGGCAATAATCACCAGCAGGAAGAAGGTGGCCAGCACTAGCCCCCAACTAAGACGCACGGTCATGTTACTCATCAGTTGACGTACTAGCCGTATCACACGCATTACTCCAAACACAACCGTATTAGCTAGTGCTATCCTTTGCACCAGAACGGGTTGCTTCTTGGCTCGGACGGGCACGCTCCCTGTGCCCCATGGCGGGTCGTTTAGCGGTTACTAGTGCTATCTACTAGGGCCATCTCTTCGCTGGTAAGCAGCTTATCGATATCTACCAGCACTAGCATCCGGTCATCCAAGCTGCCCAGACCACTCAAGAAGTCCGATGAAAGGGTTACACCAAACTCTGGTGCGGGTTTGATCTGGTCGGGAGTGAGTGTCATTACGTCAGATACACCGTCCACCACAATACCCACAATACGATCAGCCACATTGACGACGATGACCACGGTTTGGCCGCCATATTCAACGTTGTCTAAATGGAATTTGATGCGTAGGTCAACAATCGGAACGATCACGCCGCGTAGATTAGTGACCCCTTTGATAAAGTCAGGTGCGTTCGCAATTCGGGTAACATTTTCATACCCACGAATTTCCTGCACTTTCAAAATATCAATGGCGTACTCTTCGTCACCGAGCGAGAACACCAGAAATTCGCGATTTTCCGCTTCTGCGGCGGCTAGCACCGCCTCATTAGATGCTTGACTCATGAGGGCTCAGCCTCCTTGTAATAAGAGAGATGTGGTTGGTTAGCGGCTTTCCCTGCTTCTTTTTTCGCACGGCTTAAACGGTGTAAGCCTGTGATATCCAGAATTAACGCAACGCTACCATCGCCCAGAATGGTAGCCGCCGATACGCCAGGCACTTTGCGGTAATTATCTTCGAGGTTCTTAACCACCACTTGCTGCTGGCCAATGAGCTCGTCGACCAGCATGGCATAGCGGCGCCCCTCACCCTGCACAATCACGGCAATGCTCTTAGTGGGATCCGTAATGGCATTCTCCACGTCAAGCACCTCATGAATGGCGATAACGGGTAGATACTCGTCGCGTACTTTGAGTACCACATCATCACCTGCCATGGCATACATATCGCCCTTAGCAGGCTGTAGTGACTCAAGAACAGTTGAGAGCGGTAAAATAAATGTTTCGCTGCCGACTTTGATCGACATGCCGTCAAGAATGGCAAGCGTCAGCGGCAGCACAATGCGCGTGTTGGTGCCTTCGCCTTTCTTTGACTGAATTTCAACGCGCCCGCCCATCCCCTGAATATTACGCTTAACAACATCCATACCGACGCCGCGCCCAGATACGTCGGTGACTTCTTTCGCAGTTGAGAAACCAGGCGCAAAAATCAGTTGAAAGACTTCTTCATCTGACATGGTATCAGAGACATTAAGGCCATTTTCGCGGGCCTTCGCTAGTAGGCGATCACGGTCCATGCCGGCACCGTCATCGCGTACTTCAATTAAAATATTGCCACCCTGGTGCCGGGCAGCTAGTACCAACTTGCCCGTACGTGGCTTGCCCAATGCTTCACGCTCATCGGGCATTTCAATCCCGTGGTCTAAGCTATTGCGGACCAGGTGTGTCAACGGGTCGGTAATCCGCTCTACAAGGCTTTTATCTAGCTCAGTAGATTTACCTTCGGTAATCAGCTCGATCTCTTTACCCAGCTTGCCAGCGGTATCACGCACTACCCGGGGGAAACGGCTGAAGACGAACTCCATTGGAATCATACGGATTGACATGACCGCTTCCTGAAGGTCACGCGCATTACGCTGTAACAGGCTCATGCCGTTCTGCAGTGAGCTGTTGCCTACCGACTGATCATCAAGATCACTAACCGTTTGGTCCAACATCGACTGGGTGATGATTAGCTCACCAACCAAGTTGATGATTTGGTCAACTTTGTCGACAGACACACGGATAGAGGAGGATTCTGCGGCTGCTTTTTTAGGCGCTGCCTTGGCGGGTTTACTGCTTGCGGGCGCTTTGCTGGCAGGAGCTTTTTCAGCCGCTGGCGCAGCAGGCTTTTCTTCTGCTACGTCTGCAGGCGCGGGTGCCTTAGCAGCAGGTTCTGCCGCTGGCGCAGGCTCACCTGCAGCTACCGAGGTAATTTCAACTTGCTCGGATTCGATAATAAAGCACATCACGGCTTCAATATCGTCTGCACTAACGCTACCTTTTAGGATGACTTCATAGCGCTTCTCATCACCTGACTGAGATTGAATATCGCCCAGCTGCTCAAGCTCTTCTACCAGCAAGGTACGGTCTTTCTCACCTACATTGAGCAGCGCCACTTTAAGGTGTTGTTCACCTGCACCCGCTGGCTCTTCCTTTGGAGAAGGCTCGCTTGGCTTGGGTGCTGGTGCCGCAGCGGGCGCATCAAGCGTTTTACCAATCTCTTCGAGCGCAATTTGCTGCAGTGTTTGGCAGATCCGCTCATACGCTTCTTGATTGGGTTCTTCCTCGTTGCGGTAGGCATCGAGTTGATCATGCATGATGTCTTTAGCCTCTAAAAAGGTATCAACGAGGTCAGCACGTAGGGTTAACTCCCCTTTACGCGCGTGATCTAGCAGGTTTTCGAAAATATGCGTGGTTTTTTGCAGCACGCTAAAACCGAAGGTCCCTGCACCACCTTTAATAGAGTGGGCTGCGCGGAAGATAGCGTTTAACTGCTCACCATCCGGATCATCGACATCCAGTTCCAGTAAGTGCTGCTCCATATCAGCCAGCAGCTCTTCAGCCTCTTCAAAAAAGGTGTCAAAAAAATCCGCTATATCCATGCACCGCTCCACGTGAACGTCGTATTTTTGTGACAAGCCATGGTCATTGCTCGTCGTTGGCTTGTGGCGTGTTTTGTGGCAATAGCTCTTCTGGTTCAGCACCCTCAGATACTTCAGTATCGGGCGCTAGAATACCGGGGTTACGAATCGCTTCTGCAATTTCAGGCAGGAGTACCACCAGCTCAATGCGTCGATTTATTGGGTCAGTTGGAGCAGTGTCTTTCAAGAGGACACGGTCAGCAAAGCCCGATACGCGTAAAAGCTGATCTGGGTCAAGCCCACCTGCAACAAGCTCTCTGCGAGAGGCATTCGCGCGGTCATTAGAGAGCTCCCAATTGCTATAGCCACGGTATCCCCCTGCATATGGAACGCTATCCGTGTGCCCACTAATGCTTAAATCATTAGGCAGCTCATTGAGAAGTGGTGCCATAGTACGCAGTAGACCGCGCATGTACGGGGCAACTTGGTCACTTCCCAGTTCGAACATAGGACGCTGCTCGGTATCTAAAAGCTGAATTCGTAGTCCCTCACGCGTTAGATCAAAGCGCATCTGATTGCGTAATTCACGTAACTCAGGATCGCGCTCTATCGCAAGCTCAATGCGCTCTTGTAAATCATTAAAAAAGCGCCGCTCTTGAGGGCTGGGCCGGGAATGCTGCAACACATCAATACGCGCTCGCTCTCCATCACTATGCGTAGGATCAGGGCCGCCTCCTGGGATAACGCTCGTACTGCCTGACATATCACCGCCGGTAATAGCGGTGACTAATGGGGTGCTAAAGTATTCCGCCACTCCTCTCCGTGTTTCTTCACTTGAGACGCTGAGAATCCACATCACTAGAAACAGCGCCATTAGCGCGGTCATAAAGTCTGCCAGGGCAATCTTCCAGGCACCACCATGGTGGGCATGGACAACCTTTTTGCGCCGAATGACGATTGGGCGCTTGTCCCCACCTTTACTCATGCACTGCCGCCTTTTTTGGCGTCGCGCACATACTCTTCAAGCTCATTGAAACTTGGGCGCTCGGCGGTGTGCAGCGCCTTACGACCAAACTCAACGGCTAACTGAGGCGCATAGCCGTGTAGACTAGCCAGCAATGTTACGCGAATGCACTGCAGCATTTTTTCCGCTTCTTTCGCTTGACGCTCAGCATAGCTAGCCACTGGGCTGATAAAGCCATAACCCAGCAGAATCCCTAAAAAGGTGCCTACTAGCGCTAGCGCAATCATCTCACCCATTTGGGCAGGGGTGGCATCAGCGTAAGTTAATGCTTTGATGACTCCCATCACCGCGGCGACGATACCAAATGCTGGCATCGCGTCTCCCACCTTAGAAATTGCATCGACAGGAATATGGGCTTCTTGCTCGAAGGCCTCAATCTCATGAAGCATAAGTTCATCAATTTCCATTGGCTCCATGCCACCACTGACCATCAAACGTAGATAGTCCGTTAAAAAGTCCATGATGTGTGGATCCGCCAGCACAGTGGGATGCTCTTGAAAGAGTGGACTCTCTTGCGGGTTGTCGATGTCGCGCTCAATCCCCAGCATGCCCTCACGACGTACTTTGGAAAGTATCTTGTACTGCAGCGCCATTAACTCCATGTACAGCGCTTTATTGTATTTTTTGGTTCGCTTGAGCTTGGGCAGTATTTTGAAGGTAGCTTTAATAGCCTTACCATTATTCGCGGCAATAAAGGCACCCACCCCAGCACCACCAATCATAAGCAACTCTGTAGGCTGATAAAGCGGCCCCAAGCTACCACCGGCTAGCATGTAACCACCAAATACCGATAGCAGTACGACGATATAACCTAAGGGAATCAGCACAGGCAGTGTCCTTGCGATATCAGTTTTTTTACCAACGAAGCCACGTCCGATGCTTCACTAAAAAGCATGGAGGACTCCATACTAGCGCAGCTTACCCACATCATACTAAGGCGCATGCTCTGTTCAATGAAAAAGTAACAATGTCTTTTACTGCTCAGGGGGTAGTGTATCTGTTCTATGCGCTGCCGCTAGTGGCGTGACAATTTTCTACGTTCAGCGCTGTGCTTTACGTGTTTTACCGGCGCGCGAAGGCGGTTGGCATATTCCACACACATAATCATGGGTTGGGCTGTGAGCGTGGGCAACAAAGTGGCCTTCACAGCGCGTGCAGGTAGTTAATTGTAATAAATCACTTTCAAAAAAGCGCACCAGCGTCCAAGCACGGGTGAGGCCTAATACTGGCTCCACCCCTTCGAGGGAAATCTGCTCTTCGTACAAACGGTACGCTTTAACAAACGCATCGATGCGTTCGCAATCGGCCTCTTTCAGCAGGCCTCTATAGATATTGTAAAAAAAGGATGAGTGCACATTAGGCAGCCATGTCACGAACCAGTCGGCTGAAAATGGCAACATCCCTTTCGGCGGAGACATGCCACGCACTTCCTTATAGAGCTTAATTAGCCGGGTGCGGCTTAGCTCTGTTTCCGTCTCCAATACCTGTAGCCTTGCACCTAACTCAATCAGCTCAATGGCCAGCTGTACTTGGTGCATCTCATCAACCAAGCTCTTCTGGCTCACTTCGACTCTCCTGGGGTTAACGTTTCCAAGGGTTCACAGGCCGAGAGCAGAGATGCATGCAAACCAGACAAACCTTGATCTCTGGGGTTTTCTAAAATTTGACGCAACCGCTGCCCACTTGTGTGACTGAACCGACAGATCAATTGGTTACTCCGCGCCAGTTTAGTGAGCTGCCAAGCATTGAGCGAAACCAGCAAGTCGGCCAGTTCCCCATCAATTTTTAGGCGAAACATAGCTGCTTCACGATCCTCGCTCAGCAGACGCTGCGCTAAAAGCAAATACGCCAGGTTAATTTCTTGGATTTCATCGAGAAAGCTTGTTTGACTCATAGTGTCCCATCGAACGACACAGGCGCGACATTGTGACCATTATACTGGCGCCATTGATGACTTTTTTCATTACCTAGCATCATGGTTGCATACAACGCTTGTATTGGCTACTTGAGCCTCTCACGATGACCCAGCCCATCCTTTGATAGCTCAAATACCCAGACAAGCAGCTCAGCGACGACTTGATATAAGCTCGCGGGAATCTCCTCATCAAGATCTAACTGCATCAGCAGCGCCACTAATTCCGGTGCATCGTGCACATAGATACCCTGGCGCCGAGCCTCTTCCATGATTCGCTCTGCCAGCTCACCATACCCTTTAGCGACCACCCGTGGCGCCTGCTCACCTTCTTGATATGCAAGCGCAACTGCCTGGCGGCGACGCTCACCCGAGGTCATCATGATGGCGCTCCAATGTTACGAATCTAGCCTTGACTTGAACTTTATGAAAATCAAGGGCGTTTAAGCGCTGCTCCAGCGAGCCAATCCCCTCCTCAAGATGCTGATGCGTGACAGCATTGTCAGTGGTTAAGTCAATACTCAGCGTTTTTTGATGCAGCCATATTGCTACGCTAAAGCTACCCAAGTTGGGCACCTCTAACTGCATTTCCGAGCGCCAGCTCTCCTCTGCACCCTCTTCTCCCGACGCCCCCTCTTTTCCCCCTTCACGCCCTGGCAAGTTAACCACCAACGCCATAAAAATACCCGCCCACACATCTCCTTCCCAACGAAGAGTCGGCATCACCAGCATTTCCAATTGCTGACGAACGATGCCTTGCAAGCTCTCATGGACGATCTCGCGTGAGCCACGACTAGACGTTTCTAGCTCGCTAGCCACCGGCAATGTCAACGAAGCTGGACTAACCTCTCGTCGTTCTGCCGCCACTGGCGCAGGTGAATTAGAAGCGGGGAGTATTACCGCTGGGCGCTCCAACAGCAGCTGTTTCTCGCCACTCACAGGCACCAAGGGCGTATTAGGTAAAATGCCAGGCGTTGTGATGAAGCGCGGAGCTGACGCTGAAGGTGACATGGGTGGTGTTGTAGACAGAAAATTAGGTACAAAAGCAGCGGCAGGACGAGGACCAGGCTGCATTTGCGGCTCTCGCAAAAGCTGCTGCCGAGACACTTCGCCTTGAAACCAGCGTTTCAGATGCGACTCATAAAATAAACCGCTATCGCGAATACTTGCTTCTAAGCGGTTTGCCAGTACTGGCGCCGATGGCGCTTCTTGCATAGACATGAGAGGTGCTGGCGGCTTCATCACCGCTGGCGGCCCTGGAAAGCGTAATAACACATCTGCAATCGTACGCGCGGCGGGGCTAAAGTGCGTTTGTGTGGAACTAGGGGCTTCTCCTGTCACTCCTCCTGGTAGCGGCTGACGCAGCCCCTCGGGTGTACCAGGTAGTCGCTTTAAATCACCAAGCGGAGAGGAGAGTGGACGGCCGTCTAGCCCTGCATCTCCTTGCAAAGCTCGCGGGCCTTCTCCCGGTAACACAGGCTGAACAGGCGCATTAAGCGCACGTTGCGAGGACACCTCTCCCTGGCGCCCAAGTACTTGGTGTAAGAGGGTGTCGATAAGTGGCGTAATGCCACTCACGATGCCCCCTTATTCTGAGAAGCGTCACTATCAAAGACGTTGTAGGCACCCTGCTGGGGTGCATAGGCCCGGTGTAGGTCGCGCTGGCGCTGAGTAACGCCAATCAGCTTGCCAAGCTCATCACGCCTTGCTACTAGGCGACGGCGAATTTCGACGTCATGCTCTAGAATATGCTCAAGCAACTCTGTTTTACGCTGCTTCCCTGCCGCATCGAGCGTAACGTTAGCGTCTAGCTCACGGAGTTCTTCAACCAGCACTACATAGTTACTGCGCTGCTCAATCAGCTCTGCCCACTGCTCTGCATCAGCAAGCTCATGCATGTGGTTCACGCGGACAAGCAGTTTTGCATACGCATCTAACAGCAATTTCTGTGAATTACTATTGGCTGTTTCGGAAGCTGCCATGCTTGCCTCATGCACTTTGCTGTTGACCAATTTCACGCCATGCAGAGGCGATGTCCTCAAGCAAGCGCTCGGCTTGATTGAGACTCTCCTCATCGTTACGCAGGTTAGCTGTCAGCAACAAGCGTGCAATGTAGTCGTATAACGACGCAAGGCGCTCGGCAATATCACCTCCTTTCTCTTGATCAAGCGCGGCGGCTAAGCCGTTATTGATAATATCAAGAGCTTTTGAGATTGATTTACCTTTTTCAGCCCTGTTGTCAGCCTGCATGTGAATACGCGCTGCACGGATTGCCGCTTGAGCGCCATCAAACAGCATCACGATAAGCTGATGGGGATCAGCTGACATGACACCACTTTCAACGCCGACGCGGGCATAGGCATGTGCACCTCGTCCGTTAGCGGCGCCACCGCGAGTGTAGGTCATTAGCGGGCACTCCTATGTAGGGTGGAACAACAGCCAAGGCGAAAAGCCATGTTGCGCTGTTTACTATTCAAGATTGAGCGTATTTGCTCAGCTATCAAATATATCGGCGCATCAGCAGCGGACTTTAACATCTGATGACTTTTTAATTTTAAGCGCATGTCATTTTGAAGCCACGCTCGATATTTATCCGCTTAGGTAGAAACCGCCACCTCTCGGACAGGCTTACCAAGCCGTTCAAACACATCGCCACGCACGACACGCCCTAAGTTTTCACGCATTGGGGGTTCTGGCTGCTGGGTAAGCACAACCTCTGCGGGGGCACCTTGGGCGTCAAGGCGAAGAATCCAGGCTAGCTGCTCGCTGGAAAACAGTGCCAGCGAACCTACGGGTAACACTTTAAAGTGTTCGATGTAGCGCTTAATCCACCTAGGATCGAACTGGTGTGGGTGAGCCAACAGGTGGCGATAAATTTGCTGCGCCGTGCGGCCCGGGCGGTCTGGGCGATCACGGCGCATTGCCTCCACCACATCTACCACTGCGCTTGCCTTTGCTAACTCGTTGATATCGCTCCCAGTCAACCCTTCAGGGTAGCCACTACCATCAAGTCGCTCGTTAATTCCACCAATGACCGCCTGCGCGACAGAAGCAGAGAGCCATTGGCACGTGTGCAGCCGAGCCAACAGTAGCGAGACATGCTCACTCAACGCCTGTCGGTGGGTCGCTTCGAAATTAGGTGCTTTAAAGATGACTTGAGGGATAAGCGCTTTACCCAGATCGTGTACTAAGCCACTGGCCACTATTGCTTTGCGCACATCCCGCGGCATATTAGCGCCCACCAGATCCAACAGATGGATTGCAACAGCGATGCCATGGCGTACTAACAGAGGCTCTAACGATAGACAGCGGGAAGCGAATAACAAGGCTTCACGATCTTCTTCATGCAGCATCAGTAAGCGGTCAGCGTTACGGGAGAGCTGTCTTGAGTCTATATCGCTCCCCTTCTGAAGCAGCAATAACTGGGCATCGAGGTAAGCAGCTACCTTAACGAGACGGCGTGCCATCGGCGTCGCATAGCGGCGGATATCACGTCGGCCAATGTGCTCAGTGTCCGGCGTACGTTTGCCCGGTTGCTCAAACAGTGGCGACGGCTGTCGCTCCTCTTGAGCTTCTTTTTTATAACGCGCTGCTTCACGCTCAATCTCACAGACAAAGTACCAAAGTTGACGCTCCTGTTCTGAGGTGCAGCCTGCAAAGCGAAAACCAACCCGCAACAAGTGCCGCTCAGGGTCTGTTTTTTGATGGCGCGCGACACCGTGCACCTCAAAGTAAGTGCCGTTTGGAAATGTAAAGGCAAGTTTTAGTGGATTATCCGTTTCTGTCAGCACACCACTCGCGGTTAATGGCAGCTCAATCTGGCAGCCATCCTGGGAGAGATCACGTAACTCTCCTTGTGCTTCTGCCCCATCCTCCCCAAAGACACTTGCAGAAACGACCATCCCCATACGCAATTCAGCACGATAAGACTCACGCCGCTGCAGTACATCAACTGATGCTGGGTAGTCACTACAGCATAGAAAACGCCCGCCGGAGCGACGTGTTTCCGTCAAGGACAACAGTGGTGTACGTACCACCTTCCCCTGGGATTGACCACGCAAAAAGAACTGCTCACCTTGTTGTAAACGGCTGAGCAGATAGTCTACCGACGAAAGATCCAGCACGAGCGTCTCGCCCTCGTGCTGCTCCATCAAGACGACAGGCTCTGGGCGTGCATCAGGCGTTGCCAAACAAAGCGACACCCCGCCGCTCTCAATCATTGTGTTTAAGAGAGAACTAATCGCCGACGGACTCGTGATGCTTTCGTACTCATCTTGCTGAACTACCATGCGTGCCTCGCTTTCCCTAACGCGTTATTTGTTAACGCCCACCACAAAGCGGCAGAGCATAACAGAAGCTTTTAGCGAGCCACATGCCCGCAATAGGAGAGATGCCCCTTGCCTTTTCGTCTATAGTGAAAAGGGTAAAGTTTTTGGCAAACGTGCCGATAGGTCAAAAAGGCCTGCCACCGAAGCCACCTTCCACTGAAGCCAGAAGGTAAAAAGGCCTTTCTGCATTTGCTCGTTTACGTTACCCAGCCCTTAGGCTTACCTAAAGAGGAACGTTGTTTATGGGCCCACTGCCAATCGACTCAACAACGCCAACTATGGCAGCAACCACTATCTCTGTGCAGGATCGCCTCTCGCGGCCTCTTGAACACTCAACACTGTACGACCTTTCCATTAGCGAAAGCGAATCAACCTCACCCCAAGAGATAACTCAAGAAGCCCTGGCCGAACCCATTCAGCGCATCAATAGTGTTCTTAGACCACGGGGCCTAGAGTTCGATATTAGCGAACAATCGAAGCGCGTTATCACTCGCGTTATCGATCGCGAAACGGGCGACGTGATACGCCAAATACCGGCAGAGGAAGTACTGCTAATGGCGGAGCGGCTTGAGGAGCTACAAGGAAGGTTGATTTCCCTTAAAATATAGCAGGGTGTGAACATAGGCAGGGGGATGCCTTCTGTACAGCCAAAAAGAATGATAAAAACCCTCCCTAGCGTTTACACCTCACTCTCCACAGCGCTCTCACAGTGCGCACAGCCCAGGACGCTCACAGCACAGGAGTTGCGTGCCTTATACCTGCATATTCATTACATCACGATAAGCGGTCACTAGGCGATTACGCACCTGCATCCCCATTTGAAAGGCGACGCTGGCTTTCTGCATATCAACCATGACATCATTGAGTTCAATATTGGGTTCGCCCGCTTGAAACGCCATTGCCTTAGCATTAGCTGCCTGCTGTAAGCGGTTGATCCGCTGAATGGAAGCCTGCAGCTCACTACCAAAACCCGTCTGCCCAACCGCTGCTGACACGTGCTCTCCCTTAATGGGCTGAGCCGCTTGAGCTGCCAGCCCTTGCATCTGTTGCAGCGCAGACTGTATTGAAGGTGAACTCATACGCATGCCTCATTCGCAGGAAATTGTTTAGTGCTAAAAGCCTACCACTAGTAGGAAAAACGTCATACGTACAAATGCGCGCAAAAAGCCAAGCTTTTCGTTCATTTATGGTCGACTTGCCACCGGATAATGGCGTCCATCACAATTCCGCTTTATTTTCCCTGCGGATAACCGCGATTGACGGATATAGCCTATGCCTTCTTTGGTGATGCGCCTGGGCCGACACCCGTTTTGCCTGCCCTTATGGAGGGACGCATGAGCGAAACTGGTGCTACGGCAGGCCGTCAAAACAGCTCGACAACTAATGCCCCCAATAGCGGCGAGGCAGAGAACGCACCTAACGGCTCATCAGCGTTTGAGCGCACTCTAAAACAGCTGCGCGGCAACCCGCTGGTAGTCATATTAATCGCGGCAGCGGCATCTATCGCCATTGTTGCCGCACTATTTATGTGGGCAAGCAGCCCTGAGTACCGTGTTCTCTATAGCAACCTTAGCGAAGCGGATGGCGGGAGAATTATTTCGGAGCTAGATAGCCGAGGCGTACCCTATGAATTTAGCCAGGGGGGCCAAGCTCTACTGGTGCCCAGCGATCAGGTGCATACCCTCAGACTCCAATTGGCAGAGCAGGGGTTGCCTCGCGGTGGCAATCTAGGCCTGGAGCTAATGGAAACTCAGGCGTTCGGCATTAGCCAGTTTGCGGAACAGGTTAACTTTCAACGTGGGCTGGAAGGCGAGCTGGCACGCTCTATTGAATCACTAGGCCCCGTCGAAAGTGTGCGCGTACACCTATCGATGGCAAAGCCATCTGTGTTTATCCGTGACCGTGAGCCTGCCAAAGCTTCGGTGGTGCTAACGCTTCTGCCAGGCCGTGTCCTTGGGGAAGGGCAAGTCAGCGCCATTGTTCATATGGTATCTAGCAGTGTGCCTGAACTCGCCACAGAAGATGTCACGGTCGTCGATCAGAATGGCCGCCTACTCACGGCTAATAGCGCTCAGGGTAACGATCTAGACGGCACGCAGTTAGCATACATCGGCGAAGTAGAGCGCTCTTATCAGCAGCGTATTGAAAATATTCTTTCGCCTATCGTGGGCAGTGACAATGTGCGCGCCCAAGTAGCTGCACAAATTGATTTTTCACGCCGGGAAGAGACTTCTGAGCGCTATACCCCTAACCAGCCCCCTAATGAATCCGCCGTACGCAGTCGCCAAATTAACCTCTCTTACGACGGCGAAGACCCGTTGGCCACCGGTATTCCAGGCGCACTGAGCAATACACCGCCGGGCGTTGCTCCATCACTCATCAACCAGCCTGATGAAGAAAATGGGGCAAATGATGAAGAGGTTGAGCCCGGTGCCTTACGCAGCCTACGCCAGGAAGATGTTATTAACTACGAAGTAGATCGTAGCATCGAGCACATTCAGCACCGGCTCGGCCAGATACAGCGGCTGTCAGCCGCCGTTGTTGTGAACTTCCGCAATGTCACCAATGAAGAGGGTGAGGTTGAGCAGGTAGCACTCAGTAATGAAGAGATTGCCCAAATTGAGCGCTTGGTACAGCAAGCAATGGGCTTCTCTGAGCTACGCGGCGATCAAGTTGAAGTGGTTAACACACCCTTCGCTGGCGATGATGACACCCGAGTCGAGCCGGTTTGGTGGCAACATCCCGATAACCTAGCAATAGCCGCCAACCTTGGACGCTACTTATTGGTTGCCCTAGCGGCATTGTTACTCTACCTGCTGATTTTGCGACCGCTCATCAAGCGCTATACCCAGCCACCAGTGATGGCAGCCACAATGCCAGGTGGCACGTTAAGCACCAGCGTGGGTGGCGATGAGGATGATCAGGAGGGCGAAGGAGCCGAGGCATCCGATGACGAGGATACCTACAGCAGCAAGCCCAAGCGCCGCCGCAAAACGTCGCTTTACGAACACAATCTTAACGACCTGCGAGAAATGGCCCAGGAAGATCCTCGTATGGTCGCTATGATTATTCGCAGCTGGATGAACGCTAATGACTAGCATTGCCGAAATGAGCGGCGCTCGTAAAAGCGCCATTCTCCTGCTGGCGCTTGATGAAGACAGCGCTGCCGAAATTTTTAAGTTCCTTAGCGCCAACGAAGTACAAGAGATCAGTATGGAGATGGCACGGCTTCACCAAATATCTCATGAAGATATGAAAGCCGTACTTGAGGCTTTCCATCAAGAAACCGAAGAGTTCGTAGCACTTAACCTCAACTCCAGCGAACACATTCGCTCGGTACTCACCAAAGCACTGGGCAGTGAGCGTGCTACCAGCTTAATTGAGGACATCCTTGAAACAACCGGTGAAAACTCAGGCATTGATGCGCTCAACCTGATGGAAGCCTCCATGGTATCGGAGCTGATCCGCGACGAGCATCCGCAGATCATCGCCACCATCCTGGTACACCTGGATCGCCATCAGGCTGCGGATATTCTCGAACTATTCGAAGAGAAGCTACGTAACGACGTGGTACTTCGGATCGCTACCTTTAGCGGCGTACAACCTGCTGCCTTGCAGGAGCTTACCGAAGTGCTTACCAGCATGCTGGACGGCCAGAATCTCAAGCGCAGCAAAATGGGCGGCGTAAGAACAGCGGCAGAAATCCTCAACTTGATGAACTCTTCTCAAGAAGAGGTGGCTATCGAAACCGTTCGTTCGCACAGCGAAGACCTTGCCCAGAAGATCATCGACGAGATGTTCCTCTTCGAGAACCTGCTCGATCTGGACAATCGTGCTATTCAGATGGTGCTTCAGGAGGTGGAAACCAATTCACTGGTGGTAGCGCTCAAAGGAGCACCGGACGCCCTGGTGGACAAGTTCCTGCGCAATATGTCGCAGCGTGCCGCCGACCTAGTGCGCGAGGACATGGAGGCACGTGGCCCCATCCGTGTCTCGCAAGTGGAAACCGAGCAAAAAGCTATCCTACAAATCGTGCGCCGCTTAGCAGATTCTGGAGAGATCGTCCTAGCAGGCGGAGACGACGAGTATGTCTAGTACTCACTCACCCAAATTTGATCGCCACAAGGAGTGGCGGCGCTGGCAAATGAACGAACTGGCAACACCAGCCAGTGACACGTCCCAGCGGCATGCACCAGGCCCTACCGCTCACCAGCGCAAAGTGGAAGCCGCCCAACGTGCCGCCGAAGAAGCAAGAGCTCGTGAGGAAAAAAAGCGGCAAGAAATTTATGAACAGCTTCGCCAAGCAGCCGAGGAAGAGGGCTATCAAGCGGGTTTGAAGCGCGGTCACGAAGAGGGGCTTGCTCAAGGGCTGAGCGAGGGTCGCGAACAAGCGGCCAAAGAGCTTAAAGAGCAAGTTCGCCAAACAGTTGCACCGCTTGAGGCGCTAGCAAAGCAGTTTACAGATGCCCTTGAGCAGCTCGACGACACCATCGCCCACGACCTCGCTGAGCTTGCCCTGGCAACAGGCAAACAGCTGGCAGGAGACGCACTAGAGGCACACCCTGAGCATATTTTGTCCATCGTTCGCGAGCTACTGCATACCGAGCCGCCATTAGTCGGCAAACAACGCCTATGGCTTAATCCGACAGACCATACCCTGGTTGAAGAGCACCTTGGCGGCGAACTAGAAGCAGCAGGCTGGGTGCTACAACCCGATGACCAGCTGGCCCGTGGCGGCTGCCGCGTCACCAGTGCCCAGGGTGAACTAGACGCCACGTTTGAGAGCCGCTGGCAAAGTATTAATGCACAGCTGCGCAAACGACATGGCAACAACGCGACGCCCTCCGAGTAACGCGATGAACCACGTCACCTGTCCTCATCAACACCGCTGGCGCAAGGCACTGCAGCGCACTACCCAGCGAGTCGACCGCCTGCCCCGCTATCGCACCAGTGGGCGGGTAGTACGCGCAACGGGGATGGTCATTGAAGTCGTCGGCTTACGGGTGGCTGTAGGTAGTGCTTGTCATATTGAACTGCCAGGGGCTGATGGCCGACTCAACGATAGCCAAAAACATGCAGAAGCTGAAGTGGTCGGTTTTGCTGGTGAAAAGCTGTTCTTAATGCCTTTAGAAGAAATCTCTGGACTCATGCCTGGGGCACGCGTCACTCCCTTAGTCGATGGCAGTGGCCATAGTGCTCGGCGCTTCCCGATTGGTGATGATCTTCTAGGCCGCGTATTGGATGGAAATGGCAACCCGCTGGATGACCGTGAAGGTGTGGAGGATGCGCCACGTACAACCCTACAAGCTAGGCCACTTAACCCTCTTTCACGCGCGCCCATTGATACTCAAATAGATGTTGGCATCCGGGCCATTAATGCCCTTCTCAGCGTGGGCCGTGGCCAGCGCATGGGGCTATTCGCAGGCTCAGGTGTGGGTAAGTCGGTGCTGCTAGGTATGATGGCACGCTATACCCAGGCAGATGTGATCGTTGTTGGCTTAATTGGAGAGCGTGGCCGCGAAGTACAAGACTTTATTGATAATATCTTAGGCCCTGAAGGCAGGCGCCGCGCGGTCGTGGTCGCAGCCCCCGCCGATACGTCACCACTGCAGCGCCTACAGGGGGCAGCATACGCCACGCGTATTGCCGAAGGTTTTAGGGATGCTGGCCGCAATGTACTATTGATAATGGACTCTCTAACGCGTTACGCCATGGCGCAGCGAGAGATCGCGTTAGCTATCGGCGAACCCCCTGCCACGAAAGGGTATCCACCCTCGGTCTTTGCTAAGCTACCCGGCTTGGTTGAACGAGCTGGCAATGCTGAGCGCGGCGGCGGTTCTATTACTGCGTTTTACACCGTCCTGACCGAAGGCGATGACCAGCAAGACCCCATCGCTGACTCAGCCAGGGCTATTTTAGATGGTCATATTGTCCTCTCTCGTGCACTGGCAGAAGCAGGACACTATCCAGCCATCGATATAGAAGCATCTATTAGCCGTGCAATGACGGCGATAGTGTCACCTGAACAGCAACAGAAAGCGCGCACCTTTAAGCAAATTTTTTCTCGCTATCAGCGCAATCGAGACCTGATTAGCGTAGGGGCCTACAGCCCCGGGCATGACCCGCGGCTTGATGAAGCAGTAAACCGTTTTCCTGCTTTAGAGCGGTTTCTTCAACAGAACATTGATGAATGTGCAACGCTTGAGGAATCACACCAAGCGTTGCGCACGGTAGTGGGAGGCTAAATGAGTCGCAACCAGCTCGACATGCTGACAGACCTGGCCCGTGATGCCCGCGACCAGGCAAGCAAACTGCTAGCCCAAGAGCGTCAAACCCAGCAGCAGACAGAAGCCCAGCTGCAGTCACTCAACCGCTATCGCGTTGAGTATGCAGAGCGTTTACAGCACGCCATGCGTGACGGCATTGACCCCGCTACCATGTATAATTATCAACAGTTCTTAGCCTCGCTGGATGCTGCCCTCGTCCGAGCAAGACAAGCATTGGCTGCACAGCAAAAACGCGTTCAACAAAGCCAGCAGCATTGGCAGCAAGAGCAGCGAAAACTCTCCTCTTACGATACACTGGCCTCACGGCGGCTATTAGAGGAGCATCGCCGCCAAGCGCGTCACGAGCAAAAAACCACAGATGATTTAGTTACTAGCCGTTTGGCTCGTCAGCAGTCTGATAAACCACTTTAAGCGCCCTACCGGGAAATAATATATCTATGAATATCCAGATGTTACTTTCTGCGAACCAAAGCCAAGGTAGTGGCGCGTCAACCTCACCAACGACGGGCACACCAAGCTTTTCAAACGGGCTTTTTCGGCAGGCAATGATGCAGGCCACCGATTCCCAGCCACGCCTATCAAACGGGACCTCCACCGCTCCCACCGGTATCAGCGAAAACGCAACGCATAAGTTTGCCACACTGCTAGAGTCGTTAGGTATTGAACTAGACGAAGGTGCGCTTGCCGGTCTATTTGAACAATTGCAGCAGCTAAGCCAGCCGCCGTCGGAGCAGCTTGGCCTAACCACCGAATCAGGTGATACCGCAGGCATGCCTCTGACTGCGCTACAAGAAATCTCTAGCCGCCTCTCGCTAATGGCAGCGTTTACTGGCGAGACTGCTACCCCGAAGCCTACACCTAAAGAGGCTACTTCTGCAGAAGCCATTGCAAGCCAATTGTCGATTAGTGAGCAGGAAGCTGCTTTGCTTATCAGTGCTTTCAGCACTTTACAGGGCAGTACACCTAATAACGCAGGCTTCAGTACTTCTGCCGAATCACTAAGCCAAAAAATAGCTAACTTGATGCCTGCTAGCGCCGCGAATACGGCTGCAGACCATAAACTGGCAGCACCTACTGCTCTGAATGCGCCTTCAACTTATGACACGGCAACTAGTATGGTTCGCCTAACTAGCGAAGCGTTAGCCAGTGCAGCAGCCGTTGGTGGCGCTACAACTGACTCTGCTCCACGTATGGCTGCTCATAATGAGGCTGCGCTAAATTTGCCCTCTGCTGCGCCACAGCAAGCACTCACGTCTAGTGCACCAGGCACAGTCTCTTTGCAAACGTCATTGAACACCCCTGTTACTAACCCCGCATGGCCATCACAATTAGGCCAGCAGCTTGTTCAATTTGCCCAGCGAGGGGGAGAGCAGCATGTGCAAATGAAACTGCACCCTGCTGAGCTTGGGCCACTCTCTGTCTCATTAAAAATGACCGAGCATGGCGCACAAGCTCACTTTTTATCTGCTCACGCCCAAGTCCGACAGATCATTGAACAGGCAATCCCTCAACTGCGTGAAGCACTGGCCGAACAGGGTATTTCACTGAGCGACACGTCTGTGGGTGAGCAAGGCTTCTCTAACGAGCGAGAAGCATTTGCTCAGCAGAGCACAGGTGCAGGCTCTACTGGTGACAGTGGAAGTACTGGCATTGAGAGCGAGATTGGAGCACCCACACCTGAAGGTACCTCTATCACGATAGACGGGCGCGTTGACCTTTATGCTTAAATTATAGCTTGTTCACCGTTATGATTTGAGTCGTACCGGCAGTATTAACTAGCTAAACCAAAAGATAGGCTCTCCAAGGGAGCCTGTTCGTTTCTTCATTATCACCCGCGTTAGGCATAATGCTTGGCTAGCGTCATGCGTGAACATCATGGGAACAACAATGGCAGAATCAAGCGGCGGATCTAAAAAACTGCTTTGGGTAATGATTATCCTCGTACTGCTCTCTTCAGCAGGAGCAGCAGCGGCTATTTATTTGGTGCTTGACCAACGGGGAAGTAACGGCGGTGGCGAGGCCCAGCAGCAGACTGTCGAGCGCATCCCCCCCGTATTCACTCATATTGAGCCATTCACCGTTAACTTATCTGACGACCGCTATGGATCACGCTTACTCTATACGGGTATTACGCTACGTGTTGGCAACGAGCAAAGCAAAGTCATTATCGAAGAGCATATGCCGCAGGTTCGCAGCCGCTTGTTAATTCTATTATCTGGCAAGCAAGCTGACGAACTGACC
This sequence comes from Vreelandella aquamarina, assembly GCF_044805175.1. Taxonomy (GTDB): domain Bacteria; phylum Pseudomonadota; class Gammaproteobacteria; order Pseudomonadales; family Halomonadaceae; genus Vreelandella; species Vreelandella aquamarina_B. The sequence goes on along the minus strand of NZ_CP085232.1, from coordinate 100,841 downwards.
TCGACAGAGGGGAAGGAACAGCTGGCCCAGGAGATTATTAACCGCTTGAGCGTGCCTCTCACCGAAAATCAGCCGCCTCTCGATCTACGGGAAGTGCTGTTTACCGAATTTATCGTGCAATAATCTCGGGAACCGGAGCCGTTCATGTCACAGGACGATCTACTGTCCCAGGAAGAAATTGACGCCCTCCTAAAAGGGGTCAGTGGGGATGACGAACCTTCAGCATCGTCGTCTCAGTCAAAAGAAGAAACACGTATTCGCCCGTATGACCCGTCAACTCAGCACCGGGTTATTCGCGAACGCCTACACGCACTCGACTTTATCAATGAGCGTTTTGCTCGGTATTTTCGCAACGGCTTATTTAACTTGATTCGCCGCAGCTCAGATATCACGGTGGAATCGGTTCGCTATCAAAGCTTTAGCGATTTTTCACGCAACGTTCCAGTACCGACCAACCTCAATATTGTGTCAATGAAGCCGATGCGAGGCTCTGCATTGGTGGTGTTCCCACCCAATCTCGTGTTTATGGTGGTAGATAACCTGTTCGGTGGCGATGGGCGCTTTGTCACCAAATCAGATGGGCGTGAGTTTACGAATACCGAACAGCGTATTATCCAACGCCTGCTCAACCTTGCCATCGACGCTTACCAAGAAGCCTGGAAAGTGGTCTACCCAATCGACGTCAACTTCTTGCGCTCCGAGGTACAGTCTAAGTTTGCCAATATCACTAACTCACCCAATGAGATCGTGGTAAATACCAAGTTCAATATTGAAGTAGGCAATCTATCGAGCAGTTTTCAGATATGCATGCCCTACGCAATGATCGAGCCACTACGCGACCTGCTGGTTAACCCGATTAACGACAGCAACCACGATAGTGATGGCTCTTGGTCACGACGTATGGCTAGCGAGCTGCGTCAATCCGAAGTCGAGCTGGTCGCAGAGTTTACTCAGATCCCTAGCCGCATTGCCCATATCATGGGGTTAAAGAAAGGGGATGTCCTGCCGGTGGAGATTCCCAGTACGATTACCGCCAACGTTGACGGCGTCCCAGTGATGGAGTGCGAATACGGTAGCCAGCGCCAGCAACGCGCCCTGCGTGTTCTGAGAATGATCGACCATGCTGCTATGAATAACGTATCGTCCAAGGACTTTATTAAAGGTTCAACGCGACAGAAAGCCAAGGAACCCAAAGCATGACTGACCCTAACAAACCCGATCAAAAAGTCTCTGATGACGATTGGGCGGAAGCCATGTCTGAGCAAGAGGATACATCATCCAGCGCCGACGCAGCGAGCGATGAAGATGACCCCTGGGCGGCTGCTATGGCAGAGCAAGAGGCAGCTGAACAGTCCGAAGCAGAAGATGAACCTGAGCCAGAGGCACCGCAGGCCAAGCCCGCCAGCGATGAAGTATTTCGCCCTTTGAACGCAGAAAAAGGCAGTACGCAGCCCCGTGATCTTGAAATGATCATGGATATTCCAGTCAAGCTTACGGTGGAATTAGGGCGTACTAAGCTGACAATTAAGCAGCTCCTTGAGCTTGCTCAAGGCTCTGTCATCGAGCTTGAAGGATTGGCCGGTGAACCGATGGATATCCTAATCAATGGTTATCTAATTGCCCAAGGGGAAGTAGTCGTTATCGAAGATAAATACGGCATCCGTATCACTGAGATTATCACGCCCTCTGAGCGCATCCACAAACTAAACCGATGAGTGTCGTGCCCCCCCAGACTCCCATTGATGCGTTAAGTAACGGTGGCGGTGATGCCTTAGTTGGTATGGCAGCACTAGGTAAAACAGCGGCCGCGCTAGCGCTGGTGATAGCAATCATTCTGCTGTGCACCTCTGTGCTCAAACGTTGGCAGCAACACCGCTACGATCAGGGTGCTCGATTGCGCATAGTAGGAACTACCGCCGTGGGTAACCGTGAGCGCATCGTCGTTGTTGAAATTGAAGATACGTGGCTTGTGCTAGGCGTTAGTGGCGGCCGTATTAGTAAACTGCATGAGCGCCCAGCGCCCGCTGACCGCACATCTACACCACCCAATCCGCCGAATCGCTTCTCACAACGCTTAGCTAACGCTATCGCCAATAGTCGCAGCAAAGGCGATAGCACTTCCTCCGACTCTCAACATACCTCATGAAAACCGCTCAGCATTTTGCCTGGTTCTCTTCGCGTCACTGGTGGCTGATGAGTATTCTCATCATCGGCTGCCTGATGGCTTTTCCCAGCCACGCTCAGCAGCTGCCAGGGTTAGTTTCACAACCCACAGAAGACGGTGGCCAGCAGTGGTCTCTCTCCCTACAAACACTGCTGTTTTTAAGCTCCCTGGCGTTTTTGCCAGCGATGCTACTGATGATGACCAGCTTTACCCGCATCATTATTGTACTCAGCCTGCTGAGAACAGCGATGGGCACCCAGGCCACACCGCCCAACCAGGTACTATTGGGTATCGCGCTCTTCTTAACGTTTTTTATTATGTCCCCCGTACTCAACCAAGTATATGATACCGCCTGGGTGCCACTAACGGATGAAGTCATCAACTTTGAGGAGTTCCTACTTCGCGCGCAGTTACCCTTTCGCGAATTCATGCTGGCTCAAACGCGTGAGCCAGACTTGGCACTCTTCGTTCGGCTAGCCGACGTAGGCCCCTTACAGGGGCCGGAAGAGCTACCAATGCGCGTCTTGCTGCCTGCCTTTGTCACCAGTGAACTTAAGACCGCCTTTCAAATTGGCTTTACCATCTTTATCCCTTTTTTAATCATTGACCTTGTAGTGGCCAGTACGCTGATGGCGTTGGGTATGATGATGGTGCCGCCAATCACTATTTCGCTGCCATTTAAGCTCATGCTCTTTGTGTTGGTTGATGGTTGGCAGCTTATTATAGGTTCGCTGGCAGAGAGCTTTTATATGATTTAATGTCGCGGGGTGCGACGAGGAGCACTAATCATGACACCCGAGATGGTGATGAGCGTTGCTTATCAGGGTATGCGCGTAACACTTTTTTTAGCTGGCCCGATGCTATTAGCGGCGCTGTTTACAGGCTTAATTATTAGCCTATTCCAGGCTGCTACCCAGATAAATGAAATGACGCTAACGTTTATCCCAAAAATCTTAGCGGTGTTTGCCGTATTGGTCCTCGCGGGCCCGTGGCTCATAGGCTTAATTACTGACTTCACGATACGGCTCTTTACCAATATTCCCGCGATGGTGATGTAGCCTGTGGTTGAGGTAACTTTTGCCCAGCTCCAGGGGTGGCTGGTGGCCTTTTTTTGGCCCTTTGTGCGCATTACTGCTTTTATGTCAGCAACACCGCTATGGGGGCACTCAAGCATTCCTAACCAAGCAAAAGTGGCATTGGCTGCCGTTATTGCGGTGGTCATCGCCCCGGTGCTTCCCCCAATGCCAGAGATACCCCTTATGTCTTGGGCTGGCCTGGGCATTATCATTGAACAAATATTGATTGGTATTGCGATTGGGCTAGTTATGCATATTGTCTTTGCCGTCGTTCAAGCGGCGGGGGAATTTATTGGTTTGCAGATGGGCCTCGCCTTTGCGAGCTTCTTCGATCTCTCTAGCGGCACCAATATCATGGTGCTGTCGCGTATTCTTTATATGATCACCCTACTGATGTTTCTCGCCTTTAATGGCCATTTAATGGTTTTAGAAACGTTAGTCATGAGCTTTGAAACACTGCCGATTGGTATTGGCGGTCTTAACCCTAATGCATTTGAGTTACTGGCACGCTATGCGGGCACTATTTTCGCTGCCGGGATGCTGCTTGCTCTGCCGCTGGTCGCCTCGTTGCTTATCATTAGCTTGTCGCTGGGTATTCTTAACCGTTCAGCGCCACAGCTCACCGTGTTTAATATTGGTTTCCCCACTTCGCTCACCGTCGGTATCATATTGCTCATGGTATTGATGAGCGATATTGGCAGCTTTCTACAGCAGCTATTTAGCCAAGGGATTAACTTTATTCAAAGCCTGATTGAAACTATGGCCCCATTAAACTAATGCCTCGGCAAAAAGCCGGGGCATTAGTTTCACACTGTGGAGGTAGTTAAAAAAACCTACATATAGTCAAATAGTGACATCCCTTTAATATCAACAAACGCTTTCTGAGACGCTTGGAGGCCGACCTGGCGCAGGCTGTACTCTGAAATAGCATCTGCGTAATCCAAATCAACCAAATCGGACAATGTCTGTTCGTAGTTAAGCATCCGATTACTGCCGACTGCGTCTACAACGTCTAGTTCATTCAGCCTTGCCCCTGCCGAAGCACGCACTGTTAAGACATTATCCAAAGCATTATCTAGATCTCGCATAGACGTATTCATCGTATTACGCAGCGCTGCTTTTTGGCTGTCATCTTCAACCGGCGTTTCTAAAACATTAATAGCCGCTTCCATGGTGCGGAATAGATCGGCAGGACGCTGAGCGCTACCTGACTGGGCGACGAGAATTTCATCACCAGGCTTTGAATCTCCCTTGAGGGTAATATTAAGCCCACCAAAACTAAGTTTTTGCTCATTTGCGTTATACTTTTTATTAGTAAGCGCCGGATTGAAATCGTCCCATTTGGTACCATCAAATTTTTGAACACTATAAGTGGGGTTGTCAGCGTCGCCGCCAAACACTATAAGAAAGCTTTCACCATAGCCAGGATCATTAACGTCACTAATTTGTGGGCCACTGAATGTCACGCTGCCTTGGTTGGCATTATCAGCTTCAGCGATATAGCCCGCGCCGCTCGGCACGCTTTGAAAAATCGAAATACCATTTTCAGTGACGGGCATTAACCGCGAGGCATCAACACGCTGTTCCCGAGCATTTGCATCGCCTTTATATTCGATGCTGCCTTCAGCATTTTTTACAAACGGCGGAGCGTTATCTGCATAGCCACCAAACAGGTAGCGCCCGTTACCATCGGTCGCATTCGCTTGGCCAATCATTGTCTCGTAAATGCCTCTCAGCTCACTGGCAATTGATTCACGGTCAACATCACTCAGCGTATCGCTGGAGGCTTGTACCAATAGTGTTTTGGCACTCACTACTGAGTCGCTGATACTGTTTAAAATACTCTCCGTCTGAGCCAGCGAGTTGCGCGCAGAAACCCGGGCATCCGCATACTGCTGGGTAATTGCTTGAGATTGATCTACCCGAACCGCTCTTGAAGCAGCCTGTGGGTCATCGGAAGGATTCACAACTCGGCGGCCGCTAGCAATTTGTTGGCTGACTTTTAAGAAATCACTTTGCTGACGGTTAATTGAAGCCGTACTTTGTTCATACATGGTAACGCTGCTAATACGCATGAGGCAGACTCCTAACCGTTAGCTACGTAAGCCTAAGATAGTATCAAAAATGGTAGAGGCCGTATCAATCGCGCGCGCATTCGCTTGGTAGAACTGTTGGTAGCGAATCAGGTTGGCCGCTTCTTCGTCCAAGCTAACGCCGGACTCCGATTGCTGAACCGCACGCAGCTGGTCTGTTAAGCCCTGGCGTGCATCTAAATTAACCTGAATAATATTGGTACGATTTCCCACATCACTAACCATCGCGCCATAAGCACCGCTGACCGTTGCGCTACCACCCACGATAGATTGCGACTGTAGATTTTGAAGTGCTAAAGCGTTGCGGTTATCGCCGGAGGAGGCAGCACTTGGCGAAAGCTTTAGATTAGTCTCACCTGCAACAGGCAGCTCATTTATATTAAAACTCAATAACAGCTCATCGTTAAATATAATGTTTACTTTATCACCTGGCTCTAGAGTGTCGCTGCTTTGGTCAAATGCTTCCGGGGTGCTTTGTGGGGGGCTATCTTCGCTAATACGCGTAACGGTCACATCTGCGGGAAGCCCTGACAGTTTACCAGCTGCATCAAGCGTTAACTCTAACTTATCGCCGGTGTCTAGTCCTCCACTAACTGCCGCATCAATAGCGGCTAATGAACCACCTGTAAACCGTAAATTACTTACAGCCATATCGCCACTACGCTCATACATAGAAGCAGCCGCGATTTTATCTAAATCGCTGATATTAGCCTCCATGCCTGCGCCAGCTCGACGAACGGGCTGCACTTCAAAGCGATCGCCGGCCGCAGGAGCGCTATCGAAGCTCATCGCAATACCACCAAATGAAAGGACGCCATCCTCCCAGTCAGAATCAACACCAGCACCATTATCATTGCGTGTTACCACAGGCTCAGCAGGGGTACCCTCAAAGCGCACGGTGTAGTCAGTCGCTCTCAGCTGGTCAATATTTGCCGTATCGAACTCAATAGATGCCACGTCTGCACTATTGCTGCTACGGCTATACGCTTGAGGCGAGCGTACGTTGAAAAAATCGACACCCTGCTCACCATTAAGGTCTACACCCTGCTTATGCTGTTCGTTAAACGCCACAGACAGCGAGACCGCCAGCTGGCCAATTTGATTCTGTGTCTTATCTAGAGTTTCTGTGCGGAAGGACATTAGGCCACCTAACGCACCACCAGAAATCACATTTTCGCTGAGTGCAGAGGTGTTGCCCCCACCATCGGTATAGCCCACCACAATCCGCTGCGGATCGTTAGGGGAAGCCACAGCCTCTAGCTTGAAAGAGTCCGTCCCCGTTACTAGCGGTTGGCCGTTGGGCAGGCTGATGTTATAGGTTTTACCATCTTGAATATTGAGACGGAGATCCATCCGCTCGTTCAGCTCAGAGACAAGGTGATCCCGCTGGTTCAGCAAGCTATTAGGCGCTTCGCCTGTACGTGCACGCGCCAGCGCTATTTCACGGTTTAAGCCCGCAATCTGCTCAACCGTATTATTGACCTGGGTGATTTCGTCTTTAATTTGGTTATTGATGTTGCTCTGCATATCCTGCAGATAGCCATCAAATGAGCGAAACTGGGCGCTTAATGTGTTAGCCGTACCCAATACGCCCTGGCGGGCAGCCGGGTCTGAAGGGGCACTTGCTAAGTCTTCCAACGAAGAGAAGAAATTCTGCATCAGTGGGGCAAGACCGGCTTCACGGTCAGCGAGCAGGTTATCGATCTGTGAGACCTGGTTATTGTAAGTCTCTAACGCACTGGATTGGGTCTTGGCGTTGTTTAACTGACTAGCCACATAAGTATTGAACTGACGCTCGATATCATCAACGCGTACGCCTCCACCAACACGCCCCTCACCAAGCTGGGTTAGTTCACGGTTATACCCTGGTGTATAGACATTACTAATATTATTGCTAGTCGTATTGAGGGCACTCTGCGCCGCGTTGAGGCCGCTTAAGCCGATCGAAAACATGCTCATGGTTTAATTCCTTAGGCCGATTCTCTACCTATCGGCAGTACGCAGAAAAACTTGAATAAGTCGCCTAGCGAGAATCCGCCAACAGGCTACCCCCGGCGCTCAGCGGCCCCATGGTATGCATCACTGAGACCAGTTTCTCCGCATAGCGCGGGTCAGTGGCATAGCCGCCTCGCTGTAGCTCTCTCGCCGCCTGCTCTGCGTTGGCCGCTTGTACAACGCCTGCGTAGCGTGGATTGTTGCCAATCAGGTTGGCGTAATCGGTAAAGGCATGCTCAAAAGAGTCATAGACACGGAAAGTATCCACTACTTGGGTACGGCGACCGTTCACATACTCGTGGGTCACGATATCGGTGGTTTTGCCTTGCCAATGACTACCTGCCTTGATGCCAAAAACGTTATAACTGTTTTGCCCCTGCTGAGTCGCTATCTCATGGCGCCCCCAGCCCGTTTCCAGGGCCGCCTGGGCAAGAATCAGCTCAGCAGGTACACCCGTTGCCGCACTAGCAGCCTGGGCCGGTGCTGCCAGCGTTTGCACAAAGCGCTCAACATGGTCATGTGATGAAGCAGGGCGAGGGGCTTCTGCCAGCATGGCGGGTGCACTACTGTTTTCTTGCTGCTGGATAGCGTCCAGCTCATTATAAAAACGACCACTCCCTATGCTTGTAGGCGCTTGGTCACTAGGTGGCCGCAAGGGGCTATCCAGCACACGAGGAGTGCCCCTCGGGATACCGGCAATCAGTGTTTGGAGCTCTTGGTCTGGATTCGCTACCTGTTCAATGGCCCCTTGCCGCTGAAGCTGCTCCACCAAGGCATCGGCTAAGCCGATACCACGGGAAGCCATCACTTGCGACCACTGCTGGTCGAGCATTGACTGATAAAACGTCGTATCACGGCTATCCAGTAGGCCAGACGTTGGCGTCGCATCGCGCATACTCTTCACCATCATCTGGATGAAAAGCGCTTCAAACTGCTGTGCTGCTCCTTGCACGCCCGCTTCAGGGTCCACGCGCGCATTATGCTGCAACCGCTGGAAGCCACTCATATCCAGCGCGAACTGGCTGGTCATATCGCCCATGCTCATCAGATGATCTCCAACTCGGCACGCAGGGAGCCAGATGCTCTTAAAGCTTCAAGAATCGACATCAGATCTTGCGGGGTCGCCCCTAATGCATTGAGCGCATTGACCACCTCCGCCAAATCAGCACCTTCGACCATTTGCAGGTAGGCTTCCTGCTGCTCAATATTAATATCCGTGTCAGGCACCACCACGGTTTCACCCTCGCCGAGCGGGTTAGGCTGGCTAACGCCAAATTGGGTATCAATCATAATCGAGAGATTACCGTGGGCTACTGCGGCTCTACGCAGGGTAACCGCGCTGTTCATAACCACGGAGCCTGTACGCGCATTGAGCACCACTTTGGCGGGTGCCTCGGTCGGCGTCACCTGTACGTTTTCAACCCGGGCCATAAAATTGACCCGCTCATTGGCATCTATTGGGCCGTCTAGGGCAATCACCCGGCCATTGCGAGCATAGGCAACAGACTGGCCAAACTCATTGTTAATCGCCGTGACCATTCGTTGCACGGTACCGAAATCAGCGTCGTTCAGCTGCAGCTCTAGCACCCCGCCGTTGCCACCAAGGTTGAGCGGCACTTCACGCTCGACCAAAGCCCCATTGGGAATACGCCCGGATGCCTGCTGGTTAATTTGTACACTGCTCCCCCCCGCTTGGGCACCGGCACCGCCCACCAGCATATTGCCTTGGGCAATCGCATAGGTATCACCATCGGCACCTTTCAGTGGCGTCATCAATAGCGTGCCACCACGCAGGCTGCTGGCGTTAGCAATCGAAGACACAACGATATCGAGACGTTGCCCTGGACGGGAGAATGGCGGCAGATCTGCAGTAACCATCACAGCAGCTACGTTACGCAGCTGAAGGTTAGTGCCAGGCGGCACGGTTACGCCTAGCTGCGATAGCATGTTGGTTAAGCTTTGGCTGGTAAACGGCGCCTGAGTAGTTTGGTCACCGCTGCCATCTAACCCCACCACCAAGCCATACCCAACAAGCTGGTTATCACGAACGCCAGCAAAGCTCGCTAGCTCGCGCACCCGCTCGGCGTGTGCTGGCAGCATCACAAAACAGAGAGCCAACAGAGTCGCGAAGCGCGCGGTTGCTTGAATCCGTTGATACACCTTCCACTGCATAGCCATTTCACCAGGTCTCTGTTGTCGAACTTATTAACACGCCTAGAACGGCGACACATTGAGGAAGAAGCGCTGCAGCCATCCCATATGCTGCGCTTCATTGATATAGCCATCGCCAACGTACTCAATTCGGGCATCGGCCACTTGAGTGGATGGCACCGTATTTTGTGCCGTGACGGTACGAGGGTTTACCACACCCGAAAAGCGGATAAACTCAGTGCCCTGATTAATAGCAATCTGCTTTTCACCGCGCACGCGCAGATTGCCGTTATTCATCACTTCCAGTACCGAGACGGTAATCGTACCTGTAAACGTATTGTTTGCTTGGGAGCCACCACCTCCCGTAAAGTCATTAGCACCTTCTATATCAAAGCCATATTCCGCCAAGGTATCTAACACATCAGGTAACTGAGCAAGCTCTAAACTAGCACTACCCGCGCGATTGGCGTTGGACTGAGAGTTCTTACTAGCACTGACCTCTTCATCCAGCACAATCGTTAGAATATCCCCCACAGCACGCGGGCGACGATCTTCAAAAAGCGGCTGATACCCTCGGCGTGCCTGATAGATAGAGCCGTTAGGTACCGGCGGTGGCCGGTCAACAATGGTGATTTGCTCTTGCTCACCAACAACTGAAGCACGCGGTATCTGCGCGCACCCCGCCATGACCAAAACGACCAACGCTAAACCAGCGAGTAGGCCGCGGCGTAAAACAACGTGTAATTCCAACATGGCGCGACCCGTTAGGTAGCTCTTGTGAATAATGACATTAGAGCTGACTCAGCCGCGCTAGCATTTCGTCACTGGTGGATACAGCCTTGCTATTAATTTCATAAGCGCGCTGTGTTTGGATCATATTCACCATTTCTTCCACAACATTCACGTTTGAGGTCTCTACATAACCTTGAAAGAGTCGTCCGGCACCGTTATTACCAGGCGCATTTTGGTTAGGGGCTCCAGAAGCACCGGTTTCAAGATAGAGGTTACCGCCAATGCTTTCTAAGCCGGCCGGATTAATAAAGGACGCCACATTAATTTGGCCAATTTCAGCATCCTGGGCAATGCCGGGTTGGCGCACGCTTACGGTACCATCTTCACCAATAGTCACGGAGAGCGCATTGGCCGGAACAAAAATAGCAGGCTCCAGCGGGTAGCCATTCGCTGTTACCATCTGGCCATTCTCATTGAGCTGGAAACTACCGTCGCGGGTATAGCCAAGCGTCCCGTCTGGCAGCAACACCTGGAAAAACCCTTCGCCGTTAATCGCTAGATCACGAGAGTTACCTGTCTCCTCCAAGTTGCCTTGCGTATGCAAACGCTCGGTGGCAACGGCACGCACCCCCGTACCAATCTGCATACCTGACGGTAGGCGGTCTTGGATGTTGTTCTGGGCGCCTGGCTGACGCATATTTTGGTAGAGCAGGTCTTCAAATACCGGGCGCGAACGTTTAAAGCCGTTCGTGCTGACGTTCGCCAAGTTGTTTGAAATAACATCTAGTTTGGTTTGCTGAGACTCTAGCCCGGTCTTGGCAGTCCACAAAGACTTAATCATACGTATATTCCTTTGGCTGAGTGGCTGCGGTTAGCCCTGAATAGATAAAATACTGTTAGCTCGCTGAGCATTTTCGTCCGCTGTACTCAGCACTTTCATCTGCATATCGTAGCGGCGCGCCACGTCAATCATGGAAACCATGGCGTCCACGGCACTGACGTTACTACCCTCTAGAGCCCCACTTACCAGGCGAGCCTCCTCATCAGCCTGAAGTACGCCTGGTGCACCATCATCGCCAGGGGGCGCCCTGAACAAACCATCCTCACCACGCTCCAGGGCCTGCTCATCCGGTGTGACGAGTTTAATGCGGCCAACATCCACCATCGCTTCTGGGCCTTCGCCTTGAGGGATGGCACTAATCGTGCCATCTGCCCCTAATGAGATTTGCGCGCCCTGTGGAACAGCAATCGGCCCAGCATCACCCATCACGGGGCGGCCCACGCTTAGCAGCACGCCGTCGCTATCGAGCTGCAGGTCACCGCGACGGGTATAGGTCTCTGTGCCATCTTCTGCTAACACCGCCATCCAGGCGTTTCCCTGCATGGCCACATCCAGCATACGCCCAGTGCGCTCGATAGGGCCTTGTGAGAAATCCGTACCCGGCGTGGTTGTCACCGCCGATACCCTTGTTGGCAGGGCGCCCGCGCCTTCAATGGGTACCGAGCGCGCAGCCTGCAGCTGGGCACGAAAACCAGCGGTGGATACATTCGATAGGTTATTACTCACTACCGACTGCTGATCCATCGTGTGTTTAGCGCCGCTCATAGCGGTGTATAGCATACGATCCACGACGTTTACTCCTTACCCGTTGGCCCACTCATTAGATATTAATGATGGTTTGCAGGAGCTCGTCCTGGGTACTGATGGTCTGTGAGTTAGCTTGGTAGGCACGCTGGGCAACAATCATATCGACGAGTTCGCGTGCCATATCGACATTAGAAGTTTCAATCGCACTGGCCTGAATTAATCCACGCTGACCGGTACCTGGAGCACCTACCAGCTCAGGGCCAGAGGAGGCCGTCGCCGACCACAGGTTATCACCCGAGGGGTTCAAACCTTCAGGGTTACGGAAGCTCACCATCGCAATCTGGCCCGCCGCGCGTGACTGCTCGTTGGAGTAGTTCATCATCACGGTGCCGTCTTCTTCGATGGTGGTGCCAACTAGCACACCGGAGGTATAGCCGTTTTGGTTGATGTCGTTAACGGTAGACTGGTTAGCAAACTGGGTAGTGCCAGCAAAGTCGATTTTTACTGTCTGCTTAGCCAGAATCGTATCATTAAACTCATTATTTGTGCTTCCATTCTCTACACTGCTTACTGTCGCTACATTAGTAGCATCTGTACTAATTACTAAGTCAAAAGGCTCAAATGCATCTACAAGCTGCCCGTTAGTTGTAAATTTAAAATTTTCACCAGCTATATTAGCAAACCCGTAATTAGGTGCGCCGTCTGGACCACCCGAAATACGCGCATCCACACGCCAGTCATTGTCGCCCATTTTGGTAAAATACATCGTCATGTTACGTGCATTACCTTGAGAGTCGTAAATCGTAGCGTTAGTTGAATAAGAATATTGATTCGGGTTCAACCCACTTGCCACCGCCTCAGCTGTCTCAGCTGCATTAAAGCCCGTTGGGGGCTCATTATTGGGGTTATCGTATACAGCAAAAGGTGGATTATCATTTTCATCTGCCAAGCTCTCTTCGCCAGCATCTAGGTTAAGCGATACATCAAGCTCATTTGTAGCACTTGCCGCTAAGTCGCCAGCGGGTACAGTCAGCGGCTCAACATCCCCGCCTGCTTGAACTTCACCTTCTTCAGCAGGAAAGCCCATAATCTGAGCGCCCTGAGAGTTCACCAAGCGGCCATCCGCGGTCAGGTTTAGCTGGCCGTTGCGAGAGTAGCCAATATCGCCGTTGGGGAGCTGGAAGCGAAAGAAGCCTTCGCCGGCAATCGCTAAGTCCAAGTTGCGGCCTGACGACTCAATATTGCCCTGGGTAAAATCCTGTAGGGTCGCGGAGACCCGCGTACCTAGCCCAACCTGCTGGGCATAGACATCAGCAAACTGCACGTTAGAACCTTTAAAGCCCACTGTTTGGGAGTTAGCAATATTATTGCCGGTAACGGCGAGTTTAGATTGCTGTGCGTTTAGACCACTGAGTGCTTGTGAAAAACTCATGCTGTTCCCCTGAATTTAGTAATCTGATGCGTTGTACTTACACTTGGCGCAACACAATCAAAGAATTTGTTTCACTTGGTCGAGTGTCACCTGACCATAAATGGCGCCTAAATCCAGGCGCACCTCTTGACCTTTCTCTTGCGGCGTCACGCCCTGCACCAAGGCATAGTTCAGTGGCTGGGCACTTATCTCGTTGCCTTCTGCATCTTTAGCAGCATAGCTAAGGTGGTAGTCGCCAGCGGGTAGCGCTTCGCCATCGTTAGTTTCGCCATCCCATTGGAAGGATTCAACGCCCGCTTTCACTCCGCTCACTTCATTGCGGTACACCACCTCACCAGCACGGCTACGTATAATGATTTCGACGCTTTCAGCCGGTTTTTCAAGCTCAATACCAAACGGCGTGGCAAAGCTATTACCTTCATCATCAATATTGACTTTAATGTTGTTACCCGGCACCAGGACGGCATTACCAATTAAGCCGGATGCCTGAATCATCTTAGAGGCGTTCATCTGTTCGGTAATGCCGTTGAGCGTATCATTGAGTTGCTCAATTCCGCTTACCGTATTGATTTGTGCCAACTGAGAGGTCATTTCCGCATTTTCCATCGGATTCAGCGGATCTTGGTTCTTCAGCTGCGTAATCAGCAGCGTCATGAAGCTATCGCGCAGTTCGGCTGACTGGCGGGTTGATAGGCCAGTAGTGGAGTTATTGTTAATACTATTAAGTACACTATTATCAATATTCATGATCAGCCCTCACCGAGCGATAGAGTCTGAACCATCATCTGCTTGGTTGTGTTGAAAACCTCGACGTTGGCCTGATAGGAGCGCGATGCCGAAATCATATTGACCATTTCATGGACCGGCTCAACATTCGGCTTAGCAACGTAGCCATCTTCATCAGCCGCTGGGTGGTTCGGCATATACTCCATGCGCAGCGGTGAATCGTTTTCCACGACCTCAGTAACCCGGACGCCGCCAATACCGTAGCGGTTAGACTGTGCCTGGGTTTCAAACATCACCTGCTTTGCGCGGTAGGTTTCACCACCGGGCCCTGCCACGCTGTCGGCATTGGCCATGTTGCTTGCCGTTACATTCATACGCTGCGCTTGGGCGCTCATCGCAGAACCGGCAATATCAAACGCTGAAAACATCGACATCGCTTATTCTTCTCCTATCACTAGGTTATTCAGGTTGCATCGCATTTTTCAGGCCCTGAATACGACGGTTCATAATGGTGAGCGCCGCCTGGTAGCGCACCGCGTTATCGGCGAACTGTGTCCGCTCGCGATCCATATCGACGGTGTTACCATCCAGACTCGGCTGATCAGGAATACGGTAGAGCAGCTCGGTACTTCCAGCACCACGCCATGCAGGGCCTTCTCCTGCTAAGTGCTGTTCGGAGGTGCGCGCTAACGCCAAACCGCCATTTTGCTGCTGTTGAGACTGACCGCCTTCAACGGCTTTTTTAAGCTCGCTAGCAAAGTCAATGTCCCGCGCCTTATAGTTGGGCGTATCTGCATTGGCAATGTTAGCGGCTAGCACTTGGTGACGTGCTTGACGCAGGCCTAGCGCCTGCTGGTGAAAATTAAAGGCAGATTCAAGCTGATCAATCATGCCGACCCTCGCTCGCTGAGAGGCAGAAATAAATCGGGAATTATTGATGATGAATAATATGCTCCTCGCTTTCATCCTAAAGCAGGGAACAGCTACCGTTTACGCCAGCATTTCCCATGATGCGAGGTAAATTTTTGCATTAAACTGCACGCCTGATGTTTAACATCTGATTTTCCACACTGAGCGATTTTTTCATGCGCCACTTGCTGCATATTGCTGCACGCTGCTCAGCAGTTCTTAAGCCCTTGTTATTGCTTCTATGTTTCAGCTTTTCCCACTCCACCTGGGCACAAACGAACAACCAGCCACTCGTCGATACCGTTCAGCAATTCCTATATCAGGAAGCACAAGCCTTGGGGCAAGAGGCGGTCATTAATATCGCACCGCCATCCCCCCATTTGCCACCTTGTATACAGCCAACGCCTTTTCTGACTAACCCTAACCAAGCCCCTATTGGGCGTGTTTCTGTAGGAGTTAGGTGCGGCGCTGACGGGCGTCAAGTACGCTACCTGCAGGCAGAAGTAGATGTCATTGGTAGCTACGCTGTGGCGAGCCAAGATATTGATAGAGGTACGCTTATTACCGCCGCCATGCTTGAACAGCGAGAAGGCAACCTTAGCGATCTATCTAGCCAAGCGCTGACCAATGAGGATGACATAGTTGGCAAAGTGGCTCAGCGGCCTATCCGCCGCGGCAGCACCTTCCAGGCGCACTTTCTGCAAGCTCCTAGCCTTGTGGAACGGGGCCAACGCGTTACGGTCATCGCGGAAGGGGCTGGATTTCGCGTGTCGAGGGAGGGTGAGGCATTAGCAGATGGCGCTCAGGGCGAAACTATCCGCGTCCGTTTTGGCCCTCGTGAAATCATGAATGCCCGGGTGGTTGGCCGAGGAACATTAATGGTGGATTTTTAGCCAAACGCCTAAAGTGTTTAGCATCCAGGCCGATAGTGAGTAATACAGCGCAGGGCACCTTAACGTTGACGATGAGGCCAACAACGTGAAAATTGACAACCTTAATCCGCTGCTTCGCAATACCCAAGCGCAGCAGCGTGACGACGTACAGAAAGTAAGCGGAGCAAAATCACCTGAAGCGAGCAACACCACTCGTGAAGCTACTCAGCTAAGCCAATCTAGTATCGATAGCAGCCAGGATATCGATACAGCTAAGGTTCAAGAAATCCGTGACGCCATTCGCGAGGGACGGCTCGAAGTACGTGCTGACCGCATTGCGGATGGGCTAATTGCTAACCTGAAAGATCTGTAAATTCTTTTATGAGCCTTTCACGCCTACTCTCCAGCCAGCTGCAGCGCCTTGAAGATTTGGTTGCCTTGCTTTCTAGCGAGCAAGAGCAGTTGACCAAAGGAAATATCGATGGCGATGTGCTGACAGATATCGCGCATAAGAAGCAGGCACTTTTAGAAGAGCTAGAGCGCATGGAAGTATTACGCCGCAGCGTACAAAAAAAGCTCGGCTACCCAGAAGGTGCTCATGGTGCAAAGCAGGCAGCTATGGATGCCGATTGCCTAGCGACTTGGGAAAGCTTGCTAGAGAAGAGCGAGCGCGTATCACGAATGAACGCACTTACCGGACAAATGCTCTCGCTGCGTATGAAGCATAATCAGGAAATGCTGGACTATATTCGCCAAATTGCCGAAAAAACGCTCTACAAGCCCAATGGCCGCAACAGTGCTCAGCCTGGACGAATTAACGCCTCTGCCTAGCAAGCAAACATAGACAAATACTATACAACACGCTTCAATGGAAACGATATCGTTCACCATTGGAGTTTTCCATGTTGCCTCATCTTCCCGATCACTTTACCGCCGTTGTAACAGGGGCGAATGGCGGTATAGGCAGTGCCATACTGCAACGCCTGCTCTCAGCCACGCAAACAGGGCATGTTATTGCGGTTAGCCGCACCCCCATTGCCGATGAGCACCCTAAGCTCGACACAGTCATAACAGACATTACCACGGCCGATGGGCGCGAAGCGCTTTGTAAAAGGTTGAACGGCCGACCTGTCCACCTGTTCTTTAATTCGATAGGGGTACTGCATAATTCGCCGCAGAGCGTGCAGCCAGAAAAGCGCTTAGAACAATTGGATGAAACAGCTTTTGCTCAAGTGATGCATATCAATGCGGCAACACCAGCCCTGCTATTATCTGCTATCAAGCCATCCTTACAAGGCAAGCACCCTACCATTATTGCCAGCCTGTCAGCCCGCGTAGGCTCTATTACTGATAACGGCTATGGTGGCTGGTACAGCTACCGCGCCAGTAAAGCTGCGCATAACATGCTGATGAAAACGGCAGCTATTGAACTCACTAGGCTCAATAAGCAGTCGGTTGTCCTTTGCCTGCACCCCGGTACGACAGACACATCCCTTTCAAAACCGTTTCAAGCCCGTGTTCCTACCGAGAAGCTCTTCACCCCTGAGTTTGTTGCCGAGCGGCTCATTGACGTGATGGCCAAACGCACTACCGAAGATACCGGCAGTTTTTGGGACTGGGCAGGCAAACCTATTCCCTGGTAAACCCATAAAGCAAAAGCCCCGAGCACGCTATGCTCGGGGCTTTTGTTGGGTACCAACAAAAAACCCAGCCGTTTGGCTGGGTTTTTTGTGGAATAGGTGCCTGACGATGACCTACTCTCGCATGGGGAGACCCCACACTACCATCGGCGCTAAGCGGTTTCACTGCTGAGTTCGGCATGGGATCAGGTGGTTCACGCGTGCTATGGTCGTCAGGCGTAACGGGTAATGCATATCATGCTGTGTTAAGTGACGTCTCTTTGGCAAGCCTTCGCTGGCTTGTGCGTATCCGGTGTTCTGAGTGGCTGTCCACTCGTCGTTATCATCGCGCCCAGACCCCTTGGGTGTTATAGGGTCAAGCCTCACGGGCCATTAGTACACGTTAGCTCAACGCCTTGCAGCGCTTCCACACCGTGCCTATCAACCAGCTGGTCTCGCTGGGCCCTTTAGGAGGCTCAAGGCCTCGGGGATGTCTCATCTTGAAGGGGGCTTCCCGCTTAGATGCCTTCAGCGGTTATCCCGTCCGACCATAGCTACCCGGCAATGCCACTGGCGTGACAACCGGAACACCAGAGGGTCGTCCACTCCGGTCCTCTCGTACTAGGAGCAGCTCTTCTCAAACATCCAACGCCCACGGCAGATAGGGACCGAACTGTCTCACGACGTTCTAAACCCAGCTCGCGTACCACTTTAAATGGCGAACAGCCATACCCTTGGGACCGACTTCAGCCCCAGGATGTGATGAGCCGACATCGAGGTGCCAAACACCGCCGTCGATGTGAACTCTTGGGCGGTATCAGCCTGTTATCCCCGGAGTACCTTTTATCCGTTGAGCGATGGCCCTTCCATACAGAACCACCGGATCACTAGAACCTGCTTTCGCACCTGCTCGACGTGTCTGTCTCGCAGTCAAGCACCCTTATGCTCTTGCACTCATTGCACGATGTCCGACCGTGCTGAGGGTACCTTCGTGCTCCTCCGTTACGCTTTGGGAGGAGACCGCCCCAGTCAAACTACCCACCACACACTGTCCTCGATCCGGATCACGGACCTGAGTGAGAACGCCAATGATGCCAGGCTGGTATTTCAAGGTTGGCTCCACCCGAACTGGCGTCCGGGTTTCCAAGCCTCCCAGCTATCCTACACAGGCAACATCAGCGTCCAGTGTGAAGCTATAGTAAAGGTTCACGGGGTCTTTCCGTCTAGCCGCGGGTACACCGCATCTTCACGGCGATTTCAATTTCACTGAGTCTCGGGTGGAGACAGCGTGGCCATCATTACGCCATTCGTGCAGGTCGGAACTTACCCGACAAGGAATTTCGCTACCTTAGGACCGTTATAGTTACGGCCGCCGTTTACCGGGGCTTCGATCAAGAGCTTCGGCCGAGGCCTAACACCATCACTTAACCTTCCGGCACCGGGCAGGCGTCACACCCTATACGTCCGCTTGCGCGTTAGCAGAGTGCTGTGTTTTTACTAAACAGTTGCAGCCACCTGGTATCTTCGACCGGTTCGGGCTGAGGAAGCAAGTTCCCTTACCCTACGCCGGCGTGCCTTCTCCCGAAGTTACGGCACCATTTTGCCTAGTTCCTTCACCCGAGTTCTCTCAAGCGCCTTGGGATTCTCACCCTGACCACCTGTGTCGGTTTGGGGTACGGTCGCACATGATCTGAAGCTTAGAGGCTTTTCCTGGAAGCGTGGCATCAATGACTTCGACACCGGGGTGTCTTCGTCTCGTCTCTCGGCCTTGGCGTCCCGGATTTACCTAAGACACCAGCCTACTGACTTTCACCAGGACAACCAACGCCTGGCTCACCTAGCCTTCTCCGTCCCCCCATCGCAATCATGTCCGGTACGGGAATATTGACCCGTTTCCCATCGACTACGCCTTTCGGCCTCGCCTTAGGGGCCGACTCACTCTGCTCCGATTAGCGTCGAACAGAAACCCTTGGTCTTCCGGCGAGGGAGTTTTTCACTCCCTTTATCGTTACTCATGTCAGCATTCGCACTCGTGATACCTCCAGCATGCTTCTCAACACACCTTCATTGGCTTACACGACGCTCCTCTACCGCTCATCCAGAGGATGAACCCGTAGCTTCGGTACCTGGTTTAGCCCCGTTACATCTTCCGCGCAGGCCGACTCGACTAGTGAGCTATTACGCTTTCTTTAAAGGATGGCTGCTTCTAAGCCAACCTCCTAGCTGTCTGAGCCTTCCCACATCGTTTCCCACTTAACCAGGATTTGGGGACCTTAGCTGACGGTCTGGGTTGTTTCCCTTTTCACGACGGACGTTAGCACCCGCCGTGTGTCTCCCACGCTGGCACTCACCGGTATTCGGAGTTTGCCTCGGGTTGGTAAGTCGGGATGACCCCCTAGCCGAAACAGTGCTCTACCCCCGGTGGTGATACGTGAGGCGCTACCTAAATAGCTTTCGAGGAGAACCAGCTATCTCCGAGCTTGATTAGCCTTTCACTCCGATCCACAAGTCATCCAAATCTTTTTCAACAGATCCTGGTTCGGGCCTCCAGTTGATGTTACTCAACCTTCACCCTGCTCATGGATAGATCGCTCGGTTTCGGGTCTATATCCAGCGACTGTGTCGCCCAGTTAAGACTCGGTTTCCCTACGGCTCCCCTATACGGTTAACCTCGCCACTGAATATAAGTCGCTGACCCATTATACAAAAGGTACGCAGTCACGGAACAAAGTCCGCTCCTACTGCTTGTACGCACACGGTTTCAGGATCTATTTCACTCCCCTCTCCGGGGTTCTTTTCGCCTTTCCCTCACGGTACTGGTTCACTATCGGTCAGCCAGGAGTATTTAGCCTTGGAGGATGGTCCCCCCGTCTTCAGTCAAGGTTTCTCGTGCCCCGACCTACTCGATTTCACGTGATCAGATTTTCGGCTACGGGGCTATCACCCGCTATGGCCGTGCTTCCCAGCACGTTCGCCTAATCCGTCACACGCTTAAGGGCTGGTCCCCGTTCGCTCGCCGCTACTAGGGGAATCTCGGTTGATTTCTTTTCCTCAGGGTACTTAGATGTTTCAGTTCCCCTGGTTCGCCTCCTACGCCTATATATTCAGCGTAGGATACTCAGCTGGTGCTGAGTGGGTTTCCCCATTCAGAGATGTCCGGGTCACAGGTTGTTTGCCACCTCACCGAACCTTATCGCAGGCTACCACGTCTTTCATCGCCTCTGGCTGCCTAGGCATCCACCGTGTGCGCTTCATTGCTTGACCCTATAACCCGAAGGGGTCTGGATTTCGCAATGATAACGATTGCCGGATACGCTTGAGACGTATCACTTAACAATTTACGTAAGAACGTTCGAAAACGTTCTTGTCAGCATGATATACATTGTTAAAGAGCGACTGCTATAAGCAGTGATAAACGAATCGTATTGTCACCATCAAAAGAAAAAGAAAGGGCTTTAAAAAGTCTTTTCTCTTTTTTTAATATGAAGAAAACGCTTATCACTGCGTACCAACAGCATTCTGATCAGGTAATTCATTGTGAGCGCTTACCGCGAGGATGAGTCATCGATTAAGGAGGTGATCCAGCCGCAGGTTCCCCTACGGCTACCTTGTTACGACTTCACCCCAGTCATGAACCACACCGTGGTGATCGCCCTCTTGCGTTAGGCTAACCACTTCTGGTGCAGTCCACTCCCATGGTGTGACGGGCGGTGTGTACAAGGCCCGGGAACGTATTCACCGTAGCATTCTGATCTACGATTACTAGCGATTCCGACTTCACGGAGTCGAGTTGCAGACTCCGATCCGGACTGAGATCGGCTTTTCGGGATTGGCTGACTCTCGCGAGCTCGCAACCCTTTGTACCGACCATTGTAGCACGTGTGTAGCCCTACTCGTAAGGGCCATGATGACTTGACGTCGTCCCCACCTTCCTCCGGTTTGTCACCGGCAGTCTCCTTAGAGTTCCCGCCATTACGCGCTGGCAAATAAGGACAAGGGTTGCGCTCGTTACGGGACTTAACCCAACATTTCACAACACGAGCTGACGACAGCCATGCAGCACCTGTCTCTGCGTTCCCGAAGGCACTAAGGTATCTCTACCGAATTCGCAGGATGTCAAGAGTAGGTAAGGTTCTTCGCGTTGCATCGAATTAAACCACATGCTCCACCGCTTGTGCGGGCCCCCGTCAATTCATTTGAGTTTTAACCTTGCGGCCGTACTCCCCAGGCGGTCGACTTATCGCGTTAACTTCGCCACAAAGTGCGCTAGGCACCCAACGGCTGGTCGACATCGTTTACGGCGTGGACTACCAGGGTATCTAATCCTGTTTGCTACCCACGCTTTCGCACCTCAGTGTCAGTGTCAGTCCAGAAGGCCGCCTTCGCCACTGGTATTCCTCCCGATCTCTACGCATTTCACCGCTACACCGGGAATTCTACCTTCCTCTCCTGCACTCTAGCTTGACAGTTCCGGATGCCGTTCCCAGGTTGAGCCCGGGGCTTTCACAACCGGCTTATCAAGCCACCTACGCGCGCTTTACGCCCAGTAATTCCGATTAACGCTCGCACCCTCCGTATTACCGCGGCTGCTGGCACGGAGTTAGCCGGTGCTTCTTCTGCGAGTGATGTCTTTCCTAGCGGGTATTAACCGCTAGGCGTTCTTCCTCGCTGAAAGTGCTTTACAACCCGAGGGCCTTCTTCACACACGCGGCATGGCTGGATCAGGCTTGCGCCCATTGTCCAATATTCCCCACTGCTGCCTCCCGTAGGAGTTCGGGCCGTGTCTCAGTCCCGATGTGGCTGATCATCCTCTCAGACCAGCTACGGATCGTCGCCTTGGTGAGCCGTTACCTCACCAACTAGCTAATCCGACATAGGCTCATCCGATAGCGGGAGCCAAAGCCCCCTTTCTCCCGTAGGACGTATGCGGTATTAGCCTGGGTTTCCCCAGGTTATCCCCCACTATCGGGCAGATTCCTATGCATTACTCACCCGTCCGCCGCTCGTCAGCATCCAGCAAGCTGGATCTGTTACCGCTCGACTTGCATGTGTTAGGCCTGCCGCCAGCGTTCAATCTGAGCCATGATCAAACTCTTCAGTTTAAGATCTATGCGGTTCTTGCCTGTCGCCGTAGCAACAGAAGCGAACCAAACTTGGCTCAAGGGTCAAACGAATTCATTCATTAGGCCGAAGCCTGTTTGACGAGTCGCTTGCCTTGATGTTTTGGTGATTTATCACCCTCATCGGCAAGCGCCCACATGAATTACCTGATCAAATTGTTAAAGAGCTGTGTCGCTGCGCGGGCTCGATGACCTGAACCGTGTCGCCTCAGCGAGGAAGGCGTATTCTACGCATTCCGTGGTGTTTGTCAACCGCTGTTTTTAGCGAGGGAAGTAAGCGATTTCATCTCTAACAAGACGGCGCTAACCTCCTGACAAACCAGAGGTTTTTCACCTCTTGCACCGCTGGTAACGCTTGGCGTCCCCGGCAGCGGATGCGTACTTTACGGATTCGCGGCCGGGTTGGCAAGAGGGTTTTGTAAAAAAACTCCAACTTTGTTCCGGAAAGCTACAACACTATATTTCCAAACCCCGCTATCAAGCAGGATTATTCATAGCGGCGATGGCACCGGATACCAATGACTCCGAGCTAAGATCAGCAATCGTACGCGCACCAGTCAGCGTCATCGCTACCTTCATCTCTTTCTCAAACAGCTCTAGCAGGTGAGTAACACCCGCCTCTCCTGCCGTTGCCAGTGCATAGATGAATGCGCGACCAATTAAAGCAGTATCAGCTCCCATGGCAATCATTCGCACCACATCCAACCCACTGCGTACACCGGAGTCCGCCAAAATCGCTAGGTCGCCTTTAACAGCGTCGGCAATCGCGGGCAGCGCCCGAGCGGTGGAAGGCACACCGTCCAGCTGACGGCCACCGTGATTAGAAACCACAATACCATCGGCACCAAAACGAACGGCGTCTCGGGCATCTTCAGGATCTAAGATGCCCTTGATAATCATCGGGCCATCCCAAAACTCACGAATCCATTCAAGGTCTTTCCAAGAAATAGCAGGGTCGAAGTTATTGCCCAGCCAAGCAATATAGTCTTCCAGCTCCGTTGGCTTGCCGCGATAGTCGGACACATTACCCAGGTCATGGGGGCGCCCGTGAATGCCGACATCCCATGCCCATAACGGGTGCATAGCCGCCTGGAGCACGCGCCTCGTCGGCCCATACTTACCGCTCATACCGGAGTGGGCGTCGCGGTAGCGGGCACCGGGTACCGGCATATCGACAGTGAAAACCAGCGTTTTCACACCTGCTGCTTTAGCTCGCTCTAGCACATGCTTCATAAAGCCCCGGTCTTTCAGCACATAGAGCTGAAACCAGATGGGGCGGTCTACTGCCGATGCCACTTCCGCAATTGGGCACACCGATACGGTAGAAAGAGTAAACGGTACGCCTTTCTTAGTTGCCGCACGTGCTGCCTGCACCTCACCGCGCCTTGCATACATACCTGCCAAACCTACCGGAGCCAACGCCAAAGGCATCGCTAGCTTCTCTCCAAACAGCTCGGTTTCCAGGGAGAGCGACGACATATCCTTCAACACGCGCTGCCGCAGCGCCACATCGCGCAGATCATCGACATTACGCCGCAGCGTATGCTCTGCATACGACCCGCCATCGGCATAGTGAAAGAGAAAGGGAGGAAGGCGACGCTTGGCAGCTTGCCGATAGTCCGTGGATGCTGAAATGATCATGACGGGCCCTATGCAGTGGTGGCGTTATTGTAAGTAGCCATTAAAGAACAGGCGCTAGCCGGTGAACGACAATTTCAGGGTCATCTATGCCGCCAACACGCATGCACTTCTGGCCAAACAGATATTGGTAATACCAATTTACAAGATATGCTCAACAACGTTAATAAGATGCTATGGGCGTGTCAAACTAAGATGGCGACCAAACACGCCCGACTGCCTATACTTTAGTTTAAATGCCTTAATAACTCGGGAAAAAGACACTCTCCTCTTTCACCCTCCACTTGAGCAGGCCAAAGAATCAACCTATTATTGGTCTTACCAATTAAAGGAGCATTCATCAATGACCTACCCCCCGCTCCGCCAGCAGCGTCTCGCCGACGTGATTACTGAACGTCTAGAAGCTATGATTCTGGAAGGCAGTTTAAAACCTGGCCAGCGCTTGCCACCGGAAAGAGAGCTTGCCGAACGCTTTGGCGTTTCGCGCCCATCGCTACGAGAGGCGATTCAAAAGCTAGCGGCTCGTGGCCTGCTTATCAGCCGCCAGGGCGGTGGCACTTTTGTCAATGAAACGCTAAATAGCGGCTATACCGACCCTCTCTTAGAGATGCTATCCCGCCACAATGAATTCCACCTGGATTTACTGGAATTTCGTGACGCCATGGAGGGTATTTCTGCCTACTATGCCGCCCTGCGCTCTACGCCTGCCGATAAAGCCGTGCTTATCCAGCGCTTTGAAGAGCTCGATGGAGGCTTTGTCGGCGCAAACCCTGCCCAAGAAGCAAAACTGGATGCGGCCTTTCACCTAGCAATTGCCGAAGCCGCCCATAATGTCCTGCTTCTGCATACCATTCGCGGCATCTTTCATCTTTTGGAGCAGAGTATCGTCGACAACCTGGCACACCTATTTGCCAAGCCCGACTCCCGCACTCAGCTGATGAGACAACACCGTGCTTTGTTGGATGCCATTTTAGAGGGACGCGCCGAAGACGCTCGTGCTCGCGCCCATGAGCACCTAGTTTATGTGGAAGAGGGATTGCTGGAGATGGCCAGAGCCGAAACCCGCGCCCAGCGCGCCCTGCGACGTGCCCAGGGCACCAGCAGCCCCGCATGAGCAGTAGTATCCATAATGCCAGTCGGCGTTGGCGGCTGTTATGGCTGATCGCCATTCCCATCGGCCTGTTGCTATGCATGTGGCAGGCCGCCCAGCTAGCTCGTGAACAGGCACTCTCGAACCTGCAAGATGATGCCGAGAACGAGCTGCGTCTTTCAGCGGCCAACTTAAACGGTTACCTGCTGCGCTATGACTACCTGCCGCAAATGCTCGCCACACGAGAAGGCGTGCAACGCTTTTTAGATTCTCCCGATAGCCAAGACCCCATGCCGCTCAATATGCTGCTGGATCGCTTCCGGTTTACCTCCGGCGTTTCAGATGTCTATTTGCTGGATCGTGACGCCAACACCATCGCGGCCAGCAACTGGCATCGCCCTAATACCTTTATCGGCCAGAATTACGCTTTTCGCAGCTACTACACAGATGCCATCGCCGGTGGTCAAGGGCGCTTTTTTGGTTTGGGAATCAAATCCCTGGAGCGCGGTTACTACTTCTCCTCACCGGTATGGCTAGATGACACCTCCCCCGATGCTAAGCCCGATGGCGTTATCGTCGTCAAGGTGCTGCTGGATGACGTAGAAGAGAGCTGGGCGGAACAAGATGCCGAGCTATTTGTGACCGATAGCGACAACATTATTTTTATGGCCAGCCACCCAGAGCTGCGGATGAGCGCCCTCCATCCGCTTAGCGAGGAGCAACGAGAGGCATTACGGGCCACTCGTCGCTATGCCATGGAGCCTTTGGCCCCCTCAGGGATACAGCTTGAGACTCAATACGGGCCGGGTAGCCACTTGGTCAGCTTCGCTCATGGGCCGCTCAGCGGCGGGCGTTATTTAAGCCTCACCCGCCCAATCCCTGAATTCGGCTGGCAAATGCATATCCTCAAGCCGCTGACACCGGTGATGAATGCCCAATGGATAGCCGCGCTGATGGCGGGCGGCCTGTATAGCGTGGTGGTGTTAGCCGGTGGCATTGGCTGGCAACGCCTGCGGTTGCGCCGTGAGCGAGAAGCCTTTGCCGAACGCGAACGCCAAACCCTGGCGAGAGTACGTGACGAACTTGAAGAGAGCGTCGAACGACGCACCCGCGACCTAGTCGCCAGCAACCAGCGCCTCTCGGATGAAATCGAAGAGCGCCGTCGGGCAGAGGCCAACTTACGCCAAACCCAGGATGAGCTTATTCAAGCCGCGAAGCTCGCTGTGCTCGGACAGCTGGCCGCAGGGATTAATCACGAGCTTAACCAACCCCTAGCAGCGATTCGTGCCTATGCCGAAAACGCACGGCGTTTTATTGAGCTCTCACGGATCGAGCGAGCCGATGCCAACTTGGCACAAATCGTCGAGCTGACCCAACGAATGGCGGATATCAGTGCCCAACTGCGCCAATTCTCCCGTAAAAGCAGTGAGCGCCAAGAGACCATTTCCGTACAGGCCTGCATGGAGTACGCGCTGCGTCTGTTCCATAGCCGCTTGCGTGATGATGGCGTTAACGTGGTTCAGCAGTGGCCCGAAGAGACGCTCTGGGTGAAAGGCGATTTAGTACGCCTTGAGCAAGTATTGGTCAACCTCATCGGTAATGCCGTGCAGGCAATGAAAGAGACTGACACCCCTACCCTAACGCTTAGCGCCCAAGTAGCTCACCATCAAGTGCGTATCAGCGTTGCGGATAACGGCCCTGGCATCGCTGCCGAGCATCTCGGGCGTATTTTTGAGCCTTTTTTCACCACCAAAGCGCCTGGAAGTGGGTTAGGACTAGGACTCTCCATTTCCTCGCGTATTATGGAAGACCTAGGGGGCAAGCTACAGGCTACGAACCAAGCGGAAGGCGGTGCCTGCTTTACCATTACCCTGCCACGCTCATCGGCACCCGAGCCATCTGGCTCCCGCATCGAACAGGAGAACCCATACCATGCATGAGCCGTCGACGCTGCCGGTCATGGTGATCGACGACGAACCGCATCTGCGCATCACCGCCAGCCAAACGCTAGAACTTGCAGGCTACACGCCCCACTGTTTTGAATCAGCCGAGCAAGCGCTAGCCGCTCTGCCGCCTGATTTTCCTGGTGTGATTGTGAGTGATATCCGCATGCCCGGCATGGATGGCATGTCTCTGCTTCATGAGCTGCGTAGCCGCGACGCTACCCTGCCGATTATCTTAATTACCGGCCACGGCGATATTTCCACAGCGGTAGAGGCCATGCGAGCAGGTGCCTGGGACTTTCTGGAAAAGCCCTTCGCTGGCGACCAGCTGCTGGACGTGGTGAGGCGGGGCATTGAAAAGCGCCAGCTCAGCCTAGAGAACCTGCGCTTGAAAGCAGAGCTGGAGGTTCAGCAAGCCGCACTCGGCCCACGCCTGGTAGGGCGCACTCCGGTGATTTCACGGCTCGCCGCGATGATTCAACGCATCAGCCAAGTCGAAGCCGACGTGCTGCTGTTTGGCGAAACGGGCACCGGCAAAGACCTGGTGGCTCGCGCAATCCACGAGCGCAGCGCTCGGCGCAATAGCCCCTTTATGGCCATCAACTGCGGCGCGGTGCCGGAAAATACCATTGAGTCCGAACTGTTTGGTCATGAGAAAGGCGCATTTACCGGTGCCGTAGAGCGGCGCATTGGCAAATTTGAACATGCCAACGGCGGGACGGTCTTTTTGGATGAGATCGAATCAATGCCGCTGGCCCTGCAGGTAAAGCTGCTGCGTGTCCTTCAAGAGCGCAGTATCGAGCGTTTGGGTGCCAACGAAGCGGTGCCGCTCGATATCCGCGTGATCGCCGCGACCAAGGTAGATCTCAAAGCAGCCGCGGAAGAGGGACACTTTCGCGAGGATCTTTACTACCGGCTCAATGTGGTCACGCTCCCGCTACCCGCCCTGCGGGAGCGGCGGGAAGATATTCCGCTACTCTTTCAGCACTTCGCCGTGGTGGCCGCCAACCGCAGCGGACTGGAAGCGCCCACCCTCGATAGCCACGCCGTAGCGGCTCTGCTGGCCCACGACTGGCCCGGCAACGTCCGCGAGTTGCGTAACCTCGCTGAGCGCTACGTGCTGCTAGGGGCGGCGTTTGACTACCGCCTGGACGTGCTGCTGGAAGGCGTCGCAGCGGATACCCAAGAGCCTACCCTGCCGCGACAGGTAGAGCTATTTGAGAAGAGCCTGATTAGCCAGTCCCTAGCCCGCCACCACGGCCGTGTCACTGATGTCTGCCGCCACCTGGGCATCCCCCGCAAAACCTTTTACGACAAGCTGAAAAAACATGGCCTCAGCGCCGACGACTACCGCCATAGCAGCGACCCCTGATGGAAAAGCTCTAGCAGCACGCTCCAGGGCGGCACCCAGGGGGCCAGCACCAGCAGGGCGATCAGCATCAACAGGTTAGAGAGTGGGCGACGGCTATCGCCCAGTTTCAGCGCCGTACCAAAGGAGCGCTTCAGCCGCGCGCCTTCTAAATCAACGCTAAACAGCTCATCCAACCCCAGGTGGATAATAAAGCCCAGCAACACCGCCGCCCCGTGGGACCACGCCAGCCAAGCAGGCTGCGCCAGCAGGTGATAGCTAAGTGCGGCGGTAGCCAGCGAGCATAGCCCTGCCGCCATCAGCGAGTGCCAGATGCCTCGATGAACGGTCAGGCGTGAAAACAGTACCGCCGCTAAGTAGCGCACCGAAAAGTAGATGCCGCCACAAGCCACCAGCAGCAGGCCAGGGGTTAGCCAGGGCTGTAGCAAGAGTACGCCCAGCACCAGGGAAGGCACTGATAAAAGATTAAAAATCAGTCGGATAGAGCGGGAACGGTCAGCATCAATGTCGGGCAAAATGCCGCCAAAGGCCACCAGGGCAATCACCAGCAGCGCTTGTGGGGCGGGCCACCACTGAGCCTGCCAGCCAGCGTAGGCCA
The DNA here is from genome assembly GCF_044805175.1 of Vreelandella aquamarina. GTDB lineage: Bacteria > Pseudomonadota > Gammaproteobacteria > Pseudomonadales > Halomonadaceae > Vreelandella > Vreelandella aquamarina_B. The sequence goes on along the minus strand of NZ_CP085232.1, from coordinate 71,726 downwards.
TTAGCGTGCCGCCCGCTGCTGCCACTGTGATATGCGTGCGAAAATTAGCCATGTTACGGCACCCTGGAAAACTGGATAAATTACCAGATTCTCAGCGGACACAACATGGCTGTGTCAGAAAAAAGAGTGGATAGGCAACCGCTTAGCGTGCGCCAGCGGCTTCTTCAAGGAACCGGTCTTTTAACTTAACGTAATTACCCGCCGTGTAGGGGAAGAAAGCGCGCTCTTTCTCTTTGAGCGGGCGCAGCGCCTTCGCTGGATTACCGGCATAGACATAACCACTCTCCAACCGCTTACCCGGCGTCACCACCGCCCCAGCGGCAATAATCACCTCATCCTCGACAACTGCGCCATCCATCACAATCGCGCCCATTCCCACCAGGATACGGCTGCCTAGCGTGCAGCCATGCAGGATAGCTTTATGGCCAATGGTGACATCATCACCAATGGTGAGCGGAAAGCCATCAGGGTTGAAGTCGCTGGCATGGGTAATGTGCAGCACGCTGCCATCCTGAACGCTGGTACGCGCCCCGATGGTAATACGGTGCATATCGCCGCGGATAACGGTCATCGGCCACACCGAACAGTCATCACCTAGCGTGACATCACCAATCACCACGCTGGCAGGGTCGATATAGACCCGCTCGCCCAGTTGAGGCGACATCCTCTGAAACGTTCGTAAGGCACTGCTCATAGCACTCTCCTTTCAAGCATATAGCGTCGAATCACTCACGATGACAGGACTATAGCAACCCACCAAGCAGAACAATAAACGTCAGCGGAATCGACACCCAGCGCACGAGGTTGCGCCATGCTATATAGCCGCCTTCACCCACGCCTAACGCTTTCACAACCAGCGCCTGCGGCATGACCCAAGCGGCAAACGTCGCAATTAACAGGCCGCCCAAGGGTAGGAAGATATCCGGCGGTATGCTGCTGACCAATTCAAACACGTTGCGGCCAAACAGCGGCCTGAACTCTGCCAAGGTAGAGAACGAGAACGCTGACAGTAGGCCCAATAACCATACACTAATGGCCACCACTGCCGTGGAGATACTACGCCGCCAGCCCATGCCCTGCAGCGTGGCAACCATCGGCTCGGCCAAGTTGATCGCCGAGGTCCACGTCGCCAGCAACAGCAGTAGGAAAAATACGCTGAGCCAGAGCGACCCCCACGGCAGCCCGGAAAACGCAATGGGCAGCGTAACAAACATCAACCCTGGGCCATCGGCGGGGTCCATGCCTTGGGCAAATACCACCGAGAAAATTGCGATACCCGCCAGCAGCGCCACACTAATGTCCAGCACCGCCACCGCCAGGGCCGCTTTCGGCAGGCTCTGCTCATCGGGCATATAAGCACCGTAGGCCATCAAGGCACAGGCGCCCACCGCCAGGGTAAAGAACGCATGGCCCATGGCGTGCAGCACAACCGCTGGCGTCACGTCCTCAAACGAGGGCAGGAAAAGCCACGACAGCGCGGTGCCGAAGCCCGTAGTGGTAGTCGCATAAATGGCCAGCAGCAACAACAAGCCATAGAGCAGCGGCATCAGCAGGTTATTGAGCCGCTCAAGCCCCTTAGCCACTCCGGCCGCCACCACCGTCATGGTCATGAATAGAAACAGCGAGTGGTTAAAGACCAACAGCCCTGGGTTAGCCAAAAACGCGTCGAAACCAGCGCCGATCTCGGCCGCGCTGGCACCGTCAAAGTTTCCGTTCACTGAGGCAACCAAAAACTCAATCGACCAGCCGGAGACCACCGAGTAAAACGATAAAATACAGAATACGGTGAACGCGCCGAACAGCCCCAGCCAGCGCCAATGCCGCGAGGCGCCCGCCTCCGCCGCCAGCGCTCCCAGTGCCTGCATCGGCCCGCGCCGTCCGGCACGCCCAATCAGTATTTCTGCCATCATCACGGGAATACCCAGCAGCAGCACAAAGGCTACGTAAATCAGCAGAAAGGCCGCTCCGCCATTCTCTCCCGCTACATAGGGAAAGCGCCAAATGTTGCCTAGCCCAACTGCAGCACCTGTTACCGCCAAGATAAAGGCCCGTTTCGACCCCCAGCGCTCTAGCGTTTCACTCATTATTTGCTCCTGCCATGGGTGGCACTCATTGGTAACACTCGCTTAATACTGACACCGAAAAGCGGCAAGACTAGCAGGCGCTTGCCCCCAGGCCAAACGCTAGCGGTGGGTCAAGCATTGAAACGGCGCCCCACTGCCCGCACTGTGTCATGATCAGCGCATGTTACGTGCGCCCTTCACGTTATTGCTACCGAGGTGCCTATGTCCCGCAACCCGTTGCTAGAGAGCCATGAGCTTCCCCCCTTCGCCGACATTCGTGCCGACCATGTACTGCCAGCGGTGGAAACGCTGCTTGACGAGAGCCGCGAAGCCATTGACTGCCTTGCCCAGCAGGCCGCCACAACGCCCCCAACGTGGGAAAATTTTGCCGCCCCGCTGGAAGCAGTGAATGATCGCCTGTCCCAGGCTTGGTCGCCGGTATCCCACCTAAACGGCACCATGAACACCCCTGAACTGCGCGACGCTTACCAAGCCTGTCTGGAAAAACTCTCGGCGTTTGGCACCTGGGTTGGCCAGCACGAAGGGCTGTTTAAGGGCTGGCAGGCGCTCAAAGAGAGCGACGCTTGGGCAGCACTGAGCACCGCTCAACAGCGCACGGTGGATAACGCCCTACGCGATTTCCGCCTAGCCGGGGTAGACTTGCCAGCGGATAAAAAGGCCCGTTATGGCGAGATCCAGTCCCGCCTCTCGACCCTTTCCAACCAGTTCTCTAACAACGTGCTAGACGCCACCCAAGCGTGGCATAAGGATATTCAGGATCGGGAAGAGCTGGCAGGCGTCCCCGAGAGTGCCCTAGAGACGCTCAAGGCTCTTGCGGAAGCCAAAGGGGTCGAGGGCTACCGTATTACGTTGGATTTCCCCAGTTTCTTCCCGATCGTCAGCTACGCCGACAACCGCGAACTGCGCCAGGAAGTGTATACCGCCTTTGTGACCCGCGCCTCCGACCAAGGGCCTGATGCAGGAAAGTTCGATAACGCACCGATTCTCGAAGAGATTCTCGCGCTACGCCAGGAGTTGGCACACCTGCTTGGTTTCGACACCTATGCCGACTACTCGCTGGCCACCAAAATGGCGGACTCCCCGACCCAGGTGCTGGACTTCCTGGAAGACCTTGCCCGCCGCGCCAAGCCGCAAGCGGAGGAGGAGTTTGCCGAGCTGAACGCCTATGCCCACGACGAGCTGGGCATCGACGCCCTCCAGCCCTGGGATGTTGCCTACGCTAGCGAGAAGCTGCGCGAAGCGCGTTACGATATTTCTCAAGAGCAGTTACGCCCCTACTTCCCCGCCCCGCGGGTAGTCGATGGTTTATTCCAGGTCGTCGAGCGTCTTTACAACGTTCAGGTAGAAGAGGACAAAAGCGCAACGAGCTACCACAGCGATGTGCGTTTCTTCCGTATTACCGAGCAGGGCAAGCCGATCGCTGGTTTCTATCTGGACCTCTACGCCCGCGAAGGTAAACGTGGCGGCGCGTGGATGGCTGACTGCCGAGTACGCCGCAAAACCGAGCACGGCGTGCAACTGCCCGTGGCATTTTTGACCTGCAACTTCACCGCACCAGTGGGCGGCAAGCCTGCGCTACTCACCCACGACGAAGTGACGACGCTGTTCCACGAGTTTGGCCATGGCCTGCACCATATGCTGACCAAGCAAGAAGTAGCCGATGTGTCAGGCATCAACGGCGTTGCCTGGGATGCCGTCGAGTTGCCCAGCCAGTTTATGGAGAACTACTGCTGGGAGCGGGAAGGACTCGACCTACTGGCGAAGCATGTGGAAACCGGCGAACCGCTGCCGGAAGCGCTCTTTGAGCGCCTGCAGGCGGCAAAGAACTTCCAATCGGCAATGGGTATGGTGCGCCAAATCGAGTTTTCACTGTTTGATTTGCGCCTACACCACGAGCTGGAAGCGCCTTCGGCCAGCGATGTGCAGGCGCTGCTGGACGATGTGCGCAGCCAAACCTCGGTGGTGCCTGTGGTTGATTTCAACCGCTTCCAGAACAGCTTCAGCCATATTTTTGCCGGTGGTTACGCTGCAGGCTACTACAGCTACAAATGGGCAGAAGTGCTCTCCGCCGATGCCTGGAGCGCCTTTGAAGAAGCCGGGATTTTTGACCCAGACACTGGCCAACGCTTCCGTGAAGAGATCCTGGAGCAGGGTGGTGCCCGCGATGCCGCCGAGCTGTTCCGTGCCTTCCGGGGGCGCGAACCCAGCGTAGAGCCGCTGCTGCGCCATAGTGGAATCCGCGCCGCCTAGGCTAGTCGTTTTTATCCGGTGCGGCAGCGCCGCCGCACCCTAGGAGTGTATTGATGTCGAGTGTTAAACGTTTTATTGCGGGCGTCACCTGCCCCCGGTGTGCCGCTATGGATCGTATTCGTGCCTGGGAGCAGAACGGTATCCGCTACCGTGAATGCGTAAGCTGCGACTTTTTTGAACAGTTACCCATTGAGGATGAATCAATTCCCGAGCTCTCTACCCGCGTGAACCAAGTGCGTGAAGAACAGAAAGTTCAGGATATACAGCCCGTCCGCATTCTTGACCCTGGCAAACGGAAGTAGCGCCTTTCCTCACCCCATCAGCAGCCGTTGATTGATGGTAATACAACGGCTGCGTCACAAGCCCTTTGAAAATGTGCGGAAATCCGCACACTCTTCCCTCTGAATCGTGCGAAAAGCCGGACACTTCGCACTTTTTAATATTCAACCAAAGTTTAAGATTAAATTTTTAAAAAATTGATTTTTAAATAAAAAACAAAAAATGGCACGAGTATCGCTGTGTATAAGCTGCTTAATGATGAAGCACTGGTCGTGTTCTGACACGCCGGACGATAACCCCAATAACAGCTTAGGAAATATCGCCATGCGCAATACGATGCCAAAAACCATCGCTCTGCTCGCAGGTAGCGCACTACTTGCTGCGGGCACTGCTGCCCATGCGGACCGCTCCGAGTGGCCCACTAACTTCACCGTTGGTACGGCAAGCCAAGGCGGCACCTACTTCGTTTATGGCTCTGGTTGGGCTAACTTCATTGCTGACGAGCTAGATGTTTCTGGCGGCGGCGAAGTTACCGGCGGCCCGACTCAAAACCTAGCACTGGTACACAGTGGCGACATGGCATTTGGCCTAACCACCATGGGCCCGGCTTCTGATGCGATTCAAGGCAAAAGCCCGCTGGCCCCCGGCCTGGTGATGGACAACGTCTGCGCGTTGTTCCCGATGTATGAAACTCCGTTCTCCATTGCCGCCCTTTCTAGCTCCGGTATTGAGTCCATTTCCGACATTCCTGACGGTGCCCGTATCGGCTTTGGCCCGGCCGCTTCCACTTCTGACACCTACTTCCCGGCTATGCTGGAAACCCTGGGTGTGAACTTTGAGCGTCGTAACGGCGGCTGGTCTGACCTGGGTGGTCAGCTTCAGGACGGCCTGCTGGACGTAATTGCCTTCGCTGCGGGTATCCCGATTCCGGCGGTTAGCCAGCTGGAAGTACAAACCGATGTGAACATCATCGAGTTTACCGAAGAAGAGATGGCTACCGTGCTGGAAAACTATCCGGTAGCTGAGTTCACCATCCCGGCGAGCACTTACACCACGCTGGAAGAAGATGCCCGCGCTGTTTCCATGTGGAACTTCGCTATTGCTGGCTGTGACCTACCGGAAGACTTCATTTACGAAGTCACCAAAGCCACTATGGAAAACAACGACCGTATGCGTGAAGTTCACCGCAGTGCTGAAACCAGCATTCCGGAAAACATCGTGCATAACAACGTTCTGCCTTTCCATCCGGGCGCAGCACGCTGGTATGAAGAAAACGGTTATGACATCTCTGATGACATGATTAAGTAAGTTATATGCCCTACCGTGCTGCCCCGCTGCCGACCCCGTCGGGCGGGGCAGCACTCGCTACTGCCCCCCTTTCTCTGCTTTTGCTGTGAGGGTGACCTCTAATGAGTCACAATACCGACCAAGATCCCAACGGCCTCAAGGATGACGCCTTAGCTGCTTCATCAACGCCAGAATCGATTGCTAATGGCGTCGATGAGGAAGTTGTTGAGCCAAACCGCCGCCTGTTCGTTGGCTGGCAGTTCCTTTTATTTGCAGCACTGGCGATTGCCTATTCAGGCTTTCACCTGTTTTCGCTCAACGTGTACCCCATGGAAACCTGGTCGTTTCGTATCGTACACATCGCCGGTGCACTCATTTTGGGTTACGGGCTATTTGCCGGTGCCCGCTTCGCTGAGGATGACCAGCAAGCTTCTCCCGCTTGGTTTAAGTGGGTTAGCTATGCGCTTTTAGCACCAGCAGTGTATTCACTGGTACAAGTGTTCTTGATGCAGCAGGCGATCAACGGCGGAGCGATGCGTATCGACCCGGCCATTGAAACGCTGCACTTTGGCTATCCGCTGATGGCGACAACTGCCGTGGCGATTGTGATGTCCTGGTTTTACCGTCAAGCACGCCACCGCTTTAACCCTGCCGACTTAGTGCTCATGGTGTGTGCACTGGCGAGTGCCGGCTACCTGCTAATGGCGTTTAACACCAATATGCGGATGTCTACCGGCACTTCGTTTGCGCCTCCTGGCATCTCCTGGGCAGCGATTGCTGGCTCCCTGCTGATTCTGGAGCTTACCCGCCGCGTGGCAGGCCTGGCGCTGGTCGTCATTTCCGCGGTATTCCTCACCTACGTATTTGCAGGCCCTTACCTGCCCGGCTTTTTGGGTTACCCAGGCCTGTCGCTGCAGCGCTTCTTTAGCCAGGTCTACACCGATGCGGGCATCCTTGGCCCGACCACGGCGGTATCGTCCACGTATATTATTCTGTTCATTATTTTTGCCGCTTTCCTCCAGGCGTCTAAAGTGGGCGACTACTTCGTCAACTTTGCCTTCGCAGCAGCAGGCCGTGCCCGTGGCGGCCCAGCGAAAGTGGCTATCTTTGCCTCCGGCTTAATGGGCATGATTAACGGTACCTCCGCAGGTAATGTTGTCTCCACCGGCTCCTTGACCATTCCGCTGATGAAGAAGGTGGGCTATCCCGCCCGCAGCGCAGGCGCGATTGAAGCCGCTGCCTCGACCGGTGGCCAGATCATGCCGCCGATCATGGGTGCAGGCGCGTTTATCATGGCGGAAGTAACCGGCATCCCCTATACCGAAATCGCCATTGCCGCCGTTATTCCGGCCATTCTCTACTTTGCCTCGATCTACTTTATGGTGGATTTCGAAGCCGCCCGTAAAGGCATGCGCGGCATGCGCAAAGATGAGATTCCGCTATTCTCCAAGTTGGTGAAGCAGGTTTACCTATTCGCGCCAATCATTATTTTGATCGTGGCGCTGTTCATGGGCTACTCGGTGATTCGTGCGGGCACCTTAGCCACAGCGTCGGCAGCGGTGGTGAGCTGGTTGTCACCGAATAAGATGGGCCTGCGTGCGATCTTAAAAGCACTGCAACTGGCGGGCACCATGTCCATCCAGATTATTGCGGTCTGTGCCTGTGCGGGCCTGATCGTCGGCGTTATCTCGCTAACCGGTGTTGGCGCGCGCTTCTCTTCGCTACTGCTAGGCTTGGCGGGTGTTAGCCAACTGCTGGCGCTGTTCTTCGCCATGCTGATCAGTATTCTGCTGGGAATGGGTATGCCCACCACGGCGGCCTACGCGGTGGCGGCATCGGTTGTTGCACCGGGCTTGATCAACATCGGCATCGAGCCGCTGATTGCCCACTTCTTCGTATTCTACTTCGCAGTGGTCTCGGCCATTACCCCGCCGGTGGCACTGGCATCTTACGCGGCAGCCGGTATCTCGGGGGATAACCCGATGGGCACTTCGGTGGCATCGTTCAAGATTGGCCTAGCGGCGTTTATTGTACCGTTTATGTTCTTCTACAGCCCCGCCATGCTGATGGAAGGTTCCACCATGCAGATTCTGCGCGTCGGCCTCACGGCGACACTGGGTATCGTGCTGCTCTCGGGCATGGTACAGAAGTGGTTCTTCGGTCCGGTAAACCAAGTACAGCGCTTGGTAATGCTGGTGGGTGCGCTCTTCCTGATTTACGGCGGTATCTATACCGACGTAGCGGGCCTGGCGATCGGTGCAGCGCTCTTCATCATGCAGCGCAAGCAGCATGGCGGCAAAGGGAATACAGCGGCGAACGCCACCTAAGCACTCCCCTATAGCACCGCTCTTAAAAGCTGGAACCGAAAGGTTCCGGCTTTTTTTATGGCACTGGCCCAGCGCGCCATAAAAAACCGGCCTGCACCAGAGGCACAGGCCGGTATGACTAACTAATAGTAGCGTTAGCTGAGGTTATCCACCACTTTCAGCACCGGCGCCGCCTGGTTCAGCGTGTAGAAGTGCAGTCCTGGTGCGCCACCGTCCAGCAAGCGTTCGCACAGCCGGGTCACTACATCAGTACCAAAGGCAGCAATAGCATCGCTATCGTCGCCATAGGCTTCTAACTGCTTGCGAATCCAGCGGGGAATTTCTGCCCCACAAGCATCAGAGAACCGCGCCAGCTTGGTGTAATTGGTAATCGGCATGATGCCGGGAATAATCGGCTGCTCAACGCCCAGCGCCCGCGCTTTGTCGACGAAATGGAAGTAGGCATCGGCGGTAAAGAAGTACTGGGTAATCGCCATGTTAGCGCCCGCTTTCATCTTACGGGCAAAATTTTCCACATCCTTATCGAGGCTGGGGGCCTGGGGGTGGGATTCTGGATACGCAGCCACCGCGATATCGAAGTGATCACCCGTTTCGTTGCGGATAAACTCCACCAGCTCGTTGGCGTAGCGCAGCTCACCGATGCTAGCCATACCTGAGGGCATATCACCGCGCAGGGCCACCAGGCTGTCGACTCCCTCTTCCCGGTACTGCGCCAGTAAGTCGCGCAGCTGAGCCTTTTCGCTGCCGATGCAGGAGAGGTGCGGCGCTGTGCTAATGCCGCTTTGGCTCACGGTGCGGACGACTTCCCGGGTACGTGCCTGGGTAGAGCCGCCGGCCCCATAGGTGACGGAGAAGAAACGCGGGTTACGAGTAACCAGCTCATCACGCACCTGAATTAGCTTCTCCCGGCCTGCGTCGGTATTGGGCGGAAAGAATTCAAAGCTAATACCTAACGGATGCTCTTGGCTGCTCATGGTTTATCCTCGCAGTACGGTAACGTAATCATTAATTAGGGTATTCTCGCTGCTTCGCCGCACAGCGGCTAATGAAAGTTTCCACGGTCGACCTTCAATTCGGCTCATGTTGGCACTACCGCGTCTATCAAGGAGGAGAAATGGACTTAGCACCCAGCGCTTTAATGGGCCCCCTGCTCATGCTATTAGGCTATGTGGGGTTGGGCTTTATTGCCGCCCAGCGGCTGAAAATCGACCCGCGCCCCATCGCCACGCTGCTGGTGTACCTGATTGCGCCGCTGACGATCTTCCGAGCGCTAATGAATGGTGGCCCCACCGCCGAGTACCTTGTCCTTACCTTGGCAATGTTTCTGTTAGTCAGCACCATGGCGCTGGCGGTGCGCCGGGTAACCCAGCACCGCTTTGGCCCACAGGAAGGCGCGCTGCTGGCGTTCTCCTCTGGCACTGGCAACACCGGTTACTTTGGGCTGCCTGTGGCGCTGATTCTGCTGCCACCGGAAGGGGTGACGCTGTATCTTTTCTGTATGCTGGGCATCAATCTGTATGAGTTCACGGTGGGGTTTTACCTAAGCGCCCGGGGCCATTTCTCGGTACGCCAGAGCTTGGCAAAAATTGTTCGTCTGCCGCTGGTCTATGCGTTTCTCTTGGCGCTACTGTTAAGCGCGCTTAACGTGACGCTACCTGAACCACTGATGGGCTCGTTAGCGGTTTTCCCCGCCACCTATACGCTGCTGGGCATGATGATTATCGGCATGACGTTAAGTCAGGTCACTCTGGCGGCGTGGGATTCACGCTTTGTGGCTGCCTGCGTGGGGCTTCGCTATCTGCTGTGGCCGCTGGTGATGCTGGGTGCCGTTTGGCTGCTCCAACAGCTCACGCCGCTCGCGCCTGAGCTTGCGATGGCGCTGCTGCTGTTGGGCGTGGTGCCGATGGCCTCTAACGTAGTGGTGGTGGCCATGGAGCTGGGTATTCAGCCACAGAAAGGCGCGCTGGCGGTACTCACCACCACGCTGCTGGCACCGCTGTTGATTCCACTCTACTTGGGCCTGATGCTGCTCTTAACCGGGCTGGGTTAAAAACCGTCGACCCCCGCCTGCTGCAGCTGGCGGGCCATGCGAAGCACGTCTGGGTGGCTGAAGAAGGCCACAAGCGCTTCGGCACGCACCGGGCCAACGCCAGGTACGGCTTGCCAATCGGTTCGGGTGTACCCCGCCAGGGTGTACCAATCGCCTAGCCGGGCATCGCCTCCTGGCGGCATCCCTAGCGCCTTCAACCATGTTGCATACGGCGCTTGGCGGGCCGCGTTGAATTGCGCCATTAGCGCTGCGGCGGTGGTCTCGCCAATACCGTGAGCCTGCTGCAGTTGCTCCGGCGTCAGCGCCAACCAGCCCAGCATTTCTGTGACCACACCGGCCTCCATCAGCGCCTGCCAGGTACCTTCGCCGATCCCTCGCATGCCCAGCTGCTCGCTGAGATAGGTCAATCGAGCGAGCAGCTGGGCGCTGCACTCTGATTTTTGCTCTGGCGTTAGCGTAAAGCAGCTCAATAGATGGTAGCGCTCGGGTGAGGGTGGGTTAAGGGCGGCTCTTTCGCGGGCTTGCCACACCACGCTGGATACCTGGGGAATCGTCAAGCCCGCCAGCGTCACCGCCACCTGATCCCCTGGGCGCACGTCCCACTCTTGCCAGCGCTCCAGCGAACCAAGCGATACGCGGCTGATACGCCGCCCCTCCAGGGTGACCGGGTAGAGCCACAGCAGCGGCGTCACGCGCCCGGTTCGCCCCACCCGAAACTCGACTCCGCGCACCTGGGCAAGTGCCTGCTGGGCGGGATACTTCCACGCTACCGCCCACTCAGGAGGCGATGACGACCAGCGGCGCACGCCGGGGCGCTCCGCCTGTTTCAACACCACGCCATCGGTGGCAAACGGCAGCGGGCCGTTAAACCATCGTTCGCGCCACTCAGCGGCCTCCTCCTGACCATTGATCGGGTGGGTGTAGTCGGCCGTATCGAACCCCAGCACCGTCAGTCGCGCCAGCCGCTCTGTCATCTGCGTCGGGCCATCCGGCCAATCCCACACAAATAGCCCGATGCGGTTGAGGGTCTCTTGGCTGGGCGCTTGCTGCGCCATGGCTCCCACCACGGCTCCTCGGGCACCTGAATCGGGCTGGCGCGCTTGAACGTGGTTCTCCAACCGCCAGTAGAGCTCACCCTGCAGCACCGCCGAAAGCGGCTCTGGAAGTGTTGTGGGTACGGCGGGCAGTTGCTGGGCACGTGCGGTCCAGTCCTGCCCCCGCTCGCCGTCCCCACGGCTAACGGCTTCCACTAGCTCCCCATTCTGATAACGCAGCGTCACCGCCACGCCATCTACCTTGGGCTGTATCCACAGGTCGCTGCGACGGCTAGTAAAGCGTCGAATGCCTTCGTCGTCCGCTTTATTGAGCCCAGTTTGGGCGGCGGGATGCGCGCGGGTGCCACTGCTGCTCGTTACACGGGTGAGCGGCCGGTGGGGGGTCGTGTCGCCTTGGCAGGCCTGCCAGCTCTCCAGCCGCGCTAGCGCTTGATCATACAGCTCATCGGCAATCAGCGATTCGCCACCATCATGGTAAGCGCGGTCCCATACCTCGATATGTTCGGCTAACGCTTGGGTTTCCAGCGCCAGCCGCTCGGCGGGCCAGTCGGGGCAGGTGTCTGTAGGTACGGAGTCTGCGTGTGCGGGAATGGTGACGCCTATTAACCAGGCTGCCACCAAGCCAAACGTCACGGTAATTCGCCATCCTCGCATAGGCGCTCTCACATAGTGAACGAAAGACATCAGCACTTACTTAAATTTAATTTATATGAAACTGGCGGATATGCAATGCTCGGTTAGCCACGCTTGATGCCGTATCCAACCAATAAAAAAACGCCCCTTGGCAAGAGCCAGGGGGCGCTTTCAGCTAACCCATTGCGCTTATCGCGCTAGCGGAAAGCTTACAGACCGGCGGCCTGACGCAGCGCATCCGCTTTGTCAGTTTTTTCCCACGGGAAGGCGGTGAAGGTCTCTTGATGCTCTTCACCTTTGTCATCCACCCACGTGTAGCTGTGCTCAAACGGTGCGCGACCGAAGTGGCCATAAGCAGCTGTCAAGCGGTACATCGGGTGCAGCAGGTCAAGCATTTTAGTGATCGCGTAGGGGCGCAGATCGAAGTGCTCGCGCACCAGCTCAACGATTTTCGCGTCGTCGATTTTACCGGTGCCGAAAGTATCGATAGACACAGAGGTAGGCTCTGCCACGCCGATAGCATAGGAGACCTGAATCTCGCACTTGTCCGCCAGGCCCGCGGCTACCACGTTTTTGGCCACATAGCGGCCCGCGTACGCGGCGCTGCGGTCTACTTTCGACGGGTCCTTACCAGAGAACGCGCCGCCGCCGTGACGGGCCATACCGCCGTAGGTATCGACGATGATCTTACGGCCAGTCAAACCACAGTCGCCCACCGGGCCACCAATCACGAACTTACCGGTCGGGTTGATGTGGTACTGGGTATTGGCATCCAACCACTCAGCGGGAATCACTTGCTCAATGATTTCACGCTTGACCATTTTACGCAGGTCTTCCTGGTCGATCTCCGGGTCGTGCTGGGTGGAGAGCACCACGGCATCGACGCCGCAGGGCTGGCCTTCGGCGTTATAGCGGAAGGTCACCTGGCTCTTGGCATCCGGGCGCAGCCACGGCAGCAGGCCGTTTTTACGCAGTTCCGCCTGACGCTCAACCAAACGATGCGAGTAGTGGATAGGCGCTGGCATGAACGAATCCGTTTCGTTCGTCGCGTAGCCAAACATTAGCCCCTGGTCGCCAGCCCCCTGATCTTCCGGTTTGGAACGATCAACGCCCTGAGCAATATCGACACTCTGCTTGCCAATCAGGTTAATCACGCCGCACGTGCCACCATCGAAGCCCACCTGGGAGGAGGTGTAGCCGATATCGGTAATCACATCACGCACCAGCGTTTCGAGATCCACCCATGCAGACGTGGTGATCTCACCGGCAATAATGGCAACACCAGTTTTCACCATCGTTTCACAGGCAACACGGGCCTGTTTATCTCGGGCGATAATGGCATCTAGCACCGCGTCTGAAATCTGATCGGCAATCTTATCGGGATGGCCTTCGGAAACGGACTCGGAGGTAAACAGGGAATATTCGCTCATCGCGCACTCGACCCTCTGTATGACGGCTGCTTCATTATGACCGCAGCATCAGCAGGAAATCATGGCAGGAAGTTCCCTGCCCGTATAAAGAAGCGGCACTATCACTTTCACCACCACTTCGGGGGGCAGAGTCTACACGCTGTTGCAAGTTCTTCCCAGAACGTGCCCCTGAGAATTTGCCGCCGCCGGGGAAGTCAGCGACAATAGCGCCTTTATTCTTTCCGTTTTCAGGCGAGGAGCACCCCCATGCCGTCCCGTTTTGAGCTGGCCAATGCCATTCGCGCCCTTTCCATGGATGCTGTTCAGAAGGCCAAATCCGGCCATCCTGGCGCCCCCATGGGTATGGCTGATATCGCCGAGGTGCTGTGGAATGACTACCTCAAGCACAACCCCGAAGACCCGAAGTGGGCCGATCGTGATCGGTTCGTGCTGTCGAATGGCCACGGCTCCATGCTGCTCTATTCGCTGCTGCACCTGAGTGGCTATGAGTTAAGCCTGGAACAGCTGCAAAACTTCCGCCAGCTGCACTCGCCCACCGCAGGCCACCCGGAGTTTGGCTACGCCCCCGGTATTGAAACCACCACCGGCCCGCTGGGCCAGGGCTTTGCCAACGCGGTCGGTTTCGCGATTGCTGAAAAAACCCTGGCCGCGCAATTTAACCGCCCCGGCCACACCATTGTTGACCACCATACCTGGTGTTTCTTGGGCGATGGCTGTTTGATGGAAGGTATCTCCCATGAGGCAGCTTCCCTGGCGGGCACTCAGCAGCTGGGCAAACTGATCGCCCTCTACGACGACAACGGCATCTCCATCGATGGCGAAGTGGAAGGCTGGTTCACCGACGACACCGCCAAGCGCTTTGAGTCCTACGGCTGGCACGTGGTACCAAACGTCGATGGCCACAAGCCTGAAGAGATCAAAGCGGCCATCGAGCTGGCGAAGAGCCACGATGACAAGCCGAGCCTGATTATCTGCAAAACCATCATCGGCTTTGGTGCACCCAACAAGCAGGGCAAAGAAGAGTCCCATGGCGCACCGCTTGGCGAAGAAGAGGTCGCGCTGGCGCGTAAGCAGCTGGGCTGGGAGCACGCGCCTTTCCATATTCCCGAGCCGATTTACTCCGCCTGGGACGCCCGTGACGCCGGTAAAGCCCGCCAGCAGGAGTGGGAAGCGCGGTTTGCCCGCTATGCGGATGCCTTCCCTGCGGAAGCGAAAGAGTTTGAGCGCCGCATGAAAGCGCAGCTGCCCGCCGAGCTCTCAACCCCCGCCCTGATCGAACAAGCCCAGGAGAAAGGCGAGAGCATTGCCTCGCGTAAAGCCTCCTTCGAGGCGCTGAACGTGATTGGCCCGCAAATGCCGGAACTGCTGGGCGGCAGCGCTGACCTAGCCCCCTCCAACCTAACGTTCTGGAAGGGTGCCAAAGCAATTACTCCAGAAGATGCCAGCGGCAACTACCTGCACTACGGGGTGCGCGAATTCGGCATGGGGGCGGTGATGAACGGTATCGCCCTGCACGGCGGCTTCGTGCCGTACGGTGCTACCTTCCTAATCTTCATGGAGTACATGCGTAACGCCGTGCGTATGGCTGCACTGATGGGGCAGCAGGCGATTTACGTGTTTACTCACGACTCCATTGGCCTGGGTGAAGATGGCCCGACCCACCAGCCGATTGAGCAGCTCACCAGCCTGCGTACTACGCCAAATCTGAACACCTGGCGCCCCTGTGACGCGGTGGAAACCGCCGCTGCCTGGGATGCCGCTATCAAGCGCCACTCCGGCCCCACGGCCCTGGTCCTCTCGCGCCAGAACTTGCCCCACCAGCAGCGCACCAAGGCACAGCTGGCCTCCATTCAGCGTGGTGCTTATGTGCTGAAAGACAGCGAAGGCACGCCAGAGCTGATCTTGATTGCCACCGGCTCCGAAGTCGCCCTGGCGATGGACGCCGCCGCCGAACTGGAGCAGCAAGGTAAAGCCGTACGTGTGGTGTCCATGCCATCGGCTTACCGCTTCAACGGCCAAGATGCTGACTACCGTGAAAGCGTCTTGCCGAAAGCCATTACCAAGCGTATCGCTATCGAAGCGGGCCACGCCGACTACTGGTACAAGTATGTCGGCCTCGACGGCCGCGTGATTGGCATGACCACCTATGGCGAGTCGGCCCCCGCTGGCGAGCTGTTTAAGTACTTCGGCTTTACCGTCGAGAACATCGTCAAACAAGCCAATGAGCTGCTGGGTTAACGCCTCTCAAGCAGGCTATCCTGGGCGGGGGTTCCCATGCCCGCGCTAAATGGCCTGCTCTGGTTGACGAGCTACTGGTTAATCGGAGAAGTGGTGATCCGCTTCTCCGGATTACCTATCTCTTCCGGGGTGGTGGGTATGCTCCTGCTGTGCGCCACCCTGGCGGTTATCGGTCGAGTCCCTGCAAACCTAGCTGCTGCCGCCCAACCGCTGATCGCCTTGCTAGCCATGCTGATTATGCCGGGCGTGGTCGGCGTGTTCTTTATTTTGGGTGAACTTGCTGGCCAGTGGCTGGCGATTATCGCTGCCCTGCTTGTTGGTACACTGCTGAGTGTTTTCACTACGCTATGGCTGCTGACGCGCTTAATGGGGAGGGGTGATGCCGGCTGATCTGCTAACGACCTTAACCGCTACACCGCTATTCGCCGTGGGGCTCACGCTTGCTGCCTATTTGCTGGGCAGTGCGCTGTTCCAGCGCCTTGGTAAGCCCTCCTGGCTACCCGCTATTTTAATTGCCGCGCTGCTGCTAGCTGCCACGCTAGCGCTGCTTGGGTTGCCGTACACCACCTATCAGCAAGGGGCCACCTGGCTAACGGTGCTGTTAGGCCCCGCCACGGTGGCGCTGGGTATGCCGCTCTACCAGCAGTTGCCGCGCATTCGTGAGCTATGGCGTCCGCTGGCCGCCTGTTTGCCGATTGCCGCCTCTCTGGCTGCCTGCTATGCCCTAGGGATTGCATGGCTGCTGGGTGCAGGGCCAGAGATTCTGGCCTCCATCGCGGCAAAGTCGGTGACCGCTCCCATTGCCATCGGTATCACCGAACAGCTAGGCGGCAGCGTCGCGCTCCTAATGGGCTCGCTGCTGGTCACAGGGGTGGTGACAATACCGTTCGTTAGTTTGGCGGCACGGTTGCTACGTATTCGCGATGAGCGCCTCATCGGCTTTGCACTAGGACTAAATGGCCATGCTATTGGCACCGTGCGGGCATTTGATATCAGCCCAACCGCCGGGGCATTTGCTTCGCTCGGGATGAGCCTTACCGGCATCTTGACAGCCCTGCTGCTACCGCTGATGTGGCGGCTGCTTGGTTTGGGAGCTGGGTAAACAACCCCCGTTGAATACGCTATCATCGGGCCACTTTTTCCAAGAGCCGCACCGCGACATGGCTAACGCATCCACTAAATATCGCATTGCTATCAATGGTTATGGGCGCATTGGCCAGTGTGTGCTGAGAGCACTGGTGGAGCGCCAGCACCCGGAGCTTGAAGTGGTGGCGATTAACGAGCTTTCCGATCTCGCCACCATCACCTACCTGACACGTTACGACACCACCCACGGGCGCTTTCCTGGGGAAGTGGATAACGATGGCAGCGCTTTAATCGTCAACGGCCAGCGTATCCATGTGCTGTGCGAGCGCGACCCCCAAGCGCTGCCCTGGGGTGAGCTGGATATCGACTTGGTGCTGGAGTGTTCGGGAAGCTTCAAGGATCGCGCCACCGCCGAGCAGCATTTAAGCGCTGGGGCCAAGCGGCTGCTGTTCTCCCAGCCCGCTGAAAATGATGTGGACGCCACCATCGTGTGGGGCATCAACGAGCATGAGCTTGCCCCCACGCAGCGTATTCTCTCCGCTGCTTCCTGCACCACCAACTGCCTGGTGCCACTGCTCACCGTGCTGGATGAGGCGCTCGGCTTGGAGCACGGCGTGACCACCACGATTCACTCGGCGATGAATGACCAGCCAGTCATTGATGCTTACCATCAAACGGACCTGCGCCTCACCCGCTCCGCCATGCAGTCGATTGTACCGGTGGATACCGGCCTTGCGGTGGGGATTAGCCGCCTGATGCCACGTCTGGCCGGTCGCTTTGAGTGCCTGCATGTGCGGGTGCCCACTATCAATGTCTCTGCCATGGATGCTGCGCTGACCGTGCGCCACGATACCAGCGCCGAGCAGGTGAACGCGCTGCTACAGAGCGCTAGCCAACAGCGCCTAAAGGGAGTGCTAGGCTATACCGAAGCGCCCATGGCTTCGATCGATTTTAATCATGACCCCCGCTCTGGCATTCTAGATGCCACCCAGACTCGGGTGGCAGGCACGCGTTTGATCAAGCTGCTGTGCTGGTTTGATAACGAGTGGGGGTTTGCCAACCGTATGCTGGATATCAGCCAGCGCTTGGCATCGTTTCGCTAACGGGTGGGTCGTATCACCTGACGCTATTACATTCGCTTGAACACGAGGAAACCGCTCACATGAACGTGCAAAAAATGACCGACCTGCCGCTGGAAGGGCAGCGCGTGCTGATTCGTGAAGACCTGAACGTGCCGATTAAGAACGGCCGCGTGTCCAGCGATGCCCGCCTACGGGCCGCCCTGCCAACCATCCAGGCGGCAGCCAAAGCGGGAGCCAAAGTGATGCTGATGAGTCACCTGGGTCGCCCCACCGAAGGCGAGCCCGCCGAGGAGTTCTCACTGGCACCAGTAGCCGAGCATCTCAGCGAGCTGTTGGGTAGCCCCGTTAAACTGATCAATAACTACCTAGACTCCGCCCCAACGCTCAACAATGGCGACGTGGTACTACTAGAGAACGTGCGTTTTAACAGCGGCGAAAAGAAAGACGACGAGCAGCTTGCCAAGCAGTATGCAGCGCTGTGCGATGTGTTCGTCATGGATGCCTTCGGCACCGCCCACCGTGCCCAGGCCTCTACCCACGGCGTGGCACGCTTTGCTCCCACTGCCTGTGCAGGCCCGCTGCTGGCTCAGGAGTTGGATGCGCTGGAGAAAGCCCTGGCGAATCCGGCGCGCCCGATGGCTGCTATTGTGGGCGGCTCCAAAGTCTCCACAAAGCTGGACGTTCTGACCGCACTCGCCGATAAGTGCGACCAACTGATCGTCGGTGGTGGGATCGCCAACACCTTTATCGCGGCGGCAGGCTATAATGTGGGCAAATCGCTCTATGAAGCCGACCTGATTGGCCAGGCAAAAGCACTGATGGAGAAGGTTTCTATTCCGCTGCCTACCGATGTCGTTGTGGCAACGGAGTTCTCTGAATCAGCGGAAGCGGTGGTCAAGCCGGTGGACCAAGTTGCTGATAACGAGATGATTCTGGATATCGGCCCTGACACCGCCGCCCACTTGGCCAGCCTGCTGAAAGATGCCGGTACCATTTTGTGGAACGGCCCCGTTGGCGTCTTTGAGATTGACCAATTCGGCAAAGGTACCGAAGTGCTCTCCCATGCCATTGCCGATAGCAGCGCGTTTTCGATCGCTGGCGGCGGTGACACCCTCGCTGCCATTGATAAGTACGCCATTGCCGACCGGGTTTCCTATATTTCCACCGGCGGCGGTGCGTTTTTAGAGTACGTTGAGGGCAAACAGCTGCCAGCTGTTGCTGCGCTTGAAGCCGCCGCAACGCAAAGCTAATACGTAATAATTGAATTTGCACGCTCACTGCACCTGTTCACACTGACAACCTATAAGGTGACCCCATGGCTTTAATTAGCATGCGCCAGATGCTCGACCACGCCGCCGAATACGGCTATGGCATCCCTGCGTTCAACGTCAACAACCTTGAGCAGATGCGGGCGATCATGGAAGCCGCCGATGCCACCGACTCTCCGGTGATCGTGCAGGCTTCCGCTGGCGCGCGCAAATACGCGGGTGCCCCTTTCCTGCGCCACCTGATTTTGGCGGCGGTGGAAGAGTTTCCGCACATTCCGGTGGTGATGCACCAGGATCACGGCACCAGCCCCGCCGTGTGCCAGCGCTCTATCCAGCTCGGTTTCTCCTCCGTCATGATGGACGGCTCGCTGGGTGAAGATGGCAAGACGCCGATGGATTACGACTACAACGTCGACGTCACCCGTCGCGCGGTCGAGATGGCCCACGCTTGTGGCGTCTCTGTGGAAGGCGAACTGGGCTGCCTGGGTAGCCTGGAAACCGGCATGGCCGGTGAAGAGGACGGCATTGGTGCCGAAGGCAAGCTGGATATGGAACAGCTGCTCACCGACCCCGAAGAAGCCGCCGCGTTTGTGAAGGCCACCCAAGTCGATGCCCTTGCGATTGCCATTGGTACCAGCCACGGCGCGTATAAATTCACCAAGCCGCCGACCGGCGACACGCTCTCTATTCAGCGTATCAAAGAGATCCATGCGCGCATTCCGGACACGCACTTGGTCATGCACGGCTCCTCCTCTGTACCGCAGGAGTGGCTGGAAGTGATCAACCGCTACGGCGGCCAAATCCCGGAAACCTACGGCGTACCGGTCGAGGAAATCGTCGAAGGCATTAAGCACGGCGTTCGCAAGGTGAATATCGACACCGATTTGCGTCTTGCCTCCACCGGTGCCGTGCGCCGTTTTATGGCTGAGAACCCGTCAGAGTTTGATCCACGCAAATTCTTAAAAGAAACGGTCACCGCCATGCGCGATCTGTGTATTGCCCGCTACGAAGCCTTTGGCACCGCTGGCAATGCGAGCAAAATCAAACCGATCAGCCTGGAAGCGATGTTCCAGCGCTACGAGCGCGGCGAGCTGGCACCGAAAATTAAGTAACTTGCCAGCAAATAAACGTGTTCAAGGCGGCCTGCGGGCCGCCTTTTTTATTGCAATGCAACACAAATAGACTATTACTAAAAAGTGCTACCCCACATTTCTTCACTAGGCAGCCCTCACTATGAAGCACTCCCCAATGACCCTCTTCACACCGCCCACAGCCATATTTGATCTATGGAAAGCTGGCATGATGGGGATGGAGCTGTGGAGCTCATCGCTATCCACTATTGCGATGCGCCAACAGCTTTGGCAAACACAGCCCTTTTTTAGCCCCTCCATGATGCGCGAAAACCAGCGTATGGTGACCGAAAAGATCGAGGCCAGCATCGAAGCTGGCCTCGCGATGCAAAAAGCGATGCTCAGCGCCATGAGTGGCCAGTATGCGCCTTGGTGGATTACCAGCCAGAAAGCCATGAAGCCTTACCATCGGCGCAGCAGCGCCAACTCACGACGCCTTTCCCGCTAACCGACGCGTTTACTCGTTATCGTCGTTGCTCTGCTCATCTTCGCCGTTTTCAATGGCGTCTTCAGCGCTTCCCGTGCCACCGGTACCACCTTCGGTATCTTCACCGCCGTTGTCAGCGCCTTCTTCTGCGCTGGCTTCATCCGTAGCAGCCACGTTTGATGGCTGCTCATCTCGTTGAACAGACCCTGCTTTAATGCCGTACTTCTCTTCCAGCGCCGCATCATCCAGCGCTTGATGCTGCCCGCTGTCAGTTTCAGCTTCGGTCTCGGCTAATACGCTACCAGAGGAAGCAATCAGCGCAGTGCCAAACACAAATGAGAGTAGCCAAGGGGGAAATTGCATATCCAGCTCCATTTTATGGTTATTGTGACGTTGCTTAACTACTATAGCCCGCCTCATTAAGATTCACATGGGTTACCTTGTTAACCGAGCTGTTAACCTAGGAGTAGACCTGGCTGGGAGCCTGCTATGCACAAGCTGACTGATAAAAAATTATAAAACAGTGTTCACAAAGCTAGCAAAATCCCGTTCAATAGCAGTCTAGACGGCTTAAACTAACGTGAGTAGCGCTTGTAACGCTGCAAGGAACTACCATGCCGCTTCCACTTCTGCTGTTTGATTGTGATGGCACCCTCGTCGATAGCGAACCCCTGCTGGCTGAAGAGATGGCCCGTGGCCTGAATACGGTGGGTTTGCCATTCGCCTCTTCCGATTACTTGGGTGAGTTTCGTGGTGCCCGCTTCCGACGCATTGTGGCCGAGCTGCAAGCTCGTTACGGCGAGGTAGATGCGGACCAGTTAAACCGCATGGAGCAGACCATGCGCTCTAATCTGGCCAGCCGTTTAGCCAACGAGTTAACGACTATCCCCGGCGCTCGGGAGTCGCTCGATGCTCTCGTTCACTACCCAAGCGCCGTGGTCTCCAACGGGCCAGAAACCAAAATTCACACTGCACTTACAGCCACTGGGCTAAGCGATTATTTTGGTAATCGCTTATTTAGTGGCTATGCCGCCAACTGTTGGAAGCCTGAGCCCTGTTTACATCTTCACGCAGCCAGTATCATGGGGTTTGCAGCCAAGGATTGCATTGCCATTGATGATGCCTTAGTGGGTGTTAAAGCAGCCCTGCAAGCAGGCATGACTGTGATTCACTTGAATCGCTTTCCCGATGCTGAGGCAACACCGGAAGGCGCTATTATGATTAGCAATATGTATCAACTACCTGCCGTTATCGAACAATTGACCCACGAGCGATGGCAGGCTGCAATGCCTTATCACTCAATAGAGAATTAGTATGGTAGAGAATTAGCATGGCTTCATTACGTGATCAGTTAGGTGGTCTGGTTTACTCCACCGAGCATGGTAAAACTTGCCCCGACTGCCGAGCTCCCATTGATGACTGCCGCTGTGAGGAAACCAGTGAGCAGGAGCGGCTTGCGGCACTGGACGGCATCGTGCGTATTCGCCGGGAAACTAGCGGGCGCAAAGGCAAGGGCGTTACGACGATTAGCGGGGTACCGCTTGCCCACGCTGAACTCAAGGCGCTAGCCAAGACGCTTAAGCAGCGCTGTGGTACCGGTGGCGCTGTCAAGGATGGCATGATTGAAATCCAGGGCGACCATCGCGAAACGCTGCGCAATGCCTTAACCTCTATGGGCTACCAGGTAAAATTAGCGGGCGGTTGATGCGCTCTGGGCACTCATAGGCACTCTCCCCCCTGGCACACGGCTAAAGGGCAAGGCACGACAATGGTTTGGTTGGAATACCTGCTACCGCTCATCTTCTTGTTCCCCATGGCAGCAATGGGCGGCATTGTATTAGCATTGCGTAGCCTTCACGATGCCCGTGTTCACTCCCCCTTCGCCGCACCGCTGCGTGAGCCAGGCCAAGCGCTTCGCCACCGCCTGGACCAAGCATTCTCTAGCCTGTTTCTGAACGGTACATTGGGGCCTCTGGTCAGCCTAGCACCGCTGGTCTATGGCATGGGGCGTATGCTGTTTGTTGATAAACAGGACTGGGTGGAATGGGCTCTTTACGGTCTGCTAAGCACGCTGCTGGTGCTGGCATTTTCGCTGCTGCTGGTGCGTGACTACCAGCGCATTCGTCGTTTGAAACTGGGCCTTGCTTGCGAGCTGGCAGTGGGGCAGGAGTTGGAGCGCCTAGTGCGGCCAGAGGCGCATCCTTACTACGTCTTCCATGATGTACCTACCGACAGCTTCACCATCGACCATGTTGTCGTCACGCCCCACGGCGTATTTGTTGTCGAAACCAGGGCAAGGGCACTGGCGATCGGCACCGATGGCAAAGAGCTGAACTGCGTGGCGGTGGAGCGTGAGCGGCTGCGTTTCCCCCACTGGCAGGAGCGGCGGCCGCTGCATAAAACACGGCAAGGGGTTAGCTGGCTCAGCCAGTGGCTAGAGCGCCGCTGTGGCGTACCGGTGCCGGTGAAAGGGGTTTTAGTATTGCCCGGCTGGGAGATTGATACCAGCGAGGCCTCGCCGGATATTCTGGTGGTCAGTGGCGAGCAGCTTGCTAAGCAGCTCACCGAAATCACCCCTGGGCAGATGAGCGATGCCATTCATGACAAGATCATCCATATCTTGCTGGAGCGGGCACGACTGATGGAGCTCAAGCACCTCCGCCAGCCGTCCGTGTAATACGTGGCTCAGTCGCCGCGTAGCCGCCCCCCCATCTCTTGGGCAAGATCGACCGCGTAGTGGTCGGTCATACCGCCAATGAAGTCCAACATCCGCCGGTAGCTGTCATAGAGCGTCCATGAGGGTAACGGCGTGTTCTCGCCAATTAACGCCAGCACCCGCTGGTGTTTAAAAGAGCTGTGGCCGGTATGATGTAACTCATGGGCCGCGCCGATAAAGGCCTCTAACAGGATACCCAGCGTGGTATAAGCACCAATCTCTAGCTTGGCCTTGCGCTCATTCTGGAAAATCCGCTCTCGGGCAAGCTGCTTGGCGGAGCGTACGCCCCACCCCAAATCAGGGTGGCAAAGCTCCAGTAAATCTTCACTTAGCGTGCCGCTGAGTAGCGCCTGCTCATGCTGGACAAATACCGCGCCCACTTCATTAACGGCCCGCTCCATAGCAGCCCCCCTTAACAGGGCAATACGGCGGCGTTGCGAGACATTTTTACGCTGCATCTCGGCATACTCAGGAGGAAAGTCGCCGGCAATCTGGCGCAGAATCTCGACCACTTCCTCATAGCGCAGAATACCCATCTCCAGGCCATCTTCCAGGTCCAGCAGGGCATAGCAAATATCATCCGCCGCTTCGACAAGCCAGGCCAGCGGGTGGCGACACCAGCGCTGCTCCCCTTGGGGAAGCAGCCCAACTGCATCCGCAACTTCCTTCAACAGCGCCTGCTCCGACTGGTAGCAGCCAAACTTACCCGCCCGTCCGCTATAGCGCACCGTCCACGGGTACTTCAGAAGCGTGCCCAGCGTCGCTGCGGATAGGCGCATTCCGCCGTTGAACTGGTTGTACTCAATCTGGGTGATCACGCGGAAGCCCTGGGCGTTGCCTTCGTAGGTCAACAGGTCTTCCCGCTCAGCGTCTGACAGGCCATCCAGCAGGCCGCTTCCCTGGGCGCGCCGGAACCAGTCGCGGATAGCGTACTCACCGGCGTGGCCAAAGGGCGGGTTGCCGATGTCATGCCCAAGACACGCGGTTTGCACGATCACACCAAGGTCGGCGGGCGTAATCCAATCGGGGAGGCGGTCGCGCAGAAGCTCACCCACAATCATTCCCAGGGAGCGGCCAACACAACCAACTTCCAGGGAGTGGGTCAAACGCGTATGGATATGATCGTTTTCAGTGAGGGGATGCACTTGGGTTTTACGCCCCAAGCGCCGGAAGGAGCCGGAAAAGACAATGCGATCATGATCTTTATGAAACGGACTACGCCCAATTTCTCGGGAGCTACCTGTCCGTTTATCGTGAAGGCGTCGGGGGGAAAGTAACTGATCCCATTGCATTTGTGTCATAGCACTCCTCCTTGGAGTGCACATTCTGACATAAAAATGCTGACATAAAACGACGGGATCGATAGACAAACAAAAAACCCAGCCTAATGGCTGGGTTCTTTGCAGGATAGGTGCCTGACGATGACCTACTCTCGCATGGGGAGACCCCACACTACCATCGGCGCTAAGCGGTTTCACTGCTGAGTTCGGCATGGGATCAGGTGGTTCACGCGTGCTATGGTCGTCAGGCGTAACGGGTAATGCATATCATGCTGTGTTAAGTGACGTCTCTTTGGCAAGCCTTCGCTGGCTTGTGCGTATCCGGTGTTCTGAGTGGCTGTCCACTCGTCGTTATCATCGCGCCCAGACCCCTTGGGTGTTATAGGGTCAAGCCTCACGGGCCATTAGTACACGTTAGCTCAACGCCTTGCAGCGCTTCCACACCGTGCCTATCAACCAGCTGGTCTCGCTGGGCCCTTTAGGAGGCTCAAGGCCTCGGGGATGTCTCATCTTGAAGGGGGCTTCCCGCTTAGATGCCTTCAGCGGTTATCCCGTCCGACCATAGCTACCCGGCAATGCCACTGGCGTGACAACCGGAACACCAGAGGGTCGTCCACTCCGGTCCTCTCGTACTAGGAGCAGCTCTTCTCAAACATCCAACGCCCACGGCAGATAGGGACCGAACTGTCTCACGACGTTCTAAACCCAGCTCGCGTACCACTTTAAATGGCGAACAGCCATACCCTTGGGACCGACTTCAGCCCCAGGATGTGATGAGCCGACATCGAGGTGCCAAACACCGCCGTCGATGTGAACTCTTGGGCGGTATCAGCCTGTTATCCCCGGAGTACCTTTTATCCGTTGAGCGATGGCCCTTCCATACAGAACCACCGGATCACTAGAACCTGCTTTCGCACCTGCTCGACGTGTCTGTCTCGCAGTCAAGCACCCTTATGCTCTTGCACTCATTGCACGATGTCCGACCGTGCTGAGGGTACCTTCGTGCTCCTCCGTTACGCTTTGGGAGGAGACCGCCCCAGTCAAACTACCCACCACACACTGTCCTCGATCCGGATCACGGACCTGAGTGAGAACGCCAATGATGCCAGGCTGGTATTTCAAGGTTGGCTCCACCCGAACTGGCGTCCGGGTTTCCAAGCCTCCCAGCTATCCTACACAGGCAACATCAGCGTCCAGTGTGAAGCTATAGTAAAGGTTCACGGGGTCTTTCCGTCTAGCCGCGGGTACACCGCATCTTCACGGCGATTTCAATTTCACTGAGTCTCGGGTGGAGACAGCGTGGCCATCATTACGCCATTCGTGCAGGTCGGAACTTACCCGACAAGGAATTTCGCTACCTTAGGACCGTTATAGTTACGGCCGCCGTTTACCGGGGCTTCGATCAAGAGCTTCGGCCGAGGCCTAACACCATCACTTAACCTTCCGGCACCGGGCAGGCGTCACACCCTATACGTCCGCTTGCGCGTTAGCAGAGTGCTGTGTTTTTACTAAACAGTTGCAGCCACCTGGTATCTTCGACCGGTTCGGGCTGAGGAAGCAAGTTCCCTTACCCTACGCCGGCGTGCCTTCTCCCGAAGTTACGGCACCATTTTGCCTAGTTCCTTCACCCGAGTTCTCTCAAGCGCCTTGGGATTCTCACCCTGACCACCTGTGTCGGTTTGGGGTACGGTCGCACATGATCTGAAGCTTAGAGGCTTTTCCTGGAAGCGTGGCATCAATGACTTCGACACCGGGGTGTCTTCGTCTCGTCTCTCGGCCTTGGCGTCCCGGATTTACCTAAGACACCAGCCTACTGACTTTCACCAGGACAACCAACGCCTGGCTCACCTAGCCTTCTCCGTCCCCCCATCGCAATCATGTCCGGTACGGGAATATTGACCCGTTTCCCATCGACTACGCCTTTCGGCCTCGCCTTAGGGGCCGACTCACTCTGCTCCGATTAGCGTCGAACAGAAACCCTTGGTCTTCCGGCGAGGGAGTTTTTCACTCCCTTTATCGTTACTCATGTCAGCATTCGCACTCGTGATACCTCCAGCATGCTTCTCAACACACCTTCATTGGCTTACACGACGCTCCTCTACCGCTCATCCAGAGGATGAACCCGTAGCTTCGGTACCTGGTTTAGCCCCGTTACATCTTCCGCGCAGGCCGACTCGACTAGTGAGCTATTACGCTTTCTTTAAAGGATGGCTGCTTCTAAGCCAACCTCCTAGCTGTCTGAGCCTTCCCACATCGTTTCCCACTTAACCAGGATTTGGGGACCTTAGCTGACGGTCTGGGTTGTTTCCCTTTTCACGACGGACGTTAGCACCCGCCGTGTGTCTCCCACGCTGGCACTCACCGGTATTCGGAGTTTGCCTCGGGTTGGTAAGTCGGGATGACCCCCTAGCCGAAACAGTGCTCTACCCCCGGTGGTGATACGTGAGGCGCTACCTAAATAGCTTTCGAGGAGAACCAGCTATCTCCGAGCTTGATTAGCCTTTCACTCCGATCCACAAGTCATCCAAATCTTTTTCAACAGATCCTGGTTCGGGCCTCCAGTTGATGTTACTCAACCTTCACCCTGCTCATGGATAGATCGCTCGGTTTCGGGTCTATATCCAGCGACTGTGTCGCCCAGTTAAGACTCGGTTTCCCTACGGCTCCCCTATACGGTTAACCTCGCCACTGAATATAAGTCGCTGACCCATTATACAAAAGGTACGCAGTCACGGAACAAAGTCCGCTCCTACTGCTTGTACGCACACGGTTTCAGGATCTATTTCACTCCCCTCTCCGGGGTTCTTTTCGCCTTTCCCTCACGGTACTGGTTCACTATCGGTCAGCCAGGAGTATTTAGCCTTGGAGGATGGTCCCCCCGTCTTCAGTCAAGGTTTCTCGTGCCCCGACCTACTCGATTTCACGTGATCAGATTTTCGGCTACGGGGCTATCACCCGCTATGGCCGTGCTTCCCAGCACGTTCGCCTAATCCGTCACACGCTTAAGGGCTGGTCCCCGTTCGCTCGCCGCTACTAGGGGAATCTCGGTTGATTTCTTTTCCTCAGGGTACTTAGATGTTTCAGTTCCCCTGGTTCGCCTCCTACGCCTATATATTCAGCGTAGGATACTCAGCTGGTGCTGAGTGGGTTTCCCCATTCAGAGATGTCCGGGTCACAGGTTGTTTGCCACCTCACCGAACCTTATCGCAGGCTACCACGTCTTTCATCGCCTCTGGCTGCCTAGGCATCCACCGTGTGCGCTTCATTGC
This sequence comes from Vreelandella aquamarina, assembly GCF_044805175.1. Taxonomy (GTDB): domain Bacteria; phylum Pseudomonadota; class Gammaproteobacteria; order Pseudomonadales; family Halomonadaceae; genus Vreelandella; species Vreelandella aquamarina_B. The sequence continues at coordinate 43,835 of NZ_CP085232.1, read as the reverse complement.
TTGACCCTATAACCCGAAGGGGTCTGGTATCGCGCAATGATAACGATTGCCGGATACGCTTGAGACGTATCACTTAACAATTTACGTATGAACGTTTTCAAAAAACGTTCATGTCAGCATGATATACATTGTTAAAGAGCGACTGCTATAAGCAGTGATAAACGAATCGTATTGTCACCATCAAAAGAAAAAGAAAGGGCTTTAAAAAGTCTTTTCTCTTTTTTCAATATGAAGAAGACGCTTATCACTGCGTACCAACAGCATTCTGATCAGGTAATTCATTGTGAGCGCTTACCGCGAGGGGGAGTCATCGTTTAAGGAGGTGATCCAGCCGCAGGTTCCCCTACGGCTACCTTGTTACGACTTCACCCCAGTCATGAACCACACCGTGGTGATCGCCCTCTTGCGTTAGGCTAACCACTTCTGGTGCAGTCCACTCCCATGGTGTGACGGGCGGTGTGTACAAGGCCCGGGAACGTATTCACCGTAGCATTCTGATCTACGATTACTAGCGATTCCGACTTCACGGAGTCGAGTTGCAGACTCCGATCCGGACTGAGATCGGCTTTTCGGGATTGGCTGACTCTCGCGAGCTCGCAACCCTTTGTACCGACCATTGTAGCACGTGTGTAGCCCTACTCGTAAGGGCCATGATGACTTGACGTCGTCCCCACCTTCCTCCGGTTTGTCACCGGCAGTCTCCTTAGAGTTCCCGCCATTACGCGCTGGCAAATAAGGACAAGGGTTGCGCTCGTTACGGGACTTAACCCAACATTTCACAACACGAGCTGACGACAGCCATGCAGCACCTGTCTCTGCGTTCCCGAAGGCACTAAGGTATCTCTACCGAATTCGCAGGATGTCAAGAGTAGGTAAGGTTCTTCGCGTTGCATCGAATTAAACCACATGCTCCACCGCTTGTGCGGGCCCCCGTCAATTCATTTGAGTTTTAACCTTGCGGCCGTACTCCCCAGGCGGTCGACTTATCGCGTTAACTTCGCCACAAAGTGCGCTAGGCACCCAACGGCTGGTCGACATCGTTTACGGCGTGGACTACCAGGGTATCTAATCCTGTTTGCTACCCACGCTTTCGCACCTCAGTGTCAGTGTCAGTCCAGAAGGCCGCCTTCGCCACTGGTATTCCTCCCGATCTCTACGCATTTCACCGCTACACCGGGAATTCTACCTTCCTCTCCTGCACTCTAGCTTGACAGTTCCGGATGCCGTTCCCAGGTTGAGCCCGGGGCTTTCACAACCGGCTTATCAAGCCACCTACGCGCGCTTTACGCCCAGTAATTCCGATTAACGCTCGCACCCTCCGTATTACCGCGGCTGCTGGCACGGAGTTAGCCGGTGCTTCTTCTGCGAGTGATGTCTTTCCTAGCGGGTATTAACCGCTAGGCGTTCTTCCTCGCTGAAAGTGCTTTACAACCCGAGGGCCTTCTTCACACACGCGGCATGGCTGGATCAGGCTTGCGCCCATTGTCCAATATTCCCCACTGCTGCCTCCCGTAGGAGTTCGGGCCGTGTCTCAGTCCCGATGTGGCTGATCATCCTCTCAGACCAGCTACGGATCGTCGCCTTGGTGAGCCGTTACCTCACCAACTAGCTAATCCGACATAGGCTCATCCGATAGCGGGAGCCGGAGCCCCCTTTCTCCCGTAGGACGTATGCGGTATTAGCCTGGGTTTCCCCAGGTTATCCCCCACTATCGGGCAGATTCCTATGCATTACTCACCCGTCCGCCGCTCGTCAGCATCCAGCAAGCTGGATCTGTTACCGCTCGACTTGCATGTGTTAGGCCTGCCGCCAGCGTTCAATCTGAGCCATGATCAAACTCTTCAGTTTAAGATCTATGCGGTTCTTGCCTGTCGCCAAAGCGACAGAAGCGAACCAAACTTGGCTCAAGGGTCAAACGAATTCATTTATTAGGCCGAAGCCTGTTTGACGAGTCGCTTGCCTTGATGTTTTGGTGATTTATCACCCTCATCGGCAAGCGCCCACATGAATTACCTGATCAAATTGTTAAAGAGCTGTGTCGCGAGGCGGGCTTCGATGACCTGAACCGTGTTTCCTCAGCGAGGAAGGCGTATTCTACGCATTCCGTGGTGTTTGTCAACCGCTGTTTTTAGCGAGGGAAGCGAGCAATCCAAACTACCTACAAGACGGCGCTAACTTCCTGACAAACCAGAGGTTTTTCACCTCTTGCACCGCTGGTAACGCTAGGCGTCCCCGGCAGCGGATGCGTACTTTACGGATTCGCGGCCGGGTTGGCAAGAGCTATTTATCAAATAGTCGAAAAAAGTTTTCTTGGGGCAGCGTTTGCTGCTGAAAACCACTCAGACACTCTCTTAATGGCCTGGTTGGCGGTTACACTTAGCACACTACCAATAACAGGCATTCGGCCACTTCACCCACGCCTACCTATGATGAGGTCCATGATGAGCCAGCACCTATTAACAGTCGATTCATTAAATCGCGATAGCGTTGACCACCTGTTACGTGTGGCGGCACGCATGGAGCCGATTGCCAGTCGCCGCCAGGTGACCCGGGTGCTGGAGGGTGCAGTGCTGGGTAATTTGTTTTTTGAAGCGAGTACCCGTACACGGGTGAGCTTCAATGCAGCGTTCTGCCGATTGGGGGGAAGCGTGTGCGACACCACCGGCTTTACGTTCTCTTCCATGGCGAAAGGCGAGTCGCTTTATGACACCAGCCGAGTGATGAGTGGCTACTGCGATGCGATTGTGATGCGCCATCCAGATCAAGGCTCGGTAGCGGAGTTCGCTGCGGCCACCCATGTCCCCGTCATTAATGGTGGCGATGGCCCAGGCGAACACCCAAGCCAAGCCCTGCTGGACCTCTATACGATTGATAAGGAGTTTCAGCGATTAGGCAAACGCTTAAGCGGGGCGCATATTCTGCTGACCGGTGATTTGAAATACGGGCGCACGGTGCATTCGCTAATTAAGTTGCTGTCGCTCTATGACCCGCTGCGTATTACGCTGGTGTCACCCCCAGGGCTGGAGATGCCCTCCCATTTGATTGATCTAGTGGCTTCCCGTGGGCACCGCATCGAGCAACGCGACTCGCTGGCCAGCGACTTTAGTGATTTAGATGTGGTCTACACCACTCGTATCCAGAAAGAGCGCTTTACGGATGAAATGAACGAGAGCTTCCAGGGGCTTTCCGATGACTTTATGGTCAACCGTGATTTTCTTGACCAGCGCTGCAGCCAGAGCACGATCGTGATGCACCCACTGCCCCGCGATAGCCGCCCTGGCGCCAATGATTTGAACGTCGATTTAAACGGGGACCCAAGGCTGGCGATTTTCCGCCAAACCGATAATGGTATCCCCATGCGAATGGCGATTTTTGCCACGCTGCTAAAAGTGGATGAACTGATCGAGAAGGATTTGCGCCCTGTCCGCTGGTTCGTGCCCTCCCAAACCGGCACCCTCGACCGTTAATACGATGCTGGGTTAGTAAGCACTCCGCCCGCCGGGAAGGCCTTCCTGGTGGGCGAACCAGCCTTCTAAGATCAGTACAGCGGCAATGCCATCCACGCTCTCTGCTCGGTAATTACCCCGGTGCCCTGCCGCATGAGCAATCTGTTTGGCTTCACGGGTAGAGCCACGCTCATCGATCATTTCACAGGGCTTGCCATAGCGACCGTGCAGGCGATTGCCAAACTTGCGTGCGCGGGTACTCATCAATGATTCAGTGCCGTCCATATTGAGCGGCAAGCCGACGACGAACAGATCTGGCTGCCACTCTTCGATGAGACGCGTGACCACGTTCCAGTCGGGGATACCGTCCCGAGCCGTCAGCGGCGACAGCTCACGGGCACTGTTGAGCAGTTCGTTACCAACGGCAACACCAATACGGCGCGTGCCGAAATCAAAGGCCAGTATTAGGCGCTGTCCGTGCTCTGCCATGCTGCTCCTACTCCACGCCACTGGGTCTTATGCGTGACCCGCGTTGCGCGTCATCAGATTTAAATCCACCCCCAAAATACCCGCCGCTGCCGCCAGGCGCTCCGCTGGGGGTGTATCAAACAACACGCTGGCTTGACCTTCGACGGTTAGCCAGGTGTTCTCTTTGAGTTCCTCTTCCAGTTGCCCAACTTCCCAACCCGCACAGCCCAAACAGACCAAAAAGTGCTCAGGGCCGGTGCCATCCGCCAGCGCCTGGAGAATATCCATGGAGGTGGTCAGCGCGATGCCATCTTCCACCTGGATGCTGGAGTCCCACGCCTGGCTGTCTCCGATATGCAGAATAAAGCCACGGTCTTTATGCATGGGGCCGCCGTAATAAACCGGCGCATTACGATGGGGGCTGTCGTCACCGCCGAGAGAGAGCTGCTCAAACAGTGCATCCAGAGTGATCTCCAACGGGCGGTTGGCAATTACGCCCATGCAACCGTTATGGTCATGGTCACATAAATAGATCAGGCTGCCCGCGAAGTTAGGATCTTCCAAGTGGGGCATCGCCATCAAAAAGTGGTGTTTTAAACTTTGCATGGATCTCCTACGGCTTGCCGATGGCTCGGCAAGCCTTGCGTCATTTGGCGAATAGAACGTTCACGGTTTAGGCCAAGCGACGTTCGATAGCGTCTAGCAGCATTCCGGCAATATTGGTGCCTCGCTGGTCGTCAATCTCACGAACGCAGGTGGGGCTCGTTACATTGATTTCCGTGATGTAGTCGCCAATCACGTCCAGGCCGACGAACATCAGCCCTTTTTCACGAATTATCGGCTGTACTTGCTGGATCAACCAGTGGTCGCGCTCAGTTAATTCACGGCTCACGCCGCGCCCGCCTGCGGCCAGGTTGCCACGGGTTTCGCCCGCTGAAGGAATGCGCGCCAACCCATAGGGTACCGGCTCGCCATCCACCAAAAGAATCCGCGTGTCGCCATCCTTGATTTCTGGCAGGTAGCGCTGGGCCATGATTTGCCGCTGGCCACGTAGCGTCAGCTGCTCAATGACCGCACCAATGTTGCGGCCATCGGGGCCAATATGAAAAATCCCCGTGCCGCCCATGCCGTCGAGCGGCTTGAAGATCACATCGCCATGCTCGGCATGGAAGGCGCGTAGCACGTCATCGCGGCTGGCGACCACCGTCGGCGCGCAGCACTGGGGGAACTGCTGGGCAAAGAGCTTCTCATTGCACTGCAACAGCGCGGCGGTGGGATTTACCACCAGTACGCCCTCGCGCTCGGCAAAGCCCAACAGATGCACCGCATTGATAAACTCCGCATCCACCGGCGGGTCTTTACGCATTAGCACTACGTCCAGCTCGGCCAGTGGCCGGTGAGTAGCCTCACCCAGATCGTACCAGTGCTCGGGGTTACGATGTACCTTCAGCGGGCGCATCCGCGCGTAAGCCTTACCTGCCTGCAAGAAAAGATCGTCCTGCTCCATGTAGTGGAGCGTATAGCCTCGCTCTTGGGCTGCCCACAGCATCGCTAAGGTGGTGTCTTTCTTGTAAGCGATGTCGCTGATGGGATCCATCACCACACCGAGATGCAACGTTGATTGGCTCATTGAAATACAGTCCATGCAGGATCAATAGGTCATCAGTATGCCGCACTGCTTCCACGGCTCCAAACGCAGCTACTTATCCGTAGCGTCGGAGAGCGCGCCAGGCACTAGGCGAATCGCATCCGGTGCGAGGGTGATTAACTGCTGTTTATAGAGTCGGCCAATCGCCTGCTTATAGGCGCTTTTGCTCACCCCTAACCGCGTTTTGATGTCGTGCGCCGAGCTTTTATCGCCCAGCGGCAAATAGCCACCGCTTTCGCGCAGCGCCTTCAGCACTTTGTCACCCACCACGTCCAGACGTGCCGCACCTGGCGGTAGTAGTGAAATATCCACGCGGCCATCCTCGCGGCGTTGTTTCACGAAACCTTTCAGCGACTGCCCACGACGTAGGGGCTGGGTAATATCGTCCTGATAAATCAGCCCCCAGTAGCGGTGATTAACCACCACTTTCATGCCCAGGTCGGTACGGTCGGCCACCACCACATCGACTTCATCGCCTTTCTCTAGGGCCCAGGCGTCGTCCGTCAGGAAACGGTCGAGTCGCATGGAAGCAACCGGCCGCCCCTGGTCATCGCTATACAGCATCACCAACACCCGCTTGCCGGGGTCGGGGCGAAAGCGCTGCTCGCTATAGGGCAGCAGCACGTCTTTGGGCTGCCCCCAGCGGAGAAAAGCCCCGGTGCTGTTCACCGCGGTCACGGTTAGGTAGGCCACATCGCCCAGTTGGGCAGACGCATCGCTGACGGATCGGGGGGTGGAGTGTGACTCACGGACCATGGGTACCGTCCTTACAAGAAGTAGATCTTCATTATGGTACCTTGCCTACGCAAGGCAAAGCAGCGTCGGATGACGTCATCGACGGGTACAAAAAACCGCTGCCGCAGCAAAGACGGCAGCGGCTTGATAGTAAGCGCTTACAAATCGCCGAAGTGGTGCTGCAAAAGCGTTAGCGCGACAACGGGAGCGGTTTCAGTACGCAGTACCCGAGGCCCCAGCGTGAGGGGCGTAAAGCGGCTGGCGATCGCTGCCTGAATATCCGTCTCGCTTAGGCCACCCTCTGGGCCAATCAACAGCGCGGCGGACGTGGGCCTCTCTGGCTGGGCAAAGCCGTTACCTGTCGCCAAGTGCAGCATCAAGCGAAGCGGCTCCTGGCGCTCGACCAACCACTCACCTAACGCCTGTGGCGGGTGAACAGGTGGAACAACGGCACGGCCGCTCTGCTCACAGGCGCTGGCCACCACGGCCTGCCAGTGGGCTAACTTCTTCTCTTCGCGATCACCTTTCAAACGCACATCACCCCGCTCGGTATAGAGCGGGGTGATCGCCGCGACGCCAAGCTCGACGGCTTTTTGAATGGCGTAATCCATGCGGTCGCCCTTGGAAATGGCTTGCCCAAGATGCACCGCCAGCGGCGACTCACCGCTGCCTGGCCACACCGCCTCAACAGTCACGGTGGTGTGCTTGCGGCTCACCTCCGCCAACCGCACGCCCGCCTCTTGGCCTGCACCATCAAACAAGATCAGCGGCGCACCTTCGCCCATTCGCAGTACGCGGGTCACGTGCTTCGCTGGGCCTTCGGGCAGCGTCAAGGTAGCGCCCGCTGAAAGCTCAGCAGGCACATAGAGGCGCGGCATTTTGCCGTGTTGGGCCAGCCAGTCTGCAGCGGTCAGCGAGTCCGACATGGCTTAGTGGGTGTTCTCAGCCGCTTGACTCGCCTGCTGCGCTTCGCGCTGCTTGCGCTGGGCATACATGGCTTCAAAGTTGACCGGTGCCAGCATCAGCGGCGGGAAACCGCCACGATTGACCAGGTTATCGACGCACTCGCGGGCATACGGGAACAACAGGTTGGGGCAGAACGCACCTAGCGTTTGCTCCAGCTGCGCGCCTTCGATACCCGCAATACGGAACAGGCCCGCCTGCTCAACTTCCGCCAAGAACGAGGTGGTGCCAGTCTCGCTATCGTTAACCTGGGCAGTCACTTTTACGACCACTTCATACTGGTCATCCGCCACTTTCTGGCTGGTGGTGTTGAGGTCCAGATTGACCTTCGGCTTGAACGCCTGCTTGAACACAGCAGGAGAGTTAGGTGCTTCGAAGGAAATGTCTTTCACGTAAATACGCTGTAAAGAGAATTTCAGCTGGGGCTTTTCGCCTTCTGCGGCGCCTGCCTGCGGGGTGTTGTTATCTTCCGCCATGGGATACTCCTGATTGTTCATCCAATAAAAATAGGTGCGGCAATACCGCTATTTATGCTCTCGTTTACTTCTTAACCATCGGAAGGCCATCCGCCTGCCACTGCATCATGCCGCCGCGTAGCTTCATCACACGCTCAAACCCTGCTTTAGCGAGTTTTGCCTGGGCAGCGCCAGCGCTTTGGCCATGCTTGCAGACTACAATGATCGGCTGGGCTTTCACTTTATCCAGCTCGTTCATGCGGCTATCAAGGCTGCTTTGGGGAATGTTGCGAGCGCCTGCGATATGCCCGGCTTTGAAGTCTTTGCTTTCACGAATATCCAGCACCACCGCGTCTTCACGGTTGATAAGCTGGGTGGCCTGCGTAGAGGACACCGCATTCGAGGCGGCGCTGCGCGTTTCATAAACAATCCACGCTATGAGCACCAGCAAAAATGCCCCCACGAGGAGGGGGTGGTTCATTACGAATTCGAGCAGCTGATCGATCATCGCGAACACAATCTCTTGGTCTATGCAGAAAAAAGCGGCCTAACCGCCCTCAGAAACGCGACAAGTATACACGTCACAGGGCATACCGCGCAGGCCATGACGCCCGACGGCTGCCTGCGTTATGATGCCCCAAGCGCGCGCCTGTCGCGACCCCGATTATCAGGTGTTGTCTGAAAACTGGCTGAGCCGCCCTCACCAGCGTTTCAAACAGCACCTCACGTCGCTTGGCTGACCCACAAACGAGGGATTTTTTCATGTCATCATCTGCACCGCGCCCCGTGGCGCTGATCATCCTAGACGGCTACGGCCACAACCCCGATAACGCTCACAACGCCGTCGCAGCGGCTAACACCCCGGTGATGGACGCGCTATGGGCCAACCGCCCCCACGCCTTCGTGCATACCGATGGCCGCCATGTCGGGCTACCCGACGGGCAGATGGGCAATTCCGAAGTGGGCCACATGAACCTAGGTGCCGGACGCATCGTTTACCAGGACTTTACGCGCATCACCAAAGCCATTGAGGATGGCGACCTGGATACCAACGAGGTGCTCACCAAGCCCATCGATGAAGCAGTCGCCAATGGCCGTGCCGTACATCTGTTGGGCCTGCTCTCCCCAGGCGGCGTACACAGCCACGAAGATCACTTCATCGCCATGGCCGAGCTAGCGGCGCGGCGTGGTGCCCAGCGCATCTACGTGCACGCCTTTCTGGATGGCCGCGATATGCCGCCGCAAAGCGCGCTGGCGTCTATCGAGCGCGCCAATGCCCGCCTGTCAGAGCTGGTCGGTGCCGATAACGGTTTTGTCGCCTCGATTATTGGCCGCTTCTTCGCCATGGATCGCGACAACCGCTGGGAGCGCGTGGAGCAAGCCTACCGCCTGCTCACCGACGGCCACGCCGACTACACCACCACCAGCGCAGAGATCGGGCTACGCGACGCCTACGAGCGCGGCGAGACCGATGAGTTCGTGGCCGCCACCAGCGTGCCGGTCAACGGTAACGCCATCACGTTACAAGATGGCGACGCGGCGATTTTCCTGAACTTCCGCTCCGACCGCGCCCGCGAGCTGACCCGCGCCTTTACCGATGCGAACTTTACCGGCTTTGAGCGCCAAGCCCGCCCCGCACTGGCAGGCGATGGCTTGGTGATGATGACCCAGTATGCGGCCGACATCGATGCGCCCGCAGCGTTTCCGCCTACCGACCTCACCGATACGCTGGGCGAAGTGGTGGCCAAGCGCGGTCTCACTCAGCTGCGAATTGCCGAAACGGAAAAGTACCCTCACGTCACCTTCTTCTTCTCTGGTGGTAACGAAGCCGAGTACGAAGGCGAAGAGCGCATCCTGGTGCCCTCCCCTCGTGACGTAAAAACCTACGATGAAAAGCCGGAAATGAGCGCGTTCGAAATCACCGACAAGCTCGTCGAGGCCATCGACAGCGGTCACTTTGATCTCATTGTGTGCAACTATGCCAATGGCGACATGGTGGGCCACACCGGTGATTTCGATGCCGCCGTGAAGGCGATTGAAACCGTTGATATTTGCGTTGGCCGCGTAGTGGAAGCGATTGAGCGCGCAGGCGGCGCCTGCCTGATCACCGCCGACCACGGCAACGCCGAGCAGATGGTCCACCCGGAAACCGGTGCCCCGCAAACCGCCCACACCACCTTTGTGGTGCCACTGGTGTACGTGGGTGAACGGCCTGCCCAGCTCGAAGATGGCCGACTGTGCGATCTGGCCCCCACGCTGCTAACCATGATGGACCAGCCGCAGCCTGAGGCGATGACCGGAACGTCGCTACTGCGCTTCGCGTAATGCCCATGTGGCGACGGCTCGCTTTAGCCTTCCTGCTGCTGGCGTTGAGCCAGACGCCTGCCTTGGCGCAGCAGGACGAGCAGGCCGCCAGAGAGCAGCTCGATGCCCTCGGCCAACAGATTGACGCCATGGCCGAGCGGCTGAGTGCCACCGGCCAAGCGCGGGACAGCGCCCAGCGCGAGCTACGTGCGGTGGAAACGGAGCTGGCCCAAACCCACCAGCGTCTGGATGAGCTACAGGCCGAGCGGCGCCAGCTAACCGACGAAACAACCAGGCTACGCCAGCACCGTGCACGCCTGGAGAGCGAACGGGATGCCCAGTATGCTGCCCTAGGGCAGCAGCTGGCCGCGCTTTACCGGCTGGGGCCAACGCCCCAGCTCAAGCTACTGCTTAACCAAAGCGACCCCGCCGAGCTTGACCGTATGCAGGCCTATTTAAACCGGCTTACCCAAGCACGTCAGCAGCGCTTGGCCGATATTGCGCGGCTGGACACGGCGCTAGCCGATACCGAACAGGCGCTTGCCGAGCGCCAAGCTCGTTTGGATACATTAGCTGACGAACTGGAAACCCAAAGTGCACTGCTCGCCGAGCGTACCGAAGAGCGCCGTGGCGTAGTCACCACCCTGGACGACCGCTACGGTAGCGAAGCGGATCGATTGGCCGACCTGAACCAAAGCCGCGAGCAGGCGGAGCAGCAGTTGCGAGCAATTCAGGCGGAACTAGCGCGCCTAGCGGAGCCCACACCCACCACGCACATCACCCGCACCCAAGGCGATTTGCCCTGGCCGGTGCAGGGCGCCATCACCACCGGCTTCCAGCGGCGCGATGGCGTTCACTATAACGGCATTGTGATTAAGGCCAGCCAAGGAACCGCCGTCACAGCGGTCCACGCGGGCCGCGTGGTGTTTGCCGATTGGATGCGTGGATTCGGTAACCTATTGATTATCGATCACGGCGACCAGATCATGACGCTCTATGCCCACCTGCAGCAGTTCAGCGCCCGCCCAGGCCAACAGGTGGAACGCGGCGATGACATTGGCCGGGTAGGCAACAGCGGCGGCCAAGCCAGCCCAGCGCTCTACTTCGAGGTACGCCGTAGCGGTGAACCAATTAATCCGCAACGTTGGATTGCGCGCCGTTGACGGGATAAGCTGGTGATAGTGGCTTTATGATGAACGTCTCAACCCATGCAGTGCTGTCTGGTGCTGCCTTTCGCCTAGCGGAGTCCGCATGACGCTATCTGTTACCAAGGTATCGGCCCCTGCCAAGCGTTTCTTGGCTACCCTGCTTCCGCTCGCGCTGCTGGCCACTTCGTTCCCCCTCGCTGCTCAACCGAACGACGTTGCCGATGCGCTGCCGCTAGAGGAGATCCAAACCTTCGCTGAGGTCTTCGAGCGCATCAAGCGTGGCTATGTGGAAGAGGTGGATGACCGCACGCTGCTACGTAATGCCATGCGCGGCATGTTGAGCGAGCTGGACCCCCATTCGGCTTATTTGGATGAAGACGAGTACCAGAGCCTGCGGGAATCCACCCAAGGCGAGTTTGGCGGTATCGGTATCGAAGTGGGCACCCAGAATGGCCAACTGATGATTGTGACGCCCATTGACGACACGCCCGCCTCCCGGGCGGGCCTACTGTCCCAGGATATTATCATCGCCATCGACGGCACCCCCACCGATAGCCTATCGCTACAGGAAGCCGTCAATCTGATGCGTGGCGACCCCGGCACATCGCTTCGTTTGACGATTCTGCGCTCCGGCGAAGAGTCACCCCGTGAATTTACGCTGACCCGCGAAGTTATCCGCAGCGAAAGCGTCAAACATGAAACGCTGGAACCTGGCTATGGCTACCTACGTATCAGCCAGTTTCAATCCCGCACTCCTGAGCAAGCTCGCAGCGCCCTTGAGGATATGACCCGCGAGCAGCCGTTAGAAGGCTTGATTCTTGATCTACGAAATAATCCTGGAGGTGTTCTACAAGCAGCCGTCGGGGTGGCGGATCTGTTTCTGGATGAGGGGTTGATCGTCTATACCGAAGGGCGGCTGTCGGATACAGAGATGTCATTCTCGGCTTCCCCCGATACTCCCGCAAGAGACGTACCGCTGGTGGTACTGATCAACAGCGGCAGCGCGTCGGCGGCGGAAATTGTCGCCGGTGCCCTGCAAGACCAGCGCCGAGGTGTCATCATGGGCACCGAAAGTTTTGGTAAAGGATCGGTGCAGCAGATTATGCCGCTAGGTAACGGTGAAGGCTTGAAACTCACCACCGCACTTTACTACACCCCCAACGGCCGCTCGATTCAGGCCCAGGGTATTGAGCCCGATGTCGACGTGGTGCGCGGCCGCCTGGAAGTCGCGGAAGGGCGACGAGAAATCCGCGAAGCAGACCTGGACGGCCACTTGAGCAGCCAACGCGAGCTGCCGCCGGAGCGCGCCGCGATGTCCCAGCGGCTGCGCGACGACTACCAGCTCAGCGAAGCCCTTAACCTGTTGAAAGCGCTGAACGTGGTGGATCGCCGCCGCGGCTAGCTAGCGGCACGACGCTGGCAGGCGGCCCCGCTCTCCGGTCGCCTGTCGCATTACCAAGCGCTTGAGCGGCACGAGCTGGTTCATACTGCTCATCCCGACATTGCGCGCCAGCGTGAGTACCGGCTGATGGCTGCCAAACAGCAGCTTAAAGCCTTTCATTAAGCCCAGCATGGCGCTGTTATCCAAGCGCCGCCGGCGCTCATAGCGGCTAAGCGTGGCAAGGCTTCCCCAGGGGGCACCGCGCCGCCATGCCGCGACCACCTCTTCAGCTAACACCGCTGCGTCCATCAAGCCCAAATTAACCCCCTGCCCAGCCAGTGGATGAATGCTATGGGCAGCATCGCCTACCAGAGCGAAGTTGGGCTGCACATACTGTTTGGCGTGGCGCTGTATCAGCGGAAACCGGTAGGCGCTATCCACGGGCACGACTCTGCCCAGGCGGTGGTCGAAGGCTTCCCCAAGCGCCTGCCCCAATGCTTCTGGAGCACACCCGGTAAGTTCATTGGCATGTTCCGATGTGGTGGACCAAACAATGGAACAGTAGCGGTCATCGCCATTGACGGTGAGCGGCAAGAACGCCAGCGGACGGCCGCCAATAAAGGCTTGGCGTGCGGTAGCGCCGTGGGGCTGTTCGCAGCGCACCGTGGTGACCACCGCTTCTTGCTCCATGGACTCCTCGGCAACCGAGATCCCTGCCAGCTCCCGCAGGGCTGAGCGCGCACCGTCGGCGGCGACTAATAGCGGCGTCTGTAGCTGCCGACCATCGTCCAGCACCAGCCAACGGCCACCGGCTGTGGTTTGCAGGGCAGACACACGGGCACCATCCAAGCGTGTCACGGTCGGCAGCTTGGCGACCTGCCCATTCAGCGCGGCCAGCGTGATATCGTTTTCGACAATATGGCCAAGCACGGCGGTACCCGCCTCGTCCGCCGAGAAGTGGATATGGCCACTGCCCTCGGCATCCCACACCTGCATATAGCGGTAAGGCGTGACCCGCCGCACAGTAGCCATGGCGGACCACGCTCCTAAATGAGTCAGTAAGCGCTGGGAAACCGGGGTTAGCGCACTCACCCGCGCGGCGGGAATATCCCCCACAACATCGTCAAGGTGCAGCGGCGCCTCTTTAGCCTCCACCAGCGCCACCCGCATCCCTTCTCTGGCCAGTAATCCGGCAAGCGCCGTGCCCACCATGCCCGCACCAACAATCACCGCATCGAAACGCGCGACGGGCGGCTTAGCTGCTTCTGATTGCGTTGTCATAACACTCCTTAGATGCACTCCCTAGACGAATGAGCACTCTAGCGTTCAAGCCCCATCGCGCGGCGAGCCAACCCACGGCGCAGCGGGCCAATCAAATTAAGGCCGATCAAGCCAGCTCCACGGGCGTGGGGCAGCAGTGGCAGCGAATAGCCGAATAGCCGCACTAAGCCGTCGCTAAAGCGGATCACATTGGCACGGTCTTGGGCACGACGGCGTTCAAAGGCCAGCAGCGTGTCCATATCGCCCAAGGTGCGTTGTTGTTGAGCGCCCTGGGAGAGTGCTTCGACCAAATCCATCACCGAGCGCAACGCCAGGTTGAAGCCTTGCCCAGCCACCGGATGTAGCGCATGGGCGGCATTACCTAGCACCACCAAGCCAGGACGCACCGGCTCCTCTGCGGTCACCAGCGAAAGCGGATAGCTAAACCGCTGGCCAACACGGGTAAAGCGCCCAACTCGGTCGCCAAATGCCTGTTGAAGCTGGCTCAGGAACGCATGGTCCGGTAGCGCCAGCCGTGCCTGCTCGCTACCGCTAGGATGGGTCCACACCAGCTCCATAACCTGCCCTGGCAAGGGCAGTAGGGCAATGGGGCCTTCTGAGGTAAAGCGCTCATAAGCAACGCCTTGGTGAGGCTGGCTAATACCGACATGGGCAATCACCGCCGTTTGCTCATAAGAGTGGCGGCGGCTGGCGATGCCTAGCTGCTCTTTCAGCCCCGAGCGTCCGCCATCGGCCAAAATCGTCAGCGTCGACGTTAGCTCGCTTCCATCGGAAAGCCGCAGATGGTGTCCGCTTGCCGTAGGGGTTAGCTGCGCCACCGTGGCTGGGCAGTGCCACTCAATGGGTAATTGCTGTAGCTGCCGATGCAGCACACGGCCCATCCAGGCGTTGGGTATCACATGCCCTAACGCCGCTACCCCTAGTTCTTCCGCATGCAGGCGAGTGGCGCCCAAGCGGCCCCGCTCGCTGATATGGATGCGCTTAATAGGCGCTGCCTCGGTCTGCATCGCCTCCCACACGCCGAGCTGGCGAAAACGCTGGGCAGAGCCTTCGGCAATGGCGCTGGCGCGGGCGTCGAAGCTGGGCTGCCAGGCGGTTTCCTGAGTATTTTGCGGGATCGCAGTCGCCTCAATAATGGCGACCCGCCAGCCGTAGCGCTCAATCAGTGGTGCCAATGCACAGCCCAAGCTGGCACCTACCAGTCCACCGCCCACAATCACGATGTCATGGGTGGGCGACTGCTTCTGTGCAGGCTTCACCTGTTCAGCCCCATGCATTGGCCTCTCCTCTTCATATTGCGTGGCTTTAAACCTAAACGTAATTTCGTAACGTAGTTTACATAATAAAAAAATCAGCCATATTGGCTGGTTATTTCTTAGCCATTATTTGCTCTATTTCTGCTACCTGCTTCGGCACACCATCGGTGAGAATGTCGTGCCCTTGCTCAGTGACCACTACGTTATCCTCGATACGAATACCCATACCGCGATAAGCGCTGGGAATATCATCGTCGGCAGGAATATAGAGGCCTGGCTCAACGGTGAGCACCATGCCAGGAGCCAGCGGGCGAGGCGTCGCTTCATCCAGGCGGTAAGTGCCTACATCATGCACATCCAACCCTAGCCAGTGAGAGGTAGAGTGGAGATAAAAGCGGCGGTAGCTTTCATCATCGATACGCGCCTGAACGTCACCCTCTAAAAGCCCCAGTTCAATCAACCCGGCGGTTAGGTCATGCACCACGCCTTGGTGGATATCCGCCAGCGTAGCGCCAGGAGCGACAGCCTCAACGGCGCGCACCTGGGCGTCTAGCACCACTTGGTACAGCGCCCGCTGGGCATCATTAAAGCGCCCGTTTACCGGGAAGGTGCGGGTAATATCGCCCGCGTAGAGATCAAACTCCGCACCGGCGTCAATTAATACCAGCGTGTCCTCCGCCAGCACGTCGCTGTTTTCAATATAGTGCAGCACGCAGGCGTTAGCGCCGCCGCCCACGATGGTGCCGTAGGCCGGGCCGCTGGCTCCCTGCCATACAAAAGTGTGCTCCAGCTCTGCCTGTAGCTGGTACTCGCCAAGCCCGGCACGGCAGGCACGCATGGCACGCACGTGCGCCTGGGCCGAAATGGCTGCGGCGTGGCGCAGCAGGGCAATTTCGGCGGGGCTTTTGATCAGGCGCATCTCGTGAGTCAGCGGGCGGCTATCCAGCCAGCCCTTCAGTGCAGGCTTGCCCCGGCGCATGCCCGCCTGGGCATGGGCAAGAGCCTCTTCAGCGATGCTAATTGCTTCGGGGTTATCCAGCGGCGCATAGAGCAGCTCGCGGCACTCCAGCAGGCCAGGCAGCAGGGCATCACGCTCGGCATTCTCGAATGCCTGGTCGATACCATGCAGGCTGACAACGCCTTCGGCCCCTAGCCGTCGGCCGGTCCAGGCCTCCATGGTGGGGTCGCGGTCTTGGCAGAACACCACGCTCTGCCCCTCGGCGCGGCCAGGCAGCAGTAACAGCAGCGCATCCGGCTCTCGGATACCGGTTAAATAGTAGAAGTCGCTCTGCTGGCGGAAGGGGTATTCACTGTCGTGGGAGCGGGTCACCAGCGATGCTGCAGGCAGCAGCAGCGCAGCATTGTTAGGCAGCTGCGCTATGAGCGCTTCCCGACGCTGCCGATACTCGTCTGGCCCAATAGCGGCGGGGCGAGGCGGTAACGATGACGGTAACTCTGGCAACATAACGGCTCCTATAAAAGCTTGGTCAACAGGAAAATTAGTGAACGGGGGCGTCGGTTTGCTCAACCTGGGGCTTGCCGGGGTGCTGTTCGGTGTAGAGCAGCATGGCTGCCATTCGGGCATGTTCGGTTAAGGCAAACAGGTCGTTCTCGTTTTCCGGGCTATCGTCGATGTCGGTTTCGATCTGCCCAAGGCCTTGGAGGTCATCAATCGCTTCTTTCAAGGTTTGCGACCAACGTTCCCGCAGGGTGTTATCCGCCACTTCATCGACCACTTCCATGAAGCCCAGCGTCCACTCTTTAAGGCCTTGGGCCTGCTCTGCAAGGGAGAACAACTCATCAGGCAGCAGCGGTGCGTAGTTCATGTCGCTGGCGCTAAGTGCCTCTAGCGTTTGGCGGCGCCAGCCCAATAGACGCTCGGCGCTGGCCGGGTCGCGGGGCTGCTCAACGCCCAGGCTTAGGCAAACCTCCTCCAGCCATGCTTCGGCAGTTACATCGCGCAGCGCCAATAAGCCGCATAGCCGGCCATCCAAAAAGGCAGGTGACTGCATGCTACCGTGCAATAAAAATACATCCGCTACGTCAGAAAAGTCCTGGCGCTCGTCAATCAATGACATGATTCGTGCTCGCTTTATCGAGTGTGAAGGTATGACCATGGGGATAGCGCGGCGTGCCTGCGCGTTGACCCCGCACAAGCGGCTCTCTTATAGTGAACGCCGACTATCCTTCCTATGTAGTGATGTTAACGCATCAGGCCCCTTACTGGCCTGTGCTGGAGCCTTTGATGAGTAACGCAAAGCGGCCAACGAAAGAGATTACCCTGCTGGGTCGCAGCTATATGATTGCCTGCGACACGGGCGAAGAAGCCCAGCTTGAACGCGCTGCTCGCTATTTGGATCGCGCCATGCACGGCATTCATGCCCAAAGCAGCGTGCTGGGCAGCGAACGCATCGCGATTATGGCCGCGCTCAATATTACCCACGAATTGCTGGAAGCGCTGGATGAGCACCGCGCGGGTGAAGCGAGTCTCACCCGTTTAAACGACCGGCTTGAGCGGGCGCTCGCCAGTGCCCGGCCGCGCAAAGACCCCTAAAGCCACCGCTCATCTTTAACCGATACTTTGGCATTAGCGGCAGCTCTGTTAGGATAGCGGTGTTCTCTGGGGTGTACGCCAGTCGTTATAGTCCCTCGAGCCTATGCGCAGTACCCAGGGGGCCAAATGCTAGCCAGACCCGTGTGCATGTCCGTGCGTCGGAAAGCCTGACGGTTTGGCTGCGGCCACCCACCTGAACCAGTAGGTTCAGGGCCAGAACGACAGCGGCACTCTGGGGAACACTTTTCTAATGGCCTAACGCGTTATGATTCACACCTCGCCTAGCGATAAGCCTGCACTACGTCGCGAACTGAAACGCCGACGCCGCGCTCTCACCGCCAGGCAGCAGAAGCAGGCGGCTTTGGCTCTCTGCCAGCGTCTAAAACAACTGCCAGAAATCCATCGTGCCAAACGGATCAGCCTTTACCTGCCGGTGAATGGTGAGATCGACCCCACCCCGTTAATCCCTTGGCTGCGCCAGCGCCGCATCGCGATCTACTTACCCGTGCTGCGCCCGTTTAGCGCCAATAGCCTCTGGTTTGTTGCTTACCGCGATACCACACCTATGGTAAAAAATCGCTTTGGCATTGCCGAACCCTGCCCGCGCTTTGCAGCCCATCGCCGTAACCGGCTGCCTGCCTGGGCACTGGATACGCTGATTGTGCCGCTGGTGGGATTTGATCAACACGCTAACCGTATGGGTATGGGAGGCGGCTTCTATGACCGCAGCTTAGCCTTTATGCGCCGCCCAGGGCCTGCGCCCACATTGATTGGCGTGGCCCACACCTGCCAGCAGGTGGATGCCCTACCGGTTGAACCCTGGGATATCCCGCTCAACGCGGTGGTCAGCGATTCGGCCGTTGTACGGCCAACCAATGTACGGCCAACAAAAACGGGCTGATCGTTAGGATCAGCCCGTTTTATTCATTCACCTAGTAGGTGCAGCGTTCATGCTGAAAGCGCTGTGATTAACCGTTGGTTAACTCCCCGACAGCGCTTGCGCATATCCAGTGGCTAATACGCCGAGTAAAAACACCACTGTCAACGCCATCACCATATCAGGCTTTCTACGCCGCATGCCTCTTCTCCAACGTCTTACTTAGTTGCTAATTTATCTTAGTGCGTCACCAAGCTTTTCATTCTGAGAAGATGACACACCTCATCAATGTCGAACACGACTATAGGGCCATAGAGTGCTTAATGACAACTGTTAATAGCACTCTTTTAGCCCCTTAATTGAACGTTTTAACCAAAACCTTCTGCCTACCAGCTCTGGTATGCGTCGTAAGTAAGCACTTACATAACGTTACGCCATAAAGAGCCGGTAAGCGGGGTTCTCACTCTCTTGCCAGTAGCGGTAGCCAATTGCGTCTAGATACTCGGTGACATGGGTACGATCTTCGCTGGGCACCTGCATTCCCACCAGCACGCGGCCATAGGCGGCACCGTGGTTGCGATAGTGGAACAGCGAAATGTTCCAGTCGTGTGGTAGCTGAGTTAAGAAATTCATGAGTGCGCCGGGGCGCTCTGGGAACTCGAAGCGATACAGCTCCTCTTCAAAGCGTTCGCTGGGGCGGCCACCGCTTAAATGGCGGATATGCAGTTTCGCCAACTCATTATCGGTTAAATCTTCTACCTGATAACCGCCCTCGCGCAGTTTATCGATCACCGCTTGGCGATCCTCCCCACCCGGCTTGACCTGTACGCCTACGAAAATGTGCGCTTCGCTATCGTCGGCGTAGCGGTAGCTAAATTCGGTCACCATGCGTTTGCCCAGCGTGCGGCAGAATTTCTTAAAGCTGCCGGGTTTTTCTGCAATGGTGACGGCCAGAATGGCTTCGCGCTGCTCGCCCAGCTCGGTGCGCTCGGCAATATGCTGCAGGCGATCAAAATTGGTATTAGCCCCGGAATTAATGCACAGCAGTGTCTCGCCTTCCGCGCCAGTTTGCTGCACGTATTTTTTAAGGCCCGCCAACGAGAGCGCACCGGAAGTTTCTGCCACGGCGCGGGTATCTTCAAAAATATCTTTCACCGCAGCACACATTTCATCGGTATTGACGGTGATCACATCGTCGATCAGGTCACGCACCAGGGAGAACGGTACTTCGCCAATCTGCGCCACCGCAACGCCTTCGGCAAAGACGCCTACCTGATCCAGCACCACTCGCTCACCGGCTTCCAAGGCAGCCTTCAGGCAGGCGCTGTCCTCCGCTTCCACGCCGATGATTTTGATGTCCGGACGCAGGTACTTCACATAGGCGGCCACCCCGGCAATCAGCCCGCCGCCGCCTACAGGGATAAAAATCGCATCTAACCGGCCACTGTGCTGGCGCAGAATCTCAACGCCAATGGTGCCTTGGCCCGCCACTACGTCGATATCGTCAAACGGTGGAATATAGGTGTAGCCGTGCTCTTTGATCAGTTCCTGGGCATGCTCGGCGGCGGCGGCAAAGGCGTCGCCTTTCAACACCACTTTCGCACCACGGGCACGCACCGCTTGCACTTTGATGTCCGGCGTAATGCGCGGCATGACAATCACCGCTTTCACGCCCATCAGCTTAGCCGCCATGGCTAACCCCTGGGCGTGGTTGCCCGCCGAAGCGGCGATAACGCCTTTGGCTTTCTGCTCATCGGTCAACTGGGCCATTTTGTTGTAGGCCCCGCGGATTTTGAACGAGAACACTGGCTGCAAATCTTCGCGTTTAATCAAAATCTGGTTGTTGAAACGACGCGACAAAAAGGGAGCGGGAGAAATAGGCGTCTCGCAAGCGGCTTCATAAACGCGGGCTTGGAGGATCTTTTTGACGGTTGCTTCGAGCATGCTGACATCCCAGAAAAATGACGTGACCCTGACGGGTGCGAACAAAACCTTTATTGGTAGCAGATTACGCCTAGCAACGTCTAGCGGCGTTTCCATCGGCAGCCAGCGCTTAGGTCGTTATACTAAGGGGCGACTGCCTCTCCTGATACTGGAACCATCATGACACAAGATGAACTAAAAGCCGCCGTGGCGGATGCCGCCATTCGCGAAATTGAGCCTCACCTGGATAAAGACACGGTGCTGGGCATCGGTACCGGCTCGACGGCCAACCTATTTATCGACCGCTTAGGCCCTCTAGGCGACCGGTTTAAAGGTGCTGTTGCCAGCTCGGAAGCCAGTGCCGAACGGCTGAAAGGCCTGGGTATCGAGGTGTTTGAACTGAACCATGTGGGCGACGTGCCTTTCTACATAGACGGTGCAGACGAAGTAAATGCTCACTTACATATGATCAAAGGCGGCGGCGCAGCGCTGACCCGAGAAAAGATTGTGGCCGCTTGCGCCAAACGCTTCATCTGTATCGCCGATGGTTCCAAATACGTGGCACAGCTAGGCCGCTTTCCGCTGCCGGTGGAGGTGATTCCCATGGCGCGCTCCTACGTGGCGCGGGAGTTGGTCAAGCTGGGTGCCGAGCCTGTTTACCGCCAGGGTGTGGTGACCGACAACGGCAACCATATCATCGACTGCTTTAATTTTATGATTGATGACCCGGTCGCCATGGAAGCGCGCATTAATGCCATTGTCGGCGTGGTTACCAACGGCCTGTTTGCCGCACGCGGCGCCGACGTACTGCTGCTGGGCAAGGCCGAAGGCGTAGAGCGCACTGCGTTACGGTAAATAGTGGTCAAGCCCATCAAGGGTGCGCGACAGCGCCCCGCGATGGGCTTCGATCACCGCCTGCCCTGCCTCACCCGCCTGCCGAGCGCGCTGGGGGTAGGCGATATACTCTGCCAAAGCGCTTGCAAGCGCTTCTGGGGTATCCACCACGGTCAGCGCCTTGGCCGCCAACAGCGGTTCCGCGACGTCGCTGAAGTTCTCCAGAGACGGCCCACACACCACTGGTTTACCCAATGCGGCAGGCTCTAACACGTTGTGCCCACCCAGCGATACCAGGCTGCCGCCCACGTAAGCCACGCTCCCCGCACCGTACAGCGCTGACAGCTCGCCTAATGTGTCGCCCAAATACACTTGAGTGGAAGGCGTGACAGGCTGTTGCTGGCTACGGCGACTGACTTCCCAGCCGTCACGCTCGCAAAGTTGAGCCACGTCGCCAAAGCGCTGGGGGTGGCGTGGAACAAGCACTAAAAGCGCCTCTGGAAAGTGTTTAAGCAGTTGGCGGTGTGCCGACAGCATTAGCGCCTCTTCCCCTTCACGGGTGGACCCCGCTACCCAAACGGGCCGCCCATCCCACATTCGTAGTAAGCACTCACTCTCTTTTAGCGCCTTGGTTGGCAAGGGTTGCTCAAACTTCAGCGAACCCACCACGCTGGTAGTGCTCGGCGCGCAGCCCAATGCCTGGAAACGCTCGGCATCCTGTGGCGACTTGGCAGCCAGCCACGTCACATTGGCGAGGGCGCTTTCCATCAGCGGGCGCAGCCGTTGGTAACGGCTAAACGCACGGGGCGATAGCCTGCCGTTGACCACCGCCACCGGCACTGCCTGCCGTCGACAGGCATGGAGCAGGTTAGGCCACAGCTCGGTTTCAAACAGGATGGCCAGGGCAGGTCTTACGCGGGCCACAAAGCGCTTGGCTGCGCCGGGGAAATCCAGCGGAAGAAAACGGTGGGCAAGGCGAGGTTGATTGGTAGCGCCCTGCTCTGCTATCAGCGCCAACGCCTGCTGGGCACCGGTGGCGGTCATGGTGGTCAACAGCAGGCTATAGTGGGGAAAGCGCGCCAGCAGCCCTTCGATCAGCGGGCGGGCAGCGCGTACCTCGCCTACCGAGGCACAGTGCAGCCAAATGCGCGGTGCGGGCGGCAGCGGTTCGAGGCGCACCCCCAGCCGCTGGAGCCGTGAGTAAGTGGGCACTTGCTCACGCCAGATGCGCCAGCCGATCAGCGGCGCTAGCCCATAGAGCGCCGCCGAATAGGCCAGCCGAGGCCAGCGGGGGGCTGCCATTAACTTTCGCGGTCCAGAATGGAGCTGATCATCGCCGTGGTGGAAACGCCATCTTCAAAGCCTAGCACTTTCACCTCGCCACCGTTGGAGATCACGGCGCTGCCGCCGGCGATATCCTCGGGGCGGTAGTCGCCGCCTTTGACCAGGATATCCGGCAGTACCTGCTTGATCAGCGCAGCGGGCGTATCATCACTAAACGGCACGACCCAATCCACTGCACCTAGCCCGGCCAGCACCTGCATCCGCCGGTTCAGCGGGTTGATGGGGCGCTTTGGCCCTTTTAAGCGGCCAATGGAGGCGTCGTCGTTCACCGCCACAATCAGGCGGTCGCCCAGGCGCTTGGCCTGCTCTAAGTACGCCACATGGCCGGCATGGAGAATATCGAAGCAGCCGTTGGTCATCACCACACGCTCGCCGCGTTGTTGCGCGGCACGTACCGCGTCGACCAAGGGAGCCTGCTCAATAACGCCGAATTCGGCCAGCTTATCGCCGTGCAGCGCCGTGTAGAGTTCGGCAATGGAGAGCGTGGCGGTCCCCGGCTTCGCTACCACCAGGCCCGCCCCCAGGTTAGCCAGCATCATCGCTTCCGGCAGCGCGTGGCCGGCGGCTAGGGCTAACCCCATCAGGCCGATCACGGTATCGCCTGCGCCGGTCACATCGAATACTTCCTGGGCACGGGTAGGCAGGTGCAGTGGTGCTTGGCCTTCACGAATCAGCGTCATGCCCTTCTCACTGCGGGTAATCAGCAGCGCTTCTAACTCAAGTTCAGCACGCAGCGCTTCGCCCCGCTCGGCCAGTATGGCATCGGTGGGGCAAGGGCCTGCCACGGCTTCAAACTCGGTCAAGTTGGGGGTAATCAGGCTGGCCCCCCGGTACTTGGTGAAGTCTTGGCCCTTGGGATCGATCAGCACCCGCTTGCCGTGGTGGCGCGCCATCTCGATTAGCCGCTCCACTTGGTTAAGCGTGCCTTTGCCGTAGTCCGACAAAATCACCACGTCGCACTCGGGCAGTGCCTTTTCTACTTGTGCCAGCAGAGCGCTGGTATCCACGCTGTCGAGGCGCTGTTCAAAGTCCAGGCGCAGCAGCTGCTGGTTGCGGCTCATCACTCGCAGCTTGGTGATCGTGGGAATCTCGGCACTGCGCTGAAAGTAAGTGCTTACATCAGACGCAGCCAGGCGTTTGGTGAGCAGCTCGGCATTCTCATCCTCGCCCACCACGCCCGCCAGTGCCGCATGGCCGCCTAATGACGCCACATTGAGCGCCACGTTGGCCGCGCCGCCGGGGCGGTCGTCGGCATTTTCCACGCGCACCACCGGCACCGGCGCTTCAGGTGAGATGCGCGAGGTACCGCCATGCCAGTAGCGGTCGAGCATGACATCGCCTACCACCAGTACGCGGGCATGTTCCAGGGCGGTTAAATCAACTTTCATCCGAGAGTCCTGTTGTGGTCTGCGCTGCGCTATGCGCCAGCAGCACGTCTAACTTGGCAATCACATCGTCAGCTTTGATTAAGTCCATGGCATCGGCATGGCGTACTCGCTGCCCCCAGCTCACCTCGTCCACTGATTTATGCAGGTAGGTGCGTACCGCATCGGGGTAGGCATTGACTGCAAAATCGCGCCACAGATAGGGCGCGGCCCGCTGGGGGTTGGTGGTGGCGTAGAGGCCGAGCGTTGGCGTGTCCATGGCATTGCCCATATGGGCAGGGCCGGTATCCGGCGCGATCACCGCACGGGCGTTATCAATCAGCGCCAGCAAGCCTTTCAGTGAAGTACCGCCAATGGCGTTGATCACGCTACCAGGCTGGCAGAGCGCTTCGATGCGGTCACCCATTTCACGCTCAAGAGGACTACCGCCACCGGTCAGCACGCTCTTCAGACCGTGCTGCACCCAGGCGTGTTCAATCACGCTGGCGTAGCCTTCTACCGACCAGTTGCGAAAGTTGCGAAGGCGGGCATTGCTGCAGGGGTTAATCACTAGGTAGGGGGCATCGCCGCTAATCGCGTTGGCTTCCTCATAGGCTGCCGCTGGCACCGCGAGATTCCACTCCAGGCTGTCGTCCTCTACGCCCAGTAGACGAGCAAAGTCCATAAACGACTCCAACACGTGGGCATTGGCATGGGGCGCTAGCTGGTGCTGGGTAAACCAGTGCTGGGCATCTTTGGCGCGGGCTTTATCATAGCCAACGCGCACGTTGGCTTTGAGCCCCAAGGAGAGCACGCTGGCGCGAATGGCCTGCTGCATATGCAGCAGCACATCAAAGCGGGTATCGGCCAGCTCGCGCCAGATAGCGCGCATGCCCGAAAGCCCCGTCGATTTGTCGTACACAACAAACTCGACCCCGGAAAGCCCCGCCAGTAAACTGTACTCCCCCTTGCCGATAATCCAGGTAATGCGCGCGTTCGGCCATTGACGCTGCAGCGCCCGCACCGTGGGCACGAGATTGCATACGTCTCCCAATGCGGAGAGGCGCAAAATGGCAATATGGTTTGGTTGAGCAGGCAGAGAGGGCTTCATGCGCTTAGCGGCACTCCGGCAGAAAAATGGGCTGATTCTACATGATGCAGACAGTTTAAGTGACGCCTGTGCATCACACCAACTCTCCTCCCCAGCTCACCCCCTGAGCACGGCGCTGTTTGATGCGGCCTACTGGCGCTCGCACGACTTAGTAGTGGGCGAAGCGCCTGGTCGTGGCAGCAGCCTGTTCCTGCAGGCACGCGACGATGAGCAGTGGGTGCTGCGGCCCTACCAGCGCGGTGGGCTCATCGCCAAACTCAGCCAGCAGCGTTATGTCTGGCTGGGGGCAGAACGCACCCGAGCGTTTCGCGAAGTGCGCCTGACCGCCGCGCTGTATGAGCAAGGCCTACCCGTGCCCCGCCCGGTGGCCTGTTGCGTCACACGGTTTGGGCTGACCTATGAGGCGGCGCTGCTGACCGTGCGCATCCCCGGTGCTCGGGCGTTGGCCTCATTACTCACCGATGGCGAGGCTGATGAGGCGCTGCTAAAGCGCATCGGCGCGATGATTAAACGCTTTCATCAAGCAGGCTTGGACCATGTAGACCTCAACGCCCGCAACATCCTGGTGGATGAGGCTGGCAAGCCCTGGCTGATCGATCTCGACCGCTGCCGACTGCGCCCGCCGGGCAAGTGGCAGGCTGGCAACTTGCAGCGGTTGGAGCGGTCGGTGGTGAAGTTTGGCAAAGCCCACCACCATATTGGTATTATTGAAGGTTATCAGAGCGCGCGCTGATACTCCCTCATCAGTTTACTGATATGCACATCCATGGCCATATGGGCAACCACCCATTGACGTGCCTTTTCTCCCAACCCTGTGCGTAAAGAGAGATTGTTCATTAACTCTTCAATCGCGGCTGCCCAAGCGCCAGGGGACTGGGGATCAGCCAAGCGTCCGCGCTGATGGTCTACTAATTCAGGAATTGCTCCGCTATGCGCGCCCACAACCGCACACTTAGCTGCCATTGCTTCAATAACCGTTAAACCGAAGGCTTCGTTACGAGATGGAATGCAGGCAATGTCCACTGCCTGCAGCAGTGTCGGCAAGTCCCGACGAAACCCTAAAAAGAGTACCCGCCCATCAAGCCCTAGCTCTGCAACTCTCTGCTTGATGTATGCTACAAATGACTCATCTGCGCCTTCACTAGCACTCACGCCCCCGATGATCACACCATACCAAGATTGTGTACGGTCCAACTCAGCCAAGGCTTCTAACCACACCTCATGCCCTTTGCCCGGTGTAATACGGCCCGGCAATGCAATCAGGCACCCTTCCTCCGGCAATCCTAGCGCTGATTTAGCGCTCACGTGGCCCGTGTAAGCGTCTAAATTCACTCCTAGCCCTAGACAATAAATGCGCTCCTTAGCGATTGGAAGCGCATGGATATTGCGCTGATAAGTCGCCTGACTAATAGAAAACACGCGAGAAACGCGCGAGTAGGCAAACCGGTGGTATAGGCCGTGCTTTGGGCGGGTTACTCCCATGTGTTCAGTAAAAAATAGTTTTAGCTTTGGGCGAAAAACGGTAAGGAGCGATGCAATACGAAGGTCACTGGACTTGTGGCAGTGCAGAATCTCGATTGCATGTTGATCTATATAGGCAAGTAGTGCTGGCAGCGAAAGTATCGCTCTAGTGGAATTCGGCACGGTAATTAATGTTGCCCCAGCCGCTACCATACTCTCCGCGACACGTGACCCAGCTATGGCAAGTCCATGGTTCACCACCCCCAAACGCTGCAATTCAGGCATAATACGCGACGGGTACATTTCTAGTCCGCCCCATCCACGAGAAATACAGACCTGCATAATATGGTGAGTCACTGATACCCCTCTGCCATCGCGTTGACGTTTATACTGTTAAGCATTATCACCCCAGGAGCTTTCATGAATCACCCCCAAGCTGCGAAACCCAACATTCTAGTGGTCCGCAACGATAAAATTGGTGATTTTATGCTGGCTTGGCCAGCCCTAGCGTGTTTAAAGCAAGCTTCGCCGGTCCCCCGCATTACCGTTTTAGTCCCCGCCTATACCGCTCCCTTAGCCAAGGCTTGCCCCTGGGTGGACGACGTTCTTGTTGATCCCGGCAACCAAGCCGATAAAGCGGCGCAGCAGGCGCTGCTTTATCATGTAAAACAAGCGAAGTTCGATGCGCTGCTAACGCTCTTCTCAACGCCACGCATTGGCTGGCTAGGAGTTCGTGCGGGCATTCCACTACGTGTTGCCCCCGCTACCAAATGGGCCCAGGTATTTTATAACGTACGGGTACGCCAACGCCGCTCTCAATCGGCAAAGCCAGAGTACCAGTACAACGTCGATTTGGCCTGTGAACTGCTGGCTCGCCTTTCGCTGAAGCTCTCCACCCTGCCCTCGCCCCCCTTTTGGCCGCTGGATCACACTCAGCGCCATGCCCAGCGCCAAACGTTGGTCAACAACGCCTCAGAGCACGTGGTAGTGGTTCATCCTGGCAGCGGTGGCTCGGCCGTGAATCTATCAGTGGCGCAGTACGCCGCGCTGATCACTCAAGTTCACCAGCAGTGCCAACACCTGCCACTACGCTGGCTGATCAGCGCTGGTCCCAGTGAACAGCCCCAAGCAGAGGCATTGAGGGAACAGTTGGCTGAAAACGGCGTCGCGGCAGACCACTTCCCTGATACCCCAGGCGTGGATGCCTTTGCCCTGCAGCTGGGCGGAGCGGATATGCTGATTGCCGGTTCAACTGGCCCGCTGCATATCGCAGGCTGTCTCGATATCGCCACGGCGGGGTTTTATCCGGCCAAGCGCTCCGCCACGCCGCTGCGCTGGCAAACCTGCAACCTTGCGGAAAAGCGTTTGGCGTTTAGCCCCCCTTCAGGCGCCGAGCAACAGGATATGTCTGCTATCGACCTCTATGAAGCCGCTGAACAGATCTCAGCGCTGCTTATCAGAGGTCTGCGTGCGAACCCAGAGATCGGCGTACTTGGCGAAAGTTGAATGTGCAGACAGAAGGGCTAACAACAAGCCCTGTTTGCCATCTTTAAACCCCGCTTTGAGCACATACATTTTGAGAAAGCAAGCCAGCCCGTGGCTAATGCCCTGCCATAGCGTGGCCGTTTTACCCTGTGCGGCACGCTGCTCTGCCCAGGCCTGGGCGTAATGTGCCGATTTTTCAAGATAGTGGCGCAGGTCGCGGTAGGTATAGTGAAGCAGGTCGCCGGATAACGGCTTTTCAGCCAGACCTGTTTCTACCACCAGCTTTTCATGTACCAGCGCAGTGTTATAGCCCGCCTGATGTTTCGGGTAGAGGCGCAGCACGCGGTCAGGATACCAACCGGAATGTCGAATAAAACGGCCAAAACACCAGGAAAGGCGGCTAACACTATAGGCAGCGGGCGTCTGTTGAACAGCTGCTTGAATGCTGTCACGCAGTTCAGGCGTTACGCGTTCGTCGGCATCGACCATCAAAATCCACTCGTGGCTTGCCAGCGCTTCTGCCCGCTGGCGCTGAACACCAAACCCCTGCCAGTCAGCGTTCACATGCACCTTATCGGTGAACTCGCGGGCAATCGCACACGTCTCATCCTGGCTGCCCGCATCCAGCACCACGATTTCATCGGCCCAGGTCAACGTTTTCAAGCATTCACGTAAATGATGAGCTTCGTTTTTGACAATTAACACAACGGAAATAGACATAAAAAAACCTCATCAAAAATTAATAAAATTAAGCCGTCTTTAACACAACGCCCTCATGCCAGCACCTAAAAGCAGTCTTTTTTTATTACCTGCTTGTACCTCAGGCTATCTTTTTTAGCAAATCCACCCAGCATAGAAGCAAAAATACTTAGCCCACTCCTACGCTTAAATACCCTAAATAACAGCTTAAAAAAGAGGGCTAGCTTTAGCAGTCCTCTTCCCAACTTACCATAGTGCTTGTCTAGCAAGTGAAAATAAGAAATATAATACTCTTTCTCTAAAGAGGTTTCTTGGCTAGAGCTTCCACCTGAAGCATGAAAAATCCGAGCGGAAGGGACAAAATAAACCTGACCACCTTGATCCCACACTCGCTTAGAGATATCTTCTTCTTCACAATAAAGAAAGAAAACGGTATCAAAACCACCAATTTCGCAAAACACTTTAGCATCGAAAAACATACAGGACCCACTAATCACTTCAACCTGTGCAGGGTGCTCAAGCTTCACTTTATTGCTAGGGAATTTTCTTTTTGAAAAAAGCCTTTGCACACTGTTCCCAAACAATTGCTTAGCTATGTGAGGGAATTGCTTGTAAGAAGACGAAGCCCTATTCTCTTTATCCAGTACGCTACCTGTTACCAACGCTGCCGTTGAATGGGTGGTCAAGAATTCTTTAAAAATGCTCGCCGCATCATTAAGCAGCTCACAATCATTATTTATAAAGAAGTAGTAACGCCCTTTCGCAACAGACACACCAAACATATTGCCACCGGCAAAACCAAGATTGATAGGGCTTCTTATTAATTTAACACTCTCACTCCAAAAACATTGAGCGCTCAAATTTTTAAAATCCTCCTCACTTGATGCGTTATCTACAACTATAACTTCATAAGAAGCACCCTTTGTATTTAACAAAATACTATTCAACAAAGACTTTGTATAATTTGAAGAATTGTAATTTATCGTTATAAAAGAAACTTCAACATTTTCCATAAGAAACACCTCAGCACTAAAAAGGATCTATGCGGATAGCTGGACGCCAAATATCTTATCGTCCATAATCACATTGCGATATAAAACGTTATTTTACGCAAACAATATTCATACCACATATCTTTATGAACTAAGGATACGGCATGCCCGCCTTAAGGTCACCCAAACTTACCCCCTGGCTACCGCTGGTCGTGATTGGTCTTAGCCTTGGCTATGCGGTCACCGTGCTGACGCGCTTACCCTGGTGGACACTCTTTTTGACGGCGGCGGTGTGGATCGGGATAGCGGTAAAACTACGCTGGGGAGCCCCGCTGAATGCGCGCTACCGGCCAGTGTGGCCTTGGTCGCTTATTCCGCTTAGCCTATTTAGTATTTATGTCTACTTAGCTGATAGCTTTGGCAATGTTGACCTAGGCGCGGTGTTTTTCCACCTTCAGGCGGGCATGGCAGAGCACGGTGGAGCCGGAAAAATGCTGCTGGCGCTCACCTACACCATAATCGTACTAGCGGTACTAGCATCCGT
This sequence comes from Vreelandella aquamarina, assembly GCF_044805175.1. GTDB lineage: Bacteria > Pseudomonadota > Gammaproteobacteria > Pseudomonadales > Halomonadaceae > Vreelandella > Vreelandella aquamarina_B. The sequence continues at coordinate 13,562 of NZ_CP085232.1, read as the reverse complement.
TACTTGGCTGTCACGCCATGACCAGCGTTGGCGCTTAACCGAGCGCTTCTTTGCCATTGTGCTATTAGCGGCCAACCCGCTGCTGTACGGTATTGGCCAGCGCAGTGCCGCGATTGTGACTGATGATGGTGCCTGGCTAGATCGCCGCTACGTGCCGCCGCCTACCAGTGACCAACCAGAAGCGCCCAACCTGCTGCTAATGTATTTAGAGAGCATAGAGCGCACTTATAGCAATGAGATATTTGGCGACGCTTACGCTGATTTAACCGCGCTAGGCGAGCGTGGGCTGGTGTTTGAAGGTATTCACCAAATGGAGAATACCGGCTGGACCATGGCCGGGATGATCGCTAGCCAGTGCGGGGTGCCTCTAATGCCTGCGGGGTTGTTGCACGATAGTCAGTTTGAACCGCTTTCTAAGGTAGTACCTGGTGTTGATTGCTTGGGCGATGTGCTAGCTGAGCAGGGGTACCGGCTAAGCTTTTTAGGCGGCGCCAGCACCCAGTTTGCCGGTAAGGGGCTTTTCTATCGCGGGCACCAGTTCAATACCGTCAAGGGCAAAGAGGAGCTGATGCCTGAGCTTGAAGATCCCGAGTACGTGAACAGCTGGGGGCTTTATGACGACACCCTCTATGACTTTACCGCCGACGAAATACGCCGCCTAAACGAAGAGGACGACGGCCCCTGGGCGGTTGTGAACCTGAGCATTGCAGGCCACGCTCCCAGCGGATTCCCTTCGCAAACCTGCCTAGACCGTCAGGGAGAGTTCGACGGCCAGGATATTCTCTACTCGGTGAAGTGCTCGGCGCGCCAAGCGCGGGACTTTATCGAACAGTTAGCGCAAGAGGGGCTGCTGGAAAATACTCTGGTGGTGGTCCTCAGTGACCACCTCACCATGCGGGTATCGGTATGGGATCAACTCATCGCGCTAGATCGCGACAACACGCTCATTATGCTGGGTGATGGCATTAGGCCACAACGGGTGCGTCGAAGCGCTACCATGCTGGATGTGTTTCCCACTATTTTGGATGCCATGGGCCTGCCGCTGAACGATAACCGTGCCGGGTTAGGTGCGTCACTGCTGAGCAGTCAGCCCACGCTGGTAGAGATGCATGGGCTTGAGGCGCTGAACGAGCGGCTACGGGAGGAGACCGCGCTACAGCATCGTCTTTGGGAGGGGCTGACGCCTCAGCGGCGGGATCCTGAAGAGAGCACCACCCAGCAGATTACCGAGACGCCCGCTGACCAAGTCGATGAAGTTGAGATTATGCGTTAACAATAACGCTAGTCGCGTTATGTCGATCAGCGCGCATCGCCTGATAGACTCTCTCAACGTCTAGCTCGTTTAAACAGTTAGTGTGGCCTAAGGGGCAAGTCCGCTGAAAGCACGGCGAGCAGGAAAGCCCCAGGTAGTGAATTACCGCATTGTTCGTGAGCGGTGGCGTGTAGGCAGGTGAGGAGGAGCCATAAAGCGCATGGATTCTTACGCCCACGGCGGCTGCCACATGCATCAGGCCCGAATCGTTGGTCACAACCTGACGGCAGTCGGCCAGCAAATCCACCGCATCCGCTAGCTGCGTTTTTCCACATAGGTTATGCGCGTGGGGTAAGCCCTGCACAATGGCTTGCCCCGCCGCCTGATCTTTGGCCCCGCCCAGTACGCGTACCTCAAAGCCATCTTTGATCAGCCTTGCTGCCAGTTGGTGGAAGTACTCAAGCGGCCACTGCTTGGCAGGCCCATACTCTGCCCCGGGCATCATGCCAATGGCGGGGCGTGACGAAAGTGCATGAGTGAGGCGCAGGTTGACTAGGTTATTCCGGTCGATGGCGAGCCGTGGCTTGGGAATGGCAAACTTGCCAGCTTGCGCTTCTTCCTGGGGTAGCCCTAGCGACACAAAGCGTTTTACGGTTTGGTCTAGCACCTGTTTATCTAATTTGCGACGCTCTTTTAACAGCCCGTAGCGGTGCTCACCTAAAAACCCTACCCGTTCGGGAATACGCGCCATAAAGGGCACCAGCGCTGCTTTCCAGGAGCGCGGCAGCACAATGGCACGATCAAAGCGGCCCCGCAGCCGTGCGGCCAGCTCGCGGCGACTCACCAGGCCGAACTCACCATGGCCCACCGCCAGCGGCAGCACTTCATCCACTTCCGGCATACGCTCAAGAATCGGCTGGGACCAGGCGGGTGCGACCACTCCTAGGGTGGCACCTGGGTAGCGCGCTTTTAAGGTCATAAACAGGCTCTGGGCCATGACCATATCGCCTACCCAGGAGGGGCCTACTACCAGCAGCCGCTTGGCAGGGTTAACCATTTAACCACTCCAAGTACGCCTTAACGCCCTGGGCAACGGTTTTGAACTCCACGTCGCAGCCAGCCGCCCGCAGGTTGCTAATATCAGCACGGGTGTAGCTCTGGTAACGGCCTTTCAGCTCCTCGGGGAAGGCGATGTAATCAATTTCCCCCTGACCATAGAAGTCGATGACTGCCTCGCCAATAGCCTTGAACGGCTCCGCACGGCCAGTGCCCAAATTGAAGATGCCCGAGGCGCTGGGGTTGTCCAGGAACCAGAGATTTACGTCGACCACATCGCCTACGTAGACAAAATCGCGGCTCTGCATACCAGCCTCATAGCCGCCGTAAGCGCCAAACAGCTTGAGCGTTTCCCCGTTACGGATCTGCAGGTGGTTATGGTAGGCCACGCTGGCCATCTTGCCTTTGTGCTGCTCACGCGGCCCGTAGACGTTGAAATAACGGAAGCCCACCACCTGAGTGGTCAGCTCGTTCCAGCGAGAACGCACATGCTGATCGAACAGCAGTTTGGAGTAGCCGTACACGTTAAGCGGCTTTTCATGCTCCGGCGCTTCCTTGAACACCTCGCTGCCGCCGTAGGTCGCTGCCGATGACGCGTAAAGGAAAGGAATGCCCAGTTTTTCACAGTAGTTGAGCAGCACTTTGGAGTACTCGAAGTTATTCTCCATCATGTAGTGCCCGTCCCATTCGGTGGTGTCCGAACAGGCTCCTTCATGGAAAATCGCATCGATGGTGGGTAAATCCACCGTCTCACCGCGCAGCGCTGCTTTCACGCGGGCAATAAAATCATCTTTATCCAGGTAGTCGGCGAGGGTGCAGTCCGCCAAATTGACAAACTTGGTGCCATCGCGCAGGTCGTCGACCACCATCACATCATCACGGCCACGAGCATTTAGCGCTTTGACAATATTGGCGCCGATAAACCCGGCCCCGCCTGTTACAACGATCATCTCGTTCTCCTTACCAAAAGCGGCTCTTTGGCTAACGTGCCTATAACCCATCTGCCTGTGATTGTATACTTGACGGCTTATGAATTCATGGCCAACGGTGCTTTCCGCGATGAGTGTCTCGACAAACCAATCGACACCCGATGTGTCGACCTTTCAAGGCTTGATCCTTGCTCTGCAACAGTACTGGGCAGAACAGGGCTGTGTCATCCTCCAGCCCCTCGATATGGAAGTTGGTGCGGGCACCTTCCACCCCGCTACTTTCCTTCGAGCGATTGGCCCAGAAACCTGGAATGCTGCCTATGTTCAGCCTTCCCGCCGCCCAACCGACGGCCGCTACGGCGAGAACCCCAACCGCCTGCAGCACTACTACCAGTTCCAGGTCGTCATGAAACCCTCCCCCAGCAACTTGCAGGACCTCTACCTAGGCTCACTCAAACGCCTAGGGCTTGACCCGCTAGTACATGACGTGCGCTTCGTGGAAGACAACTGGGAGTCCCCTACCCTCGGCGCCTGGGGCTTAGGCTGGGAAGTATGGTTGAACGGCATGGAAGTGACTCAGTTCACCTACTTCCAGCAGGCGGGCGGCATTGAGTGCTACCCCGTTACCGGCGAGCTGACCTACGGGCTTGAGCGTATCGCCATGTACCTGCAGAACGTCGATAGCGTTTATGACCTGGTGTGGGCCATCGCGCCGGACGGCAGCAAAGTCAGCTATGGCGACGTCTACCTGCAAAACGAGCGGGAGCAGTCAGCGTATAACTTCGAGCACGCCGACGTCGACCAGCTCTTTGCTGCTTTCGACCACCAAGAGAAAGAGTGCAGCAAACTGCTGGCTGCGAGTCTACCGCTGCCCGCTTACGAGCAGGTGCTCAAAGCGTCCCATACCTTCAACCTGCTGGATGCACGCCACGCCATCTCCGTGACCGAGCGTCAGCGCTTCATTCTGCGCGTACGCACCATGGCGCGTGACGTAGCCACTGCTTACTTCGAGTCCCGTAAAGCAGAAGGATTCCCCATGGCGCCCGAGGCCCTGCGCCGCGAACTGTTACAAGAATCACTCGCCGACCAGGGAGACGCATAATGGCTGTTGATACGCTTTTATTAGAACTAGGAGCAGAAGAGCTGCCGCCGACCGCACTGGACGCGCTCTCGGATGCCTTTGCCGCAGGCATTGAAAAAGGCCTGCAGGAAGCGGAGATTCCCTTCGAAGCGGTGATCGCCTATGCCACCCCGCGCCGCTTGGCAGTGCAGGTTACCGGGCTTGCCGACAAGCAGCCCGACCGTGAGGTTGAGCGGCGTGGACCGGCCTTGGCCGCCGCGTTCAAAGATGGCGCACCAACCAAAGCAGCGGAAGGTTTCGCGCGCTCCTGCGGTGTCAGCGTGGAGGATCTGATCCACCTAGAAACCGATAAAGGCACCTGGCTTGGCTACCGCGAACAGCAGCAGGGCGACAGCGTTCAAGCGCTGCTGCCTGAGATGGTACGTAAAACGCTACAGTCGCTGCCGGTGCCCAAGAACATGCGCTGGGGTGCCTCCCGCGTTGAGTTTTCCCGTCCGGTTCACTGGCTGGTGGCACTTTACGGTAGCCAGGTTATTGCCGCCGAAGCCCTGGGCCTTCAAGCCAGCCGTACTACCTACGGCCACCGGTTCCACGCGCCGGATGCTATCCAGCTTGAGCACGCCGATGACTACCTTGCCGCGCTGGAAAACGCCTACGTACTGGCTGACCGCCAGCAGCGTCGGGAGCGTATCCGTGAGCAGGTGCTAGCCGAGGCCGAGGTTCAGGAAGCCAATGCGGTGATCGATGAAGACCTTTTAGTTGAAGTGAGCGGTTTGGTAGAGTGGCCCGTCGCACTAACCGGCAGCTTCGACGAGCGTTTCCTGGAGGTGCCTGCGGAGTGCCTGATTTCTTCCATGAAGGCCAACCAGAAGTACTTCCACCTGCTGGATGACCAGGGCAAGCTGAAGCCCCTGTTTATCACCATCTCGAACATCGAGAGCCAAGATCCCGAACAGGTGATTTCTGGTAACGAGAAAGTAATTCGTCCTCGCTTGGCTGATGCCGCTTTCTTCTACGATACCGACCGTAAACAGACACTGGCCTCGCGCATTCCCCAGCTGGAGAGCGTGGTATTCCAGCAGCAGCTGGGCACGTTAGCGGATAAAGCCCGTCGCAGCACGGCGATTGCGACCTTTATCGCCGAGCGCATCAACGGCGACATTGCCCACGCCCAGCGCGCGGTGGCCTTAGCCAAGTGTGACCTCGTCACTGAAATGGTGCTCGAATTCCCTGAACTCCAGGGCATCATGGGCCGCTACTATGCCGAGCAGGATGGCGAGCCTGCAGAGGTTGCCCAGGCGTTAGAAGAGCAATACCTGCCCCGCTTTGCTAGCGATGCGATTCCGCAAAGCCTCACCGGCCAAGCGCTGGCACTGGCTGACCGTCTCGATACGCTGGTGGGCATCTTCGGTATTGGCCAACGCCCGACTGGTGCAAAAGACCCCTTCGCTCTGCGCCGCGCCTCCATTGGCGTGCTAAACATTCTGGTGAAAGGCGAGCTGAACCTCGACCTGCGCGAGCTACTGCAGGTCGCCGCCGACCAGCACCAACATCTGCCGAAAGCGGATGGCTTGGTAGAAGACGTGCTGACCTACATGCTCGACCGCTTCCGCGCCTGGGGGCAGGATGAGGGTATCTCCGCAGAGATGTACCTCGCCGTTCGCGCCCGCCCGGTCACCAAGCCGCTAGATTTCGCCCGTCGTCTACGTGCGGTAAAAGCCTTTGCCCAGCGTGAAGAAGCCGCTGCGTTGGCCGCTGCCAACAAGCGTGTCTCCAACATCCTAAGTAAGCAGGAGCACGATGGCAGCACGCAGGTAGAAGTATCGCTTCTTCAAGAAGCGGCGGAGAAAGCACTGTTCGAGGCGGTCACGGCCAGCCAAAAGCAGGTTGCCCCACTGTTTGCGGCAGGCAATTACCAGCAGGCGTTAGATGCGCTGGCCACGCTACGCGAGCCGGTCGATGCCTTCTTTGATCAAGTGATGGTGATGGCAGACGACGACGCTATTCGTCGTAACCGCCTCGCCCTGCTTGCCAGCCTGCAAGCGCTGTTCCTGGAAGTGGCCGATATCTCTCAGCTACCCCAGTAACACGGCTGGGTGTTTTAGAGCATCTACCGCTCTGAATGCACATCCGCTAGCCCGGCTTTTGATAAGCCGGGCTTTTTATTGGGTGCATGAATGTTTCACGTGAAACACTCGCTCATTCATTTTTCAGGGCTTACGCTAATGCTTACGTTTCGACCACCTGTAGCAAGAGGAACTACATGCTTACTGCTCAGCAGCTTGTGATATTGGATCGCGATGGCGTGATTAATCACGATTCGGATGCCTATATTAAAACTCTTGCCGAATGGGTCCCCTACCCTTCGGCAATTAGCGCTATTGCGCGGCTTACTCAAGCTGGTTTTACCGTCGCCGTTGCCACCAATCAATCAGGCATCGCCCGCGGCTACTACGATGAGGCCACGCTGAACGCCATGCATGAGCGTTTGAATGCCCTAGTCGCCGCCGAAGGTGGCCATATTGCCCATATCGCCTACTGCCCCCATGGCCCAGATGATCAGTGTGACTGCCGCAAACCTTTACCAGGGCTGCTAGCCGATATACAGCAGCAGCTCAACCTTACTAGCCTAAAAGGCAGTTGGATGGTGGGTGACAGCCTGCGAGACCTGCAAGCGGGTGAAGCGATGGGGTGCCGTAGCGTTCTCGTGAAAACGGGCAAAGGCGAAAAGACCCTAGCAAAAGGGGTCGGACTGGAGCATGCCTTGATCTACGCTGACTTGGCTGCCTTTGTTGACGACTTAGTAGCAGATGTCTTGAACTAACCGTTGACGCAATTTTCCGCGATATCGTCTTGAACACAACATATAAAAAACCGCAGGCATTTCGCCACCTGCGGTTTTGCTTTTCAATGTTTCACGTGAAACATATTGTTGAGATGTTTAGATATCGAGGTTAGCGACGAGGGCGTTGGTCTCGATAAAGTCGCGGCGTGGTTCCACTTCATCGCCCATCAGAGTGTTAAACATCATGTCAGCCGCAACGGCATCTTCGATGGTGACCCGAAGCATACGGCGGCTATCCGGGTCCATAGTGGTTTCCCACAGCTGATCAGGGTTCATCTCGCCCAACCCCTTATAGCGCTGTACTGAGAGGCCACGCTGGCCCTCTTGCATCAGCCAGGTTAACACTTCAGAGAAGTGTGCAACGGGCTTCTGGCGCTCACCACGGGCGATATAAGCGCCCTCTTCCAGCAGGCCGTTAAGGGTATCCCCTAGGCCTGCAATGGCGCGGTAATCAGCACTCTCGAAGAAATCTAAGCCCCAGACATACTCTGTCGTCACACCATGGGCAATCAAGGAAACCGCCGGTAGATATAGGCCGCGCTCGGTATCTTCCTGCAGGTAGAACTGATAACGCGGGCCGCCTTCATAGGCCACCATGTCGTCCATGGCTTTCTGCAGCTCGGCAATCCAGTTCTCCATGGTCACGCGGTCTTTCAGGCTAGCTTCGCCCTGAAGCGCGGTAGCATGAACAACCTGCTTCAATACTTCGATGGGGTAAACCCGCGCCAAACGGTCGATACGCTTCATCACGTTACGGTATTGGTTTACCAACGCTTCCAGCTGTGAGCCGGTAATCCCCGGCGCATTCGCATTGACGTGCAACCCTGCCCCATCCAACGCGGTGGTGGTCAGGTAATCAATCATGGCCTGCTCATCTTTCAGATAGAGCTCTTGCTTACCACGTTTGATTTTATAAAGCGGCGGCTGGGCAATGAAGATATGGCCCCGTTCGATCAGTTCCGGCATCTGACGGAAGAAGAACGTTAGCAGCAGCGTACGAATGTGCGAGCCGTCCACATCAGCATCCGTCATGATGATGACGGAGTGATAGCGCAGCTTATCGGGATTAAACTCCTCCCGGCCAATGCCGCAGCCCAGCGCGGTAATCAGCGTGCCCACTTCAGCGGAAGAGAGCATTTTGTCGAAACGTGCTTTTTCCACGTTAAGGATTTTACCCTTTAGCGGCAAAATGGCCTGGGTACGGCGATCACGCCCCTGCTTAGCGCTGCCACCCGCCGAATCACCCTCTACCAGATAAAGCTCTGATTGGCTCGGATCTTTCTCTTGGCAATCGGCCAGTTTACCCGGCAGGCCGGCGATATCCAGCGCGCCTTTACGGCGGGTCATATCCCGCGCTTTCCGCGCCGCTTCACGGGCACGCGCGGCATCCAGCATTTTATTGACGATAGATTTTGCTTCGTTGGGCTTTTCGATCAGATAGTCGGCAAACAGGCGGCCCATCTCCTGCTCCACCGCCGTTTTCACCTCGGATGAGACCAGCTTATCCTTGGTTTGCGATGAGAACTTGGGGTCCGGCACTTTAACGGAAATAATCGCTGTTAAACCTTCCCGCGCATCGTCACCGGAAGTATTCACCTTGGCTTTTTTCAGCAGGCCTTCGGCTTCGATATAGTGATTCAGCGTGCGCGTTAGCGCCGCACGGAAGCCCGCCAAGTGGGTGCCCCCATCCCGCTGGGGGATGTTGTTGGTATAGCAGAAGATGTTTTCAGTGAAGGCGTCGCTCCACTGCATGGCGACTTCGACTTCCACGCCATCTTCGCGCACGGCGTTAAAGTGGAACACCGGGTTCAGCACGGTTTTGTTCTTATTCAGGTGGTCGACGAATGCTTTCAAACCACCTTCATAGTGGAACAGCTCCTCTTTGCCGCTGCGCTCATCCATCAGGCGAATCGCCACGCCGGAGTTCAAGAAAGAGAGTTCGCGCAGGCGCTTTGCCAAAATATCGTAGTGGAATTCGATATTGGCAAACGTAGCCGGTGATGGGCGGAAATGAACGCGTGTTCCGCTCTTTTCCGTTTTACCGACCACGCCTAGCGGTGCTTGGGGCACGCCGTGATGGTAAATCTGCTCGAACACTTCCCCTTGGCGCCAAATCGTCAGGCGTAGCTCTTCAGACAGTGCGTTGACGACCGATACGCCAACGCCATGCAAACCGCCCGATACCTTATAAGAGTTATCGTCAAACTTACCGCCTGCGTGGAGCACCGTCATGATGACTTCAGCCGCAGAGACACCCTCACCTTCGTGCAGCTCGGTAGGAATACCCCGCCCGTTATCGCTTACGGTTACCGATTCATCCGGGTGGATCACCACGCGAATTTCGCTACAGTGGCCTGCCAAGGCTTCATCGATGGAGTTATCCACCAGCTCGAAAACCATGTGGTGCAGCCCGGTGCCGTCGTCAGTGTCACCGATGTACATGCCTGGACGCTTACGTACTGCGTCTAGCCCTTTGAGCACCTTGATGCTTGATGAATCGTAAGCCTGCTCGCTCATTGACCACTCCGTCGTGAAGTCTGTCTCGTTCCGTGTCGTCTACCCACCAGGCTGACACTGGCTAAGCCCCTGCGCGGAGTGTTTCACGTGAAACATCTCAACGGCGGTAGTGGGCTGCCAGACGTCGCTTAGCGCGGAGGGCTCGACGCTGGTAATAAATGCTTGACACTGCATCTCTTCAAGCAAGGCGCAGAACCGGCGGCGATGATGCTCGTCCAGCTCTGCCGGTAAATCGTCAATCAAATAAATGCAGTGCCGCTGTGCGGTACTTTCCAGAAGCCTCCCCTGGGCGAGTTTCAGCGCACTCACCACCAGCTTTTGCTGGCCTCTGGAAAGCACCTCAATGGCGGGCTGCTTGTTCAGCCGAATGCGTAAATCGGCGCGCTGCGGCCCCTGTTGTGTAAACCCCATCTGCTGGTCCGTCTCTCGGCTATCGTGCAGCACATCGGCTAGCGAGCGCTGCTTGTCCCAGCCTCTTGCATAGCGCAGCGTTAAACCGGGTAGCGGTAGTAACTTCTTTAGGGTTTCATCAAATACGGGCAAAAACTCGCTAAACCACGCTTGGCGGAGCGCGTCCATCCGTTCGCCCCAAAGCGCGAGCTCTTGCTCCCATACCGCTATCTCACTGGGTACTATTCTACCACGCCTAAGGAGCGCATTCCGATGTTTCACCGCGCGCCGGGTGCGCTGCCATGCTTCTAGAAAGTGGTGTTTCACGTGAAACACTCCCCAATCCAAAAACTCACGGCGCCCCGCCGGAGAGCCTTCCAGTAAACGGAAAGCATCGGGATTAATAAGCTGTAGCGGCATCGCCTCGACCAGCTCCGCTAATCGCACGCCCTTTTCACCACGTAGGCGAAGCTCCAGTTCTCGCTGGGAACGCATTCGCCTTACGCCCAGCGTGACCTCGGGTTCCCCCGCTAAACGGCCGTGTAGCGTCATATAGGGCGCCTCCGACTGGATCGCATTCTTAAGCTGGCGGGTGCGAAACGAACGACCCATACCAAGAATATGAATGCCTTCCAGCAAGCTGGTCTTACCGCTGCCGTTCACGCCATATATCACATTAATACGCGGTGACGGATGTATCGTGAGCGGCGCCAAATTACGCAACCCGTGGAAAGTTAGTTGTGTGACGCTCATCCGCTAATGCCACCTCGTAAGACCATCAATTCCGCTATACGTGCCACAAATGCGAAAACGGCGCTTCTGCAACCAGAAGCGCCGCTTTCCTCTACTTTTCGTGCGTTATAGGCGCATCGGCATTACAACGTAAAGCGCATCACCGCCGCCCGGCTCTTCCAGCAGTGCGCTGCTGTTGGGGTCAGCTAGTGTCATCTGTACCCGATCTTCATCCAGCACCGAGAGCACATCGACCAAATAGCCAACGTTAAAGCCTACTTCCATGGCGCTACCGTTGTACTCCACGGCGACGTTCTCTTCTGCCTCTTCCTGCTCGGGGTTATTGGCCATAACCTTGAGATTGCCTTCTTCTAGGTAGAGGCGCACACCGCGATACTTTTCGTTGGAGAGAATTGCGGTACGCGACAGCACCTGACGCAACTCTGCACGCTCGGCAATCAGCACTTTGTCACCGTTACGCGGCACCACGCGTTCGTAGTCGGGGAATTTGCCGTCGATCAGCTTGGAGGTGAAGGTGAAATCACCGGTATGGGCACGCACGTGGGTAGAGCCGAGCGTTAGGCTAACCGGCTCGTCGCTATCGTCCAGTAGGCGGGAAAGCTCCAGAATACCTTTACGGGGCACAATCAGCTTTTGGGATTGACTGACCGCTACCTCGATAGGGCGCGAGCACATCGCCAACCGGTGGCCGTCGGTTGCCACCGTACGCAGCAGATTGCTCTGAATTTCCAGCAGCATACCGTTTAGGTAATAGCGCACATCCTGCTGCGCCATGGCGAAAGAGGTGGACTCAATCAGATGCTTAAGCGTGCCACGGGGAACGCTAAGCTCCTGACTGCCATCGGCATCTTCAATATTCGGGAATTCTGCGACCGGAAGTGTAGAAAGTGTAAAGCGTGAACGACCGCTACGTAATACCGCACGCCCCTCTTCTACCGCTAACTGAATTTCGGACTGGTCGGGAAGCGACTTGCAGATGTCCATCAGCTTACGGGCTGGTACCGTTGCCGCTCCCGCTTGATCTACCTGGCTGGCCACCGTGCGACCTACCAGCTCAACTTCCAAATCGGTACCGGTCAGAGCGACCTGGTCGCCTTCTACTTGAATCAAGACGTTAGAGAGCACAGGCAGCGTTTGGCGCCGTTCTACTACGCCCGCTACCAGAGTCAGCGGGCGAAGCAGCGCCTCTCGGGAAATAGTAAATTTCATCGAAACTCCGGTTTTCTATCCTGAAAGGCCTGCCGCTTGGCAGGCGCAAACGAAAAAAGGTTAACTGGTTAGCAGACGAAGGAGGTTTTTGTAATCCTCGCGGATATCCGCATTCTCTTCTTGTAGCGCTTTCACTTTTCGGCAGGCGTGCAGCACGGTAGTGTGATCGCGGCCACCAAAGGCGTCGCCGATTTCCGGCAGGCTATGATTGGTTAGCTCTTTCGCCAGCGCCATAGCGACCTGCCGCGGCCGCGCTACCGAGCGGGAACGCCGCTTGGAGAGCAGATCCGCTACCTTGATTTTGTAATATTCAGCCACTGTGCGCTGAATATTATCCACGCCCACCTGCTTATCCTGCAGCGCCAGGAGGTCTTTCAGCGACTCGCGGATAAAGTCCTGGGTAATGGTTTTGCCCATAAAGTGCGAATCGGCAATAACTTTCTTCAGCGCGCCTTCAAGCTCACGCACGTTAGAGCGGATTTTCTGGGCGATAAAGAAGGCCGCATCATGGGGTAGGTCCACTTTGGCTTGATCGGCCTTCTTCATCAAAATCGCCACCCGAGTCTCAAGCTCTGGCGGTTCGATCGCCACGGTTAGCCCCCAGCCAAAACGCGATTTCAGCCGCTCTTCAACGCCGCTGATCTCTTTTGGGTAGCGGTCAGAGGTGAGGATCATCTGCTGGCCACCCTCTAACAGCGCATTAAACGTATGGAAGAACTCTTCCTGGGAGCGCTCTTTGCCGGCAAAAAATTGAATATCATCAATCAGCAGGGCATCGACACTGCGGTAGAAGCGCTTGAAATCATTGATCGCATTGAGCTGCAGTGCCTTCACCATGTCAGCCACAAAGCGCTCGGAATGCAGATACACCACACGGGCATTTTCACGACGGCCTGCTAAGGCATTGCCCACGGCGTGCATCAAGTGCGTTTTACCTAAGCCAACGCCACCGTACAAAAACAGCGGGTTATAAGCTCCACCAGGGTTTTCCGACACTTGTCGGGAAGCGGCGCGAGCCAGCTGGTTTGATTTACCTTCCACGAAGGTATCGAAGGTGAAATTCGGATTCAGGCCGCTGTTGTGCTTCAAGCTGCCCTCGACCTGTACCTGCCGCTCATTGCCACGACGGCTGGCAGCGTTCTCTTCGCGCAGCTGCTCGATTTCACGCTCATCGGCAATATCGCCACGCGGCGGCGTATGAACAGCAGGCGAAGAGGGCTGCGCTGGTGCAGCAGATACCGGGTTGCCAAGCTCGCGTGGCTGCGGTGCAGGCGCGGCGGCACGGCGGCTGCCCACCGTCAGGCTGACTTTGGGAGGCTTAGAAGGGGCAAGTTCGCGCATCAGTTCACTAATACGTTTGGCGTACTTATCACTCACCCAGTCGCGCACAAAGCGATTCGGCGCCAATAAGCGCAGCTCATTGGTGTCTCCTTCTTCTGCCTGCAGCGGACGTATCCAGGTATTGAACTGCTGTGAATTCAGTTCGTCCTGCAGGTAGTCCAGGCACTGTTGCCAAAGCGCAAGTGACAC